>NZ_WBJX01000002.1 GCF_008831075.1 Pseudoclavibacter terrae | reverse complement strand
CGCGTCACAGTCCTCGGCCATCACCGGGAGCTGGCGGCGCTGCTCATCACGTCCTTCGCCTTCGGATTCGCCCACGTCGTCAGCTACCTCTTCGAAGACCTGGGCATTTTCACGATCGCCCTCAACACGTTGGCCGTAGCTCTGGACGGCGCACTCTTCTACGGCGCCTACCGCGCGACGGGCACACTGTGGGTGCCGATCCTGCTCCACGGCCTCGGCGACTTCGGACGATTCCTCCAGCCCGGCAGCAACGGCGCCACGCACGGTGCGATGTCGACCGGCGACACGATCGCCTCCCTGACCTTGATCATCGGCGCCGCGCTCGCCCTCGCACTCGTCGTGAGCCTCGCCCGCCAAGATCACCGGAGTCGACGCGGATCCAGATCGACGCCATCACCTGACTCCTGACCCGATCAACCGCGTCTGCTCTCGCGCCCTCGTCGTCGGTGACGCGAGCGCTGACTTCGGATGAGGCCTGGCGCTAGGACCCCTGGGCGATCTCGCCTGCCGCGGTATTACTGAGAGTTGGGGTAGGCGCGGTCCGCCTCACGCGACATTCTTGCGCCTGCGTGAAGCGGACCGCTGTGGCCTCGGCAATACCCCGTGCCTACTCTTGCTTCATTCGCCACGCCAACCTGAGACGACAATCTTGCCGGGCGTGCCCCCCTGAGTGACTCGAGCATGCGCTTCGCGCATTGTTTCGGCGTCGATTGGGGACAACACCTCCGCGACTGTGGTTCGCAGGATTCCCTCATCCAGCAGGGTCGACACCTCAGACAGCAACCGGTGCTGCTCCAGCATGTCACTCGTCTGGAACATCGAGCGTGTGAACATCAGCTCCCAGTGCACCGACACCGATTTGCTCTTCAGCGGTGTGATGTCGAGTCTGGCTGGGTCGTCGATGACAGCGATCGCGCCCTGGGGCGCAATCGCCGCGCATATAGCGCTGAAGTTCGCTTCAGTGCCGCTCAGAGATGCGACGTAGTCGACCGCGCCCAGAGCGGGCAGTTCCTCACCCAGGTTATGGTGGTTGATCGTGCGGTGGGCGCCGTTGCGGATCGCCCACGCTTGTGATGCTGGAGTGGACGCCGTTGCGATGACCTCAAGTTGCGTCAGCTTCGCGGCGAGCTGAGTAAGCATCGAGCCCACACCTCCGCTGGCTCCAAGGATCAGTATCCGCTTGCCTTGGCCTCCGTCACGGTTGAGGCGCAGGCGCTCGAAGAGCACCTCCCAGGCAGTGATCGCTGTGAGGGGAACCGCGGCCGCTTCGGCGTGCGTGAGAGAAAGCGGCTTCGGCCCGGCGATGCGTTCGTCAACAAGGTGAAGTTGGGCGTTGGTACCGCTGCGAGTCAAGTCTCCCGCGTAATAAACCTCGTCACCGGGCTTGAAGAGCGTTACCTGGATGCCGACCTCAAGGACGATGCCAGCGGCATCGTATCCAAGAATGCGTTCAGTTGAATTGGGGCCAGCGGATGCGCGGACCTTGGTATCAACCGGGTTGACCGATACGGCTCGAACTTCCACGAGCAGGTCGTTTGGTCCCGGCTGGGGACGTTCAACCTCCACATCGACCAGTTGTCCCGGGGCCTTGCCACCGGTGACTGCGATCGCCCGGATCATGCTGTCGCCGCCTGTCCGACACGTCCCACGGCGGGCACCGGTCGTAGCGGCGGGTAATCCGTGTAACCCTGTTCGTTGCCTCCGTAGAGGGTCGTCGCGTCGAAGTCTGCGAGTGGGGCTTGACTGTCGATCCTCTCAGGGTAGTCAGGGTTGGCGATGAATGGCCGCCCGAAGGCCACCAGATCGGCGTGGCCGTCTGCCAAGATCTCATTCGCGCTAGCCGGCGTGTAGCCGCCCGCAACAATAAGGCACCCGCTGAAGCGCTGCCGCAGTCGGACTCTGAAATCTGTCGAGATTACGGGCGCGTCATCCCAGTCGGCTTCGGCCAGGTGCACGTAAGCAATCCCGATCTCTTCCACGGTGTCGACGAGCGAGAGGACTGTGTCCTCGATCTCGGGACAGCCCATGTTGCGCGCCTTGATCTGCGGAGAGATCCGAATCCCAACTTTCTCGGCCCCTATCGTCGAAACGACTGCCCGAACCACTTCCGCCCCGAAACGCACTCGGTTCTCGACACTGCCTCCGTACTCATCTGTCCGAACGTTGGACGTTGTGCGCAGAAACTGATCGATGAGGTACCCGTTTGCCGCGTGAATCTCCACGCCATCGAAGCCGGCTCGGATGGCGTTCGCAGCCGCGATTCGATAGTCCTCAGTAATGGCGGCGATCTCGTCAGTAGTGAGGCTGCGCGGCGTGGTCGTCGGGACCATGGTCCCAACCCCACCTTGACTGATCCATATTCTGGCTCCCGAGTCGAGCGCGCTCGGCCCAACCGGCGGATAGCCGCCGTGGAAGGACGCGTGAGACATCCGACCGACGTGCCAGAGCTGGGCGAAGATCAGCCCTCCTTCGTCGTGGACAGCTTTCGTGACGAGACGCCAGCCATCGACCTGGTCATCGGAATGAAGACCCGGCGTGAAACTGTATCCCTGCCCTTGAGGCGAGATCTGCGTCGCCTCCGAGATGATGAGGGCTGCAGAAGCGCGCTGCGCGTAGTAGGTGGCGTTGAGCGCCGTGGGAATGTTGCCGGGCTGAGCGGCGCGGGCCCGGGTCATCGGGGCCATCACGATTCTGTGGGCCAACTGGTGCGAACCAAGCCTGATCGGGGTTTTGAGATGTTCCATACGCCGAGCTTGGCGATGAGACACGCCGAAGTCAAAGTAACAATGTGGCGACCTGTCATAAGCTCGGCTTATGGCAAATTTGCGGCAATGGGAATGCATCGTCCGGGTCGTGGAGTCGGGCTCGTTCACAGCGGCGTCCGTCGACGTGGGCATCTCGCAACCTGCCCTCTCGCAGCAGGTTCGGAGCCTCGAGCTCGAACTGGGCGGACGACTTTTCGATCGGCTGCCACGTGAGTTGGTTTTGACGCCATTGGGACGCGTCGTGTTACCGCATGCAAGAGCATTGCTCGCTGACTCACGGCGCGCCCTAGCGTCCGCGAGGGCGCTGCTCCACGCTGATGCGGGGGTGCTTGAGGTTGCGACGATCACGTCCATCGGACTCGGAGTCATGCCGGGAGTGCTCGAGGCCTGGTTTCGTGGTCATCCGGCGACGTCCGTCAACCTGCTCGAGCATCAAACCGTCGACGCCGTAGTCGCGAGCATGAACGCAGGGGGAGCAGACGTAGCAATCACGCCGATGCCCGCCGCGTGGGATGGTCCCTCGGTGACCGTGGGCCAAGAGGAGTTTGTTGTCATCTCCGAACGCCATCACGCGCTGGCAGGGAGAGGCTCAGTGCGAATGGCCGAACTCGCGGGGGATCCTTGGGTCCACTACACCGCCGACCACGGATTAGCCGGCGTGCTTGATCACTATGCGGCTGAGGCCGGCTTTGAACCGGTTGTCGCTATACGAACTCCGCAGGTCGCCTCCGTCCCCAGGTATGCGGCGGCCGGAGTGGGCCTGGGATTGGTGCCCTCCAACATTCTGGACACGGGATTCCACGGTGCGCAGCTTCGACTAGACCCGCCTCGAACTCGACTCATCAGCGCATACACACGCTCCGAGCCCGATCCCCTCGTCGCCGCCTTCATGCAGACCTTCGCCGAGCAAGCGAACCTCGGCACAACACGGTAATTCCAGTGTGGTACCCGCCGATCGCTCTTTGCGGTTGGGCAATGGGGTCTCAGCCGTCTTCGAACCCGAGCCGCATCTAAGGCAACCATGCCCCGCGTCGCTGAAGTACCAGCACGGCAACTGCCTAGATGCGCGCACCGAAGTTGTAGGCCGCACCGAATCCGTCGGAGTGTCATCCTCCGTTGGAGAGCCTCTAGTTTTGGCGCACCTCGGGCGAGGTGACGGCGATGTCATCGCCGGGGCCCGACCCTGCTAGGAATGACCATGCATAGGAAAGTGTCAAGCGAGTTCGACGCGTGAGCGTCAACGGCATGGTGACAGTTCGGTATGTATGGTCTCGACTCGTTGAGTTGGTCGTTTGGGCAAGTAGAACACGAGAGAGAAGGGCTCCATTGCTCACATCTCTGAGTTCCGTTGTGAGGGAAAGATTCCGCGGATTCACGTTCTGGGCCGCTACTCCGAAAGTGAATGTGTAGGTCCCAGCACTGAGACACGCGACCGAGCTGGTCAACGTCGTAGTTGTCGCAATGTTGGCGGGTGGATCCTGGACGACAAGCGCGCTGGCAAGCAAGGGTTCGTAGGAGTTCACGAACTCAACCTGGGGGGCAGTGGGCGGCACGCGAGTGGAGCGATAGCGGCTCAGACCTGCGCTAGCAGTGATGGCCAGCGACTCCTGCAGCTGTGCTGCTGTCTGCGGAGCGCATGAGGCGGAGGCGATCGCCGTCGGCGCCGCAGTGACACTCAATACGATCGGTGCTGACCAGACCAACGCGCTCGTGAAAGAACGCCTGGGGGGCTCCGCACTGCGGGGCTTCGAACTGTCTCGTTGTGTCATCTTGAATTCCCTACGCACCGACACGGACTGCTTCGCGTCAGATCGACTCTGTGACGGGAGGTGCGGGAGGCTTGGGTGTCGAAGAGACGTTTCACCGCAAGCCCCCCGGGCGGAGCACTATCCCCTAGATGGCTCTACGCCGCGTTCAAAAGTACGGGAACGTGGAACCGGCCGAAGCACGCCGCCGCCAGACCCCAAGCGGCTCAAGTTACGAGCGCGGTCTCCCTGGCACAAGGTGTTTCCGTTCAAACAGCTGGAGAAAACCCGACCAAGTGAATTCGCGTTCCTGTAACTGTCTGCTGGTTCGTGATGCTCCCGCAACTATGCGGACCCGGTAGCGGAAGGATTCAGAATCTGAATGTTCGGTTTAGCGTACGGACCTCTTCCAGGCAAGGGGGAAATTTCGGATGCTCTACTTGGGTGTGCAAATCGCGCCGCACCCCAGGCGGCGCTCCTGGTCACACGGATGGAGGGGCACATGGACAAGCGCGAGCGTTACCTTCATGCTTTTGTCGAAGTCTGTGATCGCGGGTCATTCTCATCGGCAGCGAAGGCCTTGTTCGTGAGCCAGCCCACAGTCTCTCGGTACGTGTCAGCCCTAGAATCGGAGGTTGGCCTGCGTCTCATAGATCGCTCGACGCGGACTGTCACGCCCACGGTTGCTGGCCGTGCGCTGCTACCCGCTGCTAAGGCACTCATTGCTAAAATCGTGGACTTTGAGCGGCTGGTCAGCGGAATCGGGGCTGGAGAGACCGGCTTTCTGCGAGTTGGCACTGTCTATTCCCTAAGCATCAGGGTGATCCCGAAACTAATGCATGCGTGGCGTGTCCGGCACCCATCAATAGAGATACACCTGTCCGAGTACCGTCATCGCGATCTGGTGACAGAAGCAGTTCTGTCGGGAGACCTGGACGTTGGCTTTGGCCCCACTCCGTCCCCCTGGGATGGTCAAAGCCTCCTCATGGGAGAGGAGGAATTCGTCGTGGTGCCAAAGTACGGACAATGGAGCGGTGACGCGCGCATAGCCATCTCGAGCTTTCAACACGAGGCATGGGTCCAGTTTGGTCGCGAGAACGGCCTATCGGCGGTTCTAGACGAGACATGCGGAAGCGGTGGGTTCGCCCCGATCGTCGCGGTGCGTACTGAGCAGGCGAGGGCTGCGGTTGAATTTGCTGTTCGTGGCGTGGGCTCCACGCTCGTACCCTCAAATATCGTGCCAAGGACTGTCCAAAGTGTGGCTTTGGAACCGCCAGTGACTCGGACAATCTCCCTCTTTTGGCGCACCGACGGGGACCTCGTCGTCGACGAGTTCATCCGAACGATGCGAAGGGCCAGCCGTCCAGAAATGTTCCTCTGATGAGCCGGACGGGTACTACCGATTTCGTAGCGCTTCGCGCACCCTCTGGTACCCCAAAGCAGCAACGCGTTCCCTTAGGACGCGGGGGACTACTGCTCGACGACCCCAAGCAGGAAAGCCCTGAGATCAGCAACGACGTCAACCAGATCATGCCCCCGGATCTGTGCCAGCTGCGACGTCAACCAACTTATGTTGATCGCGGCGGCACCGAGAAGGTGGTCGCTCTCGATTGACTCGTCGATCTCGTTCTGAGGCCGCACAAGAGGGTCCACTGCCGCCCCATGGGCGCGCTCGTTGTCGCCCGGAGTTGCCGTCGGGGATTGAGCCACGACGACGTCCAGCAGAATGTTGGCTGCGCGCCAGGCCTGAATGGGCATGCGTGCTTCTTCGGTCATATGAATCGTTCCTGCTCGTTTGTACCCTGAAAGGTGACACGGTGGGAGTGTCGTCGGCCTGGACTAAGTTGCAGACGACGCAATTCAGAGTTAGGTCCCTCGAGTCAGCGTGCCAAGGGGCGGCCTATATCCAAAGGGGTATTCCGACTACGCATCGGCACGACGTCAGTCCGCATAGTCGAGCGTCGAGCACTCGTCTCTTCATTGGATGCAGTCCCTCGGTAGGGTCCTAACTCGTCGACGCGCCACATGCCGATGATGCACACGATGGCGTGAGCATGCTGCGCGGGAGGGTACGGCGTCGCGGAAAGAGACCACCCGCCCCTCTTGGCCGTACTCGTGCATACCGTGCAGGCGCGCTCAGCGGCATGCGACGGGACAGGTCGTCAGTCTTGAGATCCGCACCCACGGTGGACCGCAGGGGTGAGTGGCACCGCGAGTCCGGACCCGCGCAGTCTTGTCACCGACCGACCGCCCTGCCCACGATCCGGCCGGATGGGTATCTTTTGCGGGTTCCTGCACATACGCATCCAGGACTTGGGGCGACTGGGTCGCCCCAAGCCTGACCGCGCTTCAGGCCCACGTCAGGTGAGCCTCCGCTTTAGGCCACAGCGGAGAGCGCAACCCTGCGTCTCGAGCACACGCCGGCCCATCCATTGCGCTGGTCACGGGATTGTCTCTACGGAGCAGTGTTCGTTCACGGCCCGGGGTCATGAGCGGTCGACCGCTGCGAGCACCGCCTGAATGGTGTCGCCGATGTTCCGGCCTGTTGCCAGGCACGCGTCAACGTCGTCTATTGCCAGGTGGCCCGTGGATGGTGCGACCCGGTCGATGTCGAGGCCGGGGCGGCGGGCGAAGGGCAGCTCGACGCTGGTGAGGTCGACGCTGCGGTGGTGGAGCTTCGCGAACGTCAACGGCAGGTGCTCGCGCAGGAAGTTGCGATCGAGGGTGATCGAGTTGCCGATGAGGAGCAGCGGGACGCCGTCTGCGTGCGACTCAAAGTAGGCGGCGATGCGCGCGTCCACGTCTGCGACGGTCATGCTGGCGCGGTCGACGTCGGCGATGAGGCCGCTTTTGGTTGCTGGTGCGCATGTCTACGACGAAGTCGTTCATGCGGCCACGACACGGGAGGACTGGGAAGATCGAGTCCCGGGGACTTCGCTGGGCAACGACGACGGAGATCCCGTCGTCGACGTGGGAGAGATCGTTCGTGACGACGCCGGCGGCGACCTCGAGGACGAGGCCGGTCTGCTCGTCGAGACCGGTGGTCTCAAGATCGATGCAGAGCATGAGGGACGGGTGCGGGGCGTGAGTGCTCATGCACCTCTACGCGGGCCGCTCGAGCCGTCGACGAGAGAGCACGGCGCAGAGACAGCATTGGCAAACAGCGGTCACTGATTGCGAGAACCATGGGAAGCGCCGCACCGGAACGTTCCGGTGAGATTCCGGTGGAGGTCGAAAACCGAGGGCGAATATCGGCAAGAATGGGCAAGTGAACCACCACGCCCAGACTCAGCGAAAGTCGCCATGACCAGCGCTTTAGTAGCGGACACTTGCCGATGCTCACCAGCCGCTTCCACGTTTACACCGTGGATGTCGTCGGTTCGATCCCGGCAGGGCCCACCAATCTCGCTTCTTGGCACGGGTATCCCCGCCGAATCTGCGGCCCACGGGGTGTCGAGGGTCACCCGCTCTTCGTGCGGCCATGTCGCGCGGGTTCGTCAAGGCTTCCGCGATCGAGGCACGTCGGCCGTGCCGGCGGCCTCCAGAACGCTCTGAGCGGGACTGGCTACTGCGTTTCGCAGTTGAGGCGCTACCACGTGACGACTTCTGAGCGCTCTGGGAGCGTCCAGCGTCGACTGGGAGCGTGCTGACGTCACCAGCCCACAGAGAATGGACCCACGAAGCGAGGCGACGATGACCCCGAACCCGAACCGTGAGCTGGCAGCACCTCCCGAATTGGACGCCGTGATCGGGCGCGGGTGGATCCTGGAAGTACGCCGCTACATCCTCTGGATCCTCGCGATCGCCCTGTTCCACACCATCGCGAGCGGTGGTTCGCGCAGCTACTGCGCGGGTGGTGTGACCGGGGCTGGGGACTCTCTCGACGCGAATGGGGAGATCACGGACCAGGTCCCCAACTGCCTCGCGATGACGCTGCAGCCCAGTCCGTTCGCATACCTGGCGCTGGCGCTCGGATGCGTGAGCATCCTCACCGTGCTCATTCGGCGGGGAACGATCCTCGCAGACGCTCGAGGCCAGTTCACTCGTTCAGCGATCCTATTCACAATCGTGATCGTGCTCTGGACCGGAGTGTCGCTCTCCTCCCTCTTCACGTTCCCGATCGAGCTCTATGACGGTGGCCTGGCTCGTCCTGACGGATTCATCTTCGGCAATGTCGAAGTCGACATCTCTCCTATGCAGGTCCAGTTGCCGAACCCGAGCTGACCGGCGGCGTTCGGCGATGCGTATCCGCAACCTGCGGACGCAGCAAAGATGCACACCCCGCCTCGCCAGCCGGCCACAGGAAGACCGCGCTCGCCGCATCCCGTGCCGTCATGGATCGCCATCGTGGACCCGCGTCCACTCAGCAACTGTTCACACGCCTTAAACGTGAACAATCCCCGTCGTCGTGTTGAACAACATAGGGTCGATTGATACCCGGGTGTTCGCACCGGCGATCTTGATCCCAGAGCGCGATCCGCGGTGTACCCACCCCTCTGCCGACGGCGCCGGAGCACCATGAGTCCGACGCCCCACACCTAGGACACGAGACCATGACACGCGTCACCAGACGACTCCTCGCCGCACTCGGCGCCGGGGCCATCCTCGCCACCGTTCTCGCCTCGCCGGCGCAGGCGGCACCCGACCCCCGCCTCGAGAGCACCGAACTGGACGCGGAGGAGCTGCGTCTCAGCGCCACGCTCCCCGGCGAGACCGTTCCCTTCTCCACCCAGATGATCGCCTCCACCGGGCTAGAGGCCGCGCTCGACGACTTCTCCGCCAAGCTCGCCGGGATTGCCCCCGGCCATGCCGACACGCTCATCGTGGAGACGGGTCGCGAGATCTGGGACATCGCTGTCCAGAACGCTCAAGACGTCGAAGCAGCCACCCGTTACGAGGACCGCGGCCTCTACTGGGCGCGGCTCGCGATGCGCGCCGAGGTCAAGGACTGGGCCGCCGCCTCCGCCGTCTCGGCTGAGCAGCTCACCGACCTGCTGCACAGCCTGGAGGAGGCGACTCGTGGGCTGCTCGAGCTCGGCTTCGACGAGGACCCTGGCGTCACCAAGGTGATGATCAGCGGATTCGACCCGTTCCAGCTTCCCGCCCTGCTCGAGCGCTCGAACCCCTCCGGTGCCGTTGCCCTCTCCCTCTCCGGCCGTGTCATCGAGACGGTTTCCGGCCCAGTGCAGATCCAGGCCGTCGTGCTGCCCGTGACGTGGTCGCGCTTCGACGGCGGAATCGTCGAGGACGCGTACGGTCTCCAGTTCCTCGCGGGTCCCGCGTCACCCCAGATGGCGATGACCATCAGCCAGGGGCGCACCGGCTACGACATCGAGCGCTGGGCGAGCAGTTGGCGCGGCGGCGGCGTCGACAACCTCGACGAGCGTGCTCTCGAAGAGGCACCGGATGCGGCGGCGTGGCCGCAGACCGTCGACGGTGCGCAGTTCATCGAGACGACGCTGCCGTTCGAAGAGATGGTTGCCGCAGAGACAGGCCCGTTCCCGGTGCAGCTCAACAACGCTTTCTGCTATTCCTTCAGCGAAGCTCGGGATGACGAGGCGCAGTGTGTCGGCACGAACGACCCGACGGCGCCGCCCGAGGGATCCTTCGCAGTGAGCGGTGGAGGCGGCGACTACCTCTCGAACGAGAGCATGTACCGCGCGAACCGCCTCCGCGTCGGCCTGGACCGTCAGGACGTGGCCGGCGGCCACCTGCACGTCCCAGTGCTCGACTACGCCAACCTCGCCGCCAACCGGGCGACGAACGTCGAGCAGACGCAGCAGCTCATCTTGGCCGCGGCCGCCGCGCTTCCGACACCCGCAAGCCCGGAGCCCACGCCCACGGCAACCCCGTCAACCACTCCGACCGTCGCGCCCGAGCCCACGCAGGAACCGGAACCCAGCGTTGCGCCTGAACCATCGACGGCTCCGAGCCCCGTCGAGACCGCGACGTCCGCGCCAGCGGCTCCCGTCGACGGTGACTCGAGCGAGTCACTCGCCACAACAGGGAGCAGCGGAGTGCCGTTCCTGACGATCACTGCGGCTGCGATCGCCGTACTCGGCGGGCTTGTCCTCCTGCTGCGTCGCCGACACAGTTAGGGCTGGCGTGACGGGGGAGGCCGCGGGTCTGTCTTCCCCGGCGGCACAACCACCACGATCTCCGCGGCCAGCCGAACGTCCCGACTCCGAGAGTCTCGACGTCCGGCTGGCGTGGAAGGAGCCCACCCGGTGCGGATGAGTCGTGACGAGCGCCCTGTGTGCGGGTCGGTCCGCCCCCGCACCGTCGACGAAGCCAGTACGGGCAACGGGCTGCCAGATCCCGCTCTCCCGTCTTCGCTAGGCTCGCCCCGTACACCAGCAGAAGGGCTCGACCGTCTTGGAGGCGATCATGCCGAACCGAGCACATCGCGCCGAGGAGGATTCGCTCGAGGCCTTCCTCGCCGACTACACGCCCGACGAAGCGACGTTCTCGCTGTCCACCGGCGACACGCCGCTGCTCAGGGTGATGTTGAATCCAGATCTCGAGGCCCGCCTGCGCATCGCCGAGCGGCTGCTCGACGACGGCGCTGACGCATCCGTCACGCTCTCGTCCGGTCTCAACGCCCTGCACCTGCTGTTCTCGAATCGCGAGCACGACCTCGACGGTGAGGCTGCGCTTGTCGCGCGGCTCGTCGCGGGCGGGGCGGATGCGAACGCGGTCTCGAAGCGGCATGGCCCGCCGCTGCTCGCCATGATCGACTCGGGCATGGGGTCGCTGCCCGGCGTCGGCGTCGTCATCGATGCGATCACCGAGTCGACGACGATCGACCTTGAGGTCCTCGTCAACCGCAGAGGAAGACCTCGGAAGACGCTGCGCGAGGAGATCGCGACCACCGACTGGCGCATTCCCGACGTGAGGGCGCGACTGGGGGTCCCGCAACAGGCCTGACGACTATCGACGAAGCCCAGGGCCGCTCTACACGTGTGCATCACCGACGTCGGACCTGCTGTTCCGCGACAGGATGAGAGTCTGCGACCTCTGGAGGGGGCTCCCGTCAGGTCCCTCGTTCCGCGTCGACGGCCAACGCCGCCAGGTACCGGCGCGTCATCCGCGTCTGCACGGAGCGTGCGAGTGGGCCGCCGAGGCGCGTGAACCAGCGCCCCGGCCTGGAGAAGGCGACGACGCTGAAGATCACGTCGCCGGAGTCGGCGAGCACGAGCTGGAAGCGCTCTTCGCCTCGCTCCGGATGCCCTGGCAGGGTTCCATAGGCGAACCCGCATGTGGTGGGCGTGCGTTCCGCCCACACGACGAGGCACGGGATTCTGAACCTGAGTGGACCGATGCGCATCCGCATGACGACGAGCGAGCCCTCCCGGAGCGGAACGTCGGAGAGTTCGACAGAGGCGCCGGCGCGGCTCTGCGCGCGGCCGGCGAGCAGGTCGTCTGCTGCCCGCTCGAACGCCGCCCGCCCGTGACCGATCACGAGCGACTCGCGCACGTGATGGTAGCCGTCAGGCAGTGCTCCTGCCGTCGCCCCGACCTCCGCATACGTGAGCCGTGTCATGAGGTGCTTGCCAGCCCGCACATCATGTGGGCGAGCTCATGCGACGGTGAGGCGAGATACGCCGAGGCGGAGGCGGTCGGCATGAACCTAGAACCTCTCCTTCGCGTCGATGGCTGCGGGAGACACGACGGCGGCGATCTGCAGGCCCTCTTCCGCGCTGGTGAAGAGGGCCACGACGACGTCGTCGGTGACCGGCCAGAGGTCGACGTGCTGGATCCAGGTCACCTCCATCTTGTTCGCGGCCCACGAGCCGGCCGCGGGTGCCTCGGCTCGAGGGGGTCCCCACCGTGCGGCGAAGGCGGCACGCACATCGCTCATGAGCCGCGCAAGCGTCGCGACGTCGGTCGAGTTTCCGGGTTCCTTCGTCTCGATCACCAGAAGCTCGTGCCCCCACGCGGCCGTGGTCCGCCGAAAGCCCCTGAGTCGTCCGAACTGGATTCCCTCGATGCGGGGCTCGTCGAACAGGTCGAGGCAGGCCGCGATCACCTCGCTGGTGTTCACCTCTGGGGCGACGAACGCAGTGGCGGCGCGGACAGGCTCAGGTTCCTCGTTCTTGACCTCAGCGACCCAGGCGTCGAAGGGATCCGGCTCGCGAACCTCCCACTGAGCGGGCACCTCGACACCGAACTCGGTCTCGACCCACGCCCTGAACGGGGCGAGCGCTGCAACGGACTCCTCATCCTCCTCCGACGGTTCCTCCGGCAGCGCGTAGTCGTTCAGCTCCAGGTAGCCGACTGCGAGCAGTCGAAGGAAGTCGACGGCATCGTCGGCAAGGGAGAGTCGCTCGCCTTCGGAGCCGAGCATGACGAAGCGGATCACGTCCGACGGATCCAGCCAGAGCGCGGCGAAGCTGCCGGTCCCGTCGGTCTGCCCGAGCGGGAAGAGGCGGTCGTGGCCGGGTTCGCCCGGCTCGAACCAGCCGGTCAGCGACTCGGTGGGGGAGAAGACGATGCCGAGCTGCGTGGTCCCGGCATACGGGGTGAGGAAGTAGCCGTGCCTGTTCTCGAAGCCCCAGCCCTGTTCCTCCATCGACGTCCACGCGCGCTCGAGCGGCTCTGGGATGGTCATGCCTGCGGGGAGCTTCGGCGCCAGGAGGTCTGCGAGATGTGACATGCGTTCAGGATGGCGGCCGAGCTTGGGCAGATCCAGGGAGCGTCGTGCGGAATGCCCCGCCCTGTGAAGGGCGGGGCATTCCCGAAGCTGATGCTCGAGCTGCTACGGGCGGAGCAGGACCTTGCCGACTCGTCCCGAGGTGAGGCTCGCCTCGACCGCGTCGGTGATCTGCTCGAACGGGAACACGTCGGCCACGGGGAGCGTCAGCTGGCCCGAGCCGAGGTGCTGGAGCAGCTCGCCGAAGAGGCGCTGCTTGAGGCCGGCGTCGATGGACTGGCTGACCTTGCTGCCCCAGAAGCCACGGACAGTGGCCTGCTTGAAGATGACGTCGCCAGACGACAGCTCGAGCGTGGGTGAGGCCATCGCGCCGAACACGACGAGTTCGCCGTTCTCCGCGAGGAGCGACAGTACCTCCCCGGCCGACTTGCCGCCGACGGATTCGATGCCGACCTTGATGGGCGCGCCCCCAGTGATCGCCTCGACCTCATCGCGCCAGCCGTCGACGTTCGTCGCGACGATGCGCTCGATGCCCTGCTTGCGAAGCTCCTCGACGCCCTCGGACCGACGCACGAGGCCGACCACGTTGACACCGCGGGCCGCTGCGATCTGGGCGACCATGCGGCCGACGGCGCCGTTCGCCGCGTTCTGCACGAGCCAGTCGCCGGACTCGAGGCCGAGCGACTCGAGCAGGCTGATGGCGCTGAACGGCATCGCGACGAGCTGCGCGGCCGATTCGTCCGGCACGCTGTCCGGGACGGGGATGAGGCCAGCGGCGGGGGTGGTCACGTACTCCGCCCACGCGCCGAACGATCCGCCGGTCGCGACCCGCTGGCCGACGCTCAGTCCCTCGACGTCGGGGCCGATCGCATCCACGACCCCCACGGCTTCGGTCCCAGCCCGTGCGGGCAGCTCGGGCTTGAAGCCGTACGTGCCGCGCACGGTCCAGAGGTCGTGGTTGTGGATGGGGGAGAGCAGGATGCGCAGGCGCACCTCGCCGGGGCCGGGCTGGGGGAGTTCCTGCTCCTCGACCGTCAGGACGTCCTGCGGCTCGCCGAAGGTGGGGTGGGTGATGGTGCGCATGTTCAGTCCTCCGAGACCGTGATGGTGACGTCGATGTTGCCGCGGGTGGCGTTCGAGTAGGGGCAGACCTGGTGTGCCGCGTCGGCGAGGGCCTGAGCTTCGTCATGGGCCAGGTTGGGGATGACGACCTCGAGCAGGACGGCGAGCTGGAACCCGCCCTCGCCGTTCGGTCCGATCTGCACGCGCCCGCCGACGCTGGAGTCGCCGAGGTCGAGCTTCTTGCCTCGCGCGACGGCGTGCAGGGCGGAGTGGAAGCAGGCGGCGTAGCCGGCGGCGAACAGCTGCTCGGGGTTCGAGCCGGCACCCGACCCGCCCATCTCCTTGGGTACGGCCATCGTGAGGTCGACGGTGCCGTCGCTCGAGACGACGCGACCGTCTCGGCCCTGGCCGGTCGAGAGAGCTTCCGCGGTGTAGAGCACGTCCACAGCTAGTCCTTCTTTCCTTGTGCGTCCGCCTGGTCGGCGGTGGCTTGCATGGTCTCGGTCAGGTGCTGGAGGGTGCGCAGCAGCGCGGCACCTGATTCCTCGCTCCCGAGACCGGTCCCCGCGGCGATGCGGGATGGGATGTGCGAGAGCTCGGAGCGGAGTGCGACGCCTTGCTCGGTCAGATCGACGTCGACGACCCGCTCGTCACCCGCGCGGCGCTGGCGCGAGATCAGGCCGGCTTCGGCCATGCGCTTGAGCAGTGGCGACAGTGTGCCCGAGTCGAGCTGGAGTACCTCACCGAGCGTCTTCACCGACTGCTGGCCGTCGTTCCAGAGAACGACGAGCACGAGGTACTGCGGGTACGTGAGGCCGAGCGGCTCCAGGAGCTTGCGGTAGGCCTGCGATGTCGCCCTGCTCGCCGCATACAGCGAGAAGCAGATCATGTCGTCGGTAACGGGCATGCGTAAAGCATTGCACACAACTCAATTGTGCACAATCAAACTGACTCTCAGTCATCACCGTCGAAAAGCCCACCGTCGAGCACCCAGTTGTACCGGAGGCGCAGCGCGCGTTCGGTGCTCGCCACCAGGCTCGCGACGACGAGGGAGATATTGAGCCAGGACGGAAGATGGATCGGCGAGGAGAACGTGCCGAACCGATCCGCGATCGGTGGGATGCTCGTCAGCTGCTCTGCGATCTGCGGCAGGCCGAGCACGAGCGCGACGACGAGGATGCTCACAGCCGCGATGCCGATGAAGCGACTCAGTCCTGGCCGGTCCCAATGCAGTCGCGCTCTGCGCCCTTCCGCGGAGCCAGGGTCGGGCACGAGCTGCTGTTCGCGTCCCTCCGCCGAGACGAAGTGGCAGCGTTTGAGCCCGTAGCCGCTGGTGACGACCTCGATCGTGCCTCCGGGGGCCTGGAACAGGGCGGGGAGCTTCGACTGCGCCACATGGCGCCCATCCCGGTAGAGGCCCGCCACAACCTCGCCGTCGGAGTCTCCCCAGAGCTTCACGTCCACCGACCAGAGGTGCTGCACGCCGTCGCCTTCGACGAGCCGGAGGTGGAACAGGGCACGTGAGAAGGGCTGCCACCACCGATACCGCTTGAGCTCGTGGCCATCACCGGCCGTCACCTTCCGGGTGGCCCGCTTGCGTTTCCAGTCCGAGAACATCGCGGTCACGGTAACAACAGGCCCTGCGTGGCTCCCGAACACCGTGACCGGAACGTAGCCGTTCGGGCGCTTGCGGCCAGATAGATTGAAGTCTTCCCGACCCGGAGGATCGCCCGTGACTCGCCCGTCGCCCAAGAAGCGCTCCCGCGCCGGAAGAGACAGCGCCAAGCGCGCGCCGACGACTGCTGGTCCAGGCCGGAAGCGGGTCGCGCCCCGCTCGGGTTCCGCGACGACGAGGCCGCGTCCGCCTCGACGTGCGAGCACGCCGCCGGCCAGGGGCGGCGGTACGAGCGCGAGCAGATCGTCGCGGCCAGCCGCCGCGAGGCGAGCGCCCGTGTGGTGGATGCAGGCGAAGCCGGTCACCTCCACGCTGCGCTATCCGCGGCTCGCCGCGCTCGCATTCCTGCTGGCGGTCACGTTCGTGACACTCGCTGCGACACTCGGCATTCTCTGGCTCTTCGTGCCGGAAGTCGCTGCGCGTACGGTCGAGCAGGGTCTCCAGCTGGCCCTCGGACTCGCCGAGGTCGTGCAGTCCGCCGTCTCGTGGCTCGGGTCGGTGCTCTAGCGCCTCGAACGTGCAGGCCACCTGTCACGGTCTCCCTCACCCGGTCTCGCGTCCTCCACGTTCAGCCGCGCACAGACCCCCGGAAGCGGCTCGCCCACCAGACGAACGTGGCCGCCACAAGGAGAGCACCGAGCAGGCCCACGACGTGCAGGAACAGAGAAACGGGCCCGTGCTCCGGCAGCAGGAACCCGTAGGGCACCCAGCCGTCAGTCGCACCTCGGAGCAGCACGACGAGCATCCAGAGCAGCGGGTAGGGCAGCACGACCCACAGCCGCTGCCAGGCCAGTCGCGGGCGATCACCGACGAGCAGCCAGTCGAGGACCACGTAGGTGGGGAAGACGACGTGCAGGATGGCGCTCACCCACGGAGGCGCAGAACCGGTCCCAGGCACGAGCGTGTTGTAGATGACACCCACGATGATCATGCAGCTCGTAGCGACACCACGGAGAACCGCGAGCCATGCGGGAGCGTCGCGCCCGAGCATGGCGAGGACTCCCGCCGCGATGAGGAGTCCGCTCGTGATGAGGCTCGTCTGGTTCGTGAAGTAGCCGAAGAAGTCGAACGGGTTGCTCTCGCCGACACCGATGCGGCCGACGTAGGTGGAGACGAGCATCGCGATGACGGCGAGACCGACGCCGATCCGCACCACGCCGACGACTCGGCGTGCCGTCGTGGACGCCTGGTGCTCTGTCGTGCTCGTCATCTGCGTCAGCCTAGGGCCGCGAGGCTGGCACGGGACTGCGACCCGCGCTCGTAGGATCTGGAGCGTGACCGACGATTTCCCCCTTCGCGACCCCGCTGCCACCACCGCCCACGTGGCGGAGTCCGATCTCACCGACGCCATCGACGAGGTCCTCGATGCCGCGATGACGTTGCTCTCGGAACGCGGCGATGCGGCGGTCGAAGATGGCGACCTCGATCCCGTCTTCCGCGCCCACGTCGTGGAGATCCTCACCGAGGCTTGGACCAGGCTCGCGGGACTCCGCGATTTCGGGTACCTGCAAGCCCCCGCATCGCTGGACCTCGGCCTCATGCAGGCGACGGCCGACGTGCTGCTCGCCCAGGGCCTGCACCCTGCCCAGCCTCTCGTATCGGCGAACGTCCTCTTCGAGGTCGCCCTTCCCGCCTTCGCTTCCCGGATGCCCGTGCCGACGGTGACGGTTGCCCAGGTACTGCACTCGAGTGTGTTCGGCAGATTCGTCCCGGGTGCGCTCGCCTACGCCGAGACGCTCCGTGGGCAGCTCTCCGGAGTTGAGCGCGTCGCAGAGCTCCGCCTCGCGCGTCAGCTGCGGGAGTCGATCCTGCCCGAGCTGGCCGGTGACCGTCCCGCTCGAGCAGCGGCACTCGTCGACGCGCTGAGCTGGGACCTCGAGCACCCGGTACCGCAGGGTTTCCCGGATGCGCTGCTCGAGTACGCGGGCCACGAGCTGCCGGTCCTGACGCCCGTGCCGGTCACGGAGATCGGCACCAGGGGGCGAATCGCCGCGCCTGCAGCGGAGGAGCTGCATGCCATCGCGGTGGAGGCGATCAGGAACGCGAGGCGTCATGCTGGGGCGAGTCGGATCGACGTCGTGCTGCTCTGGCGGCCCTCGACGCTGGTCCTCACGGTCACGGACGACGGGCACGGCGCCGCCGCGCCGCTGGAAGAGCTCGGGGCGCGAACCCACGGCATCGCCTCCATGCGGCAGCGGGCGGCCCTTGTCCACGCACGCATCCGCTTCGAGACGGACGAGACGGGCACGACCGTGACGCTGACGTGCCCGACGGGTGCAGACGAGGACGCCCGCGCCTGAGGCGCGGGCGTCCGAGGTCGACGAATCAGTCGAGCGCTACGGCGTGGGCATGCCGCCGTTCACGTTGAGCGTCTCTCCGAGCACGTAGCTCGACTCGGGTGATGCCAGGAAGACATACGCGGGTGCGAGCTCTGCTGGCTGCCCCATGCGCCCGAGCGGCGTGTCCTCGCCGAACTGCTCGACCTTCTCCGGCGGCTGGCCGTCCGTGACCTGGAGGGGCGTCCAGATCGGGCCGGGCGCGACCGCGTTGACGCGGATGCCCTTCGGCGCGAGCTGCTGCGCGAGCCCCTTCGTGAACGCGTTGATCGTCGCCTTCGTCGATGCGTAGTCGACGAGGATCGGAGCTGGCGAGTACGCCTGGATCGACGTGGTGTTGATGATCGTCGACCCCGGCGGGAGGTGCGGGATCGCGGCCTTCGAGATCTCGAACATCGCGTAGACGTTGACCTTGAACGTCTCGTCGAACTGCTCGCTCGTGAGCGTCGTCAGGTCCTCGTTGTAGATCTGCTTGCCAGCGTTGTTGACGAGGATGTCGAGTCCGCCGAGCTTCGCGACGGCAGCATCCGCGAGGCCCTTCACGTACTTCTCGTCGGTCAGGTCACCGGGCAGCTGCACCACGTTGACGCCGGCGTCCTGCGCGATTGCGGTGATGCGGTCTGCATCCTCCTGCTCGTCGGGCAGGTAGGCGAGAGCGACGTCGGCGCCTTCGCGTGCGAATGCGATGACCGTTGCAGCCCCGATGCCGGAGTCGCCACCTGTGACGAGGGCGCGGCGCCCCTTGAGCCGGCCGGAACCCTCGTAGGTGCTCTCACCGAGGTCAGCGGTGTCGCGGAGCTTCGCGTCGAGCCCCGGCTCCGTCTGGTCGTCGCTATTCGGCTCGATCTCGCTGTAGAGCTTGGTCGGGTCGGTGAAGGTGTACTGATTTGCCATGTTCGACTCCTGTTCGTTCGTTTGATCGTTCGTGGGTGAGGGGAAGGCGAGTCCGCGCGAAGCGGACGACGCTCAGATGGTGGCGACCGAGCCGGCGTCGACCCGGTAGTTCGAGCCGTTCACGAAGGAGGCTCGGTCCGAGCAGAGGAAGGTGATGACGGAGGCGACCTCATGCGCCTCGCCGCGGCGGCCGAGTTCCATGTACGGGCGCTCCTCGTCGAGGAACGATTCGATGGCCTCGTCGAAGCTGGTGCCGAGCTCCTTCGAGCGCTTCTCCATCATCGCGTCGGTCATGGGCGTCGAGATGAAGGCTGGGGAGACGGCGTTCACCAGGAGCCCCTCGGAGGCGTAGCTGCGGGACAGGCCCTTCGAGAGCGCGAGGATGCCCGCTTTGGCCGCGCAGTAGGGCAGCTCGTCGTCGTACGGCTGGACCGCATCCTCGGAAGCGAGGAAGACGATGCGCCCCCAGCCACCCTTGCGGAGCGATGGGAGGAACTGGCGGACGAGGCGGACCGGCCCCAGCAGGTCGATCTCGACGGTCTTGGTCCAGCCCTCGTCGTCGATCTCGTGGAAGAGCCCCTGCGCGCCGGTGATGCCGGCCGACTGGACGAGGATGTCGATGTCTCCGACGTGCTCCTGCACGAAGCCGTGGAGTTCCGCGAGATCGTCGAGCTTGGTGATGTCGGCGGCGTACGAGTAGAGGCGCCCCTCTGGCGCGTCCAGTTTCGCCGCGGCCTCCGCCAGCGACTCCTCGTCTCGGTCGCTCAGGACGACGGTCGCCCCCTCTTCGAGGAGCTGCTTCGCCGTCTCCCAGCCGATGCCCGAGTCGCCGCCTGTGATGAGTGCCTTCTTGCCGGTGATGCCGAGATCCATGTCTGTCTCTTTCGTGTCAGTCGTTCGGTGATGGTGTGCTGGCGGCCAGAGGACTGGCCGGGGTCAGCGAGACTGGCCGGTGGCCCCAAAGGCGTGGGTCGCTCGGCCTCGCCCGGTGTCCTCGAACGCGAAGATCGAACCGCTGAGCGGTGCGTCGGTGAGGCCCTCCTCCGTCAGGTTCTCGCGCGCCGTGCCGACGAAGAGGGTCGACAGATCTTCGCCGCCGAATGCGACGGAGGTCACGTTCGGGGCGGGAACGCTCAGATCCCCGAGTGGGTCCCCGTCCGAGCTCCAGTGCGCGACGCTCCCGGCTCCGTAGATGCCGTTCCAGAACGATCCATCGACCGCGCGCGCCAGACCATCCGAGTTCCGACCGCGGATGAACGGCTCGAGCTCGCCGAGGTCCTCGGGGCCGGGGCCGTACGCGGCGCGGTAGATGGTCTGCGTGGAGGTGTCCGTCACGTACACGGTGTCGCCGGAGTCGCTCCACTCGAGGCCGTTGGTCGTGTGGAACCCGCCGAGCAGCATCCGCACCGTGCCGTCGGCGTCGAACGTGTAGAGCGCGCCATCCGGGTCCGTCGACGTGGTGTTCATGGAGCCGACGACGAATCGTCCGAACGGGTCGACCTTGCCTTCGTTGAAGCGGATGCCACCGTGCGAGTGCTCGACAGAGGCGAGGGTCTTCGTCAGGTGCCCGTCGGCGTCGAGCTCGACGATGCGGTCTCGGAGCGAGGCGACGAACCCGTCACCCTGTGCTGGCTGGATCGCGCTGACCGGCGCGGGAAGCTCGACGACGCGGTCGTCGCTGCCGTCGCGTGCCCCGTCGAGTCGACCTCGATGGAAGGTCCCTGCGGTGATGTCCACCCAGGCCAGCTCGTCGGTGCGCGCATCCCACCAGATGCTCTCGACGAGCACGGAGCGCAGCTCGCGGAAGACGTTCGGTTCACTGGTCATCGTGGGCCTCCTTCGGTGCCAGGTCCTTGATCATGAGGGCGGCGTTGATGAGCGCGAGGTGGCTGAGCCCCTGGGGGAGGTTGCCCCAGAACGCCCCGTCGCCTGCGGCGACCGTCTCGGCGAGCAGACCGACATCGTTGGTCTGCGTCACGAGCGCTCCCATCGCCGCGACCGCCTCGTCGTGCCTGCCGACGCAAGCGAGCGCCGAGACGCGCCAGAATGCGCAGGCGACGAACGTGTGCTCTTCGTCGGCGACACCGGAGTAGCGGTAGAGCAGGTGGCCAGCACCGAGTTCCCTCGTCAGCGCGTCGATCGTGGATGACATGCGCTCGCCACGGTCGAACCCGCTCGGCGCGTGCAGCAGGACGGAGGCGTCCAGGCGGTCCGACCCCGGGTGCATGACGTAGCTCGCGAGGTCCTCTGACCAGCAGTGCTCGTCGGTCCAGTCGTGAATACGGTCGCGTTCCGCTCGCCAGCGCGCGACGTCGCCGTTGATGTGCGCGCCATCCGCCAGCGCGATCGCGTCGGTCAGCGCCTGCCAGCACCCCATCTTCGAGGACGTGTAGTGCTGCTCGTCCTCGAGCTCCCACATCCCCGCGTCGCGGCTGCGCCACTCGTCGCACACTTTGTCGGCGACCTTGGCGAGCAGGCGCGCTGTCTCGACGTCCAGCAGGTTGCCGTCGTCGACGTAGGTGCGGCTGATGGCGATGAGGTCGCCGTAGATGCCCAGCTGGAGTTGACCCTGCGCGGGGTTGCCGGTGACGACCGGGCCGATGCCGCGCCAGCCAGGTACGTCGTACTCGACGACACCGGCGCAGGTCGAACCGCCGAGGGAGTACATCACGAGGACGTCCGGCCCCTGTTCGCGGATGGTCCGGAGCAGCCAGGAGATCGCCGCGTGCGTCTCCTCCCGGAGTCCGAACCAGGTCAGGGAGTGAGCCGTGTAGGCGAGGTCGCGGATCCAGGCGAAGCGGTAGTCCCAGTTCTTGCCGCCAGCGGGGTTCTCGGGCAGGGAGGTCGTGGCGGCTGCGGCGATGGCGCCCGTCGGGCTGTGGATGAGGAGCTTCAGGGCGAGAGCGCTGCGCTGGACCTGCTCGGACCACGGACCCTCGTATGAGAACTCGTCCGACCAGGTCAGCCAGCTGTCGATGGTCCGGTCGATGCCCTCATCGACCTTCGCGGGATCCGGCACCCGGAGCGGTTCACCCTCCGTCGCTGTCAGGACGAGGAGGTGCCGTGAGCCCGCGGTGGTGGCGAAATGGCCGTGGAGTTCGGCGGGGTCAGCGCTGGTCGGGTCGGAGGAGGCCGGACCGTGGTCTGAGCCGACGACGGCCATCGAGAGCTGACCGCAGCGGATGATGGTGTGCTCGCCGACCCGGTCGAGCCACGGAGATCTGGTCCCGAGCATGGTTCCGGGCGAGATCCGCCAGGTGAACTCGACGGATCCCTCGAGCCCGTCCACGCGACGCGCGAACTCGGCCCAGGGGAGGCGTCCGGCGACACCCGTGACCATGGCGTCCGTGACACGTGCGACGCCGCTGGCGGTTGTGAAGGTCGTCTCCAGCACGTTCGTCTTCTCGACGTAGCGGCGTGAGGATTCGTAGGCCTCGCGAGGGACGAGCTCGACGGATCCGCCGGTCTCCTCGTCAAGGATGCGTGCGAAGACGGGGACGGAGTCGAGGTTCGGGAGGGGCAGCCAGTCGACCCGACCGTTCGGGGCGACGAGGGCGACGGTGCGGCCGTCGCCGAGGGCGGCATAGTCGCGGAGGGGGAGTCCGGGGGGAGTCTTCGTCATGAGGCTGACGACGCTACGGGACGTCACGGCCGACTCCGTGGGAATTTCCTCCGCGTGCCTGGGCGTCTGTCGGTCCTCGTGAGCGCGCGTGGTTAGTGGGTTGCTGGACCGGTGTCAACCCTCCCGGTGACTCACGGTCGAGGTGCGTAGCGTGCCACGTTCGGGCCGTGTGTCGGCTCCGCGCGATGGACTTCGGGAAGGAGAGCACGTGTCTGAAAGCTTCCAGGGCCTCGACGTCGAACCTGAATTCTGGGGTGGTTCGTCCGCGCTCCTGGCGGTGGCTGGCTCGTGCAATGGGGATGCGGCGCCGCTCATCGATGCCCTGCGCGCTTCGCCCCCGCCGCCCGTTCCTGGTGCCGGCCGGACACGGTCACTGTTCGGCTTGCTCGCCAGCTTCGGGGCGCTCGATCTGACCGCCGCCCGAGTCATCGAGCCGCATTTCGATGCCGCGGCCATCATGACCCAGTCGGGTTCTGCCATCGACCCCGGGACCAGCTGGGGTGTCTTCGCCTCCGCCTCGCCTGTCGAGGTCCACTGGGAACAGGAGTCGGCGGCGAGCGTCGACAGCGCGCCGCGTCGCGCGACCCTCTCGGGCACGAAGCGGTGGTGCTCGCTTGCCGCGAGCCTCGACCGTGCGCTCGTGACCGCGTCGGACGAGCATGGCGAGTGGACGTTCGTGCTCGACCTCAACCAGGACGCCGTCATTCCTCATGAAGGGGGCGCGCCCCTCACCGGCCTCAGGGGTGTGCCGAGCGGGGCGGTGGAACTCGATGCCGCGTCAGCGTGGACCATCGGCGGCGGCGCTGGCTGGTACACATCGCGTCCGGGTTTCGCCTGGGGTGGCATCGGTGTCGCCGCTGTCTGGTTCGGCGCCGCGGTAGCGCTCGGTCGGGCGCTCCAGAGCTCGGCGCGGTCTCGTGAGCCGGACCAGCTTGGGTACGCCTGGCTGGGGGAAGCTGACCGCCTGCTGCACGGCATCCGCGTGCAGCTGGAGGACGCCGCCGACCGCATCGACGATGGGACGGCGGACTGGGGGCTGGCGCAGCGGGTGCGCGGGAACACGGCGAGCGGATGCACCCGGCTCCTCGCGCTCTGCGGGGAGGCGCTCGGACCGGCGCCCCTCGCCTTCGACTCCGTCCACGCCAGGCGCGTCGCGGACCTGACCATGTACCTCCGGCAGCACCATGGCGCGCGCGATGACGCGGCCCGTGGGCGGTCTCTCTCCGACCTTCTGCGCGCAGAACGCGACGGGACATCTTCCGGGGGAGGAGCCTCGTGATCGGCGCCGCGCAGCCATCGTTCACGCACCTGCAGGGGGGTACTCCCGAGGCCGCCTGGCTGGAGGCCGGCGTCGCCAGTCTGCCGCAGCTCGACGCTGAGCTGTTCCCGCAGGAGGGCGGAGCGGAGACGATGCTGCTGGTCGGGGCAGCGCATCCCGACGACGAGTCCCTCGGCGCCGCAGGGCTCGTCGTCTCCGCGCTTGCCGCGGGCGTGGACGTGAGCGTGCTGTTGTGCACCAGGGGCGAGGCCTCCCATCCGGGGTCGCCGAGCGTGTGCAATGAGAGGCTTGGCGAACTCAGACGCGCTGAGTTCGAGGCCGCTCTCCGCGAGCTGCTCGAGGGCGCGGCGATGATCGCCCGCCTGGCGGGACGGTCGGTCGGTCGCCTCGATCTCTCCGAACTCGGACTGCCCGATGGGCAGCTGTCGAGCGCCGTCGACGAGATCGCAGCGGCCGCAGGATCGACGCTGCGCCACGCCTCGCAGCAACGGCTGATCGTCGCTGCCCCCTACCGACGCGACGGGCACGCCGATCACGACGCCGTCGGTGAGGCGCTGGCCCGGGCCGCACTGGACGCCGATGCGGTGCTGCTGGAGTTCCCGATCTGGTTCTGGCACTGGGCTGACCCGGAGACGGATGCGGAGTGGCGCCACTGGCGGAGCCTCCCGCTCGCCCCGGAGACCGCTCAGGCGAAAGACCGCGCTATCCTCGCCCACGCGTCACAGGTGCGTCCCCTCTCCGACGCGGCAGGGGACGAGCCGGTGCTGAGTCAAGCGCACCTGCAGCACTTCCGGCGAGGCCTCGAGGTCTTCCGGGTGACGGCTCCCGCCACCCGAGACTCCGGTTCCGCGCGCTTGGCCTTCGACGAAGTCCACGTTGATGCCGCCGACCCGTGGGAGCTCCGCTCGAGCTGGTACGAGCGGCGCAAGCTCGACCTGCTGCTCGCGATGCTGCCGGCCGATCGCTACGAGCAGGGCCTCGAGATCGGCTGCTCGATCGGGGAGAGCACGGCGAAGCTCGCGGACCGGTGCTCCCGGCTCCTGGCCGCGGATGCGAGCCCTGAGGCGTTGAAGCTCGCCGGGGAGAGGCTCACGGGCACCGGACACGTCGATCTGGTCCTCGCGACCCTCCCACGCGACTGGGCCGCGCTCGGCGTCGAGGATGGGCAGCTGGACCTCGTGGTGCTCTCCGAGACGGGCTACTACCTCGCCGAGGACGAACTGTGCGAGCTCATCGCGAGATCGCGGCGGGCGCTGGCCCCAGCGGGAGTGCTCGTGCTGTGCCATTGGCGTGGTCCCATCGTCGGCTGGCCGCTCGACGGGGATCGCGTGCACTCGCTGACCGCCCGTCTCGGCATGCGCCGCCTGGCCTCCTACAGGCAGGACGAGACGCTGATCGACATCTACGAGAACGGGAACGACGCCGAGAACTCCTGCTTCGCCAGCTCGCCCATGGCTGCGAAGACGGGTTCTGATGTCGACAGCGGCCGACCCCAGGAACAGCAGTCGTGAGCTCCACGTCGCGACCAGGAGGCGTCCGCGAGGATGCTCGTATCCGCGACGTGCGCATCGTCGTCCCGGCACGCGATGAAGAGCGCACCCTCGAGACCTGTCTCGCTGCGCTCACCGCAGCGATGGACGCCCTCGGCAGGGCTCAGCGAGACTTCCAGGTGCGGGCTCAGGTAGTTCTGGTCCTCGACTCCTGCATCGACTCGAGTCTCGAGATCGCGAAGCGCGCCGCAGACCGCGATCCCCGCATCCACCTGATCGAACGCGCCCACGGTTCCGTGGGCCGCGCGAGACGCGACGGTGTCCGTACCGCACTCACCCTGTCGGCAGCCCACTCGGGAGACACCCCACTCGAACTGCACACCGTCTGGATCGCCTCGACGGATGCGGACTCGGTCGTCCCGAGGGACTGGCTGGTCGGGCAGCTCGAGTTCGCCGACGACGGAGCCGACCTGCTGCTCGGCACGGTGCTCCTCGCGCACAGCGGCGACCCTCGGAACACGGAGCTCGAGACCAGATGGCTCGAGGAGTACGTCCTCGAAGAGGGGCACCCGCACATCCACGCCGCGAACCTCGGCGTCCGAGCCTCCACCTACCTGCAGGCCGGCGAGTACCCCCCACTGCGCGAGCACGAGGACGTCGAGCTCGCCTCGGCGGTTTCGCGCCTCGGCGGCGTCGTCCGCTCGAGCGCCAGGCATCCGGTCGTGACCTCTGCACGCACGACCGGACGCACCCCAGGTGGGTTCGCGATGTTCCTCAGCCGTCTTTGCGGTGAGGAACAGACACCACGAGAGAATCAAGACACGACGATCGTCAGGAGCATCCGATGACATCACCACGAGGATTCGACCACGAGGTCTACGCTGGCTACCTCAACGCGCACCTCCTTGCCTCGGAGGCTGGCCTCAAAGCCTTCAAGTCCGCCACTGCCACCTGGGCGGGCACGCCCCACGAGAAGACCATGCGTGTACTCGTGGCACACATCGCTGCAGACCGGCGCGACCTCAAGACGCTGATCGAAGGGCTCGGCTACCAGGAGTCCTTCCTCAAGCTGTGGCTCACCAACGGCGCACGTCTCGCGGGCACCTTCAACCCCGTGAACCTCCTCCGCCTGCGCCGTCGACCGAGCACCCAGCTCGAACTGGACATGCTCACCGGCATGGTCCGCGCCAAGCTGTCCATGTGGGAGGCGCTCATCGCGATGCAGCCCAGAGACCCGCGACTTGTGCGCGCCGGGCTCGAAGAGCTCCTGGCGCGTTCGCAGGCGCAGATCGACCTCCTCCAGAGCATCAGCCAGGACTCCGTGGAGGAGCGCTTCCTCGAGCAGGACAAGGCGGACTCCAGGCCATGAATCGGCGCGCGATCGTCGTCGGCGCGGGTCCGAACGGTCTCACCGCAGCGACGCTGCTCGCCAAGCGCGGCGTCGACGTCACCATCTATGAGCGCGCGGCGAAGGTCGGGGGAGCTTCTCGGTCGGCGGAACTCTTCGGAGGCGGGTACGTGAGCGATCTCGGTGCCGCAGCGCATCCGATCGGCATCGCGAGCCCCGCCTTCCGAGAGCTGGAGCTCGAGGCCAACGGCCTCACGTGGGTGCAGCCGGACATCCCCATGGCCCATCCGCTGCCCGGTGGCAGGGCCGCGATGCTGCACCGCGACATCGAGCAGACCGTGCACGAGCTCGGCGTCGACGGGCCTGCCTGGCGGTGGTTGCACGAGCACTTCTCGCACCGGCCCTTCGAGACGGTGGAGAACACGATGGGGCCGCTCCTGCGGATCCCGCCGCACCCGCTGGACATGGCGCGCCTCGGGGCCCTCGGTGCGCTCCCTGCCGCAACCCTCGCCGGCATGCTCTTCCGCAGCGGAGCCGCCAAGGCGCTGTTCGCCGGCTCATCCGCGCACGCGACGCTCCCGCTGACCCACGTGCTGACCTCCGCCTTCGGAATCACCTTCGGCGCGCTCGGCCACAGCACCGGATGGCCGGTCGCCGAGGGCGGTTCCGGGAGCATCACGGACGCGCTCGCCAGGGTCGTGCTCGCCCACGGCGGCCGCATCGAGACGAACGCCGAGGTCACCGATCTCCGGGACCTGCCGGAGGCCGACGCGGTGCTGCTCGACCTCACCCCGAAGCAGATCCTGCGCGTCGCGCACGAGCAGCTGGAGTCTCGGTACGCCGCCCACCTCGCCGGATGGAAGTACGGGGTCGGCGTCCACAAGATCGACTACCTGCTCGACGGCCCGGTGCCGTGGGCGGATCAGCGCGTGACCGGCGCAGGCACCGTGCACGTCGGTGGTCGCATGCAGGAGATCGTCGCCGCGGAACGGGCCGTGAACCGTGGCCGCATGCCCGACCGCCCATTCGTGATGGTGACGCAGCAGTCCAACGTGGACCCGAGTCGCACGCACGACGGCAAGCAGGTGCTGTGGGCATACGCGCACGTGCCGAACGGGTCTGAACTCGACGTGCGTCCGGCGCTCGAGGCGCAGATCGAGCGCTTCGCCCCCGGCTTCACGGAGGTCATCCGAGACCGCCGCGAGTGGAAGCCCAGCGCACTCGAGGCCTGGAACCCGAACCTCGTGGGCGGCGACATCGGCGGAGGGACGCTGGCTGGCACGCAGCAGATCTTCAGGCCGGCTCCATCCTTGCACCCGTACCGGGCCGGACGCAGAGGACTCTACGTGTGCTCCTCGTCGGCGCCCCCTGGGGGAGGAGTGCACGGGATGCCGGGGATGCACGCCGCGCGGGCCGTCCTGCGCGATTGGTCGCGCAGCCGGTGAGCGTGGGCTCCGAGCGCTACGGTGGAGGCATGCACCCACCCGTCACCGGCGTTCAGCACCAGCTCGAGAATGCGCGTGTCCGCGTGGCGGTCGGCACCGTCGCGGCGGTGCTTCGCTCCCTCGAAGTCGACGGCGTGCAGCTGGTCGAGGACTTCGCCGACGACGTCCTTCCGCCGTTCGGGGCCGGCATCACTCTGTTCCCGTGGCCGAACCGGGTCCGCGACGGAAAATGGAGCTTCGGCGGCAAGACGCAGCAGCTCGACATCACCGAGCCGAGCAAGGGCAACGCCTCGCACGGCCTGCTCCGCAACACCGAGTACGCGGTCCTCGACGCGGACGCCTCGAGTATCGAGCTGGGAGCGACCGCCTACCCCCAGCACGGATGGCCGTTCACCCTCCGACACTGCGTCCGCTATCGGGCGACCCAGCACGGGCTCGAGGTCACGCACACGGTCACCAATCTCGGGGCCAAGGACGCGGTGTTCGCCGTCGGCGCGCATCCGTACTTCCGACTTGGCGACGAGCCGATCGGCGACCTCGTGGTCACGTCCGACCTGACCGAGCGGGTCCTCCTCGACGATCGCCTGCTCCCCATCGGCACGGAGCCTGTCGTCGCCGGAGGTGAGTTCGACCTGACATCGGGACGCGAGCTCCGAGAACTCGACCTGAACTACGCATTCAAGGTCCGGCCGAACGGCGAGAAGACGCTGGTCACCCTCTCATCCCGATCGGGTGCCCGCCTCGAGCTGTGGGGCGACGACGACTTCCGGTACGTCCAGCTCTACACGCCGAGCGACTTCCCTCGACCCGAGGGGCACCACGGCGGTACGGGCCTCGCATTCGCTGCAGAGCCCATGACGGCACCGCCGGACGCCCTGAATTCCGGCACCGACCTCATCGGGATCGAACCGGGCGAGGTCTGGACATCCTCCTGGGGAGTCACGTTCACTCGCTAGCAGGCAGTCCTGATGGCTTGATCGCCGGTGACCGGTCGCCCGTCAGACGCCAGTGCGTTCAGATGCCGGAGCCTGACGACCGTCGCACGACGAGGCGCGGCTCGATGAGCAACTCATGCGGCAGCGAGTCGTTGCCGGCCTCGGCTTCGATGAGCCAACGGGCAGCCTCTCGTCCGATGACGCCGTTGTGCGGGTCGACCGAGGTCAGCGAGACTCCGGCTATCGACGCGAGGAACGAGTTGTCGTACCCCGTGAGCGCCACGTCCTCCGGGGTCAGCCCCCGCTCATCGAGGGCGCGCTGCACTCCGAGAGCCGCGAGGTCGTTCGCCGCGATGATGGCCGTCGGCCGGTTCTCGCGAGAGAGCAGGCTCGTCGCGGCCACGTAGCCGCCGAGCTCCGTGAAGTCGCTGTCCTGCACATGCACGTGGCGTGCGAGCCCGTGCCTGGTCATGGCCTCCTCGTAGGCGTCCGCTCGGCTGCGACCGACGGCCGTCATACCGCCGAGGTGCGCGATGTCACTGTGCCCGAGACTCGTGAGGTGCTCGATGAGGAGGGCGAGTCCCTTCCTGTCGTCGGTTCGGACGCTGCCCGCGCTCGGCAAGCCCTCCGCCAGGCCCGAAGCCACGACGACCGGGCGGTCCTCGGCGAGCGAGCCGAGTGACGTCACGTCCGGAAGGGAACCGGCGATGAGGACGCTTCGGGGACGCAGATCGCTGAGCGTCGCGATCGTTCCCTCGTTCAGGAGACGAACGGTCCCGGATTGCGGCAGCACGGCGGTTGTCATCAAGCCGCGGCGCCCCGCCCGGTCGAACTCCAGGCTCGCGGCGTCGATGATCTCGGCGAAGACTGGATTCACGGGGTCGGCGACGAGGATGCCGATGAAGTCGCTCATATTCGTAGCGAGGGAACGGGCGAGCAGATTCGGGCGGAAGCCGAGCTCCTCGGCGGCGGCGAGGACGCGCCCCTTCCGGGCTTCGCTGACCTTCTCCGGGTCGCTGTAGACGAGCGACACCAGCGACTTCGAGACGCCAGCGACCGCTGCCACATCGCGGATAGTCGGACGCTTCGCGGGATTCGCGACAGCGTCGCGCTGTTGTTCTGACAAGACGTCTCCTGGGGGAAACTCTGATAGCAGGACTGCCGGGGGGGAAGGAGCAATGAACTGCTCACTCTACGCGGAAAGTCCACTGCTTGGCCGTATCACCGCAGCTAGGATCGCCCTATGGTGACCCGACTGCGCGACGTCCTGGAATTTGCCGAGAGAAGCTGGCCGACGGCGGGGGCGGAGCCCTGGGATTCCGTCGGACTCGTGTCCGGTTCGCCCGAGGCGACGATCACCCGGATCCTGCTGGCGGTGGATGCGACGCGGATCACCGTCGACGAGGCGGTCGACACCTCGTCTGACCTCCTCCTCGTGCATCACCCGCTGCTCCTGCGCGGTGTCACGACCGTCGCCGAGACGACGGCGAAGGGGGCACTCCTTACGAGCCTCATCCGAGCCCAGTGCGCCTTGCTTGCGGCTCACACCAATGCGGACGTCGTTGAGACCGGGACCTCCGCAGCGCTCGCCGCGGCGCTTGGCCTCGAAGGTGCAGTACCCATCGTCGTGTCGACCGACCACCCGAGTCGCGGGCTCGGCCGCGTCGGCGTCCTGCCGGAACCGATGACGCTCGGTGCGCTCGCTCGGAGAGTCGCCAGCATCCTGCCGGCGACCGCTACGGGCATCCGGGCCGCGGGCGCGTTCGACCGAGTCGTCGAGACCGTCGCGCTCTGCGGAGGCGCGGGCGACTCGCTGCTCAGCGAGCCGGCAGTCGTGAGCGCGGATGTCTACATCACCAGCGACCTCCGGCATCACCCCGCCTCAGAGGCTCTCGAAGAGAGCCTGGCGAGGGGGAGCGGCCCGGCGCTCATCGACACCTCGCATTGGGCGAGTGAGTGGCTGTGGCTCGATCACGCGGCGCGAGAGCTCCGGGAGGCGTTCCCAGAGGTGGAGGTCGAGGTCTCGGAGCTGCGGACGGATCCCTGGGACTTCGCCATCCCTCAGTAGTCGACTCCGCGCACGCGAGCGCGCCCTGTGCGGGCAGCTCGCGACTTCACGACAGAATGAGAGCACTATGAACGTCATCCAAGACATGAACACGGGCCGGGCATGAAGGCCAGCGAGGCGGACCAGCGGCGTCTGCTCGAACTCGCCGACGTCGACACCAAGCGTCGACGAGTGCAGCACGTCGCGAAGAACCTGCCAGAGCAGCATCACCTGAACGCCCTCGACGAGGAGCGGACGCAGCATCGCGCCGAGGTCGTTCGGCTGCTCGGACAGCTCGAGGACTCCCGCAGCGAGCTCAGCAAGATCGAGTCGGATGTGGCGACCGTCGAGGCGCGTCTCAAACGCGACGAGGAGCGACTGCAGGGCGCATCGAGCCGCAAGGACATCGAGGCGCTGCAGCGCGAGATCGAAGTGCTCCAACGCCGTCGCTCGATCCTCGAAGATGGCGAACTCGAGGTCATGCAGCGCGTCGAGGAGCAGACCGCTGCTCACCAGGCAGCGCTCGAGTCGCAGCGTGGAGTCGAGGAACGTGCAACCGAGCTCACGGTGCTGCGGGATGCCGCCCGCGACAACCTGAAAGGCGAGTATCGCGTGCTCGCCGAACAGCGTGCGAGCGTGCTTGCCACGCTCCCGACCGATCTCGTCGCCCTCTACGAGAAGCAGCGGGAACGGTACGGGGTTGGCGCGGCCGAGCTCATCGGCATCATTACGACCGGCACGAACGTCGCGCTCGATCGGCCGGAGCTCGAGAAGATCCGCCGCGCCGCGCCGGATGACGTCGTGATCTGCCCGGATTCCGGCGCGATCCTCGTGCGCACGGAGAAATCCTCGCTCTGATGCGAACAAGTCGCGCGCCTGCCGCTGAGTTCTGACATACTCAGTGGTGGAGCGCCGACGGCGTCGCTTGCAGTGAAACGCATCGTTGCTCCTCACCTATTACTACGGATCGTCCGGCACGTACCTGCCGGTAATGAGGGAGTACTCCTATGGCAACTGTGACCTTTGAAAGCGCCTCGCGCATCTACACCGAGGGCGCTCGCCCAGCGGTCGACAGCTTGGACCTCGAGATCGACGACGGAGAGTTCCTCGTCCTCGTCGGCCCGTCCGGCTGCGGCAAGTCCACGTCGCTGCGCATGCTCGCAGGCCTCGAGGAGGTGAACCGCGGGCGCATCCTCATCGGCGACCGCGACGTCACGCATCTCCCGCCCAAGGACCGCGACATCGCCATGGTGTTCCAGAGCTACGCGCTCTACCCGCACATGACCGTCGGCGAGAACATGGGCTTCGCCCTCAAGATCGCAGGCATCAACAAGGAAGAGCGTGCGAAGCGCGTCCTGGAGGCCGCCAAGATCCTCGACCTCGAGCCCTACCTCGACCGCAAGCCGAAGGCGCTCTCCGGTGGTCAGCGCCAGCGCGTTGCGATGGGCCGCGCCATCGTCCGCAGCCCCCAGGTGTTCCTCATGGATGAGCCGCTCTCGAACCTCGACGCGAAGCTGCGCGTGCAGACGCGTACGCAGATCGCGAGCCTCACCCGCCGTCTCGGCGTCACGACGGTCTACGTCACGCACGACCAGACCGAGGCGCTCACCATGGGCGACCGCATCGCCGTGCTCAAGGACGGCGTGCTGCAGCAGGTCGGAACGCCGCGTGAGCTCTACGCGAAGCCGAAGAACGTCTTCGTCGCTGGCTTCATCGGCAGCCCGTCGATGAACATCTTCGGTGCCGACCTGACCTCCGAGGGCGTCCGCTTCGGCACCGACGTCATCCCGCTCGAGCGCGCGACGCTGGCGAAGCTCAAGTCGGGCACCGCGACCGTCGGCGTTCGCCCGGACGACATCATCATCTCGCGCGAGGAGAAGCCCGGCCTCAAGGTCGAGGTCGACCTGGTCGAGGAGCTCGGCGCCGAGGGATACCTCTACGGCCACTCGATGATCGACGGGAAGCGCACGGACATCGTCGCTCGCGTGGACGGCCGCAGCCACCCCGAGGTCGGCGAGACGATCTACGTCACGACCGACAACGACCACATCCACATCTTCGACCCGGAGACGGAGCAGCGCATCAGCGGTGCGCTCACGGAGGCCATCCGCCTCCAGGAGGCGAACGACGCTCTCGCGAGCGGCGCGGCAACCAGCTAGCAGCCACCCGCACATGCGGAACGCCCTCCGCAGATCTCGCGATCTGCGGAGGGCGTTCTGCTGTCCGTGTCCATATCTTGCTCAACACGGTCTCGCCGCGGCGCGAGGCGCGTGCCAGACACGAAGGAGGGGGAGCCTCGCGGCTCCCCCTCCTCGGTGTTGCTGGCACGCGATGGTGCCGGCACGGTCCTACCCCTTCGTGGATCCAGCCAGGAGGCCCCGGACGAAGTACCGCTGCAGCGAGAAGAACACGATGAGCGGAACCAGGATGGACAGGAACGCGCCCGCCGTGAGCAACGGCCATTCCTGACCGCGGGAGCCCGTGATCTCGGCGAGCAGCTTTGTCATCGGGGCGACCGCACCGTCGGCGAACACGAGCGCGACGAGCAGGTCGTTCCAGACCCAGAGGAACTGGAAGATGCCGAACGAGGCCACTGCGGGCAGCGTCAGCGGGACGATGATGCGGAAGAAGATCTGGCCGTGGCTCGCGCCGTCGACCCGAGCCGCTTCGATGACCTCACGCGGAATCTCTGCGATGAAGTTGTGCAGCAGGAAGATCGCGAGCGGCATGGCGAAGATCGAGTGTGCGATCCACACCTGCGCGAATCCGGCGTCAGCGCCGAACGCCGCGATGACGGGGACGCCGAAGATCTCGCCGCGAGCGAAGAGCTGCAGGAGCGGGACGAGCGCCATCTGGATGGGCACGACCTGCAGTGCGAAGACCAGGATGAACAGCCAGTTCTTGCCCTTGAAGTCCATCCAGGCGAACCCGTAGGCGGCGAGCAGCGCGATCGCGAGCGGGATGACCGTCGCGGGGAGGGCGATCACGATCGAGTTGAGGAAGGCCTGAGCCATCGTCAGCTGCGTGTTGCCCGAGGCGAGCACCTCGACGTAGTTGTCGAAGGTGAAGCCCCAGTTCTCGAAGATCGTCCACCAGCCGGTGCTGACGACCTCCGCCTTGGGGCGGAACGAGGAGACGAAGAGTCCGAACGTCGGGATGGTCCAGATGACGGCGATGGCGATCGCCGCGATGGTGGCCCATCGACTGGTGAGATTCTTCTTGACCTTGCCGCTTGTGCTCTGCTCGCCTCGCGCGAGCTGCTCCGCCGTCTTGGTGTCGACGGGAAGTTCGACTGGAACGATGGCGCTCATCGGATCTCCCTCTGCTTCTTCATCTGGTTCGCGTTGTAGATGATGATCGGCAGCACGAGGATGAACAGCACGACCGCGAAGGCGGCCGATCGTCCGGTCTCGAAGGTCTTGAACTGCGTGTACATCTCGTTGGCGATGACGCTCGTGTCGTTGGCGCCTGCGGTCATCGTGCGAACGATGTCGAAGACCTTCAGCGACGCGATGGAGATCGTCGTCACGACGACGACGAGCGATGAGCGGATGCCGGGAACCGTGACGTTGATGAAACGCTGCCACGGGTTGGCGCCGTCGAGCGATGCGGCCTCGATCTGGTCCATCGGCACGCCCTTGATGGCTGCGGACAGCACGACCATGGCGAAACCGGTCTGCACCCAGATCAGGACGATGATGAGGAAGAACGTGTTGAGCGGCGACTCGGCCAGGAAGTCGTACGGCTGTCCGCCGAACCAGACGAGGATCTGGTTGAGGAGGCCGATCTGGTCCTGGTCTGCGGGCCGTGCCGTGTACATGAACCGGAAGATGATCGACGCGCCGACGAACGAGATCGCCATGGGCATGAAGACGAGCGCCTTCAGGAACTTCTCGCCGCGCGACTTGTCGATGAAGACGGCGTAGGCCAGGCCCGCGACCGTCGACAGGATCGGCGTCACGACGACCCAGATGATCGTGTTGAAGACCGTCCGGAGGCCGCTCGGCTGCGTGAAGATCCAGATGAAGTTCTCGAGGCCGACGAAATCGCCGGACTTGTTCGTGAACGCCTGCCCGGTCGTCTGGATGCTCGGCACGATGAGGCCGACGACGACGAGGATGAGCGCTGGGCCGAAGAAGCCGATGAGACCGATGAGGTAGCCGGCACCTTCACGCGACCGGCTGTCGAGCCAGAAGAGCAGCGCGCCGAGCACGATGGCGATGATGGCAGCCCAGGTGTACGTGCCCAGGATGAAGACGAGCGCGACCGGGACTGCGATGCAGACCACGAGGCGGAGCACCGTGTACTTGGTGCCTGGACGAGGAGCGAGCTCGACGAAGTAGACGATGAGCGCGACCACCGCGAGGAACGCGATGATGACGATCGGGACTTGCAGGAATGGTGGCAATTGAGCCAACCACGTGAAGAAACTTGCCATGGTGACCTTCCAGGGTGGCAGACAAGCACGTTCGTTCGCGGGGGACGACGTCGTCCGTGCGGTGGAATGCGTGTGGAGCACCCGGCGAACGCCGGATGCTCCACACGAGTGCTTAGCTGGAGGGCCAGCCTGATTCGATCTGGGTCGTCACGGTGTTGACGTCCGTGCCGTTGATCCAGTCGATGATGCCCTTCCAGAACGTACCTGCGCCCACTGCCGACGGCATGAGGTCAGACCCGTCGAAGCGGAAGGTCGTCTCGGGGTCCTGAAGGATCTGGATGGACTCCTGCAGGATCGGGCTCTTCGCGTTGGCAGGGTCAAGACCCGTGTTCGCGCTGATGACGCCACCGAGCGCGACGCGGCTGTTCGCCCACTCCGGGCTGGAGAGGTACTCGAGCACCTTGACGGTGTCCTCGTCCGAGTTGAACGATCCGACGATCTCACCGCCGCCGGTGACTGCCTGCTCCTTGCCCTCTGCTGGGGGCGTCATGAAGGCCCAGACGTCGCCGTCCTCGCCCACGGTGCCGCCGGCTTCGGTGATGAAGCCGTCGTAGAAGGAAGCCTGGTGGTGGAGTGCGCACGTGCCGTCGACGAGCTTGGGGGCAACGTCGCCGAATGCCGTCGAGTTGATGGAGCGCACGTCACCGAAGCCCGCGTTGACGTAGTCGGGGTTCGTGAGGATCTTGCCTGCCTCTTCGAACGACGCCTGGATGCGCTCGTCGGTGAAGGGGATCTCGTTGGCGACCCACTGGTCGTACACCTCGGGTCCGTGCATGCGGATGACGAGGTCTTCGATCCAGTCGGTTCCGGGCCAGCCGGTTGCCGCGTCGGAGCCGAAGCCCGCGCACCACGGCGCGGTGCCCGTCTTGCCCTGGATCTCGCCCGTGAGGGTGACGAGCTCTTCCCACGTCTTCGGGACTTCGTAGCCGTTGTCCTTGAAGAACTTGGGGGAGTACCAGACGAAGCCCTTGAGGTTCGCCATGAGCGGCGCGCCGTAGACGGTTCCGTCGTACGAGGAGTACGTCTTCCAGTCCTCGGACCAGTACTCTTCGAGGTTGCTCACGACGCCCTCAGGTGCTTCGGTGAGCAGTCCCGTGCTGGCGAGGTCGCCCATGAGGCCAGGCTGCGGGAAGATCGCGACGTCGGGCGGCGTGCCACCCTGAGCGCGGACGGAGATCTGCGTCTCGAACTCCTTGGAGCCCTCGTAGACGATCTCGATGCCGTTCTCTTCCGCCCAGCCGGACCAGGACTCCTCGAGGAGCTCTGCTTCGGCGTCGACGATGGTGCCGTAGATCGTGACCTTGTTGTCACTGGGGGCACCTGAGTTGTCCTGCACACCGGGTCCGCCTGAACAGGCGGTCAGACCCAGACCGGCGACTGCGAGTGCGGCAACCGCTGTTGCGGCGCGCCGCTTCGTGGATGTTGTCATTGAACTCCTCCTTAAGTCCTTGACTGCGAGTGAACCGCCGTTACGGGCAGTCATTGCCCGGATTCGCTGCGAGAACGCGGCGGTTCGAGCACGGCATTCCTGAGATCTGCGTGTGGAAATGCCGTGCGCTTTTGGAGCGTACACGAACATATGAGTTCATCCACGCCGTTCACTAAGTCGTTATCAAGCGATCTCCCGCGGGATGGGAAGTGCCTCGGCGTGCGCCGAATTTGTTGTTTGACACGACGATGCCAGCGCGCTCGCGAGTGCCGTGCCGTCGCGGCGGTCCGGGGCCACGTTCAGGGCGGTAGCATTGCTGGCGAGTAGGTCGACCAGGCGGTCGCGTCATGGGAGACCATGCCGAGGAACGTCCGGGCTCCGCAGAGCAGGACGGTGGGTAACGCCCACCCGGGGAAACCCGCGAGACAGTGCCACAGAAAGCAGACCGCCCCGCCGCCGCTTCCTTCGAGGAGCGGGACGTCCTCCGGGACGCAGGGGTAAGGGTGAAAGGGTGGGGTAAGAGCCCACCGGGTGCCTGGTGACAGGTGCCGCACGGTAAACCTCGTCCGGAGCAAGGCCATACAGGGGATGACGACGCTGCTCGCCGAGTCCCCGGGTAGGCCGCTAGATTCGCGCGGCAACGTGCGAGCGAGAGAGATGGCCGCCCCCGACGCAAGTCGGGACAGAACCCGGCGTATCGGTCGGCCTGCTCACCTCAGTTTGGAGACGAGAGGCCGGGGCGACGCGTCGCCCCGGCCTCTCGTCGTGCTTGGAAGTCCTACACCCAGTGCTCTGCTGCGAGGCACGCCGAGCCGACGATCCCGGCGTTGTTCATGAATTCGGCCACCACGATCGGCGTCTCCACATCGATGTAGTGGAGGAACTCATCGGCCTGCTTCGAGATGCCCCCGGAGACGATGAACACGTCGGGGGAGAACAGTGCTTCGAGCTGACGGTAGTACGGGGTGAGGCGAGCCCCCCATTCCGCGAATGACAGCTCCTCGCGCTCCCGGACCTTCGACGATGCGTACTTCTCGTAGTCGCTGTGCTCGCCGATGCCGATGTGGCCGAGCTCGGAGTTCGGGAACAGGTGGCCGCCGTAGAACATCGCCGTGCCGATGCCGGTGCCGAGCGTGGTCATGATGACGCTGTCGAGCCGGCCGTGGGCGACGCCGAATCGGACCTCGGCGATGCCGGCCGCGTCCGCATCGTTGGCGAGTGCGACCTCCCGGCCCACAGCTTCCGAGAACGCCGCGCGAGCCGCGAAGTTGATCCACAGCGGCGAGATGTTGGCGGCTGATCGGGTCACGCCGTGCTTGACGATCGCGGGGACGCTGATGCCGACGGGCACGTCGGTGTCGCCGTCGAGGTCCTTGGCCCAGATCTTCCGGACGATCTCCATCGTCGCCTCGATCACCTCGCGGGGATCCCCGCCGACCGGAGTCGGCACCTTCCGGCGCTTGGAGAGGAGCTCTCCTGTCTGCAGGTCGACAAGCGCTCCCTTGATGCCGGTCCCGCCGATGTCGATGCCGATGGCCTTCGTGGCTCTGCTCTTCCCCATGCCTGCGAGCATATCGGGCGCGGGGGCGATGGCCCTTCGCCGTCGGGGGCGTCAGGCTGTTGGAACCGTGAGGAGGCGCGCTCCTTCCGCGGTGACGACGACGGTGTGCTCCCACTGCGCGCAGCGGGACCCGTCGGCGGTGACGACCGTCCATCCGTCCTCCCAGAGACGCCAGTCGGATGTTCCGAGCGTGAGCATGGGCTCGACCGTGAAGACCATGCCCTCTTCGATGACGGTCGTGTACTGGGGAGCGTCGTAGTGCGGGATGATGAGGCCGGAGTGGAATGCCCCGCCGACCCCGTGACCCGTGTAGTCCCGGACGACCCCGTAGCCGAACCGGCCCGCGTACTTCTCGATGACTCGGCCGATGACGTTGACCTGGCGACCCGGCTTCGCGGCGGCGATACCGCGCATCATGGCCTCGTGGGTTCGCTCGACGAGCAGCCGGGACTCCTCATCCACCTCGCCGACGAGGTACATGCGGTTCGTGTCGCCGTGCATCCCCTCGAAGTAGGCGGTGATGTCGACGTTGAGGATGTCACCCGATTCGAGCCGCGTGTCATCGGGGATTCCGTGGCAGATGACTTCGTTGAGCGAGGTGCAGCTTGCCTTCGGGAACCCGCGGTAGCCGAGCGTCGACGGGTAGGCGCCGCGGGTCGTCACGAACTCGTGGGCGATGCTGTCGAGCTCGTCCGTCGTGATGCCGGGAACGACGTGCTGTTCCAGGTGCTGGAGCGCGTCGGCGGCGATCGCGGACGCTCGAGCAATGCGTGCGACCTCGTCTGGCGTGTACACGTCACCGCCGGTCCACGTGTCCGGTGCCTGCTTGCCGACGTACGGCGGTCGTGCGATCGAGGACGGGACGGATCTGACTGGTGCGCTTCGGCCGGGTGTGAGGAGTCCGGTTCTCGGGTCTTTCGGCATACGCTTGAGCCTATGACCGATACGCATGCACAGGAATTCTGGTACAACTCGCGCACGGGAGAGGTCGAGGTCGGAAAGCAGTCCCTCGGCTCCGAGCTCGTCGGCCCGTTCGCCTCTGAGGCGGAGGCGAAGCGTGCCCCCGAGAAGCTGCAGGAGCGAGCAAAGGCCTGGGCCGAGGAGGAAGCCGACGAGGACCGCTGACTCGCACCTCCGTCGGCCGTCTGACGCAGCTAGCTGGTCTGGTCTTCGAAGCTCTCGGCGGCGGAGGGGAACGCCCCTGACTTGACCTCGTCGCGGTACGCGGATGCCGCGTCGAGGAGCGTCGTGCGAAGGTCCGCGTACTTGCGGACGAATCGCGGCACGCGCCCCGTGCCGAGGCCCATCGCGTCAGTCCAGACGAGGATCTGCCCGTCGCATTCAGCACCGGCGCCGATGCCGATGGTGGGGATGGCGAGCTCCCGGGTGATCTCGGCGGCGAGCACCGCCGGCACCATCTCGAGCACGACGCTGAAGGCGCCGGCGTCCTGCACGGCTCGTGCATCCGCGCGCACGCGCTCAGCGGAGTCGCCCCTGCCCTGGACGACGTGCCCACCGAGACCGTGCTCGCTCTGCGGCGTGTAGCCGATATGGGCCATGACGGGGATGCCCGCCTCCACGATGCGCTTGATGGTCGCGTGCGATCGCACGCCGCCCTCGAGCTTCACCGCCTGCACGCCTGCTTCCTTCATGAAGCGGACCGCGGTGTCCAGCGCCTGCTCGGGTCCGCGCTCGTAGCTGCCGAACGGGAGATCCGCGACGACAAGGGCCCGCGACACGCCGCGCGCGACAGAGCGCGCCATGGGAATCAGCTCGTCGACCGTGACAGGCAGCGTGGAGGTCTCGCCGAGCACGGTCGTCGCGGCGGAATCGCCGACGAGGAGCACGTCGATGCCGGCTTCGTCAAACACCGCAGCGGTCATGGCGTCGTAGCTGGTGAGTGCGGTGATGCGCTCACCAGCGGCCTTGGCCGCCTGGAAGTGTCGAATTCGGACTCGCTTCGGTGCACTGGCCTGAGACATGCAGGCCATCATACGGCGGGGCGGCCTCAAGCCCAGTAGCCTATGGGGAGGCGCACAACAAGAATTGGAGCCCGAGTGGACAAGCAGCAGGACTTCGTACTCCGCCAGATCGAGGAGCGCGGGATCAAGTTCATCCGCCTGTGGTTCACGGATGTTCTCGGAACATTGAAGTCCGTGGCTATCGCACCGGCGGAGGTCGAGGGTGCCTTCAACGAGGGCATCGGGCTCGACGGCTCCGCCGTCGAGGGCTTCACGAGGCGCTCCGAGGCGGACATGCTCCTCCACCCGGACCCGTCGACCTTCCAGATGCTGCCGTGGCGTGGGGACATCGACCCGACGGCGCGCATGTTCTGCGACATCTCGACGCCGGATGGCCAGCCCTCCGTGACCGACCCGCGTCGGGTCCTCCGCCGCGCGCTCGACGTGGCCTCGGCGCAGGGATTCACGTTCTACGTGCACCCCGAGATCGAGTTCTACCTGCTGAAGTCGGATGAGGCGCTCAACGGCGAACCAGTGCCCGCCGACAACGCCGGCTACTTCGACAACGTCCCCGGCGGCACCGCACACGACTTCCGTCGCCGCGCCGTCCGCATCCTGGAGGACCTCGGCATCTCCGTGGAGTACAGCCACCACGAGGCTGGACCCGGGCAGAACGAGATCGACCTCCGCTTCTCCGACGCGCTGAACACGGCCGACAACGTCATGACGTTCCGCACGGTCGTCAAGGAAGTGGCCATCGAGCAGGGCGTGTACGCGACGTTCATGCCGAAGCCCATGTGGCAGCACCCGGGCAGCGGCATGCACACGCACGTCTCGCTGTTCGAGGGCGACACGAACGTCTTCCACGAGCCGGGGGCCGAGTACCAGCTCTCGAAGATCGGCAGGCACTTCGTCGCAGGTCTCCTCAAGCACGCGCCCGAGATCACCGCCGTGACGAACCAGTTCGTCAACTCCTACAAGCGCATCTGGGGTGGCGACGAAGCCCCCAGCTACGCCTGCTGGGGCCACAACAACAGCTCGGCACTCGTGCGCATCCCGACCTACAAGCCCAACAAGGGCGGCTCGGCGCGTGTCGAGTACCGCGGCATCGACTCAGCCGCGAACCCGTACCTCGCGTACGCCGTCCTGCTCTCCGCTGGGCTGAAGGGCGTCTCGGAGGAGTACGAGCTGCCCGCTGAGATCGAAGGCGACATCTGGGAGATGTCGCCTCGCGAGCGCAGCGTGCTCGGCTTCGACCCGCTGCCCTCGAGCCTCAACGAGGCCATCTCCATCATGGAGAACTCGGAACTCGTGGCAGAGACGCTCGGCGAGCAGGTGTTCGCGTACTTCCTCGCGAACAAGCGCGCCGAGTGGAAGCAGTACCGCGCACAGGTCACCCCGTTCGAGCTGGCCTCGAACCTGCACGCCTTGTAAGCCGTGCGCTCCGACGGACTGCGCACGCGCCTCGCGAGGGCAGGATTTGCTGCGCCAAGCGAGGCAGAGCCGCACCTCGCGGAACTGACCGAGCTCACGGGGGTGCGCGCGGACGACCTGTTCTCGGTCGTCGACGAGCGCGTCGCGGACCCGGACCAGGCGCTGCAGTGGCTCGTGTACCTCGCCAGGCAGCACCCGAGTGCGGTGGACTCGCTGTTCGCCGAACGGCCCAACGCGAAGACGGTGGTGCGCCTCCTTGGCGCATCGACCGGCCTCGCCGAGTTCTTCCTGAGGCACCCGCGCACGATGGAGGTCGTCCAGTCGGGCGAGGCGGAGCTGCCGACCCGCGAGGAGCTGCAGCGTCGCATGGCGGCGAGCGTGGGCGTGGACGCCGAGCGCGCTGACGCCGACGGTGGCTTCGGCATGGCGGTTGCCCAGCTGACCGGGTCCGATGCGATTCGCTCGCTCCGCATCCGGTACCGCACCGAGCTCGCGCGAATCACCGCGTTCGACCTCGCTCAGGATGACCAGCGCGGGTGCGTCCGAGAGGTGAGCCGCGCGCTCGCCGATCTCGCCGGAGAGACGCTGGATGCGGCCATCATGGTCGCGCGAGCGGAGACGCAGTCGCCACCGAGCGGTTTCGGTCGATTCCCCGCCGAACAAGTCGAGTGCGTCCGCCTCGCGATCATCGGCATGGGCAAGGCGGGCGCGGAGGAGCTCAACTACATCAGCGACGTGGACATCATGTTCGTCGCCGAGTCGTCAGACCCCGAACGCGTCGCGGTGCCGAGGGCGGTCGAGATCGGGACGCGGCTCGCGAGCCTCACGATGCGCGTCATCGATTCCACCGACGTCGAGCCGGCCCTGTGGGAGGTGGACGCGAATCTCCGTCCAGAGGGCAAGGACGGCGCGCTGGTCAGGACGATCGACTCCTACGCCAAGTACTACGAGCGGTGGGCGAAGAACTGGGAGTTCCAGGCACTCATCAAGTCACGGGCCATGGCGGGCGACCTGCGCCTCGGCTCGGACTTCGAGCGCAGAGTCGAACCGCTGATCTGGGCGAGCGCCAGCCGGGCAGACTTCGTCAAGCAGGTGCGCGCCATGCGTGAGCGCGTGACCGACCACATCCCCGCCGAGGAAGTCGACCTGCAGATCAAGCTCGGCCCAGGTGGTCTGCGTGACATCGAGTTCACGGTGCAGCTGCTCCAGCTCGTGCACGGGCAGCACGATGAGAGCGTCCGAGAGCGCGCGACGCTCGCGGCGCTCGAAGCGCTCAGCGAGGGCGGGTACATCGGGCGCGATGACGCGAACCAGTTCTCCTCGGACTACGAGTTCCTGCGGCTGCTCGAGCACCGCATCCAGCTGCGCGCGCTCCGACGCACGCACCTCATGCCTACGAGCGACATCGAACGTGCCGTGCTCGCGCGCTCGGCCAGCTTCGCGAACTCCCGAGAGCTCACCGACGAGTGGCAGCGGGTGAAGCTGCGCGTCAGGGGTCTGCACGAGAAGGTCTTCTACCGGCCGCTGCTCTCTGCGGTCGCCGCCCTGCCGACGGCTGGCTTCGCGCTCAGCTCCGACCAGGCCGAGGCTCGACTGCGCGCGATCGGCTTCCTCGACCCCAAGGGCGCGCTCGCGCACATCACCGCGCTCGTGAAGGGCGTCTCCCGGCGTGCCATCATGCAGCGCACGCTGCTCCCGGTGCTCATCGACTGGTTCTCGCAGGGGAGCGACCCGGACAGCGGGTTCCTCGCCTTCCGCAAGCTCTCAGAGCGTCTCGGCGACACCGCCTGGTACCTGCGGCTGCTGCGCGACAGCTCGGCCGCAGCGAAGCGCCTGACTCAGCTGCTCTCGGGCTCCAAGTTCGCGGCGGAGTTCTTCGAGCTCTACCCGGAGGCGGTGAAGTGGCTCGATGACGACGCGCAGCTCAAGCCGCGCTCGCTCAGCGCGCTCCTCGACGAGGTTGCGACGACGATCCGTCGCCACGACGACGAGGTCGCTCTGCGGCGCGCGCTCCGGACGTTCCGCCGGCGGGAGGTGCTCCGTCTGGCGATCGGCGGGCTGCTGAGCCTCATCGACATCAAGCAGACGGGGGCTGGTCTCTCGGACATCGCGACGGCGACCCTGCAGGGCGCGTACGACGCGGTCCGTCGCATCGACAAGGTCGAGTATCCGCCATTCGCCATCATCGCCATGGGTCGCTACGGCGGCCGCGAGCTCGGTTTCGGCTCGGACCTCGACGTGCTCTACGTGTTCGAGCCCGGTGACTTCTCGAACCCGGATCTCGCGAGCCGGCGGGCTCTCGCGCTTGTGCATCGCATCGTCGAGTTCACGGCGGACCCGCGGATGCCGATCGACCTGGATGCGGGTCTCCGGCCCGAGGGCAAGTCGGGTCCGCTCGTGCGTTCCCTGTCGGCCTACCGGAGCTACTACGCGCGGTGGTCGCTCGGGTGGGAGACACAGGCGCTGCTCCGTGCCCACGATGTGGTCGGGGACGCGAACGTGCGCGACCGCTTCATGGATCTGGTGGACGATGTGCGCTACGGCAAGGAGCTCTCCGAGGACGGGCTGCGTGAGGTGCGCCGCATCAAGGCGCGCGTGGAGAACGAGCGTCTTCCGCAGGGAGCCGACCCGAAACGTCATCTGAAGCTGGGCCGCGGGTCCCTGAGCGACGTCGAGTGGCTCGCGCAGACCCTGCAGCTGCAGCACGCGATGCACACCGCGGCGCTTCGCACGACCTCGACTCTCGAGACCCTCGACGCCGCCCAGGAGGCGGAACTGCTGACGCTTGCCGAGGCCAACCAGCTCAAAGACGCGTGGCTCCTGGCGTCTCGGGTGCGTTCGGCGCTGTACCTGGCTACGAACAAGCAGTCGGACCTCCTCCCGCAGGACGGTCCGACGCTCGACGCCGTCGCGCGGGCGCTGGGCTACGCGCCAGGCTCGGGTCCGCTCCTCGAGGACGACTACCTGGGTGAGACGCGCCGAGCGCGGCGCGTGTTCGAGCGACGCTTCTACGGCGAGTAGCGCGGATGCGGGACAGTCGCGCCTTGACCGACCGAGGCTGCGGGACGGGGGTCTAGGACTCGGCCTGCTGGTCGTGGATCGCCCGTTCGAGGCTGTCGGCGATCAGGACGGCGTCGAGGCCCGACTGCCGGCCGATGCCGACGGCGTGCTGCGCCTCATGCGAGGCGAGGGCCTGCAGCGCCGACTTGGCGGTGGTGAACTCGTGGGCGAGGAGCTCGTCGATGAAGCGATCGACGTCGGCGTTGTGCCGCTGCCAGTCCTCGCTCTGCGGCTCGGACGACAGTCGGCGGACGGCCGCCGCGTGGATGCTCGCCGCGAGGCGCTTGTGGTGGTCGATGGCGGCCAGGGCTTGCGCGCGAAGCTCTTCGTCATCCATCCGTCCAGCTTGCCACGTCGTCGAGCGTCAGCCTGGGCGGATGCGGAGACACCGCCGCTGGCGCAGACGGAACCGGCCCGCCTCGCAGGAGCGAGACGGGCCGGCCGCGGAACTGCGCTGACGGCTAGACGCCGTAGTAGAGCTCGAACTCGTACGGGTGCGGGCGCTGCGCGAGCGGCTGCACTTCGTTGACCGTCTTGTAGTTGATCCAGTTCTCGATGAGCTCCGGCGTGAAGACGTTGCCCTTCGTGAGGTACTCGTGGTCAGCCTCGAGAGCTGCGAGCGCCTCGGGCAGCGAGGTCGCGAGCTGCGGGATGCTCTTCGCCTCTTCCGGGGGAAGCTCGTAGAGGTCCTTGTCGACGGGCTCGTGCGGCTCGATACGGTTCTGGATGCCGTCGAGGCCAGCCATGAGCTGCGCGGCGAACGCGAGGTACGGGTTGGCCGAGGCGTCCGGCGCGCGGAACTCGATGCGCTTCGCCTTCGGGTTGGAGCCCGTGATCGGGATGCGGATCGCAGCCGAGCGGTTGCCCGCCGAGTAGACGAGGTTGATGGGGGCTTCGAAGCCCTTCACCAGGCGGTGGTAGGAGTTCGTCGTCGGGTTGGTGAACGCGGCGAGCGAGTTGGCGTGTGCGAGCAGTCCGCCGATGTACCAGCGAGCCGTGTCCGACAGCGAGCCGTAGCCAGCCTCGTCGTAGAAGAGCGGCTCGCCGTCCTTCCACAGCGACTGGTGCGTGTGCATGCCTGAGCCGTTGTCGTTGTAGAGCGGCTTCGGCATGAATGTGGCCGACTTGCCCCACTGCTCGGCCGTGTTCTTGACGATGTACTTGAACTTCAGGATGTCGTCAGCGGCGCTGACCATCGTGTCGAACCGGTAGTTGATCTCCTGCTGGCCGCCCGTGCCCACCTCGTGGTGCGAGCGCTCGAGGATGAAACCGGCTTCGATGAGCTTGAGCGTGATGTCGTCGCGCAGGTCTGCCGTCTTGTCGACGGGGGAGACGGGGAAGTAGCCGCCCTTGAACGGCGTCTTGTTGCCGAGGTTGCCGCCCTCTTCTTCGCGGCCCGAGTTCCAGGCGCCCTCTTCGGAGTCAACGGAGTAGAAGCTCTGGTTCGACGTCACGGAGTAGCGCACGTCGTCGAAGATGTAGAACTCCGCCTCTGGTGCGAAGAACGCCGTGTCCGCGATTCCCGTCGAGGACAGGTAGTCGACAGCCTTCTTCGCGACCTGGCGGGGGTCGCGGTGGTAGATCTCACCCGTGCGGGGGTTGTAGATGTCGAAGACCATGATCAGGGTCTTCGCCTCGCGGAACGGGTCGAGGTACGCCGTGGTGACGTCGGGGATGAGCTGCATGTCCGACTCGTGGATCGACGCGAAACCGCGGATCGAGGAGCCATCGAAGAGCTGGCCGACGGAGAAGAACTCCTCATCGACGGTCGACGCGGGGATGTTGAAGTGCTGCTGCACACCGGGGAGGTCGGTGAAGCGGATGTCGAGGAACTTGACATCGTTGTCGGTGATATAGGCGAGGACTTCAGACGGTTCTTTGAACATGGCTTCTCCGGGTCGTGTCGAAGGTGTTGGCGGACGGGGTCCTGTCATAAGCTAACCACTCGCTGTTGCCCAGTGGTCACTGTTATGTTTCGCGCACGTTACGCAGAGCGTGATAGTGCGCCGTCAGGGGCCCGCCGTCCGCCTCCGTCCGACGGTAAGCTTTTCGGATGCCCGCACAGTCAAGCAGCCCGGAGTTCGCTCGACCGGAGAACAACCGCTACCCGGGCTACCGCCTCGGCTACCCGGAAGAGGGTCGTGGCAGCATGGCGCCGATGCGCCGCCGTGTGCCGGCGCTCATCATCGACTACGCGGTTGCCGCGGGACTTGCCTTCATCTTCTTCGAGTACGACTCGATCGCCATTCTGCTGCTCTTCTTCGCGATGACGACCGTCGGGATCATGCTGTTCGGTGGCTCCATCGGGCACCTGGTGTTCAGGATGCGAGTCACGAGGCTCGATGGCTCAGCGCCTGGCTACCTTCGACCCCTGCTCCGCCAGCTGCTGGTGACGCTCGTGCTTCCCATGCTCGTGTGGGACAGCGACCAGCGCGGCGGCCACGACATCATGACGAAACTCGCCCTGCGGCTCGTGTAGAGCGGCAGGGCGAGTCTGTGGCGGGGATGCTGCAGGTCAGCGCATCTGCGAACGCGAGGAGCGCATCCGCATCGGGTCGATCCCCTTGGGGATGGGGAGGGCGTTGCTGCCGAGCGCCTTCAGGCGGCTCGTCACGGCGACGATCTCCGGCTTCGTGAGCTTCTTCGGGAGCTTGTTGAGCGTCTTCCGGATCTGCACGAGCTTCACGTCGTCAGTTCCCGTGCCCACGTGGAAGTGGTGGATCGGGACGTTCGGCAGGATGCGGGCGGTCTTGCGGCGCTCATCGTCGAGCAAGCGCTTCGTGCCGGCCTTGCTGCCCTCGCTGAGGATGACGACGCCAGGCTTACCGACCGCGCGGTACACGGCGTCCTGCGTCTTGGCGTTGAACGCGACGGGCATCTCGCTCGTCTGCCACGTTCCGCGCAGGGCGCTCGTGAGCACCTGGCCTGCAGCACCCGCGCGGCCTTCGAGCTGCCCGAACGCAACCCGTTCGGCCCGCCAGTTCAGCGTGAACATGAAGAGGAGCACACCGACCATGAGGCCGAGGATCATCGTGAGGATCCAGATGAGCGCGTTCGAGCCGGGGAGGAAGATGCTCACGAGCGCTGCGATGATCAGGGGGACGAGCACGGCAGCGGCCATGATCCAAGGTGCGGTCTTGTCGTACTTGACCGTCATCTTGAGGACTTGCCAGATCTGCTTGAAGCGACCCGGCTCTTTTTCCGCTGCTGCGCTGGCTTGTGGAGAGTTCGCCATAGTGCATCCAGAATACCGGCACTTCACCCCGTATTCACATTCGGACTCGTGACGACTTCTCCACAGACGATGAAGCTCGTCCGCTCCTGGCGTGAACTGGGCGTCAGAATCTCCGTGTGCAAGCCAGAGACCAGCGCAAAACCGCCCGCAGCCAGGCTCCCGCCTACCTCGATATCGCGGGCTGGCGGGTCGTCGACGTGCTCTCGGACGACGGGCCCTGGCACCGCTACCTCGCCGTGGCGCGCGAACGGGCTGCGTTGGCTGACGACGACTGGCTGGCCGGCCCATCCCTCTCGCCCCCGCGAGTCGTCGCTCCTGCGCCCAAGGAGGCCGTCGAGCTCGTCGTAGAGGCGTCGCCAGGCCCGGGACTCACGCTCTCCGAGGTCTGCGTGCTGCTCGAGGAGATCGACGCCCCGAGTGCTCCTGCAGTCCGCGATATCGGTCAGACCGAGCATCGGGACGCGGTGGTCGTCCTCGAGGCCACGGAGGGGTCGAGCGTGGAGGAGCTCCTCGACCGGCCTCACCCCCTCACGGCGGGGGAGATCGTGACGATCCTCGCCTCCATCGCGGAGACTCTCGTGGAGCTGCACGAGCACGGCGTGGCGGTGGGCCCGTTCGGATGCGACGACGTCCGCCTCACCCTGGCAGGGCGACCGGTTCTCAAGAGCTGGCAGACGGTGACTCGTCTCGAGCAGAAGGGCCGCCCGAACGCTGGTGTGCTCCGAGACTGGCGATCCTTCGAGTCCCTCGCGGATCTGGTGCTGGCGCAGCTGCCCCCGGAGACGGAGCTGCCCGCCGCTCTGGAGCGCGAATTCGACCGCTGCCTGTCGGGGGAGATCGACGAGGGGCTCGGTGCGCGACTGATTGACGCCCTGTTCACCTGGCAGGACGCCACGGATATCCACGACCCGGCGGTGGGTGAGCCCAGGCCCTGGCGCGCCGTGCTGGCGGAACAGGTGCCTGGGGCTGTGTCGGGGAGCCCAGTGATCGACCCGTCATCGGATGGCCCCGTAGGCGGAGGTGGTGGTCCGACGCTCCTCGACGGTGACAACCGGGGTGAGGACCCGTCGGGGCGTCTCGTCCACGCGACGCGCGAGGTCGCCAGCAGGCGTGAGCGACGGACGCGACGACATCGCGGCGGTTCGAGGGCGCCGCAGCCGTCTGCCATCCGGATGCCGTACCGCATCGCGGCGGTGGCCGCGCTGGTGATGTGCATGTGCGCGGTCGTCATCGGGGTGGCGAGCAGTCGCAGCGGGGGAGACGGCGCTGATGGCCCGAGTGACGGCGGCGCCGTTCCCACGGCGAGCCAGCAGACGCAACAACCTCAGGAAGCGACCGCTCCAGAAGTGCAGACGCCAGCACAACCTGAACAGTCGGCACCAGCGGAGGCAGTGCAGGACTGGCGAACCGCGGCGGCGACCGATGATCCTGCCGCGGCTGCTGCGGCGCTCGTGGCAAGACGGACCGAGTGCCTTGCCACGGCCGCCGCCGGCTGCCTCGAGGAGGTCTACCAGAGCGACGCGCCGGGACTCCATGCCGACCTCAACCGACCAGAAGGAGCGCAGGACGAACTGGTCAGCCTCCCCGCGGCGACGCTCCGGGACCGCTACGGGGATTTCGCCGTGGTGGAGCTGTGGCCACAAGGCGCGGCGCAGACGGCAGAGACGCCACCGGCCTCCCTCACGATCGCTCGTGGGGAGGCCGGATGGCGTCTACGCGATGTTCGAGTGGCGTGAGCCGCTCGAGAACGCTGCTAGATCCCGAGGTTGCCCTCGAACGCGCCCTCTTCGAGGCGGTTCTTGATCTGCGAGAGGAAGCGAGCCGCGTCCGCACCGTCGATGATGCGGTGGTCGTAGCTCAGCGCGAGGAAGACGAGCGAGCGAATCGCGATCGACTCCTGCCCATCGGCCGTCTTGACGACCGCGGGACGCTTCGCGACGATCCCGGTACCGAGGATCGCGCTCTGCGGGAGGAAGACGACTGGCGTGTCGAACAGCGCGCCACGCGAACCCGTGTTCGTGACGGTGAACGTGCCACCGGCAAGCTCATCGGGGAGCAGCTTGTTGTCGCGCGTGCGCTCCGCGAGGTCAGCGATCTGACCGGCGAGACCCGCGATGTCGAGCTCCGACGCCTTCTTGATGACCGGCGTGAGCAGTCCGCGCTCCGTGTCGACCGCCATGGCGATGTTCTCGGACTCCGGGTAGACGATGGAGTCACCGTCGACCGTGGAGTTGATGATCGGGAAGCTCTGCAGAGCCTCGGCCGCCGCCAGCGTGAAGAACGGCAGGAACGAGAGCTTGTTGCCCGTCTTCGAGTGGAAGTCGCCCTTGACGCGATCACGGAGCTGCGCGATTCGAGTCACGTCGACCTCGACGACCGTCGTGAGCTGAGCCGTCGAGTTCATCGACGCCACCGCACGCTCGGCGACGACCTTGCGGAGACGCGACATCTTCGCTGTCGTGCCACGCAGCTCGGAGACCTCGAACGGAGTCGGCTCGCCCGGCGTGCCAGCCGAAGCGGCCTGCGCGGGAGCTGCGCTCTTGCTCGACTCGGCGAACGCGACGACGTCCTCCTTGCGGATGCGTCCACCGACGCCCGTGCCCTGGACCTTCGAGAGGTCGACGCCTGCGTCGGCAGCCAGCTTGCGGACAAGCGGCGTCACGTAACGCGGGTCGGAGCTGGACGCGGCCTGGGCCGAGTCACCGCTCTGCTTCGGCTGCGAGGGCTGCTTGGGCTGTGCCGGCGGCTTCGGAGCTGATGCGGACTGCTGCGCGGTCTGGGCTGCGGGCGTCGCCGCCTCCTTGGCAGGAGCCTCAGACGTCGTCTCCTTCTCGGGAGCCGGCTCGGCGTAGCCCTCGTCTTCCTTTTCGGCGGGTGCCTCTTCGGTCTCAGGAGCCGCGGCGGGCTGCGAGGTGGCTTCCGCCGCCTCCTCGACCTCTGGCTCGGCCTCGGCCTCGGCAGGGGCGCTGTCGTCGGAAGAGGCCGCACCTGAGCCGTCACCGAGGCGTGCGAGGACGGCGCCGACCTCGACGGTCTCGTCTTCTCCGACGAGGATCTCCTCGAGGACGCCGGCGATCGGCGACGGGATCTCGGTGTCGACCTTGTCAGTCGAGACCTCGAGCAGCGGCTCGTCGACCTCGACGGTGTCGCCGACGCTCTTCAGCCAACGGGTGACGGTTCCTTCTGTGACACTCTCGCCGAGTGCCGGGAGCGTTACGTCTTCGCTCATGATGTTGGTTCTCCTTGAGTGGTTCTGGCGGGTCAGAGGGCGTGCAGCGGGACACCGGCGAGCAGACGGGCTGCTTCGCCGATCGTCTCACCCTGCGTCGGGTGGGCGTGGATGAGGTGTGCGACGTCCTCTGGGTAGGCCTCCCAGTTGACGATGAGCTGAGCTTCGCTGACGAGCTCGCCGACGCGGCCACCGATCATGTGGACGCCGACGATCGGGCCGTCGTTGACGCGGACCAGCTTGACCGTTCCGCTCGTGCCGAGGATCGAGCTCTTCGCGTTGCCCGCGAGGTTGTACTCGGCGGTGGAGATCGCGTCGTCGCCGAACTTCTCCTTGGCCTTGACCTCGGAGTAGCCGACGGAGGCGATCTCAGGGTCGGAGTAGGTGATCTTGGGGATGTTGATGTCCTCGACCTGAACGGGGTTGAGGCCGGCGATCTGCTCGGCGACGAAGATGCCGTGCTGGTAGCTGCGGTGTGCGAGCTGGAGACCGGGAACGATGTCGCCGATGGCGTAGACACCGGGAACGTTGGTCTGGAGCGTCTCATCCACCGGGACGAAGCCGCGGTCGGTCGTGACGCCGACCTCCTCGAGGCCGATGCCCGCAGTGACGGGGCCGCGGCCGACTGCGACGAGGAGCAGGTCCGCGTCGAGCACGTCACCGGACTCGAGCTCGACGTGCACGCCGTAGTCGTCCTGCGTGACGCCCTTGAAGCGGACACCGAGCTTGAAGTCGATGCCGCGCTTCTTGTACGCACGCTCGAGCTGCTTGGAGACGGACTCCTCTTCGGCGGGCGCGAGGTGCTTGAGGCCCTCGACGATCGTCACCTCGACGCCGAAGGAGCGCCAGACGCTGGCGAACTCGAGGCCGATGACGCCGCCGCCGAGGATGACGACGCGGTTCGGGAGCCAGGTGAGCTCGAGCGCCTGCTCGCTCGTGATGACGTTGCCCGAGATCTCGAGGCCGGGGAGCGAGCGCGAGAAGGAGCCGGTCGCGAGGACCACGTTCTTTCCCGTGAGGGTGTCGTCGCCGACCTGGACGCTCGTGGGAGAGACGAGCTTTCCCTCGCCCTGGAAGACGGTGACGCCCTTGGCCTTCAGGAGACCCTGCAGGCCCTTGAACTTGCTGGCGACGATGCCCTCGCGGAAGGCGTTGACCTTCTCGATGTCGACGCCCTGGAATTCGGTCAGCACGCCGACGGATGCGGCTTCGTGTGCGTTGTCTGCAAGCTCTGCAGCGTGGAGCATGGCCTTCGTAGGCACGCAGCCACGGTGGAGGCACGTGCCTCCGAGCTTGTCCTTCTCAACGAGAGCGACGGTTGAGCCCAGCTGAACGGCGCGGATAGCTGCGGCGTATCCCGCACTTCCTCCGCCAAGGACGACGAGGTCGAAATTGTGTTCTGACACCCGGAAAACTCCCTCAATGGAATTCATAGAGAAGCGGCGGCCGGTCTGTGGTCGCCACGCGCGGCGAAATTACCCCTCAGAGAAGCCTACACGCGTCGAACTGGCAGGAATAACCAGCTCAGGCACGTGCCTCGAGCAACGCGATGAGCGTGCGCAGCATGACCCCGGTCGCGCCCTTGGGCACGTAGCCGTAGGCCGCCGACTCGTTGTTGGACGGGCCGGCGATGTCGAGGTGCACCCAGGGGAGGGCTCCGCTTCCGTCGGCGCGGTCGCCGACGAATCGCTCGAGGAACGCCGCGGCGACGAGCATGCCCGCCGAGCGGTTGCCGGAGCGCATGTTCGCGAGGTCCGCGACGGGCGACTTCAAGGTGTCGCCGACTTCCTCGGGGATCGGCATCGCCCACGAGGGTTCGCCGACGGAGCGTGACGCGTCGACGACGCTGCGGATCCACGCGTCGTCGTTGCCCATGACAGCGGTCGTGCGGTCGCCGAGTGCGACGACCTGTGCTCCCGTGAGCGTCGCGATGTCGATGATGAGGTCGGGGTGCTCCTCGCTCGCGGCCGCGATGCCGTCCGCCATCACGATGCGTCCTTCGGCATCGGTGTTGGTGATCTCGACGGTCTTGCCCCCGTAGATGGTCACGACGTCGTCTGGACGCGTGGCCGTGCTCGACGGCATGTTCTCAGCGATGCACAGCCACCCGGTGACGGCGACCTGGATGCCGAGCTCGGCGGCTGCCTGGAGGACTCCGATGATGGTCGCGGCGCCGGCCATGTCGAACTTCATCCCGACCATGGAGGCGGCGGGCTTGAGCGACAGGCCACCCGTGTCGAAGGTGATTCCCTTCCCCACGAGCGCGATGTGCAGCTCAGCTCCTTCTGGGCGATAGGCGAGGCGGACCAGGCGGGGGCCACGTGAGGACCCCTGGCCGACGGCGGTCAGACCGCCGTACCCGCCGTCACGCAGCTGCTGTTCGTCCCAGACGCGGGACTCGAAGCCGTTCTCGTGGGCGACTCGCAGTGCGATGTCGGCCAGTGCGGCGGGCGGGAGGTCGTTCGGCGGCGTGTTGACGGCGTCCTGGACGAGAGCGACGGCGTTCGCGAGCGTCGTGGCACGCGCGTTCTCCGCGGCGGCGCGGTCTCGGTCACCCGTGACGACCGTGATGGTCGTGAGCGCGTCGTCGTCGAGTTCCGACTTGTAGGCGGTGAAGCGATAGCTGGCGAGCAGCGCACCGAGCAGGACCGCCTGGCGGATGGCCGGCTCGAGCGCATCCGCGTCGATCGCGACCGCCGACGTTCCCGCGGCGCGAGCGAGCGCCCCTCCCGCGCGTCGCGCCTGCTCCTCGTCGCTGCCGTCGCCGAGCCCGAGCGCTATGGCGGCACGCACCCCACCCTCGTGCGGGACCGCGATCTTCTGCGTCTCGCCGCTCTTCCCGCGGAACCCGGTCGCCTCGAGCGACGGCCCCAGGTCCGGGAGCCCAGGGGGAGCGGAGATCGTCAGAGCGTCATCGAGTCGGAGTACTGGGAGCACCAGCAGCTGTGCGTCGGGGGCGGATTCGGCGAGTTCGAGGATGGCGTGCGTCATGCACGCAAGCCTATTGCGGGCCCGAGGGGCGAGGCTGGCGGGCTCGTGCGCCAAGCGCGAACGCCCGCGCAGGGGTCAGCGTTCCGACCTAGCATTGTGCGTATGAGCGAGACTGAGCGCATCTTCCGAGTGGCTGCCGCATGGCATGACGTGCCTGCTGGTCTGCCCCTCATCGTGGCGCTGCGTGGCGGTCACGACGCGGGTGCCGTGGCCGCGCAGGTCTCAGATGAGATCGTCGGGCTGGATGAGGACGCACGGATCGTCGCCGAGTTCGATGTCGACGAGTTGTACGACTACCGGGCGCGCCGCCCGATCGTGTCCGTGTCGAACGGGCGCGTGAAGTCTGTGACGGAGCCGAGGCTCGATCTGCGTCTCGTCACGGACGAGCTCGGTCAGGAGTTCCTGTTCCTGTCCGGCTTCGAACCCGACTACCGCTGGCGCCTCTTCAGCGAGGCGCTCGTGAGCGCGGTCGACGCGCTCGAGGTCTCGTCGACGACGTGGGTCCATGCCGTGCCGATGCCGGTGCCGCACACGCGTCCGATCCGCATCGCGGCGACAGGCAACCGAGAGGAGCTCGTCGATTCCCTGTCGGTATGGAATCCGACCACCGAGGCCCCGGCGCACGTGATGCAGTACTTCCAGGTTCGTGCGGAGGAGCTGGGGCATCCCGTGCTCAGCCTCGCGATGCTCATCCCGCACTACGTCGCGGACTCGTCGGTACCGGCGGGCGCCGTTGCGGCGCTCTCCGCGCTCGGCAGCGCGACGGGCCGCATGATCGCGACCGAGGCCCTGCGTGAGCGCGACCGCACCTTCCGTGCCGGGGTGGATGCTGAGCTCGAGTCGAATCCCGACGGGCAGAAGCTCATCCACGCCCTTGAGACGCAGCATGATGCGTACCTCCAGAATCTCGCCGTGAGCAACGACTTCGAGGACGCGGCAGGGGAGCTGCCTTCCGCTGACCAGCTCGCCGCCGAGATCGAGCGCTACCTGGCGCTCGGTCGAGACGACGACGCCTGAGCCGAACGTGGGGCGAGGCCTCGCCGCCGCGCCGGACGTTCTCTGCGTCTGATCGGCTGAGGAACCGGCCGATCGGCAGAGCGTGATCGGCCGGCTCGCCGACACGAGAGAATAGGCGAGATGAACCCTCGTCTTGCTCCCGCGATGTTCGCCATCACGGCGACTGCATACATGGTCGCCGTGACGCAGCGCTCGTCGCTCGGGGTCGCCGGCGTGCTCGCGAGTGAGCGCTTCGACGTCGGCGCGACCGCACTCTCCACGTTGGCGGTCGCACAGTTGGCGGTCTACGCGGCGCTGCAGATCCCCGTCGGCATGCTGCTCGACAGGTTCGGGCCGTCGCGATTGATCCTGGTCGGCGCCCTGCTGATGTCGGGTGGCCAGCTGATCGTGGCGCTGGCACCGGAGCTCGGCGTCGCGGTCCTGGGCCGGATGCTCGTCGGTGCCGGGGACGCGACGACGTTCGTCTCCGGCCTCCGCATCATCGCCGCGTGGTTCCCGCCGCGCCGGGTGCCGATCTTCGTGCAGTGGTACGGCAACCTGGGTCAGCTCGGTCAGGTGCTCTCCGCGGTGCCATTCGGGTTCCTGCTCCGAACCACGTCATGGACGCCTGCCTTCCTCTCGGTTGCGAGCCTCGCGGTCGTGACGGCCGTGGCCGTGGCCGTCTTCCTGCGTGATAGCCCCGAACTGCGCCGTGCGGGTGAGGCGATCAGCGTTCGCGGCGTCCTCGGCAAAGTCGGCCAGGCCGCCAAGCGCCCTGGCACGAGGCTCGGATTCTGGGCGCACTTCACGACCCAGTTCCCTGGCACGGTCTTCGGCCTGCTCTGGGGGTACCCGCTCATGACCCAAGGCCTCGGCCTCGATCCTGCTGTCGCGTCGTCGCTCCTGCCGGTCATCGTGCTCGCCGGCATGGTGCTCGGTCCCTTCCTCGGCGTCCTGACGGGGCGCTACCCCCTGAGACGCTCGAACCTCGTGCTCATCTGCGCGCTCCTCATCCTCGTCGTCTGGGTCGCGATGCTGCTCTGGCCGGGTCTGCCTCCCCTCTGGCTCCTGATCGTGCTGCTCGTCGTCATGGGGATCGGCGGCTCCGGATCGGCGATCGGCTTCGACTACGCGCGCACGTTCAACCCAGCCTCGAGCCTCGGCTCTGCCTCCGGCATCGTGAACGTCGGCGGCTTCGTCGCGAGCTTCACGACGATGTTCCTCATCGGCATCTCCCTCGATGCGCTGGGGATCGGAGTCGCTGGCGCCGTCGACTGGCAGCAGTACAAGCTCGCCTTCTGGGTGATCCCCGGCATCATGCTCCTCGGCCTCTGCGGTCTCCTGCTCAGTCGTCGCCGCACCCGAGGCCGCATGGCGCGCGACGAGGGAATAATCATCGACCCGATCTGGGTTGCAATAGGCAGGAAATGGTTCGGTTCCGGACGGCGCGGATTGTGAATGCACGGCCGCAATCCAGGGTTTCGTCCGAAACCGTGCCATAATCAACGGATGGACCCTGCGGGTCTGCCTTCGAGCAGACTTGACAAGGGCCTTCCTTATGCCCGCACCGTGACGAGAGGGGTCTGAACATGGCGACACGCACGGGAGCTACCACGGCTACTGCAGAAGCAACCGAGGAAGTCATCAAGAAGGCGCCAGCGCGCAAGCGCGCGACGCCGGTCAAGGACGCGAGCGCCGACGCAAGCGCCGCAGCCGAGACCGAGAGCACCACTGACGACGCCGCGACGGCGAAGAAGCCCGCCGCCAAGCGCGCGCCCGCGAAGCGCAAGGCTGCCGCTGCCGCCGATGGCGCACCCGCGAAGGCGGCGCCTCGCAAGCGCGCAGCTGCGAAGAAGAAGGTCGACGGCGACGAGCCAGAAGACGGCGTCGACGAGGCTGAGATCGAAGAAGTCGACCAGGACGCGGATGTCGCCGACAGCCCGGAGTCCGATGACGACTCGGTGAAGCCCGCCGATCCGAAGGACGCCAAGGCTGACGCCGAGAAGGCACGCGTCCAGGGTGCGATCGTCCTCACGCCGAGCGACGATGAGGAAGAGACTCCGGTCTATTCCGCTGCCATCACGGGCGCGACCGCCGACCCGGTCAAGGACTACCTCAAGCAGATCGGAAAGGTCGCGTTGCTGAACGCGGCAGAAGAGGTCGACCTCGCCATGCGCATCGAGGCCGGACTGTTCGCCGCGGAGAAGCTCAAGGAGCAAGAGGGCGAGCTCGACAAGCAGCTTGTTCGCGAGCTGAAGTGGGTTGCCCGTGACGGCGACCGCGCGAAGAGCCACCTCCTCGGAGCGAACCTCCGTCTCGTCGTCAGCCTCGCGAAGCGCTACACGGGGCGCGGAATGCAGTTCCTGGACCTCATCCAGGAGGGAAACATGGGCCTCATCCGTGCCGTCGAGAAGTTCGACTACACGAAGGGCTTCAAGTTCTCGACCTACGCCACCTGGTGGATCCGTCAGGCGATCACGCGAGCCATGGCAGACCAGGCGCGCACGATCCGCATCCCGGTGCACATGGTCGAGGTCATCAACAAGCTCGCCCGAGTCCAGCGTCAGATGCTGCAGGACCTCGGCCGCGAGCCCACGCCAGAAGAGCTCGCCAAGGAGCTCGACATGACGCCTGAGAAGGTCGTCGAGGTGCAGAAGTACGGCCGCGAGCCGATCTCGTTGCACACGCCGCTCGGTGAGGACGGTGACAGCGAGTTCGGAGACCTCATCGAGGACACCGAGGCTGTCGTCCCTGCGGACGCCGTCAGCTTCACCATGCTCCAGCGTCAGCTCGAATCGCTCCTCGACTCGCTCGCGGAGCGTGAGGCTGGAGTGATCCGCATGCGCTTCGGCCTCGGCGACGGCATGCCGAAGACGCTCGACCAGATCGGCGACACGTTCGGCGTCACTCGCGAGCGCATCCGCCAGATCGAGTCGAAGACCATGGCCAAGCTGCGCCACCCGTCGCGTTCGCAGTCGCTGCGCGACTACCTCGAGTAGCGAGCACTGCCGCGCTGGCGTCGTGCCAGCACCGAGAAAGGCCCGGATGCACTTGCATCCGGGCCTTCTTCGTGTGCGGCGCTGGCTGCGCCAGCGCGTCGTGTGTCGGTGACTACTCCGCGGTCTGTCCCGCGGCGGCCTTCTCGCCGTGCAGGCGAGCGGTCTCGTCGTGCCAGGCCACTGCCTGCTGGCGGAGCTTCTCCTCGTGGCGCGTCGCGTGGTGTGCGCAGAAGAGGAGTTCTCCGGCGCTCAGCTGGACTCGGACGTACGCCTGGGCTCCGCACGCGTCGCAACGGTCTGTTGCGGCGATGGGCGCCGAGTCGGTGCGCAGGGCCGTTGTGCTCTCCGTCATGATGCCTCCAAAGCTTCGGTGATCTTGCGATCACGACAATTAGAGCACGCGAGCCGGGGTTCCGCGTGATTCGAGGGGCCAGGTTCGCCCTGCGCGTAGCCGCCTCCGGCCCGGGTGACGTCAGTCGCCGCGTGGCGGGCCCATGAGATACTTGCGGCGGTCGGCGAGACGGGGGATTCTCGTCGCTTCGACGACAGCGCAGGCAGTGCGCGGAAACGGGAGTGTGCATGGGTGGCAAGCTGCGGCGGATGATCGCCGTCGGTCTCGGACGGAGCGCGCGCGGGGCGATGCGGCTCCGCGGGGGTGGCTCCGCGGTCCCAGGCAGGGTGGCACTCGCCATCTCTCCAGACTTCCTCGAGACGGCAGTCGCGAAGCTTCCACTCGGCGTCATCTTCGTCTCCGGCTCGAACGGGAAGTCCACGACGACGCACTTCCTGACCAGGATGCTGCGCCGCCACGGTCTCCGCGTTTTCACGAACTCCTCGGGTGGAAACCTGCCGCAGGGCATCGCGTCGTCGATGCTTCCCGACGTCGACGTCAACGGGAATCTGCGCGCTGACATCGCGGTCCTCGAGGTTGATGAGGCCTACGGGCCGAGGCTGCTCGCACACCTGCATCCGCGCGGCGTGCTGCTGCTCAACGTGCAGGTCGACCAGCTGAACCGCTTCTACGACCCATCGCGAGTGACGGAGTTCCTCCGCACCATCGCGGCGGCGTGCGGCGACTTCAGCGTGCTCAACGCCGACGATGCCTCGCTGCGGAGCCTGCCGCCATCGCTGGATGCGCCAGTGACCTGGTTCGGCGTGGCCCCGGAACTGATCGAGCAGTCCCCAAACGGTCTTTCCAACTTCGATGACATCTCCGCCGCGAGCGTGGAGGTCGCCGCCGGCGAGCGCGCGGTGCAGGTCGTCGCGCTGAGAGGGCGAGACGCGACGCTTCGCATCGGCGACGACGAACTCGCCATCAAGCTGCCCGCGCGCGGCCTCCACTACGCCCTCGACGCGGCCGGCGCAGCTGCGACCGCGCAGCGCATCCTCGGAGACTCCTTCGTGCCCGCCCTCGTCGCAGAGGCACTCGGCGAATCGCAGACCGTCTACGGGCGCGGCGAGGTCATGAGTGTTCGCGGTGAGGACATCGAGATCATCATGATGAAGAACCCGCCGAGCCTCCAGATGAACCTGGATGCGCTCGAGGAGGCACCTGAACAGGTCTTCGTCTCCGTCGACGAGGGCACGCCAGACCCCTCATGGATCTTCGGCGCCGACCTGAGCAGGCTCGACCACGTCGACGTGGTCTCCGGTACCAAGGCCTGGCAGATCGCGACGCGCCTCGGCTACGGGGACATCCCGGTGGGACACGTCGAGCCGAACCTGGGTGAAGCCCTCGACAGGTTCCTCGCATTGCCGAAGCCGAGCCGGGGCATGAAGACGATGATCGTGAACTACGAGCAGATGATGTCGATCCGGCGCCGCCTCGGGCAGTCCGGCATCGAGGGGAAGGTCAACTCATGAAGCTGCGGATCGCGCACCTCTACCCGGTCGAGCTCGGGATCAACGGGGATGTCGGCAATGTGACGGTGCTCGCCAAGCGTGCGCGTGCGCGGGGGCTCGACGTCGAGATCGTCAATGTCGGACGCGGCACACCGGCGCTGCCAGAGGCCGTCGACCTCATCCACGTCGGCTCTGGCCCACTCGCGGCCGTGCAGACCGTGCAGGCGGACGCGCTGCGGCATGCGGAGCAGCTGCGCGAACTCGCGGCGGCAGGGGCACCGCTGCTGGCGATCGGCGGCGGCTGGGAGCTGCTCGGCTCCCGCATCACGCATGATGACGGCGAGCTCGAAGGCCTCGGCGTCTTCGCCTCGAGGGCGGTTCGCGAGCCGTCCCAGAGCGTCGCGGAAACCGTCGTGCGCACCGGGGACGGGCTCATCGCGGGATTCGCGAACCACAACGCGCTGACAACACTCGATGCGGGTGCTGAAGCGCTCGGAGAGATCGTGCGGGGCTTCGGCAACGGCGGTTCGGCGGCCGAGAACTCGGGGCTCGAGGGCATCAGGCACGAGGCCGCGATCGGAACGCATCTGCACGGGCCGATTCTCGCGCTGAACCCGGCGCTGGCTGACCACCTGCTCGAGCGGGCGCTGCAGCGCCGCGACCCCGACAGGAGCCTCGGCGACGGGGGAGACGAACTCGCTCGCCTCGATTCGTGGTCCGAGAACGCCCGCCTCGCGCTCATGCGGCGCATCGGAGTGACGACGCCGACTTCCTGACCTTCGCCGGGGCGTGCTCGGGCACGCCCCGGCATGGGCCGGGCTTCGTCAGGAACCGGCGAACTGGCGTCGAACGCGCCCGGTGAGCCCGGTCACGATCTCGTCGCCGACCGTTCCGCCCCAGCTGGCCCACTGCTCGGCCGTCGCCTCGCCACGGGAACCGTCCCCGAACACGATGCACTCGCTGCCGGCCGCGACTGCTCCCGCTGCCGGCGGCAACGCGACGACCGTCTCGTCGACGCCGACTTCGATGACGGGCGCCGCATGTCCATCCACGACGACGAAGGCCGCTGCGGCAGGGTCGGACTGGATGCCGTCTCCGAACCCGACGGCGATGCTGGCCAGCCCGTGTCGTGCGTCGAGCACCGGCGCCCGCAGCTGCATGGCAGGACGCAAGCCGAGGTCCGCGGCGCTGCGGTCGTCGAATGGTGAGATGCCGTAGGCGGCGATGCCCACCCGCACGAGGTCGAAGTGCGCCTCAGGGAGATCGATCACGGCAGCGCTCGCGCCGAGGTGCAGCAGCTCGAACTCGGCGCCGAGCGACCGGGCCTCGTCGACCGCCGCGCTGAACAGCCGCGTCGATGCGAGATCGGCGCTGTGCGATGTGTCGGAGAGGTGGCTCCAGGCGGCGACGACTTCGAGCTTCCCGAGCGCCTGCAGGCGAAGCGCCTCGGTCACGAACTCGGCCCAGCGCGGGCGGTCCGCGCCGCCACGGTGCAGGCCGGTGTCGATCTTCAGGTGCACGCGCGGGCGGACGCTGGACCCGGAGGCCGCGATCGCCTCGAGCTGCCAGAACGTCTGCACACCCAGGTCGACCCGCGCTTCGGCCGCGGCGGCGAAATCGGTGCCGTGCCCGTGCATCCAGGCGAATACCGGCACCTCGACCCCGGACGCGCGCAGGGCGATCCCCGCAGTCGTCTCGAGGACGCCGAACGAGGAAACGCCCGCGCCGAGGCCAGTGCGGACCACCTCGTGCAGACCGTGGCCGTACGCATTCGATTTCACCGCGAGCATGAACTGCGACCGCGGCGCGAGGGCGCCGAGCGTGCGGATGTTCTGGCTGATTGCGTCGAGGTCGACGTGCGCGACGGCACCGCTCATGTGTAGCTCCGTTCGAATCGCGGGCTCATCCGGCTGGCGATCGCAGCGGCTCTGAGACCCGTCGCGTGCTGCCAGTCCAAGATGCTCGGCTCGCCACTCGCCGGATCGCCGAAGAGGATCGCAAGGTCCCCAGGCGAGACCTCGGCACCATGCAGGTCGACCGAGAACTGGTCCATGGAGATGGCCCCGACGATGGTGCGAGTCGCTCCGCCGATGAGCACGGGCGCCGTGTTCGACGCGCGTCGGACGACGCCGTGCGCGTACCCGACGCCGACCAACGCGAGCTGCGTCTGCTCGGTGGTGACGTAGCTGTACCCGTAGGACACGCCTTCACCCGCCTGGACGTCCTTGACAGCGAGGACCTCGGCGCTGACCCGCATCGCGGGTCGATACGCGCGATCCGAGAGCCCGAAGAGCGAACCGCCCGTGATCCTGTCCGAGTTGACGGCATCCGCGTCGAGCAGCGGGGTGCTCAGATGGGACAGGGCCGCACGGTCGAGCTCGCGGGAGACGACGAAGCCCTCGTACCCCTCGGCGTCGAGGGCCTCGGCGACGCGGACCGCTCCGTGTCCGTACGCGTCCGCGCGGAGGTCTGCATAGCTGGCGGTCTCCGACCCGAGGAGGCGGGTCGAGTTGTCGCGGATCGCGCGAAGATCGATGTGGATGCGTCTGCGCACCGGCTCGGGAGTCTGCACGTTGTGCCCTCTCTGGTCGTCGCTGGGCGTGGTCAGGCTAGCACCGGCGGTTCCGGCCCCGGCTGAGGCGCGCGTAGGCCCGACGTGGTGTGGGAGGCGCACGAAACCGAGCATCCGGTCTACGCTCGAAGGCGGCCTGCCGCTGCTCTGCGGCCCGGCCGAGATCGAACGCATGACGACGCAGAAGAAGGACGTGGACCTCGGTGGCGAATTCCGGAGACGCATACTCAGCCAGACACCTGTCGGTGCTCGATGGGCTCGATGCGGTTCGGAAGAGGCCGGGCATGTACATCGGGTCGACCGACTCCCGGGGTCTCATGCACTGCCTGTGGGAGATCATCGACAACTCCGTCGACGAGGCCCTGGCGGGTCACGGCTCCCGCATCCGCGTCCAGCTGCACAGCGACGGGTCGGTCAGCGTCGACGATGACGGACGTGGGGTTCCCGTCGACATCGAGCCGAAGACCGGTCTCAGCGGTGTCGAGGTGGTCTTCACGAAGCTGCACGCCGGTGGCAAGTTCGGCGCGAGCAACTACGGGTCCGCCGGTGGCCTCCACGGCGTTGGCGCATCCGTCGTGAACGCGCTGTCCGCTCGCCTCGACGTCGAGGTGGACCGCGGTGGCAAGACCTACGCGATGAGCTTCCGCCGGGGTGAGCCCGGAGTCTTCGAGGACGGGCCAGACGGGCCGAGCCCGACGTCGAACTTCATCCCGTTCACCAGCACCAGCGAGCTCCGGGTCGTCGGGAAGGCGAAGCGAGGCGTCACGGGAACGAGAGTGCGGTACTGGGCCGACCCGCAGGTCTTCATCCGCGAGGCGAGCTTCCAGACGAACGACCTCGCCGAGCGTGCGAGGCAGACCGCCTTCCTGGTGCCCGGACTCGAGATGGTGATCGAGGACGCGCGCGACGAGTCGGCTGAGCCGACGACGCAGCGGTTCCGGTTCGACGGCGGCATCACCGAGTTCGCCGACTTCCTCGCCCCTGACGCCCCCACGACGGACACGTGGCGCATCGAAGGAAGCGGGGAGTTCACCGAGACCATCCCCGTGCTCGACGACGAAGGCCTCCAGCTCGTGACGAAAGAGGTGGCGAGGACGATGCACGTCGACCTCGCGCTCCGCTGGGGAACCGGGTACGAGACCAACGTGAAGAGCTTCGTCAACATCATCTCGACACCGAAGGGCGGATCTCACCTCGCGGGCTTCGAGCAGGGCATGCTCCGCTTCTTCCGCGCAGAGGTCGAGAAGAACGCCAGGCGCCTGAAAGTCGGCAACGACAAGCTCGACAAGGACGACGTCCTCGCCGGACTCACCGCCGTCGTGACGGTCCGCATCCCTGAGCCGCAGTTCGAGGGGCAGACCAAGGAGGTGCTCGGGACACCCGCGGCGCGGGCCATCGTGCAGAAGGCCGTGACGGCCGGCCTGACGGAGAAGTTCGCCTCCACGAAGCGCCAGGACAAGGCTGAGACGAACCTCCTGCTCGACAAGGTCGTGCAGGAGATGAAGTCCCGCCTCTCCGCGCGTGCCCACAAGGAGACGCAGCGGCGCAAGAACGCGCTCGAGAGCTCCTCGCTGCCGACGAAGCTCGTCGACTGCCGGTCGAACGACGTGGCTCAGAGCGAGCTGTTCATCGTGGAGGGGGACTCCGCGCTCGGCACGGCGAAGCCGGCGCGCAACTCGGAGTTCCAGGCCCTGCTGCCCATCCGCGGCAAGATCCTCAACGTGCAGAAGGCCTCGATCTCGGACATGCTCTCGAACTCCGAGTGCGCATCGATCATCCAGGTCGTCGGCGCGGGGTCCGGTCGGAGCTTCGACATCGGCCAGGCCCGCTACGGCAAGGTCATCCTGATGAGCGACGCCGACGTCGATGGCGCGCACATCCGCACGCTGCTGCTTACGCTCTTCTTCCGCTACATGCGCCCCATGCTCGATGCGGGCCGCGTCTTCGCAGCCGTCCCGCCCCTCCATCGTGTGGTCATCATGCACGCCGGCCGCAAGCCGAACGAGACGGTCTACACCTACTCCGAGAAGGAGCTGCAGACGCTGCTCGCGAAGCTCGAGAAGCAGGGCAAGCGCTACCAGGACCCCATCCAACGGTACAAGGGCCTCGGCGAGATGGATGAGGACCAGCTCTGGAACACGACCATGGACCCGAGCGCGCGCCTCCTGAGACGAGTCACGAACGCTGACGCTCACAACGCGGAGCGCGTCTTCGACCTGCTCATGGGCAGCGATGTGGCGCCGCGCAAGGAGTTCATCATCGAGGGATCCGAGCAGGTCGCGCGAGCGGACATCGACGTCTAGCAGCCTCCGATTCGCAGCACAGAAGAAGGCAGGCTCCCGTGGGAGCCTGCCTTCTTCGCCCTCGCGGGGTTTGTCGGTCAGTCGGTCACGGACGCGGCCGTGGTGTCCTCGGAATCGGGCGCGGCCCCCTCAGCCTCGGCACCGGGTAACGGCGTCGGGTCGCCGATGCCACGGCCGATGAAGTCCACGACCTGCTCAAGCGGGGTTCCGGACGCGTCGCGCTTCGCGCCTCCGGTCGGCAGCGCGCGGACGGCGCCGTCACGGGCGTTTCCGAAGGGGGTGCCCGGCCCGACCCACGCTGCGCTGAGGCGGCGCTCGCCGCGGAGGAGGCGCTGGGCCCTGACCCCACCCGTCGCCCGGCCCTTCGCGGGGAACTCGCTGAGGCTCGAGACCTTCGCCGTCCCCGAATCTGTTCCCTCGAGCGCGTCCTCATTGCGCGCGACGCTTGCGACCTCCGCGAGCTCGATGTTCGCCGCTGCCACGACGGCGAACGAGAGCACGACGGCCCCGTCCGACAGCTTCATGCCTGCCATTCCCGCGGCAGAGCGGCCCTGCGGCCTGACGAGCTTGCCGGAGAAGCGCAGCAGCTGAGCGTCGTCAGAGACGAAGACGAGCTCATCGTCGTCGGCGGCGAGCGCTGCACCGACGACTTCGTCGCCAGCCTTCAGCGTCATGATCTCGAGTTCGCGGTTCTTCCCGAAGTCGATGCCCGTGACCCGCTTGACGACGCCGAGCCTCGTCCCCAGGGCGATCGGCGTCTCCTGGTCGATGGGCACCAGGGCGACGACCTGCTCCTTGGCGTTCGTCAGGCCCACGAAGTCGTGTGCCTTCACCCCGGCCGAGAGCAGCACGGACCCTTGCGGGCTGGAAGGGAGCGCCACCACGGGAACGCGGAGGAGCCGTCCGAGGTTGGTGACCGCCCCGAGCTCGCCCTGCACGGTGGTGGTCACGTGCGACCGAACGGCGTCATGCTTGCTGCGCCTCGGCGGCTGCTGCAGGCGTGCATCCGCCTCGACCGTGTCGATGCGGAGCAGGCGGCCCGTCGTGGAGAGCAGCACCTGGGTCGGGGAGTCTGCGAGCTGCAGCTGGGTCGTCTCGATCGCCTTCCCGCGCTTCGGGGGAGTGCCGACTCCCTCGGTCAGCAGCGTCCGGCGTGGCGTCGCGAACCGGTCGCTGGTCTCCCGGAGCTCCGCGCCGACACGAGCACGGAGCAGGATCTCGTCGCCGAGGAGCCGCTCGAGCTCGGCGATCTCCTGCCGCAGCTGGTCGCGCTCCGCCTCGAGCTCGATGCGCGAGAACTTCGTGAGGCGGCGGAGCCGGAGCTCGAGGATGTACTCCGACTGGAGCTCTGAGAGGTCGAAGACGATGCGCAGGCGCTCGCCGGCGGCCGATGCGTCGTCGCTCGAGCGAATGATCTGGATGACCTCGTCGATGTCGAGGATCGCGACGAGGAGGCCCTCGACGAGATGGAGCCGTTCGAGCTTGCGCGCAAGACGGAAGGCGCTTCGCCTGCGCACCACCTGGATGCGGTGGTCGAGGTACACGCGGAGCAGCTCGATGAGGCCGAGCGTCTGCGGCCCTCCGTCGACGAGCGCCACGTTGTTGATGTGGAACATGTCCTCGAGCGGGGTGTGCCGGTACAGCTGCTCGAGCACGGCTTCCGGATCGAAGCCCGTCTTGATCTCGATGACGAGCCGGAGGCCGTGCTTGCGGTCCGTGAGGTCGGCGACGTCGCTGATGCCAGCCAGCTTCTTGGCCTGCACCCCGTCCTTGATCTTCTCGATGACCTTCTCGGGCCCGACCATGTAGGGGAGCTCGGTGACGACGATGCCGGATTTGCGCGCCGTGACGCGCTCGACGCTGGCCGTCGCGCGCGTCCGGAACGAGCCCCGCCCGCCCGCGTACGCATCCCGGATGCCGTCGAGGCCCGTGATGCGAGCGCCCGAGGGCAGGTCCGGCCCGGGGATGAACTGCATGATCTCCTCGAGCGTCGCGCCCGGGTTCTCCAGCAGATGCAGGGCTCCAGCGATCACCTCGCCGAGATTGTGCGGCGCCATGTTGGTCGCCATGCCGACGGCGATGCCGCTGGCACCGTTCACGAGCAGGTGCGGCCAGGCGGCCGGGAGCACTTCGGGCTGCGTCGTCGAGTTGTCGTAGTTGGGAACGAAGTCGACGACGTCCTCGTCGAGCTCAGCCGTGAGCGCCAGTGCGGCTGCGTCGAGCCTCGCCTCCGTGTAGCGGGGAGCCGCGGGACCGTCGTCGAGCGACCCGAAGTTGCCGTGGCCGTCGATCGTCGGCACCCGCTGCACGAACCCCTGAGCCATGCGGACGAGCGCGTCGTAGATGGCGGTGTCGCCGTGCGGGTGCAGGCGCCCCATCACCTCGCCGACGACACGAGCCGACTTCACGTGCCCACGATCCGGCCGGAGCCCCATCTCCGCCATCTGGTAGAGGATGCGTCGCTGCACGGGCTTGAGCCCGTCGCGTGCGTCAGGGAGAGCCCTGGCGTAGATGACCGAGTAGGCGTACTCGAGGAAGGAGGACTGCATCTCGGTGGAGACGTCGATGTCCTCGATGCGCTGCTCGCTCATCGCTGAGGAGTCGTCGTTGCGTGTTGTGCTCATGTCACCTGTCGGAAGGGAGGTTGCCGCGGCGCCCCTGTGGGAGACTGGGACGGATGTCGTCCATGCTATTCAGCGCGGCGAGCGGTCGCCCGACGCTCTCCGACGTGTTGCCGAATTCGCTTGCCTCTCTGCGTGGTGAACGTGGTGCGCTCGGTCTCCCCGAGGCCCGATCCACGGTCGTCATGCTCGTCGACGGGCTCGGTGCGGCGATGCTCCGTTCCCGAGCCGGCCACGCGCGGCGGCTGAGCGCCGGTTGGCGCAAGAAGGACACCGCCTTCTCGTTCCCCTCGACGACCGTCGCTGGGATCACTTCCCTCACGACGGCCACCCGCGCGGGCGAGCACGGGCTGCTCGGCTACTCGCTCTACGACCGCGACTCCGGGGTCATCCGCAACCAGTTGTCCGGCTGGGGCGACGGCATGGACCCGGCCACCTGGCAGCTGCAGCGGACGATCTTCGAGCAGCTGCGCGACGCCTCGTCCGAGGTGCAGAGCATCGTGGTCGGCATGCCGCAGTACCGGGATTCCGGGCTCACGCACGCGTCGCTCCGAGGCGCCCTCTACCTCGAAGGCGAGTCCATGCAGGAGAGGGTCGAGGTGACGCTCGCCGCGCTCGACACGCACCCCCGTGCGCTCATCTACCTCTACAACGCCGAGCTGGATCAGGCTGGTCACGCGCACGGCTGGGAGTCTGATGCCTGGCTGGCGCGGCTCGAGGAGCTCGACGCGGCGTTCGACTCGCTTGCTCGCGGGGTGGATGCCGGAACCGGCATCCTCGTGACCGCAGACCACGGCATGATCGACATCCCGCGACACCGGCAGATCGACATCGACGACGACGACCCGCTCTTCGACGGGGTCATCGCGATGGCGGGTGAGCCCAGGCTTCGGCACCTGTACCTGGCACCGGGCGCGGATGCTTCGGCGGCCCAGGAGCTTCGGAACCGGTGGCACGAGTCGCAGAGCTCGCGCGCCACCGTCCTCACGCGCGCGGCGGCGATCTCCGAGGGCTGGTACGGGCCCGTCGTCGCCCCAGAGGCGGCAGCACGCATCGGGGATGTCATCGTCGCGGCGACCAAGGGCGTGACCTATTACCCCTCGTCGGTGCAGTCAGGTGCGAGGCTCGTCGTCGGACAGCACGGATCGATCACCCCCGAGGAGACCATCGTTCCCCTCATCCGTGCCGGCGCCTACGCGCACTGACCTGCAGCGCGCGCCGAACGTCGGGGCCTACTCGTCGCTGCGAGTGCCGAAGACGATCTCGTCCCAGCTCGGCATCGCCGCGCGCCCTGAGCGCTTCGGCGAGTGCTTGGACTGGGACGGCCCCTCGGCATCACGTGCGGGCTCGTCCAGCCCGTCGAGCGGCACATCGACGGCTCGCACGCCTGCTGCACCGAGATCGCTCGGCTCGATGGTCTCCGTCTCGAAACGATCCTCGTCGCGGGCGCGAGGAGCGAAGAGCTTCACCGGAGTCCGCTCTGGCGAGGGCGATCCGGTCTCGTCGAGCGGACCCTCGGCGCTCGACTCGTCCTCATCCGCACCGTCTTCGTCGTCGTCGAACGACTGGGGGACTCGCTCACCACGGCGTCTGCGGAGCGCCTCCAGCAGATCGGCCGTCTCGTGATGCTGCTGCTCGGTGGCACGCTCCAGGCGAGATGCCGCGGCGCCGATCCACGAGACCGGCTCCTTCGCGGAGGGCTCGGCACTCACTGCCGGTGCTACCTCGCGCTGGGGGGCCTCGACGACCGCCCGCAACCGGGGGCTGCCGAGCGCAGGTGCCTCTCCCTGCTGCGAGAGCATCGTCGCCGTCGGGTTGAGCGGGGTCAGGGCCTGCGTCTTCGGCTCGAAGCCCCAGAGCGCCTCTCGAGATATCTCGTCGACGGCGAATGAGAGACCGACCCGCCAGCCCTCCTCGTCATCCTTCCAGGCATCCCAGACGACGGCAGTTGCGACCGACGCCTCGAGGCGGTCATCGATGACCTCGCCGAAGCTCGTTCCGTCTTGTCCGAGCGGGTCTGCGTCGGTCTTCAAGCGCACCGTCACCGCTCGCGCCTGTCGAACCAGGTAGTCGCGCTCGGCCCGCACGGGACCCTCGAAGCGCACCACGTCCTCGCGGGCTGCTCCGGTGAGCTCGATCACCTCGTCGATCGTCTTCCCGGCGCGGATGAGCTGCTGGATGGCCCGTGGCGGCACCTTCGGCGCATCGACGCGCGTCGAGATGCGCGGCCGCAGGGCATCGCGGAGCGCTTCGTCGATCACGACTCGGAAGCGCTGACCGTCATCTCCGGACACGACGAGGGCACCTTCATCCAGGTCGATGAATCTGAGCTCTTGCATGCTCGTACTCCTTGGCGTTGCCGATTCCTGGGGCACAGCATCACACGCCGGGGCGGTGCAAGCGAGGAGCCGAGGGGCGCGCCGTCCAAGTCGGGAGGACATTTGATCTCGCTCCGCGCGAACACCGCTCACCTGGGTTTGAGTTTCACCCCTGAGTCGTGCACAATTGCCGCGCCTGGGGGAGTTCCCCTCGTTTGAAGAGATTTGGATAGGTATGGCGACCGACTACGACGCACCTCGCAAGACCGACGATGACGCAGAGTCCATCGAGGCGCTGAAGGAGCGAGTGCCGGATCGTCTCTCCGGCAGCGTTGACGCCGAGGACGCTGACAACCCCGGCAGCTTCGACCTCTCGGCTGCGGACCTCGCAGACGTCGAGCTCGAGACCGTGGTGATCCCGCCGCAGGCCGACGAGTTCACCTGCGTCGAGTGCTTCCTCGTCAAGCACCGTTCCCAGCTCGAGAAGAACTCGGCACTCGGACCCGTGTGCCACGACTGCGCGACGGCCTGACCGCCCGCACGACTCACGACCGAAGCCGCATCTCACCGGATGCGGCTTCGGTCTTTCTGGTTGCACGAGAGGGCAGCTGGCGGTTCAGCCAGCTTGTCGTGGCGCCCGCGAGCGAGCTTCCGTGATCGCCGAGGCGAGCTCGGTCGGCCTGCGCGTCGACACCAGCCAGTACGGGACCGGGTCCGCCTCATCCGTGATCTCGATCGTGAGCGAGGTCGGAATCCATCCTCTGATGCACAGCCACGCGCGCAGATCGAGCTCCGGACCTGCCGCCAGACGGGCCTTCTCCCTGGTGGTGTGGGGGATGCACTGTCCGGTGAAGTTCAGCGGGACGTGCGCCCCGGCGACGCGCACCTGAGTCGCAGTGACCTCGATGATGGGGGAGTACGCCAGGATCAGCGTCAGGAAGGCCGCGTACAGCGTCACCGCGATGGCGGCGCCGATCAAGAAGTTGATGGGCGTGAAGACGAGGATGACGGCAGGCACCATGAGGAAGCCGACGGCGTAGACCCAGGCGGCGGGCCACAGGCGCTCGTGGAAAACTGGCATGCCGATATTGGATCACGCTTTGCCGGGCATCGCTGTCAGATCACGATCCGGTCACGCCTCAGCTAGGCTCGTACGGTGAGCTTTGTCATAGATGTGCCCGTCTCGGGCGTCCTCCCCGCGTTCGCCCAGCCTGGCGACGCCGGTGCCGACCTGACCGCCACCGAGCCGGTCACCCTGGCCCCCGGCCAGCGAGCTGTCGTCGGCACGGGTGTTCGGCTCGCGCTGCCTGACGGGACCGTCGGCTTCGTCATGCCGCGGTCGGGGCTCGCAGCCAAGCACGGCATCACCCTCGTGAACGCCCCTGGCACGATCGACTCCGGGTACCGCGGAGAGATCAAGGTCATCATTCTCAACACCGACTCGACCGAGACGTACGCCATCGCCGCGGGCGACCGCATCGCCCAGCTCGTGGTGATGCAGCTGGCACCGGTGAACTTCATCCAGACCGAGCAGCTCTCCGCCTCACAGCGCGGCGAGGGCGGTTTCGGCTCCACCGGCTACGCATCTGACCAGGAGGCTCACCATGGGACTGTTTGATTTCCTCAAGAAGGAAGAAGAGAAGCCGGAGAAGGCCGACAAGCTGACCGTCGACGACGAGCTGCTCGACGAAGCGGAGCTCGAGGGCGAGCTCGACGACGACGACCAGGACGACGACGAGGCGAAGTCCGCTCCCATCGATCGCGAGACTCGGGGACCGTTCGACATCAGCGAGGCCAGCCCGGCGAAGCGATACGTCGACCTGGGTGCGCTGCGGATCCCCGCCCGCGAGGGGCTCGGTCTCCGACTCGAGGTCGAGGAGAAGACCAAGCGACTCGTCGCGGTCGCCCTCGACTACAAGGAATCGACGATGCAGATCCAGGCGTTCGCGGCTCCGCGATCGACCGGTCTGTGGCATTCGATCATGGCTCAGCTCGCCGAGCAGGTGCGCAAGCAGGGCGGTACTGCAGAAGAGGTCGACGGCATCCTGGGCCCGGTGCTCGACACGAAGATCCCCGTCGTCGTGAAGGGCGCGGCATCGTCCCAGACGCGCTCTGCGCGCTTCTTCGGCGTGGATGGGCCTCGCTGGTTCCTCCGTGGCGTGCTCACGGGGAAGGCGCTCCGTGATGAGGCCACGCGAGTCGAGCTGGTCGAGCTCTTCCGGAGCGTCGTCGTCGTGCGCGGAGACGCCCCGCTGCCACCGCGAGAGCTCCTGACGCTCGTCGTGCCGAAGGCTATGGCAGACCCCACATCGAAGACAGCCACGGAAGATGCCGCATCCGGAGCGGCCGAGAAGGCATGACGCAGCCGGACGGTGATAGGGCGGACGCCGCGCAGTCGCCCGCTGATGCGCCGAACATGCGCAAGCTCGAGGAGGTGGCGAAGTCGTCCTCGCTCGGGCGGCTCACCGAAGGCGGTATCAGCGGCGCGTCCCTGCTCGCTGCCATGGGCGGTGTCCGGGGACTCATCGAGACCCTGCTGCCAGGCATCGTGTTCCTCGTCCTCTTCACGCTCGGAACCGAGCTGTGGGTCGCGGTCATCGCGCCTGCGGCACTCGGTCTGCTGTTCATCCTCGTCCGGGCCCTGCAGAAGGAGCCGGTCGTCCCGGCCATCTCGGGCCTCGTCGCGCTGCTGATCTCGGGCGTCCTCGCCATGACCACCGGTCGGGGTGAGAACTTCTACCTCGTGGGCTTCTACACCAACGCGGCGTACGGGGCTGCCCTGCTGGTCTCGGTTCTCGTCCGCTGGCCGGTGATCGGCCTCGTCACCGGCCTCATCACCGGCCAGGGCTCGAGCTGGCGTCAAGACCGTTCGATGCTGCGGTGGATGTCCATCATCACGCTCGTCTGGGTCGGGTTCTTCGCGCTGCGCCTCGTCGTGCAGCTGCCGCTCTACTTCGCTGGCAACGTCGAGGCGCTGGGGCTCGCGCGGCTGCTCATGGGAACCCCCATGTACGCGGTGGTCCTCGTCGTCACGGTGCTCTTCGTGCGAGCCTTGCTGAGCGCGTCGCGGTCTCGTGCGCAGAGTGAAGCAGGTAAAGTATCTTGATGTCAAGATAAAAGCGTCTCGATCAACTCAGGATCACCTTCGAGGCAAGCCACGGCGAGACGCGAGATGATTGCTGGGCGCGGGCCGCGCACCCAGAGTTGCAAAGAAGGAGCCGAGACGTGACCGCAGTCAACAGCTTCGGGGCCAAGGACACGCTCAGTGTCGACGGCACCGAGTACGAGATCTTCCGCATCGACAAGGTTGAGGGCTTCGAGAAGCTCCCCTTCAGCCTCAAGGTTCTCCTCGAGAACCTCCTCCGCACCGAAGACGGTGCGAACGTGACCGCAGAGCAGATCCAGAAGCTCGGTTCGTGGGTGCCGACGGCAGACCCAGACACCGAGATCCAGTTCTCGCCCGCCCGAGTCGTCCTCCAGGACTTCACCGGCGTTCCCTGCATCGTCGACCTCGCCACCATGCGCGAGGCCGTCACCCAGCTCGGCGGCGACCCCGAGAAGGTCAACCCGCTTGCTCCTGCTGAGCTCGTCATCGACCACTCGGTCATCGCCGACCTCTTCGGCCAGGCGGATGCGCTCGAGCGCAACGTCGAGATCGAGTACCAGCGCAACGGCGAGCGCTACCAGTTCCTTCGCTGGGGCCAGACGGCCTTCGAGGACTTCAAGGTCGTCCCCCCGGGAACCGGCATCGTCCACCAGGTCAACATCGAGTACCTGGCGCGCGTCACCTTCGTCCGCGAGGTCGGCGGCGTCCTGCAGGCCTACCCGGACACGCTGGTCGGCACCGACTCGCACACGACGATGGTCAACGGCCTCGGCGTGCTCGGCTGGGGAGTCGGCGGCATCGAGGCAGAGGCGGCCATGCTCGGCCAGCCCGTGTCGATGCTCATCCCCAAGGTCGTCGGCTTCAAGCTCAAGGGCCAGATCCCCATGGGCGTGACGGCGACCGACGTCGTCCTCACGATCACCGACCTGCTGCGCAAGCACGGCGTCGTCGGCAAGTTCGTCGAGTTCTACGGCGAGGGTGTCGGGGCAGTGCCGCTCGCCAACCGCGCCACCATCGGCAACATGAGCCCCGAGTTCGGTTCGACGGCCGCGATGTTCCCGATCGACGACGAGACCCTCAACTACCTGCGGCTCACGGGCCGCAGCGAGGAGCAGGTCAAGCTCGTCGAGGCGTACGCGAAGGAACAGCACCTCTGGCACGACCCGAGCAAGGAGCTCTCCTACTCGGAGTACCTGGAGCTCGACCTCTCGACGGTCGTTCCATCGATCGCCGGCCCGCGTCGCCCGCAGGACCGCATCGAGCTCTCGAAGGCCAAGGGCCAGTTCGGCGCCGACCTGACCGACTACACCGCCGAGGACTTCGGTCTCGTCGATGTCGCCGGCGAGGACAGCTTCCCGGCATCCGACCCTGCCAAGCTCACGCCGGGCTCCGACGACTCGGATGTCCGCGAGCGGCACACCGCCCCGACCTTCTCGCACGAGCGCAAGCCCGTGCAGGTGCAGGGCTCCGACGGCCAGAACTACACGATCGACCACGGCTCCGTGGCCATCGCCGCCATCACGAGCTGCACGAACACCTCGAACCCCTCGGTCATGCTCGCAGCCGGTCTCCTCGCGAAGAAGGCGAGCGAACGCGGACTCAAGGCGAAGCCATGGGTCAAGACCACGCTCGCTCCCGGCTCCAAGGTCGTGACGAACTACTACGAGAAGGCCGGTCTGACCGACTCGCTCGAGGCGCTCGGCTTCTACACCGTGGGCTACGGCTGCACGACCTGCATCGGCAACTCGGGACCGCTGAACGAGGAGATCTCCGAAGCGATCAACGACAACGATCTCGCCGTCACGGCGGTCCTCTCCGGAAACCGCAACTTCGAGGGGCGCATCAACCCCGACGTGAAGATGAACTACCTGGCCTCCCCGCCGCTCGTCATCGCGTACGCGCTGGCAGGCACCATGGACTTCGACTTCGAGACCCAGCCACTCGGCACGGACTCCGACGGCAAGGACGTCTTCCTCAGCGAGATCTGGCCGTCCGCTGACGAGGTGCAGTCGACGATCGACACGTCGATCGACACGGACATGTTCACGCGCGAGTACGGTGCCGTGTTCGATGGCGACGAGCGCTGGCGCTCGCTGCCGACTCCGACCGGCGCCACGTTCGAATGGGACGACCAGTCGACGTACGTGCGCAAGCCCCCGTACTTCGACGGCATGGTCATGGAGCTGACGCCGGTCACCGACATCAAGGGTGCCCGCGTGCTCGCGAAGCTCGGCGACTCGGTCACGACCGACCACATCAGCCCAGCTGGCTCGATCAAGGCGGACAGCCCCGCTGGCCGCTATCTCTCCGAGCACGGCGTCGACCGCAAGGACTTCAACTCCTACGGCTCGCGTCGCGGCAACCACGAGATCATGATCCGCGGCACGTTCGCGAACATCCGCCTCAAGAACCAGCTCCTCGACGGCGTCGAGGGCGGGTACACCCGCGACTTCACCCAGGCAGACGGACCGCAGTCGTTCATCTACGACGCAGCCCAGAACTACGCGGAAGCCGGCACACCGCTGGTCGTCCTCGGAGGCAAGGAGTACGGCTCCGGCTCGTCTCGCGACTGGGCCGCCAAGGGCACGAGCCTCCTCGGCGTCCGCGCCGTGATCGTCGAGAGCTTCGAGCGCATCCACCGCTCGAACCTCATCGGCATGGGAGTCGTTCCGCTGCAGTTCCCCGTTGGCGAGACCTGGGCATCGCTCGGTCTCGACGGCACGGAGTCGATCTCCATCCAGGGCATCGAGCAGCTCAACGAGGGCTTCACGCCCAAGACGGTGCACGTCATCGCCGAGCCCACGTCCGACTCGCCTGAGGGCAAGCAGACGATCGAGTTCGACGCCGTCGTCCGCATCGACACCCCTGGTGAGGCCGACTACTACCGCAACGGTGGAATCCTGCAGTACGTGCTCCGCCAGCTCGCCGCGGCGTAGCCAGCAGCAGCACTGGAGGACCGAAGGGCGGAGCCGCGAGGCTCCGCCCTTCGGCGTTCGCCTACACGCTCTCGGTTCTCCGTCGCTGAGAACAGCTGTGGTCTGCACCCATCTGCGCTGGTTAGCGTTGGGGCGATTTCCGATCACGAAGGAGTTCCCCATGACGAATGAGACCCCCATCCGCACAGTCCTCAGCCCTGGCCGATACGTGCAGGGCAAGGGCGCGCTGGCGCGCCTCGGCGAGTTCGTCGAGCAGATCGGCCAGACACCGCTGCTCCTGACCGACGACTTCGTCTGGGACCTGCTCGGCGAACGCCTGACGACCTCCTTCACCGGTGGGGGCGCCGAGGTGCCTCGCGAACGGTTCAACGGTGTCGCCTCGTCCGGTGAGATCGACCGGATCGTTGACGTGATCACGCAGAGCGGCAGCGACGTCATCGTCGCCGTCGGTGGCGGCAGCACGATCGACGCGGCGAAGGCGGCGGGCTTCCTGGCTGGAATCCGGTGGGTGAGCGTGCCGACCGTCGCGTCCACCGACGCGCCGACCTCCGCGCTCGCCGTGGTCTACACCGAGTCAGGCGAGTTCGAGGAGTACCGCTTCTTCCCTCGCAACCCCGACCTCGTGCTGATCGACTCGCAGCTCGTCGCTGACGCTCCCGCCCGGTTCCTCGTCGCGGGCTTCGGCGATGCCCTCGCCACCTGGCTCGAAGCGCGCGCCACGAGCCGCTCGAACTCCAAGACGATGGCAGGCGGACTCCCGACACAGACCGGCACGGCGCTGGCGAAGCTCAGCTGGGACGTGCTCTGGGAGAACGCACCGACCGCGCTCGACGCGGTGGAGGACGGCGTCGTGACACCAGCGCTCGACCGTGCCATCGAGGCGAACACCCTGCTCTCGGGGCTCGGCTTCGAGTCAGGCGGCCTCGCCGCCGCGCACGCGATCCACAACGGACTGACGGCGGCCCCGCAGACACACGGCCTCCAGCACGGGGAGAAGGTCAACATCGGGTCCATCGCACAGCTCATCCTCGAGGGCGCGCCGGAGGAGGAGATCCGCGACTTCATCGTCTTCACCACGAAGCTCGGGCTGCCGACGACCCTCACCGAGATCGGGCTCTCGACCGACGACAAGCACGAGCTCAGGCTCATCGCCGAGGCCGCGACGGTGCCGGGGGAGACCATCCACAACATGCCGTTCGCGGTGACCGCCGACGACGTGATCGCGGCCCTGACCTCGCTCGAGCGGCTCTCGCGGCGCATCCGTGCCGAGGCCGGCCTGCCGGAACCGGTCAAGTACCACGCCGCGCACTAGCCTCGATCGACGAAGGCGCCTCCCCACCCGTGTCGGGCAGGGAGGCGCCTTCGGTGTTCGCGCCCCAGATCAGCGCGAGGCCGCCCCACGGATGGGCGGCGTGTGGAAGGTGCCGCCGAACGCCTTCTCTGAGGCTCCGATCCGGTCGAGGTACGGTGTGATGCCGCCGGCCTGGAATGGGTAGCCTGCGCCCAGGATGAGGCACAGATCGATGTCCTCAGGAGCCGCGACGACCTGCTCGTCGAGCATTCGCTTGATCTCGTCGGCGAGGCCGACCTCGACCCGCTCCGCGAACGACTCCGCGGTCATCGGCGTCTTGCCGCCCGCGACGATCTGCACGGCCTTCTTGTCGAAGCCCTTCTTCTTGCCCTTCCCGTCGCGGTCGTAGAGCTTGCCGTAATCCGCGAGCCTGTGCAGGTTCTCCGACTCGAAGAATCGGTCGGGGAACGCGGCGTGGTGGGTGTCGAGGACGTGTGCTCCCACCTTCAGGCCGACGAGCTCGAGGAGCTCGAACGGCGTCATGGGCAGGCCGATGCGGTCGAGCGCGTGGTCGACCGTCTCGAACGAGGTTCCGGTATCGACGGCGTTCATCGCCTCGCCGAGCACCTTCGCGAGGACGCGGTTCACGACGAAGCCGGGCGCGTCCCTCGTGATGACGGCGGTCTTCTTGAGGTTCTTGGCCGTCGCCATCGCCGTGGCGAGTGTCGCGTCGTCGGTGCTCTGCGTCCTCACCACCTCGATGAGGGGCATCTGCGCGACCGGGTTGAAGAAGTGGAAGCCGACCAGGCGCTCCGGATGCTCGAGCTGGGCGCCGATCTGCGCGACCGACAACGACGAGGTGTTCGTGGCCAGGATGGCCTCGGGTCCCACGATCTTCTCGAAGTCCGAGAAGACCTGCTGCTTCACGCCGAGCTCCTCGAAGACCGCCTCGATGACCCAGTCGCAGTCGGCGAACTGGCTCCTGTCGGTGGTCCCGTGCACGAGCCCGGTGAGGCGTCCGTACTCGTCGCCATCGATCCGGCCCTTCTCGTGCAGCTTCTCGAGTTCGCGACGCACGGCGGCGACACCCGAGTCGACCCGCGCCTGGTCGAGGTCGGTGATGACCACCGGCACCTTCAATCGTCGGACGAAGAGCGTCGCGAACTGTGTGGCCATGAGCCCGGCGCCGATGACGCCGACCTTGTTGACCGGGCGTGCCAGTGCCTTGTCCGGCGCCCCTGCTGGACGCTTGGCGCGCTTCTGGACGAGGTTGAACGCGTAGATCGACGCCACGAACTGGTCGCCGGAGATGAGGTCGGCAAGCGCCTCGTCTTCAGCCGCGAATCCCTTTGCGCGGTCATCGCCCTTCGCCAGCTTGAGGAGGTCGAGGGCCCGGTAGGGTGCGAGCGCGACCGTGCCGAGCTTCTCCTCCAGTGTCCTCCGCGCGACCCCGAGTGCGAGGTCCCACTTCGCGAGTCGCTCGAGACGCCCCGGGGCGTGCGGGCGCTTGACCTCGATGTCCCCGCCGATGACCTTGTCCGCCCAGGCGAGGGAGTCCTCGAGGAAGTTGAGGCTGGGGAAGATCGCATCCGCGATGCCGAGCTCGGCGACCTGTGGGCCTTTGAGCATCCGGTTCTGCTTGAGGGGGTTCTCGATGATGACCTTGAGCGCGTTCTCGATGCCGATGAGATTCGGCAGGATGCTGGCGCCTCCCCACCCGGGGACGAGGCCGAGGAACGTCTCCGGCAGGGCGAACGCCGGAACGGTGGCATCGACGGTGCGGTAGTCGGAGTTCAGGCCGATCTCCACGCCGCCGCCGAGCGCGAGTCCGTTGTAGAAGGTGAAGCTGGGCACGCCGAGCCTGCCGAGCGAGCCGAGCACCTCGTGGCCGAGCTGCGCGAGCTGCAGTGCGACGTCGCGGTTGGGGATCGAGCCGACGTTGGAGAGGTCTGCGCCCGCCGCGAAGTTGAAGCGCTTGCCGGTGATGGCGACCGCGTCGATGTCATGGGACGACGCTCGGGCGCGCAGGCGCGAGAGCACCTCGCCGAGCTCGGCGAGGGTCTCCGGGCCGAGCGTATTCGGCCGCGTGTAGTCGTGGCCGTTGTCGAGCGTGATGAGCGCCAGTGTCCGACCGCTCGGCAGAGTGACGTCGCGGACAAGCGAGTGCGTCACGACCTCGTCGGTGCTCATGGCGAGCAGGGGAGCGTAGCGTGCTCGGAGATCGGTTGCCATGGTGATCAGCGTCCCTTCTTGCCGAAGCCTCGGCGTGCGTGCGACTTGCCGTTCCAGTTCGGGTTCTCCCAGATGACGGTGCCGCCCTGTCCGAGGCCGACGCACATGGCAGTCAGGCCGAAGCGGACCTCGGGGTGCTCCTCGAACTGCTTCGCGAGCTGGGTCATCAGGCGGACGCCGGATGAGGCCAGCGGGTGGCCGATCGCGATGGCACCGCCGTACGGGTTCACGGATGGGTCGTCGTCGTCGATGCCGTAGTGGTCGAGGAAGGACAGCACCTGGACGGCGAATGCCTCGTTCAACTCGAAGAGGCCGATGTCGTCGATGGTCATGCCGGCCCGTGCGAGGGCCTTCTCGGTCGAGGGCACGGGGCCGAGGCCCATGACCTCGGGCTGGACGCCGGCGAACGCGAATGTGACCATGCGCATCTTGGGCTGCAGGCCGAACTCCTTGGCGGCGGCACTCGAGGCGATGATCGCGGCAGTCGCGCCGTCGTTCAGCCCGCTGGCGTTCCCTGCGGTGACTCGACCGTGCGGGCGGAAGGGCGTCTTCAGCGTGGAGAGCGTCTCCATGTTCGTCTCGGGCCGCAGCGTCTCGTCTCGCGTCGCGAGTCCCCAGCCAGCCTCTGACTCGATGGCGACGGGGATGAGGTCGGGCTGCAGCTGGTCGTTGTCGTACGCGGCGGCAGCCTTCTGCTGGCTGCGCATGGCGTAGCGGTCGCTGCGCTCGCGCGTGAGCTGCGGGAAGCGGTCGTGCAGGCGCTCGGCGGTCTTGCCCATGTTGAGGGCGTCACCGCTCACGAGCTGCTCGGCGACGAACCTCGGGTTCGGGTCTGCGCCGATGCCGAGCGGGTGCCGACCCATGTGCTCGACTCCGCCAGCGATCGTGACGTCGTACGCGCCGAACCCGACGCCGGAGCCCATGGTCGTGACCGCCGTCATCGCGCCGGCGCACATCCGGTCGATCGCGAGACCCGGGACCGTGTTCGGGAGACCGGCGAGGATGGCAGTCGAGCGGCCGAGGGTCAGGCCCTGGTCACCCTGCTGCGTGGTCGCGGCGATGGCGACGTCGTCGTAGCGGTCGTGCGGGATCTGCGGGTTCCGGTCGAGGAGACCCTTGATCGCCTTGACCGCGAGGTCGTCCGCACGGGTCTTCCAGTACATGCCCTTCTCGCCAGCACGTCCGAAGGGGGTCCGAACGCCGTCGATGAACAACACTTCTCGATTGGCCACACTGCCTCCAAGCATCTATTGACTCGGTCATCCTATGGATGCCCGCCTGATGGGAAGCCAATGCCTCGTGCGAAGCTACGAAGCCTCTCCGTCCGGAGTGGAAGTCAATTGGTCAGCTTCTACAAAAGCGGCGGCGATTCCCTGTGCAACCTCGCTGGTCTGCCACGGTCGAGCGCCGAGGTCACGCAGGTGCTCGGCGACCGTCTCTGCCGAGACCGGCTGGTGCGGGCTCCACGCCGCACGCCTGAGGAGCTCGGGTGTCAGCAGGTTCTCGACCGGCATGTGGAGCTCCTCGGCATGGGCCACGAGGAACTCGCGAGCGAGCTTCAGGCGGCGGTCTGCTTCAGGAGCCCGCTGCTCCCACTGGCGGTGGTGCGGCATGCGGTCGGGGTCACGCGGCGCCTGCGGCGGCATCTCGTCCGTCGTCAGCCCGCGCTCCACGGCACCCCACCAGCGATCGAGTTGGGTTCTGGATGCCCGCCCCGTGAACTCCTTCAGTCGCGCCAGCTCGCCACGCGTCCGGGGCATCGCCGTCGCAACTGCCGCAAGTGCGCGATCCGGGAAGAGGCGCCCAGGCGCGGTGTCGGAGCTTCTCGCCATCTCATCGCGCGAGAGCCAGAGCTCTTTGGCGACGGCAAGCGCACGAGGGCTGCGGAGCCTGCTGATGCCGCCGATCCGACGCCAGGCGTCTGGCTTCTTGACCCCCAGCTCACGCGTCAGGATGTCGGCGAACTCTTCTCGAGCAGCTTCCAGCTTCCCGGCCTCCACCAGTTCCTGGTGCAGCTGGTCGCGGACGTCGATGAGCAGTTCCACGTCGAGGGCCGCGTAGGCGAGCCACGACTCCGGGAGCGGTCTCGTCGACCAGTCTGCCGCGGAGTGCGCCTTCTCGAGCGAGATGCCGAGCAGGCGCTCGATGACGGCGCCGAGGCCCACGCGCTCGTACCCGAGCAGCCGCGCGGCGAGCTCGGTATCGAAGATGAGGGTCGGGTTCAGCTCGAGTTCGCGCAGGCATGGCAGGTCCTGGGTGGCCGCGTGGAAGATCCACTCCTCCTCGCCGATGATCTCCTGCAGGCGAGCAAGCGACCCCGTCGCGATCGGATCGATCAGCAGCGTGCCGCTTCCGCGACGGAACAGCTGAACGAGGTAGGCGCGTTCCGAGTACCGATAGCCGGATGCGCGTTCGGCGTCCACGGCGACGGGCCCAGTTCCAGCGGCGAGCCTGTCCAGCCCCGCCCTGAGCTGGTCTTCAGTTTCGATCACGTCGAGTCCGCCTTCCTTCAGGCGGTCTGCGTCAAGCCCCATCTTTTGCCTTTCGGAGGTGCCGCAGCACCTGGACGCCGTCGTCTGCCTCAGCTTCGGGCGGCATGCCTGCCAGGAGGCACAGCAGCTCCCCCCAGGCCTCTGCGTGAGCGGCGAGGTCGGTCTCGCGAGGCGTCCAGGATGCGCGCAGCTCGATCTGCGCGCCCTCTCCCTGCTCTTCGAGCTCACCGAAACCACGACCGTTGATGGTCGTCGCCGTTCCGGAGGGATGCTCGAAGGCGGCCCCCCTGGACTCGAGTGCATCCATGAGCCAGGACCACGCGACGGGCGCGAGGAAGGGGTCGACGCCGATCTCGGGCTCAAGGGGAGCTTGCGCGAAGCAGACGACGCGGAACGCTCCGCGCCACGCCTCCGGCTCGCTCTCGTCATGGAGCAAGATGAACCTGCCGGTGCCGAGCTCTGAGTCGCTGGCGTGGGCAGTTGGTCGCACGTCTCCGGAGAGCGCGAGCGATTCGGGGGCCAGGTTCGCTGGGGGACGGATCTCGCTCACCGTGAGGGCAGAGCGGAACTCGGCCGCACGGACCGCCTCTACGGCGGCCTCGAACTCCGGGGCAGATCGATGCAACGGGACAACCACGCGACGAGACTAGGCCTGGCCTTCTGCAACGCAGATCAGGCGCGCCGTAAGCGGCGCGCCAGCCGTTCGGCGTGTTCACGGGCACTATGCGCGATCATCGTCGTGATGTGTGCCGCCAAACGTGTCTCGGCTGAGTCGACCGCGCCTGCTGCGAAGCTCGCCGCGGCGACCCTCGGCGCAGTCGTCGTCGGCCTCGTCGCCATCTCCGGCACGGCGGCCACCATGGTTGCGCGCGCCGTCGTCACGCCTCCACGGCGCCGCAAGGACCCGGTGCGCCTGCTCCGGGTTGACAGGCAGGCGGGCACGGTCACCCTCGCCCGCACCCCTGAGACGGCGGCACCCGGCCACTACAGTCTGGTCTTCGCGGCGGAGACGGGCAGGGCCAACGTCGGAGCCGTCGTCGACGAGTCGGAGCGCACGGTGACCAGGCGCTACTGGGGCGAGCAGGGCGCGCAGCTCGAGCGCGTCCGATCCGTTCGCCTTGCGTCGGCTCCACAGCTCTGGGTGCGGGACCTCGATCTGCCGTGGCGCTGGGTCGACGTGCAGACCCCGCTCGGGGCGATGCCCGCCTGGCTGATCCCGGCGGCGCATGCCAGCGATTCGTGGGCGATCCACGTGCACGGTCGGGGCGCCGTCATGACCGAGCCCCTGCGCGCAGTCCCGCTGTTTCGAGGTCGAGGCTGGAACTCGCTGGTGGTGAGCTACCGGAATGACGCGCTCGCACCTCCATCGCCCGACGGGAAGTTCGGTCTCGGTGCGACGGAGTGGCGCGACGTGGAGTCCGCGATGGACTGGGCCGCGGAGCGCGGCGCCAAGCGGATCATCCTGGTCGGATGGTCCATGGGGGGCGGAACCGTTGTGCAGGCGTCGCTCAATGCGCGGCACCGCGAGCTCGTCGCAGGCATCTTCCTGGAGTCGCCCGCCTTGAGCTGGCGTTCGATACTCCGGTACCAGGGTCGAGCCATGCGGCTTCCCAGAGCGGTGACGGCGCTCGGCGTCTGGCTCATCGGGAGTCCCCTCGCGCGCCCTCTGCTCGGCCTCGAGGCGCCGATCCCGCTCGCTGAGCTCGAGATCCCGAACCGGCTCGAGGAGCTTCGCGTGCCCATCCTCCTCTTCCACTCCAGCGCGGACACCGTCGTGCCGGTCGACGCGAGTAGAGAGGTGGCACGCCGCCGGCCCGACCTTGTCACGTACCGCGAATTCGAGCGCGCACTGCACACGCGCCTCTGGAACGTCGACAGCGGGCGCTGGGAGCGGTCGCTGGACGAATGGCTCGCGACGTTCTGAGACGCGAGACGGTCCCTACGCGCGCTCGTCGGCGGCGATGCGCTCGAGCAGCTGCCTCTTCGCGCGCGCCTGCAGAGCGACCATCCCGCTGCGGCGGAGCGGTGAGACGAGGTCGCCCAGGCCGAGGACGCTCGGCAGGTCCTCAGGGAGTCCGAGGAGCGCAGCTGGCTCATGACCGTCGACGCCCTGTACGAGAGCCGCCGCGAAGCCGCGCGTCATGGGCGCGCCCGGCGGGACCGAGATACGCAGCCGGACGCGTGCGTCGCGGCCCAGCGAGACGTCGAGGTACACCGGTGACTGGCATTCAATGACGCGCTCGAACGTCTCGGCCTCGGCGGGTTCGACTGCTGGAAGCTCGGCGCCGATCTCGGCGAGGAGCTCGAGGCGATCGCGGGGTGACACATCGAGAAGCTCTTCGCGGAGCAGCTCGAGCGGTTCTGGCAGCGTGACGTCGTGCATGTGACCACGGTACCGGCCCATCGATTTGGGACGACCGGGGGAGCGGGTGACGGTAGGATTTGTTGGGCCCGCATCGGGCACCTGTCACTGGAAAGTACGAGGACTCCGTGGGCGAAGGCCGCTTGCTGCACCTGACCGAACTCTCACCGACCGTCACGGCGGCAGAGATGGTGAAGGACCTCGTGCCTCCCCGGCAGTTCGACGGGGCTCAGTTCTCCACGTATCGACCGGACCCCGAGTACCCCTCGCAGGCAGCCGCCGTCGAGGCGGGCGAGCGTTTCGCCGGGGTCAAGGCCGCCGCGAACTCCGGGAGCAAGGGGCTCTTCGGGTTCCTCAAGAAGGCACCGCCCGTCAAGCCGGGCATCTACCTCGACGGCGGGTTCGGTGTCGGCAAGACGCATCTCCTCGCCTCCATCTGGCACGCCCACCCCGGGCGCAAGTACTTCGGCACGTTCATCGAGTACACGGCGCTCGTCGGAGCCCTCGGCTACGCAGAAGCCGTCCGCTCGCTCAAGGGCACGAGCCTCATCGCCATCGACGAGTTCGAGCTCGACGACCCGGGCGACACGATGGTCATGTCCCGGCTCCTCGGGGAGCTCGTGGACTCCGGCACGAGCGTCGCCGCGACGAGCAACACCCCGCCGAACGCGCTCGGCGAGGGACGCTTCGCGGCATCAGACTTCCTGCGCGAGATCACGAAGCTCGCCGGCGTGTTCGACACGCTGCGCATCGATGGCACCGACTACCGACGGCGCGACATGTCGGGCCACGCGGCCGTCACTCCAGCCGAACGGCTGGACGTGCTCGTCGATGAAGCGGTCGCCGACGGGAAGAGCGTCGCCTACGACAGCTTCGACGAGCTCGTCCAGCACCTTGCGACCGTCCACCCCTCGAAGTACGTGCGCCTCGTCGAGAACGTCGACCTCCTCGCACTCCGAGACGTGCACGAGCTCACCGATCAGGCCGAGGCGCTGCGCTTCGTCGCCTTCATCGACCGCGTCTACGACGCCCAGATCCCGATCGCCGCTTCCGGTCTCGCGCTCGACCAGATCTTCGGGGGTGGGATGCTCGACGGCGGCTACCGAAAGAAGTACCTGCGCTGCGTCTCGCGCCTCATCGCCTCGACGGCTCAGGAGCAGGCCGCCTCCGTCTGAGTTCCGGTCGCGCCGATCCGATTCCGTTCCCGACACAGACTCGTAACATGCAGGGTCGCTCGGAAACATGATCGAAACGACACCGCCCCACCAGCGACACGAGCCCCCAGCAGACTCGAAGCATCTCCCCACACCGTGTCACGACGACGCGTCCTCCAGGCCGCAGCACGGGTGGCGAAAGCGAGGATGCAATGGATACCGGTGGAACCGCGTGGCTGATGATCAGCGCAGCGCTTGTGCTCTTCATGACACCAGGACTCGCCCTCTTCTACGGCGGCATGGTCAAGGAGAAGAGCGTCGTCAGCATGATGATGCTCTCGTTCGGGGCGCTCGGCCTCGTCGCCGTGCTGTGGATCCTGTACGGCTACAACATGTCGTCCGTGTCTGGCGACTCCTTCTTCCAGTTCGCTGGGGACCCCTTCTCTGACTTCGCGCTGACCAACCTCATCCAGGACAGCAATGCGACCGCTGGTGCCGCGTACGGTGGCACGTTCGCAATCATCACGACCGCGCTGATCTCCGGGGCCATCGCGGACCGCGCGAAGTTCGGTTCCTGGATGCTCTTCGCCGGCATCTTCGCCACGTTCGTCTACTTCCCAGTCGCCGCCTGGGTCTGGGGTGGCGGCTGGATCATGCAACTCGGCACCCAGCTCGGCTTCGAGGGCATCGAGGTCATCGACTACGCAGGTGGAACGGCCGTGCACATCAACGCAGGCGCGGCAGCACTCGCACTCGCGTTGGTCCTCGGCAAGCGCGTCGGCTTCGCGAAGGGCATCACACAGCCCCACAACGTGCCGCTCGTGCTCCTGGGTACCGCGATCCTGTGGTTCGGCTGGTTCGGCTTCAACGTCGGTGCCGCATGGGGCGACCTCGGCGGCTCGGAGTTCCCCGGCCCCGGACTGCTCTTCATCAACACCATCGCCGCTCCTGCTGCGGGCATCCTCGGCTGGATCATGGTCGAGAAGCTGCGCAACGGCAAGGCGACGTCGATCGGCGCCGCATCCGGTGCGATCGCGGGTCTCGTCGCTATCACGCCGGCGTGCGCCGTGCTGACGCCGGGCTGGGCGCTCCTCCTCGGCCTCGTCTCGGGCGGCCTCTGCGCGTTCGCCATCGAGCTGAAGTTCAAGCTCGGCTTCGATGACTCGCTCGACGTCGTCGGCCTCCACCTCGTCGGCGGTCTCGTCGGGTCCATCTGGCCTGGACTCTTCGCCTTCGACACCGGGCTCTTCACCGGTGGCGGGGTCGAGCAGCTCATCGTCCAGCTCATCGCATCGCTCGGCGTCCTCCTGTACTCCTTCGGAGTGAGCTTCCTCGTGGCCTGGGCCATCCAGAAGACCATCGGCTTCCGGGTGCGTCACGAGGATGAAGTGGCCGGGGTCGACGTGGTCGTGCACGGCGAGACCGGTTACGCGCTGTCCCGCTGATCACGCGGACGGCCTTCGGGGGCCGTGCATCCACGTTCGTGTGGATGCACGGCCCCCGTTCTCGTCTGCAGCTACCCAGGGGTGCGTTCGGGAACCGATACGGTTGAGTCATGAATGCCCCCGTGATCGCAGCCATCGTCGCCGTGGTCCTCGCGATCGTCGGCGTCATCGGCATCATCGTGCCCGTGCTGCCCGGCAGCATCACCATCGTCATCGGCTTCCTCGTGTGGGCGATCTTCGCGGGCAGCTGGCCCGTCTGGGTGGCGTTCGGGGTCGGAGCCGCGCTGCTCATCACGGGCATGATCATCGGCTGGGTGCTCACGGGGCGTGGGCTCAAGAAGAAGCAGGTCCCGAACCGATCAGTGCTCATCGGCCTCGCAGCCGGCATCGTCGGCCTGTTCGTGCTCCCGGCGTTCGGACTTCCGATCGGCTTCGCGGCCGGTCTCGTGGCCTCTGAGTACGCGCGAGTGCGTGAATTCCGCGCGGCCCTTGACTCGAGCTGGACTGCGGTCAAGGCGCTCGGTCTCGGCATGGTCATCGAGCTCATGTGCGCGCTGGTCGCCACCACCATCCTCGCGCTGTCGATCTTCCTCCACTTCATCTGGCTCTGAGTTTCCTGAGCGACGCGGGCAGTTCTGACTTCGACTTTCGGCGCGATCGTCTTACTCTTAGGGAAGCTGTGCGCGGAATGCGCGCCGCTAGAACGTCTTGGAGGAGCCGGATGTCGAACGGGGAGACCTCGAACGCCATAGTGGCGTTCGTCAAGAAGCGCCCGGGTGAGCTCGCGGCCGCGACGATGAGCGTCATCGCGGTCGGCGCGGTCGTCGCTGCCCTGACCGTCACGAACGGCCAGGGAGGCGATGTCGCAGCGCCCGTCGAGACCGTGGCCGTCCCCGCGACGGCGAGTGCCGCCGTGGCGAGCGCCAGCTCCAGTGACGTCGTCAACCTGCACATGCTCGCTCAGCCGCTCGCCAGCCTCCCGTCGGAGCGGGTCGGGACGGCCGAGAAGGTCGCGCTCGAAGACGCCCTCGGTCAGGTCAAGGATGCGCTGAGTTCGACGTCGTCGGAGTCGAACGCGCTGCAGACCTCGTACACCGCACTGCAGAACGCCGTCGGTGGCATGGCGACGAGCACGCTCGCCCTGGGACGAGAGCACCGGCTGCAGGTCACGCTCGCTTCCGCGGACATCCTGACCGCGTACGACGCAGCGCTCATCGAGCTCGCGGATGCAGCGGATGATCGCGCGCGCACGACCGGGATCTCGTCGGTCGTGCGGCAGGCGACGGCAGCCCAGAGCTCGCACAGCGCGGCGGTCGACACGCAACAGGGTGAGGACACGAGCGTTCCGGAGGAGCCCATCGACGACTCGGGCGTCGACGCCCCCACGCAGGCACCCGCACCCTCGGAGCCGGCCACGCCGACCCTGACGTCGCAGCCGGTTCCGGACGGATCCGGAGGCGGCACGACGCCACCCGCGCCGGTCGAGACGCCAGAGCCGACTCAGCCGCCGGCCCCTGATCCCACCGATGAGCCTGTCGATCCGCAGCCGACCGGTGAGCCCACGCCCTCCGAGCAGTCGGGGAGCGACTCGGGACCGTGATCCCGCACTGCGCGTTCTGACTCCTGACGACAGGCCGTGAAGCGAGTGCGCTCCACGGCCTATCGTCTCCCTCGAGGCGAGTCAGCACTCACCCCAGGCCATCAGGTCAGGCGCGGTCCACGCGGCGCCTCAGCAGGAATGCAAGTGCGCCCGCGAGCAGCGTGGCGCCGGCCGTGATGGGCAGGATGGTGCCGAGCTCGACGCCGGTGGTGGCCAGCTGCTGTCCGTCCGACCCTGGGTTCCCTGGGGCAGTCGGCTGGCTGGGCGTCGGCCCGCCAGCCGCCGGCGGGATCGCGCTCGCCGAGGGCGACACTCCTGGCACGGTCCCGTCGGTCTGCGTGGGCTCAGGAGCCACCGTCTCGGTCGGCGCCGGGCCTGCCGTCTCGGTGGGTGCCGGGCCTACGGTCTCGGTCGGCGTCGGCGCGACGGAGAAGTCGAGGCCGATCAGGAACGGGTTGTGGTCGGACGACCGGTAGACGTCATCCGAGTAGAGCTGGGTGACGTTGGAGTTGAAGCGGCTGTACTCGGTGCCGACCTGCTCGTACGCGTTGATCGTCCACACATCTGCTCCCGTCACTGCTCCGGCCGCTGCGTCGCTCGCCAGGATGTGATCGAGTGAGCCGACGGTGCCGCCGAAGCTGTACGAGTACTCGGTGCCCGTCGAGCCGGGCTCGCCAGCGGTCCTGTTGCGCAGGTCTCCGAGGTTCTCGTAGCCGGCGTCCTCGAGCACTCGCAGGGGGTCCTCCTGCGAGTAGCTGTTGAAGTCACCGGTGAGGAACAGGAGGTCCGTGCCGTGCTCGGCGCGTTGCGCCTCCGCGAAGCCGGCAAGCGCCTGAGCCTGCCGCGTCCGGTCCCCGTTCCACCCGCCGACGGCTCCGGCGGGCCCGACGATGTCGTCCTCGTCCGCGTTGTCGCCCTCGCCAGAGCCGCCCTTCGACTTGAAGTGGTTGGCGACGACGATGAAGTCGGTGTCCGTCGCGGGATCCGAGAACGTCTGTGCGAGCGGAGCGCGTCCGTTGACGAACGCCGGGTCGTCGAGGATGCTCGAGGACCCGCTCAGCTCGACCGTCGCGGGCTGGTAGATGAAGGCGGTTCGGATGACGTCGTCACCCGTCGCAGGAATGTCCGCGGGGGAGGGCACGTGCGCCCACCGGTCTGCGCCGGCCGCGGTGTTGAGGGCATCCACGATATCCACGAGCGCCGCATCGCGATCCTTGCCGAAGTCCGAGGAGTCCTCGATCTCCTCGAGCGCGACGATGTCGGCGTCGAGCTGGTTGATCGCGGCGACGATCTTCGACTCCTGCCGCTCCAGGTTCTCCGCGTCCCAGGCACCGCGCGGAAGGCATCCGTTGGCGCTGATGGGGTTGCCCTCACGGTCGGTGTAGCTCTGGCTCGGGTCGCAGGAGTCGACACCGAGGCTCGTGAAGTAGTTGAGCACGTTGAACGTGCCGAGCTGCAGACTGCCGCCGACCGAATCAGGGCCGGCCTCTCGCGCGTCGGAGAAGGTGACGGGTGCATCCTCGGTGCCCGTCAGCGTCGTCGTCGGCTGGAAGCGGTAGCTGTCGAAGGAGTAGTGAACGACGACAGGCTGGCTGAAGGTCGCCGTCGCACCGACGGTGACGGGGGTCTCGATACTCAGGTAGGGAAGGGGGATGGCCGCGTTGACCATGCTGCCGCTCTCCCGTCTCAGGAAGTCCGTCGAGGCACCGTCGTCGAGGATGACGCTGTGCGCGGCGTTGTACTCGGCCTGCGCGACTGCCTCGGCGCTGCCGGGAGCCCCGACCTCGGTCGGCGTCACGAGCAGCCGCTCCCCGACGGAGAGCCCCACCTCGCCGTACTGGTTCAGCGCATAGTTCTCCGAGACCCGGTAGGTGCCAGACGGTGCGAGCAGCATCCCCTCGTAGCGTTCCCGCTCCTCGTCGGTCTCCGGCCACTCGATCGCGACGGGCTCGACGACGTCCTCCTGGCGGACTTCGAGCTGCTCGACACCGCTCGCACTGATCTGGGTCGACTCGAACCGCTCACCGACTCGTCCGGTGACCGCGACTCGATCGCCGATGCTGACCGTGGCGGCAGCGGCTGGGCCGTACACGAAGACCCCGGTCGAGGCGATGTGGGTCGTGGGGTCTGAGACACCTGGCGTCTGGATATTGAAGCCGCCGAGCCCACCTTCGGCGTAGACCGCCGTCACGACGCCCTCGGTGGTGACCGTCTGGTCGACGAACGGTGAGGCGGCGGCGGTGCCCTGGATCTCCGCGATCGATACGAGCTCCGCCTCCGGCGGGACGGTCGGAACCGCAGTCGTCGTCGGCGCTGGGGTCGTCGTCGAGCCGCCCGCGGAGTTCTCCGGCGTCGGTGCTGCCGCGACGAAGTCGGCCGAGTTCTCGTCGGTGTCGACTCCCGTAGCTGAGCGCTGGGCACTGAGCGCATTGCCGAGTTCCGGCGCCGGGGCGGCTCCCTCGAAGGCACTCGCGCTGCCGTAGCCGACGAGGTCGACGACTCCGAGAGCATCCGCGGCCGTCCCCGCGGGGAGCGTGAGCGCGTCGGTCGTGTCTGCCAGGGCGACGATGCCTCCGCGCGCGCCCATGGCGATCTCCCCGCTCGCATCCGGCGCCGGGAGCTCGCCGGTCTGCGAGGTGCCGGCCGACAGCGCGACGAGATAGTGCGAGGCCGGGGCGACGGTGCCGGAGAGCTCCGCCACACCGCCGAGGTTCCCGCCCGCGGAGAAGTACTGGACCGACCACCCGTCGACGCTGATCGCCGCGGGGCCCGGGTTATAGAGCTCCACGAAGTCGTTCGAGTACAGCGAACCGGAATTGCCACCGCCCCCGTATGCCTCGTTGATGACGAGCTCTGTTCCACCGGGCGCTGCGAAGGTCGGGGGAGCGGCTGCGACGAGCAGGCCGCCTCCGGTGAGCGTCGTCGCGGCTCCCACCGCGAGGAGCTTCTGCCAAGGTCGTGTCACGTGGGTCCTCCTGGGGCGTTCGTCTGACGAGATCGCCGTCACCGTACCCGCCCCGTGTCGCATGGGGACTTCTCGTGCGTGAACGCCCGGTGAACTGGAGGACGTCTCAGGCGCTCTTCCGCTCCTTCGCAGGCGTTGCCTTGCGGGGCGTTGCCTTCTTGCCTGCGGCCTTCTTCGTGGCCGGCTTCGCCGTGCTGCTCGCGGCCTTCCGGTGAGCGCTCTTCGTCGCCTCGCTCTTCGTCGAGGAGGTCTTCTTCGACGTGCTCTTCTTCGACGTGCTCTTCTTCGACGCAGTCTTCTTCGTGGAGGTCTTGCTTGCGCCCGCCTTTGCCTCCTTCGTGTCGCCCTCCTCCTCTCCGGCCCGGTCGGATGGCGTCCTCCGCCCCTTGTCGATGCTCCGTCGAAGCGCGTCCATGAGGTCGATGACCTCCCCACCCGACTCGTCGTCATCCTCGGTCTCGCCGAAGGTGGCAGCGGTATCGAGGGCGTCGCCCTCCGCAAGCTTCGCGTCGATGAGCTGCTGCAGCTGCTCCTGGTAGTCGTCGGTGAACCGGTCGGGTGCGAAGTCGGCCGCGAAGGAGTCGACGAGGGATGCAGACATCTTCAGCTCCTTCGCCGAGATCCTCACCCGTTCGTCGAGCGACGCGAAGTTCGCCTCCCGGACCTCGTCGTCCCAGAGGAGCGATTGCAGCATGAGCACGTCGCCGCGTGTCCGGAGCGCGCCGAGCCGGGACTTCTGCCGGAGCGAGAAGTGCACGATCGCGGTTCTGTCCGTCTTCTCGAGAGTCTTCCGCAGCAGCACGTAGGCCTTCGCCGACTTCGAGTCTGGCTCCAGGAAGTAGCTGCGATCGAACATGATCGGGTCGAGCTGGTCGCTCGGCACGAACTCGACGACGTCGATCTCGCGGCTTCGCTCTTCTGGCAGCGAGCTGAGGTCGTCCTCGGTGAGCACGACCGTCCGGTCCTCGTCGGCGTACGCCTTGTCGATGTGCTCGTAGTCGACCACCTTCCCGCAGATCTCGCAGCGTCGCTGATAGCGGATGCGCCCACCGTCCTTGTCGTGCACCTGGTGCAGGTGCACGTCATGGTCCTCCGTCGCGCTGTACAGCTTCACTGGGACATTGACGAGGCCGAATGCGATGGAGCCTTTCCAGATGGATCTCATGCTCCAAGTACAGCGGACGCGGTGGCTCGGGAGCCGAGCCGACGCTGAGTGTTCACCGGTGATCGCCTCAGGCTCGGGGTGCATCCTGGGCCGATGGCGACCCCGAAGCAGACCGTGACGGTCGACGGCCACCGTGTGACGCTCACGAATCTCGACAAGGTGCTCTACCCGGAGACCGGCACCACGAAAGCCGAGGTCCTCGCCTACTACGCGGAGATCGCGCCGTTCCTGCTGCCGCACGTCCGGGAGCGTCCCGTGACTCGCAAGCGCTGGGTCGACGGCGTCGGGACCGCGGAGCACCCCGGCAAGGTGTTCTTCCAGAAGAACCTCGAGGCGAGCGCCCCTGCGTGGGTGCCAAAGGAGGGGATCGAGCATCGGGACCACCGCAACGAGTACCCCATCGTGCGGGATGTCGCGACGCTCACCTGGCTCGCGCAGGTCGCCGCCCTCGAGCTGCACGTGCCTCAGTGGCGTTTCGGTCCGGGCGGAACGCCGCTGAACCCCGACCGCCTGGTCCTGGACCTCGACCCGGGCGAGGGTGCCGGCCTCCCCGAATGCGCCGAGGTGGCGAGACTTGCTCGTCGGATCCTGCAGGGCATGGACCTCGACCCCGTCCCCGTGACCAGCGGCAGCAAAGGCATCCACCTGTACGCCGCCCTCGACGGGGCCCACACCTCGGATGAAGTCTCGCAGGTTGCCCACGAGCTCGCGAGGTCGCTGGAGGCCGACCATCCGGACCTGATCGTGAGCGACATAAAGAAGACCCTGCGGGCCGGCAAGGTGCTCGTCGACTGGAGCCAGAACAACGCATCGAAGACGACCATCGCCCCGTACTCCCTCCGCGGGCGCGCGCGGCCGACCGTGGCCGTCCCACGTACCTGGCGCGAGCTGGCCTCCCCGCAGCTGCGCCACCTCGAGTTCGGCGAGGTGCTGGCACGGATGCGCACCAGGTCCGACCCGCTCGCTCCCGTCGCCGAGGCCGCCAGGCAAGACCGGCTGGAGCGCTACCGGTCGATGCGCGACGCGTCGAAGACGAACGAACCGGTGCCGGCGGATGCCCCGCCTTCCTCATCCGGGCGGAGCTTCGTCATCCAGGAGCACCACGCGAGACGGCTTCACTACGACTTCCGGCTCGAGCGCGACGGCGTGCTGGTCTCCTGGGCTGTGCCGAAGGGCATTCCAACCGACACCAAGAAGAACCACCTGGCGGTGCAGACCGAAGACCACCCCCTGGAGTACGGCACCTTCGAGGGCACGATCCCGAAGGGCGAGTACGGGGCAGGCGAGGTGTACATCTGGGATTCGGGAACCTACGAGCTCGAGAAATGGCGCGAGGGTGAGGAGGTCATCGTCACGTTGCACGGGGAGGCAGCTGGCGGGCTCGGGGAGCCGACGCGGGTTGCGCTCATCCACACGCGGGGGAGCGGTGATGACAAGAGCAACTGGCTGCTGCACCGGATGTCAGCCGAGAAGTCGCCGAGGACGGGTGCGACAGCGTCGCACCGCACCACGAGGCGGACCGAGCGCTCCAAGCCCTCGATCCCACCCATGCTCGCGACCTCGCGTGACACGAGCGTCTTCGACGACGAGGGTGACTGGGCGTTCGAGATGAAATGGGACGGCATCCGCATCGTGGCATCCGTCGAGCCCGACGGGCCACGGCTGCTGACGAGGAACGGCAATGACGTGACGGCTGCGTACCCGGAGGTCGCCGATGCACTGCGCGCGAGCCTGAGCGGGCGGGTGGCGGTTCTGGACGGCGAGGTCGTAGCGTTGGACCGCCGGGGACGCCCTGACTTCGGCCGACTCCAGTCGAGGATGGGCTTGCGCGCACCGCGCGACGTCGAGCGGGCGGCCGCGGAGGTGCCGGTGCACTACTTCGTCTTCGACCTGCTCGAGGCTGACGGCGAGAGCCTGATCGATCGACCGTACGAGGAGCGGCGCGACCTGCTTGTCGAGGACGTGCGCGAGCATCGCGGGCTCCGTGTTCCTCCGGTGGTCGAAGGCGACGCGAAGCTGGCGCTGACGAGCAGTGCTGAGCTCGGGCTGGAGGGCATCGTGGCGAAGCGGCGCGACAGCCCCTACCGTCCGGGCCGGAGGTCCGAGAGCTGGGTCAAGGTCAAGCACCACAGGTCCCAGGAAGTTGTCGTCGGGGGATGGCGTCCCGGACGGGGACGACGTGCCGACAGCATCGGCTCGCTGCTGCTCGGCGTCCCCGGTCCGGACGGACTCCGCTACGTGGGCCGTGTCGGCACAGGATTCACCGACCGACAGCTCGAACGGACCGCCCAGGAGCTGGCGTCCCGCGAGCGTGACACCCCGCCGTTCATCGACATCCCGGCGGCGGATGCGCGGGGCGCGGTCTGGGTGGAACCGGAACTGGTCGGGGAGGTCGAGTTCGCAGAATGGACCGCCGGTGGCCGGCTCAGGCAGCCGAGCTGGCGCGGATGGCGCCCCGACAAGTCTCCAGCGGAGGTCAGCCTCGAGTGAGCCCGACGAGGCTTGCGTCCCAAGCGCGCCGCGCGCGGTGGAAGCCGGGTCACCAGCGCGACCCGGCCTCCGATACTGCGGTTCAGCCGTTGACACCTGCGGGCGGGACGGTGTCGTCACGGTGCTGCGCCGCGTCATCGCGGACCTGCGTGGGCGGCTGGTCCGGCCGTTCCCGGTTGGGCTCACCCGTGCCGAGGCCCTGGATCGATTCTGCTTCGAGCCGCTCGTTGGTCTCGTCGAGGGTGGCGTCGTCTTCGTGGTCGGGGGTCGCGTGCTGTTCTGTCATGCTCCGACCGTACGCACGCCAGCCGAGACGAAGGTGAGTGCCGGCCGCTTCCACGCTCACGTGCACGCATCCGTTCACACGCAGCGCATAAGGTGCTGTTGCAGAATCTGACGCGTCTGACCACGAGGAGACCTCTGCCTATGACGAGCACCCGGCCTGCGCCGCCAGCCCACGCCCGATCGGCGTCTCCACGCCGACGGCGGTCGGTGGGGAACGTGGTCCTCGGGGTGCTCGGGACGACACTCGTCCTCGCCGGGGCTGTGATCCTGGCGATGTCGCTCTTGGTGCCGACGACCGTGGAACGCGGGTACGGGCAGGTGAAAGCCGCGGTGAACGACGTCGCCGCGGAGGTGCAGCTGCCCGCGGTTCGGCTCGGGGTCGAGGGCGGTCAGGAGGAACTCGACGTGTGCGACGGATCGTTCATCGAGATGACCAGCTATCGCAACACCGTCGGGGTTCCGGCCGTGTACGCGGCGCACAACAACTGCGGGGGCGACATCGTCCTGAACTGGGTGGTCGGGACGCAGTTCGAAGTCGAGGGCCAGCCGGGCACGTTCGAGGTCGTCGACGTGCGGCACACGGCGAAGCACTGGGAGACGACGGAATCACTGATCGGACTGCAGGGGGACTTCGCATTGCAGTCGTGCTTCTACGGCGAGGATCGCATGCAGTTCGTCGGCATCAGACCGGTGGCCGGTTGACGTCACCCGCCTAGGCCCTACAGAGGTGACGGCTGAAAAGCAAGAGCGGGTCATCTCGTTATGTCCTGACCTACTCTTCAAACATGATCACCGCACGAGCAAGGGCGCTCCTGGAGTTCGAGGCAGCTCACCCTGGCCGCGACCGTCCGAAGCTCGACAAGATCCGGCAGCTCGGCCTCACTCCGGAGGGGTATGAGGCCAGGCTCGAGGTGCTCGTCGCCGACGTCGACGTCATGGCCGAATACCCCGAGCTCGTCTATCGCTACTGGAACCAGCGCCGCGATCGCGCGTCCCGCCCCTGAGGTCAGGTCCCGGATGCGCTAGGCGCTTGTGGTGACGCTCGCCCAGTCTGCCAGGTCGGCCTCTGCTCGATAGGTCGCTGTTAGGAAGTCCTGGACCAGACCGTCGGGGTCGGCTGCCTCCCGAACCACCTCGTACGGCAGGAGGTACTCGCCGAGGGCCTCGTCCCAGTAAGCCCCCTCCGGCACGCGCGCATCCGCGAACCCGACGGGAGCGGGGTAGGCGTACGAGTAGTAGGCGCCCTCGCGCCCGCCACCGGGCCAGAATCCGGCGCTCGAGATCTCATGCGAGTACCCCTCGATCATGACCTCGTTGGGGCAGTTCGGGGCCCCGCCCGGGTGACGGGGCGCTTCGCGGCCGGAGAAGCGGGTCACGGCGAGATCCATGGCTCCCCAGAAGAAGTGCACGGGGCTCGCCTTGCCGGTGAATGCTGCGCGGAACCGCGAGAGCGCCCGGTCCGCGTCGACGAGCTGTCGCCAGAACGCGTGAGCCGCGTCACGGTCGTAGCTGGCGTGCCGTGTGTCCTCGGCGAAGGGAATCGCCAGCTCCACCTCGTTCGGGGCGCCGTGGATGCGCGGGTGGAGGTTGAGCTCGCTGAGCAGAGCGAAGAGGCGCGAAGAGAAGTCGGCGACGGACATCGGCTCGAGATGCAGCATTCGCTTCCCGCCGTCGCTGTGGCGGATGACAAGGCGGTGTTCCACGAAGTCGAACTCGATGTCGAAGATCCCGTCGCCGTGCGATTGCGTGCCAGTCGCGAGCCCGCGAGGGGTGACGTGCAGCGTCACGTTCCACCAGTGGTTGACGTGCGGCGTGCTGACCATACGGATCTTGCCCACGATCTGCAGCCAGCGGTGCAGGGTGTCGCGGGTGTCGGTCCAGCTGTCCACGGCGAGGATGGGTCGAGTCGTCACATCCCGACGATAGCGGAACGGACGTCGAGGGTCACGGACCCGGCGGGCAGCTCGTCGCGTTCGACTCCAGGCGAGCCGCAGCGCGATCGGAGGGGTCATCCCGGACGTCTAGAGATCTGGCCCCGCGGGGTCATCCACCGCGTCGTCTCCCCAGGCGATGCAGCTGTCCGGCTCGAATTGCGGCAGCGACGCCGGGTCGAGCGCGCGCGAGGCTGCGTCGCCCTCATTCACGGCGAAGGCGCTCGTCAGGACCTGTGAGAACGGCGTCACCAGCACATGCGCGAGTCCGCTGTCGGTACGGAGATCCACGAAGGCGCCACCCGTGCGGACCGCCGCCAGGATGCGCTCCTGGACGGCGGCGATCTCGGAGTCCTGGACAAGAAAGGCGTCTCCGGCGATGACGAGCTGGTACGTCATGGGGCACCCTCCTTCGCGAGGCTGGTCTCAACGCTAGCTGTCACGATTCCCAAGCACACGAGGGTTGACGTCACGGTGAAGGCGGGGGAGAGCTACCCCTTGGGCAGCTGCGGCGACATCTGCTCGCCGAGGACGACCTCGCCGCCCGCATCCCTGACGACGAGTCCCGCGGCGCTGTCAGCGGACCGCTGGAGCGCGGTGAGCCACTCCGGGTCGAGCTTGTGCGCGGGCTTCTCGATGTGGAAGTGCGCGGGAAACGACGGCGTCATCCAGACCGTGCTCCGACCATCCCCGCTGGTGTCCGTGTTCCGCCACGAGACGATGAACGACTCCTGGTTCCTGAACTTCTTCAGCACGATGACCTGAAGGTGGGCCAGTGTGCGGTCGTCGAAGCGGACTTGAATCCCGTCGTACGTCATGATGCCCATGCAGAAGGCCCTTCCCCTGCTTCTCGCGCGTGACCGATCGATGATCGACACCATCCATGCGGTGAAGCGATGCTCGTCAGACGATGATGCCACGGCGTGCGTTCCGGAGTCTGGCGCGGAAGCCCCTGAACGCTCGGGCCCGAAGTCCTCAGCGAGCTTGACGAGTACTCGTCAGCACCGCCCACTCGTCCGAAGCCGTCCGACGCCGCATACTGAGCGTGCGGAATGGATCTTCACAGAGCTGTGGAGATCGCGCACTGAACGAGGAGCACCGATGAGCACACGAGGTTCGTCCCAGTCGATCATGCGGCGGAAGCCGATCGAGGACATGGAAGAGGACAACAAGAGCAGCGGCCTCTTCAAGTCGCTCGGGCTCTGGCAGCTCACGGCGATCGGCGTGGGCGGCATCATCGGTGTCGGCATCTTCTCGCTCGCCGGACTCGTCGCCGCGGGCAGCGAGGGGACGCCGGGAGCTGGGCCAGCTGTCCTCATCTCGTTCCTCATCGCGGGCCTCGCCTCGGCGGCCGCCGCGCTCTCGTACGCGGAGTTCGCCGGCATGATCCCGAGGGCAGGGTCGGCCTATACGTACGGGTACGTCGCCCTCGGGGAGGTCATCGGCTGGTTCATCGGCTGGGACCTCCTGCTGGAGTACATCGCCATCGTGGCTGTCGTCGCCATCGGCATCTCCGGCTACTTCGACGCCTTCCTGTCGGGCCTGGGCATTCACATGCCGGTCTGGATGACCTCCACCGTCGACGAGGGCAAGGGCGGGGTCGTCAACATCCCGGCCATCGCAGTCTGCCTCCTCGTGACCTGGATCCTGTCTCGCGGCACGAAGGCCTTCGGGCGGTTCGAGCTCGTCGCGGTCGCCATCAAGGTGATCCTGATCCTGTTCATCATCGGCCTCGGCGTCTTCTACATCGACGCGAACAACTACAACCCGTTCATGCCGAGCGGCTTCGGCCCGGTGCTCGCCGGCTCAGCCACCGTGTTCTTCGCCGTCTTCGGCTACGACGCCATGAGCACCGCGGCTGAGGAAGCCAAGGACGGCAAGAAGCACATGCCGAAGGCCATCATCCTGTCGCTCATCATCGCGATGCTGCTCTACGTGGCGGCGACGCTTGTGCTGACGGGGATGCAGAACTGGGAGGAGATCGACCCGACGGCCGGCTTCGCCTCCGCGTTCAACAGCGTCGGCCTGCCCGTGATCGCGACGATCATCTCCGTCTTCGCCGTGCTGTCCATCCTCACCGTGATGCTGACGTTCCTGCTCGGCGTCACCCGTGTCTGGTTCTCGATGAGCCGCGATGGGCTGCTGCCGGGCTGGTTCGCGAAGACGGACCGCAACGGGACCCCGCAGCGCGTCACGTGGATCGCTGGCGTCGCGTCAGCCCTCCTTGCGGGTGTGTTCCCGATCAAGGCCGTCGCGGACCTCACGAACATCGGCATCCTCGCCGCGTTCGTCGTGGTCTGCCTCTCGGTCATCATCTTCCGCTACAAGCGCCCGGATGCTCCCCGAACGTTCAGGCTGCCGCTCATGCCCCTGGTGCCCGCGTTCGGCATGCTCGCCTCAGGCTTCCTGATGCTGCAGCTGCACTGGGAGACCTGGCTGCGGTTCGGTGGGTGGCTCGTCATCGGCCTGATCATCTACTTCGCGTACGGTCGCAGGCACTCGCTCATGAACCCGAACAGCCCGCGGCACAAGGCGCTGAGCGACGGCATGGGAAACCAGCGCGACTAGGCCGGTGCTGAAGCGGGCAGGCGTCATGCGGCCCGGCCTCGGTCCCGCCGCGGGTGTTCCGGGGTTCGGGTAGCGTCAGGGGATGGACCCCGACCAGGACGGACCGCCAGCCGCCTCTGAGCCACCGGAGCCGCCACGAGCGGAACCGGGCCTCGCGCTCAACGGGCGGCGGAGCGGACCGTACATCGGCGCCGCGCTCGCGACGGTCCTCGGGTGCATCTTCCTCCTGCCGCTGGTCGAGAGCTGGTGGCTCAAGGTCGCGGTCTTCTGCGTGTGCATCCTGCCGATCGTGATCGCTGTGTGGATCACCCGGAGAGCTCTCCGCCGCGAGACGAACAGGCGGGCCGGGGAGCGCTGATCGGCGACCGTGCGCGTGGTCGTCAGCGTCGAGGGAGACGGAGGGCGGGGATCTCAAACGCTGCCGTCCCGAGGTCGCGTGCCTCCCACTCCTCGGCCGTGTAGCTCGCCCCGTCAGGGAACACCTGCGGATCCCGCCACGCGGTGTAGGTGAGCAGCCGCGGACTCCCGACGCTATACCCGTCACGAAGAGCGGCGACCGACATCTCGGCAAGCGCCTGCAAGGCACGACGTTCGTCGCGGCGGCGGGCGCTCGTCGACCAGTTCGGCTGTCCCGGCCGTGGCGGTGTCCAGCCCGCATCCCGGAGTGCGCGTTCATCGGCGGCTGCGACGACGTCACGCCCCGGAGCCTCCGCGTCCAGCACGGTCGGGCCTCCGGCGAACTGCACGTACCGTCGCGCGTCGCCCACCCCCGAGACGACGAGGAAGACCCGGTCAGTGACCGCCTCACAGGCCGACGCGAGTGCTCCGGCGAAGTCACTCCACGTCGTGGCCACTCCAGGTTCCAGGCGCGCTTGCCCGTTCCGCAGCCAAGGCGGGGCTGACGCCTCCCGCGTCGTCGCGACCTGCAGGTCGACGTCATCGAGTTCCACCGACCGCACATACTCCTGGATCTCAGGCCGCTCGAAGCCGAACTGGAGGAACCCGGAGTCCAGCGACCGTCGGTCGCGGGTCGAGAGCTGGACGGTGTGCGCGGAAGCGGGCCTGACCTGAACAGAAAGCCCCCGGTACGTTCCGGAATGGTTGATCGTGACGTACTCGAGAGGGTCCTCAGGACCGATCGTCCGGAGCTGCTCTCCCTGCTGCGGGGCGAAGCCGGACCGCGGTTCCGGGGAGGCCAGCGCCCATCCGGAGTCTCGCCGCACGACCGGATACTCGACGCCATCCAGCACCGCATACAGACCAGGAGCCCGGAGCTGCGGGGACGCCGGAGGCAGCTGAGCGGTACCGTCCTGCTTGCCGGGAGAGACGCGTCCGCCCGACCGCGAACGCGCCCGGGGAGGCAGGACCTCCTCTGGGTGCCCCTCCCACGGGGCCGGCTTCCGCACCCTGGTGCTCGTGACGTCGAGGTCAGGATCCGGGTTGCTCACGGTCTTGCGCCAGTCGAGGCCGCCACGACGAAGCTGCTCAGCCGCGAATCCCAGCTCAACGGACGACCGGTCGGTCGAGATGAGGAGCAGCTCGGCACCGCCAGGAAGCGGGGCCACATCCACCGGCAACCCCCGGTAGACGCCGGCGTGCTCAAAGCTGAAGCACTCGACCTCATCGTCGATGGCGATCGGGCGGATGAACACCTCGCGATCGACCACGAAGCCCCGCACGGGGCTGGTCGAGCGGAACGCCCACCTGCCGTCGTGCACTCGCAGCGGGTACACCACGCCGTCGTGGGTGGCGTAGAGCCCGGGCCCCGGAACCAGGTTCGATGCGGTGTGGTTCATCATGTCCTCTTCCTGCTTGTCAGCGCCTGCTGAGCATGCCGAACGTCAATGATCCCGGAGGCGACGCGCCTCCCGGTCGCAGGCTCTGGCGTCGAAGTACTCGTCGGATGCGAGCATGACCGGTTCCGAGTCAATCCAGACGGCGTTCCCATCGACCCGGAGAATGCCGATGATCAGGACACGGTCGCGCTCCGACGACCAGATCGTCAGCAGGCGGTCGTCACCGTTCGCCTGCTGCGCTGACGCAAGTGCCTCGACCGCCGGCTGGCGACGAGTGCTTCCCTGCTCCAGGGCACCGACGACGTCGTCGAGGGGGAAGCCGTGCCGCACCCCAAGGATGACTGCGTTCTTGAGTACACCACCGCCGCGTACTCGCCACCGGCGGGCGACGAGGAACGTCAGGACGATGCAGGCGGCGAAGGCCAGCGGGGGGAGGACAAACGCACCGGCAACCGCCTGACCGCTCCGCACTCGCCCGCCCAGCAATTCGACGGTGGCTGTCGGGTTGAGGTACACGAGCAGCGCGACGAGGCCGGCGGCGACAGCTGAGACCAGCCAGAACACCGTCTTGCGCGGCGATCTCTCAGACACGAACAGCTCCGGTCGCGTCGCGAACCAGACCGACAAGTCGCGCGACCTCGAGCGAAGCGGTTGGAACCCCATGACCCCACCCTACGGAACGACGAGCGCATGCCTCCGAGTGCTGATGCCCGCAGCGCGCACCGACGTCACCCGACTGGTGCGTTCATGCCGGCTGCCCAGTCGCGGATCGCCTGGCGCTCGGTGTCGCCGCAGACGTAGCCATAGCCGGTCTCCTTGACGCCGTCGCTCAGCGTCCACTCGTTGAGATACGTCAAGGCGTAGCAGTCGGCCATGACCTCCTCGCTGCCCTGGAACAGCCCCTGCGCGAGGAGGGCCTGGTAGCCGCCGTCGTCGTCCGGGTACCTGACGTCGTCTGCGCGCTGGTACACGTGCGCGAGCTCGTGGACGGTGGTCATCTTGGCGTGCCACTCGGTGCGTTCGGCATCGGGGAGGAGGTGCACGGTGAGGGGGCTGCCGCCCTTGACGCATCCGACAGTCTGGTAGCCCTGGTCTGCGTTCTCATTGGTGCCGCAAGCGGTGGCCGCGTCGTACTGGACGTCGATGAACCCGTTCCCGGCGGCGTCGATGAGGCCTTCGCTCACGGACCCGCTCGCGTTCGTGCGGCGCGTCTGGGCGTCGGTGATGCTCTGTTCGAGGTCCGCGCGGAAGGTGCTCATCTGGTCGGCGAGGAGTTCCGCCGAGTACGCGGTGAGGTTCGGGTCCGTCATCTTGGCGTCCTGGTCCTCCATCCAGTCGAAGAGCGCCACGAGCGGTTTGGCCGGGTTGCCGTCGAGTGCGACGGACAGCTCATCGATCTTCGTCCGCTCCTGCTCGTACAACGCGATGTGCGCGTCGAGGTCATCGGCGCCGGTGTCGACCGGTGCGGCTTCGACAGAGGGGCTCGGGGTCGTTGCCGTATCACTCAAGCCCAGGATCGCGCCAAGGCCGGCGAACGCGAACAGGCCCATGAACGCGACCACGACCAGGCAGCCGCAGCCGGCGAGCCAGCCTCCCGCTGTCCCCTTCCTGCGCGGCGGATCTGGGCTCCGGCCAGGGGCATAGGGGGTAGCGGCCAGCCCCGGGCGTGGCGGGGGAGGCCCGTACGAGGGACGTGTCTGCGGCGGCTGAAGAGGTCGCGGCTGCTGCGGCCGCGACCACTGAAGGTTGGGTTGCGGTCGCGGGTGCGACTGAAGATTGCCTGGCCGACTGACACCGTTCATCCAACGGATCAGCTCGGGTGTGGCAGCAGGGTTCGCGGCGATGTCCCCGCGCAGATCAGGCCGGCGCATGGCGATGTCCGTCAACACGTGCGGGGGCGTACCCGCAGCTCGCGCAGCTGCTCGGTCCCGATCCCATCCCGCGTTCGCCATTGCTCTCCTCATCGTCGATCCTGCAGGCGAGTTTAGGTCTGCCCGGACGCCCCGGCACCGCGGTGGTGCGCCTCACAGCGCCTGTCGCGTCTGCCACCGGCCCGAGGGCGCTCGAGTCCGCCTCCGCCTAGCATGAGGACGTGACCCACCCCAATCCCTTCCCTCACTCAACCTTCTCGGGTGCACTCGGAGTCGGCGGCGGGTACGTGCCCGCGAACGCTGAGATCGCTGACGGCTGGATGACCCTGTGGGCTCTCGCTCCCGAAGGCTGGGCCGTCGTCTTCCGCGCACCTGTCCCCGAAATTACGGTGACGTCGCGGGCGCAGAGCATCCACCTCGCCGTCGGGGGAGCGAAGTACCCGATGCTCGCCGACCCAGGGGCCGTCAACCGCGCGCTCGGGTACACAACTGCCGGCACGGTCGCAGCGATCCTCGACCGTCCGATGGCCGGCGCCGCAGCGGATGTGGGTGCCCTCCGGAACCAGATCTCGGCCGCCTCCTCCTGGAGCGCGGGCGGCGGACCGCAGTTCCTCGACGCGGCACGCCGATCCGGCGCACGCGTCTCCCGCCTCGGCTACGGCGCAATCGCCGCCATCGGCTGCGGCACCGGTATCGCCGTGGTGATCATCGTCACGGTGCTCACCGTCCTCGTGGTCAACCTCTGAGGAGGACCGGGCAGCAGCAGCTCCCGATAGGCAGGACGAGTGCGCGGAGGCCCGCCTGCCCGCTCGGTGTCTCCGTTCATGTGCTCGGGGAGCTGCGCTCCTCGGCCGCGCGCCGACTCTGCGCAACGAAGTAGCCGAAAGGGCCCGCGGCTTCCCGAGTCGTCAGCTGCGCGTGTCCGAGGTGCATGTGCTCGTGCGCCTTGTCAGCGGCGAACGGCAGGCCCAGTGTTCCTGGCGGTGCGGAGCGCAGCCACGCCGGGTCGAACCGGGGCGCTTCGCCCTCCAGCAGCGCGGCGATGGCGTTGAGCTGAGCGACGCCAGTCTGTTCGGAACCCCCATCTTCGAGGGGAACAGCATCGATGCGCCCACCAGGAGGAACGTGAGCGCGCTGGTCACCCCGACGACGACTGCGGTCACCGACGCGTCGACGGGCGGCTGATTGCGTGGGCCACCTCCCGCGGCGATCAGGACGCCGGCAAGCGTCGTTGCGGCTGACAGGAACCCCAGGATACGGAGCGAGTTTCGCCAGGGGGCAGGCGAGATGAGGTCTCGACGCTCCGGGTCCTCCGCGAGGAGCCGTGCCGTGTCGGCGTCGAAGAGGCGCTGCGCTTCTGGACGGATGCTCGCGCTGATCGAACTCACCTCTGCCCTGTAGGCAGGTTGCCAGGGAAGCACCGCAGCGTCGAGCATCGCCTCCAGCGGCGTGTACGCCGTCGCCCCCATCTTCCTAACGAAATCCCGTCCAGCATCGGCAGGCACGCTCGAATCCGATCGTCTCGGCATCTGCACCTCCTCCATCGGACGAGTCTCGGTGATCATCGGAGCACGCAGCGGCGCAGCATATGCCCAGGCACGCACTCGCTTCAGTCCTCGAGATCGGATCCGGCGCCGGAACCGCACGGCAAGCAGAAACCCCCGGATCAGGGAAAGATGATGTTCCTGACCGGGGGTTTCTCGCGGTGGGTGATGCGGGACTCGAACCCACGACCTCTTCCGTGTGAAGGAAGCGCGCTACCAACTGCGCCAATCACCCGCGACGAGGACTAATCATGCCACAGAATCCGGCGGGGGATGAGCACGCGGCGCTGACGTGCCGAACCGTGTCGCCGTGGCGCCCAGGTGAACGAGTCGGTGGAGCACGTCGCGGCACCGCGGACCTGCATCCAGCCTCGGAACTGCGCACTTCAGCCCCTGTTCCCACCGGGTTCTCGTGCACAACTCCCGATACGCCCACCGCGGCTTGCCGTTCTGACCAGGGCTTTCGGCGAATTACACCGGTGGATTTTGTATCGCGGCTCGAGTTCCTATAGAGTCATTCTCGCGCTGGTCAAGCCGGAACGGAAGTTCCCAAGACAAGCGCGATGCGGATGTGGCGCAGTGGTAGCGCATCACCTTGCCAAGGTGAGGGTCGCGAGTTCGAATCTCGTCATCCGCTCGAGTGTGACTCAGTCTGGTGGTAAACACCAAACGGAGGTTGCACGGGTTTCAACCCACAACACGGTGACGTGGCCGAGAGGCGAGGCAGCGGCCTGCAAAGCCGTCCACACGGGTTCGAATCCCGTCGTCACCTCGCAATGGGCGATTGGCGCAGCGGTAGCGCGCTTCCCTGACACGGAAGAGGTCACTGGTTCGATCCCAGTATCGCCCACCATTGAGAAGAAGGCCCCTGAATTTCAGGGGCCTTCTTCGTGTGTGCAACCAAGGCCGGACAAGCGGAGGATCCCAGCATGACGTCCGCGACTCACACGTCAGGTTCCGCAGCCACGGACAGTCAGCGCCCGAGGCTCGAGGAACGCTACTTCCGGCGCATGGCGGCCGCCGCCGACGAGAAGACCCAGCTCACCGACTGGCTGCGCGGTGGACGGATTCTCGACATCGGCGCCGGCGGGGGAGACCTGGCGGCGCGGATAGCGACGCTCCCCGACGTCGAGGAGGTCATCGCGCTCGACGACTCCGTCGACGCGGTCGCCCACCTGAACGCGATCCACGGCATCACCGTGCGATTCGGCACCGCCGACCAGCTCGCAGAGCTGGGCCTCCGCGACCTCGACGGCATCGTCATGAGCTCTGTGCTGCACGAGATCGCCTCGTACAACCCGCGGGGACCCGAGCACGGTCGACAGGCCGCGCTGGCGAACCTCGCCGTCATCGGGCGAGCGCTCCGCCCCGGAGGGGTGCTGGTCATCCGCGACTTCGTCACGCCCAGCAACCCAGACCGCACGCTGACGCTCATCACGCCGGGACGAGACGGGGACGCTCTGCTCAGCGCCTACCGGGAACAGGTTCCAGTGCCCGAGCTCGCAGACTTCACCGCACGCGGCCCGCACACGTTCACGGCGACGGCCCGAGCCGTCACGGAGGCCCTCCTCACGGTCAACTGGGGCGTGGAGTCGCTGCAGCGGGAGGCCCAGGAGCAGTACTGCCAGCTCCAGCTCGAGGAGCTTGTCCACGAGGTCGAGGCGCTGCAGGTCGGCCTGTCGCCACTCCACCACAAAGCGTGGGTCCAGTCCGGTTACCGTGAGCACCTCGCCGACTGGACTGTGCTCGAGCAGGACGGCACCCCGTGGTTTCCCGAGACGAAGGCGATCTGGGTCTTCGAGAAGCGCATCCCGCCGGACTCTGCGACCTCCTGAGACGCGGATGCCCGGGGAGCCGGCGGAATCGGGTCGGCCCAGCCGGCCTCGTCAGCGCAGTCTCCCGTCGCCCGGCCGCGAGACCCGGAAGCGGCGCGCGCCGTAAGGCAGCAGGTCGAAGGCGACGCGTCCCTCCACCAGGTCGATCTTGGTCCCGTCCGCGAGGTCGGTCAGCACGCTCCCCTCGGGCTCACCCACGATGCTCACCTGAACCGTCACTGCCTCGTCGGAGAAGCTGTGGAGCGCGACGAATCGTCGACTGGCGGTGGCGCAGGAATGTGCGAGCACCGACGGCGCGTCGCAGTCGAGCGCTTCGAATGCTCCCCAGCCGATCTCCGCGGACTGCCGGTAAGTGCGCGCCAGCATCGCGACGAACGAAAAGAGAGAGTCCTCGTCGAAGAGCTGGTCCTCGACGTTCACGTGCCTGGGTGACCAGGGGCCCTCGGCGAGGGGGAGCGGGAACCGACGCGGTCTGGCCGTGGAGAACCCGGCTCTGAACTCATCGCCGTCCCACTGCATGGGGGTGCGCACCGCGTCGCGCTCATCGATGTCGAGATGCTCGCCCATGCCGATCTCCTCCCCGTAGAAGAGCACCGGGGTGCCCGGCAGCGAGAAGAGCAGGCTGTAGACCATCCGAACCCACCTTGGGTCGCCGCCGAGCATGGGCGGCAGTCGACGGCGAATGCCGCGATCGAAGACGCGCTGGTGCTCGTCGGGCGCGAACGCCTCGAACACCTCCTGTCGCTCGGCGTCTGAGAGCTGATCGAGGGTCAGCTCGTCGTGGTTGCGGATGAAGTTCGCCCACTGTGACTGCACGTCGACTTCGGGGCGGCGCCCGAGCATATGCCGCAACGCCGACGGATCCCGCCTCGCGAGCGCCAGGTACAACGCCTGATTTCCCGGGAAGTCGAACTGCATGTGCAGCTCTCCCTCACCCGCCTCCCCGAAGTACTCGACCTGCTCCTCGTACGGCAGGTTGACTTCGCCGATCAGCGCAGCATCGCTTGAGCGACGCTGCGCGAACTCGCGCAGCGAACGCAGCACGTCGTGGTCGCGTTTCGGGTCCCGACGCAGCGGCGACGAGACGAGCGACGGAACTGCGTCGACGCGGAATCCCGAGACCCCCAGCTGCAGCCAAAAGCCCATGACCTTCGAGAGCTCCTCCTGCACGCGCGGGTTGCCAGCGTTCAGGTCGGGCTGGTGCCGGTAGAAGCTGTGGAGGTAGTACTGCTCGGTCCGCTCGTCCCATTCCCAGACCCCGTCCTCCTGGTCGGGGAACATGCTTTCTCGCGAGTCCTCCGGCGGCTCGTCGCGCCAGACGTAGAAGTCCCGGAAGGGCGAGTCCTTGCTCCTCCGCGCAGACTTGAACCACGGATGCTGATCTGAGGTGTGGTTGACCACCAGGTCGACGATCACCCGGATACCCCGGTCCTCGGCAGTTCGGATGAGCTCCACGACATCGCCGTGCGTGCCGAGCTTCGGGTCGATGCCGTAGAAGTCGGCGACGTCGTAGCCGTTGTCCTGCTTGGGGGACGTGTAGATGGGCATGAGCCAGAGGCAGCTGACGCCGAGCTCGGCAAGGTAGTCGAGCCGCCGAGAGAGCCCGGAGAGATCACCCGTGCCGTCGCCATCGTCGTCGAGGTACTTCGCAACATCGACGCAGTAGATGACGGCGTTCTTCCACCACAGATCGCTGGTGTCGACCAGTCTCATGCAGCACCCCCGAACCGTAGCCGCAGCGCGGCCAGGAGCGGTCCGGCTCGCTCCTCCAGGAACGAGTCCTGGTCCTGGGAGATCTCGTGCAGGTACACCCTGTCGAAGCCGCCTGCGATGTCCGCGATTCGGTCGGCGAGCACGTCGATGTCCGAGGCGACAAGCACATGCTGCTGGAGCTCGTCGTCGCTTGGCGCCCCTGCCAGGCGCTCGAACTCCTCTGGCTTGGCGATATCCCAGGCCTCCGGCGGGGTCACGACACCGTGCAGCCACTGCTCCCGCACGAGAGCCACCGCGGCGGGGAGGTCCGGTTCGAGTGCGAAATGTACCTGCACGGCGGAATCTCCGACCCCGCCAGCGGCACGGTACGCGTCGAGCACGGCTGCGACTTCCTCACTCTCCGTGCCGACGGTGACGATCCCGTCGGCCCACGCGGCGGCCCACGTGGCGGTCGCCGTGCTCGTCGCCGTCGCCCGCAGCGCTGGGACAGCCGGCGGCAGCGACCAGAGCCGCGCACGGTCGACGACGATCCGCCCTTCCTGCGTCACCTCCTCGCCCCTGAGCAGTCGAGACATGACGTCGACGCACTCGCCGAGGCGAGCCGTCCGCTCATCCTTCTCCGGCCAATCTCCGCCGATGACGTGCTCGTTGAGCAGTTCCCCGCTGCCGAGCGCCGGCGCGTAGCGACCGGGGAACATCTCTGCGAGCGTCGCCACAGCGTGCGCCGCGATCACCGGGTGGTAGCGGTACCCAGGCGTCAGCACCGCCTCGATGGGGAAGCTGGTCCGGGCGAGGGCCGCGCCCAGCCAGGCGATCGTGTTGCCCGAGTGTCCCTGGCGCCGGGTCCAGGGTTCGAGGTGGTCTGCGCTGAATGCACCGTCGAAGCCGACTCGCTCGGCGTTCACGACGGCATCGAGCAGAGCACTCGGGGGAAGCTGTTCATGGGAGGCGTGATATCCGATGAAGACCATGCGGTTCATCCTCTCCGCGCTGCCTGGCAGACTCCGCAAGACGCGGTGCAGCCGACGGCCGAGAACTCAGTCGCTCCACTCCCACACGGTCGTGCGGCCCCTCAGCTTGACGCCCGTCGTGTCGGTGGTGACCCGCACGACACCGGTTCCCTCGAGCCAGCGTCGGAAGTTCGGGCGATCGTACGGCTCCGACTCCAGCGCTGCACCGAGCGCGAGGGCCGTGCCGGAGGTGAATTTCTCGCCGAGCAGTGCTCGCGTGATCTCCCAGTCCCGCCAGACGATCTCACCGAGCCGCACACGCGCCGCCTCGACGATCACCGTGTGGTCGAAGGGCAGGCGCGGCACGTCGTCGAGCGGATGCCAGACCAGTTCGCCGGCCCGGGCACCCGGTTCGAGGAACACGAGACTCGCGAGGGAGATCGTCGCGCTGCGCGGGTCGCGCATGGTGCCGTCGAACCAGCCGAGCTGGCGGGTGAACCGCACCTCCGGTTCCGGGATACCGGCTTTCGTGCGCATCGCACGCAGCACTGGGCCCGGCCCGTGCTCGCCCGCGAGGAGGAGCACCCCCGGAAGGGCCTCGACGCCGGCATGCGGGTCGTACTGTCGCACCGCCAGACCGAACTCCAGCCGTTCGTCGCGATAGCGCACGGGCAGTGCATCCATCGCGACGAGCGGCTGATCGTATGCTCTGCTCAACGCAGCACCGTCTGCTGGGCGAGCACCGCGCGGACTTCAGAGAACGTCTGACGGCGAACGAACGCGCCGTCCTCCCACACGGTCTGCAGCAGGGACTCAGCCTCCTCCACGGGCGTGGCGCGCTCGATGAGGCGCATCCGAGCTTCTGCGTCTCGAACGACGGCGAGTCGCCCCGTCGCGCTCTTCTTCGTTCCGCTGTCGGTCACTGGGTCCTTCCGGATGTCGACACCGCGACCATCGACTCGAATCCACGTCGCCTTGATCGCGGACATGAACGTGTCCCTGGTCTGGTACTGGTACCCGAAGCTTCCCATGCCGAACACGACGTTTCCAGACGCGAAGCCCTTCGCAGCGAGTCGCTCCGTGATGCGCACAGCCCGCTCGCGGGTGATGGAGTCGCCGTAGATGGCGCCGATGTGGGGGTCGAGCTCCCGGAAGCCCGCGGCGTTCACGGTGCCGCCGAACGTGTCCCAGAGGAGCTCGATGACCCCCTTCCGCTCGGCCGTGCTGACGTCCCGGCCCTCGTCCTCGATACCGCAGAGGATGTCAACGGGATCGCCGGAATCCGGCCGGACGACGAGCTTTCCGTCACGCGCGAGCACCTCCTGCTTGAGGGCGGGCAGGTACTCGGTGAGGACGCGCCAGAGGTCAAACGTGTCGGAGACCACGGAGACGATGCCGCTCGGGTACAGGTGGAGGAGCCGCTCGAACAGCTCCCGCTCGCCGACCGTGGCGATGCCGGCGCACATCACGGAGTGCTCGGTCGCCGGGACGCTCCCCGCGACGAACTCGCCGCCGTAGTGCCGCTCGATCCAGTCGATGGACACGAGAGAGTCGGTTCCCGTGAAGCTCAGCAGGTGCGCTGCGCCGCTCATCGCCGCAGTCTCGTTGGAGGACATCCCGCGGTAGGAGAAGTCGTGTCCCTGCCAGTCGACGGCCGCCGCCGGCGTGCCCGTCCTGGTCGCCGCGACCTCGAGCGTCTCGCGCATCGCCCTGGCGAGGGTCGCGGTCGTGGAGGCCTGCCAGATCTCCGCGCTCAGCACCGTCTCGACGTAGTTGGTCAGCCAGAAGAAGTCGGGGTGCGTGTTCTCGATGGTGAAGCTCGGAATGCGCAGCGGCACCGCCGTGCCTTCTGGGACCGCGCAGAAGCGCAGGGGCAGGAAGCCGAGACGGTGCAGTGCGCGGATATGCGCGCTCCCGATCGTGTTCGGGCCGAGGATGCGCGCGAGTCGCGTCTCGTAGGCCGCGCAGACCTCGTCCTCATCCGCGTCGAAGAACACTCGGAAGGACTCCGTGTAGCGCTCGAGGAACGCCTGGAGCCCGAAGTGCACGACGGCCCCGATGTCCGCGATGCGGGATCCGCGGTTCGTGTAGTTGGAGTAGACGCCCATGACGTTCCCCGCGAGTCCGTACTGCTGCAGGTGGCCGAGCTTGTACGCGTCCGTCTGGAAGAGGGGAGCGATTGCCGTGAAGTTCATGGTCATGCCTTTCTGATGGCGAGGTCCAGGTCGTCGTTGCGCGGTTCAGCGCTCGACGAAGGGGGCGAGGATGTTGCGGATGGAGAGCACCTTGGTGGCCACGCCCTCGCGGGAGGCGCCCGGGTGCGAGTCAGTCGTGATGATCTCCGCGAAGTGCTCGCGGAGCGCTGGCGCGTCGCCGGAGAAGACGCCGTGGCTCACGAACAGGGCGAGGCGCTCTCGCGTCAGGCCAGTGGCCTCCGCGAGGCCCCTGAAGGTGCCGCCTCCGTCGCAGATGTCGTCGACGACCAGCAGGCGCCCTTCTGCCGGCAGCTGCTCGCAGCTGAATCCGGAGAGGCGGCCTGTCGCGAAGTCGCGGTGCTTCTCGGCGCGGTACAGCGGGAGGTGCAGCGCAGTCGCCGCAGCCTGTGCGCGGCGGACCGCGCCCGCATCCGGGGCGACGACGCCGACGAAGTCGTGGGTGCCACCGACGCGACCGATCGTGGCGCGACGGACGTACGGTGCCGAGCCGACGACCTTGACGTTGTCGATCATCGCGGGCGCGACCTGGGAGTGCGGGTCGAAGACGATCACCTGGTCGAGTCGGAAGCTGTTGATGAGCTCGGCGTAGACCTTCGCACCGAACGGCACGCCGCGGTCGGCCCGGGCCGCGGGCAGGTAGGGGAGGAGGGCGACGGCGCGGTGCCCGAGACCGTGGGCGTAGTCGGCCCACATGCCGAGGGCAACGAGATCAGCCGGGTCTGCACCTGTGACGGTGGCGTAGGCGGGCACCTCGTCGAGGGCGTCGGGGACGACGAGGGAGACCTCGCCACCTGGGAAGCGCATGGTGCGGATGGCGCTCGTGGCCTTCCAGCCGGAAGGCATCTGTGCTTGGAAGTGGATGCTCATGACTCGAGCATACGCCTCTATTCGTAGATTTACGAATAGATATCAGGTGCTGACTAGGAGGAGCGACGACGAAGGCCCACCCGGATCACCCGGGTGGGCCTTCGACGTGCGTGTGCTCAGATCAGACGCGACGGAACTGGTTGACGAGCGGGCAGTCGAACGGGTCGCGTGCCTGCAGTCCGACGCGGTTCAAGTACTCGATCACGATGCCGTACGACTTGATGAGCGTCGTCTCGGTGTACGGAACGTCGAGGTTCTGGCAGTGCTCGCGGATGATCTCGCGGGCCCGAGCGAGGTGCGGACGAGGCATGCTCGGGAAGAGGTGGTGCTCGACCTGGTAGTTGAGGCCACCCATGAGTGCGCTCGCCCACCAGCCGCCGCTGACGTTGCGGGACGTGAGCACCTGCTTGCTGAAGAAGTCCATCTTGACATCGGCCGGGATGATCGGCATGCCCTTGTGATTGGGCGCGAACGAGGCGCCCATGTACACACCGAAGACGGCCATCTGCACGGCCACGAACGCGAAGGCCATACCGAGGGGGAGGAGCCAGAAGATGGCACCGAAGTAGATCGCGAAGCGCACGGCGATCATCGTGAACTCGACCCAGCGACCCTTGATCGGCTGGCGCGTGAAGAGCGACTTGATCGAGCGGAAGTGCAGGTTGTAGCCCTCGAACGTGAGCAGCGGGAAGAAGAGGTAACCCTGCTTGCGCGTGATGAGCGCGAGAAGCCCGGTCTGCTTCCTGGCGTCCTCCTCCGTGAAGGAGATCGTGTCGAAGTCGATGTCAGGGTCTTTGCCCATCTTGTTCGGGTTCACGTGGTGCTTCGTGTGCTTCGTCATCCACCAGCTGTAGCTCATGCCGACGACGCCAGCCGCGAGGAAGCGACCGAGGCGGTCATTGCCAGGGCCGGACTCGAGCACCTGTCGATGCGAGGCCTCGTGGGCGATGAATGCGAACTGCGTGAAGATGATGCCGAGAGCCGCGGCGATGAGCAGCTGGAACCAGCTGTCGCCGAGCAGGATGAAGCCGGTGATCGCGCCACCCAGTGCGACGAGGAGGCCCGCAGCCAGCATTCCGTAGAACCAGCGAGTGCGCTTGAGGAGGCCCATCTCACGGATGACCTTCGACACTGCGCTGTAGCTCTGCGTGACGGACTTCGCTCCCGGTGTGCGGGGCTTCGTGGTTCGGACGCGGCCGAGACCCTGAAGCGGGCCTGAGGCCTGGGGGAGCGCGGAAGATGAAGTCGTAATGTGAGGGTCCCCTCGATCAGCAACCTTTGGTTGTCCGTTCGCCAAAGGCAGTCCGCCGATCGCTGACTTCAGGCTAGCCGGATGTGCCGCTCTCTTGGCTGTGTATCTGCACGCGTCGCGTCACCCAGCGTCTTCACACGCGATGTATCTCGATCCGGCGTATCTTGTTGCCATCACGGATCGCGCCGACTGGCGCACTTGGAGGAAGCATGTCTTCGACGGGCAACAGCGCAGGTGCGAACGCAGGGGCGCCGAAGGGCGGCCGGGTGCGCGATTCCGCGAACTCGGGGGCGCGCGTGCAGGCCGTGCACACGGGACTCAAGAAGGTCGTCACCGGTCGCGAGAGCGTCATCAAGGAGCAGGCGGTGAAGCTGGCCGAGAAGCTCGACGTGAAGACGGACGGGCGACACCATCAGAAGATCCGACTCGCGCTACTCGCACTGAACAGCCTCGTGGACACGCTCGGCAGGGACGGCACGGCCGCCTCAGAGAAGAAGAGCTCCGCTCGTGCCGAGGGCACGGACCCTGCCGGGAACTCGGAGCGGCCCACGACGACGTCGGCGAGTTCGGACGAGCCCGAGGACATCGGTACCTTCACCGCCAAGGGAAACCGTCCCGCGAAGTAGGGGAACTCGTTCGTCACGCGTCGACCGGTGCTCGGCGTGAGCCGGTGCCGCGATAAAGTGGTCGCTTGTTCATGCCTAACGACAAGGAGCATCGTGACCAGCGATCCCGTTGACCTCGAGACCGAACCCCGCCAGAGCGATGCCGGCGGCGCGACGACCACCGGATTCGAGCTCTTCACCGACCGCTCCGTCGTCGCGATGAAGCTGGACGGGGAACTCGTGGACCTCGCCCGCGAGGTACCGGACGGCGCAGTCGCAGAGCCGGTCACGATCGACAGCGAAGAGGGGCTGAGCATCCTCCGCCACTCCGCCGCGCACGTCATCGCGCAGGCCGTGCAGAAGATCAACCCTGACGCCAGGCTCGGTATCGGTCCGCCCATCACCGATGGCTTCTACTACGACTTCGACGTCGAGACCCCGTTCACCCCTGAGGACCTCAAGGCCATCGAGAAGGAGGCCCAGCGCATCCAGCGTCAGGGGCAGCGCTTCGTACGTCGCGTCGTCACCGATGACGAGGCTCGAGCGGAACTCGCGAACGAGCCGTACAAGCTCGAGCTCATCAACATCAAGGGCACCGGCGCGAACGCGGACAACGAGTCCGTCGAGGTCGGGGCGGGCGAGCTCACCATCTACGACAACGTCGACCCGAAGACCGGCGAGGTCTACTGGAAGGACCTCTGCCGAGGCCCGCACGTGCCGTCGACTCGCATGCTCAGCAACGGCTTCGCCATCCTCCGCTCTGCTGCCGCCTACTGGCGCGGGTCAGAGAAGAACCCTCAGCTGCAGCGCATCTACGGCACCGCCTGGCCGACGAAAGACGAGCTGCGCGCGTACAAGGAGCGCATCGAGGAGGCCATGAAGCGCGACCACCGTCGCCTCGGTCGTGAGCTCGACCTGTTCAGCTTCCCGGACGAGCTCGGCTCCGGTCTTCCGGTCTTCCACCCCAAGGGCGGCATCATTAAGCTCGAGATGGAGGAGCACTCCCGCAAGCGCCACGTGCAGGAGGGGTACAGCTTCGTGTCGACCCCGCACATCACGAAGGGGCGACTCTACGAGATCTCGGGCCACCTCGACTGGTATCGCGACGGAATGTACCCCCCGATGCGCATCGACGAGGAAGTCGACGAGGTGGGCAACGTCACGAAGCAGGGCCAGGACTACTACCTGAAGCCCATGAACTGCCCCATGCACAACCTGATCTACAACCAGGGCGCGCACTCGTACCGCGAGCTGCCGCTGCGCATGTTCGAGTTCGGCACCGTCTACCGCATGGAGAAGTCCGGGGTCGTGCACGGGCTGACTCGTGCGCGCGGCTTCACGCAGGACGATGCGCACATCTACTGCACCCGTGAGCAGATGCGGGATGAGCTGTCGAGGACTCTCAAGTTCGTGCTCTCGCTCCTCAAGGACTACGGTCTCGACGACTTCTACCTCGAGCTGTCGACGAAGAACCCGGAGAAGTTCGTCGGAGACGACGCCACCTGGGAGGAAGCGACTCGCACGCTCGAGGAGGTCGCGACCGCGTCAGGACTCGACCTGGTGCCGGATCCGGGCGGAGCAGCGTTCTACGGGCCCAAGATCTCCGTGCAGGCGCGAGACGCCATCGGTCGCACGTGGCAGATGTCGACCATCCAGCTCGACTTCAATCTGCCCGAGCTCTTCGACATGGAGTACGCGGCCCCAGACGGCACCCGTCAGCGGCCCGTCATGATCCACCGTGCGCTCTTCGGCTCGATCGAGCGCTTCTTCGGCGTGCTCGTCGAGCACTACGCCGGTGCGTTCCCGGTCTGGCTCTCGCCGGTCCAGCTCGTGGCCATCCCCGTCGCCGAGCAGTACGGGGACTACCTGCAGACCATCGTCGACGAGCTGCGTTCGCACGGCGTTCGCGCCGAGCTCGATGCCTCAGACGACCGCATGCCCAAGAAGATCCGCAACCACACCAAGGCGAAGGTGCCGTTCCAGCTCATCGCCGGCGAGGACGACCGCGCGGCCAAGACGGTCTCGTTCCGGTTCCGCGACGGCACGCAGCGCAACGGCGTCCCGATCGAGGACGCGATCCGTCTCGTCCGGGGGGCCGTCGACGAGCACCTGCTCGTCAACACGGCAGAAGACCTGGCATGAGCGCCCTCGGGTTCCCGGAAGGCGAACTGGACGGTCTCGAGATCGAGCCCTCCACCGACTTCGCTGGGGTGCCCGACTCATTCCAGCGTCTCTGGACGCCGCACCGGATGGCGTACATCCAGGACGGACAGGACCCGGCCGCGGACGCCTGCCCGTTCTGCGTCGGGCCCACGATGGATGACGAGAAGTCGCTCATCGTGGCCAGGGGCGAGCACGCGTTCGTGGTCATGAACCTGTACCCGTACAACTCGGGACACCTGCTCGTCTGCCCCTACCGCCACGTCGCGATGTACGACGAGGCCACGGAGGACGAGGTGCTCGAGATCGCGCACCTCACGCAGACCGCGATGCGCGTGCTGCGTGAGGTCTCGAACGTGGACGGCTTCAACATCGGCATGAACCAGGGCCGACTGGCCGGTGCTGGGATCGCTGGCCACCTGCACCAGCACATCGTGCCGCGGTGGCAGTTCGACGCCAACTTCTTCCCGATCATCGCGAAGACGAAGGCGTTCCCATCCCTCCTCGGAGAGACGAGGCAGGCGCTGGCGGATGCTTGGCCGCGGGCCTGACATCCAGCGTTTTCATTGGGCACTCGCCCAACCATGCGGGGGCTGCGCCGCGTCTACACTTGAGCACACTTCACACCCGAACCGCCTCGCACTGACTGCACGCGGAGACTAAGGACATCATGAGCGAACGCACTGCCACCCCTGTCGGGGCCGACGGAACCGTCGGCTCGAACCGCGTCAAGCGCGGACTCGCCGAGATGCTCAAGGGCGGCGTGATCATGGACGTCGTCACGGCCGAGCAGGCCCGCATCGCCGAGGACGCGGGTGCCGTCGCCGTCATGGCCCTCGAGCGCGTACCCGCCGACATCCGCGCGCAGGGCGGCGTCGCGCGCATGAGCGACCCGGACCTCATCGAGAGCATCATCGCCGAGGTCTCCATCCCGGTCATGGCGAAGGCCCGCATCGGGCACTTCGTCGAGGCTCAGGTGCTGCAGGCCCTCGACGTCGACTACATCGACGAGTCCGAGGTGCTGAGCCCTGCCGACTACGTGAACCACATCGACAAGTGGCAGTTCACGACGCCATTCGTCTGCGGCGCCACGAACCTCGGTGAGGCCCTTCGTCGCATCAACGAGGGCGCCGCGATGATCCGCTCCAAGGGCGAGGCCGGTACGGGCGACGTCTCCGAGGCGACCAAGCACATCCGAAAGATCCGCGGCGAGGTCGCGGCCCTCACCTCCATGACCCGCGACGAGCTCTACGTCGCCGCGAAGGAGCTGCAGGCGCCGTACGAGCTGGTGCGCGAGATCGCTGAGACCGGCAAGCTGCCCGTCGTGCTCTTCACCGCCGGAGGCGTCGCGACGCCCGCCGACGCGGCCATGATGATGCAGCTCGGTGCCGACGGCGTCTTCGTCGGCTCCGGCATCTTCAAGTCCGGCAACCCAGCCCAGCGTGCCGCCGCGATCGTGAAGGCGACCACCGCGTTCGACGACCCGGCCGTCATCGCGGCCGCCTCGCGCGGGCTCGGCGAGGCCATGGTCGGCATCAACGTCTCCGACCTGGCTGCCCCCCACCGCCTCGCAGAGCGCGGCTGGTAGCAGGTCGTTGGCAGCTCCCACGGTCGGCGTCCTGGCGCTGCAAGGCGACGTCCGTGAGCACCAGCAGGTGCTCACGGACCTCGGCGCCGAGGTCGTGCTTGTCCGCACTCCGGCGCAGCTCGAAACCGTCGCCGGACTCGTCATCCCCGGTGGGGAATCGAGCGTCATCGACAAGCTCTCGCGGATCTTCGACATCGCCGAGCCCATCAAGAAGCGAATCTCGTCCGGGATGCCGGTGCTCGGCACCTGCGCCGGGCTCATCATGCTCGCAGACACCGTGCTGGACGCGATCGACGGGCAGCGGAGCTTCGGCGGGCTCGACGTCACCGTCCGCAGGAACGCCTTCGGATCGCAGAACCAGTCGTTCGAGACCGAGCTCGACGTTCCCGAGCTGGGCGAGCCAGCGGTGCACGCCACCTTCATCCGCGGCCCGGTCGTGGACGCGGTCGGCGACCGAGCCCGGGTGATGGCTGCCCTGCCTGACGGCCGTGTGGTGGCGGTGTCGCAGGGGAACCTGCTCGGAACCTCATTCCACCCGGAGATGAACGGCGAAACACGGTTTCACAGGTACTTCCTGGATCGCGTCACCGATCACGCCGCCTGACCACACCTATTCACGCATCGACTCGAGAGAAGCCAGGAGACGAATATGGCGAGACGCCGACCGAGCAGAGCCGCGCGAAGCAAGCAGGTCAGCGATTCGCTCGCCGCCTTCATCCGCGACGCACCGTCGTCCTTCCATGCGGCGGCTGAGGTGGCCAGGCGGCTCGAGGACGCGGGCTTCACCTCCCTCGACGAGCGTGAGGAATGGCCGCAGGAAGCAGGTGGGTACGTCGTCGTGCGTGACGGCGCCGTCATCGCCTGGCGCGTCCCAGAATCCACCACTCCGACGACACCGTTCGCGATCGTGGGAGCGCACACTGACTCGCCGGGGTTCAAGGTCAAGCCGACCCCCGAGTCGTCGGCGCACGGCTGGCAGCGCCTCGAGGTCGAGGTCTACGGCGGTCCGCTGCTCAACTCCTGGCTCGACCGCGAGCTGCGCGCCGCGGGACGTCTCGCGCTTGCCGATGGCACGACGGTGCTCGCCGCCTCTGGTCCCATCGCGCGCATCCCGCAGCTCGCCATCCACCTCGACAGGGGAGTGAATGAGCGAGGTCTTGCCCTCGACCCGCAGCGCCACACGCATCCCGTGCTCGGGCTCGAGGCGGCAGGCGGCGTCGTCACCGCTCTCGCGGAAGCTGCAGGCGTGGATCCGGAGACGATCGCAGGGTACGACCTCTTCCTCGCCGACGCGCAGGACGCTCAGCTCTTCGGTCACGGCGACGCACTCTTCGCCGGCGCACGCCTCGACAACCTCGTCAGCGTCCACGCGGCCACGACCGCACTCGTCGAGACGGTCCCGAACGGCGTCATCCCCGTCATCGCGGCGTTCGACCACGAAGAAGTCGGGTCCGCGAGCCGCTCCGGAGCTGCAGGCCCCTTCCTCGGCGACGTCCTCGCACGCATCCAGGAGGGACTCGGTGCGGGTCCCGCGCAGCAGCGGCGCGCGCTCGCAGCCTCGTGGCTCGTCTCCAGCGACCTCGGCCACAGCGTGCACCCGAACTACCCGGAGAAGCACGACGACGAATCCCGACCGATCGCGGGACGGGGCACGCTCCTCAAGCTGAACGCCAACCAGCGGTACGCGACCGATGCCAGGGGAAGCGCGCTCTGGCACGGCGTCTGCCAGAACGCGGGCGTCGCCGTGCAGCCGTTCGTCTCGAACAACGCGCTGCCGTGCGGCTCGACCATCGGCCCGATTTCAGCCACCAGGCTGGGCATCTCGACCGTCGACGTCGGCATCCCAATCCTCTCCATGCACTCGGCACGCGAGCTGGCGGCCATCGCCGACATCGAAGCCCTCGAACGCGCACTCGCGGTCTTCCTGGCCGGCGCCTGGCCAGAGCACGCGTAAGCCGGCCGCCTCGAGCAGGCACAGCCCAGGAGCACGAGTAAACTGGGGACAGACCGCGCGCCGACGACGACCGGTTGTGTCCCGATTCCTGGGCAACGGTGTCGGCGCGCACACGATCAGAAGCAGGCGCCCGCCTTCGGCGAGACGCGCGAGAACAACGGAGAACACATGTCCGGACACTCCAAGTGGGCGACGACGAAGCACAAGAAGGCCATCATCGACTCGCGCCGCGCGAAGTCGTTCGCCAAGCTCATCAAGAACATCGAGGTCGCCGCCAAGATCGGCGGCGCTGACGTCGCAGGAAACCCAACGCTCGCCGACGCGATCCAGAAGGCGAAGAAGACCAGCGTCCCGATCGACAACATCAACCGCGCCGTCAAGCGTGGGGCGGGCCTCACCGGCGAATCGATCGACTACACGACCATCATGTACGAGGGCTACGGCCCCGGAGGCATCGCGCTCCTCATCGAGTGCCTGACCGACAACAAGAACCGGGCAGCCGCCGAGGTGCGCACCGCCATGAGCCGCAACGGCGGGAACATGGCAGACCCGGGCTCGGTCGCCTTCAACTTCGAGCGCAAGGGCGTCATCGTCGTCCCGCACGAGGAGACGCCCACCGAGGACGACATCCTCGAGGTCGTCCTCGACGCTGGCGCAGAAGAGGTCATCGACCACGGACACGTGTTCGAGATCCGGACCGAGGCGAGCGAGATGGTCGGCGCCCGCGCGGCACTGCAGGCCGCCGGCATCGACTACGACTCCGCGGACGCCGAGTTCGTCCCGAACGTCAAGGTCGAGGCCGACGCCGAGACCGCGCGCAAGGTCTTCCGCCTCGTCGACGCCCTCGAGGACAGCGACGACGTGCAGAACATCTTCACCAACATCGACGTGTCGCCAGAGGTGCAGCAGCAGCTCTCGGAAGACGACGAGTAGTCCGAGTGCCGCGGCGCATCCTGGGCATCGATCCGGGTCTCACCCGCTGCGGCCTCGGCATCGTCGACGCGCACGGGCGACAGCGGGTCGAGTTCGTGCACGTCTCGGTGGTCACGTCATCACCCGCTGACGAGCTCCCACGGCGCCTCCGGATCCTCGCCGACGGCATCGAGGCGATCCTCGACGAGTACACGCCAGATGCCATCGCGCTCGAGCGCGTCTTCGCCCAGCAGAACCTCCCGAGCGTCATGGGTGTCGCCCAGATCTCCGGGGTCGTGCTCGTCTCCGCCGAGCGCCGGGGCATCACGGCCGCCCTGCACACTCCCTCGGAAGTGAAGGCCGCCGTCACCGGCTACGGATCCGCCGAGAAGAAGCAGGTCGGCACGATGGTGCAGCGCATCCTGCGCCTGGACGAGATCCCCAAGCCCGCAGACGCGGCCGACGCCCTGGCCCTCGCCATCTGCTCGGCCTGGAAGACCCCACTGGGAACCGCCGCGGGCAGCGCTGCCGAGGCGGCCCCGCTCCGGCGAGCCCCAGCGGCTGCCGGGCGCACGCCCGAGGCGCCGACGGCGGCGCAGAGCGCGTGGCTCGCCGCCGAGCGTGCCGCGAAAACTCGCGGCCGCCGCGTACGGTAGACCGGTGATTGCTTCCCTCCGCGGCCAGGTGCTGTACCGAACCGCCACCACGGTCACGATCGAGGCCGCCGGTGTCGGCTACCAGGTCTTCGTGACTCCGGCCCATGCGCTCCAGCTGCGCCTGGACGCCGAGGTGCTGGTGCGCACGCACCTCGTCGTGCGCGAGGACGCGTGGACCCTGTACGGCTTCCAGCGACCCGAGGAGCTCGAGATCTTCGAGCACCTCATCACGGTGACCGGCGTCGGACCGAAGTCGGCGCTCGGAGTGCTCGCGCACCTCGAGCCGGAGCAGGTCGCACGCGCCGTCGCCGAGGAGGACGTCAAAGCCTTCACCGCAGTGAGCGGCATCGGCCCCAAGACAGCCAAGCTCATCATCCTCTCCCTCGCCGGCAAGATCGCTCTCGCCCTCTCCCCGAGTCCTGCGGCTGGCGAGCCAGTCGGCCAGAACGGTTCCGCGGCACTGCGCCGCGACGTCGTCGAGGCGCTGCTCGGCCTCGGCTACGCGGAACGCCAGGCGGCTCCCGCGGTCGAAGACGCCGCGAAGGCGCTCGACGGCGAGGACCCTGACGTCGCAGCGCTGCTACGCGCGACACTGAAGCTCCTCGGACCCGCGGGGAGCCGCTCGTGACCGACGTCTCGCGCATCCCCGAGTCACCGGAATCGGAGGCGGAGATCGCCTTCGAGGGGGCGCTTCGTCCCGCGAACCTCGCCGAGTTCGTCGGCCAGGCGAAGGTTCGCCTGCAGCTCGAGCTCCTGCTCAAGGCAGCGGCCATGCAGAGCCGGACGCCCGACCACATCCTGCTGGCCGGCCCCCCGGGACTCGGAAAGACGACGCTCGCCCTCATCGTCGCGGAGGAAACGGGGCAGCCCATCCGCCTCACGAGCGGCCCGGCCCTCCAGCACGCTGGCGACCTCGCGGCCGTGCTCTCGAGCCTCGTGCCCGGCGAGCTGCTCTTCATCGACGAGATCCATCGGATGGCGCGCACCGCCGAGGAGATGCTGTACCTCGCGATGGAGGACTTCCGGATCGACATCATGGTCGGCAAGGGGGCCGGGGCGACCAGCGTGCCCCTCGAGCTCGCCCCGTTCACCGTCATCGGCGCCACCACCCGCGCCGGACTCCTGCCGAACCCGCTCCGAGACCGCTTCGGCTTCACCGCCCACCTCGAGTTCTACGAGGACGGGGAACTCGAGCGTGTCCTCGCGCGCGCCGCTCGGCTCCTCGATCTCCGGGTCGACGACGCGGCGCTCGCCGAGATCGCGACCCGCAGTCGGGGAACACCCCGAATCGCGAACCGTCTCCTGCGGAGAGTCCGCGACTACGCGCTGGTCCACGAGACCGATGCAGACGAGCAGGCCGTGCAGCACGCGCTGCTCGTCTACGACGTGGATGCGCTCGGCCTCGACAGGCTCGACCGGGCCGTCCTGCAGGCGCTCATCGATCGGTTCGCCGGGGGACCGGTCGGCGTCAGGTCCCTCGCCGTCTCCGTCGGCGAGGAAGCAGAAACGGTCGAGAGCGTCGTCGAGCCGTTCCTCGTCCGCACCGGACTCGTCACGCGAACGCAGCGGGGCCGCGTCGCCACGCAGCAGGCCTACGCGCACCTCGGCCGGGCGCTGCCAGGCGGCGCCGTGCCGCAAGGCCCCCGCCTCGATATCTAGCCCTCCCGCCAACCTTCGATCACTGGCTGAGCGACATCCGCACGACCGCGACGTACACTAGATGCGTTTGCCGTCGTTCCGGGCGTGCATAGTCGTAGTACGGACTGCCAGAAAGGCACCCACATATGGATCTCACGCTCCTCCTTCCCCTCGTCCTCCTCGGCGTCATGATCTTCTTCATGTGGCGCAGCAACAAGAAGAGGACCCAGCAGCAGCAGGAGATGCGCAGCAGCGCCGTCATCGGTGCGGACGTCATGACGCAGAGCGGCGTGTACGGCACCATCGTCGACATCGACGACGACAACAACATCACGACGATCGAGTCCGAGCCGGGCACGCGACTCCGCGTGCACTCGATGACGATCGCGAACATCCTCACCCCGTCCGTCCCGGACGACGCATCCGCGCTCTCCGTCGAGGAGACCGTGGAGGAGTTCCCCACCACCGAGCCCGAGCACCGCGACGCCGCGGACGCAGACCGTCGCGACGGCGACAACGGCTCCGAGTCCGGACCGAACACCAACAAGGCGTAGGCGACTCCCTCACCTCTCACGCACGGGCCTCGTCTTGAGGTCAGAAGGCAGAACTCTCTTGGCGAAGTCGACAACGTCATCGGCGCGTCGTGGTCGGGGTGCTGGCATCGTCCAGCGCGCCTGGCGCACGCTCACGTGGCTCCTGATCCTCATCCTTGCCCTCGTGGGCCTCAACTGGCTGGCCGTCGCCACACAGGGCGGCCAGTGGACCCCGCGCCTCGCGCTCGACCTCGAGGGCGGCACCCAGGTCGTGCTCGCCGCCCAGCTTCCAGAGGGGCAGGCCGACCCGTCATCTGAGCAGATGCAGCAGGCGGTCTCCATCATCCGCCAGCGCATCGACGCCTCCGGTGTCTCCGAGGCCGAGATCACCACGCAGGGCGGACGCAACATCGTCGTCTCCGTGCCCGGCGAGATGGACCAGCTCACCCGGGACCGCATCGAGAACTCGGCCAAGCTCGAGTTCCGCGCCGTGCTCGTCGCCGACCAGGCCGCGAACACCCAGGCCATCCCGGCAGACCAGCTGCCTGAAGAGCTGTCGACCACGCCCACCGCCGAGCCGACCGACGCAAGTGACCTCAACTGGGTCACCGAGCAGATGTACGTCGACTTCCTGCAGTTCAACTGCGCCGACCTCGCTCCGGCCGCCGACATCGACCCGACCCAGCCGCTCATCACGTGCGACGACACGGGCACGGAGAAGTACGTCCTCGGCCCCGTGGAGGTCACCGGAGAGCGGATCGCCGACGCCACGAGCGGTCTCACCACGACGAGCACGGGCGCGACCACGAACCAGTGGGCAGTCAACATCGAGTTCGACGCGCAGGGCACCCAGGAGTTCGCTGCGGTGACCGAGCGACTCGTCGGCCTCACGGAGAACCAGAACAGGTTCGCTGTGACGCTCGACAACCAGGTCATCGTCGCACCGACCACCAACGCCGCGATCACCGACGGCAAGCCGCAGATCTCCGGCAACTTCAACGAGGAGAGCGCGAAGGCCCTCGCCGACCAGCTGAAGTTCGGCGCGCTGCCGTTCAACTTCGTCGCGCAGTCGACCTCCACCATCTCGGCCACGCTGGGAAGCTCGCAGCTCGTGAACGGCCTCATCGCGGGCCTCATCGGACTCGCCGCCGTCGTGGTCTACTCGCTCTTCCAGTACCGGACGCTCGGGCTCGTCACCGTGGCATCGCTGGTCATCGCCGCGGCCTTGACCTACATCGTGGTCACCTACCTCTCCAACCAAGAGGGGTACCGGCTGTCACTCGCGGGTGTCGCGGGCCTCATCGTCGCCATCGGCATCACGGCGGACTCGTTCATCGTGTACTTCGAGCGAATCAAGGATGAGCTGAGAGACGGCAAGGGACTCGTCTCCGCCGTCGAAGGCGGATGGACGCGCGCGATCCGCACGATCCTCGCATCCGACGCCGTCAACTTCCTCGTCGCGATCGTCCTCCTGTTCGTCGCCGTCGGCAACGTGCGCGGCTTCGCGCTGACCCTCGGCATCACGACCATCATCGACATCATCGTCGTGACCCTCTTCACGCACCCGCTCATGCGACTCCTCGCACGGACGTCGTTCTTCGCAGACGGCCATCCGGCATCCGGCCTCGACCCGCGCTCGCTCGGAGCCGTCTACCGCGGTCGCGGGACGTTCCGCACCCCCGAGCAGAAGAAGCGCGGCGCGTCGCGTGAGGCGACGAAGCGCCAGACCCTCGCCGAGCGCAAGGCGGAAGCCGCCAAGAAGGGCGGAGTCGACGACCTCGTGAGCGCAGGAACGCCTGCGGCGGAGCAGACGTCGACGACAAGCAAGGGGGAGAAGGCCTGATGAGCAAGTTCCAGACGCTCGGCAACGACCTGTACACCGGTGAACGCTCGATCGACTTCGTCGGCAGGCGGAAGATCTGGTTCTCCATCGCGGGAATCGCCGTCCTCATCTCCATCCTCGTCCCGATCCTCCGGGGTGGCCTCGAACTCGGCATCGAGTTCACCGGCGGTTCGGAGTTCCTCGTCTCGCAGCCGGCGACCGACGAGCAGGAGCCCGCCATCGCCGCGGCGGCCGAGTTCACGCCCACGCCCGCCAAGGTCGCCGTCCTCGGCGACGGCGGCATCCGAGTCCAGACCGACTCCCTGTCCGAAGAGGCCAACACCGAGCTGCGCGCGCAGCTCGCTGAGGCCTACTCCGTTCCCGTCGAGGACGTCAACCTGTCGACGATCGGGCCATCCTGGGGCCAGGACATCACCAGGCAGATGGTGATCGGCCTCGCGGTCTTCGTCGCGATCGCCGCCATCCTCATGTCGCTGTACTTCCGCACCTGGAAGATGTCCATCGCGGCGCTCGTCGCCCTCGCCCACGACCTCGTCGTCACGGCGGGCGTCTACGCCATCACCGGCGTCGAAGTCACCCCGGCGGCCGTGATCGGCTTCCTCACCATCCTCGGCTACTCGCTGTACGACACCGTCGTGGTGTTCGACAAGATCCGCGAGAACGCCGAGGACTACAACGCGGAGTCCTCCCGGACCTTCGGCGAACTCGTCAACCTCGCGATCAACCAGACGCTGGTGCGCTCGATCAACACGTCGGTCGTCGCGCTCCTCCCGGTCGGCGGCATCCTCTTCATCGGCGCCTTCCTCATGGGAGCCGGCACGCTCCGCGACATCGCGCTCGCACTGTTCATCGGCATCTTCGTCGGGGCCCTCTCGACGATCTTCGTCGCCGGCCCGCTCTACGCGGCGCTCCGCTCGCGAGAGCCGGAGATCGCACGCACCGACAAGCGCATTCTGGCAGCGCGCGCTCGCACGCAGAAGGATGGCGGCGACGTGGAGGGCGACGCTCTCGACGACGACGCGGAGACCCCGGAGGCATCCGAGTCGGCGTCGAAGGCATCGGCGTCCTGACGACCGTCCGCACGGTGATAACTTGTCATCACCCTGGTCCGCGTATTCACGCAGGCCAGGGTGATGATGCATATGGAGGTGCTGCATGAGCGAAGTTTCCTCGCTGCGCTGGCGAATGCCGAGAATGTTCGCGAAGCAGCCTGTGCACGTTCTCGAGCCGATTCTCAAATCGCTCAGGAAGCACGACCCCCGCGCCAACACCGCGCTCGTGCAGCGCGCCTACGAGGTCGCGAAGGATGCGCACGAGGGGCAGTTCCGACGCAGCGGTGAGCCGTACATCACCCACCCGGTCGCGGTCGCCAAGATCCTCGCCGACCTCGGCATCGGCTCGATCACCGTGGCAGCGGCCCTCCTCCACGACACGGTCGAGGACACGGAGTACACGCTCGACGAGCTCCGCTCAGATTTTGGTGACGAGATCGCGATGCTCGTCGACGGCGTCACCAAGCTCGACAAGGTCAAATACGGCGACAACGCGCAGGCGGAGACCGTGCGGAAGATGGTCGTCGCGATGTCCAAGGACATCCGCGTCCTCGTGATCAAGCTGGCCGACCGTCTCCACAACGCCCGAACGTGGGGCTTCATGTCGCCGGAGAAGGCGAAGAGCAAGGCCAAGGAGACCCTGGAGATCTACGCCCCGCTCGCGCACCGGATGGGCATCCAGGCGATGAAGAACGAGCTCGAGGATCTCTCGTTCGCCGTCATCAACCCCAAGATCTACTCAGAGATCAAGAACCTCGTCGCTCACCGTCAGCCGGAGCGCGAGAAGTACGTCCAGCGCGTCATCGCCGAGGTGCAGTCCGACCTCCGCCAGCTGAAGATGCGCGGCGACGTCTACGGGCGCCCCAAGGAGCTCTACTCGATCTACCAGAAGATGATCGTCCGCGGGCGGGACTTCGACGAGATCTACGACCTCACCGCCATCCGGCTCATCGTCGACTCGGTCCGCGACTGCTACGGCGTCCTCGGAGCGATCCACGCAAGGTGGACCCCGATGCCCGGCAGGTTCAAGGACTACATCGCGACGCCCAAGTTCAACCTCTACCAGTCGCTGCACACGACGGTCATCGGGCCGGACGGCAAGCCGGTCGAGATCCAGATCCGCACCGTCGAGATGCACCGTCGCGCCGAGTTCGGTGTCGCGGCGCACTGGATGTACAAGCAGAACGCCCAGTCGGGCAAGCAGGACAAGGCCGATGAGACCCGGACCGAGATGGCCTGGCTCAAGCACCTCAGCGACTGGCAGCAGGAGACGACGGACCCGGGGGAGTTCCTCGACTCGCTGCGCTTCGACCTGGGCGCGAAGGAGGTCTACGTCTTCACTCCGCAGGGAAAGGTCATCGGTCTCAGCGCCGGAGCGACACCCGTGGACTTCGCGTACGCCATCCACACCGACGTCGGCCACCGGACGATGGGCGCGAAGGTCAACGGGCGGCTCCTCCCGCTCGACTCCAAGCTGCAGAACGGTGACGTCGTCGAGGTGTTCACCTCGAAGAACCCGGACGCGGGACCGAAGCAGGACTGGCTGACCTTCGTCGCCAGCGCCAGGGCGAAGAACAAGATCAGGCAGTGGTTCTCGAAGGAGCGCCGCGACGAGGCGATCGAGCAGGGCAAGGACTCCGTCGCGAAGGCACTGCGCAAAGCGGGGCTCCCGCTCAACAAGGACCACGTCCAGGAGGCGTTCTCGTCCGTCGCCTCCAACCTGCGCTACCTCGACGTGACCGCCCTCTACGCGGCGGTCGGCGATGGACACGTCTCCACGCAGTCCGTCATGGAGAAGCTGCAGGCCGCGCTCCGTCAGGAGCAGGATGTCCCGGCCGCCGACGAGGCGCCGCAGTTCACGCCAGGCACGACCATCCCCACGACGAGCGACTCCGGAGTGCTCGTGCGCGGCGCGCCCGACATCCTCGTCAAGGTCGCCAAGTGCTGCACTCCCGTTCCGGGTGATGAGATCCTCGGCTTCGTCACCCGCGGGCAGGGCGTCTCCGTGCACCGGGCCGACTGCAACAACGTGGCGAGCCTCCTCCGCGAGCCGGAGCGCATGATCGAAGTCCAGTGGGCGCCGAGCTCGTCGAGCGTGTTCCTCGTCAACATCCAGGTCGAGGCGCTCGACCGGTCTGGCCTGCTGAGCGACGTCACACGGGTGCTGAGCGAGCACCACGTCAACATCCTCTCGGCGACCGTGCACACCTCGAAGGCGCGCCTCGCGATCAGCAAGTTCTCCTTCCAGATGGGCGACACGACGCACCTGGACCGCGTGCTCAACGCGGTGCGTCGTATCGACGGCGTCTACGACGTGTACCGCGTCAAGACCCAGTAGCGGCCGTCGCCAACGTCGCACGCCTCCTCGCCAGGGCGGCGAACGGCCGACGCAGCGTGACGCGGGCCGCGAGCAGTTCGACGGGATCCAGGTCGAGCCGCCGCACGGCGACATCGATGGTCGCCTGCTCGGTTCCCGGGTCGTGCAGCAGGTCGAGCAGAGCCAGCCACGGCACGACGACGCGCACGCCGCCAACGAGCCGGACCGCCGCGTCCGGGGGCGCGGTGGACCGATAGCGCACGCCGACGAGATGCTGCTTGGGTGGACGCGCTCCGCGCTGCGTGGAGATGGTCAGCGCTGACGGTGCAGGTCCGCCTGTGTGCACCCAGACAGCTGAGGCCCCGCCCACGGCAGCGCTTCCCGTCACCAGCGGCACGACCGACGCCGCTCGGTGTGCCGGCGTGAGGCGGTCTGCCACGGACGCGTACGCGAGTGCGCAGTCGTGCCCGAAGCGCACGACGACGCCGTCGCGCAACATGACCTGCAGCTCTGCATCGGGCAGCAGACGAAGTGGGGCAGGATGCACTCTCGCATCCTGCCTCACATGGTGGCCGTATCGCCGGTCAGCTCGGTGAGCTGTGGACAGCGTTCGACGTTCTAGCTGCCGATGGCTCCGAGCCACACGCGGCGGGCTTCGAGCGCCTCCTCGGCTTCCTTCACGGCACGCGTGTCGCCGCGGGCCTCCGCGGCGGCACGCTCGGCCTCGAGCTTCTCGATCGCCTCGGTGAGCTGGCTGTGCATGCCCTGGCTCCGCGCCTGACGCTCCGGGTTGGACTTCTGCCAGTGGTCGTCGTCGAGCTTGCGGACGTGCTGCTCGATCGCGCGGAGACGGTCCTCCGTCGCCTTGAAGTTCTCGCGGGGGACACGACCGATCTCATCCCAGCGTCGCTGGATGTCGGCGAGCTTCTCGCGTGCCGCGCGACGGTCGGTGATCTGGAGGATCGGCGTGGCCTCCTCGAGCAGCGCGGCTTTCGCCTCGTAGTTCGCGGCGTACTCGACGTTCTCGGCCGCGTCGACCTCGCCCTTCGCCTGGAAGAGCACGTCTCCGGCCGCCTTGAACTGGTTCCACAGCGCATCGTCGTACTTGCGACCCGCGCGGCCAGCGGCCTTCCACTCGTCGAGCAGGCGGCGGTACTCGGCAACGCCGTCCGCGCCGCGAGGGGCGAGCGCCTCGGCGCGCTCGAGGATCTTCGTCTTCGCATCCCGCGCGGTCTTGTGGCTGGCATCCAGCTCGGCGAAGAAGGCACGACGCTCGCGCTCGAGCGTGCTCCTGGCACCACGGAAGCGCTTCCAGAGTGCATTGGCCTCTGCCTTGGGCAGACGCGGCCCATCCTGCTGGTGCGCCTTCCACTTCGTGAAGAGCTCGTCGATGCTCGCCGTCGTCTGCTTCCACTGGATGGAGGCTGGGGGCTGAGCGGCAAGGCGCTCAGCCTCGACGACGATCGCCTCGCGTTCCGCGAGAGCCCCGGCGATCTCCTCCTGCTGCGCTTCACGCTGCTGCTCGGTGAGCTCGCTGACCGTCCCACCGAGCGCCTCGAGGCGCGACCGGAGCGCCGCGAGGTCGCCGACGGCGTTCGCGTCGCTCAGCTGCGCGCTGAGGTGCTTGGCCGACTTCGCGATGTCGGAGGCCGGGGCGCCGTTCTTGACGCGCTGCTCGAGCAGCGAGACCTGACCCTCGAGGTCAGAGAACTTGCGGACGAAGTACGCGAGAGCCTCCTCAGCCGTGCCGTCCGGGTACTGGCCGACCTTGCGCTCAGTCCCTTCTTCGATCACGTACACGGTGCCGTCTTCTTCGACGCGGCCCCACGGGTTCTGGGGGAGTGCAGACATGGCGGGTATTCCCTCACGGTAGGCGTTTGCGCAGCTTGCGCGACTGACTCCCCATGCTAGGACACTGCGGACGCTTCGTTCACCAGCGCATGCCCAGTCTCCGGAGGCGGCGGGGAGCCCTGTCGCCGCGTCCGGGCGGTCCGACCCGCTACTCGAGGGTGAGCGACGTGATCACCGCAGGTGCGACGGGCGCACCATCGCCGCCCCCTGAAGCGGGGTCCACGCCAGCATCCACGATGCCCGAGATGAGCTGGTCGAGTCCGTCCGTGACCTGACCCATGACGGTGTACCCACCAGCCGCGTCACCGGGGAGGGTCGTGTCCTCGTAGACGATGAAGAACTGGCTCCCCATGCTCTCGGCGTTGCCGCCCTGGCGGGCCATGGCGATGGTGCCGGCCGGGTAGACCCCGTCCTCCGGTGCGTTCTCGATCGGGCCCCAGCTGTAGCCGGGCCCACCCGTCCCGCTGCCGGTCGGATCGCCGCACTGGAGCACGAAGAGCCCCTCGGTCGTGAGGCGGTGGCAGGACGTGTCGGTGAAGTAGTTCTCACCGCTGAGGGAGACCATGTTCGCGACCGCCTGGGGAGCCGCCGCACCGTCGAGCTCGATGCCGAGCGTGAGGTCGTCGTTGAAGGTCAGCTCGCCCGTCCAGGTACGCGCCTCGGCGATGGCGGGGTCCGGTACCTCTCCGGCGGGCGTGGCGGCGGGCGTCGAGGTCGCGTCCGCTGCGGGGGCCGGGGCACCGGGGCCACCCGTGAAGTAGAAGACCTGCAGGGCGCCGACGACAAGCGCGACGACGACGAGCGCGACGGTCCAGACGCGGTTGTCTCGACTCCGACGTCGGACACCCCGTTCGTGGACGGCGACGCGCGCCTCGTACTCGCGGGTACGCCGGCGCTGTTCACGCGTGTTCTTCTCCGAAGTTGCCACTGTGCCTCATTCGCTTGTCCTCAGCATGCCGTGCAGGCACCAGAGGGGAGTTTACTAACATCGGGCCTCATGACCGGTGACGCGCCAAGCCTGGCGGGGACAACCGCGCCCCTCGCGGTGCGGATGCGCCCGCGATCTCTCGACGAGGTCGTCGGCCAGCGGCACCTCCTGCGGCCGGGCTCGCCCCTCCGCGCGCTCGCATCCCCCGAGCAGGACGCACGAGCCGGCACCTCCGTGATCCTCTGGGGTCCGCCGGGAACGGGCAAGACGACACTCGCGCAGGCGATCGCGCACACCTCCGGCAAGCGGTTCACCCAGCTCTCCGCGATCTCGGCCGGCGTCAAGGACGTCCGCCAGGTGATGGATGAGGCGCTCACGCAACGCGACCTCTACGGCATCCAGTCGGTGCTGTTCCTCGACGAGATCCACCGGTTCACGAAGGCGCAGCAGGACGCGCTCCTGCCAGGCGTTGAGAACGGCTGGGTGACGCTCGTCGCAGCCACGACGGAGAATCCGTCGTTCTCGGTGATCAGCCCGCTGCTCTCCAGGAGCCTGCTGCTCACGCTGCAACCGCTCGACGAGGCGGATCTGATCGAGCTCATCGACCGCGCCGCAACCGACAAGCGAGGACTCTCCGGGGTCTTCGAGGTCGCAGACGACGCCAAACGGGCTATCGTCCAGTTCTCCTCCGGCGATGCGCGACGCGCGCTGACCACACTCGAGGCGGCGGCCGCCGCAGCGCAGGCCTCCGAGCAGACGACCATCGACGCCGAGCTCGTCGCGAGCGCCTCCGACCAGGCGCTCCTGCGCTACGACAGGGACGGCGACGAGCACTACGACGTCATCAGCGCGTTCATCAAATCCGTCAGAGGGAGCGACCCGGACGCTGCGCTCCACTACCTGGCGCGGATGATCGTCGCGGGGGAGGACCCGCGCTTCATCGCCCGGCGCCTCATCGTGCTGGCAAGCGAGGACATCGGACTCGCGGAACCGCGCGGACTCGAGATGGCAGTCGCCGCGGCGGATGCCGTGCAGCTCATCGGAATGCCAGAAGGGCGGATCCCGCTCGCCCAGGCCACGGTGTTCCTCGCCACGGCCCCGAAGTCCAACGCCGCCTACTCCGGCATCAACGCCGCCATCGCCGATGTCAAGGCGGGCGGCATCGGCCGCGTTCCCAAGCACCTTCGGGACGCGCACTACGCAGGAGCGAAGCGCCTCGGTCACGGCAAGGGGTACAAGTACCCGCACGACGACGCGCGCGGTGTCTCCGAGCAGCAGTACCTCCCCGACGAGCTGAGCCAGCGCGAGTACTACTCGCCCACCCGCTTCGGCGAGGAGCGCGAGATCGCTGCCAGGCTCGAGAAGCTCCGCGCCATCACCAAGCCGGGTACCTGACGGCACGCCGCACTGTGCTAGTCTTTCTCGGTCTACGTCCCGGGACCGCGTGCGGCTGCGCGTCCGAGAGTAAGGCGTGCAGTCTGTAGCCGACGCACGCGCGACACTGCTCAAGTTTGACGCCGGGGCATGGCCTTGGCGGAGAGCAACTTCATTTCTGCGCGCTCACGCGCGCCAAACTTCGCTCGAAAGGCAATTGTGTCCAAGACCTCACGTTCACGCAGCAAGGTGCGCCTCAGCCGCGCACTCGGCATCGCACTCACTCCGAAGGCAGAGCGCGCGCTCGAGAAGCGCCCGTACGCACCGGGCGAGCACGGCCGCACGCGTCGCAAAACCGACAGCGACTACGCCGTCCGTCTGCGCGAGAAGCAGCGCCTGCGCGCCCAGTACGGGCTCCGCGAGAAGCAGCTTCGCATCGTCTTCGAAGAGTCGCGTCGCGCGGCAGGCCTGACGGGTGAGAACCTCGTCGAGCTGCTCGAGATGCGCCTCGACGCGCTCGTCCTGCGTTCGGGCTTCGCCCGCACGACGGCTCAGGCTCGTCAGCTCGTGGTGCACCGCCACATCCTCGTCGACGGCAAGCTCGTCGACCGCCCCAGCTTCCGCGTGAAGCCGGGACAGCTCATCCAGGTCAAGCAGCGCTCGGAGGCCCTCGAGGTCTTCCAGGTCGCCGCAGCCGGTGGCCACGCGGACGTCCTCCCGAAGCTCCCCGCGTACCTCGATGTCGACCTCGCAACGCTCCAGGCGCGCCTCGTGCGTCGCCCGAAGCGCGTCGAGGTCCCGGTGACGTGTGAAGTCCAGCTCGTCGTCGAGTACTACGCTGCTCGCTAGCCAAGCTGGCGCTCCGGTTCGCCGGAACTGGCAGTTCGGGGCGACCCGAGCCGCCGGAGCCAACTAACATAGGGGCGGGTCATCGCGAGATGACCCGCCCTTTTGTCTGTCCTGCGGCGCTGCGGCGCTCGTCTACCCGCGCGGCGACGCGCCGCGCTCACTAAGGAGCACCATGTCTGGTGGCGACATCGCCGGCCTCATCGCGGCCGGAGTCTTCCTCATCCTCGTCCTTCTGCTCGCGGTGCCGCTGCTCAAGCTCGGGGGAGTGCTCGACGAGGTGCGCAGCGGCATCCGCGAATCCGTCGATGCGATCACGCCGACGCTCGCCGAGACGCAGGTCACCGTCCTCGAGGCCAACAAGCAGCTCGCGAAGATCGACAGCATCACGACGCACGTCTCCGAGACGACAAGCAACGTGTCCAGCCTCGTCGCGCTCACGGCGGCGACGGTCGGTGGCCCGCTCATCAAGCTCGCCGGCTTCTCCGCAGCGGTCCGCGCTGGCATCTCGAGCCTCAAGAGCGACGGACCAGCGACGGTCAAGTCCGCCTCGAAGCCGAAGAAGCCGAAGCCGCGCGCAACACGCTGACCCGCCAGACACCCGCTCACCACGTTCCAGGAGATCTCATGCGCACAGCGCTCAGCATCATCGGCGGCATCGCCGCAGGCTTCGCCCTCGCCCACCTCGTCAACTCGACCCCCGCAGGCCGCAGGTTCTTCTCCGGCGTGAACGAGCGCGTCGACGAGTTCACCGAAGCCGTGGCGGAGGGCTACCGCGCCCGCACGCAGGACCTCACCGCGGCCATCGCCGACATCAAGTAGCGCGACACCCCACCCACCGTCCGGGGGACCTCGTCGCCCGTCGCCAGTCGCCACAGAAAGAGCCACACAGCACGATGCAAACCGCCGAGATCCGTCGCCGCTACCTCGACTTCTTCGAGAAGCGGGGGCACACCGCAGTCCCCTCAGCGCCCCTGGTGAGCGACGACCCGACGATCATGTTCACGATCGCCGGCATGGTTCCGTTCATCCCGTACTTCACGGGAGTCGTCCCAGCGCCGTTCGACCGCGCGGTGAGCGTGCAGAAGTGCATCAGGACCAACGACATCGAGGAGGTCGGCAAGACCCCCCGGCACGGCACGTTCTTCCAGATGTGCGGGAACTTCTCGTTCGGCGACTACTTCAAGCAGGGTGCGATCGAGTTCGCGTGGGAGCTGCTGACCACGCCCGAGAGTGCGGGTGGGCTCGGATTCAGGCCGGAAGACCTGTGGATCACGGTCTACGAGAAGGACGACGTCGCACGCGGCATCTGGCGCGAGGTCACGGGGTTCCCCGATGCACGCATCCAGGGCCTCGGCATGAAGGACAACTTCTGGTCGGCGGGCGGCCCAGGCAGCCCCGCCGGGCCGTGCTCTGAGATCTTCTTCGACCGTGGCCCGCAGTACGGAGCCGACGGCGGACCGGCGACCGATGATGATCGCTACGTCGAGATCTGGAACCTCGTGTTCATGCAGTACGAGCGCGGCGAGGGCACGACCAAAGACGACTACGAGATCGTCGCCGACCTCCCGAAGCAGAACATCGACACGGGCATGGGGCTCGAGCGCATCGCCTTCATCAAGCAGGGCGTCGACAACATGTACGAGATCGACCAGGTGCGCCCGGTCCTCGACAAGGCTGCCGAGATCTCGGGCAAGGCCTACGGCGCCTCCCACGAGGACGACGTGCGCATGCGCGTCGTAGCCGACCACGTGCGCTCGTCGCTCATGCTCATGGCCGACCGGGTCGAGCCGGGCAACGAGGGACGCGGGTACATCCTGCGACGCCTCCTGCGCCGTGTCGTCCGAGCCATGCGCCTCCTCGGGTTCGAAGGCGCGAGCCTCCCGCAGCTCCTGCCCGCTTCGAAGGAAGCGATGAAGGACGCCTACCCGGAGCTGGTGGACGAGTTCCCGCGCATCGCTCGTCTCGCCTACGCCGAGGAAGAGACCTTCCTCCGCACGCTCGCAGCTGGCACGGCCATCCTCGAGACCGCGGTGACCGAGACCCGTGCAAGCGGCGTGCAGCACCTCTCGGGAGAGACCGCGTTCAAGCTGCACGACACGTTCGGCTTCCCCATCGACCTCACCGTGGAGATCGCCGAGGAGGCGGGCGTCAGCGTCAACCGCGAGGCGTTCGAGCGGCTGATGAGCGAGCAGCGCACGCGTGCGAAGGCGGATGCGAAGTCCAAGCGCTCCGCCCTGGCCGACGTCTCCGTGTACAGCGAGTTCCGTTCCCTCGGCGAGACCGCCTTCGTCGGGTACACCGACCTGGCCCATGAGAGCGAGGTGCTCGGCCTCATCGTCGACGGGCATCCGGCTGCGAGCGCGAGCGCTGGTCAGCAGGTCGAGCTCATCCTCGCGAGCACCGCGCTCTACGCGGAATCGGGCGGACAGGAAGCCGATTCAGGCCAGATCACCTCAGCAGCTCGGGGGTTGGTGGCTGACGTCGTCGACGTCCAGCGACCGATCGCCGGTCTCGTGAGCCACACCGTCTCCATCGCCTCGGGTGAAGTGGCCGTCGGCGACCGCGTCGAGACGATCGTCGATGCCGGGTACCGCCGGAGCGCTAACCAGGCGCACACGGCGACGCACCTCCTCCACGCCGCGCTCCGCGACGTGCTCGGACCTGATGCGCACCAGTCCGGGTCATACAACAAGGCCGGCTACCTGCGCCTCGACTTCTCCTGGAGTCAGGCGCTCACGAACGACACGAAGGCCGAGCTCGAGGGCATCGTGAACGACGCGATCCGGGCGAACCACGTCGTCACGACGCGCGAGATGGACCTCGACGAGGCGAAATCGCTCGGCGCTCGAGCGCTGTTCGGTGAGAAGTACGGCAGCCGGGTGCGGATGGTCGACATCGGCGGCCCGTGGTCGCGCGAGCTGTGCGGTGGCACGCACGTCGGCAGCTCCTCGGAGATCGGGATCGTCAACCTCGTGGGGGAATCCTCAGTGGGTTCGAGCAACCGACGCATCGAGTCGCTCGTGGGTCGAGACGCCTTCGCCGACTTCGCCGTCGAGCGCGCCATCGTCTCGCAGCTGACGAGCAGCCTCAAGGCGCCGCGCGAGCAGCTGGCTGACCGCGTGCAGGATCTCGCGACCAGCCTCAAGACGGCGCAGAAGCGCATCGCGGAGCTCGAGGCCGCCGAGGCCATGCAGCGGGTGCCAGCGATCGCCGCCGAGGCGAGCAGCGCTGGCAGGGTCGTCCTCGTCGCGAAGCACCTCGGCGAGGTGCGCAGCGCGGACGAGCTCCGGTCCCTGGCGCTCGCCGTGCGCGAGCAGCTGGGCGACCGCCCGGCCGTCGTCGCACTCGGCGCCGCATCGAACGGCAAGCCGATCGTCTTGGTCGCCACCAACCCGGCCGCCCGCGACGCAGGTGCCGCGGCCGGCGCCCTCGTCCGCATCGCCGCGCCCATCCTCGGGGGCGGCGGTGGAGGGAAGCCGGACGTCGCCCAGGGCGGCGGCACGGACGTCGATCGCCTCGACGACGCGCTCGCCGCGATCCGCACTGAACTCGCGAATGGCTGACATCCGCCCAGGCACTCGCCTCGGCGTCGACGTGGGCAAGGCCCGCGTCGGTGTCAGCAGGAGCGACCCGCACGGAATGCTCGCGACGCCGCTTGAGACGGTGCCGCGGGATGGTGCCAAGGGCGACGCGCACGCCAGGCGGATCGCGGAGCTCGTCGTCGAGTACGACGCCATCGAGATCATCGTGGGTCTCCCGCTCTCGCTCTCAGGCGCCGAGACCGCATCGACCGCGGACGCGAGGGGCGTGGCCGAGCAGATCGCCGCCCACTCCCCGGTTCCACTCAGGTTGGTGGACGAGCGTCTGACGACGGTCAGCGCGAGCCGACAGCTTCGCGACGTGGGCCGGAAGGCCTCCAGATCTCGGAACATCATCGACCAGGTGGCGGCAGTCGTCATCTTGCAGACCTCGCTCGACGCGGAGCGCCAATCCGGACGTGCGCCGGGTGAGCTCCTCTCCCGAAAGGATCAGGACTCTGACGGACAACCAGCCCCCAGGTAGCCAAGAAGGTCGCAAGCGATTCACCCCGGACGATCCGTTCGGTGACCTCTTCTCCGACGAGACCGCGAAGCAGGCGGACGCAGGCGACGGCAGTCCGCGGAGGTCCGGCGGGAACCGCAGGCGCCAGTCCGCCGCGGCCAGGCAGGGCAAGCGCAGCCTGATCGTCATCCTCGTGCTCGTCGTGGTCGTGGCCGTGAGCGCGGCCGTCGTCTGGTTCGGCTTCGGTTCGCAGCTGCGCAGCCTGTTCGGGGGTGGTGCGTCCTCGGCCGACTTCGAAGGCAGCGGGAACGGCACGGAGATGGCGTTCACCATCGAGTCAGGCGATACCGGCACCTCCATCGGCGAGCGACTCGCAGAGGTCGGCATCGTGAAGTCCCCCGGCGCCTTCGTGGACGAGGTGCTCGCGCAGCCCGAGGATCCCGTCTTCATTCCGGGCAGCTACGGCATGCAGGAGGAGATGAGCGCCGAAGCAGCGCTCGCCTCGCTGCTCGACCCCGCGAACCGCCAGGAGTCGACTGTCGTGATTCCGGAGGGCACGGCGCTCCAGGACGTCTACGCGCTCATCGAGGGTGGCGTCGGCATTCCCGTCGCCGATCTCGAGGCAGCGGCGATCCCAGCCAACTTCGGGCTCCCCGCAGAGGCGACGACGCTCGAGGGGTTCCTGTTCCCGGCGACCTACAGCTTCGACCCCGGCGTCGACGCGAACACGGTGCTGAAGACGCTTGTCGACCGCATGTTCCAGTCACTCGACGAGCACGGCGTCGCGCCAGAGGCACGCTGGGACACGATCCGTCTGGCCTCCCTCATCCAGAAGGAAGCGGGTCTCCGCGAGGACTACTACAAGGTCTCCCGGGTGTTCCTCAACAGGCTCGACATGGGCATGCTCCTGCAGTCAGACGCGACCGTTGCCTACGGCACCGGCAACACGCACCGAGTCTCGACGAGCGACGCGGAACGCGCCGACGCGGCGAACATCTACAACACCTACGTGCATCCTGGGATGGTCGCGGGTCCGATCTCGAACCCGGGCGACATCGCCATCGACGCGGCCGTGAACCCCGCAGACGGGCCATGGGTGTACTTCGTGACCTGGAACCTCGACACAGGGGAGACGATCTTCTCCGAGACGTTCGAGGAGCACGAGGTCGCGGTCGCCAAGTGGCTCGCATGGATGGAAGATCACCCCGAGTATGGCTGAGACAGGCGAGGCCTCGCCGGGGACCAGGCTCGCGGTCCTCGGCTCGCCGATCGGCCATTCGAAGTCGCCGGCGATCCATGCCGCGGCGTACAGGGAGCTCGGGCTCGACTGGCGCTACGAGCGGTTCGACGTTCCGGAAGGCGAGCTCGCCGACTTCATGTCGACGCGCGGACCGGGGTGGCGTGGGTTCTCCATCACGATGCCCCTCAAGCAGGAGGCGCACGAATTCGCGTCCTGGCTCGCCCCGGCTGCCGTCGAGATCGGGGCCGTCAACACGCTCGTCTTCGACGATCCGGACGCGGGCGGCGCCGCTCGTGGGTGGAACACGGATGTGCTCGGGTTCGTCGCAGCGCTGAACGGTGCGGGTGTGCAGGCTGCGCCGAGGGTCCGCCTGCTCGGGGCCGGGGGCACGGCGGCGGCTGTCGTCGCAGCGCTGCCATCGCTCGGCACGTCTGAGCTTCTTGTCGTCGTCCGCGCTCCTGAGCGCGCGCGGGAGCTGGCTGCGCTGGCGTCGTCACTCGGGGTGGGCGTGGACGTGCTGACGTTCGCCCAGTTCGACGCCCTGCCTGTCGAGTCCAAGCACGCCGAGCTCGTCGTCAATACCGTCCCGGGTGACCAGGACCACCTCCTGGTCGACGAGGCCTGGGTCGACGGAGCTGTCCTCTTCGACGTGCTCTACGACCCGTGGCCGACGAATCTCGCGTCGCGCTGGCTGTCTGCCGGCGGACGGGTGGTCTCCGGACTCGAGCTCCTGCTCGAGCAGGCGCTCGTGCAAGTGCGCCTCTTCACCGGACGCGGGGTGTCCGAACCGCTGCCGCGAGAGGCCGACGTGCGGGCCGCGATGCGGAGCGCCGCGCTGCGCGTGTCAGAATAGTCCAATGCTTCGATGGCTCACGGCCGGGGAATCCCACGGCCCAGAACTCCTTGCGATCCTTGAGGGACTCCCAGCAGGTGTCCCGCTGTCCCTCGACGATCTCCGCACCGACCTCGCGCGGCGAAAGCTCGGCCACGGCCGGGGCGCGCGGATGAAGTTCGAGCAGGACGAGCTGACGCTCTCCGCGGGCGTGCGCCACGGCGTCACGATGGGGTCGCCCATCGGCATCCGCATCGGCAACACGGAGTGGCCCAAGTGGGTCGAGGTCATGAGCCCGGAGCCCGTCGATCCCGCCGTGTTCGACACCGGCAGGGGTGCGAAGCTCACGCGTCCGCGCCCCGGACACGCCGATCTCATCGGCATGCAGAAGCACGGCTTCGACGACGCCCGCCCCGTCCTCGAGCGCGCGAGCGCCCGTGAGACAGCGGCGCGCGTCGCGCTCGGCGCGATCGCGAAGCGCTTCCTGGCCGAGCTGGGGATCACGACGCTCAGTCACACGCTGGCCATCGGCACGGTTCGTGTCCCGGACGACGCGCCGCTGCCTGCCTACGCCGACCTTGCGGCGATCGACGCCGATCCGGTCCGAGTCTTCGACGCGGAGACGTCGGCGGCGGCCGTTGCGCTCATCGACGAGGTCCGCAAGAGCGGCGACACGCTCGGCGGGGTCACGGAGGTCCTCGTGTGGGGACTGCCGCCCGGCATCGGCTCTTACGTGCAGTGGGACCGTCGACTCGACGCGCGCCTCGCGAAGGCGCTCATGAGCGTGCAGGCCATCAAGGGTGTCGAGGTCGGCGACGGGTTCGAGACGACTCGCCGTCCGGGGACCGCTGCGCACGACCCGCTGTACGTCAGGGACGGCTCCATCGTGCGCTCGAGCGACCGCGCCGGCGGCATCGAGGGCGGCATGGCCACGGGCACGGTCCTGCGCGTGCGAGCGGGCATGAAGCCGATCGCGACCGTCCCGAAGGCGCTGCACACCGTGGATGTCGCGACCGGTCAGGACGCGGCGGCGCACCACCAGCGCTCCGACGTGTGCGCGGTCCCGGCCTCCGGCGTCGTCGTCGAGGCCATGGTGGCCCTCACCATCGCGGACTCGATCCTGGAGAAGTTCGGCGGGGACTCGGTGGCGGAGACGAAGCGGAACATCGAGAGCTACCTCGAGAGCATCCCACCGCTGCTGCGGACGTCCCACGTGTCGGTCTCCGAGTCCGAGCTGCAGGCCGGTCCCGTCGACGAGACGCCGATGGGGGACTCGCTGAGCGAGTGGCGCGTATGAGCGTCGTCCTCATCGGCCCGCCTGCGGCCGGCAAGTCGAGGGCCGGGCGCCGGCTCGCGAAGGTGCTCGGAGCGAGCTACGCGGACACCGACAAGGTGATCGTGGCGCGCCACGGGGCGATTCCCGACATCTTCGCCGCACACGGGGAGCTCGAGTTCAGGCGACTCGAGCGCGACGTGATCGCGGAGCACCTCGAGACGACCGAGGTCCTCTCGCTCGGGGGCGGGGCGGTCATGGATGTCGAGACGCAGGCGCGGCTCGAGGGCCACACGGTCGTGCTGCTGACCGCATCCCCCGCTGCCATCACGGAGCGCATCACCGGCAACTCGAAGCGACCGCTCATCACGGGCATCGAGAGCTGGACACAGATCTACGAAGCCCGCCGCGAGACGTACGAGCGTCTCGCGGACGTGAGCTTCGACACCTCATTCCGGCCCATGGTCCGCGTCGTCGAAGACATCGCGGAGTGGCTGGAGCAGAACTCCAAGGAAGGACCAAGCGACGTTGCCTGAGATCATCGAGGTTCCCGGCGCCCACGGCGACATCATCATCGGCGGCGGCCAGTTCCGCGACGCGGCCACCGTGGTTCCGGCGCTGCTCGGCGAGGGCGTCGCCAAGGTCCTGATCGTGCACGCCCCTCACCTGGCGAACGTGGCGGAACGAGTCCGCGAGCAGCTGGTCGGCGAGTACACCCAGGTGCTGATCGCCGAGATCCCGGATGCGGAGGGAGCGAAGCGCATCGAGGTGGCCGCGTTCTGCTGGCAGATCCTCGGCCAGGCGGATTTCACGAGGTCGGACGCCGTCATCACGATCGGCGGAGGCGCGACGAGCGACATCGGCGGCTTCATCGCGGCGACGTGGCTGCGTGGCGTCAAGGTCGTCCACATGCCGACGACGGTGCTCGCGATGGTCGACGCGGCGATCGGCGGCAAGACGGGGCTGAACACGAACGAGGGCAAGAACCTCGTCGGATCGTTCCACCCTCCTGCTGGCGTCGTCATCGATCCGGAGATCCTCGACAGCCTGCCGCGAAACGAGCTGCTGGCCGGCTTCGCCGAGGTCGTCAAGGCCGGCTTCATCGCGGAGCCCGAGATCCTCGACATCATCGAGCGCGACCCGGAGCGGGCAACCGACCCGACGACCGAGGAGTTCCTTCGGGTGCTCGAGCTCGCGATCCGCGTCAAGGCACGGGTCGTCGGGGAGGACTTCACCGAGCAGGGGCTGCGGGAGATCCTCAACTACGGACACACGCTCGGGCATGCCATCGAGAACGCGGAGCGCTACCAGTGGCGCCACGGAGCCGCCATCTCCATCGGAATGGTGTTCGTCGCCGAGCTGGCGAGGCTCTCCGGGCGCCTGGACGACGCGACCGCGGACCGCCACACGGCGATCCTCGAGCTGCTCGGCCTCCCCACGAGCTATCCGGCCGGCCGCTGGAAGACGTTGCTCGCCACGATGCGCCGCGACAAGAAGGCGCGGGGTGCCATGCTTCGGTTCGTCGTCCTCGATGGCCTCGGGCGTCCGACGATCATGCGCGCGCCGGATGAGAGCCTGCTCTTCGCCGCGTATCAGGAGATCGCCAGCTAGGCGCTCTGCCGTTCGTCGCGCCGGACATACTCGTCGATCGTCACGCCCGATTCGAAGCGCTGCGTCGCCCTCAGCGTGAAGGCCTGCGGCGAGTATCCGGCGTGGCCGAAGAGCGGAACGCCGGCACCGAAGGCGACCGGATTCCGCTTCAGGACGAGGCGGTCGATCTCGCCGCGGAGTGAGCCTGCGAGCTCGCCCCCGCCGCAGAGCCAGATCGGCAGCCCGTCCTCGCCTTTGAGCCGTCGGACGGCGTCGACGGGGTCGCTCGTGAGCGTCACGTCGTCAGCGACGCGGCGGTCGCCGCGGCTCGCGACGACCTGACGCAGATGCGGGTACGGGCTCTCGATGCCAGCGTCGAGAGCTGGCCGCAGGGTGTTCCAGCCCATGATGACGGTGTCGAACGTCGTGCCTGGGGCCCGCATCCCGAGCGCATCGAGCACGTGCGCGGGGAGCGCGTCGGCGTAGTCCGCGAGCAGGGTGGCCATGTGGTCGCCCTCCATCGGGAACGCGTCGAAGCCTCCGCTCGGGTCGGCGATGAATCCGTCGATGCTCGTCGCGACGTAGTACACGAGCTCTCGCATGAGCTGCCCCTCTCTGCCTCACTTGTTCGAGGACCCTACGTCGCCGCCCTGGGTCGCCGCTCCCGGGTGGCGCTCAGCAGCAGCTCGTCCGTTCTGGACCCTCCAGGTATCGGAACGCCCCGAGCCTGCGGTACCCCAGCCGTTCGAAGAGCCGAAGCGAGGCGTCGTTGCCGTCGACGACCATGGCCAGGCAGGACGATGCGCCGAGCGCGAGGGCTTCGTGCTGGGCACGCTCGAGAAGCAGACGGGCGTAGCCGCGTCCCCTGCTCGCCCGATCCGTGACCAGGCAGTCGACGACCCCGAGGCCGTCGACCACCGAGAGCCGCGCGGTCGCCGCGAGTGAGCGGTCGACGCTCACGCTGAGGAAGCTCGGCGTGCCCTGGCTCAGGATGCGCGGGGCGAGTCGCCGGTCGCTCGGCAGGCGGCGGCCGTTCCAGGCCAGCCAGGCGTCGAGCCAGTCTGACGGCGGCTGCGGGCCGGATACGGAGACGAACGCGGACGGATGTGCGGCGGGGAGCGGCTGACCACGACCGTCAGTGGGGCCGAGCGAACGCGCGAGGACCCCGCCAGAGAGCGAGGTCACGTAGCCGAACGCCCGCAGCGCCGCCACCTCGTCCACGTCGCTCGAGTCGGTCGTGAGGAAACGGCTGGGGAGGCCGCGCACGCGGTACGCTTCCTCGACGGCGCCGACCGACGACTGCAGGTCCTCCACCGCGCCGAGCATCCACACGCTGTTCGCGCGCCTCGTGAACCCCTCAGAGAAGCCGAGGAGCCAACCGCCGAGTCGTCGCTCGTCGAGGGCGGGCCAGCTGCCCCGCAACGCTCTGGCCGCGCGATCGAGCGATGGCGGGGAGGCCCGCTCGCTGGCCGCGGTGGCAGGGTCAGCAGGCATGCTCAGAGGCTAGGCGGTCACGGTCGGATCCGCCAGGCTCCCGTGACCGTCGGCGTGCTGGCATCGTCTAGCCTGGTGCACGGCCCAGCTGCCGCCTCATCGTCTCCACGGAGCACCGCAGGCATCGGCCGCACGCATCCAGCAGAAGGACACAGTTGACCAGGCGCATCGTCTTCCTCGACATCGACGGCACCCTCATCGACGAGCAGGAGCGCATCCAGCCGTCGACGGTCGAGGCCGTCAGCCGCGCGAGGGCCGCAGGTCACCTGGTCTTCATCTGCACGGGCCGCTCGCGCGCGGAGATCTATCCCCAGATCCTCGACATCGGCTTCGACGGCATCGTCAGCGCAGGCGGCAGCTTCGTGTGGTTCGGCGGCGAGACGCGCGTCTCGCGCACGATGTCGCTCGCCGACGTCACGTTCGCCATCGACGTCTTCACCCGGTCCGGGATCGACTTCTACGTGCAGAGCGACTCGGCGGTCATCGCGAGTCCCGGCTTCCGCGCGCACCTCCGCAGGCTGCTCGCCGTCGATCTCGCCGACTCCGACCGGGTCGAGGCCGACGGGGCCCTGCAGTTCGAGACGTTCTTCGAAGAGGGGGGCGAGCTGCTTCGCGGCGACATCGGCAAGATGTGCTTCCTGAGTGCGGAGACGCCCATCGACGAGATCCGCGAGACCTTCGCTGGACGTTTCGACGTCATCAACGCCACTGTCCCTGTTCTCGGGCCCCACAGCGGCGAGCTCCTGCAGCTCGGCGTCAACAAGGGGAGCGCCATCCTCGAGGTGTGCCATCTGATGGGGCTCGAGCGCGCGGACACGATCGGCATCGGCGACAGCATCAACGATGTCGAGATGCTCCAGCTCACGGGAGTCGGCGTCGCCATGGGCAACGCACCGGATGCCATCAAGGCCCACGCGGACCAGGTGACGACCGGCGTGGACGACAACGGGGTCTGGAACGCGTTCGTGCGCAACGAGCTCATCTCGGCGGACGAGTCGGTCGTCCCGACGGCGGCCTTCGCCTGACCCCGTCGATAGACTGACTCGCATGCGCATCCTCGTCCTCGGCGGCCCCAATCTCGATCGACTCGGCACCCGCGAGCCGGAGACGTACGGCACGCAGACGCTCGCCGACATCGTCGACCTCCTCCGCACCACCGCGGGCAGCGGCGTCGAGATCGACGCTCGCCAGTCCAACTTCGAGGGGCAGCTGGTCGAGTGGCTGCACGACGCGGCGGATGCGCGCACCCCGGTCATCCTGAACCCGGCCGCGCTCACCCACTACTCCATCGCCCTCCGAGACGCGGTCTCGATCGTCACCGAGACGGGGACCCCGGTCATCGAGGTGCACCTCTCGAATCCCCACGCGCGCGAGCCGTTCCGGCACACGAGCGTCATCTCGGCGGTCGCGACGGGCGTCATCGCCGGGCTCGGAGCCGGCTCGTACCTGGCAGCGCTCGAGGGCATCCGCGCCCTGAGCGAGCCGAACCGGCACTCCCGCGACACCCTGCACTAGACTTCTGCGGGGCCGCTGGGGCGCAAGCCTCGCGCCGACAGCTCGCGCGTACCTCACTCAGGTGCCGAAAACTGAAGAATCCCGCTCTTCCGCGGGATGGACACGGAGAAACTTCCATGGCAACTACGGCAGACATCAAGAACGGCGTCGTGCTCCTCATCGACGGCCAGCTCTGGCAGGTCATCGACTTCCAGCACGTCAAGCCGGGCAAGGGTGGCGCCTTCGTGCGCACCAAGCTCAAGCAGGTCGTCAGCGGCAAGACGGTCGACCGCACGTTCAACGCCGGCGCCAAGATCGAGACCGCGACGGTCGACCGCCGCGACTTCCAGTACCTCTACCGCGACGGCGACGGCTACGTCTTCATGGACCAGAGCGACTACGACCAGATCACGCTCGACGAGAAGATCGTCGGCGACGCCGCCAAGTACATGCTCGAACAGCAGAGCGTGCAGATCGCGTTGAACGAGGGCGAGCCCCTCTACATCGAGCTCCCGCCGTCGGTTGTCCTCGAGATCACGTACACCGAGCCGGGCCTGCAGGGTGACCGCTCCAATGCCGGCACCAAGCCAGCCACCGTCGAGACGGGTGCGGAGATCCAGGTCCCGCTGTTCCTCAACGCCGGCACCAAGGTCAAGATCGACACCCGCACGGGCGACTACCTGGGCCGCGTCAACGACTAGTGAGCGCCCGCACGAAGGCGCGCAAGCGCGCCATGGACATCCTGTTCGCCTCCGACGTCCGCGGGACCCCGATCCCCGAGCTTCTCGGCCAGGAGGCGGAGCGGGCTGCGGATGAGCCCGACCGCGCGGCGAGCTGGCGGTACGCGAGGGAGATCGTGCTCGGCGTGATCGAGCACGCAGATGAGATCGACGGCTACATCGTCGAGACCGCTCGCGACTGGACGCTGGAGCGCATGCCAGCGCTCGACCGCTCGATCCTGCGCGTCGCGATCTGGGAGCTCAAGTACAACGACGAGATCCCCGCCGCCGTGGCGATCACCGAGGCCGTGACCGCCGCCGGTGAGTACTCGACGGATGCGTCGGGCAAGTTCATCCACGGCGTGCTCGGCCGCATCAGCGAGCAGTAGCCGATGCTAGGCTGGGGGCCTGAGCCGAGACCGCCATTGGCGAGACGGCCCGGCCCCCAGTTCCAGACATCCTTTAACACCGTCCAGTGAGGCGGGGAAGGAGGTCGACGTGCCCCAGCGAACAGTGCTGAATCACGACGACGTTCAACGAGCCCTCGTGCGCATCGCGCACCAGATCCTCGAGCAGAACCGCGGGTCGAAGGACCTGCTCCTGCTCGGCATCCCGAGCCGAGGAGTTCCCCTCGCGAAGCGCCTCGCCAGCCTCATCGCTGGCTTCGAGGCCTCGAACGGGACGCACGTCGACGCCGCGGAGATCGCTGGCGCCCTCGACGTGACCATGTACCGCGACGATCTCCGTCGAGGACCGGCGCGCGTCTCGCAGCCCACGCACATCCCCGTCGGGGGCATCGACGGCAAGACTGTGGTGCTCGTCGACGACGTGCTCTTCTCCGGCCGCACGGTGCGGGCCGCGCTCGACGCGCTAAGCGACACCGGTCGCCCTCGTGCCGTGCAGCTCGCGGTGCTGGTCGACCGCGGTCACCGCGAGCTGCCCATCCGCGCCGACTACGTCGGCAAGAACCTGCCCTCCGCCCGCAGCGAGCGCATCGGCGTCGAGCTCACCGAGCTCGACGGCGGCGACCGCGTCGTCATCACGGACGGGGGGCGCGCATGAAGCACCTGCTCTCCACCAAGGGCATGACCCGCGAGGACGCGATCATGCTGCTCGACGTCGCCGAGGACATGTCGGATGTCGGCGACCGCGAGGTGAAGAAGCTGCCAGCCCTGCGTGGCATCACCGTCGTGAACCTGTTCTACGAGGATTCCACGCGCACCCGCATCTCGTTCGAAGCCGCGGAGAAGCGACTCTCCGCCGACGTCATCAACTTCGGTGCCAAGGGATCGAGCGTCTCCAAAGGCGAGTCGCTCAAGGACACGGCCCAGACGCTCAAGGCCATCGGCGCTGATGCCGTCGTCATCAGGCACCCCTCGAGCGGCGCGCCGCAGCTCCTCGCCGAGCGCGACTGGATCGACGCCCCCATCCTGAACGCCGGCGACGGCATGCACGAGCATCCCACCCAGGCGCTCCTCGACGCGTTCACGCTGCGACGACGCGTCCACGGGCGTGCCGCGGCCCGGGGCAAGGGGCTCGACGGCTGCCACATCGTCATCGTCGGCGACATCCTGCACTCGCGAGTGGCCAGGTCGAACGTGTGGCTCCTCACGACGCTCGGCGCCGAGGTCACGCTCGTCGGCCCGCCGACACTCGTCCCCGTGCGCACGGAGTCCTGGCCCGCGACGATCACGAGCGACCTCGACGCCGCGCTCGCCACGCACCCGACCGCGGTCATGCTGCTCCGCATCCAGGCGGAGCGGATGCACGACGCGTTCTTCCCGAACACGCGCGAGTACGCCAAGAACTGGGGGCTGGGCGAGACCCGGTTCCGCGGCCTCCCCGAGGCTACGATGGTCATGCATCCCGGGCCCATGAACCGCGGTCTGGAGATCTCCTCCATCGCCGCCGACTCGCCGCAGTCGACGGTCCTCGAGCAGGTCGCGAACGGCGTCGCCGTCCGCATGGCCGCGCTCTACGTGCTCTGCTCCGGCGAGCGAGACGGGAGCGGCTCGTGAACCAGGGCCAAGGAAACGAGAAAGGCACCATGACCACGCTGTATCGAGGCGCCAAGCTGCTCGGCGCCGACCCCGTCGACGTGCTCGTCGCCGGAACCACGATCGCCGAAGTCGCGCCGGCCGGATCCGTCTCCGCCGACGGCGTGGAACGCGTCATCGATGTCGAGGGCCTCGTGCTCCTGCCTGGCCTCGTCGACCTGCACACGCACCTGCGCGAGCCCGGCTTCGAGTCGAGCGAGACGGTGCTGACCGGCACCCGCGCCGCGGCGTTCGGCGGGTACACGACGGTCTTCGCCATGGCGAACACCTCGCCGGTGCAGGACACCGCAGGTGTCGTGGAAGCGGTGGCCGCGCTCGGTCGCGCCGCCGGATACGCCGATGTCCGGCCCATCGGGGCCGTGACGGTCGGACTGGAGGGCGAGCAGCTCTCCGAGATCGGCGCGATGGCGCAGTCGAACGCGGGCGTCCGCGTGTTCTCCGACGACGGCAAGTGCGTCTTCGATCCGCTCATCATGCGTCGAGCTCTCGAGTACGTAAAGGCCTTCGGCGGCGTCGTTGCCCAGCACGCCCAGGACCCTCGCCTCACGGCAGGCGCCCAGATGAATGAAGGGGCGCTCTCGGCCGAGCTCGGCCTCGGCGGGTGGCCTGCTGTGGCCGAGTCCTCGATCATCGCCCGCGATGCGCTGCTCGCCGACCACGTCTCCTCACGCCTGCACGTCTGCCACGTCTCCACCCGAGAGGGTGTGGATGTGGTGCGCTGGGCCAAGTCACGCGGCATCGACGTGACCGCTGAGGTGACACCCCACCACCTCCTCCTCACCGAGGAGCTCGTGCGCGGCTACGACGCCCGGTTCAAGGTCAACCCGCCGCTTCGGACCCAGGACGACGTGCTCGCGGTGCGAGAAGCGCTGGCCGACGGCACGATCGACATCGTCGCCACCGACCACGCGCCGCACCCCGTCGACGCCAAGGAGACCGAGTGGGACCAGGCCGCGATGGGCATGGTCGGCCTCGAGTCCGCCCTGCGCGTCGTGCAGCACACCATGGTCGACACCGGCGAGCTGAGCTGGGGTGACGTGGCGCGGATCATGTCGGAGACGCCCGCTCGCATCGGGGGCGACTCCGCATCCGGACGCCCCGTCGCGGCCGGCGAGCTCGCCAACCTCGTCTTCTACGACCCAGCCCCGACGGCCGACTTCACGACGGCAGCGCTCGGCGGGAAGAGCATCAACTCGCCATTCCTCGGCATGCCCCTGCCCGGTCGGGTCGTGCACACGGTCTATCGCGGAACCAGGACGCTCGACGACGGCGTGCTCCTCTCGGCCGAAGGTGCGGCCGCCGCCGCACGAGCGCGCGAGCAGGAACTCGCCTGATGGACGACCGCGTACTCCCCGCCGCCCTCACGATCGTCGCATTCCTCGTCATCGTCGCGCTCATGTGGCTCGGCTGGCGGCGCCGGACACGCGCCCAGGCCGGCATCGCCACGCCCCTGAGCCCCCCGCAGTCGACCGAGCAGCCGCTCGGGCACTGGCACGACGTGCACTACGTGTCCACGAGCCGCACGGGTGACACCCTCGACCGCATCGTCGTCCCGCCGCTCGGATTCCGGGGGAGGGCAGAGGTGACCGTGCTCCGGGAAGGACCCGTCGTGCGCATCGCCGGCGAACGAGCCTTCTTCATCCCCGCGGCAGACATCGAGGCCACCATCGACGGCACCGTCACGATCGACCGCGTCGTCGAGAACGGCGGACTCACGATCATCCGGTGGCTCCTGCCCGCCGACGACACGGCGAACGACCGCGTGAGCGTCGAGACCTCCCTCCGAGTTGTCGACGCGACCGCGCGAGAACAGCTCAAGACCGCGCTGCACTCGCTGCAGCGAACGCCAGCCCCCACGACCGAGGAGTCCTCATGACGCCACCAATTCCCGCCGTGCTCGTCCTGGAGGACGGGACGCGATACGAGGGCGACGCCTACGGCGCCGTCGGCGAGACGCTTGGCGAAGTCGTGTTCTCGACCGGCATGACCGGGTACCAGGAGACCCTGACGGACCCGAGCTACGCAGGTCAGATCGTCGTCCAGACCGCCCCGCACATCGGCAACACCGGGGTCAACGCCCAGGACATGGAGTCGCGGCAGATCTGGGTCGACGGCTACGTCGTCCGCGACCCCTCCCGCGTCGTCTCGAACTGGCGCTCCGAGGACACGCTCGAGAACGCCCTCACCGAGACCAGCATCGTCGGCATCGCCGGCGTCGACACCCGTGCGCTCACCCGACGCATCCGCAGCGAGGGCTCGATGCGCGGCGGCATCTTCTCCGGCGAGGCGGCCTCGGCCGACGAGACCACGCTGCTCGAGAAGGTGCGTGCGCAGCCGAGCATGGCGGGCCGCAACCTCAGCGACCGCGTCTCGACACCGGAGCCCATCATGCACCCGTCGACGGCCGACGAGCGGATCGGCTCCGTCGCCATCATCGACCTGGGCATCAAGACGGCCACCATCAAGGCGCTGGCCGAGCGCGGCTTCGACGTGCACGTGCTGCCGCACGCCACGACCATCGACCAGCTGCGCGAGCTCGCGCCGACGGCCGTCTTCTACTCCAACGGGCCGGGCGACCCTGCGTCCAGCGACGCGCACGTGGAGCTGCTGCAGAACGTCCTCCGCGACGGCACGCCGTTCTTCGGCATCTGCTTCGGCAACCAGCTGCTCGGCCGCGCCCTCGGCTTCGACACGTACAAGCTGCCCTTCGGCCACCGCGGCATCAACCAGCCGGTCGTCGACACCTTCTCTGGCCGCATCGAGATCACCGCCCAGAATCACGGCTTCGCCGTCCAGGCGCCACTCGACGGCCCCGTCGAGACGCCGGCGGGCTTCGGCCGTGCGCAGGTCAGCCACATCGGCCTCAACGACCAGGTCGTCGAAGGCCTCCGCTGCCTCGACATCCCGGCGTTCAGCGTGCAGTTCCACCCGGAGGCCGCGGCGGGCCCACACGACTCCGCCCCGCTCTTCGACCAGTTCAGGCAGATGGTGCGCGAGCACCTCGCCTCCCCATCCACCCCCACCAACGGCCAGGAGAACGCGTAAGCATGCCAAAGCGCACAGATATCTCGAGCGTCCTCGTCATCGGCTCGGGACCCATCGTCATCGGCCAGGCGGCCGAGTTCGACTACTCGGGCACGCAGGCCTGCCGCGTGCTCCGCGAGGAGGGCGTGCGCGTCATCCTCGTGAACTCGAACCCCGCGACGATCATGACCGACCCGGACTTCGCCGACGCCACGTACGTCGAGCCGATCACCCCGGACATCATCGAGTCGATCATCATCAAGGAGCGCCCTGACGCGATCCTCCCCACCCTCGGCGGGCAGACGGCGCTCAACGCCGCCATCGCGCTCCATGAGGAGGGCATCCTCGAGCGCCACGGCGTCGAGCTCATCGGCGCGAAGGTCGACGCGATCCGCCGCGGCGAGGACCGCCAGATCTTCAAGGACCTCGTGATCGAGGCCGGCGCCGAAGTCGCCCGCTCCCACATCGCGACGAGCGTCGAGCAGGCGATCGGCTTCGCCGAGGACCTCGGCTACCCACTCGTCGTCCGCCCCTCGTTCACGATGGGCGGCCTCGGCTCCGGCTTCGCCTACAACGAAGAGGACCTGATCCGCTTCGTCGCCGACGGCGTGCAGTCGAGCCCCACCGGAGAGGTGCTCCTCGAGGAGTCGATCCTCGGCTGGAAGGAGTACGAGCTCGAGCTCATGCGCGACACCGCCGACAACACGGTCGTGGTCTGCTCGATCGAGAACGTCGACCCCGTCGGCGTCCACACCGGTGACTCCATCACGGTCGCCCCCGCGCTCACGCTGACCGACCGCGAGTACCAGCGCCTCCGCGACATCGGCATCGCGATCATCCGCCTCGTGGGCGTCGACACCGGTGGATGCAACATCCAGTTCGCCATCGACCCCTCGAACGGTCGCATCATCGTCATCGAGATGAACCCTCGCGTGTCCCGCTCGTCGGCGCTGGCATCCAAGGCGACAGGCTTCCCGATCGCGAAGATCGCGGCGAAGCTCGCCATCGGCTACCGCCTCGACGAGATCCCCAACGACATCACGAAGGTGACGCCCGCGAGCTTCGAGCCGACGCTCGACTACGTCGTCGTCAAGGTGCCCCGCTTCAACTTCGAGAAGTTCCCGGCCGCCGACACGACGCTGACGACCACCATGAAGTCGGTCGGCGAGGCCATGGCGATCGGCCGCAACTTCTCGACCGCGCTGCAGAAGGCGCTGCGCTCGCTCGAGAAGCGGGGATCGTCGTTCACGTGGGCCGCAGACGAGGTCTCCGTCGAGGAGCTCCTCGAGACGATCAAGATCCCGACCGACGGGCGCATCGTCAACGTGCAGCGCGCGCTCTGGAAGGGTGCGACGCCGGAGCAGATCTTCGAGTCGACCGCCATCGACCCCTGGTTCATCGACCAGATCGTGCTCATCAACGAGGTCGCGGCCGAGATCAGCTCAGCAGACGTCGTCGACGCCCGCCTGCTCCGGCACGCGAAGCGCCACGGCTTCTCCGATGCCCAGATCGCGGAGCTCCGCGGGAGCCGCGAGGACGAGATCCGCGCGATCCGCCACAACTTCGGAGTCCGCCCGGTCTTCAAGACCGTCGACACGTGCGCCGGCGAGTTCCCCGCCTTCACGCCGTACCACTACTCGAGCTACGACCAGGAGTCCGAGGTCACGCCGAGCGACCGCCGCAAGGTGATCATCCTCGGCTCGGGCCCGAACCGCATCGGCCAGGGCATCGAGTTCGACTACTCGTGCGTGCACGCGTCGTTCGCGCTCTCGGACGCTGGCTTCGAGACCATCATGATCAACTGCAACCCGGAGACGGTCTCCACGGACTACGACACGAGCGACCGCCTCTACTTCGAGCCGCTCACGCTCGAGGACGTCCTCGAGATCGTCGAGGTCGAGCGCGGTGCAGGCGAGCTGCTCGGCGTCGTCGTCCAGCTCGGCGGCCAGACAGCGCTGGGACTCGCGAAGGGGCTCGAGGCAGCCGGCGTCCCGATCCTCGGCACGAGCCCGGCAGCGATCGACCTCGCCGAGGAGCGCGGACTCTTCTCCGGCGTCCTCGACCGCGCCGGCCTGATCTCGCCGGAGAACGGCACCGCAACCGACCTCGACGGCGCCCTCGATGTCGCAACGGGCATCGGCTACCCCGTGCTCGTGCGCCCCAGCTTCGTGCTCGGCGGACGCGGTATGGAGATCGTCTACGACGCAGAGCAGATGCAGGACTACTTCTCGCGCATCGAGGGCCAGGCGATCGTCGGGCCCGCACATCCGCTGCTGGTCGATCGATTCCTCGACGAGGCAACGGAGATCGACGTCGACGCCCTGTTCGACGGCGACGAGCTCTACATCGGCGGCATCATGGAGCACATCGAGGAAGCCGGCATCCACTCCGGCGACTCGGCGTGCACGCTGCCTCCCGTCACCCTCTCGAGCGCTGTCCTCGACAACGTCCGCGACGCGACCCTCGCCATCGCCCAGGGCGTCGGCGTCCGTGGCCTGCTCAACGTGCAGTTCGCGCTGTCTGGCGGGAAGCTGTACGTGCTCGAGGCCAACCCGCGCGCCTCCCGCACGGTGCCCTTCGTCTCGAAGGCCCTCGGAACGCAGCTCGCGAAGGCTGCCGCCCGTGTCATGACGGGTGTCTCGATCGCCGAGCTGAAGACCGAGGGACTCCTCCGCGACCAGGACGGCACGCACCAGCCGGCTTCGAGCCCCGTCGCCGTGAAGGAAGCGGTGCTTCCCTTCAAGCGCTTCCGCACGAAGGACGGACGCATCGTCGACTCGCTGCTCTCGCCGGAGATGCGCTCCACCGGCGAGGTCATGGGCATCGACACCGACTTCCCGACCGCATTCGCCAAGAGCCAGCTCGCGGCCTACGGCGGCCTGCCGAAGTCGGGCACCGTGTTCGTCTCGGTCTCCGACCGCGACAAGCGCGCGATCGTCCTTCCCGTCGCCAAGTTCGTCGAGCTCGGGTTCTCGATCGCGGCCACCGAGGGCACAGCAGCCGTCCTCGCGCGCCACGGCATCACCGCCAAGGTCGTCGGGAAGTTCACGCCGGATTCGCCCGACGGCACCACACCCGGCCAGGACCGCAATATCGTGGACATGATCCACGGGGGAGAGGTCGACATGGTCATCAACACCCCATCCGGCCGCGCGTCACGGGCCGACGGCTACGAGATCCGCACGGCGGCAGTCTCGGCTGACCTGCCCATCTTCACGACGATCTCGGAGCTGTCCGCAGCTGTCGGTTCCCTCTCCGCGCTGCGAAGCGGATTCACGGTGACGAGCCTGCAGGAGTACAACACCCAGAGGGGGGACAGCTAGTTGACTGAGGCGTTCGCGACGCGTGCTGGAGTGGGCGGGTTCGGAACCCGACTCCAGCACGCCGTGGAGAACCGGGGCAGGCTGTGCATCGGCATCGATCCGCACGAGTTCCTGCTCGACGCGTGGGGACTGCCGAACACCGCGGCGGGTGCCAGGGAGTTCGGGCTCCGCGTCGTCGAGGCAGCTGGGGAGCGCGTCGGCGTCGTCAAGCCGCAGATCGCCTTCTACGAGCGCTTCGGCTCCAGCGGATTCGCGGCGCTCGAGTCTGTGCTCGGCGCCGCACGGGAGGCGGGCCTGCTCGTGATCGCGGACGTCAAGCGCGGTGACGTGGGCACGACCCTCGAGGCCTACGCCAAGGCGTGGCTCGAGGAGGGCTCACCGCTCGAAGCGGACGCGATGACCGTGAACCCCTATCAGGGCTTCGACTCGCTCGCCTCGGCGCTCGAGCTCGCCGACCGCCTCGGCAAGGGCCTCTTCGTGCTCGCGGCCACCTCGAACCCGGAATCCACCTCGATCCAGACGGCCAGACGGGACCGCGGCTCCCAGCTGGGCGAGACCGTCGCCGGCGGCATCGCGAAGCGCGCGGCCGCCTGGAATGCCGACCACGCGGATGGCGCGCTCGGCTCGGTCGGCGTCGTCCTCGGCGGCACGGTCGACTTCGACCTCCTCGGCGTCGACCTCACGGGACTCGGCGCCGCACCCCGGACCCCGATCCTCGCCCCAGGCTTCGGCCACCAGGGAGCCGAGTTCGCGCGCATCAGGGAGATGTTCGGCGCGGCAGCGGAGTCCGTCATCGTCAACGTGTCACGCAGCGTCCTGGCCGCCGGGCAGGACGGCATCGCCGACGCCATCGACCAGCAAGCCGCGGAGCTGGAGGACGCTCTCTCATGACCCAGGTCCCACCTCCCGTCGATCGCGTCGCCGCATCACGCGCGGCTGTCCTCGCGCGCCAGGCTCGCGCCGAGGTCAAACGCGCCCTGGCGAACGGAACCCGCTCGCCGATCTCCGTGCTCGACGCGAGCCAGTCCGCCGAGCACGCCGCCGAGCACTCCCTCCGCGTGACGCAGTTCCTGCTCAGCATCCCGCACATCGGCGCCACGAAGCAGGCGCGCATCCTCGAAGAGCTCGCGATCTCACCCTCCAAGCGCCTCGGCGGCCTCGGCCGCAATCAGCGCATCCGCCTCCGCTCGTTCCTGGAGGAGCGGCTCGGCGCCCAGACCGGCGAGAGCCGTCTCGTCGTGCTGGCCGGCCCCACAGCCGTCGGCAAGGGCACCGTCGCGAACTACATCCGAGAGCACTACCCGGAAGTCGAGCTCTCGGTCTCCGCCACGACTCGTGCCCCACGTCCCGGTGAAGTCGACGGCATCAACTACCACTTCACCGACGACGATGGCTTCGACCGGCTGGTCGCCGACGAGCAGCTCCTCGAGTACGCCACCGTGCACAACGCCTTCAGATACGGCACTCCGCGCGGACCCATCGACGACGCCATCTCCTCCGGACGCTCGGTCCTCCTCGAAATCGACATTCAAGGCGCCAGACAGGTCCGATCACGCATGCCAGAGGCTAGACTGGTATTTTTGTTGCCTCCGAGCTGGGACGAGCTCGTGCGGCGCCTCGTCGGGCGTGGCACGGAATCGGCCGAAGAACAGGCTCGGCGCCTCGAAACCGCGAAGGTCGAACTCGCCGCCCAGGACGAGTTCGATGCACTGGTCGTCAACGACTCCGTGCCTGAGGCTGCGGCACGCGTAGTCGAACATCTGGGACTGAACAAGGAGCACGCATGATTGAGAAGCCAAAGGGCATCATCGACCCGCCCATGGACGAGCTGCTGCAGCGAGTCGACAACAAGTACCAGCTGGTCATCTTCGCATCGCGTCGCGCGCGTCAGATCAACGACTACTACTCCGATCTGCACGACGGAGCGATCTACCAGAATGTCGGCCCGCTGATCGACTCCTCGATCGACGACAAGCCCCTGTCGATCGCTCTGCACGAGATCAACGAGCAGAAGATCGTCATGGTCGAGGCACGCCCGCTCGAGACCCCTGACGACGTCATCGTGTTCGATGACGAGATCAACTTCGAAGACGACGCCCCTCAGGCATAGCACGACCGTGAGCGAGACCGCCGGCGCGCATCCGGCTGACCACGAGACCGACGCGTCCGACGGCCAGCCGATGCGCGTCGTCGTCGGTGTCACCGGGGGCATCGCCGCGTACAAGGCCGTTCAGGTCATCCGCGACCTCGTCCTCCTCGGTCACCACGTCGACGTCGTCCCCACGGAGTCCGCGCTGCGGTTCGTGGGGCGTCCGACCTTCGAAGCCATCTCTCGCAATCCCGTGCTGACGGACGTCTTCGACGACGTGGCCGAGGTGCGGCACGTCGCGCTGGGTCAGCAGGCCGACGTCATCGCGGTGGTCCCGGCCACCGCGAACTCCATGGCGAAGATCGCCGCGGGGCTCTCCGACGACCTCCTCGGCACGACCATCCTCGCGTCGACGGCTCCGCTCATCGTCGCCCCGGCCATGCACACCGAGATGTGGCTCAACCAGGCGACGCAGGCCAACGCCGCGCGGCTGGATGCACGCGGCGTTGTCCTCGTGGGACCTGCGGAGGGGCAGCTGACGGGCAGCGACTCGGGCCCCGGACGCCTCGCCGAGCCCAGCGAGATCGTCGCGACGATCCTGAGCGCCGGTCGCGGCGAGCGACGCCGCCGCAGGGACGCCGAACTCGCCAGCGATCTACGAGGCAGGCGGGTCCTCATCACCGCCGGAGGCACGCGCGAGCCACTGGACCCTGTCCGGTTCATCGGCAACCGATCGAGCGGGCGGCAGGGCTTCGCGCTCGCCGAGCGCGCGCTTGCCCGTGGCGCGGAGGTCACGCTCGTTGCGGCCAACGCCGAGGTCCGTCCGCCAGAGGGCGTCAAGCTCGTGACGGTCTCGAGCGCCCAGCAGCTCGCGCAGGCCTGCGCCGAGATCGCCCCGCGACACGACGTCATCATCATGGCCGCCGCAGTTGCCGACTACCGTCCGGTCACCGTGGCGGAGGGCAAGATCAAGAAAGAGCAGGCTGGCGAGGAGCTGACGCTCACGTTCACCCGCAATCCCGACATCCTGCAGGATCTCTCAGCTGCCCGCGGCAGCGAGCAGGTCATCATCGGCTTCGCCGCGGAGACCGAGACCGACGACTCCGCACTGCTCGAGCTCGGTCGCGCGAAGATCGCTCGCAAGGGGTGCGACTACCTCGTCGTGAACCGGGTCGGCTGGAACCTCGGGTTCCAGTCGGACGAGAACTCGATCTTCGTGCTCTCAGCGTCCGGCGACGTTGTCTCGCGTCACACTGGCGACAAAGTGTCGGTGGCCGATGTCATCCTGGATCTGCTCGTCAACGTCTAGCCGTACCGGCCGGTCCAAACCGTCCAGCCGCAACTTCACCGCAAGGGGTTCTTCTTGTCTACGCTTCGCCTGTTCACCTCGGAGTCGGTCACCGAGGGCCACCCTGACAAGATCTGCGACCAGATCTCCGACCGCATCCTCGACGACCTCCTCGCGCAGGACCCGGCCTCTCGGGTCGCGGTGGAGACGCTCGTCACGACCGGCCAGGTGCACGTGGCGGGGGAGGTCACGACCAACGCGTACTCCGATATCGCGGGCATCGTCAGGCGCACGATCAGCGAAATCGGCTACACGTCAAGCGACGTCGGCTTCGACGGCTCCTCGTGCGGCGTCTCGATCTCCGTCGGCGAGCAGTCGCCGGAGATCGGCGAGGGCGTCACGACCTCGCTGGAGCACCGCTCTGAGAGCTCTGAGGACGCGATCGCCAAGCAGGGCGCCGGCGACCAGGGCATCATGTTCGGCTACGCGACCCGGGAGACGGACGCGCTCATGCCGCTTCCCATCCACCTCGCGCATCAGCTCGCCCAGCAGCTCGCCGCGGTTCGGAAGTCCGGCGAGGTCGCCTATCTGCGGCCAGACGGCAAGACCCAGGTCACGGTCGGCTACGAGGGGAGCGTGCCGCGTTCCATCGAGACCGTCGTCCTCTCGACTCAGCACGACCCGGGCCTCGAGCAGGCACAGATCCGGGAGGACGTCATCGCGCACGTCGTTCGGCCCGTTCTGGAGCGGAACGGCTTCGCCGGGTCCGAGCCCACCTTCCTCGTGAACCCGTCGGGCAGCTTCATCGACGGAGGCCCCCGCGCCGACGCAGGTCTCACGGGGCGCAAGATCATCGTCGACACCTACGGCGGCATGGCCAGACACGGCGGTGGGGCGTTCAGCGGCAAGGACCCGTCGAAGGTCGACCGCTCTGCCGCCTACGCCATGCGGTGGGTCGCGAAGAACGCTGTCGCGGCCGGGCTCGCGGATCGACTCGAGGTTCAGATCGCCTACGCGATCGGCAAGGCTGAGCCCGTCGGGCTGTACGTCGAGACGTTCGGCACCGGCGCCGTCGGCGACGACAAGATCATCGCGGCGATCCTGGACACCTTCGACCTCCGCCCCGGTGCGCTCGTCGAGGACCTCGATCTCCGTCGCCCCATCTACGCACAGACCTCGGCGTACGGACACTTCGGACGCGAGCTGGCCGACTTCACGTGGGAGCGCACCGACCGGGCCGAGGAGCTCCGCCAAGCGGCAGGCCTCTGATCAGCCAGCTCACCATGAACGACGACCTCCCGCGGGTCGCGCGAGTCGTCGTCGCCTCGCCTCTCCCGCAGCTCGACAGGGAACTCGAGTACGAGATCCCCGTCGAGCTGCGCGAGCGGATCGGCGTCGGGATGCGCGTCGCGGTGCCCCTCCGCACCTCGAACCGCCAGCTGCAGGGCTTCGTGGTCGCCCTCGAGCAGGCGGCCGAGTACGGGGGGAAGCTCGCCTCGATCACCGAGCTCGTCTCGACCGCACGCGTGCTCACTCCCGAGATCGCTGGGCTCGCACGAGCGGTTGCGGACCGGCAGGCGGGATGCGCGGCCGATGTCCTGCGTCTGGCGATCCCGGCCAGGTCCGTGCGCGTCGAGCAGCGGTGGCTGGAGGTGCAGGCGACTGGCGACGACGCCGGGAACCAATCCGCCCCTGCAGTCGCCTCTGTGCTCGACGACCCGGAGGCGACGCTCGTGCCCATGTACGGCCCGGACGCGGCGGCCCTCCTCGCGAGGGGTTCGGCAGCGAGGCTCGCGATCGATGCCCCCGTCGGCGTCGACGCTGGCGTGCCCCGCTCGCTCCTCGCTCTCTCGGCCGCGGCCGCCGCGAGGGTCCGGGCGGGGGAGTCCGTCATCCTCGCCGTCCCGGACTACCGAGACGTCGAGCTCGCGCTGAAGGCCCTCGGGCGGTTCCTCGAGACGCCCCGCATCCGCCGCCTCGACACGCGGGCCAAGCCCGCCGAGCGGTACGCCGCCTTCCTCTCCTGCCTCGACGACACCCCAGGCGTCGTCGTCGGGACGCGAAGCGTCATCTACGCCCCCGCGTCGCATCTCGGCGCAGTGCTCGTGTGGGACGACGGCGACGAGAGCTTCACCGAGCAGCTCGCCCCGTACGCGAGCACGCGGGATGTGGCCCTGCTGCGCGCAGAACGGGAGTCGCTCACGCTCGTGTTCGCCGCGCACACACCGAGCCTGGAGGTCGCGCGTCTCGTCGGCATGCACTGGCTCACGCCCGTGCCGCTGGTTCGCCCTGAAGCCCCGAAGATCATCTCGGGGAGTCAGGCGCTCGCCGAGGAGACCCCAGCCGCGCACGCCCGCATCCCAGCCCTCGCCTGGCAGGAGGCAAGACGCGCCCTCGAGCACGGGCCCGTACTGCTCCAGGTCGTCAGGGCCGGCTACATCCCGAGCCTCAGCTGTGCCAGGTGCCGCACGCCAGCTCGTTGCAGCGTCTGCGGCGGGGCACTCGAGTTCGCGCGCCCGTCCGCGCCACCGTCGTGCCGGGTGTGCGACGCCCTCCACCCCGAGTGGCAGTGCCCTGAGTGCGGCGACAAGCGCCTTCGCAACACCTCACTCGGAGCCGAGCGGACCGCGGAGGAGCTCGGTCGTGCGTTCCCAGGCACCCGCGTGGTCGTGGCGGACGGCGCTTCGGAAACGGTGTCCATCGACGACCGCCCGTGCCTCGTCGTGGCAACACGGGGAGCCGAGCCCGTGCCCACCTCCGGGTACGCCGGGATCGTGCTGCTCGACACGGAGCGCTCCCTCGCGCAGGAGCGACTCGACGCGGGCGTGGATGCACTCCGCGGCTGGTCGAACGCCGCCGCGCTGGCGCACCCGAGCGCCAAGGTGGTCATCGTCGGAGGCGAGACGCCGGCGGCGCACGCCCTCCGCACCTGGCAGCAGCCCGAGTACGCGACTCGTGAGCTCTCCGAGCGCCGCGAGCTCCACTTCCCGCCCGCTGTGCGCGTCGTCGCGCTGACGGGAACTGACGAGGAGGTCCGTCGGGCGCTCTCGACCATCGAGGCGGTGCCGGAGCTCCAGCCGGGCGCCGCGCTGCAGGTCCTCGGGCCGACGCCGCAGGAGGCCGGGAGCAGGGTCGTGATCAAGTTCGGCTACGCGCTGGGCACGCCGCTCGCGAGGGCGCTCAAGAGCGAGCTCGTGCGTTCCGCCACCAGCAGGCGCCCGCGGGTCGCCGGCCGAGGCGGCGGCCACGCCTCGACCCTGCGCGTACGATTTGACCCGCCGGGGATCTTCTGACCCTCGTCCCAGCTCCACGTTCCACCCAACCTCGAGAGGCACCAGCTATGCGGCTCGTCTTCGCCGGCACACCCATCACCGCCGTCCCCAGCCTCGATGCGCTGGTCGACGACGGCCACGAGATCGTGGCTGTGCTGACGCGCGACGACGCCAAGGTCGGCCGGTCCAGGGCGCTGACGCCGTCCCCGGTGGCTGCCCGCGCCCATGAGCTCGGGCTGCACGTCATCAAGAGCAACCGGATGACGCCTGAGGTGACGGCAGAGCTCACGGCGCTCGGTGCCGAGCTCGGGGTCATCGTGGCCTACGGCGCCCTCATCGACGCCGCGACCCTGACGGCGCCGTCGCTCGGCTGGGTCAACCTGCATTTCTCGCTCCTCCCAGACCTCCGTGGCGCCGCCCCGGCCCAGCGCGCCGTGATGCGAGGCGACACCACCACCGGCATGACCATCTTCCAGCTCACCGCCGGACTCGACGAGGGGCCCGTCTTCGCTGTGCAGCGGTCCCCGATCGCTGAGGACGAGACCGCTGGCGAGCTCCTCGAGCGTCTCGCGGGGGAGGGCGCGGAGTTCCTCGCCGAGACCGTCCGCGCCATCGGCTCCGGAACGCTGAGCGCCGAGCCGCAGACTGGCGAGGCGACCTTCGCGCCGAAGCTCGGCAAGCACGACTCGGCCATCGACTGGGCGGCTCCCCTCGACGTCGTCGACGCCCACATTCGCGGAGTCACCCCAGAGCCAGGGGCGGTGGCCCAGGTCGACGGACAACCGCTGCGCATCCTGCGCGTCGCGCGCCCGGGTGGGAAGACCGACGCACCCGCCCTCAGCCCCGGCCAGCTCTGTGCGGTCGGCAGGGAGGTGTTCGTGGGCACGGGAACCAGCCCGCTCCAGCTGCTCTCCGTGCAACCGGCAGGAAAGAAGCCCATGCCTGCCAGAGACTGGCTTCGCGGTCGCCGCGACGCAGCGACGCTGGTGCTCGCATGAGCCCCGCAGGAGCGGGCGGCCGCGGTGGCAGCCCCTACCAGGGACGGCGACGACCGGATCAGCCCCCGGCCGGGCGCGGAGTGACGCGCTCACGCCAGGTGGCCTTCGAGGTGCTGAGGGCGGTCGACGAGGACGACGCCTACGCGAACCTGCTGCTTCCGCATCGCATCTCGGCGGCACGGCTCTCGCCGTCCGACGCGGGGCTCGCCACCGAGCTGACCTACGGCACGCTCCGACGCCGCGGCACCTACGACGCCATCATCGCAGAGGCGTCGGGTCGCGACATCCGCGACATCGACCCACCCCTCCTCGACGTGCTGCGCCTCGGAGCCCACCAGCTGCTCAGCATGCGCACACCGAGCCACGCGGCGGTCAACGAATCCGTCGAGCAGGCGGCACGCATCGCGTCCCGCGGCGCCTCAGGCTTCGTGAACGCGATCCTGCGCAAGATCTCCCGCACGGAGCTCGCCGACTGGCTCGACCAGGTCTCCGAGGGCCTGACCGACGAGCGGGCCCTCGCCGTCCGACACTCCCACCCGGACTGGATCGTGCGCGCGCTCCGCGACGCCCTCACCGCGGAGCATCGCGGCGACGAACTCCCGGCGAGCCTCGCCGCCAACAACGAGTCGCCTGCGGTCAGCATCGTGTCCCTGCCCGGGTTCGACACGCCGGATGAACTCGTCGCGTCCAATCCCGACCTCCTGGTCTCGGGTCGCATCTCACCGCGCGGCCTGACCCTCGCGTCGGGCGACCCCTCATGGGTGCCGCAGGTCAAGGCCGGGCGCGCCCGCGTGCAGGACGAGGGCTCGCAGCTCGTCACGCTCGCGCTGCTCGAGGCCGAACCCGTGCGGCCAGGAGAGCTGTGGCTCGACATGTGCGCGGGACCCGGCGGCAAGGCCGCCCTGCTCGCCGCCAGCGCCACCGAGCTGCAGGCGAAGCTGACAGCCAACGAGCTCGTGCCGGCGCGCGCCGGACTCGTGCGCGCCGCCCTCGCACCGCTCGCGGCCCCCGTCACCGTCACGAACGAGGACGGCCGCTCATTCGCCGACTCGCACCCGGGCACGTTCGACCGTGTCCTGCTCGACGCGCCCTGCACGGGCCTCGGCGCGCTGCGTCGCCGACCGGAGGCGCGATGGCGCAAGCAGAGCAGCGACGTGGCCGAGCTCGTCCAGCTGCAGGAGGAGCTCCTCGAGGCGGCACTCGCCGCCGTCAAGCCGGGCGGGATCGTGGCCTACGTCACCTGTTCGCCGCACCAGGCGGAGACGACAGCCGTCGTCCGCCGGGCAGTTCGGATCTCGGGCGCGGAGGTGCTGGACGCGGCCGCCATCGCGACTCGCGCGTCGAGCACTCCCGACCTCGATCTCGGCGCCCGCCCACTCGGCGACGGCACGCTCGTGCAGCTGTGGCCGCACCGCCACGGCACCGACGCGATGTTCCTCGCGCTGCTGCGTCGGGCGCCTGCCGCGAACCCCGAGAAGCAGACCCCGTAGGATCGGCCCGTGAACGCGCGCATCAACCCCAGCATCCTGGCCGCCGACTTCGCGAACTTCGAGCGTGATCTCAACCGGATCTCCACCGCCGACGCGGCGCACGTCGATGTCATGGACAACCACTTCGTCCCGAACCTCACGTTCGGGCAGCCGATGGTCGAGCGCCTGCAGGAGATCACACCGGTCCCGCTCGATCTGCACCTCATGATCGAGGACCCCGACCACTGGGCACCGCAGTTCGCCGAGATGGGGGTCTTCTCGGTGACGTTCCACGCGGAGGCCGCGACGAGCCCGGTGACGCTCGCGAGGAAGCTCAGGGAGCGAGGGGCGCGCGCTGGGATCGCCATCAACCCGGCAACCCCGTTGAGCGCCGTCGAGGAGATCCTTCCCCATTTCGACCAGCTGCTCATCATGACCGTCGAACCAGGCTTCGGCGGGCAGTCCTTCATGGCGGACATGATGCCCAAGCTCGCGAAGGCCGACGCGCTCCGGCGCTCACACGGCCTCGAGACCTGGCTGCAGGTCGACGGCGGGATCTCCCTCGACACCATCGAGCTCGCAGCGGCGAACGGGGCAGACACGTTCGTCGCAGGATCGGCGGTCTTCCGAGGCGACCCCGGCGAGCAGATCGCCGCGCTCCGCGCCGCGGCGACGGCGGCTCCGCACGCGCACTGACCGGCAAGCGACTACGCTGTGCCTGTGAAATCCTTCGACACGCTGTTCGCAGAACTCTCCGAGAAAATCAGCTCCCGCCCCGAGGGTTCCGGGACGGTCCGAGAGTTCGACGCCGGCGTTCATACGATCGGGAAGAAGATCGTGGAGGAGGCCGCCGAGGTCTGGATGGCCGCGGAGTACGAGAGCGACGAGGAGACAGCCGAGGAGATCTCGCAGCTGCTCTACCATCTGCAGGTCCTCATGCTGGCCAAGGGCCTCACGCTCGACGACGTCTACAGCAAGCTCTAGGCAGCAGGACCCGGCCAGCACTCCAACCCGCGTGCACGAGCCAGCGCAGCACGCGCGCGGCCGAGACGGCGCCCCAGGTGCACACCCGGCGCCGCGAATCCACCCCCGACGCACACTTCCCAGAACCAAGGACGTTCCCACAATGCTTCGCATCGCCGTGCCAAACAAGGGCATGCTCGCCGAGACGGCCAATGAAATGCTCCAGGAGGCCGGATACCGCGGCCGCGGTGACAGCCGAGAGCTCGTCGCCATCGACCCCATCAACGACGTCGAGTTCTTCTACCTGCGCCCGCGCGACATCGCGACGTACGTGGGGTCCGGTGTCCTCGATGCCGGCATCACCGGCCGCGACTTCCTGCTGAACACCGAGTCGGCCGCCAAGGAGGTCCGGGCGCTCGACTTCGGCGACTCGACCTTCCGCTTCGCGGGGCCCGCGGGGGAGTTCACGGACGTGAACCAGCTGCAGGGCAAGCGCGTCGCCACGAGCTACACGGGTCTTCTCGGCTCCTGGTTCGCTCGGGCCGGCATCGAAGCCGAGCTCGTGCCGTTGGAGGGCGCCGTGGAGTCGGCCATCCGCCTGGGCGTCGCCGATGCCGTGGCCGACGTCGTGTCGACCGGTGGGACGCTGCGCAAGGCCGGCCTCGAGGTCTTCGGCCCCGTGATCCTCGAGTCGACCGCAGTGCTCATCTCGACGCCCGAGAAGGAGCACGCGGCGAGGCGCGTCCTGGGCCGCCTGGACGGCGTGCTCGTCGCCCGCCGCTACGCGATCATGGACTACGACATCGAGTCCTCGAAGCTCGACGCGGCCCTTGCCATCACGCCCGGCTTCCAGTCGCCGACGATCTCACCCCTGCGCGACTCCGACTGGGTGGCCGTGCGCTCGATGGTGCCGCAGAACGAGCTCAACCAGGTCATGGACCGGCTTCAGGACGCCGGCGCCAAGGCCATCATCGTGACGGCCCTGCAAGCCGTCCGGATGTGATCTCGATGACCGCCTCATCCTCCCCGCGGACGTCGCCCGGCCTGGCGACGCGTGTCATCCCGTGTCTGGACGTCGCAGCGGGGCGCGTGGTGAAAGGGGTGAACTTCCTCGACCTCCAGGACGCCGGTGATCCGGTCGAGCTCGCGGCCCGCTACGCAGAACAGGGCGCGGATGAGCTCACGTTCCTCGACGTCACGGCGTCGACGGAGGGGCGGGGCACAACCTACGACCTCGTCACCCGTACCGCTGAGCAGGTCTTCATCCCCCTCACCGTCGGGGGTGGTGTGCGCAGCGTCGAGGATGTGCGCGTCCTGCTGGCGTGCGGCGCTGACAAGGTGGGTGTCAACTCGGCAGCCATCGCCCGCCCCGCGCTCCTCGACGAGATCTCGTCGACCTTCGGCAACCAGGTGCTCGTGCTGTCGCTTGACGTGAAACGCTCCGCGTCGACCGCGTCCGGATTCGTCGTGACGTCGCACGGAGGCCGCACGGACACAGGTATCGACGCGCTGTCCTGGGCCAGCGAGGCCATCGAACGCGGCGCGGGTGAGCTCCTCGTCAACTCGATGGACGCCGACGGCACCAAGGCCGGTTTCGATCTGGAGCTCACCAGGCTCGTCCGTGAGCTCTCTTCCGTCCCGGTCATCGCCTCAGGCGGTGCCGGTGCGCTCGAGCATTTCGCGCCCGCCGTAGAGGCGGGCGCCGACGCGGTTCTCGCGGCGAGCGTCTTCCACCACAGGCAGTTCACGATCGACGAGGTCAAGGACTCCCTCGCCGAGGCCGGGGTCACCGTGAGGAGGAGCGTCCGTTGAACGCCGCCACCTTCCCAGTGCCGTCCGAGCAGCTTGACCAGATCGTGGCCAGGACCGCCTTCGATGACCGCGGTCTCGTCCCCGTCATCGTCACGCAGCACGACACCCGCGAGGTGCTCATGCTCGCCTACATGAACGAGGAGTCGCTCCGCATGACGCTCACGGAGGGCCGGGTCGTGTACTGGTCCCGTTCGCGCTCCGAGCTGTGGCGCAAGGGCGACACCTCCGGCAACACGCAGCGGCTCGTGAGCTTCGCACTCGATTGCGATGCCGACACGATCCTCATCCGCGTCGACCAGCACGGTCCCGCCTGCCACACCGGCACGCGGACGTGCTTCGACGGCGACCAGCTGGCCCTGGACTTCGAAGCTCATGAGCACGCCTGACGCGGCTGGAAAGCGGAACAAGCGCACAGCGCTGATGACGATCGTCGTCGGCGCGGGGCTGGCGATCCTCGCATGGTCGCAGGTGTGGTTCTCCTTCGACCTCGCCCTCGGCCCGGAGAGCTACAGCGGTGAGGTCCGCGGAGACGTCGCAGCTCCCGCCGTGATGGCACTCGCGCTCGCCGCACTCGCGGTCCTCGCCGCGCTGGCGCTGGCCGGCGTCGTCTTCCGCTACGTTCTCGGCGGCTTGCTGACCCTCGTCGGCGCCGTCCTCGTGCTGCAGTCGTTCGTCGCGGTCGGGAACCCGGCCCCGGCGATCGCGCCGGAGGTGACGGCGGCGTCCGGTCTGGCGGGCGAGCAGACGATCGCGGATGCTGTCGCGGCCGGCACGGTGACGGTCACGTTCTGGCCATGGCTCGCGGTTGTCGCGGGAGCGATCCTCATGCTCGCGGGCCTGTTCGCCATCACCACGGCTCGCAGATGGCCGACCGGAGGACGCCGCTTCACGACGACGTCGCTTGAGCCGGTGGATGCGGCTGCAGGCGACGACGAGCCAGACGCGGCGCCGCCTGCCGCGCCGACCGACAGCGACCGGCGGGTCGAGCAGTGGGATGCGCTCAGCCACGGGGACGACCCCACCGACACCGGCGGCACACGAGCATCCAGCTAGACTTATGCAAGCGCACGTGACAAGGAGCACCCTCATGACTGAAATGTCCGCGAAGACGTCCCACGAACCCACGAGCATCGCCGAAGCCGAAGAGGTGCAGGAAGCTCCGCTGCAGGAGCCGCACGAGAGCCACGGGCACTCGGTCGCCGCCTGGACCGGCGTGCTCATCATGCTCGCGGGCTTCACCGTCGGCACCCTCGGCATCTGGTTCGATCAGGCCATCCTGACCTGGGTCGGCGTCGCCGCCGTCGCCGTCGGAGCCGTCGCCTGGCCCGTGCTCGCGCGCCTCGGCTTCGGGCCGAAGGCCCACTAGCTTGCTCGAGTCGCTCTACCACGGCGCACTCGAGGACGCCGCAGAACGGCGCGAGCGGACGCCGGCGCGAGCTCTCGAAGCACGAATCGCCGATGTTGCGCCAGCGCTCGACGCCTACGCGGCGTTGGCACGCTCCGAGCGCGTGAACATCATCGCCGAGGTCAAGCGCGCGAGCCCATCCCGCGGCCGTCTGGCGGACATCCCGGACCCGGCCGTCCTCGCCGCCTCCTACGAGCGCGGGGGAGCAGCCGCCATCTCGGTGCTCACCGAGCAGCGCAAGTTCCTCGGCTCGCTCGACGACCTCCGAGCCGTGCGCGACACGGTGGCCGTTCCGGTGCTGCGCAAGGAGTTCATCGCCGAGGAGTACCAGCTGCTCGAGGCTCGCGCCTGCGGTGCCGACCTCGCGCTCCTCATCGTCGCCGGCCTCGACCAGTCGACGTTGGTGCGACTCGCGGAGTTCACCGAGCAGCTCGGCATGACGGCGCTCGTGGAAGCGCACTCGAAGGACGAGCTGCTGCGTGGCCTCGATGCCGGCGCTCGCATCCTGGGCGTCAACGCGCGCAACCTGGCGACGTTCGAGCTGCACCCCGAGCTCTTCGGAGAGCTCGCCCCCCTGTACCCGAGTGACGTGGTGAAGGTCGCCGAATCGGCCGTCCTGGAGCCAGCGCACGTTCGCCGCTACCGCGATGCGGGCGCGGACGCAGTCCTCATCGGGGAGGCGCTCGTCACGGGCGGCGACCCCGAAACTACTTTGGAGACCTTCCACCTCGCATGAGCACTCAGCCCCCAAGCACGTCGTCGCTTCGCGACGCCTCAGGCCCCTACTTCGGCGAGTTCGGCGGGAGGTTCGTCCCCGAGAGCCTCATGGCCGCTCTCGACGAGCTCTCGACCGCGTGGGAGGCGGCGAAAGCTGACGACGAGTTCTGGGCCGAGCTCTCCCGACTGCACCGCGACTACTCGGGGCGCCCGTCGATCATCACCGAGGCGCCACGGTTCGCGGCGCACGCCGGCGGAGCGCGCATCATCCTGAAGCGCGAGGACCTCAACCACACGGGCTCGCACAAGATCAACAACGTGCTCGGTCAGGCGCTCCTGACGAAGCGCATCGGCAAGACTCGGGTCATCGCCGAGACCGGTGCCGGCCAGCACGGCGTCGCGACCGCGACGGCGGCCGCGCTCTTCGGGCTCGACTGCACGATCTACATGGGGGCCGTCGACACGGCCCGTCAGGCCCTCAACGTGGCCCGGATGCGCCTGCTCGGCGCCGAGGTCGTCGCCGTCGAGGCGGGCTCCGCCACGCTCAAGGACGCGATCAACGACGCCATGCGCGACTGGGTGGCGTCCGTGGACACCACGAACTACCTCTTCGGGACCGCCGCGGGGCCGCATCCGTTCCCCGCGCTCGTGCGCGACCTGCAGGCAGTGATCGGCGAGGAAGCTCGCAAGCAGGTCATCGACCTGACGGGGTCGCTGCCGGACGCCGTCGTGGCCTGTGTCGGCGGCGGCTCGAATGCCATCGGCATCTTCAGCGCCTTCCTCGACGACGAGAGCGTCGCCCTGTACGGCTACGAGGCGGCAGGTGATGGCGTTGACACGCCCCGCCACGCGGCCACGATCGGCGGCGGACGACCCGGGGTGCTCCACGGCGCGCGCACGCTGCTGCTGCAGGACACGGACGGCCAGACGGTCGAGTCGCATTCGATCTCGGCCGGCCTCGACTACCCCGGAGTTGGACCCGAGCACGCCTACCTCTCGTCCATCGGGCGCGCACGCTACCTTCCGGTGACCGACGCCGCGGCCATGGAGGCCTTCCGGCTCCTCGCTCGCACCGAGGGCATCATCCCGGCGATCGAGTCGAGCCACGCGCTCGCCGGAGCGCTCGAGCTCGGCAAGGAACTCGGTCCCGATGCCACGATCCTGGTGTCGCTCTCCGGGCGCGGCGACAAGGACATGGAGACGGCCGCCGAGTACTTCGGTCTCGGAGACCCGGACCGCACCGAGGGCCTCGACGCATCAGAAGGACAGGGCAAATGACCTCAGCACCCTCCGCACTCGAGAGCGTCATCGACGCCGCGAACCGGGAACGCAGGGGCGCGCTCGTCGCCTACCTGCCTGTCGGGTTCCCCGACTTCGAGACCTCCGTCGCGGCGGCCATTGCCGTCGTGAAGGCTGGGGCGGACGTGCTGGAGCTCGGCATGCCGTACTCCGACCCCGTCATGGACGGCCCCGTCATCCAGGCCGCGGCCGTGCAGGCGCTCGAGGGCGGTTTCCGCACCGAGCACGTGTTCGAGGCCATCAGGCGGATCCGAGCCGAGGTCGACGCACCCATCGTCGTCATGACCTACTGGAACCTCGTCATGCAGTACGGCGTCGACGCATTCGCGCGCGACCTCGCAGCTGCCGGGGGCAACGGGCTCATCACCCCGGACCTCGTGCCAGACGAGGGCGCCGAGTGGATCGCGGCGGCCAAGAGCCATGACCTCGACCGGGTCTTCCTCGCGGCACCCAGCTCGAGCGACACCCGCCTCGACCTCGTCATCGGCTCCAGCAGGGGCTTCGTCTACACGGTCTCGACGATGGGCATCACCGGCGCCCGTGCCGATGTCGACCAGGCTGCGCGGACGCTCGCGGATCGACTGCACGCGCACGGCTGCACTCGAGCCTGCGTCGGGCTCGGCATCTCCACAGCGGAGCAGGTGCGCGAAGTCCTCGAATACGCGGAAGGCGCCATCGTCGGCTCCGCCCTCGTCAAGGCCCTCGCGGCCGGAGGCGTCGAGGCGGTCGCGGAGACCGCGGCCCAGCTCGCGCGCGGCACGGCCCTCGAGGCCACGACTTCGAAGGAACACGCATGATGCCACTGACCGGAATCCCCAGCCCGCCTCTCGACTGGGCGAGCTTCGAGATCGGCCCCCTGACGGTGCACCTCTATGCGCTCTTCATCGTCGCCGGCATGGTGCTCGCCGTGCTGTGGACCGACCGGCGCCTGACCGCTCGTGGTGGCGAGAAGTGGATCACGGTCGACTTCGCCATCTGGGCCGTCCTGCTCGGTCTGCTCGGCGCCCGCCTCTACCACGTCTTCACGCACCCGGCCGACTACTTCTTCGAAGGCGCGAACTTCTGGCGCATCTTCTTCATCTGGGAGGGCGGCAACGCCATCATCGGCTCCCTGATCGGGGGCGCGATCGGCATCTTCATCGCGAGCCGCATGACGGGCATCCGGATGCTCGCGTTCTCGGACGCGCTCATCCCCGGCCTGCTGCTCGCGCAGGCGGTGGGACGCCTCGGAAACTACTTCAACCACGAGCTCTACGGGTGGCCCACCGACCTGCCATGGGGCCTGCAGATCGAGGCGAGCAACCCGGCGTTCCCCGTCGGCCTGCCTGAAGGCACGCTCTTCCACCCCACGTTCCTCTACGAGATGCTGTGGAACCTCGCCGGCATCGCGATCATCGTGCTCCTCGAGCGCATGTTCCGGTGGCGCACCGGCAAGACCCTCGCCTCCTACCTCATCTGTTATGGCACGGGTCGCATCTGGATCGAGTCGATCCGCGTCGACTACTCAGAGGTCATCCTCGGCATGCGCTCGAATGTCTTCGGCGCCCTGTGCCTCGTCATCGTCGGCATCGCCCTGTTCGTCGTCGTCTCCCGTCTCCCGGCCTCGCAGCTGAGCGACAGCGTCTATCTGCCCGGTCGCGACCCGGAGTCGGAAGCGGCGAAGGCCGCCGAGGCAGATGAGCTGGACGAGGAGGAGACGGGCGAGATCGACGAGGACGAAACGGACGCAGACGAAACCTCCGCGCAATCTGAGGTTCACGACGAGGAAACTTCCGAAGCCAAGCCTAACTCGGCCGATGGCGAAGAAACTCCTGATGAGCGCAAGGAAGCATCTGACTCGTCGAGGGTGTGACTGCTCGGACACGACCCTCCCCGGGCGCCTGGCGTCGCACGCGAAACACAGAAGTAACACAGCGGTCGTACTCTGCTGAATGGACCGACGGACGCCTGTAGGCACCCGCCCCCACGGGCTCCGTCAACATCAGTCTTCTGTCGAGTCCGCCAAGCGACCCATGGCACCACCGACGAGGGGACGAGTTATGACCTCCGCCGCCTTTCCAACGAATGGCTACCCAGAAGCAGCTGGCCTCTATGACCCTGCGAATGAGCGCGACGCCTGCGGGCTCGCGATGGTCGCCACCCTGCGAGGCACGCCGGGTCACGACATCATCGATCACGCGCTCGACGCGCTCCGCCACATGGAGCACCGCGGCGCGGTCGGCTCGGACGCCGGAACGGGTGACGGCGCCGGCATCCTGACCCAGATCCCCGACGAGTTCTTCCGCGCGGTGAGCGGATTCGAGCTTCCGGCCGAGGGACGCTACGCGGTTGGCAACGCCTACCTCCCGGTCGACGCAGACGAGCGCGCTCGCGTCAAGGCCGGAATCGTCAAGCTCGCGGCGGAGGAGGACCTCCGGGTCATCGGCTGGCGCGAGGTCCCCGTGCAGCCGGATGAGCTCGGCAAGCTCGCGCGCGCCGCGATGCCGGTCATCGAACAGCTCTACGTGCGCAGCGAGCGCCAGAACTTCCGCGGCAACCCGCGCAAGGGCGCGTCCCTCGACCGTCAGTGCTACCGCCTGCGCAAGCGCGCCGAGCACTCGCTCGGGGTCTACTTCATGTCGCTCTCGTGCCGCATGATCACCTACAAGGGCATGGTGACGACGCTCCAGCTGGAGCCGTTCTTCCCCGACCTCGGCGACGAGCGCTTCGCGTCCAAGCTCGCGATCGTCCACTCTCGCTACTCGACCAACACGTTCCCGTCGTGGCAGCTCGCGCAGCCCATGCGCATGATGGCCCACAACGGCGAGATCAACACCGTGCGCGGCAACCGTAACTGGATGCGGGCCCGCCAGTCGCAGCTTCGGTCCGAGATCCTCGGTGACGTCTCCGACCTCTTCCCGATCGTGACCGAGGGCGCGAGCGACTCCGCATCCTTCGACGAGGTGCTCGAGCTGCTCACGCTCTCGGGCCGCTCCCTCTCGCACGCTGTGCACATGATGGTGCCCGCCGCGTGGGAGACCGCTGAGGACCTGAGCGCCGAGGTTCGCGACTTCTACGAGTACCACTCGCTCATCATGGAGCCGTGGGACGGCCCCGCCGCCATGGCCTTCACCGACGGCCGCTACGTGTGCGCGACCCTCGACCGCAACGGCCTCCGCCCTGGCCGCTTCGTCCAGACCGCCGACGGGCTCATCGTCCTCGGCTCAGAGGTCGGCGTCGCCAGCCTCGACCCCGCCACCGTCATCCGCAAGGGGCGCCTGCGTCCCGGCCAGGTGCTCCTCGTGGACACCGAGGTCGGCCGTCTCATCGAGGACGACGAGGTCAAGCACGACCTCGCAGAGCTCCAGCCGTGGGGCGACTGGCTCGACGAGGGACGCATCAACCTCGCAGAGCTGCCGGAGCGCGAGCACGTGACGCACACCCCCGCGTCCGTCGAGCGCCGCCAGCGCACGTTCGGGTACACGGAGGAGGAGCTTCGCATCCTGCTCGCCCCCATGGCGAAGAACGGCGCTGAGCCGATCGGTGCCATGGGAACGGACACGCCCATCGCGATCCTCACCGACCGACCACGCCTCGTCTTCGACTACTTCACGCAGAACTTCGCGCAGGTCACCAACCCGCCGCTGGATGCGATCCGCGAGGAGGTCGTGACGAGCCTCACGACGAGCATCGGCCCGCAGGAGAACCTCCTGAGCGCAGGTCCCGAGCACGCGCGCCAGGTCGTCCTCGACTTCCCGGTCATCGACAACGACCAGCTCGCGAAGATCCAGCACATCGAGCAGCGCCCAGGCATCGACGCGGCCGAGACGCTTCGCGGCTGCTACCGCGTCGACGACGGCGTCGAGGGCCTGCGGAAGCGGCTCGAGGAGCTGTGCGAGGAAGCAGATCGCGCCATCGACGCCGGCGCGGGCTTCCTCGTGCTCTCCGACCGTGACTCGAACCGCGACTACGCCCCCATCCCGTCGCTGCTCATGACGAGCGCCGTGCACCACCACCTGATCCGGACCGAACGCCGCATGCGCGTCGGCCTCGTCATCGAGGCGGGCGACGTGCGTGAGGTGCACCACGTCGCCGTCCTGCTCGGCTACGGCGCGTCCGCCGTCAACCCGTACCTCGCCATGGAGTCCTGCGAGGACATGGTCCGCCAGGGCAAGCTCACGGGAGTCACCGAGGAGAAGGCGGTCGCGAACCTCATCAAGGCGCTCGGCAAGGGCGTGCTCAAGATCATGTCGAAGATGGGCATCTCGGCAGTCGCCTCGTACGCGGGCGCGCAGTGCTTCGAGGCCGTCGGCCTCTCGAACGAGCTCGTCAGCGAGTACTTCACGGGCACGGCATCGAAGATCTCCGGCATGGGCCTCGAGGGCATCGCGCGCGAGAACGAGCTGCGTCACCGCCACGCGTACCCCGCCCAGGCCGCGCCGGCCTCGCACCGCCCGCTCGACATCGGCGGCGAGTACCAGTGGCGGCGCGAGGGGCCGCCCCACCTCTTCAACCCGAACACGATCTTCCGCCTCCAGCACTCCACTCGCGAGGGTCGCTACGACATCTTCAAGGAGTACACGAAGCTCGTCGACGACCAGGCGGCCGAGACGATGACGCTCCGCGGGCTGTTCAAGCTCAAGGTCGGCGAGCGTCCGCCCGTCCCGATCGACGAGGTCGAGCCAGCCTCTGAGATCCTCAGGCGGTTCCAGACCGGAGCGATGAGCTACGGCTCCATCTCGAAGGAAGCGCACGAGACGCTCGCGATCGCGATGAACCGCATCGGCGGCAAGTCGAACACGGGCGAGGGCGGCGAGGACGTCGAGCGTCTGCTCGACCCGGAGCGCCGCAGCGCCATCAAGCAGGTCGCCTCCGGACGCTTCGGCGTCACGAGCATGTACCTGACGCACGCCGACGACATCCAGATCAAGCTTGCGCAGGGCGCCAAGCCGGGCGAGGGCGGGCAGCTGCCCCCGACGAAGGTCTACCCGTGGGTGGCGCGCACACGTCACGCGACGCCAGGCGTCGGGCTCATCTCGCCGCCCCCGCACCACGACATCTACTCGATCGAAGACCTCAAGCAGCTGATCTTCGACCTCAAGAGGGCCAACCCGTCGGCGCGCATCCACGTGAAGCTCGTGAGCGAGAACGGCATCGGGGCAGTGGCCGCCGGGGTGACGAAGGCGCTTGCCGACGTGGTCCTCGTCTCCGGCCACGACGGCGGAACCGGTGCCTCACCGCTCAACTCGCTCAAGCACGCGGGAACGCCCTGGGAGCTCGGCCTCGCCGAGACCCAGCAGACGCTCATGCTCAACGGCCTCCGCGATCGAGTGGTCGTGCAGGTGGACGGACAGCTCAAGACCGGCCGCGACGTCATCGTCGGCGCGCTGCTCGGCGCCGAGGAGTTCGGCTTCGCGACAGCCGCGCTCGTCGTCTCCGGCTGCATCATGATGCGCGTCTGCCACCTCGACACGTGCCCGGTCGGCGTCGCGACTCAGAACCCTGAGCTGCGAGCGCGCTACACGGGACAGGCGGACCACGTCGTCAACTTCTTCGAGTTCGTCGCGCAGGAGGTTCGCGAGTACCTCGCGGAGCTCGGCGTCCGGTCGCTCGACGAGATCATCGGCAAGCGCGAGCTGCTCGAGGTCGACGACGCCATGCACCACTGGAAGACCGAGGGCCTCGATCTCTCCCGTGTCCTCACGGGCCACGAGTTCGGCGACGCACCCACGCGCAGCCTCGTCACGCAGGAGCACGAACTCGACCAGCACTTCGACCAGAAGCTCCTCGAGCTCGCCGAGCAGGCACTCGAGAACGGCGAATCGGTCAAGGTGTCGATGGACGTCATCAACACCGACCGCGCCGTCGGCACGATGCTCGGCCACCACGTGACGCGCGGGCACGGCGAACACGGACTCCCGGCCGGGACGATCGACATAGAGCTGCGGGGGACCGCCGGACAGTCGCTCGGTGCGTTCCTGCCGAACGGCATCCGCATCCGCCTCGTCGGCGACTCGAACGACTACGTCGGCAAGGGCCTCAGCGGTGGGGAGATCATCTTGCGCCCTGACGAGCGCGCGCCGTTCAAGTCCCACGAGAACGTCATCGCCGGCAACGTCATCGGCTACGGCGCGACAAGCGGCACGATGTTCCTCAGCGGCGTCGTCGGCGAGCGCTTCCTCGTGCGCAACTCCGGTGCGACGGCCGTCGCGGAAGCCGTGGGCGACCACGCGCTCGAGTACATGACGGGGGGCCTCGCCGTGATCCTCGGCGAGACCGGCAAGAACTTCGGCGCTGGCATGTCGGGCGGTATCGCCTACGTGCACAAGCTCGACCCGAAGCTCGTCAACCCCGACATGCTCTCGACGGGTGAGCTCGGTCTCACGACGCTCACGAGCGCCGACGCGGACATCCTCCGCGACATCCTCGAACGGCATGCGGCGGAGACCGACTCGCAGCTGGCCCGCGAGATGCTCGACGACTTCGACGCGGTGTCGAAGGAGTTCACGAAGGTGCTCCCTCGCGACTACGCGAAGGTCACCGAGATCCGCAACGCCGCCATCGAACGCGGTGGCGACCCCGACGACAGCACGACCTGGCACGAGATTCTGGAGGCGACCCGTGGCTGACCCGAGAGGATTCCTCACCAACCGCGAGCGGGAGCTCCCGACTCGCCGTCCCGTGCCGGTGCGCATCATGGACTTCAGCGAGGTCTACGACCCGCAGGAGCCCACCCAGCTGCGCCGGCAGGCGGGGCGCTGCATGGACTGCGGCGTTCCGTTCTGCCACCAGGGCTGCCCCCTCGGCAACATCATCCCGGAATGGAACGACCTGACATTCCGCGGCGACATGGCCGGAGCGAGCGAGCGACTGCACGCCACGAACAACTTCCCCGAATTCACGGGCCGCCTGTGCCCGGCTCCGTGCGAGTCGTCGTGCGTGCTCGGCATCAACCAGCCGGCCGTGACGATCAAGCGCGTCGAGCAGTCGATCGCAGACACCGCGTTCGCCGAGGGCAACGTGCGCCCGCACCCGCCCGAGCGCCTCACGGGCAAGACGGTCGCGGTCGTCGGCTCCGGCCCAGCCGGCCTCGCCGCCGCCCAGCAGCTGACGCGCGCGGGCCACACCGTCGCCGTCTTCGAGCGCGACGACCGCATCGGCGGACTCCTGCGCTACGGCATCCCGGACTTCAAGATGGAGAAGTCCGTCCTCGACGCCCGCCTCTCGCAGATGCGCGCGGAGGGCACTCGGTTCCGCACCGGCATCGAGATCGGCCGAGACATCACGTGGGACAACCTGCGCCAGCGCTACGACGCCGTCGTGGTCTGCACGGGCGCCATGGTCCCGCGCGACCTCCCCGTGCCCGGGCGTGAGCTCAAGGGCGTCCACTACGCGATGGACTTCCTCACGCAGTCGAACCGCGTGGTCGCGGGTGACGACCTCGCCTCGCAGATCCACGCGGAGGACAAGCACGTCATCGTCATCGGCGGTGGTGACACGGGAGCCGACTGCATCGGCACGTCGCACCGCCAGGGCGCCGCCTCGGTCACGAACCTCGCCATCGGCAAGGAGCCACCGACGGAGCGCCCGGCGCACCAGCCCTGGCCGACGACGCCGACGCTGTTCGAGGTCTCCACCTCGCACGAGGAGGGCGGCGAGCGAGCGTTCCAGGCATCGACGGTCGAGTTCATCGGCGACGAGTCCGGACGCGTGCGCGCGATCCGCCTCGCGGAGACCGAGTTCCGCGCGGATGGCTCGCGCGGCCCGAAGGCGGGAACCGAGCGGGAACTGCCCGCCGATCTCGTGCTGCTCGCCATGGGCTTCACGGGGCCGGAGCGGCACACGATCGAGCCGCAGCTCCAGCTTCCGTTCACCTCGCGCGGTGCCCTCGACCGCACCGCCGAGTACGAGACGGAGCTGCCCGGCGTCTTCGTCGCAGGCGACGCGGGACGAGGGCAGTCGCTCATCGTCTGGGCCATCGCAGAGGGACGTGCGGCGGCGGCCTCCGTCGACCGGTATCTTGAACAGTCGACGGAACTTCCCGAGCCGATCCTCGCCACCGAGCGCGCGATCTCGCTCTGAATCCGCCACCACGCGCCGCAAGGCGCACCTCAGTCTCGACGAACCGGAGATATGCATGAGCCGTAGAGCGAAGATCGTCGCCACCCTCGGACCAGCCGTCAACACCCCTGAAGGGATCCGCGCCCTCATCGCCGCTGGCGTCAACGTCACGCGCTTCAACCTCAGCCACGGTGACCACACCGTGCACACCGACAACTACAAGCTCGTCCGGGATGCGGCCGAGGAGCTCGGTGTTCCCGTCGCGATCCTCGTCGACCTGCAGGGCCCGAAGATCCGTCTCGAGAAGTTCGAGGACGGCCCGCACGATCTCGCGGTCGGCGACATCTTCAAGATCACCTCCAAGGACGTGCCAGGCACGAAGGAGCTCGTGGGCACGACTTACAAGGGCCTGCCCACCGATGTGAAGCCGGGCGACCCGCTGCTCATCGACGACGGCAAGGTGCTCGTGCGCGTCGTGGAGACCGACGGGGTGACCGTCACGACCCGCGTCGAGGTGCCTGGCAAGGTCTCGAACAACAAGGGCATCAACCTGCCGGGCGTCGCCGTGAACGTGCCAGCCCTGTCCGAGAAGGACGAGGACGACCTGCGCTGGGGTCTGCGCATCGGCGCCGACATCATCGCGCTCTCCTTCGTGCGCTCGGCCGAGGACATCAACCGCGTGCACGCGATCATGGACGAGGAGGGCATCCGCCTTCCCGTGATCGCGAAGATCGAGAAGCCGCAGGCCGTCGAGAACCTCAACGAGATCGTCGACGCGTTCGACGGCATCATGGTCGCCCGCGGCGACCTCGGCGTGGAGCTTCCCCTCGAGCAGGTCCCGATCGTGCAGAAGAACGCGATCCAGCAGGCCCGCCGCTGGGCGAAGCCCGTCATCGTCGCGACGCAGATGCTCGAGACGATGATCGAGAACCCGCGCCCCACCCGCGCGGAGGCCTCCGACTGCGCGAACGCCGTCCTCGACGGCGCTGACGCGCTCATGCTGTCCGGTGAGACGAGCGTCGGCGCGTTCCCGATCGAGGCGGTGCGCACCATGGCGCGCATCATCGAGTCGACCGAGACGCACGGCCTCGACCGCATCCCGCCGCTGGGCACGAAGCCCTTCACGCAGGGCGGCGCGATCACTCTCGCCGCATCCGAGGTCGGCGAGTTCCTCAAGGCGAAGTACTACTGCGTGTTCACGGAGTCCGGTGACTCCGTGCGCCGCATGGCTCGCCTGCGCACCGAGATCCCCGTGCTCGGATTCACGCCAAGCCCGCACATCGCGCGCCGCATGAACCTCTACTGGGGCGTCACGGCAGCGATCGTCGACCGCGTCACCCACACGGACGAGATGATCGGGCAGGTCGACAAGTACCTCATCGAGAACGGCCTCGCCCAGGCGGGCGACGTCGTCGTGGTCGTGGCCGGTATGCCGCCGGGACGTGCGGGCACCACCAACGACCTCCGCGTGCACCGCGTGGGCGTCGACGACGACCGCGTCGTCCCCGCGTACGAGGGCAAGCACACCCGCTGACCCCAGCGAGATGCGGAGAGGCCGGACAGCACCGAGGTGCTGTCCGGCCTCTTGCCGTCCCCGCCCATCCCCGCGGTGGCCCGGGCGAGTATCGTTTCACCATGCCGAAGTCAGACACGGGGAGCGCGACGTGAGTCCAGTGCAGGGCCCCACCCATTTGGACGACACTGCGTCGCTCGACGCTGCAACGGCGTGGCGTCCCGACATCCTCGGTGCCGGATTCTCCGCGCTCGACCTGCCCCTCAAGCCCGACCAGGAGGGCGAGGTGCTCGCGACCCTCGTCCGCGGCCCGAGAGCGGACCCGTTCGCGCGAGGTGCCGCGCGAGGTGCCGACGTCCTGTACGTGCATGGCTGGTCGGACTACTTCTTCCAGAAGCACCACGCCCACTACTGGGCAGGCGAGGGAGCACGATTCTTCGCACTCGATCTTCGCAAGTACGGGAGAAGCCTCCGAGACCATCAGACACCGGGATTCGTCACCGACCTCGCCACCTACGACGAGGAGCTCGACCGCGCGCTCGAGATCATGGGCCATGGGCCAGGTGGACACCGTCGAGGACGTCACCCGCTCGTCCTGATCGGCCACTCCACGGGTGGCCTCACGCTGAGCCTCTGGGCCGACCGGCACCCTGGCCGCGCGAATGCGCTCATCCTGAACAGCCCGTGGCTGGAGCTGCAGACGCGCGCCGCGGTGCGCACGGCGCTGACGCCGCTCATGACCCTCGCCGCCCAGCTGCGGCCCACGGACACCTTCAACAACGTCGACTTCGGCTTCTACACACGGGCGGTCAAGAAGGAGCTCGGCGGCGAGTGGGAGTTCGACGACCGCTGGCGCCCGACGCCGAGCTTCACGGTCCGCGCTGGCTGGCTCAACGCGATCCTCGCGGGCCACTCCGCCGTGGCGGTCGGTCTCGACATCAAGGCACCGGTCCTGACGCTGCTGTCGGCCCGCAGCACCCTGTCGCCGATCTGGCACGACGCGATGCGCAGGACAGACTCGGTGCTTCGCGTCGATGACATCGCCAGACGCTCGCTCAACCTCGGCGAGACCGTGACGGTCCGACGCCTGGACGGTGCGCTGCACGACGTGCTGCTGTCGGCGCCGGACGTGCGCGCCAAGGCCTTCGAGTCGATGACCAGGTGGGTCAAGGGGTACCTGAGCTGACCCGCGCCGGGAACATCCGCGGCGCACTCCCGGTTGGACTGCGTGTACCCCGAGCCGAAAGGTCAGCATGAGCCGTCTCCTGTCACCGATCACCCTCCCGAGCGTCGCAGGCGACGGCCTGCCGCTGCGCAACGCCACGTTCCTCGCTCCCATGTGCCAGTACTCCGTCACCGAACGGGACGGCGTGCCGACCTCCTGGCAGCTGGTGCACCTCGGCGCGCGGGCCAGCGGAGGCTTCGGGCTGGTCTGGACGGAGGCAACCGCGATCGTCCCAGAGGGACGCATCTCCCCAGAGGACGCGGGCATCTGGAGCGACGAGCATACGGAGGCATGGCGCCCGATCGTGGAGTTCATCCACGCGCAGGGCGCGGCGGCCGGCATCCAGCTCGCGCACGCCGGAGGGAAGGCGTCCACGTATCCTGCACTGCCCGATACGCAGCGCGGCCGGGTCCCAGCGGATGAAGGCGGGTGGACGGCGGAGGCGCCATCGAGCAACGAGGCGCTCGGCCTGACCCCGCCAGAAGCCCTCACCATGGAGCAGATCAGCGGACTCGTGAGCGCCTGGGGCGTCGCTGCGCGGCGAGCGGACGCGGCCGGCTTCGACGCGCTGCAGATCCACGCGGCGCACGGCTACCTGCTGCACGAATTTCTCTCACCGCGCTCGAACGAGCGAGACGACGAGTACGGCGGCTCCTTCGAGAACCGCATCCGCTTCGCTCTCGAGGTCGTGCGCGAGGTGCGACGCAACTGGCCTGCCGAGAAGCCGCTCGCGATCCGCTTCTCGGGCGAGGACTGGATCGAAGGCGGTTGGACCATCGACGAGACCGTCGAGCTCGCGAAGCGCGTGCACGAACTCGGCGTCACCGTCTTCGACCTGTCGAGTGGCGGCATCGGCGCGTTCACGGGGCCGGTCGGCCCGGGGTACCAGGTGACGCTCGCACGCGCCGTGCGCGAGGCGCTGCCGCGCGAGGGCACGTTCGTGACGGCAGTCGGCCAGATCACGGATGCACGCCACGCTGAGGCGATCCTCGTGGCCGGTGACGCCGATGGCATCACGATCGGCCGTGCGGCACTCGCCAACCCGAACTGGCCGGTCCATGCCGCGGTCGAGCTGGGGGACGGGCAGGAAGCGTTCGTCGCTCCCCAGTACTGGCGCGCGAGCATGGCCTAGCAGCTGGGACGGGCCGGCAGCTCGGGTTCAGGCCCGCAGGCGGGCGTCAGCGCTCCTGGGGATGGCCTGCGCCCCGGTCGCTCCGAGCGGACGTGGAGTCGGCCAGCAGCTGCGTGAGCGTGTCCTTGAGCGACTCGAGTTCGGGGATGCTCCAGCCGAGCTCGGCAACGACCTTGACTGGGACTTCTTCCGCCTTCAGCCTGAGCGCGCGCCCCGCGTCCGTGAGTCGGATCTCGACAGCGCGCTCATCCGCTGGCCGCCGGTTTCGCGTGATGAGGCCCGATGCTTCGAGTCGCTTCACGAGCGGGCTCAGGGTCGCCGGTTCGAGGTGCAGCGCTCTCGCCAGTTGACCGAGGGTCTGCCCGTCGTCCTCCCAGAGGCCCAGCATCACGAGGTACTGGGGGTGAGTGAGGCCGAGGGGCTCGAGGATCGGGCGGTACAGCGAGATGACGCTCCTGCTCGCAGCAGCGAGGGCGAAGCAGAGTTGCTTGTCGAGGGCGAGGAGGTCCACGCGTCCAGACTAGCCGAGGCGACAAGCCTACGAATAGTTAGTACACTAACAACATGCCGAGCGACAGACTCCCGAACCCCTACAAGGGCCAACCGGGCTGGTGGAACCGAATCAACCAGGCACTCTTCCCATTCATGGGCCCCGCCCAGGTGGGGACCGGGGGAGTCGCACGTACCGACCCCGTGCGCGCACCATCCGCCTGCCGCGACTGCGGACACCCGTATTCGGAGCATCAGGTGCGCCGTGGCGTCGGAGGGAACCAGCCGAGCAGCATCCTCTGCCCGGCGAAGCGTTCCACGGACAGCTAGAGCGAGACGACCAGCACCACGAGAGCGAGAGCGAGCAGCCCCAGGCAGTTGAGCCAGAACGCCAGGCCGAGAAAGCGCGCTCGCAGGTGCGCGACCGCGGCGCACACGAAGTACGCGACGACGCCCACGTTCGCCGCGAGAGCCACGCCCGGAACCCAGAGGCCCGCGACGAGGCCGGTCGCGGCAGTCAGCTTGATGACGATGAGCGTCCACCACCAGTCACGCGGGAAGCGCACCCCGTCAAGGCAATCTCGGATGAACCCGGGCGGCTTGAGCGACATCACAGCATCGGCGGCGAGGACGACAGCCAACACGATCGTTGGCCACCACGGGTCGGGGAGAAGTGTCATCATCACTCCGTGCAGGTGCAGATCGCGGCGAACGCGCGGTGGAGATCCGCGGCAAGATCCGCGGGGTCGGAGGCGCGGCGGGCTGAGGCCGTGAAGAGCAGGCCGACGTAGGCGAAGTACAGCGCGCCGGCTTTCTGGGCGGCTTCCGAGCGCGGCGTGCAGCCTCGCTCCGTGATCACGGAGCGGAACTCCTCGGTGAGTCGCGCAGCGAGCTCGGAGAAGAGACTCGAGGAGTGACCGCCGGAGACGAGGATCGACGCATAGACGCGGGCGAGGTCGTCATTCCGCATGAAGACGGCGACAAACGGGGCGGCCAGAGCCACCAGGCGGTCTGAACAGGTGCCTGTGCCCGGGGAGCGATATTCGACACCAGAGAGCCGCCTTGGTCGAGTCGTCACCGATTCGACGTTGCCACCCGCTGCATCACGATTGTGCTCGGCTTCGATGAGACGATCGAAGACTCGCACGAGCAGCGTCTTCTTGTCGCCCACCGAGATGACGGTGCCGGTGCTCACGCCCGCGGACTTGGCGATACCGCGGATGCTCGCTCCAGCGAACCCTTCCTCCTGGAAGATCTGCTCGGCAGCGTCGAGCACGCGAGTCTGAGTGTGCGTCTTGATCTCCGCGCGTGTGCTCGTCATAGGTGAAGCCTACAGTGAACGGGTTCAGTGAACACGTTCACTGTGCTCGGAGAGTGCGTGTCATGTCGAATCGCTCCACACCTGGGGTTCTCTTGTCGCTCGTTCGGTAGAGAAACTAGTTTCGATATTTGTCCACAATCCCTGGTCAAGAGCTGGTTCTTGACCCGGTCCAGTGCTAGGCTGGTGGTGATCTTGGGGGAGGTTATCGTGGCATCGGAGTCGGAGCAGGAGGCGCGTCGTCAGTCGTCAGTGGAGACGGCGGTGGTTGATGCGCTGCTCGAGGCGCGGTGTCAGCTGGCGGGTCTTCCGGATGGGGAGGTCGTGGTCGCTTTGCGGGAGTTGGCGGCTCGTCGGCGGGTGTTGGATGCGGCGTTGGTGGAGGTCGCTGGCGAGTTGCTGCGGCGGGAGGATGAGTCGCCGCGGGCGGAGTCGGTGGCGCGGAAGTCGGGGTTCCGGAACCTGACCGCGATGGTGGAGCAGGTGCTCGCCGTGCGGCCGTTCGAGGCGTCGACGCTGGTGCGGGTGGCGGCGGCGACGCGGGAGCGGATGAGCGTCACGGGGGAGACGATCCCGGCGAGGTATCCGGCCGTGTCTCGGGCGGTGGGGTCGGCGGTCATGTCGATCGCGCAGGCGTCCGCGATCACGAAGGGCCTGGATCACACCGGGAACCGCGTGGACGTCGACGAGGTGGCGCGGGCCGAGGTGGAGCTGGTCGCGTCAGCGTGCGGGGTGAACCCGGAGGACGAGCAGCCGGCGGTACCGAAGGTGCTGGAGGTGCAGGCGGCGACGTGGGTGTCGTATTTGGACCCGGATGGTGACGAGCCGCGGGCCGACAAGATCGCGGAGGAACGCGGGCTGTGGATCTCTCGCCGCAGCGACGGCGCGGTCGCCGGGAAGTTCGTGGCGACGCCCGAGCAGGGCGAGCAGCTGCTGTCGGTGTTCGACGCGCTGCTCTCACCCCGACGGAGAGTGGAGTTCCCGGCCGCGTCCGAGTGCGGGGAACCCCTCGCCCCGGCACTCGGCGCCCACGGATTCCCTTCGGCCGCCGACAGCGGCGGTGGAAGCCACGCGCTCGGCGACGGCGTCGGCTGCGGCCTCGGCGATGGCAACGGTGGCAGCTTCGGCCAGGGTGAGCGCGACGACGTCGAGGTTCAGTTAGTGGACCCGCGCTCCATCGAGCAGCAGCGCATCGACGCGCTCACGATGGTCGTGCGCGCCTACGCCGAATCCCCCGACGCGCCCCGCACCGGCGGGGAAGCGCCCACCGTCATCATCGTGACCACCACGGCCGGCATCGCCGGAACCGCGACCCGACCCGACGACGTCCCGCACCTGGAGCGCACCGGCGAACCAGTCCCGCCGAGCGTCGCCGCGCAACTGCTGTGCGACGGATTCATCCGCGTCGCGACCCGCAGCAGCACCGGGGAGATCCTCGACCTCGGCCGCAAACAACGACTCTTCACCACCGCCCAACGACGAGCCATCGCCGTCCGAGACCGGCAATGCCGAGCACCCGGCTGCAGCGCACCCGTGCGCTGGTGCGAAGTGCACCACGCCACGCCCTGGAGCGAAGGCGGACCCACCGACGCGAAACACGGCATCCTGCTGTGCTCCTTCCACCACCACGAAGTCCACCGCGGACGGCTCGCCCTCACCCAAAGCAGCAACGGACGCTGGCACGTCGTCCCCGCCCTCGGACACCACGCCCCACGACGAACCACCCGCCGCCGCGCCTACACCACCAACGCCACCGCCACCGCCACCGCCCAAGCCGCCCGCCCACAGATCAACCGAAGACCCTAAACAAGCGAGGCCCTGAAACCACAAGCAGCGGAGCCGGCAGCCGTGCCTCACGCGGCAGGCAGCGACTCCAAGATCTGCTCCCAGGCGCGGTGGGTGCCGGTGCCGACGATCCCGAGCTGCGTCAGCACGACCACGCACTCCGATCGCGCGTCGTACACCTCCAGCGTGGACGTGGGACCATGCGGACCCCAGGACGTCACCAGCAGGCACGACCGAACGGCGGCGAGGTCGAGCTCCACGACCCCGTGGCCGAGCGAGACGACCAGCAGCGTCCCAACACGCTCCACAAGGTGCACCCGGCCGGCGCTCAACTGCAGCACCGCACTCGACGGCACACCGACGCACACCGGCAGCCCCACAGAACTCAAGTGCTCGAACACCGCCGCGACCAACGTCGCATCCACACGTCGACTGCTCCCAACGCGGCCAGCGCCCCGAACTTCACGAACCGCGCCCGCACCACGACCGGTCAACGCCGCATGACGATCACGGGCACCCTCACCGAACACCGCATCGAGCTGAGCCAGCTGGTCTCCCTCACGCCAGCCGACAGCCCCCAACGACGACAGCCGGACGTTCGCAAGCTGCACGTCACTCGGGCCGCGCGAACGACCGAGACCGAAGAGAAGCTCCGCGTCTTCCTCGGAATGCACGATCACACGGTGCACGAGGTCACCGTCACGGGAGAAGACAGAGAGGCTCGGCAGCGCACCCGCGCCCGCACCCGCACCCGCACCCGACCTCACTCCCGCCCCCGGACGCGACCCGGTCGGCACCTCATCCTGCGCGACGACGGCCGCCCCCAGGAGCGACGGACGGAGCCGCAGCGTGATCCACGCCGACGGCTGCATCAGGGCACCCCCGCAGGCACTCGGCAGGTCGTAGCTGCCGATCTGATGCACCCTGCACGCCTCGTTGCGTGTCGTCGCCGTGGCCGTGCCAAGGGCGACGAGCCCGCAGGCCAGCACCTCCGGCGTCAGCGCCACCTTCCGGAGCATCGTGTGCGGGGACGCGAGCAGTCGGTCCAGGGTCACAGCTCCGTGCTCGCCGACCTGCTCGGCGCGCCCGCCAGCAGCCCGTCCCCTGGCGACGCCACCGGGTCCACGCTGCCGGCGACGCGCACACGAGCAGTTCCCACGCGCCCCGCAGGCGTCACCCTGGCCCGCGGCGTCCTCCGGCAGCATCGGTCAGTACACGTCCCTCACGTAGCGCTTCTGGCGCTTCAGGGTGCCGACGTACTCGGCCGCCCCCTCTGCCGTCACACCCCGCTCACGAGCCACGACAGCATGCAGGGCATCGTCGACATCCCGAGCCATACGCGAAGCGTCACCGCACACGTAGAAGTGGCCGCCCTCCTCGAGCCAGGCGTACAGCTCCGCGCTGTGCTCGAGCATCCTCGTCTGCACGTACACCTTCTCCGCCTGGTCGCGCGAGAACGCGAGGTCGAGGCGGTCGAGGACACCCCGCTCGCTGAGCCCGGTCAGCTCGTCTTCGTAGATGAAGTCGCTCTCGCGATGCTGGTCGCCGAAGAAGAGCCAGTTGCGGCCAGCCGCGCCTCGAGCCTCACGCTCGTGCAGGAACCCGCGGAACGGTGCGATGCCGGTTCCCGGCCCGACCATGATCATCGGCGCGTCGTCGTCCGCGGGAACCCGGAAGGCGGCGTTCGGCTGCAGGAACAGGTGCACCGGGTCGGCGTCGCCGACACGATCGGCGAGGAACGTGGAGCAGACACCGCCGTACCGGCGGGCCTCGTTCTCGTAGCGGACCGACGCCACCGTGAGGTGGATGCGGTCGGGGCTCGCGAGTGGGCTCGACGAGATAGAGTACGCCCGGTGCTGCATCGGGCGCAGCAGCGCCGCGAACCCGTCCGCATCGAAGGCGACCCCCTGCGCGGCCTTGAGGACGTCGAGCGTGTCCTTCCCCCACAGCCAGCTGTCGAGCTGCGCCTTGTCGCCGCGCTGCACGAGCTCGGCGACGGCGCCGCTCGGCTCGCGCGCGGAGAGCTCCGCCAGCAGGTCCTTGGACGGCGCCGTGATGTCGAGCTCACGTTCGAACGCCGTGCGCAGGCTGGACCCGTTCTCGAGCGCCTCGTCTCCCGAGAACCCGAGGTGTCCGAGCAGCTCGTCGACGAGCGCCGGCTCGTTGACCGGGACGACAGCGAGGGCGTCGCCCGCCGCATACGTGATGCCGCTGTCGCCGAGATCGAACTCGTAGTGGCGGATCTCCTTCGAACTCCGAGGCCCGGAGAGCACGCGGTTCACCGCGAGACGCGACGGGTACGGCGTCTTCTTGTTCCAGGGGGAGCGCACCCGAGCGGGGGCGGCCGCGGCGGCGGGAGCCGGGGCTGCCGTGTTCGGCTGCAGCGCAGCGAAGTGCTCGACGACCTCGGCGATCCACGCGGCGGCGGTGTCCTCGTAGTCGACGTCGCAGTCGACGCGCTGCACCACCCGCGTGGCCCCGAGCTGCTCGAGGCGGGTGTCGATGAGCTTGCCTGCCTGGCAGTAGTCGTCGTAGCTGCTGTCGCCGAGCGCCAGCACCGCGAACTTCGCAGACTCGAGGCGCGGCGCACCGTCGGCGGAGAGCTCCTCCCAGAACAGCTCCGCGTTGTCCGGCATCTCGCCCTCGCCGTACGTGGAGGTGACGACGACGATGTTGCGTTCGCCACCGAGTGCCTCGGGCGACACCGAATCGAGCGGGGCGAGCGTCGCGGCGAGACCCGCGCCTCGGGCGGCGGCCGCAAGGTCCTCGGCCACGAACTCGCAGTTGCCGGTCTGCGTGCCGATCAGGATCTCCAGGGTGAGCGTCGCCGCCTGCACCTCCTTGTCGGCGGTTGGGATCGCGGCCAGACCCGCCATGAATCCGGAGAGCCAGGCCTGCTGCTCCCTCGTGAACGGGGCGTCGACCGGAATGAACGGCGCGCTCATACCAGACCCCCGGCGGTCGCCGCGAGGCCCGCCAACGCGGCCGATGGCTGCTGGCGCTTCTCCGTGACGACGAGGTCACGGGCGATATCGACCAGTGCTGCGGTCGCCAGGATCTCGTCGGTGCCCACCGACTCGAGGAGGCGGCGGTTCTTCACGTTCTGATGCATGATCCATCCCGTCGTTCCTGGCGCGTCGATGCTGCGTACGTTGCGCAGACGGAGTGCGTCCTTGTAGTCCTCGAGGCGCTTGGCGGCGATGAGGGCTGCCAGCGCAGTGTCCTCGAAGCGCTCGAGTTCCCCGCGCAGGTACTTGTTGACGCGCTGCATGACGAAGAAGTCCTCGGTGAGGATCAGCTTCCGCGCAGCATCCACCACCCGAGGGTCGTCTGGTCCGCTCGCATCCGGAACGCGCGTGAGCGCAATGCCCTGCGAGATGTTCAACACGGCGTAGGAGGCGAGCAGAGCGAACCGGTCGTCGCGGTCCGCTTCGGAACCACTCGGCGTGCGCCCGCCGATGACCGGGTGAGCGCCTCGGTAGGCCTCCTTGAAGAGGCGGATGCGCTGGGTCGCGATCGACGTCGAGAGCTCGTCGAGGAGCTCCTTGCGCCCCTTGGCCGCGAGGATCTCGTCTGCGTCCTGGTAGAGGAGCAGCGCGCGCGGCATGCCGCAGAAGAACCTGCTGCGCTCCGCCTCCCAGTCGCTGAGGATCCGCTCGGCGAGCGGAGACCCGGTCGCGTCGACGTGCCACTGCAGCAGGAGCTTGACGGCTGCCTCGTGGAAGTCCCCGTGGCTCGTGTCGGTGATGGGGAACACCAGCAGCGAATCGGCGCTCACGTTGTCGCGCGTCGCCCCGTCCGCGTCGTACTGGTAGACGAAGCCGCCGCTCATCCCGTTGCCGAGGCCCTTGCCGGCGCTCCCGAGGTTGAGCACTGCTCCGTTGGTCATGTACTCGCACCCGAAGTCGCCGATGCCCTCGACGACCGCCGTGGCCCCCGAGTTGCGCACCGCGAAGCGGTCACCCGCCTCGCCTTGCACGAACGTGCGTCCGCCGGTCGCGCCGAAGAGGGCGAAGTTGCCGATGAGCACGTTCTCGCCGGGCTGCGAGCCCCCTCCACCGGGGGAGAGGATGACGATGGTGCCACCGCCCTGGCTCTTGCCGACGCCGTCATTCGCGGTTCCGGTGTGCACGAGGCGCATGCCGTCGTTGCTGAACGCGCCGTACGACTGGCCCGCCGACCCCTGGGTCGTGACGGTCACGCTGCCGTCGACGAGGGAGCGCCTGCCGCGCTCGTCCTCGACGACCGAGGGAAGACCTGCAACGGTCTCGGCGTCGAGCTCGTAGTTGAGCATCCGCTCGATGTCGATGGACAGCTGCCCACCGACGGACTTGAAGCGGTTGCCCATCTCGACGCCTTCGATCCGGACCTCGGGCTCAGCCCGCTCGACGAGCGCGGCCCGGATCTGTTCGACGAGCGAGTCGTCGATGCTGTAGTCCTTCTCGAGGTAGATGGGGTCGGCGACGATCTTCTCCGGCACCTTCGCGAGCATGTCGCGCACGTCGAGGTCGCCGACACTCGCGGGGTGTGCGAGGAGCTGCAGCAGGTCGCCGCGACCACGCGCCTCGCCGAGGGAGCGGAGGCCGAGGGAGGCGAGGATCTCGCGCACCTCGTGGGAGATGTTGAGCAGGTACTGCGCGAGCGCGCGCGGGTCGCCGTCGAACACCTCCGGGTTCGTCGTCAGCCCGGCCGGGCACTTGATGTTGCAGTTCTTGGCCATGACGCAGCCGAGCATCATGAGCGCCGTCGTGCCGAACTCGAAGCTGTCCCCGCCGAGGAGCGCCGAGGTCACGACGTCGCTCGCCATCTGGTGGGCGCCCGAGCAGCGCAGCACGACCTTTTGCCGGAGTCCGTTCGCGAGGAGCGCCTGGTGCACCTCGGCGACGCCGATCTCGGCCGAGCGGCCCGCGTACTTGAGGCTCGTGACGGCCGCAGCCCCCGTGCCGCCAGTGTTGCCTGCGACGTTGATGACGTCGGCACCCGCCTTCGCGACGCCCACGGCGATCGTGCCGATGCCCTCCGACGAGACGAGTTTGACGACGACGCGAACTCTCGCCGCCTTGCAGTCGTGGATGAGCTGGGCGAGGTCCTCGATCGAGTACGTGTCGTGGTGCGGGGGCGGGGAGACGAGCTCGACGCCAGGGGTTCCGCCTCGGGCGGCGGCGATGTCGACCGTGACCTTGGGGGCGGGCAGCTGCCCGCCCTCGCCGGGCTTCGCGCCCTGGCCGATCTTGATCTCGAGCTCTTGCAGCATCGGGTCGGCGAGGTAGCCGGCCCAGATGCCGAAGCGACCGGAGGCGAACTGCTTGATGCGGGAGCCGCGGATCGTGTTGTAGCGGGTGATGTGCTCGCCGCCCTCACCGCAGTTCGACATGCCACCGACCATGTTCGTGCCGTGCGCGACCGACTCGTGGGCCGTCGCGACGAGCGCCCCGTGGCTCATGGCGCCGGAGGCGAGCGTGCGCGCGATCTCATGCGCAGGTTGCACGTCGTCGAGCGAGATGCTGTCCGGGGCCGTCCTCAGCAGGCTCAGGACGCTGGAGGTTCCGGGCGCCACCTGGACCTCGAGCCCCGCATCCGTCGCCGTGGTCTCGATGATGGCCTCGCCATCCAGTGCGGTGAGCACCTGAGCGAGTGCGTCGTAGCGTGCGGCTTCGCCGTCGAGGGGACCCGTCAACGTGAGCCGGTAGAGCTCGTTCTCGACGCGTTCGATCTCGAGTCCGCGCACTCGAACGTCGCTGTTGCCGTCGAGCGAGAACCGGCTCAGCTCGCGCGCGAACTCTGAGGGCGTCGACGCGAGGCGGACGTCGGCGGGCAGGGAGAGCACGTCGCGCAGCGCGGAAGGCCGGCGCGTGCGCTCCTGAATCGTGTTGGTGACGAAGTCGCGGTAGCCGGGGGTGATCTCGAACGCGTCGATCTGCTCGGGCGTGAGCGCCCCGTACCCGCTGTACGTGTAGGCCTTGTCGTCGAGCCCGAAGGCGTCGCCGAGCTGGCCGAGCGTGAGGAGGCGCAGGGAGTCGTGGCCGGGATGCGGCTCGGCGGCGGCCTCGCTCGGTTCCTTCGCCGCGGCCGCGCCTGGCGACTCGAGGACACGAGGCTCCTCCGTCATGTCGATGAATCCGCGCACCGCCGTGGTCCCGAAGGAATGGCCTGCACCTTCCTGGCGCTCCTTGAAGAGGCCGAGGAGCGGGATCTGCTTCTCGTCCGCGACGGCGACGGCCCGCTCGTGCCACTCGGCGACCGCGAGGGCGATGCGCTCGAAGCGCACCCCGCCGACGGGTGCCGCGAGGTGCGGGAAGTAGTCGGCGAGCACGGGGTCCTTCGTGTCGAGGTAGTTGGGCTCGAAGAACTCGCCGCCGATGTAGCTCTCGACCGTGCACAGGCCGACGCGACCCATCGTCTTCATGAGCGATTTCTCCGCCGCCTTCGCGAAGCGCGCGACCGCGAGGTCCGTCTCCGTGATCGTGTCGACGGATGCGGCACCGCTCGGGTAGCGCTCCTCCGCGCGCAGGCGCACGCAGAGCGGGTAGACGGCGGCCGCGCCGAAGCCCAGGGCCGACGCGATGTGGTGCGAGGAGGGCAGCTGCCCGGACTCGGCGATGAGCGAGACCCGGAGCCTCAGTCCCTCTCGGATCAGCCGCTGGTTGACGGCCGCGATGACCAGGATGAGCGGGATGGCCGCCGCATCCCTGGACACGTTGCGATCCGTGAGGACGGCGATGCCGCCCTGCGTCCGCGCGAACTCGGTCACGGCGTCGCAGACGCCTTCGACCGCGTCGCGCAGCGATGCGGCGTTCGCCGCGGCGTCGCCCTGCACTGGCGTGTAGAGGATCTCGAAGCGCTCGAGCGGTGCGAGGCGCTGCTCTCGGAGCGCGACCATGTTGAGGTGGCTGAGGATGGGCGAGGGCACGACGATCTGCCTCGTGCGGTTGCCGCCGTCCGGCTTCGCTCCAAGGGCCACGCGAAGCGTCATCCCGTCGGCTTCGCGGATGCTGTCGAGCGGCGGGTTGGTCACCTGCGCGAATCGCTGCGAGAAGTACTTCGCGAGGCCTCCCTCCTGGTCGGAGAGCGCGTTGATGGCGTTGCCGTAGCCCATGGCCGAGATGCGCTCGGTGCCGTTCGCGAGCATCGGGTCCATCATGAACTTGAAGCTCTCCTGGTTGAGCGAGTACGCGACGTACCTGCCTGCAGGGGAGAGGTCGCCGTCGTAGCCGAGCGTGGTGCTGCCTCGGGTGATCTCGGGGAGCTCGATGTCCTCGATGTTGACTCTGGCCGCTTCGAGCTCCGCGCTGTAGTCGCGGCGCACGGCGAGCTGCTCGAGTGCCTCTCTCGTGCGGAAGCTGCGTCCCTGACGGTGGTCGAAGTACAGCATCCCGCCAGCTTCGATGCGGCCGCGGCGGATGATCGTGCCCGGGGCGAACTGGATCTGTCCCGCCTCGGAGCTCACGACGAGGTAGTCGTCCGTCTCGACGGTGCGCAGCGGCCGCAGGCCCAGCCGGTCGAGTCGGGTGCCGATGATGTCGCCGTTGCTGAAGACGAGGGCGGCCGGACCGTCGTTCTTCTCCTCGTACAGGGAGAAGAACTCGAGCATGTCGCGCACCTCGGGGGTCAGCGTGCGGTCGTTCTCCCACGCGGGCGGCATGGTCGAGACGACCGCCTCCACGAGCTCGAGGCCGTCGTCGAAGACGCGGCTCTGGAGGGTCTGGTCGAACCGGCTGCTGTCCGACTGGCCGGGCGGATGCACGATGACGCGTCCGCGGGCGGTCGCGAGGGCGTTCTCGGAGAGGCGGTTCTTGCGGTCGGTGTTGAGCTCGCCGTTGTGGGCGAGCATGCGGAACGGCTGCGCCATGCTCGGGTGCGGTTCCGTGTTGGTCGAGAAGCGCGTGTGGAAGAACAGCGTCCGCACCGACTGGCGTTCGTCGAGCAGGTCGGTGAAGTAGGGGATGACCTCGTTCGAATTGAGGCGCCCCTTGAGGGTCTGCGTGCGCGCGCTCAGCGAGAGGGGGTACAGGCCCTGGAGCGAGGGGTCCGCGTATGCGATCCCCTCGATGTCGAGGAGCGCGGTGTTGGCTGCTGCGTCCATCTCAGCGCGGCTCCATCCCTCCGCGGCCTCGAACACCCACTGCACGATGGGCAGCTGGTAGTGGGCCGCGGCCGGGCGCGCGACGGTGGGGTCGACGGGAACGTCGCGCACGAGCACGGGCTCGATGCCGTTCGCCCGCAACGTGCTCGAGATGAGCTCGTGCGCGGCCTCGAGCTGTGCTGCATCGCTCGGCATGAAGAAGTTGCCGACCCCGAAGAGCCCGGCCGTGAGCTGTCGTCCGACGAGCGCGCTGAAGAACTCCACCGACAGGTCGACGTTGACGCCCGCCCCGTCCCCGACACCCTCAGCGGACATGCCCCCGCGGTGCGGTATCGCGCAGAGCGCCTCGTTGCCGAGCCGGATGACGTCGTGGTGCTGGACGCCGTCCTTGCGCGTGATGAAGCCGACGCCACAGTCGCTCTTCTCGAGCTCGGGACGGTACAGACCGGTGATTTTTTGCGACACGAAGATGCCTCCAGGGGACAGCAGCGAGGGGAAAGGCGACGCGAACACTGCAACGTTGGAGGTTTCGTCTGCGGGAGTCGGCACTTGGTGCGGTGCGAGCTTCCCAGCGGCAAAGCGGTATACGTACGGTAAGGGGTGCCTAAGCCTGATGCAAGGCCACGCGCCGTGCGCGCGCACGATCACTGCGCCTGGGGGTACCCGGGCATGCGTGGGCGGCTCGGGCAGGCACCTTCGTCTCGGCCTTCACGCAACTCGTCCCCGGTTGAGAGATCGTGGCGGCCGAGAGGGTCGCAGCGGCTGAGATGATGGACGCATGAGCGAAGTCAAGACATACATGCGCACTGCCTCCGCCGAGGCTGATGCTGGCGAAGAGGCCCTCACGGAGGTCGTCGACAAGCTGGTGCAGCGCCTCGTCGAGGCAGGGGCCTCCGAGGGCATCACGATCCCTCAGAGCGAGGTCGAGGTCGACGTGCTGGTCGACGAGACGCTGAACCTCTGGGACGCGACCGCGACCTGGTCGGGAACCGGTGAAAGCTCCTCGGGAGCTGAGGAGACGCCCACGACGCTCGAGTAGCGCCGAGCACGGAGACCAAGAACGAGACAAGCCCCGGTTCGGCCAGTGATCAACTGGCACAACCGGGGCTTCCCGTCTGGTGCCGGCTGTGGGATTCGAACCCACACGCCCTCTCGGACAGAGCATTTTGAGTGCACCGCGTCTGCCATTCCGCCAAGCCGGCGCAACACCACGGACACAGTATCGTAAGCTCACTACGTGACTGAACAGGAAACCTCTCAAGCCCCGCGACGTGTTGTCGTCGCCGAAGACGAGTCGCTCATCCGGCTCGACATCGTGGAGATCCTTCGCGACAACGGCTTCGACGTTGTCGGAGAGGCCGGCGACGGGGAGACCGCGGTCGCCCTCGCGAAGGAGCTTCGCCCCGACCTCGTCATCATGGACGTGAAGATGCCGCAGCTCGATGGCATCTCCGCCGCCGAGCAGCTGTCGAAGGACAGCATCGCGCCGGTCGTGCTCCTCACTGCGTTCAGCCAGAAGGAACTGGTCGAGCGCGCGACTGAGGCGGGGGCCCTCGCGTACGTCGTGAAGCCGTTCACGCAGAACGATCTGCTCCCCGCGATCGAGATCGCGCTCGCGCGCCACGCGCAGCTCATCGCCCTCGAGGCCGAGATCTCCGACCTGAACGAGCGGTTCGAGACCCGCAAGCAGGTGGACCGCGCGAAGGGCCTCCTCACGCAGAAGATGGGTCTGAGCGAGCCTGAGGCGTTCCGCTGGATCCAGAAGGCGTCGATGGACCGCCGTCTCACGATGCAGGAGGTCGCGCAGGCGGTCATCCAGCAGCTCTCGGCCAAGAAGTAGCCGAGCCCCGATCAGCAGAAGCCCTCACCGCGCTGTCGCGGTGAGGGTTTCTTCGTCTGTGCGTGGGACTACTTCGCGGTTCGGATGAGGTTGGTGATCCGGATCGTGGAGCAGCGCTTGCCTGCCTCGTCGGTGACGACGATCTCGTGCACCGTCATGGAACCGCCGAGGTGGATGGCCGTGCACACGCCCGTGACCCAGCCGCTGACCGCGGATCCGGTGTGGGTGGCGTTGATGTCGATGCCGACCGCGAAGCGGCCGGGGCCGGCGTGCACGTTGGCGGCCATGGAGCCGAGGGATTCGCCGAGCACGCAGTAGGCACCGCCGTGCAGCAGGCCGATGGGCTGCGTGTTCCCCTCGACCGGCATGACGGCCACGGAGCGCTCGGGGCTCAGCTCGACGCACAGGATGCCCATGCGCTCGGCGAGAGCGCCGAAGCCCCGGCCGTAGGTCACGTCGTGCTGGTCGGGGATGGCGAGCCCGTTGACCGTCGTCGGGGGCGTTTCCAGGTGACTCATCACGCTTCCTCCTCGAAGAACGCCCCACAACACGCGCGCATCGGCGCAGTGTCTGGGGCGGCAAGTAGGCTGACCGTGTGTCAGCGCAAAATCAGCCTACCCTCATGGTCATCGACGGCCACTCGCTTGCCTTCAGAGCGTTCTTCGCCCTGCCGGTCGACAGCTTCGTGAACTCGGAGGGGCAGCACACGAACGCCATCCACGGCTTCGTCTCGATGCTCCTCAACCTGCTGCAGAACGAGAATCCGAGCCACATCGCCGTGGCCTTCGACATCTCGCGCAGCTCCTTCCGCACCCGCGAGTACCCCGAGTACAAGGCGGGCCGCGATGCGACCCCCGTCGAATTCAAGGGGCAGATCCCGCTGCTTCGCGACGCCCTCCACGCGATGGGCATCAAGACCGTCGTGAAGGAGGACTTCGAGGCGGATGACATCCTCGCGACCCTCGCACGCCAGGGGCGCGAGCAGGGGTTCAAGGTGCTTGTCGTCTCGGGCGACCGTGACTCCATCCAGCTCGTCACCGACGATGTCACGCTGCTCTACCCGTCGACGCAGGGTGTGACGAAGCTGACCCGCTACGACCCGGCGAAAGTCGAGGAGCGCTACAGCGTGCGCCCGGAGCAGTACCCGGACGTGGCGGCCCTCGTGGGGGAGAAGAGCGACAACCTCCCCGGCGTGCCCAAGGTCGGCGAGAAGACCGCGGCCAAGTGGCTCGCGCAGTACGGCTCCCTCCAGGGCATCCTCGACCATGCCGACGAGATCGGCGGCAAGGTCGGCGAGTCCTTCCGCGAGCACCGCGAGAACGCGGTCCGCAACCGCAAGCTCAACCGCCTCGTCGATGACGTCGAGCTGCCGGTCGCACCGGATCAGCTCACGCGCGGGTCGATCGACGCGGATGCCGTCCGCGAGATCTTCACGAAGCTGCAGTTCCGCACCCTGCAGGACCGGGTCCTGAAGCTCGCCGACGAAGCCGGTAACGACATCGCGCCCGCCGAGGCCGTCGCCGCGCCCGTTCGACCGGAGCTGCTCGACGAGGAGCTCGAGCAGTGGCTCGAGAAGGCCGTCGCCGCGACGCCAGAGGGCCTCGGCCTCGCGGTCTCGCACAACGCCGAGGGTGGCATCATCGCCATCGGCGTGTCGACGGCCGCCGAGGCGACCGAGCTCCGGTGGATCCCGGAGCGCGTCGACTACGCGCCCCTCGAGGCGTGGCTCGCGAGCGATGCTCCGAAGCTCATGTTCGACGCGAAGCCCCAGCTGAAGGCGCTCACCGTCGCCGGCCTCGCGGTCGGTGGCCAGGTCAAGGACGGGCAGCTCGCCGCGTGGCTGTACCGCCCCCAGAACGCCCCTAAGCGCCTCGCCGAGCTCGTGCAGATGCGACTCGACGAGCAGCTCCCAGAGGGCGACCCGAACCAGCTGCAGATCGGCGACGAGTCGTCGCTCGTCGCGAGCGACGCCTGGTACACGCAGCGCGCGACGACTGCCGCCCTCGGCATGCTCGAGCCAGGCACGCTCGACGTCTTCACGTCCATCGAGACGCCGCTGCTCGCCACGCTCTCGAGCATGGAGCTGCAGGGCGTCGCCATCGACCGCGACTTCCTGCAGGGCCTCGCCGACGACCTGACCGAGCGCATCCGCACCTACGAGCAGGAGGCGTTCGACGCCATCGGCGGCGCCGAGATCAACCTCGGGTCCCCGAAGCAGCTGCAAGTCGTGCTCTTCGAGACGCTCGAGATGCCGAAGACCCGGAAGACGAAGACGGGCTTCTCGACGGATGCGGAGTCGCTCGCCGACCTCGAGCGCAACAGCCCGCATCCCTTCCTCGGTGCGCTTCGCAAGCATCGCGACTCCGTGAAGCTGCGACAGATCATGGAGTCGCTGCTCAAGTCCATCGACGAGAGCTCGCGCATCCACACGAGCTACCACCAGATCGGCTCGGCCACGGGCCGCCTGTCGTCGAACGACCCGAACCTGCAGAACATCCCGATTCGGTCCGACGAGGGTCGCCGCATCCGCCGCGCGTTTGTGCACGGACCCGAGTTCGAGTCGCTCCTCACCGCCGACTACTCGCAGATCGAGATGCGCATCATGGCGCACCTGTCGGGCGACGCCGCACTCATCGAGGCGTTCAACGCGGGGGAGGACCTCCACCGCTTCGTCGGCTCGCGCGTGTTCGGCGTCGACCCGGCCGACGTGACGCCGCCGATGCGCTCGAAGGTCAAGGCGATGTCCTACGGCCTCGCCTACGGCCTGTCCGCGTTCGGGCTCTCGAAGCAGCTGCAGATCGACGTCGCCGAAGCGAAGAAGCTCATGATCGACTACTTCGAGCGCTTCGGGAAGGTCCGCGACTACCTGCGCAACGTCGTCCTGCAGGCCAAGGAGGACGGGTACACGGAGACCATCTTCGGGCGCAGGCGCCCGTTCCCCGACCTGCACTCGACGAACCGCATCGCTCGGGAGAACGCCGAGCGCCAGGCGCTCAACTCTCCGATCCAGGGGTCGGCGGCCGACATCATCAAGCGCGCCATGAACTCCATCGAGGACCGCATCCGCGCGGAGAACCTCTCCTCGCGCATGCTCCTGCAGGTGCACGACGAGCTCGTGTTCGAGGTCGCCGCCGGCGAGGGGGAAGCCATGGAGGCGCTCGTCCGCGACGAGATGGCCGCAGCTGCGGACCTCACCGTGCCACTCGAAGTGCAGATCGGTCGCGGCCCCAACTGGGACGAGGCCGCGCACTAGCCTGCGCCGCTGTCCGCCCCGACCCGGCCCAGCTGTTGAGCGGGGATCCAGAGGGGCGAGCATAGGCTTGCGTGATGACGACTTCCGCTCTTCCCACCCAGAACACCAGTCAGCCACGACCGCAGACGGACATCGACCGGCTCGCGGAGGCCTGGGTCGCTACCGAGATCAACCTCTCGCCCGAGCTGCGCGTGGAGCTCGGCGCCGAGGGCGACAAGTCCGAGTATGGCGACTACTCGTCTGCTGCTGCACCCCGCAAGCGCGCCGCGATCGTCGAGGTGCTCGCGAAGCTGGACACGCTCACGGAGACCGACGAGGTCGACCGTGTGACGGCGCTCGAGCTGCGACGCAGCCTCGGGCTCGAAGTGGAGATGATCGACGCCAAGCTCCACCTGCGGGCGCTGTCGAACATCGCCTCTCCGGCGCAGGACATCCGCATGGTGTTCGACCTCATGCCGCGAGAGACGCCGAGTGACTTCGAGGACATCGCGCGGCGCCTCGAGAACCTCCCGGCGGCGGTCGAGGGCTACACGGAGCGCCTCGGCGCCGGCATCATGGCCGGTGTCGTGCCCGCGAAGCGGCAGGTGCGCGAAGTCGCCGTGCAGACGGGCGAGTACGCGGCCCCAGGGAACTTCTTCGAGCAGCTCGCTGAGTCGTCGCCCGCGACCGGTGAGCTCTCGCAGGGTCTCCGTCAGCAGCTGCAGCGGGGCGCTGAACTCGCGTCGGCCGCCTACGCCGCGTTCACGACGTTCCTCGACGACGAGCTGCTGCCCGCGGCGAGCGAGACCGACGCCGTCGGGCGCGAGCACTACGCACTCGCCTCCCGCGGCTTCCTCGGTGCCGCCGTCGACTTGGACGAGACCTACGAGTGGGGCCTCGCTGAGCTCGCGCGGATGAAGGCCGAGCAGGAGGCGATCGCGAACGAGATCCTCCCGGGCGCATCCGTCGCAGAAGCCATCGCGCACCTCGAGCTCGATCCCACCCGCAAGCTGCACGGCAAGCCAGCCCTCAAGGCCTGGATGCAGGAGACCAGCGACCGCGCCGTCGCCGAGCTCGCCGAGAGCCACTTCGACATCCCGGAGCCGATGCGCCGACTCGAGTGCATGATCGCGCCAACAGAAGAGGGTGGGATCTACTACACGGGCCCATCGGAGGACTTCTCACGTCCCGGGCGCATGTGGTGGTCGGTCACACCGGGCGTCACCGAATTCGACACCTGGCGCGAGCTCACGACCGTCTACCACGAAGGCGTCCCCGGTCACCATCTGCAGATTGCGCGCGCGACCCTGAACCGAGACCAGCTCAACACCTGGCGACGCAACAACTGGACCTCGGGGCACGGCGAGGGGTGGGCGCTCTACGCGGAACGCCTCATGGAGCAGCTCGGCTACCTCGACGAGCCAGCCGACCGGCTCGGCATGCTCGACGGGCAGCGGATGCGCGCCGCACGCGTCGTCCTCGACATCGGTGTCCACCTCGGCAAGACGGTCCCAGAGGGCGACAAGGTGTGGGACTACGAGTACGCGCTCGACTTCATGCGTCAGCACGTGAACATGCCGGACGGCTTCGTGAAGTTCGAGGTGAACCGCTACTTCGGCTGGCCAGGCCAGGCGCCCGCCTACAAGATCGGCCAGCGCATCTGGGAGGAGCTGCGCGCGGACGCCGAGCAGCGCGGCGGGGACGAGTTCGATCTCAAGGCCTGGCACTCGCGGGCACTCGACCTGGGTGGCCTCGGCCTCGACACCCTCCGCGAGGTGCTCAGCACGGACTGACCCGGCCGCCCCCGCTTGTCCGTCCCTGACGGCCAGCGCTCGAGCTGGGCATCACCCAGGCGGCTTCGCCTAGGCTCGCGGCAGCGAATGCATCGACGCATTCGCTGCCGCGAATCCGAGGAGGCTGCGAGGTGCACCCGCAGAGTGGCGAGAGCGTCCGCCCCGATCAGGCAGCCGCCGCATCCGCCCATTCCCTGATCGACGCTGACGGCGGACGAAGCGGAGGCGTCGATCTCCGCTCGGCGGTCGCCGGCCTCCGCAGCGTCGTCCGCGAATCCTGGATCCGTTCGCTGCAGCTGCTCGGAAGTCCCGCGAATGCGAGGGCCCGAGACCTGGATGCGTTCGAGCCGCTCGCGGCCGCGCGCGAACGCAGCCCCCTCCAGCACGTGCTTCCCGTCCTCGACCGCCTGCTCGTCGAGCCTGCGAAGGACACCGGGCTCATCGTCGCCATCACCAACGAGCAGGGACGTCTCCTGTGGGTGCGCGGGGACAGCGACACGCTTCGCCGCGCGGAGCACATGGACTTCGTGGCGGGCGCCGACTGGTCCGAGGGGGCCGTCGGCACGAGCGCCCCCGGCACGGCCCTCGCGTCCGGCCGCGGAGTGCAGATCGTGGGCGCCGAGCATTTCGCCCCCGCTGTGCAGCTCCTCAGCTGCACCGCGGTCCCCATCCGCGATCCTCTCACCGGCCTCGCCGTCGGAGCCGTCGACCTGACGGGCGATGAACGGGCGGTCGGGCCGCATTCCCTCGCGCTCATGCGCGCGGCCGTGGCCGCAGCCGAAGCAGAGATGCGGGTCGCCGCCCTGCTGGCCGGCGCCGCGACTCGCACCGGCGGCCCATCCCTCCCGACGGCGCCGACGAACGGCGCTGCTGCTGCGAAGGTCAGCGCGCTCGGCGCCCATCGCGCTCGACTCACAGCATCGGGCATCCCGCCGCTCGAGCTCAGCGGCCGACACGGAGAGATCCTGACGCTCCTCGCCGCGCGCCCGTCCGGGCTCAGCGCGGGGGAGCTTGCGCTTCGGCTCTACGGTGAGACGGCGAAGGAGGTCACGCTCAGGGCAGAGCTCGCGAGGCTCAGGCCGCTCCTCGCCGAACGCGGCCTCGATCTCGTGCCGCGCCCGTACCGAGTCGCAGAGGGGCTCACGAGCGATGCCGCCGAAGTCCTGCGCCTCCTCGCAGCGGGCGACGTCAGGGCGGCGGTGCGGATGTACCCCGGGGAGCTCCTGCCCGCCTCCGATGCGCCAGGCATCCGTGAACTGCGTGCCGAGATCTCGGCAACGCTCCGGGACCAGGTCCTCAGCACGGCGGACACGCCGACGCTGCTCGCCTACCTCGAGCTGCCCGAGGTCGCCCACGACTCCGACGCCTTCCGCACCGCCCTCGGCGTGCTCCCGCCTCGCTCGCCAGCCCGGTCCAGGTACGTCGCTCGAATCGAATCGCTCGAGTCCTGACGCGTCCCCGGCGCGCGGCGCCTGGGCCCTGCAACCCGATTGCAACGTTCCCCCTCCTAGTCTTCCGAGGAAGAGTTCCCCGGACAAAGGAGTCCCCATGACCGTCTACGCCAAGCCAGGAACCGACGGGTCCCTCGTCACGTTCAAACCGCGTTACGAGCACTACATCGGCGGCCAGTGGGTGCCGCCGGTGAAGGGCGAGTACTTCGAGAACATCACCCCGGTGACCGGCCAGCCCTTCACCGAGGTCGCCCGCGGAACGGCCGAGGACATCGAGGCCGCCCTGGACGCGGCGCACGCGGCAGCCCCAGCGTGGGGAAAGACGAGCCCAGCCGAGCGGGCCATCATCCTGAACAAGATCGCCGACCGCATCGAGGAGAACCTCGAGTACATCGCCGTCACCGAGACCTGGGACAACGGCAAGCCCATCCGCGAGTGCCTCGCCGCCGACATCCCGCTCGCGATCGACCACTTCCGCTACTTCGCCGGCGCCATCAGAGCGCAGGAGGGAACGCTCAGCCAGCTCGACGACAACACGACGTCGTACCACTTCCACGAACCACTCGGCGTCGTCGGCCAGATCATCCCGTGGAACTTCCCGATCCTCATGGCCGTGTGGAAGCTCGCGCCAGCACTCGCAGCAGGCAACGCGATCGTGCTGAAGCCCGCCGAGCAGACGCCCACGTCGATCCTCGTGCTCTTCGAGCTCATCGGCGACCTGCTCCCGCCCGGCGTCGTGAACATCGTGAACGGCTTCGGCGCAGAGGCCGGGAAGCCGCTCGCCTCGAACTCCCGCATCCGCAAGATCGCGTTCACGGGCGAGACGACGACCGGGCGCCTCATCATGCAGTACGCCTCACAGAACATCATCCCCGTGACGCTCGAGCTCGGCGGCAAGAGCCCGAACATCTTCTTCGAGGACATCGCGTTGCGCGACGACGCCTACTACGACAAGGCGCAAGAAGGCTTCACGCTCTTCGCCCTCAACCAAGGCGAGGTCTGCACCTGCCCGTCCCGCGCCCTCATCCAGGACTCGATCTACGACCGCTTCCTGGAGGACGTGACGGAGCGCACCCGCAAGATCGTGCAGGGCAACCCGCTCGACACCGACACGCAGGTCGGTGCGCAGGCCTCGAACGACCAGCTCGAGAAGATCCTCAGCTACCTCGAGATCGGACGCCAGGAGGGAGCAAAGGTCCGCATCGGCGGTGCACGCGCGGAACTCGATGGCGACCTCGCGGGCGGCTACTACGTGCAGCCGACCATCTTCGAGGGCCAGAACAGCATGCGAATCTTCCAGGAGGAGATCTTCGGTCCGGTCGTCGCGGTCACGAAGTTCTCCGACTACGACGATGCGATCTCGATCGCCAACGACACCCTCTACGGTCTCGGCGCCGGCGTCTGGTCGCGCATGGGCAACACCGCGTACCGCGCCGGCCGCGACATCCAGGCCGGCCGAGTCTGGGTCAACCAGTACCACGCGTACCCGGCGCACTCCGCGTTCGGTGGCTACAAGTCCTCCGGCATCGGCCGCGAGAACCACCTCATGATGCTCGACCACTACCAGCAGACGAAGAACCTCCTCGTGAGCTACAGCGAGGACAAGCTGGGCTTCTTCTGATCCACGTTCCCGCCCGGCGTCCGAGCACTCACCGAGTCCTCGGGCGCCGGGCGTACGCTCACCGCACACGCGACACCGAGCCGCGCGTGTGACCGCACATCACGGCCGGACACATCGACAGAACGAGCGGGTGAGGACATGCAGAGTGAAGTTCGAGGCGACGTCGACGCACTGTCCGGGGGCGGCGCGCTGGCCTCGACCCCGACCATCGAGGGCGAGACCTTCTCTCGGGTCTCCTTCACGCCGGCAGCCGTGCAGATGATCTCAGCGCTCGGACGGCGCCACGGCCCGCTCATGTTCCATCAGTCCGGAGGCTGCTGCGACGGTTCCTCACCCATGTGCTACCCGGCCGGCGACTTCCTCACCGGCGACGCCGACGTCCTCCTCGGCACGACCGACATCCCCGACGCGGGACGAGTGGAGTTCTGGATGTCGCGCGAGCAGTTCGCGTACTGGCGCCACACCCGCCTCACCGTGGACATCGTCACGGGGCGGGGATCCGGCTTCTCGCTCGAGGCTCCGGAAGGCAAGCGGTTCCTGATCCGGTCGCAGCTCATGAACCCTGACGGCACGGACGCGGATTCGCTCGCCGTGTCCTGATCCGTGGGCGGACGACCCACCTTCCCGGACCGACTCGCCGCAAATGCCGGGGAACTCGCCGTGCGCGACACTTGCCCTCGCTTGACTTCCCCGACTAGGCTGACAGAGCACTTTTCTGTGTGCACGTATCCGCATTCCCGGATGAGCACCATTGTCCTCGACATCTTGCCGAGAGCAGCACATCCGGGCCGACTTATAGCCCACCTGGAGCATTACCTACATGACCACCACCACGACCGAAAAGGCAACCAAGCAGGTCGCCATCAACGACATCGGATCTGCTGAGGACTTTCTTGCCGCGGTCGAAGAGACGCTGAAGTTCTTCAACGACGGGGACCTCATCGAGGGCACCGTCGTTCGCATCGACCGCGACGAGGTCCTCCTCGACGTCGGTTACAAGACCGAGGGCGTCATCCCCTCGCGCGAGCTTTCGATCAAGCACGACGTCGACCCCACCGAGGTCGTTCAGGTCGGCGACACCGTTGAGGCCCTCGTCCTCCAGAAGGAGGACAAGGAAGGCCGTCTGATCCTGTCCAAGAAGCGCGCACAGTACGAGCGCGCCTGGGGCGACGTGGAGAAGATCAAGGAAGAAGACGGCGTCGTCACCGGCACCGTCATCGAGGTCGTCAAGGGCGGTCTCATCGTCGACATCGGCCTCCGCGGCTTCCTCCCGGCCTCGCTCATCGAGCTCCGCCGTGTGCGCGACCTCACGCCGTACCTCGGTCAGGAACTCGAGGCCAAGGTGCTCGAGCTCGACAAGAACCGCAACAACGTCGTGCTGTCGCGCCGCGCGCTCCTCGAGCAGACGCAGTCCGAGACCCGCTCGAACTTCCTCAACAACCTCCAGAAGGGCCAGGTCCGCAAGGGTGTGGTCTCCTCGATCGTCAACTTCGGTGCGTTCGTCGACCTGGGTGGCGTTGACGGCCTCGTGCACGTCTCCGAGCTCAGCTGGAAGCACATCGAGCACGCCTCTGAGGTCGTCGAGGTTGGCCAGGAGGTCACCGTCGAGATCCTCGAGGTCGACCTCGACCGCGAGCGTGTCTCGCTCTCGCTGAAGGCAACGCAGGAAGACCCGTGGCAGGTGCTGGCACGCACGCACGCCATCGGTCAGATCGCACCGGGCAAGGTCACGAAGCTCGTTCCGTTCGGTGCGTTCGTTCGCGTCGCAGACGGCATCGAGGGCCTCGTGCACATCTCGGAGCTGTCCAGCGGCCACGTCGAGCTCGCCGAGCAGGTCGTGTCGGTCGGCCAGGAGCTGTTCGTCAAGATCATCGACATCGACCTCGACCGTCGCCGCATCTCGCTCTCGCTCAAGCAGGCGAACGATGGCGTCGACCCCGAGGGCACCGAGTTCGACGCGGCGCTCTACGGCATGGTCTCCGAGTACGACGCTGAGGGCAACTACACGTACCCCGAGGGCTTCGACCCAGAGACCAACGAGTGGAAGGAAGGCTTCGACGCACAGCGCGAGGCTTGGGAGCAGGAGTACGCTCTCGCCCAGACTCGCTGGGAAGCGCACAAGAAGCAGGTCGCATCCGCAGCCGAGATCGAGCAGAACGTCAGCGCCGTCGCGCCGTCGAGCTCCTCGAACTCGTTCGCGAGCGAAGCAGCTGGCGCAGGAACGCTTGCCGACGACGAGTCGCTTGCCGCCCTCCGCGAGAAGCTCGCAGGGAACTAGTTCCCAGCAGCAGCAGTGCATCCGAAGGCCGGTCCCAGTTCTGGGGCCGGCCTTCGGCCGTTGCGGCTTGGGCTGTTGCAGCTTGGGCTGTTGCGGGGAGGAGCCGCGCGGGCGGGCGTGTGTGTCAGCCGGTCGGGCCGCGCGTCGCATCCACACGGCAGGCGCGAGGGGACCGACGTCGGGACCCTGCTCCACTGCGCTTCCCGCGCGGATGTCGGGGCAGACGCAACGCCCGGCCGCTGAGAAGCGGCCGGGCGTCGTCGCGTCCGAGCGGGGCTCGTTCCGGTCAGGCGCTGTAGCCCGGGGCGGGCGGGACCGGGGGAGCCGCCGACCCCGACCTGGCGGCGCGGGCGTCGCGCACGCGCTTGAAGCTGCGGAACAGCAGCCAGGCGAGCACACCGAGCATTGCGAGCATGACCAGCACGAACAGCGGCACGAGAATCGCGGAGAAGAGCAGTCCCACGCTGATGGCGTCTTCGCCGACGCTCAGGATCGGGGCGGCTGCGCCAGCCGTCACGACGTTCGCGGCGGCACGGGTGCTGCTCTTGGTGAGGTGGGTCAGCAGAGCGATGCCGATCCCGATGACCACTGGCACCCACGCGTTGCTCGTGAAGAAGCTGGCCGGGTCCTGGATGGCTGCGGTCGAGCTGGCGGTGCCAGCCCCGAAGACGATGCCGCCTGAGGTCGGGCGGATGACCGTCTGGATCCAGTCGTTCACGTGGTCGAGCGCGGGGACCTTGTCGGCGACGAGCTCGAGCACGAGCAGTACGCCGACGATGATGAGCACCCAGTCGTTGCTGAGCCAGGCCCAGCCTGCCGGCAGCGCGATGAGGTCGGTGAAGCGGGCGAGGAGCCCGATCCCGAGCAGTGGGATGAACGCGTTGAGGCCGCTCGCCGTCGCGAGCCCCAGGCCGGTCAGAATTTCAAGCATGTGTCTCGTGCCTCCTGCGTCCCAGTCTGGCACGCGATCACCCGGAGGCGGGTCGTCCCGGGATGCCGGGGGCGCTCTCGGCCGGGGCGCAGTAGCGTTGGCCACACGACGCTGCCCGTCGGAGGGCATGCGCAGACGAGAGGACGGCACATCATGGTCACCATCGCGCTGACCGGGGGGATCGGATCCGGCAAGACGACCATCGCCAATCGACTCGCCGAGCTCGGCGGCGTGATCCTCGATGCCGACGTGTTCGCGCGCGAGGCCGTCGCGGTCGGCTCTCCAGCGCTTCGACAGATCGCCGCGCGCTTCGGACAGCAGGTGCTCCTGGCGGACGGCTCGCTGGACCGTCCCGCAATCGGCGCGCTGGTCTTCGGCGACGAAGAGGCGCGCCGAGCGCTCAACGACATCGTGCACCCGGAGGTGCGTCGCCTCACGGGGGAGAGGCTCGAGGAAGTGCTCGCCGACGACCCGGCGGCCCTCGTCGTGCACGTCATCCCGTTGCTCGTCGAATCAACGAGCAACTACGACTACGAGGAGATCTGGGTTGCGGATGCGCCGGCCCGCACCCGAGAGGAGCGCCTCGTCGAGGGCCGCGGGATGACGAGGGAGGACGCGCAGGCACGAATCGCATCGCAGGCGAGCGACGACGAGCGGCGTCGGATCGCCGACGTGCTCATCGACACAAGCGCTCCGCTCGACGAGACGCTCGATCAGGTCGATGCCGAGTGGCGCCGGCTCGCGGCCGCGGGCCTGCGTGCACCGGAGACGCAGACCTACGGGGTCTGACCGACACGCGCGCATCTCGTCCCGAGCGCTTCACCTCGTCGTCTCCCCCCCCTCGAGAGCTCGAGATCCCTGCACGCAGCGGCACGGGGTGCGCCAGCGAGGCGATCGCTTCGAAGCTGACGCCCCCGACTTCTTCTCGACCAACTGCGGTCCGGCGATCGCGGTGTTCCGATCCCCGGGCGACGATGCAGCGCGAATGGCCGCGCTGGACGAAGACCGGTCGGCACTCGCCGAGCCTCCCCTGCTGGACGGTCAGATGGACTGGGAGCACCCAACGGTCACGGCTTCCCGGAGGTGACTCGTGCACTGGCGATCGACGGACGCCGCCCGGTCATCGCGGCGACGAGCGCCCCGAACGCCCTGCGGCAAGATCGACCCACTCAGTGCCGAGAGGGACGAGCGCGCCCCGGCCGGCGGTGACAGCCGCCACCTCGGCAGCCAGCAGCCCCCGCGCGCCAGGGGAGTCGGGAATGGCCAGGCTCAACATCGCTGTGGCTCCCGCGTAGTCGGTTCCGGTCACGAGCGTGCCGCGGGCGCGGAGCTCGTTCTCCCACTGGCCCGCGGTGGCGTGCGGCGCTTCGAGTCCGAAGACCGCCCGTGCCTCGCGAGTCGCGAGTCGCGCGAGTCGCAGGGTCGCCGAGACGGACTCCGAGTAGGCGCGCACGAGGCCGCCTGCGCCGAGCAGGACGCCGCCGAAGTAACGGGTGACCACGGCGACGACGTCACTGAGGTCGGCCGAGGACGGGACGCCCCGCTCGCGCTCGTGCAGCACGAGTGCCTCGAGCATGGGGGTCCCAGCTGTCCCACCAGGTTCGCCGTCGTCGTTCGAGCGCTGGACAGCTCGTCCGGCACCGAGCACAAACGCGCTGCAGTGATGGCGCGCCAGCCGATGTGCCGCCCGCCGATCGGAGATGACCGCCCTCGCCTCCGCTTCGCTCTCGACACGCTGGAGACGGCAGATGAACCGGGAGCGGCGGATCTCGATCTCGTTGTCGAGTGGGCCCAGGTCAGCGAGAACGCCGTAGCTCGGCGCCGAGTCAGCATGCCCGTTCGACGGGTTGCCCCCTGACTGTCCGGCGCGCATCCCTTCAGTCTACGGCGACCCCTTCGTCCACCCGGCGGCCCTCAGACCAAACGTTCAGACCTGACTGACAAGGTTGGTCTTCCCCCGCACCGAACGGGACTCATCGACCGGGAGCAGCGACGTGCGCTCCCAAGAGAGGACTGAGATGACCACAACAGCCTCAAGCCAGCACACCGAGAACGGCGAGTACACCGTACCCGGACTCTCGCTCGACAAGGGCCACGAGATCGGCGAACTCCTCCAGCTTCGCCTCCACGCTCTCAACGACCTCCACCTCACGCTGAAGCACGCGCACTGGAACGTCATCGGGCGCGACTTCATCAGCGTTCACGAGATGCTCGACCCCCAGATCGAGCTCGTCCGCGGGTACGCCGACGAGGTCGCGGAGCGCATGGCGACCCTGGGCGTCCCGCCGAACGGACTGCCGGGTGCGCTCGTCGAAGCTCGCACCTGGGGTGACTACGAGGTGTTCCGCGCAGGCACGCGCCAGCATCTCGAGGCCCTCGATCACGTCTACGTCGGCGTCATCACCGACCACCGCGAGGCCATCAAGCGCCTCGACGACCTCGACCTCGTGACGCAGGACCTGGTCATCGGCCAGGTGTCCGAGCTCGAGAAGTTCCAGTGGTTCATCCGCGCGCACCTCGAGAACACGCAGGGCGTGCTCTCGAGCGAGGACTAGTCCGCGCCGGTTGCACTTCGGGGCCCCCATGATCGCGCAGAGCGCATCACGGGGGCCCCGAAATGTCGCAGCCGCCACGTACACTTGTTCTATGCAAGCAACACGCAGCGTCCGTCCCTTCGAAGTCGTCAGCGAGTACACGCCGAGTGGCGACCAGCCGAAGGCCATCGACGAGCTTGCGAGTCGCATCAACGCCGGCGAACCGGATGTCGTCCTGCTCGGCGCCACGGGAACCGGAAAATCGGCCACGACCGCGTGGCTCATCGAGAAGCTGCAGCGTCCGGCCCTGGTGCTTGCGCACAACAAGACCCTGGCGGCGCAGCTCGCGACGGAGTTCCGCGAACTCATGCCGAACAACGCCGTCGAGTACTTCGTCTCCTACTACGACTACTACCAGCCAGAGGCGTACGTCCCGCAGACCGACACCTTCATCGAGAAGGACAGCTCGGTCAACGAGGAGGTCGAGCGACTGCGGCACTCCACGACGAACTCGCTCCTGAGTCGCCGCGACGTCATCGTCGTCTCCACGGTCTCCTGCATCTACGGCCTCGGGAAGCCGGAGGAGTACTTCAACTCGATGCTCGCGCTCCACGTCGGAGACCGCATCCCTCGCCAGGAGCTGCTCCGCCGCTTCGTGACGATGCAGTACCAGCGCAACGATGTCGCCTTCCAGCGTGGCACCTTCCGAGTCCGGGGAGACACGATCGAGATCATCCCCGTCTACGAGGAGCTCGCGATCCGTATCGAGATGTTCGGCGACGAGATCGAGGCGCTCACGGCCCTCAACCCGCTGACGGGTGACGTCGTGCGCTCCATGGACTCCGTGAGCGTGTTCCCGGGCTCGCACTACGTCGCGGGGGCGGATGCGATGCAGCGGGCCATGGGACAGATCCGCGACGAACTCGACGATCGCCTCGGCGTCTTCGAGCGCGAGCAGAAGCTGCTCGAGGCCCAGCGGCTCCGCATGCGAACCTCCTTCGACCTCGAGATGATGGAGCAGATCGGCTTCTGCTCCGGCATCGAGAACTACTCGAGGCACATGGACGGTCGCGCGCCCGGCGAGGCACCGCACTGCCTCATCGACTACTTCCCGGACGACTTCATCACCGTCATCGACGAATCGCACGTGACCGTGCCGCAGATCGGCGCGATGTACGAGGGCGACGCCTCGCGGAAGCGCACGCTCGTCGACCACGGATTCCGCCTCCCGAGTGCCCTCGACAATCGACCGCTTCGCTGGGACGAATTCAGCGACCGCGTCGGCCAGACCGTGTACCTCTCGGCGACCCCGGGCAAGTACGAGCTCGCACAGGCAGACGGCTTCGTCGAGCAGATCATCCGCCCGACGGGCCTCGTCGACCCGCAGATCGTCGTGAAGCCGTCAAAGGGCCAGATCGACGACCTGCTCGAGGAGATCCGGGTCCGCGCCGACCGCGACGAGCGAGTCCTCGTCACGACCCTCACCAAGAAGATGGCAGAGGAGCTCACCGACTTCCTCGGCGAGAACGGCGTCCGCGTCCGCTACCTGCACGCCGACGTCGACACCCTGCGCCGGGTGGAACTCCTCTCAGAGCTGCGTGCCGGACTCTACGATGTGCTCGTCGGCATCAACCTCCTCCGCGAGGGCCTCGACCTGCCAGAGGTGTCGCTCGTCGCGATCCTCGACGCCGACAAGGAGGGGTTCCTGCGCTCGAGCACGTCCCTCATCCAGACGATCGGGCGCGCCGCTCGAAACGTGACGGGCGAGGTGCACATGTATGCCGACCGCATCACCGACAGCATGGCGCAGGCCATCGAGGAAACGGATCGGCGACGCGACCGCCAGCTCGCCTACAACAAAGAGCACGGCATCGACCCGACCCCGCTGCGCAAGAAGATCGCAGACATCACGGAGTCGCTCATGCGCGAGGGGCAGGACACCGAGAACCTCCTCGCATCTCGCGGCAAAGGCGACAACAAGCGGCAGACGACACCTAAACTCAAGCGCGAGGGTCTCGCCGCATCCGGCGCACTCGAGCTCGAGAACATGATCTCGGACCTCAACGCGCAGATGCTCGACGCGGCCAGCGAACTCAAGTTCGAGCTCGCCGCCCGCCTCCGCGACGAGCTCTCGGCGCTGAAGCAAGACCTCCGGACTATGGAACGAGCCGGGCACGTCACCAAGGGGTGACCGCGGCCGCGCGCCTCTGACGGGCGCACAGCATCCACACGAATAGAGAACCTGAAAGAGCTATGGCCGTCCTTCCTCCCTCCTCGCAGCTGCGCGTCCAAGGCGCCCGCGTCCACAACCTCAAGAACGTCGACCTCGAGATCCCACGCGACAGCCTGGTCGTCTTCACGGGCCTCTCCGGGTCGGGGAAGTCGTCGCTCGCCTTCGACACCATCTTCGCGGAGGGCCAGCGACGCTACGTCGAGTCGCTCTCCGCCTACGCGCGGCAGTTCCTCGGCCAGGTCGACCGACCCGACGTCGACTTCATCGAGGGCCTGAGCCCTGCGGTCTCCATCGACCAGAAGTCGACGAACCGGAACCCGCGATCGACGGTCGGCACGATCACGGAGATCTACGACTACCTCCGCCTGCTGTGGGCGCGCATCGGCGTGCCGCACTGCCCCGTCTGCGGGGAGGTCATCCAGCGGCAGACCGTGCAGCAGATCGCCGACCACCTCATGGAACTCGAGGAGGGCACCAGGTACCAGGTGCTCGCGCCCGTCGTGCAGCAGAAGAAGGGCGAGTTCGTCGACCTCTTCCAGTCGCTCTCCGGTCAGGGCTACGCGAGGGCGATGGTGGACGGCGAGCGAGTGCAGCTCACCGACCCGCCCAAGCTGAAGAAGTCGTTCAAGCACGACATCTCGGTCATCGTCGACCGCCTCGTCGCCGCCGACGACGTGCTCGGCCGCCTGACCGACTCGCTCGAGACGGCGCTCCGCCTTGCGGACGGCCTCGTGCAGATCAACTTCGTGGACGCGGAGGGTGACGACGCGTGGACCACGTTCTCCGAGCAGCTCTCCTGCCCCAACAACCACCCCATCGCGCTCACCGAGATCGAGCCGAGGACCTTCTCCTTCAACGCTCCGTTCGGCGCCTGCCAGACCTGCGACGGCCTCGGCACGCGCATGTCCGTCGACCGCGAGCTGCTCGTCGGCGACCCGCTCGACTCGATCGCGGACGGCGTCATCCTGCCGTGGAGCTCTCAGGGCAAGAGCCTCTACCAGTACTACGAGCGACTCCTCCTCGGGCTCTCCGAGCAGATCCAGTTCAAGCTCACGACTCCGTGGAAGAAGCTCCCGGAGGAGGTCCGCGAGGCCATCCTCGAGGGGCGCGAGTACGAGGTCAAGGTCAAGTACCGCAACCGGTTCGGCCGGCAGATGACCTACAGCTCCGGCTTCGAGGGCGTCATGCCGTACATCGAGCGCCAGTACGCCGAGGCGGAGACCGACGCGACGCGCGCGCGCTGGGCCCAGTACCTGCGCGAGATCCCCTGCTCGGCCTGCAACGGGGCGCGCCTGCGCCCCGAGGTGCTCGCCGTCAAGGTCCACGGCCGTTCGATCGCCGACGCGACGACGCTGAGCCTCGCCGACTGCCTCGACTTCATGAACACGGTCGAGCTCACCGACCGTGAGGCGAAGATCGCCGCCCAGGTCCTCCGAGAGATCCGCGCCCGCCTCGACTTCCTCATCGAGGTCGGGCTCAGCTACCTCGACCTCGCTCGTGCCGCCGGCACCCTCTCCGGCGGCGAGGCGCAGCGCATCCGCCTCGCGACGCAGATCGGGTCCGGCCTGACGGGCGTGCTCTACGTCCTCGACGAGCCGTCCATCGGGCTCCACCAGCGCGACAACCGACGGCTCATCGAGACCCTCATCAAGCTGCGCGACCTCGGGAACACGCTCATCGTCGTCGAGCACGACGAGGACACCATCCGCACCTCTGACTGGATCGTGGATATCGGGCCAGGAGCCGGCGAGCACGGGGGAGAGGTCGTGCACAGCGGCTCCGTCGCCGACCTCGAGAAGAACACCAGGTCGATCACGGGCGACTACCTCTCGGGGCGCATGGGCATCGAGACGCCCAAGAAGCGTCGGAAGTACGACAAGAAGCGAGAGCTCACCGTCGTCGGCGCCAGGGCCAACAACCTGAAGAACGTGCAGGTGAGCTTCCCCCTCGGCATCCTCACCGCGGTCACGGGTGTCAGCGGGTCCGGGAAGTCGTCGCTCGTGAACGACATCCTGTACCGCGTGCTCGCGAGCAAGCTCAACGGAGCACGCGCCGTCGCCGGCAAGCACACGCGCATCACCGGTGTCGACCAGCTCGACAAGGTCATCCACGTCGACCAGAACCCCATCGGCCGGACTCCCCGCTCGAACCCGGCCACGTACACGGGCGTCTTCGACCGCATCCGCACGCTCTTCGCCGAGACGAGCGAAGCGAAGGCGCGCGGCTACCTGCCTGGTCGCTTCAGCTTCAACGTCAAGGGCGGCCGCTGCGAGGCGTGCTCCGGAGACGGGACGCTGAAGATCGAGATGAACTTCCTCCCGGACGTCTACGTCCTCTGCGAGGTGTGCGGAGGATCGCGCTACAACCGCGAGACCCTGAGCGTGCACTACAAGGGCAAGAACATCGCCGAGGTCCTGCAGATGCCGATTGCCGAGGCCGCGGACTTCTTCGAGCCCATCACTGCCATCCACCGCTACCTCTCCACGCTCGTCGACGTCGGTCTTGGGTACGTGCGCCTCGGGCAGTCGGCCACGACGCTCTCCGGCGGCGAGGCGCAGCGCGTCAAGCTCGCAACCGAGCTCCAGCGCCGCTCCAACGGACGGAGCGTCTACGTGCTCGACGAGCCCACCACCGGCCTCCACTTCGAGGACGTCCGCAAGCTCCTGAAGGTGCTGGGCGGACTCGTCGACAAGGGCAACACCGTCATCGTGATCGAGCACAACCTCGACGTCATCAAGTCCGCGGACTGGCTCATCGACATGGGCCCCGAGGGTGGCTCAGGTGGCGGCACCGTCGTCGGCGTCGGCACTCCCGAGAAGGTCGCCGGCATCGCGGAGAGCCACACGGGCCAGTACCTCAAGGAGATCTTCGACCGGGAGGCAGCTGGCCGCTGATGGCGAACGTCCTGCCATACCGTCCCGCGACGGGCGACATCCCCACGGCCCCCGGGGTCTACAGGTTCCTCGGGGACAACGACCGCGTGCTCTACGTCGGGAAGGCCAAGAACCTCCGCGCGCGCCTGAGCAACTACTTCGCGCCGCTCGAGCGGTTGCACGAACGCACGCGGCACATGGTGACGACAGCCACTCGAGTCGAGTGGACCGTCGTGCGCACCGAGACCGAGGCCCTGCAGCTCGAGTACACCTGGATCCAGGAGTTCTCGCCGCCCTTCAACGTCAAGTTCAAGGACGACAAGAGCTACCCGTTCATGGCGGTCACGCTCGGCGACGAGGCGCCGCGCGTCCTCGTCACCCGCAACCCGAAGATCCGCGGCGCCAGGTACTTCGGTCCGTACCCCAAGGTCTGGGCGGTCAACGAGACCATCGACCTCATGGTCAAGGCGTTCCCGATCCGAACCTGCAACGACTCGAACTACAAGCGCGCCATGCAGAGCGGGCGCCCGTGCTTCCCGGGCCAGATCGGCCGGTGCGGAGGGCCATGCAGCGGACGCGTGACGATCGCGGAGCACCGCGTGATCGTGAACGAGTTCGTGCGGTTCATGGAGAGCTACGACCGCAGCCTGCTGACGACGCTGCAGGAGGAGATGAAGCTCGCCGCCAGCGAGATGCGCTTCGAGGACGCAGCCAGGCTGCGCGACCGCATCGGAGCGCTCGAGAACGTCCTGGAGAAGAGCGCGGTCGTCCTGCCGGACAACGTCGACCTCGACCTCTTCGGCATCGCGGAGGACGAGCTGAGCGCATCCGTGCAGCAGTTCACGGTTCGCGGCGGGCGCATACGCGGTGTTCGCAACTGGGTGCTCGACAAGGAGCTCGACACCGACCTCGGGACGATCATCGACCAGACCATGCAGCGCGTCTACGGCAAGGACGGGCTCTTCCCGCCAGGTGAGATCATCGTGCCGGCGCTCCCCGACGACTCCGAGGCGCTGACCGAATGGCTCGAGGCGACCAGGCAGGCCAAGGTGAACCTGCGAACGGCCCAACGGGGCCCGAAATCGGAGCTCCTCAAGACCGCCACGATCAACGCCATGGGATCGCTCGCGCAGTACAAGCTCAAACGCAGCAGCGACTACGTCGCACGATCGGATGCGCTCACCGAGCTGCAGAACGCGCTGGGCCTGGCGGAGGCGCCGCTGCGCATCGAGTGCTACGACATCTCGCATCTGCAGGGCACCGGCATCGTCGGATCCATGGTCGTCTTCGAGGACGGCCTGGCGAGGAAGTCGCACTACCGGCGCTTCAACATCGCCTCGTCGACGGACGACACGGACTCCATCCGGCAGGTGCTCGCCCGGCGCCTCGCCTACCTGCGCGACGACGCGACGCCGGCTGACATCGTCGAAGACACGGCACTCTCCGCGGATCCCATCAAGGCGTCGACGCAGGAGTCCACGCGGGCCAAGTTCGCCTACCGACCGCAGCTGCTGCTCATCGACGGCGGAGTGCCGCAGGTCAACGCGGCGCAACGTGCGCTCGAGGAATCCGGGGTGCGCGGCATCGCCGTCGTCGGCATCGCCAAGCGGCTCGAGGAGCTCTGGCTGCCCGACGACGACTTCCCGGTCATCCTCCCTCGAGGGTCCGAAGCGCTCTTCCTGGTGCAGCGTCTCCGAGACGAGGCGCACCGCTTCGCGATCCGCCATCAGCGCACGAAGCGCAAGGCCGACATCGGCACGGTCCTCGCGGACATCCCGGGTCTCGGGCCGACGCGCGTCGCCGCCCTCCTCAAGAAGTTCGGCTCGGTCAAAAGACTTCGAGCGGCCACCGTCGACGAGCTCACGAGCGTGCAGGGAGTCGGAGAGGCCACCGCGACCGCGATTACCGAGCGATTCGCGCGAGAGCAATCAGCGGAAGCGTGAGAGACGTCCGCTTCGGCTATGTAGGCTGGTGTTTTAGTCCACGGGAGGTGACCTGCGCATGAGTTCGGCGGAGATCGACGGCGAAGGACGCCAGCACATCATGATCGTCACCGGCATGTCCGGTGCAGGGCGGTCAACGGCGTGCAAGGCGTTCGAGGACCTCGACTGGTTCGTGGTCGACAATCTGCCCCCGCAGATGATCAGGCCCCTCATCGAGGTCGCAGGCAAGGCGCGAGACTCGCTCCCGAAGCTCGCCGTCTCTGTCGACGTACGCGGCGGCCACCTCCTCGAGGAGTTCACCGCGCTCGTCGGAGGGCTCAGGGAGACGCACGAGGTCGACGTGCTCTTCCTCGATGCGACCGACGGAACGCTCGTGCGCCGGTTCGAGGCGGTCCGGCGCCCGCATCCCCTGCAGGGCAACGGAACGATTCTCGACGGCATCGCACGCGAACGCAGCCGCCTTCAGGAGATCCGCGAGGCGAGCGACATCGTCATCGACACCTCGGAGCTCAACGGTCACCAGCTGGTGACCCGCATCGTCAAGCGCTTCGGCGAAGCCGACCAGAACAAGGTCGCCGTAACGGTGCAGAGCTTCGGGTTCAAGTACGGCATCCCCACGGACGCCGATCTCGTCGTCGACATGCGCTTCCTGCCGAACCCCTTCTGGGAGCCGGAACTCCGCGCCTTCAACGGCCGGGACAAGCGTGTCTCCGACTACGTCTTCGACCAAGAAGGTGCAGACGAGTTCCTGACCCACTACATTGAGATGCTTGACCCCGTGCTGCGGGGTTACGAACGTGAGAACAAGCGGCACGTGACGCTCGCCGTCGGATGCACCGGTGGCAAGCACCGCTCGGTCGCCATGACCGAGCGCATCGCGAGCCTGCTGCGCGAACGTGATGACACGATCATCAGCGTGCGGCACCGCGATCTCGGTCGCGAGTGACTCTCGTTCCATCTCGCATTCGCGACGACGCTTCGTCGCGCCCACTCACTCTGATCCATGGAGGTACCCCGGTGACGCTCACCGCCGATGTCAAGCACGAGCTTCTGCGCACGCGCGCAGCCACAACCCAAGCTCGTGCTGCCGAGGTCGCGTCGCTCCTGAGGTTCGCGGGTGGCCTGCAGCTCATCTCGGGGCGAATCGCTGTCGAAGCGCAGCTCGACTCCGAGATGCTCGCCCGACGGCTCGGCCGAGAGCTCCTCGAGCTGTACGGCGTGCGAGCGAAGATCTCCATCGTCGCCGGCTCCGGTGCCAGGCCGGGAGAGAGCTACCTGCTTCGAGTCCTCGAGAACGGTGAGACGCTCGCCAGGCAGACGGGACTCATGGATGCGCGACGACGCACCGTGCGCGGGCTCCCGAACCGGCTCACCACCGGCAGCCAGGACGACCTGACTGCCGTCTGGCGCGGCGCGTTCCTCGCGGCCGGATCCCTGACCGATCCGGGCAGGTCGGCGTCCCTCGACATCATCACCCCGAACTCCGAGACCGCGATGGCGCTCGTCGGCGCCGCCGGACGGCTCGGCGTCTCGTCCAAGGCCCGCGAGGTCCGTGGCGTGCACCGCGTCGTCATCCGCGACGGTGATGCGATCAGCGCGATGCTGACCGTCATCGGAGCCCACGCGACCGTCGAGAGCTGGGAGAGCCTCCGGCAGCGCCGCGAGACGCGGGCGACCGCCAACCGGCTCGTGAACTTCGACGACGCGAACCTGCGGCGCTCCGCTCAGGCTGCGGTGACGGCCTGCACGCGCGTCGAGCGGGCGCTCGAGATCCTCGGCGAGGGAGCTCCGGACCACCTCAAGTACGCGGGGCAGCTGCGTCTCGCGCATCGTGAGGCGTCCCTGGACGAGCTGGGGCGCTACGCGGATCCGCCCATGACGAAGGACGCCGTCGCCGGCCGCATCCGTCGCCTCCTCGCATTGGCGGACAAGCAGGCATCGGACCGGGGCATCCCCGGCACGGAGTCCAACCTGCCCGTGCTCGACGAGCTCTGATCACCGCGCCGAACCGCTCTGCCCGTTTGGTCACCTCCGCGCCCGCCCATGGGACTAGGCTGACGATGTTGAACGGGCCTGTCCAGCAGACCGTTCCCACGATTTCGGTGCGATGGTGCACCCGGCCGCTTGTGGCCACACAGTCCTGTCAAATCGGAGAAACAACAGGAAAAAGGAGCATCACGTGACGAAAATCGCCATCAACGGTTTCGGACGCATCGGACGCAGCTACGCACGCGCACTGCTGCAGGATGACAACACCCTCGAGCTCGTTGCAATCAACGACCTCACCGACAACAAGACCCTTGCACACCTCCTCAAGTACGACTCCACGGGTGGCAAGCTCAAGAACGACATCTCGTTCGACGACGACGCCATCTACGTCGACGGCAAGAAGATCACGGCCACGGCCGAGCGCGACCCCGCCAACCTGCCCTGGGCAGAGCTCGGCGTCGAGATCGTCATCGAGAGCACGGGGCACTTCACCGACCCCGACAAGGCTCGCGCGCACATCGCTGCTGGCGCCAAGAAGGTCATCCTCTCGGCTCCCGCTTCCGGACCGGCCCCGACGTTCGTCTTCGGCGTGAACCACACCGAGTACGACCCCGAGAATGACGACGTCATCTCGAACGCGTCGTGCACGACGAACTGCCTCGCGCCGCTCGTGAAGGTCTTCAACGACAAGTTCGGCATCGAGTCGGGTCTCATGACCACGGTCCACGCCTACACGTCCGACCAGAACCTGCAGGACGGCCCCCACAAGGACCTCCGTCGTGCACGTGCGGCCGCGCTGAGCATCATCCCGACGTCCACAGGTGCTGCGAAGGCCATCGGCCTCGTCATCCCTGAGCTCGCGGGCAAACTCGACGGCTTCGCACTCCGCGTGCCCACCGAGACCGGCTCGATCACCGACCTCACCGTCGTCTCCAAGACGCCTGTGACCGTCGAGGAAGTCAACGCCGCGTACAAGGAAGCCGCCGAGGGCGAGTTCAAGGGCCTCCTCATGTACAACGAGGAGGACATCGTCTCGCGCGACATCGTCGGAGAGAACCACTCCTCGATCTTCGACGCGCCGCTGACCAAGGTCATCGGCAACCAGGTGAAGCTGTCGTCCTGGTACGACAACGAGTGGGGCTACACGGTTCGCCTCGTCGACCTCACCGAGTACGTCGCGAGCAAGCTCTAACCACTTCGGCAACAGAGGAAGGATCGCCAACATGGCGCTTCGCACAATCGAGAGCCTTGGCTCCCTCACGGGAAAGAAGGTCATCGTCCGCTGCGACCTGAACGTGCCGCTGAAGGAGGGCGTGATCACCGACGATGGTCGGATTCGCGCCTCCCTCGGCACGCTCCGCCTCCTCCTCGACCAGGGTGCGCAGGTCATCGTGATCTCGCACCTTGGTCGGCCCAAGGGGGCACCTGAACCGCAGTACTCGCTTGCTCCGGCCGCCTCCCGGCTGGGTGAGCTCCTCGAGATCGATGCCCCTCTTGCGGCTGACACGGTGGGTGAGGACGCACAGCGCCTCGTCGGCGGTCTCGAAGACGGCCAGCTGGTCGTCCTCGAGAACCTTCGCTTCAACCCGGGTGAGACGAGCAAGGACGACGCCGAGCGTCGAGCCTTCGCCGAGCAGCTCGCGAGCTTCGCGGACGCATTCGTCTCGGACGGCTTCGGAGTCGTGCACCGCAAGCAGGCTTCGGTGTACGACCTGCCCCAGCTCGTGCCGAGCGCTGCGGGACTTCTCGTGGCGAACGAGCTCGAGGTGCTCGAGCGTCTGACGTCGGCCGTCGAACGGCCGTATTCGGTTGTGCTCGGTGGTTCGAAGGTGTCCGACAAGCTCGGAGTCATCGAGCATCTCCTGCCGAGGGTCGACTCGATCCTCATCGGCGGGGGGATGCTGTTCACGTTCCTCGCGGCCCAGGGCCACAAGGTCGGCTCCTCGCTCTTGGAGTCGGACCAGCTGGACACCGTTCGCGGGTACCTGGCGGATGCAGAGCAGCGTGGAGTCTCCATCGTGCTGCCGAGCGATGTCGTCGTCGCCGCGTCGTTCTCGGCTCACGCCGAGCACGAGGTCGTTCCCGCTGACGGCATCGAGGACAGCAGGTTCGGAGCGTCAGGAATCGGACTCGACATCGGGCCCGAGACGGCCAAGGCGTTCGCCTCGGTCATCCGCGACTCGAAGACCGTGTTCTGGAACGGGCCCATGGGCGTGTTCGAGTTCGCCGCGTTCGCGGAGGGGACGCGTTCCGTCGCAGACGCGCTGACCGACGTCGACGGCCTCTCGGTTGTCGGTGGCGGCGACTCCGCAGCAGCCGTGCGCACGCTCGGCTTCGCGGATGACAGATTTGGCCACATCTCTACTGGTGGCGGTGCCAGCCTCGAGTTCCTCGAAGGCAAGCAGCTGCCCGGATTGCAGGTTCTCGGATGGTAACGACTCGCACCCCGCTCATGGCGGGCAACTGGAAGATGAACCTGGACCACCTCCAGGCCATCGCGTTCACGCAGAAGCTCGCGTGGGCGCTCAAGGACGCGAAGCACGACTTCGACGACGTCGAGGTGGCGATCTTCCCTCCCTACACCGATCTGCGGAGCGTGCAGACGCTCGTGGACGCCGACAAGCTCTCGCTGAGCTACGGCGCCCAGGACGTCTCCGCCCACGACTCGGGCGCGTACACGGGTGAGATCTCCGGCGCATTCCTGAGCGCTCTCGCCTGCAGGTACGTCATCCTCGGTCACTCCGAGCGGCGCACGCTGCACGCGGAGACCGATGAGGTCGTGGGCAGCAAGGTGAAGGCCGCGCTCAAGCACGGCCTTGTGCCAGTCATCTGCGTCGGCGAGACGTCGGAAGACCTCGAGAAGTTCGGCGCAAGCGCCGTCCCCGTCGCTCAGCTGAAGGCTGCGCTCGAGGGCGTCGAAGGCACCCCGGACCTCGTTGTCGCCTACGAGCCGGTCTGGGCTATCGGCTCAGGACAGGCCGCGACCCCCGAGCAGGCGCAGACCGTCGCCAAGGCGCTCCGCGATGCACTCGAGGAGCTTCTGGGCGAATCGGTGGCCGCGGCGACGCGCATCCTCTACGGCGGTTCCGTGAAGTCGGACAACATCGCGGGCTTCATGCGCGAGCCCGACGTCGACGGTGCACTCATCGGCGGCGCGAGCCTGAAGGTCGACGAGTTCAGCGCCATCGCGCGGTTCCGTCAGCACGTCGGTTCCTAGTCGTAAACCGCAACCATCTATACTCGGACGTGGCCTGTTCACTCAGGCCACGTCCGAGTCCGTTCATCTGAGAGGGATTCCGTGGATATTCTCCTCGTCATCCTGCAGGTCGTGTTGGCCATCACCAGCGTCCTGCTGATCCTGTTCATCCTGTTGCACCGCGGACGAGGCGGCGGACTCTCCGACATGTTCGGAGGGGGCATGGGGTCGAACCTCGGCGCCTCCGGTGTCGCCGAGAAGAACCTGAACCGCATCACGGTCACCCTTGCGGTCATCTGGCTGCTCGCCATCGTCGCCATGGGGATCATCACCCGTATCCAGACGGTCGTGGTGAGCTAGGTGGCACAGGGGGGCTCAGCGATCCGAGGGTCGCGTGTCGGTGCCGGACCCATGGGGGAGATGGACCACGGAGTGCACGCTGCGCGCGTGTCGATCTCCTACTGGGATGCGCTCGGCAATGAGACCGTGAGGCACTACTCTGCGGAGATCGCAGAGGACGACATCCCCGAGCTCATCGACTGCCCGATCTCCGGCCTTCCGGCTGGCCGCGACAGGGACAACCCGCCCGCGGCGACGAAGGTCGCGCCGTACAAGACGCACCTCGCGTACGTCAAGGAACGACGGACGAACGAGGAAGCGGAACGACTCCTCGACGAGGCGCTCTCGAAGCTGCGCGAGCGTCGCGGGAAGACGACCACCAAGAGCTGACGCGCCCGCGGCCCGGAGAGGCCGGTGGGGCCGGTGGGGCAAGCACGGTGCAACATGGCTCCGGCCGAGAGTGTTCCTCTCGGCCGGAGCCATCGTCGTCTCGTTCGAGCTGGCGTCAGCCGAGGGCTTCTGCAGCGCCTGCATCGAGCAGCAGGAGCGTTTCGAGGCGGCCGGTCGCAGCGCCGAGGGGCGATTCCTCAGCCGTGACGCCCTCTGTGGAGGCCAATCGCACCGCCGCCGCCTTCTCGGCACCCGTGACGACCGCCCAGACGCGAGCCGCCTCGCGAATGGCGGGCAATGTGAGCGTCACCCGCTCAGGTGGGGGCTTCGGCGAGTCGCGGATGCTCTCGACGAGCGCAGCCGCGGTTTCGAGCCCTGGCGTGCCTGGGAACAGGGAGGCGGTGTGACCGTCGCCTCCCGCGCCGAGGAGCACGAGATCCAGGGACGGGATACCTCCCGGTACTCCATCGGCTGGAGGAACGAGCGCGCGCAGCTCAGCCTCGTAGGCGACGGCAGCATCATCGAGCGTCTCACCGCTGTCGCTCGCGAGCGTCGCGTGCAGCCGCGCCTGCTCGAAGCCGGCCGCGCCTTTCAGCGCATCTGCGACGGCGACGACATTACGGTCGTCGTGACCCGTCGGGACGAAGCGCTCATCGGCGAACCACACATGCACGCGTGTCCAGTCGAGCCCGGCGCGCGCCATCTCGACGACGAAGGCGGGGAGCACTTTCGTCGCGACGGATCCACCGCTCACCGCGACATGCAGCTCTGCCGTGGTCGAGGCGACGAGCTCGACGAACCGGCGTGCAGCGTCGTCTGCAACCGCTGCGACGGACGGCTCGACGTGGCGGACCCGTGACGCCTGCGTCATTCGCTTCCCTCGCCGGTCTCCTCAGCCACGTGAGCACGTGCCTCCGCTGCGGCGGCGGCAGCAAGCACCTCTCCGAACACCCGGTCGGGTCCAAGGGAGCGCAGCTCTTCGGCAAGCACGTCGGGGAGGTCTCGAACCGGCATCGGGATCTTCTGCTCCGGCTGGCCTGGCTGTGTCAGCACGACCGCCGAGTCGCTCACACGCTCGAACGTGACGACGCCGCTCGGACGGGTGAGCTTGATCGCGCGCAGCTGCGCGCGTCCGAGTTCCCGGTCCGTCGCCTGCGCGACGTGAACGGGAACCTGCAGTGCGAGCTGCAACCACGCCGCCATGAGGAGCGTCGAGGTCTGCGAGGGGCGGCCGAGGACCTCCACCTCCTGGATGGGCTCGTACGGGGGCTGATCCAGGACGGCCGCGATCTGCGCGCGCCAGCTGGTCAGTCTCGTCCATGCGAGGTCGCTGTCGCCGTCACAGAACCCCGCCGCGAGCTTCGCCACGGTTTCCTCACCGTTCGGCGAGCTCCCGGAGTCGACGATGCGGAGCTGTGCGATGCGGCCGAGCGACGACGCGCTCGGTGCGCCGAGGGCCGAGTCGGGCCACCAGGCCACCACGGGAGCATCGGGCAGGAGGAGGGCCTGGACCAGGGTCTCAGGGTCGTCAGAGGCGGGCCCGGAGACGTGGAGGACGATGACCTCGCTCGCTCCGGCGTCACCGCCGACCCTGATCTCCGCGTCCATGTTCGAGACCTTCGCGTCACGATCGACGACGTGGATCACGATGACGCGCATCGGATGCTCACCGGATGCCGAGTTCGCGGCTGCGATCGCAGCCTCGCCTCGCCGCTCACCCGTCGAGATGACGAGCGTGAGCACGCGCCCGAGCGCGACTGCTCCGCCCTCCTCTCGCATGGAGACGAGTCGCTTCGAGACGGCCGAGGTCGTCGTGTTGCCGAGTTCGATGATCACGGGCGCCTCCAGGTGCGGCCATCGCGGGCGAGCAGGGCCGTGGCCGAGGCCGGGCCCCAGCTGCCGGGTTTGTAGAGTTCGGGTTGTCCCTGCGTGGCCCAGTACTCCTCGACGGGATCGAGGATCTTCCAGGAGAGCTCGACCTCCTCGTGGCGGGGGAACAGGGGAGGGTCGCCGAGCAGCACGTCGAGGATGAGGCGCTCGTAGGCCTCTGGGCTCGACTCGGTGAATGCGTGCCCGTAGCCGAAGTCCATGGTCACGTCCCGCACGTGCATGCCGGAGCCGGGGATCTTCGAGCCGAAGCGGATCGTGACGCCCTCATCGGGTTGGACCCGGATGACCAGCGCGTTCGGACCGAGCGAGGTGCGCTGGGCTTCGTCGAAGAGGTACAGGGGGCCCTGCTTGAACGTGACGGCGATCTCGGTCACGCGACGACCGAGCCGTTTGCCTGTGCGCAGGTAGAACGGCACGCCGGCCCAGCGGCGGGAGTCGAGCTCGACTCGGAGCGCCGCGTAGGTCTCGGTGGTGGACTTGGGGTTCATGCCGTCCTCTTCGAGGAAGCCACGCACGAATTCGCCGCCCTGCCAGCCTGAGCCGTACTGGCCGCGAGCCGACGCGAGCGACAGGTCGTGGGGGAGGCGAACGGCCGCGAGGGCCTTCTCCTTCTCCTGGCGGAGGTCCTTCGCGTTGAACGAGAGGGGTTCCTCCATGGCAGTGAGGGCGAGCAGCTGCAGGAGGTGGTTCTGGATGACGTCGCGTGCGGCGCCGACGCCGTCGTAGTAGCCGGCGCGGCCGGATACGCCGATGTCCTCGGCCATCGTGATCTGGACGTGGTCGACCGTGTTGGCGTTCCACAGCGGCTCGAACATGGAGTTCGCGAAGCGCAGCGCGAGGATGTTCTGCACCGTCTCCTTGCCGAGGTAGTGGTCGATGCGGAAGATCGCGTCGCTCGCGAAGACCGACTCGACGATGCTGTTCAGCTCTCGCGCCGAGGCCAGGTCATGGCCGAACGGCTTCTCGATGATGACGCGCCGCCACGAATCCTGACGTTCCTCGGCGAGCCCGGATCGGCGCAGCTGAGTTGTCACCTCGGGGAAGGAACGCGGCGGGATCGAGAGGTAAAAGGCGTGATTGCCCCGCGTGCCCTGTTCGTTGTCGAGCTCGTCGAGGACGACCTTGAGGGAGTCGAACGAGGCGTCGTTGTCGAACTCGCCGGAGACGAAGCGGATGCCCTTGGCGAGCTGCGTCCAGACGTCCTCGTTGAAGGGCGTCCTCGCGTGCTGTTCGACGTTCTCCTTCACGAACGCCCGGAACTCGTCGTCGGACCACGGACGGCGAGCGAACCCGACGAGACCGAACGACGGGGAGAGCAGACCGCGGTTGGCGAGGTCGTAGACCGCCGGGAGCAGCTTCTTCCTGGAGAGGTCTCCCGTGACTCCGAAGATGACGAGGCTTGACGGTCCCGCAATGCGGCGCAGGCGCCCATCGTCGATGGACCTGAGGGGGTTGTTGTCCGCGCTGATGTCGACTGGCGTCACAGCGTCGCCTCCTTGTTTTCTAGGCACGGGGTTGCGTGCTCCCGTGTGTGTCCTGCAGACACGAGCGCGGGGATGCGATGGTGCTCGCATCCCCGCCTCGCTGGTCGGTCAGCGCGAGATGGCGCCGAGGAGTGCGTCGAGTCCGCTGCCGGATTCGCCGAGGTCGATGCGCAGCACCGGCTGCCCGTGCGACTCGAGCACGGAGGCATCACCGGCAGCCTGCGCCGAGATGAGCGTGCCGAAGGTGAAGGGACGCTCAGGGATCTCGAGGTCGTTCTTCTCGCCGGATGTGATCTGCAGGAATGCGCCGACCTTCGGGCCGCCCTTGTGGAACTGCCCGGTGGAGTGCAGGAAGCGCGGCCCCCACCCGAAGGTGACGGGTCGTCCTGAGCGCTTCGCGAGCTCGTCACGAAGAGCTTCGAGTGCACTGAAGCGGTTCCGGTCGACGTAGGCCTGCACCGAGAGGTAGCCGTCCGCTGGGATGAGCGCCACGAGGGCGTCGATGGCGCCTCCGAGCGTGCTCTGGCCGGCGACGACGGTCTCGCTGCCGCGCACCTCGACGCCCTCCGAGACGAAGGCGGCCGGCGTTGGCTCCGGCGTCGCCTCCAGGAGTCCGCGTGCGGCGACCTTTGCCGACTCGACGTCGGGCTGGTCGTACGGGTTGATGCCGATGACGGCGCCCGCGACAGCGACGGCGGTCTCCCAGAGCACGAACTGGCCCCCGAGCGAACCGGAGACGGTGATGTCGTCGCCCCCTGCCGGGGTCGCCTCGGCGTCAGCTGCCACGCGGACGAGCTGCAGGTCAGCCGGGCGCGCGTCGATCTCCGGAGCACCGGGGGTGAGGACGACGGGCAGGATGCCGAGGTCGTCTTTTCCGGTCGACTCGGCGATGAGCTGCTCGACCCAGTCGCCGAAGCCGACGATGGATGTGCCGTCGTCGACGATGCCAAGGAATCGCTTGGCGGCGATCGCGGCGCCGAGGACGAGGGCAGGGTTGCTCTCGTCGTCGATGGCCACGGCCGTCGCGGCCACGCCGGCGTCATCGAGGAGGCCGGCGATATCGACGCCGGCCAGTCCGGATGGCACGAGCCCGAACGCGGTCAGCGCAGAGAAGCGCCCTCCGACGTGCGGGTCGGCCAGGAACACGCGGTAGCCAGCAGCCCGAGAGGCTTCCTCCATGGGGGAGCCGGGATCGGTGACGATGACGACTCGGCTGGCCGGGTCGATGCCGGCCGCTTCGAACGCGCTCACGAATGCTCGGCGCTGCGAGTCGGTCTCGACCGTGGAACCGGACTTGGACGACACGACGATCGCCGTGCGCTCGAGGTCCTCTTCGACTGCCGCACGAACCTGTGCGGGGTCGGTGGAGTCGAGCACGACGAGCTCGACGCCCGCGGTGCGCGTGATGACCTCGGGGGCCAGGGATGATCCGCCCATCCCGCAGAGCACGAATCGCGTGATGCCGGCCGACGCGAACTCGTCCCGGAGCGCGACGATGCCGTCGACGAGTTCACGCGAGATCTCGTGCGCGCGCGTCCAGCCGAGTCGGATTGCCGATTCGGCTTCGGCCTCCGGACCCCAGAGCGTGGCGTCCTGCGCGAAGAGGCGCGAGGCGAATCGCTCGGCGACGAGCTCGCCGACCTTCGCGGCTGCCGCTGCGTTCGCGGCACCTGCGGCGCTGACCTTGATGCTCATGGCGATTCCCCTAGGCCTTCGCCGCGGCAGCCTTGAGCTGCGAGTCGACGGTTTCCTTGAGCTCCTGCCAGGAGACGATGAACTTGTCGACGCCTTCGGTCTCCAGCTGCTCCGTGACCTCGACGTAGCTCACGCCGAGCGCCTCGAGTTCGTCCAGCGTCGTGTTGGCGGCGTGGGCGGTTCCCGCGATGGTGTTGCCGGTGATGACCCCGTGATCGGCGACGGCTTCGAGCGTCTTCTCCGGCATCGTGTTGACCGTGTTGGGCGCGACGAGCTCGGTCACGTAGAGCGTGTCGGGCAGTGCTGGGTCCTTGACGCCTGTCGAGGCCCAGAGCGGGCGCTGCACGTGCGCGCCTTCGGCGAGCAGCAGCTTCGCGCGCTCGCTCGAGAACTCCTCTTCGAAGGCCGCGTAGGCGAGGCGGGCGTTCGCGAGAGCTGCACGGCTCTTGAGTGCGGTCGCCTCGTCGCTGCCCGCGGCCACGAGTCGCTTGTCGATCTCGGCGTCGACGCGCGAGACGAAGAAGGAAGCGACGGAACGGATCGTCGACAGGTCGTGCCCACGTTCCCTGGCCTGCTCGAGTCCGGACAGGTACGCGTTCACGACCTCGCGGTAGCGGCTGAGGCTGAAGATCAGCGTGACGTTGACGCTGATGCCGGAAGCGATGGCCTCCGTGATGGCGGGAAGGCCTTCGACGGTCGCCGGGATCTTGATCATGGCGTTCTTGCGGTCGACGGTGGCCCAGAGGCGCTTGGCCTCCTCGATCGTCGCTGCGGTGTCGCGGGCGAGCTCGGGGGAGACCTCGATCGAGACGCGCCCGTCGAGTCCGTCGGTGGCCTCGTAGATCGGCAGGAAGAGGTCGCACGCGGAGCGGACGTCGTCGGTGGTGATCTCGAAGATCGCCTCGTCGATGCTCGCGCCGCTGGCCTGCAGCGTGGCGACCTGCGCGTCGTACGCGTTGCCCTTGCTGAGGGCGCCGGCGAAGATCGTCGGGTTCGTCGTGACGCCGACGATGCCGCGCTCGGCGATGAGGCGCTCGAGCGCGCCCGACTCGAGGCTTGAGCGCGAGAGGTCGTCGAGCCAGATGCTGACGCCGGCTTCGGCGAGTGCTGCTGTGGGTGTTGAAGTCATTGGTGGTGTTCCTTCGCGTAGCTGGTGAGGAAGAGCTGGGGCACGCCCGGGAGCGCTACTGGGCGAGCGACTCGAGCGCCGCGTCGACGACGGCCTCTGCCGTGATGCCGTACGCCTTGTAGAGCTCTGGCTGGTCTGCGGATGCGCCGAACGTCTCGATCGAGATGCTGCGGCCCTTCGGTCCCACGAACTGGAGCCATGGCAGTGCGAGCCCTGCTTCGATGCTCACGCGAGCTTCGACGGCAGCCGGGAGGACGTGCTCCCGGTAGGCCGCGTCCTGCTCGGCGAACCACTCGAAGCTCGGGACGGACACGACGCGCGTTGGGTGTCCCTGCTCCTGGAGCGTCTCGCGTGCCTCGAGGGCGTACTGGACCTCGGACCCGGTGGCGAGCACGATGACCTCTGGCGTGCCACCGGAGGCTTCCGCGAGGACGTAGGCGCCACGCTTCGTTCCGGCGGCTGAGCCGAATTCCTGCTCGTTGGCGTCTCCGGATCCGCGTGCGATGACGGGGAGATCCTGCCGCGAGAGGATGAGGCCGGTCGGACCGCCTCGGCGGCTCACGACCTCGAGCCAGGCCGCCGCGGTCTCCGGTCCGTCTGCCGGGCGGACGACTGCGAGGTTCGGGATCGCGCGGAGCGCCGTGAGGGACTCAACCGGCTGGTGCGTCGGGCCGTCGCCGCCGAGGGCGATGGAGTCGTGCGTCCAGACGAAGATCGACGGGATGTTCATGAGCGCGGCGAGGCGAACCGAGGGACGCATGTAGTCGCTGAACATGAGGAACGTGCCGCCGAACGCGCGAGTCTTGCCGTGCAGCGTGATGCCGTTGAGGATCGCGCCCATGGCGTGCTCGCGGATGCCGAAGTGCAGCACCCGCCCGTAGGGGTTGCCGGTCCAGCTCGACGTCGAGAACTGCGAGGGGATGAAGGACGCAGCGCCGTTGATGGTCGTGTTGTTGGAGCCGGCGAGGTCGGCGGATCCGCCCCAGAGCTCGGGGAGCTGGGCGGCGAGCGCGTTGATGGCCTCACCCGACGCCTTGCGGGTGGAGACCTTGGCCACGCCCGCGAAGTCCGGCAGTGCGTCGGCGATGCCCTCGGGCAGCTCGTCTGCCTCGAGTCGTTCGAGCAGCTCGGCACGCTCGGGGTTCGCGCTCTTCCAGGCGTCGAAGCTCTGCTGCCACTCGGCGCGCACGGGGGCGACCCGGTCGGCGAGTCCTCGCGTGTAGGCGAGCACGTCGTCGGCGACCTCGAAGCTCTGCTTCGGGTCGAATCCGACGAGGCTCTTGACCGCCTCGAGCTCGGTCTCGCCGAGTGCCGAGCCGTGGATGCCGCCCGTGTTCTGCTTGGTCGGGCTCGGCCAGCCGATGATGGTCTTGAGGACGATGATCGACGGGCGTCCGGTCTCGGCCTGGGCCTCGAGCGTCGCGTCGTGCAGTGCGGCGAGGTCTTCGTGGTATTGCTCGCCAGCCGTCCAGTCGACCGTCTGGACATGCCAGCCGTAGGCCTCGTAGCGCTTGGCGACGTCTTCCGTGAAGGCGATGTCGGTGTCGTCCTCGATGGAGATCTGGTTGGCGTCGTAGAAGACGATGAGGTTGCCGAGCTCCTGGTGGCCCGCAAGCGAGGAGGCCTCGCTCGTCACGCCCTCCTGCAGGTCGCCGTCGCTGGCGATGACGTAGACACGGTGGTCGAACGGGCTCTCCCCGGGGGCGGCCTCAGGGTCGAAGAGTCCGCGTTCGAAGCGCTGCGCGTAGGCGAAGCCCACTGCGGAGGCGAGCCCCTGGCCGAGTGGACCCGTCGTCATCTCGACGTGATCGGTGTGTCCGAACTCGGGGTGTCCCGGCGTCTTCGAGCCGAGCTGGCGCAGCTGCTTGAGGTCGTCGAGCTCGAGACCGAAGCCGCCCAGGTAGAGCTGGCAGTACTGGGTCAGCGAGGAGTGTCCCGCCGAGAGGATGAAGCGGTCGCGACCGATCCAGTGCGGGTCCTTCGGGTCGACCCGCATCACGTGCTGGTAGAGCAGCGTCGCGAGGGGGGCGAGGCTCATCGCCGTGCCAGGGTGCCCACCCTTCGCCTTCTCAACTGCATCCGCCGCCAAGATCCTTGCTGTGTCGACTGCACGTCGATCGAGCTCAGACCACTCAAAATTCGTCACACTGCGTCCCGTCGTCGTTGGGAAAGGGCCGCCTCACAGCCTATCGCCACGTCGGGTCCGCGCGGGGGGAACGCCGTCCAGTTCTCGATCATGTTTCTCCGTGCGACGGGCGTCACGGTCGGCGGTGGCGGCTGTGACGTGCTGGCGCGCCCGGAGATTGGGAGCCGTTCTCGGCGAGACCGGATAGAATTGCCAGGAGATTTCGAGCGAAGAGGACTTGGTGGCTTTGTCTGTCGATGAACTAGTGGCTGTCGCACCCCCGCAGCGAGCGTCTTTGGGGCGGAAGGCGAAGGCCTACGTGGCGCTGACGAAGCCCCGCATCATCGAGCTCCTCCTCATCACGACGGTGCCGACGATGTTCCTCGCAGAAGGCGGCGTGCCGAACCTCTGGCTCGTCCTCGGCGTCGTGCTCGGCGGAGCGATGTCAGCAGGCAGCGCGAACGCCTTCAACTGCTACATCGACCGCGACATCGACCGCCTGATGAAGCGCACGGCGAAGCGCCCGCTCGTGACGGGGGAGCTGACGGATCGCGAGGCGCTCGTCTTCGCGTTCGCCCTCGGCATCCTGTCGACGGTCGTGCTGTGGCTCGTCGCCAACCCGCTGACCGCGGCGCTCTCCGTCGGCGCCATCCTGCTGTACGTGGTCTTCTACACGATCGTGCTCAAGCGCCGCACCGAGCAGAACATCATCTGGGGCGGCGTCGCGGGCTGCATGCCCGTCCTCATCGGCTGGGCAGGCGTCACGAACTCGCTCGACTGGGCGCCGTTCGTGCTGTTCGCCATCATCTTCCTCTGGACCCCCGCCCACTACTGGCCGCTCTCGGTCAAGTACCGCGACGACTACGCGAAGGCGAGCGTCCCGATGCTGTCGGTCACCGAGGGGGAGCTGTCGGTCTCGCTGCAGACCGTGCTCTACGCCTGGGCCACCGTCATCTGCTCGCTCCTGCTCGTCCCGGTCGCGGGCATGGGCTGGCTGTACACGTCGGTCGCGGCGCTCTCGGGCGCATGGTTCCTCTACGAGGCGCACGTGCTGTACTACCGCACCATCACGGGCAAGGGTGGAAAGCCGATGAAGGTCTTCCACCTCTCCATCACCTATCTCACGCTGGTCTTCGTGGCCGTCGGCATCGACCCGCTGATCTCCTAGCACGGCGCTAGCCGCCCCTGTGATCGGCCCGGCGGAGCAAGCCTCCCGCCCGGGCCGATTTCTCTGCTCCCGGTTCTCACCGAGCTGCGGCCCAGGGCGGACCCGCGAACGAATGAGAAGCCCCGGCGAGACACGGTCTCGCCGGGGCTTCTGCGGTCGGCTCGGAGCCGGCGCGAGGTCAGGCGCGTTGCGGGCGTCCCTCGCGGCGGATGGTCGCCACCGCGGTCGTCGCGACGGCGATGGTCGTGACCGCGAGCACCATGTGCACGATCACGAGAGTGATCGGGAGGCCGGTGCGTGCCTGCCAGATGCCGACCGCCGCCTGGGCGACGATGAGCGCGAGCAGGCCGAGCGAGACCCTGCGCGTCGCCGGGAACCTCCGTACCGCGGCCAGAACGGCGAATGCGAGAGAGCACGCCAGCAGGATGTACGCGGGCCAGGAGTGGACGTGCTGCATGACGACCGGGTCGAGCCCGTTCCTCGAAGCCGCCGAGTCTCCCGCGTGCGGGCCGGACCCTGTGGTGAGTGCACCGACGAACACCGTCACCCACACCCACACGTTGACGACGACGGCGAGCGTCAGCACGAGACCCGCCCGGCTGACGTCGAGTCGCGTTCCGGACTCTGGCACCGGCTCGCCGCGTCGAACACGGAAGAGCAGGACGGCGGCGATCGCGACGATGAGGCCGGAGATGAGGAAGTGGAGTCCGACGATGTCCGGGTTGAGGCCGGTGAGCACGGTGATGCCGCCGACGATCGCCTGGACGATGATCAGCACGCCGATCGAGAAGGCTGGAACGGCGAGACGCATCCCGCGCGGGCGCACTCTGAGAACCGCCAGGAACAGCAGGAGGGCGATGACGCACAGGATGAACGTCAGCAGACGGTTCCCGAACTCGATGACGCCGTGGATGCCCATCTCGGGCGTGTTGATGAGCGATTCGTCCGTGCAGTACGGCCAGGTGGGGCAGCCGAGACCGGAACCTGTGAGTCGGACGAGCCCACCCGTGCCGACGATGGCGATGTTCGCGATCAGGCTCGCCCACGCCAGGAACCGCGTGTAGCGCGTGATGCCGGTTGGCATCACTCGCGCACGGAGGGCGTCCGCTCGTGGGGGACGGACGGGAGCGACTTGCGCGGTCACGAGTTCCTTTCAGACGCCTGGCTTGTCTGGCGTAGGATAGAAGGTGTTGTCTTCGCTCGGGACGTGTGCCCGAATCGCGGCGCAGGGAACAATGGAGGCCCTTCGCGGGTTCCATTCTACGAGAGGTAGACGCACGCCGTCTCCCGAGCGACCGCGGGCCCACCGGCCGAAGACCCACGTGCGAGACGAACGCCGGCGAGAAGCCGGACACGCGGCAGCACGTGCACAACGACTTCAGAGATGAGAGAGACGAGGCAGACATGTCAGATGTCCTGATCGATCGCCCAGAACTCGAGGGCCTCGGCCGCTACGAGTTCGGCTGGGCAGACTCCGACGTTGCGGGATCGTCCGCGAAGCGAGGCATCAGCGATGCCGTCGTCGCCGACATCTCGCGCCTGAAAGACGAGCCGGAGTGGATGCTCAAGACGCGTCTCAAGGGCTACAAGATGTTCGAGCGGAAGCCGATGCCGAACTGGGGTGCAGACCTCTCCGGTATCGACTTCGACAACATCAAGTACTTCGTCCGGTCGACGGAGAAGCAGGCCCAGACGTGGGAAGACCTGCCCGACGACATCAAGAGCACGTACGAGAAGCTCGGCATCCCCGATGCAGAGCGCCAGCGCCTGGTCGCCGGCGTTGCGGCCCAGTACGAGTCCGAGGTCGTCTACCACCAGATCAACGAGGAGCTCGAGAAGCAGGGTGTCATCTTCATGGACACCGACACGGCTCTCCGTGAGCACCCCGAGTTCTTCGAGGAGTACTTCGGCACCGTCATCCCCTCGGGTGACAACAAGTTCGCCGCCCTGAACACGGCCGTCTGGTCGGGCGGCTCGTTCGTCTACGTGCCGAAGGGCGTGCACGTCGAGATCCCGCTGCAGGCCTACTTCCGCATCAACACGGAGAACATGGGTCAGTTCGAGCGAACGCTGATCATCGCGGACGAGGGCAGCTACGTCCACTACATCGAGGGCTGCACGGCTCCCATCTACAAGTCCGACTCCCTGCACTCCGCGGTTGTCGAGATCATCGTGAAGAAGAACGCACGCGTGCGCTACACGACGATCCAGAACTGGTCGAACAACGTCTACAACCTCGTCACGAAGCGCGCGATCGCCGAAGAGGGCGCGACGATGGAGTGGGTCGACGGCAACATCGGCTCCAAGGTCACCATGAAGTACCCGTCGATCTACCTCGTCGGCGAGCACGCCAAGGGCGAGACCATGTCGGTCGCCTTCGCGGGTCCCGGCCAGCACCAGGACGCCGGCGCCAAGATGATCCACATGGCTCCGTACACGCAGTCGTCGATCACGTCGAAGTCCATCGCGAGAGGTGGGGGACGAGCCGGCTACCGAGGCGAGGTCCGCATCGATGCCAAGGCTCACCACTCCTCGAACAGCGTCGTCTGCGACGCGCTGCTCGTCGATACGCAGTCCCGCTCTGACACGTACCCCGCGATCGACATCCGGGTCGACGATGTGCAGCTCGGCCACGAGGCGACCGTCACGAAGGTGTCCGAAGAGCAGCTCTTCTACCTCATGAGCCGCGGACTCCCCGAGACCGAGGCCATGGCCATGATCGTTCGCGGATTCATCGAGCCCATCGCTCGCGAGCTGCCGATGGAGTACGCGCTGGAACTCAACAAGCTCATCGAGATGAGCATGGAAGGATCGGTCGGCTAGATGACGACGCAGGTGACGAGCGAGCAGATCAACCCGCTCGGTCTCAACAAGCACAGCCACGGGCCCGGCTCCGAGGTACCGGTGCAGACGAGGTCGGAGCGCTTCACCTCCTTCGACTTCGCCGACTTCGCGCCGCTCAGCGGCCGCGAGGTCGAGTGGAAGTACACCCCCGTCGCGAAGCTCGACGCGCTCATCAACGGCACGCTCACCGGAAACCGCTCCGAACTCGAGTTCTCGGAGACCGAGGGCGTCTCGGTGAGCTGGATCCCGCGCTCGGACGCGCGCATCGGTTCCGCAGGGAAGCCGGAGGACCGCGCCTCCGCCAACGCCTGGACGAACTTCGGCGAGGCGCTCCTCGTCGAGGTCTCGGGCGAAGACGACAAGCAGTTCGTCCTCGACCGCAAGGGCTTCGGGGACGCCGCACTCGCCGCCCATGTCGTGATCGACATCAAGCCGCACGCCAGGGGCCTCATCATCCTCCGCCACACGGGCGAGGCGACGGTCGCCGAGAACGTCGAGATCCTCGTGGGCGACGGCGCGAACGTCACGGTCGTCTCCATGCAGGAATGGGAGGACTCCGCGCAGCACCTCTCGACGCACTTCCTGTCCGTCGGGCGCGACGCGTTCATCAAGCACATCGTGGTCTCGCTCGGCGGTGGCATCGTGCGGCTCAACCCGACGCTCCAGCTCAACGCGCAGGGCGCGGATGGCGAGCTCTACGGGCTCTACTACTCCGACGCCGGCCAGCACCTCGAGCACCAGGTCTTCGTCGACCACAATGCGCCGCACACGCGCAGTCGCGTCAACTACAAGGGGGCGCTGCAGGGTGAGGGCGCGCGTGCCGTCTGGATCGGTGACGTGCTCATCCGCCGCAACGCACCAGGCACCGACTCCTACGAGCAGAACCGCAACCTCGTCCTCTCGGAGGGGACGCGCGCCGACTCGGTCCCGAACCTCGAGATCGAGACCGGCGACATCGAAGGCGCGGGGCACGCATCTGCGACCGGTCGCTTCGATGACGAGCAGCTCTTCTACCTGATGAGCCGTGGCATCTCCGAGGCCATGAGCCGTCGCCTCGTGGTGCACGGCTTCCTCAACGAGATCGTCCAGCAGATCGGCAACGAGGAGATCGCAACCCACCTTCGGGACGCGCTCGAACGCGAGCTCAACGAGGGCGCAAGTCCTCTGCTCGTCGCAGAGCGATGACCTCGGTGCGTCTCTGCGCGGCAGACGACGTGAAGGTCGAGGCGCCGCAGCGCTTCGAGATCGAGGGGCAGGCCATCTGCGTCGTCCGGGACTCGGCCGGTGAGCTCTTCGCTCTCGGGGACCGATGCTCGCACGGAGACATCTCGCTTGCCGAGGGCTTCGTGGAGGACGACTCGATCGAATGCTGGGCGCATGGCTCCCAGTTCTCGCTCAGAACCGGGTGGCCACGCACCCTCCCCGCCTACGAACCAGTGCCCGTGTACCGCATCCAGGTGCAAGCGGGCGACATCTACATCGACCCCACTCCAATCTTCGAGGAGAAGAGCTAGCACATGTCCACGCTGCAGATATCCGACCTCCACGTCACGGTCGAGACCGACCAGGGCACCAAGGAAATCCTCCGCGGTGTCGACCTGACGATCAACCAGGGCGAGATCCACGCCATCATGGGCCCGAACGGCTCAGGCAAGTCGACGCTCGCGTACACGATCGCGGGCCACCCCAAGTACGAGGTGACGAGCGGCTCGATCACGCTCGACGGCGAGGACGTCCTCGAGATGTCCGTCGACGAGCGGGCGAAGGCCGGCCTGTTCCTCGCCATGCAGTACCCCGTCGAGATCCCCGGCGTGACGGTGGCGAACTTCCTGCGCACCGCGAAGACCGCCGTCTCCGGCGAGGCACCGCCCCTGCGCCCGTGGCTCAAGGAGGTCAAGTCCTCCATGTCCGCACTGCGCATGGACCCGGTCTTCTCCGAGCGCAACGTCAACGAGGGCTTCTCCGGTGGCGAGAAGAAGCGCAACGAGATCCTCCAGCTCGAGCTCCTCAAGCCGAAGTTCGCCGTCCTCGACGAGACCGACTCGGGCCTCGACGTGGATGCGCTCCGCATCGTGTCCGAGGGCGTCAACCGCGTCAAGGAGAACACCGGCCTCGGTGTCCTGCTCATCACGCACTACACGCGCATCCTGCGGTACATCAAGCCCGACTTCGTGCACGTCTTCGTCGCCGGCAAGGTCGCCGACCAGGGCGGTCCCGAGCTCGCCGACCGCCTCGAGAACGAGGGGTACGACCGCTACCTCGCTCAGCAGGTCGAGGCGTAGGATCTCGCCATGGCACTGACGACACTCGAAGCGACACGCTACGACGAGATCGAAGAGGCGCTCAAAGAGGTCGTGGACCCGGAGCTCGGCGTCAACATCGTCGACCTCGGTCTCATCTACGATCTGAACTGGGACGACGACTCCGACGCGCTTGTCATCTCCATGACGCTCACCTCCGCGGGCTGCCCGCTGACCGACGTCATCGAGGCCGACACGGCCCAGGCGCTTGATGGCGCCGTCGAGCGCTTCGTCATCAACTGGGTCTGGATGCCGCCGTGGGGTCCCGAGAAGATCACCGACGACGGGCGCGACATGATGCGCGCCCTCGGGTTCAACATCTGACCCGCGTCCGACCGTGATGAGCCCCGCCTCGGCGGGGCTCATTCGCGTCTCGTCTAGACTGGGCAGGTTGTCGGCTACGGGGCCAGCCCGGTCGACTCCGGCGTGGACCTGACACCCGCCTCTCAGCACCGCACAGCTCGCCCCGCTCACCACCGAATGGATGCTCTTCTTGCTCGCCGTACACGACCTCGAAATCACCATGGGTGCCCGCACCCTCATGTCGGGAGTCAACTTTCGTGTTGCCGCTGGCGACAAGATCGGCCTCGTCGGCCGCAACGGCGCCGGCAAGACGACGCTGACGAAGATCCTGGCGGGAGACACCCTGCCGACGGCAGGGAAGATCGAACGCCGAGGTGAGATCGGCTACCTTCCGCAGGACCCGAGAAGCGGCGACCCCACGCAGACAGCGCGCACGCGCATCCTGGACGCCAGAGGACTCGGCGAACTGCGTCTCGGCATCGACGAGGCGACCCTCGCGATGGCGGACGGGACCCCCGCCGAGCAGGAAGCCGCGATGAAGAAGTACTCGCGCCTCGACGACAGGTTCCTCGCGCTCGGAGGCTACGCGGCCGAGGCCGAGGCCGCAGCGATCGCCAGCAACCTCAAGCTGCCGGACCGCATCCTCGACCAGGAGCTGCAGACGCTCTCGGGTGGACAGCGTCGCCGCATCGAGCTCGCCCGGATCCTGTTCTCCGGCGCGGAGACGATGCTGCTCGACGAGCCCACGAACCACCTCGACATCGACTCGGTCATCTGGCTGCGGGAGTTCCTCAAGGGATACGCCGGCGGGCTCATCGTGATCTCGCACGACGTCGAACTGGTCGGCGACACGGTCAACCGCGTGTTCTACCTCGACGCGAACCGCCAGGTGATCGACGTCTACAACATGGGCTGGAAGCACTACCTGCGCCAGCGCGAGGCCGACCAGGAGCGCCGCAAGAAGGAGCGCGCCAACATCGAGAAGAAGGCGACTGTGCTGCAGCAGCAGGCCGCCAAGTTCGGTGCCAAGGCGACGAAGGCCACCGCGGCGCACCAGATGGCGCGTCGTGCGGAGAAGATGCTCTCGGGTCTCGAGGAGGTCCGCGTCGCGGACCGCGTGGCGAAGCTGCGCTTCCCGACGCCCGCGGCCTGCGGCAAGACCCCCCTGCGGGCATCGAACCTCTCGAAGTCCTACGGATCACTCGAGATCTTCACCGCGGTCGACCTTGCCATCGACCGAGGTTCACGCGTCGTAATCCTCGGGCTCAACGGTGCGGGCAAGACGACGCTTCTGCGCATGCTCGCCGGCGTGGACGAGCCGGACACGGGCGCGCTCGAGCCAGGCCACGGCCTCAAGATCGGCTACTACGCCCAGGAGCACGAGACGCTGGATGTCGCCCGCAGCGTCCTCCAGAACATGGTGAGCGTCTCGAGCCACCTCACGGAGACCGAGGCGCGCAAGGTGCTCGGCTCATTCCTGTTCTCCGGAGATGACGTGCACAAGCCGGCGGGGGTCCTCTCCGGCGGCGAGAAGACGCGACTCGCACTGGCGATGCTCGTCGTGTCCAGCGCCAACGTCCTGCTCCTCGACGAGCCGACGAACAACCTCGACCCGATGAGCCGTGAGCAGATCCTCGATGCGCTTGCGCATTACGAGGGCTCGGTCGTGCTGGTCAGCCACGACGAGGGCGCCGTCGAGGCCCTCAACCCGGAGCGCGTGCTCATCATGCCGGACGGAGTTGAGGACCACTGGACGCCCGACTACTTCGACCTCATCACGATGAACTAGTCACGCCCGCCCGGGGGAGCTCCTGCCACGCCACGAAGCGCATGCCCGACGGGCATGCGCTTCGCTCGTGACAGGGGACTTGTGCGGTCAGGCGGGGTCAGGCACCGGCGCGATCGAGGAGCTCGTCCTCGATTTCCGCATCCGTCCTGCGTCGGCGGCCAGCTCGCTCGCGTTCGCGGGCGAGGGCCTCCTTGACCTTCGGGTCATCCGGGTTGCGGTCGCGGTATTCGGCGCGGAGTCCGAAGATGAGGCCGAGGAGCGCGATGATCGCGAAGATGATCCACTGGAACGCGTAGGACAGGTGATTGCCCTCGTCCAGCGCGGGTTTCGTCGTCAGCGCGCCGGTCTCCGCTGACGGTCGTTCGGCGGACAGCAGGCCGTATGCCCCCGTGTACACGCGGTCGGTGCCGAGCTCTTCGGCGAACTGCGGCAGGTGGATGGTCGCGATCTGCCCGGCAGGAGCGCTGCGTCCCGGAATCTCGGGTTCGCCCGGCTTGAGTCGTGCCACCACCGTCGCATCGCCCTCGGGAGGTGCCGGCACGTGGTCGGGGGAGTCCTGCGCGTCGCCGGTCGGGATCCAGCCGCGGTTCACGATGAACACTCGTCCGTCCTCGGTCTCGAAGGGCGTCAGGATCTCGAAGCCGGGGAGGCCGTTGTGTGGCCGAGACCGGGCCAGGAGCTGCTCGTCGGTCAGGTATCTGCCCTGCAGGAGCACCGGCGTCCACTCCTGGTTGATCGAGAACGCGTCGAGCGACGCGAGCTCCGACTCGATCGGAACCGCTTCCCGGTCGAAGTTGCCGGTGATGCGGGCGTTCTCGGAGACCCGCTCGTCCCGGCGTTCGAACTGCCAGTGGCTCAGGAAGCCGCACGCGATGGCGAACACGACGAGCAGGCCCAGGTAGCCGAGCCAGCGCTTCGACAGCGCGAAACGCCACCGACGCTCGCCGCTCACGCGCGCCCATCCTCGTGGTCGGTCGCCTCTGCAGCGAGCGCGGAGGCGGTCACCGGAAAGTCCCGCTGGCGGAGGAAGTCCTCGAGGTAGCCAGCATGCTCGCCGCAAGCGAGCCAGACCTTGCGGCGGGCCTCGTCGTGGATGCGCGGGTTGCGCCACTCGAGGCGCGTCGTCGCATCGGCGCTGCAGGCCGCGCGCGAGCACCGAGGCTCCGCCTCGGCGGCGTCCAGCCCGCCGTTCTGCAGGGCCCCGAGCAGGTCGAAGGCGTCACGCATCCGGCTTGCCCCGGCGCTGGAGGAAGCTCGGCCGCTCCACCCCGCGTGTTCTGCGCTGCGTCGCGGCGTTCGCGATGACGACGGCGAAGTAGGGGAGGAAGATGGCTCCGGCTGCGAACACGAACATCCAGGGTCCGCGCACCCAGATGAGCGCGACGAAGCACGCCACCCTGATCAGCATCATGATGGTGTACTTCTTCATGCGGGCGGCGCGCTCGTCGTACTCGCTGTCCGCCATGGAGGTGACGTTCGTTGTGTGTGATCGCACGGTGGCAGGTGCTCCTCTCGGCGATCTGCTCAGCTTACTCCTCGCCCCTAGACTGGAGCTCACCGTCTCAAGGGAGCAGCATGACCCAAAGAACCGTCCTCGTCACGGGAGGAAACCGTGGCATCGGCTTCGCCATCGCCGCACACTTCGTCAGCCTGGGGCACCGCGTCGCGGTGACCTCGCGCTCGGGGGAGGGCGGGCCGGAAGGCGCGCTCACGGTGCAGGCCGACGTCACCGACTCGGCAAGCGTCGATGCGGCGTTCACAGCCGTCGAGCAGGAGCTCGGGGCCGTCGAGGTGCTCATCGCCAACGCGGGCATCACGAAGGACAACCTCCTCCTCCGCATGTCGGAGGACGACTTCCAGCAGGTCATCGACACGAACCTGACGGGTGTCTTCCGCGTCCTCAAGCGCTCTTCGAAGGGCATGCTCAAGGCCCGATTCGGGCGGGTCGTCTTCATCTCGAGCGTGGTCGGGCTCTTCGGCTCGCCCGGTCAGATCAACTATTCATCGGCGAAGGCCGGCCTTGTCGGCATGGCTCGCTCGCTCACCCGCGAGCTCGGCTCGCGTGGCATCACGGCCAACGTCATCGCGCCGGGGTTCATCGAGACGGAGATGACGGCCGTGCTGCCGGAGGACACGAAGAAGGAGTACCTTTCGCAGATCCCCGCGGCGCGCTACGGCAGCGTCGACGAGATCGCGAAGACCGCGGCGTGGCTCGCGAGCGATGATGCCGGATACATCGCCGGTGCCGTCATCCCCGTCGACGGCGGACTCGGCATGGGGCACTAGCGGCAGGCCCCCGGAGAACTGACGAAGGGCCGACCGGATGCACGCATCCGGTCGGCCCTTCATCTGTGCCGTGGCGGTCAGCCCGCGAGGCCGAGCACGTGCAGCACCTGACGCATGTCGCGATCCGGGAGGCTCACGTGAGCCTGCTCGCGCACGACCGGCTTCGCATCGAACGCGATCGAGAGTCCTGCGGCCGACATCATGCCGAGGTCGTTCGCGCCGTCGCCGATCGCGATCGTGCGTGACGGGTCGACGCCGAGTTCGTCTGCCCACTCGAGCAGTGTGTCGCGCTTGGCCTCGCGACCGATGATGGGGCCGGAGACTCGGCCGGTGAGCCTGCCTTCGATGATCTCGAATCGGTTGGCTCGCCACCGGTCGAGGTCCAGCCTGGCAGCGAGGTCGTCGAGGATCTCGTGGAACCCGCCGGAGACGGCGGCGACGTACCCTCCTGCGGCGTGTACACCCGAGACGAGCTCCGGGACGCCGTCGGTGACGACGACCCGGTCGACGACCGAGGCGACGTCAGCCGCGGACACGCCTTTGAGCAGCGCGACTCGATGCCGCAGGCTCTCCTCGAAGTCGAGCTCGCCTGCCATGGCCCGTTCCGTCACCTCGGTGACTTGGGCGGTCACACCCGCGTAGTCGGCGATGAGCTCGATGACCTCATCCTCGATGAGGGTCGAGTCGACGTCGAGGAGGACCAGGAACGGGGCGCGGGTCAGCGTGCCCGACGTCACGGCTCGACGATCCCGAACTTCTCCACGACGGTGAGGCCCGAGTCGGTGACCGTGAATCCGCGACGGAGGTCGTGCTCGCGGTCGACGCCGACGGAGGCGCCCTCCTTGACGATGACGTTCTTGTCGAGGATCGCCCGCCGCACGACGGCACCGGCCTGCACGTTGACGCGATCGAACAGGATCGAGTCGACAACCGCGGCCCCTGACTCGACGTTGTCCCACGGGCCCAGCACGCTGCGCTCGATGTGGGCGCCCGAGATGACGGAGCCGAGGGAGATGATCGAGTCGATCATGGTGCCCGTCGACCCGCGGCTGTCGCGGACGAACTTCGCGGGCGGCGAGTTCAGCTGCTGCGCGAAGATTGGCCACTTTTCGTTGTAGAGGTTGAAGATCGGCAGCGTGGAGATGAGGTCCATGTGCGCGTCGTAGAAGGAGTCGATCGTGCCGACGTCGCGCCAGTAGTCGCGGTCGCGGTCCGTGGAGCCGGGAACCACGTTGTCCTTGAGGTCGTACACGCCGCAGTCACCCTGCGCGACGAAGCTCGGGATGATGTCCCCACCCATGTCGTGCTTCGAGTCTTCCAGCGTGGAGTCGCGGATGACCGCTTCCACGAGCTTGTCTGCCGTGAAGACGTAGTTGCCCATCGACGCCAGGATCTCACCGGGACTGTCCGGCAGGCCCTGCGCGTCGTCCGGCTTCTCGAGGAACTCGCGGATGAGCGTGCGGTCGTCCGGATCGACGTCGATGACCCCGAACTGGTCGGAAAGGGAGATCGGCTGGCGGATGGCCGCGACCGTCGCGCTCCGACCGGAGGCGATGTGCGCCTCGATCATCTGCGAGAAGTCCATGCGGTAGACGTGGTCTGCGCCGACCACGACGACGATGTCCGGCGACTCGTCGTTGATGAGGTTCAGGCTCTGCCTGATCGCGTCGGCCGAGCCCGAGAACCAGCGCTTGCCGAGGCGCTGCTGTGCAGGCACCGAGGCGACGTAGGAGTTGAGCATGGCCGGGAGACGCCACGTGTGCGAGACGTGTCTGTCCAGCGAGTGGGACTTGTACTGCGTCAGGACGACGATCTTGTGAAGCCCGGAATTCACCAGGTTCGAGAGTGCGAAGTCAATGAGTCGATACTGGCCTGCGAAGGGCACAGCGGGCTTTGCCCGGTCTGCAGTGAGCGGCATGAGCCGCTTCCCCTCACCGCCAGCGAGAACGATGCCGAACACCTTTGCCTGTGACATGACTCGAGCTTAGGGGTTCCCAGCCCCGCTGTACTACCGTGTAGCCCGTGAGAGTAGATCTGGTAACACGCGAGTATCCACCGGCCGTCTACGGCGGGGCCGGAGTCCACGTCACCGAGCTCGTCAAGGCGATGAGGCGCGACATCGACGTCAACGTCCGCTGCTTCGGCGACGCCCGCGATGAGCAGCAGACGTACGCCTACACGACGCCGCCAGCGCTGCGTTCGGCGAACCCGGCGCTCGGCTTCCTCGGCACCGACCTCGAGATCGCGAACGACATCCAGGGTGCCGACCTCGTGCACTCGCACACCTGGTACGCGAACGCCGCAGGCCACGTCGCGAAGCTGCTGCACGGCATCCCTCACGTCATCACGGCGCACAGCCTCGAGCCGCTGCGTCCGTGGAAAGCGGAGCAGCTGGGTGGCGGCTACCGCCTCTCCAGCTGGATCGAGCAGGTCTCCTACGAGCACGCCGACCGCATCATCGCGGTGAGCCACGGCATGCGAGCCGACATCCTGCGCGCCTACCCGAACCTGGACCCCGACAAGGTGGAGGTCGTCTACAACGGCATCGACCTCGATGCATGGCAGCGGGTCGAGGACCCGGAGGCGGCGCGCGAGCTCGGCATCGACCCCGACCGCCCCGCAGTGGTCTTCGTGGGACGCATCACGCGGCAGAAGGGCCTTCCCTACTTCCTCCGCGCGGTCCGCGAGCTCCCCCCGGAGGTCCAGGTCATCCTGTGTGCCGGAGCACCGGACACCCCCGAGATCGAAGCCGAGGTCGCCGCCCTCGTCGCGCAGCTGCAGACCGAGCGCGACGGCGTCGTCTGGCTCGCGAGGCATCTCAGCAAGCGCGAGATCATGACGGCGCTCTCCGCGTCGACGGTCTTCGCGTGCCCGTCGATCTACGAGCCGCTCGGCATCGTGAACCTCGAAGCCATGGCCTGCGGCACGGCAGTCGTCGGAACCGCGACCGGCGGCATCCCCGAGGTCGTCGATGATGGCGTCACGGGTCGCCTGGTGCCGATCGAGCAGGCGACTGACGGAACCGGAACGCCGCTCGACCCTGACAAGTTCGTCGCCGACCTGGCTCGAGTCCTCACCGAGGTCGTCAGCGACCCGGAGACGGCCGCTCGCTACGGGAAGGCCGGGCGAGAACGCGCCGAGCGAGAGTTCACCTGGCGTCGCATCAGCGACGAGACCATCGCCATCTACGAGCAGCTCGTTGGCTGACGCGGTGCGCCGCCGAAGCCTCGGCGCGAGCCGCGTTTAGGCTGGGGCATATGGCAACGGTTCTCGAATTCAACGACGCTACGGTCGTTCGCAACGGTCGTCCGATCCTCGACCATGTCACCTGGAGTGTCGACGAGACGGAGCGATGGGCGGTGCTCGGCCCCAACGGAGCCGGCAAGTCCACGCTGCTCTCGCTCGCATCCGCGACGCAGCACCCGACGACAGGCGAGGTCGACGTGCTCGGCGAGCGCCTCGGGCGGACCAACGTGTTCGAGCTGCGCCCGCGCATCGGCGTCGCCTCGAGCGCGATGGCCCGCCGGATCCCGGGAGACGAGAGCGTCATCAACGTGGCGCTCACGGCCTCCTACGCTGTGACGGGCCGTTGGAACGAGGCCTACGAGGAGATCGACGAGCGTCGCGCGCAGCGAGTGCTCGAAGAGTGGAGTCTCGGCGACTTCGCCGAGCGCGACTTCGGCACGCTGAGCGACGGCGAGCAGAAGCGAACCCTCATCGCCCGGGCCATCATGACCGACCCCGAGCTGCTCCTGCTCGACGAGCCGAGCGCGTCGCTCGACCTCGGGGCCCGCGAGAACCTCCTCGCCGCTCTCTCGAGCTTCGCGCAGAGCCCATTCGCCCCCGCCATCGTCATGGTCACGCACCACGTGGAAGAGATTCCCGTCGGCATCACTCACGTGCTCCTGCTGCGCGAGGGCAAGGCCGTCGCCGCAGGCCCCATCGGCGAGGTGCTGACAAGCGCGAACCTCGAGACCACGTTCGGTCTTCCCCTCCACGTCACGAACACTGCTGGCCGCTACACGGCCCGCGCGTCGCACTGACACCCACGGGCCCCGATCTGCTAAGGTTGATCCTTGGCTCAGGACCCGTGGTCCGATTCTGCTCACCAAACTCGTTGAAGGAACCCTTATGAAGGCTGACGTCCACCCCACCTACAACACGGTGGTGTTCAACGACCTCGCATCGGGAGAGAAGTTCCTCACCCGTTCCACGGTCTCGAGCGCCAAGACGATCGAATGGGAAGACGGCAACACGTACCCCGTCATCGACGTCGAGATCTCCAGCGCCTCGCACCCGTTCTACACGGGCAAGCAGCGCATCATGGACTCCGCCGGCCGTGTCGAGAAGTTCAAGAACCGCTACGCCAAGTTCGGCGGCGGCAGCAAGTAGTCCCGTCTGCGTCGCAGACGAGCTCACTGCTCACGCGAAAGGGCGGCACCGTTTCGGTGCCGCCCTTCTGCGTTCCCGCCCGCCTCAGGCGCTGTGTGCGCCCTGGTTCCCGCGAGGCCGACCTGGGGAGCGTCAGGCCGGCCCGGCCGGCCCGGGCCAGCTGGCGCAGCGTCAGGACGCCGTGCGAATCGGCCACGCGCCGTCCGCGGTGAAGTCCGGATCGCGGTTGGCTCGCATGTAGGCCTCGAAGTCCCTGGCCTGATCAGCCGCCCACGTGACCTGCTTCGCGTGGAGCTCAGGGAGCTCGACGTCGAGCTCCGCTGGATACTTGGCTGCGAGCGCAAGCGCGAGCTGGCCCGCCGCGACGGCGTCGTCACCGGCCGAATGGGCGTCGATGAGCTCGACACCGTAGAAGATCGACGTGTCCGTGAGGGTGCGCTTGCCCTTGCGGTAGCGGTCGAGCGCGCGATCGATGACGAGAGGGTCGACCACCTGGTCCGCGAAGACGACCGGCTCGACGCCGTGGCGCGCGCACTCCCGAGCGAAGAGCGTGAGGTCATACGGCGCGTTGTAGATGACGAGTGGCACTCGATGACGCGCGATCCAGTCGAGGGCAGCCCGCAGCTCGGTGACGACCTCAGCGGCAGGTCGCCCCTCCGCCTGCGCGATCTCCGTCGTGATGCCGTGCACCGCCGCAGCTCGCTCCGGGATGGGGATCCCGGGGTCCGCGAGCCAGTCCGTGCCGCGCTCGACCGTGCCTTCCCCGTCGATGAGCCCCACGAACGCCGTGACGATCCGGTCGTTCTCGACGTCGATGCCCGTCGTCTCGAGATCGAACACGGCGACCCGCTTCGTCCACTCGGTCATAGCTTCCTCATCCCACCTCGAGATCCTGGTGCAGGAACAGCGTCCCCGCCGAGCGCGAACGCGCCTGAGCACGGCCTCCCGCCCTGCTCGGTACACTCTTGCACGATGCCTTCCTCCGCTCCTGCAGCCACTCCCGGGTCCCCGTCGCTTGCCCACGCCGAGCGCATCCTGGGCTCAGCATGCGCCTGGTGGGAGGTGGGGCCCGCCGCCGAAGACGCCACGGCCACGGTCGTCCTGGTGCACGGCTTCCGCGGCACGCACCACGGCCTGCTGCCGGTCGTGAATCGTCTCCCGCACGTGCGCTTCATCGCCCCCGACCTCCCGGGGTTCGGAGAGTCGGAACCGCTGTCGCGCGGGCACACGCTGGACGACTACTCAGCGTGGCTGCAGGCGTTCCTCGAGCAGGTCGATCCGCACGGCGATGCGATCGTGCTCGGGCATTCGTTCGGCTCGCTCGTGATCTCCAGGCGGCCGTCCGCGATCGGGGAACGGCCGCTCGTGCTCGTCAACCCGATCGCATCACCGGCTCTGGAAGGGCCGCAGGCGATCCTCACCCGACTCGCGATCTTCTACTACTGGCTCGGCTCGCGCCTACCGGCCACAGCAGGACGGATGCTCCTCTCGCACCCGCTCATCACGCGCATCATGAGCGAGGTCATGGCGAAGACCAAGTCCAAGCCGCTCAGGGCCTGGATCCACGCGGAGCATGAGCGTCACTTCTCCGACTTCTCCGACCGCGAGACCCTCCTCGCGGCATTCCGTGCCTCGGTCTCGGATTCCGTGCTCGCGCACGCCGCTGAGCTTCCGGCATCCACCGTCCTCATCGCCGGTGCACTCGACGACATCGCTCCGCTCGAGGCGCAGCTCGAACTCGCCCGACTCGCCGACGTGCCACTGCACGTCATCGCGGGCACCGGGCACCTGGTGCACTACGAGACGCCGATCGCCGCCGCGCGCCTGCTCGCCGACGTCATCGCCGACGCACGACCCGGCACGCGGATGGAGCGCGCGAGGTGAGACTGCTCTTCGACTGCCGCTACGTGCGCATCGATCGTCACGATGGCATCTCGAGGTACTCGGCCGAACTCGTACGAGCCCTCTCCGCGCTCCACCCGGTGACCATGCTCATCTCGGACGAGCGACAGCTGCACATGCTGCCAGACCTGCCGCACGAGGTCATCAGTGCGCCGACGTCGCCCGCCGAGCCGTTCGTGGCCCGCGAGATCAACCGGCTCAGCCCCGACGTGGTCGTGAGCCCGATGCAGACGATGGGGTCGCTGGGGCGGCGCTACGGGCTGATCCTGACCATCCACGACCTCATCTACTACGAGCACCCGAGACCGCCGCAGTTCCTGCCCTGGTACGTGCGCGCGCTGTGGCGCGTCTACCACCTGTCGTTCTGGCCGCAGCGCCTGCTGCTGCGAGGAGCGGACCAGGTTGCGGTCGTCTCGGCGACCACGCGCGAGCTGCTGCGGGCCAAGCGGCTGACCCGGCGCCCGATCCCGCTCGTGCCCAACGCGCCGGATCCAGCATTCGCGTCCACGCCGAGGGCGGCGCCTCCGAGCGAGCCCAGCCTCGTCTACATGGGTTCGTTCATGCCGTACAAGAACGTCGAGACCCTCGCTCGTGCCATGCGCGACCTGCCGGGATGGCGCCTCCACCTGTGCTCGAAGGTGGATGCTCGGACCCTGGCCGCGCTCGAGGCGCAGGCGCCGGCGGGGTCGATCGTCGCCCACCAGGGCGTCAGCGACGATGAGTACCGCGCCCTCCTCGCGGGTGCGACGGCGCTCGTGACAGCATCGAAGAGCGAGGGGTTCGGACTGCCGCTCGTCGAGGCGATGTCGGCCGGCACCCCCATCCTGGTGAGCGACACACCGATCTTCCGCGAGGTCGGGGGGACGGCCGCCGGATACTTCCCTGCGGAGGACGCGGTTCTGCTCGCGACCATGGCCAAGCGCCTGCAGGCCGATCCAGGGGCGTGGCGCTCCGCCTCGGCAGCGGGCGTCGCCCGCGCAGCCGACTACGCGTGGGAGCGGTCGGCGGCGTCACTGCTCGACGCCTGCCGACAGGTGGCGCAGCGACGGCGGAGCTGAAGCAGCTCGCGGGTGCCTAGGAGTCGGAGGTGAGTCTGCCCGCGAGGTCGACGAGCGACTCGGAGGTGCCACCTTCGACGTACACGGAGGCCAGGTGGCCGATCGCGGCGTCACCGCGGTTGAACAGGACGACCGGCTTCTTCGCCGCGGCGGCGCGGTGCACGAGCCGCCGCCCGGTGTTGACGACCAGCGACGTCCCCGCGACGAGCAGCGCATCGGCCTCGTCGACGAGCTGGCGGGCGCGCTCGGCGACGGACGGGCGCACGACGTCCCCGAACATGACGACGTCGGGTTGCAGGATGCCCCCGCAGACCGGGCACGAGGGAAGCTCGTCGATCTCTGCACCGCTCGCCTCGGCGTCGCCGTCGGGCCGGCTGCTGGCGTCCGCCGCGAGTTCGGCGATGCCGGGGGAGGACGCCAGGATGTCGGCAAGCAGGGCAGCTCTCGATATCTCGTGGCCGCAGCGCGTGCAGCTCGCCGTGCGCATGCTGCCGTGCAGCTCGACGACGTTGCGGCTCCCCGCCCGCAGGTGCAGGCCATCCACGTTCTGGGTGGCGACCCCCGCGGCGGCCCCGTGGCGCTCGAGCTCGGCGAGCGCGAGGTGCCCGGCGTTTGGTTCCGCGCCGGAGAACCGGGCGGCGCCCAGGGCGGCACCCGCCCAGTAGCGTCGACGAGTCGCCTCGTCCGACATGAACTGCTGGATCGTCATGGGGGAGATGCGCGGCGCCTTGCCGTCACCACGGTAGTCCGGGATGCCGGAGTCGGTCGAGAGCCCCGCGCCCGTCAGCACCGCGAAGGTGCGATCCGACAGGAGGTCGGCAGCGCGGGCGAGGCCCTCCGCCCGCGTCCGAGCGGCCCTCGCCGCGTCCGCTTCTGACAGGATTGCCTCCATGCGTCTGACCCCTCTCCAGTCGACCGATTGGCCACGTGCGACCCCATCCGTCCGCTCACTCGAACAGTCTGGACTCGACGACTATTCCCGGCTGACCGATGTGGCCCTGCGTCGTCGCCTCGAGCCGGAGGGTGGCCTGTACATCGCCGAGTCGCCGAAGGTCATCGAGCGCGCCTTGCGGGCCGGTCACACTCCACGGTCGCTCCTGCTCATGGAGCAGTGGCTGCCGACCGTCGAGCCGCTGCTCGAGCGGTTCCCAGATGTCCCCGTGTACGTCGGGTCGAGCGAGCAGCTCGAGCAGCTGACCGGGTTCCGCATGCACCGGGGCGCGCTCGCTTCCATGCACCGGCCGTCGTTGCGCGATCCGGCGGAGCTCCTGGCTGACGCGAAGACGGTCGTCGTGCTCGAGGACCTCGTCGACCACACGAACGTCGGCGCTGTCTTCCGCGCGGCGGCGGGCCTCGGTGCTGACGCCGTCCTCGTGACCCAGGAGTGCGCGGACCCGCTGTACCGCAGGAGCGTGCGCGTCAGCATGGGGACCGTCTTCCAGGTGCCGTGGACTCGGCTGCCAGCCTGGCCGGACGCGGCGACGCTCTTCGCGGAAGCCGGCTTCGATGTCGCCGCGCTGGCCCTCGATGACGACGCGGTGTCGCTCCGCGACTACGCCGCCAGCAGACCGGAGCGCACCGCGATCCTGCTGGGCACGGAGGGGGATGGTCTCAGCCGGGGCGCCCTCAGCGCCGCGACGACGACGGTCACGATTCCCATGCTCCACGGCGTGGACTCGCTGAACGTCGCCGCGGCGAGCGCGGTCGCGCTCTACGCGCTCACGGGATAGGGGGAGCGGCGTCCGCTCCGAAGGAGAAGGGCTCCGCGAACGGGCGCTTGGCGATCACGTTGTCTCCGGACGACTCGTTCCGGAGGCGACGCAGCACCCACGGCACGAGGTGCTGCCTCGCCCACACCATGTCCTGCGCCCTCGCCTCGCGCCACCTCGCCGGCCGTGCGGGTGCCGGCTGCATGGCGACGAGGTCGTTCTCGACGTTGAGCGCCGCGAGCACCATGCGCGCCACCTCGTGGTGTCCGTAGGAGTTGAGGTGCAGGCGGTCGCTGACCCACATGCTTGGCCGCTGGATCGAGCGAAGCGCCCACTGGTCGGCGACGATGCAGTCGTGGTACTCGGCGATGCCGCGGACGTGCTCGTTGTAGATGGCGATCTTGCCGCGCATGGACGAGAAGACGGGCGCGAACTTCGTGTCCACCCCGGTGAAGACCACGACGGTCGCACCTGACTCGCGCAGCGACCCGACGAGCCGCGAGAAGCGCGCCGCGATGGCGTCAGGGTCGGCGCCCGGGCGGATGATGTCGTTGCCGCCCGCTGAGACGGTCACGAGGTCGGGCTTCAGTTCGAGGGCCGGCCCCAGCTGCTCCTCGACGATCTGGTCGAGGAGTCGCCCGCGGATGGCCAGGTTGGCGTAGGCGAAGTCGGTGCGATGCGCGGCGAGCTCCTCGGCCACGCGGTCGGCCCAGCCTCGGAGGCCGCCGGGTGCGGTCGGCTCCGGATCGCCGACCCCCTCGGTGAAGGAATCGCCGATCGCGACGTACCGGCTCCAGGGAATGAGTTCGCGTTCTGACATCTCGCTGCTGCTCTCCTCGATCGGATCTGAAGACCAAGCCCTCGCCGGCTGAGACTTCCTGCTGGTGGTCGAAGCCCTGGCGAGTACCGTGGTCAGCATGCCAGCTTCAGACCCGAGATCCATTTTGGCCGATGAGCTGCTCGAGGTGCTCAACCAGCGCGCGAGCCGCTACGACGCGGAGAACTCGTTCCCGACCGACGACCTCGAGGCGCTGCGCGAAGAGGGCTACCTGCGATTGCTGGTTCCCCGCGATTTCGGGGGCACCGGCGCCACGCTCGAGCAGGCCGTGAGGTGCCAGGCGCGTCTCGCGGCCGCGGCACCCGCGACGGCCCTTGCCGTCAACATGCACCACGTCGTGGCGGGCGTCGCCCGCGCGCGGCACGAATCCGACGACGATGGCCTCGACTGGATGCTGCGCGAGATCGTCGCGGGGGAGACGTACGCGCTCGCGATCTCCGAGATCGGCAACGACGCCGTTCTCTACGACTCGAATGTCAGAGCGGAGCCTGAGCAGGGCGGCGGCTACCGACTGCACGGCATGAAGATCTTCACGTCGCTCTCGCCCGTCTGGACGAGGCTCGTCACCTTCGGACGCGACGACACCGGTGCGGAGCCCGCCCTCGTGCACGGCGTGCTGCGCCGGGATGACGACGGCGTGCGCATCCACGACGACTGGGACACGCTCGGGATGCGGGCCACGCAGAGCTGCTCGACGTCACTGGACGGCGCGCTGATCCCGGCCGACCGTGTCATCGCCCGCCTCCCCGTCGGACCGAACGGCGAGCCGCACATCTTCGCGGTGCACTCGAACTTCCTCCTGCTGGTCGCCGCCTGCTACGTCGGTATCGGGGACAGGGCCCTCGAGCTGGCCGTCGACGCCGCGAAGCACCGGACCAGCTCGACCCAGGGAGGGATGCGGCTCGCCGACGACGTGCAGGTTCGAGAGGAAATCGCCAGAATGAGCATTCGACAGCTCGCAGCGCGTACCCTCGTTGAGTCCATCGCACGCGATGTCGACGAGGGAGCACCGCACGGTGACACCTGGTTCGCGCGCCTGACGATGGCGAAGTACGAGGCAGTCGCGGCCGCGGCCGCCACGACGCATGCTGCGCTCGGGATTGTCGGAGGCAGCGGCTACCGTTCCGGACATGAGCTCGCGCGACTGCTGCGAGACGTGCTCGCTGGCGGGCTGCATCCGTCCAACGAGCGCGCCGTGCGCCGGTTGCATGCCGGGCACCGCCTCGGCCCCATTCAAGACCCACCAACCAGCCACTGACGGACGACCACCGACGGGCTGACCCTGCCTGATGCATGAAAGGAACTCGACGCAGCTATGACCGAACGCGAGGCCGTCCAGGAAACGCACTCCTCCAGCCACGACGGCACCCGCTACGGTCACCAGGTCGGCACGTTCGCGGCCGAGCACCTCTCGCCCTCCTTCCCGCAGCGAGCACCCTGGGGAACCGCGGGCAGGCTCCGAGCCTGGCAGGCCGAGGCCCTCGACGTGTACTTCGAGAGCGAGCCAAGAGACTTCCTGGCATCGGCGACGCCGGGCGCTGGGAAGACGACGTTCGCTCTGCGACTCGCGACCGAGCTCCTCCAGCGGCGCTCAGTGGACCGCATCACGATCGTCGCCCCGACCGACCACCTCAAGACGCAGTGGGCGGAAGCCGCGGCTCGGGTGGGTATCCGCATCGACCCCCGGTACGGCAACAACCAGGGCATCCATTCGCGTCAGTTCCACGGAGTGGCCGTCACGTACGCGCAGGTCGCCATGAAGCCGAGCGTGCACAGCCACCTGACGGCGTCGGGTCGCACGCTCGTGATCCTCGACGAGGTCCACCACGGTGGAGACGCGCTGAGCTGGGGTGACGCGATCCGGGAGGCGTTCGGCCATGCCGATCGACGCCTCTCGCTCACGGGCACCCCGTTCCGCTCCGACTCCGCGCCCATCCCGTTCGTCACGTACGCGCCCAACGAGGACGGCATCCGCACCTCCCTCACCGACTACTCGTACGGCTACGGGCGAGCGCTCGAGGACGGCGTCGTCCGCCCCGTGCTCTTCATGTCCTACGCCGGTAACGTGCGCTGGCGCGACACGCAGGGCGAGGAGATGTCGGCCGGCCTCGCGGAGGACAACACGAAGGACATCGTCTCGCAGGCGTGGCGCACCGCCCTCGACCACGAGGGGCAGTGGATCCCCCAGGTCCTGCAGGCCGCAGACCAGCGCCTCAGCGAGGTGCGCCAGGAGGTGCCGGACGCGGGTGGCCTCGTCATCGCGACCGACCACGCGGCGGCCAAGGGGTACGCGGCGATCCTGAAGACGATCACCGGCACGAAGCCCGCGCTCATCCTGTCCGACGACAAGGGCGCGTCGGACCGCATCACCGAGTTCTCGGCGAGCGATGAGCGGTGGATGGTCGCCGTGCGCATGGTGTCCGAGGGCGTCGACGTGCCGCGACTCGCCGTGGGTGTCTACGCCACCAACGCGTCGACGCCGATGTTCTTCGCGCAGGCCATCGGCCGCTTCGTGCGTGCCCGCAAGAAGGGCGAGACGGCCACGGTGTTCGTGCCGAGCGTGCCGCAGCTCACCAAGCTCGCGCACGCCCTGGAGATGGAGCGCAACCACGCGCTCGATCGGCTCGCGGACGCCGACGATTCCAGGGCCCCGGAAGAGGACATGATGGCGGCCGCCGAGCGGCCGGACAAGACCTCAGACGAACTGGGCAAGTTCACCTTCGAGGCGATCTCCAGCGAGGCGCTCTTCGACAAGGTGCTCTACGACGGCGGCGACTTCGGCTACGCGGCAGAGGTCGGCAGCGAGGAGGAGCTCGAGTTCCTCGGCCTGCCTGGCATCCTCGACGCAGACCAGGTGCGCTCCGTGCTCTCACAGCGGCAGGCCAAGCAGGGACGCATCCAGGAATCGCGCGTGAAGGCCGGGCCGCCGGCCCCGGCGCCGCCGCAGGCGCTGCACCGGACCTTGAAGGAGCAGCGGACGCTGCTCAACAGTCTCGTCTCCGTCTACGCGAAGCAGTCGGGGGAGCCCCACGGCATCGTGCACGCGGAGCTGCGCCGCAGCTGCGGAGGTCCGGCTGTCGGCCAGGCCACCGTGTCGCAGATCCAGGCGCGCATCGACGTCCTGCGGCGACGCATGCGCGCCTGAGACGTGAAGGGACGCCCACCTCGGTGGGCGTCCATTCGCGAACCCAGGGCGGGAAGCGCTACGCGGAGTGTCCACCCCGGTGCACGCGTCCACGGATCTTCACGACGAGGAACCAGACGATGGCACCCGCGACGAGGGCGTACACGAGGTACTTGAGCGCGTCCGCGTAGATGAGGATCTGCTCCCACGCATCGCCGAGCAGGTAGCCGGCCATGACGAAGATGGTGTTCCAGATCGCGGAGCCGGCGAGCGTCAGCAGCCCGAACTGCAGTGCGGGCATGCGCTCGATGCCGGCCGGTATCGAGATGAGGCTGCGGAAGATGGGCAGGAAGCGGCCGAAGAACACTGCTTTCCTGCCGTGCTTCTTGAACCAGTTCGTGGTCTTGACGACGTCAGCGGCGTCGACGAGTGGAATCTTCCGGGCGAGCCAGACCATGCGGTTGTGACCCAGCCAGCGGCCCAGCCAGTAGAGCGCGTAGGCGCCGACGACCGAGCCGATCGTGGTCCAGATGATCGCCTCGACCACCGAGAACTTGCCCTGGTGCGCGGCGAGGCCGGCGAGGGGGAGGATGATCTCGGACGGGATGGGTGGAAACAGGTTCTCGAGCGCGACCGCGAGGCCGGCTCCCGGAGCCCCGATCGTCCCCATGATGTCGATGGCCCAGTCGGAGATTACGCCGAAGAACCCGCCCGAAGCTTCTTCGACGGCGCCGCCTGAGCTGGCGGCGTGCAGGAGGGCGGTTGCGAGGCCGGGCATGGTTCGAGGAGGTCCTTCTCGGTCTGTGAGCATCGACGCAGTCGACGGGCGAATCGCTCGTCAGTGTCCTGCATCCCCAAACTACCGGAAGGGTCCTCTCCAGCCTGTCAGCTGTGTGGTGCGCCGAGCTCGTGCCAGATGCGGTTCCGGTACACGACTCCTGCGCCTCCGTGTTCGGAGCCCGCTCGATCGTCGCGCGCTTCGAGCACGTCGAGGACGACCAGCACCGCGCCGTCGACGTCGAGCGTGCTGCGGATGCGCCCTCGCGCCCACCGCTGCACGGCGCTGTAGTGCGGCTCACCGCTCGGCAGGTAGCTCCAGCTGTCGCGGTCCGCGAAGCGGTCGACGCCGCTTGTGGCGGCCACCTGGGCTACGGACAGCGACGCCTCGTCGATGAAGTGGACCAGGACGCTCTGGGCCCGGAGGATGCCCGGCGTCGCCGACGAGGCCTTGGAGAGCGAGAAGGCCACGAGCGCTGGCGACGCGTTCACCGAGGTGAGCGACGTGATCGTCATCGCGACCGGACCGGCGTCGCTCTGCGCCGTGAGGACCGCGACGCCGGAGGGATGCTGGCGGAAGAGCGATCGGAAGCTCTCGGAGAGCTCCGTCTGGTCGATCTGCGCGTGGTTCACGAGCGATGTCGGTTCAGTTGACACGGGTGCACTCCTGGGATGACGGGGGATGGGCCAACACCGAGCGTCACGCGACGAGCGCTTCCTCGCAAGCGAAGGTTGCCGAGTGTTTCGCTCCGCGGCACCTCGCTACGTGCGGAGTCAGGGAGTCGGACCACGGTGTCGTTCCGGAGAAGCGGTGTCGTTCCGGAGAAGCGGTGTCGTCACGGAGAAACACGAAAGGCCCGGGAGAAAACTCCCGGGCCTTTCAACCTGTGCGCGAGGGGGGACTTGAACCCCCACGCCCTAATACGGGCACTAGCACCTCAAGCTAGCGCGTCTGCCATTTCCGCCACCCGCGCAGGTTGTGCTGTTGAGCACGAGGAGAAACATTACCAGGATTCCGGCGAAACGCGAATCGAGGCGAGAATGCGTGCATCCCGGGCGCGTCGCGCGGCGTCGTCGGGGTACTTCTCGGCGGTAGCGTTGGGGCATGGCTGACTCCCTCGAACTCGACCCGACCGTCACGACGACCCAGGACCTCATCCGCCTCGACACCACCAACTACGGCGAGGGTCGCTCGAAGGGCGAGACCCAGGCGGCGCAGTACCTGGAGGCACGGCTCACGGCTCTCGGGCTGGACGTGACCACGATCGAGGCCGCCCCGGGACGTCCGAGCATCTTCACGCGGGTCCCCGGCCGCAACCCGGCGAAGCCGGCGCTGGTCGTGCACGGGCACACCGACGTCGTGCCGGCCGAGGCGGGCAACTGGAGCGTCGACCCGTTCGCGGGCGTCATCAAGGACGGTCTCCTGTGGGGGCGCGGGGCCGTCGACATGAAGAACATGGACGCCATGATCCTGACCGCCGTCGAGGAGATCCTCGGCGCGGGGGAGCTCCCCGAGCGCGAGCTCGTGCTGGCGTTCTTCGCCGATGAGGAGAACGGCGGCCAGTTCGGCTCCGAGCCCATCGCGCGCGACCACCCCGAGCTCTTCGCGGGCGCGACCCAGGCGATCTCCGAGGTCGGCGGCTACTCGATCACGGTCGGCGGCAAGCGCGCCTACCTGCTGCAGACAGGGGAGAAGGCGCTCCTCTGGCTGCGCCTCCACGCGAAGGGACGGGCCGCACACGGCTCGCGTGTCATCCCTGCCGAGGAGAACGCCGTGACGCGCCTGGCCCAGGCCATCGCGAAGCTCGGCTCGCACGAGTGGCCAGTGCTGCTCAACGACACGACCACGTCCATGATCACCGAGCTGGCGCGACTCCTAGACGTGGACCCGCAGGAGACCACGCCGGGTGCGATCGTGCTCGCGACGGGCAGCGCGTCCGGGTTCCTCACGGCCAGCCTCCGGTCTACGACGAACCCGACCATGCTGAGCGCGGGCTACAAGCACAACGTGATCCCCGAGTCGGCCAGCGTCGCCATCGATGCGCGCCCCTTCCCTGGAGCCGAGGACGAGCTGCTCGCGGAGATCCAGGCGATCGTCGGCGACGACATCGAGATCGAGACCGTGTTCCGCGGCATCGGCACCCAGGCCCCCGTCTCCGGCCCCATCGTCGATGCGGCGACAGCGGCCCTGCAGCGCCACGACCCCGAGGCGGTCGTGGTCCCGTACTTCCTCTCAGGCGGCACGGACAACAAGGCCCTCGCGACGCTCGGCATCGAAGGCTACGGCTTCGCGCCGCTGCGACTGCCTGCGGGCATCGACTTCCCCGCGATGTTCCACGGCGTCGACGAGCGGGTCCCACTGGAGTCGCTGGTCTTCGGCCGCAAGGTGCTCGGCGACTTCCTGCGCAGCTACTGACGGCACCCGGGGTGCGCCGAGGTCGCGACACCCACCCACGCGGCTCGGTTCGTCCGACCGCGGTCGGCCGGCGCATCACCCACGACGCGGGGTGCCCTCCGCGGTCGGCACCGGTTTCGTGTTAGCGTGCGCCGGGCCCGACGTGACCTCACCGCGGCCCGCAGCTGGAAATCTCTCTCGGAAAAGGCAGTGGCAATGAACTGGTTTGACGCCGTGATCCTCGGTCTCGTGCAGGCGCTCACTGAGTTCCTGCCGATCTCCTCGAGCGCGCACATCCGCATCGTGGGCGAGTGGATCGGCGTCCAGGACCCGGGCGCGACCTTCACCGCCATCATCCAGCTCGGCACCGAGGCAGCCGTGCTCGTCTACTTCTGGGGCGACATCAAGCGCATCATCTCGCGGTGGTTCGGCTCCCTGCGCGGCAGCGTTCCGCGCAACGATCCTGATGCGCGCATGGGGTGGCTCATCATCTTCGGCTCGATTCCCATCGTCGTGCTCGGCTTCCTGCTCCAGAGCCTCATCCGAGATCAGTTCCGGTCGCTCTGGATCGTCGCGTTCACGCTCATCATCTTCGGCGTCATCCTCGGCCTCGCCGACATCTTCGGCAAGCGCGCGAAGGCACTCCAGGACCTCAACACGAGAGACGGCGTCGTCTACGGATTCGCGCAGGCGCTCGCCCTGATCCCGGGCGTCTCACGCTCGGGCGGCACGATCACGGCGGGGCGCATCATGGGCTACGACCGGCCGTCCGCCGCGAGGTACAGCTTCCTGCTCGCCATCCCTGCCGTGTTCGGCTCGGGCTTCTACGAGCTCGTCTCCGCGTTCGGCGAGGCGGAAGGCGCCGAGGCACCGGTGGTCGGCACGATCATCGCCACGATCATCTCGTTCGTCGTCGGCCTCGTCGTCATCAAGTACCTGATGGCGTACCTCAACAAGGGCAGCTTCCTCCCGTTCGTCGTCTACCGGATCGCGCTCGGCACGCTCATCATCATCCTGCTGTCGTTCGGCCTCATGGACCCGACCGGCGGCGCCGCCGCCTGACGCTGACACGCTGACGCGCTCTCGCAGACCGGGCAAGGCTGGGGCGCGACATAGGATGTTCCGGTGCGAACCGTTCCCTCGTGGCCCATCCCTGCAGTCCCCTCGGTAGCCGGCAGCGGCGGTGGTGCGATCCGGGTCTTCGATTCCGCGAGCGGCCGCGTCCAGGACACGATCACCCCCGACGGGATCGCCACGCTGTACGTGTGCGGGATCACGCCATACGACGCGACGCACCTGGGGCACGCGGCCACCTACGTCGCCTTCGACACCCTCGGACGCGCCTGGCGCGACGCGGGCCTCGAGGTCCGCTACGCGCAGAACATCACCGACGTGGACGACCCGCTGCTCGAGCGTGCGGCGAAGACTGGACGCGACTGGCAGGACATCGCCGCGTCGCAGACCGACCTCTTCCGGTCCGACATGGCCGCGCTGCGAGTGCTGCCGCCTGACGCCTACGTGCGCGTGCAGGACAGCATCGAGGAGACGGGCGCCGCCATCGCGGCGCTCATCGAGGCGGGGCTCGCGTACCGGGTCGACATCGCCGCAGATGCCGAGCCCGCCGCCACCACCCCGTTGGGCGACGTCTACTACGACGTCGCCGCGGCGGAGGCCGCAAGCGACTGGAACATGGGGGATGTCTCCGGGTACACGGCCGCGGAGATGGAAGCCGCCTTCCTCGAGTTCGGGGGCGACCCCGACCGGGCAGGCAAGCGCGGGCCCTTCGACCCGCTCCTCTGGCGCAGCGCGCGGGCGGGCGAACCAGCGTTCGAGAGCGCCGTCGGCCTCGGGCGCCCCGGGTGGCACATCGAATGCTCCGTCATCGCCACGAAGACCCTCGGTGCCCCGATCTCCGTGCAGGGCGGTGGGCGCGACCTCCGCTTCCCGCACCACGAACTGTCCGCGGCGCACGCCATGTCGCTGCTCGCTGCCGACTCGCACGGGACGCCGGCGAACTTCGCGCGCGCCTACACGCACGCCGGCCTCATCGCCTATGACGGCACCAAGATGTCGAAGTCGCTGGGCAACCTGGTGCTCGTCTCACGACTCACCGCGGCCGGGGTCGCCCCCGGGGCGATCCGCCTCGCGCTGCTCTCGCACCACTACCGAAGCGACTGGGAGTGGACCGACGAGGAGCTCGAGGGCTCGAACGTCCGCCTGCAGGAGTGGCGGGAGCGCGCGGCTCGGGCATCTCACGACACGCTGGCGCCTGAGCGGAACAGCGTCGTCCAGCGGATGCGCGACGCCATCGCCGATGACCTCGACACCCCTCGCGTCGTCGCGATCGTCGATGAGTGGGTCTCGACGCCCCCTGCCGCGGGAGACGCGGATGTCGTCGCGCTCGTCGACGCCCTGCTCGGGCTGGACCTCACGACCGACTAGCGGCGGAAGGGTGCGTGCTCGACGGACCGCCGAGCGCGCATCCGCCTGAGCGGGACCGTCTAGGCCGGACCCTGCTGGCCGCCGTCGGCGTCCTGGTCGTCAGCTCCGCCATCGCCACGCTCGGGATCTTCGTCGGGCCTCGACTCGGTGTCCGATTCGGCCCCATCGTCACCGGCAGTGGTCCGTCGTTCGACGCCCATGGGTCGCTGCGGGGTCCCCGAGAGGTCCGTGGGGAACGCTGCAGGGCCGGGCTGCGGCTTCTTGTCGGCCGCCTGCTCGAGGAAGCGCTCGAACTCCTGCGCGATGGCCTCGCCAGAGGCCTCTGGCGCCTCGACCATGTCACGGGTCCGCTCGAGGTAGCCGACGTACTGGGCGATCTCGTCATCCTGCGCGGTCGCCTCGGTGACCTCGGACTCCCACTCGGCGGACTCGGTGACGAGGTCGCCGTGGGGGATTGAGACGTCGACGATCTCGGTCAGCCGGTCCACCAGCGCCAGGGTCGCCTTCGGCGAGGGGGAGTGGTGCGCGTAGTGCGGCACCGAGGCCCAGAGCGAGAGCACGAGCATGCCCCGCGAGCGTGCCTCCTCGCCGATCGCCGAGAGCACGCCGGTTGGCCCCTCGTACTCGCTGCGGTCGATGTCGAGCTCCTCGCGCACGACGGCGTCATCGCTCGACATGAAGATCGTGATGGGGCGCGTGTGCGGCACATCCGCCAGCAACGCGCCAACGAGCACGACGCGCGTGATGCCCTCGCGCTCGCACAGATCGACGACGTGCTTCGTGAAGCTCCGCCACCGCAGCGTGGGTTCCGGGCCGATGAGCACGAACACGTTCTCGCCGTTGTCCGAGCTCACAGAGAGACCCGCATCGGCGGCCAGCTCCGTGCTCTCGACGGCGGGATCGGCCTTGTCGTCCTCCGGCAGAGGAGTGCCGCTGAAGGACACGCTGGGCCACTGGATCTTCCGGACGCCCTCGGTTCCCGCGCGCATCACGGGCCGGTGGATGGAGTAGTCGAAGAACGACTCGTCGTCGATGTCCTCGATGAGACGGTCTGCGCCGATGGCCTCCTGCAGTGCGCGGACGGCGCTTGATGCCGCATCGCCCGCGTCGTTCCAGCCGAGCAGTGCGACCACGAGCAGTCGGCCCCGCGCGAATGGTGTGGTGGCCTCGCTGTGTTCCGTCACCGTGCTCCTCGCCATGCATGAAGTGTTGTCCCAGGATACGCGCCGGGCGTCGGTGGGCCGCCTGCCGCCCCGTAGACTGTCGCCCCGTGGCTCCTTCGAATCTTCCCGACGCCGTCCTCTGGGATATGGATGGCACCATCGTCGACACCGAGCAGTACTGGCAGACAGCCCAGCTGAACCTGCTCGCCGACCACGGACTGCCTCCGCTCACCGAGGAGCAGGAGCTCGGCATGGTCGGGTCGAGCATGGCAGACGCATCGGAGTTCTTCGCGCGCCTGGGTGTCGACCTCGCGCCCGGCGAGATCGTCGACCACATGAACTCGACCGTCATGGCGAGCATCCTCGCCGAGCTGGCCTGGCGGCCCGGTGCACTCGAGCTGCTCGGTGCTCTGCACGCGGCGGGAGTCCCGAACGCACTCGTCACGAATTCGACGCGCGTCCTCGCCGACGCCGTCGTGTCGACCCTCGACACCCCTCTGTTCGCGATCGTCATCGCAGGGGATGAGGTCGAGAACGGCAAGCCGCACCCGGAGCCGTACGTGCGCGCCGCAGCGCAGCTCGGGGTCGCGCCCGAGCGGTGCGTGGCCGTCGAGGACTCCCGCCGCGGTCTCGAAGCCGCGCGTGCCGCAGGATGCGCGACCATCGGCATCCCGCACGGGCAGACACTCGAAGCACACCACGCGCACCTCGTCACGGCGACCCTCGAGGGCATCACGCCAGAGACGCTCGGCGAGCTCGTCGAGCAGGTCGCTCGCGAGACGACGCAGCGCGAGAACGCACACACGGCAGCAGACGCCGCCCCCGCAGAAAGCGAAGCACAGCTATGACCGAGACCGACATCGGCGGACCCTTCCGCGCAGGCGACCGCGTGCAGCTGACCGGCCCCAAGGGGCGTGTCAGCACGCTCTACCTCGAGCCAGGCAAGCGGTACTTCATGCACAAGGGCATGATCGACCACGACACCATCATCGGCGTCGATGAGGGCTCCGTGATCTCCGCGACGGACGGCGGCCAGTACCTGGCGCTGCGTCCGCTGCTCGAGGACATCGTCATGTCGATGCCGCGTGGGGCAGCGATCATCTACCCGAAGGATGCAGCCGCGATCCTGGCGAAGGCGGACATCCGACCTGGTGCTCGCGTCATCGAGGCCGGGGTCGGCTCCGGGGCGCTGTCGCTCTGGATCCTCCGCATGCTCGGCGGCACCGGATCGCTCACCTCGTTCGAGCGCCGCGAGGAATTCGCCCAGGTGGCCGAGGGCAACGTCGTGAGCGTGATGGGGGAGAAGCCGGAGAACTGGAACCTCGTGCTCGGCGACCTCGCCGAAGCGCTGCCAGAACAGCACGCGGACGGGACCGCCGACCGCGCCGTGCTCGACATGCTCGCGCCCTGGGAGTGCCTCGACGTCGTCGCCGACGCGCTCAAGCCGGGTGGGGTGCTGCTCTGCTACGTCGCGACCGTGACGCAGCTGTCGCGCGTCGCCGAGGCGATCCGTGCGACGGGTCTGTTCACCGACCCCAGCGCCGACGAGACGATGGTGCGAGGCTGGCACGTCGAAGGCCTCGCGGTGCGTCCAGACCACCGGATGATCGCGCACACCGGCTTCCTGCTGACGGCCCGCCGCCTCGCGGACGGCGCGATCCTCCCCAACCTCAAGCGACGGGCCTCCAAGTCCGACTTCAGCGATGAGGATGTGGAGATCTGGACGCCCGGCTCGCTCGGCGACCGTCAGGTGAGCGACAAGGTGCTCCGCAAGCGCGCTCGGCTGGCCCAGCGCGGCGCGGCGATCACCGCCGAGAAGGGGCGCGATCAGGCCCCCGACGCGGCAGGGGCAACGGATGCTCCCGCCACCAGCACGGAGACCGAGGGAGAGAGCGAATGATGCGCACACGTACCCGACTCGCGGGAGCCGCCCTGACAACCGCGGCCGTCGCCGTCGCACTGACCGGCTGCGTGACGTGGCCTGAGAGCGAGCTCGACGCGGACGCCTGCGAGCTGCCCGGCGTCGACGGCGCGGCTTCGGCGAGCGTGTCGGCCGACGGCGCGTTCGGCGAGCTGAGCGGAGCGGCGCTCGCACACCCGCTCTCCGTGACGGCGCTCGAGACGACCCGCGATGGAACGGGAACCGGCGACCCGGTGACCTCATCTGGCGTGGTGCGAGCCAACTTCGAGCTGCTCGACGGTGCGGACGGAGAGGTGCTGGTTCCCTACAGCCCGACCGTCGCGAGCGAGACCGGCAGCGCAGCGCCCACGAGCGTCGCGACGATCGCGAACACCTTCCCGGGTCTGGCCCAGGCCATCGAGTGCTCGCAGACGGGCGAGCGCGTCGTCGCCGTCATGCCCGCGAGCGTCCTCTTCGGCGAAGCCGCCACGTCGGTCGGTGTCGACCCGGCCATGACGATCGTCGCGATCGCCGACGTGCTCGATGTCTACCCATCGAGTGCTGGCGGCCGGATCGCGGCCCCCGCTGACGGCATCCCGGCAGTCGTCACCGCACCCAACGGCACCCCTGGCGTCACGATGCCAGCGCAGGACCCGCCAGCCGCACCCAAACGGCACGTCCGCATCGAGGGCTATGGCTCCCCGGTCGCCGAAGGACAGCTCGTCACGATGCAGCTCTCTGCGTTCGACTGGACGACCGGGGAGCAGGTCGCATCGACCTGGACCCCAGGCAACAACGTCCTGCAGCTCACGACTGCGGCCACCGATGGCCTCTTCGGGCTGAGCGAGGAGATCGTCGGCACCCCCGTCGGCTCGCAGCTCGTCGTGGTCCTCCCACCCGAGCGGCTCGCCTCCCAGCCTGGCCCGCTGAACGCCTCGGCCACGCAGGGGCGCACCCTCGTCTTCGTGATCGACATCCTGGCCGCCGAATAGGCGTCCGCTCCACCTCCAGAAGCACCTCCCACCCCACGCAAGGCGGATTCATGCAACGACGACTCCCCGCGATCGCCGCGGCCGTCCTCCTCTCCCTCGGACTCGCCTCGTGCGCCGGCAGCTCGACGCCCGTGGCGAGCGGCGACGCGCTCAACGGTGTCGAGGTCACCGGCGAGTACGGTGCCGCTCCCGCCGTGACGATCGGCGAGGTCTCCGGGCTAGGCGAGGAGATGGAGCGCCGCGTCGAGGTCGAGGGCGACGGCGAGGAGATGACGCTCGATTCGACCGTCACCGCCAACCTCACGGTCTACGACGTCGGCACGCAGGCGGAGCAGAGCCCCTACGGGCCCCTCGGCCAGGTGCTCGACCTCAGCGATGAGGGCATCCCCGGCTATCTCAGCGGCCTGTTCGACGGCGTGACCTCGGGCTCCCGCGTCGTCGCGCTCATCCCGTCTGCGCTGCTCCTGGAGGGCACCGCCAACGCGGGCGCGACGGACACGCCCCCGGCACTCGTCGTCGCCGATGTCATCGAGGTCCCGGAGACGCGTGCGACTGGCGCTGAGCAGGCACCCACGCAGGAGCTCGTCACCGTGACCGACGCAGCTGAGGGGGCACCGCAGATCACGATCGCGGAGGGCGCAACGGCACCAGACGAGCTCGTCCTCGACACGCGCAAGCTCGGCACCGGTGCCGTCGTCGCCGAGGGCAGCTCCGTCGTCGTGCAGTACACGGGTGTCCTCTTCGCCAACGGCGAGAAGTTCGACAGCTCCTGGGACCGCGGCCAGCCAGCCCAGTTCTCGACCACGGGAGTCGTCGACGGCTTCGCGCAGGCGCTCGTCGGCCAGACCGTCGGCTCCCAGGTCATCGCCGTCATCCCACCCGCGCTCGGCTACGGCGACCAGGCAAGCGAGACGATTCCGGCCGGCTCGACGCTCGTCTTCGTCGTCGACATCCTCGGCACGATCTAAAGTCGAGGCGTGACGCACGAGCGAACAGACCGAGCGAAGGCCCCCGCGGCCGCGGAGCGCCAGTTCTCGCTCATCCTCGCGCTCCTGACCACGGAGCGCGGGCTGACGAAGAGCGACGTCTTCGAGACCGTCCACGGTTACGCAGACGACAGCCGCGACAGCACGTCACCGACGGCTGCTTCGGCGCGCGAGAAGCGATTCGAGCGCGACAAGGCCGAGCTGCGTGACCTGGGGGTGCCTCTCGAGGTCATCGACGACCCATCGGCGGCCGGCAACAACCAACTGGCCCGCTACCGCGTGCCGCGAGGTGGCTTCGCGATGCCAGCCGGACTCGAGTTCGACGCCGACGAGACCTCCCTGCTCAGCCTCGCGGCGCAGGTGTGGCGCGAGGGGTCCGTCTCGCAGGAGTCGAGGCGGGGCCTCATGAAGCTCAAGGCGCTCGGTGCCCGGACGCACGAGGACCTCATCGGAGTGGCGCCGCGCCTGCGCGCCCGGGACGCCGCCTTCGAACCGCTCTCCACGGCCATCGAGCAGGGACGGACCGTCTCCTTCTCCTACTCGAAACCCGGCGAGGACGGGGCTGGCGTCCGCCGCGTCGAGCCGCTCGCGCTCGTCTTCGCCGACGGCAACTGGCTCCTCGTCTCCTACGACCTGGACCGCGCATCCGAGCGCATGTTCCTGCTGTCCCGCATCGTGTCCGCGCCGCGACAGATCGGGAGCGCCGACGTGTCGCGCTACCCGGGGGTGACCGCAGAGCAGCACGCGGCGAGAGCCCTCGAGGAGCTGGCGGAGCTCGCCGGCAGACAGCGCGCGAGGCTCGAGGTGCGCGAGGGGTCCGACGCCGAAGTCCGCCTGCGTGGTGACACGCGAGCGACGTCAGGGCCCTGGCTCGGGGTCGAGCTCGGCTACACCGACGTCGGCCTGCTCGCAGACCGCATTGCGTCCTTCGGCCCAGAAGTCAGGGTCATCTCACCGCCAGAGCTCAGAGGCCTCGTCGCCTCGAGGCTGGCCTGGGTCGTGTCGGCCCACACCGGAGCGCCCTCGTGAGCCCGTTCGTCTCGGCTGACCGCCTCGCGCTCCTCGTCTCGCTGGTCCCGTACCTCCGCCAGCAGGACGAAGCCGTGCCCGTCGAGACAGCCGCCGCCCACTTCGGCGTCAAGCCCAAGCAGGTGCGCGACGCCGTGAGGCTCATCGCCGTCTCGGGGACCCCGGGAGATGCCGGCGTCTACAGCCACCTCGACCTCTTCGACATCAACTGGGACGCGTTCGAGCTGCAGGACCTCATCGAGGTGACCCACTTCGTCGCACTCGAGGAGGCACCGCGCATGTCGAACCGCGAAGCCGCCGCGGTCATCGCGGGGCTCGGCTACCTCAGAAGCCTGCCGCGCCTCGTGGATGAGTCCCGCATCGACACGCTGCTCGGCAAGCTCGGGCCAAGCGGGGCGGCGCCCCACTTCGCCTTCGGGACGACGGGGGAGCATCCGGCAGCCAGGGATGCCGTGGCCGCAGCCATCGCGACGAACAGACGGCTCCGCTTCCGGTACCGCAGGGAGGATGGCGTCGAGAGCGTGCGTCACGTGGACGCGTTCACGCTCGAGACGCTCGGCGGCGACCTGTTCCTGCACGGCTGGTGCCTGGAGCGCGACGCCGAGCGGGTCTTCCGGCTCGACCGCATGCGAGACGCCGTGGTCACCGACGTCCCCGTGCCGTCGCGTCCAGAGGCCAAGCGGGGAAGACCGATCTTCACGCCGAGCGACGACCACGTGGTCGTGAGGCTCGAGGTCGGCGCCGCCGTGCTGCCGCTCGTGCGCGACTACCTCCCACCGGGCGAGCCGGTTCCGCAGACGGATGCGCGAGGTCGGGCCGTCGTCGACGTGCGCATCGCATCCATGCAGCATCTGGCACGCCTCGTCGCCGGGAACGCGGGCGAGATGCGCGTGCTCTCACCCGACTCCGCGCGAGCCGCCGTGCTGCAGTGGGCCGCCGACGCGCTCCGCGATCATCACGAAGACTGAATCTGGACGCGAGTCCAGGGCTGCGGCCTGGCGATTCACCTCAGAGCAGGTATCGTTGGAGTCACTATGCCGTGGTGGAGTTGGGTTCTCATCTGGGTGGGCCTCGTGCTCATCCTGCTCGCAGTGCTCGGCGCGCTCGGCTACTGGCTCTTCAGGAAGGTCATCCTCCTGCAGGGCGAGCTGGCGAAGTTCGAGGTTCTCCTCGAGGCGCTCGAGCAGCGTGCGCAGACCCTCGTCTCGTTCGCGCCGGCCCGGAGCAATGCGATCGTCCGCGGACTCCGAGAGGTCCAAGTCGAGCGAGGCGAGCTGAACGACGTGCGCGACGAGACCAAAGAGCAGCGACGCGAGCAGCGCCTGGAGCGCGCCCGTGATCTGACGACCGCAGACCCGTTTCAATATGAACACCTTGTGAAAGGCAACTGACACCATGCCGAATCTGACTGGCCCACACCTCATCATCATCCTGGTGATCGTCCTGCTGCTCTTCGGTGCTCCGAAGCTTCCCGGCCTCGCGAAGAGCATCGGGCAGTCGATGCGCATCTTCCGCGGCGAGGTCAAGAACATGAAGAAGGACGACGAGGTCGACGTCCCCCCGCCGTCCGCCGACGTCTACTCGCAGCCTGCCGCGACGACCGCGCCTGCGGCTCCGCAGGCACCGGCGGCGCCCCAGGCCCCGGTGACGCCCCCGGTGCAGAGCTCGGCCCCGGCCGCGCCGGCGCCCGAGGCACCCGCCGCGCCCAGCACGGACGCCAGGGGCAACACGGGCACCTCCAACTGACGTGACCGTTCAACCCGAGGGGGCTCCGCTGGCGGTCGAGCCGACGAAGTCGAAAGCGAAGAAGAGCCGGAAGCGCGACCCTGACGGGCGCATGCGCCTCGCGGAGCACCTCATCGAGTTCCGCAACCGCCTCATCATCTCGGCGATCGGCATCGTCATCGGCATGGTGGGCGGGTTCCTGCTCACCGACTGGGTGTTCAACGTGATGGCGGATCCCATCCGTGAGATCGCGGAGGCGCGGAACCGCAACGCGGACCTCAACTTCGAGGGGATCACAAGCGCGTTCGACCTCCGCCTGCAGATCTCGCTCACGCTCGGCATCATCATCTCGGCCCCGGTCTGGCTCTACCAGATCTGGATGTTCATCGTCCCAGGGCTGAAGAAGAACGAGCGCTGGTACGCGCTCGGCTTCGTCGGAACCGCGATCCCGCTGTTCCTCGCCGGGGTGTGGGTGGCCTGGATGCTGATGCCCCGCATCGTCGAGGTGATGCTGAGCTTCGCGCCAGCTGAGAGCGCCAACTTCATCAACGCGGCCAACTACTACAAGCTGATCATGACGCTCTGCTTGGCCGTCGGCATCGCCTTCATCCTGCCCGTGATCCTCGTCATGCTGAACTTCGCTGGCATCATCACGGGAGAGGCCATCCTGAAGGGGTGGAGGGTCGCCGTGCTTCTCGTCGCCCTGTTCGCCGGCATGGCGACGCCGTCGGCGGACGTGCTGTCCATGTTCTTCCTCATGGCCCCCATGCTCGCGCTGTACTTCCTCGCCGTCGGCATCGCGATCATCAACGACAAGCGACGAGCCAGGAAGCACAAGAAGTTCGAGGCCGACCTCGCGGCAGCCGAAGCGTCCGCTGCATGACCCAGAGCCCGTCAGAGCGCTTCGCCGCGAGCAGGGCGCGCGCCAAGCTGCAGCAGTTCGAGCTGTTCAGGCGTGAGCTGAGCTTCGACCTCGATGAGTTCCAGATCGCGTCCTGCGCGAGCGTCGAGGCGGGCCGGAGCGTGCTCGTGGCAGCCCCGACCGGTGCAGGCAAGACGGTCGTCGCCGAGTTCGGCGTGTTCCTCGCGATGCGACAGCCGAACGCGAAGATCTTCTACACGGCCCCCATCAAGGCGCTGAGCAACCAGAAGTTCAGCGAGTTCGTGCGCCGCTACGGTGAGAGCGAAGTCGGACTGCTGACGGGTGACGTCAACATCAACCCGCGGGCCCGCATCGTCGTCATGACGACTGAGGTGCTCCGCAACATGCTCTACGCGGGCAGCGATCTGCTCGACGACCTCGCCTACGTCATCATGGACGAGGTCCACTACCTCGCAGATCGCTTCCGCGGCGCAGTCTGGGAAGAGGTCATCATCCACCTCCCCAGCGAGGTGCGCCTCATCTCGCTCTCGGCGACGGTCTCGAACGCCGAGGAGTTCGGCGACTGGCTGCAGACCGTCCGCGGTGACACGGACGTCATCGTGTCCGAGGAGCGACCGACCCCGCTGTTCCAGCACGTGCTCGTCGGCCATCGCCTCTACGATCTCTTCGAGACCCGCGACGGCGACATCGCGGACCGCGTGAACCCCGATCTGGTCAGGGCGACTCAGGGCGGTGGTGGCCGACGCGAGGACGGCCGCGACCGCGACCGCGTCGGGAGGCGCGGGCGGGGGAGCAGCTGGAAGGAGCAGCGCTTCCAGGCGCCGCGCGCCGACCGTGCAGGTCTGACGAAGATGCTCGACGACGCGGACATGCTGCCCGCGATCAACTTCATCTTCAGCCGCAAGGGCTGCGACCAAGCCGTGTCACAGGTGCTCCGCGCCGGCGTCTCGCTGACGACCAGGGAGGAGCGCGACGAGATCAGGTGGATCGTCGAGGACCGCTGCCGCAACCTGCTCGACGAGGACCTCGGAGTGCTCGGCTACTACGAGTGGACGGAAGGTCTCGAGCGGGGGATCGCCGCGCACCACGCCGGCCTCCTGCCGGCCTTCAAGGAAGTCGTCGAAGAGCTCTTCCAGCGGAAGCTCGTGAAGCTCGTCTTCGCCACCGAGACGCTCGCCCTCGGCATCAACATGCCCGCCCGGACGGTGGTCCTCGAGAAGCTCGAGAAGTTCAACGGCGAGTCGCGCGTGCCGATCACGCCAGGCGAGTACACCCAGCTCACCGGCAGGGCGGGGCGTCGAGGCATCGACGTCGAGGGGCACGCAGTGGTGCAGTGGGTCGGGGGGATGCACCCGCAGGCGATCGCCTCGCTGGCCTCCCGTCGTTCGTACCCCATGAACTCGAGCTTCAAGCCGACCTACAACATGGCGGTCAACCTCATCGACCGCTTCGGTCGCGCTCGCACGCGCTCGGTGCTCGAGTCGTCGTTCGCGCAGTTCCAGGCTGATCGCGCCGTCGTCGACCTGGCCAAGCGCGTTCGACAGCAGGAGGAGGCGCTCGCCGGCTACGAGGACGGCATGAAGTGCCACCTCGGCGACTTCTTCGAGTACTCGCGCATCCGGCGCGAGCTGAACGATCTCGAGCGAAAGCGCATCCCGCACGACGAGGCGCACCAGCATGCGGCCCGTGAGCGGCGGCAGGCGAAGCTCAACCAGCTGCAGACCGCGCTCAAGCGTCACCCCTGCCACGTCTGCCCCGACCGGGAGCAGCACGCGCGCTGGGGCGAACGCTACTGGAAGCTGAAGCACGAGAACGACAAGTTCACCCGGCAGATCGAGTCCCGCACGGGTGCCGTCGCGCAGGTCTTCGACCGGATCACGGAGCTGCTGCTCGAGCTCGGCTACCTGGCCCCCGCAGATGGCGGAGACAAGGACCTGGCGGTCACGGCGCACGGGCGCACGCTCGCGCGCATCTATGGCGAGCGCGACCTGCTCATCGCCGAGTGCCTGCGCAGGCAGGTCTGGAACGAGCTGAACCCGCAGCAGCTCGCCGCGATGGCTGCCGTGCTCGTCTACGAGCCGCGTCGAGAAGAGGAGACCCTCGAGGAGTACCAGCTGCCGCGCGGCGCCTTCCGCGGGGCGATGCAGAAGACTGAGCAGCACTGGCAGGGGTTGGATGAGCTGGCCGAGCGCTTCCGGGTGCCGCGTTCGTCCAGGCTCGCGACGAACCTCGCGCCAGCCATCTTCCACTGGGCGCACGGTGCTGAGCTCGAGCGTGTGCTCGACGAGTCGAATCTCGCGGCCGGCGACTTCGTGCGCTGGTGCAAGCAGGTGCTCGACGTACTCGACCAGATCGAGAAGGTCGCAGAGGGCACGTTCGCGACCACCGCGCGCCAGGCCGCGAACAGCGTGCGCCGCGGGATCGTCGCGTACTCGGGGGTTGGGTGAGGTCGTTCTGGCTCTCGCTGCTCGCCGCCGTCGCCGGTGGACTGCTGCTGAGGGCCGCGTTCCCCGGACCCGCGCTGTGGCCCCTCGCCTTCGTCGGCACAGGCCTCGTGCTCTGCTCGCTCATGCACCGCTCCGCCGGCGGCGCGTTCCTCGTGGGCCTCGCGTCGGGGCTCTCGTACTACTTCCCGCTCATCGCCTGGGCGTCTCTGTTCCTCGGCCCGGTGCCGTGGAGCGCCCTCAGCATCCTCTCGTCGCTGTTCTGGGCCGGGGGAGCGGTGCTCATCGCGCTCACCTACCGGCGCGTCACGGCGCGCTGGGAGTCGGGCGCCAAGCGCCTGGTCTTCGTCCCAGCGGCCGTGGCTGGCCTCTGGACGCTGCGTGAGGGGATCTACTCTGCGTGGCCCTACGGCGGCTTCGCGTGGGGTCGCGTCGCCCAGTCGCAGTCGGCGAGCCCGTTCGCGGAGCTCGTCTCCTGGCTGGGCCTCTCAGGCATGGGCTTCGTCATGGTCTTCCTCGTGGCGCTCGTCCTGGAGCTCGGCCGCTCGCGCGCCCGCCCGCTCAGCTGGGCGACCGCGGCCGCCGCCGTCCTGGTCGTCGCCGCCGTGCCCCTGTTCCCCACGAGCACGATCGGCTCCACCCGGATCGCGGCGGTGCAGGGCGACACACCCGAGGCCGCCTACTTCGTCGAGGGGGACCCTGGCGAGGTGTTCCTCGGCCACGTGGACGCGACGCGCACCATCCCCGACGACGCCGACGTCGACGTGATCCTCTGGCCAGAGGGCTCCATCGACCTCAACCCGGAAGCCTCACCGGGAGTCCGCAGGACGCTCGATCAGCTCAGCGCGACGTACGGAGCCCCCATCGTCGCCAACACCGTGACGGTCGAGCCGGGGGAGACCCAGGCCGAGGACCGCTTCTTCAACTCGCAGTTCGTGTGGGACGCGGAGGGCGGCTGGGGCGACCAGTACGACAAGAAGCACCCCATCCCGTTCGGCGAGTACGTCCCCGACCGGGACTTCTGGTACTCGCTCGCTCCCGACCTCATCGGCATGATCGGCCGCGGATACTCGCCGGGGGAGCGCGACAGCATCCTCGAGATCGGCGACATCAGGGCTGGCACCTACATCTGCTATGACATCGTCGACGACGTGCTGATCAGGGATGCCGTCCTGGGCGGCGCGACGGTGCTCTTCGCGCCGAGCAACAACGCCGACTTCGGGAAGACCGACGAGCCGGCGCAGCAGCTCGCGTTCGCCCGCCTCAGGTCGATGGAGACGGGACGCTCGCTGGTGCAAGCATCGACGGTGGGGATGAGCGCCATCTACTCGCCGGAGGGGCGCACGCTCGCGGAACTGCCCTGGTACGAGCCCGGCGTGATGATCGTCGACGTCCCACTGGCCGATGGCATGACGCCCGCTGTCCTCTTCGGCCGAGGTGTCGAGATCACCCTCGGGGTGCTCGGGCTCGGCCTCCTCGTCGGCGCGGGCAGCTCGAAGGCGCAGCGGATGCGCGACTCCGCGACGCGGATCCCGCTCCGGTAGTGCGCGCAGAGCGTGTGCGCCCGGCTCCACCACGGTGCGAGACCACGAAAGGGACGAAGCCTCAGGCTTCGTCCCTTTCGACGTTCACGGTCGCTCGCTGAGCGACCTCCGGGGGTCAGACGTCTTTCGCGCCCTTGGTTCCGCGCCGTGAGCGCAGGAACGCGAGCCGCTCCTGGAGGACCTCTTCGAGCTCCTCCCGAGTGCGACGCTCGAGCAGCATGTCCCAGTGAGTGCGCTGGTGCTTCTGCTCCGGCGCCTCGTAGGCGACCTGCTCGCCACCTTCATCCAGCAGACGACCCTCGTTGCCGCTCTTCGGCGACGCCCAGACCTCGGGCACCTCCGCTTCGGCGGCAAAGGTGACGGCGAAGCGCTCACCCAGTGTCGTCTCGTACGTTCGCACCTGGCGGTCGACAAGGACAACGCCCTCGTCACTCTGCAGGCTCTGTGCGCCGAGCCGCATTCCGCGCAGACTTCGATCAGCCATGCTGACCTCCTCTCCTCGTCAGTGCGGTTCTACTACTACCGGTCAAACGTGCGATTGTGCCGAGGTATTCCCGCGCGTTCCAGCATTTCCTCGAAAACTCATAGATTTGCGTGACGTCGCACGACCTCGGCGGCCAGATCGGCGCGGTCCGTGACAAGACCGTCGACGCCGCGCTCGAGGAGCTCGCGCATCCTGGCGGGGTCGTTGATCGTCCAGACGTGCACCTCGGGCACGTGCCGGTGGAACGCGCGCAGCCGCGCGGGGGAGAGCAGGTCGAGACCTGCGGCGCGCTGCGGGATCTGCACCACGGATGCGCCCAGAAGCGCCCGGCGGAGCAATCGGCCGGAACGCACGGACATCGCGATCAGCGCGGCGGCGATGCCCTGGCTCGCCACGCCTCGAGCCGCTTCTGGCAGCAGGGCGGCCGTGCGCCGCAGTCGAAGCGCGGAGAACGAGGTGATGAGCACTCGGGACGCCGCGTCTGCTCGCCGGACGGCGTCGGCCACGGCCTCGGCAGCGTCCGCCGACTTCACGTCGACGTTGAATCGCGCGGCAGGGAACTCCTCGAGGGCGTCCTCGAGCAACAGCAGCCTGGCGCCCGGCGTCTGCCCCTGGGACGTGAGCCCGACCAGCGCGGATGCGGGGGAGTCAGCGACCCGCCGGTCGCTGCCGTCGAAGCCCTCCAGCGCCTCGTCGTGCCAGAGCACGGCCCGCCCGTCCGCGGACGCCCTCGCATCCGTCTCGATGTGGGTCGCCCCGACGTCGAGAGCGGCGCGGAAGGCCTCCAGGGTGTTCTCCGTCGCCTGCAGAGCGAGGCCGCGGTGGGCGAGGATGCGCGGTCCAGCGCCGGCCAGGTACGGGTGCTGCATGGGTCCAACGCTAGTGCGCGGGGGCCGCGCCGCGCCCAATAGACTCGGAGGCATGGCTGAACAGATTCTCAACCCGCTGGCCGCTGGTTCCCTTGAGGGCAAGCGCGCGCTTGTCACGGGGTCCTCGCGCGGTATCGGCGCGGACACCGTCAAGTTCCTCGCGCAGGCTGGCGCCAAGGTCGTCGTGAACTACCGCAACAAGGAGGCCCGCGCCGTCAAGCTGGTCGACGCGATCACCGCCGACGGCGGCACCGCGATCGCCGTGGGGGCCGACCTCACCGATGAGGCGAGCCGCCGTGAGCTCTTCGCGAGCATCGAGAGCGCCTACGGCGGCCTCGACGTGCTCGTCCTCAACGCATCCGGCGGCATGGAGTCCGGCCTCGGCGAGGACTACGCCTTGAAGCTCAACCGCGACGCGCAGGTCGAGACGCTCAAGGGCGCCATCGAGCTCATGAAGGACGGCGGGCGCGTCGTGTTCGTCACGAGCCACCAGGCGCACTTCATCCGGACGACGCCGACGATGCCGGAATACGAGGCGGTCGCCAGCTCCAAGCGAGCAGGAGAGGACGCCCTGCTGGCGCTCGTGCCAGAGCTCGCCGAGCGCGGCGTCGAGTTCGTCGTCGTGTCCGGGGACATGATCGAGGGGACGATCACGGCGACGTTGCTCGACCGCCTCAACCCGGGTGCGATCGCCGCTCGCCGCGAGGAGGCTGGCAAGCTCTACAACGTGCAGGAGTTCGCTGCCGAGGTCACCAAAGCGGTGGTCGAGCCGGTTCCGGCCGACAACCTTCGACTCATCGGCGACACGTCCGGGTTCGTCACGGAGTAGCGGCCCTGGCGCCGTCCCGCACGGCTGCCGGACCCGAGGCTGAGATGCCCGGACCTCACGGTCCGGGCATTCTTGTGTCTCCGACGCGCCTGGTCGGTCGCGAACGGGCGGGGGAGAGCAGGCCAGGGGAGCTCAGGAGTGCTTGAGCGAGTTCGTCGCGAGCTTGCGGCCCGGACCGTCTTCGAAGAGCTCCTGGAGCTGCAGCAGGTGCTCGCGCCAACCGTCTCGGTACTTCGCGACGTGGATCTCCGCGTAGTCGCCCCGTGGGAATCCCTGCTCGAGGACGCGCACCTTGCTCTTCTTGTCTTTCTGCTGCACGACGACGAGGACGACGTCCGTCTCGAAGTCGCCAGATTTCGTCTTCCAGGTGAAGTGCAGCTCCTCGGGAGCATCGATCTTGGTGATCGTTCCGGAGGTGATACGGGGCTTCTTCTTGCCTGGGCGCAGGGAGCGTGCGGTGATCTTCGCTCCGCGCTTGATCTTGAATTCGGATTCGGGCCACCAGAGCTCACGGAGGTCCTCGTCGACGAGTGCCTGCCAGATGAGCTCAGCGGGTGCCTTGATCCGCACGCTGATGTCGATGCTGGGGGTGAACACCGCGCGTGGGGCTTCGGTCGCTACTTGCGGCTTTGGCCCACGAGCTGCCACGGGATGAACAGCGCCAGCGAGTTCAGGAGGATGCCCGCCAGGAACACCAGGAGGCGAAGCGTGTCGCCGTCGACCTGGAACGCCAGTCCGTAGCACCAGATGCCGGCGCCGAAGATGATGATGCAACCGATGGCAATCAGAACGCTCACGAGTGTCGGCTCCCAGGATCTCGATGTGGCGCGAGCCACGAAGTCAGCCACGGCGAAGTGCTCACCGTGCATGCACAGCCTACTTGATCGCGAGCGTCGCCCTGGTTCAACGCCGTACCAGAAGGGCGAATCATCTGCGGCACCAAGTCGGATGCTCGGCGCAATCGTCGTCGACCACTCAGCGAGTCTCAGTCAGCTGCCATGAGCCCGGGGGAGAGGACTCCGACAACGGCGTCAACCGCGGGCGACGAAGACCGTCGTGAATCCGTGACGACCTGCAGCGGAACGTCAGGCCGAGGCAAGGTGGGGACTCGAACGATCTTGCCTTGATGTTCGGCGGCGCGTGCCGCCATCTCAGGAAGCACACCGAGTCCGAGGCCAGCTTCGACGCAGGCCCGCACCGCTTCGATGCTCCCAAATCGCGTGACGCTCGGTGCAGAGGGTGTAGAGACGGAGAGGTCACGAAGGAAGCGATCGGCATAGCTGCAGCCACCCTCAAGCAAGAACAGCGACTCCTGTGCGATGTCCCCAAGCACGGAGGGAGGACGCCGAGCGATCTCATGGTCCGACGCGACGTAGACGGCGATCCGCTCACGCGTCAACATGGACGCGCTGAGACGCGAGGGAGGTAGCCGCTCGTCGAGAACAAGTCCGATATCGAACCTCCTCTCGAGCACACCACGGCTGACGTCTTTGGTTCCCGCTGGCACCAGATGCACTCGAAGAAGCGAATACTCATGTCGGAGTTTGGCGAGAATTGTCGGCAGGCGAAAGGCGCAGATCGACTCCGGCGCGCCGACGACAACATCACCCTGGACCACAGACGCGTCGAGCCGAGCTGCCGAGAACAGCGACTCCTCCATGTCGAGGAGGTCCTGCGCCCGTTCCCGCACGCGAATCGCGGCCTCAGTGATGCGCACGCCGTCACGCCGGCGGTCGAACAGTCTCACGTCCAGCTCCCGTTCGAGCGCCTGCAGACGCACCGTCACAGTGGATTGCGCGAGGTGCAGCTCTTCGGCGGCCGCCGTGAGGCTGCCGCGGCTAGCTACGGCGAGGAACGTCTTCAGGAGTGCAGTATCCACGGGCCCAGGCTATCGACATCGGCGATGACAAGGATGCAAAGAATTCAATTGCCTCGATGGACGCGGCGGAAGATACTACGGACATGTCTTCGACACTACGCTACGCAGCATTCACCACTGATCCGGACGGGGGCAATCCTGCCGGCATAGTTCTCGATGCACTCGAGCTGGATCCCCGTGAGCGACAGCACATCGCTGCCGAACTCGGGTACTCGGAGACGGCCTTCGTCGAGCCTGGCCCTCGTGCACGGGAGTACAAGATTCGATACTTCAGCCCGGTGGCCGAGGTTCCATTCTGCGGCCATGCCACGATCGCATCGGCTGTCGCCCTCGCAGACCGCGAGGGTCCGGGCGACATCGTGCTGGAGACATCGGCCGGACGCGTCGATGTCGCAACCGAGCGCGTCGACGGCTCCATCAGAGCCGCAATGACGAGCGTCGACACCCGAAGCCACCCTGCAGACGAGTCCCTGGTTGCGGCGGCGCTGGCAGCACTCGACTGGAGGAAGGGCGAGCTGAACACCGACTTCCCACCACACGTGTCATTCGGGGGAGTGAATCACCTCGTTCTGACCGTCTCAACACGAGAGCGACTCGCCGAACTCGAGTACAACTTCGAGAACCTCAAGCGCATCATGTCGTTCAATGATCTGACCACCCTGCAGCTCGTCTACGTCGACGGCGCTGGTGAAGTCGTGCATTCGCGGAATCCGTTTCCAGTCGGCGGGATCGTCGAAGATTCAGCGACCGGAGCGGCGGCGGCGGCGTACGGTGGCTACCTGCGAGCGCTCGGTCGAGTCACCGCACGGCGATCGTTCACCATCCTGCAGGGCGAGGACATGGGACGACCGAGTCAGCTCACGGTCACCGTCGACCCGAACTCAGCTCGCGTGACGGTCGCCGGACACGCGGTCGAGATCCTCACGCCATAGGCGTGCTCCACACCTCGCATGCGCGGGCTGGCATCCGATAATGCACATTATGACATTACGAGCCCTCGGCCTGGCTCCCCGACCGCATCGGCGAGCCGATGGCGCTGACGGCGCCGACTCGCCGCACTGATCGCATCGGACCCCGATGATCGGGTGCGCGTCCGATCGCTCAGCCAGGATCATCCCCGAAGGAGGAACCGTGATCTCGATACTCAACCGCATCGTCGAGCACGTCGAGGCACACCTCGGCGACCAGATCGACGTTGCCGAACTCGCCGCCTCGCTCGGCACCACCGAGTACCACGCACGGCGGATGTTCTCCTCGCTGGCAGGCATGCCCCTCAGCGAGTACATCAGACGACGGCGCATGACCGCCGCGGCCGGCGACGTGCTCGGCGGCGACGAGCTGCTGGAGATCGCGACGCGGTTCGGCTACGGATCGACGGAGGCATTCGGTCGAGCGTTCCGCGCCGTGCACGGCTCCACCCCGGGCGAGGTTCGACGCTCCGGCGGACCTCTCCGCTCGCAACCGCACCTCAGGTTCCGCCTGACCGTAGAAGGGAACTCCCCCATGGATACTCGCATCATCGAACGACCCGCCTTCCAGCTGATCGGGCACGCAGCCCGCGTTCCGCTCATCCACGCCGGCGCGAATCCGCACATCCAGGCGCACATCGCGGCTCTCCCTCCAGCGGAGCACGCGCGACTCAAGGCGCTGAGCTCCAGCGAACCGACCGGATTGCTCCAGGTGAGCGCGGACGTCGACCCCGACTCCACAGAGGGCACTCCCCTGACCTATCTCCACGGCGTCGCCATGGAGCACGACGTCGTGGGTCCGGAGGACCTCGACGTCATCAGGGTGGCTTCGGGAACCTGGGCTGTCTTCACGGCCTCTGGGGGCTACCCGGCCGCACTCCAGCAGCTGTGGGCCGCGACGGCGACCGACTGGTTCCCGTCCAACCCGTGGCGACTGCGCCAGGGCCCGTCGATCGTCGCGATCATCGACCGCTCCCCCGACTTCAGCACGGCTACCTGTGAGCTCTGGCTGCCCGTGGAACGGAGCTGAGCGGCACTGATCCACCGCTGACACCGCATCCGCCTAGATTTTATATCTTTATGATCTAGGTGCCTGCCGCTCCTTACCTGGCCTTACGCCCTGTGACGAGGGCGTGCGGCGATGCGCACAAGCAACGGGATGCTTGGGTGCATCATGAGCGATCTCCCCACGCCGCCAGCGTCCACCGCCCCGAAGCGGCTGTCCTTCCTCGCCTTCGTCGAGCACACGGGGGTCACGTCGAATCGCTCGCTGGGGCTCCAGGAGGGGCTCGAGCTGTTCGAGTACGCGGAGGACCTCGGCTACGACACGGGATACGTGCGTCACCGCCACCTCGAGACCTACCTGTCCTCACCGTTCACGTTCCTGGCCGCCGCCTCCCAGCGAGTGAAGCGAATCCGCCTGGGAACGAGTGTCACTCCCCTGCGGTTCGAGCAGCCCGTTCGCCTCGCCGAGGACGCGGCGACGCTCGACCTCCTCGCCGAGGGTCGGCTCGAGCTCGGCCTCAGCTCCGGGTACGCGGCGACCGAGTCGACCTTCGCGCAGGCCTTCGGCAGCATCGAGGGCGACGACGTGCGCGCGCTGGTGGATGCGCGACTCACCGCATTCCTGAGCGCCGTGGAGGGACGCCCCGTGGCGACCGCAGAGACGGACCTCCCGTTCGCCGAAGCGGGCAGCGAGCTCACCGTCCAGCCGAACAGCCCGGGACTCCGGGAACGCGTCGCGTACGGCGCGGGCGGCGGCTCGAGTGCGCTGAGGACCGGCCAGCGGGGGCTGCGCCTGCAGCTCTCGACCCTCAACACGGAGATCGGCGAGCTCGGCTTCGAGGACGCGCAGGCCGCGTTCATCGGCGCCTATCGCGATGAGCACGCGCGGGTCGCGTCGGCGCCCTCGTTCGCCTCGGTGAGCCGAGCCATCGCGCCCTACGACACACCCGCCGAGCGCGCGGAGCTGGAGTGGCTGCTCGAACGAGACGCCGAGCGCGCCACGAACGTCGGCGGCGGCCTCCTCCCGTTCCAGTTCGGGCGGGTGGCCCACGGCGCCGGGGAGCAGGTCGCCGCAGCCCTCGCGGACGACGCGGGCATCCACGCGGCCGACGAGCTGGTCATCGCCCTCCCCTTCGACTACCCCGCCGAGACCCAGCGGCGAATCCTCCGGCAGTTCGCCGAGGACGCGGCACCCCACCTGCCGTACCTCAACCGCTGACGGACGCGCTGACGCATGCCCTGACGCATGCGCGAACGCCGTGCGCCGCGCACCGCCGAGCCACGATGGCCCGGGCGCTGCGCTTGCCGATAGCCTGGGCGAGTCCCCCATCAGACGAGGAGCGCCGTGTTCGCCAACGCCCTGCTGATCGCCGTCGCGATCCTCGCCGCCATCCTCGTGGGGCTCGTGTCACGCCGCGTACTCGGTGTCCCGATCGGGTACATCCGCGCGATCATCGTCGGTGCCCTCGTCGTCGTCGCCTCGATCCCCTTCGGCAACTGGATCATCAGGGAGACCGGCGTCGACCAGCTCGAGGACGGCGAGACCAACTTCACGGTCGTCGTGGTCGTGGTCCTCCTCGCCGTCTCGTGGATCTTCGCCCTCGGCGTTCTCGTCCTCGTTGCCCTCGAGGCGACGATCCCCACCCGCGCGTTCCCGAACCCGATCGAGCTCGTCCGCTCCGCCATCCGGCGTCGCAGCCGCACGAAGCGCTACCTGCAGATCCTCACGATCGCGTCGCGCGACGGGGCCGGCTGGCTGCTGCACGGGCGGCGGACCTCGACCGCAGAGGGGCGGACAACCGCCCAGCAGCGCGCGGATGCCCTCATCACCACCATCAACCACGCCGGCGTCACCTTCGTGAAGCTCGGGCAGGTCCTCTCGACGAGACGTGACCTCGTGCCGGAACCCTACCTCTCGGCACTCGCACGGCTGCAGTCCAACGCGACGACGGTGCCGTGGCCCGAGATCGAGCGGGTGCTGAAGAGCGAGCTCGGGGTGCCGCTCGACACGATCTTCCGGGAGATCGACTCCACTCCTCTGGCGGCCGCCTCGGTCGCGCAGGTGCACCGCGCCCGCCTCGTCGACGGCACGCCCGTCGTCGTCAAGGTGCAGCGACCGGATGCGCGAGCGCAGGTCGAGGCCGACGTGGACATCATCGGGCGCCTCGCGGACCGCGCCGAGACGCACACCGCGCTCGGCAAGGAGATGCGGCTCTCGGCGATGGCCGCCGGCTTCACGACGACGCTGGAAGAGGAGCTCGACTATCGGGTCGAGGCCAGGAATGTGCACATGATCGAGAGCACGATGCGCGACATCCACGCGGGCTCCCCCGACCTCAAGGAGATCGCCATCCCGGCCGTGTACTCGGCGGCGAGCGCGCGCAGGGTCCTGACGATGGACGTCATGGACGGGAGCCCGCTGAGCTCCGCAGCCGACCGCCTGGATGCGCTGGGCCCAGAGGCCCGCCACGACCTCGCGCAGACGCTCATGGAGACGGTCATCGAGCAGATCCTCGTCTACGGCGTCTTCCACGCCGACCTGCACCCCGGCAATGTGTTCATCCGCGACGACGGCACGCTCGGCCTCATCGACTTCGGCGCGATCGGCATCGTGCAGCGAAGCCAGCGCGAGCACCTGGCCGCGTTCCTGCTCTCGGCGGCGAGCGACGACGACGTGTCGGCCGCCGACGCGCTGCTCCTCATCGTCGACGCTCCCGAGGACCTCGACGTGGAGGCCTTCCGGCACGACATCGGCATCGCACTCACCTCGGTGCAGCACTGGCCTCGCGGGGAGGGGTCGATCTTCACGATGATGCTCGACGTCATCCGCAAGCACCACCTCGCGCTCCCCTCGACGCTCGCCTCCGCGTTCCGCAGCTTCGCGACGCTCGAGGGGTGCCTTCGCGTCATCGAACCGGACTTCGACTTCGTGCAGCGCGCGCTCCCCTTCGTGCCGAAGCTGCTGAAGCAGCTTCTCGCACTCAAGCGGGTCGTCGGCACCGCGCAGGCGAAGGCGGCCATCGCCGCCGCCTACGCTGCCCGCATGCCGAACCGCATCGACACGATCGTCTCGAAGCTCGAAGACGGCGAGCTGAGCGTGCGGGTCAGCCCGTTCTCCGACCGGCAGGACCGCAGCTGGCTCGGGGGGCTCGTCAGCCGAGGCATCGACACGGCGGTGGCCCTGACCGCCGTGATCCTCGCGATCGTGCTGGTCGTCGCGGGCGGCGGTCCAGCGCTCGCCCCCGGCCTGCAGCTGTTCAACCTGCTCGGGGCGGTGATCGGCCTGCTCGGGTTCTTCGGCATCCTGCGCGCCATGCTGCGCTCCATCGTCGGATCCAGGGGGCAGTCGCTGACGGATTAGGGGGCAGTGCCCTCGGCGAGCTCGTCGAGTTCCTCCGCCTGCCGACGGGCGACCCGCTTGCGGACGACGAAGCGCCACATGAGGCCGAGGCCGAGGAACCACAACGGCAGCACGATCAGGCCGGCGCGGGTGTCCTCGCCCATGGCGAGCGCGACGAGGATGAAGGCGAAGAACGCCAGGATCACCCACGGCATGAACCGTCCGCCCGGCATCTTGAACGTCGAGGCCTCGTGGAGCTCAGGGCGCTTCTTCCTGAACATGAGGTAGCTGACGAGGATGAACGTCCACGTCGCGATGAAGTTGAGGGAGCTCACGGAGGTCACGACCGTGAACGCCGCCATCACGTTGTCACCGAGGGCGAGCACGGGCAGTGCCGCGAAGAGGAACGCGGTCGTGAAGAACACGCCCTGCGTCGGCACGCCACGCGAGTTCAGGAGGCCGAACCGCCTCGTCGCCTGTCCGTCCGCCGCGAGACCGTAGAGCATCCGCGTCGACGAGTAGAAGCCGGAATTGGCGCTCGATGCCGCCGAGGTGAGCACCACCAGGTTGACGACGATGGCCGCCGCCGGGAACCCGATGAGCTCGAACATCGAGGTGAACGGGCTCACTCCCGGCTGGATCTGGTCCCAGGGTGTCACCGACATGATGATGACGAGCGCGCCGACATAGAAGACGAGGATGCGCACGACGACCGAGTTGATCGCCTTCGGCAGGTTCTTCTCCGGGTCCTCCGCCTCGGCGGAGGCCGTGCCGACGAGCTCGATGCCGACAAACGCGAACACGCCCATCTGGAAGCCCAGGATGAACCCGCTGATGCCGAACGGGAACATGCCGCCGTGGTCCCACAGGTGCGAGACCGAGGCCGTGACGCCGTCCGCGCTCGTGAAGCCGGTGACGAGCAGGAAGATGCCGACGCCGATGAGGGCGAGGATCGCCACGACCTTGATGATCGCGAACCAGAACTCCGTCTCGCCGAAGGCCTTGACCGGCTGCAGGTTGAGGAGGAGCAGGCCGATGGCCGTGGCGATCGCGGGCGCCCAGGCGGGGATGTCCGCGTTGAAGAACGCCACGTACCCGGTGATGGCCACGATGTCGGCGATGACCGTGATGACCCACGCCAGCCAGTACGTCCATGCGACCACGAAGCCAGCCCAGGGGCCGATGAGGTCGGCCGCGACGTCCCCGAACGTCTTGTAGCCGAGGTTCGAGAGCAGCAGCTCCCCGAGCGCCCGCATGACGAAGAACAGCGCGAAGCCGACGATGGCGTACACGAAGATGATGGACGGGCCCGCGAGGCTGATCGTCGTGCCGGATCCCAGGAACAGGCCCGTCCCGATCGCGCCGCCGATGGCGAGCAGCTGCAGGTGGCGCGCCTTCAGGCCACGACGGAGTCCGCCGTGCCCTGTGGCCCCACCGTGCGGGTCCTGCGTCGCGGTCTGCACTGGCTTGCTGGTCACCGGAATCCCCTCGATACTGCTCGATGCCGAACCCGGGAATTCTAGTCTCCGGTCAGCGTCCCCGGAGACCGGGTCTACATTGGTCGCATGCACGATCTGCGCACCGCGCGACCCGAGGCTGCCGCCGCCTCCCACACCAGAACCAGCGGCACCCTCCTCGCCCGGTCAGCCGTGGGCGTCGCCGCGATCGGCATCGTGTTCGGCGACATCGGCACGAGTCCCCTCTACGCGCTGCGGGCGGTGTTCTCCGAGCACGACGGCGTCGTGCAGCCGAGCATCGCGCACGTCTACGGGCTGATCTCGCTCATCATCTGGGCCGTCACGCTGCTCGTCACCGTCAAGTACGTGCTGTTCGTGCTCCGCGCCGACCACGAGGGCGAGGGCGGGATCCTCGCGCTCTCCACCCTCATCGGGCGCCGCCTTCGCGGATCACGGCGCGCCATGGCCGCGACGACCCTCGTCGGCATCATCGGGGCGGCCCTGTTCTTCGGAGACAGCGTCATCACCCCCGCGGTGTCCGTGCTGTCCGCGGTCGAGGGCCTCGAGATCGCGGTGCCGGGCACCGGAGCGCTGGTCGTGCCCATCGCGCTCGTCGTGCTCGTCGGCCTCTTCGCCCTGCAGCGGTTCGGCACCGCCGGCATCGGCCGTCTGTTCGGACCGATCATGCTCGTCTGGTTCATCACCCTCGCGCTCCTCGGCGTCCCCCACATCCTGGAGCATCCCGAGATCCTCGCGGCGTTCTCTCCCCACCATGCACTCGGCTTCATCGTCAGCGAGCCGCTCATCGCCGGCGTGGCGCTCGGCGCCGTGGTGCTGGCCGTCACCGGCGCTGAAGCCCTCTACGCCGACCTCGGCCATTTCGGCCGCTCCCCCATCTCGAAGGCCTGGCTCTTCGTCGTGTTCCCTGCCCTCACCCTCTGCTACCTCGGGCAGGGCGCCCTCGTCATCGAGGACCCGACCACCATCGACAACCCCTTCTTCCGGATGGCCCCCACCTGGGCCGTGTTCCCGCTCATCGGGCTCGCGACGCTCGCGACCGTCATCGCCTCCCAGTCCGTGATCTCAGGCACCTTCTCGGTCGCCAGACAGGCCATGCGACTCGGGTTCCTGCCGAACCTCAGCGTCAAGCACACCTCGCGTGCGTCCATCGGACAGATCTACATCCCGGTCGTCTCCACGATCCTCCTGGTGCTGATCATCGGCGTCGTCCTCGGATTCCGAACCTCGGAGAACCTGGCGGCGGCCTACGGGCTCGCGGTGACGACGACCTTCCTGCTCACGTCGTCCCTCTTCATCGTGTACCTGCGCATCGTGTGGCAATGGTCCTGGTACCGAGTGCTCCTCGTGACGGTGCCGATCGTCCTGCTCGAACTGGCCTTCTTCGTCTCGGGCCTCGTGAAGTTCTTCGCGGGCGGCTGGCTGCCTCTCGCGCTGGCCGCCGCGATCATCCTCACCATGCTCACCTGGAGACGGGGCCGCGACATCGTCACGGACAGGCGGGAGCGCCTCGAAGGCACCCTGCAGGAGCTCATGAGACGCCTCCTCGCGGATCAGCCGACGCGCGTCCCCGGCTGGGCCATCTACCCGCACGGCGGCGCCCGCACGGCTCCCCTCGCGCTCCGCCTCAACACCCGGGTCAACCATGCCCTCCACGAGCACGTGCTGCTCGTGCGCGTCGCGACGGCCGATGTGCCGCACATCCCGGAACGCGCGCGCTGTCGGATCGACGACATCGGGCCGGCCCCCGAGGGCCTCGTGCACATCACCCTGACCTACGGGTTCCTCGACCGTCGCGACGTGCCGCTGTCGCTTCGGGACGCGCGGCTCGCGGGCACCGTCTCGCAGTTCGACAACGAGAGCGCGATCTTCTTCCTCTCACGCATCGCGCTCCGGCCGGGCCATGCGAGTGGGATGGCGACTTGGCGGGCGAAGTTCTTCGTGCTCATGTCGCGCGGAGCGTCCTCTCCCGCAGCGCAGTTCGGGCTGCCCCCGGAGCAGACGGTGGAGATCTCGCCCCAGGTGCTGCTCTAGGCTCGCTCGGCCTCCGCGCGTGCGAAGCCCGTCAGGTATGACGGCACGAGCACGGACGCCGTGAACAGCAGCGTGAGCACGAACGTGCACGTGAGGACCGTGAGCAGGTCGTACGCTCCCCCGGAGATCCAGAAGCTGCAGAACGTCGCGCCGGCGGCCGCGAGGATCGAATGCCCGAGGGCAAGCGGCAGCACGCGCTGGCGGGTGTAGGAGCGCAGTCCGGTCGACACGCCGCGCTCGGCTGCGAGCGCGGCGACCGCGCCCAGAATGCAGAGCCCGAGCATCGCGATCCAGCCGAGCAGCAGGGGCACGAAGCCGCGCTCGTCGAGCTGCAGCCGGCCGGCCTCGGTGGCCAGCGCGTAGCCGAGGAACGCCACGAGGCCGACGGCGAGCAGCGTCGGCACGAGGCGGGCGAGGACCTCGCGCTGGGTCGGCCGGAACGCCGCGAGGGAGATCGGCGGGGAGTCTTCTGCAGGGGCGGCGCTCACGCGGGTCAGTGTAGCGGCCGGAGACGACGAGACGGGGCGACCCCCGGTGGGGCCGCCCCGTCTCAGTGCACGGAACGAGAGATCGCGACTCTCGGTCAGCTGTTCGGTGTGGCGTCCCCCGTGGTCGTGCCGGAGGGCGCGAGGCCACCGTCCTTGGCGAACGAGCCGACCAGCTGCTGCAGGTCGATGCCCGTGAGCGTCTTGAGCACCTCGGTGCCCTCGCCGAGGACCGAGCCAACCGTCTTCGTGACGGCGCTCGCGCCATCCGTGGAGATGACGGTGAGCTTCTCGATGTTGCTGATCGGGTCGGCCGCGGCACGGACGATCTCCGGCAGGCGCGAGATGATCTCCTGCGCGATGGCGGCTTCGCCGTACTTCTGCAGCGCCTGCGCCTTGGCGTCGGTCGCCGCGGCCTCCGCGAGACCCTCGGCCTGGATGGCCGCGGCGCGGGCGTCACCCTCGGCGCGGATACCCGCGGCGAGCGCGATCTGGCGGTCACGGTCGGCCTCACCGGAGTAGCGCACGGCGGCTGCCGCTGCCTCGGCGTCCTGGACGGCGGCGACCTTGTTGGCCTCGGCCGTGCGGGTGCGCTTGTAGACCTCGGCGTCGGTCGCCGCGTTCTCGGTGTCGCGGATGGCGTTGGCCTGCTGGACCTTCGCGTAGGCGTCTGCCTCGGCCGGCTTGCGGATCTCGATGTCGAGTCGCTCCTGCGTCACGAGCGCCTGTTCGATGAGCGCTTCGCGCTCCTGCTGTGCGACGAGTCGGTCCTGCTCGGCCCGTGCGAACTGGCCGGCGGCCTCTGCTTCGGCGTTTGCGCGGTCGGTCTCGGCCTTGATGGAGGCCTGACGCAGGCGCAGTTCCTTCTCACGCTCGGCGATGCGCTCCGAGGCCTCGATCTTCGCGAACTCGGAGACGCGAGCCGCTTCGGCTTCGCTGACCTCGGCGACCTGACGGGCGCGAGCGGACTCGGAACGACCGAGGTTCTGCAGGTAGTCGCTGCCGGGCGTGGAGATGTCGGAGATGTTGAGGAGGTCGACCTGCAGGCCCTGTTCGATGAGGTCGGCCTTCGTCTCGGACACGACGCGGTCGGAGAGGCTCTTGCGGTCGGAGATGATCTGCTCGATCGTCATGTCTCCGACGATGGAGCGAAGCGAGCCCTCGAGCGACTCGCGGATGATGTCGGTGAGCGCCTCCTGCTGGTCGAGGAATCGCTGGGCCGCGCGGCGAACGCCCTCCTCGGTGCCGGACACCTTGAAGTTGATGGACGCCTTGATGGCGATCTTGATGCGGTTCTTGTCGACGCCCTCGACCTGGATGCCGATCTGGCGCTGCTCGAGCGAGAGCGCGAAGCCCTGCTGCAGGATCGGCCAGACGAACGTGCGGCCTCCGATGACGACGCGCTGTCCCGTCATGTCGCTCTGGGCCTTCTGCCCGGCGCCGCGGCCGACGATGATGAGGGCCTCGTTCGGTGGGACGCGGCGGATGCGGGATGCGATGAAGACACCGAGGGCGAGCAGCGCGATGATGATCGCGATGACGCCGATCACGGAGACGTTGGCAGCTATCAAGTCCATATGGTCGATTTCCTGTCGTGGAGGTCGTGGATGGTCATGCTGTGGGGGTGCCGCGCCTGCCGCATCGTCCGGTCAGCGCGGCAGGGGTCACTCGGATTCGCGTTCGACCTTGACGCGCGAGCCGAGGTGCTGCACGACTCGGATGCGCGTTCCCTGCTCGATGTCGCCATCGGCGAAAGCGAGGCGTCGTTCGATCTCGTGGGAGCCGTCGAGCGCGACTTCGCCGCTGGCGTTCGTGATGCGGGACATCGCCGTCCCGGTGTCACCGGTCACGTCGCGCGGCACGCCATCGCTGCTCTTCGAGAGGTTGCGCACGAGAAGCGCTGATCCGACGTAGGCGATCAGGCCGATGACGATCGCGACGATGTAGGCCCAGAACTGCGGGAGTCCCATGCTGTCCGTGATCGCCCCGGAGGCACCGAAGACGACGAGGGCGACCGCGAGGCCTGGAACCGAGAGCAGCCCGCCAGCATCGACGTCGAGGATCTCCCCGAAGAACATCGAGAAGACGAGAAGTCCGAGGCCGATCGCTCCGATGATGATGAAGACGGTCATGACGGTGAGCTCCCTGGTGGCCGCGTGCGGCGGGGTGTGCCCCCGCCTGGCATTGATTCTACCGAAGGCGCGGACGCCGACGCGCGGAAACTTCTCCTCCGCGCCGGTACCGCGTTCCGCGGTTGCGTGATCGTCAGGCTTCGCCGAAGCCGGAGCTGATGAGCTCGGCGAGTTCGCGCACGGCCTGGTCCGCGTCCCGACCGGTCGCGGTGACCTCGATCTCCTGCCCCTGGGACGCCCCGAGCGAGATGATGCGCAGGAGGCTGTCCGCATCGGCCCCGCCGATCGTGATCTCCGCCTCGAACTTCGCGGCTGCGGCGACGAGCTGAGCCGCCGGCCTCGCGTGGAGCCCCTGCTCGTTGACGATCGTGACGCGGGCGCTCGCATCCGGTGACGCGGCAGCTGGCAGAGCATCGGCCGCGCGCTCTGCAGCGGTGCCGCTCGAGGAGTCCTGGCCGGGGTCCGGCGACGCGTCGCCGTCGCGCCGCCACGCTGATTCGCCTGCGGCGACGACCTCCCCCAGGGCGGCGCCACCCGCCGCGGCGACGGCCGCAGCGACGCAGCCCTCGACGATGGGGGCGTCGACCAGCCGCACCTCGCCGGCGTCCTCGTCGAGCATCTCAAGGACGGTCTCCGCGGTCATGACCGCGGAGCCGAGGTCCGTGAAGACAGCGACGCCGTCCCCGGACTGCGCCCGCGCGACCGCGCTCTCGATCAGGTCGAAGCTCGTCCCGACACGACCGTCGTCCGTGCCGCCCGCCGCGATGATCGCGACGTCCTGCGCCATCTGACCGGCCAGCTCCACGATCCCCTCGGCGATGCGCGCGGAGTGCGACGCGACGACGATGCCGACGGTCACGAGGCCGCCTCGACGGCTGCGCCGAGGAGGTAGGCCGTCGACTGCGCACCGGGGTCGCGGTGCCCAGCACTCCGCTCCCCCAGGTAGCTCGCCCTCCCCTTCCTCGCCACGAGCGGTTCGGTGGCCGCGGCTCCTTCGACGGCGGCGAACGCTGCGGCGCGCAGCACGGCAACCGCATCCTCGCCCGCGCCAGCAGCCTTCTCCGCCGCGGAGGCGGCGGGGGCCCACGCGTCGACCATGGTCTTGTCCCCCGGCTGCGCCTTGCCGCGCTGCTGGAGCCCAGCCGAGGCCGCCTCGACGAACGCCGCGACGTCTCCCGGCTCGAGTTCCGCCTTGCCCTTCAACGCGACGGCCCCCTTGAGGAAGGCCGTCCCGTAGAGCGGCCCGGCCGCTCCCCCGACGGTCGAGATGAGCGTCGTCGCGAGGAGCTTCAGGACATCGGCGGGTGAGGCGCCCTCCTCCAGCGACGGCAGCTTCCCGAGCGCCGCCTGGAATCCGCGGTCCATGTTCTCGCCGTGGTCCCCGTCGCCGATGTTCCTGTCGAGATGGATCAGCTCAGTCCGGTTCTCAGCCATGGAGGCCGCGGCGAGCTCCACCCATCTGCGAGCCCAGTTTCCGTCGAGTGCCATGTTCTACCTTCCCCATCGGAGCGCCGCCGTGTGGACGGGCGCATCCCATAATTCAGTCAGTTCGTCGTCGAGTCTCAGCACGGTGATCGAGCAGCCCTGCATCTCCAGCGATGTCGTGAAGTTCCCCACGAGATGGCGAGTCACCGTGATTCCTCGTTCCCTGAGCACCTCTGCCGCCCTCCGGAACACGATGTACAACTCGATTTCGGGTGTACCGCCCATTCCGTTCACAAAGAGAAGAACATCGTCTCCCGACGCGAAAGGAAGATCTTCCAGAATCGGAGCGAGCAGACGGTCGACAATCGCATCCGCAGGCTCGATCGCGATTCGCGCGCGTCCGGGTTCGCCGTGAATGCCGATGCCGATCTCGATCTCATCCTCCCCCAGGTCGAAACTCGGCTCCCCGGCGTGCGGAACCGTGCACGCAGAGAGGGCGACGCCCATCGAGCGGGCGTTGGCGTTGACCTTCTCAGCCAATCCCGCGACGGTGTCGAGGTCGTCGCCGCGCTCAGCCGAGGCGCCAGCGATCTTCTCGACGAGCACGGTCCCCGCGACTCCCCGGCGGCCAGCCGTGTAGAGGGAGTCCTTCACGGCGACGTCGTCATCGACGATGACGCTCCGCACCTCGATCTCCTCGGCCAGCGCGAGATCGGAGGCCGTCTCGAAGTTGAGGACGTCGCCGGTGTAGTTCTTGACGATGTGGAGGACCCCGCGGCCGGAGTCGACGGCCTTCGTGGCCTCGAGGATGGGGTCTGGCGTCGGGGAGGTGAACACCGGTCCTGGAACCGCGGCATCGAGCATCCCGAACCCGACCAGCCCCCCGTGCATCGGCTCATGTCCCGATCCACCGCCGGACACGATGCCGACCTTGCCCTCGACCGGCGCATCGGCTCGGACCAGGAAAGCGGGCTCCGGGGCAAGCCGGAGAATATCCGCGTGTGCCAGCGCCATGCCTTCCAGGGCCTCTTTGACAACGTCCTTCGGATCGTTGATCAGCTTCTTCACGATCATCCTCTCGACGAGATGTTGGCGGCAGCATTGCAACCAGACCCAGCCTAGTGCCGAGGGGTTGTCACAATTCGGGGAAATTCCCGCGTAACACGCGCGTGTTAGTGCGCCCTGTGCCTAGGGTGAAGAACCGCTCAATCGCGGCACGGGCTCGCCCGTATCGAACTTCCCAGAAAGGCAATCCCGTGGATCTAGGATCGATCTTCTTGGCCGAGCTGGTGGGCACCGCAGTGCTCGTCCTCCTCGGTTGCGGTGTCGTCGCCAACGTCGTCCTCAAGGGCACGAAGGGCAACGGCGGCGGCTGGCTCCTCATCAACTTCGGCTGGGGCTTCGCCGTCTTCATCGGCGTGCTCTCCTCTGCGGCTTCCGGCGGCCAGCTCAACCCAGCAGTGACGCTGGGCCTCGCGGCCAACAGCCTCGTGAACGGCGACCCGATCGACGGAGGAGAGATCGGCCTGCGCATCCTGGCGCAGCTGATCGGTGCCATCCTCGGTGCGGTCATCGTATGGCTCGCCTACAAGCTGCACTTCGACGACGAGCCCGACCCGGCCTCCAAACTCGCCGTGTTCGCCACCGGACCGGCGAAGCGCAGCCTCGGCTGGAACACCGTGACGGAGATCATCGCGACATTCGTCCTCGTCCTCGCCGTCATCGCCTTCACGAACTTCCCGGGCATCCTCGGCAGCGACCTCGGATCGACCGCCCCGGACTCGACGAGCCTCGGCAACCTCGCGCCGCTCGCCGTCGCGATCGTCGTCGTCTCCATCGGCGCGAGCCTCGGTGGCCCCACGGGGTACGCCATCAACCCAGCCCGTGACCTCGGACCCCGCCTCGCGCACGCCTTCCTCCCCATCAAGGGCAAGGGCGGCAGCGACTGGAGCTACTCGTGGGTTCCGATCGTCGGTCCGATCATCGGCGGCATCCTCGCGGGTCTTGTCGGCACCGCGATCCTCCCCGGCGTCACCGCCTAGCACCCACGAGCACACCGACACGACCTCGGGGCCGGACTCCTCACAGATCCGGCCCCGAAACTGTCTGCATGACACCACCCGCGATGCTCGCGCCAGGCCGGCATCGCTGTCACCACCACTGGCACATCACCATCTCTGACAAGGGAGTCATTCCGTGAGCAAGTACGTCATCGCCATCGACCAGGGCACCACCTCCTCTCGAGCCATCGTCTTCGACCACTCCGGGTCGATCGTGTCCACGGGTCAGCTCGAGCACGAGCAGATCTTCCCGCAGGCCGGCTGGGTCGAGCACGACCCGAAGGAGATCTGGAACAACACGCGAGAGGTCATCGGCCAGGCGCTCTCGAAGGCGAACATCACTCGCCACGACATCGCCACGATCGGAATCACGAACCAGCGCGAGACGGCCGTGGTCTGGGACAAGACCACGGGCGAGCCGGTCTACAACGCCATCGTCTGGCAGGACACCCGCACTCAGGCCATCGTGGACCGCCTGGCCGCCGACGGCGGAGTCGAGCGCTTCAAGGACACCGTCGGTCTCCCCCTCGCCACCTACTTCTCCGGCACCAAGATCGTCTGGATCCTCGAGAACGTCGAAGGAGCGCGAGAGCGGGCCGAGGCGGGCGACCTCATCTTCGGCACGACCGACAGCTGGGTCCTGTGGAATCTGACGGGCGGCGTCAACGGCGGAGTGCACGTCACCGACGTCACGAATGCCTCCCGGACGCTCTTCATGGACCTCGAGACGCTCGCCTGGGACCAGTCGATCCTGGACGCCTTCGGCGTTCCGGCCTCGATGCTCCCCGAGATCAAGTCATCGTCCGAGATCTACGGCCACGCGAGCACGCAGTCGCTCCTCCGCGAGGTGCCGATCTCCGGCATCCTCGGCGACCAGCAGGCGGCGACGTTCGGGCAGACGGCCTTCACGTCGGGTGAGGCCAAGAACACGTACGGCACTGGATCCTTCCTCATCTACAACACCGGCGAGAAGATCGTGAAGTCCGAGAACGGCCTCCTCACGACGCTCTGCTACAAGCTCGGCGACGCGGCTCCCGTCTACGCACTCGAGGGCTCCATCGCCGTGACCGGCTCGCTGGTGCAGTGGCTGCGCGACAACCTGGGGCTCATCAACTCGGCCCCGGAGATCGAAGAACTGGCGAGCAAGGTCGAGGACAACGGCGGAACGTACATCGTCCCCGCGTTCTCGGGCCTCTTCGCGCCGTACTGGCGACCGGATGCACGCGGCGCCATCGTCGGCCTGACGCGCTTCGTGAACAAGAACCACATCGCGCGAGCGGCTCTCGAGTCCACGGCATACCAGACGCGCGACGTCCTCGAGGCGTCGAACGCCGACTCCGGTGTGCCACTCGCCGAGCTCAAGGTCGACGGCGGCATGGTCGCCAACGACACGCTCATGCAGTTCCAGGCCGACATCCTCAACACCGACGTCGTTCGCCCTGTCGTCACGGAGACCACGGCGCTCGGCGCCGCCTACGCGGCCGGTCTCGCAGTCGGGTTCTGGAAGGACCTCGACGAGGTCTCCGCCAACTGGCAGGAGGACAAGCGCTGGACCCCGCAGATGCCGGAAGAAGAGCGCGAGCGTCTCTACCGCAACTGGAAGAAGGCCGTCTCGAAGACCCTCGACTGGGTCGATGAGGACGTCTCGTAGTCCACGAGGCACAGACGACACGGCCGAGGCCCTCAGCAGCATCTGCTGAGGGCCTCGGCCGTTCTCAGTGGTCCTGAGCCTCGTCGGGTCAGGCGGAGCGTGTCGCGGCGACCCATGCGTCGAGCGTCTCGATCGCCCGCCCGCTGTCGATGCTCGCCGCTGCGTCCACGATCCTGGCCGACAGCCGCTCCCGAAGGGGCCGCTCCGCCGCCTCGGGATTCTGGGCGAGGTCGTAGGCGACGAGGCCAGCGGCGGCGTTGAGCAGCACGATGTCACGGACGGCACCGTGCCGCTTCCCGGACAGGACGTCGCGGGCGATCCCAGCGTTCTCCTCTGGCATGCCGCCGAGGAGCTCGTGCATGTCGTACGTGCCGAGGCCGACATCGCGCGGGTGGAGGTCGTGCTCCGTGATCGCGCCGTTCGAGACCTCCCAGATGTGGCTGTATCCCGTGACGCTCAGCTCGTCGAGCCCGTCGTCGCCTCGGAACACGAGTGCCGTCGCACCACGCGTGCGGAACACGCCCGTGATGAGAGGGATGGCCGCCTGGCGCGCCACGCCGACCGCCGACGCCTCCGGTCGTGCGGGATTCGTGAGCGGGCCGAGAAGGTTGAACACGGTGGGGACCCCGAGCTCGCCGCGCACCTTGCGCGCGTGCCCGAATCCGGGATGGAACTGCGCCGCGTACACGAACGTCAGGCCGACCTCCTCGAAGATCCGCTTCACGCGGACCGGGTCGGCCGTGTGCACGGCGCCGAGCGCCGAGAGGACGTCGCTCGAACCCGACTTCGCGCTGGACGCACCGCCACCGTGCTTCACGACCGGCACCCCGGCACCGGCGCAGACCATGGACGACATGGTCGACACGTTGACGGTTCCGACCATGTCTCCACCGGTGCCGACGATGTCGAGCGCCATCGGAGGCACATCGAGGGGCACCGCGTGCTCGAGGATCGCATCCCGGAAGCCGACGACCTCCTCGACCGTCTCCCCCTTCGCACGGAGCGCCACGAGGAACGCCGCGAGCCGAGCCTCGCTCACCTCACCCGCCATCACCTGGCGCATCGCCCACGTCGCCTGCGCGACGCTCAGGTCCTCACCGCCAAGCAGCTTCTCGAGCAGTCCGGGCCAGGTCTCGGTCGAAGTCATGCAGGAAACGATAGTCGTCCACCACCCAGGCACACCTAATCGGACGCGACCCGCCGGTCGGGGCCGCCTTGTCTCGGGAGCCTGGGAAATCGGTCATAATGGTCAGGTGACTGCTGCAACCTCCGCTCAGGCCGTGCACACGGTCCATCGCCCCAATACGACTGCCATCGGCGTCATCGTTTGGCTCGGTAGCGAAGTGATGTTCTTCGCTGGGCTCTTCGCGATCTTCTTCACCCTGCGCTCGATGGCGCCGGAGCAGTTCGCCGAAGGCCACAGCGTGCTGAACGTCCCCTTCGCGACCATCAACACGCTCATCCTCGTGAGCTCGTCGTTCACGTGCCAGTTCGGCACGTTCGCGGCCGAGCGCGAGCAGGCGCGTGCGACCGGCAAGAGCCCCAAGCACTGGGGTGCCATCGAATGGTTCTACCTCACGGTCCTCCTCGGCGGCATCTTCGTCGCGGGCCAGGTCTGGGAGTACGCCACGCTCGTCAGCGAGGGCTACGTCCTCAACCTCAACGCGTACACGAGCGCCTTCTACATGACGACCGGCTTCCACGGCCTGCACGTGACCGGCGGACTCGTCACGTTCCTCCTCGTCATCGGCCGCATGTACTCGGCCAGGCGCATGGGCACCCGTGAGGTCAGCAGCGCGCTGGGCATCTCCTACTACTGGCACTTCGTCGACGTGGTCTGGGTTGCGCTCTTCTTCGTCATCTACCTGCTGCCCTACTTCTCGTAGCCCGATCCTGGAGAACACCCAAATGTTCCGAACGACCAAACCACGGACTGCGAAGACGGCGACCCGCAAGACGGCACGCCGCCGCACCCCCCTCGCCACCGCCGCACTCCTCGGAGCCGGCCTCCTCCTCACCGGAGGCGCGTACACGGCGATCGACTCCGCCACGACGGCAGCCGCAGCACAGGGTGCCGCCCCCGCCGCGGCGAGCGACATCGAGAACGGCGCTGCGCTCTTCGGCGCGAACTGCGCTACCTGCCACGGCATGAACGCCGCCGGCACCGAGAACGGGCCGAGCCTCATCGGCGTCGGAGCGGCCGCCGTCGACTTCCAGGTCGGCACCGGACGCATGCCGATGCAGGCGAACGCCGCCCAGGCGCCCGCGAAGCCCGTCCAGTTCGACGAGCAGGGCATCAGCGACCTCGCCGACTACGTGGCATCGCTGGCCCCGGGCCCCGCTGTCCCCGACGAGCAGTACCTGCAGGCCGACGGCGACGCGGCACGAGGAGCGGAGCTCTTCCGCATCAACTGCGCCATGTGCCACAACGTGGCCGGCGCGGGCGGTGCCCTGACCGAGGGCAAGTTCGCTCCCGAGCTCATGACCGTCGAGCCGGTGCACCTCTACGAGGCCATGATCACCGGTCCGCAGAACATGCCCGTGTTCAACGACGCGAACCTCACCCCCCAGGACAAGGCCGACATCATCACGGCCATCCGCTGGCAGACCGAGGTCACCGGCACGATCGGCGGCAACAGCCTCGGCTCGCTCGGACCCGTCTCCGAAGGCCTCTTCATCTGGATCTTCGGCATCGGTGCCGGCGTCGCCATGGCGGTCTGGATCGCCACTCGACCGAACTAGTGCCGGCTGAGGCCTGGCACAGGCATCCAAGACATACTGCAGCTGAACAGACACACCCAGAAAGGGATCACCATGGCTGATGGCGAACACGGCGGAGAGCTTCGCACTGCTCCTTCGTCGGAGCGGGCGCCTCACATCGGGACCGCGATCCTTCCCAAGGACGGCTTCGAGAACCCTGGCATGCCGGCGCACCGCGACCGGATCACCGACGTAGACCCCGCACAGGCGAAGCGCACCGAGCGCCTCCTCGTCGCGCTCTTCGTCTTTTCGGCGCTCGCCAGCATCTTCGCTGTCGTCGCCTACTTCGTGTGGCCGATCAGCCGCGAGGACATCTCCACGGTACGTGCGAACAACATGTTCCTCGGCATCGGCATCGCCCTCGCAATGCTCGCCATCGGCATCGGCACGGTCGCCTGGTCGAAGTACCTCATGGCCGACCACGAGATGGCAGAAGCACGCCACCCGGGCAAGGGCTCGCCCGCGACGCGCTCGCGTGCAGTCGAAATCTTCGCGCAGGCCAACGAGGAATCCGGCTTCAGCCGCCGCAAGCTGTTCCGCAACTCGCTCATCGGTGCGCTCGTCGCCATGCCGCTTCCAGGCATCGTCCTCTTCCGTGACCTCTACAACGGAAACAACCCGGACCCGGTCGAGTCCCTCTCGCACACCATGTGGGAAGAAGGAACGCGTCTCGTCCGCGACCCTACGGGCACCCCGATCCGCGCGGCCGACGTCACGTACGGCTCCGCGTTCCACGTGATCCCGGACGGCCTCATCGACCTCGAGCACCACCTGCTCGAGGAGAAGGCCAAGGCCGTCGTCCTTCTGATGCGTCTCCCCGCAGACCAGCTCAACGAGCGCGAAGACCGTGCAGGCTGGTCGTACGACGGCATCGTCGCCTACTCCAAGGTCTGCACGCACGTCGGCTGCCCTGTTGCTCTGTACGAGCAGCAGACGCACCACCTGCTCTGCCCCTGCCACCAGTCGCAGTTCGACGTCAAGAACCACTGCGAGGTCATCTTCGGACCCGCTGGTCGTCCGCTCCCGCAGCTGCCGATCGCCGTCGACGACGAGGGCTACCTGATCGCGCAGAGCGACTTCACCGAACCTGTCGGACCGAGCTTCTGGGAGCGACGCCATGACTACAACGTATAAAGCTCCGGTCCGCGAAGGCGGCTTCATCGCCGGCGCCGCCAACTACCTCGACGAGCGCACCACGATCTCGGGTGCGGTCAAGGAGTTCGGCCGCAAGATCTTCCCGGACCACTGGTCCTTCATGCTCGGCGAGATCGCGCTCTACAGCTTCGTCGTCATCCTGCTCTCCGGCACGTTCCTGACGTTCTTCTTCGACCCGTCGATGGCGCACGTCGAATATGAAGGCTCCTACCTGCCGCTCAAGGGCATGGGCATGTCGGCCGCGATGGCCTCCACGCTCGACATCTCGTTCGACATCCGCGGTGGCCTCCTCATGCGCCAGGTGCACCACTGGGCGGCCCTGCTGTTCGTGGCCTCAATCGGCCTGCACATGCTGCGCGTCTTCTTCACCGGCGCGTTCCGCAAGCCCCGTGAGCTCAACTGGGTCGTCGGCTTCGTGCTCTTCATCCTCGCGATGGCTGAGGGCTTCACGGGCTACTCGCTTCCCGACGACCTGCTCTCCGGCAACGGCCTGCGCATCATCGACGGCATCATGAAGGGCATCCCGCTCGTCGGAACGTGGGTCTCGTTCCTGTTCTTCGGCGGCGAGTTCCCCGGCACCGAGATCGTCGGCCGTCTCTACTCGCTGCACATCATGATCCTGCCCGCGATGGTCATCCTGTTCATCGCGCTGCACCTTGCCCTCATGGTGATCAACAAGCACACCCAGTGGCCTGGACCCGGCCGCACGAACGGCAACGTCGTCGGAAACCCGGTCCTCCCGGTCTTCGCGGGGAAGGCTGGAGGGTTCTTCTTCCTCATCTTCGGCCTCATCTTCCTCATCGCGTCGTTCTTCTCGATCAACCCGGTGTGGAACTACGGCCCGTACGACCCGTCCCCCGTGTCAGCTGGAACTCAGCCTGACTGGTACATCGGGTTCGCCGACGGAATGCTCCGCCTCATCCCACCGGGCTGGGAGGTGTACTGGTTCAACCACACGTGGTCGTTCGCGATCCTCACACCGCTGATCGTCATCGGCATCTTCATCGTGCTGGTCATCGTGTACCCCTTCATCGAGGCCTGGATCACGGGTGACAAGCGCGAGCACCACCTGCTCGACCGTCCGCGCAACGCGCCGACCCGCACCGCTATCGGTGCCGCCGGCGTCACGTTCTACGCGGTCATGTGGGCGGCAGCCAGCTCGGACCTCATGGCGACGCACTTCCACCTCGCCATGGAACACGTCATCCACTTCCTCCAGGTGATGCTCATCCTCGGACCGATCATCGCGTACATCGCGACGAAGCGAATCTGCATTGGCCTGCAGAAGCGCGACCGTTCGCTCGCACTCCACGGTGTCGAGTCGGGCCGCGTGCTCCGACTTCCCCACGGCGAGTTCGTGGAAGTCGAAGTTCCCCTCGACAAGTACGACCGCTGGGAGCTGGTCTCCTACAACGAGCAGGCACCGATCATGCTCCGTCCGAACGCGGATGGGAAGATCACGGCGCCCATGCGAGTGCGTGCCGCTCTGTCGCGGTGGTTCTTCGAGGACCGTGTCGAGCCCGTCGCCAAGGGCGAGCTCGAGCAGGCACACCACGGCCACCACTAGGTCGTAGGCAGGTCGCGGCGGCCCTCCTGGGTTGCAGATGGGGCTGTCAGATCCGCGCAAGCGGTCTGGCAGCCCCATTCTCGTCCCGGCCGTCGAGCAGCCTCAGGATCGCGAACGATGGGTGGATGGGTGCGATCAGCGAGGCGCTGCAGTGCGCCCGTTGCAGGTCCCACCCTGCGGGCGGAAACGACCGGGGACGATGGTTCAGCGTCCCCGGGCCCACTTGTGGTCGTCTCTCCGAGCAGATGAGAACCGCAACTGCTCCCCCGGTTGCCGGGCCGGCGCTGCGCCGGGTTGGGCTGCGTCTCGACCGCGCCACGCGCGGGGAGGAGCCGTGGTCCTGGGGTGTGCGTTGGGCCCCGACTCGCGGCGGTCCACACGGAGTGTGCGCTGTCGTCCCCCGCCGGTGTCGCGTGACGAGACCCGCTCGTCTGGGCGGTCGACTGCGACGCCGGCAGGTATCAGACCTCTCAAGTCTTCACACTGTCGAGCAGGCGCGTGTCATCGACGCGCACGCAGCCGCTGAGGACTACTGGATCTCGAACACCCGGGCTCGCGCAGCAGTGGTGTCGACAAGCCATACAGGCGCCACAGCGTGCAGAGCGGGACAGTGCTTGTTCTCGCCACGTGGTCCAGCGCTCGGCCCCTGCAGGGAGCGAATACGACGTTCTTCGTACGGCGTCGGTGGGGTCCAGGACTACGCATCATCACTAGCGAGGAGTTCAGCTCGTCTGAACCCGCGCGTCCGCGCCGATCCTCCGCGCCGATCCTCCAGGCCGAGACGCGCGTGGTCACACTGAGCGAAGTCTGCGGCCCTCGGACGATGAGCGACTGTCTCCCTCCTCCTCGTGCCTCGGGTCGCGGAGACCCCAGCGCACGTGCGTGTGGCCCGCCGATGACTCGTGATGGGCCGAGCCGACGCCATGCACGCGTACACTGCCGATCGTCATCGTCTCGCGCAGCCCCTTCTGCGCAGCGAGATGACCGGCGCCCGCGGGGATGTGCCGCCTGCCGAGCGACTCACGAAGCGAGGAGCCTCCGGCGTACAAGGCCCACACCAGGCCCATGTCGCCCCGGCCCCGCCCTGGGGCCAGCACCAGCAGCAGCACCAGCACGTGATCACGCATCCCCGGCCTTGAGGGACCACCCGGCCGGCCGCGCACGCACCGAGCGCAGCACGCACCGATCCGCCGCATGCAAATGGCCCGCCCCTCGTGAGAGGGGCGGGCCAGAAGCCTTCGGACGTGCCTAGTGGGCGTAGCGTCCGCGGTAGTACTCGAACACCCAGCCGACGATCGCGATGATGAACAGCGGCGCCGCGAAGTACGCGAACCACCATCCGCCGATCGACAGGCCGAGGAAGATCAGTCCCACGGCGAGCGCCAGCACGAACGGCCACCAGCTCTGCGGCGGGAAGAACCCGAGCTCGGGGTCGGCGTCGGCGATCTCTCCGTCGAGACGGTCCTCAGGGAGGACGTGCACACGGAACGGCTTCGCTGAGCTGCCCAGGTAGAACGCGACGAACGCCACGAACAGACCAGAGAGCGCCAGTGCGACGATGCCGACCCACTCGTAGTGCCCGAGGGCCGCACGAGTCCAGAGGACGTAGATGACGGTCACAACCGCGTAGAAGACGGCGAGGACCCAGAGGAGGCGGGCTGAGGTCTTCACTCTCGTTCTCCGATCTTGTCGTTGACGGGCGTCAGGTCACGGTATCCGTGTGGTGCGACCTCGGGGTGGTTGAGGTCGAACGCGGGGCGCTCCGAGCGGATGCGCGGGATGGACGTGAAGTTGTGTCGCGGCGGCGGGCAGCTGGTCGCCCACTCGAGCGAGGAGCCGTAGCCCCACGGGTCGTCGACCGTGACCTTCGGCGCGTTGCGCGCCGTGATGAAGATGTTCAGGAAGAACGGCAGCAGCGAGATGGCGAGCACGAACGCGCCGATCGTGGACAGCTGGTTCATCCACGTGAAGTTGTCCTCGGGCTGGTACGTGGCGTACCTGCGCGGCATGCCCATCACGCCGAGCCAGTGCTGGATGAGGAACGTCATGTGGAAGCCGATGAACAGCAACCAGAACTGGATCTTGCCGAGGCGCTCGTTGAGCATCTTGCCGGTCCACTTCGGCCACCAGAAGAAGGCGCCGGCGAACATCGCGAACACGATCGTTCCGAAGACCACGTAGTGGAAGTGCGCCACGACGAAGTAGGTGTCGGACACGTGGAAGTCGAGCATCGGCGAGGCCAGGATGACACCGGTCAGACCGCCGAAGACGAACGTGACGAGGAAGCCCAGCGAGAACAGCATGGGGGTCTCGAACGTCACGGATCCCCGCCAGAGGGTGCCGATCCAGTTGAAGATCTTCACTCCGGTCGGCACGGCGATCAGCATCGTCATGAGCGCGAAGAACGGCAGCAGCACGGTACCGGTCACGTACATGTGGTGCGCCCACACGGACGCTGACAGGGCGGCGATCGCGATCGTCGCGTACACGAGGGTCTTGTAGCCGAAGATCGGCTTCCTGCTGAAGGCCGGGAAGATCTCGGAGACGATGCCGAAGAACGGCAGGGCGAGCACGTAGACCTCTGGATGGCCGAAGAACCAGAACAGGTGCTGATAGAGGATCGCACCACCGGCCTCGACGTCGTAGATGTGCGTGAGGAATACGCGGTCCATGAGGAGGCCGAACCACGCAGCCGCGAGGACGGGGAAGGCGAACAGCACGAGGATGGACGTGATCATCGCGTTCCAGGTGAAGATCGGCATGCGCCACATCGTCATGCCAGGCGCGCGCATCGTGATGATCGTCGTGATGAAGTTGACTGCACCGAAGATCGTCGCGAAGCCGGTCGCCGCGAGCCCCGCCACCCAGAGATTGCCTCCGACGCCAGGGGAATAGGTGGTCGTCGACAAGGGGACGTAGGCCGTCCAGCCGAAGGATGCCGCACCTCCCGGCGTGAGGAAGCCGCCGACGGCGATGAGCGCGCCGAAGGTGAAGAGCCAGAAGGCGAAGGCGTTGAGTCGCGGGAAGGCGACGTCGGCCGTGCCGATCTGAAGGGGCACGAGCACGTTCGCGAATCCGGAGAACAGCGGCGTCCCGAACATGAGCAGCATGATCGTGCCGTGCATGGTGAAGAGCTGGTTGTACTGCTCTTTGGTGTCGATGATCTCCATGCCCGGCTCGAAGAGCTGGGTGCGGATGACCAGCGCCATCACACCACCGATGCAGAACCAGACGAAGCTGGAGATCAGGTACATGTACCCGATGGTCTTGTGGTCCGTCGAGGTGATCCAGGAAACGAGGACATTGCCCTTGCGCTCGACTGAGCTGCTGGGGGCGGTGGTCGCCTCAGAGACCGGGGTGATGCCTGGACGGTTCAGCGTTGACGTCATATTCGTCGCCCCTATTCCGACTCGTGGTTGAACTCGGGAACATCAGTGCCCGGAAGGTTCTGGTTGCGGTTGTAGTCGTCTCCGTGGGAGCCGACGTTGCCCGCCGCGCGAAGCTCGGCGATGTAGGCGTTGTACTCGGCCTGCGAGACGACCTCGACCTGGAAGAGCATCATCGAGTGGTACTCGCCGCAGAGCTCGGCGCACTTGCCCATGTACGTGCCTTCACGTTCTGGCACGAACGACATGGTGTTGGTGTGGCCAGGGATGTTGTCGATCTTGTAGTGGAAGTCGACGATCCAGAAGGAGTGGATGACGTCGCGCGACTTGATGTCGAGCGTGACGTTCGCGCCGACCGGGAGGACGAGCTTCGGCAGTGCAGCCTCGTCGATCTCCCCGGTGGCGGCGCCACGCTCGCCGCCCTCGGACGGCTCGCGGATCTCCTGCGCCTGGATGCCCTCGTAGTAGACACCGGAGTCGTACTCGGTGTTGCTCGTGGGCAGGTAGTTGAAGTCCCAGGCCCACTGCTTGCCGTAGACCTCGATCTTGACGTCCTGCTCTTCTTCGGCGAAGTTGGAGACGACCGGGGCCTCCTCGCGCACGGTGAAGGCGAAGAAGCCGGCGACGAGGATGACCGGGACCACGGTGAAGAGGATCTCGATGGGCATGTGGTAGCGCAGCTGCGCCGGCAGGCCCTTCTCGCCCTTGCGGCGGCGGAACAGAACTGACGCCCAGATGATGAGACCCCAGGTGATCCCTCCCACGACGAGGAGGATGATCCAGGAGTTCACCCAGAAGTTCGTGAAGGCGTCGGAATGGTTGGTGACACCGGGGTCACCGGGCATGTAGCCCCGTAGTTCTTGCGACGTGCAGCCAGCCAGGATCAGAATCAGGGCTGCTGCAATCGGAGCGGCGAACCACTTCACGCGGCGGGTGTCTCGCACGGCAAACCTTTCGAGGTGACGCATACAGGTTGCTGTCAGTCTAGTGCGAATCGGAAGGGTCGATGACCCGGGGCGCGCGGGGACGACAAAACGGCGCGGTCGGAGACCGCGCCGTTTCGGGTGTGTCGCGAGGGTGGGCCCCGCGTGTCGAGTCAGTGGAAGGAGTCGCCACAAGCACAGGAACCCTGCGCACTCGGGTTGTCGATCGTGAAGCCCTGCTTCTGGATCGTGTCCTCGAAGTCGATCTTCGCGTTGTCAAGGTAGGGAACGCTCATCGGATCGACGATGACTTCCACGCCATCGAAGTCGACCGTCGCGTCGCCGTCGAGGATGCGCTCGTCGAAGAACAGCTGGTAGATCAGGCCGGAGCATCCCCCTGGCTGGACGGCGATGCGCAGCCGCAGGCCGCCCTCGCTCTCCTGGCCGATCAGGTTCTTGATCTTGTCAAGGGCCGCCTGGGTCAGGGTCACGGAGTGCGTGGCCTCGCTCACGGTGATGCCTTCAAGAACTGCGCTCATGGATTCTCCTCGTGCTGCTGGGCGGGACGACCTGCTCCCGCGCTCTTCACCTCAGTAACGGCGTATGGCTCCAGGGTATTCCTCCTCAGCCGGAATCGCATCAGCTGATGTCGGTATCCGGCCGCGCGAAGCGCAGGAGGAAGAGCCCCTCTGCCGAGATCGCGCGACGCAGCACGCCGAGGTCCTGCGACTCATTGGGGCTGTGCGCCATCGTGGCCGGGTCCTCCACTCCGGTCACGAGGATCTCGGCGTCCGGGTACACCTCGGCGAGCGCGGCGATGAATGGGATCGACCCGCCGATGCCCGTCTCGGCGGGGTCCGCACCCCACCCATCGCGCATCGCGGACTTCATGAGGCCGACCGCGGGTCCCGCGGTGTCGACGAGGAACGGCTGCCCGACGTCTGGCTGGGTGATCTCGATGTGCGCTCCGAAGGGGGCGTGCTCGGTCAGGTGGCGCTCGAGTGCCGCGTACGCCTCGACTGCGTCGTCGCCTGGGGCGATGCGGGCCGAGAGGCGGACCGACACGACGGGCAGGAGCGTGTTGGACGCTTCAGCGACGCTCGGCGCGTCGATGCCGGTGATCGTGATGGCGGGCTGGTTCCAGAGGCGGTCGTGAACACTCCCCCGACCGATCGTCGTGACCCCGTCGAGGAGTTCCGCGTCGCGCCGGATGTCCGCCTCGTCCCCGCCTGCGAGTCCCCCGCTGCGCGTGCCGAGGCCTGCGACGGCGACCGCGCCGTCCGCATCCCAGAGCGTGTCGAGCAGACGGACGGCCGCGAGCATCGCATCCGGCACGGCACCCCCGAGCATTCCGGAGTGGGAGGCGTGCCCGAGCGTTCGAACGGTGACCTTCATGGTCACGTTGCCGCGGAGGGAGACGGTCAGTCCGGGAGTCGTCGTCGAGGGGTTGTCGCTGTCGGCGACGATGATCGCGTCGGCGCCGAGCGCTGCCCTGTGCTTGGCGAGGAAGTCCGAGAAGCTGCGGGAACCGTTCTCCTCCTCGCCCTCGATGAACACGGAGAGCCCGATCCTGGGCCTCCCGGACGTGGCCGTGCCGAGCGCCTCGAGAGCCGCGATATGCGTCATGACTCCCGCCTTGTCGTCACTCGCACCGCGTCCGTAGAGGCGACCGTCGCGGAGGGTCGGCTCGAACGGCGGGGTCCGCCAGTCGTCGGCACTCCCCTGGGGTTGCACGTCGTGGTGCGCGTAGAGGAGGACGGTGGGCTGCCCAGGCTCGGCCTGTCTCGTCGCGATCACGGCAGGCTGGCCCGCGTAGCCGTCGGACGTCTCGACGCCCTCGATCTCGACGGCATCGAACAGCTCGAGCTCGCGCAGCAGCTCTGCCGTGCGTTCGGCGCTGCGCTGCACGTGCACTCGGTCGAAGGCGTCCCAGGAGACGGACGGGATGCGGACGAGGCCGGAAAGTCGGGCGATCGTGGCGGGAAAGCGGTCCTCGACCGCGTCGAGGAGTCGCTGTTCCTGATCGTGTGCATCGAGTGGGGCTTCGGGGAGAGTCATAGCGGTTAGGCTAAATCACACCAGAGTTCTTGAGAGGCATCATGTCGAAGCACGAGTCCAAGAGCGCCGAGACAGCATCGCTTCCCGCGAAGTCTCCGGCGAAGAAGCAGCAGCCGACCCCCACGAGGCGCGAGCGCGAAGCGCAGAACCTGCGTCCCCTCGTCCCTGAGGACCGCAAGCAGGCCAAGCGCGAGATGCAGGCGAAGGTCCGAATCGAGCAGGCCAAGGCACGTGAGGGGCTCGCCAAGGGCGACGACCGCTACCTCCGTCCGACCGAGCGCGGTCCGCAGAAGCGCTTCATGCGCAACTACATCGACGCGAGGTACTCGATCGGCGAGCTCCTCCTGCCGATGATGTTCCTCGTGATCTTCGCGACGTTCATCCCGAGCCAGTCCGTCGGCATCTGGGCGATGAGCTTCATCTGGGCGTTCCTCGCCGTGTGTATCCTCGAGGCCGTGATGGTCGCCAACATGATCAAGCGTCGCATCGCCGCGGTCGTCGGCAAGGACAAGGTCGAGAAGGGCATCATGATCGGTACGATCGCCCGCTGCCTGCAGCTGCGAGTCATGCGCATGCCCAAGTCGCAGGTCAAGCGCGGCGCGAAGATCGAGTTCACCGGCAAGTAGTCATCCCCCGGAGCACGACTGGCTCGCGTCAGAGAAACTCGAAGGCCCGAACGGTATTCCGCTCGGGCCTTCGCTGTTTCACAATGTAGACCCGCGGGGTGGCCAGAAGGTGTCAGGCGGCTGGGAATCCGAGATGGTGCCCAAAATGAGACCTTCGCGCGGAAGCGTCGATCAGCGCGCGAGGCGGGCGAGTCCCCGATTGATGCTGGCCGCCCATGTGGGACCCGAGTAGAGGAACTCGGTGTAGCCCTGGACGAGCGTTGCGCCTGCGTCGAGGCGTCGGCGAGCCTCGGCCGCGTCCGTGACCCCTCCGACGGAGATGATGCACAGCCTGTCCCCGGACGTCTCCTTGACGACCCGCAGGACCTCGCGTGAGCGCTCGGTGAGCGGACGACCGGAGAGGCCTCCAGCGCCGAACGCCTCCACGACGCGGGCGGACGTGCGCAAGCCCGTGCGCGAGATCGTCGTGTTGGCCGCGATGATGCCGGCCAGACCCTCGTCGATGGCGAGCTGCGTGACCTCTCTGATCTCGTCATCGTCGAGATCAGGGGCGATCTTGACGAGCAGAGGAACGCCTGGTGCGGCGTCTCGGGCCGCGCGCAGGATCGGCGTCAGGGACTCGAGGGACTGCAGACTGCGTAGCCCCGGGGTGTTCGGCGAGGAGACGTTCACGACGAGATAGTCTGCGACATCCTTGACGGCCGTGGCGGCGGCCGCGTAGTCGAGGTGCGCGTCGTCGGCCTCGGTCGTCTTGTTCTTGCCGATGTTGACGCCGACGATGACGGAGCGGTTGCGACGAGCCGCGATGTTGGCGGCTGCGAGCTCGGCACCGCGGTTGTTGAAGCCCATGCGGTTGATGAGCGCGCCGTCGGCGACGAGTCGGAAGAGCCGCGGCCCTGGGTTGCCTGGCTGCGGGCGGGGCGTGACGGTGCCGACCTCGACGTGGCCGAAGCCCAGCGCAGCGAGGCCGTCGATGTCCTCGGCGTTCTTGTCGAAGCCAGCCGCGAGGCCGAACGGCGACGCGAAGCGGAGGCCCATCGCCTCGACGGCAAGCGATTCGGCAGGCGCACCGAACGGAGAGATCAGCGCAGCCGGGCCGCGTCGACCAAGCGCCCTGATGACCCCGGACGCGAAGGCGTGCGCGCGTTCCGGATCCATCTTCGACAGGACGTGACGGAACAGCAGACGGTAGGCGGCGCTCATCGGGTCTCCCCCTTGACGGTCGACTCGCCGTCGGCGGTCTCGGTGGCGTACTGCGCTCTGATGCCGTCCTCGTGCATCCGATCGATGGCGGCCCGGAAGTCATCGAGGCCGGCGAAGCCCTGGTAGACGCTCGCGAACCGGAGGTAGGCGACGTCGTCCAGCTCACGCAGCGGTGGCAGGATGGCCAGGCCGATGTCGTTGGCTTCGATCTGCGAGGCCCCGGTCGCGCGGATGCTCTCTTCCACGCGCTGCGCGAGGAGCGCCAGGTCGGTGTCGGTCACGGGTCGCCCCTGGCAGGCTTTGCGGACACCGGCCACGACCTTGTCGCGTGAGAACGACTCGACAACGCCGTTGCGCTTGATGACCGTGAGGCTCGCCGTCTCGGTCGTGGAGAATCGGCGCCCGCATTCCGGGCACTGCCTCCTTCGACGGATCGCGAAACCGTCGTCGCTGGTTCGCGAGTCGATGACCCGTGAGTCCGGGTGGCGGCAGAACGGGCAGTGCATCAGCTGAACCTCGCCGTCACTGCTTCACCGTGCGCCGGCAGGTCCTCGGCGTCTGCGAGCGCCACGACGTGCTCGCTCACGGCGCGCAGGGCTTCCCGGTCGTATCGGATGATCTGCTGCGGGCGGAGGAACGTGTGCGCGCCGAGACCGGGCGTGTGCGCCGCCTGGCCGCCCGTCGGCAGCACGTGGTTGGAGCCGGCGAGGTAGTCGCCGAGGCTCACGGGCGAGTTGGCGCCCATGAAGATGGCTCCAGCATTGTGGAGCATCGCGAGCACCGCCTCTGGCTCACGAGTCTGCACCTCGAGGTGCTCGGGCGCGTAGGCGTTCGACACCCTGGCTGCCGCGGCGAGGTCGTCGACGAGGATGACGGCGGACTGGCGTCCGCCGAGGGAGACGCGCACGCGCTCGGCGTGCTTGGTCGCTGCCGCTCTGACCTCGACGCGCTCGAGCACACGCCTCGCCCAGTCCGCGTCGGGGGTGACGAGGAGCGCCGACGCGAGCTCGTCGTGCTCGGCCTGACTCACGAGGTCCGCGGCGACGTGGTCAGCGTCTGCGGAGTCGTCTGCGATCACGAGGATCTCCGTCGGGCCCGCCTCGGAGTCGATGCCGACGAACGACTGCACGATGCGCTTCGCTGCGGCGACGTACACGTTGCCCGGGCCGGTGATGACCTCGACCGGTTCGAGGCCGATGTCGGAGACGCCGTGCGCCAGCGCGCCGATGGCGCCCGCCCCGCCCATGGCGTAGACCTCTGTGACGCCGAGGAGCCCAGCTGCACCCAGGATCGTGGGGTGCACGCCCCCACCGAAGTCCCGCTGCGGCGGCGAGGCGATCGCGATCGAGGAGACGCCCGCCGCCATCGCGGCGCAGACGTTCATGACGACGCTCGATGGGTAGACGGCTTTCCCACCAGGCACGTAGAGGCCGACACGCGCCACGGGGTGCCACCGGAGCTCGACGACGGCGCCGTCACCGAGCGTCGTGACCCTTGGGTCGGGGACCTGGGCGGCCGAACCAGCACGAACACGCGCGATCATGGCCTCCAGGCCAGCACGCACCCGGGGTTCGAGACGCGCCGTCGCTTCGTCGATCGCTTCCTGCGGGACCCGCAGGTGCGGTGGATCGACACCGTCGAGGCGCACCGCCTGCTCACGGAGCGCGGTGGCTCCATCGTCGCGGACGGCCGAGATGAGCTCGGCAGCCGTGCCAAGGGCACGCCCGACGTCCAGCTCGGCACGAGGGAGGATGTTCCGAAGCTCGGAGGCGCTGAGCGCAGAACCACGCAGATCGATGAGTTGCATCATGGTGTCTCCATCGTAGTCAAGCGGCGAGCGAGCACCGTCGCCTCGTGAGCGGAGCGGCCCTGCCGCCCGCTACTCGAGGCAGCTCGGGCCGAGCAGCGCCTTCAGCTCCCCGTACAGGTCCTGCGTGATGCGCACCCGGTGAGGGAGCTCGAAGCGGCGCACGACCCCGGGGGTGCGCAGCCTGAGCCGGACCTCGCTCTCGCCCGAATGCCGGCGGAGCACCTTGCCGAGTGCATCCACCACCGGCTCCGTCGCCCGAGTGTCCGGGATGGTGAGCGTGAGCGTGCCCGCGTCCTCGGCCGCTGCGATCTTCGGCAGCGTGAGGCCCTGCGCGTGCAGGTTCATGCCGTCGTCTCGCTTCGACACGCGACCCTTGACGGCCACGATGACATCGCCTTGGAGCTGCGTCTGGAACTCCTGGTACGTCTTGCCCATGAACATGACGGTCATGGTGCCGCCGAAGTCCTCGACCTCGATCATCCCGTAGGGATTGCCCGAGTTCCGGGCCACCCGATGCTGCACGCTCGTGATGAGACCGGCGATCGTGACCTGCTGCCCGTCCTCCAGGTGCTCGGCCTGGGTCAGATCGAGGATGCTCGTGGTGGCGAGCTTCGCGAGCTCTCGCTCGAGCCCCGCAAGCGGGTGGTCGGAGACGTAGAGCCCGAGCATGTCCCGTTCGAAGGCGAGCTTGTCGCGGCGATTGAACTCGGGGCGGACGGGAACGTCGTCCTCCTCGGCTTCGAACTCGTCGAGACCCGCGAAGAGGTCGACCTGCCCGTGCGCTTCGTTCCGCTTGCGCGAGACCGCGACGTCGATGGCGTTCTCGTGCACCTCGACGAGGGCGCGGCGAGTGTTGCCGAGGGAGTCGAAGGCCCCGGCCTTGATGAGCGACTCCACGGTGCGCTTGTTGGCGACCGTCGTCGGCACCTTCTTCAGGAAGTCATGGAACGAGACGAACGCGGTCTTCGACTCGCGCGCCTTCTGGATCTCCTCGACGACGTTCGCTCCCACGTTCCTCACGGCGCCGAGACCGAAGCGGATGTCCTCCCCCACCGCGGTGAAGTTGACGAAGGACTCGTTGACGTCGGGGGCGAGCACCGTGATGCCCATGCGGCGGCACTCGTTGAGGTACATCGCCAGCTTGTCGCGCGAGTCGCCGACGCTCGTGAGCAGCGCCGCCATGTACTCGGCGGGGAAGTGGGCCTTCAGATACGCGGTCCAGTAGGAGACGACGCCGTAGGCGGCCGAGTGTGCCTTGTTGAAGGCGTAGTCGGAGAACGGCAGCAGGATGTCCCAGAGCATCTTCACGGCTTCGTCGGAGTACCCGTTGGCGTGCATTCCGCCCTGGAAGCCGGCGAACTGCTTGTCCAGCTCCGACTTCTTCTTCTTGCCCATGGCGCGGCGAAGGATGTCGGCCTGGCCGAGCGAGAATCCGGCGACCTTCTGCGCGATGGCCATGACCTGCTCCTGATAGATGATCAGGCCGTAGCTGGTCGAGAGGATCTCCTGGAGCGGCTCCTCGAGTTGCGGGTGAATCGGGGTGATCTCCTGCTCGCCGTTCTTGCGCAGCGCGTAGTTGATGTGGGAGTTGGCACCCATCGGCCCGGGACGGTACAGCGCGATGACCGCGGAGATGTCCTCGAAGTTGTCGGGCTTGAGGAGGCGCAGCAGGGAGCGCATGGGCCCACCGTCGAGCTGGAAGACCCCGAGCGTGTCACCCCGAGTCAGCAGCTCGTAGGCGCCGACGTCGTCCAGTTCGAGGTCCTCGAGGACGAGATCGATGCCGCGGTTCGCCTTGATGTTGACCACCGCGTCGCTCACGATGGTGAGGTTGCGCAGTCCGAGGAAGTCCATCTTGATGAGCCCGAGGGACTCGCTCGCCGGATAGTCGAACTGGGTGACGATCTGGCCGTCCTGCTCCCGCTTCATGATCGGGATGATGTCGATGAGCGGGTCGCTCGACATGATGACGCCGGCCGCGTGCACGCCCCACTGGCGCTTCAGGTTCTCGAGGCCGCTCGCGGTGTCGAACACCTTCTTCGCGTCCGGGTTGCTCTCGATGAAGGCGCGCATCTCGGCGGCCTCCGAGTAGCGCTTGTGCTCCTTGTCGAAGATCCCGCTGAGGGGGATGTCCTTGCCCATGACGGCTGGAGGCATGGCCTTCGTGAGCTGGTCGCCCATCGAGAACGGGTATCCGAGCACGCGCGAGGCATCCTTGAGCGCCTGCTTGGCCTTGATCGTGCCGTAGGTGACGATCTGGGCGACGCGCTCCGAGCCGTACTTCTCGGTGACGTACCGGATGACCTCCGACCTGCGGCGATCATCGAAGTCGACGTCGAAGTCGGGCATCGAGACTCGGTCCGGGTTGAGGAAGCGCTCGAAGATGAGGCCGTGCCGCAGCGGGTCGAGGTCGGTGATGCCCATGGCGTACGCCACCATGGACCCTGCACCGGAACCGCGACCTGGCCCGACGCGGATGCCGTTGTCCTTCGCCCAGTTGATGAAGTCGGCGACGACCAGGAAGTACCCCGGGAAGCCCATCTGGTTGATGACGCCGATCTCGTAGTCCGCCTGCTTGCGGACGTCGCTCGGGACCCCGGCCGGGTACCGCTTGTCGAGACCCGCGTCGATCTCCTTGATGAACCAGGTGCTCTCCGTCTCCCCCTCCGGCACGGGGAAGCGGGGCATGTAGTTCGCGTTCTCGTCGAACTCGGCTGAGCAGCGTTCGGCGATCAGCAGCGTGTTGTCGCACGCCTCAGGGTGATCGCGGAAGATGGCTCGCATCTCGGCTGCCGACTTCAGGTAGTAGCCGGTGCCGGAGAACTGGAACCGGTTCGGGTCGTCCATCGTCGACCCGGATTGCACGCACAGGAGCGCGGAGTGGCTGTCCGCGTCGTGGGAGTGCGTGTAGTGCAGGTCGTTGGTCGCGACCAGGGGAAGGCCGAGGTCCTTGGCAAGCTTCAGCAGGTCCGGCATGACGCGGCGCTCGATGTCGATGCCGTGGTCCATGATCTCGCAGAAGTAGTTCTCCGCCCCGAAGATGTCGCGGAACTCGGCGGCTGCCGCACGCGCCTCGTTGTACTGCCCGAGCCGAAGCCGCGTCTGCACCTCCCCTGAGGGGCATCCGGTCGTCGCGATGAGCCCCTTCGAGTACGTGTTGAGCAGCTCGCGGTCCATGCGCGGCTTGAAGTAGTACCCCTCCATGGAGGCCCGGCTGGAGAGGCGGAAGAGGTTGTGCATGCCCTGCGTCGTCTCGCTGAGCATCGTGATGTGCGTGTAGGCACCGGAGCCGGAGACGTCGTCTCCCCCGCCGTTGCCCCACTTCACGCGAGTGCGGTCGCCGCGGTGCGTTCCCGGAGTCAGGTACGCCTCGGTACCGATGATCGGCTTGATGCCGTGCTCTTTCGCGGCCTTCGCGAACTCGTACGCCCCGAACACATTCCCGTGGTCGGTCATCGCCACGGCCGGCATGCCCTGCTCGACGGCGGCCTTCATGAGTTCGCCGATCCGGGCCGCTCCATCGAGCATCGAGTACTCGCTGTGGACGTGAAGGTGGGCGAACGAGTCTGCTGAAGGCAATGTCTCTCCGAGAAGATGGGTGGATCGGCGCACCCATCTTAGGTCGCCGGAGCGCCTTCGCGGACGAGGCTGTGGACTACAGCTCGCCGTCGCGCAGCAGCTCGAGCGAGTGCGCCAGGTCGTCTGGGTACTCGGTGGTGAAGCGGACGGGCTCCCCCGTACGGGGATGGGCGAAGCCGAGCTCCTTGGCGTGCAGCCACTGTCGCTTGAGGCCGAGCTTGGCGGCCACGACCGGGTCGGAGCCGTACAGCGGATCCCCGATGCATGGGTGCCGTTGAGCGGCCATGTGCACGCGGATCTGGTGGGTGCGCCCGGTTTCGAGATGGACCTCGAGCAGTGCTCCGCGGCGGAACGCCTCGACGGTCTCGTAGTGGGTGACCGACGGCTTGCCGTCGCTCGTGACAGCGAACTTCCACGACGATCCGGGGTGCCGGCCGATGGGGGCGTCGATCGTGCCGGACAGTGGGTCAGGGTGCCCCTGGACGACCGCGTGGTAGACCTTCTCGACCTGGCGGTCGTGGAAGGCCTTCTTGAGCTGCGCGTACGCGAGCTCGCTCTTCGCCACGACCATGAGTCCGCTCGTGCCTGCATCCAGTCGGTGCACGATTCCCTGGCGCTCCGACTGCCCGGAGGTCGAGATGGTGAATCCTGCCGCGGCGAGCGCGCCGAGCACCGTGGGGCCGTCCCAGCCGATCGACGGGTGCGCGGCGACGCCGACGGGCTTGTCGATGACGACGAAGTCATCCTCGTCGTGCACGATCTTGAGGTCGGGCACGGCGATCGGGATGACCTTCACCGGCCCGGCCTGCTCCCACTCGATGGAGATGACGGCACCGGCTGTCATCCGGTCGGATTTGCCGACTGGCTTTCCGTCGATCGTGATCCCGCCCGCCGCCGCGATATCGGCGACCTGCGTCCTGCTGAGACCGAGGAGCTTCGAGACGCCCGCGTCGACGCGGGTGCCCTCGAGGCCGTCAGGGATCGGGATCGTCCTGGATTGCATTACGCGTCCTTCTTCGCCTTGGGGCGGCGCTTGCCGTCGAAACCGATGTCGAACAGGGTGAGCAGCACGAACGCCGACATCCCCACGACGATGCACATGTCGGCGACGTTGTAGATCGCCGGGAGCATCCACGGCGTGTAGATGAAGTCGATGACGTGGCCGACGCCGAAGCCGGGCTCGCGGAAGAGCCGGTCGAAGAGGTTGCCGAGAGCACCACCGAGCACGAGTCCGAACACTGCGGCCCAGCGCTTCGACGCGAGCCGGCGAGCAACGACCATGATGACGATGACCATGATCGTCGACACGCCCGTGAAGATCCACGTGGAGCCTGCGGCGAACGAGAACGCAGCGCCCGGGTTCCGGACGAAGTGCCACTGCAGGAAGCCACCGAGCGCCTCGATCGTCTGCCCCTCGGTCATCGAGGAGACGACAAGCGCCTTGGATATCTGGTCAAGCGCAAACGCGCCGACGGCGACCGCGGCGAGCAGCGCAAGAATGCGGATGCTCGGACGCGATCGCCGTTCGGTGGTCTGCAGAGGTGTGTCCTCCACGTTCCGAGTGCTACTGGCCCGCTGGTGCGGAGCCTTCGAGGACGTCGCTGGCCTGACGGTTCAGGTCGTTGAGCTGGCCTTCGATGTAGGAGCGGAGGTTGTTGCGGTACTCGCGCTCGAAGATGCGGAGCTCCTCGATACGGGCCTCGAGCTTGGTCTTGGCCTCCTCGAGTCGACCGATCGTCTCGCGTTCCTTGGCCTCGGCCTCGGTGACGATCGTGCGGGCACGACCCTCGGACTCGACCGTGATCTCGCGGGCGCGCTTCTCGCTGTCGCCCTCGATCTGACGTGCGCGGGTCTCGGACTCGGCGATGATCTCGCGAGCACGGGTCTCGCCCGTGGCGATGATCTCGTCGCGCTTGCGCGTTCCCTCTTCGACGTGCTCGTCGTGAAGACGGCGGGCGAGGGCGATGAGCGAGCTGCTCGTCTCGGCCTCGTCTGCACCCTCTACGGCGACGGGAGCGGGAGCTGCAGGCTGTGCGAGCGGCGCGATGGGCTCAGGCTCGGGCTCGGGAGCTGCCTCGACCTCGACGCTGGGCTCCTCGACCGGGGCGGGAGCTGCGGCTGCCGGCGCGCTGCTGGCGCGCGCCTCTGCCTCTTCGAGCTGCTGACGAAGCTGCTCGTTCTCCCCCACGAGGCGGCGCATTTCTGCAACGACCTCGTCGAGGAAGTCGTCGACCTCGTCCTGGTCGTACCCCTCGCGGAACTTGGTCTGCTGGAAGCGTTTGTTGATGACGTCCTCAGGAGTGAGTGCCATGTCGGCCACCTTTCGACTCTCTCTGCGATTGGTCTGTATCTGGAAAAGACTCTGGGTCTGATGAGCAGACTCTGGGTCTGGCGTGACAACACTAGCGTTGCCCAGATGTGCACGCAGAACGTTGCTGTGCTGCGCAGCACATAGGTCACATTACGGCACTTGGGTCCCGCGCGTCACATTCTGTCGGGAAAGTCGCCATTCACCTAATGGAGAGAGCTCACGGCTTAGAGCAGGCGCACGAGATTCGACGTGATGACCAGCGCGAACATGACGATGATCCAGGCGAGGTCGAGGGCGATGTTGCCGATGCGAAGCGGAGGCACGACTTTGCGGACCGCGCGAAGGGGCGGGTCGGTCAGCGAGTAGACGCCCTCGCACAGGACGAGCACGAATCCCTTCGGCTTCCACCGAGGCGCGAACATGCGCGCGTAATCGAGGATCAGCCGACCCCACATCACCATGATGTAGAGGCCGATGACGAAGCCGAGGATCGCGCCGAGGATATTCATTCGTTTCCTGAGATGTTGTCGTGCAGACACGGCGACGGTGCACCCTCAGGATGCACCGTCTCACCGTTCGCGCGAAAGCGGGCCGCTCTGCCGCTCGGCAGAGTCAGGCTGGTTGGGGGTCTACTGGAAGAACGAGGCTTCCTTCTCCGCCTCCAGCTTGCTCGACTCGCCGTGGACGGCGATGTGCTGAGGCGAGAGCAGGAACACCCGGCTCGTCACGCGCTCGATCTTGCCATAGAGGCCCTGGGAGAGCCCACTCGCGAAGTCGATGAGGCGACGCGCCTCGGCCTCGTCCATCTCGGAGAGGTTCATGATGACGGGGACGCCATCGCGGAAGTTCTCGGCGATGACCTGAGCGTCTTTGTTGTAGGCCTTCGGGTGGACCGTGAGGATCTCGTTCATTTCCGCCATCGCCGGGGTTGAAGTGTGCTTGGGAGCTTTGGTGATCGGGGTCACAGGCGCCGGCTTCGGGCGCTCCGTGACGACCGGAGAGAGCTGCGGCGAAGGTGCCGCGGCTGGCGACTGCCTCTGCTGCTGCGCCTGTGGCGTCTCGTCGTGCAGATTCTGCTCGTCTTCGTCAGCAAGGCCCAGGTAGACCATGGCATTGCGCAGCGGGTTGGCCATTGTGCTCCTCCGTGTGTTCGGCGTGCCCCCACGCTACGTCCGTTCGGGTCGCTTTCCCGTGATTGCCGCGCCGATTCTGAGGTGTGTCGCACCGTTTTCGATGGCTTCTGCGAAGTCGTTGGACATGCCCATCGACAGTGCGGTCGCCGACGGAGCAAGCGGTCGGATGCGCTGCCCGAGCGCCCGGAGTTCGGCGAAGGCCGCGCGTGGCTCCTCCCCCAGTGGCGCGACGCACATGAGGCCCTGGAGGTCGAGCGATTCGGTACGCAGGACCTGCTCGACGAGCGCCTCCAGCTCCGCGGGCTGGACGCCGCCCCTGGCGGGATCCGGGGTCATGTTGACCTGCACGAACACGCGAAGCGGGTGTGCCCGCTCGATGCTCGACAGCGCGTCGACGAGCCCACCCCTGTCGATCGAATGCACGGCATCCACGTACTGGGCGATCTGGCGCGCCTTCTTCGTCTGGATCTGACCGACGAAGTGCCATTCGAGGTCGGCGCGATCTGCGAGCGCCGCGGCCTTGTCTCTGGCCTCCGGGTGCCTGCTCTCCGCGAAGCGACGGACGCCGAGGTCGACGAGGTCGGCGACGAGTTCTGGGCCGTGGAACTTCGTGACGGGGATGAGGGTGACCTCGGAGGGGTCGCGTCCCGCGCTGAGACAGCTCTCACGAATGGCCGTCTGGACGGCCGAGAGGCGCTCGGCCAGCGTCTGATGACCCTGGCCGAGCGCCTCTGCAGCTTGCTCTGGCATGCGCGCTCTACTTGAGGAAGTCCGGAACGTCGAGGATGTCCTCGGCGTCGTCGTAGGCCGCCTCCGGCTCGCGACGAGGCGCGATGGTCGGCGCCTCGGCCGTCGACCAGGCGGGAGCCTGCGAGACCGGTGCTGGCGCCTGCACGGGCTCGCGCTCGACGGGCACGGAGGGTGCGGAGGCGACAGCGGCCGCGGCCGCACCGAGACCGATGGCGCCGGTGTTCGCCTGCTGGACAGGCGCGGCCGCGGGCGCCGGCACGGACTGCTGCTCCTGCAGCGTCTTGGGCTCACCCCCGGCGAAGCCCGCCGCGATGACGGTGACGCGCACCTCGTCGCCGAGCGTGTCGTCGATGACCGCACCGAAGATGATGTTGGCCTCCTGGTGGACGGCCTCCTGCACGAGCTTCGCTGCGTCGTTGATCTCGAAGATGCCGAGGTTCGAACCGCCCTGGATGGAGAGCAGGACGCCGTGGGCACCTTCGATGCTCGCCTCGAGGAGCGGCGACGCGACCGCGAGTTCCGCTGCCTTGATCGCCCGGTCGGCACCCCTGGACGAGCCGATGCCCATGAGCGCGGAGCCCGCACCCTGCATGACAGATTTGACGTCGGCGAAGTCGAGGTTGATGAGACCCGGGGTCGTGATCAGGTCGGTGATGCCCTGCACACCGGCAAGGAGCACCTGGTCGGCCGTCGAGAACGCCTCGATCATGGAGATGCCGCGGTCGCTGATCTCGAGGAGGCGGTCGTTCGGGACGACGATGAGGGTGTCGACCTCTTCCTTCAGAGTGGCGACGCCCTGCTCGGCCTGCTGCATGCGGCGGCGGCCCTCGAAGCTGAACGGCTTCGTGACGACACCGATGGTGAGCGCACCGATCGACTTCGCGATGCGCGCGACGACGGGAGCGCCCCCTGTTCCGGTTCCGCCACCCTCGCCAGCCGTGACGAAGACCATGTCGGCGCCGGCGAGCGCCTGCTCGATCTCCTCGGCGTGGTCCTCGGCTGCCCGGCGGCCGACCTCGGGGTCGGCGCCTGCACCGAGACCGCGGGTCAGTTCGCGTCCGACGTCGAGCTTGACGTCGGCGTCGCTCATGAGCAGCGCCTGGGCGTCGGTGTTGATCGCGATGAACTCGACACCGCGGAGGCCGAGCTCGATCATTCGGTTGACTGCATTGACGCCGCCGCCGCCGATGCCGACGACCTTGATGACGGCGAGGTAGTTGTTGGTGTTCGACACGTGTCCGGCCCCTCGTTGGCGTGTGGTGTGGTGGAAGAACGGATGCACACCTCGACACGTCGCCGCTGGCGAATGTCTACGAGCTTCAACCTCTACTTGAAGCTCAGAGATATGCTGTTTCCTGGTTGCTTGCTTCGACGCTAGGTCGCGAACGTCGCACGATCCGTGCAGTCAGCAGGTGTGTTGCGTTTTGCGCGCCGAATGTCGGCGAGTCGCTTCAACCGGAGCTTGAAGGTTGCCGCACTCGCCGGCCGAGGAACTCCTCAGCGGGTCACGGGGGTCTCGGGACTCGAGACGTCGTAGCTGGAGATGGACTGGTCGGCGGTGGCCGTGACGAGCGCGGCGAGCACCTCCGCCTTGCGGTCGGACTCCTCCGCGCTCCCCCATACGACCTCGGCACCGCTGCGCATCGTCAGACGCACATCGTCGATGCTCTTGGCCGTCACTGCAGCGACGCCAGCCCTGAAGTCGACCGGCAGGGCGAGCGACACGGCCGCCGCAGAGGCGAACGCCTCGGAGTCGACCCCCTCGCCGCCCAGTTCGAGAGTCGGGATGTCCCCTGCGGGCTCCGATTGCGTCCAGAGCACCACGCCGGCCGCATCCATGACGTCGTACCCGGATGGCACCGCGACCGCGCCGATCGGCGACCGCTCGACGATCGTGACGACAAGACGGCTCGGCGGCTCGACGCGGATCGAGTAGCTCTGCACCATCACGTAGGACTGGAGTCGACTCTCGACGTCGTCGTTCGTGACGAGCGCAAGCGGCTGTCCGTGCAGGTCGGCGAGCGATTCGTCGACCTGTGTCGCATCGACACGCTGGGTGCCGGCGACGACGATCTCACGCACGGACATGATCGGACTGTAGACGGCGACCGCGACGAACGCGACAAGTGCGGCCAACGCCGCCGCGACCCCGATCAGGATGCGGCGGCGTCGTCTGGCGCGCCAGGTGAATCGGCGCGCATCGTCGCCGAGCACGCTCACGGCTTGCCTGGCTCCTTCGCGCCGAGCGCCTCGAGGAGCTGGGGCACGATGAGGTTGACGTCGCCGCAGCCGAAGGTGATGACGAAATCGCCGTCCTGTGAGATCTCGGCGACCGTGTCGGCCGCATCCTGCCAGTCGGGGCGGTAGGCGACCTTGCTGCGGTCGGCGAACGCCTCCTCGACCAGCGCTCCCGTGACACCGGGGATGGGGTCCTCACGTGCGCCGCACACGTCGAGCACGACGGTCTCGTCGGCGAGACGCTCGTACACCGCCGCGAAGACGTCGCTCATGTCGCGCGTCCGCGAGTAGAGGTGCGGCTGGTGGACGGCGATGAGGCGGCCGGAGCCGACGACGGTGCGCGCAGCCGTGAGCGCCGCTTCGACCTCGGCAGGGTGATGGGCGTAGTCGTCGTAGACGCTGACGCCGCTCACCGTGCCGTGGAGCTCGAAGCGTCGCTTCGTGCCCCCGAACGTCGAGAGCGCGTCAAGGACGGCGGCGGGCTCGAAGCCGAGCTGGACGAGGACGACGAACGCGCCGGTCGCGTTGAGCGCGTTGTGGACGCCGGGCACGTGCAGGAGCGCCGGGTAGTCGACACCCTGCCAGGTGACGGTAAAGCGGGTCTCTCCTCCCTCCGACGCGATGTCGGAGATGCGCGCGTCGGCCGTCGGAGCCTGGCCGAAGGTCAGCACCCGCTTGTGGGTGAGCTTCCCGGTCAGCTCGACGGCAAGCGGGTCGTCGCTGGAGATGACCACGGCCTCACTGGCCGCATCCGCGAACTGGACGAACGCGGCTTCGAAGGCCTCGACGCTGCCGTAGTGGTCGAGGTGGTCGTTGTCGACGTTCGTGATGAGGGCGATCGCCGTGTCGTAGAACAGGAAGGACCCGTCGGACTCGTCGGCCTCGACGACGAAGGCCTCGCCGCTTCCGACGGCGGAGCTCGTCCCCAGGGCCGAGATGATGCCGCCGTTGACGAAGCTCGGCGACGCGTCGAGGGCGTCGAGGGCCGTCACGACCATGCCGGTCGAGGTCGTCTTGCCGTGCGCTCCGGCGACGGAGACGAGGCGGCTCCCGCGCGTGAGCCAGACGAGCGCCTGCGAGCGGTGCAGGATGTTGAGCCCACGCTCCTTCGCCAGGACGAGTTCGGGGTTGTCGGGCCAGAGCGCGCTGGTGACGACGATGGTGTCCGCGTCGCCGAGGTGCTCTGCCGCGTGGCCGATCTCGACGCGGGCGCCGCGATCGCGCAGCTCTCGTGTCGCGTAGTTCTCTGTCCGGTCGCTTCCGGAGATCGTGAGGCCGCGGTCGAGCATCATGCGCGCGATGCCGCTCATGCCTGAGCCGCCGATGCCGATGAAGTGCACGTTCCCGATCTCGTCGGGAATCTGCGCGGTGGCGTCTGGATTGATCATTGCTGCTCCTGAGTTCGCTCGATCTGCGAGCTGCGCGGTCTCTTCCGCGTCGATGGTCGAGGGTACTCCGCCTTCACGTCCGAAGGCGCCTAGCCGGTCCGAGCGTCCTCGACCGCCTGGTCCAGCAGTGCAACGACCCGAGAGGCCCCGTCGCGCTGGGCTGATGCGCGAGTCGCCTGCTCCATGCGGGCTCGGCGGTCATCGTCGCGGGCGAGGGCGAGGAGCTCCTTCGACGCCCACTCGGGCGAGAAGTCCGCGTCGGCCACCCGTATGGCACCACCTGCGGACAGGACGGAGCGGATGTTGGTGGTCTGGTGGTCGCCGGTGGCGGCAGGGTACGGGATGTAGACGGCCGGGAGGCCGACGACACCGAGCTCGCTGACGGTGGATGCGCCCGCACGCGCGACGACCAGGTCGGCGGCGGCGAACGCGAGGTCCATGCGGTCGCAGTACTCGAGCACGTGGTAGCCCTCGACGTGGTCGTGCTCGAACTTCGAGAGCCCCCCGACGAGGTGAAGAACCTGCCAGCCCTCGGAGATGAGTTCGGGGACGACGGCTCGGACGGTCTCGTTGACGCGCCTCGCGCCGAGCGAGCCGCCGGTGACCAGCAGCGTGCGACGGTCGGGGGCCAGCCCGAAGAACTCGACAGCCTCGTCGCGCTTCGCGGCGCGGTCGAGGTGCTCGATCTCAGCCCGGAGCGGCATCCCGACGGTCACGGCGCCGCGGAGGGGCGTGCCGTCGAAGGCGACGCCCACGCGCTTCGCCCAGCGCGCCCCGAGCTTGTTGGCCATGCCGGGATGGGCGTTGGCCTCGTGGACGACGGTCGGCACGCGCCCCCTCGCGGCCAGGTAGGCGGGGGCTGCGGCATAGCCGCCGAAGCCGGCGACCGCGTCGATGCTGTGCTCGTCGAGCATGCGGCGCACGGAGGCAACCGTCTCACGGAGTCGAGGCAGGAAGGTCAGCACCTGCATGCCCGGGCGGCGCGGGAAGGGCAGCTTCGGAATCGTGAGGAGCTCGTAGCCGCGCGCGGGAACAAGCCGGGCCTCAAGGCCCTCCTTCGTGCCGAGCACGAGGATCTTCGAGTCGGGGTCGCGCTCGCGCAACGCATCCGCGACCGCGAGCAGCGGGTTGACGTGGCCGGCCGTGCCGCCTCCGGCGAGCAGGTAGTTGGTCACGTGCGGGACTCCGATCGCTTCGGGTTGCGGGCGATCGACAAGACTATGCCGATTGCGAAGAGGGTCGTGATGAGCGCCGATCCGCCGGAGGAGACGAGCGGCAATGGCACACCGAGGACCGGCAGGAAGCCGATGACGACGGCGATGTTCACGAACGCCTGGAAGATCAGCCAGGTGGTCACTGCACCGACGATGGTCTTCGCCGTCCAGTCTTCCGCCTCGTGGTAGATGCGGACGAGGACGACCGCGAGCAGGACGAAGACGCCGATGACGATGATCGCCCCGACGAGCCCGAGCTCCTCCCCGATGATCGCGAAGATGAAGTCGTTGTCGGCCTCCGGCAGCCAGGACCACTTGGCCTTCGAGTTGCCGAGCCCCGAGCCGAACAGGCCGCCAGCGGCGAGGGCGTAGAGCCCGTGCGCGCTCTGCCAGCCCCAGGTCTCGTAGTCGACGTCTCCGCCGAAGAAGTTCGTGATGCGGGCCATGCGGTTGTCGCTGAAGATCGACAGCAGGAGCGCGGCAGCCACCGCGATGAACCCGGCGAGCCACAGGAACTTGGATGCGACGCCGCCGAAGTAGAGCGCTCCGAGAACGAGCGCGCCGACGACGATCATCGTTCCCAGGTCCTTGCTGAGCGCCATGACGCCGAAGCTCAGGGCGAGGACGGGCAGGATCGGAACCGCGACCTCCTTGGCGACGTGCAGCTTGCCCTGCTTGCGCCCGAGGATGAGGCCGAGCCACAGCACGAGCGCAACCTTGAGCGCCTCCGCGGGCTGCATCGTCGTGAAGCCGAGGTCGATCCAGGCCCGGTTGCCGTTGACGTCGACACCGATGGGGGTGAAGACCAGCGCTTGGAGGATGACGGCGACGAAGAGGGCTGGCCAGGCGATCCGCTTCCAGAACCGCAGCGGCATCCGGGAAGCGAACAGCATGAGCGGGATGCCCAGCGCCGCGAACGTGGCTTGGCTGACGAACCGCGCCGAGACGGCGTTGCCACCCGCGAACTCCTCGACCGAGGAGCTCGAGAGCACCATCACGATGCCGAAGGCGACCAGGAAGAGCGTGATCGAGAGCAGGAGCACGAAGTTGCGGTTGACGCCGCGGATGCGCTTCCCGAGCGAGACGACGACGGCGCTCGAGGAGCTCTTGCGTGCGGAACCGCCAGCCGTCGGCCCCGTGCTTGGCCTATTCGGCGCTGGCGTCCGGCTCGGAGGTGCGGTCCTGGGAGCCTTCTGTCTCGGCATGCCGGCCCCCTTCAAGGTGCGACGCGACGGCGAGCGCGAAACGCTGGCCGCGGTCGCTGTAACTCACGAACTGATCCATGGAGGCGGCCGCCGGAGCGAGCAGCACGGTGTCGCCGTCCTGCGCGAGCCGCGCGGCTTCCGCCACGGCGCGTCCCATGATGGAGTCAGTGTCGCTCACGTCGATCTCGATGAACGCGACCTCCGGGGCGTGTTGCGCGAACGCGTCGGCCACTTCGGATCGGGATGTTCCAAGGGCCACCGCACCGCGGAGGCGCCCGGCGTGCTTGGCGACGAGCGGCGCGATGTCGACTCCCTTGAGGAGCCCTCCCACCAGCCAGACGACGCTGCGGTGCGCGGCCAGCGAGGCGTCGGCGGCGTGGACGTTCGTCGCCTTCGAGTCGTCGACCCAGAGGACCCCGGCGGCCTCAGCGACGATCTCGTGGCGGTGCCGATCGACCGAGAAGGTAGAAAGCGCCTCGGAGATCGCGGCGACGGGGACACCGACGGCCCGCACGAGGGCGGCCGCGGCGAGCACGTCCTCCACGAGGTGCTTCGAGGAGAGACCGCGCGGGCGCAGCTCCTCGAGCGTCGTCAGCTCGAGGGCGGTGCGGGCTCGGTCGTCGAGGAACGCACGGTCGACCAGGATTCCGTCGACCACGCCGAAGTCGCTCGGCCCCGGCACATCGGTCCCGAACCCGATAGCGCGGCATCCTTCGACGACGTCGGCCGCCTCGACGAGGTCGAGTGTCGCCTCGTCGCCCTTGTTGTAGACGCACGCGATCTGGGCTCGCTCGTAGACGCGGCCCTTCGCTGCGCGGTAGGCCTCAGCGCCGCCGTGCCAGTCGAGGTGGTCGTCGGCGATGTTGAGGACGACCGCGGCGTGCGCCGACATGGAGTGCAGGGAGTGGAGCTGGAAGCTCGAGAGCTCGACCACGAGCAGTTGGAACTCGGCGGGGTCGCGGAGCACATCGAGGACGGGGACGCCGATGTTGCCGCAGGGGGCCGTGCGGATACCCGCGGCCAGTCCCATGTGCGCTGCGAGCTGGGTTGTCGTCGTCTTGCCGTTCGTCCCCGTGACGGCCAGCCAGGGGGCGGGGTCGCCGAACTTGTCGCGGAGCCGCCAGGCCAGCTCGACGTCACCCCACACCGGCGCGTCGAGGGCGTCGGCGGCGACGATGAGCGGGTGGCTCGGGGCGAAACCAGGAGACGCGACGATGAGGTCGGCCTCCAGGGCCCTGAGCGCGTCGACGGCGGACTCGTCGCTGTCGGCGATCGTCACGGGAACGTCGAGCACCTCGAGGATGCGCTCACGCTCGTCATCGTGCGACTGCGCGATGACGTGCGGCTTGGCGCCGAGCTCAGCGAGGGTGTCCGCGACGGAGAACCCCGTCTTGCCCAGGCCGAGCACTGCGACCGACAGGCCGGTCCAGTCGTCGTGCCAGCTCCGGAGACCGTCGACCTCGCGGCCTGTTCCCTCGCGGGTCACGTCGTGACTCCCCACTCGGCGTAGAAGAGTCCGATGCCGAGCGCGGCGCAGAGTCCGGCGATGATCCAGAACCGGACGACGACCGTAGTCTCGGCCCAGCCCTTGAGCTCGAAGTGGTGGTGGATGGGGCTCATGAGGAAGATGCGCTTGCCCTTGGTGAGCTTGAAGTAGATGCGCTGCACGATCACGGAGCCGGTCGTCATGACGAAGAGGCCGCCGATGAGGACGAGCAGCAGCTCGGTGCGGGTGATGATGGCGAAGGCGGCGATCGCGCCACCGAGACCGAGCGAACCCGTGTCTCCCATGAAGATCTGCGCAGGCGAGGTGTTCCACCAGAGGAACCCGATGAGCGCACCGGCGATGCCTGCCGCCACGATGGCGACGTCGAGGGGCGCGTAGGCCGTGTAGCAGGCCGACTCGAGCGACTCGGCCAGGCGCTCCGTGCCGCAGGCCTGGTTGAACTGCCAGTAGGCGATGATGCCGTAGGAACCGATCGAGATGATCGACGCACCGGTCGCGAGGCCGTCGAGGCCGTCCGTCACGTTCACCGCGTTCGACGTCGCCGTCGTGATGACGACGATCCAGACGATGAGGGCGATCGTTCCCGCGATCGCGCCGAGCGCCATGAAGTCGATCGGCAGGTCTCGGATGAACGAGATGTGCGTCGAGAGGACCGGGACGCCGTCGGGGTTGCGGTACTGCAGGCCGATGACGGCGAACAGCCCGGCGACGATCACCTGCCCGACGATCTTCGACCAGCCACCGAGGCCGAGGGACTGCTGCTTGCGGACCTTCAGGAAGTCGTCGATGAAGCCGATGACACCGAGACCGACCATCATGCCGAGGATGAGGAGTCCGGCGGCCGTGACCTGGTCGCCCGTGGCCAGCGTCGCGATGAAGTACGCCAGCACGGAGCCGACGATGAAGACGATGCCGCCCATGGTCGCGGTTCCGCGCTTCGAGTGGTGGGCTTCCGGCCCATCCTCGCGGATGAACTGGCCCCACTCGAGCTTGTGGAACAGGCGGATGAAGAGCGGCGTCATGAACAGCGTGAACGCCAGCCCGACACCTCCGGCAATAAGGATCGCAATCACGCGAAGTGCCCCCTGAGGTGCTCGGCGAAACGGTCTCCGAGGTGTCGGAGGCCCGCTGAGTTCGAAGACTTGACGAGGACCAGGTCACCCGGGCGCGTCTCACGGACCAGCAGCTCGTACGCCTCGTCCATGGACTCGACGAAGATCGACTCCCCATCCCAGGAGCCCTGGGCGATCGCTCCGAGGTGCAGCGCGCGGGCGTCGAGGCCGACGACGATGAGCTGGTCGATGCCGAGGCGGACGGCGAGGAGTCCGAGGCGGTCGTGCTCCTCGATGGAGGCATCCCCGAGCTCGCTCATGGCGCCGAGCACCGCGACCGTGCGGGCGCCGTTCGGCGCGATCTGAGCGATCGTCTTGAGGGCGGCGGCCATGGAGTCTGGGCTCGCGTTGTAGGCATCGTTGATGAGGTGCACGGAGCCGGCGTGCTGGAGCTCCATGCGCCACTGCTCGGCGCGTGTCACGCGCTGGAGGGCGTCACGGATCTCCGTGGCCGGCACCGCCTGCGTGTGGGCGGCCGCCGCCGCGGCGAGCGCGTTGGTGACGTGGTGCTCCCCGATCACGTTGAAGCGGACGACGACGGGTTCCTGCTCGGGAAGGTGCAGCGTGAACTCCGTCCCGTCGAGGCTCGTCGAGACCTCGCTCGCGCGAATGTCCGCTCGCTCGCCTCGACCGAACCACAGCACGTTCGCGTCGGTCTTGTCGGCCATCGAGGCGACGCGCGCGTCGTCGGCGTTGAGCACGGCGGTGTCCCCCGCCACGAGCCCTTGCACCATCTCGGTCTTCGAGGTGAGCGTGACCTCGATGCCGCCGAACTCGCCCGCGTGCGCGAGGCCGACCGTCAGCACGATGCCGACGTCCGGCTTCGCCATCGAGATGAGCCTGCGGATCTCGCCTGGAGCGCTCGCGCCCATCTCGGCGATGAGGGTCTGCGTCTCCTCTGTGAGCTTCAGGAACGTCAGCGGGGCGCCCACCTCGTTGTTGAAGCTGGCGATGGGCGCGACCGTCTCGCCTCGCGCCGAGAAGATCTCGTTGAGGAGGTTCTTCGTCGTCGTCTTCCCGTTCGACCCGGTGACCGCGATCGTGACGAGCTGTCCGCGGGACTTCACGCGCGTCACGACCTCGGTTGCGAGGCGTCCGAGGGCGAGGACGGCGTCGTCGACGACGACCTGCGTGACGGGAAGGTCGAGGGCGCGCTCGACGATGAGGAGCGAGGCGCCGTTCTCGACAGCCTTCGGGGCGAAGAGGTGCCCGTCGGTGACCTCGCCCGGCTTGGCGACGAAGATGTCGCCCGGACGGATGAGTCGGGAATCGGTGTCGACGGTGCCGCTGAACACGCTCTCGAGCGTGTCGTCACCCACGGGACGTGCCTCTCCCCCGGTGATCTCAGCGATCTCGCGAAGTCGGAGTTCGATCATCCGCTCACCACCCTGCTTCCCTGAGCGCCGCTCTGGCCTCGTCTCGTGCCGAATACTGGATCTTGCTGCCCGCGACCTCGGTGTAGCTCTCGTGGCCTGGGCCGGCAACGAGGATAGTGTCCTCTGGCCCTGCGAGCGAAACCGCCTTGCGCAGCCCGAGGCTCGCATCGGCGATCTCGTGCAGCTCCCGCTCCGGGTGGCTCGCCTTCACGCTCTCGACGAGCACCCTCCTGATCTCGTCCGGGTCCTCGGTGCGCGGGTTGTAGTCGGTGATGATGACGACGTCGCTGCCAGCCGCGGCGACGCGCGCCATCTCCGGGCGCTTGGTTCGGTCGCGGTCGCCGTCGGCGCCGAAGACCATGAACAGGCGGCCCGTGGTCATCTCTCTCAGCGCACCGAGCGTCTGCTCGAAGGCGTCCGGGGTGTGCCCGTAGTCCACATAGAGGCGCGGCCCCTTGTCTCCGGAGACCAGCTCGAGACGTCCGGGCACGAACGCGTCGATGCCGCCGTCGCGTTCGAGCACCTCCGCGATCTCGCCGAGGTCGTAGCCGGACTCGACGAGCATCGCGATCGCGAGCCCGGCGTTCGCCGCCGAGAACCAGCCGGGCATGGGGATGCTCGAGTGCAGCACCCGGTCATCTGGGCTCGTGAGCGTGAAGCTCGTGCTGCCGCCTTCTGCGCCCGTGACGACGAGGTTCCAGTCGGCGTCGGTTCCGGGCTTCGAGGAGATGGTCGTGACGGGGATGCGGGAGTCCTCGACGACCCGCGCGCCCCACTCGGAGTCGAGCGACACCACGCCGCGCCGAGCGCGCTCCGGGGTGAAGAGCTTGAGCTTCTCGCCGAAGTACTCCTCGAAGTCGACGTAGTCGTCGAGGTGGTCGTGCGAGAGGTTGATGAAGCCGACCACGTCGAACTCGATGCCGTCGACACGGTGGCGGGTGACGGCCTGCGCCGACACCTCGATGCTGGCCGCGTGCACCCCGACCTCGCGCATGCGGGCGAGCAGGGCGTGCAGCTCGCTCGCCTCAGGGGTGGTCAGGCTCGCCTCGATGCGCTCCTCGCCGATGCGACGCTCGACGGTGGTCGTGAGGCCGGTGACGACGCCGAGCTGCAGCAGGAGCCCGTCGAGGATGTACACGACGGACGTCTTCCCGTTGGTCCCCGTGACGCCGAAGAGCTTCGGCTGGTCGGGGTCGGTCCGGTAGATCCAGGCCGAGACGTCGCCGAGTGCGAGGCGCGGCTCCTCGGTGACGAGCACGGGAATGCCCAGCTCTCCGGCGAGTTCGGCGCCGGCCGCGTCGGTGAGGACTGCGACGGCGCCGGCTTCCTCGGCCTTCGCGGCGTAGCTGGCGCCGTGCACTCGCGCGCCTGGCAGACCCACGTAGAGGTCGCCGGACTCGACATCCATCGAGGAGATGGAGACGCCGGTCACCTCGACCTGGTCGACGCCTTCTGGGGCGTCGAGTCCGAAGTGCGCGCACAGCTCGGAGAGCGAGCGCGGCACTGGATGGGATGGACGGATGCTTGCTGCGGGCATGACTTCCTGTGCAGTAGTGCGGATCAGAACGTGGTCGGGATGGTCGGCCACGGACTCGGCGATGGTGCCACCCGGTTGGATTGGAGTACGTACGCCATGACATCGTGCCATGCGGGCGCGGTGGCGGCGCTTCCAGTCATCGTAGTTGGGTTCATGATCGAGACCGTCACGACGTACTTCGGGTCGTCGATGGGGGCGACTCCGGCCATGGAGGCCATGTACTGCCCCTGCAGGTAGGTGCCGTCGCCGGCGGAGACCTCGGCGGTGCCCGTCTTGATGCCGACGCGGTATCCGGGGATCGCGACCTCCTTGGCGAGGCTCCCGCTCTGGGCCGTCGCCTCGAGGAGGGTGAGCGTGTCGGCTGCCGCCTGCGCCGACACGACCTGGCGTGCCTCGCCCGGTTCCGTCTCGACGAAGCCGTCCTCGGTCTCGCAGCCCTCGACGAGCTGGACGGGGAGGCGCTGGCCGCCGTTCGCGATGGTTGCGTAGGCGCTCGCCATCTGGGGGGCGGTGACCTGCAGGCCCTGCCCGAACATCGTCGCGTAGTTCGTCTGCGGGTCCCAGTCCTCCCACGGGTGGACGGTGCCGGACTCCTCGCCGAGGAAGTCGGCCTCGGTGTCTGCGTTGAGCCCGAAGTCGAGCATGTAGTCGTAGCGTTCGCTCGCGCTGAGGCGTTCGCCCATCATGGCGATGCCGATGTTGGAGGAGCGCGTCATGATGCCAGCCGCGGTCCACCGCTCGTCGCCGTGTGCCCAGTCGTCGCCGAAGCTCACGTCGGTCTGCTCGAAGCGCCCGGGAACGGTGATCTGCTCGCCGGGAGTGGAGAGCCCCTTGTCGAACACCATGGCTGCGGTGAGGGCCTTCATCGTCGAACCGGGCTCGTAGGGCGCGGTGAACGCGCGCGAACCGCGAGCCTCGGTTGCCGTGGCTCCCGGGTCGTTGGGGTCGACGGACGGGTAGTCGGCGACCGCGAGGACCTTGCCGGTCTCGACTTCTACGACGGTCGCGTGCCCCCACTTCCCGCCCATCGCGGTCACCTGCTCGGCAAGCACCTGCAGGGCGTACCACTGCAGGTCGGCGTCGACGGTGAGCTTGAGCGTGCCGCCCTGCTTTGCCTCGGTGAGCGTGACCTCGGTGCCGGGGATGCGCACGTTGTCCGCGCTGCGCTCGTAGGTCTCCTCGCCGTCGACGCCGGCGAGGCACTGGTTCTCTGAGAGCTCGAGTCCGGCGAGCGGTTCCCCGTCCGCCCCGAGGAACCCAGTGAGGTTGCCAGCGACCTGCCCGTTCGGGTAGACACGAGCGGCTTCACGTTTCGGGTAGATCCAGGGGATCTCGAGGGCCCGGATCTTCTCGTAGGCGGCGAGCTCGAGGCCTCGGCTGAGGTAGGCGAAGTTGCTGTTCGGGTCGATCGCGAGGGCCGCATCCACGACGCCGATGAGCTCTGCCTCCTGCTGGCCGGTGATCGCGGCGATCTCACCGAGCGCCTGCTCGCGAGAGACCTCGCTGGTCTTGCCGTCGTCACCGGTGCGGTCGAACTCCTTGACGTTCACGGGAGCGACGGTGAGGTCGAAGCGGTCGGCGGAGTCGGCGAGGATCTCGCCGTTCTTGTCGACGATCGACCCGCGTTCGCTGAAGATCGTGCTGGAGACTCCGCGCTTCGATTCGGCGTCGGCGTTGATGGTCGATGCCGAGACGAGCTGCACGTCGATCAGGCGGACCCCGAAGGCGATGAGCACTGCGGTCACCAGGATGATGACGAGGCCAGCCCTGCGCCTGGACACTTTCGGTGACACGGTGGTCCTCCCCCTTGTTCGGCGATGCTCCCAGCTGATCAGCCTCTCGGCACATCAGCCTCGTTCGTGGTTCTACCTCGTCGAGGGAGAGCGCAGCTCGCTGACCGACGGTACTTCAGGGGCCGCCGCTGGCTGCGGTGAAACTCCGTCAGCAGCGGGAGCCGGTGCCGGCTGGGTCACCTCGTTGGTGACGAGCCCCGTGTTGATGGGAGCCGACGTGCCCGTGGCGTTCGCGTCCGTCGCGAGCGAGGCGCTCCCGACCTGCAGGAAGGCCTGCGAGTCGGTCGGGACCATGCCGAGCTTCGTCGCCTCGACGGCGAGGTTCTGCGCGGAGGACATGGCGCTCAGCTCCTCGAGCGCGGCCGACTCCTCGCGCTGGAGTTCCGTCTGCGTCTGCTCGAGGCCGCTGACCTCGTAAGCGCCCTGCGAGATCGCGATGCTCAGGGCGAGCTGCGTGACGAACACACCCGCGAGGATGCCGAGCGAGATCATGATCGAGCGCAGGCTCGGCAGACGCCGCGCGCTTGGCGCCTCGACGAGTCGCAGCCGAGGAGGCTGCGCCTGCTTCTTGGGGGCCGCCTTCGAGCGACGGGGGGCCGTGGATCCTCGGAGGATGCTCGTTGCTGCCGTCATGTCCGTGGGCTCCTCACTCGTTCAACCGCGCGCAGGCGCACGGGCAGTGCTCGTGGATTGTTCTCGCCTTCTGCGGCACCGGCGCGCTCGGCTCCGCGCACGAGGCGCGAGAACTCCGGCTTGTGCTCTGGAAGTTCGACCGGCAGGCCGCTTGGCGCCGTCGAGGTGGTCTTCGCCTCGAAGAGCCGCTTCACGAAGCGATCCTCGAGCGACTGGTAGGCCTCGACGACGACCCGGCCGCCGACCACGACGCGCTCGAGCGCCTGGGGAAGCGCGCGCTCCAGGGCGCCGAGCTCGGCGTTCACCTCGATGCGCAGCGCCTGGAAGACGCGCTTCGCCGGGTGACCCGCGTCGCGCTTCGCCGCCGGCGTCGCGCGCTGGAGCACATCGACGAGCTGCCCCGTCGTCTCGATCGGCGCCTGCGCGCGCTCTCGCACGATCCAGCTCGCGTAGCGAGGCGCCAGCTTCTCGTCGCCGTAGCGGTAGAAGAGCTCCTTGAGCTCCTCCTCGCCGTAGGACGCGACGATCTCGGCGGCCGTGACACCCGCCGTCGCATCCATGCGCATGTCGAGGGGCGCGTCCTGGATGTAGGAGAAGCCGCGGCTCGCCTCGTCGAGCTGCAGCGAGGACACCCCGAGATCGAACAAGACGGCGTCGACCGTGTCGATGCCGAGCTCGTCGAGCGACGACTCGAACTCGTCGTAGACGGCGTGCACCAGCGTGACACGGTCGCCGAAGCGAGCGAGTCGACGGCCGGCGAGGCCAAGTGCCTCGGAGTCGCGGTCGAAGCCGACGAGGCGGGCATTCGGGCACCGGTCGAGGACGGCCTCGCTGTGCCCGCCCATGCCGAGCGTCGCGTCGACGTAGATGCTGCCCGGGTTCTGGAGGGCAGGCGCGAGGAGCTCGACGCAGCGCTCGAGGAGGACCGGCGTGTGCAGCGTCGCGGGGTCGCGCTCGCTGCCCCCACTGTCCTGCGCGTTCTGGTTGTTCTCTGTCATGACGTTCCGGGGTCCTCCCTGATCACTGATTCCCATCCGTTCTCTCTCCCCGCCGGGGAGGGCGAGGGGAGCGAAGTGGAGATTCCGTCTGCCGCCGGGGAAGTGGCTTCAGATGGGGCTCCTGCGGTGCTGCTGTGCTCTGCTGCGAGGGAAGGCGCTTCAGAGCGGAACGGCTGAGAATCGGCGGTCAGGGTCAGAAGAGTCCCGGGATCACCTCCTCAGCGGTCTCGGAGAAGGCGGCCTCGTTGGCCTCGACGTAGGTGTTCCATGCCTCGGCGTCCCAGATCTCGGCGCGGGTTCCGGCCCCGATGACGGCCAGCTCGCGGTCGAGTCCGGCGTACTGCCTGAGCTGCTGCGGGATGGTGACGCGGTTCTGGCGGTCTGGCGTCTCCGCGTGCGCACCGGAGAGCAGGAGGCGCAGGTAGTCGCGCGCCTGCTTGCTCGTGACGGGAGCCTGGCGGATGCGGTTGTGGAGCTCCTCGAACTCGCTGGTGGAGAAGACGTAGACGCAGCGGTCCTGCCCACGGGTCAGCACGACGCCCTCCGCGAGCTCGTCCCGGAACTTGGCCGGCAGGATGAGCCGCCCCTTCTCGTCGAGCTTGGGCGAGTACGTGCCAAGGAACATGCACGCCTCCCTCCCCGTCGCTGAATCCCCACATGCTCCACTTTACTCCACAACCAACCACCCGGCTACGCAAACACCCGATCTGCTCCCTGTGAATGCGAAAAGAGGCCAGTAATTTACTGGCCTCAGCATGGTGGAGGGAAGTGGAGCTATCTGGCGCGATCGAGGGCGCAAAAAACGGGACCGGCCAGATGGCCGGTCCCGATGGTGGTGCGAAGTGGTGGTTGGTGGTGGGGCGAGGCGGGGGCCGCTCGGCGACCGCTCCCTCTACTCCCCCTGCTGCCGCTTGTCCCAGCGATTGCCGAGCTTGTCCATGAACGAGCCATCTGCGGACTCGCCCCGTTTCGGCGACGGGCGCCCCGTCGGCAGCGGGTCGGATTCCGAAGCCCCCTTCGGAACCGCGAACGCGTAGACCACGCCGGCGAGCATCAGGACGAACCCGACGACCCCCAGGACAGGAATGTTCGTGGCGACGCCGGCGACGACGACGCCGATGCCGACTGCGACAGAAAGAAACGCGACGACGACGGCTCGCGTGGTGACCGCAGCACCGCTTCTCGGCGATGTGGAGACGACGTCCGCATCGTTCTGGTAGAAGCTGCGCTCCATCTCATCAAGCAACCGCTGCTCTTGCTCAGATAGTGCCATGTTGACCTCGTGCTCAAGGGGGCGATCGGAGCCCCGCTCCGAAGTATTGCGCCCATTGTAGGCGCGCGCACCTGGGTAGAGTGGTGTCGTGTCTGAGAGTTCTTCGCTGTCCTCCAAAGTCCAGCGTCGTCTGGACGCAACAATCGACGAGAACCTGCGAGTTCTCGGCCCGATCGGCGTCGACGTGCCCGCTTTCCTCGAGCAGGCCGCGACCTTCACGACGGGCGGAAAACGACTGCGCGCCTCCTTCTGCGCCGCAGGCTTCGGCAGCGCGACCGGCACGAGCGAGCACACCGAGGCCGTCGTCCGCGCAGCGGCCTCTATCGAGTTCTTCCACGCCGCCGCCCTCGTCCACGACGACATCATCGATCGCTCCGACACGCGGCGAGGCGCGCCCTCCACGCATCGGGCGTTCGCGCGCCACCACCGCGCGTCCGCCTGGGCGGGCGACGAGACGCACTTCGGCCTGAGCGCCGCGATCCTGCTCGGTGATCTCCTGCTCGTCTGGAGCGACCAGCTCTTCGTCGAGGCCTGCGCGCTCGTCTCCCCCGAGAACGCGGTGCGCGCGAGGGCGGAGTTCAGCAGGATGCGCAGCGAGGTGACCGTCGGACAGTACCTCGACCTCGTGGAGGAGGTCGCGTGGCCGGTTGTCCCCATCGACGCGCGCTCCTCTCGAGCGAAGACCATCGCGATCTCGAAATCCGCGAGGTACAGCGTCGAGGAGCCGCTCGTGCTCGGCGCGCTCCTCGGAGGGGCATCGGACTCGCACGTCGAGCAGATCCGGTCGTTCGGGCTGCCCCTCGGGCTCGCCTTCCAGCTCAGGGACGACGTCCTCGGCGTCTTCGGCGACGAGGCCGTGACCGGGAAGCCGAGCGGTGACGACCTGCGGGAAGGGAAGCGCACGCTCATGATCGCCGCCGCGCAGGAGCTGGCGGCGCCCGCCGACTCCGCACGACTCGACGAGCTGCTCGGCGACCCGGATCTGAGCGACGCCGACATCGCGTGGATGCAGTCCCTCATCGCCGAGTCAGGCGGACTGCAGCGCACCGAGGATGTCATCAGCACATCGTTGCGCGAGGCGCTCGCCGGCCTGGCTGCGCTTGAACTCGACACCGAGTCGCGGCAGCTGCTCGAGGACCTCGCGGAGCGCACCGCGCACCGCGCGCACTGACACAGCCGCAGAGCCACGGCGCAGCAGTCACGGCGCAGCGGTCACGAGCACCCAGAGGCGTCCGGGGCCCGGGATCCAGACTGGAAGCGCGGACGCCTCAGATGGCGAGCAGCTGCACCGCGTGACGGACCTGCGTCTTGCGTCCCTCGACGAGCGCATCCACGGGTGCGACGCCGAGCGTCTCGTCGACGCTCAGGAGCCAGACCATCTGCTCGTGCGCGCTCAGCCCCGCGTCCGCGAGCAGGAAGAGCGTGCCGCGGAGGCCGACGAGCGGCTCCCCGTCCTTGATGAACTCTCGCGGGATGCGTGGCTCGCGTTCGATGCGGAACGAAAGCAGCTGCTTGTCCTCGATCAGGGTCGACACGCGCCCCGTCGAGACGCCGAGCTCGGCAGCGGCCTGGGGAATCGTGTACCACTGGCGGGTACTGAAGACGTCACTCACGTCTCACATCGTCGCAGACGCCGCCCGTGGATGCGAGCCGACGCGATTGATCGGCGTCGTCCGGTGTTTCATCCGGGGGCTGACCGCCTGCTCGGGCTATCCTGCACGACGTGAGTCCCGTTGGTCCCGACGACATGATCGGCCGTCTGATCGACGGCCGGTATCAAGTGCGCTCTCTGATCGCCAAGGGCGGCATGGCTACGGTCTATGTCGCCACTGACCTGCGCCTGGAACGCCGCGTCGCGATCAAGGTGATGCACGATCACCTCGCGGCCGACGAGCGCTTCCGCGAGCGTTTCATCCGCGAGGCCCGCTCCGCGGCGAAGATCACGCACCCGAACGTCGTGAACGTCTACGACCAGGGGGACGACGAGGTCTTCGCCTACATGGTGATGGAGTACATCCCGGGCATCACGCTGCGCGACCTGCTCCACGACCACCACAAGCTCACCCCTGAGCAGTCCATCGATGTCATGGATGCTGTCCTGGCCGGCCTGCAGGCGGCGCACAAGCTCGGCATCGTGCACCGCGACCTCAAGCCGGAGAACGTCCTGCTCGCCGACGACGGCCGCATCAAGCTCAGTGACTTCGGGCTGGCCAGGGCGGCGAGCGCGAACACGGCGACAGGCCAGGTGCTGCTCGGCACGATCGCGTACCTGAGCCCGGAGCTCGTGACCAAGGGCACGGCAGATGTGCGCAGCGACATCTACTCGCTCGGCATCATGCTCTTCGAGATGCTCACCGGTGAGCAGCCGTACCGCGGCGACCAGCCCGTGAACATCGCGTACCGCCACGCGAACGAGACGGTGCCCGCGCCCAGCGAGGTGAACCCGAACGTCCCCCACGAGCTCGACGAGCTCGTGGCGTGGTCGACGGAACGCGACCCGGAGCTGCGCCCCGCCGATGCTGGCGTCATGCTCGAGGCCCTTCGTCGTGCCGAGGCCGAGCTCGGGCAGTCCGCACGTCCGCTCCCGGCGACGGCCGTGATCGCCCAGGCAGGCGACGAGGACATCGAGGACACCGACCCGACCGAGCTGGCGGCCATCACCAGCCAGCTCTCCTCCGCGTCTTCACCTCCCGACGCATTCGACGGGCACGTCGAGCCCTTCACGCCGGGCTCGCCGCCCGTGATGACCGGCCCTCCCCTCTTCCCAGAGGACACTGCGACCGATCTCTCCCCCCAGCTCCCTCCGGCAACCACGACGGCGGAGTCAGGCGCGCGAAAGCGTCGCCGCTTCGGCGCCGTGCTCGCCGTGCTCGTCATCGCCCTGATCGCCGCCGCCGGTGGCGTCGGCTGGTGGTTCGGTCTCGGCCCGGGGTCGTACGACACGGTTCCGGAGGCGGTCTCCTTGACGCAGGCGGATGCAGAGGCCGCCATCACGGGCGCTGGCTTCACCGTCGGCGACGTGACGCAGGAGTTCTCGCTCGACGTCGCGGCGGGCACCGTCATGGACATGGACCCGCAGGCGGGCACATCCCTCGCGCCGGAGACCCCGATCTCGCTCGTGGTGTCCGCTGGACCTGAGATGCTCGACGTGCCCGATCTCGAAGGGCTCACGCTCGAGGACGCCGAGAGCGCGATCACCGAGGCGGGGTTCACCTACGACCCGGCGACGACGCTGCGCCAGTTCTCCGACCAGGAGGCGGACATCGTCCTCTCCGCAACCGACAACAACGGTGCGCCGCTGCCCGCGACCCTCGCTGAAGGCCAGCCGATTCGACTGGTCGCCTCAGCTGGCATCGTTCCTGACGTCGCAGGCGAGACGGAAGCCAACGCGACCCAGCTCATCGAAGACGCGGGCCTCGTGGTGAACGTCTCCAGCCGCGAGTACTCGGCGTCGGTGGCGAGCGGCGTCGTCATCGCGTTCTCCACCACGACGGACCCGGTTGTCCCCGGAGACACGATCAACATCTCCGTCTCACGCGGCCCGGCACCCGTCACACTCCCGGACGTCGTCGGGAAGCCGATCGCCGAGGCGATCTCGCAGTTGGAGGGACTCGGCCTGACCGTCGGCCACAACGTGCCCCCTGGGATCGTCAACGACCCGAACCCGGTCATCAAGTTCGTGGTGTCGACGCAGTCTCCAGCGGCGGGGGTCGAGGTGCCTGCGGGCTCGAACGTGACGCTGACCGCGACAGCGACGCTCTAGCGCCTGGTCGGTCAAGGGCGGCAGCAGAGGCACGCGTGAACGCGACGGTGCTCGATGCCCGGTGCTCAATGCTCACTGCTCACTGCTCACTGCTCACTGCTCACTGCTCACTGCTCACTGCCCGATGCTCAATGCTCAATGCTCAATGCTCAATGCTCGCATCACGTCTTCGTGTCGAACCGCCCCGTGGCGCGCCGATCTCGCCGCGCGCGCAGGAGAGGCGCATCCCGTTTCCGGGATGCGCCTCTCCTGTCGTACGGCCGGCTCAGCGCTTCGCGGCGCGGAGCTCCTCTGCCACCAGGAACGCGAGTTCGAGGGACTGCATGTGGTTGAGGCGCGGGTCGCAGAGCGACTCGTAGCGGGTCTCGAGCGTCTTCTCGTCGATCTGCTCGGAGCCGCCGAGGCACTCCGTCACGTCGTCACCCGTGAGCTCCACGTGGATGCCGCCCGGGTGCGTCCCCGCGGCGCGGTGCGCCTCGAAGAAGCCCTTGACCTCGTCGACGACGTCATCGAAGCGACGCGTCTTGTAGCCGTTCGGGGTGGTGATGCCGTTGCCGTGCATCGGATCGGTGATCCACAGCGGCTTCGCGTCTGCGCCCTTGATGGCCTCGAGCAGGGGCGGGAGGGCGTCGCGGATCTTGCCGGCACCCATGCGCGTGATGAACGTCAAGCGCCCAGGCTCACGGTTCGGGTCGATCTTGTCGATGAGCCGCAGCATGGTGTCCGGCGTCGTCGAGGGCCCGAGCTTCACGCCGATCGGGTTCTTGACGCGGCTGAAGAAGTCGACGTGCGCCTCGTCGAGGTCACGTGTTCGCTCGCCGATCCAGATGAAGTGGCCTGAGGTGTCGTAGGGCTGGCCGGTCCGCGAGTCGATGCGGGTCATGGGGCGCTCGTAGTCCATGAGGAGTCCCTCGTGGCCCACGAAGAACTCGACGTCGCGCAGCGCGTAGAAGTCGGCACCAGCGGCCGCCATGAAGCGGACCGCGCGATCGATCTCCGCGGCGAGCTGCTCGTAGCGCGCGTTCGCCGGGTTCGCGGCGAAGCCCTGGTTCCAGGAGTGCACCTCGCGGAGGTCGGCGAAGCCGCCAGTCGTGAACGCGCGGACGAGGTTCAGCGTGGATGCAGCCGTGTGGTAGCCGCGGAGCATGCGCTCGGGGTCCGGCGTGCGACCCTCCGTCGTGAAGTCGAAGTCGTTGACGATGTCGCCGCGGTAGGCGGGCAGCGTCACGTCGCCGCGCGTCTCGTTGTCGCTCGAGCGGGGCTTCGCGAACTGCCCGGCCATCCGGCCCATCTTGACGACGGGCATCGAGGCACCGTAGGTCAGCACGACAGCCATCTGCAGGATCGTGCGCACGCGCGCTCGGATCTTGTCGGCGGTCGCCCCCGCGAAGGTCTCGGCGCAGTCGCCACCCTGGAGGACGAACGCCTGGCCTGCCGCGGCAGTGGCGATGCGATCGCGCAGCCTGTCGACCTCGCCCGCGAAGACGAGCGGCGGCAGGGACGCGAGCTCACCGGAGACGCTCGCGACCTTCGTCGCGTCGCCCCACTGCGGCTGCTGCCTGATCGGCAGCTCGCGCCAGGCGTCGAGGCCCTCGAGCACGCCGGGGGGCGTCGGGATCGACTCTGTGCGGGTGGAGGTGAATTGGCTCATGCTCGCTTCTCTGATCTCATGTCTCGGATCTCACGCTGACAGCTCACGCGCTGCAGCACTGGTTGTTCTGAATCTCACGCCGGACGGCCCGACACTACCCGGGGCAGCGCGCGCTGTGCTCGTCTGATCGCTGACAGCAATCACCGGCTCTCGCGCGTTCAGGGCTTCTGCGCGGCGGCGAGCGCCTTTGCCTCTGCATCCATCTTGGTTCGGATGGACGAGGCGTAGATGTCGCGATAGTCCTGGTTGCTGAGGGCGTGCAGCTCGCTCATGATCTCGTCCGTGATGGAGCGGAGCACGAACCGGTCAGCCGCCATGCCCTCATAGCGTGTGAAGGTGAGCGGCTCGCCGAACACCATGCCGACTTTGCGCAGCCGCGGCACCTTCGCACCGATCGGCAGGACACGTTCGGTGTCGACCATCACGACCGGCACGACGGTCACCGGCTTGTCCGCCTGCATGATCATCCGGGCGATGCCCGTCCGGCCGCGGAACATGCGCGCGTCCGGGCTGCGCGTGCCCTCCGGATAGATACCGAGGACACGGCCCTCGCTGAGGACGCGGAGCCCAGTCTGGAGCGACGCCTCGCTCGCGGCTCCGCCGCCTCGATCGATAGGGAGCATCCCGGTCGACTTGAAGAACTGCGCGGTCAGCCAGCCCTTGATGCCCGTGCCAGTGAAGTACTCCTTCTTCGCGAGGAAGTAGACGCGACGGTCGATCGAGAGCGGCATGAAGAACGAGTCGACGACCGAGAGATGGTTCGACGCCAGGATGACCGGCCCCTTCGCGGGGATGTTCTCGATTCCCCGCACCCACGGACGGAACGTCGCGCGCACCAAGGGCCCTGCGAAGAGATGCTTGAGCACCCAATACAACATGCGTGGCCTCCCGATAGGCGATGGCACATCAGTGTACTCGGGACATGCCACGCACCGGTGCGCCGCTCGCCGTGTCCGAAACGGTAGTGTTGGAGGCCACTGGACGTGAAGCCGGACGACACTGGCCGATGGACGTTCAGGCGGCTCACGACCAGGACCACACTCAGGAGTTGCAATGAAGCTATCCGAGACCCCCGCCGTAGTCAGCCCGGAGCCGAGCTGGAACACCACCGACCTGCTCCAGTACCGACTTCGAGAATCGCCGGATCTCGCCCTCTTCGGACTTCCGGACGGCGATCGCTGGCGCGATGTCTCCGTCAAGGAGTTCCACGCCAAGGTGAACGACCTCGCGAAGGGCTTCGTCGCCGCGGGCGTCGAGGTCGGCGAGCGCATCGCGTTCGTCGCGAAGACCAACTACGAGTGGACGCTCGTCGATTTCGCGCTCTGGTACGCGGGCGCCGTCATGGTCCCCGTCTACGAGACGAGCTCCTCTGCCCAGATCGAATGGATCCTCGAGGACTCGGAGGCCGTCGGCATCATCTCCGAGCTCCCCGAGCACGACGACAAGCTCGACGAGATCGCCGACACCGTCTCGACGCTGCGCGTGCGCTACGCCCTGCACGCCGGTGCCATCGAGGAGCTCATCCGCCTCGGAGCTGGCGTCGACGATGCGGAGATCGAGCGCAGGCGCGCCATCGCGAACGGCGACGACATCGCGACGCTCATCTACACGTCAGGGTCCACGGGACGACCCAAGGGCTGCGTCATCACGCACTCGAACTTCGTCGAGCTCTGCCGGAACGTCAAGGACCCGCTCGGCGCGCTCATCTACCCTGGCGCATCCACCGTGCTGTTCATCACGCTCGCCCACATCTTCGCCCGCTTCATCTCCGTGCTCTGCATCTACGGCGGCGTGAAGGTGGGGCACCAGCACGACACCACGAAGCTCGTGGAGTCCCTCGGCACGTTCCACCCGACCTTCCTGCTCGCGGTGCCCCGCGTGTTCGAGAAGGTCTACAACTCGGCGGAGCAGAAGGCAGAGGCCGGCGGCCGCGGCAAGATCTTCCGGAAGGCGGCCGATGTCGCCGTGCGCTACTCGGAGTCGCAGGACGCCGGGCGCACGCCCCTCGTGCTCGGGCTCCAGTACAAGCTCTTCGACAAGCTCGTCTACTCGAAGCTGCGGGAGGTGATGGGCGGGCGCGTCAAGCACGCCGTTTCCGGCTCGGCCCCGCTCGGCTCGCGCCTCGGCCACTTCTACCGCGCCATCGGCGTGAACATCCTCGAGGGCTACGGCCTCACCGAGACGACGGCCCCCGCGTCCGTGAACCTCGCCGAGAAGTCCAAGATCGGGACCGTCGGCCCCGCGCTGCCCGGCGTCGCAGTGCGCACGGACGAGCACGGCGAGCTGCAGGTCAAGGGCATCAACGTCTTCCGCGAGTACTGGAAGAACCCCGAGGCGACCGCCGCGGCGTTCGACGGCGAGTGGTTCAAGACCGGGGACCTCGGCTCGATCGACGACGACGGCTACATCACGGTGACCGGTCGCATCAAGGAGATCATCGTCACCTCCGGCGGGAAGAACGTCTCCCCCGCGGCGCTCGAGGACCCGATTCGCGCCGACCCCCTCGTCGGGCAGATCGTGGTCGTCGGCGACCAGCGTCCGTTCATCTCCGCGCTCGTGACGCTCGACCCGGAGATGCTGAAGACCTGGCTGAGCAACAACGGCGAGAACCCGGAGCTCACGGTCGCCCAGGCGGCCGAGCACCCCAAGGTGCTCGCCGAGATCCAGCACGCGGTCGATCGCGCGAACACGCGCGTCTCGCGGGCCGAGTCGATCCGCAAGTTCGTCGTGCTCGACGGGGAGTTCACGGAAGCCAACGGAACGCTCACGCCGAAGATGTCCATCAAGCGCCACGTGATCCTCGAGAAGTATCGAGGCATCATCGAGGGCATCTACAACGCAGCCCCCGCGACGCAGGGCATCACGCTCAAGTAGATCGTCAGAGCAGCGATCCTGCGCCTTCGGCCATGCCCCTCAGCGAGTCGGGCGGCCGAAGGCGCTTGCTGTACTCGTGCCCGCCTTGGACGCACTGGCCGCCGTCGCCGGCGCGAACCACTCGCTGCCGCGGATCTCGCGCATCGCGGCCTTCCGGTGTTCCGGAGCCAGCGTGTCGATGTAGACCACGCCCTTGAGGTGGTCGGTCTCGTGCTGCAGCATCTGCGCCATGAGCCCGGACCCCTCGAGCACCACGGGCTCGCCGTCCAGGTCGATGCCGGTCACTCGCGCGTGCTCGTACCGCGATGTCTTGTTCCAGAGCCCAGGAACCGACAAGCAGCCTTCGTCGATCTCGTCGAGCTCGCCCCAGGCGCTCTCGAGCACCGGGTTGAGCACGTAGCCGGTCGCACCGTCGATGTTGTACGAGAAGGCCGCGAGTCCCACGCCGATCTGCGGCGCGGCGACGCCGGCCCTCCCCTCGAGCGATGTCGTGTCCAGCAGATCGGTGACGAGGCTGCGGATGCGGTCATCGATGACGGTGATCTGCTCGGCGGGCGTGCGGAGCACCGGGTCACCGTAGTAGCGGATGGGGCGAACGGTCACAGTTCCTCCTCGGCGCGCAGCAGCGCGTTCTCGACCACCTCGCTCGCTGCGGGGTGAGGCCAGTACTGGCCACGCGCGAGGCCCCTGATGGAATGCCCGAAGCTCGCCGCGAGGACGAGGGGCTGGAGCAGGACCGCCGCATCAGGACCCACGATGTGTGCCCCGAGGATGGTCGCGCTGCCCCGCGCGATGACGAGTTTACAGAAGCTCCGCTGGTCTTCGAGCGCCCAGCCCCACGCGGTGGAACCGTAGTGGTGCATGACCTCGAATGCGTCGTAGCCCAGCTGCTCGGCGCGCTCGAGCGTCACTCCGAAGCTCGCGATCTGGGGGTCGGTGAAGACCACGTCCGGCACGGGGCCCAGCGTGTTCTTCATAAGACGGCGCCCGGACTCGACGGCGATGTTGTGCGCGACGACTCTCGCCTCGTGGTTGGCGACGTGCTTGAGCTGGTGCTCCGAGTCGATGTCACCGAGCGCGAACACTCCGGGGACCGGGTGGCCGTCACGCAGCACACGCTGGTAGGCGTCCACTCGCAACCGGCCGTCATCGTGGTGGTCGAAGCCGACCTCGTAGGTGCCGAGCGTATCCGTGTTGGGGATGCGGCCGATCGCCACCAGCACGGCGTCGACCTCGATCCGCTCCCCCGCGTCGGTCGTGAGCGTCGCGACTCGACCGTCCTCGGAGAAGTCGACGACGGAGGTGCCGGTCTCGACACGCCAACGCTCGCGGGCGGCCTCCGTGAACGTCGCGGCGACGTCCGCGTCGAGCGAGGAGAGCACGCGCCCGCGCACGAGCTGCGTGACCTCGGAGCCGAAGGCGCTGAAGACGTGCGCGAACTCCGATGCGATCGACCCACCGCCGATGATGGCGAGGCGGCGCGGCGCATCGTCGATGCGCATGATCGTGTCCGACGTGTGCACGAGCGGCGAGCTGAGGGGCACCACATCGTGGTGGCGTGCCCGGCTGCCCGCAGCGATGACCAGCGTCTCCGCGCTCAGCCTCCGCCCGGAGGCGGTCAGCACCTCGCGGTCACCGAGCATCTCGACGCGCTCGCGCACGAGCGTCACCCGCGGGTTCCCGTGCTCCCGGTAGCTCTCCCCGCCCTCGCTGATCTGGTCGATCCGCCCGAAGACGCGGTCGCGCACCTCCGGCCATGAGGGACGCAGGCGGACGTCATGGACGCCCAGCCGCTGCGCGTCCCGTGCGTTCCGAACCACGTCGGCGACGTGCACGAACATCTTCGTTGGAATGCACCCGACGTTGAGGCACGTGCCGCCGAAGTGCGGACCGTCATCGACGATGGCCGTCTTCGGCCCGTCCTCGTCGCCTGGTGGGAGCGTGTTGCCGGAGCCTGCGCCGATGATGAGCAGGTCGAAGTGCTCGGCGGCAGGGCGCTCAGTCATCTGCACGCTCAGCGCCAGGGCGGACGACGACCAGCAGGTCGCCGTTGCCGACCTCGAGCGGCGAGGAGATGGCGAGGCGCTCGACGACGCCCGCGACAGGGGCCGTGATGCCGGCCTCCATCTTCATGGCCTCGATGGTCGCGACGGTCTGCCCCTGCGCCACACGTTCGCCGACCTCGACGCGGAGCGTCACGACTCCGGAGAACGGCGCGGCGACGTGACCGGGGTTGCCACTGTCGGCCTTCTCGCGTTCGATGGTGTCGACCTTGATGCTGCGGTCGCGGACGAAGACCGGACGCAGCTGCCCGTTGAGGGTCGCCATGACCGTGCGCATGCCATCCGCGTCGGGCTCGCCGATGGCTTCGAGCCCGACGAAGAGCTGCACGCCCTTGCCGATGTGGATGACGTGCTCCTCGCCCGGTTCGAGCCCGTAGAGGTAGTCGAGGGTGTCGAGCACGGAGAGGTCGCCGAAGAGCCGGACGGTGTCCTCGTAGCTCGCCGTCGGCTGCGGGAACAGGAGGCGGTTGAGGGTCCGTCTGCGCTCGAGGCTGTCCCCCGCCAGTCCTGCCTCGTCGGCGTCGGAGAGCGGTGTGACCTCGATCCTGACGTCGCGCCCCTCGAGCACCTTGCTGCGGAACGGCTCCGGCCATCCGGCCGGCAGCTCCCCGAGCTCACCGGCCATGAAGCCGATGACCGAATCCGGGATGTCGTACTTTCCGGGGTTCTCCGCGAAATCGGCCGGGTCTGCGCCCACGGCCACGAGGTGCAGGGCCAAGTCGCCCACGACCTTCGAGGACGGCGTGACCTTCGGGATGCGGCCGAGGATCTTGTCGGCTGCGTCGTACATGTCCTCGATGCGCTCGAACTGGTCCGCAAGGCCGAGCGCGATGGCCTGCTGCCTGAGGTTCGACAGCTGACCTCCCGGGATCTCGTGCTTGTAGACACGACCGGTCGGACCCGGGAGCCCGGATTCGAAGGGACGGTACACGAGCCTGACCGCTTCCCAGTAGGGCTCGAGGTCTGTGACGTTCGTGAGGCTGATGCCGGTGTCCCGCTCGGTGTGCTCGAGGGAGGCGACGAGCGCGGAGAGGCTGGCCTGGCTGGTCGTGCCCGACATGGGCGCACTCGCGACGTCGACGGCGTCGACGCCGGCCTCGCTGGCGGCGAGGAGTGTGGCGAGCTGTCCGCCAGCCGTGTCGTGCGTGTGCAGATGCACGGGCAGATCGAAGCGGTCGCGGAGCGCGGTGACCAGCTTCGAGGCTGCCTGCGGACGGAGCAGCCCGGCCATGTCCTTGATGGCGATGATGTGGGCGCCCGCGTCGACGATCTGCTCCGCGAGGCGCAGGTAGTAGTCGAGCGTGTAGAACGGCTCGCCGGGGTCGGCGAGGTTGCCCGTGTAGCAGAGAGCAACCTCGGCGACAGCCGTTCCCGTCTCCAGGACCGCATCGACCGCTGGCCGCATCTGGGAGACGTCATTGAGGGCATCGAAGATGCGGAAGATGTCGACACCGGTGGCAGTCGCCTCGTGGACGAACGCCTTCGTCACGGCCTCCGGGTACGGCGTGTAGCCGACGGTGTTGCGGCCCCGCAGCAGCATCTGGAGCGGGATGTTCGGGACGGCTTCGCGGAGACTCGCGAGGCGCTCCCACGGCTCCTCGCCGAGGAAGCGGAGCGCGACATCGTAGGTCGCGCCGCCCCAGGCCTCGATAGAGAGCAGCTCGGGCGTGAGTCTCGCGAGGTAGGGCGCCGCTGTGACGAGGTCGCGGGTGCGGACGCGCGTCGCGAGCAGCGACTGGTGGGCGTCACGGAAGGTGGTGTCTGTGACCGCGAGGCGCTTCTCGGCGCGGAGCTGGGCTGCGAACCCCGTGGGGCCGAGGTCCAGGAGCTCCTGGCGCCGCCCGGCGGGAAGCGGGACGGAGTTGTCGAGCGCGGGCAGCTTCGTCCGCGGCTCGACGGAAGTCGGGCGCACGCCGTGTGGCGCGTTGACCGTGACGTCGGCCAGCCAGTTCACGATCTTCGTGCCGCGGTCGCCGGGGCGACGGTACTCGAGCAGACCCGGGCGCTTCTCGATGAAGTCGGTCGCGACGTCGCCGCGCTGGAAGTCGGGATCGTCGAGCACACCGAGGAGGAAGGGGATGTTCGTGGCGACGCCTCTGATGCGGAACTCGGACAGCGCGCGTCGTGCGCGCCGCACCGCGGCCGGGAAGTCGCGCCCGCGGGCCGTGAGCTTCATGAGCATCGAGTCGAAGTGCGGCAGCACCTCGGCTCCCGTCGCGATGGTGCCGCCGTCGATGCGGATGCCGGAACCTCCGGCTGAGCGGTAGGTCGTGATGACGCCCGTGTCCGGCCGGAACCCCTGGGACGGGTCCTCGGTCGTGATCCTGCACTGCAGCGCGAAGCCGTGCAGCTCCAGCTGGTGCTGCTCGAGCCCCATGTCGTCGAGGCGCTCGCCGGAGGCGACGCGCATCTGCGCCTGCACGAGGTCGACATCCGTCACCTCCTCGGTGACCGTGTGCTCGACCTGGATGCGCGGGTTCATCTCGATGAACACGTGCTGCCCGGCTCGTGGGCCGGCCGTGTCGAGCAGGAACTCGACGGTGCCGGCGTTCACGTAGTCGATGGACTTGGCGAAGGCGACCGCGTCGGCGTACAGCTGCGCCCGCACCTCCTGCGAGAGGTTGGGCGCAGGCGCGATCTCGACGACCTTCTGGTGGCGTCGCTGGACGCTGCAGTCGCGCTCGAAGAGGTGCACGACGTTGCCGTGCTCGTCGGCGAGGATCTGGACTTCGATGTGGCGCGGGCGGAGCACGGCCTGCTCGACGAACATGGTGGGGTCGCCGAAGGCGCTGTCCGCCTCCTTCATCGCGGACTCGAGCGCTTCGCGCAGGTCCTCCGGGCGTTCGACGCGGCGCATCCCCCGCCCGCCTCCGCCCGCGACCGCCTTGGCGAAGATCGGGAAGCCGATCTCGTCGGCGGCGGCGCACAGCGCGTCGAGGTCGGTGGAGGGCTGGCTTGAAGCGAGCACCGGCACCCCCGCGGCGATCGCCTGGTTCTTGGCCGTGACCTTGTTGCCGGCGGATTCGAGGACGCGAGGGGGCGGCCCGATGAAGGCGATTCCCGCCTCCTGGGCGGCCCGCGCGAGTTCTGGGTTCTCACTCAGGAAGCCGTAGCCGGGGTAGATCGCGTCTGCGCCGGATTCCTTCGCGACTCGCAGGATCTCCGCGACGTCGAGGTAGGCCCGGACCGGCTGTCCCACGGTGCCGATCTGGTAGGCCTCGTCAGCTTTCAGGCGGTGAAGCGAGTTGCGGTCCTCGTAGGGGTACACCGCCACCGTCCGGGCTCCGAGCTCCACAGCAGCACGGAATGCGCGAATGGCGATCTCGCCTCGATTGGCAACCAGGATCTTCTTGAACACCGGTGTTCCACCTTCCGACAACAACGACAGGGGCATGCAGCAACGTGACGCCAGCCTAGTGAATGTAGCCTGGGCTGGTGTTCGTCCTCAGCATCAGTTCCCTCAAGGGCGGCGTCGGCAAGACCACGGTGACCCTTGGCCTCGCTTCCGCCGCATGGGCCCGCGGGCTCAGAACCCTCGTCGTCGACCTCGATCCGCAGTCGGATGTCTCGACCGGGCTCGACGCGCGCGCACAGGATGGCGCCACGATCGCCGACGTCCTCCGCTCTCCCAAGCCGAGCACCGTGCGGGCCGCGATCGCCCGCTCGTCGTGGGGCGAGGGGGGCCACGGCGTCATCGACCTCATGGTCGGAAGCCCGGCAGCGCTGAGCTTCGACACCCCGAACCCGTCGATCCGCGAGATCTGGCGCCTCGAGGAGGCCCTGGCCATCGTCGAAGCCGACTACGACCTGGTCCTCATCGACTGCCCGCCATCCCTCAACGCCCTCACCAGGACAGCCTGGGCTGCCTCTGACCGCGTCGCCGTCGTGACGGAGCCGGGACTCTTCTCGGTGGCGGCCGCGGACCGCGCTCTGCGCGCCGTGGACGAGATCAGGCGCGAGCTCTCGCCGAGGCTGCAGCCGCTCGGCATCATCGTCAACCGAGCGAAGCATCAGTCGATCGAGCACCAGTTCAGGCTCGGCGAGCTGCGCGACATGTTCGGACCGCTTGTCCTCTCCCCCGCACTGCCAGAGCGGACGTCGCTGCAGCAGGCCACTGGCGCGGCGAAGCCCGTGCACCTGTGGCCCGGGAGCTCCGCCGAGGAGATGGCCGCGAGCTTCGACACGCTCCTCGAGCGCATCATGCGCGCGGGGCGTCTCGGCCCATACGCGAACGCGGCCGGCACCGACGACGAAGCCCCGGTGACGCGTGGGCGTCAGCGGGGCCGGTCGAAGAACGAGGGCGCGGCGTCCGGCGGCTAGCTGGCGCGACTTGCGCGGCGAGCGGCGAGCTCGTCAACAGGGTCGATGGTCTGCTGCTCGAAGTCCACGAGCGTCGATTCGACCTCGCGGAGCACCTGGCCGACGAAGATGCCGAAGACGCCCTGGCCGCGGTGCACGAGGTCGATGACCTGGTCGTTCGAGGTGCAGAGGTACACGCTCGCACCGTCGGACATGAGGGTCGTCTGCGCGAGGTCGACGACGCCGGTCTCGTGCAGCTGGTCGACTGCGGTGCGGATCTGCTGGAGCGAGATGCCGGTCTCGAGGAGTCGCTTCACGAGCTTGAGGACGAGGATGTCCCTGAACGAGTAGAGACGCTGGGAGCCAGACCCCTTCGCACCGCGCACGGTCGGCTCGACAAGGCCTGTCCGAGCCCAGTAGTCGAGCTGGCGGTAGGTGATGCCGGCGGCCCGCGCGGCAACGGCGCCGCGGTAGCCGGAACCCGGATCGAGGTCCGGAATGCCGTCGGTGAAGACCAACTCGCCGCCGGTTGGCGCGTCGCCCTGTCCCTGCTCGCTCATGCCTGCACCTTTCACACGTTTTCGACTGGCTCAGCTCCCAGTAGCACTGGGGCGGAAGCAGTGGGTCTTACCACAGGGGAACTTGAGGTAAGTCCCGAGCCGTCTGAGTTGATTCTATTGGAGCGCGTGCGACTCGGCTACTTCCGAACGACAACGATGTGATCCCGAGCCGTCTCGCCCTGAATCTCGGGCTTCAGGATGCGAGCAGCGGCGTGTCGCGACGAGAGCTCGCGCCGTTCGAATCCACCTGACGTTCAAGTGGAGGGTGAACCTACCTGCGACCGCGGACGGCCTGGCGGATGAGCGATCTCCGGACGGATTCGAGGTGCTCAGCCAGCTCGTGGGCCCGCTCGAGCGTCTCGCCACCCGAACGCGCCCGTCGAGTGCTTGTCGACAGGGCCTGCTCGATGAGACCGAACTCGTGGTGCGCTGCGGCGCGGAACGGTCGGAGGTGTCGCGGCTCGATACCGACCTTCTCCAGTTCGACGAGCGTGCTCAGCATCGTGAGCTCGTCGTCCTGGTACCGGCTGGCCGCCGGGATCAACCCAGCGCTCACGGCCTGCTCGAGGAGGGCGGGCTTCGCGCCGGAGCGCTCGAGGAGCTGTGCGCGGTCCAGCACGGTGCCGGCAGCGAGCATCGTCTGCCGCTGCGGTGCCCTCGAACCCGGGAGCTCCGGCTCGAGTCCACGGTCGAGCGCGTCGAAGTACTCAGCGATGACCTTGAGCGGCAGATAGAGGTCCCGCTGCATGGTGAGCACCTCGCGTAGCCGAGCGACGTCGGCGGCGGAGAACTTGCGGTAGCCCTTGGGCGTGCGCTCGGGATGCACGAGACCCTTGTCCTCGAGGAACCGCAGCTTCGACGGGCTCAGCTCGGGGAACTCGACGTTCAGCCGCTGGAGGACCTGTCCGATGCTGAGCATGCGGCCCTGTCCACTGGAAGAAGCCGCCGCGATAGCGGCCACCGTCAGTTCCCGGCAGACGCGGACGTGAGGCTCGTGTCGAGCGGCGAGCTGTAGAACGTGAGGCGGAACTTGCCGACCTGCACCTCTCCGCCGTTCGTGAGCACTGCAGAGTTGATGCGCTCGCCGTTGTAGTAGGTGCCGTTGAGCGACCCGAGGTCGCGCATGTGGAACTCGCGGCCGTGCCTCGTGAACTCAGCGTGACGACGAGAGACGGTGACGTCGTCGAGGAAGATCTCGGCGTTCGGGTGGCGACCGGCGACCTGGAGGTCGGTGTCGAGCAGGAACCTGGCCCCGACGTTGGAGCCCCTGCGCACGATCAGGAGCGCGGAGCCGGAGGGAAGGGCGCTGATCGACTCCATCTCCTCCTTCGAGACACCGCCGGCGATGAGCGCGGCGAGTTGCGCGCTGAAATCGCCAGTGAACGACATCGTCGACGATTGCGTCTGCTCATCGACGACGCCGTCGCCGTCAGGGGTTCGCGCCTCAGCGTCAGACCCAGCCATATTTGCCTCCTCGAGTCGGTGCTCAAGCGTAGCGGAATCGGGGGTGCCCGAATTCCGGTCGGTGAACTGCACAAGCACCGCCAGCCATTGTGCGTCAGACGACTGAGTGTTGTCGAAACGAGCGACCGAATCGTTGCCGGTTTTCACCCTCGGCGTACACTCCCTGGGTGGCACACCTGTCTTCTTCTGACGAGAACGCATCCGACGACCGCTACGGCGGTGATCCCGTCGCACAGATGCGGGCGCGCAAATCCGCCCCGTTGACGCGCAAGGTCCCCATGGCGAGCGGCATGTGGCTCGAGGACGCGGCTACGGGCTTCTACGGGCGCCTCGCCTCGGCCAACAAGCAGACCGTGACGCTGCTGGACTTCGACGGGCAGCGCAAGGCCTTCCCGGCCGATTCGATCTTCCTCCTCGAGGACGAGCCGGTCCTCCTCGGCCCTCCGGTCGCCAAGCAGCCGTCCGGGCGCGCGAGGAGCGCATCCGGGTCGTTCCACGTCGCCGACGCGAAGGCCCGCACCGCGAGAGCGGGTCGCATCTTCGTCGAGGGAAAGCACGACGCCGAGCTCGTCGAGAAGGTCTGGGGCCACGACCTCCGCATCGACGGCGTCGTCGTCGAGTTCCTGCAGGGCGCCGACCACCTCGCCGAGGTGCTCACGGTCTTCGGCCCGAGCCAGACGCGGCGCGTCGGCGTGCTGCTCGACCACCTCGTCAAGGGCTCCAAGGAGCAGCGCATCGCGGACGACATCACGAAGCGCTTCGGCGCATCCCACGTCCGCGTCGTCGGGCACCCGTACGTGGACGTGTGGCAGTCGGTCAAGCCCGAGCGCCTCGGGCTCAAGGCCTGGCCGGTCATCCCCCGTGGGCAGGACTGGAAGAAGGGCATCTGCCGGGCGCTCGGCTGGCCTGCCGAGGAGCAGGCGGACACCGCGAGGGCGTGGCAGCGCATCCTCGAGCAGGTCCGCGACTACCGCGACCTGGAGCCGTCGCTGCTTGGCCGCGTCGAGGAGCTCATCGACTTCGTCACGGAGCCCGGCGGCGCAGGTACCTGACGGCGTAGACCGCACCAGCGGCGACGTGCAGCACCGTGCCGATCGCGAGCATCCACCACGTGATGCCGCGCAGGGGCTCAGCTGGCACCTGAGCGGCGTAGGAGAGCAGGTGGAGCGGCATCGCGACCATGATGAACGCCGACCTGGCCTTGCCGAGCAGGTTGACCCTCCCCTCGCGGACGCGGTCGAGGCGGGTGAGCCCGATCACGAGCAGAGCCACGTCGCACACGAAGATCGTGATGAGGACGAACCACGGGAAGTAGCCCAGGAGCGCAAGCCCGAGGCCGATGGCGATGATGCCGAGTCGGTCCGCGACCGGGTCGAGGATCTCCCCCACTCGTGAGACCTGCCCGAGGCGGCGGGCGAGGAACCCATCGATCCAGTCGGTCGCGCCGAAGGCAGCGAGGCTCAGGGTCGCCGCGAGTGCTCTGCCATCGGCGGCGAGCCAGATCGTGAGCGGCACGAAGACGAGCAGCCGAGCCACCGAGATGGCGTTCGGCAGCGTCACCCACCGCATCGGGGCCTCCGGCTCTCTGCTCACCATGCGCACATTCTCTCAGCGGCCGCACCCCAGCGACTGGGTGGACCAGCGTGTCGCCGGGATGATCGCGTCGTACGCCGACGGCGGACCGCGATTCGCGGACGAGCTCGGACTCGCTACCATCAGCGGATGGACCCCGACGAGCATGGCTCCCCGCAAGCCGGCCCCGCATCCGTGCGCGTCGACGTCTGGCTCTGGGCCGTGCGCATCTTCAAGACGCGCAGCGCCGCCACGGCCGCCTGCAAGGCCGGGCACGTGAAGATCGACGGCGACCGCGCGAAGCCCGCCCAGCGCATCCACGTCGGCGACGAGGTTCGCGTGCGCACGGATCGTGACCGGATCCTGGTCGCGCAGCAGCTACTCAAGAAGCGCGTCGGCGCGCCGATCGCGGCGAAGGCCCTCATCGACAACTCGCCGCCGCCTCCCCCGCGGGAGTTCGCCGCGCCCATCGCGTTCCGCGACCGTGGTGCCGGCAGGCCGACGAAGCGCGAGCGGCGCGAGATCGATCGCATCCGCGGTCGCGACATCGAACCGGAGCCCTGGGGCGCGGAGGAGTGAGCGGGCGGCCGGCGGCCGTGGCGACGTCGATCCGTGCCCGAATCGACCTCCAGCGGGACGAGGCCCCAGCCGGGAACGTCGAGTCCTACGCCGTGATGGCGTTGCGCTCCCCCGCTCGCACCGGCACCGTGAGGCGGTTGTCTGCGGCCGGCGTCGGGCAGACGAACTGGTCGCTGAAGGCGCACGGCGGCAGGTAGGCGCGGTTGAAGTCGATCGTCGTCGACCCATCGGCCTCTGGCGCTGGGACGGTGAGGAACCGGAAACGGTAGCTCTCGTCGCCGCTGGTGGCATCCGCGAAGACAACCTGCAGGCCAGCCTCCGAGTGGTCGGCGTCGATCGAGAACTGGGCTCCGCCCAGCGTGAAGTCGAGCTTCCCGCCGAGGTCCTTCCTGGAGACGTAGCCGTCGGCCTGGAGCACGTCGACCTGCTCGGTCGACGGGCGGAAGGTGGCGGAGACGACGTAGTCGTGACCGGGTGCGTAGCTGTCGATGCCGAGCAGCGCCGCGCGTCCGGGCGCTCCCGGGTCCAGCACGCGAAGCGCCCGCTGGTCGTCGCGAGCGAAGGCACGGAGGATGCGCTCGCCGTCGCGGAGCTCCTCTCCCGCGGTGAGCGCGACCCGGTCCCCGACCGCCTCGCCGGAAGCGTCGGTGTACCCGCTCGAGGCGAGCCCCGTGCCGACGACGGCCCCGTCCGTGATCGTCCAGGCCCCCGCTACGGTGTCGAGCTCGAGTTCGATGCCGTCGGCCAGCCAGTTCGTGGCGACGAGCGCCGCGGGCCCGTACGGTGCTCGGACCGCGCGTTCACGACTGTCGTGCCAGGCCGCCCAGCGCTTGCCGAACTGGTCTCCGGTGGTGGTGCTCTGCTGCGTGGTCATGCTGCTCCCGATCCTGGTTCTCTCTGCTGATGTCGCCGACAAGTCTCAAGGTACTCAGCGCGACGGCGTCGTTCTCGCGAAATGACACGGCGTTGGTCCTCGGGCGCGAGAAGGCGCCCACGAACGGATTCGAGGTGTACGGACCGACGGCGAACCGTCGCGGATGCGCGGTTCCGTCGGCCCGCACGATGCGCGAGTCAGCGCGCCGTACCTCGATGACGCCGGTGGCGAGGCTGCCCTCCGGCGTGACGGCGACGCGCTCGCGTCCCTCACCGGACGCGAGGAGCTGGCGCAGGGCGTCGTTGTCGGTGTGCGCGACGTCGGAGTCCGGGAGCCAGGCGTCGATGAGCGCGCGGGCCGAGACCTCCCGCTCGAGCGTGCTGCCTCTCGCGCGGAACGACCCGGTCTCCTCGTCTTCCCAGACTCGGAGGTCGCCTCCGAGGAAATGCACGACACCGGCTTCGCTGAGCGCGAGGAGCTCGTCGAGGCGGTGCCCGGGTGGACCGGAGGCGACGTAGCTGAAGAAGCCCTTCCACCAGACGCGCACGTCCCCCGCGAGGGATGCGGGTGACCAGTTGGGTGCGTCCTGGAACTCGACGAAGGTCATGTACGAGAAGAGGAGCGCGAGGAAGAGCCCCTGGCTCTCGCTGTGCTCCTGCCGGTTCCTGCGTCGCAGGTCCTCGCGAATGTACGCGTGCAGCGAGGCTGAGACCGACCCGACGTCGGTGGCGGTGGCCCCGCGAAGGGGGTGGTCGAAGGTCGCGATGTCGAGTTCGTCGCTTGGGTCGACGAGCGCGGCGATGACCGCGTCGTGCAGTTCTGGAGACTGCGCGCCGAAACGGTCGAGCTCCGCCCGGAACTCGACCCAGGAGATGCGGACGCGCTCCGGGTGGCCCGTGAACAGCTCCCGGTAGTAGCCGTGCAGCATCTCCTTCGCGAGCAGCGGCCAGAAGTGCGCGCGGAAGTCGAGGATGTCGTGCCGCGCGACGACCTCCCGCGCGATGTCCGGCGTGAAGTAGCGCGTCTCGAATGGCTCTCCCTGCAGCACGCTGGTGACCTTCGAGTGGTACGGGACGCCGCGCCTGGAGCCGACGAGGATGCGCGGCTCGCGTCCTGAGGGAAGGTACGTCAGGCGTCCCTCGTCCGGACTCCGCACGAACGCCCCGCCCCGGCCCTCGGTGAGGAGCACGAGCAGGTCCACGGCGGCGAGTCCGAGCCCGCGGACGATGACGGGCTCCCCCGCTCGAACGGCGCTGAAGTCGGCGTCTGCCGTGAACGAGGGCGGCACGTATGCGAGCTCGTGGCGCGCCGCGAAGTCGCTGAGCTCGGCCGTCCTGGTGCCCTCGTGGACACGTGTCCCCGAGTGGCCGAGGGCGTAGACGACCACGTCGACCGTGAGCCCGTCGCCCGTATCGAGCTCGACCCGCTGGGAGCCGTTCTCGAGCGTCGTGACGCCTGTCACCTGCGCGGTGTGCACCAGCACGGTCAGCCCTTCCGGCGCGGCATCCGCTGCCTGCTCGAAGAACCATCCGAGGTACCGGCTCTGGAGCCGCCTGGTGGGGAAGCTCGCGGGACCCAGTGCCCGGATCTCCGCGGCGAGCTGCGGGGCTTCCGTGTCGAGGTCGTACCCAGGCAGCGCGCCGCGCGTCGCGAGCTGCGCCCACTCGACCAGCGATGGCCCCTCGCGGACGGGTCCCTCGATGGTGCTCGTCTTGTCGGTGAACATCGTGACGTCGGCCGCGAGCGAGTTGAGCTTGAGGAGCCCGGACTGCGCGTCGCGCCAGATGCGCCCGGCGCCTGGCGGGTGCGGGTCGATGAGGTGCACGACGAGCTGACCGGTGTCGTCGGCGTCGTAGTTGGCGACGATGCGTTCGAGGAGTCCGGCGCCGCGCGGGCCCGCGCCGAGCACGGCGATGCAGCGCGCGCCCTTGCTGCTGTCGCTGTCGACGAGTCTGGCGGCTGAGGTCACGCGATGACCTCCAGGACTCGCTCGGCGGGTCGCACACCCGGGATCGCGTCGACGAGCGCCCGCGTGTAGTCGTTGGTGCTGCGCTCGAAGACCTCGTCGACCGTGCCCTCCTCCAGCAGCTCTCCCCCGCGGAGCACGCCGACCCTGTCGGCGATCTGCCGCACGACGCCGAGGTCGTGGGTGATGAAGAGGTAGCTCAGCGAGTGCTCCGCCTGCAAGTCGACCAGCAGCTGCAGGATCTGTGCCTGCACGGAGACGTCGAGCGCCGACACTGCCTCGTCGAGCACGATGAGCTCGGGCCTGAGCGCGAGCGCCCTGGCGATGGCCACGCGCTGGCGCTGCCCGCCGGAGAGCTGCGTGGAGCGCCGCTCGGCGAAGCTCTCGGGCAGTGCGACGTCGTCGAGCAGCTCGAGGACGCGCGCTCGCCGCGACGCCTTGTCGCCGACGCCGAAGGCGCGCAGTGGTTGCTCGATGGACTCGGCGACGGTGAACCGCGGGTCGAGCGAGGAGTACGGGTCCTGGTGCACCAGCCCCGTCCTGCGACGGAAGGCCCTGAGCGCGCCGCCTCGCGCTCCGGCGACCTCGACGCCGTCGAGGCGGATGCTGCCCTGGTCTGGCCGTTCGAGCAGCAGCGCGAGTCGCGCCGTGGTGCTCTTGCCGGAGCCCGATTCCCCGACGAGCGCGTAGCTCTCGCCGCGGGCGATCGAGAACCCGACGTCCTTCGTCGCATCCACGCGTGCCCCGCCTGGGAGCCGGAAGGCCTTGCTGAGGCCGGAGACCTCGAGCACGGGCCTGCTCCGGTCTACCGCGAGGGAGCCCTGCGCCGGCACGAGCCTCGTCGAGTTCCTCGTCGGAGCCGCCGCGACGAGTCGCTTCGTGTATGGGTGCTGCGGGTCCTCGAGCACCTCAGCGGCAGGTCCCGCTTCGACGATCACGCCGTGCTGCATGACCAGGATGCGGTCCGCACGGTCGGCGGCCACGCCGAGGTCGTGGGTGATGAAGAGCACCGCCGTTGAGGCCTCGGCGGCGCGTTCCGCGATGAGGTCGAGGATCTGGCGCTGCACCGTCACGTCGAGGGCGCTTGTCGGCTCGTCCGCGATGATGAGGCCAGGCGAGGCGGCGAGCGCCGCCGCGATGAGGACCCGCTGCCGCATGCCGCCGGAGAACTGGTGCGGGTACTGGGCCGCGCGCTTCGCGGCGTCCGGGATGCCCGCATCCGCCAGCAGCTCGACGGCCCGCGCCCGCGCCTCCTTCTTCGTCGCGAGCCCGTGGATGAGGAGCACCTCGGCAACCTGCGAGCCGACCGTCTGCAGCGGGTTGAGCGACGCCGAGGGGTCCTGCGGGATGAGGCCGATGCGGGCGCCGCGCACAGCGCGCCACTCGAGCGGGGTGAGGGCCGTGAGGTCGAGTCCGTCGTAGCGGAGCGCATCCGCGCTGACGTCGGTGCTCGACGGGAGGAGGTCGACGATCGACTTCGCGACGCTCGTCTTGCCGGAGCCCGACTCGCCGACGATCGCGACCTGCTCGCCCGGGTAGACGTCGAAGGAGACGCCGGCGACGGCGAGCGTCGTGGCCCCCTTGTAGGCGAGCTGCAGGCCGCGCACGGAGAGCAGTGGCTCGGCGGGACCCCCGCCGGCGGTGGGTGACTGCGTTACGGTCATGAGCGGTCTCCTCGGTCTTGGAGCCAGCGGGAGAGGCGGGCGGTGGAGAGCACGACCGCGACGATCACGAGGCCGGGCAGCGTCGTGAGCCACCAGGCGGCCTGCAGGTAGTCGCGGCCCTCGGAGATGAGCGCGCCCCACTCGGGCTGGGGCGGCGGGGCGCCGAAGCCGAGGAAGCTGAGCGCGGAGATGGCGAGCACCGCTGCGCCGAACTCGATGGCGGCCAGCGCGAGCACCGGGGTGATCGCGGCGGGCAGCACCTGGCGGAAGATGATGCTCGGCCAGCGGGCACCTGACAGCTTCGCGGCCTCGATGTAGCCGGCCGTCGCCACCGAGAGCACCTGTGAGCGCATGATGCGTGCGAAAGCCGCGGTCGAGGCGAGGCCGACCGCGATGGCGATGTTGAGGGTCCCGAAGCCGAGCCCCGTGATGATCGTGAGGGACAGCAGCAGCGCCGGGATCGCGAGGATCACGTCCATGAACCGCATGATCGCCTCGTCGACGAACCCGCGAAGGTAGCCCGCGAGCAGGCCGAGGAGCGCGCCGGTGCCGAGGGCGATGACCACGGCGAGGCCGGAGGCGAGGAGCGTGGTCTGCGACCCGAAGATGAACCGAGCGAGCGTGTCGCGCCCGAGGTTGTCCGTCCCGAACGGGTGCGCGGCGCTCGGCGGCTGCAGGCGGTCGAGGAGCGTGCCGTTGATGGCGTCGTACGGCGTGAAGACGGACGGGATGATCGCCCAGGCGATGACCGTGGCGAGCACGGCGAGCGCGAGGATGAGGGACGGCAGGCGCAGGAGGCCGCTGAAGCGTGCGAACGACGACGGCTTGACCGCCTCCGGCACCGGCTGCGGCGTCCGCTCAGCGATTATCTGTTCTCGCCCGTCCGGGGCGTCCCGGTGTTCCGGGTTGTCCCCGGCGCTGGGTGCGACGTAGCGTTCCGTGCGGCTGAGCGGGGCGAGGCCCGGCTCGGTCTCGAGAAGTCGCTGGCTCATGCTGGGACCTCGTTCTTCCTCGCGGCAGCCGGCTCGTTCGGGACGAGCCCGGGCGTCGGCTGGGGCGTTGATCGCCCCTTCGACGAGGGGCGCTGCTGTTTCGTGGAATGCGTCAGGCGCGGGTCGATGAGCGGGTAGAGCGCGTCGACGATGAGGTTGGTCACGACGAACACGACCGCGGCGAAGACGACAGCGATCATGACAAGCGGGATGTCGCGGTTCGCGACGGCCGTCACGATCATGCGGCCGATGCCGTCGCGGGAGAAGACGGTCTCGGTGACGACGGTGCCGGCGAGGAGCTGGCCCACGAGCACGCCGCCGATCGTGAGGGTCGGGAGGGCCGCGTTGCGCAGAGCGTGGCGGACGAGGATGCGCGTGTCTCCCGCGCCCTTGGCCCTCGCCTGCTCGACGAACGGCCGCGCGAGCGTCTCGTGGAGGCTGCGCGTCAGCACCTGCGCGAGGTAGGCCCCCGTCGGGATGGACAGCGTGAGCGCGGGCAGGATGAGCCCGACGATTCCGGTGCTTCCGAAGGCCGGCACCCAGCCGAGCTGGAACGAGAAGACCTGCAGGAGCAGCAGGCCCAGCCAGAACGTCGGGACGGCGATGGCGAGCGACGGCAGCGACTGGAGGATGCCGCGCAGCCAGGACGACCGGACGAGGTTGCTGACGAGCGCGAGGCCGACGCCGCCGACGATGGAGAGGACAAGCGCTGCGCCAGCGAGCGTGGCCGTGGACGGGAGGGCGCGGGCAAGTACCTCGGTTGCCGGGATGCCGTTCTGGACGGAGCTGCCGAAGTCGAGCACCAGGGCCCCGCCGAGGGCCGCGAGGTACTGCTCGTGGAACGGGGCGTCGAGCCCGAGCTCCGCACGCAGCGCCTCGACGGCCGCAGGATCGGCCGCGCCTTCACCTCCACCGGCCGCGGCCACTGCGGCCGCGTCACCGGGGAGAAGGTAGAGCAGGAGGAACGAGAGCGTGAAGGCCGCCCAGAGGACCAGGATCCCCAGGGCGAGCCTGCCAGCGAAGTAGCGGACCATGAACTACTCCGCGGCCTTCCAGGCTGCCGAGAAGTCGAGTCGGCTGGACGCTTCGAACTGGGTGCCCTGCACGCCGGGCGCCTGGACGAGGTTCGTCGACAGCTGGATGACGGGAACTGCGTAGCCCTCCTCGAGCAGCTGCGTGACGGCGTCGTCGACCGAGGTCTGGCGCGCATCCGCGTCGATGACGGCCGCCTGCGAGTTGAGGACCTCGTCGATCGGGCCCACCTCGCGGTAGTTGTACTTGTTGCCGCCTTCGGCCGAGAAGAAGATGCGCAGCGCGTCCGGGTCGGCGCGGGTGATGTTTGCCCAGGTGAACGGCTGCGTGCCGTCGTTGATGGCAGTGACGTCGGCGATGGGTGCCTCGCGGAGCTGGAGGTCGATGCCGACGGCTGCCAGCTGCACCTGCACCTGCTCGAGCACGTTCGTGGTCGGCTGCCAGTAGGCGAGCTCGAAGGTCAGCTTCTGCCCGTCCTTCTCGCGGACGCCGTCGGCTCCTTCGGTCCAGCCTGCTTCGTCGAGCAGCTTGGCGGCTTCCTCGGTGTTGAACTCGAGGATGTCGCTCTTGTCGCTGTAGTACGGGGTCGAGGTTGCGAGCACGCTCGTCGCCGGGCTGTCCTCCGGCGTCAGGAGCGCGAGGAGCTCCTCGCGGTTGATGCTCTTCTGCACGGCGAGGCGCACCTTCTCGTCCGAGAGGATGGGGTGGGAGGCGTTCGGGATGAGGTTGTACACGACGCCCGGGTTCGCCCGGTTCTCGACGGTCGCTCCGGCGCTCTTGAGCGGGTCGAGGTCGACGAAGGACACGTCGGTCGACACGTCGAGCTGACCGGACTGGAGCGAGCCGGTGAGGGTCGAGGCCTCTGGGATGACCGAGTACGTGATGGTGTCGAGGTAGGGACGCTCGGTGTTCCCGGTCGTGGACGCACCCCACGCGTAGTCCTCGCGCGCGGTGAGCACGGTCTCGGCGTTCGGCGTGTACGACTCGACGGAGAACGGGCCGGAACCGACGAGGTTGCCGGCACAGCGCTCTTCCTGGCTGAGCTTGCTGCTTTCCGTGGAGACGAGCCCGAGCGTGAAGGTCGAGGTCGCCTGCAGGAACTGCGCGGACGGCTCGGCGAAGGTGTAGGTGACGGTCTGCGGGTCGACGACCGTCACCGATTCGAGGCCGGCCAGGTAGAGATTGCCCAGCGGCGACTTCGCGCCGAGCGCTTGGATGCCCTCGGCGTTGGCCTTGACGGCCTCCGCGTCGATCGGCGTGCCGTCGGCGAAGGTCGGGCCCTCGGCGAGGGTGAAGGTGAACTCCTTGGCGTCGTCGGAGATCTCCCACGACTCGGCGAGCCACGGCAGCACCTCACCCGTCTCGACGTCCTGCGTCGTGAGCGACGCGACGGTCTGGCGGGCGATGTTGACGTTGTTGTTGTTGCCGACCTGCGCTGGGTCGATGCATCCGATGTCGCTGAGGATGCCGACGCGGAGGTTGCCGCCCTGCACGGGGTCCGCATCCGCCGCCGGAGTCGCCCCGGACTGCCCGGCGCACGACGCCAGGGCCATCATCCCGACCGCAGCGAGGGCGGCAGCGGAGAGGGATCTGGTCGAGCGGGTCATCTGGACTCCTTCGTGGTGGGGATGTCCAGAGACTAGGAAGACGGCCGCCAGCGGAAGCGGGCGGCCGAAATCTCGAGTACCAGGGGGACACGCGGGGTCACATTCCGCGTGGCAGGTCCTCAGGCGAGGAACGCCGCGAGGTCCTGGAGCTCCTGCGGCGAGATGCCGTGCGCGAGCCCCGGGTAGACCTTCTCCGTCGGGGTGGCGTGCTCCGCGAGCCAGCCCGTGGTGCGCTCGAAGGTCGTGTCGCTGATGATCTGGTCCCGGTCTCCGCGACCGAAGAACACCGGCGGGCGGATGCGTGCCAGCTCGGCGTCACCGGGTTGCTCGCCCTGGAGGGAGAAGCCGGAGAGCACGGCGCCCCGCGCGAACCGCTGCGGGTCGCGTCGGAGGAGCTGCGTCACCATGAGCCCACCCTGGGAGAACCCGACGGGGATGATGCTCGCAGTCGGCGGCGTGTGCTCGTCGAGCCAGGCGAGCACTGCGTGGGTCGCGGCCGCGGCCTGCGCCGGGTCCGGGAGCCCGGGGCGCTCGATGGGCACCCACGCGTACGAGCCGACCTCGGCGGGTGTCTGCTCGCGGAGAACGAGCGGCGCGCGGAGCGAGGCCCAGGCGAAGGCGTCGCCGAGTGACGGGAGGAGGCTGGTGAGGTCGTCCTCGTGGGAGCCGTAGCCGTGCATGAGCAGCAGGATCGGACGGGCGGTCGCCTCGTCCTGAAGGCTTCCCCCAGCGGAGGTGAGGGCCGTCGTGATGGCGAGGTGGCTCATGCGGCGACCGCCTGGTCGCGTGTTCGCAGCACCACTTCGGAGCGCCACGGGTCCAGCACGGTGATGGAGGCGCCGTCATCCGCGAACTGCAGGCCTGCGCCCCGAAGTCGGTCGGCGACCGCATCGAGCTCGTCGCGGGCAGGCACCTCGATGGTGAGCTGGCCGAGTCCGAGAGTCGCGGCTCGGGGGCCGGCTCCCGCGCTGTTCCACACGTTGAGGGCGACGTGGTGGTGGTAGCCGCCTGCGCTCACGAAGAGGGCACCCGGATAGGTCGTGGTCGTCTCGAAGCCGAGGGTGTCGACGTAGAACCCTCGAGCGGTGTCGACGTCGCCGACCTGCAGGTGCACGTGGCCGACGTCGGCTGCTGCGGTGTTCGGCGCATCCGCGGTCGCTTCGACGAGGTTGGCGCGCAGGTAGGCGTTCGGGTCGAGGAACTCGGTCGACATGGCGATGCGGCCTGAGGCGTCGAGCCAGGTGTCGCGGGGCCGGTCGGTGTAGAGCTCGATGCCGTTGCCCTCCGGATCGGTGAAGTAGAACGCCTCGCTCACGTGGTGGTCGGAGGAGCCGACGAACTGCGAGCGCTTGTGCTGTGCGGCTCGGTAGACCGTCGCGGCGAGGTCGCTCGGCGTCTCGAAGAGGAGCGCCGTGTGGAAGAGCCCAGCGGCACGGCGCGAAGGAATCGGGAGGCCCGGGGTGTGGCGCAGGCGCACCAGCGGAGTCTGCCCACGGCCGAGCGTGATCTCGCCGTCGGCCTCAGCCATCGGCTCGAGCGCGAGGGCAGTTCGGTAGTACTCGGATTGCGCGGCGAGGTCGCCGACGTGGAGGGAGACGAGGCCCATGCCGGTGCCTGCGTCGAGCTTGTCGCCGTCTGTTGTCGTCATGCCAGGAACCGTAGCACTCAAAAACTTGCATCTACAACTAAAAGTCGGGACAATGGGGCAATGACCGAACCCAGATGGCTGACCGCAGACGAGCAGCACTCGTGGCTGCACTTCATCGGGGTCGTCGAGCTCCTCCCGGGGGCACTCGACACTCAGCTCGGCAATGACGCCGGCGTCACGCACTACGAGTACCTCGTGATGGCCGTACTCTCGGAATCGCCGGGGCGCAGCCTGCGGATGACCGACCTCGCGACGCGCACCAACGCGACGCTCCCCCGCCTCTCCAGGGTCGTCCTCGGTCTCGAGCAGCGAGGCTACGTCGAGCGCACGAGCCACCCAGACGATCGCCGGGCGAAGATCGCCAAGCTCAGCGACGAGGGGATGTCGTTCCTCGAGGAGACCGCGCCAGGGCACGTCGCCAAGGTGCGCGAGCTCATCGTCGACGCCCTCACCCCGGAGGAGTTCAGCACGCTCGGCCGCCTCTCCCAGAAGCTGCTGGGCCGGATCGACCCAGAGGACCGTTTCGGCGTGCATCGGGGCCCCGCCGAGCCCTCGACGGGCGACGCGGAACCGCTCGCGCGCCTCGGGATCGGCGCTCCGGCGACGCGCGCGTTGGCGGAGGCTGGCCAGACGATGCTCGGAGACGTCGCTGGAGCGAGCCGCGAGCACCTCCTGTCGCTGCACGGCGTGGGGCCGAGGGCCGTCGGCCTTCTGGAGACCGCGCTCGACGCGCGAGGCCTCGCGCCGCTCCAGCGCTGACGTCGCGGCGCACTCGGGGCACTCGTCCACGCGCCGGGAGCTCAGGCCCCGACGGCACCTCCTGTGCCGAGCAGCTGACCGCTCGGTGCCTCCGCCGACGGCGGCTCGGACGGCAGGCCGAGGGTTTCGCGGAGGGTCGCTCCCGGCGTGTACTCCTCGCGATACACGCCGCGCTCCTGCAGCTCGGGGATGACCTCGTCCACGAACCGGTCGAGCCCGTTCGGGATGAGGGAGGGGACGATCACGAACCCGTCCGCGGCACCGCCCTGCACGTAGCGTGAGATCTCGTCGGCGATGTGGGAGCCGGTTCCGACGAACGTGTGGCGCGTGTTGAGCTTCAGCATGAGCTCTCGGACGCTGAGCGACTCGCGCTCCGCGATTTCCCGGAACTTCGAGATCTGGGCGCGCTGCTTGGAGAGGTCGTTGGCCTGACCGGCACGGATGAGCTGGTCGCCGGGTTCGAGGTCGGGAAGCGGCCCGTCCGGGTCGACGTCGGACAGGTCCCTCCCCCACACCTGCTCGAGCATCGCGATCGCCGTCTGCGGGCTGATCTGGGCGAGTGCCTCCTCGCGGGACCGCTCGCGTGCATCCGCCTCGGAGTCCCCCACGACGAAGGTCGCGGCGGGCATGATGAGGAGCGAGTCCTTCGACCTCCCGACGGCGGGGAGGCGGGACTTGACGTCGTCGAAGAACCGCTTGCCGTCCTCGAAGGCCGCGTGCAGCGAGAAGATGATCTCGGCGTTCGCGGATGCGAAGTCGCGCCCCGCCGGCGAGTCGCCGGCCTGCACGATGACCGGGTACCGTTGCGGGCTTCGCGGCACGTTCGAGATGGTCTCGATGTCGAAGTGCTTGCCGACGTGGTTGATGCGCTGCACGCCGTCCTGGCGCAGGTACTCTCCACGGCCTGGGTTCGCAGCGATCGCGTCGGACTCCCAGGAGTCCCAGAGGCGCTTCGAGAGCCGCACGAACTCCTCGGCGCGCTCGTAGCGCTCCGAGTACTCGAGGAAGCCACCGCGGCGGAAGTTCTGGCCATGGAAGGCGTCGCTTGAGGTGACGACGTTCCAGCCCGCCCTGCCACCGGAGAGGTGGTCGAGCGTCGCGAGCTGGCGTGCGAGGTCGGCGGGCTCGTTGAAGGTGGAGGAGAGCGTGCCGACGAGCCCGATGTGGGTGGTGAGGCTCGCGAGGGCGGCGAGGATCACGAGCGTGTTGGGGCGACCGACGACGTCGAGCTCGTGGATGCGCCCCTTGTGCTCGCGGAGCCGCAGCCCCTCTGCGAGGAAGAGGTAGTCGAACCTGCCGCGCTCCGCTGTCTCCGCGAAGGTGCGGAAGGAGGCGAGGTCGATCTGGCTCCCGGCGTCCGGGTCGGTCCAGATGGTGGTGTTGTTGACGCCGGGGAAATGCGCGGCGAGGTGGACCTGCTTGAGTGGTGAGCTGGTCATGCGCGGTGTGCCTTTCGTGCGGGTGCCGCCTGCGTGGAGCTCCTGGGAGCGCGAGTCGCTGCGGAGCCTGCGGTTCCGGGCCGCTCCGCGTGGGAGGCTGCGAACCGGTTGGCCGGCCGAGGGACGAGGCCGAACGTCTTTCGAAGGCTCGGCGACTTCTCGCGCGGGTTCGGGGGCGCGACGATGCCCCTGGCCTCGAGCATCGGCCGAACGCGGTCGACGAACTCGGCCACGTCGCCGTGCGTGAGCGGGCGGACGCGGACGCCGTCGAGGCCAGCGTCGGCGTACTTCGCGATGAGCTCTGCCGTGATGACGTTCGAGCGCACGACGACCCTCGTGTCGCTGCGATACCCGGAGTCCGCGCGGACACGCTCGTCGAGGGCGCGGAAGTGCTCTTCGGTGGAGCCGTCTTCGTCGCCGAGGAAGATCTCCAGGTCGGCGACGATGCGCAGCGGCTCCCCCGTGCGGCCCACACGCAGCTCCGCGTCCCTGATGGTCGCCACCAGCTCCGCGACCGTCGAGCGACCCGGAGTGATGAACACGACATCTGCCTGCCGAGCCGCGAAGTCGAACGACTCCTCGGCCTGCGCGAGGGCGAAGACGGGGGGCTGGCCCTGCGGTGAGCGGGGCACGATCGATGGCCCCTTGACGCTGAAGTGCTCTCCCTCGAAGTCGGCGTAGTGCAGGCGATCGGCGTCGATGAAGCGGCCGGTGCTCTCGTCGCGGATGACGGCGTCGTCTTCCCAGCTGTCCCAGAGTCGGCGGATGACCTCGACCGCGTCGGTGCCCTCCGCGAAGATCGCGTCGAGGCCGAGCGAGCTCTTGCGGCCGAAGCTCGCGGCCTCGGCCGCACTCGCGCTCAGTTTCGCGCGCAGTCCGGCACGGCCGAGCGAGACGTGGTCGAGGGTCTGGATGCTCGTGGCCGCGTGGAAGGGCTCCGCGTGCGTCAGACCGATGGTCGGGACCAGCCCGATGCGCTTCGTGAGCGGTGCGAGCGACGCTGCCAGGAGGGTCGCGTCGAGCGACACCTCGGCGAGGTCGCGGGGCGCCTCCCAGTCTGGGGCGCCCCCCTCGATCTGGTAGGCGTCCTCGAAGGTGACGTAGTCGATGCCGGCTCGTTCGGCGTGCTGCACGAGGTCGCGCCAGTAGCCGAGCTCGGTGAGCCTGGTGCCGTCACCGCGCGGGAGGACCGTCCAGGCGGCCGGATGCCAGCCAGCTCCCTGGAGGGCGAGTCCGACCGTGAATCGTCCGGGTCCTTGGCGTCTCGTCATGGTGCCTCTCTCACGGGATCGTGGGCCCCACGAACGCCGGAGCAGAGGTGCTGACGGTGCGTGGAGTTGCCCGATCGTAGGTCCGTGCGTGGAGGCCGGGCGTCGGGGCGCGTCACCGACCGAAATGGAGTGCAACATTTCGACGCGCGTCCCGGGGCGGCCGGGCTTCCCCAGCCGATTAGTCTGCTGTTCCATGGAGCTCGAACTCGCAGTCTTCGGCGTCGCCGCGATCCTCATCATCGTCGCGGTCGCCGCGATCGCACCGAGGCTCGGGGTGGCCGCGCCCATCCTGCTGGTCCTCGTGGGCATCGGCGTCGGCTATCTCCCCGGGGTCCCCGACTTCGAGTTCCCGCCGGAGATCATCCTCACGATCGTGCTCCCGCCGATCCTCTACTCGGCCGCCGTGAACGTTCCGCTGACCGACTTTCGCCGCAACCTGCGCTCCATCACCGGCCTGTCCGTGCTGCTCGTGATCATCTCCGCGTTCGGCAGCGGGCTGCTCCTCTTCGCGCTGCTCCCGGAGCTGAACTTCGCCGCAGCGGTCGCGCTCGGCGCCGTCATCAGCCCGCCGGACGCCGTGGCGGCGACAGCCATCGGCAAGCGGCTCGGGCTGCCACCCCGTCTCGTGACGGTGCTCGAGGGCGAGGGGCTCGTGAATGACGCGACGGCCCTCGTCATGCTGCGCAGTGCCATCGCGGCGACGGCCGGGGCCCTCTCGTTCTGGGGTGCGGTCGGCGACTTCGTGCTCGCCGTGGCGCTCGCCGTTGTGCTCGGCGCCGTTGTCGGTGCAGTCACCGTGTTCGTGCGCTCGAAGCTGGGCAGCCCCGTGCTCACGACCGCGATCTCGTTCACGGTGCCGTTCCTGGCCTACGTGCCCACCGAGGAGATCGGTGGCTCCGGCGTGCTCGCCGTCGTCGTCGCCGGTCTCGTCACAGGGCACGCGAGTGCCAGCCGCTTCAGTCCACAGGACCGCATGAGCGAGCGCACCAACTGGCGCACGGCGCAGCTGCTCCTGGAGAACGGCGTCTTCCTCCTCATGGGATTCGAGCTCTCGGCGCTCATCGAGTCGGTCGACGGCGACGAGGACGGCATCGGCCTCCTGCACGCGGTCGGCATCGGGCTCCTCGCGACCGCGGCCCTCGTCCTCATCAGGGTCGCGTTCGTCATTCCCCTGGTGCTGATGCTCCGCAGCGAACAGCGCAGGGCCACGCTCGTCGCTCCTCGCCTCGACCGGTTCCTTGAGCGCGTCGCCGGCAAGGACAACGTGCGGCCACGCCTGCTCGACCGGGCGAAGCGGGCGAGCGCGGACATGGCGTTCTACCGGGACGAGGGGCTGGGCTGGCGCGGTGGAGCCGTGCTCGCCTGGTCGGGGATGCGGGGCGTCGTGACGCTCGCTGCCGCGCAGTCGCTGCCCTCGGATTTCCCGTACCGACCGCAGCTCATCCTCATCGCCTTCACCGTCGCGATCGTCACGCTCGTGGTCCAGGGCGGTTCGCTCCCCTGGCTCATCAAGCGGCTCGGCGTGACCGGCACCGACGCGCAGGCAGACGCGCGGGAGCTCTCGAGCCTCGCTGACGAGGTCTTCGAGGTCGCACAGGATTCGCTCGCGAACCCCGAGCTGCGGCGCGCGGACGGACAGGCGTACGACCCGGAGGTCCTCGAGCAGGTGCGCGCGCTCGCGTCTCGCATGGGCGGCCTCCTCGCCAACCGCGCGGAGCTTGACGAGGATCTCGACGACGCGCACCTGCAGCGCCGAGAGCTCACGCGCATCCTGCTCGAGAACGCCCAGCTCGCGCTGCTCGACGCCAGGTCATCCGGCACCTACTCGTCGCGGACGATCGAGCAGGCCCAGAACCGCCTCGACGCCGAGGCGCTCCGGTTCGGCGGCGCGTGAGGGGACGCACGGGAAAGGGTGGGGCGCCGACTCGATCCGAGTCCGCACCCCACCCCCGTCGGGCCCTGTCGCCGGCCTACGCGGTGGCGTCCAGCGGGTAGCGCAGCGTCGCGGCCACCTCCGCACCGTCGACCAGGTCGCCCCTGCGCACTGCCCTGACCTTCGCGCCGTGCTTGAGGGCGCGCGCCGCGATCTCGTCGACGATCGCGTAGGTGTGCGGACCGGGGGTCTCGGCGCGCGTCAGCCCGCCGTGCTCGTCGAGCTCCCCCTCGAGCGTGGAGTCCATGTCGAAGTAGAGCTCAGCGACGGCGCCCTGCGACGCGGCCCTCGCCACCTCGTTGATCGAGGTCGTCGCGTGCCCGTTGCTGCGCTTCGTCCCGAACTCCTCGCGCCACGTGTTGATCTCGCTGCGGTAGTGGTCGTCGAGGATGCCGCGGGCCTTCGCGTCGAGCTCGCCGGCGGCCAACGACCCGGGATGCGCTCCGATGCGCTGCTCGAGGAGCCCCGGGTACTCGTTCACGGCCCGGTACGCGGTGTCGAAGTCGCCCGTCGCCGCGAGGATGAGCGGTGCGCCCGATTCCCGGAGGATCGGGATGACCTGCTCCTGCACGATCCTCGCGAACCGCTCGTGGCCGATGCGGTCGCCCGTCGTGCCCTGCGCTCGCTGTCGGTCGAAGCGTCCGCCCGTCGTCGTGTGCTCGAGCACCAGAGGGAGGTCGTCGGGGAGCCCCTCGATGGGCAGCTGGCGCGGCTTCGCGTCGGCGAGCACCTCGAAGAGCGTCACCTCGCCTCGGGAGAGCCCGAGCACGAACCCGCAGTTCGGGAAGGTGGTGGCCCGCAGGAGTGCGCCGACATCGAAGCGGTCGCCGACGGCGACATGCTGGCCGAGGCGATTCGCGAGGCGGAAGGTGCGGAAGCGGTCAGGTGAGGCGAGGATGACGAGCGACCGGGATTGCGCCCGCCAGAACTCAGGATCGGACTCCAGCTGCTTCGCTGGATCGAGGGTCTTCGCGATTCGCGTCCGGTCCAGGCCGAGCGCCTCGAGCTCCTTCGCCGCCTGGCTCACCGCCGCGCGCAGCTCAAGTCGAAGAGCCTCCGACTCGCTCGGAGCACTCGATGCCGGGATGGCGATGCTCACGCTGCCCTCGCCCCGGTACTCGGTCAGTTCAAGCAGATCTTCATGGGTGGGAATATCACTTGGCAACATCTCTGCACGCTATTGATTCGGCCTGAGAGTTCGGTCACCGTCGAACACCTAGACTGACGTGGTTACGCCCCTCCACACCCCTCGTACGGCTCAGGACGCAAATCACATCTATGACAGGTAACGCGACTACTCGCTTCCACAACGTCTCGCTGCTGTCGGTCGCGAGCCGCCTTCCGTCGAAGGCCACCGCCTCCTCGGACATCGAAGGCCAGCTCGCCACGGGCCTGAAGCGGTTGAAACTCCCCGGCAACCTCCTCGAGCGCGTCGCCGGGGTCACCGAACGGCGAAACTGGGCCGACGGCGAGTCCTTCACCGACGCGACCGTGGCCGCGGGCCAGGAGGCGCTGCGGCGTGCTGGCGTCGACGCCAGCGACGTGGGCCTCCTCATCAACACCTCCGTGACCCGCACGCACCTCGAGCCCTCGGTTGCCGTCCGCATGCACCACGGTCTGGGGATGCCGAGCTCGGCCGTCAACTTCGACATCGCAAACGCGTGCCTGGGCTTCGTGAACGGCATGACGCTCGCCGCCCAGATGATCGAGGCCGGACAGATCCGCTACGCCATCATCGTCAACGGCGAGGACGCCGACGAGATCCAGGTCAACACCATCAACCGCCTGCTGCGCGACGACATCGGCCGCGAGGACTTCATGAGCGAGTTCGCGAGTCTCACGCTCGGCTCGGGGGCGGCGGCGGCCGTGCTCGGCCGCACCGACGAGCATCCGGAGGGCCACCAGATCCTCGGCGGCGTGACCCGGGCGGCCACCCAGTTCCACGAGCTCTGCGTCGGCAGCGTCCAGGGCATGTTCACCGACGCGAAGGCGCTCCTCAAGGGGGGACTCGACCTCGTCGTCTCCGCCTGGAAGGAAGCCCAGGCCGACTGGAACTGGTCGTCGATGGACCACTACATCACCCACCAGGTCTCCCGCGTGCACACGAACGCGATCGTCAAGGCCGTCGGCCTCGACAGGAAGCGAGTGCCCACGACGTACCCGACGCTCGGCAACGTCGGCCCCGCCTCCATCCCGATCACGCTCGACCTGCAGTCGAGCACGCTGAAGCGCGACGACCGAGTGCTGCTCATGGGGGTCGGTTCAGGCCTGAACACGGCGATGATGGAACTCAAGTGGTGAGGTCGGCCACACGCCCACCCTCCGGCCTGCCCGGGCTCCAAGACCGGTTCAGCCGCATCGTCGATGCTCCGGGCGTCGGCGCGGACGCCGGCACCCGGCGGGGCTGGCATGTCCTCGACACCGGGCCGGCGCTGGCGCAGCTCGGCATCGAGACGGTCGGCACGGTCCTCGCTGTGCACGGCAACCCGACGTGGTCCTACCTGTGGCGCGCCCTCGCCAACGAGTCGCTCGCAGCCGCCGAGTCCGGAGGCACCGCCTGGCGCGTCGTCGCGGTGGACCAGCTCGACATGGGCTTCTCCGAGCGAACCGACGTGCGACGCACGCTCGAGCAGCGCATCCTCGACCTCGGGTCCCTCACCGCCGAGCTCGCGCTGGACGGCCGCGTCGTCTCGCTCGGCCACGACTGGGGCGGCGTCGTCGCCCTCGGCTGGGCGGTCCGCCACCCCGAGCTGCTCGCCGCCGTCGCCTCCCTCAACACCGCCGTCGACCAGCCGAGCGACCTGCCCATCCCGGCGGCACTGCGGCTCGCACGCTTCGGTCCGGTGCTGCGCGCTTCCACGTCGACGAGCCCGGCGTTCCTGCGGACGACGCTCGCCCTTGCGAATCCCCCTCTTCCGACCGAGGTGAAGGCCGCGTACTCCGCGCCGTACCCGGACCGCGCGTCGCGTCTCGGCATCGAACAGTTCGTCGCCGACATCCCCGTCGACGAGGACACCGAGAGCCACGAAGCGCTGCTCGGAGTCTCATCGGGCGTCGCGAAGCTCGAGGTGCCCGCCCTGCTGCTCTGGGGCCCCCGCGACCCGATCTTCACCGACCTCTACCTCGGCGACCTCATGCGTCGGCTCCCCCACGCCGAGGTGCACCGCTTCGAAGGCGCTGGCCACCTCATCGCCGAGGACGCCCCGTACGCGACGCATCTCCTCACCTGGCTCGACGACGTCGCCGCCGGTCGTGCGCGCCGGCGCGAGCAGCCGGCGAACTCCCCCGCCCCGGTCAGCGTCCACAGCTCCGCACCCATGTGGGCGGCCCTCGACGAGCACCGTGACGACCCGTCCGTCGCCGCGCTCGAGATGGGCCGCGGTCCCGACGGGGCACCGCTCGCCGTGTCCTGGCGTCAGCTCGCCGCCCGCGTCGACGAGCTCGCCGCGGGGCTGAGCGCCGTCGGCGTCCGCCGCGGAGACCGCGTCTCGCTGCTCGTGCAGCCCGGCGTGACCCTCACCGCCATCGTCTACGCCTGCCTGCGGATCGGCGCAGTCGTCGTCGTCGCGGACGCGGGCCTCGGCGTCACAGGCCTCTCGCGTGCCGTCCGTGGCGCGTGGCCCGACGTCGTCATCGGGCAGGTCCCCGGGCTGACCGCGGCGAAGGTGCTCGGCTGGCCGGGCCTCCGCATCAGTGCCACGAGCATCCCCGCCAGCAGTCGCGCGGCCCTCGGGGTCGCCCACTCGCTCGCCGAGGTCGCCGAGCTCGGGCGCGGCGCGCCCCTTCCCGATGCCCCCGGCCCCGACGACCTCGCAGCGGTGCTCTTCACCTCCGGCTCCACGGGACCCGCCAAGGGCGTCGTGTACACGCATCACCAGCTGCAGGCCGTGCGAGACACGCTTCGCGACACCTACGGCGTCACCGCCGAATCAGGCCTGGTCACCGGGTTCGCGCCGTTCGCGCTGCTCGGCCCGGCCCTCGGAACACGATCAGTGACCCCGGACATGGACGTCACCTCGCCACGCACACTGACGGCGACGGCTGTTGCCGACGCGGTCATCGCGGCGGACGCCCGCATCGTGTTCCTGTCGCCAGCGGCGATCCTCAACGTCGTCGCGACCCGAGACGCGCTCGACGCGACGCAGCGTGCGGCGCTCGAGCGCGTCCAGACGTTCCTCTCGACGGGCGCGCCCATCGGCGCGAGGCTGCTCGACGATGCCTGCACGCTCATGCCGAACGCCGACGCGCACACGCCCTACGGCATGACCGAGTGCCTGCTCGTGACCGACATCGACCGCGACGGCATCTCGGCCGCGGCGCTCGCCCCCGACGACGGGGTCTGCGTGGGCACGCCCATCGGCAGCAACGTGGTGCGCATCAGCGCCCTCGACTCCACTGGAGCCGCGCGGGGCGAGCCCTCCGACGAGCCCGGCGTGCTCGGCGAGATCGTCATCAGCGCCCCGCACCTCAAAGAGCGCTACGACCGACTCGCGATGACGGACCGCGCCGCAGCGCGCGAACTGCCCCCACAGGGGCGCTGGCATCGCACGGGCGACGTCGGCCACCTCGACGACGAAGGCCGCCTCTGGGTGGAGGGCCGACTCCCACACGTGTTCGTGACAGCGGACGGACCCCTCGCGCCCGTCGGCACCGAGCAGGACCTCGAGACGCTGCCATGGGTTCGGCGCGCTGCCGTCGTCGGGGTCGGCCCAGCCGGCACGGCGCAGGCGGTTGCGGTGCTCGAGACGCGGGAGCCGACCCGTCGGGTGCGCGTCGCCGAAGCGGAACTCGCCGACGCCCTGCGCGCGTCCACGACGCATCCCATCGCGGCCGCCTTCATCGTGCCTGAGCTCCCCACCGACATCAGGCACAACTCGAAGATCGACCGGAGCGCGCTGGCCGCCTGGGCTGAGCGCGCGCTCTCCGGGGAACGGGTCTCGGCGCCGTGAGGGTTCTCGTCACGGGCGCGAGCGGAATGCTGGGGCGCGCCGTCGCGACCGAGCTGCGCGACAGCGGCCACGAGGTCACGACGATGCAGCGCGGTCCCAGCGGCATCGACGGGGTGACGGATGCGCTCGGATCGGTCACCGACGAGGCTGCCGTCGAACGAGCCGTCGCTGGCGCCGAGGGCGTTGTGCACCTCGCCGCCAAGGTGTCGCTGAGCGGCGCGGAACACGAGTTCGAGGCCGTCAACGTCACGGGAACGAAGCGTCTGCTCGCACACGCGAGGGCCGCTGGCGCCACACGCTTCGTCATGGTGTCCTCCCCGTCGGTGGCGCACTTCGGCGCCGCCATCCACGGCGCGAGCGCCGATGAGGCGAGGCCCGATCTCGCGCACGGCAGCTACGCCCGTACGAAGGCGACGGCCGAGCTGCTCGCCCTCGCGGCGGACGCCCCCGAGTTCGCGGTGGTCGCGGTTCGTCCCCACCTCGTCTGGGGGCCGGGCGACACGCAGCTCATCGGGCGCATCCTCGAGCGCGCCACGAAGGGGACCCTCCCGATCCTCGGACGCGGAGCCGCGCTCATCGACTCCTGCTACGTCGACAACGCCGCAACCGGGATCGCAGCGGCGCTCCGTCGAGCGCCCGCCGCGCACGGCAACAGCTACGTGATCACGAACGGCGAGCCGCGCACCGTCGCCGAGCTCATGGAGGGCATCTGCCTGGCCGGCGGCGCGCCACCGCCGCGACTGCGCATCCCAGCCGGGGTGGCTCGTGCCGCGGGGTCGATCATCGAAGGCGTGTGGCGCATCCGACCGGGTCAGGATGAGCCGCCCATGACGCGCTTCCTCGCCGAGCAGCTCTCGACCGCGCACTGGTTCGACCAGCGCCGCACCCGCGCCGACCTCGAGTGGTCGCCCGCGGTCTCCCTCGAAGAGGGATTGCAGCGTCTCGCCGATCACGCCGCTGCGACGCGCAGCACGGCGCAGGCGCAGGGAAGCTAGTCGAGCAGCCCCCGCCGCTCAGCTGCCGCCACGGCCGAGCGGCGGTCACTCGCGCCGAGCTTGCGGAACACGCTGCGGAGCTGCGCGCGGACCGTATGCACGGAGACGAAGCGCTGCGCGGCGATCTGCGCGTTAGTCCAGTTCCTCCCGACGAGGCGCAGGACCTCGATCTCGGCGCTCGAGAGCTCCTCGCCGACGGTGGAGTCGGAGAGGGGCCGCGAGTCGAGTGCGGAGACCACCAGCAGGTCGGCGATGCGCTTCGGCAGCCTGTCGCTGATGGAGGTCATGAGCGCGGCGTCGCTTGTTGTCGCGAAGCGCAGGGCGAACCTGGCGTTGCGATCGTCGAGGCACTGCGTGGCCATCGTTGCGATGCGGTTGGCGGCCGCATCCAGGTTGCCGAGCCGGAGCACGCAGAGGGCCGCGAGCGTGCGCGCGATGGACGCGAAGCGCGGGGCGATCTTGTCGTCGGCGAGGGCGGCTTCGGCGTGGGCGAGGGCCTCCCCGGGTCGGCCGTTCGCGAGCTCGACGAGGGCGCGCGCGACGCTCACGTAGCAGTCGCCCTCCGCGCCGGAGTAGTCCGCCGCCTTCTGGGCGCGCACGCTCTGTCCGCGCGTGAGGTAGAAGGTCGTCGCCGACAGGGTGAGCAGCGTGGATGGCAGCCCGTCGCGCCAGGACGCCGCGCTCAGCTCGAGGAGCTCATCGACCTCGGCGATCGGGTCCTCGTCGCCCACGAGGGCCTCGAGGAGGATGCGCACGCTCGCCCCGGTGTCGTGCGGGAGGACGGAACGGGGGAGGTCGCGAAGCTGCCGCGCCAAGTCGCGCGCCTTCGCTTCCTCGCCGTTGTCGAGCAGGTCGAAGCAGTCCGCGAAGCCCGGCAGGGAGCGACCGGTGAGCTTGGCTGCGTCGGACTGACGCACGCCGGCGATGACCCCGATGATCTCGATGTGCCGGAGCGCGTCGGTGTCGGTGCGGTTGAAGCTCTGGCCGTGCTCGGCGGCGATGTTCGACAGCTCGAGTGCGAGCGGCATGTCCTCGAGGAGGGTTGCCGCCCAGACCAGCACGAGGCAGTCGGCCGCGAAGCGACCGCGGGCGATGGGCGACGCGTGGAGGGCGGCGTGCAGCTTCCCGTCCGCGTCCCGGATGAGGGCCTTCGCGTCGCGAAGGCAGCGTTCGGCAGCGGCACGGTCTCCCCCGAAGGAGGTGGCCAGGGAGTGCCTCGTGACCTGCGAGAACAACCCGATCGGGTCGCTGGCGGCGATGCGCGTCGTGGCGATGCTGGACTCGCGCAGGCTGTGGAGGACGCTCCGTGTGGCGCCGAATCTGCGCCAGCGGAAGAGGGCGATGAGGAGGTTCGTGCTCACGAGCCGCGGGAGCACGCTGGCCGGGGCCTGGAGCATCTCCTCGACGGTCTCGCGTGGGGCGTACTCGTAGATGGTCCTGAAGTGGCGCTGCGCGATCGACTCGACTTCGCCCCAGGCGCGGGCCCGGAGGGAGAGGAAGAGCCTCTGCATGACGTTGCTCTCGCCGGGGAAGGCCGCCACGGCCCGCGCGGCGAGCGCACGGACCTCGTGGGGTGAACGCTCGGCGCTGAGGCGCGCGAAGGTGTCCGCGTGCCAGACGAACTCGCCGTCGAGGGACACCGGGTTGATCTCCGTGACGCCGTACGGGGACGAGGCGAGCTGGTCGAACCAGTGGTCGCCGGTCAGCTCCGGCGCGAGCAGGTGGAGATCTTCCCGAGAAAGGCGCCGCAGGACGCTGGTGGCGCGCATCATCCGCACGGCGTCGACGCGGTCGAGCTCGGCCGGGTCGAATCGACGCAGCTCCTGCAGCGTCAGGGCGGCACTCGAGCTGCCGCTGACGACGGACCAGCCTTCGGCGTGGGCGTTGGCCCGGAATCGCTCCAGCGCGACGCGAGTCGTGAGCGGATGCCCGGCGAACGAGTCGAGGAGCTGCATCCGAAGTTCTCGAGGCGAGCCTGGCGCGTTGGCTGCCAGGACCGCGTTCAGCTCCGACGCGTCGAAGGCGAGGTCTCGGGGCCTGAGGACCACGCCGGAGGCTCCGTGCACGGAGGCCCAATCCGGCATCGACAGCGACGCGATGAGGAATCGCGGGGCGCTCCCCCGGTCCGGGGCCTCATCGCCGTCCGCTGGCATGACGAGCCGCCTGATGCGGTCCCAGAGCTGGTCGTCCTGCGCGACGATGACGTCGTCGACGATCACCGCGAGACGCCCCGAGCGCTTCCCGTCGGCGAGGCTGTCCAGGACACGTTGCAACTCCGAGCGTGACGAGCACCAGACATGCGCCTCGCCGACGGTCTCGAGCTTCGCCTGCATCTGCCGGAGCACCGTGGTGCGGCCGCTCCCCGGCATGCCGACGAGGAAGGTCAGGGCATGGCCCTCGAGCGCGACGCCGGAGAGCCGGTCGCGTTCCGCGATCTGCCACGGCTCTCCCCCGCGGTGATCGCCGTTGAGCGTGGTGCTGGACATTCGCTTCTCTCCTGCTGATTCTCGGCGCCAGGCGCCGTGGACTCCCCCCAGAGTCCGGCACGATCGCGGAAATCGTCCTCCGCTACCACGCCTCGCCCCCACGATACGGTTTTGGGGACACGCGCGTTGTATACGTTCACGCCGCGTCTCGGGTCGCTGCACCCGATTCGGAGCTACGGCCCGGGTTTTGTTGGCCCATTTCTCCTATTTGTGACGCCAAAGCGCGCGAACGACCATGAATTCACCGGGTGACCGGCGCACGGAGCGAATTCTTGGACCGCGTTCGCTCGGGCGTGTCTCGCCTCAGATGCCCAGGACCGACTTCGCGATCGAGAAGTAGACGATGAGCCCCGTCGCGTCGCAGAACGTGGAGATGAACGGCGTCGAGAACACGGCGGGGTCGACCCGGATGGACTTCGCCACGAGCGGCATGACGCCGCCGACGGTCGCCGAGATCGTGCAGACCGACAGCAGCGTGAGACCGATGACCGTGCCGATGCCGATGCCGTAGAACGTGGTCGCGATAGCGAACGCGACGGCCCCGAGCGTCACGCCGAGCACGATGCCGGTCCGCAGCTCCTTGAGCGCGACCGGCCAGGCGTTCCTGGGGCGCACCTCCCCCATGGCCAGGGCCCTCGTGACCGTGGTCGCCGCCTGCGAACCGGTGTTGCCGCCGATGCCGGTCAGGAGTGGGATGAACAGCGCGAGCGCCACCTGCTGCTCGAGGGTCGCCTCGAAGAGCTCGAGCACGCTCACCGTCAGAATCGCGGAGACGGCGAGCACGAACAGCCAGACGATGCGGGAGCGGACGACGGCGAAGACCGGTGTCGTCAGGTACGGGCGCCGCAGCGGTTCGGCTGCGCCTGCGTGGGCCTCGTCCTCGTCGCGAGCGGCCTCGACCATCCGGTGCGCGTCGTCGCTCGTGAGCAGCCCGATGAGTCTGCTCTCGCGGTCGACGATCGGCATCGCCAGCACGCCCCGGTCGACGAGGGTGCGGGCCGTCACCTCGGCGTCGTCGTCGGCGTGCGCGTACAAGGCCGTGGCCATGTGGGTCTCGACCGCGTCGTCCGGGTCGGCGAAGAAGAGCTCCCGGAGGCTCACGACACCGAGCAGGTGCCGCTCGTCGTCGATGACGGGGATCGTGTAGATGGTCTCCGCGTCGCCGCCCCGCTGCCGGATGCGCTCGAGGGCGACGCCGACGCGCTCGTGCGGGTAGACGTGGACGTAGTCGGGGGTCATGCGCCTGCCGACGGAGCCGACCGGGTAGCCCAGGATGATGGCCGTCCCGCCGCGCTCATCCGCCGGCAGGTCCTGGATGAGCCGCTTCGCGATCTTCGCCGGGAGCTCGTCCATGAGGGCGACCCGGTCGTCTGGGTCGAGTTCCGAGAAGACCCTCGCGACGTCGGCGTCGGAGAGCTGCGCGACGACCTCGCGCTGCGCGGGTGCGTCCATGCGCTCGAAGACGGTCATGGCCTCGTCCTTCGGCAGGAGCCGGAACGCGACCCCGGCGTCTCCTGCAGGCAGGCGTTCGAGCAGCACGGCGACCTCGGGCATCGGCGCGCTCCCCAGCGCAGACGCGACAGCGCTGAGGTCTCCCCGGGCGAGTTCGGTGGTCACGAGTTCGACAAGATCGTCGAGAGAGTGGAACGGGGGCATGTGGGAAATGCAAGCACACTCAGGCACTGGTCCCGCCGCCCGCGCGCCGCATCCGGTCGATGCCGAGGTCCGGCTGCCCGCCGCGAACCGCGTGCCGCTCGCTACGATCACTGCATGTATGAAACCATCCGCGTTCGCGGTGCTCGCGAGAACAACCTCAAGGGAGTCGACGTCGACATCCCGAAGCGCAAGCTGACGGTCTTCACCGGCGTCTCCGGCTCCGGAAAGAGCTCGCTCGTCTTCGGCACGATCGCCGCGGAATCTCAGCGACTCATCAACGAGACCTACACGGCCTTCGTGCAGTCGTTCATGCCGAGCCTGGCTCGGCCCGACGTCGAGGTGCTGGAGGGGCTGAGCGCGTCCATCGTCGTCGACCAGGAGCGGATGGGGTCGAACGCGCGTTCAACGGTGGGCACGGCCACCGACGCGCACACCATGCTTCGCATCATCTTCTCGAGGCTCGGGACGCCCTCAGCCGGGCCAGCCGGTCACTTCAGCTTCAACCTCGCGGAGGGCATGTGCCCGCGCTGTGAGGGAATAGGCCGCGTGACCGACCTGGATCTCGACGAGGTCGTCGACCGCTCGAAGTCGCTCAACGAGGGCGCCATCACCATTCCCGGCTACAAGGTCGACGGGTGGATGGTCCGCGGCTACTCCGAGGCGCCGTTCCTCGACGGCGACAAGAAGGTCGCCGAGTACTCGGACCAGGAGCTTCAGGACTTCCTGTACAAGGAGGCGACGAAGGTCCACGTGCCAGCCCTGAACATGAACATGACGTACGAGGGGCTCGTCCCGCGCATCCAGAAGTCGATCCTGTCGAAGGACCCCGAGGCGGCCCAGCCGGCGATCCGCGCGTTCATGGATCGGGCCGTCACGTTCACGGCCTGCCCCGACTGCGAGGGGACCCGCCTGAACCAGGCGGCCCTCGCCTGCCGCATCGACGGCAAGAACATCGCGGACTGCTCGTCGATGCAGATCAGCGACCTGGCCGTCTTCATGGCGGGGGTGCAGGACCCGCAGGTAGCGCCCGCCATCGCGACGCTGCAGGAGACCCTCGACTCGCTCGTGAACATCGGACTCGGCTACCTCAGCCTCGACCGCGAGTCCGGGAGCCTCTCCGGAGGCGAGGCGCAGCGCGTGAAGATGGTGCGTCACCTCGGCTCCAGCCTCACCGACATCACCTACGTCTTCGACGAGCCGACGGTCGGGCTGCACCCCCACGACATCCAGCGCATGAACGAGCTGCTGCTGCGCCTGCGCGACAAGGGCAACACGGTGCTGGTCGTCGAGCACAAGCCGGAGACGATCGCGATCGCCGACCACGTCGTGGACCTCGGCCCGCGTGCCGGCTCTGGCGGCGGCGAGCTGATGTTCGAGGGCACGGTCGAGGGACTGCGCGCGTCCGGCACGCTCACGGGCAAGCACCTCGACGACCGCGTCCCGCTGAAGGACACGACTCGCACCTCGACGTCGAGCCTCGAGATCCGCGGCGCGACGCGCCACAACCTCAAGGACGTGGACGTCGACATCCCCCTCGGGGTGCTGACGGTCGTGACCGGCGTCGCTGGTTCCGGCAAGAGCTCCCTCATCCACGGGTCGATCCCGAAGTCCGCGAACGTCGTGGTCGTCGACCAGACGTCGATCCGTGGGTCTCGCCGCAGCACGCCCGCCACGTACACGGGCGTGCTGGACGCGATCCGCACGGCCTTCGCGAAGGCCAACGGCGTGAAGCCCGGCCTGTTCAGCGCGAACTCCTCAGGGGCCTGCCCGAAGTGCAACGGCCTCGGGGTGATCTTCACGGACCTCGCGATGATGGCGGCCGTGTCGACCGTGTGCGAGGAGTGCGAAGGGAAGCGCTTCCAGGCCGAGGTGCTGCAGTACACGCTCGACGGGAAGAACATCAGCGAGGTGCTCTCGATGTCGATCGACGAGGCGCACGAGTTCTTCTCGACGGGGCCGGCCAACAAGGTGCTGGCGCGGCTCGTCGACGTCGGCCTGGGCTATCTCGGCCTCGGCCAGCCGCTGACGACGCTCTCGGGAGGCGAGCGCCAGCGGCTCAAGCTCGCGATCCACATGGCCGAGAAGGGCGGCGTCTACGTGCTCGACGAGCCGACGACCGGTCTGCACCTCGCCGATGTGCGGCAGCTGCTCTCGCTGCTCGACCGGCTCGTCGAGTCGGGGAAGTCGGTCATCGTCATCGAGCACCACCAGGCCGTCATGGCGCACGCCGACTGGATCATCGACATCGGGCCCGGGGCCGGGCACGACGGGGGCTCCGTCGTCTTCGAGGGAACCCCCGCGCAGCTCGTCGACGATTCCTCGACCCTCACCGGGCAGCATCTGGCCCGCTACGTCGGCGCGTAGCGTCGCCGAGGCAGACGATCGCGCGGCGGCACCCTGCGGAACGTCATCCAGCGAGACTGGTCAGCTCGTGCTCGCCTCGAGACCCTTCAGCTCGCGCTCGAGGTTGCGTCGTGCTCGCGGCTCCCAGTCCTCGGGGGCCGCGGGCGAGACGAAGAGGCGAGCTGATCCGAGGAGCGCGCGGAGCACAGACGCTCGGCCGATGCGCCACTGCGCGTCTGGCACATGCGCGTAGTCGCGGCGGACAAGGGCGACGTAGCGGGCGTAGCCGTCCTCAGGACGCGCGAGGACGGCGAGGTCCGCATCCATGAGGATCTGCCCCGCGGCATCCCCGGGCTGGACCCGGTGGTCGATCGTGGCCAGCACGAGGCGCTCGACGTTCTCCACGAGCTCGGGCTCGAGACCGAGGGCGCCGAGCCGCTCCACCGCCAGGGCTGCGCTGGCGCGTTCGTCGTCACCCGCCGCCCCCTCGTAGACGGCGTCGTGGAACCAGGCGGCGAGGCGGGCCGTGAGCAACTCGCGCCCGCTCAGCGGGGACCCCATCTCGGTGGCTCTGCGGCGCAGCGTGTCGACGGCGTCGAGCACCGACAGCAGGTGCGTGACGTCGTGGTAGTTGCGGGAGGTGCCCGACCAGGCGTCAAGCAGGTCGTCACGGAGCGCATCCGCCGCCGCCCGCCTGTCGCGGGCTATCTCTCGCTCGAGCTCGCCCCAGCGGCGCACGAGGATGAGGCGGGCTCGCTTCGGCCGGTCCCTCGCCGGTACGCGCACGCCCCCTGCGACGAGGCGCCGCACGAGCTCGGACCCTCCGACCGGTTCGGCTCCCATCGCGACGAGGGCGCCGTACTGCTCAGCGGGAACGTCGTAGTGGTCGAGGTCGAAGGCCCTGCCCCTGATGCCGGCCTTCGCCGCGAACGCGTGCAGCTCATCCACCGAGGAGTCGGAGACGAGATGCGAGAAGGTCGTGCCGTGCGCGGGCCAGACAGGCGGATCGATCAGGATGACCATCCAGAGAGACTACGACTACCCTTGCCACATGGTCTCCCGTGTCAAAGGTGCAGTTGTCCGTGGCAAGAATGAACCGGTGTCGATTGAGACGGTGCTGGTCCCCGATCCGGGGCCAGGCGAAGCTGTGGTCGACATCATCACGAGCGGTGTCTGCCACACCGATCTCCACTATCAGCAGGGTGGGATCAGTGACGACTTCCCGTTCCTGCTCGGCCACGAGGCCACCGGCCGTGTCTCGGCGATCGGCGAGGGCGTGACCGAGATCGAGGTCGGCGACCGGGTCATCCTGAACTGGCGCGCCGTGTGCGGCGAGTGCCGCGCCTGCGCGAAGGGGCAGCCGCAGTACTGCTTCAACACGCACAACGCGACGCAGAAGATGACGCTCGAGGACGGCACCGAGCTCTCCCCCGCGCTCGGCATCGGCGCCTTCATCGAGAAGACGCTCGTCGCCGCCGGGCAGTGCACGAAGGTCGACGAGGAGTCGGACGCCGCTGCGGTCGGCCTGCTCGGCTGCGGCGTCATGGCGGGCATCGGAGCCGCGATCAACACTGGCGAGGTGAAGCGCGGCGAGTCGGTCGCGGTCATCGGCTGCGGTGGCGTCGGCATGGCGGCCATCGCCGGTGCCGCCCTCGCCGGTGCCACCACGATCATCGCCGTCGACATCGACGCCGCGAAGCTCGAACGTGCGGCGCACTTCGGCGCAACCCACACCATCAATTCCCGCGAAGAGGACGTCGTCGAGGGCGTCCGCGCCCTCACGGGCGGCTTCGGCGCCGACGTCGTCATCGAGGCTGTCGGACGGCCAGAGACGTACAAGCAGGCGTTCTACGCGCGCGACCTCGCGGGCCGGGTTGTCCTGGTGGGGGTGCCGACGCCCGAGATGACCCTCGAGCTCCCGCTGCTCGACGTGTTCGGACGGGGCGGATCCCTGAAGTCCTCCTGGTACGGCGACTGCCTCCCGAGCCGCGACTTCCCGATGCTCGTCGAGCAGTACCGCCTCGGCAGGCTCGACCTCGACGCGTTCGTGTCGGAGCGCATCGGCATCGAGGACATCGAGGCGTCGTTCGAGCGGATGAAGGACGGCACCGTCCTCCGATCGGTGGTGGAGCTGTGAGCGGCCACGGGAAGGTCCGCATCGATCGCATCGTCACGAGCGGCACGTTCTCACTCGACGGTGGCACCTGGGACGTCGACAACAACGTCTACCTCGTCGGTGACGACGATGACGTGGTGGTGATCGACCCTGCCCACGACGCGCAGGCGGTCCGGGACGCGGTGGGAGACCGGCGAGTTCGCCGGGTCCTGCTGACGCACGGGCACGACGACCACATCGCGGCGGCGCAGGAGTTCGCGACGCTCGTCGACGCTCCCATCGCACTGCACGGTGGCGACCGGATGCTCTGGGACGCCGTCTACCCCGACGCAGCACCCGACATCGAGCTCACTGATGACGACCGCATCCTGATCGACGAGGTCGACCTGCAGGTGCTGCACACCCCAGGCCACTCCCCAGGGTCGGTGTGCTTCTACGCGCCGGCGCTCGGGACGCTGTTCAGCGGCGACACGCTCTTCAGCGGCGGCCCGGGAGCCACGGGACGCAGCTACAGCGACTTCGGCACGATCATCGCCTCGATCTCGGATCGCCTGCTGACCCTGCCGCCCGAGACGACGGTGCTCACGGGACACGGTGACGCGACGTCGATCGGCGCGGAAGCTCCGCACCTCGAGGAATGGATCGCTCGTGGACACTGACACACAGAGCGGGGCAGCCGACGCAACCGCCTACGACGTGATCGTGATCGGCGCGGGCCCAGTCGGCGAGAACGTGGCGGACCGTGCGGTGCGTGGGGGCCTGAAGGCCCTCGTCGTCGAGAAGGAGCTCGTCGGGGGCGAGTGCTCGTATTGGGCATGCATCCCCTCGAAGGCCCTCCTCCGCAGCGGTTCAGCGCTCCGCGCGGCGCGCGCGGTCCCCGGGGCTCGGGAAGCCGCGACCGGCGACCTCGACGTCTCGGCCGTTCTCGCGCGGCGCGACTCCTACGTCTCCGATTGGAGCGACGAGGGTCAGGTGAAGTGGCTGTCTGGCGCTGGCATCGACCTGGTTCGCGGGCACGCGCGCCTGACGGGGGAACGGGAGGTGACCGTCGGCGACACCACGTACGCGGCGAGGGTCGCCGTGGTCGTCGCGACCGGTTCGGCGGCGCTCCTGCCCGATATCCCCGGCCTCGCCGACGCGTCCCCCTGGACGAGCCGAGAGGCGACTGCCGTCAAGAGCATCCCCGAGTCGATCACGATCATCGGCGGAGGCGTCGTGGCGGTCGAGATCGCGACCGCGTACACGGACCTCGGCGCCAAGGTGACCCTGCTCGTCAGGAGCCGCGTGCTCGGCGGGTTCGAGGAGTTCGCCGGGAAGGCGGTGGCTGACGCCCTGCGCTCTCGCGGCGCGGAGGTCATCCTGGGCACTTCACCGTCGAGCGTGAACCGTGACGCAGCTGGCCGCGTCGCGGTGAGTCTCGACGACGGCCGCGTGGTCGAGAGCGCTGAGCTGCTCGTCGCGACGGGGCGCGTCCCTCGGACCGATGATGTGGGCCTCGAGGTGGCCGGGCTCGAACCCGGTTCGTGGATCGACGTGGACGACACGATGCTGGTGCGCGGCAGCGACTGGCTGTACGCGGCGGGCGACGTGAACCATCGCGCGCTTCTCACCCACCAAGGCAAGTATCAGGCTCGGGCTGCAGGCGACGCGATCGCGGCTCGGGCCGCGGGACGTGCTCTGGACGACGGCCCGTGGGGAACCCACGCGGCCACGGCCGACCATGTCGCGGTGCCGCAGCTGGTCTACTCGGATCCCGAGGTCGCTGCCGTCGGTCTCACGAGCGCGGCAGCGGAGAAGCAGGGCCTCCGTGTGCGGTCGGTTGACGTCCCGATCGGCAAGGTCTCCGGGGCGTCGCTGCACGCCGAGGGGTACGAGGGCACGGCGCGGATGGTCGTCGACGAGGAGCGCGGCGTCATCGTCGGGTTCACCATGGTGGGCCCCGATGTGGGCGAGCTGCTGCACTCGGCGACGATCGCAGTCGTTGGTGAGGTGCCGCTGTCGAGGCTCTGGCACGCAGTGCCATCGTTCCCGACGATGAGCGAACTGTGGCTGCGTCTGCTCGAAGCCTACGGGCGGCCCGAATAGCCCGACGGCACACGGGGCATCACGGGGCAGGTTCTCGATGCTTGCTCGCCTGCATCGGGCGCCTGCCCTCGGACGCCTCCCCCGGGTGCCTGCCCTCGGGTGCCTGCCCTCGGGTGCCTGCCCTCGGGTGCCTGCCCTCGGGTGCCTGCCCTCGGACTCCTGCCCTCGGGTGCCTGCCCTCGGACGCCTGCCACGGTGCCTGCATCGGGCGCCCGCCCTCGGACGACTACCCGTGGGTGCCTGCCTCGGGCGCCTGCCCCCGGACGCCCTGCCACGGGACAGGCGCCTACCCCCGGACGCGTGCCGCGGGCGCCTGCCCTGGGTGCTGCCCGTCGCGTTCGTGACGCCGGGCCGGGATCAGCCGTGGGCGCCGGCGAAGACCTCTCGCACGGTGGGCGCGCTGACGGGGCCCGGGAGGACGTCGACGGCGTCGCCGGCGGCGACCCTGCCCGTCTTCGCGACGCGCAGGTATGCGCCGACGCGGCCGGTCGAGCCGAATCGCTTGACCCAGCCGCGTTCGTCCTCGCCGCCGACCCAACGGGCGAAGGTCTGGCACGGAACCCGTGGGGCGGTGACGACGAGCTCGACGGTGCGGGACGAACTCGCCGACGTCGGGTCGCCGATGCGGAGCGTGTCACCGATGCAGAGCTCGTTGACGTCGATGCCGTCGATGCGGAGGTTCTCGCCGAAGAAGCCCGGGGCGAGTTCCCTCCCGAGTTCCGCTGCCCAATAGTCGGCGTCCGTCTGCGAGTAGGCGTAGATGGCCTGGTCGAGTCCACCGTGGTGCTTGCGGTCCGCTTGCACGTCGCCGTACACCCCGTAGCGGCCAACCTTGACCGTCCCATCGAGGGGTCGCTTGTCGATGGCGGTGACGCCGATGGCGCCTGGATCTTTGCGGAGCTGCGCGACGGCGCAGATGGCGAGCAGGCTGACCAAGGTCGGCTCAGTTGCCGCGTTTGGCGTGCAGTTCGGCGACGCGGGCGTTCTCGGCGCGGACCTTCGCTTGGACGCCGCGCTCATGGGAGAGCCACGAGGGTGCTGCTTCGAGGAGCGCCTGGATCTCGGCGGTCGTGAGCGCTTCGGTGACGCCGCCCCTGGCGAGGCCCGAGTTGGTGATGCCGAGTTTGCGCGCGACGACGTCGCGCGGGTGGGGGCCGGTGCGGCGCAGCTCTTGGAGCCATTCCGGTGGCGTCTCCTGGAGCTCGAGGAACGCGCTGCGGGTGAGCGGCGTCTGCTGGAATGCCTCGGGTGCGGCCGGCAGGTAGATGCCGAGCTTCTTGGCCGCCGTGGCCGGCTTCATCTTCTGTTCCGGCCCGCGGTCTGCTGCGGTGTCGTTCTCGTCCGTCGGCTGGTTGTCGGTCGAGGTGCCCTCTGATTCGCTCATCTGTGCATCGTACCCAGTAGCCTTGCGGGCATGGAGACTCCGACGCACCTCACGGTCGCTCTGGCCCCCGGCATCAATCCACGGAAGTGGTCTCGTGTGTGGGAGGAGCGACGAGCGGAGACGCCGCTGGAGTTCACGACCGTGCACGCGGCCGAGGCTCGCCAGCTCATCCTCGACGATGTTGCGCAGGTCGCGTTCGTGCGCCACCCCTTCGACCGTGATGGGGTGAACGCCATCGATCTGTTCGCCGAGGATGTGGTGGCCGTGGTCGCCGTGGAGTCGGACCTCGATGTCGACGAGCCGCTGCGGCTCGAGGAGCTCGACGACTGGCAGCTGGTGCTGGCCGCTTGGACGCCCGATTGGGCGGAGGCTGCTGAGCGGCTCGGCCTCGACTCGGGTGCGTCGGCCATGACCACCGACGCCGCGGATGCGATGGAGCTGGTGGCTGGAGGCGCTGGAGTTGCCGTCGTCCCACAGTCCGTCGCTCGGCAGCACGCACGCAAAGACGTCACGTATCGGGTGATCAGCGATCTTCCCCGGGTTCCGGTGTCGATCATCTGGGCGGCTGAGGATGATCGCCTCGATACGGAGGAGTTCGTGGGCATCGTCCGGGGACGGACGGCCGGGAGCTCGCGAGGCCGCACGGGCGCGAAGTCGGCGGCGTTGCAGCGGGAGGAGCAGCAGGCGCTGGCCGAGGCGGAGCGCCGCGTGAAGGAGCAGCAGAAGAAGCGGGCGACGGCGAAGCGGATCGGCACGTCGTCCGGCACGAGCCGTGGCGCCCAGCTGGCTGCGAAGCGGGCCAAGGCTGGCGGCTCGGGCGGGAAGCGCAAACGCCGGTAAGCCCGGTCAGCCCGGCAAAGGTTCTGTATGCGTCTCGGACGTTGCTCGTCCGCATCCGTCGGTTCGGTGCGCGCCAGCCGCCCCATCAGGGGCACACCGCGCGTGTCGTGCGGCCTGGCCAATGGGTGTCGCCAGGCCAACCGAAGGGTGTCGCTCGTCGGTAGCGCCTGTCCGCGCCGTCGGGCCTCGAACCCTGGGCCTCGGTCAGAACGGAGGTTCATCTGCGGTTCTCGTTTCCGGGGGCTCGGCGGCGGGCGGACTCGTCCCGCGGTTTGCTGGTGATGGCTCCCCCGGCGTGAGGTAGTCGTCGTTGGGTGTGAAGTAGACGTCGTGGTGCTCGGGTCTGTCTGTGCACGCCTTGCCGCTTGGGGTGCGCCAGTCGAGGATGCCGCCCCCGAGTTCTTCGACGCTCCAGGCGGTGGCGTGTTTCATGACGTGGTGGTGCTTGCAGAGCCCGCAGAGGTTCTCCAGGGTGGTGGTGCCGCCGTGTTCCCAGGCGTGGGTGTGGTCGAGGTCGCATCTCGCGGCGGGTTGTCGGCAGCCGGGCCAGCGGCAGTGGATGTCGCGGGCGGCCAGGAAGTTCCGCATCGCGGCCGTAGGGCGATAGCTGTCGACGGCTTCGACGGTGCCCGTGATCGGGTCGGTGAGGATCCGGAGGAACGACGGCGCATTCGCGGCGAGGCGCATCGCCTCTTCGAGCGGAACCGGGACCATGCCGTCGAGCAGGGCTGGGGCCGGGGTGAGGCGGGTAGCGCCTGACGCGCGGCTGGCGCCGGCAACGACGCCGCCCGTCCCACCAGGGCCGCTCACGCCGGCACCGGCAACAGCACTGGCACCAGCGCTGGCACCACGGGCCGCGCCATTCCTCCCCGGCGCGGTGAGGGCTGAGAGGATCGGGATCGTGAAGGCGACGTTCGCCTGGATGCCTGCCGCAGCGGCGCAGGACATCGGGTCGGACGTGAGCAGCATGTCCGCGAACAGGTCGGCCTTGACTTCGTCGATGGTGCGCTCATCAGGAGCGTCCACGGCGGGGTCGGCAGCGGCGTCGACATCGACGCGGGCGCCGGCATCGACACGCGCATTGGCAGCGGCGGCGACATCGACGCGGGCGCCGGCATCGACACGCGCGTCGGCGCGGGCACCGCCATCGACATGCGCATCGGCGCGGGCGTCGACATCGACATGCGCATCGGCGCGGGCGCCGCCATCGACATGTGCGTCGGCGCGGGCGTCGACATCGACATGCGCATCGGCGTCGGCATCTGCCCCTGCCCCGAACGGGCCTCGCCTCCCGGCTGCACCGGCGCTGGTCGCGCTCCTGGCAAGTTTCGTGCTCGCGGGCTTCGGCCGCGCTTTGATGAGCGCCTTGCCCTGCTTCCGCAGTCGGTCCGCGATCGCCGTGCCCTCGATCAGCGGGAGCCTCGCACGCAACAGGCACATGCCGTTCTCCGTCGCCGTCACCGACACGTAGCGGGTCTTCCGCGCTCGCTCGTACCGCTCGGACACCGACTCCTCCGTCAGCGACTCCGCGACCCGAGCCGCGGCCATCCGCAGCGCCTTCGGCGGCAGCACTCGCGAACCCAGCTCGGCGAGCATCACCCGCACGAACTCACCCCGCCGCGCCGCCTGCTCGTCCGAATCAACATGAGACACCGACAACCCTGCCCCCGTGAGCACCCGCAGCTGCTCTTCGCTGAGCTTCCCCTCACCGAGCGCATCGACGAGACCAGGAAACTCTCGCACCGCGATGCCAGCATCCGACAACGCGCCCTCAGCCGCCGACTGCCCGATCTGCTCGATCAGTGCGACCTCCGCCGCGACCGACTGCACGTGCATGGCATGTTCGGCGGTGCCGTCGAGGGCGTCCAGAACCGACGCCATCTCCGCCAACTTCGCGCGTACCCGCACCTGGTCCGAGGCCACGATGGCCGCCATGACTGCGAGGTCCGCGTCCCAGTCCAGCAGGAACTTCCGCCACGCCACGACCGAAGACGGGTCGTGAGGATCAAGCCCCAGGACCTTCAGCGGTTCACCGTCGTAGGAGTACATAGCTGCATCTTGGACCGGACCACCGACATTGCAGACACTGACGGCGAAAGAAGCAGAAAAGGGCAGGTCCCGCGCGTGTCTCGCACACCCGACACCGACTTCGAGCGGCACCATTCGCGGGTGGTAGGTTCAGACCCTCGAACAAGGAGGTTCGCTCATGCGGAAGGTGACGTACTCGCTTGCCCTCACGCTCGACGGCTACATCAAGGACGAGGACGGCAGCTTCGACTGGGGCGACCCCAGCGAGGAGGTGTTCCGGCTTGCGACCGACGAAGTTCGCGGCGTCGACGTTCACCTGATGGGGCGTCGGCTGTACGAGACGATGGTCTACTGGGAGCCCACCGATGAGGAGCGAGACCACGGGCAGCTCGAGGAGGAGTTCGCGGAGCTCTGGCGTGCCCTGCCGAAAGTGGTCTTCTCGAACACGATCACCGAGGTGCGGGGCAATACTCGGATCGCTGTCGGCACGCTCGCCGAGGAGATCGCCCAGCTGATGAGCGAGCCAGGTGATGGCACGATCGCCATCGGTGGCGCTGAACTCGCACACCAGGTTGCCGACCTCGATCTGATCGACGAGTACCTGCTTCGAATCTGCCCGGTCCTCGTGGGAGGCGGAACGCCGTTCTTCTCTCGGAACAACCGCCGCACCGCGCTTGAGCTGCTCGACACGCGCACCTTCGAGTCCGGGGTCGTGCACCTCCGCTACCGCGTCATCCGGTGAGCGGCGACACCGCGGAGACGACCTTCGCGGTCACCCTTCCCGCGACCAGCCGATCGCGGGCGCGATGTGCTCGGCGATGGTCGCCAGCAGGCGCGTGTTGTAGGCGACCCCCAGCTGGTTCGGCACCGTGAGCAGGAGCGTGTCTGCGGACTGGACCGCCGCATCCGCCGCCAGCTCCTCGGCGAGACGGTCGGGAGCGCCCTGGTAGGTCCGCCCGAACCGGGAGCGCATGCCCTCCAGCACGCCGACCTGGTCGCCTTCGCTGCCGCCGCGTCCCCCGAAATAGGTGACGTCCTCGTCGGTCGTGATGGGGATGACGCTGCGACTGACGGAGACTCGCGGCTCGCGGGCATGGCCTGCAGCGGCCCACGCGTCACGGAAGCCCCGGATCTGCTCGGCCTGCAGTTCGTCGAAGGGCACACCGGTGTCTTCCGTGAGCAAGGTGGAGCTCATGAGGTTCATGCCCTGCTCGGCGACCCAGAGCGCGCTCGCGCGGCTCCCGGAACCCCACCAGATGCGGTCGTCGAGACCCGCCGAGCGCGGCTGGATGGGCAGCAGGGCGTTGGAGCCCGTCATCTGCGGGTTGCCCTCGACCAGCCCGGCACCCGTGATAGCCGCGCGGAACAGCTCCGTCTTCGCGCGGGCCAGATCGTCGTCGGTCTTCCCCTCCGGCGGGGTGAACCCGAACGCGTGCGCGCCATTCTGGGCAGGCTCCGGTGAGCCTCGGCTCAGCCCGAGCTGCAGTCGACCTTCTCCACCGGAGTGGGCGCTGATGAGGTCGGCCGCGGCGGCCTCCTCCGCCATGTAGAGGGGGTTCTCGTAGCGCATGTCGATGACGCCCGTGCCGATCTCGATTCGGCTCGTGCGCGCCCCTACGGCTGCGAGCAGCGGAAACGGCGCGGCGAGCTGCCGTGCGAAGTGGTGGACCCGGTAGTACGCGCCGTCGATGCCGAGCTCCTCGGCGGCGACGGCGAGCTCGATCGACTGGACGAGCGCGTCACCACCGGTCCGTGTTCCCGACTGGGGTGATGGGTGCCAGTGGCCGAAGGAGAGGAAGCCGATGTTCTTGCGCATGCAGGGCACAGCGTTCGGGACCTGCGTGGCATTCCCGGCCCCTCTCGCGTCGGCCCTCCAGCTGTCTTGCCGGTGCGATCGGGGCTCCACCGGATTTGTCGGTGGCCGCGGGTACCGTGCCGACATGACGAACGTGATCTACAACACCGCGACAACGCTTTCCGGATTCATCGCAGACGACGACAACTCGCTCGACTGGCTGTTCGTGGTCGAGCAGCCTGAGGACAACAGTTTCGGCCCGTTCCTCGAGGGGGTTGGTGCCCTCGTCATGGGTTCGACGACCTACGAGTGGGTCTACACCCATGAGGGGCTCGACGAGCATCCCGAGAAGTGGCGGGATTCCTACGCCGAGCGTCCCGCGTTCGTGTTCACGACACGCGAGCTCCCGGTCCCGGACGGGCTCGACATCCGCCTCGTCCAGGGCGCCGTGAGCGACCACTTCGGCGAGATCGCGGAGGCGGCAGGCGACGGCGACGTGTGGGTGGTCGGTGGCGGCGACCTGGCTGGCCAGTTCTACGAGGCCGGGCAGCTCGACGAGATACGACTCTCGATCGCCCCCGTCACCCTCGAGTCGGGGGCGCCGGTGCTCCCCCGACGCATCGAGGCGGATGCGCTTCACCTGAAGTCGGCGCACGTCGAAGGCCAGTTCGTGCACGCGCACTACGAGGTCCGCTACCCGCGCCCCTGACGGAGCCTCGCCGCCGTCGCAAGGGCGAGCAGCGACGTCGCGACCACGAGAGTCGCGACCGAGAGCGCCGGTGCGCCCGCCAGCCAGGGAAGCGCGAGGCCGAGACCGAGGGCGACAGAGAGGAGCACGCCATCGAACTGCCAGGCAAGACGCGCGACCACCGACAGGTCGCCGACCTCACTCGGCATCGGCGTCAACAAGAGGGGAGGCAGGTGCCCGCGCGCGGCATCGAATGCTCGGACGGCGACCAGGGCGAGGCCGACGAGGATGGGCAGCGGACCACCCCCTGAGATCGCGACGAGCGCGCCGACGACGAGCACGACCAGAGCCACGGGGAACACCGCGTGCAGGAGGAACTGCTCTCCGACCGGGGTTCCGAAGACCGCGGCGCCCACCGCAGCGTCGGCGGCGTGCCTGAAGCCGTCTGCGAAGCTCCCCAGCGCGAGATACATGAGCACGGATGCGACGGCGGCGATGCCAGCGATTGCGCCAGTCGTCGTGACCGCTCCCGGAAGCTCGGGAGCGCCCGAGGGGACCGTGGCCAACCCGAGCAGCACGGCCCCGACCGCGAGGCCGAGCGCACCCAGAACCGTCCGCTGGGGCGTTCGCATGGCTCCAACCGCGTCGCGGACCAGCATCCCAAGGACGCGTGGCCCACCGACCACGGCGCTGAGCCTTCTGCCTGTCGTGGGGCGCTCTCGATACATCGCCGCAGCACCCGCCAATTCACCGGTGGCGATCGCGACAGACGCCGACTCGCGGCGTGCCGCCTGCAGCAGCAGAGCGTCACCGCGCAGACGATCGAGGAGGCCAGGCACACCGGCGAGCACCGCAACCGCAGCGGCGACCAGGAGAACTGGGCCGGTGATCCCGACACTGGCGTCACCGACGAGACCAGCCCAAGCCGCTGCGAACCACTGGCCAGGACCAAACGGAGACGCACCCCAGACCCCAAGGAGCACGGCGCAAGCCCACACCCGCGGGCCGACGAGCACCTGACCGAGCAACGCCGACACCACGCCGAGAGAGGCCACCGCCACCGCTGCGACAGCACAGGCCACTACCGACAGAGGCGGAGCGCCGAGGCCCACAACCAACGCGGCTCCAGGGAGACACACGACTGCGGCGGAGACGGCTGCCGCGGCGATCAGGCTCTTCAGGAACGGGCCCCTCAGCGTGAGCTTCCTCGGGAGGTGGTTCGAGCCGAGCGTCACCGTCGCGAACGGGGTACGGAGGGCCGGCCCTCTCACGGTGCCCACGAGCATGCCCACAGGGCCAACTGCGGCCACGAGGACACGCAGCTGCTCGAGGAAGTCCGGAGAGGTCAGCCAGCCGACCGACGCAGGTTCGAGAAGCGCGAGGAAGAGCATCCGCACGACCGGAGCAACCGCGATGAGCCCAACGGCGACAGCGAGGTAGACCCGGTATGCACCCTCACGCCGCCGCACGGCCATCGTCACCGCCAGGACCGCGAGTGTCCCCCATGCCACTGTCGCGGGCACCGGGACTGCGCGCGAGACGCAGTTCGGCTGCGCCCAGCTCATCGATGAGGGGACGACTGTGGGTCGCCACGACAATCGCCGCGCCGCGGGCTCGCTCCTCGGTCAAGATGCGGGCGAGCAGCTCGCGCCTGTCCTCGTCGAGGCGCTGCTCCGGCTCATCCAGCACCAGCACCTCGAACGGTCGCGCGAGCGCGGTGGCAAGCGAGAGGAGCTGGAACTGGCCGGACGACAGCTCGTGCGGGAAGCGATCGGAGAGGTCCAGGATGTCGAGACGCGCGAGCACCTCGTCGGCGCTGGCATTCGCGTCGCGGACCGAGGCACCCCAGGAGGCGGCCACCGCGGTGAGATGCTCTCGCGCGGTCATCGTCGTGGAGAAGGGGACCGACCCGAGCAGCGCCGCCAGCCTTCGCCGGAACTTCGGGCTCCGCTCGTCAACGGGTTCCCCGACGATGAGGACGCGGCCTGAACTCGGCGAGACCTGTCCGGTGAGCGTGCGCAGCACTGTCGTCTTCCCGGACCCGTTCTCGCCGGTCAGGCACAGCACGGAGCCCGCCGCCACCTCGAAGTCGACCGCGGCAAGCACACGGGTCCCGCCGCGTCTGACGGACACCCCTTCGACGCGGACCGCTGGCATGCATCCATCCTCCCGTGCCCGCAGACCCTGAGCAAGTCGCCTCGCGAGCAGCTGGCCGACGGCCCTCGTCCGCACCTCGGGGTCACGAAGGCGGAGTCGCCGGCAATCAGCGGCGCAGCGTCTCCAGGAAGCGACCGAGGTGCGCCAGTCCCTCCGCCAGCTCGGTCGCTGAGGCGGCGTAGGAGAGCCGCACGTGCGTCTCCCCCGTCGCCGCTCCGAAATCGCGTCCTGGCGTGAGGGCAACGTGTGCTTCCTCGAGCGCTCGGTCACAGAACTCCCACGCGGAGAGACCGGTGGCCGACACATCGAAGTACACGTAGAACGCCCCATCTGGAAGAACCGGGACAGGCAGCCCGACGCGGGCGAGCCCATCCAGCACGAGGTCCCGTCGCACACGCAGCTCCGCGCGCCGCGCCTCGCAGAGGTCGAGCGACTCGGGCGTGAACGCGGCGAGCGCCGCGATCTGCGCGGGCGCCGACGCCGAGAGGAAGTAGTTGGTTGCGAGCTTCTCGACGGCGGGCACGAGGGCCTCCGGCAGCACCGCCCAGCCGAGCCGCCACCCCGTCATGCCGAAGTACTTCGAGAAGCTGTTGATGACGATCGCGTCCGGGTCCACGCTGAGGACGCTCCGCGGTGGCGTGCCGTCGGCACCGGGGTCGGAGAGGTTCAGGTAGATCTCGTCGACGATGCGCCACGCGCCCTGTTCGCGGGCGAACGCGCAGATCGTCGCGAGCTCGTCGAACGGTATCGACGTTCCGGTCGGGTTCGACGGCGTCGCCACCATGAGCGCGTTCGTGTGCTCGCTCCAGGCGGCCCGCACGCTGGCGAGGTCGAGCTGGTAGCGAGACCCCACAGTCGACGGCACGCTGACGACTCGGCCGCCGAAGCCCTCGACCAGCTGACGATTGCACGGGTAGGAGGGATCAGCCATGAGGACGTCGTCGCCGTTGTCGGTGGTCGCGGCGACGACCAGGAGCAGCGCGGCGGATGCTCCTGACGTCACGATGATGCGCGCCGGGTCGACGTCGACACCGTGGCGGAGACGGTAGAAGCCGCTGATCGCCTCGCGGAGCGCGGGCAGCCCGAGCGCGACCGTGTATGGCAGGGGGCGACCATCCATGGCTTCGCGCATGGCTTCGCGCACGGCCGGGGGCGCCCCGAAGTCGGGTTCACCGAGCGAGAGCTTCACGATCCGGTGACCAGCGGACTCAAGGACCGCCGCCCGCTGCCCGAAGGCCATGGCGTGGAACGGCTCGACGGTCTGGGCGCGATGCGAGAGCTTCATGATCCAAGGATGCCAGGAGCCGTGCCCGCTGCCGTCGGTGGGTGCAGCTACGCTGATCGGAACGGTTCAGAGCTGGGGGCGGCATGGATGTTCTTCTGACGGGGGCGACGGGATTCGTGGGCACGGCCGTGCTCGCTCGGCTGCGCACGCTGCCGGGTGTCACTCGCATCCGCGTGCTGACGAGACGTGCGGAGCCGGCCCCGCACGACGTGGAAGTCGTGCGCGGTGATCTCGCCGAGACCACGACGATCGTCGGTGCCACCGAAGGGGCAGACGTCGTGATCCATGCGGCCGCCTATGTGGGGAGTGACGAGCGCTTGGCCGCTCGCGTCAACGACGCAGGAACCCGTACTCTCGCCGCCGACTGCACGCGGTCTGGGGCGAGACTCATCTCCGTCAGCACGACCGCCGTCTACGGCCCAGGCCCGCACAGCCTCGCCCGTGAAGGCGAGGTGGGAGTGCATCCGGTTTCCGCGGTGAGCGTGTCGCGGAGCGCCGGCGAGGCGCACGTGCTGTCGGCCGGCGGCAAGGTCGTGCGGGCCGCGCTGACGTTTGGGGTCGGCGACCGCTGGTTCATCCCGACGGCACTCGCGGGCGTTCGCGCCCTGGGTGGATGGGTGGGCGCCGGGAGCGGGCGCCTCTCGACCGTCCATGTCAGCTCGCTGTCGGCGCAGATCAGCCTTCTGGCGGCTGACCCCGGCACTGTTCCTGAGTCGATCTTCCATGCCGCCGACCCTGAACCAGTGACGTTCAGGGAGATGCTCACGAGCGTGGCTCGTCAGCTCGGCATCGACCTCCCCGGTGAAGACATCCCGGTTGACGATCCGCGCCTTGCTGACGTACCTCCGCAGCTGCTGCAACGATCGTTCGTCGACCACACGTACGACGGCGACCTCCTGCGTCGACGAACCGGCTGGCATGCTCATCCCGAGCGTCATCCCAGGCTGTCCGGCGAAGACCTGGACTGGTACGCCTCCGTCACACGGTGACGGAGGACCGCAGGCGAGGAGCCACACCATCGACCGTGTGCAGCCACATGCCGGTTGGGATCGCCCTGATGACAACGCGCCCGCGGTCCCCGTCAGATTCGACGTTCGGCCGGAAGACCTCGGCGAGGAGCGCCCTGTCGTCGCTCGCGAACACCGCCGACCCGACTTCCACCCACGAAGCACGCCGGCCGCCGGCTCGCGGCCCCTCCACGCGAACCGCGCCCTGCGCGTCTTTCGCGATGATGACTGCATCGTCCGCGAGGAGCGAGGAGAGGTCGGAAAGCTCGCCAAGGGAACGCCGCCCCTGAGCGAGGAGCACGACTGCGGTCGCCGTCTCCCCCTGGAGGCGGCTGAGGATGACCAGGTCCAGGTGCCTGGTCCGGACTTCCGTGAGCTCACGGTCAGCGGGACGCGCAAACAGCCAGGGGTTGCCACCGCGGTGGTCGGCGATCACCCGAAGGCGTCCGTCTGCAACAGCCGACCGCACCGCGAAGCGCGGCTGACGGTCTGGATGCACGAGCACTCCCATGTGTCCCCCTCGGATCGTGGGCAGTTGGCTTCCCGATCGACCCAGGGCAAGCTAACATACAGAACACTCTGTTTTGAACGACACTCCTCGTGAAACCTCTGCCAGCTGGCGCACGCGTCACGCTGCGCCGTGACGTCACCGAGATCACGGCGTCGTGGCGCAGGGTGACGCCGAAGGGGGCACCGATGCGGGTCAGCCGAGAACTCGTCCACAAGGACAGCGAGGAGTCCATGCTCATCGCCACAATGGATGAGGTGAGTCCAGATGAGTACCTCGCTCGCCTGCGTGCGACCCCACCCGTCGTGCAGGCGGCTGACACCCGGACGACCGCGGTCTCATCACCGACCCTCCTCGGGCTCGAGATCACCAGGCAGCTCGGCCTCCTCATGGGGCACCGCGCGGGCGGCATCCCTCTGGATTGGGCCTTCCTACTCAACGAGTTGAGCTTCCAGGGGTCGGATGCGTTCGCGCTCGGCATCGCAGCGAACGCAGCCGCGATGACGGCCTCGGTGCGCATCAGCAGCGCGCGAGTCCGAGCTGGGCGCTGCGACGAGATGACGGCGTTCGCGGTCTTCGAAGTCGATCACGATGTCGTCGCCGAGGGCTCGGGCTCGTTCCGGTGCGTGCCAAGGCGCACCTACTCGGCGCTACGGCGACGTCAGCTGCGGGCCCCCCACCCCCGCCCCAGCAACGGGGCACTCGCGGAGGTGTCCGTGCACGGTCTGGACCTGCAGGCGCACCTCGGCTGGCCATCCGCCAACCGGCTCATCTTCGACCACGAGGTCGACCACGTGCCCGGCCTGCTCTTCGCCCAGGCAGGAATCGAGGCCCACGAGCACCTCACGGGGACGCCACCACAGGAGGTGGCGCTCGAATGCCCCCGATTCGCCGAGATCGGGGAGGTCGTCTCGATCAGCGCCAGGCGTTCGGGCCACCAGGTGTCGACGGCGGCAGATCAGGCGCACGAGCGCGTTGCGCAGGTTCGATGCGCCTGAGGCCTGACTGGATTCGGACCTTCCCGCTCGCCTTCCCTCAGCGGCGGGGCGATCGTCATTACACTCACTGGCTATGAGCGCCCTCCCCCGACCGTCAAACGCGCCCCAGCAGCAGCGGAGCGTGGAGACGCGGAGTCGGCTGGTGCTCGCAGCCGCCACCACCTTCGTGGAGTTCGGCTTCGCCGGGTCGACGCTCGCGCGGATCCGCGAGCACTCCGGGGTGACCAACGGGGCGTTCTACCACCACTTCGCGACCCGCGAGGCGGTCGCGGAGGCAGTCCTCGCCGAGTACGCGGAGCGTGCCACGCGCTCGGTGACGGATGCGACGAGCTCCGCGACCAGTGGCATCGAGGCTCTCCTCAAGGTTTCGCTCGCTTTCGCCCGCCTCCTGCGCAGCGACGTCGTGGTGCTCGCCGGGGTCCTGGTCACGACGGAGATCGGGTCGAACTTCCTCGCTCACGGGCCGTATCTCGACTGGCTTGCACGCCTCAAGCCGCTCATCCAGCTCTGCCAGCGCGAGGGAAGCATCCGCCGCGATGTGGCGGCGGCGGACCTCAGCTCGCTGCTCGTGTCGACGTTCACGGGGACCCAGCTCCTCTCGGGCGCTGTGAGCGGGCGACACGACCTCGTAGCGCGGGTTGCCACGCACTGGCGGATCATTCTGCCGAGTCTGACGACCCCGGAGCAGGCGGAGCGCGTCGCAGACCTCCTCGACTCGGTGTTCGATGACCACGCTGTTGCGCACTGACCGATCAGCCCAGCCCAGCCGCGTTCCCGACGATCCCACGACGATCCCGACCGAGTTTGCCTCGGGCTGAGAGGAGACGACGCATGCCCTTCGCAGACGAACTGCTCGGACGCCAGCAGGCCTCCGCCATGACGGACCTGCTGGAAACGGCGGCCGCCGTTCGCCTCACCGAGACACGCAGCGCCGCCCAGCAGCTCGACGACCTTCCGCTGGGTGCTCGGAGCGCGCACCTCGCCGCCTCGCTCGCCGTCGACCTCCCTGTGCCGTACCCCGCCTTCGCAGCGATCGTGCGCCGAGCGCTGGAGTCTCCATCCCTCACCGGGTGGATGATCTGGCCCGTCTCGGTGGCCGTCTCCGCAGCGGCGATCGCCGACGGCGGTGAAGAGGCGTTCGACGACGGCATGCAGCTGCTCGCCGAGCTGACTCCTCGGCTCACGTGCGAGTGGGCGGTTCGGGCGATGCTTCGTGCGCGCCTCGGACGGGCGCTCGAGATCATGCTCGCGTGGACTCGCAGCAGTGATGAGCACGTGCGTCGCCTCGCGTCCGAGGGAACGCGCCCATACCTTCCGTGGGGAACGAGGGTGGCGGGGATCACTCGCGACGCTCGCCTGACCGCCCCGATCCTGGATGCCCTCTACAGGGACGAGAGCGAGTACGTCCGCCGCTCGGTCGCGAATCACCTCAACGACATCAGCCGGCACGACGCGGGACTCGTCTGCGAACTGGCCACGGCATGGCTGGCGGAGGGCGACGAGCACACGCCGAGGCTCGTGCGCCACGCCCTCAGGACGCTCGTGAAGCGTGGCGACCAGCAGGCGCTGGGCATCCTCGGCTTCGTAGCGACCGACGTGGCGGTTGACGGGCCGACGCTCGATCGCACGAGCATCACGCTCGGTGAGGAGCTGCTCATCTGCGGAGCGATCCGGAACACCGGCCAGGAGCCCGCGAAGCTGGTCGTCGACTACATCGTGCACCATGTCAAGGCGGATGGCAGCAGGACGCCGAAGACCTTCAAGATCTCGACGACCACGCTCGCGCCCGATGAGACGCTCGAGATCGAGAAGCGTCACAGGATCGTGCCGATCACCACCCGCCGCTACCACCCTGGAGTTCACGCCATCGAGCTGCAGGTCAACGGCGTTCGCTTCGGCTTCGCCGAGTTCGAGTTGCTTCCCGACGTCGTGTGCTGAGATACGGACATGCCTCAGACACCAGCCGACGATGTCGGCACGCAGACCATTCGCATCGAGCGCGTCGTCGCGGCTCCCCGGGAGGACCTGTGGCTGTGGTTCACGGAGAGCGACCGGACTGCGCAGTGGATCGGCCCGTGGCACTACACCGATGAGGCTGCCGGGCAGATCGGACTCGAGCTGGTGGCCGAAGAGGGCACCCCGGCAAGCAGCGCGACGATCGGACGCTGCGAGGCGCCCAGGGTGCTGGAGGTCACGACCGAGGACGCTGCGGGCGTGTGGCATCTGCAGGTCTCTCTCGAACCCGCGGGTGCCGGCGGAGCATCGACGCGGCTCACCTTCGAGCATTTCGATGTGCCCGTCGGCATGCTGAAGGACATCCGAGCAGGTTGGAACTTCTACCTCGACACGATGCTGGCGGCGAAGGACGGGCTTGAGAAGCCCGTGTTCGAGGACTACCTCGAGCCCCCATCCCCTGGCACCGCCTAACACGGGCCCCGGCAGCCACCCGCCAGCGAACGTCATTCCCGGTCATGATGGATGGCGCGTCACATTGTCGAGACACAGCCTCGGTAGCCTGTGCTCATGCTCGAAGCCCCTACGAACTCCCCCGCCAGCCGAACTGAGGCTGGCGCAGAACTGCCGGACGAACTGCGCTCCGATGTGCACCTCCTCGGCACCCTGCTCGGCCAGGTCATCACCGAGACGGGAGGCCCGGAGCTCCTCGACGACGTCGAGCGGCTGCGCCGCCTCACGATCGCCGCGTACGAGCGCGGGGCCGAGGTCGCGGACGACTCGTTCGCGTCCGCCGAGGAGCTGGTGGATGCGCTCTCGCCGGCACGTGCGGATGAGGTCGCCCGCGCGTTCACCTGCTACTTCCACCTCGTGAACCTCGCCGAGGAGCACCACCGGGTTCGCGTGCTCCGAGCCCGCGGCGCCTCTCCCGCGAAGCAGCAGGAGGACACCATCTCTCAGGCGTTCGCTCGCCTCAGCTCGGAGATCGGCGAGGACAAGGCCGCCGAGCGCGTGCGAGGCCTCCGCTTCCACCCGGTGTTCACGGCGCATCCCACGGAGGCCCGCCGCCGGGCCGTGTCTTCCGCGATCCGCCGCATCAGCGACCTGCTCGAGGAGCGCGACGAACTGCGCTTCCTGGGCTCCGCGTCCGACGGCAGCGCGGCTGCGCAGGAACTCACGCGTCGCCTGCTCGAGGAGATCGACCTCCTCTGGCGCACGTCACCGCTGCGCAGCGACAAGCCGACCCCCGTCGACGAGGTGCGCACCGTCATGGCGGTCTTCGATGAAACGCTCTTCACGACCGTCCCCCGCGTGTACCGCCGGGTGGATGAGGCGCTGCAGGGTGGCATCTCCGGCACGGTGGCCCCCCTCGCGAAGCCGTTCGTGCGAGTTGGCTCCTGGATCGGCGGCGACCGGGACGGCAACCCGTTCGTGACCGCCAAGGTCAGCCGACAGGCGGCTGTCATCGCCTCCGAGCACGTGCTGCTCGGCCTCGAGCGCGCGTCCGCCCGAATCGGCCGCACCCTCACGCTCGGGTCCGACACGACCCCGCTCGATGCGGCCGCGGCGACTCTGCTCGCGCGCCTCGGGAGTGCCGACGAGTCGGCCGCTGCTGAGATCGCACAGCGCTCGCCCGGTGAACCACACCGCCGGGTGCTGCTGCTCATCGCGCGGCGCATCGAGGCCACGCGGCGACGCAACGCCGACCTTGCGTACACGGTTCCAGACGAGCTGCTGCGCGAGCTGCGCATCCTGCAGGCGTCGCTCGTCGCGGCCGGCGCGGGCCGGCACGCGTACGGGGAGCTGCAGCACCTGATCTGGCAGGTGGAGACCTTCGGCTTCCACCTCACGGAGCTCGAGGTGCGCCAGCACTCCCAGGTGCACCGCAAGGTGCTCGCCGAGCTGGCTGAGCTGAAGGCCGGGGACGAGCCGAGCGAGCTCGCCGCCGAGGTCCTCGACGTGTTCCGCTCGGTCGCGTTCATCCAGGAGCGTCACGGGCCTCGCGCCGCTGGCCGCTACATCGTCTCGTTCACGCAGTCGTCCGAGGACATCGCCAATGTCTTCAAGCTCGCGGTGGCGGCGACGGGTCCGGGCGCGACGCCGCCTGCGCTCAACGTCATCCCGCTCTTCGAGACGTTCGCCGACCTGCAGGCGGCTCCCCGCATCCTCGCCGAGATGCTCGAGCAGCCGGAGGTCGTCGAGCTGCTCGCCGGCAACGGCCGCAGGCTCGAGGTCATGCTCGGCTACTCTGATTCCTCGAAGGACGTCGGCCCCGTTGCCGCGACGCTCGCGCTCTACGAGGCGCAGAGCCAGATCGCGGCGTGGGCGCAGGAGAACGGCATCGAGCTGACGCTCTTCCATGGCCGTGGTGGCGCTCTCGGCCGTGGCGGCGGCCCCGCAAACGTCGCGATCCTCGCCCAGCCGCCGCACTCGGTCGACGGCCGTTTCAAGCTCACCGAGCAGGGCGAGGTCATCTTCGCCAGGTACGGCGACCCGGACATCGCGGCCCGCCACATCGACCAGGTCATCTCCGCGACGCTGCTCGCCTCCGCGCCCTCAACGGAGTCGCGCAATGCGAACGCCGCCGAGAAGTACGCCGGCGTCGCGGCCACGATGGATGCGGCCTCGCGCGAGCGCTTCTTCGCGCTCGTCAAGGCGCCCGGCTTCGCGCCCTGGTTTGCCCGCGTCACCCCGATGGAGGAAGTCGGGATGCTCGCACTCGGCTCGCGACCGGCACGCAGAGGCCTGTCAGTCGAGTCGTTGGAGGACCTGCGCGCGATCCCCTGGGTCTTCGCGTGGACGCAGGCTCGCATCAACCTCACCGGCTGGTTCGGCCTGGGCACCGCCCTCGAGGCGGTCGGCGACCTCGAGCAGCTGCAGGCGGCCTACGCCGAGTGGCCCCTCTTCCGGTCGATGATCGACAACGTCGCGATGAGCCTCGCGAAGACGGATGCGCGTATCGCGCGCCGCTACCTTGAACTCGGCGATCGGCCGGAGCTCGCGGGACTCGTGACGGACGAGCTTGATCTCACGGCCAGCTGGGTCACCCGCATCACCGGCGGTGCCGAGCTGCTTGAGCGCAAGCCGGTGCTGCAGCGTGCCGTGAAGATGCGCAGCCCGTACGTGGACGCGCTCTCGCTGCTGCAGCTCCGCGCACTGCGCCGACTGCGCGACGACGCCAGGAAGCCCGACAGCGACGAGGCGGCGGAGCTCCAGCGCCTGCTGCTGCTCTCGGTCAACGGCGTCGCAGCCGGACTGCAAAACACCGGCTGACGCTCCGCGGGGGCGCCACGTCGTCGCGCGAAGCCGGCAGAGCATGGCCGTCACCCGTCTGGGTGGCGGCCATGCTGTGGATTCAGCTCCCGCGGATCTGCCCGTCGAGGTAGACCCAGCGGCCGTCGGCGCGGATGAAGCGGGCGCGCTCGTGGAGGAGGCCCGCGCCGTCAGGGTCCCGGTACGCGGCCCGGAACTCGACGATTCCGGATTCGTCATCCGGGCCTCCGTCGAGGGTGTCCACGATCTGCAGGCGTCGCCAGACGGTGCCATCGTCGAGGTCGATCTCGTCGGGCCTGGTCGCCTCCGCCCACGTCTCCGCGAGGTAGCCCGGCAGGCCGAGCGCGAATGCCGAGTAGCGGGAGCGCATGAGCGTCTCGGCTGTGGGGGCGGGTCGACCGGCGTGGAAGGCTCCGCAGCATGACTCGTACGCGAGGCGGCTGCCGCAGGGGCAGACGTCGGCAGCAGGCGGAGCTGCGTTGTCGACACGTTCCGCAGGGGCTCGGGCAGAACCGCGTGGCGCCCCCTCTGGTGCGCTCACTCCCCCGCCGCTGGCTTCGTCGCCACGCCGTCGAGCCAGAGCGTGTCCGACTCGTCGCCGTGTGCCCCCGACTTGCCGACGTGCTTCGCGCTGATCTGCGGACCGTTCTTGATGACGTGCACCAGCGCCATGCCGTGCCCGCGACCGAGGTCGTAGTCCTCCTTCAGCCAGGCCAGGATGTCGCCCGCCTTCGTGTCTGGCGCATCGAGGCCCTTCTCCTGGGCGATGGCGATGAACTGACGCGGCGTGAGGCCCGTCTTGCCCTCGATGTTGTCGAGGTACGACTGGAACGACATGGATGCTCCCTCCCTGGGTTCGCCGCTGATCGGCGACCGTGCTGGCATCTTAGCTATCGGTGTTTCCTCCTAACTCCCTGCGGATCGGACCGGGCCGGTGGCGACAGGAGGATGATGTGGCTATGTCGCACCATCCAGCACTGTCGCGGCCGTTGTTCCACGACGCAGATCAGAATTTCGACGCCAAGATCGTTCTCGGATCCGTCGGCGCAGGTGCCGGCGACCTCGGCGAGATCTTCGCGACGCTCGCCGCTGTCGAGGACGGCAAGCGGGAGTCGTGGGTCAGGGCCTGGTTCGCGAGAGCGCAGGCCACGCAGCAGCTCGCGCAGGTCTCCGAGAGCAGCGGGCGGGCGGCCACCGCGGCCGCGCAGTGGCTGCGAGCATCCGCCTACTACGGCCACGCGCTCAACGCGATCGCGGCGATCGGCGACACCGACGGGTACGCCAACGCGTTCGCCATGCACCGCGCGGCATGGGACCGCTTCGCGTCGCTCAGGCGCGTGCCCCTCGAGGGGTGTTCGATCCGCTACGGGAAAGGCGCCATTCCCGGTTTCCTGCAGCGCCCGGATGTGCCGCCGCGGGATGGGCTGTCGCCCCTGCTCGTGCTGGTCAACGGCAGCGACGGGACGCTCACGGATCTCTACGCGACGATCGGTGCGGCCGCGGCCGCCCGCGGGTACGCCGTGCTGTACTTCGACGGGCCTGGTCAGCAGAGCCAGCTCGTCGCCGGCTCCCACTTCAGACCTGACTTCGAAGCGGTCCTGACGCCCGTGATCGACCACGCGCTGGGTCTGCCGGGCGTCGACGGGTCCCGCGTCGCCGTCTACGGGGTCAGCCAGGCGGGGTACTGGGTGCCGCGGGCGCTGGCATTCGAGCATCGCGTGGCAGCGGCGATCGTCGACCCCGGGGTGACGGACGTGTCGACCTCATGGGTCGGACACCTGCCGTCACCGCTGCGTCACGAGCTGGAGAAGGGCGACTCGAAGCACTTCGACCAGTACATGAAGCTCGGTCTCGGGCACAGCGCCGCCGAACGGGCCGTGTGGAACTTCCGCGCCAGACCCTACGCGAGCACCGGCTACTTCGCGGTCTATCGGGAGGTCGGGAAGTACCGGCTCAATCCGGAGCTCGCCGCCTCGATCACCACGCCGCTGCTCATCACGGCGCCGGAGAACGAGCAGTTCTGGCCCGGACAGTCGGACGAGCTGGCAGGCCTTGTGCCAGACGCGGAGCTGGTTCGGTTCACGGCCGTCAACGGTGCCGATTCTCACTGCGAACCCCTCGCCCGGACCGCCGTCAACGAGGTGCTGCTCGACTGGCTCGACGCGCGCCTCGACGCGCGCGCAGCAGCACGCGGTGACGCCGGTTTCGGGACGCCCGAGGTCACACGCGAAGCCGTCGCCACGGAATCTGCGCTCCGGTGATCCCTCTGGTTCCGAGCGGCAGTCGCGGGCGGCGCGGGAGCCAGGTCGTGGGCGGCTACTCGCTGCGCTTGGCGACGAGTCGGTCTCGGACCTGACGACGGAGCACCTTGCCGATGAGTGACTTGGGGAGCTCCTCGACCTGCACGACCCGCTTGGGCACCTTGTAGGACGCGAGGCGTGAGCGGCAGAAGTCGCGCAGCGCGTCGCCGTCGAACGTGGCACCGTCGCGGAGCACGACCGCGGCGGTCACATCCTCACCCCCGGAGCTGCGCGGGAGGCCGACAACTGCGGCGCCCTCGACATCGGGGTGCGCGGTGAGGGCTTCCTCGACTTCGGAGGGGCTCACGTTGAAGCCGCCCGTGATGATGAGCTCCTTCTTGCGGTCGACGACCGTCACGAAGCCGTCGTCGGACACGGTGACGATGTCGCCGGTGCGAAGCCAGCCGCCGGCGAGGAGCACTTCGCGCGTCTCGTCCGGCCGCTTCCAGTAGCCCTGGAACACCTGCGGCCCGCGGATGAGGAGCTCGCCCGATTCCCCGGCGGCGCGGTCGATGCTCGGGTCGTCCGGGTCGACGACGCGGATGTGCGTGCCCGGGAAGGGAACCCCGACCGTCCCGGGGCGCCTGGTCGGGCCGACGGGGTTGCCGAGCGCGACCGGCGATGTCTCGGTCATGCCGTATCCCTCAACCAGGAGCCCTCCGGTGACCTCCTCCCAGCGCTCGACCGTCTTGACGGGCAGGCTCATGGCCCCCGAGATCGCGAAGCGGATGCCCGTGAAGCTGACCCCCTTGCGGGAGGCTGCCCTCGACAGCGCGTCGTAGATGGGAGGGACTGCTGGCAGGAAGGTCGGCGGGGAGCTCTTCGCCGCGGCGACGACGAGGTCGACGTCGAACTTCGGGAAGAGGACGAGCCGCGCGCCGATGCTCATGGCGAAGGTGAGGCACAGCGTCATGCCATACGCGTGGAACAGCGGGAGCACCCCGTAGAAGACCTCCCGCCCCTCCGTGAGCCCGGGCACCCACGCACGACCCTGCGCGGCGTTCGCGCGCAGGTTGCGGTGGGTGAGGATGGCGCCCTTGGGGTTGCCGGTGGTTCCGCTCGTGTACTGCAGCAGGGCGACGTCGTCGAGGGCGGGCTTGGGCACGCGCTTCGAGATGCGCTTCGCATTCGCGATGCGCTCCCACTTGAGCACGCCTCGATCCGAGGGCGTCGCCGTCATGGCCTCGCGGGATTCGCGGGCCTTCGCGACGGGAAGGCGCAGCGCGAGTCGCTTCCCGAACGGAAGCGCGCTCGTCATGTCCACGGCGACGATCGTGTCCGGGACGACGTCGCTCGGCAGCTCCGAGATGAGATCGGCGACCTTGTCCCACACGATCGCGATCTTCGCGCCGTGGTCTTCGAACTGATGCCGCAGCTCGCGCGCCGTGTAGAGCGGGTTGTGCTCGATGACGATCGCGCCGAGCCGGAGTGCGGCATAGAAGGCGATGACGTGCTGTGGGCAGTTGGGGAGCACCAACGCGACGCGGTCGCCCGCCGTGACCCCGAGCTTGCGGAGGCCCTCGGCCGCACGAGCCACCTGCTCCCCGAGCTCGCCGTAGCTGGTCTCGGCGCCGAAGAACTCGAGCGCCGGGCGAGAGCCGAAGTGCTTCACGGAGTTCTCGAGCAGGTCGACGAGGGACTCCCGCACCTCGGCGATGTCATGAGGCACGTCGTCGGCGTACGCGGCCAACCATGGCCTGGACGCGAGGTCGGACGTGCTGCTGGTCTCGTTGGCGTCGTTCACCGGGGTCCTTTCGACGGGCACGGCTGCGCGCACAGCGGTGCGCTCGAAGCCTAAGTCGCGGCACTTGTGCTGAAGCCGTGTGTCCCGGAGCCTCTCGCGCTCCCCGCGACGCGCATCCGCTTCCTCACGCGATCGACGAGAGACTCATAGTCCAGCCATAGGAAAGTGCTTCAAGCTACAACTATGAAGAAGCCATCGAAGAAAGCCACCATCGGTCTCGTCATCGCGGCCGTTGTCGTGGTGATCGGCATCGCCGCCGCCGTGTTCGGCCCCATGATCTACCGTGACGTGATCGCCGAGCCCGCCGCCGAGGCGCCGGCCCTCGAGATCGAGTCGACGGCCCCGAGCGCTGCCGACGCCAGCACGCTCGCGGGCTCGTGGACCGTCGCGTCCGGCTCCTACGCTGGATACCGGGTCGACGAGGTGCTCAACGGCACGGACGTGACGGTCACCGGTCGCACCGAGACCGTCTCTGGCACGCTCACGACGACCGAGACCGAGCTCACGGCCGCCGACATCACGGTCGACGTCGCATCCATCGCCACCGACGAGGAACGTCGCGACGAGTACTTCCGCAGCGAAGCACTCGACACCGCCGCGAACCCGGAAGCGACCTTCACGCTCGACGAGCCAGTGGCCGCACTCGACGGACTCGCGGATGGCACGCAGGCGACGATCCCGGCCACCGGAACGCTCACGCTCAACGGCGTCAGCCAGCAGGTGACCATCGACATCACGGCAGGCCTTGACGGCGACAACGTGCAGGTCGCCGGCAGCATACCCGTGACCTTCGCCGACTACGGGGTCGAAGCCCCGAACCTGGGCTTCGTCTCCGTCGAGCCCACCGGATCCGTCGAGTTCCTGCTCGTCCTCGAGCGCGCGTAGGGGCGCGGCGAGCCTGGCCCGTCGGCCGGCTGGCCGACTCCCCCACCGCGCTCATCCGCTGACCAGCTTGCGTGACGAGACCGGCTCCTCCGGGCCAGACCCAGCCCAGAAGCCCAGATCGTCACGCAAGTTGGTCAGCCCGGTGTACGGTCCGGCGGGCTAGCTGTCTGGCTGTCCAGCAGCACTGTCTGCTTGGCCGGCCAGGCAGACGCGGGTGACGGCGTCGACCCCAGGCCGACGGCATTGTTCAGGTGCGGGTTTCGAGGGCGTCGATCTTGCCCTGCAACACATGACGCTGCTGCTCGTTTGCGGTGAGCTCGACCGCGACGCTCAGCTCCGATCTCGCCTCGTCGATCCTCCCGAGCTGCGCGAGCAGCTCACCGCGGACGCTCGCGAGGAGCGGGCCACGGGCGAGGGCACCGGATGCGCCGAGCCGGTCTACGATGGCGAGCGCGGTTGCCGGTCCGGTCGCCATCGAGACGGCGACGGCCCGGTTGAGTTCGACGATGGGGCTCGGGGCCAGGCGTCCGAGGACCTCGTAGAGCACGACGATCTGCGGCCAGTCGGTGTCCTGCACGGAACGGGCCACTGCGTGCCGCTCGGCGATGGCGGCCTGCAGGCAGTAAGTGCCGCGCCCCTTGCCGAGGGCGTCGGCTCTGGCCAGGAGGGCGCGACCGCGGAGGATCGCCGAGCGGTCCCAGCGTCGCCGATCCTGGTCGGCGAGCAGGATGGGGGTGCCGTCGGCCGACTCACGCGCCGCGAAGCGCGAGCTCTGGAACTCCATGAGTGCGACAAGTCCGAGCACCTCGGGCTCTCTGGGGAGCATGCTGGTGAGCGCCCGGCCGAGGCGGAGGGCTTCCGCAGCGAGGTCGGATCGCAGCCAGCGGTCTCCGGAACTGGCCGCGTAGCCCTCGGTGAAGATCAGGTAGATGACGGCGAGGACGCCGCCGAGGCGCGGGGTCCACTCGCTCGGGTCGGGCGTCTCGAAGGGCACCCTGGCGGCGGCGAGGCTCTTCTTGGCCCGCACGATGCGCTGCTGCACGGTCGCGACCGGGATGAGGAAGAGGCGCGCGATCTCGTCCGTCGTGAGGCCACCGACGATGCGCAGCGTGAGCGCGACTTGCGCCTCGCGGGAGAGCGCGGGGTGGCAGGCGACGAAGATGAGTCGGAGGACGTCGTCGCTGATGGGCACCCAGGGGTCGCTGGCGGTCGCATCCGCGTCGCTCAGGTCGCGTGCGATGGCGCTGTAGCGGTCGTCGAGTCGCTCGCGGCGCCGCCACCTGTCGATGGCCTTGCGTTTGGCGACGGCGGTGAGCCAGGCGCCCGGGTTGGCCGGGACGCCTGACTCTGGCCACTGGGTGAGCGCGTCGGCGACGGCTTCCTGTGCGAGGTCTTCGGCAACGCCGACGTCGCCGACCATCCTCGTGAGGGTCGAGACGATGCGGGCGCTCTCGATGCGCCAGACGGCGTCGATGGCGGCGGCGGTCGCGGGCTGGCCCGACGGTCGAGCGGCGACATCGTCGTTCTTCTCTCCGTGGCCGTCGCCGGGCCCTGCCGAGATCATCGCCGTATCCTCTGCCCGCGTCCGTGTTCGGGTGCGCTCAGGCGCCGGCCTGCTGCTCGCGCCAGCCCTCTTCCTTCTGGATGAATTCGTTGTCTTCGTGGCCGGCGAAGTCGCTCATGTCGGTGACGCGGCGCACTTCGAGCTTCGAACCCGGCCCCTGGAGTGGGGCTCGGGAGGCCCACTGGATGGCTTCGTCGCGGGTGGTGGTCTCGATGATCCAGAAGCCGTTGAAGAGCTCGTGGGTCTCGCCGTATGGGCCGTCGGTGACGACGGGCTGCTCGCCTGAGAAGTCGACGACGAAGGCGGTGCTGAGGTCGTCGGCGAGGCCCTCGCCTGCGAGGAGGACGCCGGCTTCCATCATGGACTCGTTGTACTTGCCCATGGCGTTGATGATCTCGGTGAAGTCGGTGTTCTCGTAGGCGGCCTTGGCGTCGTCGGTGGCACGCATGATGAGCATGAACTTCATGATGATTCTCCTTGTCTGCAGCCCCGCAGGGCCGGTTGCAGGGTGCCGATCAGCACCCGTCTACTATGGCGTCGAACGGCGGTCGAGGAAATCGACACGTGCCGTGAATTTTCTTGAGAATCTTTTCGGGAGGCCGGTCGGCGCATCTTCAAGTCGGCTTGCTAGCTTCCGGGCATGACGAGCGATTTCGAACCACGGGTCGACCGAGTCTCGAGAGTGCTGCCGGCGAGCGCATCCAAGATCTACGCGGCGCTTCTCGATCAGCGCGCGCTGGAGACCTGGCTGCCGCCGGCGGGGATGACGGGCAGGTACACGCGTTTCGAGCCGCGCGTGGGCGGGCGCAGTGTGCTTGAGCTCACGTATGCGGAGGTTCCGGTTGGTGGTGGGAAGACTGCTGAGTCGCGGGATGTGTCTGAGTCGGTGTTCGTGGAGCTGGTGGAGGACGAGCGGGTCTCGCAGCAGGTGGTGTTCGAGTCGGACGATGCGCGGTTTGCGGGGACGATGACGATGGTGTGGGAGTTGGCGGAGTTTCCGGGCGGCACTCTGGTGACGGTGTCGGCGTATGACGTGCCGAGTGGCATCAGTCAGGCGGATCACGTGGAGGGCATCTCGTCGTCGTTGGAGAACCTTTCGGCGTTTGTGGGTCGCTCGTGAAGCAGCAGGTGAACTTCGTGACGTTCGCGACTCGCGATCTCGACGATGCGCGGCGCTTCTACGTCGATGCGCTCGGGTGGGAACCGCTGCTCGATGTTGAGGGCGAGATCGTGTTCTTCCAGTTGGGGGCGGGGCAGGTGCTCGGGTTCTTCGATGCGGAGAAGTTCAACCGCGATCTGGGGACGGGTGAGGATCGTTCGCAGGTGTCGGGTGTGACGTTGGCGCACAACGTGGGGAGCCGCGAGGAGGTCGTCGCGGTGGTCTCGGCGATGGCGGCTGGTGGTGGGGTGACGTTGAAGGTGCCGCAGGAGGGTGATTTCGGCGGTGTGTTCCACGGTTTGGTCGAGGATCCGAATGGTGTCGTCTGGGAGGTGGCGCACAACCCTGGTTGGAGTGTGCTCCCCGACGGGTCGGTTGTGTTCGGGGAGGGCGAGTAGGGGTTCGGGGCGGTGGTCCACGGCTGGTGTGGTCTGCGTGGGCCGGGCGCTGGTTTGGCGAACTTGTCCGGTTGCGCGCGTCAACAGCGGGGCTGCTGGGGATGCTCGTTGCAGTCGCCGACGGTGATGACGGTGTCGGCGGTGAAGAGTTCGAGGGTGACGGTGGTCGAGGCGCGGTCGAGCGTTCCGGTGACGGGGATGTTCGTGCCGTTGGCGAGGGTCACGATGGCCGTGTAGACGACGGTGACGGATGCCTGAACGGACATCTTCTCGGTGTAGACGTGGCTCGTCTCGGTGGCGGTGAAGTCCTCTTGCCCGAGTGCTTCCCAGGGTGAGCCGGGTGTCGTCGTTTCCTGCGTGGTGCCGTCGCCGTAGTCCCACCGGTATGAAACTGGGGTGAAGGTCACGGTGATCGGGTGGCCGAGGACGCTCCCGGCCGCGCTGTGCTGGGCGGCCGCAGTGTAGAAGTTGGTGTGGGTACCGACGATGCTCCATGTCGAGGGCTCGGCCGTGAGGGTTACTGCGGCGGGCGCGAGGGTGAGCACGTCGCTGATCGTGAAACTCGTGGGTGGCCTCGGCGCGGTCGTGGTGGTGCCGCCTCCCCCGCCGCCACCGCACCCCCTGCACTGCACTGCCGCTGGCGCGACGAGGGAGCTCACAGGGGATGCGAGCGCGCTCGCGTTCGGTATGAACGGAGGCGGGCCGCCACCGCCGCTCGTATCGTCTCCTGAGCCTCCGCCGTCAACCCAGCTGTCGTCGGACGAGGAGTCATCCCCGGAGCCCCCGCCGTCGTACGAGTCGGAGGGACCCGGGTCACCCACGTACGTCTCCTCGACGTTGATGCTCACGCCGTTCCCGTCGTTGGAGACACTGCCGCAAGCACCCAGCAAGAGTTCGCTAGAGTCGCAGGCTGCACGGGGCAGAGCTCCTGAAGGGGCAGCTATGCCGTTGACGATTGCCGCGCTTATGAGCAGAAGCTGGCGCCAGACCATGGTGCACTCCCATTGGACTTAAAGCCGTCCTGGCTACTGACAATCTCGAACACGACAGAGAACCGGTCAGGAACGTCAGGCGCCCGGGCACTGATTCCAGCAGCGTCGACAATGTTGAAATGGGAAACGTCGTAGCACCCGTAGGCGGCGATAAGCACTGACCCGTCGGCGGCGCTCACGCTCTGGACGCCGAGGTTCGACACGGTCGCGGCACCCACGACTGTCTGCCCAGCACTTTTGATTTCGTCCGCCGACTCACCAATCGACGTTCGGTGCTCTTCGGTGGCGACCGGACTGAGGCTCTCGACTCCGGCTTGTCCTGACAGGACCGCCGCTTCCGCCGCCAGGAACTTCGGCACCAACTCTTCCACGATCGCGAGGGCTTCCTCGTTGCTGGGAAGGACCGGAGTTGAAGTCACAGTGATGGGGCTGGGAGGCGGGCTTGGTGCGGTGGCTTCGGGCTCGCATCCGCTTAGCCCGACGGTCGCCCCGAGGCTGAACATCATCAGCAGAACGGTGCCGATGGCCCGCCTGCGCTTCCCCCTTGGTTGCATGGCCGTCAAGGTAGCCGCTCTCGAAAATGTTCGCAGAAGTTATCCACAGATCGACGGTTTGGGCCGCGTGCTGGGTAGCATCGTCGCGTGACGAGCCCCAGCGATTGGATCGAGCATCGCCGTGGAGACGGTGAGCTCCTCGGTTGGATGCGCCCGCACGGCGATGGTTTCGTGGTCATCGACCTACTCGGACGGGAATGCTCCGGGGAACTCGACTGGTTCGAAGCTGAGACGCTTCTGGATGATCTGGGAATCGGGTATCTCGCCGACGCCTATGAGCTGCGCCTGGAGAACGGCGCGTGGCTGCGCGTGCGCATCACTGAAGTGTCGACGGTCAGCGTCCGCGTGAAGCGGGACGACTGGGGAGACATCACGGTGCCCAACGTCGAGTTCACGCTGTCGTTCCCACCGAACGACGAGCTCCGCCCGGTTCGCGCGACTCGCGACCAGCGCGGTCACGCAATGTAGATCTCAAAGATATAGACCCTCTTCGATCTCAGGCACCGTTCGTCGAGGATCTGGTCGTTCAGCATGTTGGAGACGAGATCGGAACCGCCACGTTCCGAGCGCGCGCGGTCAGCCTGTTCAGCGTTCGCCGTCGAGTTCCCTAGGCTGGCCCCATGCCCCGCACTCTGATCCTGCTCCGTCATGCCAAAGCCGAGCATCCGATGACGATCGACGACCGCCAGCGTTCGCTCGCTGACCGTGGCGTGCGTGAGGCCGCGGAGGCCGGGGATTGGCTGCGCGAGCATGCGCCGAAGGTGGACCGTGTGCTCTGCTCCCCCGCCGCGCGCACGCGGCAGACGCTGGAGACTGCTGAGATCCTGGCTCCGGCCGAGTTCCCGAGTGCCCTGTACATGGGTGGCGAGGACGACTACCTCGAGCAGGTCAAGGAGACCGGCGCCGAGGTGCAGACGCTGCTGGTCATCGGACACGAGCCGACCGTGTCGGGCACGGCGATCGCGTTGGCCGCCGACAAGGAGTCGGACCTGGCGCGGGAGATCCGCCATGGCTACCCGACATCAGGGATCACCGTGCTGACGTTCCACGGCGAATGGGAAGCCCTGCGCTGGAATTCGGCCAATATCACGGCGTTCCACGCACCCCACTAGGCGCGTCTCGCGCGGGGGCTCGCATCCACACGACGAACGCGGGTTCGTTCGCCACCGGAGCGTCATCTGCCGTGTGGATGCCCGGCCCCGCGCCGCGGGTCAGGTGGACGCGCGCGACGTTCGCCGTGCGTCCGCTGGCCGTAGCGTCATGCCGACGAGCGGAAAGAGCAGCACGGAGAGCATCCCGGCGCCCACGAGCGACGAGGCGAGGGCGGGGTCGAGGACCTTCTCGTCGACGCCGATGGCGGTCACCGCCACGATGATCGGAAGCGCCGTCGCACTGAGGAGCCCAAGGCTCGCCCGCTCGCTCGGCGCCGCGCCCTTCGGCGCCACCAGCTGCGCGGGAACACCTCTGATGACCAGCAGCAGCACGAGGAACACGGGGAGAAGGATGAGCGCCTGCGTGCTACCGAGCAGCGCGTCGAGGTTGAAGGTGACGCCCGTGTAGATGAAGAAGAGCGGCACGAGGAAGCCGAACGCGATCGCTTCGATCTTGCTCTCGACCTGCTCCAGGTCTTCCTCGGGCGCGCTGCGCATCACGATCTGCCACATGACGCCCGCGGCGAAGGCGCCGAGGAGGATGTCGAGGTCGAGGAGCGCGCTGAGGGCGACGAGGCTGGCGAGCGTGAAGATGACGACTCGCACGGCGAACTGCCCGGACGTGTGGAGGCTGGCGCTGACGAGCCTGTGCAGGTGCCCGTGCTGCATGCGGATGGCGACGAGGATGGCGGCACCCGTGATGACGACGAACAGCGTCAGCACCAGCACCGAGAGGCCGGGCGAGCGGGTGCCGAGGAAGACGGAGATGGCGACCAGGGGCCCGAATTCGCCGACCGCGCCCATAGCCGTCGTGGCCTTCCCGAACGGCGATCCGAGCTCGCCGGCATCCCGGAGGATGGGGATGAGCGCGCCGAGCGCCGTGGAGCTGAGTGCGATCGCGATGATCACGGCCGCTTCACCCGGCGCGATGAGGAACCCCGCGGCGAGCCCCATGGCGAGACTCCCCACCCAGGCGAGTGAGGCCCTGCCGAGGAGTCCGCTGCCGAGGCTGCGGAAGCGGATCTCGTTGCCGGCGACGAAGAACAGCGCGGCGAGCCCGAACTCGGAGAGCCAGTTGAGCAGGTCAGACTTGTCGACCCAGCCGAGGAGGCTCGGCCCGACGGCGATGCCGAGCAGCAGTTCGAACACGACGATGGGCACCTTGACCCAGGCGGAGATGCTGCGCGCGAAGAGGGGAGCCAGCACCGCGAGGGCCGGGATGAGGAAGACCCCGGGTTCCGACACGCGCTCAGCGTAACAGCGGCGCGGGAGGCGACCGGAGCGTCGCGGCGGACGTTTTTGTGCGTCGGGCGCGTAGCGTGAGATCGGGCCGCGCCCCGCGTCCATCGCCACGGCCCGCTGGGAAGGACCCCATGAAGCTGCACACGATCACCACCGGCGACGGCCCGAAGAAGGTCGCGTTGGTGCACGGCATCGGTGCGAGCGCTGAACTGTGGGGGTCGCTCGCCGAGCGGATCGCGGCGTCTGGCGAGTACACGGCGATCGCCGTCGACCTGCGCGGCCACGGGGAGAGCCCTCGGGCTCAGAGCTACCGTCTCGGCGAGTTCGTCGACGACCTCATCGAGACCCTGCCTGGCGACCTGCACAGCGCAGTGGGTCATTCGCTCGGTGGCGCACTGCTCGTGCGCGCCGTGCCCCGCCTGCTCCCGCACCGGGCGATCTACCTCGACCCTGGCTTCAAGCTCGGGCTGCCGAGCGAGGGCGCGGGTGCTCGCGTCTTCTGGGCACTCTCCGGGGTGACGCTGCCGCTCGTGATGCTGGCCAGCGCCGCGACGGGCACCGGGGACAGCAAGCGCTACTCGGAGGCGACGCGGGTGCTGGACAAGCGCGCGAAGCGGCGCTTCGACAAGAAGATGACGGTCGGGATCTTCGACCAGATCACCCACGCTCCCACCGCCTCGGCGGCCTCGGTCGTGCCGTCGACGCTGGTGCTCTCGGCGGAGGGCAAGGCGGTCGTGCCTGCGCCGATCCCGGCCGAGCTCGAGGCGCTGGGATGGGATGTGCGTCAGCTGCCGCAGGTCGGGCATCCGTTCTGGCTGCACGACGCCGATGCGACGCTCGGCGCGATTCGCGACGTGCTCTGAGGCACGACCGGCGGACGGGTGCCACCGTCACGATTGGCGGGATGCTTGCGACGGCACGGTGCGCACGACGACGGATGCGCGCGGCCAGTTCTCCTCGGAGCGAACTCGGAGTTACTGCGGACCGCTCCCCTAGGCTGAGCGGCACGTCGATGAAGGGGTGCGCATGCTGTCCATCGAGTTCCCGAGAGATGTCATCTTCACTGCGGCCATATTCGGCTTCGCGACGTTCGTCTGGGCCGGATGGGCGCAGGAGCGTCCGCGGCACTGGGCGTGGCGGATCGTGTTCGGCGTGCTGAGCCTCGCTGGCGTCGCTCTCGTCGGCATCACCTTGCCGACGGCGATCAGGAACTGGTCGAGCGCGACGGCGTTGCAGGTGGATTCGGTGCCCTTCATGATCTACATCGTGATGGTGGCCCTCGAGGTGATCGGCGGTCTGATCGCGGCGCTCATCCTGCTGAGGCGCAAGAAGGGCGAGCTGATGGCGCCCGTCATGCTGCTCATCGTCGGGCTGCACTGGGTGCCGATGATCTGGGTGTTCGAGCAGCCGTTCCTGGCGCCCGTCTCGGTCTGGACGATCGGCGTGGCGATCGCGACGTTCTTCCTGCCGAGCGAGAAGCAGGCGCCGAGCTTCTGGTGCGGCATCCTGACGGCCCCGATCTTTCTGGTGACTGGCATCATCTTCGCGATCGTGGGTCTCAACGAGTTCGCGAGCATGACCTGCGCCTGCTGAGTCGGCGGTGATTGCCCGTTCACGGCGCCTCTTTCGTGCCCGGCTGGTGCTCTAGCATCGGCCGTCATGGAGTTTCTTCCGCTATTCGCGCTGGCCGCGCTCTTCGCCGCCGCCGGAGTTTGGCAGGCCGGTTGGCCCGCATCCGCCGCTTCGACGGGGCAGCGGTGGATGTTCCGCGACCGCGAGCCGAACTGGAGCGACGCGTACCTCGGCTACATCCGGTTCGGCGGCGTGGTGCTGTGCGTGCTGGCGATTGTCGCGACGGGCATGGCGTTCACGTTCACGTTCCGGGCGACGCTCGCCGAGCGGTGCGAGTCGGAGCTGAAGCCTGCACTGGATGCGACGCGGAGCGACGTGGGTTGGACTGCGTCGTCGATGGAGGCGTTCGCGGCCGAGCACGATCTGGATCTGCAGACGGGCACCACGAAGGTGGACCTGCCGGAGCTGCCCGACTTCGGGGCGGTGTACGGGCTGGACACGGAGGCACCTTCGAAGCCGACGCCCCTGGTCACGACGACGTATACGTTCTCGACGATGGGGACGGCGGCCGTGGCCGCGTCGGTGCAGACGGGCGGATACGAGTCGTCGCTGCCGGAGCTGGAGGCGGACTCGGCGGTCTGCATGCCGTGAGCCGCGCATCCGGTGCCCCTCCCTCTGCGAGGTGCGCCGGTTTCGACCCGCTTCGTCGCGCGAACCGAGCGACTTGTTAACCTGGTGGTCAGTACTTCGTCATACGTAACTCGACCAGACATACAGAACCAGGGAACAACAGAACATGAGAATTGCGATCATCGGTGCGGGCCCGAGCGGCATGGCACAGCTTCGGGCGTTCGAGTCGGCGGCTGAGCAGGGGCGGGAGATCCCTGAGATCGTCTGCTTCGAGAAGCAGGCTGATTGGGGCGGCCAGTGGAACTACACGTGGATGACGGGCCTCGATGAGCACGGCGAGCCCGTCCATTCGAGCATGTATCGCAATCTCTGGTCGAACGGACCGAAGGAGGCCCTCGAGTTCGCTGACTACAGCTTCGATGAGCACTTCGGTCGACCAATCTCGTCGTATCCCCCGCGCCCCGCGCTGTGGGATTACATCTCGGGCCGCGTCGAGCGGGCGGGCGTGCGCAAGCACGTGCGTTTCAGCACGGTGGTGCGCTGGGTGGACTTCGATGAGGCGACGCAGCAGTTCACCCTGGTGAGCGAGGACCTGGAGTCGAAGAAGACGAGCCGTGAGGTGTTCGACCGCGTCATCGTCGGATCCGGGCATTTCTCGTTCCCGAAGATGCCGTCGTTCGAGGGCCTCGAGACGTTCCCAGGCCAGGTGAGCCACGCCCACGAGTTCCGTGGTGCGGAGAACCTGCGTGGCAAGGATGTACTGGTGATCGGGTCGAGCTATTCGGCGGAGGACATCGGCAGCCAGGCGCACAAGATGGGTGCGCGGTCGGTGACCGCGAGCTACCGGACGGCGCCGATGGGGTACGACTGGCCGCTGGGCTTCGAGGAACGTCCGCTGGTGACGAAGTTCGACGGCTCGACGGCCTTCTTCGCGGATGGCACCGAGAAGGAGTTCGACGCGGTGGTGCTGTGCACGGGGTATCTGCACAAGTACCCGTTCCTGCCGAACGAGCTGGCGCTCGACTCCCCCAACAACGTGTATCCGGAGGGCCTCTACAAGGGAGTCGTGTGGGAGCAGAACCCGCACCTGTTCTACCTTGGCGCGCAGGACCAGTGGTTCACGTTCAACATGTTCGACGCGCAGACGTGGTTCGTGCGCGACGTCATCCTGGGCGATGTCGTGCTGCCCGGGGTGGATGCGCGGCAGTCCGACATCGACGCGTGGCTCGAGCGTTTCCACGCGATCGGTGGGGCTGCGGATGAGATCCGCTTCCAGGCCGACTACGTGCGCGATCTCATCGAGGCGACGGACTACCCGATATTCGATCTGGACGAGGTCGTGGAGATCTTCCTCGAGTGGAAGCACGACAAGGCCGAGGACATCATGGGGTACCGCGACCGCGCGTACCGGTCCGTGATGACGGGCACGATCGCGTCCACGCACCACACGAAGTGGGTGGATGAACTCGACGACAGCCTTGCTCGGTACCTTGCGCCGCTGCCGCCTGCTGGTGCTGCTTCTGGCTCTGCCGCTGGCTCTGCCGCTGGCGCGACGGCGGATGCTGCTGGCGCGCCTGCTCTCTAGCCTGGCTTTAGGCTGTCGGGATGAAGCTCAGCCGACATGACGCCGCGATCCGTCTCGATATTCCGCTCGAGATGGCGAAGCGGAACGGCCTGCCCCCGTACATCGCCGAGGAGGCGTTGGCGGAGCTGGACGCGAATCCGCCGGCGTGGCTCGCTCAGTCGCGCGCGAACCGCACGGGCAAGCGTCCGGTGTGGGCGACGTTGACGTGCGAGGTGTGCGGGACGGTTGAGAAGGTGCGACCGAAGAAGTGGTGGCCGGAGTTCACGTATGTGTCGTGCGACAACCATGATCTCGACGAGTTGCCGGAGCCTGCGGCTGGAACGACGCGGGAGTTTTCGTACGGCATCGGCACTCGCTTCACGGGTGTCGTCGACGCGTAGGCATATCTGAATATTCAGATACTCGAGTAGTATCTGAATATTCAGATGGGAGTCCGCCATGACTGCACGCGCGCGGCTCACAGCACCCGCCGACTTCGGCTTGGCCGTGCAGCAGGCGCGCCTCGAGGCCGGTCTCAGCCAGGCTGAGCTCGCCGAGCGCCTGCAGTTGTCGCAGAGTGCGGTGAGCGAGATCGAGAGCGGGAAGACGACGATTTATCTGCGGCGCCTCTTCGATCTGATGCACGAGCTGGGCATTGAGTTGTCGGCGAGCTGGGAGCAGCGGGCAGACGAGTCGACGGGGCCGCGCTGATGCGATTGGCGGCCGACGCCGAGCGGACTACGACTCGCTGTTGGCCGGCCGCCACCCGCCGTTGGCGGAGAGCAGGTGCAGCTCTCGGCCGATGGAGGCGTACTGCGTGAACTTGGTCGCCGACATGTCGTTCCAGATGGACCCGATGATGCGGTCTTCCGCGGTGTAGTTGGCGATGAGTTCCATGAAGAACGTGTCGTGCTGGATGAAGTCGTCGTGGAAGTCGGAGGCGAGCCAGAACCGTTCGGTGTCTGCGGTCAGGCCGGGGCCCAGGCCGCAGGGTACGTCGGTGAACCAGTCGCGCTCGGGCAGGTACTCGGCCCACTGGTAGTGCGGTGCACCGGCAGCCAGGTCCGGGCCGCGGCCTGCAGCCGGGGCCTTAGACACGACCGCTTGTAGATACTCGGTCACCCAGACGGGCCGGTCTGTGCGGAGTTGGGTCTGGATGGTCATCGAGATCGCGTAGCTCACGCGACCACCCTACTGACCGGGGATTCGGCCGGATCTTCGCTGGTCTGCAGATCAGGCGCCGTGGTCTCGAGACCGGCCGGAGAACGGCTGGAGGCACGGGGACCCTTCTCTCGAAACCACTGAACGGTGTTCACGGCAAACGGTGCAGTGGTTTCGAGAGGGGCCGGTCGCCCAAAGTCCGCGTGCTGGGTCTCCGGCTCAGGTGCTCAAGGTTCCGGTCGCGCAGCCTGCCGTCGCCTCGTGGACCTTCGTCGCGGAAGGCGCGACGCTCGCGCTTCCGGGCGACGCAGGTCGCGCATTCGCTTGGGGTCTCCCCCGCTTTCGTCAGCCAGTGGCCGACTGCGTTGGCGAAGTCGCCGTTCTCGTAGGCGTCGGGAATCACTCTCCAGTCACCGGGGCGAAGATGACCTGCCCGGTAGCCGATCCTGCCCTGCTCGAAGCCGGCGCGTTTGAGTGCCTTCTTCGGTGAAGTGGTGTTCGGATCCTTCTCGTGCGCGTCCAGTTGTAGCCGCGCCAGGTTCTGCGCCGTGACGTTGAGCAGCAGGAACAGCATGGGTGAGAAGCCGAGCTGGAGCCATTGCCCCGCGTACTCCTGCCAGTCGGGTTTTGTGTCGAGCTGTCCCTTGCGGAACATGCCAGAGAGGAATGCCATTGCGAAGGTCGGGGTGGCGTGCGAGTGCGGCGGCCAGCGCAGCACGGCGAGCAGCCACTCGCGGCGCAGTTCGTGGGGCAGTTCTCGGAACGCGGCGAGGGCGTCCGGGGCGAGCTCCGCATCCCAATCGTGCTTCGCTTGGATCAGGGAGACGCCGCTCTGGTTGTGGCCGGTGTCGTCGGTTGGGGCTGATGTTTCGGGCATGGCTACGGTCCTCAGAGGTACGCCACGCGGCCAGCGGATGCGCGGCGCGGGGTTCCCCGAGCTCGGCACCGCTAGGTGCGTGAACTGACTTGTCGCACACCGGACGGTGTCGACCCGTTCTTCCCCTGGGGCACCCCACTCAGGTGGAGGGTTGCCGTGCAGCTAGCCAGGTACTTGACGCTGCAACTCGTGAACGTGGGATGGAGGTTAGCACGCGGGGCTCCAGCGCTCACGCAGACGAAACGGCCGCCCGAGTTCCTTCGAGGCAATCGCCCTGTGTCTAGATTCCCCTGATCTCCGGGGAGGTTTATCGATTCAATCAGGCAGTTCTAGGCTTATCGGACCCCCAATCTCTGGAGACCTGATGTCCTTCTATCCCGCCCCGACGCAGCGCCCTCAATCAACCTGGCGTTCTCGCATGACGACCTTCTCCTGGGTTGTGGCCGGCGTCATGGCGCTACTCCTGCTCGTCGCGGCGATCAACGGGGGCGTCGGAACATTCCTGGCGCTTGCCGGCCTGATCGGATTCCTTACAGGGCTCTACGTCTTGATCACACGAAGAAGCAGCTGGGCGGGCCTTCCGCGCTCACGCAAGATTGGCGCCATCGTCCTTGGTGCGGGACTCGTCGTGAGCATCGTCGGCAGTTCGATTGGAGGAGCGCAGACTCCTCGTGAGGCACCAGTTGCCGAGCCGGCCCCGACAGTCACCGTGACTTCGACCGTCCAGGCGCCCACGGAGACCGTGTTCGTCACTGTCACCGCCGAGCCGGTTGTCGCTCCCGTCGCCGAAGCAGCCCCCGTTGCCGATCCGGCTCCGGTGGCGGAGCCGGAGGCGGACGCGGCGCAGACTGCCCCCGCTCCGCTCTATGCAGCACCAGAGGCCGCTCCCGCGGCCCCCGAGCCTGCGCCCGAGCAAAGCGTCTCCTTTGCCAACTGCACCGAAGCACGGGCCGCAGGAGCCGCGCCCGTGTACGTGGGCGATCCAGGGTACGCCTCACACCTCGACCGCGATGGTGATGGCGTCGGTTGTGAAAACTGACCACTCGTTGGATCAGTAGGACACACTGTCTACGTGAAGTCCACACGCAAGCCACCGCTGATCGTTGTCGCTGGTGTCTTTCTGCGCGGTGACGAAGTCCTCGCTTGTCGACGCTCCCAGAACAAGAGCGCGGCCGGGCTCTGGGAGTTTCCGGGGGGAAAGGTGGAACTCGGGGAGGCGCCTGAAGCCGCACTCGTCCGTGAACTTCTCGAAGAACTGAAGATTCGCGTCCGTGTGTTGGAGTTGATCGATAGATCCGTTACGCGGCTCGATGACATGACCATCGATTTGAGCTGCTACCTGGTGGATGCGAGCGGAGTTGCACCGATCGACAGCACCGATCATGATCTTCTCCGCTGGGTTCGACGCGCTGACCTCGCCGCCCTGGACTGGGCAGGCCCAGATCTGCCGGCAGTTGAGGCCCTGATGTCTCGCTGTCCGTAGTGCCCTGTCCCGTCCCGCTTACCAAGCACTCTCACGGAACACGTTGCCATCTCTCGTATGAACTCGCACGTTGAGCCGCTGACAGAGGTCGTTGAGGTCGTCTTCGGTCCGTCCCGGAAGCAGAATCGCCGGCTTCGCATGAATGCCCACACGTCGTGCGTTGTTCGCGTAGTCGAGAGATTGCCCAATCGCCATTCGGACGTACGATCTCGCGGTTGACTTCTTCGCCTCGATGACTTCACCCGCCGTGCTGTCGTAGATGTCGGGGCGGATACGTGTGTTTCCTGCGGGCAACGACAAAGCGTGCACCACGTGGTGCTTCGACTTCAGCCAGTTGCCGAATGAAGCCTGCAAATCGAACTCGACTCGGGACATTTCGATCTCGCGCGGTTGGAGGTCGATCGTGAACCCTCCGCTGTCAGGCTGGATCCAATCAGCGATCACGGGTTGAAGAAGCTGTGGCCCGTCGCGCACGACGAGCCGAGCAACATCCGCATCGACTGGCGCCAGCAGGAAGATGATGCCTCGGCGCATGGCACCGTCAACGTCCGGAATCTCTTTGTACTCGAACGGAGGATCAGCGAGCGTGAAGGCTCCCACGTATGTCGCGTCCACGCCTTGGACGGTGAAGAGTCTGATCAGTCGACCGTCCTTGACAGAAGAAATGAGCGCAGCATTCCCTCGGAGGAACTGTTGGTCTCCGCGGGTCCCCTCGCCGGTGTACGCGTATATTCCGTCAGTTCTCAGGCCTTCGTGGAGGTCGTAGCCGTACCGCTGGCCCTTATGCGGGTCCGTGAAGATGAGGATGTTGGGGTTTCCCCTCGGCGTTGAGATCCCCTGTTGCTGCTGCCCGCCGATGAGTTCATGCACTCGTCGACGACGAAGAGTTCCGCCAATCGGTATCGGCCACGTCGAATCCATGTTTGCAGACTAGTGAAGCACCGGGTGTCCACCTGGATGCGAGGCCCAGTACCCGCGTACGGGTGCGTGCGGGTCTCCGGGGTGACGCCCTTGCGTCCGTTCCCCACTAGCGTCGTCCTCGACGAAAGGCGTTGACGCTCATGGACATCACGATCGACCAGATGGTTCGACGGCTGCGCGAATCACGAAACCCCGCGCCGAGGCCGCTGACGCGGCTCGAGTGGATTCTGCTCGCCGTCGCGACCGCCGCACTCTTCGCCGTGTCCGTGTCGATCCTCGGCGCCGTCTACGGAGTACACGTCGGATTCGCGTTTGGAATCTCCGCCCTCAGCACCGCCGGCCTGCTCCTCGCGCCAGTCCGACCGCGCCTCGCGATCCTCCTGCATTTCGCCGGAACAGCGCTCTTCCCGTTCCCCTACGCGATCTACGCCGAGGCTTGGCCGCTCCCGGTGCCCCAGCTCATCTCTCTCAGCCTCCTCCTCGCCATCATCGCGCTCCGCGAGACACTGACACTCTCGATCGCCGCCTGGCTCCTCAACCTCGCCGCGCCGGCACTCGCCCTCATCCTCCTGGGGCTCGCCGCCATGCAGGTCGGCGGCAACGTCATCCCGGAATCGTCGAGCCTCATCGCCATCACGATCTACACGGGCCTGATCGTCGCCACCGGTTACAACCTGAGCCGCCGAAACTGGTCAAAGCGCGAGCTCGTGCAAGCAAAGCGCACCGTTGAAATCGAGCAAGAACGTCGCATGGGGGCCGAAGAGCGCTCCCGCATCGCGCGCGAAATGCACGACGTCGTCGCCCACAGCATGAGCATCGTCCACATGCAGGCCAGTTCCGCCCCCTTCCGCGTCCCGAACCTCAGCGACGAGGCCAAAGTCGAGTTCGAATCCATAGCCGGATCCGCCCGCGCCGCGCTCAAGGAGATGCGGACCCTCCTCGGCGTCCTGCGCCTCGACGAAGACACGGCGCTCGCCCCGCAGCCGCACCTCAGCGACCTGCAAGCGCTTGTCGACGGCAGCGCCAATGGCGGCATCGAAGCCGCACTCCACCTCGACACCGACCGCGACCCGAGCACTCTCCCCGACACCGTGCAGCTCACGGCCTACCGCGTCGTTCAAGAAGCGCTCAGCAACGTCATCCGCCACGCGCCCGGCACCAACGCGGAGGTGTCCGTCATGCTCCTCGGCCCCGAGCTCACCGTGCGGGTGACGAACAGCGCACCACCCGTATCCACTGAAGATAGAAACGGGGCGGAATCAGACTCCAACGGCTCGGGTAGCGACCTGGCGTTGGGCGGTATGGGGATACTCGGGATGCGCGAACGCGTCACCACTCTCGGCGGGCACCTCACCGCGCGCCCGCAGTCGTTCGGCGGCTATGTGGTCGAAGCGCGCCTCCCCGTCGCCGAAGCCGCCCAAACACCCGAACCCACGCAGTCAGCACCCGAATCGGAGCACGCATGACCCGCATCCTGATCGTCGACGACCAGCCCATGTATCGCATCGGGCTCGCCGCGATTCTCGGTGCCCAACAGGACCTCACCATCGTCGGCGAAGCGGGCGACGGTCGGGAAGCCATCGCTCGAACCCGCAGCCTCCAACCCGACGTCGTGCTCATGGACGTCCGCATGCCGAATCTCAACGGCATCGAGGCGACCCGCGCCATCGCCGCAGCCGCCAACGGAGGCGGCCACCCCACCCGCGTCCTAATGCTCACCACGTTCGACATCGACGACTACGTCTTCGACGCCCTCCGCGCCGGCGCCAGCGGGTTCCTCCTCAAAGATGCGACACCGCAGGAGCTCGTGGATGCGGTGCGCACCGTCGCAGGCGGCGACGCACTCCTCGCCCCGAAAGTCACGCGCACCCTCATCGAAGCTTTCGCGCAAGCCCCCGCGAGGCGCAGCATCTCCCCCACCCGATTCAACGAGCTCACCGAACGAGAACGCGAGGTGTTCGAACTCGTCGCAAAGGGATACTCCAACTCGGAGATCTCGAAGACGCTCTTCATCGCCGAGCAAACCACGAAGTCTCACGTCAGCCGCATCATGGCGAAACTGCACCTTCGCGACCGCGTCCATGCGGTCGTGCTCGGCTACGAATCCGGGCTCATTACGCCGGGCGAAGCTCGCGAGCCCGAGGCGCGCTGAGGGTCTTTCAGTAGCAGGAGCGACGTCGCCCGCGTCACACTTACCCCTTGACCGCTCCGGCTGTCATGCCCTTCGCCAGGAACGGCTCCAGGAAGAGGAAGAGGACAACCATCGGGATCGTCGACAGGAGGCCAGTCGCCATCAGGCCGGACCAGTCGACGCTGAACTCCCCGATGAACGACGCAATGCCGACCGTGATGGTCCACCCGTCCGGGTTCGACATCAGCGTCCTCGCAAACAGGAAGTCTCCCCAAGTCAAAATCGCCGCGTAGGTGAACGTCGCAGCGATACCGGGAAGAAGAATCGGCAAAACAACGAGCCGGAGCGCTTCGAGCCGCGAGCACCCGTCGATCATCGCGGCCTGCTCAATCTCCACAGGCACCGAATCGATGAAGCCCTTCATGAGCCACGTCGTGAAAGGAACTGTCGCCGCGATGTTCACCAGAATGACCGACCACAGGTTATTGATCAGATGCGAGGTGGCGAACACCATGAACAGCGGGATGATGAGCAGAGTGCCCGGGAGCACGCGGCTCACGAGGAGGCTGAAGCCCATAGCCTGCTGCCCGCGCGTACGGAAACGCGACAAGCTGTAGCCGCCGAGCGTACTCACCAGCGTCGAAATGACGGCTGCCCCGAAAGTCGAAAGTGCTGAGTTACCGAGCCACGTCAGGATCGGGCGGCCGGCGATGACCTCTCCGTATGCATCGAATGAGACATCTCCGAGCGCGGGAAACAGCGGCGGGTTCTCGGTAAGCAGGGTGCGCGAGGGCACGAGGGACGTCATCACCATCCAGTAGATGGGAAAAAGAAGGATGCCGCTTGCGAGCAGTGCGATGGCAAGGAGCCCGTACCGCTGCGGACGTGAAAGCTGACGCATGGCCCGCTCCTAACTTTGCGTGCGCAATGAGCGCATGAAAACGGCCAACACTGCAGTGGCGATCAGCATGGTGATAACCCCGAGGGCAGCTGCTAGACCGAGTTGGAAATACTGGAAAGCCTCGTTGTAGATACGAATCGCCAACGTCTGGGTCGCGTTGTTCGGTCCTCCCCCAGTCAGCGGGTAGATGAAGTCGAACTCTCGGAAGATCCCGATCGCTGTGATCACGATGGAGAGCGCGGATGCGGTCCTTACTGCGGGCCAAGTGACGTACCGAAACTGCTGCCGAGCCTTGGCGCCATCAAGTTGTGCCGCTTCGTACAGCTCGCCTGGCACACTCTGTAACGCTGCCAAGAGCACCAGGGTGAAGAACGGGTAGTACTTCCAGATCGTCGGGATGATCACCGCAAGCATCGCGGAGTCCGGGTCGGCGAGCCAGGCGATGTTCTCCTGAATGAGGCCGAGGTGTCGAAGGACGGCATTTACGATGCCGTACGAGGCGTCAAGCATCCACGCGAAGGCGGCGCTCACCGCGATCCCCGGAACTGCCCACGGGAGCAGCACCAGCGGTCGAAAGATCCTTCGGCCGGGGAAGCTCCGGTTCAACAGAAGGGCGAGTCCGAGACCGATCAGGAATGCCGGGATGAGAACCCCGAGGGTGTAGACGACCGAACGCCCCAAATCCCCAAGAAGCTGCGGGTCCGTCAAGATGCTGACGTAGTTGTCCAAGGTGAGCGGCAGAGCGCCGACCTCGGTCAGCGACTGTACTCGCCCGCCTCGAAACGACAGGTCAATCGCGACGTAGAACGGGTAGGCCATGAGCAAGCCCACGACGACAAGCGTCGGTGAGAGCGTCAGGTAGGCGAAGAGCCCATCGCGCCGCCGTGATGGCGACCCCTTCTTCCCTGCACCGGCCGACTGCTTCCCCGACTGCTGACGGGCATTCGGTTTTTGCGAAACAGCGACTTCTCTGGTTTGCAGGTCGGTCATGATGCGTTCCCGAATTCCCGCTCAAGTTGCTCCTGGAGTCCACGTGCTATCTCCGCCGTGGGTGTCTCCGTCGTCGTGAGATTGATTGCCGCTTCAGAGACGATCTGACTGAGCCTCGTGAACTCCTCCTTCTGCTGCCCATCCTCGGGATAGATACTCACCGCCTCGTCGGCGAGCTCCTGGAACAGCTCCAACTCTGGACGGTCTTCGAGCGCCTCCTCAGTGATGGAACCAGCGCGGGGTGCCGGCACCGCGGCGAGTTCGGTGTATCGCTGCTGCCATTCGGGGCTCGCCGCCAGCTCTACGAACTTCCAGGCAGCGTCTTCCGTGCGCGGATCCAGGCCAGAAGGAAGGTGGATGCTATTGCTCACACCCCCTGGAATGGTCTCGAACGGTGCGGCGGCCGTCTTCAGCTTCCCCGCGACGCCATCTGCTGCTCCGTCGAGTTCCGCGACGAAGAACGGACCATCGAGAAGCATCGCGATGTTGCCGTTCAGGAAGAGCTCGTTGCGCTGCTGAGTCTGGATTCCGGCGGGTGCCTCACGCAGCGCGGCCCGATACTGCTCCATGCCGGCGATGGCTGCGGGCGTCTCCATGGTGAACTCCGCGCCCTCTGCGAGGGAGCCCCCGTTGCCGGTAATGAACGACATCAGCTCCGTGTAGTTGTCCGGACTCTGCTGTGTTGTCGCCCCGAACCCGTAGACGCCGCCGCCGGTGACTGCCTGCGCGGCCTTCACGACCTCTTCCCCTGTCGTCGGCACTGCGACCCCCGCCGATTCCAAGAGCTCGGCGTTGTAGTAGAGGGTGTAGCCGTATCCGAGGAGGAGTACGCCGTAGGTCTCTTCCTGCCAGTTCATTTCTGCCTGCAACGGTGTCCAGGTCTCCGCGATGTCCGTCGCCTCGAGCCTCGTGTTCAGCGGCGCGAGCCAGCCGCGGCTCGCGAACTCCGAGGCATTGCGTGCGGGCAGGTGCACGATCTCGGGCTGATCGTTCGCAGCGAATCGCGTCGTCAACTGATCAACGTAGCTGCCGAACGGGACCTGGTAGAAGTCAATCGTGACGTCGGAGTGCTGCGATTCGTACTCAGCAATAACCTCCTTCCACCACGCGCCGAACGCTGGATCCTCGGCCTGCCAACTCGGAAACTCCAAGGTGATGGGTGCGTTCGGGTCCGGTGGTGCGTCGGATACGCAGGCCGTCAACCCGAGTGCGGACGCGACCGCAAGGGCGAGAAGAGTGGTCTTTCGAGTGCGTTGCATACTGCGACACTTCCTTGTGTGCTGGTGTGAGTGGATCGGGCTTGGCGCCCACTAGTTGCGCTGCGGCAGTTGCGAGGAGCTTCGGGGACCGAGGTATCCCATGCCCGTGCTGATGGAATCGGCAACCTCGATCGCCCGCTGCGCGATCTCAAGTTCGCGTGAACTCAAATCCAGTGCGCTGAGCGGTCCAGAGATCGAGATCGCCGCCACGATGAGGCCGCCGGAGTCGCGGATGGGAGCGGCCACGCACGATCTACCGAGAGCGAGTTCTTCTCGCTCAGTTGCGTAGCCACTCCGGTCGACGGCCGTCACTGCGTCGTCGAGCGCCTCGTGGTCGACGATCGTTCGGACGGTGAAGGGTTCAAGGTCAGGGAGCAGTTCCCGGCGTTCCGGACCAGAAAGTTCCGCCAGGAGACATTTCCCGAGGGCGGTCGAGTGCAGCGGACTGCGCTGCCCCATGAGCGTGAAGTTCTTCGGCGCAAGCGTTCCTTCGAAGTTGCAGAGGTAATACAGCTCATTTCCGCGACGGATGGCCACATTCACTCCCAGTCCGAGGGCCGCTGCGAGCTGTTGGCCCGGCTGCCTTGCGTGACGGAACACCGACTGCTCGTTGAGGGCCGAGCCCGCCATCGCAAGGAAGATCAATCCGAGCCGATACGTTCCCGCATCCGGATCTCGGACCACGTACTCGAGGCGCTCGAGCGCCGTGAGCAGCCTCGACACCGTTGATTGGCTGAGGCCTGTCTCAGTGACGATGTCTGCGACGCGAGAGGGGCCGCGCCGAGTGATTGCCTCGAGCACGGACGCCGCCCGATCGAGCCCCTGGTTTGCTCCGTCTGCCGCCATGACTTCTCCGATCGCTGGACAACCTCATCGATTGTGGATAGCGTAATCCGCACAGTGCATGACCGCAACCACTGATTGGATAGATTCATGCAAATTGCGTCAGTCGAGGTCTTTGTCCTCAAGCTGGAGCACGCCGACAACTACCTTGGCGTCCTCCCGAACGGAGCGGAGATCCCCGCCGGGTACCACGTGCGCGATCCGTGGCGCAGCCTCTACTCGCCGCTGTTCGAGACCGTTCTCGTCAAAATCACCGCCGAAGACGGGACAGCCGGTTGGGGTGAAGGACTCGCGCCGGTCGGACCGGAGATACCTGCCACGATCATCCGTCGCCTCATCGCGCCTCAGCTCATCGGGAAAAGCGCAACCGCGCCAAGGCCCGCTTGGGAACTGACGAGTGCGCTTATGCGAGAGCGCGGACATCTCGTCGGCCATCAGGCGGATGCGCTTGCGGCAGTCGATATCGCACTCTGGGACCTCGCCGCACGCATCCACGACCTCCCGCTCGTCAGCCTCCTAGGAGGCGCCTTCCGAGATCAGGTGCCCGTCTACGTCTCGGGACTTCCGAGGTCGACAGACGATGAGCGCGCGGAACTCGCTCGAACGTGGCAGAACTCGGGCATGAAGGCGGTGAAGTTGCACCTGGGTTTCGGCGTCGACGAGGACCTCGCCACCGTCTCGGCGATACGCAGAGCTGCGCCCGAACTCCGAGTCGCCGTCGACGCCCATTGGGCCTACACGATGCACGAAGCCTTGCGCCTCTCTGCGGGCCTCACCGAACTTGGCGCTTGGTTCCTGGAAGCTCCACTCGTCCCGGAAGACGAACGAGGACACGCGGAGCTCGTGAGAAGAAGCCGGGTCCCCATCGGCATCGGTGAGACGCTCCGCACTCGCTACGAGTTCGAACAGTGGACCGAGAAGAAAGCGCTCGACATCGCTCAACCCGACCTTGGCCGCACCGGCCTCACCGAAGCGCTCGCTATCGCCACGCTCTGCTCGACACGCCACTTGCCGGTTGCACCGCATCACTCAGTGGGGCTCGGGGTGCTGCTTGCCGCGGGAATCCACTTCAGTGCAGCCACGCCCAACCTGCTCGCCTTCGAGTACCAGCCCACGAGCACTGAAATCGGACAGTCGATCCTGACAGGCCCTCTCCTCCCGGACGCTTCATCGTTCCGAATCCCAGGCGGTCCCGGGCTTGGGATCACCGTCAACGAACCATACGTACGCCAACACGCTAAGGAGATCAGCTGATGCCAGCACCCCAGGGACTCATTCCGATTCTCGCCACCCCGTTCGATGTTCACGGCGAGCTCGATCTTCCGAGCCTCCGCCGACTCACAGAGTTCTGCCTCGCGAGCGGAGTCGACGGCGTCGCGATCAACGGCAACGCGAGCGAGGCGTTCGCTCTTACCGCGACCGAGCGACGCACGGTACTCGCGGAGGTCCGCAACGTCACGGCCGGCGAAGTTCCGGTCGTTGTGGGCGTGAACGCTATGTCCACCGTCACAGCTGTCGAGCAGGCAAGCGAGTCGGCCGATCTCGGCGCCGACGTACTTATGGTCCTTCCGCCTTTTATGGTCAAGCCCTCGCCAGGGCAGCTCGTTGATTTCTTCGGAGAGGTGGCTCAAGCCTGTCGAGAGCGCGGAGCCGAGGTCATGCTCCAGGATGCGCCCGGACCTACCGGGGTGCAGTTCCCGGTGGAGACGATCACCGAATTGAGCCGCGTGCCTGGCATCACGTCGGTGAAGGTCGAAGCGCCACCGACCGCCGAGAAGATCGATGCGGTGGTTCGCACGTGCGCATCCGAGCACTTCACGATCCTCGGCGGCAACAACGCGCAGTTGTGCCTCGAGGAGTACGCGAGGGGATCAACGGGAACGATGCCCGCCAGCGAGTTCGTGGATCTCCTCAAGCCAGCGCTCGATGCATGGAACGCCGGAAATCACCACCAAGCGCGCGATCTGTTCGCCGGGTTCCTCCCCCTCATCCTGCTCGGCGTGCAACCCGGAATCGCCTGGAGCGTGCACAAAGAGGTACTGATGCTTCGGGGAATTATCGCTTCGTCCACGGTGCGGGCACCTGCGAAGCCGCTGACTCCGCGCTCGCGTGAGGCGCTGGCCGCCGTGCTCGCCGCGTTGCCATCACCCCTCCTCGTCTAGGTACCTCCACCGCATAGCGACCACCTGCAGGTGGACGGTGAGTCCCTAACCTCATGCAGGGGCTTTTGATACGCCCGTAGGGGTCGCGCGGGTCTGCGGGGTGAGGCTGCCGGGGTCGGTCTCTTTCTACGGTTCGGATTGTCCGAGCCAGTAGAAAGAAGGCCGCCCCGTGACTCAGTTCACCATCCCCCGCACCGCAGCTTCCCCCGAGCCGAGCGGGCGTCGGGGCGCCACCGCATCGCAGCGCGACGCTGCGGTCGACCTCGTCCGCGCCGTCTGCCTCGCCGTGGTCCTGCTGCTCCATATCTCTATGGCCGGCGTCGCGGTGGTCAGCGGCGACATCAGCATCACGAACGCCGTCGAAGACGAGGCCTGGTTCGCTCCCGTCACCTGGCTCCTTCAAGTGATGCCGCTGTTCTTTATCATCGGCGGCTTCGCGGCCCGCGCGCAGTGGATGCGGTTGCGAGCGCGCGGGGGCACTTCGCGTGAGTTCATCGTCAGCCGAACGCGGCGCCTGCTCGTGCCAGCGCTCGCCTTCACGGCCGTCGTGACGCTCACTCTCACGGTCGCCGCCCTGGCCGGCGTAGACACGGCGCTGCTTGCCGAGGCGTCCTTCCGCATGACGCAGCCGCTGTGGTTCCTCGCCGTCTACCTCGGCGTGACCGCGCTCGTACCGCTCATGCTGCGGGCCCACGAGACCGCGCCCCACGCCACGCTCATCGCGCTCGTCTCAGGCGCCGTGCTCGTCGACGCCCTCCGCAAGTTCAGCGGCATGGATGCGGTCGGCGTCGTCAACTACGCCTTCGTTTGGCTCGCAATCCAGCAGCTCGGGTTTTTCTTCTCCGAGTGGCGAACCGGAACGGCCACCGAATCGGCAACCTGGGACGCCGTCGCGAGAGCGCGACGCCGTCGACTGCCGATTGCCCTCATCGTCGGCGGCGCCCTGGCCGTCGTGGCGCTCGTGAACGTCGCCGGCTACTCCCCTGAGCTGCTCCTCGACAACAACAACCCGGCCAGCATCGCCCTCATTGCGCTCGGAGCAGCGCAACTCGGCGTACTCATGCTCGCCCACCCCCCTCTCACGCGCGTCGCTTCCGGTACACGCGGCTCCGCGTTCTCGCGCTTCGTCAACACCCACTCGATGCGCCTCTACCTTTGGCACATGCCGGTACTCGTCGTTGTCACGGCCGGGCTCCTCACCGCCGGGGCGTGGTGGCCAGAACCCCTCAGCCTGGAGTGGTTCGCGACACGACCGCTCCTGATCGCCACCGTCCTCTCCGCAACCGCATTGCTCATGCCCATCGCCGCGCGGCTGGAAGCGCCGACCGAGCGCCTCGTGGGGGTCGCCGCCCGTCGCATCCGAGGAGGACGCCCGAGCGCACCGGCCGCGGTTTGGCTCGGCATCGCGGGCGTCGTCACGCTGCTTGTCTTCGGATTTTGGCCGGCGTGGGCCGGGCTACTCGCCTGCGTGCTCATGATGCTGAGCCTGCGGGTCCGCACGTTCGCGTCGTGAGCATCCACCCGCGCACAGTACATGCCCGTGCCTCGGTTCGGTGCGAAGAGTCGACGACGCGCCCTTCAGCAAGGGCGTCAAGGACGTCGTTGATGTCCTCGAAGGCGGCCGTGGAGCCCACGTAGGAATCGAGCAGCCGTTTACCGGAACCCGCGAACTGCAGGGCCGGCACAACAAGTTGCTGCAGAGGGTGCGGACAACCGACCGAGACCACTGCTCCGCAACGAACGAGCATCTCGAGGCAGGCGCTCATCACATTGGCGTTCCCGACCGCCTCGACCGCGAGGTCAACGCCGCCTGGCACCAGCTCCGCAACAAGCGCGGCCGCGCCCTCCGGGGTGGTGACCGCGTCGGCCCCCGCCCTCAGTGCGAGCCCGTGCTTGTCGGAGTTCGGGTCCACGGCGATCACCACAGCTTCGGGAGCAGTGGCAGCAGACAAACACCCCGCAACCGCGTGTAGCTTTCTCTCACCCCGTGTGAAAAGTTGAGTCAACCAGTGCCGCAGCTTCGCCGGAATCCCCCGTCACGCTTCGCCTGAAGGAGCACCCGATGTCGTTCCCCGCACGCGCATGAGCGCCATCCTCGAGCTGCCGATCATCAACTCGCCGGCGATGTGGATCATCTACGCCGTCGCGGTCGCCTTCACGGTCACGCTGCTCATCCGCAAGGACAGCAAGAGCAAGCACGGCAAAACCAAGAGGTGGCTGCCGCGCGCACTCATCGGCATCGCCGCGGGCGCCATCGTGGGGTTCCTCATCTACCTCGCCGGCAACGCCCTCGACCTGTTCGGCGTGGAGCTGCCAGGCCCCGTCGGCACGTGGGCCGCCGCTACCTTCGCCGGCATCGGCCTCGCCATCGCGTCCTTCCCCCACTCGAAGCCCTGGCGCAAGATCGTCGCGAGCGTCTCGATCCTCGCCTACCTCGTCGCCGGCGCAACCGGCATCAACGCCCTCTACGGCCTCAACCCCACCCTGGGCTCCGTGTTCGGCATCGTCGAAGAAAATCAGATCACGCTCCCCGACTTCAACGCCGACAACCGAGCCGCCCCGACACAACCCCTCGCCTCGACCTGGCAGGCCCCCGCAGACATGCCCTCGGTCGGCGAACGCGGCTCCGTCCCCATCCCCGGCACCACATCGGGCTTCGTCGCCCGAGACGCGGGCATCTACCTGCCACCGGCGGCCCTCGTCGAGAACGCGCCCGCGCTCCCCGTCGTCATCATGATGATGGGCTACGTCGGCAACCCCGACCCCACGATCATCAGCGACGTCCTCGACCAGTTCGCCGCCGACCACAACGGCCTCGCCCCCATCGTCGTCGTCGCCGACCAGCTCGGCGGCCAAGGCGACGTCGACCCCGCCTGCGCCGACTCCGCCAAGTACGGCAACGCCGAAACCTACGTCACCACCGACGTCGTCAACTGGGTCAACGCGAACCTCAACGTCATCCAGGACCCCAAGTACTGGACCGTCGCCGGCTACTCCAACGGCGGCGGATGCGCAGCGAAGTACGGCGCGAAGGACCCGGGCACGTTCAAGAACATCATCAGCGTCTCCGGCGAGCAGTACCCGGGCTCCGAAACCCCCGACGCCGTCCAAGCGGACATCTACGGCGGCGACGCTGCAGCCTTCGAAGCATCGAAGCCCATCAACATCTTCCAGGCCGCCCCAGCCGGCACCTACGCGGGCATGACCGCGATCTTCACGGCAGGCAGCGAAGACCCCGACTTCGTGTCCATGGCCACCACCGTCTCCAACGCCACCCAAGCGCTCGGCATCAACACCACCCTCTTCATCGTGCAAGGCGCCGACCACGGCGGCGACGCCGTCAGCGGCGGCCTCACCGAAGGCTTCAACGTGCTCTACCCGGTGCTGGGACTGTCGACCGGAAGCTGAGTGAGCATCCGCAAAGCGCGGCAGGCTACGCGCGAGGCGTGCCCTCCGGGCCACCGGACGCCGCGACCCGACCCGCGCGACGTCGCACGAGCATCCAGGCGATGCCGAGGATCACGAACCACACCGGGGTCAGCAGTAGCGGGCCGCGAGTGTCCTCGAAGAGGCCGAGCACCACGAGCATGAACGCGAAGAACCCAAGCACCACCCACGTCAAGGGAACGCCGAAGCGTAACCGGTAGGCGGATGCGGCGTGCAGCTCAGGCCGTCGGCGCCGGTACACGAGGTACGACGCGAGGATCATCGACCACACGAAGATGAAGAGGATCGACGACACGGCCGTCACCAACTGGAAGGCGTCGTCGAAGATCAACCCGAGCGAGCCACCCAGCAGCACGACCCCGCACGACAGCAGCAGGGCGTTGCCCGGGACCGCGGTCCGCGTCAGCTTCCCGAAGACCGTCGGCGCCTGCCTCGTCGTCGCGAGGCCATACGCCATGCGGCTCGACGAGAAGAAGCCGCTGTTCGCCGCGGAGACCGCCGAGGTCATGACCACGGCGTTGATGAGCGCGGCCGCGCCACCCAACCCGATGAGCAGGAAGAGCGCAACGAAGGGGCTCTCGCTCGGGTCGATCTCGCTCCACGGCGTGACGCACATGATGACGCCGAGCGCGAGCACGTAGAAGAACAGGATGCGCAGCGGCACCTGATTGATGGCCCTCGGCAGGTTCTTCTCCGGGTCCTTCGCCTCGGCCGCGGTGGTGCCGACGAGCTCGATGCCGGCGAACGCGAAGATCGCGATCTGGAAGCCGCCCAGGAAGCCCATGAAGCCATTCGGGAAGAATCCACCGTCATCCCAGAGGTGCGTGACGCTCGCAGTGTCGCCGTTCGGAGCCGTGAACGACGTGACGATGAGGAAGAGGCCGACCACGATGAGCCCGAGAATCGTCACGACCTTGATGAGTGCAAACCAGAACTCGGCCTCGCCGAAGGCCTGCACCGCGATCAGATTCAAGGCGAGCACAAACGCGACCGCGACGAGCATCGGCACCCAACCCGGCAGGTCGGGCCACCAGAACCTCGCATACGTCTGCACACCGACCATATCCGCGGTCGCGATCGAGATGAGGCAAAGCCAATACGTCCAGCCGATGAAGAACCGCGCCCATTCGCCGAGATAGTCGGCCGCGAAATCCTGGAACGTGCGATATCCGAGATTGGAAAGCAGCAGCTCCCCCATCGCTCGCATCATCACGAACAGCATCGCGCCGACCACGACGTACACGAGCAGGATCGACGGGCCCGCCTTGTGGATGCCGATGCCAGACCCCAAGAACAGCCCGGTGCCGATCGCACCGCCTATAGCGATCAGCTGGATGTGCCGGTTGCTGAGGCCGCGCTCCAGCCCCGTCGCTGGCGGGGAGACGCTTCCGCCGGTGCCGTCTGCAGTTGCGGAAGCGGCGGGTTCTGCGGAGCCTGCGGCTGTCATCGAATCGACAACCGCGGAAGGGGGAAACAGCACACGGTGCTCATGGCCAGAGCTTAGAACTCGTCCGAAGAAAAAGCACCGAAAAAGAATTGGTGGAGGACACTGGAATCGCACCAGACAAGGCGTCTCAAGAACGCATCCCCCAAGGGTTCCGAGTGTATGCGTCGCTTCAGTGGAACGTCAAGGATTCGATCCCCGATTCCCGTGTCGTCCGCTCTCTCGGTGGCGGCGAGGGCGCGAGAGAACGGACGACACGGGTGCGGCTCAGGTCAGGGCCGGCGACGACGACTTGGCGCTGCGCCAGTCGATCGACTTCGCGAGCACGCCGGTCACCGCGATGAGAATCGCAACCGCAAGCGCGACGACGCCGACCAGCGTCGACTCGGGCGCATCCGAGAGCCGCCCGAAGCCGACCCAGGCGACACCCCAGATGATGGCGGCCGAGACGGCGAGGTTCTTCCAACGCCAGATGTAGAACGTCGCAAGACCGAGGACGGCGACCAGTGCGGCCGTCGTGGAGATCTCGCCGAGCGTGCTCTCGGCTTCCACTCCCGTCGAGACGATCGCGGCGCCCAGGTTCGCGAGCGTGGCGACCGACACCCAGCCCAGGTACAGGCCGAACGTGGTGTCGACGGCGAGGCGCTCACCCCAGTTCTCGGCCGGATGCGCGGCGATGCGACTCACGAGCACGATGCAGACGGCGAGCAGCGCCACGATGATGCCGACGCTCACCCAGATGAGGCCGAACTGCGTCACGAGCAGCCACCCGGCGTTGAGGAGCATGGAGAGGGCCGCCCACCAGCCGGTGGCCCGCGCCTTGGCGGAATGCGCCTGCTTCGGCAGCCACTGCCAGACGACGTACGCGAACAGGCCCAGGTAGATGACCGACCAGATCGAGAACGCGGTGCCAGCGGGGGCGATGAGGGTTGCGTCGGCGGAGAGGTTGCCGCTCGACGACTGGTTGACTTCGGTGCCGCCGAACAGGCCCACCCCGAAGAGGGTCCCGACGACGCAGAGGATTCCGGAGACGGTCACGAACAGACGACGAAGCAGATCGGAGGACATGCAAAGAAGCTAAACGATCTAACTGAATGGGCCGTGGGTGTTGACGAGCCCGTGCCCGCACAGACGAGTGGCCCGGCCCCGCTGAGCGCGGGACCGGGCCACCGAAGCCTGACGGAGTTCGACCTACAACTCGACCTTGCCGTTGTCACCCTCGAGCGGCTCGCCCGACACCTTCGACTTGATGAAGCTGAAGGCAGTCGCGATGCGGCCGCCCGGGCTGTCCCAGTACTCGGCGCCGCTCGCCGAGAACTTCAGCACGCCAACGTTCGGGTCCTCCGGTCCGTCCGGGAACCACGCCTCAGCCGCGGGGTTCCACAGCTCGCGCAGCTTCTCCGGCGCATCCACGAGTCCGGCAGTGCCCGACAGCGAGACCCACGAGTCGTTCGAGCTTAGCGACACCCCAGCACGCGAGTCCGCGCCCAGGTTGCGCACCGTGGTCGAGTCCTTCTGGATCAGGAACCACAGGTCGCCGTCGAACTCCGCCTCCTGGATCGTGAGCGGATGCGCGACCAGCGAGCCTGAGCCCTCGATCGTCGTGAGCATGGCGAAGCGGAAGTCCTTCACGAGCTTCGCGATCTTCGCGACCTCGTCGGACTGCGACGCGTTCGAGTGCGTGCCGTGGCCGTCGTGCGTGGTGTGGTCAGTCATGTACTGCTCCTCGGGGTCGGATCCTGCACGCTGAGACGCCCGCTCGGGGCGCTCCCGTTGCCGGGACCCCGCGAACGTACGCACGCGGCATCCGAAGATCCCTCGTGTCGCCCGAGCGCCCGCCGTGCACTCCCGGCGTGCCGCCTGGGAGGACCGCCCAAGCCGAGTGCTAGGGCTCGAGCTACCGCCGGACCCCGTAGCCGACGAGATCCCGCAACCATCCGACGCCGCGCACGCTGGCCCCGACCGCCACTGCACGTTCGCCCAGCGCCCGGTCGCTCGTCGCGACCGTCACGGACTCCCCCAGCGCCACGCGACGACGAGCCTCGTCGACGATCGCGTCATCCCCGGATGCTGTGGCTCGAACCACGCTGACCGCGGAGTTCTTCACCGATTCGCTGCTAGCCGGGCAGCGGGCATCCCGCGCGGCACCCTCGACGACGACAGCGAACTCGGGGAACCAGCGATCCCCGGCCAGCCCGAGGTCCGCGGCGGGGACGCCCACGCTGGTGGCACTTCGGGAGGCTTGCGAGGGAGCGCCCGAGGTCGCCTCGGAGGCAGCGGTCGGGACGCTGGACACTGCGGCTCGCGATCCGGCGAGCGCAAACGCGTGCACCTTCGCGAGCAGACGCTCGGCAGCTCCCGCTCGGTCCCGCCACCAGCCGTCCGGCACCGAGCCGACGACATTCGCCGCGTCGACGATGACCACCGGCCGCACCGCGAGCGCGGACCGCAGCTCGGGCCAGGCGCCAGCGAACCCGTGGTGGAGCGGCAGCTCATCCACGTCGTCGATGGGCACCCACCGCAGCTCGAGGCTCTCCGCGTCTGCGATGACGGGGTCGAACGGGTGGACGACGCGGGCGACGAGCGTCGTGTAGCGCCAGAAACCGAGCTCAAGCACGCTCATGAAGAGCGGAACCACGGCGCCCGCGGGAACTCCGGCCTCCTCGGCGGCCTCGCGCAGTGCGCCGACAGCTGGCAGCTCACCTTCGTGGAGGGCACCGCCCGGGATGCCCCAGGTGCCACCGTGGTGGCTCCACTCGGCGCGGTGCTGCAGGAGGATCCCGCGATGCGGGTCCACCGCAACAAGACCCGCCGCGCCGAACCTGCCCCAGTACCGCTGGCCGGTCTCGGAGTACACCCACGCGTCACCCGGATCGCGAGGGCCGCGCAGGCGTCGCGAGACCTGCTTGCCGGCGGGGGAAGTCGTCACCCAGTCAGCTTCACACGGCGCGGCCACCCTGCCAAGGCCCGCGAGTGACGGGCGTCACAGACCTCGGGCGCCCGTCCACCGCTTCGAACCCGCTTCCACCTACCTTCGCCCGAGCTCGTGCTGCAGACGCTCCGCTCCACTTCGCATGCACGTGGGCTGTGGATGCGGGCCCGTGCACAGCGGGCGAGCGAGGCGGCCGCGTCCCGAGTCGCCGAGCGCAGACTCGTCCCATGACAGCGATCCCAGCCCCGATGACCGAACCCATCACCACCGACGAGGAGGTCCTGCGTCACGTGACCGCTCTCGTCGGACAGGCCTATCGGCGCCAGCTCTGGCTCATGTTCCTCGACGCTGACGACCACGCGCTCCCCGTGCTCATGCCGATCGAGGCCTACCCGCAACGCCCGACCCACCCGCAGCTCGAGCGCATCGCCAGCGTCATCTCCCTCATGATCGACGAGCTGCAGGCCGCGAGCGTCCTGCTCACGTGGGAGAGACCCGGGCCCGGCGACTCGACGTCAGATGAGCGGCTCTGGGCTGCCGCGCTCGGCATCGTCTGCGAGGTGAGAGAGCTGTCCGTGCGGGCGCAGCTCCTCGCGTCCAGGGAGGGCGTGCGCCTGTTCGAGAAAGCCGAGTACTTCGCCGTCGCCGCGTGAGCTCCGCCCTGCAAGCAGGACCTGCCGCGGCGCCGTCATTCCGAGGTCAGCACCACCAGCTGCTGCGTCGCCCTCGTCATCGCGACGTAGCGGTCGACGGCCCCCTCGATGCCTCTTCCGAAGCGGTCAGGGTCGATGAGCACCACAAGATCGAACTCGAGCCCCTTGGCGGTCTCTGGAGTGAGCGAGCGCACCCGCCCGCGGTTGTCGAAATCGCGGAACGAGTCGCTGCCCACCGCTGTGATGACGCACGCGATCCCGTCGAGGTGCTCGTCGAGCCACGCATCCAGCACTCCCTGAAGCTCAGCGACATCGCCGTACATGACCGGAAGACCACTGCTGCGGACCGAGACCGGCACGTTCGCATCCGGGAGCGCCTCGAGGATGACGGGTGCGGCCTCGAGCATGACCTCTTCTGGCGTGCGGTAGTTGATCGTGAGCTGGGCGACCTCGACCTTCGGCAGACCGATGCGCCGCAGCCGCTCCTCCCACGTCTCGCGGAACCCGTGACGCGCCTGCGCCCGGTCCCCGACGATCGTGAAGCTCCTCGACGGGCACCTCGCGAGCAGCATGGCCCACTCCGCATCCGTCAGCTCCTGCGCCTCATCGATCACCACATGCGCGAACGGCCCCGCAAGTTCGTCGGAGTCGACGGGCGGCAGCGAGTCCTCGTCGATGAGCGAGTGCTGCGCATCCTCGACCCGCAGCATCGTGACCAGCCCCTCCCCGTCGTCGTCACCCTCGATGAGGTTGTCGACGACGTGCGACATGTTCTCCTGCTGCGATGCCAGCGCCTCAGCCCGTCGCGCCCGCTGCCGGAACTCGTTCGGGTCACCCGTGAGGCGCCTCGCCGCGTCGATGAGCGGGAGGTCCGAGGCAGTCCAGGCACGAGCGTCGGAGCGCTGCAGCCTGCGCACCTCATCGGCGCTCAGCTCGGGAGCGCACCACTGCAGGTACGCCGGCACCGACCACAGGTCGGCGATCACCGAGGCCGGGTCGAGCAGCGGCCAGGCCTTCGCGAACGCAACCCGCAGCCGCTCGTCGCGCACCAGCGACGCCCGCACCGAGTGCTCCGACGCGCTCGGCGAGCGCTTGTCGACGAGCAGGCGCAGCACCTCCTCCCACACCTGCTCCCGAGCCTCGTTGTGGGTGAGCCCAGGCTCGTACGCCACGAACGCCTCCGCCCAGTCGGCCGCGTCGAGCGTCAGCTCCTGCGAGTCGCTCGTCGTCACCGTGAACGGCGCACGGGGCGGACGCTGGTGGTAGCGCACGGCCTTGCCCACGGCCCGCACGAGATCGAGCGACGACTTCAGGCGCGCGACGGATGCGTCGGCCTCCTCACGCGCATCCGCCCCCTCAGGCAGCAGATCGCGCAGCGTGCACAGCTGCACGCTGTCCTCCCCCAGGCTCGGCAGCACGTTCGCCACATAGTTCAGATACGGGCGGCTCGGCCCCACGAAGAGCACCCCGCCACGGCCCTGCTTGAAACGCGGGTCAGAGTAGAGCAGGAACGCGGTGCGGTGCAGGGCGACCACCGTCTTGCCCGTTCCCGGTCCGCCATCGACGACCAGCGCGCCACGCGAACCCGCCCGGATGATCGCGTCCTGGTCGGCCTGGATCGTGCCGAGCACATCCCGCATCTCCCCAGACCGCGCAGAGCCGAGGCTCGCAATGAACGACGACTGGTCGTCGAGCGCCACGCGGCCGGCCATCTCCTCGGGAACGAACACCTCGTCCCAGTAGTCGACAACCCGCTCCACGTTCCACCGGTACCGCCGCCGACTCGCCAAGCCCAGCGGATTCGCGTGCGTCGCCGCGAAGAACGGCTCGGCCGCCGGCACCCGCCAGTCGATGAGCAGGCGCCGCCCATCCTCATCCGCCAGGCCGAAGCGCCCCACGTAGATATCCGGAGACCCGTCCGCCGGCGTCATACGCCCCAGGCACGCATCCACCCCGAACCGCTCGAGCCCGCGAAGCTGCCGCGACAGGCGGTGGATCTCAGTATCCCGATCAAGCGCCTGCTGCCCCGACCCACCATCGGTGAGCCGGAGCTCGTCAAGGCGCGCCGCCAGCTCACGCTTCTGGCGCGACAACGCCCCGGCGATCGCCGCGAACTGATTGACATCCTCACCGACGAGTTCCGGGTCCGATTTGAACGACAGGCGCGGCGGCAGGGCAAAGACTTCAGCAGGAGATGTCACGATCGCTCATTCTGGTGCCTCGACGGGGTCTTGCGGCAAGCCCCCTGGTGATCTCTACCTTGGAAGAGGCAGGTGACCCCGGTCTGCCAGGCAGTTCCTCGCCTCACACGTCGGCCCGTGGCTCCCGCTCCGCGGACAACACGCGCCCTCACCTGGCCTGCGTCTCGGTCGCCGGCTCGCGCGACCACGGCCGCCACTCGAGCACCACCGCGATGCCGATCGCGACCGCCACCCCGATGGCCGTCTCCACTCCGCGCTCCAGCAGCAGCTGGCCCGCAGAGACGTCACCCGCGAGCCGACCCATGACCAGCACAAGCGGCGTCAGGAACAGCAACCCGATCGTGTAGTTGCGCACGATGAAGAGCTCGACTCCGCCCTGCAGGACGATCACCAGCAGCACCACCACAAGCCCACTGGGCTCGAACGCCAGCAGCACCGCCGCCACGCCAAGACCCAGCACGGTGCCTACAAGTCGATGCGTGGCCCGCAGCACCCGGTGGAACCCAGTCGCCGCCGACAGCCCCGCGATCGCAGACACCATCGCCCAATACGGATGCCCGATGCCGATCAGCAACGGGATGGCGCCGGCGATCAGGGTGCCGACCGCGAACATCCCCGCCCGACCCACCGTCGTGGAACGCACGGGACGCACCGACCGAATCGAGCCCGTCGCCGGCGCCAGACCAGAACGCCCCGTACCCGCGGCACCAGCACCAGCATCCGCGGCCCCAGCGCGTGCAGGATCGACCCCAGCGACAGTGGTCCCAGCGGCGGCGGCTCTCGTCGGCCCCGACGTCTCGGCCCCGGTGCGCGCACGCGCCCGATCCACGACGACACCGACAGCGCCGAACGCGAGCCCGAGCAGCAGCGACCATGCTGCCGTCGCAACCGCGACACCGATGCCGACCAGCAGCACCTCGCCACCCACCGCGAGCGCCGCGATGGCGGCCAGCGCGAAGATCTGGAACATCGGCCCTGGCGGAGCCCACCGCACCCGGTCGCCGAGGAGCGACATGAGGAACGCCCAGACCGTCGCAGCGGGCAGCACGAGCAGAGCTCGCTCGGGCGACAACGCGATGACGGCGCCCACCCCGACCGACGCGAGGAGCGAACCCGCCGCGATCGACTGCATCCGGAACCGTCCGAACACGCTGAGCCCACGGCCGTAGACGCTCGTGAACGCCCCGAAGACGGCGAAGATCGCGAGCGGCATCGACCCGGTCGCCCACAGCAGCACAAGGGGCACCCCGATCGCCAAGGCGACTCGCAGCGCCACCCAGTGGTCTCGGCGGTAGGGGCCCATCGTCGTGAGGTCACGCCAACCGGGGATCATCGAAGGACGAGGAGAAGGCATTACCCCATTGTCTCGCGCCTGTCTCGCTCCGGGCACTTCTCCCCCGAACTCGGCTCAACCTCGCCCGACGCCGCCCCGGAACTTAAGATAGGCTCGCCTTACTCGAAGCCGAGTCGCGCTGGATGATCAGCACGATTCGCAGGCTTGGCCCGTCCGCCCCGAAGCGCCCGTGCGGCCCCTGCAGCGGCTTCACATCCGTGCCCGAAACACCACCTGTGCGCGAAGCACAGCCCATCCCCGAACCGAGGATCCGCCATGCCCAAAACGCTCACCGCCCCAACCCGGCGCACCGCCGCACGTATCCAGGGAGCCGGCCTCCTCGCCATCTCGGCGCTCCTGCTCGCCGGATGCGCCCCCGCCGACTCCGCACCGGCCGCCGACGCAGACGCGGCGGCAGCAGCATCCGGAACCGTCACGATCACCGACAACCACGGCGAGATCGAAGTGCCCGTGAACCCGGAGCGAGTCGTCGCCCTCGACAACACCACGTTCCAGACCCTCAGCGACTGGGGCATCGACGTCGTCGCAGCCCCCAAGCCGCTCATGGAGAGCGTCTGGCCGGACCTCGCAGGTGGCGACGAGGTGCTCGACGTCGGCCTCCACCGAGAGCCCGACCTCGAGGCCATCATCGAGGCAGACCCCGACCTCATCATCGGCGGCTACCGCTTCCAGGACTACTACGAGGACCTCAAGGCGATCCAGCCGACCACGATCGAGATCAACGCCCGCGACGGCGAAGAGGCGACCAGCGAGCTGAAGCGCCAGGTCGAGATCCTCGGCCAGATCTTCGACAAGGAAGAAGAAGCCGCCGAGACGATCGCCGCCTTCGACACGGCCATCGCAGACGCCAAGAGCGCCTACAACGGCACCGACACGGTCGTGGGCCTCATCACGTCCGGCGGCGAGATCGCCTACGCGGCACCGGGCGAGGGCCGCGGCGTCGGCCAGCTCTTCCCAACGATCGGCCTCACCCCGGCCATCGACCAGGCCGCTGAAGACGCCTCCCACGGCGACGACATCAGCGTCGAGGCCATCGCACAGGCCAACCCCGAGTGGATGATCGTGCTCGACCGCGACGCCGGCACCGGCGAAGAGGGCGCAACCGCGGCAGCCGACCTCATCGCAGGCGCCGAGGCCCTCCAGAACGTGCCGGCCGTGCAGAAGAACCAGATCGTCTACCTCGACCCGACGTTCTACCTCGACGAGGGCATCCAGGCCTACACCGGCCTCTACGCCGACGTCGCCGCGGCGTTCGCCGGAGCCAGCAGCTAGGCAGCGCACCCCGCCCTGTGCCCCGCCGCTCGGAAGGCGCCCCCACGTCGTCCGGGCGGCGGGGCACAGCGCAGCAGACCCAGCACAGCACAGCACCCAGCCCGCCAGCCCATGACAGCGAGCGAATGACAGCAACAGCCCCACCCCCGGCCGCATCGGCGCCGCGGGCCACTCCCGTACCCCGCGTGCCGCTCCTCAACCGCCGAGGCGCCCTCCCGGTTGGCATCGCGGTGGTCCTCGGCCTCGCCGTGCTCTCCCTCTTCGTGGGCGCCTACGACATCGCGGGCAACGAGTTCGGCGGCGAGATGATCTGGATCTCCCGCGTCCCCCGCACCGTCTCCCTCGTGCTGGCCGGATGCGCCATGAGCGTCTCCGGCCTCATCCTGCAGCTCCTCACCCAGAACCGCTTCGTCGAGCCCACCACGACGGGCACCACCGAGTGGTCGGCGCTCGGCCTGCTCGTGAGCTACATCCTCGTCCCGGCAGCCGGCCTCACGACGCGCATGGTCATGGCGAGCGCTTCCGCCTTCATCGGCACCATGGTGTTCCTCGCCGTGCTGCGCCGAGTCGCCCTCCGCTCGGCCCTCATCGTGCCCCTCATCGGCATCATGCTCGGCGCCGTCGTCTCCGCCTTCACCACCTGGCTCGCGATCGAGACAAACTACCTGCAGATGCTCGGCACCTGGTTCATGGGCAGCTTCACGAGCGTCGTGCGCGGCCGCTACGAGGTGCTGTGGATCGTCGCCATCATCGTCGTCATCGCCTACTTCGTCGCCGACCGCTTCACCGTCGCCGGCCTCGGCAAGGACATCGCCACGAACTTCGGCGTCAACTACAACCTCGTCATGTTCATCGGCACCGCGCTCGTCGCCATCGCGACCGGCGTCACGACCGTCGTCGTCGGCTTCCTTCCGTTCCTCGGGCTCATCGTGCCGAACCTCGTCTCCATGGCCCGCGGCGACAACCTCAGGTCGAACCTGCCGTGGGTGTGCGTGCTCGGCGTCGGCATCATCATCGTCTGCGACATCATCGGCCGCGTCATCCGCATGCCCTTCGAGCTGCCCGTCTCGATGATCCTCGGCATGGTCGGCGCCGCCGTCTTCATCACCCTCCTGCTCCGGATGCGGCGCGATGGCTGACACCGTGCCCCGCTTCCCGAGATCTACGTCCCGCCGCGTCGGCGACAAGGTCAGCGACGCCTCCAAGCCCGCCAAGCCTCCCCGCCCGTGGCTGCGGTTCAGCATCCTCGGCGCGCTCGTCGTGCTCTCGGCCGTCGGCGTGCTCACCTACGACATCGCCATGGAGCCGGGCAGCCGCGGCTTCTGGCTCGCCGTGAACCTGCGTGTCGTCACGGTCGCGACCGTCATCATCGTCGCCGCCTGCCAGGCCGTCGCCACGGTCCTCTTCCACACCGCGACCGGCAACCGCATCCTGACCCCCTCGATCATGGGGTTCGACGCGATCTACGTCGTCTTCCAGACCGCCCTCGTGTTCTTCCTCGGCGGTGCCGCACTCGCCTCGACCGACGGCCTCCCCAAGGTGTTCCTGCAGAGCTTCCTCATGGTCGGCTTCGCAACCGTGCTCTACACGTGGCTCTTCTCCGGCAAGCGCGGCAACCTGCACATCATGCTGCTCATCGGCGTCGTCTTCGGCGTGGGCTTCGGCTCGCTCTCGACGTTCATGCAGCGCCTCCTCACGCCGAGCGAGTTCGACGTGCTCTCAGCGAAGCTCTTCGGCAACCTCAGCAACTCGAACCCCGAGTACCTGCCGTGGGCGGCGATCATCATCGCGGTCGTGCTCGCCTTCATCTGGCGCACCAGGAACACCCTCGACGTGCTCGCCCTCGGCCGCGACACCGCCGTCAACCTCGGCGTCGCCTACAAGCGCAAGGTCACGGTGCTGCTCATCCTGACGGCCGTGCTCATCTCCATCTCGACGACCCTCGTCGGCCCCATGACGTTCTTCGGCTTCATCGTCGCGACCCTCGCCTACCAGCTGACCGGGTCGTCGCAGCACAAGCACGTCATCCCGTTCGCGATGCTCCTCGGCATGCTCACCCTGCTCGGCGGGTACTTCGTGCTGCGCCACGTGTTCTACGCGGCCGGCACCCTCTCGATCATCATCGAGTTCGTCGGCGGCCTCTTCTTCATCTGTTACCTATTACGTAAAGGTGCGCTGTGACTCCGCTTAGCTACCTGCTCCGAAAGGGCGCCCTGTGATCTCGCTCTCGAACGTCACCAAGACCTACGGCAAGGCGACCGTGCTCGGGCCCGTCACGCTCGACATCCCCGCCGGCGGCATCACCGCCCTCGTCGGCCCGAACGGCGCCGGCAAGTCGACGCTGCTCACGATCGTCGGCAGGCTGACGGATGCGAGCACCGGCACGGTCACGGTCGGCGGCCACGACGTGACGAAGGCGAAGAGCCGCGACCTCGCGAAGGTCGTCTCGATCCTCCGCCAGGAGAACCACTTCGTCACCCGCCTCACGGTGCGCGAGCTCGTCGGCTTCGGCCGCTTCCCCCACTCGCAGGGGCGGCTCACACCAGACGACAAGCAGCACATCGACCGGGCCATCGAGTTCCTCGACCTCACGGCCCTCGAGAACCGCTACCTCGACCAGCTCTCCGGCGGGCAACGGCAGCGTGCCTACGTCGCCATGGTGCTCGCACAGGACACCGACTACATCCTCCTCGACGAGCCGCTCAACAACCTCGACATGAAGCACGCCGTCGCCATGATGGGCCAGCTTCGTCGGGCCGCGGATGAGCTCGGCAAGACGTTCGTGATCGTCATCCACGACATCAACTTCGCCGCCGCCTACGCCGACAACATCATCGCCCTCACCGACGGGCAGCTCGCGCACTCCGGCAGCCCGAAGGACCTCATGACGACCGAGACCCTCGAGCACGTCTTCGGCACCCCCATCGAGGTGCGCCACGACGGCGACTACCCGCTCGCCGTCTACTACCGCTGAGCCGCGGCCCACCCAAACCGCACTCGACACGCAGCGATCCACCCCATCCACCTCCACGGAAGTCGACTCCCATGCACTCATCCCCGACACGGAGGGCATCGGCCCTCATCGCCTCCGCCACCCTCACCGGCCTGCTCCTCGCCGGATGCGCGACCGGCGCCGCGGAGACCCCCGCATCCGGGGACAACGAGGGCGGAGCATCCGCGACCCGCTCCGTCGAGCACGCCAGAGGCACGGCCGCGGTCCCCGCCGACCCGCAGCGCGTCGTGGTCCTCGAGCCCGTCGAGCTCGACACGGCCGTCGCGCTCGGCGTGACCCCGGTCGGTGCGGCCGTCGCCAGCAACGTCGCGGGCATCCCCGAATACCTCGGCGTCGACGGCGTCGAACCCGTCGGTACGGTGCCGGAACCCGACCTCGAGGCCATCGCCGCTCTGAAGCCCGACCTCATCCTCGGCACCGAATCCCGCCACTCGAAGCTCTACGACCAGCTCGGAGCCATCGCGCCGACCGTGTTCATGGCCACGCAGGCCGACCCGTGGCAGGAGAACGTGCTCCTCATCGGCGAGGCGCTGGGACAGCAGGACGAGGCCCAGGAACTCCTCACCGGCTTCAACGACCGCTGCGAGGAGATCAAGAGCCAGACGGGATCGGCAGGGAAGACCGCCAACCTCATCCGGCCGCGCGACGAGACGATGCTCAGTCTCTACGGCCCCACGTCGTTCGCTGGCGGGGCGCTCGAATGCGCCGGGCTCACCATTCCCGAGCAGCAGTGGGAGGACGGACTGCAGGCTGACATCTCGCCGGAGAACATCCTCGAGGCCAAGGCCGACTACGTCTTCGTGACGACGGCAGACGTCGAGGACGCGTCGACCGTGCCGACCGCGATCACCCAGAACGCCACCGAGTTCCCGTCCGTCACCCTCGTCGACACGAGCTACTGGGTCTCCGGCGTCGGCCCCAAGGGTGGAGCCCTGGTGCTCGACGACATCGAGCGCTTCCTCGCAGCGCAGCAGTGACGCTCGCCCACGCCGACCACGCGCCGAGGCCGCTCGGCGTGAACGGGCGAAGCCGAGCATCCCTCGGCCTCGCCGCCCTCGCGGTGCTGCTCGTGATCTCGGTCGTGCTCTCCCTCATGGTCGGCTCGAACTCGCTCCCGCCGCACGTCGTCCTCGACGTGCTGCGGGGCGGCGGCTCCTCCGAGGCCCGCTACGTCGTCGGCGAGCTCCGGGTGCCCCGCACAACGACGGGGATCATCGTGGGCGTCGCCCTCGGCGTCGCCGGCGCGCTGATCCAGGCGTTCACCCGCAACCCGCTCGCGGACCCCGGCATCCTCGGCGTCAACGCCGGAGCCGCATTCGCGATCGCCATCGGCGTCGCCGTCTTCGGTCTCCGCGACATCTCCTCGTTCGTGTGGCTCGGCTTCCTCGGCGCGCTCGCCGTGACCCTCGCCGTCTCCCTCATCGGTTCCGCCGGACGCGGACCCGCCGACCCCATCCGCCTCACCCTGGCCGGCGTCGCCATCGGCGCCGTCTTCTCCGGCATGACAACGGGCATGACCCTGAGCAACCCGGATGCGTTCGACCGGATGCGCTCGTGGAACGCTGGCTCGCTCCTCGGCAGGGGATTCGACGTCCTCCTGCCGGTCCTCCCCTTCATCGTCCTCGCGCTGATCGGCGCGCTGCTGCTCGCCCCCGGGCTCAACGCGCTTGCGCTCGGCGAGGACGTCGCGCGCGCGCAAGGAGCGAACGTCGCAGCCATCCGCGTGGGCGTGATCATCACCGTCACGGTGCTCGCCGGGGCCGCGACGGCTCTGGCCGGGCCGATCGCCTTTGTCGGCCTCATGGTGCCGCACGTCGCGAGGTGGGTGTTCGGCGTCGACCAGCGCGTGATCCTCACGATCTCCGTCGTGCTCGCCCCGGTCATCGTGCTCCTGTCGGATGTGCTCGGTCGAGTCCTCATCGCGCCAGCCGAGATCCCCGTCGGCATCGTCACCGCGTTCGTGGGCGCGCCCCTGCTCATCACCCTCGCACGACAGCGGAAGGCGAGCACCCTCTCATGAGCACCACCCGCATCCCGGACCGCGTCGACGTCGGCTACCGGCAGCTGCTCCTCACGGCCGGGCCCCTCGCGGTGCCCCTCCGCGTGCGGACCCTCGTCGTCGGCGCACTCACTGCCGCCGTTCTTCTCGTGCTCGGCATCGTCGCCCTCGGCCTCGGCACGTATCCGCTTGCCCCGGACGCCGTCGTGCGCGCCCTGCTCGGTGGCGGGGATGCGCTCGACCGCACGGTCGTCTACGAATGGCGCATGGCCAGGGTGGTGGCGGCCATCGTGCTCGGCGGATTCCTCGCGATCGCCGGAGCCCTCTTCCAGACGGTCACCAGGAACCCCCTCGCGAGTCCAGACATCCTCGGCCTGTCCAACGGCGCATTCACCGGGATGCTCGTGAGCGTCGTCGCCTTCTCAGCCTCGTGGCCGCTCGTGACCGCGGGCGCCGTGCTCGGCGGACTCGTCACGGCCCTCCTCATCTGGGGGCTCGCGCACGGGGGCGGCGCGCAGGGCTTCCGCCTCATCGTCATCGGCATCGGAATCTCGGCCATGCTCGCGTCCGTGAACACGTGGATGCTGCTCGAGGTCGAACTCGAGACCGCCATGTTCGCCTCCGCATGGGGAGCCGGCACCCTCAACGGAGTGACGGGTCCACCCCTCGCCGGTGCGATCGTCTGCGGCGTCCCGCTCCTCGCACTCCTCCTGCTGATGGCTCCCCAGCTGCGCCAGCTCGATCTCGGCGACGACGTGGCGGCCGCGACGGGAGCTCGGCCGCAGCTCGTGCGCGCCGTCGTGCTGCTCGCAGCCGTCGGCCTCGTGTCGATCTCCACCGCCGTCATCGGCCCTGTCGCCTTCGTCGCCCTCGCCGCCCCGCAGATCGCCCGCAGGATCGCGCGGACGCCGTACCTCTCCCTGCCACTCTCCGCGCTCGTCGGAGCCCTGCTGCTCCTCGGCTCCGACCTGATCGCACAGCACGTGCTTCCCGTCACGCTGCCCGTGGGCGTCGTCACCGTGTCCGTCGGCGGCCTCTACCTCATCGTCACCATCGTTCAGGAGATCCGCCGTCGTGCCTAGCCACCAGACCCCAGCTCCCGGTAGCCGAGACGAGCGCACACCGACCGACGCCGCCACCCCGGCTCGGGGCGCGCCACGCCTCGAAGCCGTGGACGTGACCCTCGGCTACGACGGCTCGCCCATCATCAGCGGGCTCAGCGCCGAGATCCCAGACGGATCCTTCACCGTCATCATCGGCCCGAACGCGTGCGGCAAGTCGACCCTGCTGCGTGGCCTCTCGCGGCTCCTCGCCCCCGAAGCCGGTCGGGTCGTGCTCGACGGCAAGGCGATCACGAGCATGCCGGCGAAGGACGTCGCGCGACGCCTCGGCCTCCTGCCGCAGTCGGCGCTCGCCCCGGACGGCATCACCGTCGCCGACCTCGTCGGACGCGGCCGGTTCGCGCACCAGCGCCTCCTCCGCCAGTGGACCTCAGCCGACGAGCGCGCCGTCCGCGACGCGCTCGACGCGACCGGCACCCTGCCGCTCGCGGCGCGACGCGTCGACGAGCTCTCCGGCGGCCAGCGGCAGCGCGTCTGGGTTGCCATGGTCCTCGCGCAGCAGACCGACCTCCTCCTCCTCGACGAGCCGACGACCTTCCTCGACATCGCCCACCAAGTGGAGCTCATGGAGCTCTTCGCGCACCTCAACCGCAGCGGCCGTACCATCGTGGCCGTGCTCCACGACCTCAACCACGCGGCGCGCTACGCCGACCACATCATCGCGATGCGCGACGGCCGCATCCTCGCGTCGGGAACGCCGAGCGAGGTGGTGACGAGCTCGCGGGTCGAGGAGATCTACGGCCTGCCGAACGTCGTCATCGAAGACCCCGTCACGGGTGGCCCACTCGTCGTGCCGCGCGGGGTGCCGTTCTCCCGGGAAGTGCGCGGCGCCGATGCGACCGGCGTACCGGCCTAGGAGCGCTCGAGCTCATCGATCCAGGCGCCGACGACGCCGCGCGCGGCGTCCGTGAGGCGGGGCGCGAGCTCGAGCGCATCCGCCCTGATCTCCCGCGGGTCGAGGTCGTGCATCGCCAGCTCGTAGGCGTTCGCGATGAGCCACGTCTCGACCATCTGCGGGTCGACCTCGAGGTGGAACTGGAGACCGAGCAGGTTCGGGCCAGCGGCGAAGGCCTGGTTCGGAAAGCCAGGGGTCTCCGCCAACCGGTCGGCGCCGGCGGGGATCTCGAACTGGTCGCCGTGCCAGTGCAGCACCGGCACGTCGCGCAGCCCTTCGAGCACCGATCCTGCTCCCGCTTCCGTGAGCGTCAGCGGCGAGAAGCCGATCTCGACCCCGCCCGTCGGCGCAACGGCGACCCCCATGGCCGCCGCCATGAGCTGGGCTCCCAGGCACACGCCGAGCGTCGGGCGGTTGGCCTCGACTCGCGCGGTGATCGCCGCGATCTCCGGCGCGAGGAACGGGTAGCGATCCGCATCCCCCACCCCGATCGGCCCGCCGAGCACCACGACGAGGTCGGCCGCGAGCAGCTCCCCCGCCGTGATCTCGTCCTGCCCGGCTTCCAGGTAGCGGATGCCGTACCCGCGCTCGGTGAGCACCTCACGGAGCAGGCCGAGGTCTTCGAAGACCACGTGGCGGACGACGAGGGCGGTGGGCGACACGGCGGGCTCCTTCAAGGGCGGTTCGGGGTGGAACGTTGGATGCACCGATTCGCTCGGCGCGGCAGAGCGTCGGACGCGATGTTCGGATCAGATCGTCGGCTCAGGCGCGATGCGCGCGTAGGCGGCCAGCACGGTGCGCTCCGACCGCACGAGGTACTCGTCGAGTGCCTGCGCAGCGCCTTCTGTATCTCCCGCGGTGTGGAGCTCGAGCACACGCTGGTTGAGCTCGATGTACGGGGCGTGCAGGTACTCGAGGTCCTCGAGGAACCCGAACGCGAGACGCAGCTCGGCGGAGACGTTCGCATAGACGCGGTCGAGCCGCTCGCTGTCCGCGAGCCCGACGATCGCCGTGTGGAACTCCATGTTGGCGGTGCCGACGGCGGCCCAGTCGCCGGCCTCGCGCCCCACGAGCGCACGTTCGACGGCCTCGCGCATCCGCGCGCCCGCCGGGTGTCGGCCGGGGGCCGCGCGCAGGGCCTGCACCTCGATCATGCGTCGCACCCGGTAGATGTCGAGGATGGATGCGAGCGAGGGGATGGCGACGAAGACGCCGGCATTGGGGCGGCGGGTGAGCAGCCGCTCCGCCGTGAGCATGCGGAACGCCTCGCGGAGGGTGTTGCGCGAGACCTCGAGCCGCTCCGTCATCGCGCTCTCCGAGAGGCGCTGGCCGGGGGCGATCTCGCCCGCGACGATCATCTGGCGGAGGCTCGAGGCCGCCCGTTCGGCCCTGTCGAGGGTCTCGTCGGCTGCGTTCACGCTTCGAACTCTACCGGCGAGCTCGGGCCCCGAGCTCGTCGATCTGACTCCGGAAACAACCCCGATACATCTTGTAACAAGACATTTACGCGTCTATCGTTGAACAATCTGTTGCTCAGCGTTGAACAACCGTAGGGTTGCCGCAATCACTCGCTGCTCCCCTACCGAACTGGAACGAGTCATGTCCTCTACACCTCCTCCCGCATCATCGGCCTCCCCCGCCAGCTCTGCCGCCGCCGCCGACGAGGCGAGCACCCCCGAGAAGCTCAAGCACTACGCGAAGGCGCGCCGCAACTCGCTCATCGGCGCCCTCTTCCTCATGGCCACGTCGGCCATCGGCCCCGGCTTCATCACGCAGACCGCGACCTTCACCCAGCAGCTGGGTGCCGCCTTCGCCTTCGGCATCCTCATCTCGGTGCTCATCGACCTCGCCGTGCAGCTCAACATCTGGCGCATGATCACGCTCTCCGGGAAGCGCGCGAGCGACCTCGCGAACGACGCCCTGCCGGGCAGCGGCTACGTCCTCGCCGTGCTCATCGTCATCGGCGGGCTCGTCTTCAACATCGGGAACATCGGCGGCGCTGGGCTCGGCCTCAACGTGCTGCTCGGCCTCGACGTGAAGATCGGCGCCGTCATCAGCGCCGCCATCGCCATCGCCATCTTCCTCATCAAGCGCGCCGGCATCGTGATGGATCGGGTCGTCATCGTCGCGGGCCTCGCGATGATCGTGCTCACGGTCATCGTCGCCATCGTGGCCCAGCCGCCCGTCGGCGACGCCCTCCGCCAGACGATCCTCCCCGACACCATCAACTTCGCGACCATCACGACGATCGTCGGAGGCACCGTCGGCGGCTACATCGTCTACTCGGGCGCTCACAAGCTCCTCGACTCCGGCAACGCCGGCCCCGAGCACATCAAGCAGGTCAACCGCGCCGCCGTGACCGGCATCGTCATCACCGGCATCATGCGCTACGTGCTGTTCCTCGCGATCCTGGGCGTCGTCGCAAGCGGCGTCGTCCTCGACACGACCCTCAACCCCGCCGCGGACGCCTTCCAGGCCGCCGCCGGCGAAGCCGGCTTCCGCATCTTCGGCGCCATCTTCTGGCTCGCCGCCCTCACGAGCATCATCGGCGCCGCCTACACGTCGGTGTCGTTCCTGCCCGTCTTCTCGAAGCGCATCGCCGGCCGCGCCGCCGACTTCTGGACCGTCGGCTTCATCGTCTTCTCGCTCGCCGTCTACCTCTCCATCGGCACGCCGCCGGCCACCCTGCTCGTGTTCGTCGGCGGCTTCAACGGCCTCATCCTGCCCATCGGCCTCACGCTGTTCATGTACATCGGCTGGTTCCGCCCGTCGAAGCTCGGCGGCGCGAAGTACCCGAAGTGGCTGCTCATCATCGGCACGCTCGCGACGGTCATCACCTGGTACATGGCGGTCAACGCGGTCGGACCGATCTTCGACCTCCTCAACACCTGATCCGCATCCCCGAGCGAAAGGCTGACCACATGAACGCACGTGCCATCGACCTCAACAGCGACCTCGGCGAGGGCTTCGGCCGCTGGACCCTCGGCGACGACCAGGAGATGCTCGGCATCGTCACGAGCGCCAACGTCGCCTGCGGCTTCCACGCCGGCGACCCCCGCGCCATCCGCTCCACCGTCACGGGGGCGGCGGATGCGGGGGTCGCGATCGGCGCCCACGTCGGCTACCGCGACCTGGCCGGCTTCGGGCGGCGCAACATCGACGTCGCCTCCGACGACCTCGTGGCCGACGTCATCTACCAGATCGGCGCGCTCCAGGCCCTCGCGGCAGCCGAGGGGACCAGCGTCAGCTACGTGAAGCCGCACGGTGCCCTCTACAACACGATCGTGCACGACGAGCGTCAGGCAGCCGACGTCGTCGAGGCCGTGCGCCTCGTCGACCCGACCCTCGTGCTCCTCGGCATGCCGGGATCGGCCGTGCTCCGACTCGCGACCGAGGCGGGCATCCCCACCGCGATCGAGGCGTTCGCCGACCGCGCGTACACGCCGCAGGGCACCCTCGTCTCCCGACGGGAGCCGGGTGCCGTGCTGCACGACGTCGACGAGGTCGCGAAGCGCATGGTGCGCCTCGCGACCGATGGCCTTCTCGAGGCCATCGATGGCAGCATGCTCGAACTTCGCGCCGACTCGATCTGCGTGCACGGCGACAGTCCGGGAGCCACCGACATGGCCAAGCAGGTGCGGCTTGCGCTCACCGAGGCCGGCGTGGAGCTGCGCCCCTTCGCGGCGGCGGCCGCGGCCACCACGTCCACGACCGCGAGGAGCTGAGCTCACCCCATGAGAGTCCTCACCGCCCGCGACGACGCGGTCCTCATCGAGTGCGACAGCCTCGACGAGACGATCGCGCTCTTCGATGCCATGACCGCCCTGCGCATCCCCGGAGTCGGCGAGATGGTGCCGGGTGCCCGCACCCTGCTCGTCCCGTTCCGACCCGCACGGGTCACCGCCCAGGAGATCGAAGCCGCCGCCCGCGCGGCCGACCTCAGCGGCGTGCGAGCGGGCACGCCGCGACGCCTCGACATCCCGACGCGGTACGACGGTGAGGACCTCGCGGAGGTCGCCGAGCTCCTCGGCATCTCCGCCGACGAAGTCGTGCGTCGCCACACGAACTCGACCTTCACGGTCGGGTTCGTGGGCTTCGCGCCCGGCTTCGCCTATCTGACGGGAGACGACCCGCTGCTCGACGTGCCGCGCCGGTCGACACCGCGCACCCGCATCCCCGCCGGCTCGGTCGCCCTCGCAGGCACCTACAGCGGCGTCTACCCGCGCGAGAGCCCCGGCGGCTGGCAGCTCATCGGCACCACGGAGGTCCCCATGTGGGACCTGGCACGGGACCCCGCCGCCTTCATGGCACCGGGCGACGTCGTCACCTTCAGCGTCGACCCCGCGACGGAGCGGGCCCGCTCGACCGTGAGCGCTGAACACGCGAGCGCACCAGAGCCGGCCGAGCTGGCGCAACCCGAAGCCGCCGACCGCGCTTCCGCCCTCGAAGTGCGCTCCCCCGGCCTGCAGACCCTGTTCCAGGACCTCGGGCGAGACGGCTACGCCAGCATGGGCGTCTCGGCCTCCGGCGCACTGGATGCGCCCGCCCACCGGCAGGCGAACCGACTCGTCGGCAACAGCCCGGGCGAACCGACGCTGGAAGTCGCATACGGCGGCTTGCGCCTGCGGGCGCACGGACCGCAGGTCGTGGCCATCGCCGGTGCCGAGGTCGAGGTCACGGTCGACGGCGCCCTCCCGCGCACCGTGCCGTTCGGCGCCGCCTTCGCCCTCGACGACGGTGACGAACTGCAGCTCGGCTCGCCCACCGCCGGCGTGCGCAGCTACCTCGCGGTGCGCGGTGGATTCGATGCCAAGCCCGTGCTGGAGAGCCTCGCGACCGACCTGCTCGCCGGACTCGGCCCCGACCCGCTCGCGACCGGTGACGTCCTCGGCGTCCGCGACCCCGCGGCCCCCCTCGCCCCGGTGACGTCCGTCGCCGACGAGATGCACCAGGACCTGCCTGCAGCCGGTGGCGACAGCATCGAGCTGCGCATCGTGCTCGGACCGCGCGACGACTGGTTCTCCGCCGAGGAGATCACCCGCTTCACGAGCCAGGAGTGGCGCGTGACACCGCAGTCGAACCGCGTCGGCGTGCGCCTCGAGGGCGACGCCCTCACCCGCGCCAAGAGCGGCGAGCTGCCAAGCGAGGGCTGCGTCAGCGGGGCCCTGCAGATGTCGCCGAGCGGGCAGCCCGTGCTCTTCCTCGCCGACCACCCCCTCACGGGCGGCTACCCCGTGCTCGGCGCCGTCATCACCGACGACCTGCCCCTCGCTGGCCAGCTGCCCGTCGGAGCGACGGTGCGTTTCCGCATCGTCGACCCGCGCACCCACCAACCACGCACCCACCCTCCACGCACCCAGACCTCAGGAGAACTCCGATGACCCGCATCAGCAAGGTCCTCATCGCGAACCGCGGCGAGATCGCGGGGCGCGTCGCCCGCGCCTGCGCCGACTACGGGGTCGCATCCGTCGCCGTCTACGCCGACTCCGACGCCGACGCCCTGCACGTGCGCCTCGCCGACGAGGCCGTGCCGCTCGAGGGCGCGACCTCGAAAGAGACCTACCTCGACGCCGAGAAGCTCCTCGCCGCGGCCAAGGCGACGGGTGCCGACGCCGTGCACCCCGGCTACGGCTTCCTCTCGGAGAACGCCGACTTCGCGCGCGCCGTCGAGTCCGCCGGCCTCGTCTGGATCGGGCCGCCGCCAGCGGCCATCGAGCTCCTCGGCGACAAGATCTCCGCCCGCCGCCTCGCCGAGCGGGTCGGCGCGCCGCTCGTCGCCGGCACGAGCGGCCCCGTCGACTCCCCCGCGGAGGCGAGCGCCTTCGCCGAGGAGCACGGCCTCCCCATCGCCATCAAGGCCGCGTTCGGCGGTGGCGGCCGCGGCCTCCGCGTCGCGCGCCGACTCGACGAGGTCGAGGAGCTCTTCGCTGCAGCAGGTCGCGAGGCCGTCGCCGCCTTCGGCCGCGGCGAGTGCTTCGTCGAGCAGTTCCTCGAGTCCCCTCGACACATCGAGGCCCAGGTGATCGCCGACGAGCACGGCAACGTGGTGGTCGTCGGCACGCGCGACTGCTCGCTGCAGCGCCGCAACCAGAAGCTCGTCGAGGAGGCCCCAGCCCCCTTCCTGACCCCCGAGCAGCGGGAGCGCATCCACACCTCGGCCCGCGACATCTGCGCAGAGGCCGGCTACCGCAGTGCAGGCACGGTCGAGTTCCTCCTCGACGCGAACGGCGTCATCTCCTTCCTCGAGGTCAACACGCGCCTGCAGGTCGAGCACCCCGTCACCGAGGAGACCGCAGGCGTCGACCTCGTCGTGCAGCAGCTGCGCATCGCCGACGGGCTCGCGCTGGAGGCGTCCGAGTTCGAGCCGCGCGGGCACGCATTCGAGTTCCGCATCAACGCGGAGGACCCGGCGCGCGGCTTCCTGCCAGGGCCAGGCACCATCACGCTGTTCCGCGCGCCGTCTGGTCCAGGCGTGCGCATCGACACCGGCGTCGAGACCGGCTCGGTGGTCTCGGGCCAGTTCGACTCGATGCTCGCGAAGCTCATCGTCACAGGGGCCACCCGCGATGAGGCCCTGCGCCGCGCGCGCCGCGCGCTCGCCGAGTTCGAGGTCGAGGGCGTGCCGACGGTGCTGCCCTTCCACCGCGCCGTGCTCGACGACCCCGACTTCATCGGCGGCGAACGCGCCGACGGAGCGCCCGGCTTCGGCGTGCACACGCAGTGGATCGAGACGACCTTCGCCGAGCGAATCCCAGAGCAGTCGCTCTCCGTCGAGCCGACGGACCCATCCGTCGTGTCGACCTGGATCGAGCTCGACGGGCGACGCGTCGCCCTGCGCCTCCCGGCGACGCTCTTCGCTGCCGGTGGCTCGGCTGCCGCGACGTCGCCCGCCAGCACGGCAGGTCCTGCAGGGGCAGCGGATGCTGGCGGCGAGTCGGGCTCGTCGGTCACGGCCCCCATGGCAGGCACGCTCCTGCGCTGGCTCGTCGATGACGGCGCTGAGGTCGAGGCGGGCACCGCGGTCGCCGTGGTCGAGGCCATGAAGATGGAGACGCCCGTGCAGGTGAAGGATGCCGGCACCCTCCGCCACCGCACCGAGGCTGGCAGCCCGATCGCCGCCGGCGAGGTGCTCGCGGAGGTCGCCCAGGCGAGCTGAGCTCCGAGCTGCCGCGCCCGCGCCCACCATTCGATCGACTACCTCGAGTTCGGCGTCACCGACCTCGCCGTGGCCAAGCAGTTCTACGGCGACGCCTTCGGGTGGACGTTCAACGACTATGGCCCCGGCCCCACCTACGTCGGCATCCGTCGACCGGGTGGCGAGGAGACCGACGAGGTGGGCGGCTTCCGCCTCGACCCCCAGGTCACGCCAGGTGGCGCGCTTGTGCTCCTCTACTCCGAGGACCTCGAGGCGAGCGTCTCCCAGGTGCGTGCGGCGGGTGGGGAGATCGTCAGCGGACCGTACGAGTTCCCCGGCGGCCGACGCTTCCACTTCACCGACCCTGCTGGCAACGAGCTTGGCGTCTGGTCGACCTCCTAGCGCGTCCCGGTCGAGCTCTCGGGGGGGGATCGCTCGAGCTCGCTAGAGCGATGCCGCCTGCGCGGTGATGCTGGCTCGCACCTCGTCGAGCACCGCCATGATGGCGACCGACTCGTCGAGCGGCATGCGCGGGCTCTCGAGTTCTCCGGCGTGCAGGCAGCGCTCCACCTCGAGCGCCTGGAACTGCATGCCGCGACCAACGTGCTGCGGTCGGTCGAAGCGCAGCAGCTCACGCTGCGGCCTACCGCCGTCGTAGACCGTGAACGAGGTCGACGCGTAGAAGACCGCATCGATGTCGATCCACCCGTCGGTCCCGACGATGGCCGCGCGGTTCGAACCCGGTGCGTCCATGCGCGTGAGCGTCGCCGAGCTGCGACCAGCGCCGTGGCGCATCAGCACGGAGGCAGCGAGGTCGACCCCGAGGTCGGAGGCCTCGCCGTCGACGAGGATAGACGTGGCCGGCCCGAGCAGCTGCGAGGCCATCGAGATGCCGTACACCCCGAGGTCGGCCATGACTCCGCCGCCGAGCGAGGGGTCGCCGTGCCGGCTCCTCGGAGACACGTCGAGGTTCTGGAAGTGCGAGCTCGTGAAGCTCACGAGCTCGCCGATCGCCCCGCGCTCCAGCGCGTCGCCGATCGCGTCCGCTGTCGGCAGGAAGCGGGTCCACATCGCCTCCATCGCGAAGACGCCCTTGGCACGGGCGGCCGCGACGACGCGCTCCGCCTCAGCGGCCGTGCTGGTGAACGACTTCTCGACGAGCACGGGCTTGCCTGCCCCGATCGCGAGCAGCGCCTGCTCCGCGTGGAGCGTCTGCGGCGTCGCGATGTAGACCACATCCACGTGCGGGTCGGCGACGAGGTCCTCATAGCTGCCGTGAGAGGCGGGGATGGAGAACTGGGCGGCGAACGCAGCCGCCTTCGCGGCATCCCGCGAACCGACCGCGGCCACTTCGAGCCCCTGCGCCAGCAGGTCGGCCACGAAGGTCTTCGCGATGTTGCCTGCCCCGAGAATTCCCCACCGAACGCGCCTGGTCATCACCGGGAAGACTCTAGCGGCGCGACCGGCGAACCCGCCAGAGCTCGAGCCACGATGCCACACGCGAGAGCCGTCGTCCACGTTCTCCTGCTGGCCTCCGACCTAGCCGGAAGTGATCTAGCATTTCCCCGGGTTCGCGCAGGCGCGAATCGATCGCACGCCGTCAGGAGAATCCAATGCGCCAGCTCATCGTCACCGCCTTCGTCTCCGCCGACGGGGTCATGGAAGCCCCCGGAGGTGAAGAGGGCTACCGCAATTCCGGGTGGACCTGGCAGGGCATCGAATTCGACCCGGCCGCGTACACGATCAAGGGCACCGAGCAGCTCGAAGCCGGCGCGCTCCTCCTCGGCCGCAAGAGCTACGAGGCCTTCGCGCCGGTCTGGCCCGGCATGACCGAGGAGTTCCCGAAGTACAACTCGATGCCCCGCTACGTCGTCTCGACGACGCTCGAGGCTGACGACCCGCGGTGGCCCGCGACCGTGCTGCGCTCCATTGACGACGTCGCCGCGCTGAAGGAGGGCGACGGCGACCCGATCATCGTGCACGGCAGCGCCGAGCTCGGCCAGGCACTCGCCGACGCCGGACTCGTCGACCGTTACAACCTGCTGGTCTTCCCACTGCTCCTGGGTGGAGGCAGGCGGCTCTTCAGCGAGACCGACAAGGCCACCCAGCACCTCGATCTCGTCGAGCACGAGGTGTACTCGAACGGCATCCAGAAGCAGGTCTTCGACGTCGTCCGGTAGGGCGAGCGGATGCGTGCGGGACTCAGTCCGTGAGTCCCGCACGCCTCGCGAGCACCGCGGCCTCCATGCGCGACGCGACGCCGAGCTTCGCGAGCACACGGGAGACGTGGGTCTTCGCGGTCGACGCGCTGATGTGCATCCGCTGACCGATGCCGACGTTCGAGAGCCCCTCGCCGAGGGCGGCGAGGACCTCCCGCTCTCGGCTCGTGAGGTGCTCGATGCCGGCCACCGCCGGTGGCTCGGCGACCAGCGGGTCGCGCGTCTCCGCGAAGCGGTCGAGGAGGCGCCGCGTGACCTCAGGCGAGAGCGCACCGTCGCCCCTCGCCACCGCCTCGACAGCAGCCTGCAGCGCCGCGCCTGTCGTGGACTTCAGCAGGAACCCCGCCGCGCCGGCACGGACCGCGCCGAAGACGTACTCGTCGAGGTCGAAGGTGGTCAGCACGAGCACCTCAGACAGCGCGTCCGAGACGATCGTCCTCGTCGCCTCGATGCCGTCGGTGCCTGGCATGCGGACGTCCATGAGCACCACGTCTGGTCGGAGCGCCCGCGCGTTGCCGACCGCTGAGGCTCCGTCGGCGGCCTCGCCCACGACCTCGAAGCCGTGGGCCTCGAGCAGCAGCCGCAGGCCCGCCCTGATCGCGGCGTGATCGTCCGCGATGAGCACGCGCACTCGAGCCGCGCCGGCGTCGCCTCCCTGGCCTGCCCGGCCTGCCCCGGCGGCTCGGTCTGCTTCCCTCGCCCGATCTTCCTCGACCGGCCCGCCTGCTTCGTTCATGGCGCCCTCCCCGTGCGTGCATCGGCCCCGCGCTCCGCGTCCCCGGCGTTGCGGGGCACTCGTGCGCTGACGCGCCACCCTCGGCCGTCCGCGATGGGCCCAGCCTCGAGGCGCCCGCCGAGACGCTCGGCCCGCTCGCGGATCAGCCCGAGCCCGTTCCCGGTGCCCGGGGCGCCGTCGATGAGCGTGCCGCCCGTTGAGGTGACGACGACCGAGACAGCGTCGGCGTCCTCCGTGAAGCGCACCTCGAGCGCGGCACCCGGTGAGTGGCGCTCGGCGTTCGCGACCGCCTCTGCCACGACTCGCGCCAGCGCCTGCTCGGTCGCGGCGGATGCGCTCGGCACGTCCCCGACGAGGGTCGCGTCAACCGCCGCGACCGCTGCGACGATGGCGGGCACCTGGGCGAGGCGCGGCGCCGCCGTCACCTCACCGCCGAGGCCGGGCTCGCCGCTGCGCAGGATGAGGATCATCGACCGCATCTCGTCGAGTCCCTCAAGTGCGGAGGCGCGGACGGCATGCAGCGCGTCGGCCTCCCGGGGAGCCACCTCGGGCCCCGCGAGCGCCGCCTCCGAGGTGATCGCGATCGCCGAGAGATTCGCGGCGACGACGTCGTGGAGGTCGCGGGCCATGCGCTCGCGTTCAGCGCGCACTGCTTCTTCGCGTTCCAGCACGAGCAGGCGCTCGGCGTCGTCGGCGCGCGCCTCCTGCACGCGCGCCAGTTCGGCGCTCTGACGCACCGAGCTCGCCCACCACAGCGGGGTGCAGAGGATGGCGAGGGCCTGCAGACAGAAGAAGACCGCCTCCCGGAGCGATGCCCCGAGCAGCAGGGGCAGGGCGAACGCCGCCAGCACCGCCGCGCTGACGATCCCCTGCACGACGCGGAGCGCGCCCCTCGAGGCGAACCTCCCCACGACATACAGCGCGTCGAGCACCAGCACGACCACACCGAGCGCGCCGCCGACGACGAGTGTGAGCGTGGCCAGCACAACGCAGACGGTGAGCACGGCCACCGGAAACCTTCGCTTCTGCGTGAGCGCTGCCGCGCCGATCGCGATCGCGCCGAGCGTCGGACCGAGCTGCTCAGCGGAGTCGAAGAGCGCCAGCACGACGGCGATCGCCACGACGACAATGGTCGACGTCGTGTCCTCGTCGAGGTGCCGGATGCGCGTCTTCGCCGCTGCGAGCGTCCCGCCGGGTTCCGTCATGCGACCATCCCAGCACACGCCCACGCGCGCCGTGTCACCCGAACGATGTACCCGGTCGCCCGAGTGGACTTCGTTCGGGCGACGCGGCCCCGCACTCGTGCGAGGAATGGTTGCTGCATGACCACGGAACTGCTGCTCTCGCTCCTCGGACTCGCGCTCGTCGACAGCCTGAGTGCGGGCACGCTGCTCATCCCGATCTTCTTCCTGCTCGCGCCCGGCCGCGTCCGCCTCGGGCGCATGCTCACCTACCTGGGCACGATCGCCGGCTTCTACTTCGTCGTGGGGCTGGCGCTCACCGCGGGCGCATCCGCGTTCCTCGAGAGCACTGCCGCGGTGCTCGAGACGCCGACGGCCTACGCCGTGCAGCTGGTCCTCGGCGCGGGCCTGCTCGCGGTCGCCATCCTCATGCCGACGAAGAAGAAGGAGCCGCAGCGAGCGTCCGCAGAGGTCGCCCCTGCCGGGAGCGGCGCTCCTCCCGCACGCCCGACCCCGCAGTCCGGGCCGGCATCGGCCGTTCCCGGTCGCCTTGGTCGCTGGCGCGAGCGGGCGCTCGGCGGTGGCTCCCCGGCGACCGTCATCGTGCTCGCCCTCGCGGCTGGTCTGATCGAGCTGGCAACGATGATCCCCTATCTCGCGGCCGTCGGCCTGCTCACGAACTCGGGACTCGGCGTCTCCGGGTCGACGCCGCTGCTCGCCGCCTACTGCGTCGTCATGATCGTCCCGGCGCTGCTGCTCCTGCTGGGACGAGTCGCAGCGCGCCGCGTCGTCGAACCCACCCTGCGGCGACTCTCGGACTGGCTGAGCCGCAACGCCGCCGAGAACACCGCCTGGATCATCGGCATCGTCGGCTTCCTGCTTCTGCGCGACGCGCTCTCGCACTCCTCGGGCTTCGAGTTCTGGCCCTTCAACTCCTGACGCCGCCAACGATGCGGAGGATCAGCGAAGGCCTCCGCGGGAGGGTCAGCGCACGCTGAGCTCGATGAGCTGCGCCTCCACCGACTCTCGCAACGGCGCCCCGTCGAAGCGGCCGACCCGGTTGCCGTCGGCGTCGAGGAGCAGCACCGTGGGGGTGACGACGATGTCGTACGGCAGCACGAGCTCCGGGCGGATGCTCGTGTCCACTTCGGCGAGCACAACCCCCGCCGAGGTGGCGGCGACATCCTGCAGCATCCACCGCGTCACGGCGCATTCGGGGCTGTCCGGGGCGGTGAAGAGCACGATGGTCGCGCGGCGACCGGGGAGCACGCCCTCCGGCAGCAGTTCGAGGTCGATCTCGGACTGCTCGAGCTCCGGCTCCCCTTCGCCGTCGAAGCGACTCACGCCGCGTCTGGCGACCCAGCCGACCACGGCCACGATGAGCACAAGCGCCATGATCACGAGCAACACCACTGATGCGTCCACGCGGACAGCCTCGCATATCCGGAGGTCGAACGGTCGAGATTCCGAGCGCCCGACGCGGACACCCAAGCTCGAGAGCCAGCCACCCAATGGCCCCATCAGGTCGTCGATACCCCCTGCCAAGAATCCTGATCGGGTCGCGCGGCGCGAACGCGCACACTCGTCAGCGACCAGGCGAACCCCAACCAGAGAAGGACCCCATGTCTCGCATCCTCATGATCGTCACCGCGGCCGACAGCCTGCAGCTCTCGGACGGAAGCAGTCATCCGACCGGCTTCTGGGCGGAAGAGCTCGTCGTCGCGCACCAGCGCCTCTCGTCCGCCGGCCACAGCATTCGGTTCGCGACGCCAGGTGGGGCGGCCGCGCCCGTCGATCCGGGCTCCCTCCTGCCGAGCAACACCGGCGGCATGACACGAAGCGAGGAGCTCAGCTCCTACCTGGAGGGAATCGCGGACGCCCTCGCGCATCCGGAGGCGCTGGCCGGCATCGACGCGAGCGACTTCGATGCGCTGGTCCTGCCGGGCGGCCACGGTCCCATGGCCGACCTCGCCGACGACGAGGACCTCGGCCGACTCCTGACCGACGCCGATGCGGCGGGCACCTTCATCGCACCGTTCTGCCACGGCCCGGCCGGACTGCTCAGCGCGATCCGCGAGGACGGGACGTTCGTCTTCACCGGCCGAAACCTGACGGTGTTCACCGACGAGGAGGAGCGGACCGGCGGAACCGGCGCCGCCACTCCGTGGTTCGTCGCGACCCGCCTGGCCGAACGGGGAGCGGTGCTCTCCAACGGCCCCTCCTGGAGCAGCTTCGTGGTGCGTGACGGCAACCTGATCAGCGGACAGAATCCGCAGTCCAGCGACGCCGTCGCCGACGAGCTCCTCAGCGCACTGGCCGGCTCTTGACCAACTCGACCAGTGCGGCCGCGAAGCGCTCGACCGCGGGCTCTGTGGCTTCCGCACCGCGGCGCAGCGCGACGTAGACCGAGTTGAGCGGCGCGTAAGCGGGCTCGTGCAGGACCGCAAGCGTGCCCTGCTCGAGTTCGCGCCGGACAAGGTAGCCGGGCAGCACCGACATGCCAGCCCCGGCGAGCAGCGACGACCGGATCGCGACCAGATCGGGGACGATGGCTGCCACCGTCAAGGCGTCCGGCCTGCGGTCGAACACGGTCCGCCAATAGCGGCGCACGATCGGCAGGTGCCCCGCGTAGGCGATGAGCGGGATGCGCTCGAGCTCGACGAGCGCATCCCCGCTTGAGCTGGGCCGCCAGGACGGCGCTCCGACGAGCAGGAAGTCCTCGTCGAACAGGTGGAGGGCTCGAATCGTCTTCCCATGTGGGCGAACGGCGCTCACGACCACGTCGAGCTCGCCGGCCGCGAGCGCCTCCAGGAGTTCCTCGGCGAGGCCGAATCGCAGACTCACCGACGCTTCCACATTCGCGAGCAGCCTTGGCAGGCTCGGCGCGACGACCTCGCGGAGGAACTCGGCGGCGCCCCCGACCCGAAGCACGGCCGCACGGGCGTCGGCCAGCGACGGGTACAGCAGCTCGTCGAGGGCATCCACATGCGCCCCGGCCGTTCGGGCCAGTTCATGCGCCGCCGCGGTCGGCACGAGACGGGCGGACTCCCGATCGAAGAGCCGAATCCCCAGCTGGTCCTCCACGCTGCGAAGGTGCGCCGAGACGGTCGGCTGAGACAGGCCGAGCCACCGCGCCGCCTCCGACATCGAACCAGCCCGATACACCGCGACGACTGCTCGAAGATGGTCCAGACTCTGCGGCTTCATAGTTGAGATGATGCCAGCATGAAGACCTTCACACTCCCGCAGACCGACGTGCGCGCGTCCAGCATCGTCCTCGGCCAGATGCGCATCATGGACCTCGACGACGAGCAGCTGCGCACCCTGGTCGGCACGGCCCTCGACGCCGGCGTCAACGTCATCGACCACGCCGACATCTACGGCGGCGAACGCCACGCTTGCGAGCGTCGCTTCGGCGAAGCCATCCGCTTCTCCCCCGCCGAACGCGAGAACGTGCTCATCCAGTCAAAGGTCGGTATCCGCGAGGGCTACTTCGACTTCTCGGCCGAGCACATCATGCGCACCGTCGACGAATCGCTGGAGGCTCTCGGCACGGAGTACCTCGACGTGCTCCTCCTCCACCGCCCTGACACGCTCGTCGAGCCCGACGAGGTCGCGACGGCCTTCAGCGAGCTCCACAACCGCGGCAAGGTCCGCCACTTCGGCGTCTCCAACCACACGCCCGGGCAGGTCGAGCTGCTCAAGTCGGTCGTCGCGCAGCCGCTCATCATCAACCAGGTGCAGCTCAGCGTCACGCACGCCCCCATCATCGCGTCGGGTATCGCCGCCAACATGGTGGGCCTCGACCAGTCCATCGACCGAGACAACGGCATGCTCGACTACGCGCGCCTGAACGGCATCACGCTGCAGGCCTGGTCGCCGTTCCAGAAGGCGTTCTTCGACGGCGTCTTCATCGGCGACCGCGAGAACTTCGCGGACCTCAACGACGTCCTGGATGCGCTCGCAGAGAAGTACGGCGTCACGCCGACGGGCATCGCAACGGCCTGGATCACCCGACACCCCGCGAACATCCAGGTGGTGCTCGGCACGACGACCCCATCGCGCGTCGCAGAGTCGGCGGCTGGCTCCGACGTGCACCTCACGCGCGAGGAGTACTACCGCATCTTCACGGCGGCCGGCCACACGCTGCCGTAGCCAGCTCCGCCCGCGCGAGGCCTCCCGGGCCACCTGACGCCGCCGACGGCGCGAAGAGTTGTGGCCTGTTGCTGTTCCCGACTCCGGGAACAGCAACGGGCCACAACTCTTGCGAGGTGGGTGCGGCGCGGGAGCGCGGCAGAACGTGGGCGGGTGCGCGGCGCGGGAGCGCCGCCTCAGTCGACGGCGAGCGCGGCGACCGGGGAGACGCGCGTCGCCCGCCGCGCGGGCAGCAGCGACGCCGCGACGGTGATGAGCAGCGTCACCAGCAGCACACCCGCGACGGTGACCCACGGGATGCTCGGCATCATGATGCGCCCCACCAGGGACCCGAAGGTGGCCTGCGCGCCCACCCAGCCGTAGAAGACACCGAGCAGCAGGCCGAAGATCGCCGACGAGGCGATCATGGCGACGGCCTCGGTCACGATCATCCGCCGCACCTGCCCCGCCGTGAACCCGAGCGCCCGCAGCAGGCCGAGCTCGCGCCTGCGCTGCATGACGCTGAGCGACAGGGTGTTGACCATGCCGACCGCGGCGAGGAGCACCGAGAAGCCCAGGAGCACGCTCATGATGGCGGTCGTGACGTCGATGACCTGCTCGAACGCGGCGTACATCTCGGGCTCCATCTCCCCGAACTCGAGGGTGATGGTGCGGAACGTCTCCGTGGCGACGGCAAACATCGTGACGAGCGTGATGCCGATGACGAGGCCGATGACCGCCCTGCTGCTCCGCGACGGGTTGCGCACGGCGTTGGCGGCCGCGAGCCGCGGCACCGGGCCGCGCCCCAGCGCCCTCCCGGCGAGGCTCATGAGGGGCGGGAGGATGACCGGCGAGCCGATGACGACGCCGACGAACGACAGCATGCCGCCGCCGACGCTCACGAGCACACCGGTCGGGCTGGCGAGGCCCAGGAAGACACCGCCGACGAGCATCGCGACGCCCAGGACGATGAGGATGACGGCCGTGACGCTCCGCCCGCGCCCGGCGCGCAGCTCCTGCATGGTCGGCTCAGCCGTGGATGAGGTCGCCGCGATCGGGGACACCGACAGGACTCGGCGGGAACCCACCCAGGACGCGATGATCGTCGCCGCGGTGACGGCGATGACGGGGGCGAGCACCGCGGGATGCACGATGGGGAAGGTGAACGGCTCGAGTGCGCCGTTCATGATCGCGAGCTGCGCGCCGAGGGCGGTCAGCCCGATGCCGAGGACGGCCCCGGCGAGCGCGCCCGATGCTCCCTGCACGAGTCCTTCGCGGACGGTCCGGGATCGGAGCGACTTCCCCGATGCGCCGATGAGGCGCAGCAGCGCGATCTCCTTCGTGCGCCCGGCGATGACGGTCGCAACCGAGTTGGAGGTGACCACGGCGCCCACGAAGAGGGCGATCGTGAAGAACAGGGCCGCGACGGTGCCGAGCACCGTGGCGAGCTGGCCGATCTCGCTGAGGCCCATGGCGTCGAAGTAGGCGGCGAGGTCGGCGACGATCATGATGAGCACCGTGCCGAAGGCGGCCGACAGCGCGGACACCAGCACGACAGCCGCACCTCCGCTGTTCTGCTGCGACTCCGGGGCGCGCCGTGGCTTGCCGGCGCTCCGGGTCCCCGCACTGCTCGCGGCGGTCGCGGTTCCGGCGGCGCTCATGCTGCCGTCTCCATGGAGAGCATGAGGTTGGAGATCTCGGCGGCGCTCGTGCGGGGCCGGTCGGCGACGACCTTGCCGTCGGCGAGGAACACGACACGATCGGCGTGGCTGGCGGCGATCGGGTCGTGCGTCACCATCGCGATCGACTGGCCGTACTGGCTGCTCGCCGTGGAGAGCAGCGACAGCACCTCTCGCCCCGTCTTGGAGTCGAGGTTTCCCGTCGGCTCGTCGGCGAAGATCAGCTTGGGCCGCGTCGCGAGGGCTCGCGCGATGGCAACTCGCTGCTGCTGCCCACCGGACAGCTCGTAGGGGCGGTGCGCGAGTCGCTGCGCCAGGCCGAGGGTCTGGATGAGGTGCGTGATCCACTGCTCCTCGTCGCGGGAGACGGACCGGCCGTCGAGGTCGAACGGCAGCATGATGTTGCCGCGCACATCCAGCGTGGGCACGAGGTTGAAGGCCTGGAAGATGAAGCCGACCGCTCGGCGTCGGAGCACGGTCAGCTCGGCGTCGTTCATGCCCGTGATCTCGGTGTCGCCGAGGAACACGCGGCCGGAGGTGGCGCCGTCGAGCCCCGCCATGACGTGCATGAGCGTCGATTTGCCGGAACCGCTCGGGCCCATGATCGCCGTGAACTCGCCGCTTCGGATGCCGAGGCTGACGCCATCGAGGGCCGCGACGCTGCCGTGGGTGCCGTAGATCTTTCGAACGTCGACGACGCTCGCGACAAGGGAGGATGTGGTGTTCATGTCGACGACGCTACGGATGGCAGCGCGCACGCCGCGTCCGCCCCTGGTCTCGCCCGCATGGTCCTCTGGGATGACACTGCCGCGCCTCGCGTCCAGCCTCCGACCGAGGTTCGAGCAATAGCCTGACCGCATGGCCTCCCCAACGCTCGTCTGGTTCCGTGACGACCTGCGCCTCCACGACCACCCGGCTCTGCACCTTGCCCTGGAACGCGGCGGGCCCGTCATCGCGCTGTACGTGCTCGATGAGGAGTCCCCCGGTGTGCGCGCGCTCGGAGGCGCAGCCAAGTGGTGGCTGCACCACAGCCTCGATGCCCTGCGCGCGAGCCTCGAAGACATCGGTGGGTCACTCGTGCTGCGCCGCGGGCGCGCCGAGGAGGTCGTGCCGAGCGTCGCCGAACAGGCAGGCGCGGGCCTCATCGTCTGGAACCGCCGCTACGGCGGGGCCGAGCGCGACATCGACGCACGCATCAAGCAGGGCCTCATCGATGGCGGTGCCGAGGCCCGCAGCCTCCCCGGCTCGCTCCTCACGGAGCCGTGGCAGATCCAGACAGGGCAGGGCGAGGCGTACCGGGTGTACACGCCGTTCGCCAACGCCTGCCAGAGCCGCTTCGACCACGAGCCCCCGCGGCTGCCTCTGCCAGCACCGGAGGCGCTCCCCCACGGTTCGAGGGCGACCTCCCTCGACTCCGACGCGCTCGACTCGTGGCAGCTGCTGCCAACCAGGCCCGACTGGGCCGAGGGACTGCGCGAGGAGTGGACGCCGGGTGAGCAGGGCGCCCACGACCGGCTCGAGGAGTTCCTCGACGGAGTCGTCGACGGCTACAAGGCGGACCGAGACCGGCCGGACCTCGTGGGAACGAGCCGGCTGAGCCCGCACCTCCGCTGGGGCGAGATCTCTTCCGCGCAAGCCTGGCATGCACTCGACGGGCTGACCGGGGAAGGCGCGGCGACCTTCCGGCGTGAGCTCCTCTGGCGGGAGTTCGCCTGGCACACCCTGTACAGCTTCCCCGAGCTGCACACGCGCCCGTGGCGCGCGTCCTACGAGGACTTCCCGTGGCCTGAACTCGACCGCGACGCCCTCGAGGCGTGGCAGCGGGGCAGCACCGGCATTCCCATCGTGGATGCGGGGATGCGGGAACTGTGGCGCACCGGCAGCATGCACAACCGCATCCGCATGGTCACCGCCTCGTTCCTCACCAAGCACCTGCTGACGGACTGGCGTCGAGGGGAGGAGTGGTTCTGGGACACGCTCGTCGACGCCGACCAGGCGTCGAACCCGTTCAACTGGCAGTGGGTCGCCGGTTCTGGAGTGGATGCCGCCCCCTACTTCCGCGTCTTCAACCCGGAGCGACAGGCCGAACGCTTCGACCCGCACGGGGCGTACGTGCAGCGCTGGGTGCCGGAGGCCGGGACAGAGGACTATCCGGCACCGATCGTCGGACTCAAGGAAGGCCGGGAAGCCGCCCTCGCGGCCTGGCGGGAGGTTCGCTGACGCCGAGCCCGCTGCGAGCGACGTATCTCTCCGAACTGTCGGAGGCCGGTGCTACATTGCCCGCACGCTCAGGTCGCAGGGAAGTCGAGCGACGCACGCTGACGAACACCAAGGGGAACATCATGGTCGAGTACCGCATCGAGCTCGTCGGCCTTCCGGTCGCCGACGTCGACCGCTCGCGAGCCTTCTACGGCGACACACTGGGATGGCCGGTCGACCACGACCAGGTCGTGAGCGACGAGATCCGCTTCGTTCAGGTCACTCCTCCTGGCTCCGCCTGCTCCATCGCCTTCGGCAACGGCATCAGCGAGATGCAGGCCGGTTCGCTGCGAGCCCTCCAGTGCGTTGTCACCTCCATCGAGGAGGCGCACGCCGACCTCAGCGGCCGCGGTGTCGGGGTGAGCGACATCGACGACCAGCCCTGGGGCCGGTTCGTGTACTTCGCCGATCCTGACGGCAACACCTGGTCGATCCAGGAGCTGCCCGACTACTCGAAGATGGCCGCCTCACAGGAAGAGCACGGCATCGACGCGCCACGTTGACCAGCGTCTCTCACCCGCCCAGCGCACCGGCCAGCGGACTCCCGCAACCCGCGGGTCCCGCACCATCCGTCGGTCTTAAACCATCCGCTAGTCCCACACCACTCGAAAGAAGGACGCAGAACATGACTGAGAAGAAGAACGGCTACGAGGAGTTCAAGGTCTCCGGCGAGAACCTGCTCGGCAAGGTCAAGGAGCTCATCCACGAGGGCAACGTGCGTCGGGTGTTCATCAAGAACGACGACGGCACCACCCTCCTCGAGATCCCGCTGACGGCGGGCCTCGCGGTCACCGTCGTGGCGGCTGCGCTCGCCCCCGTCCTGGTGGCTGTTGGCGCCATCGCAGCGCTCGTCACGCAGGTCACGGTTGGCGTTGACCGGCGGGAGCCTGGCTCGGCTTCCGACGCGGACGAGAGCCCCGTTGGCGCCGACGGCGTCCCGAGGAGCGACGTCGCTGCCCCGGCACCCTCAGCGCAGGCCACCGACCCCGACCTCGGCCCGACCACGTCGTAGCTGCGAGTCACCGGGGGCCCGTGGCGCCAGGACACCTGCCGCCACGGCCTCCGGCCCCCAGGGGTGTGAAGCTCGGGCTTGCTACGCTCTGTGGATCCCCAGAGTCGAGAGGCGCGTGCAGAGTGCCAGAACCAGAGACGCTCACCCCGAGGTCGGCCGCCGAGCTGGCGGCCGTCACAACGCTCACGGAGCAGTCGGGAGACGCCGCCGAGCTCGGCGCGCGACTGCGTGCGCTCCGCGAGGAGGCCGGGCTCTCGCTGAGGGAGCTGGCTCGACGACTCGACATCTCCGCGAGCGCCGTATCGCAGATCGAGCGGGGCGTCATGCGCCCGAGCGTCAACCGGCTCATCGCGATCGTCGGTGAGCTCGGCGCATCCATCACCGACGTCTTCGCTGGAGGCACGAGCTCCTACGCGGAGCGCTCGAGCTTCGGCAGCTACAGCCTGCTCCGCAGGGGCGAGATCGCGGCGGTGACGCTGGAGAGCGGCGTCGTCTACCGGCGACTGTCCGGCTCGCGCACCTCGGGCATCGACCACTTCGAGTCGACCTTCCCGCCCATGACGTCCGCGAGCGCCGGCGACTCCGCCTCGTTCGCCACCCACGCGGGGGTCGAGTCAGGGGTCGTGATCTCCGGGGAGCTGACGGTCGAGGTGCACGGCGACACCGTGACGCTGCGCCCTGGTGACTCGATCACGTACTCGTCGGAGACCCCGCACCGGGTGAGCAACCGCAGCTCGCAGCCGTGCGTCGCGAACTGGGTCATCGCTCGCGCGCCGCAGTCCGATCCCAGCAATCCGCTCTTCTCGGAGGCGCGCGCCTCCCACGGCTAGCCGGTTCGCCGCGTCGTCGCCGCGAGCGGCTTCTGCTGTCGCGCCTGCCGCCGCCTCCGTTCCCGAAACGCACCGAAATCTCGCTTTTACCTCGCTGAAATCTCCCGCCGGGCGTGAAGGGATAGCTTTACGGCTAGCCACCACGGAGGGAAACCAGCTTTGCTCATCAGCGAATACAACCGGCTCGGCGAAGCCAGCGCCATCGACTTCGCAGCGACGCTCGTCGCGATCCCCAGCTTCACGGCCGCGCTCGCCAGCTCTCGCCCGTTCGCGTCGAAAAGCGAGCTTCGGGAACGTGCCGCCGAGGCCGCCGCCGCCTGGGACGACGAGGAGGTGGAGCTCGCCCTGGCCGGCCACCCGCGCATCGGCGAGCGTCCTGACCGATCCGAGCCAGGCGCCGAGCACTCGGCGCGCGAGCAGGGAGCGGTGCAGGGGGCGGAAGCGGATGTGCTCGCCCGCATCGCGGAGGGCAACCGACGCTACGAGGCTCGCTTCGACCGCATCTTCCTCGTCAGAGCCGCAGGCCGCACGCCAGCCGAGATCCTCGCGCAGCTCGAAGAGCGCCTCGGCAACGACGATGCGACCGAGCTCGCCGTCGTCGCCTCCGAGCTGCGCGACATCACTCTCCTGCGACTCGACGAATCGGTGACAGAGTGACCAGCCAGATCACGAGCCACGTGCTCGACAGCTCCGTCGGACGTGCCGCCGAGGGCGTCCGCATCCACCTCCGAGCCCTCGGAGGCCAAGAGCTGGCGCGGGCCGTGACGGATGCGGACGGTCGCGTCTCCGACCTCGGCCCGGCCCTCCTGCCCGCCGGAACCTACGAGCTCGTCTTCGAGACCGGCGCCTACTTCGCGGCGCGCGGCGTGGACACGTTCTACCCGCACATCACCGTCGCGATCGAGATCACCAGCGCCGACTCGGGGTCCGGCGACGAGACCCCACCGCACTTCCACGTGCCACTCCTGCTCAGCCCGTTCGCGTACTCGACCTACAGGGGGACCTGACCATGACCGATGTCACCGTGAGCCTCGGCGCCAACAAGTACGGCAAGGCGGAGAACCGCCTCGTCAAGATCACCCGAGACACCGACCGCCACGAGATCGAGGACCTCAACATCACGAGCCAGCTCCGGGGCGCAGCGCTCGTGAGCTCCTACCTCGAGGGAGACAACTCGCTGGTCGTGGCGACCGACACCCAGAAGAACACCGTGTACGCGTTCGCACGCGAGCACGGCGTCGGCTCACCCGAGAGCTTCCTGCTGAAGCTCGGCGCGCACTTCGTCGACGCGTTCGAATGGATCGACGGCGGCCTCTGGCAGGCGGAGCAGTTCGCCTGGGAGCGCATCCTCGTGGACGGCGACGAGCACGACCACGCCTTCGTCCGCAAAGGGCAGGCGACCAGGCTCGCGACCGTGCAGAAGATCAACGGCACGACCCACGTCACGGCAGGCCTCAAGGACCTGACGGTACTCAAGTCGACGGGCAGCGAGTTCCACGGCTTCCCACGCGACAAGTACACGACGCTCGTGGAGACGACCGACAGGATCCTCGCGACCTCGGTCACCGCCCGCTGGCGCTACACCCCAGAGGCCGTCGAGGCAGAGCCCGACTACAACGCTCTCTACGAGGGGATCTCGGCCGCACTCGTCTCCACCTTCGCGACCGTGCACTCCCTCGCACTGCAGCAGTCCCTCTGGCAGATGGGCAAGGCCGCGATCGAGCAGTTCCCCGAGATCGCCGAGGTGCGCTTCGCGATGCCCAACAAGCACCACTTCCTCGTCGACCTCTCGCCGTTCGAGCTCGACAACCCCGGCGAGGTGTTCTTCGCCGCGGACCGCCCGTACGGCCTCATCGAAGGAACCGTCATCCGAGACGGCGTCGCACCGGCGCCCGAAGCGTGGACCGACACGCCCTCGTTCATCTAGCACCCGCAGCAGCGCACCACACCCCCGCTCAACACGGTGGCGCTGTCTGTCGACCCCAAGAGAGGTCACCTCATGTCTCCAGAACCCAACATCCCGGCAGCGTCCGAAGCGGCAGCTGCAACAGCCGCGACCAAGTCATCGGCGGCCGCGACCCGCCCGGAGGACGAGCGCCTGAGCCCGGCGACGACGATCGGCTACGGCGTCCAGCACATCCTCGCGATGTTCGGCGGCGTCATCGCGGTACCCCTCATCGTGGGCGGCGCGGCAGGCCTCGACGTCGGCCAGAAGGCGCTCCTCGTGGCCTGCGCACTCTTCGTCAGCGGCGCCGCGACCATTCTGCAGACCATCGGCGTGCCCTACTTCGGCTCGAAGCTGCCGCTCGTCCAGGGCATCTCGTTCGCCGCCGTCTCGACCATGCTCGCCATCATCGGCAACAACGGCGAGGCCGGCCTGCAGACCGTCTTCGGCGCGGTCATCGTCGCCAGCGCCATCGGCCTCATCGTCGCGCCGTTCTTCGCCAGGATCGTGCGCTTCTTCCCCTCCGTCGTGACCGGGTCCATCATCACGGTCATCGGCCTCTCCCTCATGCCTGTCGCCGGGAGGTGGGTGACCGGCTCCGACCCGACCGCAGAGGGCTTCGCCTCCGCTGACAAGATCGGCCTGGCGCTCTTCACCTTCGCGGTGGTCCTCATCCTGAGCAAGATCAGGGCGCTCTCCCGTCTCGCCGTCCTCCTCGGGCTCGCCATCGGCACGGTCGGCGCGCTCCTCATGGGGCAGGCCGACTTCGATGCCGTCGGGTCGGCATCCGTCTTCGCGTTCCCGCAGCCCTTCGCGTTCGGCATGCCCATCTTCGAGATCGGTGCCATCGTCTCCATGACCATCGTGATCCTCGTCATCATGGTCGAGACCACGGCCGACGTGCTCGCCGTCGGCGAGGTCGTCGGCACCAAGGTCGACTCCCGCCGAGTCGGCGACGGACTCCGAGCCGACATGGTGTCCTCGCTCATCGCGCCCGTCTTCAACTCGTTCCCCGCGACGGCCTTCGCCCAGAACGTCGGGCTCGTCGCCCTCACCGGCATCAAGAGCCGCTTCGCCGTCGCGGCCGGCGGCGGCCTCCTCGTGATCCTCGGCCTCTCCCCGATGGCCGCGGCCGTCTTCAGCGTCATCCCGAGCCCCGTGCTGGGAGGCGCCGGCATCGTGCTCTTCGGCAGCGTCGCGGCGAGCGGCGTGCGCACCCTCTCCAAGGTCGACTACACCGGCAACAACAACATGATCATCGTCGCCTCGTCGCTCGCCTTCGGCCTCATCCCGGTCGTCTCCCCGCAGTTCTGGCACGCCTTCCCGGACTGGTTCGTGACGATCTTCGACTCCGGCATCAGCTCAGCGGCTATCGTCGCCGTCGTCCTCAACCTCTTCTTCAACGTGTGGCTGCCAGGCACACCGAGCACGCCGTCGAACCTTGCCGCGGCCCCGGCGATGCGTGTCCAGACCGAGGAGCTCCGTGTGCTGAAGTCCGGCGGCTCCCTCGACGAGCACTCCTACGAGCCGGACACTGCACCCGTCGAGCACGGGACCCGGGCGCGAAAGGCGGGGCCAGAAGAGAGCTGAGCACCCGGCGGGGTGCGGCGCCGTCGGAATGCTGCCAGCCCCGCCGCGGTTGCACTGCTGTGTCACGGGGTGACAGCCCACTTCGACACGACGGAAGGCGATCACATGAAGGTGTTTCTGACCGGGGCGACCGGCTACATCGGCTCCGCAGTCCTGCGGGCGCTCCTCGCGAACGGCCACGTCGTGACGGCGGCCGTGCGCAACGAGGAGAAGGCGGCCACCGTACGCGAGGCCGGCGCGAAGGCCGTTGTCGTCGACCTGCGCGACCGCGCAGCGCTCGCCCCGCTGCTCCGCCAGGCCGAGGGTGTCATCCACACCGCCTCCGGACCCGAGGTGGACCCGGTCTTCGTGCCTGCCGTGCTCAACGAGCTCGTGCACTCCCCCACGCAGTTCGTCCACACAAGCGGCATCTGGCTCTTCGGCGACAACCCCGCCATCACGGAGGAGTCGGAGCCGAACCCGCCCGAGATCGTGTCCTGGCGGGTCGCGATCGACCGCCAGGTCATCAACAGCAACGTGAACACGGCCATCGTGGCGCCAGCGGTCGTGTACGGCGGGCGGGGCGGCCTCACCCAGCTCCTCGCCGGTGACGGCTCCGCACCGATCCCGCTGGTCGGCGACGGCACGCAGCGCTGGACACTCGTGCACGTCGACGACCTCGCCGACCTCTACGTGCGGGTCCTCGAGAAGGGCGCGGCCGTCGGCTACGTCATCGCCGCCGGCGGCGAGAACCCGACGGTGCGGGAGATCGCAGCGTCGGCCTACCGGGGCATCGAGGAGATGCCGGAGCTCGTCGAGGAGACGGCCGACGAGACCCGCGCACGACTCGGGTCCGACCTCGCGGGGGCGCTCCTGCAGGACCAGGCGGCAACCGGTCGGTACGCGCGCGAGGCCTACGGCTGGGTGCCGACCCCGGCGGACTGGCTCGGCACCGACCGCAGCTGAGCCGCGGACGCCAGACTCCGTAGGCTTGGCCCGTGAGCACCCTCGATGTGCCGGACGTCGACCGGCGGAGCCTGCCCCTCTACGAGGCGGGCTCCGTCGACGTTCCATACGTCATCGACGGCATGGACGAGTCGATCCAGCGCAACACGTTCTGGGAGGAGCACTCCCACCCCACGCACGAGCTCATCTGGAACACGCGGGGCGCCTCGTCGCTGACCGTGGGCTCGCGCACCTGGACCATCACACCGTCAGTCGGCCTCTGGATTCCCGCCGGTGTGCGCCACACAGCGTGGACCCCAGCTGGCACCTGGTACCGGACCGCGATGTTCAGCGTGCAGACCACCGTGCCGATCGCCGACGAGCCCGTGGCGGTCGACGTGACCGACCTCCTGCGTCTCCTCCTCGACCGACTCGTCGAGCCGGGTCTCCACGCCGCGTCCCGGGCCACGACCGAGGCGATGGTGCTCGACGTGCTCGCGCCGTCTCCGTACGAGCTGCTCACGCACGTCCCCGCCTCGGAACTGCTGGCACCGATCGTCGCGGCGGTGGACGCCGACGTGCGAGCTGCCGGCACCCTCGACGAGTGGGCGGCGCGGCTCGGAGTCAGCGCGCGCACCATCACGCGCCAGTTCCAAGCGGAGACGGGGCTCGGCTTCAGCCGCTGGGTCGCCGCGTCCCGCATCCAGCGCGCGATCGTGCTGCTCACCGAGGGCGAGCGCATCGACGATGTCGCGGCGGCCGTCGGCTTCCGCTCGGCGAGCGCCTTCGGGACGGCGTTCCGGCGGGTGACCGGTTCGAGCCCCGGGCGGTTCCGCGCGCAATGAGCCCGGTGCTCCCGCACCTGCTCCACCCGTGTCCGTTTCGCGAAGGATCGTGTCGGTTCGCCTCGATTGCAAACCAGGCGCGCGTCCCTTAGCTTTGGTAAGGCACGCCTAACAGGGAACGATCTCGAGCCCGGCCGGCTGCCGCTGACTTCGACGCCTCGCCCCGCCTCTCCGCCGCCCGCCGGCGATGATCGGCGCGCGGCAAATGCTTCAGCTCCGCCCCCGAAAGGACACCATGCCCCGCGCCTCCAAGCTCGTCGCGCTCGCCGCGACCGCGTTGCTCACCGCAGGCCTCGCCGCCTGCTCGACCTCCCCGGCCGCCGACACCGGTGCGGAGCCCGGCTCGGCGAGTGGCGACTTCACGCCGATCACCATCGAGCACGCGCTCGGCACGACCGAGATCACCGAGAAGCCGGAGCGCATCGCGACCGTCAACTGGGCGAACCAGGAGGTCCCCCTCGCGCTCGGCGTCGTCCCCGTCGGCATGGCCCGCGCAGACTTCGGCGACGACAACGGCGACGGCATCCTCCCCTGGGTGAGCGAGAAGCTCGACGAACTCGGCGGCGAGACGCCAGTTCTCTTCGACGAGACTGACGGCGTCGACTTCGAGGCAGTCGCCGACACGAACCCCGACGTCATCCTCGCCGCCTACTCGGGCCTCACGCAGGAGGACTACGACACGCTCTCCGAGATCGCGCCGGTCGTCGCCTACCCGGAGACAGCTTGGGCGACCTCGTGGCGCGACATGATCCGCCTCAACAGCCAGGGCATGGGCCTCGAGACCGAAGGCGACGCGCTCATCACCGAGCTCGAGGGCGAGATCGAGGCCACGGCCGCGAAGTACCCGTCCATCCAGGGCAAGAAGACGATGTTCCTGACGCACGTCGACGAGACCGACCTGAGCCAGGTCAGCTTCTACACGACGCACGACACGCGGAGCGCCTTCTTCGAGGACCTCGGCATGACCTTCCCGCAGAGCCTCGTCGACGCCTCCGCGAGCACCGACCAGTTCTCGCAGACGATCAGCGCCGAGCAGACCGACACGCTCGCCGACGTCGAGATCATCGTCACCTACGGTGGCGAGGAACTCGTCCAGACCCTCCAGGGCGACCCGGTCCTCTCGCAGATCCCCGCCGTCGCGAACGGCTCGATCGTCAACCTGCCAGGCACCGAACCGCTCGGCACGGCCGCGAACCCGACGCCGCTCTCCATCTCGTGGATCCTCGACGACTACGTCGCACTCCTCTCGCAGGCAGCCGACAAGGTCCAGTGACCCTCACCGCTCCTCCCGCAGCCGCCGGGGGTGTCGCCACCGTGCGACGCCCCCGGCGGCTGCGGGCGCTGTGGTTCATCCTCGCGCTCGCCTCACTGGGAGCGCTGGTCGTCGTCTCCGTCATGATCGGCTCACGCGACGTCAGCTGGGCGGATGCGGTTGCCGCGCTCGGCGGCTCGACCAACGGCTTCGACGAGGCCGCGGTCGCGAAGCGCATCCCACGAACCTTCCTCGCCGTCGCGGTCGGTGCCGCGCTCGGCGTCTCCGGCGCCGTCATGCAGGGCGTGACGCGCAACCCGCTCGCAGACCCGGGCATCCTGGGCGTCAACATGGGGGCATCCCTGGCCGTCGTCACCGGCATCGCCTACTTCGGCCTGACGTCGGCGTCCAGCTTCATCTGGGTCGCCATCACCGGCGCCGCCTTCGCGGCCGTGTTCGTCTACGTGGTCGGCTCCCTGGGCAGAGGCGGCGCGACCCCGCTCAAGCTCGCACTCGCCGGGGCGGCGACCTCGGCAGCCCTCGCGTCCTTCGTGACCGCCATCATCCTGCCCCGAGGCGACATCAGCCAGAGCGCCAGATCCTGGCAGATCGGCGGTGTCGGCGGCGGAACCTGGGACAGCATCTCGCAGGTGCTGCCCTTCCTGATCGTCGGGTTCCTCATCAGCCTCCTGTCGGCGAAGGGGCTCAACTCGCTCGCACTTGGCGATGACCTCGCGGCGGGCCTCGGCGAGAAGGTCGCGCTCACGCGCGGCGCCGCGGCCCTCGGCGCCGTCATCCTCTGCGGCGCGGCGACCGCCGTCACCGGCCCCATCGCGTTCGTCGGCCTCGTCGTGCCGCACGCCTGCCGCCTCATGTTCGGCGTCGACCACCGCTGGGTGCTGCCGTTCTCGGCCGTCGTCGGGGCGTCGCTGCTGACGGGCGCAGACGTCCTGGGGCGCATCCTCACCCGCCCCTCCGAGATCGACGTCGGCATCATCACCGCCATCATCGGAGCCCCCATCTTCATCTGGATCGTCCGCCGCTCGAAGGTGCGTGCCCTGTGACCGCAACGCGCGCATCCGACCGTCGCTCCCCCGCCTCGTCGCCGAAGTCGCTGGCCCCCTCCTCACCCAACTCGGCGATCGAGGCGACAGCACGCGCCGTCGCCGCCAGCCGCGGCCGACGCTCCGCGCGCCGCCGCCTGCTCATGCTCGTGCTCGTCGCGCTCATCGCGGTCGTCTTCGTGTTCTCGCTCATGTTCGGGCAGACCTTCTACGGCATCGACCAGGTCATCGCCGTCATCATGGGCCAGGACGTGCAGGGAGCGACCTTCACGATCGGACGCCTCCGGCTCCCCCGCGCCGTGCTCGCGATCCTCGCGGGCCTCTCCTTCGGCCTCGCCGGCGTCACCTTCCAGACGATGCTGCGCAACCCCCTCGCGAGTCCGGACATCATCGGCATCTCCTCCGGCGCCAGCGCAGCCGCCGCGTTCGGCATCATCACCCTGTCCCTCGGCGCGAGCGAAGTCTCGTTCTTCGCGATCTTCGTCGGGCTCGGCGTCGCGATCCTCATCTACGTGCTGTCGTTCAAGGGCGGCGTCACCGGCACGAGGCTCATCCTCATCGGCATCGGCATCGCGGCGATGCTCGACAGCATCACCAACTACGTGCTCTCGCAGGCCGCGCAGTGGGACCTGCAGGAAGCGCTGCGCTGGCTCAACGGCAGCCTCAACGGTGCATCCTGGAACGCCATCACGCCGGTGGCCATAGCGATCGTCGTACTCGTGCCCATCCTCCTCGCGCAGAGCCGCAACCTCGCCGCGACGCAGCTCGGCGACGACACGGCGGCCGCGCTGGGGGTGCGCGTCAACCGGACGAGACTCGTCGTCATCGTCACAGCGGTCGGCGTGCTGTCCTTCGCGACCGCCGCCGCCGGACCCATCGCGTTCGTCGCATTCCTCGCCGGCCCCATCGCCGCGCGCCTCTTCGGCGGGGGCGGGTCGCTCCTCATCCCCGCCGGGCTCGTCGGCGCCCTGCTGGTGCTCGTCGCCGACCTCGTCGGCCAGTTCCTCCTCGGCACCCGCTACCCCGTCGGCGTCGTCACCGGTGTGCTCGGCGCACCGTTCCTCATCTACCTGATCATCCGCACGAACCGCGCGGGAGGCTCACTATGACCGCAGACCACACCCTCCTCGTCGAGAAGCTGAGCCTCGGCTACGGCGACCGAGTCGTCATCGACGAGCTCGACCTGCTCGTGCCGCCCGGCAAGGTCACCGCCATCGTCGGCGCGAACGCGTGCGGGAAGTCGACGCTGCTGCGCTCCATGTCGCGGCTCCTCTCGCCGCGAGACGGGCACGTGCTCCTCGACGGCAAGGAAGTGCACAAGACACCGGCGAAGCAGCTGGCGCGGCTACTCGGACTCCTCCCGCAGTCGCCGATCGCCCCAGAGGGCATCACGGTCGCCGACCTCGTGGGCCGCGGCCGCCACCCGCACCAGAACCTCCTCTCCAGGTGGAGCCACGACGACGACCTCGCCGTCGCCGCCGCCCTCGAGGCGACCGAGACGACGGCGCTCGCCGACCGGCACGTCGACGAGCTCTCCGGCGGGCAGCGTCAGCGCGTGTGGATCGCCATGGCGCTCGCCCAGCAGACCGACCTCCTGCTGCTCGACGAGCCGACGACCTTCCTCGACGTCAGCCACCAAGTCGAAGTGCTGGACCTCCTCACCGACCTGAACCGCTCGCGTGGCACCACGATCGTCATGGTGCTGCACGACCTCAACCTGGCAGCCCGCTACGCCGACCACCTCATCGCGCTCGCCGACGGCGGACTCCACGCTGCCGGTCAGCCCGGCGACGTGCTCACGGTCGACACCGTGCGCGCCGTGTTCGGACTCGAGAGCCTCATCGTCGACGACCCCGTCTCCGGCCGACCGCTCATGGTGCCGATCGGGCGACACCACTCGCCGGGCGCATCCGTCACGCACTCCGAAGGTTCATCCGCGACAATTGGTGCTCGCACAACCGTGTGATGCACGCGCGCCAGCACCGGCCCGCCTGCCAGACGAAGGACAGGAGGCGGCGCATGAGCGATGCAGGCGTCGAAGTCCTCGCCTCCGTCTCGCCGCCCGCTGAGGGCGCGAGCAGCTCGGAGTCGCCCGCGCCGCTCGCGGAACGTGCCGAGGAGGCCGTGCCCGCCGGCTTCCCGTCGCCCGCGCAGGGCTACTACACCGGGCCAGTGGACCTCAACCGGCACCTCATCAACGACCCCGCGGCGACCTTCATCGTGCGCGTCAGCGGCGACAGCATGATCGGAGCCGGCATCTTCGACGGCGACGAGATCATCGTCGACCGCTCCCTCGAACCGCACGACGGCAACGTCGTCATCGCCGTCGTCGACGGTGAGCTCACCGTCAAGCGCCTCCGCTTCGACCACGGCCGCGTTCGACTGGTCCCCGAGAACCCCGCCTACGCCGACATCGTGCTCGAGGAGCAAAGCGAGCTCACCGTGTGGGGCGTCGTCACGAGGTGCCTGCACCGTGTCTGAGCCAAGCCAGCCTCATGACGCCCCGCAGTCAGCGATCGCGATCGTCGACGCCAACAACTTCTACGCATCCTGCGAGCGCATCTTCGACCCGAGCCTCGAGGGGAAGCCCATCGTCGTGCTCTCCAACAACGACGGATGCGTCATCGCGCGCTCGGAGGAAGCGAAAGCGGCGGGAATCCCGATGGGTGCTCCCTGGCAGGCCATCGCGCCAGAAGCGGCGATGAAGGGCGTCGTCGCCCGATCGAGCAACTACGAGCTCTACGGCGACATCAACGCGCGCACCATCGAACTCCTCGGCCGGTACACGCCGTCGCAGGAGGTCTACTCGATCGACGAGAGCTTCATCCGCCTCCCGGGCAGCCGTGCGGAGGCGCTCGCCGTCGCGCGGGAGATCAGGGTCGCCATGCGCAAGCTCATCGGCATTCCCGTGAGCATCGGCATCGCGCCGAGCAAGACCCTCGCCAAGCTCGCGAACCGCGGCTCCAAGTCCGAGCCCTCGCTCGGCGGGGTCTGCCACCTCGACTCCTACGGCCGGGAGCAGCTGAGCGGCATCCTCGGCACGATCGACGTCGGAGACGTGTGGGGCGTCGGCCGCAAGATGGCGGCGAAGTACGTGGGCCTCGGCATCCGCACCGCCCTCGACCTCCGAGAGTCGTCGCCGACCGCGATCCGACGACGCTACGGGGTCGTGCAGGAGCGAGTCGTGCAGGAGCTTCGCGGCGTCGACTGCCTCCCCATGGATGAGGTGCCGTCGGAGCGCGAGCAGATCCAGTTCTCGAGGTCGTTCGCCGTGCCCATCTCGACCGTGCAGGAGCTCGAGGAGGTGCTCTCCGTGTACACGCAGCGCGCCTCGGCGCGACTGCGGTCGCAGGGCTCACTGGCCCGGGCGATGAGCTGCTACGCGGCCACCTCCCCCTTCCGAGAGGGGCACGAGTCGCACGCCGTGTCCGTCGCCTTCCCAGAGCCCACCGATGACCCGGTCGTCCTGTTCCGAGCCGCCGCAACGGCCCTGGGCCCGCAGCTGCGCAGCGACCTGAAGTACGTGCGGGTGGGCGTCTCGCTGTTCGAGTTCGTCGCTCGGGACTCCTATGCCGCGCTCGACATCTTCGGCGAGCGCAGCGAGGACCGGCGCGTGGGGGAAGCCCTCGACGCCGTCGCCGCGAAGTTCGGGCAGGAGTCGCTCGGCCTGGGCATCGCGGGACTGCGCGGCGGCCGAAGCTGGACGATGCGGCGCGAGATGATCTCCCCGCGCGCCACGACGCACTGGGATGAGCTGGCGGTCGTCAAGGCGGAGTGAGTTCGGGGACTCGGCGGCTGGGAATAGCTGCGAACGGGGGCCTGTTGCATTGCGTGTGACGACAGCAGCGCAGAACGCACCCCAGACCTCTCCGCAAGCCAGCCCAGAGCAGGCACCGATCCGCATCGACATCTGGTCGGACATCGCGTGCCCCTGGTGCTACATCGGGAAGCGGAAGCTGGAGAGCGGCATCGAGCAGTTCTCCGCGTCGGGCGATGCCCCGGCCGTGGAGGTCGAGTACCACAGCTACGAGCTGTCGCCGGATACGCCCATCGACTTCCACGGGTCGACGACCGAGTATCTCGCCGAGCGCAAGGGACTCCCCCTCGTGCAGGTGGAGCAGATGCTCGACCGTGTGACCGGCATCGCAAAAGACGTCGGCCTCGACTACGACTTCGACTCCGTGCAGCACGTGAACACTGTGCGCGCCCACGAGCTCATCCACTTCGCCAAGGCGAACGGCCGCCAGCTCGAGGCCAAGGAACGCCTCCTCAAGGCCTACTTCGTCGAGGGGCAGGACCTCAGCGACATCGCCGTGCTCGCCGACCTCGCAGAAGAACTCGGTCTCGACCGGGCCGCCGCAGTCCACGCTCTGGAGGAGCGTGTGCACCACGACGACGTGCTCGCCGATCAGCAGCAGGCGCAGGCCTACGGCATCCAGGGCGTGCCCTTCTTCGTCATCGACGGCAAGTACGGTGTCTCCGGCGCCCAGGAAGCCGCGACCTTCGCCGACGTCCTCGCAAAGATCACCAGCGACCGCGAGGAAGCGAACGCATGAGCAACGAGACCGGCCTGAGCGACGCCAGCACGACTGCGACCACGATGCTCGACGAGCTGCCAGGAGCAGAGGCAGAGGCCCCGACCGACGGGGCGGCTCCGGCCGCCGGCGGTTTCACGATGCTCGGCGCAGCGGGGACCGCCTGCGAAGGCGACTCATGCCTCATCTGAACGTCACCTCGGCTCCGGTGTGATGGACTCTCCCGCATGGGATTCACGAGTTTCGCGGCCGTCGGAGACAGCTTCACCGAGGGTGTCGGCGACGAGCTCCCGGATGGACGCGTCCGTGGGTGGGCCGACCTGGTCGCGCAGGGGCTCGCATTCTCGTCTGCGGAACCGGTCAGCTACGCCAACCTCGCGATCCGCGGTCGCCTGCTCGACGCGATCCTCGAGGAGCAGCTTCCCGCCGCCATCGCACTCAAGCCACAGCTCCTGAGCCTCAACGGCGGCGGCAACGACATCCTGCGCCCGCGCGTCTCCATCGACGCCGTCGCCCAGCGCCTCGTCGACGGCGCCAAGCAGGCCCTCGACGCGGGCATCCACGTGATCCTTCTCTCGGGCGCCAACCCCTCCGACCACCTGCCGATGGGCAAGCGCATCAGCGCCCGCGGCGACGCCCTCGCGGCCGCCGTCCACGCGAAGATCCCCGCCCAGCCGGGCCTCACCTTCGTCGACAACTGGGCCGACCCCGAGCTCAGGCACCTCGACTACTGGTCGCGCGACCGGCTCCACATGGGCGTCAGCGGGCATCAACGAGTGGCGGCCAACGTGCTCGCCGCCCTCGACGTTCCCGCCCCGGACTTCGGCCCCCGCGCCCCGAGCATCCAGCGCCCCCGCAACTCCGCGTACTGGCGCGAATACGTCCTCCCCTGGATCGGCCGGCGCCTCACCGGGAAATCGTCGGGCGACACCCGCACGGCCAAGTACTCGACCCTCGAACGCGTCGTCACGGAGTAGCGAGACGCTGCGAGGGAGAGCGCAGGGCGCAGCACGCAGGTTGAGAGCGCCGTCCCACAGCTCGCGGGTCTCGCCGGCTACTTGTAGAACCCTTCGCGGAGACGGATACCGTGCTCGAGCCACACCTTCATGGCCGCGAGCATGCCCGTCCACCCCATCGAGTTGCCGAAGGCAGCCTTCGCACCGGCATCGCTCAGGCGCCAGGCCGACTCGCTGATGCGCACCCTCGTGCGGGAGCCGTCGTCCACAGGATCGAACTCGAACGTCGTCGTCGTGTACCCCTGCCCCGCGCTGTCCTCCTCGGCCTCCCACCGGACGACGATGCGGCTCGGTGCAACCGCCTCGATGACGTCGACGGGGAACGCCCCGGGGAAGTCCGCGAAGTCCCACTGCACCTCCGCTCCGGCCTCGAGCCGCCCCTTCGCGCCTCCCGTCGTGAAGTACTCGGAGAGGACGGCGGGGTCGGCGACCGCCTCGTAGACCTCGCGCACCGGCTTCGAGATGAAGCCCGAAACCGTGAAACCAAGCTCCGTCACCTCACCGCTCTCGCTCGCGCCGCCATCCTCGCCGACGCCGCTGTTCGTGTCATCGCTCATAAGAAAACTCTCTCACTCAGGCTTTGTGCCGTATAGTCGTGGAGTCGACGCATGATCACCCCGCTTCTCGCGGACATTCCAGATCTTGCCAGTCGCCATCCGCGCCACCGGATCCGTGGCCACCAGGACCCAAGTCCGAGACGCCCAATCTGCCCGAGAGCACGAATCCACTGCTCGAAAGCACGAATCGGCTGACCAGCACGCGCCCCACTCCGGCGCTCACATGCTTGAAATACCGCGCCCTGCCAACGCAGGCGGGCTGCGCCGCAACGAAACGAAGAATCGCATCACACTCGCAATACCATTCACCCTGCCCACACCCCGAGTCTCTTGGCGACAAGCCGACGACGACGTGTACGCGGCGACCATCAGCGACGAGTTCGCTGGCTTCATCACGATCGCAGACACCGGTCTGCACACGCTCCAGGGCCCCCAGGGGCAGAGCATCGGAGACTACGGAACGCTCGACGAAGCCCAGGAGGCACTCGCCGAAGCCCTGTTCCCCGTCGAGCACGACCAGTCCGACGTGGCAGCGGCACGACCACGTCGCCGTCGCACCGGACGGCGGGGCGTCGTCAGCGCCCTCGCCGCCGGATAACCCTCACTCCGCCGAGGTTCCGTTCCGGAGCCCCGGCGGGGCCGCAGCCTGCGGCCAGCACCACGAGACTCAGTCGCCGTTGGCATCCGCGTCGTCCTCCGGCCCCGCTACGGCCGCTGCCGGGTCGGGCTGCCAGCCGTGTGGATGAAAGTGCGTGCTCTCGCCGGAGCCGCCCTCATCCCTCCAGCGTTCCTCGCCCTCCGGAACTCCCTCATCGAAGTTGACTTCACCCATGATCGTCGCCGCCTCACTGCGCTCGGATCGATGCGGGCAGCTGACTGCCGCCCTCCTGCCTCTCACGTAAGCACTGAAGTCTTCGAGCAGGGTGCACGCCAGGCGAGTGGTCGCTCCGCATCCGCTCCATTTCGCACACTCGCACCGCGGGTCCTCCTGCGCCCCGAAGCGCTCTGCCCCCTCCCTGGTCGTCGCCCACCACGGGCACTGCACCTCCGCCCAGGCATGCGGTCAAGCAGCAGGCGTTGACGCGAGTTCCGGCCGCTTCTTCAGCGCCTCGCCTCCCCGCGAGGCACGCCGGAGCTCACCGCCGGGCATGACGCCGGCGATCACCAGCGCGGCGAGCCCGGCAAGCGTCACCGCGGCTCCGGCCCAGAGCGGCGAAGCGTAGCCGAGCCCGGCAGCGATGGTCATCCCTCCGATCCAGGCGCCGAAGGCGTTGCCGACGTTGAAGGCGGCGATGTTCGCGCCGGAGGCGAGCATCGGGGCGTCGCCAGCGAAGTTCATGATGCGCATCTGCAGTCCGGGGACCGTCGCGAACCCGAAGCCGCCCATGAGGACAAGCAGCACCAGCGTCGCGACCTGGCTCGACGCGAGCAGCGCAAACGCGACGAGGATCACGATGAGCCCGACCAGCAGAACCAGCAGGGTGCGCCCGAGGTTCCGGTCGGCGGCCCTCCCGCCGACGATGTTGCCGACGAAGAGGCCGACGCCGAAGAGCACCAGGAGCCAGGGCACGGTGGACGCGGCGAACCCGGACACCCCGGTCAGCGTGAAGGCGATGTAGCTGAACGCCCCGAACATGCCACCGTAGCCGAGCACTGTGATGGCCATCGAGGCCCAGACCTGCCCGGAGCGGAAGATGCGGAACTCGGCGAGGACGCTGCCGCCGCCGCGCCCGGCGGACGCGGGGATCAGCACCGCCATGCCGACGAGAGCGACGACGCCGATCGACGCGATCACCCAGAACGTCGAACGCCACCCCGTGGCTTGTCCGATGAACGTCCCGATCGGCACGCCGAGCACGTTAGCGACCGTGAGACCCGCGAACATCAGCGAGATTGCCGCGGCCTTCCTGTTCGCGGGAACAAGGTTCGCGGCGACGACCGCGCCGATCCCGAAGAAGGCGCCGTGGCTGAGGGCCGCGACGATGCGTCCGAGCATCATCACCTCGTAGCTGGGCGCCAGCGCCGAGAGCACGTTGCCCGCGATGAAGATGACCATGAGCCCCACCAGCGCCTTCTTGCGGTCCAAGCGGGTGAGAGCGACCGTGAGTCCGATCGCGCCGACCGCCACCGCCAAGGCGTAGCCGGAGATCAGGTAGCCGGCGACAGACTCCGAGACGGCGAAGTCGGCCGCGACCTCGGGGAGCAACCCCATGATGACGAACTCGGTCAGACCGATCCCGAACCCGCCGAGTGCGAGCGCGAAGAGCGCGATTGGCATGTTTCCTCCAGCGATATACGGCGCGTGCAGTAGTTGCACACGCAACGAAGAAGATCGTTGCACACGCGCTATATGCGCGCAAGTGGAGTAGCATTGGCAGTCACGCACCTGAGGAGGGCACATGGGAATCGCCGACGACGCCGTGGAGATCCGCGCCAGAGGCTGGCGCACGCTCGCCGCTCTCCACGGACTCATCGAGATGGAGCTCGAGCGCTCCCTGCAACGCGAGCACAAGCTCTCGGTCGTCGAGTTCACCGTCCTCGACGCCCTGAGCCGCCAGGACGGATGGCACATGCGGATGCGCCAGCTCGCCCGCGCCGCCGCACTCTCGAGCAGCGCGACCACTCGCCTCGTGACCCGCTTGGAGGACCGAAAGCTGCTGACGCGCATCCTGTGCGACGACGACCGACGCGGCATCTACACCGAGCTGACGCCGCTCGGCCGCGACCTCCTCGAGCGTGCACGCCCCACCCACGATTCAGTGCTCGAGCAGTCCTTGTCCGAGGCAGCGGATGTGCCTGAGCTCGCACCACTCGTCGGAGCCCTCCACGCCGACACCCTCGTGTAGCCACTCCCGCCGCAAGGACCAACGGCGGGGGCTCGATACCGAGCCTCGGACCACTGGCCCGGAACCGAGGCCGCGACCGGGCGTTGCCGGGGACGCCGTCACCGCGCAGGGCCGGAGTGAGCGACCATAGAGCAATGACCGCAACCCTCGTCGCCAAGGACCTCGCCGGTGGCCACGACCATCGAACGCTCTTCTCCGCCCTCGACCTCGTCGTCGCCCCGGGTGACGTCGTCGGCGTCGTGGGCGCGAACGGCGCCGGCAAGTCGACGCTCCTGCGCCTCCTCGCCGGCATCGACGAGCCTCAGGAGGGCAGCGTCTCGCTCGCGCCCGCCGACGCCTTCATCGGCTGGCTGCCCCAGGAGCACGAGCGTGTCGCGGGCGAGACCGTCGCGCAGTACGTGGGCCGCCGAACCGGAGCCACCGCGGCGACCAGGGACATGGATGCGGCCGCCGAAGCCCTTGCCGAAGAGGCGAAGCCCGGCGCCCCCGACCCCGGCGAGACATACGCCGTCGCCCTCGAGCGCTGGCTCGCGAGCGGGGCCGCCGACCTCGAGGAGCGGATCCCCGCAGTGCTCGCCGAGCTCGGGCTCGAACTGAGCGCCGACGCCCTCATGACCTCCCTCTCCGGCGGACAGGCTGCTCGAGTCGGCCTGGCGGCGCTGCTCCTCTCACGCTTCGACATCGTGCTCCTCGACGAGCCGACCAACGACCTCGACCTCGACGGCCTCGATCGCCTCGAGGCGTTCATCCAGGGACTTCGCGGCGGAGTGGTCCTCGTCAGCCACGACCGCGAGTTCCTGGCCCGCAGCGTCACGCGTGTGCTCGAGCTCGACCTCGCCCAGCACAGCAACCGCGTCTACGGGGGCGGCTACGAAGCATTCCTCGAGGAGCGCGCCACCGCGAAGCGGCACGCTCGCGAAGAGTACGAGGAATTCGCGGAGAAGAAGGCAGACCTCGTGGGTCGCGCGCGCACGCAGCGCGAGTGGTCGAGCCAGGGCGTGCGCAACGCCATGCGCAAGGCACCGGACAACGACAAGATCCGCCGCAAGGCATCCACCGAGTCCAGCGAGAAGCAGGCGCAGAAGGTGCGTCAGATGGAGAGCCGCATCGCCCGCCTCGACGAGGTCGAGGAGCCACGCAAGGAATGGCAGCTGCAGTTCACGATCGGCTCGGCTCCGCGGTCGAGCACCGTCGTCTCCACCCTGTCGCGCGCGGAACTCCACCTGGGCGAGTTCACGTTCGGCCCCGTGTCCGTGCAGGTCGACGCGGGTGACCGCATCGGCATCACCGGCCCGAACGGGGCAGGCAAGTCGACCCTCCTGCGACTCCTCCTCGGCCACATCGAGCCGGACTCAGGAACCTCGAGTCTGGGCTCGAGCGTCGCCATCGGCGAGATCGACCAGGCGAGGGCCGCCCTCGCGGGGCCCTCACCGCTCGCCGAGCAGTTCGAAGCGCAGGTGCCCGACTGGCCGACCGCAGAGGTGCGCACCCTCCTCGCCAAGTTCGGGCTGAAAGCCGACCATGTCGGACGCAGCGCCGACGAGCTCTCGCCCGGCGAGCGAACCCGGGCGGGCCTCGCCCTCCTCCAGGCCCGCGGCGTGAACCTGCTGGTGCTCGACGAGCCGACGAACCACCTGGACCTCGTCGCCATCGAGCAGCTCGAACAGGCGCTCGAATCCTACGACGGCACCCTCCTGCTCGTCACCCACGACCGGCGGATGCTCGAGACGGTGCGGCTGAACCGGGCCTGGCACGTCGAAGGCGGGCAGCTCACCGAGCGCTGACGCCGCGCAGGGACTTCCCGTGGCGCACCGATTAGGGTGACTCGCATGGCCACCGTCATCCTCGTCCGCCACGGACGCACCACGGCGAACGCGAGCGGACTCCTCGCGGGACGCACCCCGGGAGTCCTCCTCGACGAGACCGGGCGGGCGCAAGCCGCCGCGACCGGGGCGAGAATCGCGTCGGTGCCCCTCGCCCGCCTCGTCACGAGCCCACTGGAGCGATGCGTCGAGACCGCGGCCGCGATTCGCGCGCAGCAGCCGACCGCTCCCTTCGACGACCCGCACATCGACCCATCGCTCGACGTCATCGACGAAGACCTCACCGAATGCGGCTACGGCGCCTGGCAGAACCGAAGCCTCGCCGACCTCGCGAAGGAAGACCTCTGGACGACCGTCCAGACGCAGCCGTCCGCCGTCACGTTCCCCGACGGAGAATCGATGGCCGCCATGCAGGCGAGAGCAGTCGCCGCTGTCCGCCGGCACGACGCCGACGTCGAGCGCGAGTTCGGCCAGGGTGCCGTCTGGGTCGCCGTGAGCCACGGCGACATCATCAAGGCCGTCCTCGCCGACGCCCTCGGGATGCACCTCGACCTGTTCCAACGGCTCGCCGTCGGACCCGCGTCGACATCGATCATCAGCTACGGCAAGGCACGCCCGAGCGTCCCCATCATCAACTCCGACGCCGGAGACCTGTCCTGGCTCGCCCCCTCCCGCTCTGCCGCGGCGGGCGGCTCCCAGACCGGAGACGCGACCGTCGGCGGCGGCGCGGGCAGAGCCTCCTGAGCATAGGCTTGAGACCATGACGACCCTCGTGCACGAATTCGACTGGCCGGACCGATTTGTCGTCGGCACGCTCGGCAAGCCCGGCGAGCGAACCTTCTACCTGCAGGCACGCGACGGCTCCCGCGTCGTGAGCGTCATCCTCGAGAAAGAGCAGTCCGCTCTGCTCGCCGAGAAGGTCGACGAGATCCTCGACCAGCTGATGCTCGAAGACGGCAACCGCTACAGCGTGCCCAGCTCGACCCCCATCGAGCTCATCGACGAGGAGCCGCTCGACACCCCGGTCGACGGCCGCTTCAGAGTCGGCACGATCGGCCTCGGCTGGGAGCCGGCGACCGCGCAGGTCGTCCTCGAGGTGATCCCCGTCGTCGAGGTCGAGCTCGAGATCGACGCCGACGTGGACACCGAGGCTCTCGAAGCCGAGCTGGCCCGCATGGCCGGCCTCGACGAGCTCGTCGAAGCCGCCGAACCCGAGGAGCTGCTCCGCGTTCGCATCCCCGTCGGGTCGGCACGCGCCTTCGCGAAGCGCACCCTCGAGATCGTCGGCGCCGGCCGATCGCTGTGCCCCCGCTGCGGCCTCCCGATGGACCCGGAGGGCCACGACTGCCCGGCAGACGACGGCCTGTGACCGAGACCGAGCCGAACGGGGACACCGCGGGGGCGGCTCAAGCGCCCGACTCCGAGGCGTCGACGGCGTCCACCACGAGCGCCTCCGAACCGGGTGACTCCGATCCGGGCGATGCCGCCTCGGGTGACACCGCTGCAAGCGCCCAGACGCTCGAGCTCACCGCCCGGCTCATGAGCGCGTCGAACGCGACCTTCGTCGGCACCTACACGGTCCCAGGTGCCGACCCGGTCGACGTCGTCTACAAGCCGTCCCGCGGCGAGAAGCCGCTGTGGGACTTCCCGAACAACGACCTCGCCAATCGCGAAGTCGCCGCGTACCTCGTCTCGGAATCCCTCGGCTGGAACATCGTGCCGCGAACCTGGCTCGGCGACGGCCAGTTCGGGCCAGGGATGCTCCAGCTGTGGCAGGACATCGACGAAGCTCAAGACCCCGTCGATCTCGTCGAAGCGAGCGAGGTACCGGGAGACGGTTGGCGGACGGTCCTCAGCGGCGAAGACGAGACAGGTCGCGAGGTCGTCCTCGTCCACGAGGACTCCCCCATCATGCGGCGCATGGCGATCTTCGACGCCATCGTCAACAACGCTGATCGCAAGGGCGGCCACGTGCTCGCCATGCCGGACGGGCACCGCTACGGCGTCGACCACGGCCTCTCGTTCCACGTGGAGCCGAAGCTGCGCACCGTCCTGTGGGGGTGGGTCGGCGAGCCGATCAGCGACGACGAGACGACGAGCATCCGGAGGCTCCACGAGGCCCTCGCCGACACGCGTGACGGCGGCCTCGGAGCCAAGCTCGCCGAGCTGCTCTCGGTCGCCGAGCTCGAGCAGCTCGCCGCCCGCACCGAACGCCTCGCGGCCGAACGCGAGTTCCCGGCCCCGGAGGGCGACATGCCCGCGGCGCCCTGGCCGCTCTTCTGAGACGCGGACCCTCGGCCGCGTTCCGGCGCGGCGCGGCGCCCAGTCACCACCGACGACGCAGCAGCCGCTGGCGCTGTCGAGGAGATTCCAACCCTGGGAACCTAGCCTTGCGGCAGCCCGACGAGCTGGCCACGCCGAGGCCAGCCGCGACGAGATCCGCGAAGACGCTGCATCGTGAGCACGTAGCGTCGACGAGGACACTGCGCGGACGAGGACACAGAGCCGACGAGGACACACCGTCGACGAGGACACAGAGGAGCCAGCCATGACCAGCCCGGAGACCGTCGCACAGCCGGAGTTCAGCCTGAGCCGCACCGTCGCCGCACCTCGCGAGCGCGTCTGGCGCGCGTGGACGGATGCCGACGAGCTGAGCCACTGGCATCATCCCGTGAAGGTCTCGACGCCTCGGGAGACGATCGACCTCGATGTCCGAGAAGGCGGCACCTACGCCTACACGATGGTCAACGACGAGACGGGTGACGAGTATCCGACGGCGGGCATTTACCTGCTGGTGGCCGAACCGGGACGCCTCGTCTTCACGTGGGGCTCGCCCGACGACGATCCAGCGGCGTCCCCCGTCGTCAGCGTCGACCTCACGACGGGCTCCCGAGAGACCGGGACCCACGTCGCCCTGCACGTGCGGGGAATCCCCGGCGAGCCCGGTGACGACAACGTCTACGACGGCTGGATGCAGGCGCTCGACAACCTCGCCGCCCACCTCGCCCGATAACCACATCAGGGTCCTCACCACACCAGGGTCGATCGAGGCGCCGAGGTGAGCATGGACAGGTGAACGTGTCGCGTTTTCGCGTCCTCCTGCTGTAATCTATCGAAAGTCGATAGAAAAGCATCGCTAGTCAGCAGGAGGTCACCCATGGGCACCGTCACCATCTTCGTACTCAAGGCCGTCATCGCGGTCTCGCTCCTCGGGTCGCTCGCCGTCCAGATCCTGCTCCTGCCGCTCGCCTGGGCGGACCTCGCGGGCGTTCCGACACCGGCCCGGGTCGCTCTCGTCGCGCTCGCCGCGATCTTCGTGCTCACCCTGCAGGTCAGCGCTATCAGCATCTGGCGTCTTCTGACGATGGTCCGCCGAGGCTCCGTCTTCTCCGCAGGGGCCTTCCGCTACGTCGACACGATCATCGGCGCGATCGCCGTCGCCTCACTGACCATCCTCACGCTGGCCATCCTGCTCGCTCCGGGACCCGCGGCGCCCGGCCTGATCGGCCTTCTCTGCGGTGCCGCGCTCGTCACGGCCGGCGGCGCCCTCCTAATGGTGGTGATGCGGATGCTGCTGCGTCTCGCCACGAGGCGTGAGGCCGAGGCCGAAGCCCTCCGCGGCGAGCTCGGCGAGGTCATCTGATGCCGATCGCCATCGATATCGACGTCATGCTCGCGCGGAGGAAGATGTCCGTGGGCGAGCTCGCGGAGCGGGTCGGCATCACCCCGGCCAACCTCGCCGTCTTGAAGAACGGCCGAGCCAAGGCCGTTCGCTTCACGACGCTCGAGGCGCTCTGCGTCGCCCTCGAGTGTCAGCCGGGCGAGCTCCTCCGCTGGGAGCCCGCCGCGGCCGAGTGACTCCTCTGGACGAGGGTCAGCCGCGCGGCTTCAGCACGACCTTGATGCAGCCTTCGGCCTTCTTCTGGAACACCTCGTACATCCGGGGCGCGTCCTCGAGCGGCATGCGGTGCGTCACGAGATCCTCCGTGCCGAGCGGGTCGCTGCGGTCTTCGACGAGCGGCAGCAGCTCCGGGATCCAGCGCTGCACATTGCACTGGCCCATGCGCAGGGTCAGCTGCTTGTCGAACATGGTCATCATCGGCATCGGGTCGGCCGTGCCCGCGTACACACCGCTCAGCGACACCGTGCCGCCGCGGCGGACCGCGTCGACGGCGAGCATGATCGCCGACAGCCGGTCGACACCGGCGGTCTTGATGACCTTCTTCGCGACGGCGTCCGGGAGCAGGCCGGCACCCTTCTGCGCGAGCTCCGCGAAGCCGGAGCCGTCTCCGGAACCGTGCGCCTCCAGGCCGACCGCATCCACGACGGAATCGGGGCCACGCCCGTCAGTGGCGGCGCGAAGCGCGTCCGCGGTCTCGTCGTCGTAGTCGAAGACCTCGACCCCGTAGCGCTCCGCGAGCGCCCGACGCTCGGGCACCGGGTCGACGCCGAGCACCCGGTAGCCCAGGTGCTTTCCGATGCGGGCCGCGAACTGGCCGACCGGTCCGAGGCCGACGACGGCGAGCGTCCCGCCCTCTGGCACAGCGGCGTACTTCACGCCCTGCCAAGCTGTCGGAAGGATGTCGCTGAGGAAGAGGTACCGTTCGTCGGACAGCTCGTGCCCGACCTTGATGGCGTTGTTGTCGGCGAGGCGCACCCGCAGGTACTCGGCTTGCCCGCCGGGCACCGAGCCGTAGAGCTCCGTGTACCCGTAGAGGTCGGCACCGGTGCCCTGCTCGGTGTTCTGCGTCACCTCGCACTGCGTGGACAGCCCGGAATGGCAGGCCACGCAATCGCCGCAGGCGATCACGAAGGGCACGACGACTCGGTCGCCCACACTCAGCTTCGTCACGCCGGACCCGACTTCCTCGACGATGCCCATCGTCTCGTGGCCGAGGATGTCGCCCTTCTCGAGGAACGGCCCGAACACGCTGTACAGGTGGAGGTCGGAGCCGCAGATGGCCGCGGACGTCACGCGGATGACGGCGTCACCCGCCTCTTCGATCGTCGGCTTGGGGACCGTCTCGACGGACACTTCGCCGGTCGACTGCCAGGTGAGCGCGCGCATGGGGATTCCTCTCGTCGGGGTGGCGCCATCTTCGAGCGGGCACCAGACATTCGGGGGTACGCCTCGAGGCTACGAAGGAAGGCGGCCCGGATGCGCGGGGTTGACTTCACAGCCGCGCCCGCGGCTCGCCGACGGGGCGTCGACGCGGTAGCGTCGGCACTGTGAGTCGACTGGGAGCGCACTGGAGCATCGTGCACGCAGAACGCGCGGCGCTGATCGCCGACCTCCGGAACCTCGACGACACCGACTGGGCCACCTCGTCGCTCTGCACGGGGTGGACGGTGCACGACGTCCTCGCGCACCTCGTCAACGATGCGACGACGACGCGACTCGGCTTCGTCGCGCAGCTCGTGGCCGCGCGCTTCGACTTCGACGCCCTCAACCAGCGAGGCGTCGAGGCAGAGCGTCGAGCGCACCCGCGCGACACACTCGCCCGGTTCCGTGAAGTCGCCGACCGCACCTCGAGCGCCCCGACGCCGGCCGCGACGCGCTACGTCGAAGCGTTCGTGCACGGCGAGGACATTCGCCGCCCCCTTGGGATCGCCCACGACTATCCGCAGGGCGCTGTGCTCGCCGCGATCGCCCATCAGCGGAAGACCCCCGTCTCGATGGGTGGCGGTCGCGAGCTCGCCGCCGGCCGCACCCTCATCGCGACGGACGCGGGCGACACCGCCGGAGAGTCCCTCTCCCTCGGCGAAGGCCCGCCCGTCCGAGGAACCGCCATCGACCTGCTCCTCTGGCTGAGCGGTCGCGACATCGCACCGGAGGCGATCTCATGAACGAACGTGCAGCACCCACCGAGGACACGCAGAACGATGCGAAGCACGACCCGATCAGTGCAGACCCGGACCACGCCCGCGCGGGGACGGCAGACGCGAGGATGAACGACGCTGCTGACGGGAAGCTGGCGAGCGTGCTCGTGATCGGCGAGGCGCTTGTCGACCTGCTGCCCGGTGACGCGCATGCACCGGAGGGGCGGGCCCTCCCCGGAGGCTCCCCCATGAACGTCGCCGTCGGCCTGGCCCGGCTCGGCCACCGCTCTCAGCTCGCCGCACGGCTCGCCGACGACGAGCTCGGCGGGCTCGTGATCGCCCACCTTGCGGAGTCCGGCGTCGAACTGGTCGACGGCGCACTCGACGGTCAGCGCACCTCGACCGCGAGAGCGACCCTCGACGAGAACAGCAGCGCGAGCTACGAGTTCGATCTCGACTTCTCGCTGCCCACGCCAGACCTCACGGGCATCGACGTGCTGCACACGGGGTCCATCGGCGCGGTCGTCGACCCCGGAGGCGCGGTCGTCCGAGCCGTGTTCGCGGAAGCGAGGAACCGCGGCGGCATCCTCACGAGCTACGACCCCAACGTTCGCGCCGCCATCATGGGCGAGCGCGAGGCGGTCGTCGGACGCGTCGAGGCCCTGGTCGCCCTCAGCCACGTCGTGAAGCTCAGCGACGAGGACGCCGCCTGGCTGTACCCGCAGCTCAGCCCCTCCGAGGTGCTCCTTCGCTTCACCGAGCTCGGCGCCCGCCTCGCCCTCATGACGCGCGGCCGCGACGGCGCCCTCGCACGCACCGCTGAGCGAGCGTTCGCCGTGCCAGCCCCGTCGGTCCGAGTCGTCGACACCGTCGGCGCGGGCGACGCCTTCATGTCGGGCCTCCTGCACGCCGTCTCCGCACCGAGCATCCGGCGAGCACTCCTCGGCGGCGATGCCGGCAGCACCGCTGACGGCAGCACCCTCGACGGCAGTGCCTTCGACGACTCGTGGGTGGATGCTGCCCTCGCGACAGCCGCACGGAGCGCAGCCATCACGGTGGCCCGCGCCGGCGCGAACCCGCCGTGGCCGGAAGAGCTCGCCACGGCGTGACGCCGAGCCGAGGCGTGACGGGGCCGAATCCACCTCCGCCACGACGGCGATTGTCGTCACGACAGGACAAGGACAGCCCCGGCCCTAGACTCGACAGGTGCTCGACCTGATCCCCCAACTCCCCACCCTCGGATGGGTCCTGCTCGCAGTGGCCGCCTTCGCCGTCGGAATCTCGAAGACGGCGCTGCCCGGCGTCACAACCCTGTCGGTCGCGACCTTCGCGGCCGTGCTCCCGGCCAAGCAGTCGACCGGGGCCCTGCTGGTGCTGCTCATCGTCGGCGACATGTTCGCGCTGTGGACCTACCGGCGGCACGCCGACTGGTCGACGCTCGTCAAGCTCATCCCCGCCGTCGCGGTCGGTCTGCTCGCGGGCGCCGCCTTCCTCGCCTTCGCCGACGACAACTGGGTGCGCCGCGTCATCGGCATCATCCTGCTCATCCTCGTCGCCATCACCGTGTGGCGCCGGTACCGCACCCCGGAGACGCCAAGCGACCGCGCCGCCAAGATCGCACGCGTCGGCTACGGATCGCTCGGCGGGTTCACGACGATGGTCGCCAACGCCGGTGGTCCCGTGATGGCGATGTACTTCCTCGCCGCCAAGTTCCCCGTCAAGGCGTTCCTCGGAACGGCAGCCTGGTTCTTCACGATCGTCAACATCGCCAAGCTGCCGTTCTCGATCGGGCTTGGCCTCATCACGCCGAGCACGCTGGTGCTGGATCTGCTGCTCGTTCCGCTCCTCATCGGCGGCGCATTCCTGGGGCGCTGGCTCGCCCCGCGGCTGAGCCAGCAACTCTTCGACCGGATCGTGCTGGTGCTCACGATCGCCGGCGCCGTCTACCTGCTCGTGTGAGGGCGCGCCGGCGCTGCGCGAGGCACCGAGTGGTGCGTGCGGGCAGCGCCGGGGCTCGAGACGCCGTCTACTTCCCGCGGCGGAAGAACGACTTCAGGCGCGACACGTGCCGGTCGGTGAAGTCGTTCGAGAGCCTCATCGTCTCGGCGGTGAGGTTGCCGCCGGACATGATCGAGCGCAGCGTGGCCTCAGCCCGCTCCTGCTGCGTCAGCTCGAGCGGCCCCGCAGGGGTCGGGGCGGCTGAGTCCACAGCCGAGTCCTCTGGCCTGTACTCGAAATCGCCCTCAGCGTCGTGCCCGGGAGCGCGCTCACGTCCAACCCCCTGCTCCCGCTCGCTCGGGACCTGCGCTGCATCAGCCATGTCGGCCAGGCTACACAGGAACGGAAGCGCCCCGACCCGCGGCGACAGCACCAGCATCACGCCGCCCCTGCAGCGCTCCCCTCGCAGACTCCCCCGTACTCGCGCAACCACCTGATACCCGCCTCGCGGGTGCGCGTCACGCCCTTGTACTCGGCCATGTCGGCTGGCAGCTCCTCGAGCACCTCCGCCGTTCTCGCCGCCCACTCTGGCACGGTCGCCAGGGCCGCGAACGGCAGCAGGTAGCTGCGGATCAGGAACATGATGGCGTTCGACTCGGGGAGGCGGATGAGGTGCTGCACCTCGGTCCGCAGGTGCAGCCTGTCGCCGACCGCGGCGAGCGGGCCGTCCACAAGCGTGGTCCGGTCTGGCCCCCACTCGGGGTACGTCTCCGTCGACGTGTCCAGCTTGCCGTCGACGGTGAGCGTCCAGTTGGTGCGCCGGTAGCTCTGCCCGGGCTCGAGCCGCATGAGGAAGGCCTGCGCCCGCGGGATGACCCCCTCGTCGTGCACCCGCGGCACGGGCCCGTGGATCTCGAGGAACGACATCCCGACGTCGAAGCCGAACGACCAGTCCGCGGCGAACGTCACGAGGCCGGCGTCGGCCCACAGCTCGCCGTCACGCTGCTCGAGCAGCACGATATCCTCCTGCAGCTGCTGGCCGATGAACCCGAGGGGTCCCTCCGGCATCGACGAGGTCTCGCCGACCGCGAAGCACCGGTCGATGCCGAGGAGACCGTTGTGCCAGTGCCAGCCGCCGCCCTCCCTGGTGAGGCTCATGTGCTGCGGGTACGCGTCGGCGAGCTGCTCCATGAGCACGAACATCGCGTCCCACGCGGCCGGCACCATGTGCGGCAGGCACTGCAGTCTCGAGGGGTCGGCGCTCAGGATGCGGGCCCGCTCGGCGAGCTCATCGCGATAGGCGTGGTCGATGTCGACCGGATGCTCGCCCCAGGAACCTGCCGCCGTCGGCCGTGGTACCGAGGCCGGCTCCACGTTGGTGCTGTAGCGGTACGTCTCTTTCGGGAAGGGGAACGGGAAGCCGGCGACGGCGACGGAATGGTCGGCCTTGCCGGTGGCGGGTGCGGTCACAGTTCGAGCTCCAGGGTCTCGCCTCTCGGGCGGGAGACGCACGGCATGAGGCAGTCGCCGCGGTCCTTCTCCTCATCGGTGAGGAAGCTGTCGCGGTGGTCGATCCCCGCGGGGCCGCGCGCGTCTGCACGGCGCGAACCGGACGGTGCTCGGACGGCGACGCGGCATTCGCCGCACACGCCCTGCCGGCAGAGGTTGGGCACCGGCACGTTCTCGGCGAGCAGCGCGTCGAGCAGGGTGACGCCCGAGTCGACTCGGATGGTCCGGCCGAGGCCGAGGAGCCGCGCCTCGAAGGGCTCGCCCGGGTCGAGGGTGGGCGGGGTGAACGCCTCGGCGTGGATGCGCGACTCGGGCCAGCCGGCCGCGCGAGCGGCTGCCTGCACCGCGCCGATCATGGCGACCGGACCGCAGACGTAGAGGTGTGCGCCGAGCGGCTGGTCGAGCAGGGCCGACGCGAGGTGGGCCTGCAGGGCGGCGCGGCTCCCGCAGACAGTCATCCGGCCCCCGCTCAGGCGCTCCAGCTCGTCCCGGTGCGCTCCCCCGCCCTCGCCGTAGGCGTACACGACGTCGAAGGAGCGCCCCCACTCGGCCGCGGCCCTGGCGTGCGAGAGGATCGGGGTGACCCCGATGCCGCCCGCGATCAGCAGATGGTGGCGCGCCGAGAGCACAGGCGGGAACGCGCTGGACGGCGCGCTCACCGCCACCTCGTCGCCGACGCTGAGGCCGTGCATCCACCGCGAGCCGCCTCGGCCTGCGTCGTCGAGGCGCACCGAGATCGAGTAGTGGTCTGGGCGTCGCCCGCTGCCGGTCAGCGAGTACGAGTTGCGGCCGCCGCCGCCGAGCTGCACCGCGATGCTGCTTCCCGGCGCGAACGACGGAAGTGAACGGCCAAGCGGGTCGCGAAGCGTGAAGGAGCGGACGCCCCGGCTGAGCTCCGCGATCTCGGAGACGATGAGGTCGAGCGCCGCGCCGCCCACACGCGCGTCGGCAGCGGGCGGGCGAGTCGTCGCGGCGCTGGCCGCGGGAGCGCCGCTCACGCGAGCACCGGTTCGCTCTGGCGGCGCTCTGCGGCCACGATTCTCGCGCGGATGCCGGCAGCGGAGTCCACGTCGGGCTCGGTCAGCTCGGCGTCAGCGAAGTACCCGAGGTAGGCGCCCTGGCGGCGGGAGAAGTGGGGGTACACGGTGAGGTGCAGACCGCATCCCGAGCACGGCACGCTTCCGCCTGTCGGCGCACTCGTCTTCGCCTGGCAGTGCCCACAGTGCACGGGCACCTCGGCGACGCCTGGCTCCGGGGCCGTGAGCACGAACTGGATCTCCTCATCGAGCACGCCGGCGTCGTGCAGGACCGCCCGAAGCGGGCCGAGCGCGAGCTCGTCGCCGACGACCCGGAACCGCCACCCCGTGCGCGCGACCCGGAGCGCCTCGAGGATCCGGGCTCGCGACGCGGTCGAGGTCGCGTCGTCGAGCGCGACCAGAGCCCCTTCGCCTGGCCCTGGCTGGCCATCGCCGGTGGGCTCCGCGCTTCTGGACACTGCGGCGCCACGCGCGACCCCGCTCGACGCCGTGTCATCGGGCACGCCACCGATGGACGCGGTGGATGCCGCACCGACGAGGAACGTCATGGTGCGCGCGGGCGCGACCGACCCCGACCATGAGTCGGTCGCCGCACGGCCACCCGCTTCGAGCAGCCGCCGCCACCGAGCCGAACTGGTGGCGGTTGCGCTCACGCCCGGTCCAACCCCGGCCGGTTGCATGGAGGACGTCGCCATGGCGGTCAGGGTGCGACGGAGCGGTGGCCGACGTAGAACGCGAGCGCCGCATCCTCGGTGCTGAAGAGGATGCGCGACCCCTTCGGGAAGAAGATGGCATCCATCGGGCCCGCGTACGACACCTGCCCGGTGTCGACGTTCTCGAGGCGGAACGTGCCGGAGATGACGACCTTCATCTCGTCGTAGTCGTAGAAGTAGTCGAGCGGGGCATCCGTGTGCGTCAGGGCGAAGTAGCCGGCCGACATGGCCGATCCGTCCGGGTTCGAGTACACGTCCGCGATGTAGCCCTCGGTGCCCGGATACTGGTCGAGCGGCATCCTCGGCAGCTGCGCCCAGAAGTCGGGGGTCACGCGGAACGGCGGAACGGCGGTGGCCACTGCATCGGTGCTCATGAATTCTGTGCTCATGGACCAAGTATTCAGTGAACACAGTTTCCTGGGTGTAAACACTGGTGGTCGATCGTGTGCCACAGCGACTCGCCGTGCTCGACGGCGTCAGGCGCCCTCCGGGGCCGCCCCGTCGAGCCCGTCGAGCTCCTCAAGTGCCTGGCGGGCCCGCTCGAGTCGAGCCGCCTCCGACTCCTCCCACCAGCGCGGACCGCGCTCGCCCAGCCCGTGCTTCGCGAGGCCGACGCGCTTGCGCGACGCCGCCACGGCGGAGTCGTCACCCCGGCGCTTCGCGGTGCCCACGCCCGATCGCCCGCGGCCGAGATGCGATTTCAGCCGTTCGACCATGCCTGCAGGAAGACTCGGATCGGTACGCCGCCAGCGCCGGCCATTGACCACGAGCCAGCGCTCGTCGTCGACGTGCTCTTCGCCGGCGGACCCATCGTCGGGCCCACCCGCGGTGCCGGCTCCGCCCCCATCGACGCCCCCGCCAGCTGCCTCACCCGCATTGCCTCCGTCACCCATAGGCGCCGAGCCTACGCGGCGTGCGAGCTCCCGTGCCCCGGGATGGCGTCGATGAGCTTTCGCGTGTAGGGCTCCTGCGGCTTCATGAGGATGTCACCGGTCCTGCCCAGTTCGACGAGCACGCCGTTCTTCATGACAGCGACACGATCGGAGATCTGCGCGACGACCGCCAGGTCGTGCGTGATGAACAGGTAGGTGAGGTCGTTCTCCTGCTGCAGCTCGGTGAGCAGGTCCAGGATCTGCGCCTGCACCGACACGTCGAGCGCCGAGACGGCCTCGTCGAGCACGATGAACTCGGGCTCGAGGGCAAGCGCCCTCGCGATCGCCACACGCTGGCGCTGGCCACCCGACAGCTCGTCAGGCCCGCGGTTCAGGAACAGCTGCGGCAGCTGGACCTGGTCGAGCAGCTCCCGCACCCGCTCGGCGCGCGACTTCGAGTCGCCCAGCTTGAACGACACCAACGGTTCGGCGATGAGCTGCTGGATGGAGAAGCGCGGGTTCAGCGACGCGTACGGGCTCTGGTAGACCATCTGGAACCTGCGGCGAAGGGCTCGCAACCGCTCACCCTCGAGGTCCGTGATGTCCTGGTCATCGAAGACGATGCGGCCGGAGGTGGGCTTCTCGAGGCGAAGCACGAGGCGCGCCGTCGTGCTCTTGCCGGACCCCGACTCCCCGACGACCGCGAGCGTCTCACCGCGATGCAGGTCGAAGCTCATGTCGTCGACGGCGGTCAGCGTGCGCTTGCCGCCGCGACCGCCGGGAAGTGCGAACTCCTTGGTGAGGTTCTCGACCCGCAGCAGCGGCGAGGTGATGTCCGGAGCCCCGTCACGCGCATCCGCCGCTCGACTCGACGCCTTTCCCGTCGCCTTGTCGGTGACGAGCACCGTGCGGGCCTCGTGGCTGTGCAGGCTCGGCGCGGCACGCAGGAGCTTCTTCGTGTAGTCGTGCTGCGGCCGGAGCATGACGTCGTCGGCTGTGCCCGTCTCGACGATCTCACCCTTGCGCATGACGATGATGCGGTCGGCGCGGTCAGCCGCGACGCCGAGGTCGTGCGTGATCATCAGCACGGCCGTGCCCAGCTCCTTCACGAGGCCGTCGATGTGGTCGAGGATCTGCTTCTGCACCGTCACGTCGAGGGCACTGGTCGGCTCGTCGGCGATCACCATCTCCGGCTGGCCTGCGAGCGCCGTCGCGATGAGCGCGCGCTGCTTCATGCCACCCGAGAACTCGTGCGGGTACTGCTGAGCACGAGCCGCCGGCTCGGTGAGGCCTGCCATGTCGAGGAGTCGCACCGCCTCGGCGTGCGCGTCCTTGCGGCTCGCGAGTCCGTGGATGAGGAGCGGCTCGGCGACCTGGGCTCCGACCTTCGTCGTCGGGTTGAGGGAGAGGGCCGGGTCCTGCGGGACGAGGCCGATGCGTCGACCGCGGATGCCCCGCCACTGCGCGTCACTGAACCCCTGGATGGGCTCGCCGTCGAACTTGATCTCACCCGAGGTGACCGTCGCGTTCGGCGCGAGGAGGTTGATGAGCGCGTGCGCCACCGTGCTCTTGCCGGAGCCGGACTCGCCGACGACCGCGAGCACCTCGCCGGCGTACAGCTCGAACGAGACGTTCCTCACCGCGTCGACAGCGCGTCCGCCGATGCCGTAGGAGATGCAGAGGTCGCGCACCGAGAGGAGCATGGCCTTCTCCACTTCCTGGTCGGGTCGAGCCTTGCCGGGTTGAGCCTGGCCGGCGACGGTCTCATCGTTCGGGGCCACCTCGGCCTGGCGTCCGGCCTGTCCTGCCGTCGCGGCCAGTTCGTCGGCCTGGAGCTGCTGCTGCTTCATTCGCTGGTCCATTCTCACACCTCGTCGTGTTGGATTGGTTGCTCTGGAGTGCCTGTGCCGTGTCCGCTAGGCGCGGATGAGGGCAGGCCGCTTCGGGTGGAATGCCCACTCGGGCATGAAGGTCTTCATCGCGAACGCGTCGTCGCGCGCCGAGCTCTCGAGGCTCAGGTAGAGCTCGTGGGCGCGGCTCACCGCGGCGTCGTCGAGGGTGACGCCGAGGCCGGGTGCCGTCGGCACCTGGATGACGCCGTCCTCGATCTTCGGGGCGGCCGTCGTGAGCTCCTCGCCGTCCTGCCAGATCCAGTGCGTGTCGATCGCCGTCGGCGTTCCAGGGGCCGCCGCGGCGACGTGCGTGAACATCGCGAGGCTCACGTCGAAGTGGTTGTTCGAGTGCGAGCCCCACGTGAGGCCGAGCTCGTCGCACAGCTGCGCGACGCGCACGGAGCCGCTCATGGTCCAGAAGTGCGGGTCGGCGAGCGGGATGTCGACGGCCTGCGAGCGGATCGCGTGCCCCAGCTCGCGCCAGTCGGTCGCGATCATGTTCGTGGCAGTCCGCAGGCCCGTGGCGCGGCGGAACTCCGCCATCACCTCGCGCCCCGAGTAGCCGTTCTCCGCGCCGACCGGGTCCTCGGCATACGCGAGCACGCGCTTCAGGTCGGGGCCGAGGCGGAGCGCCTCGTCGAGCGGCCATGACCCGTTCGGGTCGAGCGTGATGCGCGCATCGGGGAACTCGGCGGCGAGATCGGTGACCACGGCGGCTTCGACGGCCGGTTCGAGCACGCCGCCCTTGAGCTTGAAGTCGCGGAAGCCGTATCGCTCCTGCGCGGCCTTCGCGAGCCGCACGACGCCCTCGCTGTCGAGGGCACGCTCGCGGCGCACGCTTCCCCACGCGTCACTCGTGTCGTCGCCGCGCAGGTAGTCGAGGCCGGTCGCGTCGGGGTCGCCGACGAAGAAGAGGTAGCCGAGCACGTCGACGGCCTCGCGCTGCCTGCCGTCGCCGAGGAGCGACGAGATCGGCAGACCGAGCTGCTGCCCGAGGAGGTCGAGGAGCGCGCACTCCCAGGCGGTGACGACGTGCACGGTCGTGCGGAGGTCGAAGGTCTGCGCGCCGCGGCCGGCGCTGTCCTGCCAGGAGAATTCCTCGTTGATGCTGCGCAGGATCGCGCGGTAGTCGGCCACGGGCTTGCCGACGATCAGCTCGGCGGAGGCGACGAGCGTCGATCGGATGCTCTCGCCGCCGGGAACCTCGCCGATGCCGACGCGCCCCTCGCTGTCGGTGAGCTTCACGAGGTTGCGAGTGAAGAGGGGCGCGTGGGCTCCGCTGAGGTTCAGCAGCATGCTGTCGTGGCCCGCTACTGGGATCACGTCCCACGTCTCGACCGTCACCTGGTTCATAGCTCCGCCTCCATCGCCGCGCTGGGTGGTCACACGTGGCTCTGGCCACGGTGCCGTATTGCCACTCTAAGGAGCCGCATCCATTCGATCGAGAGCGTATTCGGCATGACCGGATGCGCGTTCAGCATCAATAGCGGCGTGCGACCACGGTCACGCGTTGCGCTGCATGAGCTCGACGACCGCCGCAACGAGCGGATTGTCGGAGTCCTCGCGCCATGCGATGTCGAGGTGCACTCGGTTGTATGGCTCCGATCGGTCACCGTCGGCAACCGGCCGGCAGATGACGCCGTCGGGCGCGAGCTGCGTCGCGGACTCGGGGATGAGCGCGACGCCGATGCCGGCGTTCACGAGCGCGAGCAGCGCAGGCACCTGGCCCGCGTACTGCACGATGCGCGGATGACTGGATGAGGCGACGAACATGCTGAGGAGCAGGTCGTGGAAGTAGCGAGCACCACCAGGCGAGTACATGAGGAGCGCCTCATCGTTGAGGTCGCTCAGGAAGATGGGCCCCGTGAACTCGGCGAGCCGCGAGCCCCTCGGCAGCGCCAGCACCAGGCGCTCCGTCAGCACCGTCGTCGACTGGACGCCTGGGCGGTCCCGCATGGGACGCAGGAGGCCGATGTCGACCGTGCCGCGCTCGAGCTCGTCCATCTGGTCGACGGTCACCGATTCCTGCAGGATGAGCTGCAGCCCGGGCAGCTCCTCCGCCGCCGCCCGCAGCAGCTTGGGGAGCACGCTGTGCGCCGCGACCGCCGTGTACCCGACCGTCAGCGTGCCGGTGGCCCCCTCGCCGACGGCGCGCACATCGGCCGCGGCCTTCGCCGAGAGGTCGATGAGCTTGCGCGCGCTGGGCAGGAGGGTGCGCCCGGCCTCCGTGAGCGCGACCCGGCGGCTCGTCCGGACGAACAGCTGCGTGTCGAGCTCGCGCTCCAGCTGCTGGATCTGGCGACTGATGGGCGGCTGGGTCATGCGGAGGCGCTCGGCGGCCGCACCGAAGTGCAGTTCCTCAGCGACGGCGACGAAGCACTCGAGCTGGACCAGGGTAAACATCAATTCACTCCCAACATTGATTCATCCACACTTTAGTTTGTTTGCGCATCCATAAGACCATAGCGTCGCAGATAGCCGGGCAATCAACTCGGAACAGCCGCACCGTGCAACGACGCACCGCGGAGACACGCAACTAAGGAGATCGACGTGCTCGACAGAATCCTCTTCTTCCCGGTCACCCCCTTCACGGCCGACGATGCCGTCGATGTCGCAGCCCTCGCGCAGCACCTCGAACAGGGGCTCGCCCACGAGCCGGGCGGTATCTTCATCGCCTGCGGCACCGGCGAGTTCCACGCGCTCAGCCTCGACGAGTACACGACCGTCGTCGACACGGCCGTCACGACCACCAAGAAGGCAACGCCGGTGTTCGCCGGGGCCGGCGGGACGCTCGCCGACGCCAAGGCGCAGGTGCGCAGCGCAGAGGCGGTCGGGGCGGACGGCATCCTCCTCCTCCCGCCGTACCTCGTCGCGGGTCCAAGCGAAGGCCTCGTCGCGTACGTCGAGCAGGTCGCGGGTGCCACGACGCTGCCCGTCATCGTCTACCACCGCAGCACGGCCCGGTTCGACGAGCACACCGCCGTCGCCGTCTCCCGCATCCCGAACGTCATCGGCCTCAAGGACGGCGTCGGCGACATCGACCTCATGTCCCGCATCGTGCGCTCCGTCACCGACGAGACGCAGTCGCGCGGCGAGGACTTCCTCTTCTTCAACGGCCTCCCCACGGCGGAGATCGCACAGGAGGCCTACAAGGCGATCGGCGTCCCCCTGTACTCGTCGGCCTCCTTCGCCTTCGCCCCCGACATCGCCCTCGCCTTCTTCGACGCCGTCGAATCCGGCGACAAGGAGCGCCTGGCTGAGCTCAACCGCAGCTTCTACCACCCCCTCGTCCGCCTCCGGAACTCCGTGCCCGGGTACGCCGTGTCGCTCGTCAAGGAAGCCACCAAGCTCGCCGGCATCAACGCCGGCCACGTGCGCGCGCCGCTCATCGACGCCAAGCCCGAGCACGTCGAAGAGCTCAAGAAGCTCATCTACGACACCAGGGCCCTCCTCGCGAAGCGCGCAGGCACCCCCGCCGAGCAGGACCGCGTCGCGGCACCCGTCGCCTGAGCCTGAGCGCGCCCGGTTGCGCTGACGAAGCGCGACCGGGCGCGCCTCACCCTGCTGAGCAACCGGCCCCCGAGCAGGCCGAACGTTCCGTTCAGCAACGAACACGGCGTGCTCGACACCGAGCACAGCGCCCGCAACGACGAACACACCTCGTTCAACGACGAACACAGGGAGACGACATGACCGCGCAGAGCACGTCCACCGCATCCGGATTCGCACCAGCCGCAGCTGCAGGCGCGACACCGGTGGAGCCCTTCGACCGGAGCACGCAGAATGAGATCGCCGCCGTCACGATCACGCCGGTCGCCTTCAAGGACCCACCCCTCCTCAACACCGTCGGGGTGCACGAGCCGTACGCGCTTCGCGCGATCGTGCAGGTCACGACCCGCTCGGGCCTCACCGGCCTCGGCGAGACCTACGGCGATGCCCCTCACCTGCACCGCCTCTCCCTCGCGGCAGACGCCGTGGTCGGCATCAACGTCTTCGACACCAACCGCCTGCGCTTCGCGGTCGCGCAGGCGCTCACCGCCGACACCTCGCAGGGCGGCCACGGGATGAGCGGGATGGTGACCGGCTCGAGCACCGCCGATCGGGTCCTCTCCCCCTTCGACGTCGCCGCGCTCGACGTGCAGGGCAAGATCCTCGGCGTGCCTGTGAGCTCACTCCTCGGAGGCGCGATCCGCCCCGAGGTCGCGTTCAGCGGCTACCTGTTCTACAAGTGGGCCGGCCACCCCGGATCCGGCTCCGACGAGTTCGGCGAGGCACTGACACCGGAGGGCATCGTCGAGCAGGCGCGTCAGCTCGTCGACGGCTACGGCTTCTCCGCGCTCAAGCTCAAGGGCGGCGTCTTCGAACCCGACCAGGAGATCGCCGCGATGCTCGCCCTCGCGGACGCCTTCCCCGACCTCGGGCTGCGCCTCGACCCCAACGCCGCCTGGAGCGTCGAGACCTCGCTGCGCGTCGCGAAGGCCCTCGAATCGTCCCTCGAGTACCTCGAGGACCCCACCCCCGGACTCGCAGGCATGGCCGAGGTGCGACGCGGCACGACCCTCCCCCTCGCGACGAACATGTGCGTCGTCAGCTTCGCCGACGTGAAGCCCGCCGTCGAGCAGGGATCGATCGACATCGTGCTGTCCGACCACCACTTCTGGGGCGGCCTCACCAGGTCCCGCACCCTCGGCGGCCTCGCCGAGTCGCTCGACTGGGGCCTCTCGATGCACTCCAACTCGCACCTCGGCATCAGCCTCGCGGCCATGGTGCACCTCGCCTCCGCGACACCGTCGCTCAGCTACGCGTGCGACACGCACTGGCCCTGGAAGCAGCCAGACGAGGACGTCGTCACCCACGACCTCTCCTTCGTCGACGGCTCGGTGCTCGTCCCGACCGGGCCAGGCCTCGGCGTCGAGCTCGACGTGGACGGCCTCGCGAAGCTGCACGAGCAGTTCCTCGAGAGCGGCATCACGCAGCGGGACGACACGGGCTACATGCAGCGCTTCCAGCCCGACTACACCGTCGCCAGCCCCCGCTGGTAGCGGCAGAGCTCGACTTCCCCGCCCAGCCGCCGACCCACCCCCGGAGAGAGTCAGAGACTCGGCATGCGCATCCTCGTCACCGACCCGATCATCGCCCGCTTCGCGGAGCTCCTCACGCAGACCAAGCGCGCGCACGAGTGGAGCTTCGCCGCCGAGCTGGGCCCCGCGGAGCTGGACGACGCGCTCCGCGGGGCCGACATCGTCATCGCCTCCGTGCTCACTCCAGAGCAGGCTGCGTCCCTTCGCCCGGACGCGCTGCTGCACGTCACAGGTGCCGGCGCCGACCGCGTGAGCGTCGATGCGCTGCCGCCTGGCGTGACGATCTGCAACACGGGTCACCACGGGGCGGCGATCGCGGAGCACGTCGTCATGACGGCGCTCATGCTGCGCAGGCGCGCGCTGGAGGCGGATGCGCAGATGCGCGCCGGCGAGTGGCGCACGATCGGCAACGACGCGAGCGTCACCTTCCATCCCATGCTGCGCGGCACGACGATGGGGCTCCTCGGCCTCGGTGAGATCGGCACGGAGGTCGGGCGCCTCGCGCAGGCCCTCGGCATGCGCCTCACCGCGCTCCGGCAGCGACCGGATGCGCCCAGTCCAGACGGGCTCGACGTCGCCGAGGTCTACGGCCCCGACCGCATGCTCGACTTCGTGGCGGGGGCGGACGTGCTCGTCGTCTCCATCCCGCTGTCTGATCACACGCGCGGCACGATCGGCGCCGCGGAGCTCGCTGTCGCGAAGCCGGACCTGCTGCTCATCAACGTGGCGCGCGGCGGAGTCGTCGACGAGGACGCGCTCTTCGACGCGCTCTCCGAGGGCCGCATCGGCGGTGCAGGGATCGACGTGTGGTGGGGCGCCCCAGACTCGCAGGGCCGCGTTCCCGCATCCGTCGACCGCTTCTCACCCCTCGCCAACACCGTGCTCACGCCCCACTACTCCGGCCACGCACGCCAGGTCTTCGAGCTGCGCGCCGCCGACATCGCGCGCAACATCGACCTGCGGGCGGACGGCCAGCCGCTGGAGCGCGTCATCCGCTAGCCGGCACCCGCGCTCGCCATCCGCCCCGCCCGGCGCACAGACATGCGAGCGATGCAGGTTCGTTCCTCAACGAACCTGCATCGCTCGCATGTCTGACCCGCCACTGCAGACAGGGCGCGGGTCTTCGGCCCAGCAACTGCAGGTTCGTTCTTCGACGGGCCTGCAGTTCTCGTGTGCGTGCGCCGCGACCAAGGCAGGCCGGTGAGGCGCTGTTCAGCCCAGCAGCTGCACGAGCTGCGTCGCGACGAGCAGCGCGCAGCCGAGCAGCGATGCGCCGAGCGCGAGCCGCTTCGTGCGGGTCTTGTCGAGGTGCGGGGTGATGAAGCGGCTCGCGACGAAGCCCAGCAGGACGACGGGGACCATCCACAGCACGACCGTCCAGGTCTGCGGCGCGACGGCCCCGAAGGCGAGCAGCAGTCCGAACGAGATGATCGACCCGACGAGCAGGAACGCCGAGAGCGTGCCGCGCAGCCTGGCGGAGTCGGAGCCCTGCCAGATGATCGCCATGGGGGCCCCACCGATCGACGTGGTCGTGCCCATGACGCCGGAGGCGGCCCCGGCGACGATCTGCGACCAGCGCGTGACCTTCGGGGCCCAGCCGCGCAGCGAGAAGACCACACCGGTGACGACGGTTGCGACGACGACCCACGAGAGCACGGCGGGCGCCATGACGGTCACGAGCAGGGCCCCCGCGACGCTGCCCGGCACGCGTCCGACGAGCGCCCAGCCGGCACCCCTGAGATCCAGCGAGTCCTTCTCCGCCACCGTCACGATCGAGGTGAGGAGGATCGACATGATGATCACCGTCGCCGGCAGCAGGGCCGGGTCGATGAGCGCGATGAAGGGCGCCGCGAGCATCCCCATCCCGAAGCCGATGCCCGCCTGCAGGCAGGAGGCCGCGAAGAAGATGACCGCGAGGGCAGCCCAATCGGCCGGAGTCATGCTGCGACTCCGGCCGATCGGGCGTTCCCGGTGCGTGGCACCGGAACGTGGTGCTGCGGGAGGATGAGGGTCACACCTCGCCGGCGGGCTCGCGCGTCGGGAGCGACGGGCGGAGCTTCACCTTCGCGGACTTCTGCATGAGCCGCCACTTCTGGTTCGGATCGGTCGCGATGCGCAGCCAGGAGGCGAGCACGTTCGCGGCGACGGCCGTGATGACGATCGCGAGGCCGGGGAGCACCGAGAGCCACCACGCCTGCTGCAGGTACTGGCGCCCCTGGGCGACCATGAGCCCCCAGCTGACGTCGGGCGACTGCACGCCGATGCCGAGGAAGCTCAGCGAGGACTCGGCGAGCATCACGTAGCAGAACTCGAGCGTCGCGAGCGTGACCAGGGTGGGCACGACGTTCGGCACGATGTGGCGGAAGATGATGCTGCGCGGCTTCGTGCCGAAGTTGGTGGCCGCGTCCACGAACATCCGCGACCGCAGCTCGGCGGCCTCGGCCCGCGCCGTGCGCAGGTAGATCGGGATGCGGGTCAGCGCCAGCACGGCGACGATGTTCGCGAGGCTCGGGTTGAAGACGTACAGGATGACGACCGCGAGCAGCAGCGACGGGAAGCTCATGATGATGTCGGCGATGCGCATCGACACCGACTCCCGCCAGCCGCGGAAGTAGCCGGCCCAGACGCCCCAGATGGATCCCACGATGAGGGCCACGAGGACGGCGGGGACGGCGACGCCGAGGGTTGTGCCCGTCGCGATGACGAGGCGCGCGAGCATGCTGCGCCCCAGCGAGTCGCTGCCGAGGATGAACGCCCAGCCGTTGTCGAGGCTGAACGGGGCCACGTTGATGGCCGTGAGGTCCTGCTTGGAGGCGAGCTCTCCCACGAGCAGCGGCCCGAAGACGGCCACGAGGGCGATGAAGGCGAGCACGGCGGCCGCGACCGTCGCGACCTTGTCCTTGAGGAGCAGCGTGAAGAGCGTGGGGCGCTCGGCGACGTTGCGCTCGCGCTTCTCCTTCTGCAGGAGCACGTTCGTCGTCGCGGGCGGCTGCTGCGGGGCGGCGCCCGTGCTCGGGCCGCCGGGGACCTGTGGGTTCTGCGGGTCAGACATGCGCCTTGCCCTTCTCTGCGTCGCTGCTCTCGATGCCCTTGGCGGCTGACTTGCGTGCGGCCGCGCCGGCGGCGTCGCGCTTCGCATCCTTGTCCGTGGGACGGATGCGCGACTGCTTCGCCACCGGTCGCACCCGCGGGTCGAGGAGCGCGTAGCCGAGGTCGATGAGGATGTTGAGGATGAAGATGGACAGTGCCGTGATCAGCACCGCGGCCTGGAGCACGGCGAAGTCGCGCTGCAGGATCGAGTCGATCATGAGCTTGCCGATGCCAGGCCAGCCGAAGATCGTCTCGACGACCACCGCACCGTTGATGAGGCCGACCGTGAGGTCACCGGCGACCGTCAGTGCGGGAGCCGCGGCGTTGCGCAGCGCGTGCTTGAACACGACGCGCAGCTGACCCGCGCCCTTGCTGCGGGCCACCTTGATGAAGGGCTGCCCGAGCACGCTCACCATGGAGCCTCGGACGATCTGCGTGAGCACGCCGACGGGCCTCAGCATGAGCGTCGCGATCGGCAGGATCCAGGAGAGCCCGCCGCTGTCGACGCCCGAGGTGGGCAGCCAGCCGAGCGTGATCGCGAAGATCCAGATGCCCATGATGGCGAGCCAGAAGTCCGGCACGCTGGCGGCGGCCATCGAGAAGAAGCTCGCGATGCGGTCGGCGACGCCGTTCGGCTTGAGTGCCGCCCAGCTGCCGATGATGATCGCGAGGACGACCGTGAGGAGCATCGTGACGCCGGCGAGCTGCAGCGTGGCCGGGAAGGCCCGCAGCACCATGGCCGCTGCGGGCTCTCCCGTGCGGAGCGACTCGCCGAAGTCGAAGCGCGCCACCCCGGAGAAGTAGTTGACGATCTGCATCCACAGCGGCTGGTCGAGCCCGTTGCGGACCGCGAAGTCCTCTTTCATCTGCTCCGTCGCGTTGAGCGGGAGGTACAGGCTCGCCGGGTTTCCGGTGAGGCGGGCCAGCACGAACACGCCGAGGACGACGGCCACGAGTGGCAGCAGACTGGAGACGATTCTGGTTCTGAGATAAGTCCACATGAGCGGCTGCTTTCTCCAGGGTGGCGGGCGGCCGTCAGGCCGCTGGCTTCACCTCGGCGATGCGCAGCTCGTCGCCGCTCGCCGAGTTCGGCTCGTAGGTGATGCCAGACGCGATGCCGAGGAGGCCCGTCTGGTGCGCGATGTGCGCGAACTGCACGATCTCCTCGTTCTGGTCGGCGAAGATCTGCTCGTAGGCCGTCTGTCGCTCGTCGCCGGAGGTCTTGGCCGCGTCGTCGAGCTTCTGGTCGAACTCGGGCGTGCCGAACGTCGACTGCGCGCCCGTGGAGCTCATGTACTGGTCGACCGTGAACTGGGCGTCACCGGCCTGGTTGCCGTGCTGCACGAGCAGGGCGATGGGGCCCTCGTTCGTGACGAACGGGCGCAGCTGGTACTGGAGGTGCTGCGTCGTGTCGACCATGCGGAGTTCCACGTTGAGGCCGGCCTGGCTGAGCTGCTCCTGCAGCACCTGCGACAGCTCGTTGACCTTGGGGAACTGCGCCGTGCGGGTCACGAGGGTGATCTTCGTGTCGACGGGAACCCCGTCGGCCTTGGCTTCAGCGACGAGCGCCTTCGCCTGCTCGAGGTCGAACTCCCACGGCTCGAGCGAGTCGTTGTGCCCGACGACGCCCTCGGGGATCAGCTGGGATGCGACGACGTCGCCGTTCGGGTAGAGAGAGGAGATGATGCCGTCCTTGTCGATGGCGAAGTTGATCGCCTGACGGACGCGGATGTCATCGAGCGGGGCGATGTCGCCGGAGAAGCGGAGCGCGATCGTCTCGTTGTTCGGGTAGCTGACACCGTTCTCCCCGATGCCGTCGTCCGGGCTGAGACCCATGGCGATGTCGGCTTCGCCACCGGTGATCATCGCCGCGCGGACGGTGCCCTCACCGCGCCACTGGTACTCGACCGACGGGTAGGCGGGAGCGTCTCCCCAGTAGCCGTCGTAGGCGCCGAGGGTGAGCTTCGTGCCCACCTCCCACTGGTCGATCTGGTACGGGCCGGTGCCGATGGGCTCGCGCACCTTGTCCGTGGTGCTGGTCGAGGTGGGGACGATCTCGATGAACGAGAGCTTGAGGGGGAGGATGGGGTCCGGTTCCGGCGTCGTGACGGTGAGGGTCGTCGCGTCGACCGCCGTGACCTCGAGGTCGGACTCGCCGAACACGTAGCCCTCGACGTTGCAGCCGAGGTCGCTGTTCACGGCCCGGTCGATCGAGAAGGCGGCCGCTTCCGCGTCGAAGGGGGTGCCGTCCTGGAAGGTCACGTCGTCGCGGAGAGTGAAGGACCACTCGTTGTCGCTCGTCTGCTCCCACTCGGTGGCGAGCAGCGGGTCGAGGTCGCCCGTCGTCGGGTTGCGCTCGATGAGCGGCTCGGTGATGTTGGAGCGCACGACGACACCGGTCGATGTGAGGTTCGCCTCGCACGGCTCGAGTGTCGGCGGCTCCTGCTGCAGGACAACACGGAGTGCGCTGGCCGCTCCGCCGCCGCCTCCGCCTCCGGAGGCCCCGTCGGAGTTCGCGACGGCGCAGCTGCTGAGGAGCAGCGCGGCGGCACCGACGGCCACCGCCTTGGTGACGGATGCGAGGGGTCGGCGCGCTGGGGACGGCCTGTTGGATGCGGTGCGCCCGAGTGTCGGGGATGGTTCGTGTGAAGAAGACATCGTTGTTCCTCCGGTGTTGTGAACTCGAGGGCCGAGCCCTGAGTCAGTGGTTCTCCTCGTTGAGACGCCTTCAGCTTGGGCGCGTCGATTCGACTGCGTCAACACGACTGAGCGAGGGAGCCGCGGGGGACGGCGGGAGGCGCGGGGCCGGAGTCAACCCTAGCGACCCGCGTGCCCTAGTGATTACTGGCAAGACCCGCATCAATGCGCCGAGTGGATCAATCAATGCAAAGTGCATCTTGGACCAGCATCGGTCGTGCGACCTACGATCCAGACATGGAATCCCCTCTCGCAACGACGCCAGATGCCGCCCCCACCAGCCCTGCCGCGGGCACCGCCGCTCCGCCGGCGACCACCGCCACCCCCACCGTGCTGCGTGTCGGCCCCCTCATGCCGCAGCTCGAGCAGGAGCTCATCGCCGAGTTCGATGCGCCGGTCATCTCCGCGGTCGCGAGCGAGCTCACCGGCGAGCGGGAGGCGGAACTCGCCGATGTGCGCGTCGTCGTCACGGGTGGCCGCTTCGGCGTCTCTCGCGCCCTCATGGACCGGCTCCCCTCGCTCGAGGCGATCGTGAACTTCGGCGTCGGCTACGACACCACCGACACGAGCGCCGCTCGCGAGCTGGGCATCGCCCTCAGCAACACCCCGGACGTGCTCAACGACTGCGTTGCCGACACCGCCATGTCCCTGCTCCTCGACGTGTACCGCGGCATCAGCGCCTCCGACCGCTACGTGCGCGCGGGCTCGTGGAAGGCGTCCGGCAGCTTCCCGCTCACCACGAGGTTCACCGGCACGCGCGTCGGCATCGTCGGGCTCGGGCGCATCGGAAGCGCCATCGCCAAGCGCCTGTCGGGCTTCGACTGCCCCATCAGCTACCACAACCGACGCGAAGTGCCCGGCTCCCCGTTCCGGTACGTCGACTCCCTCGTCGAGCTCGCTCGGAGCAGCGACGCGCTGGTCGTGGCAGCCGCCGGCGGCGCGGACTCGCAGAAGCTCATCTCCGCCGAAGTCCTCGAGGCGCTCGGGCCCAGCGGCGTGCTCGTGAACATCTCCCGCGGTTCCGTCGTCGATGAGGACGCGCTGGTGTCGGCGCTGCAGGCTGGCACGATCCGGGGCGCAGGTCTCGACGTGTTCGCCGACGAGCCGAACGTGCCAGATGCGCTCATCGGACTCGAGAACGTGGTGCTGCTCCCCCACCTGGGCAGCGGTACGCGGGAGACTCGCGACGACATGCGGCAGCTGGTCGTCGACAATCTCAGGTCGTGGCTGGCACACGGAACGCTCGTGACGCCGGTCGAGCTCTAGAAGCGCAACAAGCTCCGTCTCGGGAGCGCACCGGCAGCTCTCGCCGAGCGAGTGCCGCACGGACACCACGCGAAGGAGCTCACCCGAGCGGGTGAGCTCCTTCGATATTCAACGCGCCGCGATCGGCGCCTGGCGCCTGGCATCAGGGGCCTGGGACCGGGGCCTGGCAGCCTCGAGGCCTGGCGGTCGGCGCCCAACGAAGCGGGTCAGCGCTTCGTCGGGCACCGGGGGTCAGTACCCGCTCGGCAGCTGGATGCGTCCCTCGACGAGGCGCGGCACGCCCCATTCGTTCGCGTCGCGCAGCGCCTCGGGCAGCAGCGCGTCCGGCACGTCCTGGTAGGCGACGGGGCGCAGGAATCGTTCGATGGCGAGCGCCCCGACCGACGTGGAGCGCGCATCCGACGTCGCCGGGTACGGCCCGCCGTGCACCATCGAGTAGCCGACCTCGACGCCCGTCGGCCAGCCGTTGAAGAGGATGCGGCCGACCTTGCGCTCGAGCACGGGCAGGAGTGCGCGGGCGTCGTCGGTGTCGTCGTCGGTCGCGAGGACGGTCGCGGTGAGCTGGCCTTCGAGCTGCTCGGCGAACTCGCGGAGCTGGTCGGCGTCGTCGTAGCGCAGCACGAGCCCGGCGGCGCCGAAGATCTCGCCCTCGAGCGCCTCGCCGAACGCCTCGACGGCCTCGCTGAAGACGATGGGGGCCGGCGCGTTCGCGGCCGGGTCGCCCTGTCCCCTCGCCACGACGGTCGCCCCGGACGCCTCGCGTTCCGCGACGCCCTCCCGGTAGGCGTCGCCGATGCCGTGCGTGAGCATCGTCTGGCCATTCGCCTGGGCGATGCGCTCGCCGACCTCGCGCAGGAACGCGTCACCCGCGTCGCCGCCCGGCACGAGCACGATGCCGGGGTTCGTGCAGAACTGTCCGGAGCCGAGCGTGAGGGAGCCGACGTAGTCGGCCGCGACCTTCCCGGGGTCGGCCGCGAGGGCGGCCGGAAGCACGAAGACCGGGTTGACGCTGCTCATCTCGGCGTACACGGGAATGGGTTCGGCCCGCTGCTGCGCGATGCGAACGAGCGCGAGCCCACCGGAGCGCGAGCCGGTGAACCCCACGGCCTTGATGCGCGGGTCGGCGACGAGCCCCTGTCCGATGACTCGGCCCGATCCGAACAGCTGCGAGAACACGCCGCTCGGCAGCCCGGACGCCTCGACGGCGCGCGCGATGGCGTGGCCGACGAGCGATGCGGTGCCGAGGTGGCCGCTGTGGGCCTTCACGATGACGGGGCTGCCGGAGGCGAGCGCCGACGCGGTGTCCCCGCCTGCGGTCGAGAAGGCCAGCGGGAAGTTGCTCGCCCCGAAGACCGCGACGGGGCCGAGGGGAATCTTGCGCTGGCGGATGTCGGCGCGGGGCAGCGGGGTCCGATCCGGCAGTGCCTCGTCGATGCGGGCGCCCTGCCAGCCGCCTTCGGCGACGACCTTCGCGAAGAGCCGGAGCTGGCCCGTGGTGCGACCGACCTCACCGGTGAGCCGCGCGACGGGCAGACCCGTCTCCTCGTGGGCGCGGGCGATGATCTCGTCCTTGTCCGCCTCGATCTCCGTGGCGATGCGTTCCAGGAACGCCGCCCGGTCGGCCGGTGACGTCGCACGGTAGACATCGAACGCGTCGTGCGCGGCCTGCACGGCCAGCTCAAGCTCCTCCGCGGTGTTGCTGCGGAAGGCCGGTTCGAGCACCGCCCCGTCTGCGGCGCGACGGGCGACAAGCTCGTCGCCTCCCCCGAGCTCGCTGCTTCCGGCGATGAGCGAATGTGGTGCCAGCGTCATTGCGTGCCTTTCGTCGTGCGTTGGAGCCTCGTGCGGTGACGAGCCTCGTGCGGTACTGAGTCCTTCTTCGAGGCTATGGCCGTCCGCCGACACTGGCGCTTCAGATTCGGCATGACCCGATGCAGTTTCGACATGCTCACGGCCTCCGCGCCGAGCGAAGAGACGGGCGCATGCTCGCTGCGCCTCTGGCGCGCGAGCGAAGGGACACCGGCACCACCCACCGCCCCAGAGCGACCAAACGGTGGGTTTTGTCGTACACTTCAGAGTCGATTCAGCGGGAACGATCCCCCAGGCGAGCCCTGGGTCGTGGGACGAGCATCCTCGTTCCCGAGATCAACGCGCGGCGAGAATCCAGGTTCCCGCCGCCCACCCTCCTAGGAGCATCCATGACCACCGATGTTGCAATCGCCGACGTCGCCATCGACCGCGCCCCGTCGACGGCCAGCCGCCTCGCCGCCGAGTTCTTCGGCACCTTCCTGCTCGTGTTCGGCATCATCAGCGCCGCGAACGGCGTCGCCGAGACCGGGATCGGCTGGGTCGGCGTGTCGCTCGCCGTCGGGATCACCGTCATCGCGGGCGCCTACGCGGTCGGCCACATCTCCGGCGGTCACTTCAATCCGGCCGTCACCGTCGGTGCCGCTGCCGCCGGCCGCTTCGCGTGGAAGGACGTGCCCCTGTATGTCGTCGCGCAGATCCTCGGCGGCATCCTCGCCACGACCGTCGTCTTCCTCATCGCCGCCAACGGCCCGGACGGCTTCCTCGCCGCAGCACAGGAGGGCGGCTTCGCGTCGAACGGCTACGGCGAGGCATCGCCAGGCGGGTTCGGTCTCGTCGCCGTCATCGTGACCGAGGTCGTCGCGACGGCGCTGTTCCTCTCCGTCATCCTCGGCGTCACCGACCGCCGCGCGCCGAGCGGCTTCGCTCCTCTCGCGATCGGCCTCGCGCTGACGCTCTTCCACCTCATGACGATCCCGGTGTCCAACGCCTCGCTCAACCCGGCCCGCTCCATCGCCACAGCCATCTTCGGCGGGTCGGTGCCGCTGTCGCAGCTGTGGGTGTTCATCCTCGCCCCCATCGTGGGCGCCCTCATCGCTGGCTTCGCGTACAAGCCCCTCTTCGAGGGGCTCCGCACGTAGCGACCTCCGCCTCGGGCGAGACGGCCGCGGGGCGGCACCAGTTCATGCTGGTGCCGCCCCGCTCTCGTTCACTCGCCGTTTCAGGCGTCAACATCAGCGTCAGCGTCAGGCGTCCACGTCAGGCATCGGTGCCGACGGTGCCCGCCGCGTACTCGGGCAGCTCTCCCGCCTCGCTCTCCCACGCCTCGAGCACGGGCGTCACGATGCGCCACAGCTCCTCGGCGACGTCGCCACGCACCGAGAGCAGCGTGTTGCCGGTGAGCAGGCCGGCGATGACCCGCGCGTACGGGTCGGCGCTGCTGTCGTCGGCCGGGGCGCGGAGCGGGATGCGCGTGGGCGCCGCCCCGTCTCCGGGTGTCAGCACGATCTCCTGCCGCGCCTCGCCGATGGCCTTCGCGGAGCGCAGCACGAACGGCACGCCGCGCCACCTGGGGGTGTCGACCCGGAGCGTGAGCTCGGCGAGCGTCTCGGTCCCCCGGTCGGCATCCACGTCCTCTTCATCGGCGTAGGCCGGGAGACGGTTCCCGTCGACCTCCCCCGCCGCGTAGCGGGCACGGCGGGCCGACACTGGATGCTCGTCCCAGACGCGGGTGGCTCGCAGGACGACCGCGAGGGCGTCGTCGAGCGCACCGGGCTCCTCGCCCGGCTGCTCCATGGCCGTCAACGCGAGCATGAGCATGAGGTGGCTCTGCAGCATGTCCCGCAGCGCCCCCGTGTCGTCGTAGAAGGCGCCCCGACCCTCGATGCCGAGGCCCTCCTCGAAGATGATCTCGACGCGGCCTCGCGACTCCGCGTCCCGCGTGTCCCCCGTGCCTTTCGTCGTCGACCCGACGTCGCCAACCGGCACACCGCTCGCCTCGATCCGTTCCCGTGACCGGATGAGCTCGACTGCGGCGGGGGTGCCGAGGAAGTGGTCGATGCGCCAGAGGCGATCCTCCGGCACGACGGCGGCGAGCGCCTCGTTGAGCGCCCGTGCGCTTTCCTCGCTCTCACCGAACGGCTTCTCGATCGCGATCCTGACGTCGTCGGGGAGGTCGAGTTCGGCGAGCGCCGCCGCGACCTTCTCGCCCATGACGGGCGGCAGCGCGACGTAGAGCAGCGGCGAGCTCGGGCACGCTTCGAGCAGCTCGCGCAGCTCCTCGGCCGAGGAGGCGTCTGTCGCCACGAACTCCGAGCGCGACACGAGCGAGTCGATCGTGCGCTGCGAGACCCCCGCATCGTCGAGGCTCTGCCTGACGACGTCCCGCCACTCGTCGCGCGTCTGCGGCGTGCGGGCGGCGCCGATGATGTGCAGCTCGACGTCGGGGCTCGCGTCGGCGACCTTCGCGATCCCCGGGAGGAGGAGGCGCTCCGTCAGGTCGCCACCCGCGCCGAGGATGGCGATCGTCCGCTTGACCTGGCCGCCGATGGCGACCTCTGGAATCTCGGTGCTCGTCTGCATGTGACCTCCGGGTGCTTGCTTCCGCGGTTGGGCTGTTCCGGCGCGAGACTACGCGTTCGCGCCCGAGAATCCGCCGGTCGTGTCAGGCTCGCTCGCGGGCACGACGGCGTACTCGAACTCGCCCACGTAGCGGAACACATCGCCGATGATCGGCGACCGCAGGCGCACGTCGACGCACTGGCGCCCGCTGCCGTCGGGGTGCGCCCGTTCGTCGAGCGTCATCGTGACGACCCGGGGCAGCGGCAGGCGTAGCACCGCTCCGCGCGGCTCGATGCTCCTGGAGGTCACGCTCCCGGCGGGCACAGCTGCGGTGCTCACGGTGGCAGCGGTGGCAGCTGGCACGTCCCGGGCAGGCACTTCTGCGCCAGTGACATCCCCGAGCGGCGCGACCTTCACACCCGCCGGCCACAGCGATCTGGGGGCGCCCGGGACCCGCATCCGCAGCCACAGGCGCGTCGAGCGCATCCGCAGGGCGCCCTCGTGCACGCTGACTTCGAGCTCGACCTCGAGCCCCCTTCGGCGCCCGAGCCGGTCGACGAGCCGCGGCTTGCCGCCCGCCCCGGGGACGACCCTCATGGTGTCCTCCATGACGCGGGTGACGAGCGGGAACGTGAACTCGCGCCTGGCGGAGAGCGCGCCGTCACCCTCCGGCCGGTTGCGGATGGTGAAGGGCACGTTGCGGCCGCGCTCGGGGAACAGGACATGCCGCCAGGCGAGCCAGGCGAGGACAGGCCGCAGCATCGAGTGCCGGCCTCCCGCCCACGAGTAGACCCCACTGCCCCGTCCCTCGTGCCCCGCGGGGATGGGGCCGAAGTAGCGGCGCAGCTGCGGGTGGAGGAGTTCGATCCGCGGCCCGAGGATCTGCTCGTAGACCGACTGCAGCGGCTTGGCGTCGTTCTCGTCGGCCGCGCTGCGTCCAGACAGGGCCGCGCTGCGTCCAGACAGGGCCGCGCTGCGTCCGGACAGGGAGGGCCGCATCAGGCGCGCACCTCCCCCGCGAGCGCGAGCAGCTCCCGCAGCGGGGCCCGAACGACGGGGATGCGCGTGAGCGGCAGCGTCATGCGCAGCAGGTTGAGGGCACGGTCGAGGATGCGGTGCGTGCGCTCGCGCCCCGGTGACGAGTCGTAGACCCAGAGGAGCGCCAGCAGCAGGTGGCTCAGCACCAGCACCTGCGGGAGGCCGGCCTTGAACTCGTCGGGGAGCGGCGACTTGGCGCCGTCGACGGCGCGTTCGAAGAGTCCACGGATCACCGCGAGCGCGGGCGCGGACTCCTCGGAGAGCGGGTTGATGGGTGAGCGGGGCGAGACCGCGGCGGCGAGGAACTCCGGTGCGTGCGGATGGTAGGGCTCGAGCTGCTCCAGGCCGGTGCGGTAGACGATCGCGAGCCGTTCGGTGAGCTCGCGGACGCCCTCCAGCTGCCCGATCGCAGCGTCTGCGTGCGATTCCTGGACGTCGAGGTACAGCTCCTGCACGAGGTGGTTCTTGGTCGCGAAGTGGTAGTTGGTGGTGCCGACCGACACGCCGGCCTCTTCGGCGATGCGACGAATGGTCGTCGCGTCGTAGCCGCGCTCGCGGAAGGAGCGGAGAGCGACGTCGCGGATGAGCGCTCGGGTGCGCTCCCGCTTGGTGGACGGCAGCGCTGGTCCTCGCTCTCCTCGGGGTGCCTCGCCGTCGGGGCCGTCCGAGTCGTCGCTGTGGCCACCGGGCTCAAAACTGAACATGTTCAGAAAGTACTACACTCAGCCTCATGGAACAGCACAACCACGCCAGCCGCGGGCAAGAGCGACCGCACGCGCGCCGCGTCGTCATCGCCGGGGCGAGCGGATTCGTCGGGCGAGCGCTCGCGTCCGACTTCGAGGGCGAAGGCTGGGAGGTCGTCCGCATCGGCAGGCGCGAGACCGTCCGATGGGGTGATGCAGACGCCATCCAGAACGCCATCGACGGCGCCGAGGTGCTCATCAATCTCGCCGGCAAGTCCGTCAACTGCCGGTACAACGACGCGAACCGGAACGAGATCCTGCGCTCCCGCGTGGAGACGACAGCCGAGCTGCGGCGCGCGGTCGCAGCCGTGCCGAACCCGCCGCGAGTGTGGTTCAACGCCTCCACCGCAACCATCTACCGCCACGCGACCGACCGGCCGAACACGGAGTCCGAGGGCGAGCTCGGGCAGGGCTTCTCCGTCGACGTGGCCCGCAACTGGGAACGTGCGTTCTTCGAGGGCACCCTCCCGAAGACGCGTCGCGTCGCGCTGCGCATGGCCATCGTGCTCGGCGACGGCCCAGCCGCGAGCACCCTCTTCACGCTGGCGCGCCTGGGCCTCGGCGGCCCGAACATCGACGGCTGGGCCCCGAACCACCGGCGCTACCGCGGCATCGGTCCCGCACCGAGCGGCGACGGGCGCGCCCCGCAGTACCGAACGCGGGGCCGTCAGAAGTTCAGCTGGGTGCACGTCGACGACGTGATCGGCGCCGTCAGGTTCCTGATCGAGCGGGACGACCTCGACGGTGCCATCAACGTGAGCAGCCCCAACCCGAGCGACAATCGAACGCTCATGGCAAGCATCCGCGGCGTCGTGCGTGCCCCGTTCGGGCTGCCGTCCTGGCGGTGGATGCTCGAGCCCGCGATGGCCGTGCTGCGCACCGAGCCCGAGCTCGTCTTGAAGAGCAGATGGGTCACACCGCAGCGGCTCACGGAGGCCGGCTACCACTTCGTGCACCCGGAACTCAACCCCGCACTGCGCCAGGTCGCGCGGGAGCTAAGATAACTCGCCCCCACCCACCTCGGCAGGTTCGGAGATCTCTCCCCTCGATGACGCACGCCACCGCACGCCTCACGCACTACGCAGACTTCTTCACGTCGGGAGGCGCCCCGGACCCTGCGGGCGACGACCGACCCATCGGTCTCACGATCGGCAACTGCCAGGCGGAGTCGCTGCGCCTCGCCCTCGGCGATGACGTGCGCTTCATCCGCACACCGCCCGTGCACGAGCTCGAGCCTGCCGACCTGCCGCACCTGGAGGCGTGGCTCGCCCGCGCCAGCTTCCTCGTCGCGCAGCCCGTGCGCGACGACTACCGTGGGCTGCCCGTCGGCACGAAGCAGCTCACCACCCGACTGCGGGCTGGTGCACGCACCGCCCTGTTCCCCGTCATCAGGTTCGCGGGGCTGTACCCGTTCCAGGCGATCGTCCGGCCACCGTCCGACACCTCGCTCGTCCCTCCCCTGGTCCCCTACCACGACCTCCGCACCCTCGCAGAGGCCGCGGGTCTGGATGCGCTGCCCCAGTCGCCGTCGCGCACCGCGATCAGGGCGGTCGGCGCCGACTCGATCGTGCAGCTGCGGGAACGCGAGGACCGACACGGCACCGTGCGCGTCTCCGAGCTCTTCGCCCGCCCCTCGTTCGCGCAGGCTCGCACGATCAACCACCCGGGAAACCCCATCTGGCTCGCGACCGCGGAGCGCGTCCGCGACCGCCTCGGCCTCCCGGAGCGGGAGCTCACGCTCGACCGGGAGATCCTGAACTCGATCCACGCGCCGCGCGAGCAGGCGGTCATCGACGCCTGGGGCCTCGACGCGGAGCCGACCGAGTCGTGGACACGCGACGGCGAGCCGATCGACGCCGACCGCATCCGGGCCGCGCACCTCGAGTGGTACGCCGAGCATCCCGACGCCGTTGCCGCCGGATTCGCGAGACACGGTGCGACGATCGAGACGTTGAGGGCCGCGTGAACGCCCCTCCGCTCCTGCTGCACCGCGACGACGAGACCCACGGTGTCGACCAGTACGCCCGCGCCGTGGCGACGGCCGTCGCGAAGCTCGACTCAGCCGTGACCTACCGCAGCGCGCACGGGCTCGTCTCGTCGCAGCTCGCGCACGTCCACTTCACCGACCGCCTCTGGGGCAGCACGCCCGAGCGGGCGGCCGAGCGGTTCGAGCGTCTCGCCGCGCGGGGACCCGTGAGCGTCACGCTCCACGATGTGCCGCAGGCTTCTGACGGAGCGAAGGGCTTCCCCCGCCGCTCCGAGTGCTATCGCCGAGTCGTCGCGGCAGCAGCCGGCACCGTCGTCAACAGCACGCACGAGCAGCGCCTCCTCGAGGCCGCCCTCGGCAGCCGCGTGCAGGTGCACGTCGTGCCGCTCCCCGCGCAGCCACCCCAGCCGCGGCCCGACGAGTGGCTCCCCACCGACGAGGTCGCCGTGCTCGGCTTCTACTACCCGGGCAAGGGGCACCTCGAGGTCGTCAACGCGGTCGCCGCCATTCCGAGCGAGCGGCGGCCGCGCGTCGTCGCGCTGGGATGCGCGTCCGCGGGGCACGAGCAGGAGCTCGCGGATCTGGAGCGGTACGCGCGCGGGCTTGGCGTGGAGTTCTCGAGCACCGGCTTCCTCTCACCCGAGGAGCGCCTCGAGCGCAGCCGCAGCGTGGCCGTCCCGATCATCGCCCACCAGCACGTCTCAGCCTCCGGTTCCCTCACCGACTGGCTCTCCGCGGGCCGCAGGCCGTTGACCGTGGACTCCGACTACTTCCGTGAGATGGACGCCATCCGGCCAGAGACCATGCATCTCGTTCGCTCCGGTGAGCTCGCGACGGCGCTGCAGCTCGCGCTCCTGCGGCCCGAGTCGACGTGGCTCGACGACGGGACGTCGACCTCCCCGAGCATCGACGAGATCGCCCGCGCCTACCTCAGCTGGTGGGCGGCGCTGTGACCCGCGGTGCTCCGAGGCTCCCGCCGTTCGGACGAACGGTTCCGGGCAACCGGTGGGATCTGGTCGACGCTCAGAGCGAGACCACAACCGCGACGCCGCGGTCGGTGTCGGTCATCGTCGCGCATTTCGAGCAGCAGGCCGAGCTCGACCGCACGATCGCGGCGCTCGCCAGGCAGACGCATCCGGCGCACCTCATGGAGGTCATCGTCGTCGATGACGGCTCCCTCGTGCCCCCGACGGTCCCGGTCGGCGTCCGCGTGCTGGCCCAGGAGAACCGCGGGTTCCGGGCCGGGTCCGCCCGCAACCTGGGTGCGAGGGCCGCGACGGGCGACATCCTGTGCTTCCTGGACGCCGACACGTCCCCGGAACCCGACTACGTGGCACGCATGGCGGCGCTTCCCTCGCTGCTGCCGGAAGCGGTCGTCGCGGGTCACCGCAGGCACGCCGACTTCACCGGCGCGGATGCGGATGCGCCCGTCGAGACCGCGGGACCGGCGCGGGAGCTCCCCGAGCCCAGCTGGCTGGCTTCCGCCTACCGCGCGTCGAGGAACCTGCTCGACGCTGACGACCGCTCCTACCGGTTCGTCATCGGGGCCGTCTTCTCCTGCACCAGGTGGTTCTTCGACGAGACCGGCGGCTTCGACGAGGACTTCCTGGGCTACGGCGGTGAGGACTGGGATTGGGCGAGCCGCGCCTGGCTAGCCGGCGCCGTGCTGGCATACGAGCCCCTCGCCGTGGCCTGGCACGACGGTCCGGACTGGGCGGGCAGGAGCTCGGCAGACGCCCGACGGCAGGAGCAGAAGAACCGAGAGACGATGCTGCTGGCGCAGAAGATCGGCGTGGCCGGCTCCCGCCCGCGTGCCCTGCACGGCGCGGCCCACGACGTCGTCGTCGTGCTGGATGCGGCGCCGAGCGACGGCGCGGCCTTCGTGTGCGTCGACACCCTGCTCGAGCAGCTGCCGCACGCGAGCGTCGTCGTCCCGGCCGGGACGCATCCCCTGTTCGCGGCGGACCCGAGAGTGCTGTCTGCCGCGGGGCCGACGCCGCGGGGCCGCGTCCGCATCGACCTCGACACCGCCGTGCACTTCGATGGCCGCGCTGAGGCTGTGTCGGGCACAGGGACAGCCCGGCTCGCGTCGACGGCCCTCCAGGACGCTGCGGCCAGCGTCGGCAGCTCCGACCTGGGCGCCGTGCGCATCGGCGAGCACGTCCTCGTGCGGTCCGAACGCGCGCTGCGCCGAGAGGAACGCTGGGGCGAGTCAGCGGGCTGGCGCACCGAGCAGGTGACGGACGACACGATTCGACCGCTCCCCGGCGATGTCAGCGTGGCAGCCCACCTCGGCGGGTGGCTTTCGCTCGACTGAGCGGGGGCGGCGTCTCGACCGCCTCATCCAGTCGCACGCCCGCGGGGAGGGGGCGGAATTCGCGAATGTAGGGAAAAATGGGGAGGTCGCCCTCACCACGGGCGTCGCTCGTTGCGGCTTCGCGCATCCGGAGCGCCCCGACCGAAGCCGCCAGGAGGCCGCCGCATGCCAGCAGCAATGCCAGCAGCCGCTCAGACGACGGGGCCGCGCCGCCTCATCGTGCAGACCGCGCTGAGCGTGAAGCGCTGGCTGGTGCCCGCGACCACCCTGTTCGTCTCGCACCAGCTGTGCGAGGTGGCGGTGCCGGTTGTGGTCGGGCTCGTCATCGACCGTGGCATCGTCGACCGCGACCTCCCGCAGCTCGCGGTCTGGGCCGCGGTGCTCGTCGGTGTGTTCGTGCTCCTCGCCTGGTCGTACCGGGCCGGCGTGTACTTCCTCGTCAACGGCATCCAGCGCGCCCACCACGAGCTGCGCATGCGCGTGAGCGAGCGCTCCCTCGACCCGCGCGGCTTCGGCGACCGGCAGCGGCCCACCGGCGAGCTGCTCGGCATCGGCGGCTCGGATGTGCAGCGCGTCGCGTTCGGCGGGCTCCTCTTCGTGCACCCGGTCGCCGAGCTGGCGGCGGTCGTGGCCGCCGGTGCAGTGCTGATCAGCATCGCCTGGCCGCTCGGCCTCGCCGTGATCCTCGGCGGGCCCGTGTTCCTGCTGCTCCTCGACCGCTTCGGCAGGCACCTCCGCTCGAGGGCAGAGCACCAGCAGCGGCTCACCGCGGACTCCGCGTCGCTGGCGGCGAACGCCATCGCCGGCTTCCGCACGCTCACCGCCCTCGGGGCCACTGGCCGCGCCTCCCGCACGTACGCGGACGCCAGCGAGCGCGCCAGAGTCGCCGCGATCGCGACGCGCAGAGCCGAGGCATGGTTCGTCGCCGTCTCGAGCACGGCGACCGGCATCTTCGTCGTCGCGATCGGCGTCATCGCCGCGCTCCTCGCCTTCCAGGGCGCCATCACCGTCGGCCAGCTGATCACCGTCGTCGGCGTCGTGCAGGTCGTCATGGGCCCGATGGAAGCGCTCGCCGTGAACGTCGGCGCCGTCTGGGCGCGGGCGGGCGCCTCCGCGAAGCGCGTGCTGTCGCTGCTGGAGGCGCCGTACGCGCGCGACACCCGAGCGGGCGAGCAGGCAGGACCCGCAGCGACCGTCCCGCCCGCGCCCGCGCTCGCGGTTGCCGGGCTCGCCGGGATCCACCTCCGTGGGCTCGACTTCGCGGTCGAGCGGGGCGAGATCGTGGGCGTCGTCGCGGAAGCCCACGACGCGGCCGAGCTGGTCGAGCTGCTGGGCGGGCGCATCCACCCGCCACGCGGCACCGTCAAGGTCCACGGCCTCCCGCTCGACGAGGTCGACGCCGACCGCCTGCACGAGCTCGTGACGGCCGCCCCGCATGCGGCGCACACCGTGCCCGGCACGGTCGCGGCCAACGTCGTCGGCATCGGGCGCGCAGCCAGCTCCCCGGGCGACGCCCTCGCGGCGGCTGCCTTCGACGACGTGCTCGAACAGCTCCCCCAGGGCATCCGGACCCCGCTCGGCGGCGCCGGCCGCACGCTCTCCGGCGGGCAGCGGCAGCGCCTCGCTCTCGCCAGGGCCCTCGCCGCCCCGGCACCCGTGCTGGTGCTCCACGAGCCCACGGGCGCGATCGACGCCGTCACCGAGCAGCACATCGGCGAGCGCATGCGCACGGCGACGGCAGGCAGAGCGACCGTGGTCGTCTCCTCCAACCCGCAGCTGCTGGTGCGGGCCGACCGGGTGCTCGTGCTCCGCGACGGGATGCTCGCCGCGGAAGGCACCCACGACGAGCTGCTCGCGACGCACCCCGAGTACGCGGAGGCCATCGCATGAGCGGCGCCACCTCTGGCCTGCAGGCCGAGACCCAGCCCGTCACACCCGGGCTCCCCATCGCAACGGGAAAGCGGTCCGCGCGCCTCGCCTGGCGCCTCCTGACGCTGCGCCCCTGGATGCTCGTGCTCGCGATCGTGCTGCTCGGCGCGGCCGCGGCGGCTGCCTTGCTGGTCCCGGCGGGGCTCGGGCGTCTCGTCGACGCGGTCACGGGCGTCGATCGGAGCCTCGTCGAGGTCGCCCTCATGCTGCTCGCCGGCGTCGCTGGCAGCGCGGCGCTCGGAGCGCTGGGTTCGATGGCGCTCGCGGCAGTCCTCGAGACGGCGCTCGCACGGCTCCGTGAGGACTTCGTGGCTGCGTCGCTCGCGCTCCCCGCCGTGCTCGTCGACGAGGTCGCCGACGGCGAGCTCGTCTCGAGGGCGACCGACGACGTCGACACGGTCGGCGAGGTCACGACGGGCGCCGTGCCCGCGGTCGTGTCCGCCAGCCTGGCGGTCCTCGCGACGGGCGTCGGGCTCGCCGTGCTGAACCCGTTCTTCCTGCTCGCCATGCTCACGGTCGTTCCGGTGCACGCGTTCGCGCTCTGGCGCTACCTGCGGAAGGCTCCCCGCCTCTACGCCGCGGAACGCGTCGCCATCGCGTCGCGGTCCCGCGAGATGGTCTCCGCCATACAGGCACTCCCGACCGTGCACGCCTACGGCTGGGGCGGGGCCATCACGGAGCGCATCCGCAACCGCTCCTGGAACGTGCTCAGGTGGGCGCTGCGCACCCGCATCGTGCAGAGCCGGTTCGGGTTCCGCATGAACATGGCGGAGGCGGTCGGGCTGACGTCCGTGCTCCTCGTCGGGGCGTGGCTCGCGTTCACCGGTGCCGCCACGATCGGCGAGGTCACGACGGCGGCGCTGCTCTTCCAGGCCCTCTTCGGCCCCTTCATCTCATTGCTCATGCTCGTCGACGACCTGCAGTCGGCGGGCGCCTCCCTCGCTCGCGTCGCGGGTGTCATCCAGCTCGCGCCGGTGCCACCGGACGAGCAGCCGCGTGTGCGCGTGGCCCTCGGGGAGAGTCTCGCGAACGCGGGCGCGGCGATCGCAGGCGCCGCCGCTGGCGACCCGCCGGCGCCGGAGATCACCCTCGAGTCCGTGGAAGCCGCCTACCCAGGTCGCCCGCCCGTGCTGTGGATCGGCGAGCTGCGCATCCCCGCCGGTCAGCGGGTCGCCGTCGTCGGTTCGTCCGGCGCCGGCAAGAGCACCCTCGCCCGGGTGCTCATGGGCCTCCTCGAGGTTCGCGCGGGGCACGTCGACGTCGGCGGCCTCGACCCCGCCGAGATGAGCGAACTCGAACGCGCGAGCCGCATCGTCATGGTGAGCCAGGACGTGCACGTCTTCTCGGGCACCCTGCGGCACAACCTGCTCATCGCGAGGGAGTCGGCGAGCGACGACGAGCTGCGGGACGCACTCGAGTCGGTCGCGGGCCCCCGCTGGCGGCACACCTTCACGGATGGCCTCGACACGATGGTCGGCGAGGGCAACGCAGACGTGAGCGCGACGGATGCGCACCGCCTCGCCCTCGCGCGTGCGCTCGTGACGCGGGCGCCGATCGTGATCCTCGACGAGGCGACAGCGGACGCCGACACCGCCGACGCTCGCACCCTCGAGGCCGCCGCTCGGCGCGCGCTCGCCGGGCGGACGGTCGTGACCATCGCCCACCACCTGTCGCAGGCGAGCAGCGCCGAGCGGGTGCTCGTCATGGAGCACGGCCGCGTCGTCGAAGATGGAACGCACGACGAGCTGCTCGAGATCGAGGGACCGTACCGCGAGCTGTGGGCTGCCTGGACCTCGCACCGCGCACCAGCAGTGGATCCCAGCGAGGGGCACCACTGAGCGCGGTCCCGGCAACCGCGGGGCCGGATCGCCCGCCGTCCGCTCAGAGGGGCCCGAGCACGACCGCCGGGTCCGCGTCGAGGGCCAGTGTCTCCAGCACGTCGAGCAGCTGACGCTCCTCGTATCGGAAGTGCGACTCCATGATCGCCGCGATGCCCTCCAGGTGCCGGTCGAGCTGGCTTGCAGGCTCCCCCGCCTCCACTGAGGCCTGGAGGCCGGAGAGGAGGTGCGCGATCATCGAGTGGTCCTGCTGCAGTCGGGTAAGCGTGTCGCGCAGCTCGGGATGCGCCGCGGCGATCGCGGGGAACAGCTCGCGGTCCTCGCCGCGGTGATGACCATCGAGCGCGGTGCAGAACCCGTGGCAGTAGAGCAGCAGGTCGCGGGCGGCTGGCCCGGCCGGGTCGCCGCGCTTCACCGCCTCGTGCGTGACGGCGAGAGCCTTGCGCAGACGCGCGTGGACCGCCCTCAGCTCGCTGCTCCACGCAACGAGCCGCTCCTGCTCCTGTGCACTCATCTGATCGCCTCGGTCACCAAGATAGCCATCGCAGGCGAAGTACGCTCGAGGGCATGCGCGCCGCCGACACCAAGACCCTCAGCGATCGCTGGACCTCCCAGGAACTCTCCTCGCTGCGAACCCAGCTCGCGCGGCTCTCCGAGGTGGTTCCGGGGCCGCACCGCATCATGCCGAGCTGGCACGACCCGGCATCGGCGGCGACCGACCTCCGAGGCCTGCAGGCCGGCAGCCTCGGCGTGAGCATCACCCACCTCGAGCTCACCGAGGTCGACGCGAGCGGCCTCACGGGTGGCCTCACCATCAGGGACAGCACGCTCACGCACGTCCGCTTCGAGCGCGCGAAGGTCACGGCGCACGCACGACTCGAAGGCGCCCTGCGCGCCTGCACCTTCACGGGGGCCAACATCCCGCAGGCGTCCATCGGCCCCGAAGTCTCCGACTGCTCCTTCGCCGACGCGAAGCTGCGACGCCTCCGCGCGGTGCCAGGAACCGTCTTCTCGAACTGCACCTTCGACGGCGCGGAACTGTCGGGCGCGGAGTTCACCAACACCCGGTTCATCGACTGCAGCTTCACCGGCGCGAAGTTCAATGCGGCCACCACGTTCCGCGGATGCACGTTCGTTGGCGCGGTTCCGAAGTTCGGCAAGGCGAGCGAGACGGGCACCAGCGTCGAGCCGCTCGGCTGAGCATCCCAGGCGGCGCAACGCCGCAACGCCGCAACGATCTCTGCCGAGCTGCCGAGCCGGTCGTGCGTCGCCGTGCGCCGCCGTGAGCCACGCCCGGCGCACGAGGGGCCACCGCGAGTCATAGGAAAGTCATACGGTCTCCGCGCTCCTGACGCGCCGCTCACCGGGCTGGGCGCTTCGTGCGCAGGGAGACCGGCAATTCCCCGTGGAATCGAGTGAACCCCGGCTCTCAGGCCGAACTCATGGCGCGGAGCCGGCGGCTGGCCCCATGGAGCACGACCGGCCAGGCTTCCCAGGTTCCGGCGGCCCGCCGTTCCTACCGTCGAGCGCATGTCATCTTCAGCGAACGCCGCACTGCTCATCCTCCGTCTCGCCCTCGGCGCCACCATGCTGCTGCACGGCATCCAGAAGCTCACGACGACCGGGATCGGCGGCGTGCAGGAGATGCTCGCGGGCCTCGGCGTGCCCCTCGCCGACGTCGCCGGAGCAGCGCTCCCCTTCGTCGAGATCGTCGCGGGAGCCCTGCTCATCGTCGGTCTCCTCACGCGCGTCGCGGCCGCCCTGCTCGCGATCGTCTCCCTCGGGGCCATGTTCACCGTGCACTTCACCGCCGGCTTCTTCGCCCAGGACGGCGGATACGAGTTCGTGCTCGTGCTCGCACTGATCGGCATCGCGCTCGTCCTGACCGGTGGCGGCCGATGGGCGGCGGATGCGCTCGTCCGCCGCCCGCGCACCAGCCGCGAGCTCCGCTCCGAGCGCCAGACGGCAGCCCGGGTCGCATAATACCTAGCCTGCCTAGGTAAGTTCCGGCGGGTCGTGCTCATCCGCCCTGGGTTTGCGATACGGTCCAATCCACCGGCCCCCCTGCTCCGAACCTCCTCGCATACGGGTGAAGTGACCCGGCGCGCGAAAGGCGGCTGCAGTGCTGGAATCGACCACCCCTCTCCTCGTGGGCCCCGAGACCATCGGGGCAGCGGGCACCTACCGGAACGTGACCGACCTGCTCGTCCGCCGCCTCGAATCGGCTCCCGACCATGCGGCGTTCGACGTTCCGATCGAACCCGCCGCTCCGTCCGGCGCCTGGCGCCAGGTCTCGACGCGCGAGTACACCGACACGGTGCGCGCCGTCGCGAAGGGCCTCGTCGCGCTCGGGGTGCGCCCTGGCGACTCCATCGCCATCATGGCCCCGACCCGGTACGAGTGGGCCGTCGCAGATCTGGCGGTCTGGTTCGCGGGCGCCGTCGTCGTGCCGATCTACGAGACGTCGGCGCCCACGCAGGTCTCCGCGATCATCCACGACGCCCGCGTCGTGCTCGCCTTCGGCGGCAGCACCCAGCACGTGCAGCTTCTCGAGGCGCCGCTCTCCGAACGCGGCTCGGATGCACTGGGCGTGTGGTCGCTGGATGCCGCGTCCGGCCAGGGCGAGGGCCGCGACCTCGAGCGGCTCGCCGCGCTGGGGGCAGGCGTCGCCGATGAGGCACTCGAAGAGCGGCGACTGCTCGCGGCGCCCGACTCCCCCGCCACCATCGTCTACACGTCCGGCACGACCGGCGAGCCCAAGGGCGCGGTGCTGACGCATGAGAACTTCCTCGGTCAGGTGCTGAACATCGCGGCCGCCTACGGCGAGGTCGTGCACCCGGCTGGCAACACGATCATCTTCCTGCCCCTCGCCCATGTGCTCGCGCGAGGCCTGCAGCTCATCTGCCTCGCCAGCGGCATGCGCATCGCGCACCTCGCCGACCCGGCCGCTGTCGTCGGGACACTCGGCCAGCTGACGCCGACGTTCCTCGTCGTCGTGCCCCGCGTGCTGCAGAAGATCCAGGCCGCAGCAGGAGCCAAGGCCGCCGGCAGCGGCCTCGCCAGAGTGTGGGCCTCAGCGCAGCGCACCGCCATCGGGTGGGGCGAGTTCCAGGAGACGACCACCCCAGGGACGCGGGCCCCGCTCGGCCTGCGCCTGCGCCACGCCGCCTTCGATCGGATCTTCTTCAGCCGCCTCCGGCAGGTCATGGGCGGCCGAGTCACCCACGTGCTCTCCGGCGGTGCGACGCTCGACGCCGACCTGTCCCTGTTCTTCGGCGGTATCGGCGTGCCCGTCATCGAGGGCTACGGCCTCACCGAGACGACGGCGCCGCTCACCGGGAACCTGCCGAGCGACATCCGCTCCGGCACCGTCGGCCGTCCGCTCCCCGGCTCCACGGTCCGCATCAGCGAGGATGGTGAGATCCTCGCCCGCGGCATCGGCGTGTTCAGCGGCTACCGGAACCCGGAGCACAACCGCGACGCCTTCATCGACGGGTTCTTCCGGACGGGCGACCTCGGCCGGCTCGACGAGCAGGGCCGGGTTGTCCTCGAGGGGCGCCTCAAGGACGTCATCGTCACCTCGAACGGCAAGACCATCGTGCCCATGAGGTGGGAGTCGTCGGTCGAAGCCGACCCGCTCGTCTCGCACGCCGTCATGATCGGCGAGGGGCGCAACTACCTGTCGGCGCTCATCATCCTCGACCCTGAGGCGCTCGCCGAGTTCTCGGCCGAGATCGCCGCAGCCACCCACCCGGACCCCGCGCACCACGAGCTGCTCACCGTCGTTGATGCACGAGCGCGGGACCACGTGCAGGCGGCCGTCGACCGGGCAAACGCGCTCGTCGCCCGGAGCGAGCAGGTCCGACGCTTCACGCTCATCGCGACGGACCTCGAAGACCCCACCTTCATCACGCCGACACTGAAGCTCAAGCGCGCCGCCGTCCTGCAGCGCAGCACCGACGCCGTCGCGGCCCTGTACGCCTGACGCACGGCCACCCACTCCCTCCTTTTCCCGTTCACCGGCCACCGCGCCCGACGCCTCGAGAGGCACCAGCATGAGCAGCGAGACCACCGCGAGCAGCAGCACCACCGCAGGAAAGAAGCACACGGCGACGATCGTCACGATTCTCATCGCGGTCGCCATCGGGGCCCTCGTCGCCCTCGCCGGGAGCCAGGGCGGGACGCAGCTCGCCGGCGTCCCCCTCTACGCGTGGGCGGTCGCGGCGGCCTTCCTCATCCAGGTCCTCGTGTACCTGCCGTCTGCAGCTGCGAAGACGGAGCGCTTCTTCGACCTCACGGGAAGCGCGACGTTCATCATCGTGACGGTTGGCCTCCTCGTCGCGGCGCCCGAACCGGATGCACGCGCCTGGGTCCTCGGGGCCATGGTCGCCCTGTGGGCGCTTCGCCTCGGGTCGTTCCTGTTCGCACGCATCCACCGCTCCGGCTCCGACGACCGCTTCGACGGCATCAAGGGCGACAAGCTGCGCTTCCTGCGCGTCTGGATCATGCAGGGGCTGTGGGTGAGCCTCACCGCGGCCGCCGCGTGGATCGCGATCGCGGGTGGTACCGACGACCGCGAGCCGTTCGGCTGGCTGGGGATCGTCGGCGTGGTCGTGTGGGCGGCCGGGTTCATCATCGAGGTCGCTGCCGATCTGCAGAAGAACGCCTTCACGGCTGACCCCGCGAACAAGGGCCGCTTCATCCGCACGGGCCTGTGGTCGCGTTCCCGCCACCCCAACTACTTCGGCGAGATCCTCCTGTGGGTGGGCGTCGCGGTCGTCGCCGCGCCCGTCCTCGTGGGCTGGCAGTGGGTCGCGCTCATCTCGCCGGTCTTCGTCGCGCTCCTGCTCCTCCGCGTGAGCGGCGTGCCGCTCCTGGAAGCGAAGGCTGACAGGAAGTGGGGCGGCGACGCCGACTACGAGACGTACAAGCGCGAGACGCCGGTGCTGCTGCCGCGGCTCACGAGTCCGAAGGCGTAGCGCCCGGACGGGGATCCTCGAGACCGGGGTCCCCTTGGCGCCGGCCACGCTTGGCGAGTCGGTCGAGGACCGCGCCTGTCACGATGCCGAGAACCAAGCCGACCCCCAGACCGATCGCCCAGCTGTCGAGGATGAGGGCGAGGGCGACTCCGACGGCGAGCCCGACGGCGATGCCGGTCCCCATCTGGGTCGAGCCGTTGGCGCCGCCACCTCGAGTGCCGTCCTGCTGCGTGCTGTCCATGTCATCTCCCATCGTCGTTTCCGTTGCGGTCAACGCTACGGAGCCGACGCGGGCGGGGCTTCCCCCGGGCGACCGACATCCCTCCTCCTGGTGCCGGAGATGCTCCTCGCCACGTCGGAGGACGGAGGTGCAGCTGCGGGCGGATGCCTGTCAGCACCCGCCCGCCTGTCTGCCGCCTCGTGGGGTCCTACGAGAACTCGGGAACGACCTTCTCGATGAACAGCTCGAGCGAGCGCTTCTTCTGCTCGTGGGAGAGGGAGTTGTCGCTCCAGAAGCTGAACTCGTCGACGCCGAGCGCCTCGTACTCGCGGAGTCGGGTGATGACCTCGTCCGGGGTGCCGATCATCGCCGTCCGGTGCAGCGACTCTGGCGTGAACTCGGGTCGTTCGGCGAACTTCGCCTCAGGGCTCGGCTCGAGGAACCCGTCGACGGGGTCGGTCTTGTTGCCGAACCAGGCGTCGAACGTCCGGTAGAACTTGTTGACGCCTTCGGCGGCTGGACGCCACCCCTCAGGGTCGGCCTCGTCGTGCACGAACGTGTGGCGCAGCACCATGATCTCGGGGCGCGCAACCTCGGGATGGTTCGCCACGGCCGTCTCGAACTTGCTCACGAGGTCCGCGACTTCCTCGTCGCCCTTCATGAGCGGCGTCACCATGACGTTGCAGCCGTTGGCGACGGCGAAGTCGTGCGTGTCGGGGTCGCGCGCGGCCACCCACATCGGCGGCGTCGGCTGCTGCACCGGCTTGGGCACGCTCGTCGAGACGGGGAACTGCCAGATCTCGCCGTCGTGCGCGTAGTCGCCCTGCCACAGCTCGCGCACGGCGGGGATGAGCTCGCGCAGGTGCTGCCCGCCTTCCTTGCCCGGCATGCCGCCGGCGAGACGGTCGAACTCGAACTGGTAGGCGCCTCTGGCGAGACCCACCTCGGCGCGGCCGCCGCTGATGACGTCGAGCAGCGCCGTCTCGCCAGCCACCCGGAGCGGGTTCCAGAAGGGGGCGATGATCGTGCCGGCGCCGAGACGGATCTTCGTGGTGACCGCGGCGAGGTACGCGAGCTGCGGCATGGGGCTCGGCGAGATCGTGTACTCCATGGAGTGGTGCTCGCCGATCCAGACCGTGCTGAAGCCGGCCTTCTCGGCGAGCAGCGTCAGCTCGACGAGCTCCGCGAACAGCTGCTCGGTGCTGACGGAGTCGTCCCAGCGCTCCATGTGGATGAACAGAGAGAAACGCATTGTCGTGTCCTTTCGAGAGTGGATGTGCTCCGCGGTCAGCTGCGGCGGGCTCGTTCTGCGATCGTCGTGTTGCCGCGCGACCAGTGCTCGTGCTCGATCTCGCGGACGACGACGGTGATGTTCTCGGGCGCTGCCCCGACGGTCTCTTCGGCGACGCGGTGGACGCCGTCGATGAGGGCGCGGAGCTGCTCGGGCGTGCGCCCCTTGGCGATGGAGATGTCGATGAGCGGCATGGCCCCTACCCCCGCATCACGAAGGGGTCGGCGACGGGCGACTCGTCGGTGTTGATCCACACGCTCTTGAGGCGCGTGTACTCGTGCATCGACTCGATGCCGTGCTCGATGCCGACGCCGGAGCTCTTGAACCCCTGCCTCGGCGACATGGGTGACATGGCGCGGTAGGTGTTGACCCAGATCGTGCCGGCCTCGAGCCGCCGCGACATGCGGTGGGCTCTCGCGAGGTTCTGCGTCCAGACGCCGGCGGCGAGACCGAATTCGGTGTCGTTGGCGAGGCCGACGACCTCGTCCTCGGTGTCGAAGGGCATGATCGCGGCGACTGGTCCGAAGATCTCCTCGCGGACGACGCGCATGCTGTTCGTGACGTCGGTGAGCACGGTCGGCTCGAAGTAGTACCCGGGAAGCGCGACGTTTGGCCGGCCTCCGCCCGCGTAGAGGGTTGCGCCCTCGTCGACGCCGATGCCGACGTAGGAGCGGACCTTGTCGAGCTGGTCGCCGAACGCGAGGGGTCCCAGCTCGGTCGCGTCGTCGAGGGGGTCGCCGATGACGATCGACTTCGCGCGCGTCGAGACGCGCTCGAGCAGCTCGTCGTAGACGGACCTGTGCGCGAAGACGCGGCTGCCGGCGATGCAGGTCTGCCCCGCGGCCGCGTAGATGCCGGCGATGACGCCCATCGCCGCGTTCTCGATGTTCGCGTCGCCGAACACGATGTTCGGGCTCTTGCCGCCGAGCTCGAGCGTGCATCCGATGAAGCGTGCCGCGGCGCTGGCTGCGATCGCGGACCCCGTGCGGGTCGACCCGGTGAACGAGATCTTCGCGATCGTTGGGTTCTCGACGAGCGCGGCGCCCGCCTCGGCTCCGTATCCCGTGACGACGTTGACGACGCCGTCTGGGAAGCCCGCCTCGCTCGCGAGCTGCGCGAAGCGGAGCACGGTGCGAGATGTGTACTCGCTCGGCTTGATGACGGCGGTGTTCCCGGCGGCGAGCGCTGGGGCGAGCTTGGACGTCGTGAGGGTGAGCGGAGAGTTCCATGGCGTGATCGCGCCGACCACGCCGAGCGGTTCGTGCTGCGTGTAGTTGAGGATCTGCAGGTTGCTTGTCGGGATCTGCGAGCCCTGGATCTTGTCGGCGAGCCCGCCGTAGTAGTAGAGGTACTCGGGCAGGGAGGCGAGCTGGCCGCGCATCTCGCGGAGGAGCTTGCCGTTGTCGAGGCTCTCGAGGCGGGCGAGCTCGTCGGCGTTCTCAGCGACGAGGTCGCCGAGGCGGCGGAGCAGCTTCCCCCGCTGCGTCGCGGTGAGGCCGCTCCAGCTGGGCGCTTCGAACGCGCGCCTTGCAGCTGCGACGGCCAGCTCGACGTCGGCCGCATCGCCGCGGGCCGCCTCGTAGAGCACCTCCAGCGTGGCCGGGTTGATGCTCTCGAAGTAGGCGCCACCGGCGGGGTCGCGCCAGGACCCGTCGATGAAGTGGCCGTAGCGGTCAGTCATGGTGTGCTCCTTCGTGATGCCTGGGGGTGGGGTGAGGTGGGGCGCCCGCCGATGAGCGCTTCGAGTTCGTCGACGAGCGTCGAGGGTGCTTCGACCGGGAGCATGTGCCGGACCCCGGCGACGGTGCGGGTCCGCGCCGCGGGGATGGCCTCGGCCAGCCTGCGGGTCATGTCCGGGGTCGATCCTGGGTCGAGCTCGCCCGTGATGGCGAGGGTCGGCGCCGTGATCGCGCCGAGTGCCGCCGACACCTGCTGGTCGCCGGTCGCGAAGATCTCGTAGGCGTGCCCGAACGACTCGACGTCGTTGGCTTCGAGCACTCGCCTCGTCTCGGCGACCGTCGCGGCGCCAACGCCGCTGCCCGAGTACCAGCGCTCGAGCGAGCGCTCGACGGTCGCGCCGAAGTCGGTGCGCGCCGACGCGAGACGCGCGAGCACCGCGGCACGCTCATCCGGTGTGCGCCTGCAGACCGAGCTGACGCAGGTGAGCGTCGCGACGCGCTCCGGTGCGCGGCTCGCGATGTGCTGCGCGACGAGCGCGCCGAGCGAGAAGCCGACGAGGTGGATCGGCCCGTCTGGGAGACGCCGCTCGACGTCGGCCGCGAAGTCGGCGAGCGACGTGGGGGTGCGCAGCGGCGACTGGGCTCCGTGGCCAGGGAGATCGAGTGCGACGGCCCGGGGGCCGAGGAGCTCCGCGACGGGAGTCCACATCGTTCGATCGAGCCCCACTCCGTGCAGCAGCACGATGGGGGTCTGCGCCTCGGTCGAGCTCACGGCGGGTTCTCGCCTACAGCTCGGTGGAGAGCGCCGCGAGCCGCTGCTGCGGGCGCCCCTGCGCCGCACCGGCGAGGGCGATGAGGATCTCGTCGGGATGCGGCGCGTCAGCGATCCGCACCTCGAACGACTGGTGGTGGGATCGGATGGTGGCGTCGGTGAAGTGCTTGAGGGGGATGTCGAACGCCACACCGGCGGGTCCGCGCTTCTCGACGGCGGGGAGCAGCGTGCTCGCGTTCGCCGCCTTGCGGAAGTGGTCGCCGAACTTGAGCGTGTGGATGATCGCGGAGCCGTGCTCGATCTCCCCGTTCAGGCCGATGATGGCGGCCTTGCCGTAGGCCTCGAGCGGAGCGCCGAGCGCTTCGATGACGCGGGGCGCGAGGAGGGCGCCGAGGTCGGAGGCGACCGCGTCGATGCCGGCGCTGAGGTCGTCGACGAAGCCCTGGCCGGCCCACGGGTTGTCGATGATGGCCGCGACGACGGCGGTGCGCGCCGACGGGGAGACCTCTCGTCCGCCCTCGATGAGCGTCTCGTCGACGATGGTGATGATCTTGCGAACCTTCATGCTTCGATTCCTTTCAGGATGTCGGAGGTGACCGGCACGTCCGTGGTCCGGTCGCCGATCCGGGGGTGGGGTCGGGGGCCGGAGGATGCGACCGCGATGACCGCGATCTCGTCGCGGTGCGGCGCATCCGCGAGGTGCACGTCGAGTGACTGGTAGTGGCTGCGGGTGGCTGCGGCCGTCTTGTGCCACAGGGGCACCCGGAGGTCGCCGCCCGCGTCGGCTCGCGTGTCGGAGAAGCAGATGATCGAGGTGCCCTCGAGGAACTCGCGCAGCAGGTTGCCGAAGTACGGGGTGTGGATGAGGGCACCGGCGTGCTCGATCTCGCCGTCCAGGCCGACGACCGCCGCCTTCCCGAACGCTTCGACACGGTCGGCACCGCCGATTGCGGCGAGCAGACGGTCGCTGAGGAGCTTCGCGACGATGGGAGCGACCTCGGCCGTGGCCTCGGTGAGGTCGGCGAGCGGTCCCTCGCCGATCCACGGGTTGCGGACGACGGCGACCGCGCTGGCCTGGCGGATGGCGGTGGGCGCGTCGACGCCGCCGTCGGAGATGACGTCCTCGTAGGCGGTGAAGATTCTGCGGACGCCGAGCGCGAGCGCTCGGTCCGTGATTGCATCCCCGCGCGGCGCTGCCGCTGTGACGGTGGTGGTCATGGTGACTCCTGGTGGTCGGTGCTGATCATCTGAGCGTGGGGTGCTCGGCGCGGTTCAGGCGTGCGCGGGCTCGCTGTCGGCTGGGTTGCCGTGGTCGGCCGGGGCGAGCGCTGCGCGGCTCGAGGCCTCGACGTGGGTGCGCATCGCGAACTCGGCCCCGATGGCGTCCTTCTCGACGATGGAGCGCACGACGGCGCGGTGCTCGTGGTTGGAGGCGAGCAGTCGGCCCGGCCGCTCGATGGTGCGGAGCACGATGCGGTGGTAGGCGAGCTGGTTCATGAGCCGCTCGTAGTGCTCGGCGAGCTTGGCGTTGTCGGCTCCGAGCACGATCGTCCAGTGGAACTCGTGGACGAGCCGTGCGTACTCGGCGGTGTCGCCGGCGTGGACCGCGGCGTCGCTCTCGTCGAGGTTTCGCGAGAGGGTCGCCAGCTCGGAGGTCGGCCCGCGGCGGGCGAGCAGGTTGGCGGCGAGGCCCTCCAGGGACTCCTTGAGCTGGAAGAGCTCGACGATCTCACGCCGGGTGGGGGTGCGCACGAACGTTCCGACGCGCGGACGGATCTCGACGAGCCCCTCGTTCTCGAGCTGCTTGAGCGCCTCCCTGATGGGTGTTCGGCTCACCCCGAACTCCTGAGCGAGCACCAGCTCGGGCATGGGATCGCCCGGAGGGTAGGTGCCGCTCGTGACCAGGCGGCGGAGTCGCTCGAGGAGCGGGAGGTCGGCGTAGGCCTCATCGCTGAGCCCCAGGGGCGTGATCTGTTGCATACAAGAACGCTATCTGGCATGCCACAGAATTGTCAACGAACGGAGCATTTCCCAGGAAACACAACGTTTACAACCAATCGTTGACGCATGCATGACCACGGGGTTACGCTCCGTTGCATGCAAGCAAACATCAAAGATGCTGTCGCAGCTGCATGGTCCGACGCGTGGGATCGGGGTGACTTCGGTGCGTTCGAAGCCCTCGTGACCCCGGACTACCAGCGCGAGAGCACAAGGTCAGGTCGAGTCTCGACACTCGACGAGTTCAAGCAGGAGGTCACCGAGGTGCGCGCCGCGTTCCCCGACCTGGTCACGCGCATCGATCGCGTCCTCGTGGAAGACGACGCGTTGGCCGTCTTCTGGACCTCAGACGGAACGTTCACGCAGCCGCTCGGCACCGTCCCCCCGACCGGCAAGCGCGTCATCACGAACGGATCCAACTACGCCACGCTCCGAGACGGCCTCATCTCCCACGAGCGCGTCACCTGGGACTCCGCCGAGCTCCTCACGCACCTCGGACTCCCGTCCCTGCATTCCGCGTTCGAGGACGCCGACGCCGACTACGCGGACGAGTCCACGGCTCCCCCGCGCGAGATGCTCAAGGCGTTCAACAAGCAGTTCATCTCCGGCGTCACCGTCGTGACGACCAAGGATGAAGACGGAAAGCCGCGCGGGCTCGCCGTGAGCGCCTACTCCTCGGTCTCGCTCGACCCGCCCCTCGTGCTCGTGTGCGTGCAGAAGTCCTCCTCCACCTACCCGTCGCTCTTCCGCTCCACGAACCTCGGCATCAACATCCTCTCGAGCGAGCAGCAGGACGTGCTCGCGACCTTCGCCTCGAAGAGCGCAGACAAGTTCGCCGACATCACCTGGCACGAAGCGCCCGAGGGAAGCCCGCTCATCGACGGATCCTCAGCCTCGATCGAGGTCGAGATCAAGGAGCGCTTCCAGGCGCTCACGCACACCATCTTCATCGGCCGCGTGCACCACGCGACGACCACCGACGACGCGCCCATCCTCTACAAGGCCGGCAAGTTCTTCGACGGACGCGGGCTCTCGCAGCTCTGATCCCCCACGGCCGCGCGCAGCTGCGCGCGGCCACCTGCCCACCTGGGCCATGCCACATCACGAAGTGGAGCAACACATGAACTCTCGACGCACCTCCAGCAAGGAACGGTGGTCGGGGCGCGGACCCGGCTTCTCGGATTACGCGGATCCCAGCGACCAGGACGACCCGCAGTTCGCGGGTCACGGCCTCGAACCGCTGGGCGCCCCGAGCCGCGCGCAAGCGGCCGCGGACGCGCTCCGCCACCGGCCAGGCGTCGTCTTCTGGTCGTCGATCGCCCTCATCCTGGCGTTCGTCTCCTGGGCCGCGATCTCCCCTGACACCCTCAACGGCTCCATGACCGCCGCCATCAACTGGGCCTCAGCCACGGTCGGCTGGTCGTACCTCCTCGTCACCATGGGCTGCATCGGGCTCCTGGTCTACCTGGCCTGCAGCCGCTTCGGGCGCATCCGCCTCGGCGCGGACACGGACCGCCCCGAGTTCAGCACGTGGGCGTGGCTCGCGATGATCCTCTCCGCCGTCATGGGCGTGGGCCTCATCAGCTACGGCGTCGCAGAACCCATCTCGCACTTCGTGACGCCCCCGCACGGGCTCGCCGAGTCCGGCACGGTCGAGGCCGCCGTCGTCGCGATGCAGTTCTCCTACTTCGACTGGGGCCCCCACGCGTGGGCCGTGTTCGGGGTATTCGGCGTCGCGATCGCCTACTCGACGCACCGCAAGGGCAACACGGGGCTCGTCTCCCCCATGCTGCGGCCGATCTTCGGCGACCGCGTCGACGGGGTGCTCGGCAACGTCATCGACGTGTTCGCCATCATCGCGACGCTCTTCGGCACGACGACCTCGCTCGGGCTCGGCGCCTCCCAGATCACGGAGGGCCTCAACCGAGTGATGGGCCTGCCGACGGACACGTTCGTCCAGATCCTCGTCATCGCCGTGATCACCATCATCTTCACGCTCTCGGCCCTCTCCGGCGTGAACCGCGGCATCAAGTACATCTCCCAGGCGACGATGCTGGCCTCGGTCGCGCTCGGCATCTTCGTGTTCTTCGTCGGGCCCACGAACTTCATCACGAACCTCTTCGTGCGCTCCACCGGGGCCTACGTGAGCAACTTCTTCGAGATGAGCCTCACCACGCCGCTCACCGCGGACGACGGGCAGTGGATGCAGTGGTGGACCTATTTCATGATGGCCTGGTGGCTGAGCTGGGGTGCGTTCGTCGGCGTCTTCCTCGCGAAGATCTCACGCGGGCGCACCATCCGCCAGTTCGTGCTCGGCGTCATGGTCGTGCCGAGCCTCGTGTTCTTCGGCTGGTTCACGATCTTCGGCGGTTCCGCGATCAAGTTCGACCTCGACGGCGACGGCAGCATCGGGACCGCAGCCACTGCCGACGTGAACTCGGCCTTCTTCGAGATGCTCTCGAACCTGCCGCTCGTGGAGATCACCTCGGTGATCGCGATCGTCCTCGTCGTCCTGTTCTTCATCTCAGGCGCCGACGCGAACACGTTCGTGCTGAGCATGCTCTCGTCTCGAGGTGCGCTCGAACCGGCCAAGCCGGTGCTCACCGTGTGGGGCCTCCTCACGGGCCTCTGCGCGTCGCTGCTGCTCCTCACGGGCGGGCTCGCGGCGCTGCAGCAGGCAGCGATGCTGTCGGCGCTGCCGTTCACGATCATCGTCGCGCTGCTCGGAGTCTCCCTCATCCTGCAGCTGCGCGAGGACCCGCACTTCGACTACACGAAGGACGTGCGCCGCGAGGATCTGCGCACGGGCGTCCTGCGCCTCCCAGTGCACGGCCCCGCGCGGAAGCCCGCGGCGTCGTCGACGACGCTCGACGCCGATCCGCAGCCGGAGCCGGAGCCGGAGCAGGAGCCGGAGCAGGAGCAGCCGACCCCAGCCGGCCGCTGATCCGCAGCCGGGGCGTGTGCACGGCCTCGGCCGATGCGCACGCCCCGACGTCGCCGGATTCGAGCTGCGTCGCAGGATTCGAGCTGCAGAGGCGGCGCGCGCTCCCGCCCTGGATGGCGGTCAGCCCGATCCCGGCAGACCACGAGTGCGTGCTCGAGCAGGATCGGGCTGGATCGCCGAGCAGGATCGGGCTGGATCGTCGAGCGGGATCTGCGCTCGCTATTCGACGAGCTTGCCCTCGACGGAGACCTCGCCGATGAGCTCGGCGATCTCGGCGGGCACTGGTGGGATCTCCTCGCGCGTGATGCCGCCGTTCGGCGACCACACGAGGTTCACCTGCATGGCCGGGTCGAGCTCCGGGAAGTCGCTGCGGTTGTGGCAGCCGCGCGTCTCGCGGCGCTCGAGGGCAGCCTCCAGCGTGGCGCGTGCGGCGAGCGCCGACGACTTGAGGTCGAAGGCGTGCGCGAGGTCCTGGAAGCCCGCGATGTCCGGGTGGATGCCGACGTCCTCCATGCGCGACTCGATGACGTCCAGCGCCGCGATGCCCGCCTTCAGCCCGTCCTCGTCGCGCACGACGCCCGCGTACTCCGTCATCGTGTCGCGGATGGCGCGCTGCAGGGCGCGCACGTTCTCGCGTCCGTCGGCCGAAAGCAGGTCGTTGATCTCGCCGCGCGCCTGCGCGACGGCGGCTGCCGAGCGGCGCTGCGCATCCAGTCCCCCGGAGTGGGCGACGGCTGCCTGGCCGACGATGCGGCCGAACACGAGCAGCTCGATGAGCGAGTTGCCGCCGAGGCGGTTCGCGCCGTGCAGTCCGCTGGAGGCCTCGCCGATGGCGTAGAGGCCGTCGACGTCGGTGCTGTGGTCGTCGGGTCGCACCCAGACGCCGCCCATCGAGTAGTGCGCGGTCGGGGCGATCTCGATCGGCTTCTCCGTGATGTCGAGCATCTGCAGCTCCAGCATCTGCTGGTAGATGCGAGGGAGGCGGTTCATGATGGTCTCGCGGGGCAGGTGCGACACGTCGAGCCAGACGCCGCCGTTCGCGGTGCCGCGCCCCTCCTTGATCTCCGTGTACGCGGCGAGCGCCACGCGGTCGCGGGTCGAGAGCTCCATGCGCTCGGGGTCGTAGCGCTCCATGAAGCGCTCCCCGAGGCCGTTGGTGAGGATGCCGCCCTCGCCGCGGGCGGCCTCGGAGACGAGGGTTCCGGCCGCGTTCTCTGGCTCGATGATGCCGGACGGGTGGAACTGCACGAGCTCCGGGTCGCGGAGTCGCCCGCCGGCCTCGACGGCGAGGCGGAACGAGTCGCCCGTGTTCTCGTCGCGGCGGGAGGAGGTGCGTCGCCAGATGCGGTTGTGGCCGCCCGCGGCGAGGATCACGGAGTCGGCGTGGATGAGGTACCGGGTTCCGTCGTTGATGTCGAAGCCGTAGGCGCCGAAGACGACGTTGTCGCTCACGAGGATGCGCGTGATGTAGACGGTGTCGAGGATCGGGATGTCGAGCTGCTCGCTGCGGGCGACGAGGGAGCGCTGGATCTCGAGTCCGGTGTAGTCGCCGGCGAAGGCGGTGCGGCGGAACTTGTGGGCGCCGAAGAAGCGCTGCGAGATGCGTCCGTCGCCCTCGCGTTGGAAGCCCATGCCGTAGCGCTCGAGGTCGCGGATGCCCTGCTCGGCGCCGCGGGTCACGATTTCGACGGTGTGCGGGTTGGCGAGCCAGTAGCTTTCCTTGATGGTGTCGGCGGCGTGCTGCTGCCAGCTGTCCTCCTCGTCCATGGTTCCGAGCGCGGCGTTGATGCCGCCCGCGGCGAGGGACGTGTGCGCGTCATGCTTGGGGCGCTTGCCGACGGCGAGCACGTCGACGCCCTGCTCGGCGACTTCGATGGCGGCGCGCAGGCCGGAACCGCCGGTTCCGATGACCAGCACGGTGGTGGAGATCTGGCGTTCGATGGACTTGGTCGCTGTCATGTCAGCAACGGTAGAGAGCCCGGCGTGATTACTCCAATGCATAGTGCTGTTCGTGGTGATGCGCGTAGGCTATGGCCATGAACTTGGACCAGTTGCGGAGTTTCGTCGAAGTCGCCTCGCAGGGGCATTTCACGCGGGCGGCCGAGGCGCTGCACCTCGCGCAGCCCTCCCTGAGTCGACAGATCTCGACCCTCGAGCAGGACCTCGGGGCGCCGCTCTTCAACCGCACGCCAGGCCGGGTCGCGCTCACCGACGCCGGCGAATCCCTCCTCCCGCTCGCGCGGCGCATGCTCGCCGACGCCGACTCGGTGCGCCGCGAGATGGCGGAGCTCGCCGACCTGCAGCGCGGCACGGTGCGCCTCGGGGCGACCCCGTCGCTCTGCGTCAGCCTTGTCGCGGATGCGCTGCAGTCGTTCCACGCGTCGCACCCCGGCATCGAGCTGCACGTCTCGGAGAGCGGCTCGCAGGGGCTCATCGAGCAGCTCGCGGAAGGCGCACTCGACCTGGCGCTCATCACGACCCCCGAGTCCCGGCAGACGCCGCGCGCGACGCTCTCGAGGGTTCCTCTGCTCAACGAGGAGCTGCTCGTCGTCTCCGCGGCGCAGGGCACGGCCGCGCTCGACTCCCCCACGCTCACGCTCACGGAGCTCGCCGCCAAGCCGCAGGTCGTCTTCCATCGCGGCTACGACCTCCGCGCGACCACGGAGGCCGCCTACGTCGAGGCTGGCCTGCAGCCGAACGTGATCGTGGAGGGCCCCGAGATGGATGCGGTGCTCCGGTTCGTGGAGCTGGGCCTCGGCGTGGCGGTCGTGCCGGCCATGGTGCTGCGTGGGCGGCAGGGCTTCCGCTCGGCCCGCCTCACCGACTCGAACCTGCAGCGCACCGTGAGCCTCGCGCACCGGAGCGACGTGCCCCTCTCACGCGCCGCACGCGCCATGGCGGCGACGATCGAATCGATCGCCGCCGCCATGGTCGGCCAGACGCCGGGAACCAGCAGCGTCTGAACCCTCGCGTCCCTGACAGCTATCGTGCTGAGGAGCTCACGAGCTCCTCTTCCTTCTGCTCCTGCTTCGCACGCTTGCGAGCCACCAGGCGGCCGCGCACGGTGAAGGCGAGCACCAGCGCCAGGAGGGTGTAGAGCGCGATCGCGATCGGCCCCTGCACCAGCACGGAGAAGTCGCCGTTGGCGCTCATCGCCGCATCCCGCAGGCTCGTCTCGGCCAGCGGGCCGAGGACCATGCCGATGATGAGCGGTGCGATCGGGAAGTCGAGAGCCCGCATCAGGAAGCCCAGCAGGCCGACCCCGAGCAGCATGAGCAGGTCGAACGTCGAACCCGACGTGGCGTAGATGCCGAGCGCGCAGAAGATCGTGATGCCCGCGTACAGGTAGGGGCGAGGGATCAGGAGCAGCTTCGCCCACAGCATCGCGAACGGCAGGTTCAGGACGAGCAGCACCACCATGGCGATGAAGAAGCTCGCGAGCAGCGCCCAGACCAGCTCGGGGGCGCGGTCGAAGAGCAGCGGGCCCGGCTGCAGGCCGTACTGGCGGAACGCGGCGAGCATGATCGCCGCCGTCGCCGAGATGGGGAGGCCGAGCGCCAGGAGCGCACCCATCGCCATGCCCGTCGTCGCGTTGCCAGCCGCCTCCGGGGCTGCGAGGCCCCTGATCGCGCCCTTGCCGAACTGCGGGTCCTTGCGGCGCGCATCCAGTCGCTTCTCCAAGCCGAAGGCGAGGAACGTGGGGATCTCGGAGCCACCGGCCGGCACCACACCGAACGGAAGACCGATGACGGTGCCACGCAGCCAGGCCGGCGTGGCCTCCTTGAATTCCTTGCGGCTCAGCCACGGGCGACCCTTCGGTCGGATCAGGCCCTTGTCGCTGACGTGCCGCTCGAGGCAGGCGACGTAGATGACCTCACCGAGCGCGAGGACCGCGACCGTCACGGTCACCAGCGAGATGCCGTCGAACAGCTGCGGGGAGTCCATCGTGAAGCGCGGGGCGCCGGAGACGCCGTCGATGCCGATGACCGCGATGCCGAGGCCGATGAACAGGGCCGTGAGCCCCTTGACGACGTTGTCGGTGACCACGGTGGAGGTCGCCGCGAACGCGAACACTGCGAGGGCGAAGAACTCCGCCGGCCCGAAGCTGCTGGAGAAGTCGGCAAGCGCAGGGGCCAGGAAGACCACCACGATCGAGGCGACGAAGCCACCGATGAATGCGCCGATGGCAGCCGTCGCGAGCGCCTGAGCGGCTCGGCCGTTCAGCGCCATCTTGTGCCCCTCGAACGTGGAGGCGATGGCTGACGCCTGGCCTGGCGTGTTCATCAGGATGCCCATGGTCGAGTCGCCGAAGAGGCCGCCGAAGTAGACGCCGGCGAACATGATGAACGCGGCCGTCGGCTCGAGCGAGAACGTGACGGGCAGCAGGAGGGCGACCGCCATCGAGGACCCGAGGCCCGGCAGGACGCCGACGGCGGTGCCGAGGAGGCAGCCGACGAAGACCCACACGAGGTTCTGCCAGGTGAGGGCACCGGCGAACCCCTCCATGAGGAGTTGGAGCGTTTCCATGTCAGATACCTCCGAGGATGCCGGACGGGAGCGACATGCCGAGTGCCATGTCGAAGGCGATGTAGGCGAGCGAGCTGAGCGTGAAGCCCACGACGAGGCTCGCCACTGGCTTCGTCGAGCCGAAGCCGCGGGCCACGCACCAGAAGAGGAGGGCGGCTGCGATGACCCAGCCGAGCACGTCGAGCGTCAGCGAGAACACCAGGAAGGAGCCGACGACCCAGGCGAACGATTTCACGTCGACGCGCACCTTGCGGGGGGCGTCTGCTGCGCCCGCCGCGGCAAGCGCCTCGTCGTCGGCCAGTGCGCGGGCGAGGAGCTCCTCCTCGGTCATCGTCGACGGAGTGGCCGTGGTCGCGCGCATCTCCCGGACGGCACCGACGGCGAGCAGCACCGCGAAGAGGTACAGGCCGGCGGCGATGAGGCCGGGGAAGAACTGCGGCCCAGGGAAGTCGGCCCCCTCTGGCACCTTCATCGTGAAGATGCCGAAGACGAGGTAGGTGGCGAAGGCTGCGATGACGAGCGGCATCGTCAGTCCCTTGAGGAGGGTGGCCGTCTTGCTTGGGCCGGCGGCGAAGGTCAGGTCTCCGCCGATGACCGCCGACGCGGCCGTCGGGTTCGCGTGGTGCGTCATTGTCCCATCTCCTCGTAGAGCTCCTTGATGCGCAGTTCCTCGTCAGCGAGGAAGGTGTCGAGCTCGTCGCCGGTGATGAGGCGCTCGTTCCAGTGGTACCTGTCGATGGCGTCCTGCCACTCGGGTGTCTGGGTCGTCTCGACCACGAGTTCGGCGAGGGCGTCCGTCTGCTCCTCGGTCAAGCCGGAGGGAGCGTGGATCGAGCGCCAGTTCGTGAGCGAGATGTCGTAGCCCTGCTCGGCGGCCGTCGGAATGTCGACGCCTTCGATGGGCTCCTTCGCCACGACCGCGAGGGCGCGCAGCCTGCCGGCCTCGATCTGGTCGATATTGTCCGCGTAGCCTCCTGCCGCGGCCTGCGCCGTTCCGTTGAGGAGCGCCTGGATGGCCTCGCCGCCGCCGTCAGATGAGATGTAGGTGGTGTCGACGGGCTCGATGCCTGCGCTCAGCGCGAGGTCGGTCACCACGAGCTGGTCGAACGAGCCGCCGCCCGTCCAGGGGATGGACTTCGGGTCGGCCTTCCATGCCGTCGCGAGGTCCTCGAGGGTCTCGTACGGGGAGTCGGCTGGGACGACGATGACGTCGTACTCCTCGACCAGCACCGCGAGCGGCGTGACATCTTCGAGCTTCGCCGCGGAGTCGTACTGGATGGTGGCGGCCAGCAGGCCGGTCCCACCGACGAGGAGGTTGTTGGGTTCACCGTCCAGCACAGCAACATTGCCGAGCGCAATCGTTCCGCCGGCCCCTGGCATGTTGACCACCTGCACGTTGTTGACGAGCCCGTTGGCCTTCTGCGCCTGCTGCAGTTCGCGGGCGACGGTGTCCCATCCACCACCGGCAGCCGCCGGGGCGATGATCGTCATCGACGCGTTGATGTCCTGACCCGCCGCGGCGGAGGTGATCGAGCCGAAGCTCGCGACGGCGATCGACGCGGCGGCGACGACCCCGCCGATGACGCGGCCGACGACGCGCCTGCCGCCGGACTTGGCCTGCCTGCCCGGTTCGTCCGGTGCCGCCGGCTCGTTCGTTTCTCGGATCATCATCGCTCCATTCGCGCGGACATCGTTGTCTCCGCAATATCGCCCTAGGATTGCATCGCGCTCCAACGCGGGGAGCTCCACGAGGAGTTGTGCTCATAAGTGCTCGTGAGCCGCGGTGCGAAGAGGCATCGCCTGGGGGTGGTCGAGGCGCAGCACGGAGCCCTGGGGCGCGGGAGGTGAGGATGACGATGCCGTTCAAGCTCAGCCAGCGGGCCGTGCGCCTCGGGATGCTCGTGGTGCCGAGTCTCATCACGCTCGCCTCCGTCTCGATCACGGCCGTGATCGCCTTCTCGGCGCAGGAGCGAGAGCTGCGCGAGACGACCGCCGAGCGCGTGCAGGAGGTCGCGTCGAGCCTCGCGGAGCTGGACGAGGTGCGGGACGGGCTCGAAGCCGTGGCGAACGCGGGCACCACGTCGGCGCTCGCGAACGCGGACGACCTCGCCGGGGCCACCGATGACCTGCAGCCGCTCGCCCACCTCGTGGAGAACGCGACGGGCGTCTACTACGTCGTCGTCACCGATGACGAGGGCGTGCGCATCACGCATCCGGACCCCGCCGAACGCGGCGTGCAGGTCTCCACGGCCAACGCGTCCGTGCTCGCCGGGGAGCCGTATCTCGGGACGCAGGAAGGTGCATCCGGCCCTTCGTTGCGCGCGAAGGTCCCGGTGTTCGGGGACGACGGCACCATCGTCGGCATGGTCGCCGTCGGCGTCCTCGAGTCGAGCATCTCCGCGGAGAGCGCCGAGGCCCTCGGGGAGCTCCTCCCCTGGACGATCAGCGCGCTCGTCCTCGGCACGCTCGCCAGCTCGGCCCTCGCCTTCGCCGTCGAGCGCCGCTTCCGCCGACTCGACGCGCTCGCCGCCGAGCACGCGCAGATGCAACGGACCACAACCGCCCTCCGGGAGCAGTCTCACGAGTTCAGCACCCGCATGCACGTGGTCCACGGCCTGGTCTCGAGAGGCGACACCCAGGACGCGCTCGAGTACATCGACGAGGTCGTGCCGGTTCGCACGGCAGGGGCCGGTGCCCCCGACAGCACCGACGCGAGCATCCACCAGCCCCTCCTCGACGCCACGACACAGGCGGTGCGGGCTGAGCTGCACGAGCTGGGAGCGCACGCGAGCTTCGATCTTGACCTCGACGAGGACATCGACGACGGGGTCGTGACCGTCATCGCGAACCTCTGCCGGAACGCGGGCGAGGCAGGCGCATCCCAGGTGCGCTGCACGCTTCGCGAGAGCGGCAACCGCATCTTCGGGCTCGTCGACGACGACGGTCCAGGTCTGGACGCCGAAGCGAGCGGCCGCATCTTCGCTCCCGGGTTCTCGTCCAAGGCGGACCCCACGGGGCTCGGGCGGGGCATCGGCCTCGAACTCGTGCGCCGCACGGTCACCTCGCGCGGTGGCACCATCGAAGTCGGGCCGTCACGACTCGGCGGAACGCGCTTCAGCTTCGAGATCGAGCGGCCGGCGTGACCGCGATCGAAGCGGAAGCAGCCATGAGGAGAGGAGCGCGATGAGTCACAGCACCGAAGAGAGCGTGCGTCCGGCTGCGACCCCGATCCGGGTACTCGTCGTCGACGACGATCGCGGGGCTCGGGCGCTGCACAGCGGGTTCGTCGCCGAGACACCCGGGTTCTCGCTCGCCGGCACCGCCAGCACGGGTGAAGCTGCACTCGCGCAGAGCATGAACGGGGTCGACCTCATACTGCTGGACATGCGCCTCCCCGACATCAGTGGCGTCGAGGTGCTGCACCGGCTCAGGACCCTCGGAGCGAGGGTGCCGGACGTGCTGGTGATCAGCTCGTCCCGCGACCAGACCACGGTGAGACAGGCCCTCGCGGCGCACGTCGTCGGCTACCTCATCAAGCCGTTCACCCAGGCGGCCCTCCAGGAGCGACTCGACCTCTACAGCGCCGAGCGTCGAGCGAGCTCCGAGAGCGACCGAGAACGACCACTCGCCCAGGGCGAGATCGACCGGCTGCTGGCCACCGGGAGCATCCGCCAGCACGCCTCGCCGCGGAGCCACTCGAGCGCGGGCCGGACCGGGGCCCCGCCGCCGGCCAGCCTCCCGAAGGGGCTAGCCCAGGTCACGCTCGAGCGGGTCGTCGCGGCGCTCGACCCGGTGATCCCCGCGACGGCGCTCGACGTGGCAGAGGCGTGCGACATCTCCCGTGCGACGGCGAGACGCTACCTCGACCACCTCGTGGAGACGGGCGTGATCGATCTCGCGCACCGGTACGGCAAGCGCGGGCGGCCGCAGGTGCTCTACCGGTTGTCTCCCTCCCCCGAGCGCTGACCGGCGGCCACGGGGAACGTGCTGCGCGTCTCCTACGTGCAGCGCTTCGTGTGGATGTCGGAGACGAGGTCGGTGGTCGTGCCGATGATGCTGTAGTTCGCGCCCGGGTACTTCGCGGTGACGGCGCTCGCCTCCGCGGGGACGCAGGTCTGCTTGGCGAGCACCAGTGGATACCCGGTGCGCGCTGTGACGAGGAGGGCCACGGCGATGTCGGCGGCGCTCCCGGAGTTCGCGAGCGTGAAGCCCTTGGGGCGGATGCTTCCGGCGTCGAAATCCCTCAGCAGCGCCGCGTTGACGCCGAAGGCGTCCGAGGAGTTGACCCGAGTCGTCGCCGCGACCTTGGCCTTCACCTCGCCGAAGACGGTGGCTGAGATCGACGTCGCCGTGCCGATGACACGGGCCGAGGTGACCTTCCCGGTCGCGAAGTAGGCCTTGAAGTTGGCGCTGGTCTGCGTCGGGCCGGTCAGGAGCAGCGGCGCCTTAGCGAGGGCGGCCCTCCCGGCGGCGTTGGCGATGTCCGTCGCCATGCCGCTGTTGGCGATGTACACGCTGGGATCGTTCGGGAAGAACCGCTTCGCCACCGCCAGGGCGGTCTCGGACTTGTCGGCGGCCGCGACGACCTCGAGCCTCGGCGTGAGCTTCCCGAGCGCGGTCTTCTGCGCCTCGGAGATCTGCCCGATGACGAAGATCGCCGAGGGCTTCAGTCTCGTCAGCTCCGCGGAGACGTTGGCGGGCAGGGCGTTGGGTTTCGTCAGCAGCATGCTGCCGCCGATCTTCGCGGCGACCGGGGCCGCGAGCAGCGCATCCACTCCCCCATCTCCGCTGGCGATGACGAGCTTGCTGCCCACCGTGTTGAACTTGCCGGACGCGGTGACGGCGTTCGCGTACGTGTCGGTCGAGCCGATGCGCTCGGCGACCCCGGGCTGCGCGGTCGGCGTCGGCGTGGCTGTCGGGTTCGGGGTGGGCGTGGGGGTCTGTGTGGGCGTGGGGGTCTGTGTGGGGGCGCCGAACTGCGGAAGCTTCGTGCTCGAGGTGATCTCTCCCCACTTGGTGAGGGTCCACGGGATCTTGTTGATCAGGTCGACGTTGCCGTGCTTGTTGTGCACGATGCCGCCAGGCAGGTACGGGTTGGGCTTGCCCTGGGCGGTGAAGGTCACGGGATGCTGCAGGTTGAGCGCCATGGTCCAGTAGTTCTGGTCGGTGACGATGCCCCCGTACTCCTGCAGGTTCTTGACGACGACCTTCTCGAAGCTGGAGAGGCCGAGGGCCGCGATCTTCGCGTTGGTCGCGGCGTCGTTCGGGATCCAGAACCGCTGACCCATCTTCGGCGCGTGCGCTTCGCTCAGCTTCCCGTCCGTCTGATACGCGGGCCACATCGAGGCCCCCGCGCGGGTGGATGGGAAGGTCCAGCTGGTGATGTGGTCGATCGAACCGGCCGCGATCTCCTCGGCGCCTGCCATGAGGAACTCGTTCATGACGCCGCCCACGGAGCTCGTGCCGCGCTCCGTCTTGAGCCACTCGTTCTGGTCGAACCAGTTCGTGGACTTCGGCGAGTTGAGGGTCGTGAGGTAGCCGCCGCCCATGAGCCAGGATCCGTCGGTCTGCTTGTCGGCGACGTAGTAGCCGCGCACGATGCCCGTCGCGATGTCGACGACCGTCATCGACTTGTCCCCTCCGGGCAGCGGTCCGCCCGGTTCGGCGTGCGCCGGGATGACGACCTTGCCGTAGTTCTTCGCTGTCGTCGCGAACGGCGTGATCTGGAACCCGTAGGTGCCACCGGTGGCCGAGGCCGTCGCCTTCCCCTCCATCACGGGGTGGATGTCCGGGTAGAGCGCGTAGTCCCGCATCTTGACGGTCACCCAGTTGGCGTCGGCTCTCGAGCTGTCGACCGTGTAGATGGGGATGGTGAAGTTCTCGCGGTTGGTCGAGGTCTTCAGCCGTCCCTTCCAGTAGTCGCTGAGGTAGCGGTCGGGCAGGGTGTCGACCATGGCCGCGGTCTGGGCGGAGAGCGACGAGACCGGCGCCCCCTGGGGTGTGGTGGTCGCGTAGCTGCCCTTGGCGACGTAGTTCGCGGGCGACATGACGTCCTGGTTCACGACCCCGAAGGATGCGGCCTGAGCGGGCGCGGTTCCGAGGAACGTGAGGGCCGAGGCCGAGAGCAGAAGGGCGACGAAGAGGGAGAACGCCTTTTTCATGGTCACATCCGGGTTGTGTGATCGAGCGGTGGTCCCCCCAGGGTGAATCGTAGGGTGATTTCTGGAGAAACCGACGTGTTGCTTGCAAAATCACGTGACACGGGACCCGCGGCGGCGCAATAGCCTTGCGTCTATGGGCGAGCTCGATGGACACCTCGATGTCGGCGGATGCACGCTCCGCTTCTCCGACGCCGGTCGCGGCCCGACGGCGGACGCGGCGAACGCGGCCGACACAGCCGGCGCAGCGGGCGCAGCGGGCGCAGCGGGCGCGAGAGCGGTTGTGCTCCTGCACGGGGCTGGCGCTGACCACACGATGTTCGAGAAGCAGGCGGCCGCCCTCGGTGGTGCCGGCCTTCGGGTCGTGCTCGTCGATCTGCGGGCGCATGGGCTCTCGCGGCCCTCTGCGATCCCGCTGGCCCCCGAGCTGCTCGCGAGTGACATCGAACGCCTCATCGACCATCTCGACCTCGGGGAGGTGTCGCTCGTCGGGCACTCGCTTGGAGGCAACCTCGCCCAGGAGCTCGTCCGCCGTGCACCCGAGCGCTATGGGAGCATCGCGGTGCTCGATGCGACTTGGAACGCGGGCCCGCTGACCGTCGGCGAACGCGCCGCGCTCCGGCTCGCGGAGCCGATGCTGCAGCTCATCCCGTCCGCCCGGCTTCCGAAGCTCATGGCGGACGCCTCGGCGACGTCGGAGCGCGCACGAGCGGCGCTGGCTCGAACGTTCGGCGCCATGTCGAAGCGCGAGTTCATCGACGTCTGGCGCGCGACGACCGAGTTCGTGCATCCCGATGCCAGCTACCGCACCCCGGTGCCGACCCTGCTGGTGCGGGGTGAACGCGACACGACCGGCAACATCGCGCGCGCCATGCCAGCGTGGGCCGCCGCAGACCAGCTCACTGAGGTGGTGGTTCCCGGCGCGGGGCACGTCGTGACGCTGGATGCGCCGGGCGAGACCGCCGACGCCCTGGTGGCCTTCCTCCGCTGAGGGGACGCCGAGGGATCCCCTCACAACGCGGCGGAAGACGCGCGAGCAGCTGCACGGCGCCGGCACCGGCACCAGCGCCACCCGCGCCGGCACCGCAACCTGCACCAGCACGTGCAGGTCAGTGGCGCACGCGCAGGCGGTGGCTACGCGGCGATGGCGCGCCCGCCGGGGCCGCGGTACTGCGATGAGCCGTAGCCGACGATGAAGTAGCCGATGAGGGAGAACAGCCACAGCAGGAAGAAGCTGAAGAGGCCGCCTCGCCCGAAGGCCTTGCCGATGCGCATCGCGACGAAGATCGAGAACACGACGTTGACGAGCGGGATGAGGTACAGCAGCACGGTAGCGCCGTGGTAGCCGGCGATCTTGACGAGGATGTAGATGTTGTAGATCGGGATGATGGCGCCCCAGCCCGGGTAGCCAGCTTTCCGGAAGACGGGCCAGAGGGCTGCGATGAGCAGGATCCAGCCGATGAAGCCGCCTGCGGTGCCGCCGGGTGAGAGCGCCTCCCACTGCCAGGAGTCCATCTGGGTGGAGTTTTCGAGCGTGAGCATTGTGTTGTCCTTGGGGTGCGTGGAGCTGTCGGGTCCCGTGGAGGGTTCGGGGAGCGCACACACGCTACCGCGAGTCGACCGCTTCCTGTGAGCTTTCAATGAGCGGCGAGCGCTGACAGCACCTCGCTCTGATGTCCGGGTGGAGGCGAGAGCCGACCGCGGGCACGGCCGACGTGCACGGCGAACGCGAGGAGACCGGCGATGGCGGCGGCGGCGAGCGCAGGGGGTGCGAGCTCCCCCGCGAGCGGAACGAGCAGCATCCTCGCCAGATCAGTCATGAGGAGCACGTCCCCGAAGGCGTTCCGAGTGCCGAGCGCGTACTGGACCGAACCGAGGACGACGGGCAGCAGCCAGACCGCGGCGAGCGATCCCGCCCAGACGGCGATGCGTCCGAGCGACGAGACGCCGAGCATCCCGAGGACGACACCGACCGCGAGGCCGGGCGTCCACCGGACGAGCTCGTTCGAGGCCAGCCCACCCCCGGCCGGGCCGACAGAGAGCATGGTCCAGACGCCGAGCCACGTGCCGATGGGGATCACGCCGAGGCACAGGCCGAGGGCCGAGATCGGCGCGGAGCGCGAGCTCGTCAGCCAGTACACCGCTTGAGATGCGCCGACGACGGCGAGCGTGCCGACGAGCATCCCGGCGAAGAAGAGGAAAGCTCGCAGGCTCCCGCTCATGGCGAGGCCTCCCGCGAGCGCGACGAAGCTCTCGAAGACGGCGAGGAGCTGGACGCCGGCCAGCCCGATGGCGGCGGCCCTGCGCACCTCGGTCGCGCGCTCCCGGAGGAGGCGGACGGCGAAGCCTGCCAGGGTCCCGCCGAGCACCAGCAGGGCGACGAGGTCGACGACGAAGTACTGGTGGATGGGCAGGAACGCGATCGGCATGTCGCCTGGCAGCGTCTCGGTCGACCACAGGTTCTGCCCGGGCAGGTTCGCACCCGTGGCGAGCCAGGGCGCCAGCCCGAAGGCCCCGGCGACGGCGCCGATGATGCTTCCGATAGCGGGGCTTCTCATCTCGTCATCCTCGCACCAGCCACCGACACGGGCGCGGACTCTCGGCCGGTGACCCGACCCTGCAGCCGCAGCTGGGGCCAGTGCTCGACGTCGCGCAGCAGCTGACGGTCGTGCGTCGACAGCACGACGGCGGCCTGCGTCGCGCCGAAGGCCTCCGTGAGCTCGTCGACGAGCGCGATCGAGAGGTGGTTGGTCGGCTCGTCAAGCAACAGCACGTGTGGCCGCGAAGCGAGGACCACTGCGAGATCCAGGCGCCGCCGCTGACCCATCGACAGGTCCCCGACTCGCTTCCCGGCCTCCCTCGGGCGCAGGAGCCCGAGGCGCGACAGGCCGACGTTGTCGCTCGCAGCGAGCACGCCAGATGCCTCGAGTCTTCCGAGATGCGCCTCGAAGAGCTCGGCCGCGCGGCGGTCAGCAGGGAGTGACGATTCCTGCGGCAGGACCCCGACCCTGGTGCCGGGCTGGACCCGCACGACCCCGGAGTCCGGGGGCAGGCTGCCGGCCAGCAGGCTCAGCAGTGTCGACTTGCCCGCGCCGTTTGGCCCCGTGATCGCCAGCCGCCCCTCCCGTGAGAGCGCCAGCGAGACGGGCTCTGCGAGACGTTCGGCGACGGAGACACGCACCGCCGTCAGCAGTTCGGCGCCCGCCCTCGCTTGGAGCTCCGGGAAGCGGAACCGCTGAGGGGGCACCGGCACCGTCACGGCGTGCGCCTCGAGCGCCTCCTGCCTGCGGTGGACGCTCTGCGTCAGGCCGGCGGCTCGGGTCGCCCGCCCGTGCTTGTCCGCTCCCTTCTCGGGCCGCCACCCCGTGACGAGCCGGTTCTGCGCGGCGCTCAAGCTGTCCTGCAGCCGGGCCTGTTCGAGCTGCTGCCGCTCGTACGCCTGCTCCCACCGCTCGCGCTCCGCGACCCGACCCTGGCGGTAGCCGTCGAACCCATCCCCGTAGACGCGCGGCAGCTCGTCCGGTGTCGGGTCCAAATCGACGATCGTCTCGGCGACGTCTGCGAGCAGGGCACGGTCGTGGCTGACGAAGACCACCCCGCCCTTGCGGGAGCGGAGCTGGGCGGTGAGGAAGTCGAGGCCGGAGCGATCGAGGTGGTTGGTGGGTTCGTCGAGGAGCAGGAAGTCGTGGTCGGCGCCCAGCAGGCAGGCGAGGCGAACTCGGTACCGCTGGCCGACCGAGAGCTCCGCGAGCAGTCGCGTCTGATCGGTCTCGGCGTCGAGGGCTTCCAGGGCGATCAGCACCCTGCGTTCGGCGTCCCACGCGTCGAGCGCTTCAGCGGTTTCGAGGGCCGCCGCGTAGCGGTCGTCAGCACCGGGTCCGCCTTCGGCGAGGGCGGCTCCGGCCAGGTCGAGTGCGGCGAGGGCCGCGACCGGCTCGGCGATGGCGTCTGCGATGGCCTGCCCCACGGTGCGGCCGTCGTCGGCGCTCATCTCCTGTTCGGCGATGCCGAGCGTCCCGACCCGGTGCACGGTGCCGCTGTCTGGGGCGAGAGTGCCGGCGAGTACGTGGAGGAGGGACGACTTGCCTCGCCCGTTCTCGCCGACGATCGCGGTCCGCGATGTCGGCGTGACCGTGAGGTCGACGGAGGTGAGGACGGGTGTCGCGCCCCGCATCAGCGAGACGTCCGAGAGGGTGAGCTGCGCGCGATGGCGCGCTGGAAGAGCGATGGGGGTGGCGTGCATGGGGGTTCCTTCGAGCAGGTGCACACAGCGCTGCCGGGCCAGGCGAAAGCTGGCCTGCGGCAGGGTGCGCAGAACGGCGACCCGGGAGGGTCAGAGCTTTCGGCCGCCGCCTGCTCGGAGGGTCTCGGAGAGACCGAGCTCAACGAGCGCGGAGGGCCTGCTCAGCCGTTAGGAGAAAAGCAAAAGGAACACGCGTTCACCGTATCAGCGGGGTCGCGGCTCGTCGAGAGTCCTCAGCGCGTCGGGAAGGGATGCGCTGGACAGCGAGGTCAGCCGCGCAGGCGAGCACGCCGGTGAGCGCGTAGACGAGAAGGTCGCGCGGGTCGAACCCCGCCCCGAGCACCAGGCGGGCTGGCGCGAACACCTCGGCGGCGCGGTGCGGCAGCTCTGTGAGCTGGAGGAGCTCGACCGCGAAGGACCATCCGACCGCGATCGTCGCGAGCAACCATGGTCGAGCCCGGGGCGCGAGCAGCATCACGCCGAGGTAGACCGCGCCCGTGTACAGGGCGTCGCCCGCGATGTCCGAGATGGCGCCGTCCGGAAGCAGGAAGTGGGTCGCGAGGCCGAGTGCGACCGTCGCGGCGAGGAGCACAGCTGCGGCACCGCGACGACGACGGCCGGCTGACGTCTCCCGTTCGGCGCTGTCTGGCAGTTGGGCGCGGGGCTTCATCGCGCGCCGCGCGCAAGTGCGCCTGCGGGCCCAAGCGCTCGAGCCGCGCGCAGCCCGGAGACGACGGCACCGTTGAGGGTCTGCTCGACGCCCGTGTGCTCGCCGGCGAACGCGACGCGTCCGGCTGGCGCGTCGAACGCGCGGAGGTCGGCGGGGGTCCAGTCGAGGGACGCCGCCGAGTACGAGCCGAGCGTCCACGGGTCGGCCGTCCAGTCGGTGAGCAGCACGTCGCCGTCGATGACCAGCTCGGGGCGCAGGGCGCGCAGCTGGCCGACCCAGGTGTCCGGCCCGTCAGCCGTGCGCAACGCGTCGAGCGTTGCGCGGCTGCCCGCGAAGCACGAGAGGGCTGGGATGCGGTGCTCCCCATCCGCAGACAGCGACCGCCACGACCACCAGGTCAGGTTCGCGCTCTGCAGCGCAACGTCGTCGTCGACGGCTGTCAGGGGCACGCCGAGCTTGGCGGCGGTGCCCATGAGGCGGTGGCCGAGTGCCGCCCGTTGCGCATCCGGCAGCTCGAACCCGAGCCGCAGTCCGCGCAGGATCGGGAGCGGCACCGCGATGACGGCCGCGTCGCCGTGCAGCGCGGAGCCGTCAGCCAGCGTCACCTCGACGCCGGCCGCGGACTGGTCGACGGCCGTGATCGGATGTTCGAGCCGCACGGCCGCCCCCAGCCGGTGCGCGAGCTCGATCGCCAGCGATTGGTTGCCGGCGACGAACCGCCCGCCGTCGTCGATGAACGGCTGGCCGGCGTCTGGGTCGTGGAGGAAGGCCGATTCGGCGCTGACGAGGGTCGGGTCGTTCGCGAGTGACGTGACCATGCGCCGATACACCGGGTCGTGTTGGTAGCCGGGGCCGAGCGCCTCCCTGTGCGCTTCTTCGACGGAGACTCGCGTGGCCCCGTCGGCGAGCATCCGTCGCAGTGTCTCGGTGACGTGCGCCGTCGTGGCCTCGAGCTCGGCGAACGACACGTCCCTGCCGTCGACGGTGCGCCTGGCGTAGCGGACGTTGTGGCTGAGGATGGGCACCTCGACCTCGGCGGCGAGGCGGCGGATCGCGAACTCGGTGGGGAACACGTACTCGCCGCCGCGCTCGGTGAGCTGACCGTTGCCGAGCCGCTGCGACCAGGTGCGGCCGCCGACGCGGTCCCGCGCCTCGAGCACCGTGACCTCGTGGCCGAGCTTGTGCAGTTCCCAGGCGGAGGTGAGGCCGGCGAGGCCCGCTCCGACGACGATGATGCGCATGCGTTTCCGGCCGCCTTTCTCAGCGGCCGCAGTTCGGTCGCCTCCCGATTCTCGCGCAGCTGAGCCGCGTCTGTGCTCCGTTGGCGGAACGCGACCCGCCTGGCTGAGCCGAACCTGTCTGGAGAAGTCGCGTCCGTCAGCTCTGGAGCTGCGCGAGGCGACCGTCGACGAGCTGCACCGACGAATGCAGGCTGGGGAGGTGCGTGAGGTCGTGCGTCACGAGCAGGGTGGCGGTGGCGAGCTCCTTGCTGAGGCGCAGGACGAGCTCGATGATGGCCGCTCCCCGCTCCTGGTCGAGGGCGCTGGTCGGCTCGTCGACGAGCAGGGCGCTCGGACCGTTCAGGAGGGCTCGCGCGATGTTGACGCGCTGCCGCTGGCCACCGGAGAGCTGGTGGGGGCGCTTCGCCCGGTGCTCGGCGAGGCCGACCGCGTCGAGCAGCTCGTCAGCGCGGTCGGAGACGTCCCGCCGGCGCCCGCGGCTGCCCCGCTCACCGAGCTCGTTCATGACGAGGAGCTGCTCGCGTGCCGTCAGCGAGGGAAGGAGGTTCGGCTGCTGGAAGACGATGCCGATGGAAGACCGACGCAGGGCGGCCGACTCGGAGCGGCTCAGCGTGCTGGCGTCGACGTCGCCGATGCGCACGCCGCCTGAGTCGGGGCGGATGAGCGTGGCCGCGACGGCGAGCAGGCTCGACTTTCCCGAGCCGCTGGGCCCCGTGATGCCTGTGACGGTGCCTGGGGCGGCCGTGAGGCTGACGCGGTCGAGCGCGGTGAGGCGGCCTGCGCCGTCCGGGAAGGTGAGCGTGACGTTGTCCAGGGCGATCATCGGTTGCCTCCGAGGGCGGTGAGCGGGTCTGCTGAGGTGACGGATCGCAGCGCGAACGCTGCGCCCGCGAGGCCGAGCGCGATCATGATCGCGCCGGGAACGAGGGTCGTGAGGGGGCTGATCAGGAACGGGAGCGCCTGGCCCGCGAGGGCGCCGAGGATCGCGACGAGCCCGATTCCGGTGCCGATGCCGACGAGCAGCACGAGGAGCGCCTGCCCGAGCGCATCCCGAGCCAAGGACCGTGTGCTCGCGCCGAGCGCCTTGAGGACCGCGACGTCGCCCTGGCGCTGCATCGTCCAGACGGTGAAGAACGCGCCGATCACGAGGCCGGAGATGCCGAAGAGCATGGCCACCATGAGCAGCAGAGACCCCACTTCGGAACGGAACGCGGAGAGAGCGGTGAGGGACCCGACCAGGGTCTCCGAGACGACGCCGGCCTCCGCATCCACGGCACCCCAGTCGGGGTTGCCGGAGATGGCGAGCACGGTGGCGAAGGCGTCGGGCGACCCGGTCGCCTCGGCGATTTCGCGCCAGTCGGTGATGCCGACTTCGACGACGGGGGTGTGGCTGTACCAGGCGTCGGGGCCGACGGTCTCGACCCGGAAGGACGTGCCGGCGATCGTCACCTCGTCCCCCACGCCCGCGTCGAGGTCTGCTGCCGCCGTCGCCGAGAGGGCGATCGTGCCCTCCGAGGGCGCGGAGAGGGCGTTCGTGCCGGGTGCCGGCTCGGAGATGGTGTTCGTGCCGTCCGAGGATGGTGAGCTGGCGTTCGTGCCCTCCGCGGGTGCGGAGAAGGTCTTCGTGCCGGGTGTCGGCTCGGAGGTGGTGTTCGTGCCGTCCGAGGATGGGGAGCTGGCGTTCGTGCCCTCCTCGGGTGCGGAGAAGGTCTTCGTGCCGTCCGAGAGTGCGGAGCTGCCGGTGGTGTCGCCCTCCGCGGGCCCGGACATGCTGAAGTCTGTGGGGACGCCGAAGACGGCGACTGCGGCGCCCGTGGTCGGGCTCTCCGCGCGGAGCTGGCTGATCCCGAGCGGGTCGACCCGAGTCACCCCCTGCATGGCGGCGATCGTGTCGGCCTGGTCTCGGGTGGGCGACGACGTCGAGAAGCTCGGGGCGTCGTCACCGCTCGGCACGGTGAACGCGAGCCGGTCGGCGGGAAGGGCGAGGATGCCCGAGATGTTCTGGGTGGCGAGGCCGCCGGTGAGGCCGCTGAGGAATCCGACGAGCACGGTGATGAGTGTCACGACGGCGCCGATAAGCAGGAATCGGCCGCGTGCGAAGCGGAGGTCGCGGAGGGCGACGAACATGGGGGGTCCTTTCCCGTCGCCGGTTGCGGCGACTCAGGCAACCCTCCCGCTGAGTGCCGGGGGCGGGCATCGGCCGTCGGCACGGCCCTTCCGCTCCACACGGCGGAGCGTTCCGTCCAACTTTCGAAGGATGCCGGCGCTCCCGCTCGTGTCTAGGCTGAGCGGCATGTCCCCCTCCGCGCTCACCCCTGTCTTCGTGGGGTTGCGCACGGGGCTCCACGTGCTGCTGTTCGGCCTGCTCGCGCTCGTCGCGGCTCGGGCACTCCTGACGCCCGAACCGAACACGGCAGTCGTGCTCGGCGCGGTTGCGCTGTTCGGTGCGACGTACGCCCTCGGGATCGTCGCGGGCTCCCGTGCCGGCGCCGGGCCGGGCACCCGCGTCGTGCCGGTAGCTCGTTTCGAGCCCGGCGCTCGCGTCGAGCGTCGGCGTCTGCTGTGGCTGACCGCGCTGACGCTCGAGTGGATGCTGCTCCTCTGGCTGTCCCGGGAGGCCGCGTACCTCGTCTTCCCGCTGTTCTTCGTGGTCCTGCACCTGCTCGGTCGGCGTGCCGGGATGCTCGCCGTCGCCGCGATGACCGCCGTCGCGGTCATCGGTCTCGGCGTGCATGAGGGCTGGTCGGTGGCTGGGGTCATCGGCCCGTGCATCGGGGCCGGTGTCGCCGTGCTCATCGGGCTCGGCTACGCGGCGCTCGCGAAGGAGGCGAGGGAGCGGGAGGCGCTGATGCGGGAGCTGCTCGAGACGCAGGCCCACCTGGTCGCGACGGAGCGGGAGGCGGGGACGCTCGCGGAGCGGGCGCGGCTTGCCCGCGAGATCCACGACACGGTCGCGCAGGGGCTGGCAAGCATCCAGATGCTCCTGCACGCCGCCGAGCGCGCGGACCCGGAGGGGCCCGGCGTCGGGCACGTTCGTCTCGCCCGGGACACCGCCTCGGCCGATCTTGCGGAGACGCGGCGCTTCATCCGCGAGCTCTCGCCGCCGGACCTCGACGGTGCCGACCTGGAGCAGGCGCTCCGTCGGCTCGCCGAGGCGACGACCGCGGCGCACGGTCTGCGTGTCGACGTGCGGGCGAGCGCCCACCCGCTGCCGATGCCCGTGCAGACTGCGCTGTTGCGCATCGCCCAGGGTGCGCTCGCGAATGTCACCCAGCATGCTGGTGCTCGCCGCGCGACGATCACGCTCGACGAGACGGATGCCGGCCTGGTGTTCACGATCGCCGACGACGGCCAGGGGTTCGATGCGGATGCGGCGTCGAGGTCGGCGCGCCCGAGCCCTGATTCGTTCGGTCTCGTCGCGACCCGCGACCGCGTGCAGCAGCTGGGCGGCACTCTGGCGGTGGCGTCCACGGCGGGCCGGGGCACGACCCTGACCGTCACGCTCCCCCGCGAGGTCGCCGCATGATCCGTCTCGTCATCGCCGACGACCATCCTGTGGTCCGGGCCGGCCTCAGGGCTCTGCTCGGCGGCGAGTCCGACATCGAGGTCGTCGCTGAGGCTTCGACCGCGGAGGAGGCAGTGCGCGCCGCGGCGGACACGCGGCCGGACCTGGTGCTCATGGACCTGCAGTTCGGGGCACGCGAGAACGAGACGGGGGCTTCGGCGACGAAGCGCATCCGCGCCCTGACGACTCCCCCGCACGTGCTCGTGGTGACGAACTACGACTCGGATGGTGACATCCTCGGTGCTGTCGAGGCCGGTGCCAGCGGGTACCTGTTGAAGGATGCGCCCCCGCACGAGCTGCTCGCTGCGGTGCGCGCGGCGGCGGGAGGCGTGAGTGCGTTGGCCCCGCCGATCGCGTCGCGCCTCATGGATCGGCTGCGGGCGCCGCAGCAGAGTCTGTCGCCGCGGGAGATCGAGGTGCTCGAGCTCGTCGCGGCCGGCCGCTCCAACACGGAGGTCGCCGCAGCCCTGTTCGTCACGGAGACGACGGTGAAGTCGCATCTCGCGCACGTCTTCACGAAGCTCGGCGTGACGTCGCGCACGGCGGCGGTTTCCGAGGCGAGGGCGCGCGGCGTTCTCCGCTAGCCCCCGTTAGTCCCGGCTAGTCCCGGCGGCGGCCCTTGCGCGCAGGCGAGACCGCGTGTCCGCGTGCTCCGGACCTCGGTTGCTCGCAGGCCAGCACGCCCGCACGCCCGTGCGGCCGAGCGGCCGAGCGGCCGAGAGTTCGGTGCCTGGCGCCAGGTGCGCGCGAACCGCGCAGCGCCGCACTTGAAGCCATCACCCGCTCCGACAATGGGCTGAACGAACTCGCGCAGGAGCAGCAGCATCGGCATCGGCATCGGCATCGGCATCAGCATCAGCATCAGCATCAGCATCAGCGGCAGCGGCAGCGGCATCAGCATCAGCATCAGCATCAGCGACAACAGGAAGAGCAACTGCTGCGCCGGGGCTGTCGTCGGTGTTTGAACTAGAAGGGCGGACGGGTGGTGTCGTCCTGCCGCGTCGAGGGACCGTCGCTGGCGGGACGCGCGCGTTCGCGTCGCTCCGAATGAACGGGCTCGCCTCTCCTGGGCATGTCCGTCGGTCTGAAGAGTTGGTCGCTTGGTCTGAAGACCACCCCGTGTGGTTCGGGGCTGCTGATGTAGATCTTGCCGCTTGGTGTGGTCCATTCGAGGACGCCGCCACCGAGTTGTCGCACTTTCCAGGCGGTGTGGTGTTTGACGATGTGGTGGTTCTTGCAGAAGTCGCTGAGGTTCCAGACCGCGGTCTTGCCGCCGTGCTGGTAGTCCTCGGTGTGGTCGAGCTCGCACCTCACCGCGGGTTGTCGGCAGCCGATGAAGCGGCAGTGGACGTCGCGGGCCTGCAGGAACGCGCGCATCGCCGCGGTCGGCTTATAGGAGTCAACGGCCTGCACGGCCCCGGTGATGGGATGCGTGAGCACGCGGATGAAGGCTGGTGCGGTCGCGGCGAGGCGCTTCGCGTCCTCGATCGGCATTGGCGTCATCCCGTCGAGCAGCGCCGGCGCCTGTCCGGCCCCGGGGGTGTCGGCGAGGACGGTCGTGATCGGGATCGAGAGCTGCACGTTCGCCTGGATACCAGCGGCCGCGGAGTTGCCCATCGGGTCACTGGTGAGGAGCATGTCGGCGACGACGTCGGACATGACCTCGTTCAGACTCCGCTCGTCCAGGGCCGCGGCACTCTTCGCCCCGCTGTCGACACCACTCTTCAGCTCAGACGCAAGGGCAGGGTCATCGCCTGCGCGAGCGTGGTCGACGGCGGCCCCGAACGCACTCGCGGATTCGGGCGCGGAACTTGCCGACCCCGAGCCGTCTTGGTCTCCGGGCTTCTGCCTCGCCTTGATGATCGCGAGCGCCTGCTTCCGCACCCGGTCCCGGATCGCGTGCGCGACGAACGTGTCGGTTGTGACCCGGATGATGCTCATCCCGTCGCCAAGATCTTCGACCGTTGCGCGGCGTTGCCGCCTCGCCCGCGCGTGCCGTTGATCGATGGACTCACCGGTCAGCTCCTCCGCGACCCGCTCCGCGGCCTTCCGCAACGCCTGCGGCGGCAGAGGTTCCCGGCGCACGCGCTCGAGCATCACCTCCACGAACAGCGCCCGCCGCTCGGCCTGCTCGACCGGGTCCTCGTGGTTCACTTTGAACCCCACCTCGACGAGCTTGTGCACTTGCGCGGGCGTCACGACGTTCTCGTCCAACGCGACCGCCAGAGCAGGGAAGTCCTGCTGCGCTTTCGAGGAGAGCGCCAGCTGCCCCTGAGCCACCCCGCACGACACCTGCATGACCAGCGCCACCTCGTTCGCGATGGACCGCACGTGCATCGCCGACTCCGCGCACCCCTCAGCAACGTCCAACGCGTGGCCGAAGTCGTACGCCGCCGCATGCGCCCGCAACTGCAACGCAGCGCCGCTCGCGATCATCGCCGCCGCCCGCTCCTCCAACGCGAGGATCTCCGCCCGCCGCGCCGCAACCGACGCCGGATCCGCAGGGTCAAACCCCGGGTCCGGAAGGTCGTGCTCGCGGTGCTGTTGCATGTCCCCAACGCTACGGACGACCACCGACATTCTGCAGAGCCGAGGATAACTTTCTCCGACACGCTTGCTTCCAGACCACCAACCTCGGGATTCATCCCCAGATCTGACCGGAACCGAGAATTCACACTTCCGAGAGACCGTTTCGAACGACCTGGCGGATCGGCACGGAGATTCCCTCCACCTAGATCTTCTGCGCGCCACCCGACTCGGTTGGCGCGGATCCAAGCGTCCCCTCGTTCACCTCGCCGCGCAGCAGCTGCACGGGGTCGACGCCCTGCCTGCGCAGGTGCCGGTTGGTGAGCGCGCAGGCGACAGCGATGACGGCGGTCATGCCGAGGGTCGCGAGCAGCTGCTCCCTCGAGCCCTCGTTGAGCATGGTCAGCACGACGATCACGATGAGGATCAGTGCGGCGAGGATGCTCAGCCAGGGGAAGCCGGGCATGCGGGCCGTGAGGGTCTCGCCGCGCGCATCCGCTCGCCGCCGCAGCACGAGCTGGGAGGCGGTGACCGTCGCCCACAGCACGATGAGGGTCGAGCCGACGATGTTGAGGAGTGTCGGCAGGACGGCGTCTGGCGCGAGGAAGTTGAAGATGACGGTGAGGAAGCCGACCCCGACGGAGACGAGCACGGCCACGGTGGGCGTGCCGTTGCGGGCGAGGCGCTGCATGCCGCGTGGCGCGAAGCGGCGCTCGGACAGCGAGTAGACCATGCGAGAGGCGCCGTAGAGGTTGGCGTTGAGCGCCGAGAGCAGGGCGATGACGATGATCGCCGACATGATGAGGTCGACGCCGGGGATGTTCGTGAGGGCGAGCACGGCGGCGAACGGGCCGGCGACGACGGCGGGATCCATCCACGGCAGGGCGGCGACGATCACGAACACGGAGCCGATGTAGAAGAGCAGGATGCGCCACAGCACGCTGCGCACGGCGCGGCGGATGCTCGTGGCGGGGTCGCGGGTCTCGGCGGCGGCGATCGCGGTGAGCTCGGTGCCGCCGAAGCTGAACATGACGATGAGGAGGGCGGCGGAGATGCCGAGGATGCCGGTCGGCGCGAAGCCGTCGTGTGCGACGAGGTTCGACAGGCCGGGTGAGGGCACGTCGGGGATGAGCCCGAAGAGGAGGGCGACGCCGAGGGCGAGGAAGCCGATGATGGCCGCGACTTTGAGCACCGCGAACCAGAACTCGAAGGAGCCGTAGCGGCGCACGCCGAGGAGGTTGATGAGCGTGAAGGCCACCATGAAGGCGAGCGCCCAGACACCCTGCGGGACGCCGGGCGTCCAGGCGGCGACGATGGCGGCGGCGCCGGTGGCTTCGGCGGCGATGACGATGACGAGCTGCATCCAGTAGAACCAGCCGAGCGTCGCACCCGCGGTGGCGCCGAAGGCCTTCGCGGCGTACACGGAGAAGGCGCCGCTCTGCGGGTCGGCGGCGGCCATCTCCGCGAGCATGAACAGCACGAGGATGACGAGCAGGCCGGCAACCGCGTACGACACGATCACGGCAGGGCCGGCGACCGCGATCGCCTGCCCTGAGCCGACGAAGAGGCCCGCGCCGATCGCCCCGCCGAGGCCCATCATCGCGAGCTGCCGCGGCGTCAGCGAACGCTGCAGGTGCTGCGCGTCGCTCTTCTGGCCGGCGACGGCCTGCGGTTCGCGCGCGGCCTCATGCGGAGTGCTGTTCTCGGATGCGCTTGCGGAAGTCACAAGCCGGAAGTCTCTCACGAATGGCGAACTCGGCCCGGCGCCTGTGGAATCCGCCGACCCGGCGGGTATCGTCCGCGTATCGAAACCCGCATACGCCACCGCAACACGCCCCTCGAGAGGCTGTAGCAATGAGCTACAGCCGCGCAGACCAGACCCTCGAACTCCCGACGACCGGTCCCTTCGTCGACGCTCGGCGCGTGCCGCAGACCCATCGGACGTCCCGCGCGCCGCGCTTCCTCGTGGCCGTGCTCTTCCTCGCGTACCTGGTGCTGCTCACGTGGCTCATCGTGTGGAAGCTCGAGGCCCCGTTCGTCGGATGGGGTGAGATGCGGGCACTCAAGCTCATCCCGTTCGTTGCCAGTGAGGGGTACGCGGCGAGCCTCCCGCTCGAGGTGCTCGCGAACGTCGCCGTCTTCATCCCGTTCGGGCTCTGCACGGGCTACCTGTGGCGTCGCGCGCCGGGCCCGAAGACGTTCTTCGCGGCCGGGTTCGCGAGCCTCGCCATGGAGACGACGCAGTTCGCGCTCGCCGTCGGCAGCTTCGACACGAGCGACATCATCGCGAACACCGTCGGCGCCCTGATCGGTGCCGCGGTCGTCGCGCCGAGCGTGCGTCGCTCGGCGTTCAGCTAGATCGAGTGCGGCACAACGAGCTCAGCACCTGAGGCGGCAGCGTGATGGGTTTCCGTACCACTGATGGGTTTCGTGGACGCCCGTGCGGGCTTTCGGCGGAGGGTGGTGGGTAAAAACCCATCACGCGCATCGAAAGTCAGCACAGCCCCTCCGCGACCGCGAAACAAAGCCCCAGCATGACCTAAATCCCGTCCGTCGACCCGGCGTCGACCGCCAGCGGCAGCCGCACGGTCACCCGCAGCCCGCCGCCGTCTCGCGCCGCGAGTTGCATGGACCCGCCGTGCGCCTTGACGACGCTCTTCACGATCGCCAGCCCAAGCCCGACACCGGCGTGGTCGCTGCGCGCGCGCTGCTCGCCCCGCTGGAACGGCTCCGTCAGGGTAGCGAGCAGGTCATCGCCGATCGGACTGCCCGTGTTCTCGACGACGAGCGTCGCCGCAGCTTCAGCCTCAGCCGCAGCCGCAGCCGTCGCCCCAGCCGCCGCATTCGTCGCCGCCACCGCATCCGTCGCCGAACTCGTCGTGAGGGTGACCGAGCCGCCCTGCGGGAGGTTGTGCACGATCGCGTTGTGCAGCAGGTTCGTGGTGAGCAGGGAGATGAGCGCGGGCGAGCCGATCGTGGTCGCGGCCTCCCCCGCCGTCTCGATGGCGACGCCGCGCTTCTCGGCGAGCGGCAGGAGCGTCTCGGCGGCCTCCTCGGCGACGAGCGACAGGTCGACGTGCTCGGTCGCGAACGTGCCGTGCTCGGTGCGGCTCAGCACCAGCAGCGCCTCGGTCAGCTCGATGGCGCGCGCGTTCACCGAATGCAGGCGCCCGAGGACCGCGTCGTGGTCGTGGTCCGGGTCCTTGCGGGCCACGTCGAGGAGCGTCTGCGAGATGGCGAGGGGTGTGCGCAGCTCGTGCGAGGCGTTCGCCGCGAACCGCTGCTGCTGGGCGACGTGCGCCTCGAGCTGCGCGAGCATCGCGTCGAAGCTGTCGGCCAGCTCGGTGAACTCGTCACTCTTCCCGTCGAGGCGGATGCGGTGCGACAGCGACCCGGCGGCGGCGGCCCGCGTCGCGGAGGTGATGCGGGTGAGCGGGGCGAGCATCCGCCCGGCGAGGAACCAGCCGCCGACGAGCGCGAAGACGAGCAGGAAGAGCAGCGCCCAGGCAGCGGCGGGCACGAACGCGCGCACGAGGTCGGTGCGGCCGGGGAAGAACGTCCACTCGCTCGCCATCGCCTCGGCCGGCACGTAGCGGAGCAGGAACGCGTAGACGACGGCGAGCAGCAGCGCGCCAGCGATCATGAGGAAGGCGGCATAGCTGAGGGCGAGCTTGAGGCGGACGCTGAGCCCGCGCTGCCTGGTCACCGGTGGTCGTCCTCGTCGAGCACCGAGTTCGCTTCGGCGTCGATGCGGTAGCCGACGCCGGGCACGGTCACGATGAGCCAGGGCTCGCCGAGGCGCTTGCGCAGGGCGGAGACGGTGATGCGGACGGCGTTCGTGAACGGGTCGGCGTTCTCGTCCCACGCCTTCTCGAGCAGCTCCTCCGCGCTGATCACTCCCCCGCCCGCGCTCATGAGCACCTCGAGCACCGCGAACTGCTTGCGCGTCAGCGCGACGTAGCGGCCGTCTCGGTACACCTCGCGGCGGAACGGGTCGAGCTTCAGGCCGGCGATCTCGTGGATGGGCGGGCGGCTGTGCGCGCGGCGGCGGTTGAGGGCGCGCAGACGCAGCACGAGCTCCTGCAGCTCGAAGGGCTTCGTGAGGTAGTCGTCGGCGCCGAGCTCGAAGCCGGACGCCTTGTCATCGAGGCGGTCGGCGGCCGTGAGCATGAGGATGAGCACACCGCTGTTCGACGCGACGATGCGCTTGGCGACCTCGTCGCCGGAGGGGCCAGGGATGTCGCGGTCGAGGACGGCGACGTCGTAATCGTTGACGCTCAGCAGCTCGAGCGCGGAGTGCCCGTCCCCGGCGATGTCGGCGGCGATCGCCTCGAGGCGCAGCCCGTCGCGGATCGCCTCCGCCATGTAGGGCTCGTCCTCCACCAGCAGCACACGCATGAGCCGATGATACGAGCCGCGGCATATCGCGGGCGTATGGGAAAGACGGAACGCCCCGGCAACGTGCGCTCACGTGGACTTGTCCCATGACGCTCACCAGCCCGCCCCGCCACCAGCGCACCGACGACGACCAGCCACCCCGCAGGCGCGGCGTGCGGCGGCTGCTCGGCGGCGCATCCCTCGTCGCCCTCGCCGGCGTCGGGGTTGCGCTGTTCTCGGCGCAGCTCGGCGAGACGACGGCGTCGCACACCGAGCTCCCGGTGCAGGACACGGTGCTCGCGGAACCATCCGAGCTCGGGACCGGCGAGTCCGGCGACTCCCCTGCCTCGGAGGCAGACGGCGCCGAGAACCCGGATGGGCGCCTCCAGTTCGGCACGACCGCCTTCGACACCGAATACGCAGGCATCGGCAAGCTGTCCCCTGGGCTGCGTGACGCGCTCCAGGCGGCAACGCGCGACGCCCAGTCCGCGGGCGTCTCCGTCATGGTGAACAGCGGGTGGCGCTCGGTCGAGCTCCAGGAGCAGCTGCTGCAGGATGCGGTCGCCGAGTACGGGTCGAAGGAGGAGGCGTCGCGGTGGGTCGCCTCGCCCGAGACCTCGCTCCACGTGTCGGGCGACGCCGTCGATGTGGAGGGCAACGGCGCATCCGACTGGCTCGCCACCAACGGTGCCAGCTACGGGCTGTGCCTGACCTACCTCAACGAGCCGTGGCACTTCGAGTACCAGGCCGCCGCATCCACGAACGAATGCGCGCAGCCGTACGCAGACCCGACGCACGACTCGCGGCTGCGCGGGTAACTCGGAATGACGACCGGGCCAGGTGCCGCTCCCAACCCACCGGAACTGCCGCCGACGTCCTGCGGCGCGACTGTTCCGATAAGGAGCACTCGACTGGCAGCGACGTCCGGAAGGAAGAGGTCAGTCGGCGGTCGGGCGCCGGCGTTGCGCTTTCGTCGCGGAGCGCTGGCCTTTCGATTCGAGCCTCCGCCGCTGCGAGCCCTTCGTCGGCTTCGTAGCCCGACGCTTCGGCCCGGGCGGGGCGAGGCCCTCGCGCACGAGGTTCGCGAGCTTCTCGAGCGCCGCTTCGCGGTTGCGCAGCTGCGAACGGCGTTCGGAGGATGCGACCGTGAGCACCCCGTCGACGAGGCGCTTCCCGAGTCGCTCCAGGAGCATCCGCCGTCGATCGTCGGTGAGGACCTGGGATTCGCCGATGTTCCAGGAGAGTTCGACGCGACTGTCGGTGGTGTTGACGTGCTGCCCACCCGGCCCGGAGGATCGCGAGAACCGCCAGCCGAGCTCCGCGGCCGGAATCGTGAGCGAGCGCGACACCTCCAAGTCCATGCGCCAAGCCTCCCACGTTGAACGTCGCAGCCTCCCTCAACCTGTGACCCCCACTGCATCCACCCGAATGCCTGGCGGCTTTGGAAGTCTGGAAGCCTGACGGCGACGCTCCTCCTTGTGAATCCGGTCTTTGGTCACGGTTGCACACCATACGGGCCCCCTACCTTCCCCCGTTCGGAAGCCGGGACTAGCGTCAGGCGCAAGCCCTCGGCCAACGAGGGTCGATTTCAGGATCACCCTGGGAGGCCCGAATGAAGACAGGATTGATGAGCTGGCGCGGCGTGTTCACGCTGATTCTGCTGCTCATCGTCACGACCGCCGCTGTCGTCTCGATCATGAATGCGGGAACCGTTCCGACGTTCGACGACAAGGGGACGCTGCTCGTCGACCCGTTCGCCAACAGCAAGGATGTGCTGGCCCTGGTGCTGGCTCCCGCGACACTCGCACTCGGCTACTGGTTCGGTTCTTCCGGAACGGAACGGGCGGAGGAACAGCGCGCGAGCGCTGTCGTCGCCGAGCGAACAGCGAAGGACAAGCTGAATGAGTCCCAGTCCGCCGTCGCGGCGCTCTCCCAAACCTCTGATCCAGCGGTGGTCGCGGATCTGAAGACCCGCTACCCGCAGGCGTTCGGAGAGCGGCCGTGAGCGTCTTCAAGCACGATGAGGATGGCGGCGACCTGAGCCTCATCGTTGCTGGCTCGACACTCGTGCTCGCCTGCAACCAAGGCCACGCCTGGACGCTTCCGCTCACAGCTCTCGACGGCGACGGTGCGGCGCGCGACGACTCCCCCGGAGCCACCTCCGTGCTTCGGAACTCCATCCCGGACGACGAACCCGAGACGATCGATCGCGGACGATTGTCGGAGATCGTGGAGAAGTACACCGATCGCTGATGGCCCGAAGGCCGGGACCCCGCCCGTGATCGTCGATCTCACGCATCCGCTCACGACTGTCATGCAGGTCTCCCCCGGCGACCTTGAGGTGCGGATCGCACCCGGCAACTGATCCCAGGACGACGGCGTCGTCGTCCACGGTCCTCACCTTGGCGCGCACACAGGCCCGCACCTCCACGCACCCCGCACGTTGCGCAGGCGCGTCATCGGCGCCGTGGTTCGGCGCAACAGCGGGACATCGAGCGGCTCGTGCACCTCCTGCCGCCGCCGGGGTAACAACATGACACCCCTACCCCCTAGGGGTATAGAGTACAGCGCATCCGGATACCCCGGCTCTGTTCCAAGGAGGACACCCATGACCACCCACCCGCCCTTATCGCCCGCCAAGCGCTGGCTCGGCCTCGTGCTCATCGCAACGGCGCAGTTCGTCGTCATCATGGACACCTCGATCATCGGCGTCGCCCTTCCCGACATCCAAAGGGCGCTCGGTTTCTCACCCGAGTCGCTTTCTTGGGTGTTCAACGCCTACGTCGTCGCGTTCGGGGGCCTCCTCCTCCTCGGAGGGCGCCTGTCGGATGCATTCGGTGCCAGGAAGATCTTCGTGACCGGCTGGCTCGTCCTCATCGCGGGATCGATCATGGCGGGAGCGGCCAGCACGATCGGCCTTGAACTCGCTGGCCGCGCCATTCAGGGCGCAGGTTCGGCGCTCATCGCACCGGCGGCGTTGACCCTGCTGATGATGTTGTTCGGTGGCACGGCCGACCTCCCGAAGGCTTTCGCGGTCTACGGAGCTGCCGCGCCGATCGGCGGCACGGCCGGCGTCTTCCTCGGCGGCGTGCTGACCGAGTACCTGAGCTGGCCGTGGGTGTTCTACGTCACCGTACCTATCGCGGCTTTTGTCCTCGCGTTCACGGCCACGGCGCTCCCCCGGACTGCCCGCAAGGCGTCAGGATCCATCGATCTCGGCGGTGCCGTCACGGTGACGGCAGGGCTCGCGGCCGTCGTGTACGCGGTTGTGAACGCCCCAGAAGTCGGTTGGCTCACCTGGCCCACGCTGGCCGTGCTGGCCGCCGGCATCGTCCTGTTGGTGTTCTTCTTCATCATTCAAGCTCGTAGCCGCAGCCCGCTGCTGCGACTCGGTCTCCTCCGCGCCCCGCGGCTCGCCTCGGCAAACGGAGCCCAGCTGATGTTGGGCGCGGCCTGGGTGTCGATGTGGTTCTTCCTGAACCTGTACCTTCAGCAGGTGCTCGGCGCGACCGCGTTCCTCGCCGGTGCGGCGCTCCTCCCGATGACCGGCCTCGTCGTCATCGTCATGATTGCGCTCGCGCCACGTCTCCAGGCGAGGTTCGGCGCGAAGTCGATGATCGTCACCGGACTCCTGCTGCTGGCCGCGGGTCTGGCCTGGCTCGCGTTCGTTCGCCCAGACGGCACCTATGCAGTGGATGTCCTGCCCGCCTCGCTCCTGTCCGCCCTCGGCATGTCGCTTGCGTTCGTCCCGTCCCTCGGCACAGCCATCGACGCAGCACCGGCCGCTGAAACTGGCATCGCGTCAGGACTCGTCAGCACCAGCTACCAGATCGGCTCGGCCCTGGGACTCGCTGTCCTCACGGCGATCGTCTACGGCATCGCAGGTGCAGACGCGTCAAAGGCAGAACTGACCCAGGGATACTCAGCAGCCTTCATCGGCGCGGCCATCCTCGCGCTGGTCGGTGCGATCGTCACCGCCATCAGCATGTCCAAGCCGCGGGTATCCGCGCGCACGGCTGAGGAGTCAATCTCCGTCTGACGGCGACGGGGAGGGCGGCTTGACTGAGAACGTGCTTCAGCAGGCCGCCCGCCCGAAGCCGGTGACTCCACCACGTGCGGTGTCATCGGCTCGTCAGACGAACAGGATCGTGCTCACCGCAGAGTGAGTGGACCACTCCCCCACGCTTGTCGGACCTGTCACGCGGAAACGCAGGACGGGTCCGACAACTCTGCGCCCGACACGCGCCAGCTGGGCGCGGCGGTCCTGCTCGCCCTGGCATGCGACCTGAGGCCACGTGCGCCTCGCGTCACGCGCCGGACCGCGAACGGGTTCGGATCAGGAGCGGACGAGTCGACGGATAGCGTCGCTGGCTTCCTTGATCTTCGCCTCGGCCTCGTCCTCGCCAAGTCGCGCCGCGTCGACGACGCAGTGCCGGAGGTGGTCATCGAGCAACCCAAGGGCGACGACCTGCATCGCGCTGGTCAGGGCGCTGATCTGCGTGAGGATGTCGATGCAGTACTTCTCATCGTCGATCATCTTGGAGATGCCGCGTGCCTGCCCCTCGATGCGCCGCATCCGCTTCAGATACTGATCTTTGTCGCTGATGTAGCCATGGTCTCCTGCGGGAGACTCAGATGTGGGTGACATGGGTCGTTCCTTCGGAGTGAGCGGGCGAGCTGGGCGGGATGCCCGTGCGGCACGACAGGGATCGCGCCGGCGAGCGGCGGAACCCTCCAAACCGTTGCCAGGCTACCGGCCCTCGCCCGCTCGGCCCCTCGACCCTCGCTCACCGGAGGCAGACGCTGCGGAAGCTGCACCGTCGCGGTCCGCACGCTCGACAAGGACATCGCTGAGCTCGGTGACCGGATGCGCGGCCTCGTTTCCGTCCGGAACGTCACGAATCCTGAGCCGCCGCATGGTGGCGACCGCGCACAGCACCACGATCACGACGCCGACGACTGTCATCGCGCCCCGCAGCGTGGCGACCGGCACGAGCAAGCCCGCGACGATCGTCGGCACGCCGAAAGCCAGATACGAGACGGTGTAGATGACCGCCATCACGGCTGCACGCTCAGTGGGGCCGACGCGCGGCATGAGCGTCTTCAGGACGCCCATGAACGCTGTTCCGAACCCAGTTCCCACAACCGCCACCGTGAGGAGGTAGACCGGGAGGGAGTTCAGCGCCAAGGCAAGCAGGCTCAGCGCAGTTCCGACCCCAAGCGCGGACGTGCCGTAGACGCTGACAAGCCGTGCCGATCGGCGACGCAACAGGACGGACGTGATGATGCCCGCGACGGCGAAGATGGGAATCGCGACGCTCTGCTGCGCGTGCGTCGTCGCGCCGAATTCCTGCGCGACGAGGGAGGAAGCAAGGGCAAGGAAAAGCCCGTTGGTTGCCCAACCGGCAATGATGGCGGGCACCGCCACCCCGAGCGGTCGTCGCAGCCTCGCAGGAACCGCCAAGTGCGACCGGGGGCGCTCGGACCGGGAGCGCTCGACGCGCACACCAGTCGAGCGAGTCGAACGGGCCGAGCGAGTCGATCGGGTCGAATCCGGCGTCGCCCAGACCACTGCGGCCGCCAGGATGAACACGACTGCCAGGGTGCCGAAGACTGCACTGGATGCGTCGACGACGAGGTCAAGGACGAAGGCCGACGTGATTGCGCCGATTCCGAGGCCCGTCATGGCCGCGATGGTGTTCCACAGCGAGGCGGCCTCGGATTGTCTCGGAGGCGCGAAGTCAACCACCATCGCGGATAGCGCTGGCAAGAGCAGGCCGGCAGCGATTCCCTGCAGGGCCCGTGCGATGAGCAGCATGGCGAGGCCGCCCGACTGCCAGAAGAGCAGGAGACTCGCGGCCAGCACCACTGACCCGGTCGCGATAACGGGGCGACGCCCGACTGTGTCGGAGAGCGCGCCCGTGAGCAGCAGTGTCGCGAGCATCGTGAAGGCGTAGACGGCGAAGATCAGCGTGATCGCGACCGGCGGCAACTCGAATTGGGCAGCGAGCTCCGGGTAGAAGGGAGACGGCGCGCTGGCTGCGATCATCATCAGCATGGTCGCGGTGATAGCGAAGCCGAAGCCTCGCCGGCGGCCCGCGAGCGGCAGTTCTGACATCAGAGCGGAACTGCGCCGACGGCGACTTGCGGCGATCGTGACCCGGACGGCGCTGGAGCGAGCCCGACCGATCGTAGGTACTTCGTGATGAGCATTGCGGGGAGTATCCGTTCAGGTCGAGTCGACCGCGGTGAGTTGTCTGACGTCGTCCGCGTTCGGTGTACGGCTAGGCCATGTTGGCGGCGTACTTGGCAGGGTCCGAGTCGAAGGCTGGGCCGCATCCGGCGCAGCAGAAGTGGTACCGCTCACCCTCGTGATCTCGGTAGAGACCCACCGCTTCGGCGGCCTTCGTGTTGACGGGGGTGCCGACCATGACCGGACACGTGGTCATGTCGTCGTTCACGCCAGTCTCCAGGAGAGTCTCGCGCCCGTTGCGCGCGGCGGCGGGGTTGGGGGTGCTGGTGCTGCAGCAGCTCGAGGGGGCGTGTGTGTTGTTCGTCATGCGTGCATGGTTCCTTTCGTTGATGGGGTGGGGCGGTCGCGCTAGTTCTTGGCGACGGTTTTGAATCCGCGCAAGCGCAGGCTGTTGCCGACGACGAAGACGCTGGAGAGCGCCATGGCAGCCCCGGCGAGCATGGGGTTGAGCATTCCCAGCGCCGCGACGGGGATCGCCGCGACGTTGTAGGCGAAAGCCCAGAAGAGGTTGGTCTTGATCGTGCTGAGCGTCTTCCGGGACAGTCGGATCGCATCCACTGCGCTGCGGAGGTCTCCGCGCACCAGGGTGATGTCGGATGCTTCGATCGCGACGTCGGCGCCGGTTCCCATTGCGAGACCGAGGTCGGCCTGCGCGAGTGCCGGAGCGTCGTTGACACCGTCTCCGATCATCGCGACGACCTTGCCCTCGCTCTGGAGGCGGGTGACGACGTCGACCTTGTCCTTGGGCAGCACCTCGGCGATGACCGTCTCGATGCCAACGGCTGCGGCGATCTGTCGAGCGACAGCTTCGTTGTCTCCGGTGAGGAGGATCGGAGTCAGGCCGATCGCCGTGAACTGCGCAATGGCTTCGGCGCTCGTCGGCTTGACCGTGTCGGCGACGACGAGGATGCCTCGGGCCCGTCCATCCCAGCCCACCGCGACGACCGTCTTGCCTTCGCTCTCGATGCGCGCCTTCGTGGACGCCAGCTCGGGGCTCAGCGCCTGCGACCACTCGGCGAGCAGCGACTCGCGGCCCACCAGCACCGCGTGTCCGTCGACGATGCCTTGCACACCCCTGCCCTCGAGGTTCGCGAAGTCCTCTGGCGTTGGCAGGGCCCCCACCTCTTGGGTTGCACCCTTGGCGATCGCCTGCGCGATCGGGTGTTCCGACGCCTCTTCCAGCGCGCCGGCTAGCTTGAGCAGCTCGGTCCGGTCGGTGCCGCTCTCGACGACCACGTCGACGAGGCTCATCTTTCCCGTGGTGACCGTCCCGGTCTTGTCCAGCACGACCGTGTCGACCTTGCGGGTGGATTCCAGGACTTCTGGGCCCTTGATGAGGATGCCCAGCTGGGCGCCACGACCGGTGCCGACCAGGAGTGCCGTCGGAGTTGCGAGACCCAGGGCGCACGGGCAGGCGATCACGAGCACGGCCACTGCGGCGGTGAACGCCGCGGTGACCGGGAATCCGGCGCCGAGCCAGCCACCCAGGGCGACGAACGCGATCACGATCACGATGGGCACGAAGACCCCGGAGATCTTGTCAGCGAGGCGCTGCACCTCCGCCTTCCCGGTCTGGGCGTCTTCGACGAGCTGGGCCATCTGCGCCAGCTGTGTGTCGGAGCCGATTCTGGTTGCACGGACGACGAGTCGCCCGCCGACGTTGGCGGTGGCCCCGGTGACCGCGTCGCCCTCGGCGACCTCCACCGGCACGGCTTCCCCCGTGAGCATGGACGCATCCACGGCTGACGTCCCGGAGACCACGACACCGTCGGTGGCGATTTTCTCCCCCGGACGCACGATGAACTCGTCGCCGACCGCCAGATCCTCGACAGCGATCTTCGTCTCGATTCCTCCGCGGAGGACGGCGACCTCCTTCGCGCCGAGTTCCAGCAGCGCACGCAGCGCAGCGCCGGCCTGCTTCTTCGATCGCTTCTCGAAGTACCGGCCCGCGAGGATGAACATCGTCACCCCCGCGCCGACCTCGAGGTAGATGTTCGCCGCACCGTCAGAGGGGGCCAACGCGAACTCGAACGGATGCGTCATGCCGGGCGTGCCGGCGGTGCCGAAGAACAGCGCGTAGAGCGACCACAGGAAGGCGGCGGATGTGCCCATCGAGATGAGCGTGTCCATCGTGGCGGCGCCGTGCTTCAGGTTCGTCCACGCGGCCTTGTGGAAGGGCCACGCGGCCCACAGGATCACGGGTGCGGCCAGCGCGAGCGACGCCCACTGCCAGTAGGTGAACTGGAGGGCGGGGATCATCGCCATCGCGATGACGGGAACGGTGAGGACGATTGAGCCGATCAGCCGGTTGCGCAGCGACAGGAGCTCCGGATCCGCGTCGTCGGCGTCACCGGCCCGTTCGTCGTCGCGCTTCTTCCCCTTGGGCACGGGCATCGCGGCCGTGTACCCGGTCTTCTCGACCTCAGCGATCAGCAGGGCCGGGTCGTAGCCGTCCGGAACGGTGACCTTCGCCTTCTCTGTCGCGTAGTTCACGGTTGCGACGACGCCGTCGAGCTTGTTGAGCTTCTTCTCGATTCGCATCGCGCAGGAGGCGCACGTCATTCCGCCGATCTCCAGCTCGACTCCTGCCCCGATGTCCGGGACCGCTGATGGACTCATGTGGTTCTTCTCTTCTCTTGGCTGTGCGCAGACTCAGAACGGCGGCTGTTGACCGCAGCGGGGTTGGATGTGACGGGGTTGGTTGTGACGGTCAGTGCCCGTCTTCGTGTGACTCGTCGTCGGCGTCGGCAGCGGGGGCGCCGTGGCCGGCGTCGACCACGAACTCGGCGGTGTGCACCTGCCCGTCGACCTGGAAGTCCAGGTAGAGCAGGTAGCGCCCAGCAGTCGGGGCTTGCGCGGCGAAGCCGATGTCCGGACCGGACATCTCGCCGGCCTTCGGCTCCTCGCCCTCGGCGTGCACGTGCAGGTACGCGAGGTCACCCTCGCGCAGGGCGACGAGGTGGCCGAACGCGCCCAGGTACGGCTCGAGCGTGGTGACCGGAGTTCCGTCCCGTTCGACGCTGAGGGTGAGCTCGCTCGCCGAGCCTGTTGCCAGGTCTCCGTCGAGGGTCACCGTGAATCCGTCGACCTCGGCCACCCGTGTCGGCTGCGGCGCCACGGGAGCGAACTCCCCGGCCACCTGGAGCGTGTGGGTGAGCGTGAGACCGGGAGCGTCGTCGCCCGCGGGTGTGAAGTCCGCGAAGACGCGGTAGGTTCCGGCCGCAGCCCACTCCCACGGCACCGACCAGGTGCCAGTGGATGCGTCGAGCACGGGGTGGACGTGGCGGAACTGGCTGCCGTCGGATCGGGCCACGATCAGGTGCAGGTCCTTGTCGTGCGCGGTCGTGTACTCCGTGACCGGGGTGCCGACCGCATCCTGAATCTGGAACGTCAGCGCACCAGGCTCACCGACGCCCGCAGGCCCATCGACCTGCGCCAGCATGTATCCGTTGATTCCGAGCGAGAGGCCCTTCAGGTCGTCCGCAACGACGCTCGCTTCAGCTTCGCTGGACGCGTGTCCACCCTCGTGACCGTTCATTTCTGCACCCTTCGTCCAATCACTCACGACGCTCTCCGGGACAACGACGCCGGCGAGGCCGAATGCCGCGCCGAACGCCACCACCACACCGAGTCCGTATATCGCTAGTCGTGCGCCTGCGTTCATGTCGCTGGCACCGCCGTGTACCCCGCCTCCGCGACGGCGGCCAGGACCTGCGCGTCTTCGACGGGGCCAGAACTGGTCACCACGAGCCTGCCGGTCTGGGCACTCACCTGAATGTCCTCGACGCCGGTCACCTCAGCGACCTCTTCTCGAATCGACATCTCGCAGTGCCCGCAGGTCATGCCCGACACCTGGTACTCATTCGTGATCATCGCGACTCCTCCGAAATCTGGATACCCCTACCGGGTACATGTGAGTGCAACCGTATACCCCACGTGGGTATTCCGCCAAGCCGAGAAAGGGCGACATTCCCGGCGCGCACGCGTAAGGGCGATCCTGTTTCTCACGAGGCGGGGCGCGCGCGTCTCTCTCCTGGGGTCTCCAGCCGGCAGCGCACTGCGCCCCTGGCGGACAACCCCGATTTGGGACGAGCCGCGGCCTAAGCTGAGCCTCCTGCTAGGGGAAGGAACCGCTATGAGCATGGAAGGCGCGGCCTGGAGTTCGCTCTACAAGATCTCGTCCGCGAGGGATGGGAAGCACGGCTTCTCGCGTGAGTCGGTGCGGCGCATCCTGACGTTCGCGGTGCCCTACCGGTCGAAGCTGGTGCTCTTCATCGGCCTCTCCATCGTGGGTGCGTTCCTCGCGGTCGCGACGCCCGTGCTCGCCGGGCAGGTGGTCGACGTCATCGTCGCCAAGGGCGCTCTCAGCACGATCGTCTGGCTCGCGGTCCTCATCGCCATCGTCGCCGTCGCGGACGCGGGCGTCTCGCTCGTGACGCGCTGGTACTCGGCGAGGATCGGCGAAGGCGTGATCCTGGACCTCCGCACCGCCGTCTTCAACCATGTGCAGAAGATGCCGATCGCCTTCTTCACGCGCACGCGGACGGGCGCCCTCGTGAGCCGCCTCAACAACGACGTGATCGGCGCGCAGCAGGCGTTCAGCGGCACGCTGTCTGGCGTGGTCACGAACCTCGTGGCGCTCATCCTGACGCTCATCGTCATGCTCAGCACGTCCTGGCTCGTGACGGTGCTGGCCGTGATCATGCTGCCCATCTTCCTGATTCCCGCGCGCCGCATGGGCAGTCGCCTGGCCGCGCTGCGCCGCGAGGCCGCCGACCACAACTCGGCCATGAGCACACAGATGACCGAGCGCTTCTCGGCGCCCGGTGCGACGCTCGTCAAGCTCTTCGGTCGGCCGGATGAGGAGGCCGAGGAGTTCCGCGTCCGCGCGGCCCGGGTCCGCGACATCGGGGTTCGCACCGCGATGCTGCAGTTCGTCTTCTTCACCGCGCTGATGCTCGTCTCGGCGCTGGCCCTAGCGCTCGTGTACGGACTCGGCGGCGCTCTCGCGCTCGGCGGTCAGCTGGAGACCGGCGACGTGGTGACCCTGGCGCTGCTCCTCACCCGCCTCTACGCGCCGCTCACGAGCCTCGCGAATGCGCGGGTGGAGATCATGAGCGCGGTGGTCAGCTTCGAGCGCGTCTTCGAGGTGCTGGATCTCGAGCCGCTCATCAAGGAGAAGCCGGACGCCGTTACCGTGCCCGAGGGCCCGGTGTCTGTCGAGTTCGACGATGTGCACTTCGGCTACCCGTCTGCGGACAAGGTGTCGCTCGCCTCGCTCGAGGAGGTGTCCACGCTGGACACCCGCGGAGGCGAAGAGGTGCTGCACGGAGTGTCTTTCCGGATCGAGCCGGGGCAGACCGTTGCCCTCGTCGGCACGTCGGGTGCCGGGAAGTCCACGATCGCGCAGCTCCTGTCTCGCCTGTACGACGTCGACAGCGGCGCGGTGCGCCTCGCGGGCACGGATGTCCGCGACGTGACCTTCGCCTCCATGCGGCACACGCTTGGCATGGTGACGCAGGACGGCCACCTGTTCCACGAGACGATCCTCTCCAACCTGAAGCTCGCGAGGCCGGAGGCGTCTGACGACGAGGTGTGGGATGCGGTGCGCCGCGCCCGCCTCGAGCCGCTCATCCGGTCGCTGCCTGACCAGCTGGACACCATGGTGGGCGAGCGCGGCTACCGGCTGTCGGGCGGTGAGCGTCAGCGGATGACGATCGCGAGGCTCCTGCTGGCCCAGCCGCGGGTTGTCATCCTCGATGAGGCGACGGCTGCGCTGGACTCGACGTCGGAGGCGGCCGTGCAGGCGGCGCTGAGCGAGGCGCTCGAGGGGCGGACGGCGATGGTGATCGCCCACCGCCTGTCCACGATCCGTAGCGCGGACATGATCCTCGTGGTCGAGGACGGCTCGATCGTGGAGCGTGGCACGCACGAGGAGCTGCTCGCCGCGGCTGGGCGGTACGAGGAGCTGCATCGCACGCAGTTCGCGGTTCAGAAGAAGCTGGCGGCAGATGTGGATGCGGCGGGTGGATCCTGAGTTCGAAGCGGGAAGGCGCCTCGCGGGCACCTGACCACAGCGCGGTCGGCGTAGGGTGAGGTGATGTCTGACATGCCCTCCTCAGTTCCTGCGCCCGTTCCTGTCGACCTCCCGCTTGAGCAGCGGCTGGCGGCCGCCGTCGAGCGGTACGGCCAGTCCGAGTTCGTTGAGCGGGTGCTCGGCCTCATCAAGGGGCATGACGAAGGCGACGACCTTCTCCTGTTCGTCGGCGGCGATCACGCGCAGGGAATCCTTGATGGTGCGCCCGTGCTCTACTGGCCCGAGCTCTGGGGCACCCGAGCGCTGCTGTATGTCTGGGATGAGTCGGCCGCACCGGCGGTTATCGGCACGCTCACCAACCCGGCTTGGCGGGTGCGTGAAATGGGAGCAAGGGTTGTTGCGGCGCGCGAGCTCCCAGCAGCATCCGAACTGGCTGGGCTGCTCGGCGACAGCGTCGCTCGAGTGCGGTCGGCAGCCGCGAGGTCCTTGGGAGCCGTGGGCGCGCTCGAAGACCTGGAACTCCTGCGCCCACTGCTCAAAGATCCCGAGATCGATGTGCGTCGGAGTGCGCAGCAGAGCATCGACGCTCTGCGCGCGAGGTTCCCGAAGAACTAGGGCATGCTGACGAGGTTGCGGCATCAGACGAACCCCTCGCCCGAACCCACATGAAACTTCTCATCCAGGACCTGGGTGTGACGGTCATCAACGCCGCCACCCGCGAAGTCCTGCGCGAGCTCACCATCGATCTCGGCCAGGACTACCGAGCCACCGGCAACCCCAAGGGCCGGGCCAGATAAACGAAAGAGCTGGAACCTGCACTTGCAGGTTCGAGCTGTTTCTATGTCTTGCGACATCACATGGTCGGGCTGACAGGATTTGAACCCGCGACCCCCTGGAGGATCCGTTCGATTTCCGGTCTCCGCCGATCATCTCAGGAACTCGCGGATTCCCTTGTATTTACAGGGAACCGGGCGATTCGCTTGGTCCGAAAGTACCCGGTTGGTGGCGAGTCGTGGCGGGTGATCTAGATGGGTTTCTGATAGGTCGGGCTTCGGACTCGCGCCAAGAACAATTTACGGGCTCGAGCGGGATCCGGATGGAGTGGCGGATCGCTGATCGGTGGCCAGCGCCCACGATGCAAGCTGCGTGGTGTAGTTCGGATGCAGGAGGTTAACGGACGGCTCGGCACGCTGTGGAAGCCTCGACCCGACGAAGCGTCGGTGGTCGTGCGCATAGGGAGCCGGTATAGCGCAACGCATCGGGCGGTGCACACGCGCACTAGACACCACGCACGACTCGTCCTGTCCGCGCAATGACAGCCCAGGACTCACGACGCGATTCCACGCACGCTCAGCCAGCCCCAACCGAGGGCATGTTACGGCGACACACCGCACTCGATGACCGTACTCGAAGGCCGCACCGTTGAGGGTGGCGCGGTTCGATCGCGAGTTAGCTCCAACCAAGCCCGTAGCGGATGTAGTCGTAGGCGACCACGCCTTTGGAGTAATTGGTATGCCAGTACGGAGGCTCGGTTTCCAGCTTTCCGGCGTTATCGATCAAGTATTCGCGCAGGTCGCTCGCGAGATTGATGTAAGACGGTACTTCCAGGAAGTTCGAGAACATCCACCGCCAGTCGTGCTTGGCTTCCAGCGCGGCCATCGTGCCGCGACGGCGGTAGCGGAACTTCGTGACGACTTCGGCCCGGTTTCGCTGGGCGAGTTTGACCACCTGAGTTGGCAGCACCGTTTCGTCGAGGATCTTGCCGTCAGAATCGAGGTGCCCGGCTTCGCGCAGGTATTTGAACACGGGATACCACCAGTTGCTCGGAATCTTCGAAATGTGCAGTTGAAGGATGTCGTCGGCCGGAAGCCCACCGGGAGGGTTCTCGAGAACGTCATCGATGATGTCGCTTCGGTTCATGCCGACGATTCCAGTCGCCGCGATCTTAGCGCCAACACCGAAGACGATTGAGATGTCCTCCGCCTTGGCCGAGTCGATGTCTGCGTATGCGAAGAGCCGATCTTTGGGATCATTGGACTTGACGATCTCGTAGACCTGCTCTTTCAGTATGCGCAGGGTCCGAGCTGGGAGTGCGTGCTTCCGCGAGCCCAACGCCTCGAAAACCTCAGTCCAGTCGGGCGTTCTGATGCGCGTGATCGGCAGCAGGTGGCCGTTGATATTGACGTCAGTCACTTCCACTGAAGCATCGCCGTCGGCACGCCACTCGACGAAGATGAGACGGTCGCGCAACTTGTCGATGCTGTGGTTCTGGAGTCCCTGCACAATGGCAGTCAGCATCCGTTGCACATTGCCGTCATTGAAGCTGTAGCCGAGGAACACCACCGGATGCTCCACGAAGATTGTGATCAGCTTCGCCGCGAGGTAAGCGTTCCGGGCGTCGAATCGCTCGTAGTCGGACTGTGTCAGGACAAGCGACATCGGGTCACGCGTCGAACCATGGATCGCGTAGGTTTCAGCGATGCCCTGAGTGTCGGAGAACAGCATGCCCTCTTGACCGACGTACTCGAGGTACGAGGGGAAGGCCTCAGCCAGTACGCGGTCGTAGTTTGTGGTCACGATGCCGTCCACTGTCGAGGCCTTTAGCAACTCCCATTCGGCCTCGAGGGCCTGCGGAATCGTCATCGCCGCCACTTGCTTATCGAGGAGCTTCGCAATCTCGATCTTCAGTGGCCCGGCCTGATCGACCACCTTTGACTGCCACTTGCTGCGGCTGTCCTCATACTCCAGATCGCTAAACCAGACACCATGAAACGCCTCGGCGATCTTGGTTGCTGCCAAGGGCAGGTCGCCGTTCGCCGCCGACAGGTAGAACTCGTAGGGCTGGCTTGTCTTGTCCGCAAACAAGCGCAGCAGCTCGGACCACGAGGGAAGCGCCGCGAAGCGGCGTGAGAGTCCAGCTCCGACGAATAGGTATGGCGTCGCGAGCGGCGCGAGGTGTGGAATCAAGAACTCTTTGACGGCACCCATGACTGAAGAGTATTACCAACTCCCGACCGAACCGCCACGGTCCGCGCCCGAGTCGCGCTAGTCCCCCGGCTGCGAATGACCCGGGCAACGCAAGGCGGAGCCCGTCATCAAGCGTCGCCCCGCGAACCGTGACGGCGCGGAGGTCCAAGCGAGGACATCTCGGCGTCAGGCCGGGATCTATGCGCGCACGAGGGTACGGACGTCGATGGCGAAATGTCCCTTGTAGTTGCCAAACTCGATCACTAGTGTTTGGCCGCATTCGCACCAAGCAGTGAGGCTGACGTTCGGCGAGTACTCCTTCGACGGCTCCAGGCTCGCGACGTGGCCGGTGGGATGCAAGGTCGACTCGCCGCATGTTGGGCAGGCGACGCTACCCTCCATGAGCTCGCCTGCGTTGAAGAAGGCCCCGTAGGTGTGCTTGCTGCTTTGTCCAGGGATGAGTCGATCCTGGCGCAGGCAGCGCCAGGATGTCTATGCTGCAGCCGCGACTCAGTCACTCGATGCGCGCTCTGCCCTTAGGAGGACCCGATTCGCGCGAACGATACTCATCGCACTGGATCCGAGCCTCGGCGCCGATCTCTGTAGGGTGATGGGCCGGCTTTCGGCCGGCAAGTTCAGGTAGTGTCTACAGTCCGCATCGGGCGTGGTTTGGCTACTGATCGCCCGTCGCACCCATCCGACGCAGGTATGCCACCAGTCCCGCACGATCCGGATAGATGGTCGATTCCGGGATGCCCCTGTTCTCGAGGTAGCTGCGAATCTTTGCCTTGGCGCCCGATGAGATCCTCACGCTGAAAAGTGGAACGACTCGAGCCTCATTCGGCGTCGCTTGGACGTCATGACGTGACGGTATTCCAAGGACGCGCGTCGCCTGTGCGATCTCCTTCACCTTCCAGTCCTCACCGAGCCGCTCGTTGAAAACTTGGAGGAGATCTGCATCGAGGATTGGTTCGGCATCGAACAGAAACGCAGCGCGCTATGCCCGCATACGCTCGTTTAGTGCTGCCGGCTGTCATGAAGGCATGGCCCTTCCGGTTCCCCACTCTTTCGCGCGTCGTGTTTCCTGGTCCGGCCACATATGCCAGAACGCGTCGCCACCCGCTGCCGGGATCCATTGGGGGGGTTCGGGCGTTTGATTTCGCTTGGGTGCGGCGGATCGACCCCACGAGATGAGGTGACCGTCGACGCTGTCCAGCTCTTCGCTTTCCTCGACCGCAAACCACGCTGCCACTTCCGGGTCGAGCGAAACACCGATTAGGCGAGTCGGAACGCCATCGTGCTGCATCTGCGCGTAGAAGTTCATCTCCCCGAGCGTGGGCCAGATGCCCCAGCATTCAGAGGCTGCGATCTGGAAACGCTCCACCGCGATGAGTTCATCTTCCCCGAGCTTGTGTCCGGCCGTTCGCAGCGAACGAGTGAGCGAGCTGTCTACCGGCCATGCTGCATTCTGATGTCCACGCCAGACCAAGCCGCGGCGACTGTTCTTGCGCTGGATGCGGGCGAGCGCCTTGAGCAGTTTGCAACATAGTCGACTTCAACCTCGAGGGGCCGAAGAAGTCGACTGGCTTCCTCCGCCTTCGGGGCTCCGGCCACCGCGAACCGCTGAGAGTCCTATTCAGCGCTTCTTCCCACTCGTTCAATCGTGAGTCGGCGAGCAATCTCACACTTGGCTTCATTGCCTCCATCGCCGCGAGCACCGACGCGGACGGCTCCAGAGTGCCCGCTTTCCCGACCAAACCACTAGGCCAAATTGCGCTCTGGCCTTCGCGATACCCCATCTGGATCCGCTGGGCCTTCCCGCCCGGGCTGAGAGTCTTTGACTGCGCTCACTCAGCCGACAGTAGTGTAGAACGCTCCAGACACCGCGACGCTGGCGTCCAAGCTTGCCGGGACCGCGTGCTGATTTTCCACAAGCCGATGCGCGTTCTCAGGGATCCCGCAAAGCAAACGGGAAGGTCTACCTCAGAGCTGCGCTCGTAGACACACGCCACACGATTGTCTGCCAATTTCCGGCCCGCGTGACGTGCGACCGTACAAGACTGGTGGCGAACTTGGCTGGGATGTTGACCTTCCCATTAGCCTTCTTCGGGAGTGCGTTCTCAACTAGTGCGTTCCCCACGAACCGTCCGCCCCAGTCTTTCATTCGGCGTACGCGCCGCACGGAGTAGCGATTCTCACCGGGCTCCTCAAGTAGCCGGATCCCGTTGTACTTGCCCTTCCGAGCTGGGATGTTCTTCCTTAGCGACTTCAGTGCGGCTTCGGCTTCGGATACAGGACCGGATAGGGCAAAAAGGCACTCTGTTGTAGGTGGCGCTCCTTGACGAACGCCAGGCGACAAATGTCAAGCAGGATACGGTCCCACCGGCAATGGCTCGACCCTGCCACTTTGCCTCGATGCACAGCGCGCTCATCTCTGTGTTGTACGGCTGGATGAGGAAGTCAACTTCGCGCTGGCGCCCAGTGCCGTAGTCTGGACCTCGCGCAAACGCCTTGTGCGGGTACCCCGCGTGTGTTCGAAAGTCGGTTGGACTCACGAGCGCTGCCACGATCTCGCTTCGTGGTTTTCACCTAAGCCGAGACAGTGGCACCGTCGCTGACGTGCAGTCTTCTGGCAGATCGCTCGCCGCGGGAATGCTGTGGCACAGTAGCGCCCCCGGTCGCGTGGCGCCCGCGAAGGAACCCGGATTGCACGAGTCCGGGCCCGTCCGCCGCGTTCCCGATGCGGGTAAGGATCCTTGCGCCTGGCGCTCGTGCGGCTAACCGCCCCCGGTGGCGCCGCGCTGACGCCGCGCTAGTGGTGGCGACCGCGCGGCTGGCGATGCGGCAGTATTGGGCTCGTGATGACTCCAACTCCTCCGCGCGACGATCCAACGGTGCCGTCAGTTAAGCGCGGATGGCGTGTTGCGCGTCTGTTGGCAGTCTTCGCGCTTCTTGTCACATTCGCGATCGCGACGATCTGGATCTACCGTGAGTGCACGTTCGTTCGGAGTGTTGACATCAACGACCTCGCAAGCTCCGAGGTGACCTGCGCTCCACCGACAATCACAAGCGCGACCGTTCTCCTAGTGCTGCTCCTGGTTGTCGCGCTGCTGTGGCCTGATATCTCGGAGGTGACTGTGCTCGGGGTGACCCTGAAGCGCCGTATCGCCGCTGCGGAGTCCAAGGCAACGGCAGCGCGCAAAGGGATTGAGGACCTCCGCGCGACGGTGCTACTCCAGCAAGTCCAGATCAACGCCGTTGTCAGAGCGAACTCAACTGCCTCCGCTGTGGTTCATAACCACTTCGGCTCGGATGCATGGGGCCCAGATGAGCGCCAACGATTGCGGGAGGAAAGCGCTCGAGTAGCAAACGACGCCGGGGGCTACCGTGCCGACGGGCCGCCCGAGGAGCGCGATCGCGTCGCGTCCAGCGTCGCCGAGCTCAAGATGGAGTTGCTCGAGAAATACGAGGCACTCGCCGATGTGTTGGATCTTCACGCTCTCCGCGGCAGAGGCCGCCCGACCACGGGAGAGGCTCAGAAACGTCGCGTCCAGGAGTGGTTCATCGCGGATTACGCACCGGCGCTCGACAGCGTGCGACAACTTCGCAATGCGATTGCACACGCCCGCGAAGTCTCAAGAGACGACGTATCCGAAGGACTAGCGGTGCTCGATCGGCTACTTCCTGCTGCTGGTGATTGGGTTGCACAGCACGACGCAGGTGACCAGACAGCTCGCTAAGCCCCTCGAAAAAGCTCGTGCGTCACACGCCAGGCTGCGTTCAGTTCCTCTACGCTGATCTCGGTGGGTGAGGCCCGTCTGGGTAGCACTTCCGGGCGGTGCCCGTACATGGCTCCGATTAGCGCGAAGGATAGTCATCGCGCTAGGTCCCGGACTCGGCACCGATCTCTGCTCGGTGACGGACGGGCTTGCGGGCCGCGATAGCGAGCTGGATCATCGTCTGCGCAGTTGCTCGCCTGTTTGAGAGCTGGCACCGAATTACATCGGCGCCGACGCCCGGAACCCTTGGTGGCCTTTCGCTTTCGGCCTCCCGATGTCGCTCCTCACCGATAGGTTGAGTTGAGCCTGTCCGTCGTATCTGGGGAGCATCGGTGACATCTGGTCGTCAAAGGTCCGGTCCGTCGTCTGCGCGTCGTCCGCGCGGTCCGGAGTACCAAGCGGGGAACACCTTCAGGTACCTCTACTGGCGTCTGTCGGAGAAACAGTTTCAGCAGTTGTGCGGAGCGCTCCTGCGAGCCAAGTACGACCCGGTCCAGTGCTTCCCGGTCGGAATGGCTGACGAGGGCATCGACGCCATCTCGCACGGCAGCATCGTCTACCAGGTGAAGTGGACAAGCAAGCACCAGCAGAACCCTGCGACGTGGCTGGAGGCCACTCTCCAGGCCGAGTTCGACAAGATTCGCAAGCTCGTTAATGAAGGTCGCGCGACTCGCTACATCCTGATGACTTCGGTGGCGGCGACGACGACGTCGAAGGGTACGGGCAGCTTGCAGAAGCTCCAGAAGACCCTCAATGACTACTCGGCAAAGCTGGGTATCGAGGTCGAATGCTGGTGGCAGGCAGACATCGATGCTGAGGTGGACCACGCCGGGGACGGCGTCAAGTGGTCGTACCAGGAGATGCTCGCGGGCTCGGACGCCATCCGCTATCTCATCTTCGGAACGCAACTCGAAGCGTCTGCGGCTCGAATGCGGGAAACGATGACGAAGGTGTTGGCAGACCAGTGGCGTAACGACGCGCAGGTCCGGTTCTCGCAGGTGGAGATGGACCGCGTCAGCCTCGCAGAGCTCTTCGTTGACGTTCGCGCATCTTTGGTCGCAGCACCGAGGAATGCTGTGCGGGAGTTCCAGCGCAACCCCATTCTCGCGAGCACGCGCCCGCGTGGCGCTGTCGATTCCTTGCTCGACGCGCACGTGCCTTTGACATTTCTCATGGGGGTGCCTGGCCAGGGCAAATCCACTTTGACGCAGTTCCTCTGCCAGGTGCATCGCGCTGTCATCCTTGCTCAGGAGACGAGCGGCTTTGTTCCGCCGTCTGTCCCCATCCGCGAGCCAAAGCTACCGCTCCGGGTCGAGCTGAAAGAGTACGCCGCCTGGGTCGACGGGTTCGACACATTCGACGACGAGCGCCCACGCATCTCAAAGCGGCGCTCCAGGGCGACACGCAGTGCGGAGTGCTACATCGCGGAGTTGTGCGTGGCAGCGAGCGGCGGGCGCGACGTGACGGTCGAAGACGTTCACAGCCTGCTGGAGCGTTACCCGTGTCTCATCGTTTTCGACGGCCTGGATGAGGTGGCAGATCCGGAATTGCGGCGGATTATCGTCGAAGAAGTTGAGGCACTTGCGGCCCGGATGGCTCTTCCAAAGCCGCAGTTGCGCTCCTTTCAGATTGTCGTCACCGCGCGCCCCAACGCCACTGGTCTTGCAGAACCGTCTGCAGACCAGTTTCAGCGGGTGCGGCTTGACCCCATGGACGATGCTCTCCAGAACGAGTTCGTCATCAAGTGGTGTGATGCTCGCCGCATCGACGGCGCCGCGCGCACGGAACTCCGGCGAATCTTTCGCGACCGAACGTCGCTCGACCACGTGTCAAAACTCGCAGACAACCCGATGCAGCTCGCTATCCTGCTATACCTCATCAGCAAGAAGGGTGACTCGGTCCCAGTCGCCCGCACGCCGCTGTACGCCGACTACATGTCGACTTTGATGGACCGTGAGGTGGCGCGAGGACAGATTGGACGCAACGCCGTGGCGCAGGTGCAGGAAGTCACGGCGTTCCTCGGGTGGCATATGCAGGCGGGGGTCGAAACGAACCCAACCGCGGGCGCGATGACGCGGAAGGACATCGAGACGACCTTGATGCTCTATCTCCGCGAAGTCGGCGCCGACAGCAATGACGCCGCGACCTTATTCCGTGCGGCCTCTGACCGGTTCTGGGCCCTCACCAGCGAGACGGACGAGTTGTTCAAGTTCGCGGTGCAGCCAGTGCGGGAGTATTTCGCAGCGCGGTTCCTCGCCGAATGGGCTGGGCGCGAACAACGAGAACCGCTGTCCAAACAGTCGGTACTCCGCGAGCTGCTCGGCCGCCCATACTGGCTCAACACCGCCCGCTTCTACGCAGGCTTTGCTTCGCCGAACGAACTGGCCGCTCTGCGATACGGAGTCGAGGACGCCCTCGGTTCCGAACACACTGCCATCGAGTACCGCGTCGCATCCTGGGCGCTCCTGTCGGACGCCGTTTTCGTCGGCAATACCCGCGTGCAACGTGACGTCGTCGGCATGTTGACTGACGACCTCACCGTGATGCTCGCGCGGGAACCTCAGTACTCTTCAGACTTTCCTGCACTCGCGCTCGACTCGGGCGGCGCGCAGCTCGCGACTTCGTTGCAAGCGGCCCTTGAGCGCAATCCGACACACCACCTCGCCGTGGCTCGAGTGGAGATGCTGCGCAATCAGTCCTCTATCGCGCGCGCAGACTTCGAACTGTGGTGGCGCGACAAGTTGCGTCATGCCACTGGAACTGAGGGTGAGGCCCAATGGCTGACCATCGGATGCGCGTACGGTATCCGAAAGCTAGATGCAGATGCGAGCGACAAGCTCACGGGCTCGACCGCGGCCGTGTCGGAGGCTGCACTCGGCGTGGGCGCGGCCGCGTCTCCAGGTAGCCCTCTCTCGCAAGGGATGCTGTCCGCCGTCCTCGAAGGCCGTGCATCCGACTCGAAATCTCGAGGTGCGGGTGAAGCCGGCGCGCTCTTGCTTGCGATGCGGCCGCAGTGGTTCCATCGCGGAGTACCAGGCAAGCAGTCGCCGGCATTGGTGCCCAACGGGCATCTCGCTGTCGACCGAGTAGATGAGGGTGCCCGGAACGCCGCCTGGACGCGACTTCTCGACATCAACCCGGCCTACGCTGCTCTCCGTAGGTCCGCTCGGAGAGGACACTCACAGGGCGGCACGACGGAGCCCTGGCAGGCTCCCGCTCGGGAGCTCACGCGAATCCACGGCCCATCCTGGCTTGCCGCGGAGATTGCAGTCACCGGTGCGGCAGCCGTTGACCTCGTCGCGTCAGGTTCCAAGGACCGAGACGGGGTGCCATTCGGCCCGGACGTGGACTACGGGACTCTTGTCATCGAGGTACGCAGACGACCAGAAGCAACGTGGTGGGCCGAGCAGCACGACGCATGCCCGGACCAGTTGTCGCGCCGCACATGGGTTCTGGCACTCATTGCGGCGGGCTCAGTCGAAGCTGTCGCAGCCAATCTCGCTCGGGTCGATGCCGTGCTGGCCAACCTGCCTCCGGCGGAGTTCTCGGCGACCGCCGCGTCGTCAAGCCGAATCAGCCAGAACGGCTCTGCTCGGATGCTGCCAGCGAGCATCAGTTCGCCAGGTGCGAATGCGCGGACGCTGCTCCTACTTAGTCACTTCCAGAATCCCCGGCTATCGATGACCGACATCCCCGAACTCACCGGTGGCCAGTTGCGGGACCTCGCCTGCGCTGAGGCAGCGTACTGGCCGATTGCAGAGGCGCTGGCCGCGCGAATCAAGACGTCCCCTTCCCTTACCTTGCTTGAGGGTGTCGCTGCACTCGGCTTGGACTCGCTCTCCGGAATCGGCGGAGCATCGATCGCACTGGACCGAGACCTGGCGACCGAAGTTCTCCGAGACCCCGGCCGATACCCGATGGAGTGGGTGTTGTACGCCGAAGAGTCGACGCGCCCTCTGGGGAAGGGCGTACTAGAAAGGGTCGCACTCGAGAACAACTGGGTTCCGCGAGTTCCGCGCTTCTAAACGGCCCCGCGTCCGAGTTGACGTGTGACCGGATGCGCGACCCCCGCAGGATGGCCCGCGCCGGCAGCGGAAGCCACACCAGGATCGGCAGCACCATACTCCGATGTCATCGCGTCGGGAAGCGACGGCGAGCAGGCGCGGGCACGGGCGCAGGCCTGGCTGGCTGGACGACATCTTCCTCCCACCCGGCACGACGACCGACCCATAGAATGTCGCCTCGTTCTACTCGTTCACGGGCTGGCCGTGCGGGCCGGTCTCCGAGCTCGAGACGTTCTGGTAGTCCCCGACGCCACCCGCAACGACACCGCCGACTGGCTCGACGCAAACCCCGCCGGCGGCCTCATCTCCGTACTGGGAGACCACCGGCCTGACGACATGAACAGTTAGGGGATACTCCTCGGCTACATCCCCGTACTGGGCACCCAGGAGGGAATCGTGTAAACCCTCCGGACCGCCCCGGCAGCATTGCCGTGCGAGCAGAGATCGAAGCTCAGACCGCCAACGCCTCCTGCCCCGAGCTACTCGACGGAGCCCAGTACGGATCGCCTGGGATGGGATCAGACCCCAACCGGAATGGCCATAGCACCGCTAGTTCGGGATCAGAATGCACGTTGCGGTTCCACTATCGGTCACTGCCCGAAAGGGACCGGGAATCAAGCAATAAGCGAGCGCAGTCACGCTAGCCTCGCCCCATCCTTCGCCCTGCACGAGACAATCTCTTCGTGACGGAAGAAAAGAAGCGACACCACTACGTCCCGCAATTTTACCTGCGCGGGTTCGCGCGCGGGAAGCAGATGGGGACCGTGCGATCCCCGTTCGCCCCAACGCTCGCGTAGCTCAGAATGGCCACCCAAGCACGACCCGAGTGAGCGCGGACAATAAGGGAATCTCCACCGACCTACTCGGGCAGGAAATAGGAATCGTCTAGCTCAGGGTCGGGTTTCAGAGGGTTCCAACCGACGCGAATGAATGCGCCACCGGACTTCGCTCTTGCCTCTTCTATGAGGGCCTTCGAGGCGTTGCATCGCGCGCACTGTTCAGGGGTGAGGTAGAACGCGAGCGAACTGACGTGGTCCGCTCGATCGGTGGCTACTTCGAAGTCGACGTCAGCCGCGCCCGCCGCGTCTTCCAGACGCTGGACGGCCCGCTCCACGTCAAAGCGTCTGACTCGTCGGGGAAGGCGGGGGACGAGATCGATCATCCCGTCCTCGCTCACGATCACCACGAGGCACCCTCCTGGAGATGCTGCTTGGTACCGCATGCCCGAGTTGAACCTCGCACCCCGCGACGCGTCGCCGATCGATGCAGTAGCGGTGCCGTCCAGGATGACGCCGACCGCAACGCAAGTGGCGTCTGGCCTCAGGAGGACTGCCCCATCGATAGAGGTGACCGCCGCGAGTGCCTCCGCGGTCAGCTCGGTGGGATCGATAAGCGTGGCTTGCGCACCCAGCCGCGAAGCCTCCGCATCGGCATCGCGGTGAACAACCAGCATGGTTCCGTGCTGCTGATCCACTGCACCCTCGACCTGAGACCACAGCTTGTCGGGATGTGTCTCGTCTCCGAGAACTCGGCGCGCCGTGTCGACAAACACTTCACGGGATATGCGCTCTTGGGGAAGCTGCGCGCGACCGTTCTCGACGCGCATCAATCCGACCCCGGCGTGAGCGAGTTCCCATGCCCCGCGAGCGACAACCGTCACCTGGAACAGAGTTTCCGAGTCCGCGTCATACGTGGCCTGTGCTCGCCCCAACCCCACGATCTCTGCCCCGTCCGAGATGAGCGAAACCGCGACTCCGGACATCTCGAGCGTCTTCCTGAAGACCCGTGACTTTCGAAGTTTGAGTGGTGGTTCGAATCGGAGATCGTACGAAAGTGCGGGGTGGTCCGGCTTCCCTAGGATCAAGGACCCCACCGCGGTGCGCCCCTCGTACGGCTGCGCCGCGACCGAGTCCATCGCGCTCATAAACTCCGTACCTTCCCAAGATCCGTGCGCCGCAACGAGCGACCGCAGAAATCGCTCGGCACCCCGCCGCACCACATCGGGTGCCATCACATGTGGCCAGTCCGAGAGCTCCTGCGGCGGTTCGCGCCGGTCCAGATCCGCCGACGCCGTCCTGACGACCTCCTCCATCACGGCGCGCTGCATCGACTCGATCGTCACAATGCGACCATTGCGGTGGACGTGCGTGAGGCGAGGATAGCGATCCCAGACAGTACGCAAAACTGAGACCACTGGGTAGACCCGATAGTCATCTACACGGCGTGGATACCCAACGAAGAAAAGGCGACCGGCCCCGGGTGAACTGCCCTCAAGCTCTTCGGCAATCGAATCTCTTCGGCACTCTTCAAGGCGCGCCTTCATCATCCTCTCGTGGTGGCCGGCGTCGCTATAGAAAACTCCGGCGTCGGGATGCTGCTCCAGACGGTCATCGGCGACGGCGACAACGTCCGCGAGCTGCGACGGTTCGTAGCCGCGACTCTCCGGCTCAATGCAGATGGGCCAAGGCGACGCACCCTCTTCGCGGAACCCGATCAGCAGTGCTTCTGGCGCACCATGGATGCCGATCGACTCAAGCACATGCGCCGCGAGTTTTTCGAGACTGTACCGAAAGTGCGGCTGATATCCCCACATGAATTGTTGAATCGTGCGACGCATACGTCAACTCTGGCACTGTCGCTGCCAGATCGGTGGTGCGCCACGCTCACGTGCCCCTTCACATGCCACGGGACTTCGCGGACAACACGATCGCGGTAACGGGGACGATGCGGCAGCCTCCAGCGCACGGGGCTCGAAGGTCAGATCATCGCGTTCGAGGCAGCCATTCCTCAGCAACGCTCACCCCGATGACGTAGGCAAGCGCCGCTGTTGGGGCTCCGTGCGTGTCTTCAGGTGCAACTCGCGGCGGAGCCGTGCCAACATCCGTCGAGAAAGTCCCGGACCGTCTCCTCAGTCCACACGGTGGGTGCATCCTGGTTCGGCCGTTGGCCGATGCGTGATAGGACATCGCAGCCGCCATCCTTGCTGAAGTGAATAACTCACTTCAAACATCCCCACTTTGCTCCCTTGCCGCTGTGTCGTTTTCGCCGCTATCGGCCGTCTCGTACGTCCGTGTCTCGACTACTCGGCAAGTAGACAAGGGCGGCGAGCGAGACGGCTTCTCTATCCCAGCGCAGCGCGAGGCGAACAAGAAGCAAGCGCATGGGCTAGGCGCTCTCATCTCCGCCGAATTCGTTGATCGTGGTCAATCAGGACGAAATTTGAATCGCCCAGAGCTCCAACGAATACTCACCTATCTGCAGGAGCATCCAGTCGACTACGTCATCGTTCATAAGCTCGATCGCCTCGCTCGCTCTCGAGCCGACGGCATCGCCATCACCCAGGCCGTTCATGCTGCGGGCGCCCGTCTCATATCAAGTACCGAAGGCCTCGACACGACGCCGAACGGTGTCCTCCTGCACGGGATCATGGCGTCGATCGCGGAGTTCTACTCGCGCAACCTCGCGCAAGAAGTCATGAGGGGAATGCGGCAGAAAGCCATCCAGGGCGGAACACCAGGACGCGCGCCGATCGGCTACCTCAACGTCCGCCGCCAGACCGAGGACGGACATGAGTATCGAGCGATCCAACTCGACCACGAACGGGCGCCACACATCACCTGGGCGTTCGACACCTATGCCACTGGCGAGTGGAGCGTCGCTCAGCTGGTCGCAGCACTTCGGGACGGAGGACTTTGGACTCGGGCGACTGCTTCCCGTTCCCCCGCGGCGCTGACTGTCGCGAGTCTTCACCATGTGCTGACGAACCTCTATTACAAGGGCATCGTCACGCTGAACGGCGCACAGCATGCAGGAAGCCATGAGCCGATGGGCCCGGTGAAGACCTGGGATACCGTCCAATGTCTCCTCGCCTCTCGGCGTCAAGGTGAACGCGGCCGCATCCACACGCACTATCTCAAGAGCACGATCCGTTGCTTCAACTGTCAACGCCGTCTGCTGGTCCACAACGCTCGGTCGAAGAGCGGGCGCGTCTACGACTATTTCGTCTGCTCCGGCCGCCAGCACGGCACACCGCGATGCACCCAGAGCGCGCTACGTATCAGCGACGTGGAGCGTCGCGTCGAGGAGGCCTACGAACGGATCCAGATCTCCACTCACCGACGCAACGCGATCGAGAGGCATTGGCAGGATCAGCTCGCGGCGGAAGCATCCGGCTCCGGGCAGAGGCGATCAGACCTCGCCGCGCAGGCGCAAGAGATCCGGCTGCGCCAAGAGAAAGTCCTCGAGGCTTACTACTCCGATGCCCTGCCTCGCGACCTGTTCGTCAAAGAGCAGCGCAAGTTGGCCGAGTCACTCTTCCGTACCAAGGCTGAGGAGGAGAGCCCGAGCGACGATGTCGTGTTCCAGATGAAGCACTTGGCGGATTCGCTCGATCTCCTCGAAGACGCCTACGACCGCTACCTCGCAGCGGCTCCCGCAGATCGCAAGCCTCTGAACAACGCGTTGATGGACCGTGTGCTCATCGGGCCGAACCCGGAGGAAGTCTGTGTCGAGCTTCGGCCGGAGATCGCCAAGCTAGGGCTGCACGGCGCCGCGGAAGAGGATTTCGTGTAGGGCTACTTCGGGAGACCAAACGCGAGTCGAACCCGCGACGTCACGATCACCGACCGTTTCGCACAACGCGCGCCAGGTGGACCTAACGGGATTCGAACCTCTGACCTTCTGCATGTGCCGCAGCGCTTCGTATAGAGCACCCCAGGTGCACCTGATGGGAGTCGAACCCCCGACCTACTGCTCTGATCGAGCCTTCGCTTCGGACCCTCCCAACTACCCGTCAATGACGACGAGTTCCTTGGGTGGGAGCGAAGCGCACCTATCCAGTGCACCGAAGATCCGCAGCGGGCGGTGCCCGTTCAACGCCACAAGGAACCAACAACAGGAAGGCAGGATTGAGATGTCCGAATCACCGCTCAACGAATCATCCGATGTCGCCGAGGTTCGCCCGCCTCAGTGCGCTCCGCTCGTGAAGAAGGACATACCGGCGTTCCTCGCCTACGCGGCCGAGCATTACCCGCTTCTGATCGAGATCTTCGATCGGGTCGAACGAGAACTCATCAAGGAGGGCGTCGATCTGAGCGGACTGGCGGACGGCGACCTTTCCGTCTTTGAGAAACAGCGCGCCAAGCCCAACTCACGCGCATATAGCGCGCCACCAGCTGATGGGGATCGTCACAGGCCGCTGGCACTTGTGACGATCCCGTCGATCGGCCGCTGTTCACTGTTCCTTAGCGAACGCCCGCTCCAGCATCTCGGCGGTGACCGGTTTCACCATCTCACTGCGGCGGATGTAGTGCTGGATCGTGATCTTCGGATCGGTGTGCCCGAGCAGTTCGGCAGCGAGCTCGACACCTGCCTGCTGGTCGATCGCGGTCGCGACGGTGCGGCGATACACGTGCGGGGTGACGCCGGCGACCCCGGCAAGGTCGAGCACGTGCCGAAGCTGCCGGCGCACTTTGTTCGTGGTCAGCGGCGTTCCCTCGCGACTGCAGAACAGCAGCGCGTCGAGCGACAGGTCTTCCAGGCGCGCCAGGCGCCGCCGCACGGCTTCCGCGGTGAACGACGGGATCGCCACAGTCCTCCGCGACTTCGCTGTCTTCGGGTGGTCCTGCCGCGTGGTCGGTTCGCCGCAGTGACTGACGATCGTGCCGGTGATCCGGATGGACGGGGTCGGACTGGTGACATCGATGTCCCGAGGATGAATGGCGAGCACCTCGCCGATACGGGCGGAGGTACCGAGCATGACCTCGACGATCGCCCCGAGCTGCTCGTCGGGCTTCGGACCGGAGATCGAGCGTCCGGCCTCCCAGAACGCGATCGCCGCGCGGACCGCGTTCACCTCCGCAGACGTCAGCGCGTTCGGCGTCGACCCCGGCCGGTGCAGTCGCGAGACATGATCCATCGGGTTAGGCGGCAGCACCTCATGTCTGACGGCGAGGCCGAGCGCCAGGCGCAGCACGACACGGGCCCGTTTGGCGCGGTTGTAGCTCTGCTTCGCGAGCTGCTTGAGGAAGTGGTCACAACGGGCGACGCCGATCTCCCGCAAGGTCAAGTGCCCGAAGACCGGCAGGACGAGCGTCTGCACGTTCCGCTCATAGAGCGGCAGGGTGCGCTTGGAGAGCCGGTCTTCAAGCTCGAGGTCTTCGAGCCAGTACGCGACCAAGTCCGGAAACGGACTGTCCGGGGTCAGCGCCGAGGACGACGGCTGGAAGAGACTCCGGTCAGCGAGCTTCGCCTTCAACGCCCGCTCTGCCGACTTCCGAGTATCCCCGGTCGCTTGGACGAGCCGCGTCTTGCCGTCCAGTCGCGGTAACGGGCACGCGCGACGAGCAGCCCGCCGGGGCTCACGAGGTGGCCAATCTCCCGAAGCTGCCGATGGCAAACGCTGCCGACTCATCGGATCACCTCCGCTCTGGAGAGGCAGGCGATTCGGGGTCGCGCTGCTGCTCGACCCAGATCCGCACGTCCGAGAGCGCGAACTTCAGATGCTTCCCGAAGCGATACGCCCGGGGGCCGAGACCACGGGTGCGCCAGTCGTAGACAGTGGAGACAGGCACGCCCAGGTAGGCGTCAAGCTCGCCGATGTCGAGCAGCGGCTCCAGACCCCAGGGGTTGCCCGCCGGGCTGCGTTCGGTGTCCATACCGAACAGGTGCGTCCTGCTCCCACCCACGAACCGGGAGCAACCGGCAAGACGGCACAGCTGCCGGAGCGCGGCAGCCCGAGCGGGCCGCAAGGGCGTCAAAGTGATGGGTTTTCGATGACCGGATCAATTCTCACCAACTAGAAAGTCCCGGAAACCCTTGAGTTTCCGGGACCTCACCGTCGGGCTGACAGGATTTGAACCTGCGACCCCTTGACCCCCAGTCAAGTGCGCTACCAAGCTGCGCCACAGCCCGTGGCTTTCGTTCTCCGCGAGGACAACTCGACCATCCTAGCGGAACCTGGGGGCTCCGCGCACCACCGTGTCGCCGTCGTGTCGCCGTCGTGTCGCGAGCGACGAAGTGGCGCGCGCAGCCACCCCCGGCTAGTTGTAGAGCATCCCGCCGTCGACGAGCAGCACCTGGCCGGTCACGTACCCGGCGTTGGGGCTCGCGAAGAACGAGACCACGCCCGCTACATCCTCCGGCGTCTCGATGCGGCCGAGCTGGATCGACTCGACATTCTCCTTCAGGTTCTGGCCGAGCGGCTTCCCGTTGATCTTCGACAGCTCACTGTCGATGAGCTCCCACATGCCCGTACCCACGATGCCGGGGCCGTACGCGTTGACCGTGATGCCGTGCGTCGCGAGCTCCTGCGCGGCGACCTGCGTCAGGCCGCGCACCGCGAACTTCGATGCCGAATACGCCCCGAGGATCGGGAAGCCTTTGATGGCCGCGATCGACGCCGCCGAGATGATGCGCCCCTTCACGCCCCGCTCGATGAACGACTTCGCCGCGGCCTGGATGCCGTACACAACCGAGTTCACGTTGATCTGGAAGATCTTGTTGAGCTCTTCCTCCGTGACCTCGAGGATCGGCTTCACCTGTGCGATGCCGGCGTTGTTGACGATCACGTCGAACCCGCCGAGCTTCTCAAGCGCCGTCGCGACGGCCGCTTCAACGTCTGCCTTCTTCGACACATCCGCCGCCACGAACACGGCACGGCGACCGAGCGCTTCGATCTCGGCGACTACCCCGGCAGCCTTCTCCGCCTGGAAGTCGAGGTCGGCAACCACGATGTCGTAGCCATCCGCAGCCAGCTTCAGCGCGATCCCGCGCCCAATTCCCTGACCCGCTCCGGTGACAAGCGCGACCTGTGTGTCGGTCATGACAACTCCTAACTCGAGGTGCGGCCGACCAGGCTTCGCCTGCGACCGCTGAACGACGCCACGGTAGGCGCGCATCCACCCCAATAGCGAAGGCACCGGATGCACGACTCCGCTCCCCCGCGGCACCCCGCCCGAGGACACCACACGCAACCCTTGGCAACCCCTGACCCTCCTCCAGGCAATCCGCGCGCGAATGGGGTTGAATCGACTCGTGGCGCCCCGACTCCAGCACGATGCCAGCAGACGCAACGACGCGAGCCGGTCCGCCAGAAAGGCGATGGCATGACGCTCCCCCTCGAAGCGGCGTTCCCCTCCACGTCCGACCTCACGTCATACTCGCGGCTCCTCAGCGATGTCTACGACGCGGAGTTCTCGGGTAAGCGGGCGCCCGCGCATCCACGCGACGTCATCGCCGACTCCTGGGCACGACTTCGCCGTCGCGGAGTACGCCCGAGTCGCCGGCCCGCGAGCGCGAAGCACGCCGAGCCTGCCTCCACTGGAGCCTCCGCAACAAACGAGCTCGACTCCGATGCCCTGCTGCTGACGTCGCTCATACGCGCGAACCTCGGCCACCTCTCGACCCTGCTTCGCGACGACACCGCTGTCCTCGTCATCAGCGACCGCCACGGCCGCATCGTCGCCCGGAGCGGCGGCACGCAGATGCTGGCCCGCGCCGACGACCTCGGCTTCGTCGAAGGCGCAGCGTGGGGCGAGAACAGCGTCGGAACAAACGCCATCGGCACAGCCCTCGCGGCCCGCCGCGCGGTGCAGGTACACGGCGCCGAGCACTACTCCCGCTCGCAGCACCTCTGGAGTTGCACCGCAGCCCCGGTGCGCGACCCCAGAAACGGCCGAACGCTCGGCACCGTCGACCTCTCCTTCGAAGTCGCCGACGCGCATCCCATGTCCCTCGGCCTCATCTCGCTCCTCGCCCAAGCGGCAACGCAGGACCTCCGCGAGCGCCACCACCGCGACATCGCCGACCTTCGCGCCGCGAGCTTCAGCGCCACCCGCGAGCTCGACCATCCGTGGGCCGTCGTCGACAAATGGGGTTGGGTTGCCGCCTCGCACGGCGTCGACGTGAACTCCCGCATCCCGCTCCCCCGCGGCCTGCAGGCGGGCGACACCTGGACCACACCATCCGGGGAGGTGCTGATCAGCGGGCTCGACCGAGGATTCCTCCTGGCCCCGGCCCGCGCATCCACGACACAGGCGGATGCACCGCCCGAGACCACGATCACCGTGTCGGCCACCGGCACAGGTGCGCTCGTCGAACTGCGCACCCCAACCGACTCACGCGAAGTGCGCATCCCTTCCCGCCAAGCCGACATCCTCTTCCTGCTGGCCGCCGCGCCGCGAGGGCTCACCGCACGTGACCTCTCCACCCGCCTGTACGGGACGCCGGAGCACGACGTGACCGTGCGCGCGGAGATCAGCCGCCTACGCCGCCACCTCGGAAACGTGCTCATCGCCGCCCCGTACCGGTTCGCGCCCGGCATCACCGTCACTGCGACAGACAACTGACCCGAACATCCACCCGGCCGATTGTTCGCACATTCTCCCGCCTGGGAATAGCCTGGTACCTGCGCAGCGTTGCGAACCCAGTCACCGAACTCAGAACCAGAGGTCCGCAACATGCAGGTCATGCCCGAACTCACCCCCTTCCGGCGAGGAATCGCCCTCTTCGCGCTCGCGCTCGGCGGGTTCGGCATCGGCGTCACCGAGTTCGCCACCATGGGGTTGCTGCCCGACATCGCGCGCGAGCTGCTGCCCGGCTTCGAGCAGAACCCGGATGCGGTGATCGCGCAGGCGGGCATCCTGATCTCCGCGTACGCCCTCGGCGTCGTCGTCGGCGCCCCCGTGTTCGCGGTGCTCGCGGCCCGCATGTCGCAGACGAAGCTCGCCTTCTGGCTCCTCGGCATCTTCATCGTCGCCTCCGCCGCATCCGCCCTCATGCCCGACTTCGGCACGACCGCGATCATGCGCTTCATCGCGGCACTCCCTCACGGCGCGTACTTCGGCGTCGCATCCCTGCTCGCTGCCCGCATCATGGGCCCAGGCAAGCAGGGCCAGGGCGTCGCGCTCGCCCTCTCCGGCCTCACGATAGCCAACATCTTCGGCGTACCCCTCGCGACCTGGCTCGGCCAGGCCAGCGGCTGGCGCTACGCGTACGTCCTCGTCGCGGCCATCTTCTTCGTCACCTTCCTGCTCGTGTTCTTCTTCGTGCCCCGCTACCCCGGCAACCCCGAGCGCAGCGCCATGAAAGAGCTCATCGCCTTCAAGAACCCGCGCCTCTGGATCATGGTCGCCGTCGGCGCCATCGGCTTCGGCGGGTTCTTCGCCGTCTACTCGTACATCGCCGAAGTCACCACCCGCGAGACCGGCCTCGGCCCCGGCATCGTGCCGTGGGTGCTCGCGACCCTCGGCGTCGGCATGACGCTCGGCAACCTCATCGGCGGATGGGCGGCCGACCGCAACCTGACGCGCACGATGTTCATCGGCTTCGGCTCGTTCATCGCCTCACTCGTGTTCTACAGCCTCATCGCGTCGAACCCGGTCGGCCTGTTCATCGCCGTGTTCTTCCTCGGCCTCACCTCGTCGTCGCTGCTCCCCGCCATCCAGTCGCGCCTCGTGCGCATCGCCGACGAAGCCGCCCTCCTCGGCGCGGCCATCAACCACGCAGCCTTCAACGTCGGCAACAGCCTCGGCGCGTGGCTCGGCGGCATGGTCATCGCGGGCGGCCTCGGCTACCTCGCCCCCGGGTGGGTCGGCGTCGTCCTCGCCGTGCTCGGCATGGGACTCACCGCACTCGGCGTCTCCGTCGAACGCCGCGACAAGCGCCACTCGCTCGACACCACCGGGCTCCGCACGATCCCCGCCTCAGAACGCGCCGACGTCGGCGCGTAGGCCGCGCGGCGCGCCATCGCTGCCAGCGATAGTGCCGCTCTCGGTCGCCGAAAAGGGCTCGTTGCCTGGCAGCGCTCACCAGACTGGCGACACTTCTTCGCAGCAGCGAGTCGGACCCACATTCATGCGTTGCCACAACGGCCGCCCGCAGCAAGGCGTGGTCACCGGCGGCCCGTGGCTCACCGCCGGCGCGATGCTGCTGCTCGTCGTCATCTTCGCCCCGTCGCTGCGGCGCGACCGCAACGAGTGACACCGCGCCCCTACTGCACGGTCGACGCGAAGAGGTTCAGCCCGAGCTTGTTCGACAGGTGCCTCGTGGCGCGGATGCCGCGCACGCTGTTGCCAGCCGCATCCAGCGGCGGGGAGAACGTCGCGAGCGAGCCCTTGCCCGGCGCGATCGTCACGATGCCGCCTGACACACCGCTCTTGCCGGGCATGCCCACCTCGAACAGCCAGTCGCCGCTCGCCTCGTACATGCCGTTGGTGGCCATGACGGACAGCACGTCGCGGCTCACGGACGGGTCGACGACATCGATGCCCGTGATGGGGCAGTCGCCGCCGTCGGCGAGGGTCGCACCCATGGTCGCGAGGTCCTCGGCGGTGACGAGCAGCGAGCACTGGCGCGTGTACAGCTCGGTGACCTGCATCGGGTCGAGCGAGATGTGCCCGTAGCTCTCCAGCAGCCTCGCGATGCCCCGGTTGCGGGTGTTCGTCTCCATCTCGGACTCGTACACGCGCTCGTCGATCTCCAGCTCGTGACCCGCGAACTTCGACAGGCCGGCGTGGATGAAGTCCCACTTCTCATCCCACGTCGTGCCGGGCACGAGCGACGTCGTCGCCAGGGCACCCGCGTTCACGAGCGGGTTCATGGTGCGCCCGCCGTTCAGCTCGATCGCCATCACCGAATTGAACGGCAGCCCAGTGTTGTTCACGCCGATACGCTCCCGCACCTCCACGTGGCCGAGCTCCTGCACGACCAGCGCGTACACGAACGCCTTCGAGATCGACTGGATCGAGAACGGCAGCTGCGCATCCCCGAACGAGAAGCGGTGCCCCGTCGCCGAGGTGAGGCTCAACCCGAACCAGCCGGAATCAGCCTCCGCGAGCGCCGGAATGTAGTCGGCAACCCGCCCGTCCTGCACGTCGCGGTACCGCTCGTACGTCTCGGACAGCATCTCGCGCACCCGCGCCTGGTCCGGGAGGTTACCCGTCGACACGACCCGACTGTCCGGGGCCACCAGGTCGGGTTCGTGCGGGAACTCGGTCGGATGCTCGAGCAGCGTCGAGCGCGGGGCGTCAGCGGCCCGCTCGGGAAGCGCCTGTTCGGGGAGAGTCGTCACATGGACGAACCTAGTCTTGAACGGTGCCGGACGCGAAGAGGTTCATGCCGAGCTCGTTCGACAGGTGTCTGGCCGCCTTGATGCCGCGCACGCTGTTGCCGGCGTCGTCGAGGCGCGGCGAGTAGCTCGCGAACCCGCCCTTGCCCGGTGCGATCGTCACGAGCCCGCCCGAGACGCCGCTCTTCGCGGGCATCCCGATCTCGTACAGCCATTCGCCGCTCGCCTCGTACAGCCCGTTCGCGGCCATGACGGCGAGCGCATCCCGGGACGCCCCCTGCCCGATGACCTGCTCCCCCGTCTTCGGGTTCCGCCCGCCGTCGGCGAGCGTCGCCCCCATGACGGCGAGGTCCTCCGTGCTGACGAGCAGCGCGCACTGGCGCGTGTACAGCTCCGTCACCTCGTGCGGGTCGAGGGTGATGTGCCCGTAGCTCTGCAGCAGGCGCGCGATGCCCTGGTTGCGGATGTTGTTCTTGCGCTCCGACTCGAACGCGTCCTCGTCGATCTCGAGGTCGCGCCCCGCGAACGCGGACAGGCCGCGGCTAATGAAGTCCCACTTCTCCTCCCACGTCTCCCCCGGCGCGAGGGCCGACGTGGCGAGGGCGCCCGCGTTGACGAGCGGGTTCATGGTGCGGCCGCCGTTGAGCTCGATCGCCATGACCGAGTCGAACGGCAGGCCCGTGTTGTTGACGCCCACCATCTTGCGCGCCTTGGTGTGCCCGACCTCCTCGCGCACGAGCGCGAACACGAACGCCTTCGAGATCGACTGGATCGTGAACAGCAGCTCCGCGTCGCCGCGACTGTAGCTCTGCCCCTCCGTCGAGACGATGCAGATCCCGAACAGGTCGGGATCCGCATCCGCCAGCGCGGGAATGTAGTCGGGCACCTCGCCGTCGTCGACCGACGAGAACTGCTCGTACGTCTCGTCGATCGCCGTCTTCACGTCGCCCGAGTCGGGCAGCTGCCCCGTCGAGATCGCCGAGCGGCTCGAGTGCACCATCTCCGGCTCGTCACCGAACATGTGCGTTGCGTCTATGGAGCCGTTCCCAGTGTCAGTCACACGCGAAGGCTAGTCGAGGCGCACCGGAGCAAGCTCCGACCACACGTCCCCCGGTCCAGGGTTCTCGGCAGCGGATGCGCCACCCAGGTGCTTCGCGACGCCCCACACGGCGTTGAGGGCCGTCGTGACGGCGCCCTCCGCCCAGCCCGCCGTGAAGGAGATGTCGTCGCCCGCGAGGAAGATGCCCCGCTGCTCGGCGACGAGCTCGTCCTGCACGAAGTGCCCGAAGAGGCGCTCCTGGTACCGGTAGTGGCCCGGCAGGTTGTTCTTGAAGGCGCCCATGTAGTTGGGGTCGGCCTCCCACGACACGGTGATCGGCTCGCCAACGATGTGCGCGCCGATGTCGAGGCCCGGGTAGATCTTGTCGAGCGAGTGCAGCATGAGCCGCGTGCGCTCCGACGCGTCGAGCGCCAGCCACTTGAGGGCGTCGTCGTTCCACGTGTAGGAGAGGAGGATGACGGCGGGCTTGTCCGGCCCCTCGTCGATCAGGTAGGTGGCCCGCGGCAGGCGGTCGGTGAGGGTCATGCTCATGACCGGCTTCCCCGTCGCCGGGTCGAGGTCGCGCCAGAACGGGCGGTCGACCATGACGAACGTCTTCGACGAGAGCATGTAGTGGCTCTTCTCGATGGCCGTCCACATCTCGGGCGTGAAGAGCGCCTCGTCGGTGTCGATGCGGGCCGAGAGCAGCCACGACTGGCACGTCACGATGGCGGACGCGAACTCCTGCGTGCGCCCCCACTTCTCCGTGATGCTGACCCCGCCGTTCGCGCCGCGCCTGATCGCCGCGACCGCGCCGCGAGGCACGCCGCCGTGGAGGCTCGCGAGGCTCGTTCCCTCCGGCCAGTGCTCGAGCTCGCTCGGCTCGTGGTGCCACAGGTCGACGGGCAGCTTCTGCGCCCCGCCCACGATGCGGCGGTGCGCGTCGTCGGCGTTCGTGAACACGACCCGCAGGATCTCGAGGATCGAGTTGCCGAAGTCGGTGTCCCACCCGCCCGTGCCGAAGCCCACCTGCCCGAAGGCCTCGATGTGCTCGAAGCTGAGATCCCTGAAGGCCGCGCTCTCTGCCACGAAACCGTAGAACGAGCGGTTGTCGAACTTCCCCACCAGCTCGTTCCAGGCGGCCTTCAGGGTCTCGGTGTCGCGCGCCCGGATGGCGTCCTGGATGCGAACCAGGTCAGCCTCCTCCGTGAGCGCGCGCTTCCACGCCTCGGCCACCTCCGTGAAGAACGGTGGCAGATCGGCGGGAGTCTCCGCGTAGAACGAGGTGCCGGCGAGCTCGATGACGGTCGACGGGGTCACCTCCGCGAGCGGGTTCGGGAACGCCTGCGTCTCGAGCCCGAGCAGGTCCACGTAGTGGTAGAACGCGCGCCCCGACTCGGGGAAGCGCATCCCGCCCAGGTCGGCGATGACGCTCGGAGCGGCGTCGAACGACCGCGTCTTCAGGCGTCCACCGATGCTGTCGGCCTCGAAGATGACGGGCTTGAGGCCCATCTTCATGAGCTCGTAGGCGGCGACGACACCTGCGACGCCGGCGCCGACCACGGCCACCTCGGTGCCGCGGCGGTGCTCCGGCACCGACCCGAGGCCCGCCGGGTGCGCGAGGAACTCGTCGTAGCTGAACGGGAAGTCCGGGTTGAGCATGGTCACCGGCTGCGGGTCCTGCGGCGTGGATGAGCCTTCCGCCCGCTGGGGGCCGCTCGGCATCGGGGTCGCGATGGTCACTTGTGCTCCTTCATGATGACGGGGGTCGCGGCCGTTGCCGCGTTGACGTAGTCGTTCTCGCTCATGGCGCCGACGATGGAGTGCTTCCGACCGTACGCGAAGTACAGGGCGACGCCCACGACCATCCACAGACCGAACACCATCCACGTGGTGCCGCCGAGCGTGACCATGAGGCCGAGGCACATGACGATGCCGAGGATGGGAACGACGGGGAAGAACGGCACCTTGTAGCTGCGCGGCAGCTCGGGGCGGGCGCGGCGCAGGTAGATGACCGAGAGGTTCACGAGCGCGAACGCGAACAGGGTGCCGATGCTCGTCGCATCCGCCAGCTCGCCGAGCGGGATGAACGCGGCCACGATCGCGATGATCGTGCCGACGATGACCGTGCCAGCGACCGGAGTGCCCGTCGAGGGGCGCACGCGGCCGAAGATCTTCGGCACCATGCCGTCGCGCGACATGCGGAACAGGATGCGCGTCTGCCCGTAGTAGACGGTCAGCACGACGCTCGCGATGGCGATGACGGCGCCCACCGAGAACATGAGCGCGAGCGCCGGCTGGCCCGTGATGTCCGTGAGGATGCGCACGAACGCGGCCTCGCCGTCGTTGAACTCGGTCCACGGGAGCGCGCCGATGGCGGCGACCGCGACGAGGATGTAGACGACCGTGACGATGACCATCGACAGGATGATCGCGCGCGGCAGGTCCTTCTGCGGGTTCTTCGCCTCGTCGCCCGCCGTGGAGGCGGCGTCGAAGCCGATGTACGAGAAGAAGAGGCGGCTCGAGGCGGCCGCGACGCCGGCCGCGCCCATGGGGGCGAGCGGCTCGAAGTTCTGCGTCGTGAACGCCGTGAAGGCGATGAACACGAAGATGAGCAGCACGATGACCTTGATCGCGACCATGACCGTGTTGACCCAGGCGCTCTCCTTCGCACCGCGCACGAGCAGCAGCATCGCGACGATCACGAGGGCCGCGGCTGGCAGGTTGAAGAAGCCGCCGTCGAGGCCGATCGGGTTCGCGAGGGCCGGCGGCAGAGCGAGGCCGAAGACGCCGAGGGTCTCGTTGACGTACTGGCCAGCGCCGACGGCGACGGCCGCGACAGAGACGCCGTACTCGAGCACGAGGCACCACCCGCAGACCCAGGCGACACCTTCGCCCATCGTCGCGTACGAGTAGGAGTAGCTCGAGCCGGAGACGGGAACGGAGCTCGCCATCTCCGCGTAGGAGAGGGCGGAGAGGAGCGCGGCGAGTCCGGCGACCGCGAACGCGATCCACACGGCGGGACCGGCCAGCGGGACCGCGGTGCCGAGGATCACGAAGATGCCCGTGCCGAGCGTCGCCCCGACGCTGATCATCGTCAGCTGCCACATGCCGAGCGTGCGCTTCAGGCCGCCCTCGCCAGACTCGGTCAGCGACTCGTCGGTGAGCTGCTCCAGCGGCTTGCGTCGCAGAAGCTGCGCGCCGAGCGGCGTGCGGGACCTGCCGGTCGTGGTGGGTGATGTCGCCATTGACGGTTCCGTTCTTGATCAGGGATCGATCAGCTCTGTTGAGCGTGGCCATCGTATGGTCGCACCGCGCAGCGCAGACACGGGCGATATGCTCGGTTCGTCGCGAAGATGCGACAGAATGCACGGAGGCTCGCATGCCATCACCCTCGTCACCGCACGGCCAGATCACGATCGCCCAGCTGCTTGCACGCCCCGAGCTGCACCTCGAGGCGGTCGTCGACGGAACCCTCGACACGAGCATCCGCTGGGTCGCCTCCAGCGACCTCCCCGACCCGACCCCGTACCTGCTCGGCGGCGAGTTCCTGCTGACCGCCGGCGTGGGCCTGCGCGGCCTGGGTGACGAGGAGCTCGCAACGTACGTCGACCGGGCCGTGCAGACCGGCGTCGTCGCCCTTGGCATCGGCATCGGCCCCGTCTTCACGTCCGTCCCCACGGCACTCGTCGACGCCTGCACTGCCCGGCAGCTCACACTCGTCATGGTGCCCAACGACACCCCGTTCGTCTCCGTCACCCGCACCTTCGCCGAGATGACGGAGCTGCGGCGAGTGGATGCGCTGCGCACGCTCGCCGACGCCACCCGCAGGCTCCTGCGCGCCGCATCCGCCGACCAGCCCGAGACCGCCGTCGCGGCGGCCCTCGCGGAGCGCCTCCACTCGTGGGCCGCGGTCGTCGGCCAGGGCGGGACCGTGCGCGCCAGGGCGGGGCAGGTGCCGCCGGCTCCCGTGCTGGGCGCTCTGGCCGAGGCCGCCGACCCGACCAAGAGCGGTCACGCCATCTACCCGCTGCGCAGCCTTGGCGGCGCCTCCCTCGGCACCCTGCTCGTCGAGGCTGCTCCCCCGGCCGGCTCGACAGCGCACGCGTTCCTCACGACGGCCCACGGCATGCTCGAGCTCATCGCCCGACAGCGCACCTCCGGCAGCGTCGCGCCAGGGCAGCTGCTCGTGCCGCTGCTCCTCGAAGAGGGCGACGTCTTCGCGCGCTCGAACGTCGGCCAGGACGGCGAGCTCTGGCGCGAGCTGCTCGCGCAGGCCGCAGGCGGCGACGCGCGCGCCCGGACGCTTCGGGTCGTCGTCGCCTGCGCACCCTCCGCCGGGAAGGGCACCAGCGAGCTGCACCGCTGGCGGAGCCTCTTCGACACGAAGCTCGTCACGATCTCCGCCGAGCACGCCACGGTCACCCTCATCACGCGCCTCGACGTCACCGAACGACGGCTCTCGTCGCTCGTCGACGAAGGCTGGAGCTTCGTCGTCGGCAGGCCCGTCGCACCCGAGCAGCTGCGCGCATCCGCCGCCGAAGTCCGCGCCCTTGAGCGTCGCGCGCGCGAAGACGGCGGAGTGGTGCGCGTCGGCGCCGACCTCGCCCCCGTGCACTCGTTCATCGGCACAGCCTCAGGCCGGGCGCTCGCCGACCGGCGCCTCGAACCGCTGCTCGCCCTCGACGCCGACGCGCGGGACGCGAAGCTCGCGCTGCTCCGAGCCTGGCTGCACGCCAACGGCCACTGGGACGCGACCGGCCGCGAGCTCGGGATCCACCGCAACAGCGTGCGCCGCGGCATCGACCAGCTCCGAGGACTGCTGGGGCTCGACCTCGACGACGCCCGCGTGCGTGCCGAACTCGTGATCGCCCTCGACTACGTCGAATAATCCCCGTTCATCACCCGGGGTCAGAGTTCACTCGGCGCGAGCTGGCGGGCCGGGATAGGCTTCGGTCCACGCTCCCCCAGCGCGCAGCACCGCACCCCGCGAGTCCAGCCTTCGCGTGGCGCACCCCTGTTTCACTTGGCTTGAGCTGAGGTGACCTCGACGTGACCCGATCCACCGATGCCCGAGCAGCACGTGTCCCCCTCCGTGCGACGCGAGGCGACGCCCTCCGGCCAGCCCTGCTGCTCATCGCCGTGCTCGCGCTCGCCCTCGGCGGCATGCAGCTCGCCGTCGGCGTCACCGCACCCGTCCCGTTCTGGGTTCCGGCGGCCTTCACCAGCGTGTTCTTCGTCTGGACTGCCGCCGGCATCATCGCCTGGTGGCGGCGCCCCCTGAGCATGGTCGGCGGGCTGCTGCTCGTCGGCGCGATCGCCATGTTCCTCGGCGGGGTCGGCAACCTCGCCCTGCCAGTGCTCACGGAGCTCAGCGCCGTCTTCGCCACCATGATCCTGTCCGTCACCGTGCACCTGCTGCACGCCTTCCCCTCCGGGCGGCTGCAGGGGCGCCTGTCGGTCGTCACCGTGAGCGTCGGGTACGGCGTGACGCTGCTCCTGCAGATCCCCCTCTACGTCCTGCCTCCTGACTCCGCCTCGCACGTCATCGCCGTCTGGGTGCAGGCGGCCGTCGGGCTCGCCGTCATGGGCGTCACCGCCGCGCTGCTCATCCGCAGGCTCCGCTCGGCCGACCCCAAGAACCTGCGGGTGCTGCTCCCCTTGTACCTGTACGGCATCCTGGCCGTGCTGAGCATCCCCCTCTCCGCGAACGTGCTGCGCCTCCTCGGCACTCCCGGCGAGGTGATCGGCTCCATCCAGCTGGTCGTCATCGCGGGCCTCCCCATCGCCTTCCTCCTCGGCGTGCTCATCGGCGGCTACTCGCAGACCGTGGAGGCGGAGGCACTCAGCGCCTGGCTCAGCCTCGCCGGATCCGCGCGCACCGTCGTCGGCGCAGCCCTCGCCCGCTCGCTCGGCGACGACTCGCTGCGAGTCGCGTACTGGGCCGACGACCGGCAGGCGTTCGTCGACGAGGAAGGACTCGACGTGGATGTGCGCGCCCAGTCCGAGCCGCGCCGCTGGCAGGAGGTGCACGTCGAGTCCCGACTGGTCGGTGCCATCAGCTACGACGGGCGGATGATCGCCGACGCGGAGAGCGTACGGCGTGCCGGTCGCGTGCTCGCCATCGCACTCGACCGCGAACGCCTTACGGCGGCGCTCCTCGCCAGCAACGAAGCGCTGCAGCAGTCGAGGCTCCGCATCGTCGAGACCGCCGACCGCGAGCGCGGCCGCATCGCCCGGGACCTCCACGACGGGCTGCAGGTGCAGCTCGTGCTGCTCGCCCTCGAGGCGCAGCAGATCGCGAACTCATCCGACGCGCATCCGTCGACCGTGACCGAGGCGACCGCCTTGCGGCACCGCATCGACGTCGCCGCCGCCGACCTGCGCAGCCTCGTGCACGCCGTGCTGCCGTCGGCGCTCGTGGAACGCGGGCTGACCGCGGCCGCCGAGGACCTCATCGATCGCCTCGAGATCCCGGCGCGGCTCGTGAGCGACGCCGACGATGCCGCTCTGCCCTCCGCCACCTCGCAGTCGGCGTACCTCATCGTCGCCGAAGCCCTCACGAACGCCGTCAAACACTCGGACGCGCGCTCGGTGGAGGTGCGCATCACGCAGACGGGAAGCCTGCTGAGCGTCTCGGTGCGGGACGACGGACGCGGCGGCGCGCGCCTCGAGGGCGGCTCCGGCCTGAAGGGGCTCGTCGACCGCATCGACACCCTCGGCGGGTCCTTCGCGTTGATCTCCCCGGTCGGGTCGGGAACGGAAGTACGAGTGGAGCTGCCATGCGAGTCGTGATCGGTGAAGACGAGGCGCTGCTGCGGGAGGGCCTGGGGCTCGTCCTCAGCAACGACGGATTCGAGGTGGTCGCCTCCGTCGGCACGGCCGTCGAGCTTGAGGTCGAGGTCGCACGCCACACCCCCGACCTCGTGATCACCGACATCCGCATGCCCCCGACCTTCACCGACGAAGGCCTTGTCGCGGCCCTCCGCATCCGCCAGGCCCACCCCGAGGTGGCGGTCGTCGTCCTCTCACAGCATGTGCAGCGGCGGTACGCGAACGAGCTGATCGGGCAGCGGGAGGGAGGCGTCGGCTACCTGCTCAAGCAGCGCATCGCCGACGTGCGCGCCTTCACCGCGGACCTGCGCCACGTGCAGGCCGGCGGCACGGTGCTCGACCCCGACGTCGTCGCGGTGCTCGTCGCGCGCGCGAGCAAGCTCAGCGGGCCGGTCGGCGACCTCACCCCTCGGCAGCTCGAGGTGCTCGGCCTCATGGCGGAGGGGCGCAGCAACAGCTCCATCGCCGCCCGCCTCGGGTCGACCGAGAAAGCCATCGTGCACCACACGTCGAACATCTACGACGCCTTCAGCCTGCCCGTCGCGGCCGACGACCACCGCCGCGTGCTCGCCGTGGTCCGCTACCTGGCGGCCGCCGGCGATCTGGAAGGCGGAGCGAGCATCCGCTGAAGGCACCCGCGTGTCCCTCGAACCCCGACCTGCGCGGATTTGTAACAGGCGCGCGTTTCTGGGCATGTAGGAGATGTGAGCCCGAACAGACTCGAGAACCACCGCGCGGAGCGCTTCTCCGCGCTGTACGACGACAGCTACGTCGACGTGCTGCGCTTCCTCGCCCGCCGTGCGCCTCTCGACGCGGCCGAGGACGTCGCGCACGAGGTCTTCCTGACCGCGTGGCGCCGCTTCGACGACGTGCCGACGCTCCGCGACGAGGCGCGCGCCTGGCTGTTCGGGACCGCACGCAACTGCCTGCTCCGCGAGTGGCGAGAGAGCGGCAAGCGGAACGACCTCAGCGTGCGGATCGCGGACGCCGAGCACACGACGCCGTTCAGCGACGAGGCGACGGCAGCTGACACCCGCCTCGACCTCGCCACCGCGTGGCGCCGCCTCGACCCGAGCCACCAGGAGGTCCTCTCGCTCGCGATCTGGGAGCAGCTCCCCTCCGCCCTCGCCGGAACGGTGCTCGGCATCAGCGCCCAGAGCTACCGCGTCCGCCTGCACCGCGCCAGAGCCGCGCTGCGTCAGCACCTCGAAGAGCCGACACCACCACCTCACTCCCCCTCGACCGTGACGGAGCACCAGGCATGAACGTCGACGACGAAACTCTGAAGCAGCTGCGAGGGCTCGACGCAGCGTCGTTCACGACCCTGACCGAGAAGCAGCGGGCACGAGCCGCGACGGGCAAGGCAAGCATCCTCGCCACCTCTCTGGAGGGTGAAGCGCAGCCGGTCCCCTCCGCCCGTTCTCGCAGAGTACGCGCACGCACTCGCTCCCGACTCGCGTGGAGCATCGGCCTCGTCGCCGTGACGGGCGCAGCCGTGGCAGCACTGGTCTTCGCAGCGACCACCTACCTGGGCGACCCGGCGCCCATCGTCGGCACCACGCCGGACGCGACGAGCGAGCCGTCACCGACGGCGCCCGCACCCGCAGATCAGCCGCAGCTGACCGAAGCCGAGGCTGTCGCCGGATGCGTCGAGGCGTGGCGACCCGATCCGTCCATCCAGTCACCAGAGCGGTACAACGCGACCTACGTGAACGACAAGGCCATCGCGAACGTCGTGGACGGCGAATGGCAGATCACCCTCGTTCCGACGCAGCGGCCCCAAGCCGAATGGAACCTCTACTGCAACTCGACCGGCGAGGTCGTGATGATCTACACCAACGGCTACGAGGATTGGCCGACGCTCGAAGAGACGCAGACCACGACGATCGCTGAGACGGTGCTCCTCGCGGCCAATCGGGCCCCGGAAACGGTCATGGAGACTCAGGACGGCGGGACGCTCGGGCTCAACGAAGGCCGCTGCTGGGTTGTGATCCAGGGCGACTACCAGACTCTGGTGCAGTTCCCCTTCGGCTCCACCCTCACGCCGGACGGCTTGAGCGTGGAGGTTCCTGGTGTGGGAGTTGTCGGCGTGGGCGACACCATCGAGGGCGGCGGGGTCGGCCACGCTGCTCCCGAGACGCCTGCGGTCTGCGGGGGCCCAGGCCAACCCATGATGTTCTGGCAGGTGGTCTCGTGACCCGCTAGCCCTCCACCGGCTTGCTGTAGAGCGCCCCGATGAGGGCCTTCGCGATCTCGGTGGCCGGCCCCTGACCGTTGGCCGCCGGGGCGAGGTTCGCCCACACCACCAGCGTGACGTCGGCCTCCGGGTCGTAGCCCATGAAGGAGTTGAAGCCGGGCAGCTCGCCAGTGTGGCCGTAGAACTGTCCGAAGTGCGCGATGTTGTAGCCGTACGACGGGTCGGCGGGGTTCTTCGTCGTGGGCTGGAAGCTGTCCATCCGCGCCTGCTGCATGTCGGGTTCGAGGATGTCGCCGCTCTTCCCGCCGAGCGCTTCTACCCAGTCGGCGAGGTCACCCGCGGTCGAGATGCCCGAGCCGGCAGACCAGGCCCACGACGGGTTGTCGAGGGTGCCGTCGTTGGGCGTGAACGTGCCCTCCTCGACCTGCTTCATGAGGTCCGGCGGCAGCTTCGACGAGCCGAGCGTGTTGACGTTGGTCCACCAGAAGTAGCCGTCCGAATGGGGCGACGGGATGCTGCTGTCGCCGATCTCAGGGAACGACGTCTCGTCGAGGCCAAGGGGCGTGAAGATGCGGTCCTGGTAGATCTCGGCGAGCGGCTTGCCGTCGAGGTCCTCTGCGATGAGGCCGAGGAGGATCGTGTTGGTGTTCGAGTAGTGGTAGTCGGTGCCCGGCTCGAAGTCCACGGGCAGCGGCAGCGCCATCTTGATGAGCTCCTCCGGCTGCCACACCCGGTCGGGTTCCTCATCCAGTGCCGTGTTGAGCTCCAGCGTCTCCGTGTAGTTGGCGAGCCCGCTGCGCATGAGCAGCATCTGCTCGATGGTGATGTTGTCGCCGTTCGGCACGTCTGGCCGGTACTTCGACACCGGGTCCTCGAGCGCGATCCTGCCCTCCTGCACGAGCTGCAGGATGACGGTGCCCGTCCACGTCTTCGTGTTGGAGCCGACGCGGATGTGGTCGTCGACCGAGACGGGCGTGCTGCCGCCCGGCTTCGTCACGCCGTAGGTCGCTGTGAACTCCCCCTCCGGCGTGCGCAGCAGCATCACCGCGCCCGGCTGACCGAGCGCCTCCGCGGTCTCCTCGAAGAGCGCGGTCACGGCGGCCTCGTCGAACGGCTTGAGCGTGGATGCGGGTGCTTCCGTCTCGGCGGCCTGCGCCGAGCAGGAGACCAGCGCCAGGGCCGCGACCATGGCGGCCGCCGTGTACGTCGTTCTCTTCGCGAGCTTGGACATGCGCTGTCTCCTCTGGAATTGCGTGGGAACTCGGAGATTCCTGGTCAGTAGGCCTGCTGGATGATCGCCGCGACCTGGCCGACGTTGTCGTTCGCTTCGAAGACGCCCGGCATGCCCTCGTAGAAGCCCTGGTTGACGATGATCGTGAAGGCCAGGTTGCGGCCTGACTCGGTCTGCATGACGCCGCCGAGGGTCTTGGTCGCCAGGCGGAGCCGGCCGTTGAAGGCGTCGCCGCCCACGAGCGTCCCCGTCTTCGCGTACACCTTCCCGGCGGCGGGACTGTCCGTCTGCACGTCGGCGAGCGACCCGTCGACACCCAGGATGGGCATCGTGTCGCGCCACCGCTCGGCGTCCGGCCGCTCAGCCATGAGCGACTGGATCTGCACGGCATTCCTCGGGGTGATGTAGTTGCCCTCGAGGCCCGAGCCGTCGACAAGCGAGGCGCCGGTCGTATCGAGGCCGGCCTCGGCCCAGATCGCCTGCGCGACGCCCATGCCATCCTCGTCGCAGTCGTTCTTGCCCGCGTCGACCGCAAGTCGGCAGATGAGGGTCTGCGCGCCGCGGTTGTAGCTGACCTTCATGACGTAGGTGATCTCCTCGGCGAGCGGGAGCGATTCGAGCTCGGCGACCGCGGGCAGCGCCTCGACGGCATCCCACTCGGGGAGCGCCGACGTCGGGTTCTCCGCGAACGGGTCCGCGCTGACCGTGACGCCCGCGCGTTCGAGCGCCTCGATGAAGGCCGTGCGCGCGAACGTCGACGGGTCGTCGAACTCGAAGACGCGCAGCACGGGGTCGGCATCTGCGGCGATCGTGCCGGACACGACGAGCGTGTTGGGGTCGCTCGCCGATACCTTCGGCGCGGAGACCTTGGACTCCTCGCCCGCAGGCACCGTCTCCACCTGCAGGTCCAGCGTCCACTGGCCGACAGCTGGCGTGAGGGCCGCGGTCGCGGGCTGACCCGCCTCCCCCGGCGTGACGAGCACGTCGAGGAGGTTCTGGTTGATGACGATGGGCGTGATGGGCTGCTCAGCGAGCGTTCCCTGGAACAGGCGGTCGTCGATGATCACGTCACCGGTCACCGTGGTGATGCCAGACGCCTTCACCTGCGCGGCCAACTCGTCGAGGCCCGTGAGCGGATCCTCGGGGGTGAGCGTCGCACCCGGCAGCGGGTTGGCGTCGTTGTGGTCGAGGTTCGTGAAGCTGACCGTGCCGTCGGCCTTCGTGCGACCGCCCATCGTCAGGTCGCCCTGACCGACAAGCACGAGGTCACCGTCGAGGCTCCCCGCCGTCACCTGCCCGGACTGCTTCACGGGTGTGGTGACGGTGTGGTCTGGCCCCCACTTCACCCAGGCCGCCCCCGCACTGTAGGTCTTCACGAACGAGCCGGGCTCAGCGAGCTTCTCCCCGTCGAGATCGATGAGCGTCTCCCCCGTGTCCAGGTCCTCCACCGAGATCGACCAACGGCCGCTCGCGAATTGCGGCTGATTCATCACCTCGAGCGCCTCATCCGGGAGCCCCGGAACCGAGACGAGCGTCGTGCCGTCCCACACCGGCACCTCCGCGTCGTTCGCGTCGGCCGCGACGCACCCCGTGAGCAGCAGCATCGAGACGGCCCCCGCCGTCAGGACGCTCACGCCGCGGCCGAACTCTGGTCGGCGCATCCGCACGGCACCCTCGCCCGAGCCGGGCTTGCCGGCGATCATGCGCCCGTTCCGTTCGCGAGGACCTCAGCCAGCGCACGGAAGCCCTGATCCGCTGGATGCGCATCCGGGTTGTTCGAGACGTTCATGTACACGACGATGCTCGCCCCGGTCGCCTGGTCGTGGAAGGTCGCAGCCGTGAAGCCGAGGCCTTCGCCGTTGTGCCCCAGCCAGCCATTCGTCTCCCCCATCCCGACCGCGTACAGGTCGTAGGGCGGGCTCGGGATCTTGTGCCCGATCTCCCGCAGCTCCTGCGTCTCAGGCTTCAGCAGTGCGCCCGTGCCGAGCGTCTCGGCCCACGCCCTGCCGTCTTCGAGGGTCGAGAACAGCGAACCGGCCGGCCCGAGGATCGAGGAGTTCTCCTCCATCGGCATCGGCTCGCCATCGATGACGTACCCGGTGGGATGCGGCTCCGCCCAGTCGTCGACGTCCGTGATGTACGTCGTGCCGGTCTGGCCGAGCGGCGTCAGGATGCGGTCCTGGATGGCGTCCGCGTAGGCCGTGCCGGTGACCTTCTCGACGACCGCGCCGAGCAGGTTCGTGTTGGCGTTCGTGTACAGGTACTCGGCGCCGGGCTCGAACTGAGCCGGCTGGTCGAGGACGAAGCTGTTGAGCTCCTCGAGCGTGTAGATCCTGGTCGGGTCGGCCAGGAACTCGTCCTGGAAGGCCTCGGTGACGTAGTCGGCGTTGCCGCTCGACATGTTCGCGAGCTGCAGCAGCGTGATCTTGTCGCCGTTCGTGACGCCATCGACGTACTGGTCGATCGTGTCGTCGAGGCTCAGCTCGCCCTCGTCGGCGAGCTGCAGGATCATCGAGACCGTGTACGACTTGGTGATGCTGCGGATGGGCCACGACATGTCGGTCGTCGCCGGCGTGTTCGCCTCCACGTTCGCGAGGCCCGCCGCTGTCGTCCACGAGCCCTGGCCCGGGATCCAGACACCGGCAGCAGCACCCGGAACGTCGTACTCGGCCATGACCTCGTCGAGCGCGGCCTGCAGCTCGTCCTGGAGCTCGCCGGGCAGCTCACCCTCCGGCGCGGCCGACCTGGTCACCTCCGGCAAGACGGGGTCTGCGGAACTGCCGCCACCGTCGCCGCCCGCACTCGTGCATCCGCTCAGCAGCAGGCCGAGCGCGGCCGTCGCCGCGAGCGGCAGGAATCGGGAGGTTCGGTGTGGAGCCTGGTGCGTCGGCATGATTCCTCATTCGTCGAGGTTCCCTGAGACGCGTCGGGGGTGTGGCGTCTCGAGGATCAGACTCGCGGATGAGTGCGGGGCGCGGAAGGGACCTAGGTCCCTGTTGGTCTGGCCCCGTCGGGAAGCTCCTCGGGAGCCAAGGCGCTGGCCTCAGCCGGAGGGATTCTCAACCGGGAAGCCGTCGGCATCCGTGCCTGCTTCAGGGTCGACCTCGCTCGGCGGGGTGGGCGTGCTCTCATTGCGAGCCGCGTCCGGGTCGCCACGGTCCTCTCCCACGGCGCGGACGCTTCTCAGCGCGTCCCGCTCGGCGGCCTCGGCCGCCTCCGCTGCGCTTGGACCCTCGTTGGACGTGTCGGCACCTACTGGCTCATCGGTCATGATTCGGACGCTACGCGACGAAGATCTGTGGGCCCGAGGGGTTGCGCGCCAGCGCTGGCGGTGCATCCTTCGGCGTTCAGCGGTGGCCCGCGTCCTGGTCGCCGCCCTCACCCGACGCGACCTGTGCGTCTCGTCGCCTGCGCACCGCCTCCCGGTAGACAACCCAGAGGAGCGTCGTCGGCAGGATCAGCAGGACGCGCAGGAAGAGGTCTCCGGTCTGGAAGGACGCGGCGACGACAAGTATCGACAGCAGCACGAGGCCCGCGAGAATCCAGCGGCGTTCAGTCGTGGTGTTCATGTTGACCTCCGGCGTTCGAAGTTGTGGCTCGTGGTGCGATCAAGCTCGCCTGAATGCGCTCTCGACCTACCCAAACAGTCGTCGCTCCGCGTTCGCTCCGCACGCTCCCGCGCATCTGCCAGGAAGGTTGGTATGGCGACGCGGCGACGCTCCAGCAGTCCGGCGTATCGGCGGTCCGGCGCACCGGCGACGCCAGCCCGGGCAAGGCTGCTCTCAGGACGAGCCCGTCCGCACCGCGTCGACGTGCATCGCCGTCTGCTGGAGCGCCGAGCGCAGCGAGAAGCCGGTGAGCTTCTCCCAGCCGGCCGACCACGTCAGGCGCGAGGCGATCTCGAACATCGAGGCGTCAGGCGAAGACGCGAGGACGCCGACGACCTCGTCGGTGCGCTGCTGATGGTGGCGCGCATGTTCAGCGCACCGCTGCGCGAGCCCCACGAAGCGGAAGCCGTGGCCCGGCACGGCCTCGTCGACGCCGAGCTCGATGATGCGCCGCAGCGAGCGCTGGTACTGCAGGACCGGGTTGTTGCCGTCGTCTCCGCCGAGGCCAAGCCCCGGGTGCAGCACCGGCGAGACGTGGTCGCCCGTGAAGACGAGGCGGGCGTCGTCATCGACAAGCGACAGGTGTCCCGGCGTATGCCCTGGGGTGTGGACGGCGCGCATCCGCCGCCCAGGGACGTTGAGCAGCTGAGCATCATCGACGAGCACGTCGGCCTGCAGCGACACGGGCGTCGCCGAGCGTCCCACGAGCGTGAGGATCTCGGGGTGGCGGTCGACCGGCACTCCCCAAGCAGTGAGCCGCGTGCGTTCGGCGGCGGCGGTCGGGCGGTCGGCGGCGAGCCGGTCGAGTGCCGCCTGCTCGGCCCGGTGCAGCACGATGGGCGCCCGCGTGGCATTCCGAAGCCGCTCGGCGGAGCCGAGGTGATCGTGGTGCAGGTGCGTGACGATGATCGATCGCACCTGGTCGAGCCGGTGTCCGGTGCCCGCGATGGCTTCGGCGAGCATGCCGAGGTTCTCGTCGGAGCCCGAGCCTGGATCGACGACGTGCACGCCGCCCGCATCATCGGCGACGATCGACGCGAGCGTGCACGGGATCCGCCCGCCCGGCGTCGGCCCCGGTGGCATCGGGATGCCCACGGTCCAGATCCCGTCGCGGACGAACTCGAGCGGCGCGACAACCCCGGCGTCCCAAGCCGCCTCCTGCGGGGCGCTGCGGGCCACGACCCCGGAACTGCTCATCGCTCGCTCACCAGGTCGGACACGTTGCCGCTAGCGGTGCATCTCATGCCAGAAGCCTAGGACGCCGCTGCTTTTGGCTCACTTGGGTGCGTCAGGGCGACTCGAAACGGCAACCCGCCGCTCCTCGTGACCAACATCAGTGCAATATCGGCCGAAACCGCCTCCAGAACGGCGATTCGGCCCGATATTGCACTGATGTTGGACAGCGAACGCGGCGAACGCGCACCGGTGGGCGCGCTAGCTGCGCACCGCGAACATCGACACGAGCTCGTACACGACGTGCGCCGCGGCGACGCCGGTGAGTTCCGCGTGGTCATACGCTGGCGACACCTCCACGACATCGGCTCCGACGACGTTGAGATCAGCGAGCCCGCGCAGGATCTCGAGCAGCTCACGGCTCGTCATGCCACCGGCTTCCGGCGTTCCCGTGCCGGGCGCGTGGGCCGGGTCGAGCACGTCGATGTCGATCGAGATGTAGAGGGGGCGGTCGCCGATGCGCTCGCGCAGCTGCTGCACGACGGCGTCAGCTCCGCGGCGGTAGATGTCTGCCGAGCTGACGATGCCGAAGCCGAAGCGCTCGTCGTCCTCGAGGTCCTGCTTGCCGTACAGCGGGCCGCGGGTGCCGACGTGGCTCAGCGCATCCGTGTCGAGCAGGCCTTCCTCGAACGCGCGACGGAACGGGGTGCCGTGCGTATAGGCCGCCCCGAAATACGTGTCCCACGTGTCGAGGTGCGCGTCGAAGTGCAGCATCGCGACGGGTCCGTGGATGCGCGCCATGTTGCGCAGCAGCGGCAGCGCGATCGTGTGGTCGCCGCCGATCGTGACGATCTTCGCGCCGGTGTCGCTCAGCGCCTTGGCGGCCGCCTCGACCGTGCCGAGCGCCTCCTCGATGTCGAAGGGGTTGACGGGCACGTCGCCCGCGTCCGCGACCTGCTGGGCGGCGAACGGGGACACGTCGAGCGTCGGGTGGTACGGCCGCAGGAGACGGCTCGACTGGCGCACGTGCGCCGGACCGAAGCGAGCTCCGGGGCGGTACGAGACGCCGCTGTCGAAGGGAACGCCGAGGATCGCGACGTCGAGCTGCTCGACCTCGTCGACCCGCGGCAGCAGCGCGAACGTGGCAGGGCCCGCGAAGCGCGGAACCTGTGCCGAGTCGGTCGGTCCGATGTTGCCGTTCTGCGTCACCCGAGGCGGGTTCGTCCAGAAGAAATCATTGCTCACTATGGGGCCTCCTTGCCGCGTGCTTCTCAGTTGAAGCTAGCGAAACGGGGCCACTCGAACGCGCGCACTTTGCACCTGCACTGGCGCAGGCGGGTGCAAAGCGCACCCCTTTGTAATCCAGGCCGGTCGACGCCGACGGCCGTCACCACGCGCATCCACTCCACGTCCAATCGAGCCCGGCCAGCCGAGCCCGGCCAATCGAGCCCGGCCAATCGAGCCCGGCCAAGCCCGGCGATAGCCCGGCTGCGTCGCCCGCGACCGCGATCGCTGCCAGCCAAAGCGCCCTTGAGGACCGCCGTAAAGGGCCATATGTCTGGCAGCGATCGTGGCGGTGCCAACCGAAGCGGCCATTCGGCTGGCAGCGATCGATGCGGAACCAGCCGAAGGGGCCATCTGACTGGCAGCGATAGACGCAGCGCGAGCGGATGCATCCACCTGGCCGGCGGCGACCAGCGCAACCGGCCTGTCGACGCGGGCGTCCTTCCCCCGAACCACCGCGATCGCTGCCAGCCAAAACGCCCTTGAGGACCGCCGTAAAGGGCCATTCGGCTGGCAGCGATCGTGGCGGCGCCAACCGAAGGGGCCATTCGGCTGGCAGCGATTCGGCTCGCCCGCAGCGGATGCAACAGCGACCGGCCGCGACCGGATGCGGCGGTGGCGACCAGCGCGTAAGGCCTACCGGCCGCGACCAGATGCGGATGCGGATGCCGCCGCCGCCGCGGATGCCGCCGCGACCGGCCGGACCGGCCGGACCCGATGCGACCCGCCGGACCCGATGCGACCCGCCGGACCCGATGCGACCCGCCGGACCCGCCGCGATCCGCAGCGATCCGCAGCGATCCGCTGGACCCGCAGCGATCCGCAGCGATCAGCCGTGTCTTAGGTGAGCTCGCCCCGAACGAGGCGGCGGACGACTTCGGTGAGCACGTCGAGCCCTGCGACGAGGTCGGCGGGCTTCGTGTACTCGCCTTCGTTGTGGGAGATGCCGTCGACGGATGGCACGAAGAGCATGACCGTGGGCACGAGTTCCTTCATGTTGGTGGAGTCGTGGCCGGCGACGGTCATGATCTCGTCGTTCGAGAGCCCCAGCTCCTCGGCGACCGAGCGCGCCAGCTCCACGCCGGCGGGCTGGTACGGGTTGACGTCCCACGAGTGCGAGAGGGTGCGCTCGATCTCGACGCGGGCTTTGGCCTCGATCTCCGCGAAGCGCGCGTCCAGGAGTGCGTTGGCCTCGGCGAGCAGTTGCTCGTCGTCGCTGCGCAGGTCGAGCAGCAGCGTGACCTCGCTGGCGACGACCACCGGCGAGTTCGGATACACGTCGAGCTGCCCGACGGCCGTGTGCAGCTTCCCGGGGAAGCGGTCGGTGAGCTCCCGCGCGAAGACGACCAGCAGTGAGGCGCCGTAGAGCGCATCCTTGCGATCTTCCATGACGGTCGCCCCGGAGTGCGCTTGCTCGCCCTTCACGACGACGCGGTACTTGCTCGCGGCCCAGGTCGCGGTGACGAGGCCGATGGTCGTGCCGGCGTTCTCGAGCAGGCGTCCCTGTTCGATGTGGATCTCGGCGCAGAGCGCGGCGACGGGGCCGTTGCCCTCGCCGAGGAATCCGGTCGGGCGCAGCGCCTGTTGGACGCTGATCCCGGCCTTGTCGCGCACGGCGAGCGCATCCTCGAGTGGCAGCACGCCCGTGTACACGGAGGACCCCATCATGGAGGGCACGAAGCGCGATCCCTCTTCGTTGAACCAGTTCACGACGGCGACGTTGTATCTGGCGCCGTCGACGCCGCCGGAGACAGCGTCATCCGCGATCCGGAATGCGGCGTGCGCCGCGGCGAGCACCCCGTAGGCGCCGTCGTACTTGCCGGCCGTCGGCTGCGAGTCCATGTGCGAGCCGATGAGCACGTAGGGCGCGCCGGGCACCAGCTCCAGCAGCCCGAACTGGTTGCCGATGCGGTCGTACTCGACGGTGAAGCCGTGCCCCTCGAGCAGGCCCTGGAACCAGCGGCGCTGCTCGTTGTCGGCGTCGCTCGCGGCCTGCCGGTCGACGCCGCCGTGCCCGGTGGCCCCGAAGTCGCCCATCGTGTCGAAGTCGCGCAGGAAGCTCTCGTGCGCGTCGGAGAGGGGGATGCTGCTGTCGGTCATGAAGGGCTCCAGGTGGGGTCGGCGGGTGCGCCGAGCTCGGCGATGATGTTGTGGGCCGGCTGCGCCTCGTAGCCGGCGAGGGCCGCATCCGACCACCAGGCGGTGTGCGGCGTGATGAGGGTGCCGGGGTCGGTGCGCATGGCGTCGCTCGGATGCGGCGGCTCACCGTCGAGGACGTCGGCGGCGTAGGTGCGCAGCGCGCCGCTCGCGAGGGCCGCCTGGATGGCTGCCACGTCGACGAGGCCCGCGCGGGAGACGTTCACGACGACCGCGCCGGCGGGGAGCAGGGCGAGGGCGGCTGCATCGATGATGCCGCGCGACTCGGCGGTGAGCGGCAGGTGGAGGCTCAACGAGTCGGATGCGCGCAGCAGATCTTCGAGCGAGTCGACGAGCTCGACCCCGTCCGGCGCCTCCTTGGCGTAGGGGTCGAAGGCGAGCACGCGTCCAAAGCTGGGGCGAGCGATCTCGGCGAGCCTGCCGCCGATGCGGCCGAGCCCGACGAGTCCGAGCGTGAGGGAGCTGAGGCGGCGCGGAGTCTGCAGGCGAGCGGTGGCCTCGTCGGTCCACTCGCCGCTGCGCACGAGCTGCAGGCTGCGGAGCAGCGAGCGCTCGGCGGCGAGCAGCAGGGTCAGCGCGTGCGCCGCGACCTCCTCCGTCGCGACGCCTGCGAGGGTCACGATCTTGACACCTCGCGCGGCAGCCGCATCCGCGTCGATCATGTCGGTGCCGACGGAGCTCGTCGCGAGCAGGTGCAGCGACGGGAGCTGCGCGAGCACATCCGCTGTGATGCGCGCGTAGCCCACGACGGCCGCGACGGCGTCGAGGTGCTCGCGCGGCACGACCGCATCGGGCCCTGGCGAGGTCGGGAGCTCCAGGTGGGCGGTTGCGTACCCCGCCTCGCGCAGGAGCCTGGCGGCGGGCTCCTGCGAGAGGTCGGTGGTGTCGGTGAAGATGACGAGGGGACGTGTCATGTCAGCTCTCTCACTTGAGGACGCGTGCGAGGAAGCGCTTCGTGCGCTCGTGCTGCGGGTTCTGGATGACGTCCTCCGGGGCGCCCTCCTCGACGATGACGCCGCCGTCCATGAACACGACGCGGTCGCAGACGTCGCGCGCGAAGCCGATCTCGTGGGTGACGACGACCATGGTCATGCCCTCTTTCGCGAGCTTCGTCATGACCTGCAGCACCTCGCCGACGAGCTCGGGGTCGAGGGCGGACGTCGGCTCGTCGAAGAGCAGCACGCTCGGCTTCATGGCGAGCGCGCGGGCGATGGCCACGCGCTGCTGCTGTCCGCCGGAGAGCTGCGACGGGTAGTTGTCGCCCTTGTCGCCGAGGCCGACCTGCTCGAGCAGCACCTTCGCGTCGGCGATGGCCGCCGACTTCTTGTGGCCGAGGATCTGCACGGGCGACTCGATGATGTTCTCGATGGCCGTCATGTGCGGGAAGAGGTTGAAGCGCTGGAACACCATGCCGATGTCGCGTCGGCGCTTGGCGATCTCGTTGGGCCGCAGCTCGTAGAGCTTGCCGTTCTTCTCCTTGTAGCCGACGGGCTCGCCCGCCACCCGGATGACGCCGCGGTCGGCGGTCTCGAGGTGGTTGAGGCAGCGGAGCAGCGTCGACTTCCCCGAGCCGGAGGGGCCGAGGATGCTGACGACCTCCCCGGCGTGCACGTCGAGGGAGATGTCCTTGAGCACTTCGACGCTGCCGAACGACTTGGCGACGTTGCGCAGCTCGATCATCGGGGCGGACCCGGTGGAGACGGGCATCAGCGGACTCCCTCTCTGCTTGTTCCTACAGACCTGCGGTTGGGCAGGATCGAGTTGAGCACGCGCTTCCAGACCGGTTCGGGCGTCGCGAAGCCGCGGGACTTGCCGAGCTTGCGCTCGAGGAAGCCCTGGCCGATGCTCGCGATCGACGTGAGGATCAGGTACCAGATGCTCGCGACGAGCAGCATCTCCATGCGGCTGAAGTCGGCGGCGCCGATCTGCTGCGCCCTGGTGAGGAGGTCGCCTGCGCCGATGACGGACACCAGCGAGGTCTCCTTCAGGAGGGTGACGAGCTCGTTGCCCATGGGCGGCACGATGGAGCGAAGCGCCTGGGGCAGGATGATGCGGAACATGATCTTGCCCTGCGTCATGCCGAGCGCCTCGGCAGCCTCCTTCTGACCTGGGTCGATGGAGATGATGCCGCCGCGGATGATCTCGGACATGTACGCGGACTCGTTGGCCGCGAGCCCGAGGACGGCCGCGGTGAGCGGCAGGATGAGCGCGTTGGTGTCGAGCTGCACGAACACGAGGTCGATCTGCGGGAAGAACAGCGCCAGGTTGAACCAGATGAGGATCTGGACCAGGATCGGCGTCCCGCGGAAGATCCACACGAAGCCGCTCGAGATGGCGCGGAGCACGGCGTTGCTGGAGATGCGCATCACGGCGAGCGTGATGCCGCCGATGATGCCGAGGATCATGCTGACCACCGTCAGCATGATGGTGATGAGGAGGCCCTGCATGATGGCCTCGGCGAAGACTCTCGAGCCGACCTTCTCCCAGCGGATGCTCGATCCCGTCGCGACGTCGTAGACGAGCTTCGCGAGGAAGAGGAGCACGATGGCGGCGAAGATCCATTGGCCGTAGTGCCGTAGCGGGACGATCTTGGGGGCGTCGGCCGCGGGCGCGGCGGGGGCGGTGGTGACCGCTCCCGTCGCGCCCGTGGAGGGGCCGGTCGAGGTGTTCACTGTTCTTCAGCTCCGTTGTTCTTCGTCAGCTCCGCGGGCGCTATTCGGCGCCGTTGATGGTGACTTCTTCGACGGCTCCGCCTTCCTGGCCGTGGGCGGCGAGGATGTCGGTGTAGGTTCCGTCGGCGACCAGGGACTGCAGTGCGGCCTGGATGGCTGCGCTCAGCTCGTTGTCCTTCGCGACTGCCATGCCGAGGGGCTCAGGCTGGAAGGGCTCCTCGTTGGCGAGCTCGAAGCCGCCGGCCTGCTCGACGTTGTAGCTCGCGACCGGGTACTGGCTGACCGACGCTGCCGCGCGGCCGGACTGCACCTGGATGAGGGCGTCGTTGTCGGTGGCCTGCGCCGAGATCTCGATGGGGCTGGAGGCGCAGATGTCGCTGTTGAAGGCTTCGAGGATGCCCTGCTGCGCGGAGTCGCGGAGCACGGAGACCGCCTTGCCGCACAGGTCGGCCTCTGCGGTGATGCCCTCGGGGTTGCCTTCGGCGACGACGATGCCCTGGCCCGCGTTGAAGTAGTCGACGAAGTCGTAGTTCTCCTGGCGTTCCGGGGTGTCGGTCATGGCGGCGACGACGACGTCGTAGCGCGCCGTGTCGAGTGATGGGAGGAGCGTGTCGAACGCGACGTTCTCGATCTGGACCTCGAGGCCGAGCTTCTGCCCGACTGCCTTGATGAGGTCCATGTCGAGGCCGATGACGGTCGCGCCGTCTGCGTCGAGGTACTCGTATGGCGGGTAGTACGCCTCGGTGCCGACCGTGAGGGTTCCGGCGTCGGCGATCTCCTGCGGGAGGAGCGCGACTGCCGCGTCGTCGACGGCGACCTCGGAGACGTCCGCCTCCGGTGCATCGCCTGACGCGCATCCTGCGAGCAGTGCGGTGAGTGCGACGAACGAGGCGCCAGCCAGGCCCGCCTTCATGAGCTTCTTGGATGCCATGTGAATTTCTCCTTCTCTTGATCACCAGCAGTGATCATCTGTAGGCAACATGCGTAATCTAGGAGGCAACTTGGCGCTGAGAGCGCCACGTCACGCAGGGTTTACAAGGGCGTTACGTGCCGAGCGAACGCTCGGTCTGCCAGGGAACCGACAGTACTGCGTGGATGCAGCTCAGGTGGTGCCTCCCCACGCTGCGGGAGCGAGCACCCAGAGGAGCTCGACCCCCTCGGTCGAGTCGCGGGTGTGCCACGTGTGCGGTTCGCGCCCGTCGAGGGTGATCGAGTCACCGGAATCGAGCTCCCACGTCTCGGAGGCGAGGACGACCGTGATCGATCCGCGCAGGACGTGCAGGAAGTCGACCTCGCAGTTCACGGAGTAGAGCTCAGCTCCCCCGGTCCCGGCCATACCCGCGTCGACGCGCGAGCGCACCACCTGGAAGCGCGGATCGTTGCGGGGGCTGAGCAGGCGCTCGTACACGTTCGTGCCTCCGAGGTTGATCTGCGGCGCGTCCTCGAAGCGCACGAGCTGCGCATCAGGTGCGCTGAACAGCTCGCCGACCTCGATGTTGAGCACGTCGCAGAGCAGCACGAGCGTCGAGACGCTCGGCGACGTCTGGTCGCGCTCGACGCGGCTGAGGAAGCTCTTGCTGAGCCCCGTCGCGCTGGCAAGCTGCTCGATCGTCATCTGCCTCAGCTGGCGCACCGATCGGAGCCTGCCGCCGATGGCGGCCGGCTCGTTCCGGGGCACGACGGGCAGCGCTCTCATCGGTGCACCGCTGGCCGATGCGTATGGGTCGCCTCGAACAGCTCGAGGGTGGCGGGAAGCACGAGCACTCGGGGGCCGGGGGTGCGGATGCTGTCGGCGAGCTCCTCGGCGAGCGTCTCCATCTCCACGGCCCGCGACTCGACGCCGAAGGCTCGGGCGACGGCGAGGTAGTCGGGCCCGGCGAGCTCGGTCGCCGTCGCTCGCCCGTACGCCTCGTTCATGTAGCCGCGAAGCACGCCGTAGCCGCCGTCGTCGACGACCAGCCAGGTGACGCTGAGCTGCGACTGCGCGAGCGTCGACAGCTCGGCGACGCCGTACAGGCCGCCGCCGTCTCCCGAGATCGCGACGACGGGCGCACCGTTCGGGTTCTCGCGCGAGCGCGAGGCGAAGGACGCGCCGATGGCACCAGGCAGGCCGAAGCCGAGGCCGCCGCACTGCCCGTTCTCGTACACGCCGCCGCGAGCATCCCACGCGGACCAGGCCCAGTAGGCGCTGATCGTCATGTCCCAGAAGGTGGCGACGCCGTCTGGGATCGCCGAGCGGAGGGTGTCGAGCAGCTCGCGCTCCGTGGCGAGCGGCTGCGCATCCAGCCGCGTGCGCACGGTGGCGAGCAGCTCCTCGATGGCGGGGCGCGCATCCGTTCGTTCACCGGCGCCGATCGTGCGGAGGCGGTCGAGGATGCCCTGCAGCGCCAGCCCCGCGTCGGAGCGCAGTGTGATCGTGCCGTCGTGGTTGGCGCCGAGCACGCGAGCGTCTGCGTCGATGTGGATGACGGTGCCCGTCGGGGCCAGGCGGAAGTAGTTCGAGGACAGCTCGCTGAGTCCCGTGCCGATCACGAGGAGCACGTCGGCCGCCTCGAGGAACTCGGTGGTCGCGATGTCCTCGATCCAGCCCTCGGCCGACAGCGAGTGCGCCCACGGGAACGCGCTGCGCCCGCCGTAGGTGGTGACGACCGGTGCCTGCAGCTGCTCGGCGAGCTGCTCGAGCAGCTCCCCCGCGCCGGAGCGGACGACGCCGCCGCCTGCGTAGATGCGCGGCGTGCCCGAGGAGGCCAGCAGCTTCGCGACGGAGGCGAGCTGCGCATCGGATGCCTCCGGCGCGAGCGCGTACGCCTCTGCGGCGATACCGCCGAGCTGCCCGTCGACGAGCTCGAAGCTCGCCTGCTGCACGTCGTGCGGCACCTCCACGTAGACGGGGCCGGCCGGCGCGCTCTGCGCCGTGCGCCAGGCGTCGACGAGCGTCGGCACGATCTGGTCGACCGAGCGGATGCTCCAGGTGGCTTTCGCGATGCCGCGGAAGTGCGACTCCTGGTCGCGCAGCTCGTGCAGGTAACCGTGCGCCTGGCCGCCGATCCCCGGGGTCGGGACCTGAGCGGAGATGAGGAGCACGGGCGAGCTCGCCGTTGCCGCTTCCTGCATGCCAGGCAGCGCGGTGAGCGCACCCGGCCCGGCGGAGAGGAGCAGCGGGGTCACGGTGCCGGACACGCGGGCGTGCCCGTCGGCCATGAACGCCGCATTGTTCTCGACGCGCGCCCCGAGGTAGTCGAGCGAGCTGTCGCCGAGCGCGTCGAACATGGGCAGCGCGTGCTGCCCCGGGAGCCCGACGACCCGTTCGGCGCCGAGCGCCTCGAGCGTTCGGATGACGAGTTCTCCGCCGGTGACGTTCTCTGACATCGCTTACCAGTCCCTCTGCAGTTCCATCGTCGAGCAGTGCAGCCCGCCGCCGTTCTTGTTGATCTCCCGGTACGTGACGGGGATGATCTCGACGCCGTACTTCGAGTTGAGGAGCTCAGCCGTGCGCGGCAGGTGCGACGGGAAGAGCAGCTTGCGGCGGTCGAGGGTGAGCAGGTTGCACGCCCAGTCCTCCTGCGGCGCGACGTCGACCGTCTCGATGCCGAGCTTCCAGAGCGCGTCGAGGAAGTCGTACGGCGCGATCCGCGAGTTCACGAGCGCGAGGTCGTCGTCGAGCATCGCGCAGCACAGGTCGAGGTGGATCTGGTAGCCGGGCATCTGCGAGTGGATGAGCTGGATGCCCTGCTCTTCGAGGATGTTGCGCAGCTGGCGGTAGCCCTCGACGTTGCAGCGCACGGAGGTGCCGAAGAACGCGAGGTCGGGGCGCACCTTGATGAAGCTGCCGCCCTCGACGAGGCCCGTGCCCGTGATGGTGCCGAGGATCGGCATGCCCTGCGCAGCGACCGTCTGCGTGATGGACTGCTCCTCGCCGCGGCGCATGCGCGGGGCGAGTCGGCCGATGATCGCACCGCCCGGGATGGTGACGAGGGGGTCTCGCGTGAACACCGACTTCGTGAAGCTGGGCGCGAGGTCGGGGGCCATGACGACCTCGACGTCGTTGTCCTCGAGCACCTTGACGAAGCTGTCGAACTCGGAGTGCAGCTTCTCGAGGTCGGGGAACTCGCGACCGGACCAGTACCAGCGGCGGTCCGGGTCGACATACGCGCCGATCTCCGGCATCCAGGTCGACGCTCCGGCCTTCTCGACGGCTTCGAGGCCCGCGCTCGGGCGGCGCATCATGATCGTGCGGAGCCGTCCGACCTCATCCTGCGCGCCCCATTTGCGGCCCCAGTACGCGGGCAGCTCGGAGTCTGCGAGGAAGCCCGGCTCTGCTTCTGGGCCGAGGAGGCGGTGGAAGGCGCCGTCTGACATCTCGAGGGTGGGGTCGACGTCGGTCATGTGAAAACCTTTCGTGGTCGCGTCGTTGCGACTCCAAGAGTTTCGCTCACGACATCATGCGTTGTCTAGTGCGAAACTACGACCGGCGTTTTCCGAGCACGTCACGCCCATGTTTCGGGCCCGTAACTTCTGCTGAGTCCACGCATAGCCACGGTTCTGCCACTATGCACGCATGACCACGTACGAAGTGCAGCGCGAGGCCGTCATCCACGCGGACATCGAGCGCGTCCACGCGCTCATCGACTCCTTCCACAACTGGAGCTCATGGTCGCCGTGGGAGGACGTCGACCCGACGATGCGACGCGAGCACTCCGGACCGCAGGCTGGACCCGGCGCCCACTACGCGTGGGAGGGCAACCGCAAAGCCGGCAAGGGCTCGATGACGATCGTCGCCTCCGCGCCGCAGCGGATCGACCTCGTCATCGACTTCGACAAGCCCTTCACGGCACACAACCCGACGTCGTTCATCCTCGAGCCCGTCGATGGCGGCACCCACGTTCGATGGCTCATGACCGGCGAGCACCGCGGCGTCGCGGCCCTGATCTTCCGGTTCATGCCGATGGACAAGCTCATCGGCCCCGACTTCGAGCGCGGCCTCGAGCGCCTCGAGGCGGCAGCCACCGCCTGACGCGCCCAGTCAGGGCAACGGCAGGTCCTCTGCCGGTGCCTCGCCGAGCGCTTCGCGCAGCAGCGGCAGCGCCGCCGTCCACGCCATCGTCTCGATCTCCGCCGACGTCGAGTCAGCGGCAAGACCCTCGAGCCCCTCGAAGCCGGAATGGCGCACCGTCAGCGCGGAGCCGCCGTCGGCCGGCTCGATCGTGAACTCGACGACCGTGCTGTTCTTTGGCTGCGGGTCCTCCTCCGGCACGGCCGCAAGCCGGTAGCCGAAGCGTCTGGGCGACTCCACGAGCGTCACCTCGCCGCGGAACGTCCCGTGCTCGGGCCAGTGGACGGCGAGCACCCCGCCAGGCTCGGCCTCGATCGTGGCGCCGCCGAACGCGTACCAGCTGGCAAACGACTCCTGCTCCGTGAGCATGCTCCAGAGCCGCTCAGGCGCGGCCTCGAAGGTGACGGACTTCTCGACGATCTCTGGGGCTTCAGCCATGGTCGCTCCTCAGCGCGGTGGATGCTCGACGCCCCATTCTCCCAAACCTCCCCGCAAAGCGCGCCCACACGGCACGCAGCACAGTCGACAGGCTCTCGAGGTCCCGGCTTCCGCATCCGCTTCCCAAGCGTCCGATGAGGTCGCCGGAACGCGAGAGCCCGCACCGCCGACGGGTTCCGGCGCCGTGCTGGGTTTTCATGACCGTGCTGGGTTTCCACGACCGTGATGGGTTTCCACGACCGTGCTGGGTTTCTCATCGGCACATGCGGGGTTTCCACGGACGGTGATGGGAAAGAAGCCATCACGCGCGAGACAACCCCGCACGGCCCGTCGCCAACTCAGTGCGACCGCCGCGGATCCCAGCGCAACCGTCGCCAACTCGGTGCGACCGCCGCGGATCCCAGCGCAACCGTCGCCAACTCAGTGCAACCGCCGGGACACAGCAGGGCCTTCGACCGAGGCAGCCCGCCGCGCACGAACGAGGCATCTCCGGGAAGCACCGATGCCCGAACAGCAGAAGGGCCCGGCACCAGGTGAAGTCTGGTGCCGGGCCCTGCTCGTGCGAAGCGCCGAACTTAGCGTTCGACGGATGCGCCTAGTGCATGGCTGGCGCTTCGGCGCCTTCCCGCTTCGCTGGCGCCTTCACGAAGAACGCGCCGATGATGGTGACGATCGAGATGCACGCGCCCACGAGGAACGCGGCGTGGATGCCTTGCGCCTCCGCCGCGATCGGACCGAAGCCCTCACCGGCGGCCGCGACGGTCGAGTTGGCCATGACGACCACGAACATCGCAGTTCCTGCGGCTCCTGCGAGCTGCTGCGCCGTCGAGACGACCGCGGAGCCGTGCGAGTACCGCGAGCGGGGCAGGTCGCCGAGGGCGCTCGTCATGAGCGGCGTGAACATGAGCGCGAGGCCCACCGAGAGCGTGACGTGCGCGGCGATGACCATCCACTGCTCGGAGTTCTCGGTGAGCATCGTCATGCCCCAGATGGCGGCGCTGACGATGATGGAACCGGGGATGATGAGCGGCTTCGTGCCGAGCCTGTCGAAGAGGCGACCCACGAACGGTGCGAGCAGACCCATCGTGAGACCGCCCGGCAGCAGGGTCAGGCCGGCGCGGAGCGTGTCGTAGCCGAGCACCTCCTGCATGTAGATGGGCAGCAGGATGATCGTGCCGAAGAGCGACATGAAGCTCACCGCGAGCAGGACGAGCGACACCGTGAACTGGCGGCTCGTGAAGACGCGGAGGTCGAGCAGAGCCGAGTCGGTCTTCTGGCGGGAGATCTGGCGCCAGATGAACGCGGCGAGCGCGAGCACGCCGACGAGGATGGGCACGAAGGCAGGCATGACGGCGGTTGCCGAGCTCTCGCCGAGCCCGGAGAACCCGTAGACGAGGCCACCGAACGCGAACGCGGAGAGGATGACGGAGAGCACGTCGATCTTCGCCTGGCGGGGCTCGGTGACGTTCTTGATGAACAGCGCGCCGAGCACAAGCGCGACGAGCGCGATGGGCAGCACGAAGCCGAACATCCACCGCCATTCGAAGACCTGCAGGATGAGTCCGGAGACGGTCGGCCCGACGGCGGGGGCGACGGAGATGACGATGGAAATGTTGCCCATCGTGCGGCCGCGGCGCTCCGGCGGCACCATGTTGAGCACCGTCGTCATGAGCAGCGGCATCATGATGGCCGTGCCGGACGCCTGCACGATGCGGCCGAGCAGCAGGATCTCGAAGCCCGGCGCGAGGAAGCACAGCAGCGTTCCGAGCGAGAAGAGGATCATCGCGGCCATGAACACCTGGCGCACGTGGAAGCGCTGGAGCAGGAAGCCCGTGATGGGGATGACGACGGCCATGACGAGCATGAACGCCGTCGTGAGCCACTGCCCGGTCGCGAGCGGGATGCCGAGGTCCTGGTTGAGGGCGGGCAGCGCCACACCCATGATCGTCTCGTTGAGGATGACGACGAAGGCCGAGACGAGGAGGAGCGGGATGACGAAGCGAGTGCGCGGGTCGGTGCCCTGCTCGCTCGCGGATACGGCTGAGGCCGCGGATGCGGACTCGGCTGGGGTCGGTTCGGCGTCGCGTGTCGCGGTGCGCGAGTCGGTCACAGTACTCCTTGAGAGGTTCAGGTCTTGGCGTGCGGGCAAGGCCGCACGGTCGTCATTAACGCCTGCACCGGCCGAAGCATTCCCCGGCGAGTCGCTCAGCGCGTCGCGACGAACGCGACGTGTGACGGTGGAAGGCAGACGAGCACCGACTGACCTTCGTGCGGTCCCCCTGGAATGCGCAGTCCCCCTGCTCTTCCGAGGGCGGTGTCGAGTGGCAGCCTCGCCGTGAGGCGGACGGATGCTCGTGCGTCGCCGAGGAGCAGTGTAGCGGTCGTGGAGCCGAGGCCGCGCTCGAGTCGCAGGATCGTGGCTGGCCAGGTATTGACGCTGGTCTCACCGGCCGCTGTGTCCGCCTCACCCGGGCCCAGGGCCTCGGGGATCAGCACCTCGACCAGCTCGGAGCGGATGCTCGCGAACGCCCGCCCTGCCGTCGCATGCGGATCGTTCCCGTCACCCGCTCCCATGGCGTCCCCTGCTGCGGTGGCTCCCGCCCGCTCGGCTCGCGCCACGAAGGTGCCCTGGATCTCACCGAGCCCCTCGTGCACGACGGTGCCGGTTGCACCGAGCACCACGTCGAACCCGGTGCGGCCGACCAGCGCGGCGACGTAGGCGGTGGCCGGCCCCGTCGCGAGCGCTTCTGGCGTGCCGAGCTGCGTGACGACGCCGCCTTCGACGATCGCGATCCGGTCGGCGAGCGCCGCCGCATCCGCGGGGTCGTGGGTCACGACGAGCGCTGCCCCCTCGAAGTCCGCGAGCACGCTCCGCAGCTCGGCCCGCACCTCCGAGCGCGACTCGACGTCGAGCGCAGACAACGGCTCGTCGAGGAGGAGGACATCGGGCGATGTGGCGAGCGCCCTCGCGAGCGCCACCTTCTGCGCTTGCCCCCCGGAGAGCTCTTCGGGGCGGCGACCCGACAGCTCGCCGATGCCCAGGCGTGCCAGCCACTCCGAGGCGGCCGCCCTGGCCTCCATGCGGGTGGCGCCGCGCGCGCGGAGACCGAAGCCGACGTTGTCGAGCGCTGTGAGATGGCGGAAGAGAAGGTAGTCCTGGAAGACGACGCCCAGGGCGCGCTCCCTGACGCTGAGCCGCGCCCCGCCTGGCGCTTCCTCGGCGAGGCGACCGCCGAGCCGCAGGCGCCCCCGCGTGAGCGGCACGAGCCCTGCGACGGCGCGAAGCAGCGTCGACTTGCCCGCCCCGTTCGGGCCGAGGACGGCGAGCACCTCCCCCGCCTGCACCTGCAGGTCGTACTCGGCGCGGAGGTCGCCGACCACGACGCTCGCCTTGATCGACAGTTCGGCGCTCATCGGGCGCGCTCCGACACGAGGCGCCCCGAGGAGGCCCCCGCATCCGGCGCCGGGGCGGCGCCGGTGACGCCGGACACCCAGCGTCCGCGGAGCGCGAGGAGCACGCCGATCGAGACCAGCAGGAGCAGCAGGGCGAGTGCGATCGCCGCATCCGGGTCGGACTGCATGGCGAGGTACGTCGAGATGGGCATGGTCCGGGTCACCCCGGGCAGGCTCCCCGCGAGGGTGATGGTCGCACCGAACTCGCCGAGCGCCCTCGCGAACGCGAGCACAGCCCCGGCTCCGATCGCGGGCCCCACCATGGGCAGGGTGACCCGGGAGAACGTGAACCAGCGAGTTGCCCCGAGCGTCGCCGCGGCCTCCTCGACGCGGCGATCCGAACCGAGCAGCGCGCCCTCCACGGCGATGACGAGGAACGGTAGGGCGACGAACGTCTGCGCGACGACGACCGCGGCGCTCGTGAACGGCAGGCTGAAGCCCGTGAGCTGCGCGATGGGAGCACCGAGGACCCCCGCGCGCCCGAAGAGCAGCAGCAGCGCCAGGCCGCCCACGACGGGCGGCAGCACGAGGGGCACGAGCACGAGCACCCTGACTGCACGGTAGAGCCGCTGCCCGGGGGCCTGCGCGAGCGAGGCCAGCCACCACGCAAGCGGCACCCCGATCACAAGGCACACGCCGGTGGCCGCGACCGCGCAGGAGAGCGACAGCCAGAGCGCCTGGCCGACGGCCGGCTTCCCGATGATCTCCGGGAGCTCCGCCCATGGCACCCGAAGGACGAGGGCGAGGATGGGCAGGACCAGCAGCGCGAGGGCCACGAGCGCGAGCGGGCTGAGCGCGGCGGGCGGGCGCCGACTCACCCCGGTCATGTCAGGCTGAGGAAGCCGGCTTCCTCGAACACCTCGACGCCGCGGGCGGTCAGGATGAACTCGGTGAACGCGGCCGCCGCCTCGGGATTCGGTGCCGCCTTGAGCGGGACGATGCCGTAGTTGTTGACCGCGTCCAGCGCCTCCGGGAACTCGATGGCGTCGACCTCCGCGGCTGCTGCCTTCGCGTCGGTCGCGTAGACGAGTCCAGCGTCGACCTCGCCGAGCCGCACCTTGGTGAGCACGGCCTTCACGTCGCTCTCGAGGGTGTCCGGCCGCGGCACGATGTCGGTCTGCTCGAAGATCTTCGCGGCCGCCGCCCCGCAGGGCACCTCTTCGTCGCACATCGCGAGCTTGAGCCTGGAGTCGGCGAAGTCCTCGAGGCCCGTGACGCCAGCCGGGTTGCCCTTCGGGGTCACGATCACGAGCGCGTTGCGGGTGAACGTGGCGGGCGTCCACTCGACCAGGCCAGCATCCACCACCGTCTTCATGGTGGTGTCGCTCGCCGAGGCGAACACGTCGACGGGTGCACCACCGGTCACGATCTGCTCGGCCAGCGTGGGACTGCCGCCGAAGTTCAGGGTCACGCTGACACCCGGGTGCTCGACTTCGAACTCGCCCGCGAGCTGCGTGAACGTCTCGGTGAGCGACGCGGCCGCGTAGACCGTGACCGTGCCGGTCGGGCCGGTCTCGCTCGGAGACGGTGCCGTGGAGGCGCCGCTCGAAGGCCCAGCCGGCGATGCGCCGGGGGAACAGCCCGCGAGCGCCGCCAGCAGGAGGACACCGGCGGAGGCCGCGAGCACGCGCACCAGTCCACGTCTGCGCGTCTCAGACACTCGGCACTCCTTCGATTCCGACATTGGTGGCCTTCACGCTCGCGACGACGACGCTCCCGACTTCGATGCCGAGCTCGTCCACAGCCTCACGAGAGACCAGTGAGACGAGTCTGAAGGGGCCCGCCTGAACGTCGACCTGGGCCATGACCGTGTCGAGCGTCAGTTTCGTGACGATGCCGCGCATCCGGTTGCGGGCGGATGCGGGTGGCAGCTCGACGAGGTCACCGCGCGCGTCGCTCTCCGCGAGCTCCTTCGCGAGGGAGGCAAGTTGCACGCCGGAGACCGTCTTCGCGCCAGCCTCGCCCTCGAGGTCGAGGCGGCCGCCAGCACCCCAGCGTCGCAGGGTGTCATCGCTGACTCCGAGGAGTGAGGCTGCCTCGCTGACGCGGTATCGCTGTTCTGGCATGCGGGCATCTTCTCACGGCGTACCGCAGATGCGTCAGTGGAGTCCGGTTTCGACCCGCAGGTGCGCTCAGGATCGTCGGCCGAGCGCGAGCTCGCGGCGCTACCGGAGGATCTCGACGAGCAGCACCCACGCGTTGCGGGTCGCCCCGGCGAAGGTGAGGAGGAACCCCGCGGCCACCCAGGAGAGCGCCTCCCACGTGCCGAACGCGAGGACTCCGCCGATGAACATCGGCAGGAGCTGCAGGACGGTGAACGCCACACGGAGGATGTGCTCGCGCAGGTGTCCGTTCGGATACTTGAAGCCAATGACGCTCGTGCGCCAGTACAGCGCTGCCACGACCAGCGTGAAGGCGAGTGTCACGCCGCCGAACGCCATGTTGCTGATGCCGGGGATGAGGCCGGCCGCTCCGACGATGACGATGAGCAGCAGGGACGCGATGGTCGCGCCTGCCCGCGACGGCATGCTCTTGATCTTGATGATCATCGCGACGTTCACCGACATCGCCACGATGATGAGGCCGGCCAGAGCTGCGCCAGCGCCGACCGTGGCGACGAAGAAGCTCTCCAAGGCGTCGACGCTCATGCCTTGACCTCTTCCGTGGTCAGGATGCGGTCGGGGCGCGAGTAGATGACCATCGACTCCCCGCGGAGGAAGCCGATCAGCGTCATGCCGCTGGCTTCGGCGAGCTCCGCGGCGAGCGACGATGGAGCGGAGACGGCGGCGAGGATGGGGATGCCCGCCATCTTCGCCTTCTGCACGAGCTCGAAGCTGGAGCGCCCGGAGACCTGCAGCACGGTGCCCGTCAACGGGAGCCGGTCGTTCTGCACGGCCCAGCCGACGACCTTGTCGACGGCGTTGTGGCGTCCGACGTCCTCGCGCAGGACGAGCAGCTTGCCGGTCGCGGCGTCGAAGAGCGCGGCCGCGTGCAAGCCGCCCGTCTTCTCGAACACCGCCTGCTGCTCGCGGAGCTTGTCGGGGAACGTCACGAGCGTCTCCGCGTCGAGCGTGACCGGGTCGCTCGCCACCTCGTAGCTGGAGGTGAGCTCGACGGCGTCGATGCTCGCCTTCCCGCAGAGGCCGCACGAGCTGGTCGTATAGAAGTTGCGCGCAAGGTCGGGGTCCGGCTGCGGCGTCCCCGCCGCGAGGCGCACGTCGAGCACGTTGTAGGTGTTGAGCCCGTCCGCTGTCCCGTCGGCGCCCGCGCAGTACATCGCAGACTGGAACTGCTCGCCTCGCGCGATGACTCCTTCGGAGACCAGGAACCCGGCCGCGAGCTCGAAGTCGTTGCCAGGCGTGCGCATCGTGATCGCGAGCTGCTGACCGCCGACGCGGATCTCGAGCGGCTCTTCGGCCGCGAGGAAGTCGGCCTTCCTGCTCGGGGGCTTCCCGAGACTCAGCCGTGTGACGCTTCGCCGCACCGTGATCCGACCCACGCGCCCATGCTAGCCGCCCCCGCGCATCCGCCGCCTGCCGCGCCTGCCCCACCCGCGCTGAGTCGCCGCAAAAGGTCGTCATCCGGCCCGAATGGCGACCATTTGAGGCAACTCGCGAGATGGACGCACCGCGCCAGCGGCAGGGGCAGGGGGGGGCAGGGGGCTGCATCACCGGCGGCTCGGGATGCGGCGGTAGGGTGACGCCATGCGCCTCGCCCCGCTTGTCGACCCATCCCCTGAACTCGGTGGTGACGAGCTCGCCCGCACGGCGCGCCAGCGCCGCCTCCCGGAACTCGGCGAGATCGGGCAGCGGCGCCTCGCCGCGAGCCGAATCGCCGTGCTCGGCGCCGGCGGCCTCGGAGCCCCCGCCCTGCAGTACCTGGCCGCCGCGGGGGTCGGCACGATCGGCATCATCGACGCGGATGCGGTCGAGCCGAGCAACCTCCACCGGCAGGTCATCCACGGCATCGGCGACGTCGGCGCGCGCAAGACCGCGAGCGCGGCGCGCAGCCTCCGCGAGCTCTCGCCGGACGTGACGGTCATCGAGCACGACGAGCGGCTCGACGAGTCCAACGCGGCGCGCATCCTGGGCGGCTACGACCTCGTGCTCGACGGGGCGGACAACTTCGCGACCCGCTACGCCGTCGCCGACGCCTGCGACCACCTCGGCCTCCCCCTCGTGTGGGGGTCCGTGCTGCGCTTCGACGCGCAGCTCAGCGTGTTCTGGTCGTCGCCGCCCGCCCCCGCCGACGGCGTCACGCTGCGCGACGTCTTCCCGGAGCCGCCGCCGGCCGGGACAGTGCCATCCTGCGCGGAGGCCGGCGTGCTCGGCGCGCTCTGCGGCATCGTCGGCTCGATGATGGCGGTCGAGGCGATCAAGCTCGTCACCGGCATCGGCGAGGCGCTGCTCGGCAGGCTCGTCGTGATCGAGGCGCTCACGATGCGCGTCTCCGAGGTGCCGCTGCGCGCGGCCTCGCCAGCCCCAGGCCCCTCCCCGGCCCCGGTCCCCGCACCGTCTCCGGCTGTCGCGGCGACGGATGTGACGGCCCCTGCCACCTCGAACTCGGCCTCGACCCACACGGCGCCGAGCGGGCCGGTGCATCCCGGCGCCCCGCTCGACTTCGACCCGAGTCGAGATGCGCGTGGACCGTTCATCGACGTGCGAGAGCCGGACGAGTACGCGATCGACGCGATCCCCGGCGCCCATTCCCTGCCGCTCAGCGAACTGATCCACCTCGAGCAAGAGCCGGCGGCACTGACCGCTCGCCTGCGCCACCTCCGCGCCGACGATGCGCCCGAACCAACCTCACCGCTCAACCTCTACTGCGTGTCGGCGACGCGGGCGCGACGTGCCGCGCTGCTGCTCGCCCCGCACGGCTACGAGGTGCGCGTCGTTCAACCCTCAGCGCTCCGCCTGCTGCGGGCCCCCGCCGGCCTCCCGGACGCCGACGCAGCCCAGGCCGGGACGCTCGCATGATCGAGGTCGAGACCCAGCTGGCTCGCGTGCTCGCAGAGACGCGGCCCCTGTCCAGCGAGACCGTTCCGCTCTCGGCAGCCCACGGGCGCGTCATCGCCGAGACCGTCACCTCGAGGTACGCGCTGCCGCCCTGGACGAACTCCGCCATGGACGGCTACGCGGTGCGCTCCGCCGACGTGGCCACCGCGAGCACGGACGTCCCCGTCACCCTCGAGGTCGTCGCCGACCTGCCCGCCGGAGCGTCGGCCGACCCAGCCCTCTCGCCAGGGCAGGCCGCGCGCATCATGACGGGCGCCCCCGTACCAGCAGACGCCGACGCGATCGTGCCCGTCGAGGCGACGGACGGAGGCGAACGGCGAGTGAGCGTCACCGCGCCCGCGGCCGCCGGCGCGCACATCCGCTCGGCCGGGGAGGACCGCCAGCCAGGCGACGCGCTCGTCTCAGCCGGGGCGCGCGCCGGAGCCGAAGTGCTCTCGGCGCTCGCGTCAGCCGGCTACGGCACCATCGCCGTGGCTCGACGCCCACGGCTCGCCGTCATCGCGACGGGAAGCGAGCTCGTCGCCCCTGGTGAGCCGCTCGACCGCGGCCAGATCCCCGATTCCAACTCGCTCCTCATCTCCTCGCTCGCCGTCGAGCACGGGGCGGCGCTCGTCGACGTCGTCAGGGTCTCCGACGACGTCGACGACCTCGACGCGGCGCTCCGGCGGCTCTCGGACCGCTGCGACGTCATCGTGCTCACCGGTGGTGTCAGCATGGGCGCCTACGACCCCGTCAAGGAGCTCCTCTCCCCCGGCGGCCAGGTGCGCTTCGAGAAGGTCGCGATGCAGCCGGGCAAGCCGCAGGGCTTCGGCCGCCTCGGCGAACCGTGGGTCGGAACGGGCACGCCAGGCCCGCTGGTCTTCGGCCTGCCGGGCAATCCGGTCAGCGCCTGGGTCTCGTTCCTCGTGTTCGTCCGGCCGTGCCTGCGCGCCCTGCAAGCCGCATCCCTCGTCGAGGACCCACGCCTGAGCGCGCGTGCCGAGACCGGGTGGCGCACCCCGCCGGGGCGCCGCCAGTACCTGCCAGCACGCATCCGCCTCACCGATGCGGGAGTCCTGGTCGCCCCGGCCGCCGCCCGCGGTTCCGGCTCGCACCTCGTCGGCAGCCTCGCCGACGCGAACGGCTACGCCATCGTGGATGCGAGCGTCGAGCGCGTCCACGAAGGCGACACCGTGCAGGTCGTTCCGCTGGTGTCGGACGTCGGTGCGAGACTCTGAGCATGACGAACTTCACGCACCTCGACGCAGCCGGCCACGCACGCATGGTCGACGTCACCGAGAAGCAGCCGACCGTGCGTGCCGCGACAGCGTCAGGCATGGTCTTCTGCGGCGAGCAGGTGCTCGAGGCGCTCACGAGCGACGCCGTGCCGAAGGGCGACGCCTTCGCCGTGGCGCGCATCGCCGGCATCCAGGGCGCGAAGAAGTGCGCCGAGCTCCTCCCGCTCGCCCACATCATCGGCGTGCACGGCGCGGTGGTCGACCTCGAGCTGCGCGACGACGGCGTGCTCATCACGGCGACCGTGCGCACGGCCGACCGCACGGGCGTCGAGATGGAGGCCTTCACCGCCGTCTCGGTAGCCGCGCTCGCGCTGGTCGACATGGTGAAGGGCATCGACAAGTCGGTGACGATCGGCGACATCAAGCTCATCGCGAAGACCGGCGGGAAGTCCGGGCCGTGGAAGCGCGAGCAGTAGCGCAGCCGCACGGCCCGACCACTCCCTCCGCCGGGTTCGACGCCGTCATCCTGGCCGGGGGCCGTGGTTCGCGCCTCGGCGGCGTGAGCAAGGGTGAACTCGAGGTCGGCGGCCGCCGCCTCGTCGACATCGCCGTCGTCGCCGCGGAGGATGCCGGGGCGAGGCGGATCATCGTCGTCGGTCAGGTCGCCGTGGATCCACCTGCCGTTGTCGTGCGCGAGGAGCCCCCGTTCGGCGGGCCGGCGGCGGGCCTCGCGACGGCTCTCGCGAGCGTCGAGTCGCCGCGCCTCCTCCTGCTCGCCTGCGATCTCCCCCGCGCCGCCGAGCTCGTCGCGCTGCTGGTCGGGCACCTCGAGTCGCCGCCGGCCGAACTGCGCGAGCCGGACGACACCCCCGGCCCGGACGGCGCCGTGATCGTCGACGCCGGTGGACGCGTGCAGTGGCTCGCTGGGCTCTACCGTGCCGAGGCGGTGAAGCATGCACTCGAGAGCTTCCAGGGACCGGGCGTGCACGGTCTCCCTCTCCGCCGGATCCTCGAGCACCTCGAGCTCGCGCGAGTGCTCGACGAGACCGGTGCCACCGCCGACATCGACACCCCCGAGCAGCTGGAGGCGGCACGCGTGCTGGCCGCCTCCTCCTCCCCAATCCAGCCGACAGACCAGCCGACAACGAGGAAGGAACCATCAGCGATGACGGAGAAGCCCAAGCATCTGCCCCCTGAGGCGCTCGACGAGTGGCTTGCAGAAGCGAAGCGCCTGCTCGAACTCGACGACGACCTCGACATCGCCGCCGTGCTCGACGTCGCCAAGGACGTCGCCCACAACGTCGCACGGCCCGCCGCTCCACTCACGACCTTCGCGCTCGGCGTCGCACTGGGGCGGAGGAGCTCGACCGCAGACTCCCCAGAGGTGTTCGCTCGCCTCGCCGAGCTCGTCACCGCCCGCGCTCTCGCCTGGGACCACACGGCATGAGCGCGGCATCGCGAGTGCGCGTCTTCGCCGGTGCCGCCGAGGCGGTGGGAGGCAGCGAGTTCGCGATCGAGGTCGACTCGATCGGTGCGCTGCTGCAGGCGCTGAACCCGTCGACTGACCCCCACATCGCCGAAGTCCTCGCCCGCTGCTCGTTCCTCGTGGATGGTGTGCGAACCTCCGACGCCGACGCGCCCATCGCGCCCGGAGCATCCGTCGACGTGCTCCCGCCCTTCGCTGGAGGCTGACCGCGGCCGACGGCGCGGCGCGCGCGATCAGCGACTGCGCGGCGCCCCCTAGCCGCCGATGGCGTTCATGCCGCGGGCAGGCTGCAGGAAGCTGGGATCGTTGATGGCGTGACCCGGCAGCTTGTTGTGGATGCACGAGCGCAGCATCGCGTCGACCGCCAGCTCGGAGCCGGTCCAGTTCCCCGCCGCGTGGCGTTCACGCGCGGCATCGTCGGCGTCGAGCGCGAAGCTGGCGTCCGCGCGAAGGATCGGCATGAGGTCGTACTCGCTCGTCGAGAACAGGCAGTTGCGAAGCTGCCCGTCGGCCGTGAGCCGGAGACGGTCGCAGTTCCCGCAGAAGGGCGCCGTCACGGAGGCGATGACGCCCACCGTGTGCGGGCCGCCATCGATGGTCCACCGTTCGGCAGGCGCGCCACCGCGTCCGGGAACCGGGGCGAGCTCGAATCTCGCGCCAAGGGCCTCGAGGATCTCCTCCCTGGTCACCATCTGCACGCGATCCCAGGTGTGGCCGGCGTCGAGCGGCATCTGCTCGATGAAGCGCATCTGCGCGTCGTGCTCCATGGCGAACTCCACGAGCTCCACGATCTCGTCGTCGTTCACGCCGCGCATGGCGACGGCGTTGAGCTTGAGCGGGCGCAGCGACGACGCTTGCGCGGCGCGGATGCCAGCGAGCACCTCGTCGAGCTTGTCGCGCCGGGTGAGGGCCGCGAAGCGGTCTCGTCTGAGGGTGTCGATGGAGACGTTGAGACGGTCGAGCCCCGCGTCGATGAGCTGCGGCAGCATGCGCGGCAGGAGGATCCCGTTGGTGGTCATGGCCACCTGCACTCGGCCGTTCGGTCCCTCGATGGCGGAGATGCGGCGCACGATGTCGGCGGCGTCGCGGCGAAGGAGCGGCTCCCCGCCGGTCAGCCGGAACGTCGTGATGCCGGATGCGGCGGCGAGCTGGGCGATGCGCACGATCTGGTCGGTCGTGAGGATGCTGTCCTTCTCGAGGAACTCGTTGCCCTCCGCCGGCATGCAGTACGTGCAGCGCAGGGAGCACTTGTCGGTCAGCGAGATGCGGAGGTCGCGGTGCACGCGCCCGTGCGTGTCGACGAGCGGCGCACCGGGCGCAGCTGCGAGCTGCGGCTCCACGAGCCGTGGCCTGCGCGAGATCGTGACGGGCACTGCGCTCATGGCAGCCCGACCCAGGATGCTGCGCCGTCGGCCTCGTGCTGCTGCTTCCAGATCGGCACCTCGGACTTCACGTCCTCGACGAGGGCGCGGCTCACGTCGTAGGCCTCGCCGCGGTGGGCGCTGGAGACGCAGGCGATGAGGGCGATGTCGCCGACCTCGAGGTGCCCGATCCGGTGGCTCACGGCCACCCGCACGCCGTCTCGAGCGTGGCGGGCGACGAGCCCCTCGAGCACCCGCTCGGCGTCTGGGTGCGCGGTGTAGTCGAGCGAGACGACGCGGCCGGTCGCCTCCGGGTCGTGGTCTCGGATCTGCCCGACGAACGTCACGACGGCGCCCGCTCGGGGGTCGTCCACGGCGGCGAGGTGCGCGGCGAGTTGGAGCTCGTCGGTGGTCACGCGGGCGATGGGGGTGCCAGTCACGAAGGGTGGTCTCCGCCACGCAGCTGGTCGAGGATGTGCGGGATGAGGGGCGCCAGCAGCGCGACGCCGTCGCGGGCCGCGCCGGGTGAGCCCGCGAGGTTCACGACGAGGCTCGGCGCTCCACGGCCAGGTCGGTCGATGATGCCGGCGAGACCGCGCGAGAGGATCGCGGTCGGCACCCGGTCGCGGGCTGTGGCCCTGAGTGCTTCGGCGATGCCGGGCAGCTCACGCGTGATCAGCGGCCAGGTGGCCTCCGGTGTCTCGTCGCGCGGCGAGAGCCCGGTGCCGCCGAGCGTGACGATGAGCTGCGCGCCGGCATCCGCTGCGTGGGCGATGGCGTCGCGCACGACGGTCGCGCCGTCCGGGACGACCGACAGGGTGGCCGCCGTGTACCCGTGCCTCGCGAGTGCTTCGATCGTCGCCGGACCGGAGAGGTCCTCGCGCTCGCCCCGAGCCGAGCGGTCGGAGACCGTGATGACGGCGATCGCCGCCTGCTGTTCGTGGTTCGATGCTTGCCGCTCGAGGGACGCTTCCTGCATGGGTCGAGGGTACCTGCTCGGCTGGCGGGGAACCCCGGCTCAGGCCGCGAGTGCGCCGGTGGCTGCGGCGATGCCGAGGAGCACCACGGCGAGGAGGGGGAAGCTCCCCTGGACGCCGCCGGCGCGCAGCTTCGTGCGGTCGCTCGTGATGAGCACCAGGGCGGCGAGCAGCATGGATCCGGCGCCGGCGAAGATCAGGGTCGCGCCGACCGCTGGGTGGCCGGCGAGCGTGAGCACGACCCCGACGCCGGCCATGATCGCGAGGAACAGGTTGTAGAAGCCCTGGTTGAAGGCCAGGGACTTCGTGGTCTCTGCGACCTCGAGCGACGGGATGCCGAACGTTCTCCGGGTCGATTCGGCGGTCCACCTGAGGGATTCGAGGATGAAGATGTAGACGTGCACGAGGGCCGCGAGAGCGGCGAAGACGAGGGCGGCGACAAGCACGAGGAGCTCCTAGATCGGTGTATTCTGAAACGAACGTTACAGTATCGGAGGTCAGATGGCACGCACGAAGAGCTTCGAGTTGAGCGACGCGATCCAGGGCGCACGCACCCTCTTCTGGCGCCGAGGGTACGACTCGGCCTCGACTGCCGACATCGAGGCCGCAACAGGTCTGAGTCGGTCGAGCATCTACAACACCTTCGGCAGCAAGCGAGGGCTCTTCGACGCGGCCGCGCAGAGCTATCTCGACGACGTCGTGCACCCCCTGCTCGCACCGCTGCTGGCCGAACCGGTCTCCGCATCCGCCCTCGACGACTACCTTGCGAGACTCTCGGCAGCCGTCGCCGCACAGGGCCAGAGAGACGACGTGCGCGGCTGCCTGCTGCTCGCCACCGCCGCGAGCTCACTGGGACAGGACCCCGCAGTTCGCGACACCATCACCGACTACCGAGCGACTCTCGAGCGCGCGATCCTTCGCGGCACCGCCGCGCTCGGCCGCCCCCGCGAGACGGGGACCCTGGTGACGGCGGCGGTCGTCGGTGCACTCACGATCGCGCGCGTCGACACCCGCGCGGCGACGGACGCGCTCGAGGCGGCCCGCGCCGTCGTCCGCACCTGATCCTGCAACCTCCCTGGAAGTCATCAACGCAGTGGTTGACAAGAGCCCGACCCAGTCGCAGACTGGGCTCATCAACCATCTGGTTGACGAAACCACCCGAGGAGCCATGGACAACGACGCGCTCTCCCCCGTCTTCGCCGCCCTCGCCGACCCGACTCGACGAGACCTCATCGCCAGGCTCGCCGATGGCGACGCGACGGTCGGCGAGCTCGCAGCCCCCTACGACGTCTCCGTGCAGGCCATCTCGAAGCACCTCCGCGTTCTCGAGGATTCGGGACTGGTCAGCCGCACGAGCGACGCGGTCCGCGCTCCCCGCCACCTGGAAGCGGAGGTCCTCAGCCTCATGACCAAGTGGATAGAGCGCTACCAGGCGACCGCCGAGGCCAGGTTCCGCCGACTCGACGCGCTCCTCGAATCCCAGACCGACCAGACCCCACCCACAGCAGCACCCGAGAAAGGAACACCATCATGAGCACCACCTCAGCCAAGGACACCGTCGTCACCGTCGGCGAGGACCTCCCGAACATCACCGTCGTCCGTGAGTTCGACGCCACCCCTGAGCGGGTCTTCTTCGCGTTCGTCGATCCCGACCTCTTCACGAAGTGGGTGGGCCCGCACGAGGTCTCCACCACCATCGACCATTGGAACGCCGTCACGGGAGGCGCCTACCGTTGGGTGAACCTGCAGGGCGGCGAGGAGATCGCGAGCTTCTTCGGCTCGTTCCACGAGATCCGCGAGAACGAGCGCATCGTGCAGACGCAGACCTTCGAGATGATCCCGGACGGCGTCCTGCTCGAGACGATCGCGTTCGAGCCGCTCGAGGGCGGCCGCACGAGGGTCACGAGCACGAGCCTGCTCGAGTCCTTCCAGATGCGTGACGGCCTGGTGGCGAGCGGCATGGAGCACGGCGTGCGCGACGGCTACGAGAAGCTCGACGCGCTCCTCGCCGCGTAGCGCGACGCGCGCATGCCGCCGGCCGAGCCGTGCAGGCGGCACAGCACGAGGCATGCACCCAAGGGCCTGTCCAACTTCAGTGCGATATCGGCTCGGATCGCCCCCAGGAGCGCCGGGCTGACCGACATCGCACTGAAGTTGGACAGGTCACGTCGGCAGACGAGCGCACCCCGGCCCGTCGACTCAGGCCGCGAGCGCCGCCCGCGGCAGCCGGTCGAAGAGCTTGTCGAACACGGCCAGCCGGTCGAACTGCAGTGCGTAGTCCCTCGCCTGGACGGCGAGCAGTCGGCGCTCGGCGGCGCTCGTCTCGAGCACGGCCGTGTTGATCGCCTCGGCGATCGACGACGGGCTGTTGACGGGCACGATGAGGGCATGGTCCCCGACTGCCTCACCTACGCCTCCCGTGACGGTCGTGATGACCGGGCCGCCACCGGCGAGCATTTTCTCCGCGAGCGCGATGCCGAAGGTCTCGATGAACTCGGGGCGGGGCTTCGTGGGCAGCACGAACGCGGCGCAGCCTGCCATGAGGAACGGCTTCTCCGCGTCGCCCACGTCTTCGAGGAAGTGGATGCGGTGCGCGAGCGGCGAGGCCGCCCCGATGGCCTTGAGCTCCTCGGCCTGCGGGCCGCGTCCGGCGATGACGAGCTGGATCTCGGGGTCGTCGGCGACTCGGGACTGCTCGAAGCCCGCGATGAGGTCCTCGACGCCCTTCGCCTCGGTGAGCCGCGACAGGAACATGACGTACCTGTCGCGCGTGAGTCCGCGCGCCTCGACGGCGGCGGTGATGTCGGCGTCCGCGAGCCCGACGTAGGCGCTCGAGTCGATGGCCGGGTAGGAGATCTCGATGCGGTCTTCGCACTGTGGCGCATAGCGGGTGCCGTGCTGCGCGTCCACCTTCGCCGCCTCTCCCACGATGAGGTCGCGGGTGTACTCGGAGACGGCGACGCAGACGTCCTGCGACAGGTACGCGGAGAGGATGTGGGCGGCGGCCCCGAGGCGGCCCTCCTCGACGGCGTGCTTGACGACGTTGGTGACGTCGGAGCCGACGGCCTCCGCGATGGTGGTCACGTTGACGGGGAGGCCCGTCGAGCGCGCGACGGTGAGCGCCTCGGCCACGGCGAGCGTGTGCGGGCTGAGGTACAGCGACATGCATACGGTCGGGACGCCGTCGGTGAAGAGCTCGACGAGGCGCCCGACGAGGCCGGCGAGGTAGCGGCCGTCTGGCACCTTGTAGTCGCCGACGGGGGCTGGGCGGTCGACGAAGATGCCGGCGCTGTATGGCATGACGGTCTCGAGCGGCTTGAGCGGCAGCCCTGCCGCTTGGAGACGCTCGATGGGCCACGTGACGATGCGGACTTCGTCGAAGCCGCGCAGGCGCGCGGCTTCGGCGAGGTTGCGGGCTTCGACTGAGTGTCCGCAGATGACCGGATCGGCGCGGACGACGATCACGAGGCGGTGCTGGATCTTGTTCATGAGGGTCCTCCCGGGGTTGGTGCCGACGGCGGACCGCCGACGGTGGGTGGTGGTGCGGGTGAGGTGGGTGGGGTGGATGCTGGGGCTGGGAACGAGGTGGGGAGGTCCTGTTCGCGGGTTCCCCAGTCGCTCGGCTCGGGCCCGAGCTCGAGATGCAGCTCCTGCGCGGCCATGAGCTCGCTCGGGGAGAGCCAGCTGCGAGCGAGCGGTCGCCCGTCGAGGTGGGCGCTTTGCACGTATTGCACCGGGCCGCCGTGGGTCGGCTCACGGAAGCCGGTCGTGGTGATGCGGAAGCGTTCGCCGTAGACCGCGAGCGACGATTCGGCGAAGGCCGGGGCGTTGACGAGGAAGCTCGCCTGGCCTGCGACGGGGAACAGCCCGAGCGAGGCCCAGACGTACCAGGAGCTGAGGCCGCCGGAGTCGTCGTTGCCGGGCAGGCCGCCCCGCCCGGTCGCGTACTGCTGGGTGATGACGGCGTGCACGATCTCAGCGGTGCGGTCGGGCCGCCCGGCGTAGTGGTACGCCCAGGGGGCCTCCATGTCCGGCTCGTTGTTGAGGCCCTCGAAGCGGCCGAGCGCGTAGCCGGCGGCGAGCTCGTCGATGCCAGGCGAGCGTCCAGGCTGCTTCACGGGCGGGGCGCCGTAGCCGAAGAACTCGTCGAGCTGCGCGACGAAGCCCTCCCGCCCGCCGCTCAGCTGCATCCGCCCCGCCATGTCGTGGAGGATGCGGAACGAGTAGTTGTGCTTGGAGCCCTCGTAGAAGTTCGAGTCGACGAGCAGGCCCGTCTCTGGGTCGAACGCGCCTTTCCACTGCCCCGCGCGCCTCTCGAGCTGCTGCACGAGCTGCAGGTCGCCGACGCGGGCGGCGACGCGGGCCGTGCACCAGTAGCCGAACGCGAGGTCGAGCGTGTGGGTGATGGGATGAGCCACGCCGCGCAGCAGGAACTCCTCGCCGTAGGTGCGCCGCAGGTCGTCGGCCATGTGCACGAGCGCCCAGTCCCAGTCGATGCCGGGCAGTCCGAGCTGGCAGAGGTCGGCGAGGAAGGTGTGCGCGAGCGCGCTGCCCTGTCGGGAGAAGCGGTCGCTGCCCTTGGCCATGCGGTAGCCGATCGGGAAGTTGCCCTCCTCTTCGCAGATGGTGAGGAGCGCGTTGGCGAGCTCGACGGCTTTGTCGGGGCGCAGCGCGGTGAGGAGGGGCAGCTGGGTGCGGTAGATGTCCCACATCGTGGAGAGGTCGAAGACGAAGGGGCCGTCGCTCGGCCAGAAGGGGCTCTCGTTGAGCGCGAACGATGGCTTCACGAAGGAGTGGTACAGGGCGGTCGAGAAGACCGTCTCGCGCTCGGTCGAGGCAGTGTCGACGTCGATCTCGTCGAGCAGGCTCTGCCAATCGCGTTCGGTCTCGGCGAGCCGGTCGGCGAACGTGCCCTCCCCGCCGCCGCAGTCGTCTCTGAGGTTCTGCTCGGCCTGCTCGACGCCGCGGAGCGAGAAGCCGATACGCACCTCGACGACCTGCCCTTCCTCGCTGGGGCCTGCCCACATGAGGCCGAACGGGCGCAGCGTGGTGGGGCGGATGTGGTCGAAGTCGAGGCGAGTGCCGCCGGGCATGAGGCGTCGGTCGTGCCAGAGCAGCTGTCGCCACTGGGGCGTGTCGCACTCGATGTGCACGGCGAGCGGGGCACCCTCGGCCACGATCTCGCCCGTCGCGACGCCCGGCCTGACCGTCTCGAGGTGGGCGCGCAGCGGCACCGTGGCTCCGTAGGGAATGGCGAGGCCGCCGAGCGAGAAGTCGATCACGACTCGCGCGCTGGCGTGCTTGGGGAACGTGTACCGGTGCACCGCACTCTTGGGGCCGACGGTGATCTCGGCGCGGATCCCGTTGCCGAGCGTCGCAGCGTAGTAGCCGGGCGAGGCGTCCTCGTCGTCGAGCGACCAGGTGCGGCCGAGCACGTCGAGCGGCTCGGTCATCGGCGTGACGCGAAAGTAGTTGTAGTACTTGCGGATCGCCCCGGTGCCCGACTGCTGGAAGTGGGTGAAGCCGGAGGCGAGCGACCGGTCGTAGATCGTCTCGGGCACGCCCTCGAGGCTGAGGTCGTAGCGGCCGTAGCCCGTGGGGTACGCGCCGGAGTAGGCGCAGGCCGACACCATGCCGAGCGGATAGGTGGCACCGGGGTGCGTGTTGCCGATCTGCGGCTTCGGCCACCACCAGGTCGCGGCGAGGCCCGTCTGCGGCGGCAGCGCGGTGGGCTCTGTGCCGATGAACGGGTCTACTCGGGTGGTCATGCTGTGAGCCTGAAGGGGCCCTGCTACGGGCGTGTGGACGCCAGGTTACGTTCGCGCGTCGGGAGACTGTGCACGCCCTGGGCCGAGGTGACGCCTGACGGCCCTGCGGCTGGTCAGACGAGCGGCTGGCCGCGTCGGATGCGTCGGCGCACGTCGGCGAGGAGGAGCCGGTAGACGAGGCTGGACGCGGCGAGCGGCAGCGCCCTCTCGACGCGCACGAGCCGCGCCCGCTGGCGCACGAACCACTCCTCGTCCTTGTCAGTCCACCGCACTCGCAGCGCGCGCCGGAACTCCGGAGGCAGGAAGCCGATCGTGAGCCGCTGATGCCAGGCCCGCATCCGCTCGGGCAGCACTCCGGCCGCGAACCCGAGCCGTGCGACGTCGAGCAGGTAGGAGCGCACCTCGTCGTCGACGCGGAGCTTCGCGGTTTCCGCGTTCCAGTACGCGTCAAACGCGACCAGGCTGCCGGGCCAGACTGCCGGCGGCATCTGCAGGGTCGTGCCGAACACGCGACCTTCGAGCAGGAAGCGTTCAGCGACCTCAGCCGACTGCGGGCCCTCGACGAGGTCGAGCACGTCGCGGGAGCCGACGAACAGGCACGCGGCCACCCACTTCTGCAGGTCGACCCAGAGCGCCGAGTACTCCTCGGTCGCGCGAGGGTCGCGGTCGGAGCGGACCTGCGCGTGCTGGCGCGTGACCGCCCTGCGGTACGCGCGGCGTTCGTCCGGCGTGCCGAGGACGGCCACCGCGAGGTAGCTCAGCGTTGTCCTGGTGCGCTTGATGGGATGCACGTCGAGCCGTCCGCTGCGCACCCGGCTGTGCGCGACGCCCTGCCCCACGGCAGGGTTGGAGAGCTGCATGATGACGTTCGCCGCCCCCATCGTCAGGGCCAGGAGGCGCGAGCTGCGCGGGAGCTCGATGCAGACGAGGTCGTCGACGGACGCCGCCGTCCACCGCTCAGACGAGGCTGCGCCCTCCGCCGCCCCGGTCCCGGCGTCAGAGGCCGTGCGCACTCAAGCTCTTCGCGATCGCCTTCAGTTCGGTGCTCGAGCAGCCGGCGAGTGGCGAGGCGCGCTTGAGCGCCGCGATCGCGAGCTTGCGAACGCGCTTGCCCTCGGCCGTCAACGTGACCACCCGCGAACGCCGGTCATGCTCGCTCTCCCGCCGCTCGACCAGGCCGCGGTCGACGAGACGATCCGAGACGAAGGTGAGGTTCGACGCGTTGCAGTGCAGCTTCGTCGCGAGCTCCTTCATGGCGGGCGGCTCACGGTCGGGGTCGATCGCCCAGAGCGCCTGCGCGGTCGCGAAGGTCAATCCGAGCGCTTCGAGCTCCCGCTCAGCAGCCACATTGGTGCTCTGCGCGGTTTCGTAGACGGCACGCATCGCCCGTTCCAGCGAATCCATATTCAGTACCTTACGCCACGGAAATATTTCAGCAATCGAAGCGTTGTACTCTGAGTCTCGAAACGTTCGAGGCTTGAAGGAGTGTGACGATGAAGACCTTCGCCATCACCGGTGCCACGCAGGGTGTGGGCTACTTCGCCGCGGAAGAGCTCGCCCGCCGCGGCCACCACGTCGTCCTGCTCGGGCGCAGTGTCGAGAAGCTGAACAGGGCCCTCATCTCCATCACGGAGCAGGTGCCGGACGCGAGCACGAGCCGCATCCTCCTCGATCTCACCTCCAGCGAGTCCATCGCCAGCGCGGCCACCTCCCTGAGCGCCCGCGAGCGCCTCGACGGCGTGCTGCTGAACGCCGCGCACGTCTCCCCCGGCGCACACCGCGAACAGGACTCCCAGGGGCGCGAGCTCACGATGTCGACGAACCACCTCGGGCACTTCGAGCTGACCGCGCAGCTCATGGACGCGCTCCTGGCCGCGAAACCCGTTCTCGACGACGAGACGTCGGAGAAGAGCCGCGTCGTCGCGGTCGGCAGCCTCGCGACGCGCATCTACCCGTTCGATCTCGAGGACTGGCAGAGCACCCACCTGTACGAGCCCAAGCGCGCCTACGCCGCATCGAAGCACGCGCTCGAGATGTTCACATTCGAACTCGACCGACGGCTCCAGGCTGCCGGGGCACCGGTGGAAGCGCTCGTCGTCGACCCGGGCATCCCCGTCAACGGGGCGACGCCGGCACGCGCGGGAGTCAGCGAGCCGACCGCATGGCAGCGCTTCGCATCGCGCCTCGCTGGTCCGTTCGCCCATGGCAAGCACCGGGCGGCGGCCATCGCCGTGCACGCGCTCACGAGCGACGCGGTCGCCGGCGGCGACTACCTGGGACCTGCTCGCACCCTGCGCGGTACTCCCGTGAAGCTCGACAAGCCGGCAACACAGCGCGACCGGGAGCGCGCGACGCGCCTGTGGAGCCTCAGCGAGGCGTCGACCTCTGCCACGTTTCGCCTGAGCGAGACGGTCAGCTGAGGCGCGGCCGCGTCACACCTCGAGCGCACCGCCGACCCGGCGCAGGTGCTCTCGCAGCGTGAGCGCCGGTTCGGCACGGCGAGCCTGCACGTAGGCGGAGAAGTGCACCTGATCCCGGAGGCTGGTGCCCAAGCGGATGCGGGACGCCTGCGCGCGCTCGACGTCGCGGATCTGCAGTGCGTGCATGAGCACCTCGTTGGCACGATCCTCCGGCACGAAGAGAAGTCCGTCCTCGTCGCCGAAGACGGTGTCCCTCGTGCGGATGGTGTGCTCGCCGAACTCGGCTGAGGCGAACGTGTTTCGCCGCCGCTCGTCCAGCCGTCGGGGTCCAGCCGGCAGCGCTCCGAGGCTGAAGACCGGGAAGCCCAGCTCACGGATATCGCGGGTGTCTCGGTGCAGCCCCCAGATGGCGATGCCCGAGAGCCCAGCCGCCATCGCCTCGAGGACGACGAGGTCGCCCACGCAGCTCTCGTCGGTGCGCCCCTGGTTGTCGACGACGAGCACGTCCCCGGGATGCGCCCGCTCGACGACCTCGAGGAACACGTCGACGCTGCCGAAGTGGCGCACCGGCAGGCACCGGCCAGCCACCCTCGTCGCGCGCGGCGAGACTGCCGTCATCGCCGCCGGGCCGCAACGCACCTCGACTCCGGCCCGGACGCATCCGTCGGCGATGTGCGCCGTCGAAAGCCCCGTCGCATCGGTCCACAATTGCGCGATCTCCTGCACAGACGACTCCCCTGAACCTCACTCGAGCACTCGTCTCCGAGTGCCTGAACGCCCCCACGTTCGGCGAGGTCACGATACGGCATGCGCAGGTGTGAAACACTCTGCACATGGACGCGCACGAGATTCGCAATGCCTACCTCGACTACCAGGAGCGACTCGGGCACGTCAGGATCGACCGAGCCCCGCTCATCCCCCGCGGAGACGGCTCGACGCTCTTCACGGGAAGCGGCATGCAGGCCCTCCTCCCCTACCTCCTCGGCGAGGACCACCCGGACGGAACCCGCCTCACGGACAGCCAGCCGTGCGTCCGCGCGCAGGACATCGACGACGTGGGCGACAACCGCCACACGACCTTCTTCGAGATGCTCGGCAACTGGAGTCTCGGCGATTACTTCAAGGCAGAGCAGATCCCTGCCTTCCTCTCGTTCCTCGTCGACACCGTCGGCCTCGATCCGAACCGCCTGTACGTGACGGCCTTCATCGGCGACGAGGCGGCCGGCATCCCGCGCGACGACGAGGCGGCCAGCATCTGGCAGAAGGCCTTCGCGGAGCGCGGCATCGAAGCTGGCATCGTCGAGATGGGCAGCCAGGCCGACGGCGACGCGCGCGGCGTGCAGCCAGGAGAGCGCATCTTCTTCTACGACGGCAGCGAGAACTGGTGGTCGCGCGGCGGATCGCTGCAGGCGACGCCCATCGGAGACCCCTGCGGCCCAGACAGCGAGGTCTTCTACGACTTCGGACCAGAGCACCACGACCCGTCCTACGGCGCGGCGCACCCCGCGAGCGACAGCGGCCAGTTCATGGAGATCGGCAACCAGGTCTTCATGCAGTACCGACGGCAGGAGGACGGCTCGTTCGTCGAGCTCGAGCGACGCAACGTCGACTTCGGCGGCGGCCTCGAACGCATCGCCGCGGCGGCCATCCACTCCCCCGACGTGTTCCGCATCTCGCTGCTGCGACCCATCGTCGAGCAGATCGAGCAGCTGAGCGGCGAGAGCTACGAGGCGCACACGCTGTCGATGCGCATCATCGCCGACCACCTCCGCGGTGCCACCTTCCTCGCGGTCGACGGCGTCGTGCCCTCGAACAAGGAGCAGGGCTACGTCATGCGACGCCTCGTGCGCCGCGCGATCCGCGAGGCGCTCATCCTGGGCATCTCAGAGAACTTCTTCGCCGAGCTCGTTCCGACGATCGCGGACCTCTACGTCGACGACTACCCGGAGGTGCGCGAACGCCGCGACGAGGTCGTCGCGGTGCTCGTCAAGGAGGAGCGCTCGTTCCGCCGCACCCTCAAGGGCGGCCTCAAGGCGCTCGCCGCATACCAGGGCTCGACCCTCACCGGTGCTGACGTGTTCCTGCTCTCCGACACCCACGGGTTCCCTCGCGAGCTGAGCGTCGAGGAGGCGAAGCGCCAGGGCATCGAGGTCGACCCTGCGTGGGAGGAGGAGTTCCTCACGGCGCTCGAGGAACAGCGTGCTCGCTCACGGGGCGCGACGAAGCTGGGCACGGCTGGGCTGCCGCACCAGGAGACGCCAGCTCAGCAGCAGGCGCAGGCAGGCCAGCAGAGACCTGCCCCCGGAGACCAGGGATGATGTTCCGCTGGCGCCGGAAGTCTCGGACGTCGTCGACGAGCCAGCAGACCAAGCCGAAGAAGAAGGCCGGACTCCCACCCGTCATCTTCCCCGAGCTCTCCGAGGCGATCGACGACGGCCTCCTGCTCGCGCTGCGCATCGTCAGGCTCGACGTGAAGAACGCCATCATCAAGCGGACGGTCGGCGAGAAGGTGCCGTTCGCGGCGGCCGACTACCGTGAGGCCGCGAACGCGTCCCTCGACCGGGTCCTCAAGGAGCTTCGCTACTCGGCGGAGCGCGTGGCCGGTGTGCGCGACCGCGCGAGGCCTGGTCGCTCGCTGAGCGCCCACGACTATCGCCACGCCGACATCGAGACGCTGAGCTTCCGTGAGCGCGCGTCGCAGGCGGTGAGCGAGCGCATCGAGTCGGAACGCGAAGACGAGGCGTACGTGGACGGCCTCATCGAGCAGGCGCGGGCTGACGCCTGGGCGGAGATCTCCGCGCACATCGAGCATGAGCTGCTCGACCCGTGGTCGAAGGGCAGTCCACGGATGCAGCTGCCCACCTCGCCCGAGGATGACCCGGAGCGCGGTGAGCGGTTCGACGACCTCGAGAAGGAGCTGAGGAAGCTCGCCCGCGAGGCGAAGATCCAGGAGCGTCGCGACGCGAAGCAGCGCGAGCGCTCCTGAGCCTCCCTCCCGAGGTGCGCGGCGTCGTCGCCTCGCCTTCGGTCGCGACCCTCACGAGACCTACTTGGCGAGGATCGAGTAGAGGGCCTTGCGAGCGTCGTCGAGCACTTTCGTGGCTTCCTGCTGCTGCTCCTCGGTCGCGCCGAGGCGGAACTGCTGCATGACACCCATGAACTGCATGGCGGACTCACGGAGGCCGGTCGCCGTCTCTGACATTCCGGCGACGCCGCGCCAGCCCTGCTCGAGCTCCTCGGCATGCTCGGACACGTACGTGCGGCCAGCTTCGCTGAGCTCGAAGACGGGCTTCTTCTCGGTGCCGCCCTGCTCGATGAGCTCCTCGTCGACCAGCTGCTGCAGCGTCGGGTAGACGGAGCCGGGGCTCGGGCGCCAGACGCCATCGGTCTTCTCGGCGATGCCCTTGATCAGGCCGTAGCCGTTGGAGGGGCCTTCGGCGAGGAGGGAGAGGATGGCGGCGCGCACGTCGCCCTTGCCGGCTCGGCGGTGGCCGCGTGGACCGAACTTGGGACCGAAGCCGGGGCCGTGGCCCGCGCCCGGCCCGAACCCGGGGCCGAAGCCTCGTCCGGGACCGAAGCCCTGTGAGAAGCGTCGGACGCGTTCGTCCTGCTCGTGGTCCTGGCCGAAACCGCGACCGCGGCCGCCTTCGTGGGAGTGTCCCCGTTCGGATTCGAACGGGTGGTGGTTGTGAGTGAAGTGCTTGCGCATGGGATGAACCTTTCTGCCGGAGCTGCACGCTGCAACTCCGATAGCTCGACGATATATCGGTGAATGGTCGGTGTCAAGCGATATATCGGAGAATGTTCGAGAAGTTCGGGCTGCGGCCTCAGCCCCGCGCGTCCCGACGCCGCCGCAGCTCGGGCATGACGCACTCGCTGAGCAGGGGCGCGAGGTCAGCGAGGTCCGCCTCCGGCCCGGGGTAGGCATCCACCCAGCGCAGCTCGTCGATCTCGGCGCGCGCCTGCGGCTCACCGGTGAGCGCTGCGAGGTACACGGTGCCGACCAGATCGGTCGCCGCCTCGTTCGCGGCCGCGGTCGTCCACTCCCCGAGGAACGTGACCTCGGCTCCGTCGAGGACGATGCCGACCTCTTCCTCGATCTCTCGGATCGCGGCTGCCTTAGGCGACTCCCCCGGCTCGAGCTTGCCGCCGGGAAGCATGAACTTCGTCGTTCCGCGTTTGCGAACGGTGAGCACCCGCCCCTCGGAGTCCTCGAAGCAGATGGCGGCGACAGTCAACACAGAAGCGGGCACGCACCCAAGGATAGGTGCGTGCCCGCTGGCGTCGAGAGGATGCGCCGCGATTCTGGTTGCTGCTCGGCCCTACTGCCCGAGCTCGCCCACCGTCACCTGGACGGTCTGCTCCTGGCCACCGCGCACGAGCACGGCCTCGACCTGCGTGCCGGGCTCAAGGGCGCGGATCTGCGCCGTCAGGTCCGTCGAGTTCGAGACTCGGTGCCCGCCGAACGACGTGATCACGTCGCCAGCCTGGATACCGGCCTGCGCCGCAGGTCCCCCCGCCGTGAGCTGGGCCACGTAGGCACCCGCCACACTCGAGTCGGCCGCCGTCGGGTCGCTCACACTGGCGCCGAGGAACCCGTGCGACACCGCGCCATCAGCGATGAGCTGCTCGGTCACCCGCTTGACGAGGTTCGAGGGCAGCGAGAAGCCGACACCGATGTTCCCGGCGGTCTCGCCACCGCTGCTCGCGCCGGCGATCGCGACGTTGACGCCGATCAGGGCGCCGTCCTGGTCGACGAGTGCACCGCCCGAGTTGCCCGGGTTGATGGCGGCGTCGGTCTGGATCACGGGCAGGGCGACCGAGGACGAGCCCTGCGTCGTGCTCTGCCCCTCTGGCGAGTTGGGGTCCCCGCGCCAGAAGTTGTACGGGCTGTCCTCCTGGGTGCCATCGGACTCGACTTCCTCGGGCACCGCGGAAGAGCTGACCAGGATGCCGCGGTCGAGCGCGCTCACGACGCCCTCGGTCACGGAGTCGGAGAGGCCGAGGGGCGCGCCGATGGCGACGGCGACGTCGCCGACGTTGAGCTCGTCGGAGTCGCCGAACGTGATCGGCGTCAAGGAGGTGTCCTCGACCTTGATGATCGCGAGGTCGAGCACGGGGTCCCCGGCGACGAAGGTGGCTGGCAGCAGGCGACCGTCGCTCGTCTGGACGGAGAGCTCCGCGTTGCCGGTAGCGCCGTCGATCGTCGCGACGTGGTTGTTGGTCACGATGTAGCCGGCACCGTCGATGACGACGCCCGAGCCGCTCGCGGCAGTCTGGCCGGAGGAGGCCGAGATCGTGACGACGCTCGGTGAGGCGACCGCGGCGATGCTCGTGACGAGCGTCGCATCCTGGGGGTTGTTGACGGTGATCGACTGCGAACTGGACTGGCCCGCGGCGACCTGCGACGAGCCGAAGCCGCCGACGACGGCCCCGCCGACCCCGCCGCCCACGACGCCGCCGACGAGGAGACCCGCGGTGAGGAGCGCGACCGTGCCGAAGCGGCGCTTCCTCGGCGTGAGGTCGGGGCCGGAGCCCGGGCCGGCCGCCGGGCCGAAGCTGGTCGATGCGAAGTCTGCTGCCGGGTGCTGGTGGGTCCTCGAGTCAGACGAGGCGTAGCCACCCGCCACGGACCCGCCTGGCACGTACTGGCCCGGCTGGTACTGGCCGGACCCCGACGAGTACTGGGGCGCGAACGAGTGCGCCTGCTGGCCTGCTGGCGTCTGCGGCGCGAAGGGCTGCTGGGGGAAGGACTCGGGGTACGACTTGGCGCCGTCCTGCGGGGCGTTCTCCGGAGTGAAGGGGGTGGACATGTGTGGTTCCTTTCGACACCACCGAGCATCCAACCCTGGGCTATGCCATTGCTATGGCGAAGCTGTGGCTCAGCTTCGACCCGCGATGGCGTGCACCCGCACGCGCACCCGCACCGTCGAACCGAGCGGAAGCACCGTCAGCGCAGCCGCCTTGATGCGCGTCGCGAGCCCTTCCACGATGCGCCCCTGCGGACCCGACGAGTCGACGCGCACGCGCACCGTGATCGAGACGACGCCATCCGCGGCACCGACTTCCACATGCAGTGACCCCAGGTGGATGCCGATGATGGGCAGCAGCTCCACAACGCCAGGTGCTGCGAGGGCGGCACCCTCGACCACCTCCGCGACGCGCTCACGGTCGATCATTCGACGCTCCTCACATCTGCGATGACGATATCGATGCCCGTGACCCGCAGCGTCGTGTCGAGCGCCAGCGCCTCGGCGATCGCATCCCTCACCTCGTCAGCGAGCGGATGCAGCGGGCGCAGCCCGAGCACCGTCACCGAGACGGTGACGTGCACGGGTGCCCCCGGCGTGGTCACGTCGCCGTCGAGCACGCAGCGCCCGATCAGCACCCCATCGATGGCATCGCCGGTCCGGCGGATGAGCTCGCGGATGACGCCCTCGCTCTGCGAGAACTCGAACTCGGGCTCCGGCGAGGCGAGCGGGATCTCGCGGCCCGCGCGCGCATCCATCGCGATGCCGCGCAGCATGGACTGCAGCCAGGCGCTGCTCGGCGCGGGCGTGGCCGCGGACTCCGCCTCGATGAGGTCGTGCGACGCCTTCGTCACCCGCTCGAGTGCCGCGAGCGCCCGCTCGCACTCAGGGTCCTCCTCGATGTCGGCGTTGTAGGGAAGACGCCCGGCGTCCAGGTACTCCGAGAGCTGCGTCAGGGTGTACCCCGCGGCGCCGATGGTCGGCTCGACTTCTTCGCTCATGCCCATTCCTCCATGCCCCGCAGCAGCGCGATCCTGGCCCGGGAGAGGGCCCCACGCACCGTCGATGTGTTCGTGTCGAGCTGTTCGGCGATCTCCGCGTAGGTGAACCCGGCGGTCTCCTTGAGGATCCAGCACTGGCGCTGCAGCTCGGGGAGACCCGCAAGCACCCGGGACGCCGAATCCAGCTTCGCGTTCAGCTCGAGCTGCGCGAGCGGACCGAGCTCCGGAGCCTCCGGGGCGTCCACGTCGTCGATGTCCTGCTCGAACTTGCGTCTCCTGAGGCGATCGGTCGCCTTGCGGGCCGCGATCTGAACGAGCCACGCGCGCACGGCATCCGGGTCGCGGAGGAGGTCGAGGCGCTTCCAAGCGACGATGCAGGCGTCCTGCACCGCGTCCTCGGCGTCCGCGCGCGACGACAGCAGCCTGATCGCCGTCGCGATCATGAGCCCCCAGTGCCGGCGGATGAGCACCTCGAACGCACGCTCGTCACCGTCCCTGGCGCGGGCGACAAGCAGCGCATCTGGCGCATCTGCGAGGTCAGGCACGGATCCTCCTTCGCGGCACTTCGGGACCGGCGGGTCCTGCCGGGCAACCATAGGGCATGCGGGCCTCGGACTTCCTGCCAACGGCAGACATCCGGTGGCGTCCGCCGCCGTGTTTCCAGCAGGTAAACTCCACACGCGCGCGGGAGCCTGCGCGCGGAGAGAACACACTGGGGGAACACCTTGAGCTTTTTCGAAAGCCTCATGCGAACGAAGAGCATCGAGGCATCACTGGCGGACTCGCGCTCCGAGGAGCGATCGCTCAAGCGATCCCTCGGCGTGTGGGATCTCGCCATCATGGGCGTCGCCGTCGCCGTCGGCGCCGGCATCTTCTCCGTCGGAGCGAAGGCGGCCGCCAACAACGCCGGCCCGTCCATCACCCTCGGATTCCTGCTCGCCGCCGTGACCTGCGGACTCGCGATCATGGCCTACGCGGAGTTCGCCTCCTCCGTGCCCGTGGCCGGTTCCGCCTACACCTTCACCTACGCGACGCTCGGTGAGCTCCTGGCCTGGATCATCGGCTGGGACCTCATCCTCGAGATGCTGTCGGCCTCCGCCGTCATCGCGAGCTACTGGGGCGTCTACCTGCAGGAGGTCGTGAACATCTGGGGCTGGGACATCCCGCCCAAGCTCAGCATCTTCGGGCTCTTCGATCTGAACTGGGCGGCGTTCTTCATCGTCGCGGTCCTCACGACGCTGCTGGTGCTCGGCACGAAGCTCTCGTCACGGGTCAGCGCGGTCCTGACGATCCTCAAGGTCGTGACCGTGCTGTTCGTCATCGTCGTCGGCGCGTTCTTCGTGAAGGCGAGCAACTACACGCCCTTCATCCCACCGTCGCAGCCCGCACAGGACTCGGGCACCGATGCCTGGCACCAGTCGCTCTTCTCCTTCATGTCCGGCGCCGAGCCGAGCATGTACGGCGTCTTCGGTCTCCTCGCGGGGGCTTCCATCGTGTTCTTCGCGTTCATCGGCTTCGACGTCGTCGCGACGAGCGCGGAGGAAGTCAAGAACCCGAAGAAGAACCTGCCTCGCGGCATCTTCCTCGGCCTCGGCATCGTGACCGTGCTCTACCTCTCGGTGAGCCTCGTCATCACCGGCATGGTCTCGTACACGGACCTCGCCGCCGCCGAGACGCCCTCGCTCGCGACCGCATTCGTGCTCGTCGGCGCCGACTGGGCGGCCCAGATCATCTCGATCAGCATCCTCCTGGGCTTCACGACCGTCATCCTCGTGCTCCTCATGGGCCTCGCGCGAGTGCTGTTCTCCATGAGCCGCGACGGCCTGCTGCCGCGTTCGTGGAGCATCACGAGCGAGAAGCGCAAGACCCCGATCCGCCTGCAGATCGGCGTGGGCATCGCCGTCGCGCTCCTCGCCGGCCTCACGAACGTCGACTGGCTCGAGGAGATGATCAACATCGGCACGCTCTCCGCGTTCGTGCTGGTGAGCCTGTCGATCCTCGTGCTCCGCAAGAAGTACCCGGACCGCGAGCTCGCCTACCGCATGCCCTGGTCGCCGTTCCTGCCGATCCTCTCGGCCGTGCTGTGCTTCTGGCTCATGCTCAACCTGTCCACGCTCACGTGGCTTCGCTTCGCCATCTGGCTGGCCATCGGCCTCGCGATCTACTTCCTCTACAGCCGCCGCAACTCGCGGCTTGGCAAGGAGCGCGCCTCGTACACCGAGATCCTCGGCGCCGAGCTCAAGTAGTCCAGCGACGAGATACCCCGAAGGGTCGTCATCCGCACTGGATGACGACCCTGTGAGGTATCTGGCGCACCCCGCGACGGCGGGGGCGGCGCCTAGAGCTGCGAGACTTCCCTGCGGTGCGGCACGATGGGCGGCTGGACGCCACCGAGCTGCTCGATGATGCGCACGACCTGCGTCGAGTAGCCGAACTCGTTGTCGTACCAGACGTAGAGCACGAGGTTCTTGCCCTCGGCGATCGTGGCGAGCCCATCCACGATGCCGGCGCGCGTCGTGCCGACGAAGTCGGTCGAGACCACTTCGCTCGACTCGATGTAGTCGATCTGCTGGCGGAGCACCGAGCTGAGCGACACCTGGCGCAGGAAGTCGTTGACCTCGCCGCGGGTCGTCGGACGCTCGAGCGTGAGGTTGAGCACTGCCATGGAGACGTCTGGCGTGGGAACCCGGATGGCGTTGCCCGTGAGCTTGCCCTCGAAGTGCGGCAGCGCCTTCGCGACCGCCTTCGCCGCTCCCGTCTCGGTGATCACCATGTTGAGGCCAGCGGCCCGGCCGCGCCGGTCGCCCTTGTGGAAGTTGTCGATGAGGTTCTGATCGTTGGTGAACGAGTGCACCGTCTCGACGTGCCCGTGCACGACCCCGTAGCGCTCGTCGATGACCTTGAGGACCGGCGTGATGGCGTTGGTCGTGCACGACGCGGCCGACAGGATGCGGTCGTCGTCGGTGATGCCGGCGTTGTTGATGCCGTAGACGATGTTCTTCAGCTGCCCCTTGCCGGGAGCCGTGAGCAGCACTCGACGCACTCCGGGGCTCTGCAGGTGCTGCGCGAGGCCGTCGGCGTCGCGCCAGCGGCCCGTGTTGTCGACGACGATCGCATCGCGGATGCCGTACGACTCGTAGTCGACGGTCGCGGGATCGTTCGAGTAGATGACCTGGATGACCGTGCCGTTGGCCTGGATCGTCGAGGCGGCCTGGTCGACCGAGATGGAGCCGGCGAACGCCCCGTGCACGGAGTCGCGACGCAGCAGGCTCGCCCGCTTCTCGAGGTCGTTGTCGCTGCCCTTGCGGACGACGATGGCGCGCAGGCGCAGCCCTCGTCCCGTGCCGGCGTGCGAGATGATGATGCGCGCGAGGAGGCGGCCGATGCGGCCGAAGCCGTAGAGCACGACGTCGGCGCCCGAGTCAGGAGACCCGGTGCCGATGACCTCGAGCAGCTGGTTGGCGAGGAACGTGTCGAGGTCCTCGCCCTGTGCCGCGAAGCGCGTCGCCAGTTCGCCGAGGTCGATGGAGGCGGTGCCGAGATCGAACTCCTGCAGCCGTTCGAGGATCGGCAGCGTCGCGTCCAACGACAGCTCGACGTCGTTGATGCGGCGGGCGAAGCGGTGCGCCTTGATGATGTCGATCGCGGAGAGGTTGATGAGGCGGTGACCGTAGATCGAGGTCACGACGTTCCGCGTGCGGTACAGGTTTCCGATGAGCGGGATCATCCGCTCGGCGATTCCGACTTTCTCCAGCCACTCGTGCTGCGTCTGCTCGGACTTTTCCATCATCGAATGGGACCCCTCAACGTCGAAAGTTCTCGCCTGAACGCCAGGCACAGGCAAAATCCTACGGTTCTGCGTCCGGCGCCGGGCCCGAATCGGCGGCGTGGAGCGTCGGCGTATTCACGATGCGAGAAATTCGGCCGTTTTTGGCAGCGAGGACCGGTCATACGAAAGGGGCCAGCCCCGCCGACCCGGACGGGTCGAGCTGGACTGGCCCCATCGAGCTCGAGGGCTCGATCAGCTGCGCTTGGCCCGCTTCTCGCGAACACGCATGTTCGTGATGATGGGCGAGCCCTCGAAGCCGTACACCTCGCGCAGGCGACGCTGGATGAAGCGGCGGTAGCCCGGGTCGAGGAAGCCGGTCGTGAAGAGCACGAATGTCGGCGGGCGCGTCTGCGCCTGCGTGCCGAACAGGATGCGCGGCTGCTTGCCGCCACGGAGCGGGTGCGGGAACTCGGCCGTGAGCTCCGCCAGGAAGGCGTTGAACTTGCCGGTCGGGATGCGCGTGTCCCATGAGTCGAGGGCGAGTTCGAGGGCTGGCACGAGCTTCTCGAGGTGGCGCCCCGTCTTCGCGGAGATGTTGACGCGCGGTGCCCAGGCGACGTGGGCGAGGTCGCGCTCGACCTCACGCTCGAGCTGCCAGCGGCGTTCGTCGTCGAGCATGTCCCACTTGTTGAACGCGAGCACAAGCGCGCGGCCGGACTCGAGGACGAGGTCGATGATGCGCAGGTCCTGCACGTTGACGGCCTCGGTCACGTCGAGGACCACGACGGCGACCTCGGCCTTCTCGAGAGCTGCCGTCGTTCGCAGTGAGGCGTAGAAGTCTGCGCCCTGCTGCAGGTGCACGCGGCGGCGGATGCCGGCCGTGTCGACGAAGCGCCAGATCTTGCCACCCAGCTCGACCTGCTCGTCAACGGGGTCGCGCGTCGTGCCAGCGAGGGAGTTGACGACGACGCGCTCTTCGCCTGCGGCCTTGTTGAGGAGGCTTGACTTGCCGACGTTCGGTCGTCCCAGGATGGCGACGCGGCGAGGTCCGCCGATCTCCTCCTTCGCGACCTTCGAGACCTCGGGGAGGATCTCGATGACCTTGTCGAGGAGGTCCGCGACACCGCGGCCGTGCACGGCGGAGACCGGCCACGGCTCGCCGAGGCCGAGGCTCCACAGTTGCGCTGCGTTCGGCTCCTGCACGGCGTCGTCGACCTTGTTCGCGACGAGGATGACGGGCCGGTCGGTGCGGCGGAGCAGCTTCACGACGTGCTCATCGGTTGCGGTCGGGCCGACGTTCGCGTCGACGACGAACAGGACAGCGTCAGCGAGCTCGACGGCGATCTCGGCCTGCTGGGCGACGGAGAGGTCGATGCCCTTGGCGTCCGGCTCCCATCCGCCGGTGTCGACGATCGTGTACCAGCGGTTGTTCCATTCGGCCTTGTACGAGACGCGGTCGCGTGTGACACCGGGGGTGTCCTCGACGACGGCTTCGCGGCGGCCGATGATGCGGTTGACCAGTGCGCTCTTGCCCACGTTGGGTCGGCCCACGACTGCGAGCACGGGGAGCGCGGGCAGGTAGGTGATGGCGTCGCCGTCCTCGGAGGCGCCGAGGAGCACCTCGAGGTCGTCTTCCTCGAGCTCGTAGTCGTCGAGGCTCTGGCGCAGCGCCTGGGTGCGCTTCTCCACGACCGTGTCGTCGAGTTCCTCGAGGCGCGCGACGAGCTCTTCGCCGCCTGCTGGGTCGAACTCCTCGGAGGCGTCGGTCGCCTCGTCGTTCCGTCCTTGGTCGTCAGTCATCGTGACTCCTTCGTGTTGTCGTGTCTGACAGCGCTTGGGGCGGCTGCCAGCGACGGTGCTGTCGTCTGGTGCGGGCCTGATGTCGCCGAGGCGACGATCCGCAGGAATGCCTCGACCGACTGCTCGAAGTCGAGCCTTGTCGTGTCGAGCACCGTGACGCCGTCGGCGGCATCGGTGAAGTTGGTGACCTTGGCGTCGCGGGCGTCGCGCGCTGACACGGACTCCGCGACGGCGGCGACGGTCTCGCCGACCTTCTCGCCTGCCCTGCGAGCGATGCGCACGGCCTCGTCGGCGGTCATGAGGATGCGGGCGGGGGCATCCGCGGCCACGACCGTCGTGATGTCCCTGCCCTCGGCGATGATGCCCGGGCTGGTGGTGCTGGCCATCGTGTTCCGGAAGAGCGCCGTGAGCGCTTCACGGGCAGCCGGCACGCGGGAGACACGCCACACCTCGCCGGAGATCGCGGTGTCGCGGATGAACTCGGAGACGTCCACCTCGCCGACTCGGACCCAGCGTTCGTCCGGGCTCTGCGAGATGCGGTACCGGTCGACGAAGCTCGGGAGCAGGGTCGCGACGGCGTCGCCGTCGTCGAGGTCGCATCCGCTGTCGATCGCGAACCAGGTGAGCGCGCGGTACGCGGCCCCCGTGTCGAGGTAGCCGAATCCGAGGCGCCGCGCGCTCTCGCGGCAGACGCTCGACTTGCCGGAGCCTGCTGGCCCGTCCACGGCGACGACGATGGGGGTGCCAGCGGCGAGGGCGTCGCGGCCGATCTGGGTGGTGTCGGTCATGCGGCGATCCTCCATCCGCGCTGCTCGAGCTCGTCGACGAGCTTCGCGGTTGCCGACGGGACGACGGAGATGACGACGAGGCCGACGTTGGAGGCCTGCGCGTGCTCCATGCGGAAGTCCTCGACGTTGACCTGGGCGTCGCCCACGTCGCCCATGAGCTTCGCGAGCTGGCCTGGCTTGTCGTCGATCATGACCGTCACGGAGTCGAACTCCCGCCTCGACGAGCCGTGCTTGCCCGGCAGCCGCGCGACGCCGGCGTTGCCGGTCGCGAGCTGCTCGGCGATGATGCGTCCGGAACCGCGCTCGTGGCTGCGCTCGAGCGCGCTGGCGACCTTGTCGAGGTCTGCCTGCAGCTTGCGGAGCACGGCGGCGGTCGGCGCGGCGTTCGCGGTCAGGATCTGCGTCCACAGCACGGGGTCGCTGGATGCGATGCGGGTGAGGTCCCGCAGCCCCTGGCCCGCGAGCGCGGTCGCCCCGTCCTCGTCGTCGACGAGACGGGAGGCGAGCAGCGTGGAGACGAGCTGGGGAACGTGCGAGACGAGCGCGACGGCCCGGTCATGGTCCTGGGCGGTCATGGTGACGGGAGTGGCGCCGAGGTCGAGGGCGAGCCCCTCGATCTCCTGCAGTGCGAAGACGCTGGTCTGCTCATGGTGGGCGATGACCCATGGGCGGCCGACGAAGAGGTCGGCGCGGCCGGAGAGCGGCCCGCCCGTCTCTCGCCCGGCCATGGGGTGCGACCCGAGGTAGCGGCTGATGTCGGCGCCTCGGGCGACGAGCTCAGCCAGCGGTGCCGACTTCACGCTCGCGACGTCGGTCACGATGGCGTCGGGCCAGCGGTCGAGTTCCGCGGCCACGACCTGGCCGGTCACGTCGGGGGGCACGCAGACGACGACGATCCGCGGCGCTTCTCCCCCGGCGGCGTCAGCGGCCAGGGTCCCCGCCCCGTAGTCGACGGCGAGCTGGAGCACCGACGGGGAGATGTCGTCGAGCTGGACGTCGACGCCGAGCCTGCGCAGGGCGTGCCCGACGCTGGTGCCGAGCAGCCCGGCACCGACCACCCGTACCGGGGAGTTGGTTCGAGTTGGCGTCATCGACGACCTTTCGATCTGGTGGGCGGCGCCTGCCGCGGGCCGCGGCCCTGCTTGGGCTCGCGAGCCGGCTCCGCCGCCTGGGTGAGGGAGCCGCCGTCGCGCTGCTCCCCGGCTCGCCGGGCGAGCTTCAGGATGCGGCCGAGTTCCAGTGTAGTGAACTCGCGCATCTCGCCTTCGCGGAGGGTGCCGAGGTTCAGCGGGCCGAAGCTGCGGCGGACGAGCGCGGTGACGGGGTGGCCGACCTCCTCGAGCATGCGACGCACGATCCGGTTGCGGCCGGAGTGCAGCACGATCTCGACCAGCGAGGCGGTGCGGCTCGGCTGGTCGGCGAGGAGCCTCGCGCTGTCGGCCTTGATGAAGCCGTCCTCGAGCTCGAAGCCCTGGCGGAGGCGCTGGAGCGCCTTCGCGGAGACCCGCCCGTCGACGCGGGCGATGTAGGTCTTCTCGACACCGAAGGATGGGTGCGCGAGCACGTGCGCGAGCTCTCCGTCGTTGGTGAGGATGAGCAGGCCGCTCGTGTCCACGTCGAGCCTGCCGACGTTGTAGACCCGCTCGCTGAACTCCCTCGTGAACTCGCGGAGATCGGGGCGCCCCTGCTCGTCGCGCATCGTCGAGACGACGCCGGTCGGCTTGTTCAGCACCACGTAGCGCTTGCTGGGGTCCAGCTGGATGGGCGTGCCGTCGACGGCGACCTCGTCGCGGTCCGGGAAGATGCGGCTGCCGAGCTCGGTCACGACGACGCCGTTGACCTCGATGCGGCCCTGCGTGATGTACTGCTCGCACACGCGGCGCGAGGCGACGCCTGCCGCGGCGAGCGCCTTCTGCAGTCGCACGCCGTCGGCGCGCTCGGGCGCCGGTTCGGCTTCGCGCCCCGCGAGCGGGATGTCGTCGAAGTCGTCCAGCGAGTAGCCGCCCTCGGGGCGCGCCTGCGCGGCCTGGCGGAGTGCCGCTGCCTCGTCGGCGGTGCGGTCGGTGTCGCCGCGGCGCGATCCGCGCCCTCGCTGGTCACTCATGGAATCCGTCCTGTCCTTCGTCGAGCAGAGGTGAGATCTTGGGCAGCTCGTCGAGCGAGTTGAGTCCCAGATGCACCAGAAGCGTCTGTGTCGTGACGTAGCGAATGGCCCCGGTCACGTCGTCGTGGCCGTCTTCTGCGATGAGGCCACGTGCTACCAGAGTACGCACCACTGAGTCGACGTTCACGGCGCGCACCTGCGCCACCTGCGAACGCGTGATCGGCTGGCGGTACGCGATGACGGCAAGTGTCTCGAGTGCGGCCTGCGAGAGCTTCGACGGCTGGCGGGTGAGCACGAAGTCGGCGACGATGTCGTCGAGGTTCTCGCGCACGTAGAGTCGCCACCCTCCGCCGACCTCGCGCAGCTCGAAGCCGCGTTCGGGACCGGCGAGGTCGCCGTTGTAGTCGGCGACGAGCCGGCCGATGGATGCGCGCACGTCGGGGACGGGGCGGCTGACGGCCCCGGCGATGGCCACGAGCGACAGGGGCTCGTCGGCGACGAAGAGGATCGCCTCGACGGCGCGGTCGAGGTCGACGCCCGGCTGGTCGGCTTCTTCGGCCGGGCGGTCGAGCTGCCGTGGGTCAGTCATCGTCGTCTCCGAGGCTCGAGAGCTGCGCGGCGTCCCAGTCGTCGGCATCCCACGTCACCGTCAGCTCGCCGAGGGGCGTGTCCTGCTCGAAGCTGAGCGCTGCCCGCCGGTAGAGCTCGAGGAGCGCGAGGAAGCGCGCGATGACGACACCCCGGGCGTCGGCGTCGGCGACGAGCTCGCGGAACGTCCGCGGCTCGCCGTCCTGCAGCAGGGCGACGAGGATGCGCGCCTGCTCGCGGATGCTCACCTTGGGCGCGTGCAGGTGGGTGAGGCCGACGGTCGGGATCTCGCGCGGTGCGAGCGCGAGGGTCGCGAGGGCCGCGAAGTCGGCTGCCGAGAGCGTCCAGACGAGTTCCGGGATGCGCTCCCTGAACTTCGGCTCGAGCGGCACGGCGCGGGTCGTGCGCTGCCCCTCGACGCCGAGCGCGGCCGCGAACCAGGTGGAGACCTCCTTGAAGGCCTTGTACTGCAGGAGGCGGGCGAAGAGCAGGTCCCTCGCCTCGAGGATCGCGACGTCCTCTGCATCCACGTACTCGCCTTGCGGGAGCAGGCTGACGATCTTCATGTCGAGCAGGGTCGCGGCGACGACGATGAACTCGCTCGCGCGATCGAGCTCTTCCGGTGTCGACAGGTCGTTGAGGTATCCGATGAACTCACTCGTGACGCGGCTCAGCGACACCTCGGTGATGTCCATCTCGTGCTTCGAGATGAGCGTGAGGAGCAGATCGAACGGGCCCTCGAAGTTGCTCAGCGACACCCGGAAGTCGGGGTCGGACGCGCCTTCGAGGTCGGGCGCGGCGGAGGCGCCGACCCGCGGTGCTGAGGTTCCCCGGGTGGTCAGGGCGCTAGGCGACGGCGCCACGTTCGATCAACTCGCGCGCGAGCTGGTGGTACGCCTTCGACGCGGTGTGCTCTGGAGCGAATCGGACGATGGGGACCCCGGCGACGGATGCGTCGGGGAACTTCACCGTGCGGCCGATGACCGTGTCGAAGACCCGGTCGCCGAACGCCTCGTAGACGCGGTCGAGCACCTCGCGTGAGTGCAGCGTGCGGCCGTCGTACATGGTGGGGAGGATGCCGTCGAGCTCGAGCGACGGGTTCAACCGGTCGCGGACCTTGTCGACGGTCTCCACGAGGAGCGCGACGCCGCGGAGCGCGAAGTACTCGCATTCGAGCGGGATAACGACGCCGTGGCTCGCCGTGAGCGCGTTGACGGTGAGGAGGCCAAGCGAGGGCTGGCAGTCGACGATGATGACGTCGTACTCGCTCGAGACCTTGCGGAGCACGCTCGCGAGGATCTGCTCGCGGGCGACCTCGGTGACGAGGTGCACTTCGGCGGCGGAGAGGTCGATGTTGGCTGGCATGACATCGAGGCCAGGGAACGCCGTGGCCTGGATGACCTCGTGCGGGTCCTTGACCGTGCCGATCAGCAGATCGTAGACGGTTGGCACGTCGTACGTGCGGATCCCGAGGCCAGCGCTCAATGCACCCTGGGGGTCGAAGTCGACGGCCAGCACGCGGCGGCCGTAGAGGGCGAGGGATGCGCCGAGGTTGATGCTCGTCGTGGTCTTCCCGACGCCACCCTTCTGGTTGCACATCGAGATGATGCGCGCGGGGCCGTGGCTCTCCAGCTCCTCCGGCACCTCGAAGTGGTTGTAGAGTCGCGTCGACACCGCGCTTGCGCTGCGGGGCGTGGATTCGATCGTCTCTTCGCTCATGACCTCTGCATCCTATCCCCGCCTCAGCCTCCGCCGAGGGTGGCGCGCGGATGGCTCGTGGCGTACACGTCGCGCAGGGTGTCGGCGGTCACGAGCGTGTAGATCTGCGTCGTCGACACCGAGGCGTGGCCGAGCAGCTCCTGGACGACTCGGACGTCGGCGCCACCCTCGAGTAGGTGGGTCGCGAACGAGTGCCGGAGGGTGTGCGGGGAGACTCGGCCGGCGAGATCGGCGCGCGTCGCGATGGCGTCCAGCAGGTTGAACGCGCTCTGCCGAGACAGCCGCGCTCCTCGCGTGCCGAGGAACAGCGCGGGGGTCGCGCTCCCCCGAGTCGACAGCTCACGTCGCGCCCGAACGAGGTATCGGTCGAGCGCCCGCTGGGCGAAGCTGCCGACCGGCACGATGCGCTGCTTGTTGCCCTTGCCCCGCACCCGGAGGATGCCCGGCTCGATCAGGTCGTCGACGTTCAGGTCGACGAGTTCCGAGATGCGGGCGCCGCTCGCGTAGAGGAGCTCGACGAGCGCGGTGTCGCGCATCGCCTCGAGCGTCTCGCCGTCGGCCGCCTGCAGCAGTCGTTCGACCTCGGCGACCGTGAGCGCCTTCGGGAGCCGTGACGGGAGCTTCGGGGCGCGCGTGCGCGTCGTCGCGTCCGCATCCAGCACCCCCTCGTCGAGCAGGAACCGGTGGAAGCCGCGGACCGACGACAGCGCCCTGGAGACGGAGGACGCCGCCAGGCCCTCGCCTTCGCGGAGGTGGGCGAGGAACGCAGACACGTCGTCGGGGGCCACAGCACCGATCGGCCCCCGGTCGGTGCGCTCGAGCCAGTCGAGGTACTTGCCGAGGTCGCGCCGGTAGGCGCCGAGGCTGTTGCTCGACAGACCTCGCTCGATGGTCAGGTGCCGGAGGTAGGTGTCGAGCAGTGCCGTGTCCGTCTTCGCATCACCCGGATGTGCAGCCACGGCGCGTCGACTACTCCGGGCGGCCCGGCGAGCGGGTCGGCCACTCCGCGTCGGCAGGGCGCAGCGTCGACCAGCCGCGTTCCTTCGCGAGGTGCAGCGCCATGACGCCGGAGATGACGAACGGGTTCTGCACCGAGCCGCCGAGGACGGCGTCGAGGGCATCCGGCAGCGCGACCCAGCGCTGCTCCAGCTGCGCCTCCTCGCCGGTGCGGGCGAAGGCCTCTGGCGTCGAGGAGACCGCGCGCGCGAGGTACACGCGCACGTTCTCGCTGCTCCCGCCCGGCGACGTGTACTGGTCGAGGAGCACGTCCCAGCGCTCGGCGACAAGATCGACCTCTTCGGCCAGCTCGCGCTTCGCCGCATCGAGCGGGTCCTCGCCCGGCGCGTCGAGGAGGCCGGCAGGCAGCTCCCAGCCGCGTCGCCCCACGGGGTGACGGTACTGGCGGATGAAGAGGATGCGATCGGCGTCGTCGAGCACGAGCACCGCGACGGCCCCCGTGTGGGACATGAACTCCCGCGTCAGCTCCTCGTCGCCGAAGCGGAACCGCTCACGCACGATGTCCCAGACGGCCCCGCGGAACACGACGCTCGACTCGAGCACCGTGTCCTCGGCGACCTGGTCCGCGAACGGCCCCGATCCGGCGGCGTCGGTCACTGCTGAACCTGGTCCACGTCCTGCACGTTCTCCTCGACATCGACGAGGCGGCCGGAGCGCTGACGCTCGAGGCCGGCGGCGACGAGGCCGGAGAAGAGCGGGTGCGCGCTGTTCGGACGCGACTTCAGCTCGGGATGCGCCTGCGTGGCCACGTAGAACGGGTGCACCTCGCGCGGCAGCTCGACGTACTCGACGAGCGTGCCATCCGGGGACAGCCCCGAGAAGTGGAGCCCCGCATCCGCGATCTGCTCGCGGTACGCGTTGTTCACCTCGTAGCGGTGGCGGTGGCGCTCCTCGACGAGCGTGGAGCCGTAGAGCTCCGCGATGATGGATCCTTCGTCGAGGGCGGCCGGGTAGGACCCGAGGCGCATGGTTCCGCCCATGTCTCCGGTCTCGATGATGTCCACCTGCTCGGCCATCGTCGCGATGACGGGGTTCGGCGTCTCCGGGTCGAACTCGGAGGAGCTCGCGTCGGTGATGCCGACGACGTTGCGGGCGTACTCGATGACCATGCACTGCATGCCGAGGCAGAGCCCGAGGGTCGGGATGGCGTTGTCGCGCGCGAAGCGCAGGGCTCCGAGCTTTCCCTCGATGCCGCGGATGCCGAAGCCGCCTGGCACGCAGATCGCGTCGACGTCGCTCAGCTGGGCAGCGGCGCCGTCGTGCGTCTCGCACTCGTCGGACGGGATCCAGCGCAGCTTGACGCGCGTCTGGTTCGCGAAGCCGCCGGCTCGCAGCGCCTCGGTGACCGACAGGTAGGCGTCGGGCAGGTCGATGTACTTGCCGACGAGGCCGACCGTGATCTGGTGCTTCGGCTGGTGCACGACCTCGAGCAGGCGCTCCCAGGCGCTCCACTCGATGGGCTCGGCCGGGAGCTTGAGCTGCTCGATGATGTACTCGTCGAGGCCCTGCTCGCGCAGCACGCGCGGGATGTCGTAGATCGAGGGCAGGTCGATGGTGTTGACGACGGCACGTTCGGGGACGTCGCACATGAGCGCGATCTTGCGCTTGTTGCTCTCGGTCACCGGGCGGTCGCTGCGGAGCACGAGCGCATCCGGCTGGATGCCCGCGGAGCGGAGCGCTGCGACCGAGTGCTGCGTCGGCTTGGTCTTCTGCTCCCCCGACGCGCCCATGAACGGCACGAGCGAGACGTGCACGAAGAAGACGTTGTCGCGGCCGAGCTCGTGGCGCAGCTGGCGCGCCGACTCGATGAACGGCTGCGACTCGATGTCGCCGATGGTGCCGCCGACCTCCGTGATGATGACGTCGGGGCGAGGCTCCTCGCTGGCCTGCAGGCGCATGCGGCGCTTGATCTCGTCGGTGATGTGCGGGATGACCTGCACCGTGTCGCCGAGGTACTCGCCGCGACGCTCCTTGGCGATGACGCTCGAGTAGATCTGCCCCGTCGTGACGTTCGCGGACTGGGCGAGGTCGACGTCGAGGAAGCGCTCGTAGTGCCCGATGTCGAGGTCGGTCTCAGCGCCGTCGTTGGTGACGAACACCTCACCGTGCTGGAACGGGTTCATCGTTCCAGGGTCGACGTTCAGGTACGGGTCGAGCTTCTGCATGACGACTCGCAGGCCTCTGGCCCTGAGCAGATTGCCCAGGCTGGCGGCGGTCAAGCCCTTGCCGAGCGAGGAGACGACGCCCCCGGTCACATAGATCTGCTTGACAACGGCCTGGTCGTTTCCCGCAACTGGGATATCTGCGCTAGTCACGGAATTCCATCTTAGACGACGGACCGCGATCCGTCTGCGGCTGCGTCGTGTCCGGCACCACCCGGCGCTGCGCGATTCGCCGCCGCGAGCTCCAGCAGCTCTTCCGCGTGAGCGTTTCCCGTCTCGCTGTCGGAGAGACCGGAGAGGAGCCTGGCGATCTCCTGCGTACGGTCCGCCCCGCTGATCCGGCGAATGCTGGAGGTCGTGAACTGCCCGTCGCTCGACTTCTCGATGCTGATGTGGTTGTCCGAGAACGCCGCGACCTGCGCCAGGTGGGTGACGACGATGACCTGCGCGTTCGCGGAGAGCCGCTGCAGGCGGCGCCCGATCTCGATGGCGGCAGAGCCTCCGACGCCGGCGTCGACCTCGTCGAAGACGAGCGTCGGCACCGAGCTCACGTCGGCGAGCACCACTTCGAGTGCCAGCATGACGCGGGAGAGCTCCCCGCCGGACGCCCCCTTGCCGAGCGGTGTGGGCTCCGTTCCCGGGTGAGGTCGCAGCATGAACGCGACACGGTCGCCACCGTGCGCGGCGATCTCGTCGAGCGGAGAGATCTCGACCGTCAGCTGCGCCGCCGGCATCGCGAGCGCGTGCAGCTCCGTCGTGACCCGTTCCTCGAGGAGCGAAGCGGTCGCCGTGCGGAGCTCGGTGAGCCGTGAGGCCGCAGCTGCGAGCGTCGCTTCGGCCTCGGCGATCTGCGTCTCCAGCTCCTGGATGCGCGTGGAGTCGTTCTCGAGGTCGAGCAGCTGCATGCCGGCCTGCGAGCCGAGCTCGATGACGTCGTCCAGGGTCGGCCCGTACGTGCGCGTCAGGCTCGTGAGCAGCGTCAGGCGGTCGTTGAGCTGAGCCAGCTCTCCGCTGCCCTCCGCCTCGAGGCCGTCGAGGTAGCCCGCGAGGCGAAGCCCCAGCTCGTCGATCGCGAACGAGATGTCTGCCGCGGCCTGTCCCAGCTCACCAAGCGCCGGGTCGCTCGACGTCGCGCTGTCGATCAGGGATCGCACCTGGGAGACGAGCTCGGTCGAGCTCCCGCCACCCTCGCCGCCGAATCCTGCGGAGCTGTCGCCCGCGAGCAGCTCGTGTGCCTGGCCGACGTCGCGGCGCAGGGCTTCGAGGTTCGAGAGACGCTCGATGCGCGCCAGCAGCGTCACGTCCTCCCCCGGCTGGGGCTCGGCGGGCTCGATGTCGGCGAGCGCGCGTCGCAGGCGGGCGGCCTCGAGTTCGCGCTCGGCCTCGGCGTCGCTCAGCGTCTGCAGCTCCGAGCGGAGCTCACCGCGGCGGATGTGCGCCTCGCGGACCGCGGAACGCGCGGTCCGCAGCTCCGCGCCGCCGAACGCATCCAGCGCCGCTCGCTGCGCGCCCTCGCTGCGCAGCCGCCACTGATCGCTCTGCCCGTGCACGACGACCAGTCGCTCGCCGAGGTCGGCGAGGATCGAAGCTGGGACGCCGCGCCCGCCGAGCCACGCCCGGCTCCGGCCTTCAGCGCTCACCTGACGCGCCACGAGGAGCTCGTCGTTCTCGTCGAGCTCAGCACCAGCGTCTGCGGCGAGCCGCGCAGCGGGGCTGTCGGAGTCCAGCTGCCAGCGCCCCTCGACGACGGCCTTGGTGGCTCCGGAGCGGACGGCGTCGGCCGACGCGCGTCCTCCGCGCAGCAGCCCGAGGGCCGTCACGATCATGGTCTTGCCCGCGCCGGTCTCCCCCGTGATCGCGGTGAAACCGGGCCCCAGGGGAAGCTCGGCTCGCTCGATGACGCCGAGGCCGGAGATGTCGATGTCAAGAATCATGCGCGTGCGGGTCCTCGCCATCCTGAGGTCGGGAGTTGGAACTTTTCGACAAGTCGCTTGCTGAACGGTGCACTGTGCAGGCGCGCGAGCCGGATCGGGGCGCCGCCCCTCGTCGCCGTCACGCGGGATCCCGCCGTGAGGTCGTACGTGCGTCGCCCGTCGCACCACAGCACGCCGGGCGTGCCGGTCCTCGGGACGATCTCCACGGCGAGGGTGGAGCTCGGCCCCACCACGATCGGTCTCGCGAAGAGCGCGTGCGCGCTGATGGGGACGAGCAGCAGGGCTTCGACGGTCGGCCAGACGATCGGCCCGCCAGCCGAGAAGGAGTAGGCGGTGGAACCGGTCGGCGTCGAGAAGATGGCACCGTCGGCGCCGAAGCTCAGCAGCGGCTGCCCGTCGACCTCGAGGACGAGCTCGAGCATCCGCTCCCTGCTGGCCTTCTCGATCGATGCCTCGTTGAGGGCCCACGTCTCGTAGACGGTCTCGCCGCCGAGCGTGACGCGGACATCCAGGGTCATGCGCTCCTCGACCTGGTAGTCGCGGTCGAGTGCGCGGCCCACAGCATCCGCCAACAAGTCTCGTTCGCTCTCCGCGAGGAACCCGACGTGGCCGAGGTTGACACCGAGGATCGGCACTCCCGCCTCGCGCACGATCTCCGCGGCGCGGAGGATGGTGCCGTCGCCCCCGAGGACGATCGCGATCTCCACCTCGTGGGCAGCGAGATCCTCCCCGAGCGGGATCGTCGTCCGAGGCACCCGGTTGCGATCGAGGCGCAGCAGCTCGCGATACGTCGCAGGCTCCAGCACGGGCGTGACTCCCGCATCGTCGAGCAGCTGCAGCACGGTCATGGCCGCCTCGATGGCGTCCTCCCGCGCAACGTGGCTGACGACGAGGATGCGCCGCTTCGGGAACTCCGTCATCGATCTCCCTCCAGGTCCTCCGCTTCGACGATGGCTCGTCGCAGAGTGACGAGTCTGTCAGCATCGGCTGGACTCGAGCCTGTCGACGTGCGGAGAACCGCAACGAATTCTGCGTTGCCGTGGGTGCCGACGATCGGCGACGGGCGCAGCGAGACGAGCTCGAGCCCGCAGCTCGCCGCCTCGACGAGCACCCGCTCGAGTGCGGGGGCGACCAGTTTCCGGTCGTGGACGATGCCGCCCTTCACACCGGTTCGGCCAACCTCGAACTGTGGCTTGATGAGCAGCACCGCATCCGTGAGACCGGGCGCCATCGCCAGGATGGGGGCGATCACCTTCGTCAGCGAGATGAACGAGAGGTCGCCGACGACGAGGTCGAGGTCAGCAGAACGCACCGGGGCGTCCGCCGCCTGGAGCAGCTCGTCGAGCTGCTCAGCATCGGTGAAGCGCGCGTTGACGCCCTCGAGGTTCGTCACGCGGGGGTCTTCTCGGAGGGCGGGAGCAAGCTGGTCGTGCCCGACGTCCAGGGCAACCACGTGCCTGGCACCGCGCGCGAGCAGCACCTGCGTGAATCCGCCGGTCGAGGCACCCACGTCGAGTGCTGCCCGTCCAGCCGGATCGAGAGTCGGCACGGCGTCGAGCCCCGCGACGAGCTTGTGCGCGGCGCGGGAGACGAAGTCGTCTCCCCCGGCAACGGCCAGCGCATCGCTCGGCGCGACTCGCAATCCGGTCTTGGTCGACGTGACCCCGTTGACCGACACGAGGCCGGACTCGATGAGCCGGGCCGCCGCCGTCCGGCTGCGCGCGAGGCCGCGGCGCGTCAGCTCTGTGTCGAGCCGCTGGAGGACTTCGCCTCCTGCGCTCTGAGATTGCGAGTTCATGACTGGTCTCCATCGAAGAGCTGGACCGGGGTGCTCTCGAGGAGCTGGCCGAGCTGCTGGTGCACTCGCGAGAACTCGGCGGCCCGTTCCGAAACTGGCAGGGTGCCGATGCGCTCGAGCTCCAGGGCGAGTTCGGTGTCGGGCTCGGCGCTGGTATCGGGCACTGCCGCACCGCCCGTATCGCCTGCTCTCGCGTGGCCCTCGCCTGCGTGTTCGGAGCTCACGAGGCGAGCTCCGAGTACAGCACCTCCGGCACGCGGAGCGCGTAGATCAGCTTCTCCGAGGCTGCGATGGCGGCGCATCCTGCCCGCAGCAGGTTGATGGGCGAAGAGCCGGCGCGGTCGACGATGACGTCGATGCCGCGCACCGTGACCTGCGCGTCGCCGACCCTGGCGACGGCGTGCTCGGCCTGTGGACGCTCGGCGATGACCTTCGGGTACGGCTGCGAGAGCTCCCGCAGGTCGCTCAGGATGAAGTCGGGGCGCTGACCGGGAGGCGCTGCGATGAGCTGCTTCGGGCGGTCCACGCCCGTGAGCACGAATGCCGACGTCATGCCGGCGTTATCCGCGCCCTTGATGTCGGTGTCGAGCCGGTCGCCGATGAACAGCGCCCTCTTGGCGTCGAAGCGGCGCACCGCCTCATCGAAGATCGCCTTCTCCGGCTTGCCTGCCACGAGGGGCAGCTTCTGGACCGCCGTGTGGACTGCGGACACCAGCGTGCCATTCCCGGGCGCGATCCCGCGGGCGACGGGGATCGTCCAGTCCTGGTTCGTCGCGACCCACGGGATGTCGCGTGCGAGCGCAAACGAGGCCTCTGCGAGGTGCTCCCAGCCGACGTGGGGCGCGAAGCCCTGGATCACGGCGTCCGGCTCGTCGTCGGCGGAGCGCGTCACGCGGAAGCCGCCCTTCGCGAGCTCGTCGACAAGCCCATCGCCGCCCACCACGAGGATCAGCGCGCCAGGGGCGACCTTCGTCGAGAGCAGTCGGACCGCGGCCTGCGGGCTCGTGACGACGTCCTCGGCGGTGAGCGACAGTCCGAGGTCGCGCAGGTGCTGAGCAACCTGCTCGTCAGTGCGGGACGCGTTGTTCGTGATGTACCCGGAGCGGATACCTGCGGTCGCGAGCGCGTTCAGGCTCTCGACCGCGTGCGGCACCGGATTCGGGCCGCGGTAGACGACACCATCGAGATCTGCCAGCACAACGTCCACGCCGTCGAGGGGAGCTGGTCCGGTTCCGGTGCTCTTCTTGAACAATGCCATCGGGATCTCTCGTCTCTCTGAGCGTGCCGCCGTGCGGTGCCTGGCCGGCGCTCGTCCTCGTCATGGTTGCGCTCGTCGCGCGTCGATCATCGCTGAGTGCGGAAGTGCAGGGTGGCGTGACACAGTCGCGCCGGGACGCAGGAGCGGGGCGACGGAGTGCATCCGCCGCCCCGCATCCGGTCACAGGTCGAAGAGCGGCTCGGGCTCGTCGCCCTTGCGCTTTCCTTCGTTGTCGTCGTTCTCGTCGACGGCCTCAGCATCGGAAGCCGCCTCAGGCTCGGAAACCTCGGCCGCGGCCCCCTGCTGCGTTGGCTCCACGCCTGCTTCCTCCTCGGGAGCGGCGGGCACGACGTCGAGCTCGACTTCGAGAACAGCAGGTGCGTCGTCCTCGTCCTCCGCCAGTTCTTCGAGCTCCTCGGCGGCGGCGACGATCTCGTCGGCCTCCTCCTGGACCTCGGCGACCTCGTCGGCGGCTTCCGCCTCGACCAGGATGTCCTCCGCCTCGGCCTCCACGTCGTCGCCTGCCTCGGCTTCGGCGACGATCTCGTCGGCCTCCGCCTCGACTTCGGCGACCAGTGCGTCGTCGAGCACCGCGGCGGCTCCGTCGACCGTTTCGGCGTCGCTCTGCGACCTGGCGTCGGTGGTCGGCTCGCCACTTGCGGCGAGCAGTTCGTCGACTTCAGCTTCGAGATCGTCGTCGTCGCTTGAGTAGGGCGCGTCGGTGGCCTCAGCTGCGTCCTCGCCGTCGATGCTGGCCGCGGCGTGGGTCGATTCGGTGTCCGACTCTGCGTCTTCGGTGGGGGCATCCTCACCGTCGATCTCGTCGTCCTCGAGCGGCGGGAACTCACCCTCGGTGATGACCTCGATCGTCTCGTGCTCGTCGTGCTTGACGGCGTCGAGCGCGTCCTGGGCGCGGGTCGCGAGCGCAGTCCAACGCTCGGCCTCCGACTCGCGGCCGAGCTCTTCGAGCACGGTCGCGTAGGCGCCGAAGAGCGCCGGGCTGTACGAGTACGCACGCTTGGGGTCGAGCTGCGGGATCTCGAGCTCGGCGAGCGCAAGATCGGGTGAGCCCTGGTCGAGGCGTGCGCCCGACATGGCGATCGCGACCTGGACGAGCTCCGCAGGGCCGAGGCCCGTGCGGTCGGCGGCGCGGCCCAGCTCGAGGGCTCGGTCGGGGCGACCGAGTCCGCGCTCGCTGTCGATCATGAGCGCCAGCTGGTCTTCCTTGCCGCTGATGCGTCGGTAGGTGCGCAGCTCGCGCAGCGCGAGGGCGTAGTCGCCGATCGTGTAGGCCGTGATCGCGAGCGTCTCGCGGACCATGGCGATTCGACCACCGCGACGGGCTGCGGAGACCGCGTGCTGGTGAGCCAGCTCCGGGTCGGTGTCGATGAGCACGGACGCCATGACGAGGTGCCTTGCCACGAACTCCTGGTTCGTCGCCTCGAGCGTCTTGAGCTCGTTGCGAGCGCCCTTCGGCAGGTCCGATTCGCTGACCTCATCTGGCACGATCGGGTCGATGTGCTCAGCGCGGACCGGACGCAGTTCGCGTGCAAGCAACTCCTCCTCGGTCAGTTCCGGGCGTTCCGGCGCAGGCCCACCGCGTCCGCTGAAACCGCCACGGCGGTCCTGACCACGGTCGTCACGTCCGCCACGGCTGTCGCTGCGGGGGCCGGATGTGCGGCGTTCCCCGTCGCGAGGCGGGTAGCTCTTGCGCTCGCCACGGTTGTCACCACGGTCGTCGCGCGATCCGAAGGAACGACGCTCACCGTCGCGGGGCGGGTACGACTTGCGCTCGCCGTCGCGAGGCGGGTAGGACTTCCGCTCGCCATCGCGAGGCGGGTAGCTCTTCCGCTCGCCACGGTTGTCGCCGCGGTCATCGCGGGATCCGAAGGAACGACGCTCGCCGTCGCGAGGCGGGTAGCTCTTCCGCTCACCACGATTGTCGCCGCGGTCATCGCGCGATCCAAAGGAACGACGCTCGCCGTCGCGGGGCGGGTAGCTCTTCCGCTCACCGTCACGAGGCGCATACGACTTCCGCTCGCCATCACGAGGCGCGTAGGACTTCCGCTCGCCACGGTTGTCACCACGGTCATCGCGGGACCCGAAGGAACGACGCTCACCGTCACGGGGAGGGTACGACTTCCGCTCGCCGTCACGAGGCGGGTAGCTCTTCCGCTCGCCACGGTTGTCACCACGGTCATCGCGCGATCCAAAGGAACGACGCTCACCGTCACGGGGAGGGTACGACTTGCGCTCACCATCGCGGGGCGGGTAGGACTTGCGCTCACCGCGGTTGTCACCACGCTCGCCGCGGGACCCGAAGGAACGACGCTCACTGTCGCGAGGCGGGTACGACTTCCGCTCGCCATCACGAGGCGGGTAGGACTTCCGCTCGCCATCACGAGGCGGGTAGGACTTCCGCTCGCCACGGTTGTCACCACGGTCATCGCGGGATCCGAAGGAACGACGCTCACCATCACGAGGCGGGTAGGACTTCCGCTCGCCACGGTTGTCACCACGCTCGTCGCGGGATCCGAAGGAACGACGCTCACCGTCGCGGGGCGGGTACGACTTCCGCTCGCCATCACGAGGCGGGTAGGACTTGCGCTCACCGCGGTTGTCACCACGCTCGTCGCGCGATCCAAAGGAACGACGCTCACCGTCACGGGGAGGGTAGGACTTGCCCTCACCGCGGTTGTCACCACGGTCGTCGCGCGATCCAGAGGAACGACGCTCACCATCACGCGGAGGGTACGACTTGCGCTCGCCATCGCGGGGCGGGTACGACTTGCGCTCGCCACGGTTGTCACCACGGTCATCGCGCGAGTTGTAGGGTCGGCGCTCACCATCACGCGGAGGGTACGACTTGCGCTCGCCATCGCGGGGCGGGTAGCTCTTGCGCTCGCCGCCTCGTCCGCCGGCATCCCGTCGCCTATCCTGGCCGCCGCGTTCGTTGCGGTTGCCCGCTCCACGGTCGTTGTTTGAGCTTCGCCGCTCGTTGTCGTTTGCGTCCATGAATAGCTCCTCGGGATGCGCTGTCGAATTGTTGTTGTACTCGTTTGAATGCGCCTCACCTTGGACGCTTGCGTCGCCACCCAGCCTACGTCAACGCACTTCATGGGTCCGAGCGGACCCTGAGTCGCACGTCGGCTGCCTCGCGAGTAGCCGCTCTCGGCTGCTGCGCAGATGCCGGTGGCAAATGAAAAAAGCCGGGGTTGGGAGGCGAGGAGCATCTCTGCTCACTCACCAACCAACCCCGGCTCATGAAGAAGTCCGGCGGTGACCTACTCTCCCACAGGGTCCCCCCTGCAGTACCATCGGCGCTGAGAGTCTTAGCTTCCGGGTTCGGAATGTAACCGGGCGTTTCCCTCTCGCTATGACCGCCGAAACACTATGGACAAACCATCATGTTTCGAACCACACACCACACCCAACAGGTGTGACACGTGGTCGATTCTCGATCGTCTATCGAGAACCACAAAGTGGACGCGAACAGCAACAACATTCATGTGCATGTTTTATCAAATCATCAGCTTATTAGTACCGGT
>NZ_WBJX01000011.1 GCF_008831075.1 Pseudoclavibacter terrae | reverse complement strand
CCGGCTGACAGACCGAGCACAGTGGGTCGCATGACAACATTGTCCCGTTCGCAGTCCCGCAAGCTTCCCCGGTGGGAGAGGCAACCGGCTCGAATGGCAGCGAAGCTCCAAACGGGCGGCCTGCCGAAACGACTTCTCAGATCGGAAATCACGTCATGAGCGACATCCGCCACCCCAAGTCCGTGCCCCGAATGATCTGGGTGGGCCTCGCTGCCGTCGCCTTCTACGTTCTCCTCGCGGCAGTCGGAGGCAACCTGCTGAGCGTGTTCGCGGACGGTGACGAGACCCTCGACTTCGCCCTCAGCCATCTGCTCGTGCTCCCGATCCTCATCACCGTCGGGGTGCTGTTCACCCGCAGGGCAGGGTGGACGCGAGACGTGTGGACGGCTCCGTCTCCGTTCACCGAGCGGCGTCGCTGGTGGATGCTCGCCATCCCCGTCGTGCTCACCGTGCAAGTCGTCGTCCTCCTCATGGGCGTCCCCTGGTCGGAACAGACCGTCTCAGTGGTGCTGATCTACCTGATCGGATCCCTCTTGATCGGAATCGGCGAAGAGATCTACTTCCGCGGAATCCTCCGCGTCACAGTCCTCGGCCATCACCGGGAGCTGGCGGCGCTGCTCATCACGTCCTTCGCCTTCGGATTCGCCCACGTCGTCAGCTACCTCTTCGAAGACCTGGGCATCTTCACGATCGCCCTCAACACGTTGGCCGTAGCTCTGGACGGCGCACTCTTCTACGGCGCCTACCGCGCGACGGGCACACTGTGGGTGCCGATCCTGCTCCACGGCCTCGGCGACTTCGGACGATTCCTCCAGCCCGGCAGCAACGGCGCCACGCACGCTGCGATGTCGACCGGCGACACGATCGCCTCCCTGACCTTGATCATCGGCGCCGCGCTCGCCCTCGCACTCGTCGTGAGCCTCGCCCGCCAAGATCACCGGAGTCGACGCGGATCCAGATCGACGCCATCACCTG
>NZ_WBJX01000010.1 GCF_008831075.1 Pseudoclavibacter terrae | reverse complement strand
AGTCGTTCTCGGGGAAGCCGAGGTTGATGCCGCCGTGCTTGGCGGGGTCGAGCCAGCGGCTGGTGACGGCTTTCTCGCGGGTGTAGAAGTGGAAGCCCTGGAGGCCGTAGGCCTTGCTGTCGCCGAAGGCGGAGTCTTTCCAGCCGCCGAAGGAGTAGTAGGCGACGGGGACGGGGATGGGCACGTTGATGCCGATCATGCCGACCTGGATCTCGTTCTGGAAGCGGCGGGCGGCGCCGCCGTCGTTGGTGAAGATCGCGGTGCCGTTGCCGAACTGGCCGGTGTTGATGAGCTCCACGCCTTCCTCGAAGCTCTTGACGCGGACGATGCCGAGCACGGGGCCGAAGATCTCTTCCGTGTAGGCGCGGCTGGTGGTGGGGAGGTTGTCGATGAGGGTCGGGCCGAGCCAGAATCCGCCGTCGGCGCCTTCGGCTTTGATGTCGCGGCCGTCGACGAGCACGTCCGCGCCGTCGTCTTTCGCGATCTGGATGTAGGAGGCGATCTTGTCGCGGTGCACTTCGGAGACGATGGGGCCCATGTCGGGCTCCGTGTGGGTGTCGGTGGGGGTGCCGTCGCCGATGCGGAGCTTCGCGATGCGCTCGGTGACCTTCTCGATGAGCTGGTCGGCGACGGGCTCGATCGCGAGGACCACGCTGATGGCCATGCATCGCTCGCCCGCTGACCCGTAGCCGGCGTTGATGGCCTGGTCGGCGACGAGGTCGAGGTCGGCGTCTGGGAGCACGAGCATGTGGTTCTTCGCCCCGCCGAGCGCCTGGACGCGCTTCCCGTTCTTGGAGGCGGTCTCGTAGATGTACTGCGCGATGGGGGTGGAGCCGACGAAGCTGATCGCGGCGACGTCGTCGTGGGTGAGGAGGCCGTCGACGGCTTGCTTGTCGCCGTGGAGGACGTTGAAGACGCCGTCGGGCAGGCCGGCTTCCTTCCAGAGCTCCGCGAGCCAGAGCGCCGCGGACGGGTCCTTCTCGGAGGGCTTGAGCACGACCGTGTTGCCGACCGCGATCGCGATGGGGAAGAACCACATGGGGACCATCGCGGGGAAGTTGAAGGGGCTGATGATGCCGACCACGCCGAGCGCCTGCTTGATGGAGAACACGTCCACGCCGGTGGACGCGTTCTCGGTGAAGTCGCCCTTCATGATGTGGGGGAACCCGGTGGCGAGTTCCACGACCTCGAGGCCGCGCTGGATCTCGCCGGCCGCGTCGGACACGACCTTGCCGTGCTCGGACGTGATGATGCGCGCGAGCTCCAGCTTCCGCTCGTTCAACAGCTCACGGAA
>NZ_WBJX01000001.1:816514-1333213 GCF_008831075.1 Pseudoclavibacter terrae | reverse complement strand
TCCGCGAACACGCTCAGCAGGTTGCCTCCGACTGCCGCGAGGAGAACGTAGAAGGCGACGGCAGCGAGGCCCACCCAGATCATTCGGGGCACGGACTTGGGGTGGCGAATGTCGCTCATGACGTGATTTCCGATCTGAGAAGTCGTTTCGGCAGGCCGCCCGTTTGGAGCTTCGCTGCCATTCGAGCCGGTTGCCTCTCCCACCGGGGAAGCTTGCGGGACTGCGAACGGGACAATGTTGTCATGCGACCCACTGTGCTCGGTCTGTCAGCCGGCGACTGATCAGCGCCGCAACCGGTCTGGGTTCGGCGCACTCGTCGAGCCGCGCACGATCAGGGCGCTCGTGTACTGCCGTTGCTCCTCCGCAAGCGGCGAACGAGAGATAAGCGCGTCGACTGCATCACGTGCCATCTCTTCGACGGGGATGCGGATGCTGGTCAGCGGAGGCAACATGAACTGGATGTCAGGGATGTCGTCGTATGAGAGGACCGAGATGTCATCGGGCACGCGAAGGCCAGCTTCCTGCAATGCGAGCATCACACCGACTGCGATGAGTCCGGTGCCAGCGAAGACCGCCGTCGGAGTGCCCTCTGTCAGCACCTGACGCATCCCGTCGTGACCCCCGGCCCGCGTCGGCTCCACCTCGGCGTAACTGCCTCGCGGCACGCCTCGTTCGCGGTGGTACGCCTCCCACCGCTGGATCTGCAGCGCGCGCGGCGTCCGGGGGCCAACGAACGCGATGGATTCGTGACCGAGTTCCGCTAGATGATCGAAGGCTGCGTCGATCGCGCCGGGGTAGCCGGGGCGCAGACCCACGGCGCCAGGAAGAGGCTCGTTGGAGTTGAGCTGCACGACGGGCGTGGAGAATCCTGCCGCGAGGAGACGGTCAATGGTCTCTGCTGACAGATGCACTGTCACGATGATGCCCGCCAGCTTGCTCGCGTCCAACTGCATCAACAGGGGCACGAACCGTGCCCCTTGCCCGAGCGGCGTCGCGACGATGAGATTCCTGCCGTGCCGGTCGCAGGCCTGCTGCACCTCGGCCGCGATCTGATTGTAGAACGGGTTCCGGATGTCGTGGATCAGCAGCCCGATAGCGTCCGAGGTTCCTCTTCGAAGTGCGCGCGCCGCCGCGTTCGGGACATAGCCGAGCAGTGCGGCGGCCTCTCGTACGCGGCGTGCCGTGTCCTCGGCAACTCGTCCTGAGCCCTTGTTGAGGGCGAACGAGACGACACTCGGGCTGACTCCAGCCAGGCGGGCAACGTCGGCGCGTGTCGCCGGTTTCGTTCGGTTGGACTCTTTCGCAGTATCTGACATCACGTCTATCTTCGCGCGTTGCGAGGACTCCCGGTTGCCGGAGGCGTGTCGTGAATACCCCGGGCGTGAAGGGCGGATGCGTACCGCAAGGGGTACGAGCGCTTCGCGGCCGTGCACGCGGTTTGGAACCACACCCGAATCCACGTTGGTCACTTAAATTTGCTAATACGTGTCGACAACGGCGCTCGGATAGAAGTAGTCTTGCGAACCAGCCAGCTAGAACGCTTGCAGCTCGGACCCGATGGAGTCGTCCGAGTGCATGCAAACTCGAATCAGCGGAAAGAAGGTGAGTATCTAGGCGGCTCGTCGCATACGGAACATCGGTCACCCAAGGCACCACGTGGTTGTCCGGTCCTGGAACCAGTGCGCCACAAAAGCGCAATCTTGGTCGACCTGCAACGCCTCCATCGGGACACAGTGCCCACGCCGGGCAGACAGACGCCCGCGGCACCATCGCTAGAAAACTGCCCAACTGAGCGGCCGACGGCCCGGCGCTCCTGCGCTCGACCTGCGTCGCGACGCGGCACCTCGACCGCACGGCGTTGCAGCCGCTCGCTGCGCTCTCGCCCTCGCCCTCGCCACAGAACCGTGGCACTCAGCCACCTATATTGCCCAACGCCCGCCGGCAAGCGTCTCTGACCGTTGCCGCAGGCGCTTACATCCGATCAAGGAGCTCGATGAGCATCACCCTCGGCACGCGCACTGCGCGGCCAAATCGCCTCGCGCGTCTGCTGTCAGCAGTCGCGGTCGTAGGCCTCGCCATCACGGGAGTCGTAGCCTCGTCTGCGGCCGCCCCGCGTGCGTCGGCGGCGCCGACGTGTCCAGCGCCTGGGAGCTTCCCCGAACTCGGCAGCGTCTTCACGTATGAGGATTCATCGCCTGCCGTCTACGTCGGCGGTGACTACGCCGCGACGGGAGAGGCCGCCGAGTCCGAGGGCCTGCTCGTCGTCGAGGGTAACGCAGCGTTCGCGAAGCAGTTCATCAGCAGTTTCAACGTCGGCGCCGTCGGTGTCGGCTCAGGTATCGTGCCCGCGCCCGGCGAGCCTGTCCTCAGGGTGGGTGGCGACGTCGCGGTCTCACCTACGACGACGGTGTACGCCGCGAACGCGCGCATCGGAGGAATCCTGGACGGAACGCTGCAGCCTGATGGCTCCGCCCGCAGCCAGCTCGGCGCGTCTGCCGCCCTGTCACCCCACGACGGGCTCGGTGCCGATGTCGATCTCGCTTCCTCTTCGCTTGCCGACCTTTCAACGACGGGAAGCGTCACCGTCTCCGGAGCGCTGGCAACCTTCACGGGCACACCGACGGAGGGCATCCAGGTCTTCACCGTCGCGGCGGAGTCGCTGCAGGGTGTGACGGGCTTCGGCTTCCGCGGAATCCCAACGAATGCGCCGATTCTCGTGAACATCACGGGCCAGGCACTGGATATCAGCCCGATATCGATGGCCATCGAGGGCGTCGGGAACAACAGTGGCGCCGGCCTCGGCAACGTCTCCTCGCAGATCATGTGGAACCTGCCCGACGCGACCAGCCTGTCGCTCGGCGGCACGAGCCAGTTCGCCGGTTCGATCCTCGCCCCCAGTGCGAACGCCGAGATCTCCACGAGCAGCAACGGACGCCTGTTCATCGGGGGCGACCTGAGCGTCCGCGGAACCGGCACCGAGCACCACAACTACCCGTGGATCGGCACGTTCGGGAACTGCATCACGCCCAACTCTGCCGTTGGTGGGTTCGAGGGGTCGAAGGCTCTCTTCGGTGATGGAGCGCCGTTGGTTCCGGCCGACACGCAGTTCACGGTCGAGTACTCGTACTCGGACGCTACCGGCGTCGCGCAGACCGGGTCGCTGACCCTGTTAGCTGACGGCACGGTCGTCGCTGGCCCGCAGGACCTGCCGGTCGGCACAGTGGTGACGTTCACCGAAACGAACCTGCCAACGATCGACGGCATCGAGTGGAGCACTCCGGTGCTTTCGCCCGCGTCAGTCACAATCGCTGCCGGCGAATCCGTTGTAGTCACGGTTACCAACACCGCCACCACCCCCGTGATCCCGCCCACCGTGACGCCTACTGCGACGCCCACGCCGACACCGACGCCCACGCCTACTGCGACGCCGACGCCTACGCCTACACCTACGCCCACGCCCACGCCCACGCCGATACCGACACCGACGCCCACGCCTACTGCGACGCCCACGCCCACGCCCACGCCCACGCCTACGCCCACGCCGACTGCGACACCCACGCCCACGCCCACTGCGACGCCCACGCCCACGCCCACGCCCACTGCGACGCCCACGCCCACGCCCACTGCGACGCCCACGCCCACGCCTACCGCGACGCTGACTGTAGCTCCGTCTCCGTCTCCGACTGCCACGGAGACACCGACAGCGCCCGCACCTGTGGCTCCTGAGCCGACACTCGTGCAGACTGGTTCGCCAGCTTCGCCTTGGATCGGCTTCGCGGCTGCGGTCCTCGCCGCTTTGGGGTTCTGCCTGATGTTTGCTCGTCGACACCGGTCCAACTCGACAGACTGAAATTCACGAGAAGGCGCTCGAGCCCATACGAGCCGTCTTTAGCGCCCAGCAGGCCGCTAGAAGCCGGTGACTGAAGTCACCCGCTGGTGCCTGCTCCTCGACGACGCGGACGTTCTCCGCGTCGTCGAGGAGCGGCGCGAACGCCAACCCGAAGAGCGACACACCGGTAAGCGCGCCGTTCTTCCCTCTCCAGTCCGAGGTCCTGACCCTTGCGACAGGAAGTCAGCAACGAACCCGGGGATGAGCTCACCGGGCCTGCCGGGCGCACAGCGACCGGCGCGGCCCAGTTCACTCCCATCCCTCCCCTCCAGCCGCGCGCGCCCATAACTCCCCGAGCATTTGAAACGAGCCCCACATGACTCAGCACCCCTCATCACCAATGGAACGCAACGCCCCAAGGCTGACATCACGGCGAAGGATCATGTCCGGGGCGGCCTGGACCGTCCCCGTCATCGCCGTTGCGGCAACTGCACCGTTCGCGGCAGCTTCACCCAGCCCGTGCCCGGTGCTCAGCCTCGACGGCTGGACCCGGACAAGCTCCGGCACGCTCGGCCCCGGAAATCTCAGCGTGAACACCGCGGCCTTCGGTCGCACTGGCGTGCTGTACAACATCACCGAGGGCCAGGCGACCGGAACCCAGGCGATCACGCTGACACAGAACATCGGCGTCCGCGCTGGCACCACGTACACGTTTGCGTTCGCAGCTGCGGGAAACTACGGCAACAACAACGCCGCCGTCTCCGCTAGCGCCTACACCGAACTCCGCGTCGGCGACGTCACAGGGAACACCTTGAGCACTCGAGTAGCGCTGTACGGCAACGTCCAAGTCCCCATCACCCCGGCCGCGAATGGTTGGCTGGACCAGACGCTCACCTACACCGCGGCCTCGACGGGAACCCTGCCCGTCTCGTTCACTTGGTTCCTCCCCCCGAAGGGCGACCAGCAGTCGCAGGACGACATCGCTGTGACGGTACCCTCCATCGCTTGCACTCAATGAGGCGCCGGGGGCTGCCTGCGGTTGGGCCTCAATCCTTGCTTTGAAACCACGGGTCCCGACCGGGCGGAGAGCGGCACCGGCCCCTCAAGAACAGCTCGAGACAAACGCGGCAGGAGCCCGCACTGCACTCCGGGCCCCTAAGAACCGGCACTAAGTGAGGGCCTCAACCCCCGTGGGTAGGAACGTGAGCGGAAGTGACTCGAAAGGGAACACTCGTGCGCCCGAAGACTGAGTTCGGGCGCGAGGACGACAGCCTCTCGCGTGTGTTCTACCTGTCATCATCGGCTCTGTTGGGTCCTGTGCGTGGTTTGCCGGATCCGGAGCGACTCCGTCACCACTACGTTGGGTGGACACCCCGTCCGTGATCCCCCGACTGAGAGCGAGCCGCAACCGTCAGATATCGGTTGCGCGCGCGGCACGAACTGATCGTCCGAGGTCGTACCCGAGGGCCTCTGGATAACCCCGGGGACACGCTTGTACCTGCGCGTGCGGTGCTCCACCCCCCCCCTGGGTGTGACCCTTGTCAGTTTCGCCTGCTGGCCACGTGGCCTCGCCTCCGGCCTCCAAATCGGACAGTCGATGTTTGGTTCGGTCGAGCACCGCAGCCCGGGCGCGCCCCAAACCGCTGATGCGCGGGCGGCGCGACCAATCCTCTTCAGCGAGATTCTTCACTCACGGGCAAACCGTTGCCGTGACATTGGATAATCCAATGAGCATATTGCCCGCGTTGCTGGCTTCGTTGGGCTGCAGGTATCTGAATTCAACTTGAGAGATAGGACTGGGCCAAGATAGTCTGACGTTGCCGTCGCTGCTCGTGTTGGCGATTGGCCCGATGGGGTTTCTCTGCCTGAACGGATCGACGTCAGTTCCAAGCCCTATGACTTGTGGGGCGAGAACAAACGAGAAACCGGGAGTGAGAACTCGAACCTGGTCTCGATACGCATTCGCAGTGGCGTCGATGTCCAAAAGCTGGAAACTGAGATTGGTGACTGGCCGACTAAATTGGATTCGGATTGTCACTGCGTCGTTGGGCTTTGGGCGAAGCAACTCCACCAGGTAGAAGTTGGCAAGTCCTCCTTGAGGGCCAGATCGTGTTTGTCCAGAGTTGGTGGAGGGGGTTGCCTGCGCCGAGTAGGCCACACTGAAAGTGGCCGTTGTTGCGGGCGACGCCCCCGCGACAGGGACAGTTGTAATCTGAGTGCCCACAGGATAGGACGACCAATCGATTGCGCCTTGCGTGCAACGCGAAGCGGCAAGAGCTGGACTAGCAACAGTCAGCGCCACGACTGGCACGCTCCACGCTGAGGCTTGCAGCACGCGACGCCGCGGCATGCGCTGGTTCTTAGTTTCGATATCCACCTGTTGATATTCCCATCTCGTCTTGCACTCAGCGGACGCGTGAACGCGGCTATCCACCTTGCGGCCGACGACTAGTCGCTCCAGCGTCGCACTTCAGTCCGTCCTTGCGTCTCGATCATGTCACCGACACGCACGAGCGGAATTCGATTCGCCGACGCCGTGCGCCACACAATCGCAGTATGTTGACGCCACCATGAGGTCAGAATGAGCTTCTGATCAGGGCAATAGGCGGAACAAGCGTCGACAGGAGCCCGACCAATGCGATCGCTGATCAGTATTCCGAGATCGCATGCCAAGGTTCCAAACTTGCATAGAGATCGATTCTGCTAGGCGTCTGGCGACAATCGCGCCCCACTGGAGAATCACGGGCTTGCAAGCTTGAGACCCCGCCCTTGACAACACTCCACGAATGTTTAGCCTTTGCTTGTGCCACTCGCCAGCTGCGGACCGGCGCACGACAACGCAAACTACCGGACTCGGTCCTGGTCTCAAGAACGGACACTTATGATAACGCCCAGCGTAGACGACGAAAATAGAGACGGCACGTCCCGTCGCTTGCTTCTCAAGACCGCAGGATGGTCTGTTCCCATTGTGGCAGCCACAGTTACAGCGCCACTTTCAGCCGCTTCGTGCGCGGACCTCGGGTTAGCCGTCTTTGACTCCGTGGATTACACGAGACTCAGCCGTACCAGTGCAACCGGAATAATACGGTTTCCATCCGGAGCAACTCTGGCCTACACGGTGACTGCGGCCCCAGGCAGAAAGAACGCTTTTGGCACTGATAATCTTGACGCAGCCGAGGGGGCAGTATTCCTGGGAGACACCTCGATCGTCGCGGCACCGAGCGTCGCGTACGACTCCGACTACACGTCAGTCTTCACGATTGGTTTCAGCAAACCAGTAGCGGACGTTCGATTCGACATTTTCGACATCGACGCCGTAGCGAACAGCTTCCAAGAGCATGTGCGTGTACCCGGCGCCACTGTCAGCGCGGTAGGTGCTCGAGTCGCGCTAATTGCTAATCAGTATCAATCCACGACCGCCAGCAACGTCGGAACGGCGGACCCGGCCGGTTCGGTCTCATTCCGATTCCCCACGGCCCGAACTTCAATTGTAGTGGAAGTCACAACTCCGACCATGCAAGCAGCCACAGGTGCAGGCGCGAATCAGCACGCCGTATTGCTTCGAAACCTGCGTGTCATCCGAGGATGCTAGCGTCCGTTCTACGCGCACAAGATGTCGAACACGCCCCCACCGAGGTTAGGCGCGACCGCGACGCGCGGCATCGACATATCCACGTCGCCATATCGAAGCGACTTACCTGAACAAAATCAGGGGCGTCTTACTCTACTTCAGAGGTAGGGTGCATCTCGTGCGCGCGCCGCCTGAGGCGAAGATGCAGAGGATTGGTGCGCAGCAGTCCACCCAGAGCCGCGATCACTCTCGTCTTGAGCGTGAGCCGTTAACGTGCGAAGGCGCTCGAGGGGCTGTCGCGGACGCGACTCACTCGTGCCACATGCGAGGCCAGCTTTGTTCTCGTGTGCGTAGAACTTGTCGAGCTGTCCGGCGGTGACCGCGCTGATGGGCCACTTTCGGAGCCGCGCCGGCACGTGGTCGCGATAGTTCGCTTCGTCGTTGCCCCAGGTGCGCGGGCCAATGACTCCACGCATCTGCTCCACGTATTGGTTGAGAACCGTGCCGAGTGGTGCCTTGCCCGCTTGCGGGTCGACCCATTCGTTGGCCAGAAGTTTGCGCTGCTGTTCGTCTTCTCGCGAGAGCGCGTCCTTCTTGAGGTCGAAAGTCTTCGATGCGACTTCCCTCCCCGCGTGGAAAACGCGCGCCTGAAAGCGGCCGTTGGGTCGTTTCTTGATCATCGTGGGCCTCCGCGAATAGCCAAGCCCCGGCGTGGGCTGGTCACGCCGTCACGGCCAGCTGGTGCGCGTCCACTTTGGACACGCGGAACCGGTACTCCCGTCCGATCTTTCTCCGCGTCGGTCCTTCACCGCGCGCGAGGATCTTGTACATCGTGTTCTTCGGGGTGCTGGTGTAGACGCAGAGTTCGTCGAGCGAGATGAGGCGGTTCGCGAGGAGTGCCGGGTCGATCGTGACGGCAGTGGGCTGGGGGTGCATGTCGATGCTCATGGTGGTTCTATGCGCGAACTCGCCTGAAGCGTGAAAATTCGTAGCCTGCGGTCGCGATCCACGCTTGAAATTGCTCTGCGTCGGTCGACGTTTGCCGTTGCTGGTGGGCAGGGTGGTGCGTCGGCGATTCGCCGCTATTCGTTGACGGCAGATACACGTGTCTGACCATCGCCGACAGTTCCGGTGTCGCGCGTCGCGTTCAGGTTGGCGCGAGGCCACCGGAATCTCACCGGAATCTGGCCGCTGTATCGAGATTCTGGGAGCTCTGCGCTCGACACGAATGTGCCCCTGACCAGGGGTAGAGATTGGTGGGCCCTGCCGGGATCGAACCGACGACATCCACGGTGTAAACGTGGCGCTCTACCAGCTGAGCTAAAGGCCCTCGGCGAGCAAGTGTAGCGCGGCGGCGTGGTCCGCTCGAACACGCGCCTCCCCCGGGCGAGCGGACGCGACGAGACGGGAGCTGCCATCCGCTCGCAGCAGGAAGGTACGGCGAGTAGCTGCGCCGGAACCCTCGTCGAACGCGCGGTAGGCGCGCGCGGCCCGCCCGTGCGGCCAGAAATCGCTGCATCCGGTGAGCACTCCGTCAGCGCCGAGGTCGTGCAGCCAGGCTCTCAGCGTCGCCGCGCTGTCAGTCGCGACGACGAAGACCTCGAAGCCTGGAGCGAGGGCGCTGGATCTCGCCGCATTCCGGGCCGAGTCGACCAGCTCGCCGAGCTCTCGAAGCTCGTCGGCGCAGACAGGGGTAAACGCCCCCGGCACGAACACGAGCAGCCGAGCCGACGCCGCCGGACCCGCGACGACGCGCATCCCGCCGCGATGATCGACCAGGGAGATGGGTTCGAGTGGGGGCGCGAATTCAATCACGATCAGGCCCTCTCCGCTCACGATGTTCGGTTGTGCGCGCTTCGACAAGGATTCCCCTCAACCTGCGTGTGCATCGCACAAACCATAGATAGGCTAGCGGGTGGACTGCGCGTCATAACCTGGCGTGCGCCATTGACGTGACGAACCCGGAACGAAATGAGGTCGACGGTGGCTGTTAACAACCAGGATCCGTACTCAGAGCATTACGTTGACAGCGACCCCGAGGAGACCGCCGAATGGCGCGAATCGCTCGATGCGGTCGTAGACGCGCAGGGACACCAGCGCGGACGAGACATCATGCTCAGCCTTCTTGAGCGGTCTCGGGAGCGCCACCTCGGCGTCCCCATGGTTCCAACCACCGACTACGTGAACTCGATTGCGCCCGAGGATGAGCCAGAGTTCCCCGGTGACGAGTCGCTGGAGCGCACGTACCGCTCGTGGATCCGCTGGAACGCGGCCATGACGGTGCAGCGCGCGCAGCGCGAAGGGGTCGCAGTCGGCGGCCACATCTCCTCCTATGCGTCGCAGGCGACGCTCTACGAAGTGGGCCTGAACCACTTCTTCAAGGGCTACGACCACGCGGACGGGCCCGACCAGGTCTTCTTCCAGGGCCACGCCTCCCCCGGCAACTACTCGCGTGCGTTCCTGCAGGGTCAGATCTCCTCTGAGCAGCTCGACGGCTTCCGCCAGGAGCAGTCCGCTGCCCCGTTCGGCATGCCGTCGTACCCGCACCCGCGCCTCATGAAGGACTTCTGGCAGTTCCCGACCGTCTCGATGGGCATCGGGCCGCTCAACGCGATCTGGCAGGCGCAGTTCAACAAGTACCTCACCAACCGCGGCATCAAGGATGCTTCCGGTTCGCACGTGTGGGCGTACCTGGGCGACGGCGAGATGGATGAGGTCGAGTCGCGTGGTCAGCTGCAGGTCGCAGCCAACCAGAACCTCGACAACCTGACCTTCGTCGTCAACTGCAACCTGCAGCGCCTCGACGGCCCCGTCCGCGGAAACGGCAAGATCATCCAGGAGCTCGAGAGCTTCTTCCGCGGCGCCGGCTGGCACGTCATCAAGGTCGTCTGGGGACGCGAGTGGGACTCGCTGCTCGAGCGCGACGACAAGGGCGCGCTCCGCACGCTCATGAACGAGACGCCGGACGGCGACTTCCAGACGTACAAGACGGAATCGGGCGGATTCGTCCGCGACAACTTCTTCGGACGCGACCCAGAGGCGCTCAAGCTCGTCGAGAACTACAGCGACGACGAGATCTGGGGCCTCAAGCGAGGCGGCCACGACTACCGCAAGGTCTACGCGGCCTACAAGGCAGCCACCGAGCACAAGGGCCAGCCGACCGTCATCCTCGCCCACACGATCAAGGGCTACGGCCTCGGACCGCACTTCGAGGGCCGCAACGCGACGCACCAGATGAAGAAGCTCACGCTTCCCGACCTGAAGGCGTTCCGCGACCAGCTGCACATCCCCATCTCGGACGCAGCGCTCGAAGCCGACGTCTACCAGCCGCCGTACTACCACCCCGGTGCAGACAACGAGGCCATCCAGTACATGCAGGAGCGTCGCCGCGAGCTGGGCGGCTTCGTGCCGGAGCGTCGCTCGAAGTTCACGCAGATCGCGGTGCCGGAAGACAAGACGTACGCGTCCGTCAAGAAGGGCTCCGGAACGCAGGAGATCGCCTCGACGATGGCGTTCGTCCGCCTCCTCAAGGACCTCATGCGCGTCAAGGACTTCGGCGCTCGCATCGTCCCGATCATCCCGGACGAGGCCCGCACGTTCGGCGTCGACGCGTTCTTCCCGACCGCGAAGATCTACAACCCCAACGGCCAGCACTACATGTCGGTCGACCGCGAGCTGCTCCTCGCCTACCGCGAGAGCGAACAGGGTCAGATCAACCACGTCGGCATCAACGAGGCCGGCGCCATGGGCGCATTCACGGCAGCCGGTTCGTCGTACTCGACGCACGGCGAAGCCATGATCCCGATCTACATGTACTACTCGATGTTCGGGTTCCAGCGCACGGCGGACGCCATGTGGGCGGCAGCCGACCAGCTCTCGCGCGGCTTCCTCATCGGAGCCACCGCAGGACGCACGACCCTCGCCGGCGAAGGCCTGCAGCACATGGACGGCCACTCGCCGATCATCGCCGCGACCAACCCGGCAGTCATCACCTACGACCCCGCCTACGCCTACGAGCTCGCACACATCATGCAGGCAGGCATCGAGCGGATGTACGGCCCGGACTCCCAGTCGGAGAACCCGAAGCAGGACCCGAACGTCATGTACTACCTGACGGTGTACAACGAGCCGATGGCGCAGCCAGCTGAGCCGGAGAACGTCGACGTCGAGGGCATCCTCAAGGGCATCTACTACCTCAAGGGAACCGAGGCCTCCGGCCCGCGCGTGCAGCTGCTCGCGTCTGGCGTGGGTGTGCCGTGGGTTCTCGAGGCGCAGGAGCTGCTCGAGAAGGACTGGGGCGTCGCCGCCGAGGTCTGGTCGGTCACGTCCTGGAACGAGCTCCGTCGCGACGGCCTCCGCGCCGAGGAGTACAACTGGACGCACCCGAACGAGGAGCCGAAGGTCCCCTTCGTCACGGACAAGCTCCAGGCGTCAGAGGGCCCGGTCATCGCGGTGAGCGACTTCTCGCACGCCGTCCAGGACCAGATCCGTCCGTTCGTGAAGAACGACTTCACGACGCTCGGTGCCGATGACTTCGGCATCTCCGACACTCGTCCGGCAGCCCGTCGCTACTACCTCATCGACAGCCACTCCGTCGTCGTCCGCGCTCTTGAGCGCCTCGCGACGCAGGGCAAGCTCGACCGCTCGGTCGTGCAGGAGGCCATCGACAAGTACGACCTCCACAACCCGAAGGCCGGCACGAGCGGCAGCGCGGGCGGAGACGCCTAACGGCCCTCCTCCCCTGCTCGCCACCTCACAGTTCGGAATCATGCCCGCTCCACGCACTAAGGACCAGACACTCAACTGGCTTCGGTCGATCTCGGGAGAGCTCTCGACCGCGACAGTGAAGCGCTTGGAAGACACCCTTCCCTGGTTCGGGGACATGCCCCCTGGGCGACGAAGCGCCGTCGGCCTCGTCGCCCAGTCGGGCATCTCCTCCTTCATCGCCTGGTTCGAGGACCCGACCGCCACCCCCTGGGTGGCGGCGGACGTCTTCGACTCCGCTCCGCGCGAGCTCCTCCGCTCGGTGAGCCTGCAGCAGACGCTGCAGCTCATCCGAGTGGTCGTGGAGGTCGTCGAGGAACGGACGAAGTCAACCGACGGCGACGTGCGTGAAGCCGTGCTGAAGTACTCGCGTGACATCGCCTTCGCGGCCGCGGACGTCTACGCCCGCGCCGCGGAGGCTCGCGGATTGTGGGATGCGCGCCTCGAGGCGCTGGTCGTCGACTCGATCCTCACGGGTGAGCACGATGACGAGCTCCCGAGCCGCATCGCGGCACTCGGCTGGCACGGCCACGGCGAGGTGAGCGTGCTCGTCGGGACCACTCCGAGGATCCTCGAGGTCGACCAGATCCGCCGAACCGCCAGACACAACAAGGTCGACCTGCTCGTCGGCGTCCAGGGCGGGCGCCTCGTGCTCGTCATCGGGCGCGCGCACCCCAACGGCGAGGGTGACGAGACCGAGCAGGTTCCGTTCATGGAGATCGCCGAGCGCCTCGAACCGAGCTTCGGGGACGGACGCCTGGTGCTCGGCCCACCCGTGCCGAGCGTCGTCGAGGCCTCCAGAAGCGCTCGCGCCGCACTCGCCGGCTTCGCGGTCGCCGGCGCCTGGCGCAAGGCGCAGCGGCCCATGCTCGCCGACGAGCTGCTCCCTGAGCGAGCTCTCGCGGGCGACCCGCTCGCGAGACAGACGCTCGTCGCCCGCGTGTTCAGGCCCCTCGCCGACCACCAGAGCGACCTCCTCACGACACTCTGGTGCTACCTCGACAACGGTCGCTCCCTCGAAGCGACCGCACGCGAACTGTTCGTGCACCCGAACACGGTCCGCTACCGCCTCAAGCGGGTCAGCGAAGTCATCGGCTGGGACGCGACCGGACCGCGCGAGGCCCTCATCCTGCAGTGCGCGCTCATCCTCGGCAACATCGCCGAGCCCAAGCAGCCGGAACCGCGACGCCAAGCCGGCACGAACGGCGCAGCCAACGTGCCGCGACGCGGTCGCCGCACCTCCCACTAGAGATCCTCTAATGAATTCTCGACTTCTTGGGACTGTTGCTACAGGGCTGAAGGCTCAGGTGCTGTCATGATGGAATCCATGATTGTCGTCACCTGCCCAGGCCAGGGTTCCCAGACTCCAGGCTTCCTGCTCCCCTGGATCGAAGACGCGAGGAACCGAGACACGCTCGAGCAGCTGTCCGCCTCCTCCGGCATCGACCTCGTCAAGCACGGCACAGAGTCGGACGCCGACACGATCCGTGACACCGCGATCGCCCAGCCCCTCATCGTGGCCGCCGGCATCCTCGCATGGAACTCGCTCATGGAACTCCCCGGAGCAGCGTCCGCAGTCCGCGGTGTCGCGGGACACTCCGTCGGCGAGATCACAGCCGCCTACGCTGCCGGCATCTTCGACGCCGACACCGCCATGCGCTTCGTCGCCCGCCGCTCGCAGCTCATGGCGCAGGATGCGGCCGCGACGCCGACCAGCATGAGCGCAGTGCTTGGCGGCGACGAAGAAGCCGTCCTCACGCGCCTCGCCGAGCTCGACCTCACCCCGGCCAACTTCAACGGTGGCGGCCAGATCGTCGCCGCAGGCGCCCCGGAGGCCCTCGACGCGCTCCGCAGCGAACCGGCCGCCGGAACGCGCGTCATCCCCCTCAAAGTCGCCGGCGCGTTCCACACGCGATACATGGAGCAGGCCCGCACCGCGCTCGGCGCGGACGCCGAGCTCTTCGAGGTTCGCGATCCAGTGCGCACCATCTGGTCCAACGAGTCCGGCGAGACCGTGACGGACGGCGCCGAGTTCCGCGCAGCACTCATCCGACAGCTCGCCCAGCCCGTGCGCTGGGACGCCTGCATGCGCTCCTTCGCCGCTGCCGGTGTCACCTCGCTCATCGAACTCGCGCCCGCCGGCACCCTCAGCGGGCTCGCCAAGCGCGCCCTCAAGGGGACGCCGACGCTCGCGCTCTCCACTCCCGCAGACCTCGACGTCGCGCGCGAGCGCATCGCCGCCGACGCCTGACCCGCCAAGAGCATCCTCGAGAGGACTCGCATGACCACAGCAACACCCACCCTCGTGCAGTCGACTGGCGCGCAGTTCACGCGCATCCTCGCAATGGGCGCAGCCCGCGGTGAGCGCGTCGTGCCGAACTCGGAGATCATCGAGCCGATCAACTCGTCAGACGAGTGGATCCGTCAGCGCACCGGCGTCATCACCCGAGTCCGCGCAAACGAGGACACGAGCGCACTCGACCTCGCCGTCGACGCCTCCCGCGAGGCGATCGAGCGTTCCGGCATCGACCCCAGCAGGATCGGTGCCGTGATCGTCGCCACGATCAGCAACGGGATGCAGACGCCGTCGCTCGCCGCGCGCCTGGCCGACCTCGTCGGCACGACGCCCGCGGCAGCCTATGACCTCAACGCGGCCTGTGCCGGCTACTGCTACGCCGTCGCCCAGGCCGACGCGCTGGTGCGCACAGGCGTCGCCGAGCACGTCCTCGTCGTCGGCACGGAGAAGCTCTCCGACCTCATCGACCCGACGGACCGCACCATCTCGTTCCTCCTCGGTGACGGGGCCGGAGCGGCGATCATCGGGCCGAGCGACACTCCCGGCATCTCCAAGTCGATCCTCGGATCCGACGGCTCACGTTGGGAAGCAGTCTCCATGAACGCGAGCCTGCAGGAGTACCGCCAAGGCGGCTCCGAATGGCCGACGCTGCGCCAGGACGGGCCGAGCGTCTTCCGCTGGGCGGTCTGGGACATGGCGAAGGTCGCGCGGCGCGCACTCGAAGAGGCGGGCGTCACCCCCGACCAGCTCGCCGCGTTCATCCCTCACCAGGCGAACATGCGCATCGTCGACGAGTTCGCGAAGCAGCTCGCCCTGCCAGACCACGTCGTCATCGCCCGGGACATCGCGACGACCGGCAACACCTCGGCCGCCTCGGTGCCGCTCGCAACGCACCGACTGCTCGAAGAGAACCCTGAGCTCTCGGGCGGCCTCGCGCTGCAGATCGGCTTCGGCGCCGGCCTCGTGTACGGCGCCCAGGTCGTCGTGCTCCCCTGACGCGGCCAAGAACTCCCCGCACGCCTCCACCACGCACCGCCGCCGACCAATACACTTGGCTCGGTCATTGACAATCAAGGAGAAACACCATGGCACTTACCAACGACGAAGTTCTCGCGGGACTCGCTGAGCTCGTAAACGACGAGACCGGAATCGCGGCTGACACGGTCACCGTTGAGAAGTCTTTCACCGACGACCTCGACATCGACTCGATCTCCATGATGACGATCGTCGTCAACGCCGAAGAGAAGTTCGACGTCAAGATCCCGGACGACGAGGTCGCAAACCTCAAGACCGTGGGCGACGCCGTCAACTTCATCGTCGCAGCGTCCTAAGGACGGTCCTCCACTTCGAGTGGGCGGCATCTGCCGCCCACTCTTGGTGACTGTTTCACCTTCGCCCCAGTTCATTCAGGAGCAATTGTCATGACCAAGAAAATCGTCGTCACCGGAATCGGAGCGACTTCCCCGCTCGGCGGAGACGCCCGCAGCACGTGGGAAGCGCTCCTCGCCGGTGAGTCCGGAGCCCGGACGCTCGAGGCCGAATGGGTCGCGAAGTACGAGATCCCCATCGAATTCGCCGCGACCGCGAAGGTCCCGGCAAGCGAGGTGCTCCCCCGCCACGAGGCGAAGCGCCTCGACCCGTCAAGCCAGTTCGCGCTCATCGCCGGCCGTGAAGCCTTCGCGGACGCCGGCCTCACGGTTGGCGACATCCCCGCCGAGCGCCTCCTCGTCGACTGGGCCACCGGCATCGGCGGCGTGTGGACCCTGCTCGACGCCTGGGACACGCTCCGCGAGAAGGGGCCGCGCCGCGTCATGCCGCTGACGGTTCCCATGCTCATGCCGAACGGCCCCGGAGCTGCGATCGGCATGGACATCCAGGCCCGCGCCGGCGTCCGCACCGTCGTCTCCGCGTGCGCCTCGAGCACCGAAGCGATCGCGGATGCGTACGAGCACCTCCAGCAGGGCCTCGCGGACGTCGTGGTCGCGGGAGGATCCGAAGCCGCCATCCACCCCCTGCCCGTCGCGTCGTTCGCGGCCATGCAGGCGCTCTCCAAGCGCAACGACGACCCGTCGCACGCGTCGCGCCCCTACGATGTGAGCCGCGACGGCTTCGTTCTCGGAGAAGGCGCGGCAGCGCTCGTGCTCGAAACCGAAGAGCACGCCCTCGCACGCGGTGCCCGCATCTACGCCGAGCTCATCGGTGGCGGAGTGACCGCAGACGCGCACCACATCACCGCGCCGGACCCGGAAGGCACGGGAGCTGCCCGCGCCATCAGGGCTGCACTCGAGCAAGCCGGGGTCGCCGTCGAGGACGTCACCCACATCAACGCGCACGCGACCTCGACACCCGTCGGTGACATCGCCGAGTTCACGGCCCTCAAGTCCGTCTTCGGAGACCACCTCGTGTCGATCCCCGTCTCGGCGACGAAGGCCTCCACCGGACACCTCCTTGGTGGGGCCGGGGCCATCGAGGCCATGTTCACGGTGCTCGCGCTCTCCGAGGGCACGCTGCCTCCGACGATCAACCTCAACGAGCAGGACCCGGCCATCCACCTCGACGTGGTGACCGAACCGCGCCCCTTCGAAGCGTCCGGCAAGGTCGCGATCTCAACGTCGTTCGGCTTCGGCGGGCACAACGCCGTCGTCGCGTTCCGCGGCATCTAGAAGATCTGGCACGCGGCTCCTCGCGCGCAGACAGAACTGTGGCCCCTCAGGTGGAAACCTGAGGGGCCACAGTCCTTGGAGTGTCGAGAACAGCTGCAGGCTCACCTTTCGGCGGGCCTGCGGCGTGGCCGACCTAGCCGACGCGGTGGTGCATCCAAACGACGGGACTCTCGTCTCCGGCGATGCGGAAGGGCTCCAACTCGTCATCCCAAGCCTGCCCAAGCGCGAGGCGCAGCTCACGGTGGAGCTCTGAGGCGTTGCCGCCCGCGATCTCCATCGCGTACCGAACGCGTTCTTCCGGAACCACGACGCCGCCAGAGGCATCCGTCTGGGCATAGTAGATACCAAGCTCAGGCGTGTGCATCCAACGGCCGCCATCGACGCCAGGACGCGCGTCCTCGGTGACTTCGAAGCGAAGGTGAGCCCATCCGCGCAGATGCGACGCAATCGCCGCCCCCGCGCCAGGCTCGCCTTCCCAGGTGAATTCCGCGCGCAACTGCCCTGGAATGACCGGCTGGTCGATCCAAGGAAGGTTGACGGCGTACCCGAGGGCGCGACCGACACCCCATTCGACGTGCTGGCAAAGCGCCTTAGGAGAGGAGTGCACGTAGAGCACCCCTCCTGCGTTTGGTGCAACCATGAGTTCTCCTCCATTCGTTTGGTGATTCGTCTTCCCCAACGATCACGTGATGAATGGATGCGAACTGCATCGTTTACCAGACGTCGACATTTCTGTCGTCTCTTGAATTATGCCCGACGGCGACGCCGAATGACAAGCCTGTCATTACTTTCGACGCCGCCGCCCGGAAGTTCGCAGCTAGACCGGGTAGCGGACCAGGCCGAGCTCCGCTGGCGCCTGCAAGAAGGCGTGCTTGGGCTGCACGCGAACCGTGTAGCCGAGGCGACCCGGAGCGTCCAGCGGCACATCGGCCAGGAACTCGGACGGCCGCTCGCTGGCCGGACTCATCTGCACGATTCGAGCCCCCAGCAGATCCCCCTGCTCACCAGGCGTCCCGACGATCGCCTCGACGAGCACGTCGTCCGTGCTGAGCTGCCCGAGCTCCACGCGAGCGGACAGGCGGAGGCTCTCTCCAGTCCTCGGAGCCGGGCCAGCTGCTGCCACGGACTCGACCCGAACACTGGACCAAGCCGCGCGCACGTCACCCAGCCAGCTGGCAAATGCACGGGTTTCGACCCGATCAGCGGCGATCCGCGCCGAACGCCCCGCTGGCAGGTACAAGTCGTTCACGTAGTCGCGGACCATGCGTTCGGCGGCGACTTTCGGCCCGACGATCGCGATCGAGCGGCGCACCTTCTCGACCCATTCGACGGGCAGGCCGCGCTCGTCACGGTCGTAGAAGAGCGGGGCGATCTCATGCTCGAGGATGTCGTAGAGGGCCCCAGCCTCGAGCGCGTCCCTGGTGTGCTCGTCGACACCGCTCGTGTCGGGGATGGTCCAGCCGACGCTGTCATCCGCCATCTCGTCCCACCAGCCGTCGGAGATCGAGAAGGTCAGGCAGCCGTTCATGACGGCTTTCATGCCTGAGGTCCCCGAGGCCTCCTGCGGACGCACGGGATTGTTGAGCCAGACGTCGCTCCCGGCTACGAGGTGCTTGGCGATCGTGACGTTGTAGTCGGGCAGGAACACGATGCGGTCCCGCACACCCGCCTCGTCTGCGAACGCGACGAGCTGCTGCAGGAGCTGCTTGCCGCCCATGTCCGCCGGATGCGCCTTCCCGGCGATCACGAACTGCACGGGACGCTCGGGATTGTTCAGGATTCGCGCCAGCCGCTCCCGGTCCTGGAGCATCAGCGTCAGACGCTTGTACGTCGAGACCCGGCGCGCGAAGCCGACGGTGAGCCGGCTGGGATCGAGGACGTCCCTGACCCAGCCGAGCTCCGCGTCCTGCGCGCCGCGTGCCTTCCACGACGCTCGCACGGAATCGCGGGCGCGGCTCACCAGCTCGGCGCGCAGCTCGCCGCGGATGCGCCACAGCTCCTCAGCGCCGACCGCGTCCGGGTCATCCCAGGTGTTGGAGGTGGCCAGGTCCCGACCGCCGTTCATGGCATCGATGACCGGCATCATCGCCGGTCGGGTCCAGCTCGGAATGTGCACGCCGTTGGTGATGGAGCCGATCGGCACCTCTTCGGGTTCCACACCCGGGTAGAGCTTTGCGAACATGCCTCGTGAGACGACGCCGTGGAGCTTGGCGACGCCGTTGGCGTACTGGGCGAGCCGGAGGCCGAGGTGCGCCATGTTGAAGCGGCCCGGGTCGTCTTCCGCTCCCAGGTCCATGATGCGGGCCGCGGGGACCTCGGGCACAAGGGTGTGGCCGCCCGAGGAGCCCAGGTAGCGCTGCACGAGGTGGGCATCGAAACGGTCGATGCCTGCAGGAACCGGCGTGTGGGTCGTGAAGACGGTGCTCGAGCGGACGATCGCGAGTGCCGTGTCGAACGTTTCCCCCTCAGCCATGAGCTGCCCGATCCGCTCGATCCCCGAGAAGCCGGCGTGGCCCTCGTTCAGGTGGAAGACCGTCGGCTGCCGGCGTCCGCGGAGTTCCGCGTAGGCCTGAACCGCGCGAACGCCACCGATGCCGAGCACGATCTCCTGGCGGATGCGGTGCTCCGCGTCGCCACCGTAGAGACGATCGGTGATCGCGCGGAAGTCCTCGGGGTTCGTCGGCAGGTTCGTGTCGAGCAGGAGCAACGGAACGCTCCCGACCTGCGCCTCCCAGAGGGCGATGTCGAGGGACCTGCCGTCGGGGAAGCCGAGCGCGACGTGCACCTGCTGGCCTTCAGCGTCGAGCACGGGGTCGACCGCGAGGTCTGTCGGAGGATGCTCCGTGTAGGCCTCCTGCTGCCATCCTTCTCGGGAGAGCGTCTGCGAGAAGTACCCGTACGTGTACAGGAGACCGATGCCGATGACGGGCGCACCGAGATCGCTCGCGCTCTTGAGGTGGTCGCCGGCGAGCACGCCGAGGCCCCCGGAGTAGACGGGCAGGGATTCGGTGATGCCGAACTCCATGGAGAAGTAGGCGACGCTCGTGGCCTCGTCTTCGGTCGCGCGAGTGCGCTCGTGGAACCAGCGGTCGCTCTGGAGGTAGGCGGCCAGGTTCTCGGCCTCATGTCGCAGACGTGCCAGGAAAGCGCCGTCCGCGGCGAGCTCGGCGACTCGCGACGCTGGAAGTGAGCGCAGCATCACGACCGGGTTGCGGCCGCAGGCGCGCCACAACCGCTCGTCGATGCCCGCGAAGAGTCGCTCGGCGCTCGGCCGCCACGACCAGCGGAGGTTCTTTGCGAGCATCCGCAGAGCGGCGAGCTCATCGGGGAGGACAGTGGATACGGACAGCGAGTCGTAGGCCTTCACGCGGTACAGCGTAGCCCCAGAACGCCCGCTCGCAGCGTCGCGCGAGTGAACGTCAGTGAACGGAAGAAGTGACCGACGCGATGATCTCTCGTGCAGCGGCTGCGCGCCCCTGGAGGTCCTGCCAGATCCATGCGGCGGACCGCGCATCGACGGGCACGAAGCTCGTCAGCGTGCCGGTCGGATTCGAGATGCGCACCTCGTAGCCGCCGACGACCTTGTCTTCCTTGACGAGCAGGAAGAGCAGGCTGAAGATCGTCAGGACGAAGAAGCCCGCGATGGCGACGATGATCGCCCAGGTGGGGATCGCCCGCTCGACTCGCGACATGTTCGTGACGAAGACCGTGGAGCCCGCCGTCGGCAGCGAGCCGTACGGACCGGCGATACGATCGCGAGACACCTCGAGCTCGCCGAGGAACACTCGGTCGAGATTCTGCTGCTGGTTCTCGATGGGCAGTGGGGTGCTGGTCATGATCGTCCCTTCCTCGACTTCCAGAAGGCTACGTGGCACACCTGGCCGAGCGCGTCATCACCTGGTCTGATCTTCCGTGCGGCCGCTCCGGCGGTGGTCAGGAGCGGATCTGACCGTCGCCCGTGACGACCCACTTCGTGGTCGTGAGCTCCTCGAGCCCCATGGGCCCGCGAGCGTGGAGCTTCTGCGTCGAGATGCCGAGTTCTGCACCGAGACCGAACTGGCCGCCATCGGTGAAGCGAGTCGACGCGTTGACGATCACGGCGGCCGCATCCACCTCGGCGGTGAACCGCTCCGCCGCCTGCAGCGAGCTCGTGACGATCGCCTCCGTGTGCCCTGTGCTGAACTCGCGGATGTGCTCGAGAGCCTGGTCGAGGTCGTCGACGACTCGCACTGCGATCTCGTAGTCGAGGTACTCCGTCGCCCAGTCCTCGTGCGTCGCCTCGAGCACTTCGATGCCGGCCGCGGCGGCGGACCGCGTGCGCTCGTCACCATGCAGGCGGACGCCTCGCTGGCTCAGCTCGGCGAGCGCGGCAGGAAGGAACGCGTCGGCGGCGTCGGCGTGCACGAGCAGGGTCTCGGCTGCGTTGCAGACCCCGACCCGATGCGTCTTGGAGTTGATGATGATGTCGAGCGCCATGTCGAGCTCGGCCGAGCTGTCGACGAAGACGTGGCAGTTGCCGACCCCGGTCTCGATGACGGGGACACGGGACTCGCGGACCACGGTCTGGATGAGCCCGGCCCCGCCGCGTGGCACGACCAGGTCGACATGGCCGCGGGCGCGCATGAGCGCGCGCGCTCCGGCTCGGCCGTACTCGTCGATCGACTGCACCAGGTCGGCGGGCAGCCCGTAGGCCTCGAGCGCAGCGCGCATCGTGCCGATGATGGCTTCGTTGGACGACTCGGCCGCAGATCCGCCCCGCAGCAGCACCGCGTTGCCGCTCTTCAGGGCGAGGCCCGCGACATCGACGGTCACGTTCGGACGCGCCTCGTAGATGACGCCGATGACGCCCATCGGCACGCGCAGCTGACGGAGTCGGAGGCCGTTCGCGAGGGTCGACCCGCGGACGACCGCCCCAATCGGGTCGGGAAGCGCCGCGACCTCGCGGAGCGAGTCTGCGATCGCGCGGATGCGTGCGTCGTCGAGGGCGAGCCGGTCGAGGAGTCCTCCGGACATACCGGATGCACGCCCGCGCTCGAGGTCCAGCGCATTGCCGGCGAGGATCTCCGGGCTGGCGGCCACGAGCGCGTCGGCGAGCGCGACGAGCGCACCGTCCTTCTGCGCGCGAGTCGCCCGCGCCAGGACCCGGGATGATGCTCGTGCCCGCCCGGCGAGCTCGACGATCGCGTGTGTCGCCGCCTCGTCCGCATCGCCCTGGCCGGCCGTTTCCGCGCGCTCACCCTGCATGATCGTCATAACAGGGCATTCTATGCGGCGCGGGGGCACCTCGGCCCGCCGCACCCGACTCAGCTGACGCGGAGCCCCTTGGGGCGCACCAGCACGAGGTCGTCGCGGTGGATGACCTCCCGGTCGTAGCCGGAGCCGAGCGACTCCCGCAGGGCGCGCGAGGACTGCCCGAGCATGTCCGGGATCTCGACGGCATCGAAGCCCGTGAGGCCGCGGGCGATCACGGAACCGCTCTTCGAGACGAGCTCGACCGGGTCGCCCGCGACGAACTCGCCTTCGACGCCGACGATGCCTGCAGCGAGAAGGGAGGCGCGGCCGCCGAGGACGGCATCCACGGCCCCGTCGTCGAGGACGATCTTCCCCTGCACGCGTGCCGCGTGCGCGATCCACAGGCGTTTCCGCGACGCGCGCTTCCCGGTAGGCGCGAACCAGGTCCCGACGCGCTCCCCTGCGATGGCCGGTCGTGCATTGTCGGCTTTCGTCAGGACGACGGGGATGCCCGACCCCGTGGCGATCGACACCGACTCGAGCTTCGTGAGCATGCCGCCCGTTCCGACGTCGCTTCCCCTCCCGGACACCTCGATCCCCTCGAGGTCGCTCGGGCCGAGCACCTCCGAGATGCGCCGCGTGCCCTCCCTCGTGGGTGGTCCGTCGTAGAGGCCGTCGACGTCGGTGAGCAGCACGAGCGCGTCGGCGCCGACGAGCTGCGCGACCAACGCCGCGAGGCGGTCGTTGTCGCCGAACCGCAGCTCATCGGTCACGACGGCATCGTTCTCGTTCACGATAGGGACGACGCCGAGCCGGAAGAGCCGCTCGAGCGATCGCTGCGCGTTCTTGTAGCGCGTGCGGCGCACCGTGTCCTCGGCGGTGAGCAGGATCTGCCCAACCGTGATCGACCGGTCGGCGAAGGCCTCCGCGTACCTGGCGACGAGCATCCCCTGTCCGACGGACGCGGCCGCCTGGGCGGTCGCGACGTCACGAGGTCTCGAGGGCAGCCCGAGCGGGCCGATGCCGGCAGCGACTGCGCCGGAGGTCACGAGCAGGGTCTGCAGGCCGCTCTCGTGCCGGTCGGCGATCACCTGCACCAGCTTGCGGAGCGCATCGAGGTTGAGGTGTCCGTCGGCGCCGGTCAGCGATGAGGACCCGATCTTGACCACGATGCGGTGGGCGGTCGAGAGCTGAGCACGGGCGGCGATCGGATGCATCCGCCTATTCTCCCCTGATCTTCGGTGCGTGCCGAATTGCGTCGCGAAACGTCGCGGGCACGGCAGCGAGACGGCGCCGCGCGGGAGCGCGGCGCCGTCTTGACTCAGCTGGCCGCCGGTGCGGCACCCAGCTCCTTCTTCTGCGCCGCGGCCTCGGCCTTCCGGTCCGCTCGCGCCGCCCGCTTCGCGGCCCGACGATCGGCGCGCCGCTCCACGCTCGAGTAGAGCACGGGGACGAGCACGAGCGTCAGCAGCGTGGAGCTGATCAGACCGCCGATGACGACGATGGCGAGCGGCTTCGAGATGAAGACCCCGCCGCCGGTGAGACCGAGCGACATCGGGATCAGCGCGAAGATCGTCGCGGCGGCCGTCATGAGGATCGGCCTGAGGCGAAGCCTCGTGCCGTGCACGATCGCGTCATGAACGCTCGCTCCGCGCTCCCTGATGTGGTTGATGAGGTCGATCAGCACGATCGCGTTGGTCACCACGATGCCGATCAGCATCAGCAGACCGATGAGCGACGGGAGCCCCAGCGGCGTGTCCGTGAGCAGCAGGAGCGCAACAGCACCCGTGGCCGCGAACGGCACCGAGACGAGCAGGATCAGCGGCTGCATGAGGCTGCGGAACGTCGCCACCATGATGAGGAACACGAGGACGATCGCCAGCAGCATCGCCATGCCGAGCTGCTCGAACGACTCGCTCTGGTCAGCCGATGCGCCACCGACCACGAACGTGACGCCTGCTGGCAGTGCGAGGCCGTCGGTCGCCGCGTACACGGACTGCGTGACGGTTCCCAGCTGCCCCTCCGCCGGCGTGATCGAGACCGTCACCTGACGCGCTCCGTCGTTCCGGGTGATCGCACTCGGCGTCGCCTCCTCGCGCACGGCCGCGATGTCGCCGAGGCGGATGGGCGTCGCCTTGGTGTCGGCAAGCCCCTCCTGCCTGGCCTGCGTCTCCTCCGCCTCAAGCGTCTGCGCCGCCATGTCCTCCTGCGCCTTGACGGCCGCGTCGACACCGGCGTTCGCCTGCTCGATGCCCGACTCCGCTTGCGCGATCGCGTCGGTGAGCGCCGCGATCTGCGCGTCACGCTCGGCCTGCGCGGCCTGCTCTGGCGTCATCGCCGAACCGACTTCGGGGGTCATCGGGGTCAACGGGGCCGTCTGGAGGGTCGCGAGCTGCGTCTGCAGCTCCGTGAGCTGCGACGAGACCGTGTCGCGCGCCTCGACGGCGTCGTCGACCGTCTGCTGCATCTGCTCGACCGCCTCAGCCTGCTGCTCTTCGGCCTTCGTCTCCTGCTCGTCGGCGAAGGCATCCGTCGCATCCTGGATGGCGCGCTGCTGCTGGACCGCGGTCACCGGAAGCTGCATGAGCGCAAGCTGGTCAAGCGCGACGGCACCCTGGGTCGGAGCGATCACGATGTCCCGGTCGACGCCCTCGAGGCGCACGGATCCGAGTGGGGTGCCGTTGAGGGCCGCGGAGACCGCCTGGCCGACCGTGGCCTGCGTGTAGCCGAAGCCCGCGGCCTTGCTGCGGTCGACGTCGACGACGACGACGTTCCCCCCGGTGCTGAGGTCGTTGGTCACGGCAGTCACGCCAGGCAGGTCCTTGACGGCGTCTCCGAGCTGCGTCGCGGCCTGGCTGAGGGCCTCCGCATCGTTGCCCTGGATCGCGAGCTGCACGTCGCTCGCCAGCGCCGACGACGCCGCGGTCGTCACGGTCACTTCACCGACATCGCTCAGTCCGCCGAAGTCGGCCCTGAGGCTGTTCGCGACGGTTTCCGCATCCTGTCCCTCGGCAGGGATGACGGTGATCGAGGTGTCTCCCCCGCCACCGCCGAACGCGCTCGCCCCGCCGGCCCCGATCGAGCTGACGAATGTCTCGACGCTGTCCTTCGTCGCGATGACGGCCTCGAGCTTCTCCGCGCCCGCGAGGCTCTGCTCGATGGTCGTCCCCTGGGCGAGCTTCTGCTCGACCAGGATGGTCTCGTCGCCCATGCTGCCGAGGAAATCGCTGCGAAGGGCGGTTGCCCCGACACCGGTGAGGAGCAGGAGCGCGAGCGCGGCCGCGACCGTGCGGCGAGGGTGGCGCAGCGTGGCATCGAGGATCGGGACGAAAGCGCGCTGCAGGCCGTCGTACGGCGACCCCTCCTCGCCGTCACCTCGCGCCGGGACCACACCGACGGCGGTGGCGGGAACCGGCAGGAGCGTCTTCCCACGCGCTTCACGTTGTGCGTTCTTCGCGTCGAGCTTCGCCACCTGGCGTACCCGGCGGCGCTCGGCCGACTCCTCCTGGCGTTCCGTCCACGCCGCGTGCGCTGCTCGGGCCCGGATGAACCGCTCCCGCTTCATGGGCTTCGACGGGCGGCGGAGCATCCAGTAGGCGAAGACCGGCACGATGGTGAGCGCGACGACCAGGGATGCGACGAGGGCGATCGAGACCGTCAGAGCGAACGGCTGGAACAGCTGGCCGACGATATCCCCGACGAACGCGATGGGCAGGAACACGGCGACCGTCGCGAGCGTCGACGCCGTGATGGCGCCTGCCACCTGGCCGACGGAGCCGACGATGCCCTCGATCGTGAGCGGACCAGTCCCCTGCCTTCGCTTGATGTTCTCGATCACGACGATCGAGTCGTCGACCACGCGACCCACGGCGATCGTGAGCGCTCCCAGGGTCAGGATGTTCAGCGAGTACTCACCCAGGTTGAGCCCGACCATCGTGATGAGCAGCGACATCGGGATGGAGATCGCCGCGACGATGGTCGAGCGGAACGAGGCGAGGAACAGGAAGATGACGAGGACGGCGAAGAGCAAGCCCAGCCCGCCTTCCACTGAGAGATCGTGGATCGACTGCTCGATGTACGGCGCCTGGTTCTCGATCTCCGTGAAGACGACGCTGGACGGAAGCGTCGGGGTGAGCTCGGCGAGCTTCTCGGTCACTCCGTGTGCCACAGAGACGGTGCTCGCGTCGGCGGCCTTCGTGACGCTGAGCGTCAGCGTCTCAGCACCGTTGACGCGGGAGATCGACGTTGCGGGGATCTCCTTGAGGTCGACGTCCGCGAACTGCGAGAGCAGGACCGTCGAGTCCTCCGTGGTGAACGGCAGGGCCCGGATGGCGTCGAGGGTCTCGAGCTGCGAGCCGACCTGCACGGAGATCTCACCGCTGCCGCCCGTCACGTCGCCCGCCGGGAGCACAAGACCCGCCGCGGTCAACGTCGGCTCGATCGTCGACGTGTCGATCTCGAGAGCGTCCACGTCGGCTTGGCGGAGGTTGATCTCCACGCGCTCTTCGCGCGCGCCGGAGACCTCGACGTTCTGGACACCGTCGACCTGCGAGAGGGCCGGCACCACGGTGTCGGTCATCGTCTTCGACAGAGCCGCGGTGTCCGCATCCGACGACACCCCGAGCGTGAGCACTGGCAGCGCGTCGAGCGAGAACGTCATGAGCTCAGCCGTCGATGACTCAGGACGCTGGGACTCGGTCGACTCGACGGCAGAGCGCAGCTCGGCCTCGACCTGCGTCTTGTCCGCGTCGAAGCTCCACGCGACGACGATCTGCGCGAAGCCCTCCGACGTCGTCGAGGTGACCGACTGCACCTCCGAAACCGCGCGCAAGGCGTTCTCGATCGGCTCGGTGACCTCCGACACCATCACATCGGGAGAAGCGCCGTCGAGTGTCGCCGTCACGAATCCCTGAGGGATCTCCATCGACGGCATGAGCTCCTGCTTGAGCTGTGCTGTCGAGATGATTCCCGCTGCCGCGATCGCCGCGGTGAGCAGTCCGATCAGAATTCGATACTTGAGACTCAGACGGGTGAGCACAGACACAGAGGGCCCTTTCGACGCGATACGACGCCGAGCGATGACCTGGCGCCCCTCAATCCTGTCGCCCGGGTGATTCCTCTGAATCGCCCGAAAGGACGGGTTCCGTCTCCCCTATGCCCTACTTGAGGCTGATCTTTGGCCGGAAACCCACTGCGGCGCGACGGGAACCGTGCCGCTCTGGTAGTGGGCCGACCGCCGGATCAGGAGTGCGCGGCGCCACGTCCCGGGTTTGCGAGCGTCACCCGGTGCACCGCCCACATCTCGCGTACTCGGTCGGCGATGCTCCTGCCGTCGTTCAGGTCGTCGATCAGCAGCTGGATGCCGACCAGGTTCGCGAGGATCTGCCACGCGGCCGCATCCACGTCGATGTCGTCGCGAAGCGCACCCGACTCACGCGACGCCTGGAGGGCTTCCTTGGTGACCTCGAGCCACCGGTCGAACGGGCGGGGCAGCTCCTCCTCGATGAGCTCCCGCTCACGGACCAGCCTGATCGTCGCGCGGATGAGCGCATCGGACTGGAAGCGCTCAGCGATGCGGATCATCAGGGACTCGAGCTCGTCGAGCGACAGGCCGCGGGCACGAGACGCCGCGATCTCCTCATCCCACATGACCGTCCAGCTCACCGTGACGGCCTGCGCGAGCAGCGCCTTCGTCGGGAAGTGGAAGTACACGGTTCCCTTGGTCATGCCCAGACGATCGGAGATATCGCTGAGCACCGTCGCGGCGTAGCCGTTTGCCTCGAACTCGAGCGAGGCCGCTTCGAGAAGCGCCTGCCTCGTCTGCGCTCGCTGTTCAGCTCGCTTCATCATCCCCTGCTTTTCGTGCATGCGGGATCGACGTCGACCCCGCTTATGGGGCACCAGTCTAGACCTGCGCGCACCCCTGCAATCGGCCTGCCGCACGCGGGAGCGAATTCTGGCTAGAATCGACAGCGCTTGGGGCGGTAGCCAAGCTGGTTAAGGCATCCGGCTCATAACTGGACGATGCGTGGGTTCGAGTCCCACCCGCCCTACTGCTGAGCAAGGCCCCCACTCCCCCGGTACGGCGCGGAAGCCGGGGCCTTCGCTAGTTCGGCAGAATGAGCCTTGCCCACATTTTGCCCACACCCTGAAGCGGCGTCAGCTCGCGAGCTCATTCCGCACGCGGTCAGACGCGCTCGGCATGCGCTCGATGCGTCGCCGCTCCCGAGCCCCGGCTCGGGCGTCAGCCGCGCGCTTGTGCCACGCAGCGAGCTGCGGGAACTCTTCGACCGCGTCCGGTGTCGCGAGGAGCGCGGTGAGCGCCCGGTAGTAGGTGGCTGAGGTGAAGCCGAGGCCGAGCGCGCGGATGCCGGCCTGCTTGCGAGCGGTGTGTCTGAGGTGCGCTGCCTCGAACTCGAGGACTCGGCGCTCGGTGTCGGTGAGCATGTCGGCAGGCTATGGCCGACCACCGACAAAGCACGGGGAGGTCACTGTCGGTGGCCTGTGCGAGCATCCACGGCATGAACGAACCAGTCGAGAAGGTCACCGCCGACGTCGCCCTCGCATCCTTGGCCCTGCGGTGCGAGACCGTCGCCGAGCGGGTCGACTCGAAGTGGACGAAGCGCATCATCTGCTGGCGACCAGTCGCGACCCGCCCCGTCGACGGGATGTCCTGGCTCATCTGGGGCGAGGCTCCCCCGCTGCGCGAAGTCGACGGCGCGCTCGTGCCAGTGCCTGTGACCGTCGACGGCGCCACGTACGAGCCGATCCTCCTCGAACCGCTCGAGGTGTTCGATGCCTGGCTCGAGATGCTCCAGTGGGTGACCGAAGGCGACGTGCGCGCCGAGGTGCGCCAGGCGCTCGAGGTCGGGACGATGAGTCAGAAGGAGTGGGCGATCTCGCACGGCAACGCGCAGATCCGCCGCACCGTCACGCTCGAAGGCGACGCCCTCGCCGCCGAGCGCCTCGCGTCGGAGCTCTCGATCGCGCTGCTCTACATGGCGCAGCGGGCAACGAGGAAGAAGGGCTGGTGAGGGCTAGGCTCCTCGGATGGTCAAGCTCATCGCCGTCATCCGCCCCACCGCCACCGAGACACTCCACGCCGAGGGCGAGTCCTACGAGGAAGCCAAGGCGAAGGTCGCCGAGATGGTGCCCGAGGGCTGGGAGCTCACGTCGGTGAAGTCCGACAAGTCCTGAAACGACGAAACACGCCCCTCCCGCGCAGCGTCACCCTGGGTGTCCAGGGTCGCTACAGCGAGAGGGGCGGAGTCGGTGGTGCAGGGGTCAGCGGCCGGCGGTGAAGCTGGCGTTGCCGAGCGAGGTGAACAGGGACAAGATCGTCGCGACCGCGGTGACGGATGCGACGCCGGCCCAGTTGATCCCTTCGACGCCAACGGCGGGGATGAGGTCGGCGCCGGTCGAGACGGTGATGGCAGCGACAGCCACCTGAGTGGCCGTCTTCAGGGCGCGTTCCCCGGTGCCGCGCCAGAACGGTGCCGTCCAGATCGTGGAGTCGGACTGATCACTGGCGAGCTTCGTGGTGCGCTCGACGTGCTCGCCGTGCGTCTCGGTGGTGGGTGTGAGGGACATGCGGTTACTCCTTCGAGAGTGGCCCCATAGTCAGGGCCGAGGATGGGTAGGGCGGGATCTCTGAGGCAGGCACGCCCGCGTCGATCGCGATGCGCCGCACCTCCGACGCGTGCTCTTGTGAGATGCGGCGCGCCGTGCGCTCCTGGTCGCGGGCATGCTCGACGCGGTCGAGAGCAGCCTCGGCGAGCGTGACCTTCGCTTCGGCGGCCTTGACCTGCTCGTGAGCTCGGTCGATCTCGCCGCGCAGAGCTGCGTCCTTGCCGGTGAAGCGCGCCCAGATTCGCTTCCCGAACGCGAGCCCCGTGGAGGATGCGAGGAACGCGAAGATGCCCGCGACGATTGCCTTGGTGAGTTCAGTGTCCACTCGGCGCCTTCCGCCTGTGCCCGCGTGGGGCGTACGTGTGCTTGCGGATCGCGACCCAGCGGAACCAGTACGCAGACAGGGCGATGAAGATCACCGACAGCTGCGTGAGTCGTGATGCGCCGGGCGGTGCGGACGCGTGGAGGCTGCCGACGACGAACGCGTACACGAGGAGCCCGCCGACCGCGGCGATCGAGAGTGCGATCTTCTCGAGCCACATGTACGGCGTGAACATCGTTCCGAGCCCGATGAGGCCACCGCCGATCATGCACGCCGCCCAGATCGTCGCGAGTGTCGACCCGATGGCTCCCTCGATGGTCGTGGGTGGGAAGGCGTACGTGACGACGCCCATGACGACCGTCGCCACGTACGCGAACAGCACGGGCTGCCAAGTTGCGTCTGGATCGGTGAGCGCGTCCCAGACGCGCAGCACGTGGCGACGGGTCACGTTCAGCCCTTGGCTTCGGCCGCGATGAGCTCGTGGAGCTTGTCGGCCACTCGCTGCAGCTCCTCGTCGGAGACGTCGCGGCGGCCGAGCTTGTCCATGAGGTCGCGGAAGTGGGCGAGGATGTGCAGCGGCACGTTGGTCGCCGACCCGACGAACAGGTCGTAGTCGTGGTACATCTGCGAGTAGGTGACGTTGGGGACGTGCACCTGCCGGCCCGTGTTGACGTTGACGACCTCGATGGTCTTGCCCGTGTTGAACGCGCGGATCGAGGACGCGTTGCCGATGAGCTGCTCGAGCTTCGCGACCGACTTCGCGATCGACTCGGAGTTCTCGAGGATCGTCTTCTGCTGTGCTTCTGAGAGCGCCATGAGGAACCCTTCCTGGTTGATTTGGCCGAGGCCGCGTGAGATGTAGGCCGCGCGCTGCGCGGCGGTGACGTTGACGCCCGTGTAGTCGAAGTGCCACGCCTCGACCTGCGAGAAGTTGCGCCCCGTCCACTCCCAGCCGAAGCGAGGAGCGTTGGTGGCGAACCATGCGTGTTGCGCGGTGAGGGAGCTGTTCAGTGGCCAGCCGAGATCAGTGGAGAGACCGGCCCCGTGGAGCGAGGTGCCGTACCACTGGCCGTTGCGCCAGACCGGCTTCGCTGCGAGGTTGAACCCTGGCTTGCCGGCGGCGTAGCCGTTGTAGAGGCGCAGCTGCTCTTCGAGGCTGCGCATCGCCTCTACGATGCGGGGATCTTCGCCCCACGCCTCGCGGTATTCGTCCGCGAGCGTGAGGAACGCGCCGGCCGCTTCGTCTCGGAGCTTGTACCCGAACGCGGACCCGGTCGCGTTGCGCGGGTCGCCGTTCGGGAAGCCGATGTCGACGGCGACCATCACGCTCCCCAGAGGTGCGCAACGCGGCGCTGCTCAGCGTCGGTGAGCGCCCCGAGGAACTCCCCGCCCTGCACGCCCGGCCGGATGCTCGCCCAGGACGCGCCGCCCTGGATGGCGTCCTTGATCTGGTTCGCGCGGGCGACGATCGCGGGGATGTGAGCGATGAGGAACGGGCCCGGGCATGCGGTGGAGCGGACCTGCGCGTGCCAGCCGACCCAGAATCCCTTCTGAGCGACGCCCGGCTTGTTCACCTCGATGGGGTGCGCCGAGCGGGGCGACTCGATCGAGTGGTGCGCGGCGATGAGCGCGATCTGCTCGAGCGTCGCGACCGGCACTTCCCAGTTCGGCTCACCCGTCGTGTTCGCCGCTTCGAGGGCGACCGCGTTCTGGTCGTTCGCGTAGAACGTCGACGAGGGCGCCTTGTCAGGGTGGACGATGCCGACCACCGTGGCCGCTTCGTTGTCGTCGATCGCGTAGGTGGGGTGCGAGTCGCGGTCGTTCGGGCCGACCATGTAGTCGTTGGCGTCGGCGCCCGCTCCGTCCGCCTGGTGGTGAATCCACAGGCCGACGACGGACGCACCCTGGCGGGAGCTACCCCAGCTTGTGTTCGCGATGCGGTCCGTGTTCGGTGCGAAGGTGGGCATGCTGTGCCTCCTGGGGTATGGGAAAAGCCCCGGGCGAGTGCGCCGGGGTGGACGCCGTTAGGGTGACGCCATGGATTGGATCGCCTGGTTTGACGAGTGGGGCACGCGCGTAGCGGTACTTCTTGGGCTCATCGCGACGGGGCTGGCGATCTACTCGTCGGTCGTCGCCATACGAGCGAAGCGTGATGTTGGCTTCCGCAGAGCGTGGATAGTGACGAGCGGACCGAGCCGGGACGACTCGAACAACCTGCACATCACGATCCGGAACACCACACGCGACCACGCGCGCGTTATCGCCGCCGACGAAGCCGTCAACTACTTCGTGATCACCAGCCCCGTGGACATCGAGCCTGACGCGACCTACACATTCGCTGCCACGCAGCCGCTGACCCTGCTGCGGATCAAATGGACACGTCCGGGCTCGGACAAGGTCCACACCTACGCCTACCGGGCCGCTCGAACACCATGGAAGCAACGCCTCAGCGAAGCGTGGCGGGCGCTCTCGGACTCGTCTCGTCCTCGCTGACAGCGATCCCGCTCCGTGTGGGTATGATCACCGAACCCCCACAGTGATCGGACTCACCTCATGACACCGTTGCAGCGCTTCGTCCACTGGTTCATCGCACGTCGCGCGACCTGCCCCGAGTGCAAAGGGCCGACGACCGCCCGCCGCTACTGCTCCGAGGCCTGCGCCCGCGTGGACATGGACGTCCACGCGTACTGATCGGCCCCTAGGTCAGGACCACCCTCGGGATCGGCACCGCATCCCCAGCGGGAACCCGCGTCAGAGTTGCCGCCGCCGACTGGGGCACGTTGCCGGTGATCGTCTCGTACCAGCAGTTCGTGCCGTCGCTGAACGTCGTCGACCCCTGGACGAGGTTCTCCGCGATCGACGATGTGGCCGCCAGCCAGACACGCGTGCGAGCGTCGAAACCGAGCTTGTTCGGTGCAGCCGGGTTGAGGATATTCGTCCCCGGATTGCCGCGCTTCACACCCGTGCTGTTGTAGTCGAGCGTCGTGTTTACGTACGCGTCGGACGGCCGTCCCGGCCAGGTGCCGTCCACGTTCTGGAACTCGAGGAACAGGCCCATGGCGATGCTCTGGGTTACCGGAGTCGGCGCAGTCGTGAGCACTAGCTCCATGTAGTGCACGAACGCGGAGCCGGTGACGCCGAGCGGCACGTAGTAGAGGCGGCGCGGGACGAGCGCCACAGCCGTCGTCGTGGCCGTCGGCTGGTGCACGCCAGGAGTGAGGCGAGGCGTGTACTTGCCCGCGTCGATTGCCCGCATCGCGTTACTCGGCCACGGGATGGCGGCGATGGTCCCCTGCTCCGTTGTGCCGACCCAGTACTTGTCGGAGATCGCGACCCCCGCGGTGGTCTTGCACCCCACGCGCCACGTCTGGTACTCAACGCCGCCCGTGCTGCTGGCCCCGATGGGGACGAGGCCGAAGTTCGAGCCGCCCTCGGGCTGGTCGATCTCGCAGTCCACGAACATGAGCTGGAAGCCGTGCCGGTTGCCGGGCATGTCGTGGATGACGAGGCGCGATGCGGTGACGGCTCGCGTAGACGTGAACTTGCATCGGTAGAACGCGAGCAGCTGCCCGTCCTGCCCGTCCACGCCGACGCATCCGGACGACGCGCTGTTGGTGTCACGGAACCAGACGTTGTCGAACAGGTTCGTGTACCCGTACGTGCCGGTCACGTTGTTCATGTGGTAGCAGTAGTTGTTGCCCGTAGGGCCCTGGTCATGCCAGATCGTGAGGTTCTTGACGTACGTCGACCCCCATGTGCGCAGGTTGTAGTTGATCGTGTTCGTCTTCAGCACGACATCCTCGCGAGCAGCTCCGACGCCGACGAAGTCGATGCCATCGCTGACGGTCGTGAGGCCAAGGTCCGTCTGCTGGTAGGTGCCCGGGTCGAACAAGATCAGCACCCGGTTGTCTACGAGTCGGCGGCCACGCGTTGCGTTGTTCTTGAAGTAGGTGCCCTGCGAGAAGAACGCAGCACCCGGGAGCGTGCGCGCGTAGGTCACGGCGGCGTCGAAGGTCTTGTACGTGCGTTCGGGGCCGACCCGGATGGCCGTGTGCCATGTCGGCCGGAAGCCACCCGACAGCGGCCCGTCTGACTTGGAGATGAGGATGTCGAGCTGCTGATCCTCGAGCATCTTCTTCAGGGCAGCGACTTCGGCCTGCATCGTGTCGAAGATCATCTGCTGTGGAGGGGTGAGCCCGCCAGGGATCCCCGCAGCCCCCCTCACGTTGCCAACGATTTTGCCCACCTCGACGACTTTGCCGTTGACGACGCGGTCGATGACGAGGTTGTCGCCGACAATGCGGTGGTTGACTGCACCGGGGCCGGAGATGTTGAAGAGCACATCGGTTTCTGGCATGGGTGCTCCTTAGAGGTAGGCCGCTCGGACGTTGCCGAGGGAGTCGATGCGGTATCCGGCGAAGCCAGCGGGGGCCGGTTCGTCTTGGAAGATGACAGTGCTCGGCGAGGCCTCGACGCCCGGGATGCGGGCATCCGCGATGTCGTAGTCGGCAGTCGAGTACGGAAGCGGGAAGATGTAGACGATCTCCCCCTCGAGACCGGGAGCGGTGATCGTGGCCTTCCACGACCATCCCTCAGCGCCGATGGAGTCGTCGTCGGTCACGAGGAGCGGGATGCCCTCCTGCCCGGTCGTGGCCTCGATGAGCTTGCCGTTCATGTCGGTCGTCGCGACGACCTCGTCGAGCACGAAGAGCTGGTCCGAGTCAGGGAGGGACGCGGACTTGATCAGTGCGCGGAACACGACGCGCGCGCCCTTGAGGGGCAGTCCGAGCGTGGCCGAGGTGGGGCGGCTGCCGACACCCCGGAGGATCGTGCCGACGACGCGGCGGTACTTTGCGGGGGTGATGACTGCCACAGTGTGCTCCTAGTAGCCGAATGCGATCCAGTTGACGGCCCGGTGACGGATGCCAACGAATCCGGGATAGCGGAGCATGAAGCCCGCCTTGTTCTTGCGGTACAGGTACGGCACACCCGGTGGCAGGTCGCCGACGTTGTAGGGCGAGAACTGCACGGCGAGGCACCCGTTCGGAAACTCGACGTCGAAGTTCTTCCACGGCGAGTACTCGCCGCCGGTCTCGGTCTGCGGGACCGTCGCGAAGCGCCAGTCGCCGGACTGCACGATCAGCTCGTTCGCGGCCTGGATGACCGGGGGGCGAGGGGTGTCCGGAGGGAGGTCCCCGTCCTGCTGGTAGCGGAAGTCGAGGCGCTGCCGCTTCCACTCCCCGCCGGTGAAGATCCACGAGCCGGCGTCGGAGCCGTCGGTCTGGTAGAACTCCAACCCTTCCCAGCGCTGATTCTCCGCGGACGGGTTGTCGGTGAGCGCGAGACGCTCGAGGCGTGTGCCGGTCTTCCGGTTGCCGTTCTGAGCGATGGCAATGCCGAGCTCGGTGAGGTCCACTGCTGTATCGGGGCTGCGGTTGCCGTCGAAGATGCGGCGACCCTTGGGGCCGTAGCTGTTCACTGCCATAACGGCCTCCTAAGCCATGTAGGCGACATCGAGAGCCCCACACAGGGGGTCCGCGGTCACCGAAGAGAAGACGTCAGCGCCGGCGTCGAAGCCGATGCCGCCGGGGTTGGACTTGAGCCAGTCAGCGAAGGCCACGGGGATCTCCTGCCACCCCTCGACGGGAGTGAACTCCCAGGGGTCACCGACCCACGCAGGCGCGTCGGTGAGGGCCGAGAGCTCGTGCAGGCGCAGCGACGCAGGGCCGCCCGAGAGCACTTCGGGGGTTAGGTAGAGGCGGGTTGCGACGATGGTCGCGTCGTCCGGGATCGTGTCGGTGAGGGCCGCGCCGTAGGCGAATGCACCCCCGGTGGAGAGCACCTTCCCATCGGCCCGCCACCCACCGGACTCGAACGTCCCGGACTGTGACGCGTGGAACGGCGTCGGACGGAAGCTCGCCTGCGTCGGCGGCGGCACACCCACGGAGGGCCGACCAGGGGCCGTCGGGACCGCCGACACTCGGCCCAGGACCAGGCCGCCCGTCTCGCCCCACTGGATCGCGACGACGTGCCCCACGTAGGGCGTGTAGGACTGCGTGAACGGCAGCCACATCACCCGCCCGTCGGACTCGACGACGCACCGGGTGGTGTCCGGCGGGACCGGCGGGAGGATCGGGTTGCCGTTCTCGTCGAACTCGGGCTCGGGGATCTCGTCGCCGACCGGGTCGAGGGTCGGGTCGACTTCGCCGGGTGCCGCGACTGCGACCACCGTGCCGCGGCTCGGGTTCAGCCTCGTCGGTCCGAGCATCAGGTACGAGCCGTTGCGCATCTCGATCTGCACGGACTCCCCCGGCGAGGGCTGCGAGACGCCCGCGAAGTCCGCCTCGAGTTGCCCGCCGAGTGCGTCGCAGACTGCGCGCGCGCCGTTCGCGTACCGGAACGTGCCGACGAACGACAGCGTCGGTCGTCTCGCGTTGATGCCGTCGATCAGCATCTGGTCAGTCGATCGCATTGGCCCTCTCCAAGTTCGGCTCAGGGACCATGGCCGTCACAGCGACCGTGAGGCTCGTCTTCGACGGCGAGTGGGCGGCCTTCGTGATGCGGCCGGTGAGCGTCTCGTCGTCGCGCTCGAGCTGCACGGTGTCGCCGATCTCGAGGCGCGGATCGAGCACGAGCTCCACGTCGATCTCTACCGAGGCGAGCGTCGATGACTCCTTGAGCGCAGCCCGCACGGTGCGGCGAGCTTCGTCGAGGTCCTTGACCATGCGCGACTCGAGGTATCTCGTGCGCCGACCGAGGGGCCCGTCGACGGACAGCGGCCCGGACGTGATGCGCTCGGGCGGAACCCACAGGGGGTTGCGGTCCGCGTCCTCGAAGATGCCGACGACCTCGTTGAATATGCCGTCAGTGGAGAGCGCGCGGCGCATCTCGGACAGCCTGAGGCCTCCAACGGGGATGCGGCGCACGACCGGACCGGTGGCCTTCGGAAGGACCGTCAGTGCCCCGTCGGAGCGCACGTACAGCGTCCCGCCGAGATGCGCGGCGATCTCCTGGCACGCCTTGAGGCGGCCGTCCGTGCTGATCTCGTACTCGATGCGCGGCATGGTCTTGTCGTCCACGGATCGGGCGAGGCGCATGCCCGTCAGGTGCGCGAGCTCCGCCCAGCACGACTGATGGCGCGGCGACGTCGGGCCAGTGAAGCCCGCATGCCGCACCTTGTCGAGGAGATCCGCGACCTCGAGACGCACCCGAGACGCCGCCGTGATGACCCGAGAGCCGTGGAGCACGTTCGAGTCCGACGAGTCGGGGGTTTCTATGATGCGGAGCCTGCCGAGCGGCAGCACCTCGTCGTCGCCGATGACGAGGCGCGCGAGGACCTCCTGCCCGAACGGGGCGAGGTAGTCCGTGAACGAGCGTGGCGTCACGGAGTTGCCCTGCTCGTCGACGTACACCGCGTCGAGCGTGCCGACGGTAGGCACGTCCCTGCCCTCCTCAGAGGACAGGGACCATGAAGCCACCGGAACATCGGCGAGGGTCACCTCGGCGCCGTAGAACGCGGTCAGCTGCAGCCGAGCCTCGAAGCTTCCGGCCTCGATCGCGTCGGCCGCCAGCGGGGAAACCTGCCTCATCCAGCACCCCCAGCAAGGTCGTATCGGCGGCTCGCCGCGAAGCGAGTCACGTTGTCGGCATCCATCGCATCCCTCGTCGCGTACGCCGCGTCGAGGTCGTCGCGGGTGAGGATCGGCACGACCACGGCCGGGGCCGGCGGGGTGACCTCGTCGCCCGTGAGGCGCCAGATCTCCGCGTCGTCCGTGAGGATCGGTACCGCGTCCGGGTTGAGTACCGCGACCATCAGCGTCGGCGGGAACCGCATGCGGTAGTGCGACTTCGGAACCCGGACGCACAGCACCGGCAGCCGGGACCGGCCCGTGCCGAAGAGGTCGTCGATCTTCTCCGACTGCTCCATCGTCTCCGCGATGACGTCCAGCGCGAGGCCCCGATACCCGGACCGGCCGGACGACACGACGACGCCGAGGCGACGCCCTTGCGGTCGCAGCACCTCCCCGTCGAAGTGACGAGAGCGCGTCGCGACCGCTGACGCCTCGAAGCGCACGAGGACGCTCGTCGACGGATCGAGCGGGTTGTGAATCCTCGCGTGATCCGGGGACTCGGAGCCGACCGTGATGGACGACGATCCTGTGCGGGCGATCTCCACGTCCCGGTCGTTGTAGACGATCGCGTAGTACGAGCACTCCACGTCGAACGGCACCTCGAAGTCCAACGCGGAAGCGAGCCGTGAGACCCGCTTCCGCACTGCACCTCGAACCTGCATCGTCTGGCGTGGAGCCTCACGGACCACCGTCAGCGTGTGCGCGCCCGCCGGGAGTGACGGGAAGATCACGTCAACCCGGGGGCCGCGCTCGTCGGAGTAGACGATGAGGTTCGGCTCATGAGCCACGAGCAGCACCTCCCGCCATCACCGTGCGTCGCCGCCCGGCCTCGTTCGACTCGACGACACCCTGCGCTTCGACCTGCATGCGACCGATCAGGACACCGTCTTGATCGACGATGACGAGCTCGGTCGGCATGCCGTTGGCCCCGAGGTTCCCCTCGAGCACGGACCACTGCGAGTTCGTGAACACCGCCTCGGGCGTGCTCGACCCGTTGTAGGCGAGGCCCGGCTGCATCCACCCGCCCGAGTCGAACGTCGGCAGCTCCCCGTAGATGCCGCCCTGGTTGGCGACGTGCACGTGGTCGTAGTGGCCAGCGACCTGCCAGAGCAGCTGACGCCATCCACCGACCGCCGCGACCTCGGACGCGAACGCGTTCATCTGACCCCACGGGCCAGCGACGTCCACTGCCGGGTTCGCCTTGTCCATGTGGAACGACGTCGGTGACCCACCGACCGAGGCGTTGTACGCCGGGTCGCGGTAGGTGTCGGTGATCATGAGGCCGGGGAACTTCGCCAGGAGCGGCCGAAGTCGGTCGAGCGTGATGCCGCCCGCCCACTCCCCGGACGTGGGTGCCGGCGGCGAGATCGCCGTCTGCGCCCACTCCGCGATCCCGTCGATCGCCTTCAGCGGGATCTCCGCGATCATCGACCCGAACGAGCCGCCGCCGATGGACTCGAGCAGCGCCTTCACCGGAGTGCGGATGAGCGTGTCGATCGCGCCAGCAGGGTCGGTCATGATCTTCGACACGTTCCCGACTGCATCACCGATCCAGGAAGCCGCACCAGCGATGCCGCCAGTGATGTCCTCCCAGATGCCACCGTCCGCGAACGCCTGCCCCGCGTTGCCGCGAGCAGCGTTCACCCGGTCGAGCCACGGCTTCCCACCCAGCGCGCGGAGCGTGTCCGGGCGGATGATCCCCTCACCGCCAGAGAGCGCGAGGCGCCCACCGGTCGGCGAGAAGAAGTTGTGCACGTCCCGGCCCGGCGTGTAGCCAGGCAGGACGCCACCCGAGGCGAGCGCGATCGTGGACGCCGTCGGCATGCGAATGTCGAGGCCGACCGCTTCCGCGATGTCGTCGAAGAGCGCCTTGATTCCGTCGTTGTAGACGGTCTGGATCACGAAGTTGATCGGCGCGACGGCCGCCTTCTTGATGTTGTCCCAGACCGTCGTGACGGTGTCCTTCAGCGAGTTGAACGCGTCACCCATGAAGCCGAGCACCGTCTGGATGCCGGGCCACAGGGTGTTCGTGATCCAGTCGCCGACGACTTGAATGGCGGTCTGGATGCCGGACCAGACGGGCTGAATGACGTTCTCATAGAGCCACGTGAACACCGCTCCGACGGCCGTGAAGACCGGCGAGACGACGTTCGTGTAGAGCCAGTTGAAGATCGTCCCCCACAGCTGGATGTACGCGACGACGCCGTTCACGATGGGCGTGATGACGTTCGTGTAGAGCCAGTTGAAGATCGCCCCGATCGCTGCGAACACGACGCTGATGACCGCTGTCCAGATCCACGTGAAGATCGCCGCCCAGACCTGCACCATGAGCACGATGCCGGTGACGATCGGGACGATGACGTTGTTGTAGATCCAGGAGAAGATCGCGCCGACGGCCGCGAACACCGGCGACAGGATATTGTCCCAGAGCCAGGTGAAGATGCCCGCCCAGATCTGCACGTACGCGACGATCCCGGCCACGATGGGCGTGATCACGTTGTCGTACAGCCACGAGAAGATCGCGCCGATGGCAGTGAAGACCGGGCTGAGCACGGACTCCCACAGCCACGTCCACGCGGTGCCGATCGCGGTCGTGAAGTTCGCCCAGATCGCCGCGCCGAGCTCCGTCTGTGTGAAGAACCACACGAGACCGGCGACGAGCGCCGCGACGGCGAGCACGACGAGCATGATCGGGTTCGCCGACATGGCCGCGTTCATGACCCATTGCGCCGCCGCAGCCGCCTTAGTGGCGGCCGAGGTGGCCAGCATCGCGACCTTCTGCCCGACGAGCGCAGCCGTGGAGCGGATGGTGGCGAACATGCCCGCGTTCTGCGCGCCAGTGTTGACGCCGGTCGCAACGGCTGCCGCCGCGGTTTCCCGGGCAGCTTGCCGCTGGACGATGGAGTTCGCGAGGATCAGGCCGTTGTTGATGGCCATGATCGGCGCGATCGCGACCTGAGCGTTCTTCGCGACGACCGTCGCCACCCGCCACGCCACGAAGCCCGCGACGATGAGCGGCATCCACTGGATGATCGTGTCGACGTTGTCGGCCAGGAAGCCGAGCGCCCCAGCGAGCGCCGGCAGGGCGGCGGATGCGAGGGTGCCGACGGCGCCAGCCATGTCCGGGAGGGACGTGACGAAGGAACCGACGGCGGGTGCGAGGGTCTGGAAGCTCGACCCGATCGAGGCGAGCGCCGGCTGTCCGGTGCCGAGCGAGGATACGAAGCCGTCCCACGAGGAGAAGTCGAGCGCGCCGATCCATTCGACGAGCTGACGCACCGAGTAGGCGGAGGCTTCCATGAAGCCGGGGAAGCCTGACGAGGTGATCTCGCCGTCGTTCGCGGCCCAGGCAGCGCCGAACGCGATGACGCCGCCGCGCATCTCTTCCCACACGGTGCGGGATAGGAACGCGAGCCGCTCCATGAACCCCGGGAAGCCGGAGCTCGTGACGTCGCCGTCGAACGCCGTCCAGGCCGCGCCGAAAGCGATGACGCCACCGCGGACCTCGAAGAGCCAGTCGACGAACGCCGAGTCTTCCTCGAGGCCGAAGATGCCGCCCTTGAAGTCGCCCTGCGAGAGCACGGACCAGATGCCAGACGCGGCGGTCATGACGTGGGTGAGGCCGACGGCGGTCCACTCGAGCGCGGGCACCATGGAGTCGGTGAGGAGGCTCATGAACGCCGTGGCGGCCGGCAGGAGGGCCGTGCCGATACGGGTCTTCGCGTCACCCCAGAGAGCGTTGAAGACGGCCTGCTTGCCAGCGAAGGTGTCCAGTTCCTTGCCGAACTGCCCGTGGGCGTCGGCGGTCTGGTCCATGATGATCGCGAGCGTCGCGGCCTGGTTCGCCTCGGTGGAGAGCGCGCCGCCGACCTTCTCGAAGCCGAGCTCCGCGGCCTTCGCGTCGACGCCGGCCTGGTTGAGGCTGACGCCGTACGCCTCGATGGGATCGCGCTCACCCTTGAGAGCGGAGGAGAGCGCGCCGACCGCGTCCTTGGTGGTGCCGCCGAACATGGCGGACAGGTCCGCGCCGAGGGTGATGAGGTTGTTGGTCTTCGGGGCGAGCTCGTCCATGGCGGTGCCGCCGTTTTTGAGCTGCGTGCCGATGAGTGTGCCGAGTTCGTTGTACTCGTTCTTCGTGAGGCCGAGTGAGCGGGCGGAGCCTGCAGCCCATTCGCTGATCTGCCCGGCGGATTCCTTGAAGACGACGTCGACGGCGCCGACGGACTGCTCGAGCTGGCCCGCGTCCTGGATGGAGGACTTGAGGAAGTCGCCGGCGCGGACGGCGCTGAACGCGGTGACGGCGATCGCGGCGGCGGCCTTGAACGCGCCGCCGATGTCGGACTTGATGCTCTCGCCCCACCCGCGGGAGACGCCGGAGACGTTCGCGCTGGCGAGGTTCGACTCGATGGCCTTGTTGACGCCCTTCATGGAAGGTGCGACCTGAATCCAGGCGGTGCCGAAGTCGAATCCGGTGCTCGTCAACGCACACCCCCTGTGTTTAGTTGTGGAGCCGGGGCCGACCGTTGAAGGTCAGGCCCCGGCGTCTGTTTCTCGTGCGTTGTTGCGTTCGATCCAGCGGGCGGCCTTCTGGCCCTGCCGCTCGGCCTTGGCTTCCGCCTCGGCTTTCCACCCGGGCTTCGGGGGCTCGACGGGCTTCGGGATCTTGCCGGACTTCACGCCCGCGGCGCTGAGGGTGGCCGCCATGTTGCGTTGACCCTCGATGTGGATGGCCGCGACCTGCTCGGACCATGCCTCCGCGCCGCCCAGCGCCCGCCTGAGGCGAGATCCGGGTGGCAGCTGGGAAATGAGCACGACGGCCCGGCGAGGCGTCAGCGCGCCCCGCCAGAGGTCGAGAAGGTCGACGCCGTACTCGGAGAGCAGGTCGGCCTCGACGGCCTCCCCGTGCTCGCGTAGGAGCCCGGGGAGGCCGACTACTTTCCCTGGCCGACTGCCTCCCCGACCTTGTTGACGAACTCTCCGACGACGGAGGCGCGCAGGCGGCCGTTCTCGTCGGCGAGCGCCTGGCGGATCTCCTTCTGGCGGTCGCCGCAGATGAGGTCGAACATGCGGGTCGGCAGGCCGACGGCCATGAGCTCCACGGCTTCGTAGTCGTCGAGCACGTCGCGGTCGAGGGTCAGCTCGATGCCGTCGACGACGATCTCGAGGGTGTCCTGCTTGGCTTCGGCCTTCTGGGCGCGGTCCTGCGGGACTGCTGCGCCGGCGGCGGCGGCCTTCTGGCGGGTGGTGCGGGCGGGGGTGGTCTTGCGAGGGGTGGCGGTTGCCATGGTGTGCTCCTGAGGTTTGGGTGGTGTGGTGCGCTCCGGAAGGGGTGGTCCCTGGCCGCGGCGGGAGCACGCGACGCGGCCAGGGGGTCAGGGGGTGCCGGTTACGGCGCGGCGACGAGCTTCGGGTCTTCGACGATCGCCTTGGCGTTCGTGAGGATCGTGAAGCCGCCGAGGATCTCGAGGTTGTAGTTCCAGGCGGTGATGTCCTTGTTCGTGAACGCCACCCCCTGGCGCTCGCCGAGCGAGATCGTGGGGAGGAGGATGCGGACGTGCGCGCCTACCCCGGAGGTGTCGAACAGGTCGACGACGCCGGAGAGCATCGCGACGCGACGGGACGCGGGGGCCTCGATGCGGGCGATGGCCGCAGCTCCCGTGCCGACCTTCGTCGCGGTCGCGCTGAGGTACTCGAGGAGCGTCGAGAGCTTCGTCTCGAGCAGCGCGGCCGTGATGTTCGTGTCGGAGTTCGACATGAACGTCTTCACGGTCTTGTTGCCCTGGTGGCCGCGTAGGCGCTCGATCGAGTCGGACAGCTCGAGGCTGAGGCCGTCCTCGCTGAGCCATCCGCGGTCTTCGAGCCCCGCGGGGATTGCCGTGGTGAGGCCGGTGACGCTCGTGAGCGAGGTGACCGGGCCGAGGTGGACGGAGTCGTTGTCCGATCCGAAGATCAGGGCGTTGAGTGCGTTTGTGGTCATGAGTGGGTGCCTCCTAGCGGCAAAGAACGACCACCTGATAGGTGGCCGTGTAGCGAGCGAGCCCCACGTCGGGGTCCGGATATTCGGCCGGCGTGGTGGCGCCAGCAATGCGGTTAATCGGGAGGGCAGAGGCCGGGAGCGCGTGCATCCACGCGTCGGCGTCCATCGCGAGCGTGTGGGCGCGACCGGTGCTCTCGGCGTAGACGTCGAGAGTGACTTGCAGCGTCTGCTGCAAGCGATTGCTTCGCCCGTCCCCGCCTGACGCAAGAACCCGCACGTAGCGGTTCGTGCCGTTGTCGGGCCTGGATGAGACGACAACAGCACCCACCACTTCGGGTAGGTGCTGCAGGATCAGGGCCTTCACATCGGGGGGCTTCACGCGCCACCACCGACAGCCCGCTCGAGGACGTGGTCGCGAGATTGCCGACGTCGAGCTTCGGCTGTCTTCGCGGTCACGTTGGCGCGGGCGCGCGTGCCGACCTTGACGTCGACCTCGAACCCGGGTCCGGCCCGCTTCGCTATCGTGTTCCCGCCCTGCCGAACGACGCTCTTCGCAGTTTCTGACTTGAGAGCCGCTTCGATACCCGCTCTGTTTGGCACAAACTTCGGCTTCACGGCGTGCTCCTTGTGCTGTGCGTACCTGTGAGCGCGACGGCGAGACCGAGCGGCCACTTGGCGGGGATTCCGTCGACCCGCCACTCGTAGCCGTCCACGATGAGGCGGTCACCGGTTTGTACGTCCGGCCACTCTCCCGGCCAGTAGACCGCCGGTTCCGTGACGGTGGCCGCGACCCCCGCGCCAGATGCGAGGTCCGTGCCGGACGGGCCGAACAGCGCGGGCGGCAGGTCGACTGAGACGGGCTCGCCGGGGATGGGCTCGTTGTACTGGTCTTTCGTCCCCTCCGCGTCGCGGATGCGCACGACGGGGACGCGCCAGGCATCAAGCATTACTCCTGCCCCCCATAGCCAAGCGGGAGCAGGTCAATCTCGAATGCCCTCTGTCGCTTCGCACCGAGCGCGCGCCGGTCGGCGGCCGTGAGGTAGAGGTCGCCGGTCGGGTTCGCGAACTGCGTCGTCGCCTGGAACGGCCCCGCTCCCTGCTGCAGGGACGTAATGCCGACCCCATCAGCAGGGCCGGACATAGCCCGCTTGACGATGCCGCAGACGATCCGTTGCCGAGTCTTGGGGTCGGCGTCGGTCGCTCTCGGGACTTCGTCGAGGATCAGCTGCGACGCGTCGCCCAGCAGAACAGCCGCCCGCGTCCTTTCGTCCGCGGTGAGCGTCTTCCAACGCGCCTCGAGGTCCGTGACGGACGCGAACGGCTGTTCTGGCATGGCTACTCCTTCGGGAGCTCGGCGATCTTGGCGATGAGCTCGGCCTTGGTGAGCTCGCCCGGTTCGATGCCGCGCTGCTCGGCGTAGCGGGCCCAGTCGCCGCGCGACGCGGAGGCCTTGGGCTCTTCGCCGGGTTCAGCTGCGGGAACGATCGGAGGCCCGCCCCCGCCGTCGGTCGGAGTGCCCGTCGGCTGTTCCGGCGTGGCGATCGGAATGTCCGGCACGTTGAGCGGCTCGGCATGCGGGGCTTCCTGGGCTTCCCAGCCGAGGGCGCGCAGCGCGTGCTCGCCCCCTGCTGGTATGTTCAGCACCTCGTTGTCGGGCCCGATCATGAGCACCATGACAGCCCCTACGGTGCAGGCGTCAGGACGCCGGCCGGGTAGCGCGTCGCGGCGGTGCCGTTGAGACGCGTGAGCGGGTTGGCGACCTGGAAGCCGACGCGGAACACGACGCGCAGCGCCTTCGTGTCCTGCTGCATCAGGTTCAGGACGACCTTGCCGTCGGAGTCGGAGATCACGCCCTCCTTGAAGAGGTCGTACGTGATGTCCTGGCGGATGCCGACGACGAACTTCGACCAGTCTGCGGCGATGAGCTCGGCGGCGGCCGAGTTCCACGCGCCGTTGCGGACCTCGTCGAGCGGGTAGCCGTAGAGGACCGCGGCCTGCGCCTCGGTCATCGGCGAGCCGTAGATCGGCTGGCCGTTGGTGTCGCGGAGCGTGCGCAGGCGCCACGAGAGGCCGGGGCGCGACGCGAAGCCGTTGATCGCGAAGCCGTCCGTCGAGACCTTCTCGGCGAGGTTGGCGACGTCGACGCCGAAGTCGGCGCCTGTGCCCGCCGCGACCGTGTTGCCGGCCGCGATGGCACCGGGCACGATGGCCGTGGGCCAGGATGTCGGCTTGTCGGTGCCGAAGAGGCCCGCCTGGTCGACCTTCTTGCCGATTGCCTCGGCGAGCAGGGGGCGGATCTGGTCCCAGAGGGGGACGTTGGCGTCGTCGATGACGGCGTCGGGGATGGGGACGATCACGGCGAGCTCCTCGGCCGTGATCACGGTGCCCTTCCACGCGTTCTGCGTGGTCTGCTTGAGGCCGGTGTCCCCGTCGACCCAGTAGGCGTCGGGCAGCGAGTCGAGCACGGGCTGCTTGGCCTTCTTGGCAGAGAGGCGGACCTGCTTCGCGCGGGTCAGGAGCACGGACGATGCCGGCGCTTCCTGGATGATCTCGTTGATGGTCTGGTCGGGCAGGAGCGCGTCGGAAACTTCCGGGCGCCCGATGATGTTGGTGACGGCCATGTCTGGCTCCTCTACTTCTTGAACTGGTCACGAAGCCAGTCGGAGGGTCCGGCCGAGGTGTTCGGCTGGGTACCCTCCGTCTGGATGACGGGTCCGGGGATGGTTGGTTGGATGAGCGACGCGATGCGCTCGGCGTTGGCCTCGAGCTGCTCGCCGGTGCCGAGCACGAGATCCTGGTATTCCTCGGGAATGCTGTGCTTGGCGAAGACCCGGAGGCGTTCCGCCTCGGCCTTCGTCGCATCGCGTTCCCGCTCGGCCGCCTCGGCGCGCTCGGTGGCGCGTTGCATCTCGGTCTTGTTGGCGTCCTCGATCTCCGCGAGCTTGGTCGCGGCGTCCGAGTTCTCCTTGGCGCGGCTCTCCCACTTGCGTGCTTCGGCCTTCCAGTCGGTGTCCTGTGCAGGAGCATCCTTCGGGGCCTCGGTAGGCGCGGTGGGTGTCGCTTCCTCGGCGGGCGCCGGGGTTGTGTCGCTCATCTTGTGTGTTCCTCCCGTGCGGGATCGTCACCCTCTGCCGTGCGGCTCGGGCGATGTGACGGGGAGCCGGTCGGCGCCCCGAGCTTGTAGGTCAGGCGTGGTCGTGCACGCCGTCGGTGAAATCGTCTGGGTACAGCCGCCGCAGTTCGAAGACGATCTGTTTTTGTCCCGGAGAGTCGACGCCAGTAGCCGCACGCGCAGCCTGGTAGCGGTCGTACATCAGGTCGGGGTCGTACCCGTCGAAGTGCACCTCTCCGGCATCGAACGAGGGCACGATCTGGCAGTTGCAGTCATCGTGGAAGTCGTCGCCGGGCCCCGCGGATTCTCGCGAGTTGTAGACGAAGCCGCGGGAGGCGAGCATCGAGCACCACGCGCATGTCGTCGCCCCCTTCGGGACGCGCGCGAAGCGCGGCCTGCGGCGGTCGATCTGCGAGTTGCGTGCGACGGTCGAACGGCCCGCGTAGGCCACGTACCGCTGAACCGCGCCGCTCAGCACTGCCCCGGTTTTCTCTGGGGTGTCGGTGAACAGGTGCCCCGCCGCGAACCGAGTCGATGCTTCGACCTTGTCGAGCGGGGCGGTCGGGCCAAGCTGCGCTCGGTACGTGCCACCGATGGACGATCGGCGCACGTCCTCATACCATTCGGCAGCGGCGACTGCGACGGCGTTGCCGTAGACCTCTGTGAAGCCCGGAAGGACAGCGAGAAGTTCGTCCCGAGCTTGCTCCGGTGGGAGCGAGAGGATCGCGCGGACGACCTCGTCGAGGTCGCCGCGCGCGAGGCTCATCGCTTCGTCAAGCGCCGACTGATAGCGGAGGAGGTCCGACCGGTCCGTCATTCGGTCCCCCGTTCACCGTCCGGGCGTTGGCAAGACGGTCGAGCATCCCCGGCGCCTGGTTTCGGCGCCAGTCCGACTGAATGCGTCGAATCTGCGACTCGTCGTAACCGAGCTCCTCGAGGGCAACTTCGGTGTCAGCGAGCTTCGGGATGGCCGTGATCTGCTTCACCATCGCGTCGGACTGCGACACAATGGAGGGCAGCGCCGGGTTCCTGAAGCGGGCCTGCAGTGCAGCGGCTTCGGGCGGTAGCCGGTCGAGGGGCACTCGTTCGCGCAGAGCCAACGCCATGCGTGCGACGTTCGTGAGCGAGATGCGGTTGACCCGGTTCATAGCCTGCGCCGTGGTCACTAGCTCGTCTTTCGCGGCAGTCATGGCCTGCGCCGACTCGGGGTTCTCCCGCGCGATACCGAGCGACGACAGCGGGATTCCGGTCGCGCCTGAGAACCGCGCGCCGAGGTGTTCGAAGTACGAGATCGCACCCTGCGGTGAGAGCTGAGACATTTGCCCGAGCTCCGGCTTCTCCCCGTCCTCGTCCTTCGAGATCGCGAGAAACCGCGACATGTAGGCCGTCCACTTGGAATCCTTGAACGCCTCGTCGTCGCCACCGAGGAGGTAACGGGGCGGGGCTGTATTGAACTCCATGAGCACGTCGGAGCGAAGCGCGGCCCGCTGAGCCATGTCGGTGAGCGCCATGACTTCTCGGGTGATCCGAGACCGCCCGAAGGGGCGGCGCTCAGACGGCTTGAACGGCATCGGCTCCATGAGGGGCCGGCCGAGCGGGTTCATCCGCCGGTCGACGACGCGCCACGTCTTCTGCATCTTCTGGCACGTGATGACCCAGTCGGCGAGATACATGGTGAGGAGCGTCGGCTCTACTGGCTGCTCGACGCTCATGTCGACGACCGCCATACCCGAGCGGATTCGCCGACGCCGAAAGTCCCAGAGGGCCGCGCTGAACTCGGCGCTCCTCAGCGAAAGGAGAACGTCGGGCTCCCCGACGCCGCCGAGGGTGGTCGTGATGAACGACACCGAGTGAGTTAGCTCGGACACGACGGCCTGCGCGTAGAGGAAGTCGAACTGATTGGCGTCCAGCAGCGGGCGCAGCTCGAGCGGATCTTCGAGCTCGCCGTTAGTGACGAACCCGTCGAACATGGAGCGGGTCGCGAGCGTGTCCACGGCCTTGGCGGGCCAACCCACAACGGTATCGACGCGCTTGAGTGCCGGCGGGATCGAGATGCCGAGATCCTTGAGCGCGTTGTGCCCGTCGTAGTACTCGACCCTGAGCGCATTGCGTTGCGTCTTCGTCGCCCACACTCGGAAGAGTGCGTTGAGCTCATCCTGCTCTGACTCGAGGAGACCCTCGACCTTGGGAGTCGGCATCATCGTCGGGACTGTGTTCACGCGATGACCACCTTTCTGTTCGCCCGTCGGGTCGTCGTTCGGGCACCCCAGACGGCGAGCGTGCCGCTGTCGAGGAGGGTGACGTCGTCGGTCTCACCGATGCCACCCCAGCCGTAGCCGCCCTGCGTCCCGATGGGGCGCTTCACGGCGTGGCTTATCTGGTCGAGGAGCGTGGCTGATCCGTCCTGGGAGAGTTCGCCGTCCTGCACGGCGCGCTCGAAGATGACGTGCGCCTCTTGGTACTCGGCGAGCGTCGGCACGCGAATGAATCTCGCCGGCAGCTTCGCCTTGACGCGAACCTTGAAGCCTTCGTCGTCGAGCGCTTCAATGAGCGCGGAGACGCCCGAGCGTCCGTCGATGACGACCTGCACGAGGTGGTCTCGTTGGGCCTTGACGAGCTCCACGAACCAGGAGAATCCCTCGCCCGTTGACGCGAGGCGGATGCCGGAAACCGCGATCGGTCCCTCCCGGGGTTTGACCGCGGCGCAGACACCGATGAGCGCTCCGTCGACGGAGAACTTCACGCCGAAGACGACGCTCCCCTCGGGCACAAACGGGTCGTAGAGGCACGACCATTGACCCGGCTTGAAGTGGGACGAGAGTCCGGCGACTTCGTCCCAGATGCCGTACGCCTCTCGGCGGAACGAGTCATCGGAGCCGAGGAGCTTCCGCATGCGCAGAATGGCGGTCTTGCCGGTGCGGTGAGGGAAGGACGGGTTAGCCTTCGCGAGCTGAACCCAGTCGTCGAGCTGGGCGTCGCGGTCCGCGGAGAACTCCACGAAGAGCGTGTCGGGGTCGTTGGCGAGCGCGTCGCGGCGACGCTCTGCGAACACTGCGCCCGGGTCTTTCGGGCGAGGCGGCGTCCCCATCATGATGACGAGACCGTTCGCAGCCGCGTTCGTGGCCGGGACCATGTCGGACATGGCGTCCTCGGTGAGGATCTGCGCCTCGTCGAGCACGAGCACGTCGACCTCAGCGAAGCCGCGGCCGAAGCCTTGCTCGCGGGCGCCGAAGAGGATGCGGGAGCCGTTGACGAACGCGACTTCCTGCTCGCCGTTCGTGGCGCGAACGCTTTCGATGAACGACGCGACGCCCGGCTTTTTCGCCATCGTCCGCATCGCCTGGAAGGTCTCATTGGCCGTTCGCGTGCGGTGCGCGGTCCAGATGACCGTCATGTTCGGCTGCATCGTGCACAGCGCGAACACGAGCCAGCCGATCGTGTACGTCTTGCCGGTCTGACGAGGGATGGAGAGCACCGCGCCGCCGACGGAGCACGCATACTGCCCGTCCTCGCGGCGGGCGAGGATCAACTCTCCGAGGTCGTCCTGCCACTGGTCAAAGCCGACACCGAAGCGCGCGCACTGCTTCTGCACCGACGGCCAGATCGTCGACACGATCCCCTCGGGGATCTGCACGTGCCTGGCGACCTCGTCGAGGGGCCGCTTGGACGCCTCGCTACGGGAGGCGCTCGACGACGCGGGGTTTGAATTCGACTTCCTCGATTCCACCAGCAGCCTCACCGTCTCCGGCCGTCGCCAGCTTCTCGAGCTCCTCGGAGATGTCTGCGAGACGCTTCGTCAGCGAAGCCAGGTCCCGCGGTGCCACGCCCTTGTCAAGCTGCGTCGCGATGAGGTCACGCATGGCCGAGAGCAGCGCCGCCCGATCGAGGCGGGCGGCGGCAAGCACCGACTGCTGGACTGGCTCATCGCCTCCGACGTCAGACATGACTCACCCCCGGTAGTGCCTCCCGGTGACAGCGATGAAGCGTCCAGAGTCGGGCGGGTAGATCTCGACGTGACGCTCTCCGTCACGGATAACTCGGCCCTTTCCCTGGGCCATCGGCAGGAAGATGTGCAGGCCCTTGCCGGACTGCGACACCTCGACGAGCAGCGCATCCGCTCGGCGCCCATCGAGCTCGGCGAGCGCCCAGTCGGCGAGCATCCCATCGGCGAGGCAGTCATCGAGGTCCACGCACCCGATACCGGCACCGAGCACGAATCCCAGACCGTCCCCGGCCGTCGACGCGGTCGCGTCGCGGTACGAAGACCACGAGGCCGGATCGGTGGACGAGGCGAGCGACCCGTCGAGCCGCAACGGCAGCTTCGTGAGCTTCCCACCGCGAGGCGTCAGCTCCCACCGAATCCAACGGTCCTCGGCGAGCATGACCCCTGGGAAGGGTGCGCGCCGCGAGAGGCGCTTGCGACACCGCGGCCCACAGGTGCGAGCGTCGACGCGAGAGAGGTTGATGCGCTCTCCGCACACTTCGCATCGCCGACTGTCCATGCATTCATTCTAGCGAATGTCACACATAATCGTAGTGATTACTTGGAAGTTGACGGGGTCGAGAATGACGGCGTGGAATGCGGCGGCAGGATCGCACGGATGATCGCGACCGGCACACGAAGCCGGTACGCCCGCGACAACGCCATCAGAAGGCCCAGGAGTGGCACCTGAGTTGTGGCGCTACCTCGTGTGGAAAAAGACGGGGAGATATCGGCCCTATGCCTGTGGGAGGGCCCTAGCCGGGAGGGGAGGGTGTACCCCCCTGGGTGCCCGTCCACCGGCTCGCGCCGGTCTCCCACGCCCCGACCGAGGGTTGGAGCATTGCTCGTCTCTGAGCGCGGTTCAGGGGCTCGTGCACGGTGGCTCCCAAGGCGAGGAGTTGGCGTGCTTCGGCGAGGGTCATCGTTGACTTCCACCTGTTGCACCTCCGATGCATCGGGACCGTGTTCCGAGGGTCCAGTGGGTTGCCGCCACGAACCCGAGGAAGATCTTCGTCGATCTCCGTCGAGTCGAGCGCTGGGGTTACAGCGTCAGGGTTGAGCGGTAGGTCGCAGAGCGCGCAGTGCGTGGCCGTGGCCTTGATGCGGTCGACGAGCTGGCGGCGGCGGTGACCGTTGGCGTTGTGCGCGTTCGTCTTGCTCGGCATCGTCACCTCGCTCAGTCGTTGCCGATGACCACGCACTCGTTGTCGTCTTCGTCCATGCCGCACACCACCCACCGTTGGGAAGTAGTCGCGCTCTTCTCGTGCCCGGGGCGCGTGACCGGTTGCACACCCCATAGCTGGGGCTGCACGTATTTGGGGTCGGGGTCCGCATAGGTGGCCCCGGCATGACCTGCCCCCGGGTCGGCGTCGTTACCCCCCGGGCATGCAAGAAGCCCCGGGCCTGTATTCAGGTCCGGGGCTTCACGTCCGCGACTCTTCAGTCACGAATCGCACAGGTGCATCCTATACCGAAGACGCGGCGGATCGGAGGTTCAGAATCGACCGAGCCGCCCGCATGTCGCGCACCTCCCGAGCAGCGCCCAACTCCACCGACCGACCACGCCCCAGCGGCTTCGATGCGAGGCCCTCAGCCAGCCAGTCCCGGATCGTCCGCTCGGCGACGTCGAGGATGCGCGCCGCTTCCTTCACCGACACCCACCGCTCCACGACGACCGTCTTCCGGCACGACTTGCACAGAGCAGTGACCGAGTCGAGATCCGCCCACACATCCCGCTCCCCGCACGTCGGGCACTCCCGAGGTCTCGCCGGCACCGGGGCGCGCTCGTCGAGGGGCCACATCGCCAGCGGCCGCAACAGGTGCGCGTCAGCGGACTCCACGAACTCCCGAGCCTCGTACTGACCCCAGACCCTCGCGTCGCCCATGCTGACCTCGATGACGCCCCACTGGGCGTCGATGCGGTGCACCAGGGTCTGCGCCCACACCAGCAGCACATCGCCGCCGTCCGGAGTGCCCTTCACCCCGCGAGGGCCGAGCACCTTCCCCGAGTCAGCACGACGCACCATGTGCTCCACCGACACCAGACCCGGGCGCTGCCACTTCTCAGCCAGCACCCACAACCACGCGAACGTCGCATCGATCTGATCCATCGGAGCAATCCGCCCAGGCGTCGACTGCACATCGCGAGCAACCGGTTGGCCATCCTCGAAGCGACCTTTGATCACGAGGTGCGCGAGGTGCTGCAACAGGTCAGGAGCCTGCGACAGCGCATGACGCACCGGCGCCAGGTCGATACGCTCCGGAGCACCGAACGCGCCCGCCACCTCGACCTCAGCCACGGGACACCTCCCGAGCGGCTCGGCGGTAGTGGTTCCCGTCGCTCTCGGCGGCTTCGGGGCAATCGGTGCACACCTCGTACCCGTCGTGCCAACCCTGCCAGTCGTGCTCGTGAGCCTCGACCTTCGCCTCGGTGACCTCGCGGGCCTCGGCAGCGGGGATGTCGATGAGGCTGTCGAGCTTGCGCCACATCGCCAGCGCCTGGACACGCGCGAGCCCCTCACTGCCGGCGAAGATGGGATGCTGCGCCAGCGTGTCCCACGCTCGAGCTTTCTCTCGCTCGAGCTCTGGCACCTCGGAGGCCGGCCAATTGGCGGTGTGCGAGCAGTCCTCGCAACACGCTTCGTCCGGTGAGCAATCACTCAGGGCGGTATCGCAGGCCGGGCAGTCGTCGAGTGGCGTGTCCGGCTCGTCGTCCTCCGACTCCTCGCGGGGCTCGCGATCGAAGGGGATGCGCGCGATCGTCGTGCCGAGCTCAGCCACCTTCTCCTCATCGACCGTCACCCGATCAGCGAAGAAAGCCAACCTCACCGTCTGCAGTGCGTTAGGTGACCCCTCCGGGTCGCCCGTCAGATCCTCGATCGCCATATCCTGCGTCACCCACCACGGCAGCACGAAGCCGTCGATAGTCACGTTGTCGTCAATGACGATGTGCCTCGCCAGCTTGATGTCATGCACGTACGTCGCGAGCTGCTTGGTGGGCTCCTGACGAACTGCCGAAGCAGGCAGCTGAAGCGCTGACAGAACCAGCGCCGACGCCTCAACAGCGCGGCCGCGACGGGCATACTCCAGCGCCCAGTTGAGCAGGTGCCGAAGTCCATGCGCGGCATCATGCTCCGGGGTGTACCCCTTGGCGATCTGCCGCTCGCGCTCGGCATACAAGAGCTTCGTCCACTCCTCGACGGTCGGCTCCTCGCGGGCCTCGGGTTCGAGAGCGAGCGACGAGAGCACGGCGTCAGCGACTTCACCGAGCGCCTCGGCATCTCCGGATACGTCCATGAAGTCCTCGGCGGTCATGGTGTTGTAGGTCCACCCCGACCAGTCGCGAGTGCAGAACAGGGCTTCCTTCTCACCAAGCGCTTCGGCGAGCTTCTCGATCACCTGCTCCCGGTCGGGTCGCTTCGCGCGCTCGTCGGTCCTGATCTCGTGCAAGAAGCCGGAATCCGCGATGGCTTCTGCAAGGGAGGCTGACCCCGCGTGCGAACCTCCGGTGGCCCTCCTGATAATCCGAGCCAGGCGGTCCGCCTCGGTCGGCGTGTACTCCTGCTCAGCCACGACGGGCCGCCTCTGGCTTGTCGAGAGCGAGCTTCATGATCCGCCCACCCTTCGTGTTCCCGAGATCCGGGAGGAAGAACGGGATCATCTGACCCCGAACGATGGTCGACGGTGGGTACAGGGCCGCCGCCTCGACGAGCTCACGCAACTCCCCGAGCGTCAGCGTCCGATCCGCGGACTCCGCCGTGATGTGCGGCATGTTGTCAACTGGCATTGGCGTTCTCCCCTTCGTTTTCGATACCAAGCCCTGAGGCGGTGATGATGGCCTCGAGCGCCTTCCTGACCTCCGCGGCCTGCGCGACCTCGGCGAGGTGCTCGGCCGAGTGACACCGGCACGACCCGTTCGTCGCGCACGAGCCATGCGGGCCCCGCCAGCAGCACCGCCGACTGCACGAGCCCTTGATGCCCTCACGAGGCACGGCGGCCGGAGCCCAAGCTGCTGGGCGCATCACGACTCGGCTCTGTTCGCTCGCGACAGCAGCACCCCGGCGTGGCACGCAAGACCGGGCGGGCACCAGCACGCCAGATCCCGGCCCCGCAACGGTTCGAGGTCCAACTCTGGCGTCACGGCCAGATACGAGCGGAAGAGGTTCGTCGCGAGACTGTGCGCTTCCTCCGGGTACATGTCGCGGCTCCGCTCGGTTCGAAGCGCCGCGTACTCAACAGGGACGTCGACCCGGTACAGCTGCACCACGCCGCCCCGCCCACGCACGACCCTCGATTCGCGGAGACGGAAGGGGTTCGCGTAACGCGACGGGCGCCCGACATACACGGCACCCTCCGGCATCCGCCACCCCTTGGTGCGCTTCCGCTGAATGCGCTTCGGCCTAGAAGGGAGGCTCGTCGAAGTCATTGCCGCCACCTCCCCACGCCTGCTGTGAAGGCTCGGCGGGCTGGTCGCTCGAGGGCTGCTGGTCCGGCTGATACCAGCCCCGCTGCTGCTCTTTCTGCCCGACCGACGCCGTGCCCGAGATCTGCCCCTTGCCCTGACCGCTCGTCCTCGTGAGCTGAGCCGTGGCGTACCGAAGCGACGGGCCGATCTCCTCGACCTCGAGCTCCGTCGACGTGCGCTTCTCACCCGACTCGGTCTCGTAGCGGCGCATCTTCAGGCGGCCCTGCACGATGACCCGAGAGCCCTTCACGAGCGACGACGCGACGTGCTCCGCGCACTCCCTCCACACCGAGCAGCGCAGGAACAGCGGGTCGCCGTCCTTCCACTCGTTCGCCTGACGGTCGAAGATGCGCGGCGTCGAGGCGATCGTGAAGTTTGCCACCGCCAAGCCGTTCTGCGTATATCGCAGCTCCGGGTCGGCGGTCAGATTCCCGACGACAGTGATGATCGTGTCCCCAGCCATCAGAGATCACCCATCGCGTTCGCGCGGTCTCGCGTCATCGGAGTCGCCCAGATGCGCCCACCCCCGGCATCGCCGTAGATCTCGGTCATGCGGATCGCCGAGGCGTTCACATGCTGAGCGCGTTCCATCGCTTCCTCCCACAGGCGAGCCGGGTACACCTCGACGGTGTGCACGTCCTCATTCGTGAACGTGGCGCGCACGACGAACTCTGACTCGGATGCCGCCGGCGTCTCGGCCCACTCCTTGTAATCCATGAGCGCCTCGGCTGCCTCTCGTTCTGATCGACCCATCAGGCCATCTCCTTTCGGATCGCCTCGACGGTGGACACAGCTACGTGCACCCAGTCAGCGATCGTGGTGTTATCGAAGTCCGCTCGGATGAGACGGACGATGTCGTTGCTCTGCTCGGTGGTGATGACGACGATGGACGGCGGCACGGGATCAGCGATCGCCCACTCGAAGGCCATGAGCATCAGCACGCCAGGAGCGACACCCTTCCGGTCTGCGGCCGCCTCGAGTTCGTTGGCCTTGTCCTGAGACACCACGTAGGCCAGACGGACCGGTGCGGGAGCTTCAGAACGTGTTGAGGTCGGCGCCGTGCCAGTCATCTGCTTCTCCTTGCTCGTAGAAGGTCGTGAGCTTCTGTTCGTAGATGGCGGATCTCAGCCAGTCCTCGCGAACGATGCGGGTGTCTCTGCAAGGTCCGCAGGGGGTGCCGCCGGAGCCTGCCGGCATGTGCTCGTGGCAGAACGCAGGCGGTGCGCTGAGCGTCAACGGCTTGTCCGGGCGGCGCACCTCGCGTCTGCGGTCTCGCTGCACCGCATCCCAGCCCGCTGCGCTCGCCTCCCGCTCGGCCCGCACCTCGGCTCTCGCTCGCTCCCTCGCGCCCTCTCTCCCCCCAGCCATGGACGTCCATGGAAACTGCCCTGGCGGGTCCGGAGTCGTGATCGTCACGCCCCGCTTGTCGACCTTCAACGGCCGAGAGAGCTGCAACCACTCGAAGCCATCCGCTTCGTAGGTGGCGAGGAAGCCCGCATCGATCAGCATCACGAGGTGCTCGAAGACCATCTCGGCTGCCACCGTCCGGTCCCGCCTCGGGTAGACGCGTTCCGCGATCCACTCCGGGTCCATCGGCCCCCGCCCCAGCGGGTCCAGATGCAACCACAGGCCCACCGCTGTCGGCTTCGCCTCGTCCGGCACCCTCTCGTACTCCGGCGACGCGAGGTCGCTCGCGTCGATCATTCGTTGCTTCGTTCTCACCTGTCTCGTTCCCTCTCGCGAATCCCTCGATGCACCTGTCGAGCGCGAACTGCAGGTCGTACTCCTCGACGGCGAAACACTCCGTGTGGCCCTTGCCGCCCTTCCCCAAGACGGGCTCGGCGTCCATGTAGTTGGCGAACGCCTTCGGGAAGCAGCGGGCCAGCACCTTCAGCGCTTCCCGCTCCCACGAAGCGTCGGTGCCGCGCTGCAGCACGATGATGTGCGCGCCCAGATCGCCGAGCTCGTTGAGGCGCTGCCAGATCCACGCGCGACCGACCTTCAGCACGCCGTGCTCCGGGAAGTAGGCGACGTAGGTCATCGCGAACTCTGGAAGGCTCATCGCTCACACCGCCAAGTGGTCGGCGGTCGACCCGAGGAAGGCCGTCTGCCACTCGTCGAGCGGCTCGGGTGGGGCGATGAGCTCGGCGAGGATCGCGGCCGCCATGAGCGGCGGCACCGCGTTCCCGACCTGCAGGAACTGCTTGCCCTTCGTGCCCTGGAACGGGAACGGCGTCGGGTACGACTGCAGTGTGGCCGCCTGCTGGCCCGATACGCGGACGCCCTCGAGCTGCCCCTCACGAAGGCCGACGCTCGTCTGGTGTCCGCCCACGTCGCGGCGCGAGCCGTCGGCGAGCTGGCGCCCGATGAGCATGCCGCCCTCGCTGCGGCGCGTTCCGACGACGGTCGGAGCGGGCCGGTCGAAGATCCACTGCGGGTAGGACTGCAGCACGGCGGCTTCCTCGATGGAGAGTCGCCTCGTGTCACCTACCCATGCCTCGGACTCCGTGTAGCGCGCGAGCTTCGCAATCGGCTCAGCGCCTCCCGTCTCGGTGCCACCGCCCGTGATGGTCGGCGCTGGTCGGTCCTCAAGGCCGCGGCGAACGAATCTCATCGACCCGGCCTTGCTCGTGATGGTCGTGGCTGGTTCGTTGATTGAGCGCTCCGTGCGCGCCAGCTTGCTGCCCTCGGGCGCTTCGCCACCGGACCCCGAGGAGTAGTTCGAGCGCAGGATGAACCCGCCCGGCTCCATGCCACCGGCTGCTGCCCGGATCGTGAACGCGGGCTGTGACGCGTCGCGACCGGGCCGCTCGCCGTAGCGCTCGACCATGCCCTTTCCCATCGCCTTCTCAGCGGTGAAGCCGTCCATGCCGAGCGCGTCGGCATGCTGATCCAGGGCAGGACACCGTCGTCTAAGCGCTTCGGGTCTCGCGAGTAGTAGCGCGAGTGCGTCGGTGCCGGAAGGCGAGCCTCGCGGCCGTCGCGGCGAGCGACGAGGATGGCGCGGCGGCGGGTCTGCGGCACGCCGAATTGCTCGGCGTTTAGCACGCCCACGGCGACGGAGTAGCCCCACTCGCGCATGACCGCGGCGTACGCCTCCCAGACGGGGAGCACCTGCGGCACCTGCTCGAGCGCGACCAGTCGCGGGCGCTCCCGGTAGATGTGCGCGAGCGGCGTGAGCACGAGCGCCGTCCGTGGGTCGAGCGATTTCGTGAGCTCGTAGAGATCCAGCGGGCGCATGTAGACGCCCGCCTTCACCGCGGCGAGCACGTCGCCGAGGGCACGGCGCCCGTCACCGTTTCCGGCGGCCGAGAATGTCTGGCACGGCGGCGACGAGATCTTGATGTCGTGCGCTGGCACCTTCGCGGGGTCGAGAATGCCGTCCCAGACATCGCGGTAGACGGTCGTCATTCCGACGGCGTCCCGCGTCGAGACAGCCTCGGGCATCAGCTCCACGCCGTACTCGCGGATGCCGAGCCAGTGGCAGGCGACGCCCCAGCCGGTGCCGGCGAATGTGTCGAAGGCGATGAGTTCGCTCATGCTGCCAATCCCCACTTCTCGTACTGCTCCTGGCCGTAGACGGCGTGCATCATCGCGACCGCCTCGGCCTCTGTGATCGGTCGGCGCGTGTCGTTGATGAGCACGCACCAGATCCCCTCGAGCGGGTAGAAGACCGGCACGGCCGCGGCGTTCGCCCACCGGCGCACCTTCCACCCGAAGCGCAGGGCCTCGCCCTGCAGGTCCGACTCGAAGCGCATGTTGCACTCGAGGCACGCCGTGACGCACTCGAGGACGCGCGGCTGAACCTTGGATCCGCCCATGCCGACAGCCGCGCGGTGCTGGCACGTGAGCAGCTGCTCGGCGCTGCACCGGATGCACCGGTGGACGTCGCGGGCGTACATCTGCTGCCGGTCGACCTGCGAGATCGCGGCCATCACCGCACCTCGAGGATCTTCGCGAGCTTCACGAGATCGTCTTCGCCCGCCGCGCGGAACACCTTCACCGACGAGCGGTTGACGCGGACGATGCGCTCCCAGCCCCGCCACGTGCGGACGTGAGTGGCGGCTTCCAGCTGCTCCCGCGTGTACTCGATGGGCGCGTTCTGGTGGGCGAGCTCCACGCCGCGGTGGGCGGCTTCGAGGGCCTTCTCGGCGACGTCGAGGGCTCCCGCGGCGCGGGCCTCCGCGTCGTAGGCGTTCATGCGGCGCGTGTTCGCCCGCTGGCTGAACTTCCGGGTGGTGCCGGACAGCACGCCGTGGTCGACGTCTTCGAGGCCACCAGGGGTGACCGCGGACGAGCGAGCCCGTGCCGCGGCGAACACCTGCCGCTTGGCCTCCACGTCCGCCTGAGCGTCGCGGACGCGCTTCTCTGCCTGCTCGAGGGCGTTCATCGGTGCTCCATCCGGAAGTTTGCGTTGATGCTGCGGAGCAGCTCGATGTCGGCGGCGATGGACTTCGCCCAGTCCTTCGCGTACTCGAAGAGCAGCCAGGCCGTGTCGCGGGCGTCGAGGGCCCGCTGCACCCGGTCGTCAGCGGTCGCGAGCTCGCGCAGCTCCGAGAGGGTCGCCTTCGGGTGGTCCTCCCGGAGGGACTTCACCTCGAGCGCGACGGCGAGCTTCAGCTCACGCTCCGTGGTCTGCAGGTCCTTGCGGAAACCGTCGAGCTTGCCCGGCATGCGCGAGTTCACCGAGCGTGCCTTCTGGAGTGCCGCCGCGGCCTGCGGGGGCGTCGGGATCAGCTGCGCGATCTGGTTCTCGTCGAGGTCGCCGAGGTTCAGCGGGACGAGCTCCATCGGCGACTCCACGACCTCGCCGTTCGCGGGGTCCACGTAGCCGGTCATCGCCGACCCCGCATGAGGTCGAGCGGCGTCGGAACGCGGCGAGCCTGCGCCTCGTCGAGGGCGGCGAGCAGCGCGACGCCGACGGCTCCCGGCAAGGCGTCGGATGCGGCGAGCGCGTCGCGGGCGGCCGGTTCGGTGTCGACGGCTTCGCGGCCCTCGAGTTCAGTCTTGCGGGCCTTCCACGCCTTGAACTGCGGCGTCTTCATCGCGCGAGCCTTCTTGGCCGCATGGTGCACCTCGCGGAGCTCGTCGAGTGTCGCGGCCGCAGTGAGTTCGGCGACCCAGTCGCGCGGCGCCTCCTCCTCGGCGGGCTGCGCGGCTGCACGTTCGATGTCGGGATCGTCGCCCTCGGCGGGGTTCGAGACGATGTCGACGAGGTCGCGGAACGCGCGACGGTACACGTCACGGCGAGCGCGAGCGCCGGCGAGCGCCATCGGGCGGCGCATCCACAGGCCGTGGTACTCGTCGTCGGCGGGGATCGCTTCCTCCCATGAGAGGAAAACGACCGTCGGCTCGGTCGTCCCGGTGCGCTGCGCGGATGCTCGGATGAACGCGGGGACCGGGTTGTCGTCGGTCTTCGCGAACACCGGCGACCACGTCGCCCCGTCCTGGGAGAACAAGACCTCGGCGGTGCGCACGCACTGGCCGGAGGCGAGCACGATGCGCTCGATGTCGGCGATCGTCTCCGCTGTCTGCTGGCTCACTTCGTGCTCCTCGTGGTGGTGATGCGGAGCGACTGCGACGTGCCGAGGGTGGTGACGCCGTACTCGCGGACGAGTTCCTGCTCGAGCTCGTCGGCGCGGTCGCGGGCCGTCTTCGCGGCGGTGAGCTTCGCGTGGCGCTTCGCTTTCAGGTGGTCGGGGATGGCTTCCTCGTCGAGGGTGAGGACGCGGGAGGCGGCGGTGAGCTTCACCTCGCCGAGCGGCAGGGTGAGCGTCACCCCGTACTCGGAGTGCGAGCGAGCCTCGAGCGCCTTCTTGAGGGCGGCGGCGGCCTTCTTGTCGCGGGCCTGCGGCGCCGCGAGGCCCTGCTTCGCCTCGAGTGCCTCCTGGATGAGGTCGCCGAGCACGTCGTCGACGTCGTCGAACTCCGGGCAGTCAGCGTCACGCCACGCGATGAACGCGTCCGCCCGCTCCTTCAGGAACTCGATGTAGTCGTCGTCGCGATCGACCCACTTCTCGTCGAGGTCAGCGACCCCGCCCTTCCCGTCGTCGCGCTTGCGCACGTAGAGGGCTCGGGACTTGCCGAGCACGAACATCTGCCACTGCATCTGCGCGTAGTGGTCGGCGGGGATCGGGCCGAAGCCGTCGCCCTCCTTCAGCGACTTCACCTCGGCGACCGAGTCGTCGCCGACACCGTCCGGGGTGGCGCGGTAGTCGTCCGAGTCGGCGTGCGCCCACAGGGCACTGTTCGCTTCGATCGTGGGGTCGATGGTCGCGGCGTGCGCGATGAGGTCGTCCTCGTCGCGGTGCCCGCGCTCGGTGTGCGCGTTCCCGAACCACGTCGACCCGTTCAGCATCGTGTCGAGCTGCTTCTCCCAGACGGAGCGTCCGCCGGTCGCGATCTCCTTCGCGACCGACGCCGTCACGCCGACGCCGCGCTCGTCCATCCACACCTCGCGGGGTGCATCCGCGTCGACGACGATGCGTCCCGGCTTGAGTTCTGTCGTGGTGTTCATGCTGGCTCCAACTCGGTTGCGTGGTCTTCCAACCACTGCTCGATGCGCTTCTCTGCGCTGTCTTGTGTCTTGAAGTGCTCGGGGCCTTCGCCCTCGTCGTCGTAGGTGATCTCGGGCACGATCCACCGCTTGATGCCGACGCGGTCGCGGCAGTAGAGGCAGATCTCCGGAACGGGCCGCTTCATGACGCCTCCCGGTACGGTTCGGCGTTCTCGAGCGCCTCGACGCGCGTTCGCCCCTGCACGGACAACGTGCGGCTCACGGGCACCTCCCAGAGGTCCGGGTGCATCTCGATGGCCTGCCCGATGCGGGCCGCCCGCCAGTTCTCCTGCTCGGTTTCGTCGATGAGCCGCTGATCTGACCAGCGGTCGTAGGAGTCGGTCACGTACTCGTCCTTCCCGATAGCCATCGCGGCCATGTCCAGGGCGCGGGTCGCGCGGTCGCTGATGCGGTGCAGGGCCGCCGACATGAGGACGACAGCGAAGATCAGGGCGAGCAGCTGCGCGGCGGCGTGCCACGGCGAGTCGACGTAGGTCATGCCGCCACACCCCAGGACTTCAGAGCGCGGGCGATGGCGAGCGCGCCCGCCGGCGTCACCTTCAACGTGTGCATGAGCTCCCCCTTGAACCGGGGCGCGTCGTGGTTCGGGACCGGGGCGAAGTAGTCGCGCTTCTCCGCGTAGGCGGAGTAGCGGAAGATGCGGAGCTTGCGCTGCTCGGAGTCGGACCAGCGGGTCGACGACTCGACGTAGATCCAGCCGTGGTTCACGAGCTCGGCGCGCAGCTGGCTCTCGCTGACGCCGAGGGACTTCGCGACGTTCCGCATGAGGCGCAGATCCCCATCGGCGACGAACGTGTCCACGTACGCGACCTTCGGTTCGTCCTCCGCGGCCTGCTCCTCGAGCTCCGCGACCCGGGCCTGCCCGGCCGCGATCGTGCGCTGAGCCTCGATCACGGCGAGCGCCATGAGCTCGGCACCGCTCGGCGGGTTCACCGCGTAGCTGCCCGTCTTCCGGATGGAGGGAAGCACCTCGCTCGTGATCCAACGGCGGAAGGCGATCGCTTCGGCCTTGTCTGACCGGATGACGACGTCGTACATGCCGGCTTCGCTGACGATCGTCATGGCTTGCCGCCCGCCGGCCGTTTCAAGGGTGTGCTTCGAGCGCACACCCTCGTCGAGGCGGGATGCGACGCGAGCGACCGACTCGATGCTGAGCACCGTGCAGAGGTCGGCGAGCACGAACCACGGCTCACCCTCGATGATCACCGTGCGGACCGCGTGCGATCCGTACGAGAACGGCATGAGGGCGGTAGGCTGGGTGGCGATGGATTGCGACAAGGTGTTGTCCTTTCCGTGGGCCTCGCAGTTCCAGCTGCGGGGCCTCTTTTCGTCTAGTGGTCTTGCTGTGCGAGCCAGGCGTCGATCGCGCTGACCGGGTAGCGGACGAGGCGGCCGAACTTCTTGGGCTTCGGCCCTCGGTTGCCGCCGTCTTGCTTGTCGAGGTAGTGCCACTCCCGCAGGAGGCCCGGGCGAAGGTTGAGCAGCGTTGCTGCCTCGTCCGTGGTGAGGAACTTCTCGGCGGTTGCGGTGGTCATGACTAGACCGCCGCGAGCCGCTCGGAGGGTGGAGTGAGGAGGTCATGGACGCGCACTCCGAAGTGCTCTGCAATGACCGACAGCTCGTCGATGGTGAACGGGGAGATGGTGAGCAGGCGTCGCTTCAGCGTGGAGTGAGCGATCCCTGTAGCCTCAGCCAAGCTCTCGATCGACTCACGCTTCTCTGCGAGCAGCGCCCGTACGGATCGAGCCGCCTTGCTGCTGGGAGATTCGTAGTTCATGTGGAATAGCGTAGTTCATATGGCATGAGTTGTGGTGGCACTCGCATAATTGGTCCAGATCTGGCATGATCTGAGTCGTGCAGGAATACACACCCACAGAATTGGCCCGTGAGATCGTCGGCATCCTCCGAGGGAGGGCAGCCCGCTACGACGTGACCCAGTCAGAGCTCGCGGCGGCCACCGGCGTGTCCCAGTCGCAGCTGTCCAAGATGCTGCGCGGCAAGCGCCCCATGGACATAGACGTGATGGATGCGCTCGCCGTCGCCCTCGGGACCACCGTCAGCGAGATCGTGCTCGAGGCCGAAGCGGCAGTCGACGATGACCTGATGACATCCGCGCGCTTCATCTACGTGATGGAGAACAGGCGTGTTGAGGAAGCCTTGGACAACAACGTGACCCCGTTCCGCCCTCGCGCGGAGGCCGAGCCAGACTGGGACGAGATCGACAAGGGCCGCAAGGTAGCGAAAAAGAAGGCCACGGAGCAGGAGCTTGACCCCGACGCGGACTGACAATGTCGGTGGTCAGCCTCACACTCTCGGCATGCACCTCTTTCACTTCGAGAACTTGGCCTGGCTCGCCGGGATCGACATTCGGAAGCGGAGAAACTGGGACTTCGCCGGCATGTGGTATCCCGACCGATCGCTCATAGCCCTGAACCACGACCTGACCGCCGACAAGGAACGCTGCGTCCTCGCTCACGAGCTCGCGCACGCAGCCCTCGGCCATGACTGCGATGACGGCCCGAACGAACGCGCCGCCGACCAGTGGGCCGCGAACCTCCTCCTCACCGCCGAGCAGGTCGCTCGGTGCGCCCGCATCTGGCCAGACAACCCCGAGAAGTGGTGCGAGGAGCTCGAGGTGACTTCCGACATCCTGAAGGCGTGGATGGAGCAGCCCGCCAACTACGCGCAAGCCGAGCGACGCCTCTGGCTCGCCTCATGAGAAGAGCCCACGATGGCAACGATCCAGAAGTACGAGACCGCATCAGGTAATCGCTACCGGGTGCGCTACCGGAAGCCCGACGGCAAGCAGACCGACCGGCGCGGGTTCAAGACGAAGCGAGAGGCGGAGGCCTTCGCGAACACTGTCGAGGTGTCGAAGCTCCGAGGCGAGTTCGTCTCCGACATCTCCGGGCGGGCCACCGTGCGCGACCTCGGCACTCAGCGCCTCGCGCGTCGCAAGGCCGTGCTGAAGGCGTCGACCTGGCACACCGAAGACTCTGCATGGCGCGTGCACGTCGAACCGAAGTGGGGCGACGAGTCGATCGGCCGCATCCGCTCGAGCGCCGTCGAAGCCTGGATCTCCGAGCTCCACGGGTTCGGCCTCAGCCCCACGTCTATCGCCCGCTGCTGGGGCGTGCTCTACGGCATCCTCGACGACGCCGTCCGGGACAAGCTCCTCGTCGCCAACGCCGCGGCCGGCGTCAAGCGCCCCCGCAAGACCCGAGCACCCCGCGCATACCTCAGCCACGCCCAGGTCGACGCGCTCGCCGCAACAGCGCGCACCGCCGAGCACGGCACGATTGTCCTCACGCTCGCCTACACGGGCCTGCGCTGGGGCGAGATGACGGGGCTACGCGTCCGCCACCTCGACATGCTCCGGCGTCGCATCCACGTTGAGGAGAACGCGGTACGGGTGGGCGCGAGGATCGTCACCGGCACCCCCAAGTCGCACGAGCGGCGCTCGGTCCCGTTCCCGGCGTTCCTCGCCAACATGCTCGCGCGGCAGTGCGAGGGCAAGGGGCGCGATGCGCTTGTCTTCGGGAACGGTGAGGACCACATCAAGCCGCCGGCGACCGACCACGCGTGGTTCGCCGCCGCGACCACCCGATGCCGCGCCGTCGACCGGGACTTCCCCGCGAAGCTCACGCCGCACGACCTACGACACACCGCCGCCTCGCTGGCCGTACAATCCGGCGCGCATGTGAAGGCCGTCCAGCGGATGCTCGGTCACGCCTCGGCGGCGATGACGCTCGACACGTACGCAGACCTGTTCGAGGATGACCTTGACGACGTCGCCACAGCTCTCGACAAGGCTCGGTCGGCGGCGCTGACCGCTCCCACGCGTGCCCACATTTTGCCCACACTCTGAGCCTAGACAGCCCTAAATCGCCCTGCATGTCCCTGAATTGAGATGGGGCGAGATCCGCGCCATACCGGCGAAGTCGGCGGAACGGCGGGCATCCTGCCAGGCAGCGAAAGGGGTTCGAGTCCCACCCGCCCTACTCTCCTCTGTTCGGCACTCCCTGTCAGAGCGCCCGCGTGGCACGATGGTGCCATGATCGTTGCCTTCTCTGTCGCCCCCAGCGGAACTCCGAGCCCGAACTCCCCTTCCCCGGGTGAGGGCGACGCCTCGCTGCACAACGCCGTCGCAGCAGCCGTCGCCGTCGTGCGGGAGTCCGGGCTCCCCAACCGCACCGACTCGATGTTCACGACGATCGAGGGCGAGTGGGACGAGGTCTTCGCCGTCGTCAAAGCGGCCACCGAGGCCGTCGGCCAGTTCGGAAGCCGCGTCTCCCTGGTGCTGAAGGCGGACATCCGGCCCGGTCACAGCGGCGAGCTCGACGGAAAGGTCGAGCGCCTGGAAGCGGCGCTCGAGGCCCGCTCGAGCTAGCAGGCGTCAGCTCACGGCGCGGATGCCGGCACCGGTCGCGGACTCCGCACGGTCGTCTGGCCCGTTGATCTGCGCCCAGATCTCGTCCAGCGAAACGGACAGCACCCCCGCGATCGCGGCGATCGTCGTGAATGCCGGCGTCGCGACTCGGCCCGATTCGATCTTGCGAAGCGTCTCGGGCGAGACGCCGGCGTCAAGCGCCACCCGCAGCATCGCTCTGTCGCCCCGGGCTCGTCGAAGGAACTCGCCGAGGCGCTCCCCGCGCTCGATCTCCTCGGGGCTGAGCGGCAGTCTGACCATGACCCGATACTAATCCGGTATACCTTTACCGGGACACTTATTGGGGGTGCTCGTGCGCCCAGAGACGGAAGGCATCGCATGATCGAGATCCTCAACGACGAAGAGCTGGCGCGGGCGGCAGTCACCGGGCAGCTGGTCGGGTCGATCCTGCAGGAGCTGCGATCCAGGGCCGGAGTCGGCACCAATCTGCTCGAAATCGACCAGTGGGCGAGGTCGCTGATCCTCGAAGCGGGCGCGACCTCCTGCTACGTCGACTATGCGCCGTCCTTCGGGCGCGGACCATTCGGGCACTACATCTGCACGGGGGTGAACGACGCCGTGCTGCACGCCAAGCCTCACGACTACCGACTCGCGGACGGGGACCTTCTCACTCTCGACCTGGCGATCGTCAAGGACGGGGTGGCCGCTGACGCCGCGATCAGCTTCAGCGTCGGCGCGGCGCGGGAGGCCGGTGACGAAGCCCTCATCGCCGTCACGGAGCAGGCCCTCGCGGCCGCCATCGACGTCGCGCGCCCCGGTGCTCGAATCGGCGACATCTCACACGCGATCGGCACGGTCCTCGCGTCCGCGGGCTACGAGATCAACATGGAGTTCGGTGGACACGGCATCGGCTCGACCATGCATCAGGATCCGCATGTCGCGAACGACGGCCGCCCGGGCCGCGGTGTGCGTCTGCGCCGCGGCATGCTGCTCGCCATCGAACCGTGGGTCATGGCCGACACGAACCAGCTGATTGTGGACGATGACGGTTGGACGCTCCGCAGCGCGACAGGATGCCGGACCGCTCACTCCGAGCACACGATCGCGATCCTCGAAGGCGGGGCACGCATCCTGACCATCCCCGCGGGGCCGGTGGGCTGACGAACGCGCGAGCGGTCAGTCGAGCGAGTGGTCCTGCTCGTTCACCGAATCGCGGGCGACGTCTTTCACGGATGCGCCCCGGTAGAGGCGCTCGAAGAGCTCGAGCGTGCGGTCGATGTCGTGCATGCGGACGAGATCGAGACCCGTCCGGCCCATCTCCTCGCGCTCGGCATCCGACAGCGACAGCACCTTCGCGAGCTTGTCCGCGAGGTCTCGCTCATTGTTCGGCTCGAAGAGGAAGCCGTTCTCACCATCGTGCACGAGGTGCGGAAGCGCCATGGCGTTGGCCGCGACGACGGGCTGGCCGGACGCCATCGCCTCCATGGTCGCGATCGACTGCAATTCCGCGATCGACGGCATCGCGAACACTGAGGCACGCGTGTACATGCGACGAAGCTCCTGGTCGCTCAGATAGCCGTGGAACGTGACCCGATCGGCGAGACCGAGCTGCTTGGCGAGCGACTGCAGATTCTTCTTCTGGTCTCCGCCCCCGACGATGTCGAGCTGCACGTCCCTCGGCAGCAGCGTCATCGCGCGCAGGAGAACGTCGATCTTCTTCTCGCCCGTCACACGGCCGACGAAGAGGATGCGCTTGGCTTCTCGGCTCGAGAAGTCGAACGCGTAGTCGGAGGTCCGGATGCCGCACGAGATCGCGAGCACGTCGGAGATCCCCCCGTTTGCCTCCAGGAAGTCGGCGGCACGGCGCGTCGGGGTCGTGATGGCCGTCGCGCGCCCGAGCGTCGACCGAGCGTCGTTCCACCAGATTCTTGCCGCGAGGCCACGCAGAGCCTGTGGCAGCAGGGAATGGTCGACGAGATTCTCGATCATGAGGTGGTTCGTGCCGATGATGCGGATGCCGCGCTTCTCCGCCTCGATCGCCACGCCGCGGCCGATGATGACGGCCGACTGGAAATGAACCACGTCGGGACGCACCTCGTCGACGACCCGCTGCGACTCGGCGCGAATGCGCCACGGCGGCGCGTAACGCAGCCAGTCGTGCGCCCACCAGCGGTGCGACCGAAGACGGTGAGCAGTGATGTTCTGCCCGTCGTACTGCTCGGTCCAGGTTCCGTGTCGGCGGCTGGCAGCTGGCACCATGACGTGCACGTCGTGCCCCCTGGCCGCCATGCCGGACGCGAGGTGCTCGGTGAACTTCGCGGCGCCGTTGACGTTCGGAGTGAAGGTGTCCCCCGCGATCAGGATCTTGAGCGGCCGTTCGCCGTCAGCTGCGACGGCGGGGGTGCTGCTTGAGTGACCTGCATTCGGCACGGGGTGGTGACCTCGATCTCGTCTGGGGGCTCGCGACAGGGTGTGGTCGTCGCTCGCGGAATCTCACGTCATGCTACTGGCCACGCTCCGCGAGGGGACCTCAGCACACGCTGGGACGCTGCTATTGCTCGATGACTCGGGCCTCCGTGTCGTGGCGGTGCCCTTGGGCGTCCTGCGTGCCTCGGCCTTCGACGGCGTTTCGGCGCACGGCCTCGACCTCAGCATCTGTCTGCCCGCGCTCGAGCACGAACACGCCCGTGACGGCGATGGCGCCCGAGACGACGAACATGAGGAAGGCGTACCAGGGCGCCGCGTTCGCCTCGCCGAGCACGGCGATGGCGATGCCGACGGCGATGATCGGGTCGATGACGGTGAGCCCGGCGATGACCATGTCCGGCGGTCCCGAGGCGTAGGCGTTCTGGACGAAGTAGCCGCCCACCCCCGTGGCGACAAGCAGCGCGACGAGGCAGATGAGCGTGAGCCACTCGAAGTTGTCGTGCTGGATCCGGTTGATGGTGATCTTCGCGAGCGTCGCGACGAAGCCGTAGATCACTCCGGCGCCGAGCACGTAGATGAGCGCCTTGAACCGCTTGCGCAGGAAGCAGAACGCGGTGCCGAAGACCACGACGACCACGGCGAGCAGCACGAGCACGGTGGCGACCTGCTCGTCGGAGATCGCGCGCTCCTTCGCGAAGAGTGCCGCGACCGTGACGAAGGCGCCGACGCCGATGATGCAGAGCGCGACCGCGAAGATCTTCACGTTCGGCAGACGCTGCCGGATGGCGCGGGCGGTGAGCAGCGTGGTCAGGAGCAGGGACACGACGCCGAGCGGCTGCACCACGATGATCGGCGAGAACACGAACGAGGACAGCTGCATGACGACGGCCAGCCCGAGCATGGCCGTGCCGATCACCCAGGAAGGTCGGCTCAAGAGCGCGAGCAGGTGCTTCAGGTTCAGCCCCGCGGCGCCGCTCGTGCCGCTCGCGGCCTCGACCTTGCTCACTCCGCGATGCTGGTACATGGCGCCGAGAGACAGGAACACCGCGCCTATGAGAGCAAGCGGGATGCCGATCATCTGGACCGGACTGAGCCCCGGGAGCACTGCCAGATCACTGAGGGGTGCGATGGTCATGATGGGCAATCCTATTGGGCGGCGCGAGTCATGGAGGGAGGTTGGCGCGAAGATACGCTGATGGGATGACAACTCTCCCAATTCGCATCTACGGCGAGCCCGTCCTCCACGAGCCCGCAGCCCCGGTGGGCGACATCACCGACGAGATCCGTGAACTCGTCTCGGACATGTTCGAGACGATGGATGCGGCGCCGGGTGTCGGCCTCGCGGGCCCGCAGGTCGGCGTCGGCAAGCGCCTCTTCGTGTACTCGTACGAGGACGCAGACGGAACCGTGCATCGTGGCGTCGCCATCAACCCGGAGCTGTACGTGACTCCCGCCGAACCGGAGTCGCTGCTCGAGCTGGACGACGAGCTCGAATCCGAGGGGTGCCTCTCGTTCCCCGGTGAGCGCTACCCGCTGCGGCGGTCGGAGCGTGCGCTCCTGCGTGCGTCCGATCTCGAGGGCGACCAGTACGAGATCGAGGCAGAAGGCTGGTTCGCGCGCATCCTGCAGCACGAGTTCGACCACCTCAATGGCATCATCTACGCGGATCGCCTGGAGCATCCCTGGTACAAGGACGCGTTCAAGGTCATGCGCAAGCGCAGCTGGGGCGGGCCCGGCAAGAGCTGGCTCCCCGGGGTCGACGACCTCGAAGGCTGACCCTGCCGGTCAATGTCGGTGGCTCCTGCGAGGGTTCCGATATGACCACAGCGCTGAACGACCCCATCGAGGTCGAACTCGTCGACGAGCTCCCCTCCGTCTTCTGGTGGGAGCGTTTCGCCTACGTCGTGCACGGCCTGCCGCAGGCCTTCTATCGCCGCGTGCAGCAGCGGTGGTGGACGGGTGAGGGTGACCCGTCTCGCCTCGACACCGAGTTCTGGCGCGTCAGCGCGAAGCGTGATGGCTCCGACGGCGAGGCCTCCCTCTTCGACCTGCGAAGAGACCAGGACGGCTGGCGGCTGGTGCTGCGGTGGGAGTGACCGGCCCGCGACCGGGGCGAGGCGCCGCGCTCTCACACGATGCGCCGCCCGGCCTGCCAGACGGAGTGGGTGAGCTGCATGCCCGGGCGGTAGGCGAGGTGCGTGACCGAGGGCGCATCCAGCACCTGCAGATCTGCGCGCGAGCCGGGCGCCAGGGCGCCGATGGGCAGTTCACCCTCGTGCCTGCGCAGCGCGATCGCCCCGCCCATCGTGGCGGACCAGACCGCCTCCTCCACGGTCATCCGCATCTGCAGCACGGCTGTCGCGACGCAGAACGCCATCGACGTCGTGTACGAGGTTCCCGGGTTGCAGTTGCTCGCCAGGGCTACCGTCGAGCCCGCGTCGAGCAAAGCCCTTGCTGGTGGGAACGGCTGCCGTGTCGAGAGATCGCAGGCCGGCAGCAGCGTGGCGACGGTGGCCGATGCCGCGAGCAGGTCGATGTCTTCATCGTCGAGGAAGTTGCAGTGGTCGACGCTCGCGGCCCCCAGCTCCACGGCGAGCTTCGCTCCGGGGCCCGGGCCGAGCTGGTTGCCGTGGACACGCAGGCCCAGTCCAGCCTCTCGGCCCGCCTGCAGCACGACCCGCGATTGCTCCACATCGAACGCCCCGCGCTCGCAGAACACGTCCATCCAGTTCACATGCGGCCGGACGGCGTCGAGCATGTGGCCCGTGACGAGCCCCACGTAGTCGTCCGCATGCCACCCATCCGGGACGACGTGGGCGCCGAGGTAGGTGACGTCGTCGGAGATCTCGGCCGCAAGGCGGGCGGAGCGCTCCTCGGTCTCGACGTCGAGCCCGTACCCGGTCTTCGTCTCGAGCCAGGTCGTGCCTCCGAGGTTGGCTGCGCGGACGCGCTCGGCCATCAGCCCCCGCAGCTCCTCGGTGCTGGCCGCACGAGTCCGCTCGACTGAGACCTTGATGCCGCCGGCCGCGTACGGCTCCCCCGCCATCCGTGCCGCGAACTCGGTTGAGCGGTCGCCGGCGAACGCGAGGTGCGTGTGCGAATCGACCCAGCCCGGAAGCACGGCACGGCCGCCGACGTCGACGCCGCGGTCTGCCGCGGGCGCCAGGACGGTCGGACCGATCCACGCGACCCGGTCACCGTCGATGACGAGGGCGGCATCGCCCAGCACGCCATCGTCTCCGTTGGTCGTGAGTTCGCCGATGTTCGTGAACGCGGTCGAGGTCATGAGGCTCCTTCGGATCGTGACGCCGGATCGGCGGCGAAGCGCGCGAGCTCGACGGCTGCGTGTGCAAGCCGCGGCCCGTCCCTTCCGCGGTCGTAGACGACGCGTCCGGCCACGATCGTCCGGATCACGTCGCTCCCGGTCCCGGTGAGCAGCAGCTGAGGGGGCGTCGAGCCTGCAGTGCGGATCGAGGCCGCGTCGACCTCGACGAAGTCGAATGGACCGCCGAGCGCACCGGGCGAGGGCAAGCCGAGGGATGCGTACCCGTGTCGCGTGCCGAACTCCAGGAGTTCCTGCGGTGAGAACCTGCCTCTGGTCTGTGAGCGGAGCCGCTCCCCCGCTTCGAGGCCGCGCAGCTCGAGCAGCGGGTCGACCACCGCGTTCTGGTCGGACCCGACGGCCAGACGTGCGCCGGCCGCGACGAGTTCGGTGGCCGGGCCGATGCCGTCGCCGAGGTCCGCTTCGGTCGTCGGGCAGAACACGGCGTGCACACCTGCCTCCCCGAGCACCGTGATGTCGCCGTCGGTCAGATGCGTCGCGTGCACGACGCTCAGGCGGCTGGAGAGGGCGCCGGCATCCGCAAGCACCTTCGTCGGCGTCCGACCGTAGGCTGCCAGGCTCTGCTCGTTCTCCGCGGGCTGCTCGGAGAGGTGGATGTGGAGCGGCACATCGGTCGGCAGTCCGCGGACGATGCTGGCGATCGCGTCGGCCGAGACAGCCCGAACCGAGTGGATCGCGGCTCCCAGGAGAACCTCGGGGTGTGTGGCTGCGAGGCGGTTTCGCAGACGGAACCACCGCTCGAGCCAGCGCTCTGCATCCGCGTCTCCGAACCTCCGCTGCTCGGGCGAGAGGTCCGATCCGATGGCCCCCGTGAGGTAGCAGGTGTCGAGCAGCGTCAGGCGGATGCCCGACGCGCGTGCGCCGTTGGCGAGCGCAACCTCCATGTCGTGGTCAGGGTACGGCCCGCCGTCCGCGCGGTGGTGCACGTAGTGGAACTCCCCGACGGCTCCCCATCCGCTGGCGACCATCTCAGTGAAGGCGGCGGCGGCGATGCGCTCGAAGGCGTCTGGTGTGAGCGCACCCGCGACGGCGTACATCTTGTCTCGCCACGACCAGAAGGTGCCGCCGTCTGCGTGCGTGCGTCCCCGCAGCAGGCGGTGGAACGCGTGCGAGTGCGCGTTGCCGAAGGCGGGGAAGACGGTGGCGAGCACGAGGTCACCGTCCTGCGCGGGCACGCCCACCTGCTCGTCGACCAGCACGCCCGCTTCGTTCCTGAGCCGCACGGACCGCACTGTGTCCGCACCGCGCACGAGTGCGTCGGCCCAGATCCAGCCTCCCTCGTGCAGTTGGAGCGTGGTGCGACGATCGGTCACTCGCCCTCCCACATCGGGACGCGCAGTCCGCGCTCCCGTGCGATGTCGGCGGCGTGCTCGTAGCCGGCATCCACGTGGCGCATGACTCCCGTGCCTGGATCGTTGGTGAGCACCCGCTCGATCTTCTGGGCCGCGAGCTCGGTTCCGTCGGCCACGATGACCTGACCGGAGTGGATGGACCTCCCGATTCCGACGCCGCCTCCGTGGTGCAACGAGACCCACGTGGCACCGGATGCGGTGTTGAGGAGCGCGTTGAGCAGCGGCCAGTCGGCGATCGCGTCAGAGCCGTCCTTCATCGACTCGGTCTCCCGGTACGGCGAGGCGACGGAGCCAGAGTCAAGGTGGTCTCGGCCGATCACGACGGGCGCGGAGAGCTCGCCAGACGCGACCATCTCGTTGAATCTGAGCCCCGCAAGGTGCCGTTCCTTGTAGCCGAGCCAGCAGATGCGCGCGGGAAGGCCCTCGAAGTGCACCTTCTCTCCCGCGGCCGTCACCCAGCGGTGCAGACGCTCGTCGTCGGGGAACAGCTCGAGGATGGCGCGGTCCGTGGCGGCGATATCGGCGGGGTCACCCGAGAGCGCGGCCCACCGGAACGGGCCACGTCCCTCCTCGAACTGGGGGCGGATGTGCGCTGGCACGAATCCGGGGAAGTCGAAGGCCCGCTCGTACCCGCCGAGTCTCGCCTCAGCGCGAATCGAGTTGCCGTAGTCGAAGACCTCGGCCCCCGCGTCCTGGAACTCGACCATCGCCTTGACCTGCTTCGCCATCGATGCACGGGCCCGCTCGGTGAAGCCGACCGGGTCGCGCTCGGCCTCCGCCGTCCATTCGTCGACGCTCACTCCCTCTGGGAGGTACGCAAGCGGGTCGTGCGCGCTGGTCTGGTCGGTGACCATGTCGATCGCGACGCCGCGCTCGAGGAGCAGCGGGAAGATCGTCGCCGCGTTCCCGACGACGCCCACGGAGCGAGGCTCGCGTGCTTCCTTCGCGGCGAGCACTCGCGTGATGGCGTCGTCGAGGTCGTGCGTCATCTCATCGAGATAGCCGTGCTTGACGCGCCGCTCGAGGCGGCTCGCGTCGACGTCGACGATGAGGACGACGCCCTCGTTCATCGTGACGGCGAGCGGCTGCGCGCCGCCCATGCCTCCCGCGCCGCCCGTGAGCGTGAGCGTCCCCGCGAGTGTGCCGCCGAAGCGCTTCTCGGCGGCCGCCGCGAACGTCTCGTAGGTGCCCTGAAGGATCCCCTGTGTGCCGATGTAGATCCAGGATCCTGCCGTCATCTGGCCGTACATGGTGAGGCCGGCCGCTTCGAGGCGCCGGAACTCGGGCCAGTTGGCCCAGTCGCCGACGAGGTTCGAGTTGGCGATCAGCACGCGAGGCGCCCACTCGTGCGTGCGGAAGACGCCGACCGGTTTTCCAGACTGGACGAGGAGCGTCTCGTCGTCTTCGAGTGTCGTCAGGGTGCGAACGATGGCGTCGTAGGCTTCCCAGTTGCGTGCGGCCTTGCCCGTGCCGCCGTAGACGACGAGGCTCTCCGGGTGCTCGGCCACCTCTGGGTCGAGGTTGTTCATGAGCATGCGAAGCGGCGCCTCGGTCTGCCAGCTCTTCGCGGTCAGCTTCGTGCCCCGTGCTGCCCTGATGTTCTTGTGCGTGTTCACGTCCGGATCCCTTCCTGCGGTGGTGTGCCGAGGCTTCCCTCGATGCTTGCCGCGGCATCGGTGAGCAGCTCCCCGTAGCGCGCCGCCTTCGTCTCCGTGACGCGGTAGCTCGGTACGAGCAAGCTCAGCGACCCGAGGACGCGCTGCTGAAACTCGATCGGCGCCGCGATGGCGGTGACGTCCTGCTCGATGCCGCGCTCGACGGTCACGTATCCGATCGACGGTGTATCTCCGCGGAGCACACGCCCCGACGCGGATCCGTCGAGCGGGATGGTGCGCCCGACCCAGTTCGTGTGTCGCACGGAGTGAGTGCCTTCGTGGATGGCGATGTAGAGCGCCTGATCCGCATGGCCCTCGACGCACAGGTAGACCGACTCGCCCGTCCGCTCCGCGATGTGCCGCATCGCGGGCGCGGAGAGCTGCGCGAGGTTGTCGTTCGAGAGAGCGCGCGCTCCGAGCTGGACCATGCGACTCCCCGCACGGAAGTCCCCCTGGTCGTCGCGGCGCACGAATCCGGCCGATTCCAGCGTTCGAAGGAGTCGAAGGGAGGTGCTCGGCGAGAGGTCGGCGAGGCGAGCGCTCTCCGCCAGGCTCAGGCCATCCCGTTCGCAGACAGACGCGAGGAGCGTGAGTGCTCGTTCGACGGTGCGCGTCGATGATTCGGCCAACGTGACTCCCTCGTGGCAGGTGAGCGCGGTGGCCAGCGGTACTGATGTCCGTCGGCCGTGTTGCACTCAGTAAAACGGAGATGTCACTGCATGGCAAGAGCGGGATTGGATTCGGGTGCCGCGGGTCGACGTTCTGCCCCGACCGTGCTCAGTCGCGCAGGAGAACGACCCCGAACAGGCCGCGGCCAGCGAGGTCGCACACGTGATCTGGCAACTCCGACAAGAGGACCGCGTCGAGCGGGCCGAGCGCCTCGTCTCCCGTTTCGAGCGACCCTGCCAGCACGACGACGGCCTCGGCGGGTCGGGGAATCTGCGCCGCAGTCGGTGCGACGACGAGCCGCAGCTCCGGCGCACCGTCGGCGTACATGAGGTTGAGCACCCGCGACGACTCGGCGGCGGACGCTCCGGTCACGCGCTGCTCGCCCGTGAACCGCACCTGCTCTCCGCTGTCCAACCGAACCTCGACACCGTCGATCTCGAGGCGCACCGCCTCGATGGCGAGCTGCACCCGCTGCGTGCTCGGGATGACCGAGAACTCAGCCGGGCCCTCGATCGTCGCGATGCTCAGTGCCCAGTCGCCGCCATCCGTCATGGCCCGCAGCGTCCGCGTCACGCCTTGTCCGTTGCGCCAGGGCAACGGCTCGAGGTCGTCGTAACGGAGCACACGCGCGGAGGTCATGCATCCATTCTGCTGCGCCCGGCAGGGTCGGGCCGCGGGTCACCCCCCGGTCGAGCTGCCTCCCCCGGCTTTGCCCTTGACCGTCGAACCGAATCCCGACTTTCCGGTCGAGCCGAATCCGTTCTTCAACGGTGCCCGCGAGCCGACGGTCGCACCCGCCGGAGCCCGCTGCGCGACGTCCGAGTGCGCGGCAGAGCCGGGAGCCGCGAAACCACCGGACGTGACCGGCGCCCACGAGCTCACGCGCGTGCTGTTCCACCGAGATGAGGCGAACAGCACCGGGCCGAGCCAGAGCGCAGAACTGTAGTGCGTCCCATAGCTGCTGGACGACTCGCACAGCGATTCAGCGTCGCCCTCCACCTGCTCACCCTCTTGCTCGAGAAGCTGGATCTGCTCGTTCACGTCCGCGACGCAGTCCTCCTTCGACGCATACGTCGGCCGCTCAGCACCTTCCGGGAGCACGTAGTTCTCCCCGTCGGCGCCCTCCACGACGATGCCCTCGTCGGGGACCGTGCTGCAGCCCGCGAGGAACATCATGGCGGTCGCGACCCCCATCGCGCCCACCGTCTTGGTGGTCGACGGGCGAGAGATACCTGAGAGCGTCACCCCTGAGCTTCGACGGAGCTTCGGTTCGTAGGTCATGGCCGCTCCTCGCGATCGGTGATGTAGTGCGGAACGAATTCGGCGAGGTCGCCCGTGATCGGGCCGCTCGTCTCGCGCACGTCGATGCCCGCAGGCGTCTCGCCCACGACCCAGGAGCCGACGATGACGGTCCTCCCGTCGATGTTCGCCAGCCGAGCCCGCTCCTGGTAGACGAAGCCCTCTGCCCCGTAGTCGCCGCCATTCTCTGCCGTCTTGCGGCCCACGAGGTCGTACATCGTCACGTTGGCGCCTTCGCGCCCCAGCTTCGGCTTCTCGACGTAGGCCTTCCCGCGGAGCCGCTCTGGTGTCGCGTACGCGGCAAGCAGCAGCGGATGCTCGGGGAAGAGCTCCCAGAGCACGACCAGCAGCTGCTTGTTGGAGAGCAGCATCTTCCAGATCGGCTCGACCCAGGCCGTCGTCGCGCGTGTCGTCGGGAAGTACGTCGCGAACTCCTCCCGCACCATCCACTCCCACGGGTACAGCTTGAAGATGCGGTCGATCCGCTCTCCGTCCCCGTCGACGAAGCCATGCGTGACCTCATCGAACTGCACGTCCTCCATGAAGATCTGCTTCACCTCGAAGCCGGCGAGGCGCGCCGTTTCCGCCATGTACCCCACCGTGTCGGCATCCTCCACGATGAGCTGCCCGTCACCGTCATCGTGCAGCGAGGCCAGGTGCAGTCGCGCGCCCTGCGGCAGGAACCAGCGTTGCACGCGGATGTGCACCCACTGCTCCACGAGCAGCTCGTGGAGCAGGTTGAACTGGTCCGCGCGCTCGCCTCGAGTCTCGACAAGCCACTGCCACTGCGCCGCCGCAGACTCCACAAGCGATGTGGGTGTATCCGCGTTGAACTCGAGCAGCTTGATCGTGCCCGCTCCGTCGTAGGCGAGATCGAAGCGTCCGTAGACCGTCGGGTCGTCCTCGTCCCAGGACTTCTCGACGAGATCCCAGAGCTCAACCGGGATGCCGAACTCCGCGAAGCGGCGGTCGCGCACGATGCGCTCGCAGGCCTCCATGCAGAGACGGAAGAGCTCGGCAGTGGCGCGCTCGAAGTCGTCGATTTCAGCGTTCGAGAAGCCGTAGGCAGCCTCTTCCTGCCAATACGGCCGGCCGCCCTCCGACTCCATGTCGTAGAAGGTGAAGCCGATGGAGTCGAACCGCGCTCGCCACTCGGCTCGCGGAGCACTGTACGTGCGGATCAAAGTCGGCCCATCCTCGCTGCTCTCGGCTCACGCCTGGGACCTCACGGGCGGATCCCTCGAGCTACATTAGGGCCGCGCATCGAGAATCTTCGGAGAACACCGCGCGAGGGCTGTCCGGTTGCTCGCGACCCCGCTCATCGCGAGGACGGTTGGGCGCTGCCTGGGCTGAGCGCTGGCTCAGGACTTCGGTGTGCTCGTGGTCTCGGAGGTGGTCTCGGTCTTCGTCTCCGTCGAGGAGCTCGGCGGTGTCGGGTTCGCGGACTGCGAGGGTGCGGGGCTCGGCGCCTCGGGCTCTCCGCTCGGCGTCGTCGAAGGCGGCGGAGGGGTCGGAGAGCTGCCCTGCGTCGGCGGTGCCGTCGGGGCGCTGGTGCCCTTCGGCGGCGTCGACGCCGGAGGGGTGGCCGCAGGCAGGGTCGTGTCAGGCACTACGTCCGCCGGTGGCACGCGAGTGTTCTCGTTCTGCTCCCAGTAGTCCTTCTCGTCCGGATCGCCGGTCGGCGGATTCCACGTCGGGACCTCGCCGAAGATGTCGACGGCGACGCCGTCCGCGTACTTGTTGAGGAACTTCTGAGGGTCGACGTGCGCGCCGTCGACGATGGTCTCCAGGTGCAGGTGGGGTCCGGTGGAGGCGCCGGTGTTGCCGAGGAGACCGACCAGCTGCCCCGTCTTGACCTGGTCGCCGACCTTCACCGCCGGGGACCCTGCCACGAAGTGCGCGTAGACGGACCGCACCTGCAGGCCGTCGATCCGGTGCTCGACGACGACGTGGGCGCCGAGACCGCCGCTGTCCGTCGGGACTGACTCGATGACGATCCCGTTCGCGATGCTGCCGACCCGTGTCCCCTGCGGGCCAGCGAGGTCGAGGCCCCGGTGGTTCGAGGAGCATCCGGAGCACGGGGAATTGCGCGGGCCGAACCCGTCGGAGATACTCACGACGCTCATGTCGACTGGCCACTGGACTCCGGGCGCTGCGGTGCCGTCAGTCGAACCTGCTGCCGCGTTCTGGACCACGGGCAGATCGCGCGTTCCGATGAGCTGCCCTGGCACGCTTCCGGAGACCGTGTAGGTGACCCCGTCCGTCTTCTCGGAGCTCACGACCGGAACGGTCGACTGTCCGTCATCCACGGCACCGGTCACGGCGGCGGCTCCGATGGAAGCGGCAGCGATCAACCCGAGCGTCGCGGCGACCACCGGCACGGCGAGGAGTCTGGCGCGACGGCGCTCGCGCGCACGACGGGCGCGGCGGCCAGGAACGTCGAGGGGAGGTTCTGACGGAGCGTTGGATGACTTCGGCAAGGGAGTCTCCTGCGATTGGTGCTTCGGGGCAACGTGTCCGAGTCTAAGGAGCCTTCTGGGAATACGGAAGGGGCGATTTCGGAATGCGGTGCGCAGAACGCTTTCACAACGATATCCGGAACTACGAAACCCTATCGACCGCACATCTCAGATATGGAGAACTCGTCTGCTGAAACGCGACCGGAACTTCCCGTGCGGATCCATGTCGAGAACGAGCTCCCGAAAAGACGGAAGCCGCGGATAGAGGTCTGCGATCTCATCCCGGTCGAGGAAACTCAGCTTGCCCCAGTGAGGGCGTGCCCGAAAGGGCAGAAGACGTCTCTCGAGCTCGGAGAGCAGATCTTCGACGGGTTCGGCGAGCTTCTTCCACGTGAACGCGATGCAGAGCACCGCCTCGCCCTGGCTCGGGCTGAGCCAGAGGTCGTCACCGGCCATGGTCCGCAGCTCGCACACGTGCAGCAGCGGCTGGAGGCGCGGCGCAGCTGCCCTGACGACCTCGAGGGCCGCGGCCGCGTGTCGCATGGGGACGAAGTGCTCGCTCTGCAGCTCCGACCCGACGCTGGGTGCCGCGTGGATCGGGAAGTGCGGAAGGCGATCCCACCACGGCCCCGCAGTTCCTTCGCGGGCTGTGTGCGAGGACCCGCCTGGATCACCCGTCAGCAGAGGAGCTCCGAAGAGATCCGCTGGCACTTCGAGATTCTCGTCGCCATTCGGTATGCGCGTCTTCACGAGGATCTCGCTCACGGCTCCGTCGAATGTGGTGAACGCGCTGACCGAGTATGCGGAGTCATGAATTTCAGGGAGCCATTCGAGGTAGGTATCCCAGGGCATCGCCCCGTACGCATCCTGGCGCATGCGGTAGCTCGGCTCGAGGTCGAGCGTCACACGGGTGACCACCCCAAGCAGACCGAGGTGCAGCACGGACCCGCGGAAGGCGAGCGAATGTCTCGTCAGCACCCGCAGCGAGCCATCCGGGCCGAGCAACTCGAGAGCCCTGACCGCGGTGCTCAGCGACCCAAGTGCCGTCCCCGAACCGTGGGTCCCGGTCGCGGTCGCCCCGCCGACCGAGATATGCGGCAACGACCCTTCGTTGTGCAGCGCGAAACCCGCGCGGTCGATGTCCGGAGCGACCTGACCGTACGAAGCTGCTGCACTCATCGACGCGCTTCCCTCCCGCTCGTCGATGACGAGATCCAGCGGAATGCGGCTGAGATCGATGAGCACGCCGGCGGCGTCAGCGACATCGCTGAAGGAGTGCCGCGTGCCGAGGGCATGCACCTGGTCCGCCTCCGCCACGGCGCTCGCCACCTCTGCGATCGACGCTGGTGCCACGATCTCGCGCGCCGTGTAGGTCAGCGACCCGGCCCAGTTCGTCCAACGCTGCTCAGCACTGAACGTCGTCATCGACTGCACAGCCTCGTAGCTTCCATGGTGGATGCTCTCACGGGGACCCGTGCGACCGCGGATCCCCATTCGCGAAATAATGCCGCTCGACCGGCACGCCGTCGCAGACAGCGAGGGCCGCAGCCCGGATCTCGCGGTCGCGACCCGTGAGGACAGGCAGCAGCGCCCAGAGGGCGCTGGCGGGAAGCGCGAACAGCGCCGATCGGAGGAGGATGCGCCGGACGAGGCCAGCGGATGCGACGTAGCGAACACCGGTTCTCAGGGCCGGGCCGAACGCCTCGCGATCTTCGAGCCCCTCCTGCTGCGGCCTCTTCCACCACCAGAGGGCGACGATGGCGGCGACGAAGCTCAGCGCGTTGATGCCGAACACGACCGGGGCCCCTGCGACGGAGAGCACCACGCCAGCCAGGGCGGGTCCGACCGCCCTGGCGCCGTTCACCGTGACACCGCCGAGCGCTGAGGATGTGGCGATCAGGGCGCTGGCGGCCGAGCCCCAGATGAGCAGCTTGCGGCGGTCGAGAGAATCCGCGAGCACGCCCGCAGGGAGCGAGAACAGCATCGCCGGTGCAAGGCTCGCGGTCTGCACGAGCGCGATGACCGTTGCACCTGCGGCAGCCTCGACGAGGTACCACTGCGCCCCGACCGTCTGCATCCAGGTGCCGATGTTGCTGCCGAGCTGCGCGAACCACAGCACGCGAAACGCCGTGATCGCCATGGACGCCCACGCGGACGCCGACGCCCACGCGGATACCGATGACCGACATCGAGCTCTTCAGATGACAGCGAAGTCCAGCGAAACGAGCAGATCTCACACGAGGCGCATTCCGACTCGGGGCACAGAGCAGCGCTGGCACAGCCGACGACACCGCAGGCACATGAAAAAAGCCACGATCCCTCCGTGAAGCGGAGGTCCGTGGCTTTTCGATTGCTCCCTGAGATGGACTCGAACCATCAACCTGCCGGTTAACAGCCGGCTGCTCTGCCAATTGAGCTATCAGGGATTGGCAACTCGAAGAGAATAGCAACACCTTCGACCGAAAGCGAAATCGAGCGGCTGGCGTGTCGCGGGAGTCTCTCCGGCCCTGTCTCGAGGCAGGACTCAGTAGCCTCGCACGGGGTCCGCGACGCCCACGAAACGACCCGTCGACACGAAGGCATCGACGTTCTGCCGCACGCGCTCCTGCAGCAGGGGCCGAACCATCTCGGGGGTGTCTGCCGAGTGCGGCGTGATGATGAGGCGCGGCGCGGTCCACAGCGGGTGCCCGTCCGGCAGCGGCTCCGGCGACGTCACGTCGATACCAGCCCCCGCGATCCAGGATTCCTCGAGAGCCACCTGCAGAGCCGCCAGGTCGACGAGCGGCCCACGCGCGATGTTGACGAGCACCGCAGACTCCTTCATGGCGCGCAGGCGCGCTTCGTTGATGAGCCCTCGCGTGCCGTCCGTGGCCGCTGCGGCGAGGATGACAGCATCGGCCTCCGGCAGGACCTCGTCGAAGCGATCCGCCGTGACCGTGCGCGTCGCACCATCGACCGGCAGGTCGCGTGCTCGGACGATCGTCGTCGTCACGCGGAACGGCTTCAGCAGGTCGAGCAGCTCGAGCGCGATGCCGCCAGCCCCGACGATCACCACGTGCTTGCCGTAGAGCGAGGTGCCCGTCTTCTTCTCCCACGTGCGCGCAGCGAGGCGCCGTGGGAACTCGCGCAGCAGCGCCAGCGTCAGCGCGAGCGCGTGCTCGGCAACGGGCTCCGCGTACGCGCCCTTCGCGGAGGTGAAGAGCACGCCACGCTCGGCGTGGGGCTTCAGCTTCGCAGCGAAGTTGTCGATGCCTGCGAAGGGAAGCTGCACCCAGGTCACCTGCGGGTTGGCCTCGAGAGCGTCGATGAGCCCCTGGACCTTGGATGCCGACAGGTACACGATTCCGCGCGTCTCGGGCCCGAGCTCGACAAGTCGGCCACCGCTCGAGACGACGGCGTCCGTGAACGGCTCCGCATGGCTGACAGGAAGCAGCGTGATGGCGCCGGGCTCCGGTCGCTCATCGCCGTCAAGCAGCGTCGATTCCTCCGCCAGTCTCGCTCGGTGCTGAACCTGCCCGCTGCCTGCGCTCATCCGCTGCTACTCCTTCTCTTCGGCGTCGTCGGTGTGGAAACGCGCGAACTCGGCGCGCTGGGAGACGAGCTGCTCGCGGGCGGAACGCTCAGCATCCGCGCCCAGCTGCTCGGGGTCTGGGTCGCCGAACAGGCCGTCCGCGACCAGATCCATGGCGGCGAGCGTCTCACGCTCGACGAGGCCAGGCAGCGGCGTGAGCGCGTACTCGCGCGCCTCCCGCATCCGCTTCAGATACGCATGATGCGGGTCCGTGAGGACCTCGTCGATCGTGCCGCGAGCCAGCACGAAACCGCGGTCGAGGACAAGCACGTTCTTCGTGAGCCGCTCAATCGCGCGCAGGTCATGGCTCAGGAGGATCATCGTGCAGTTGCGCGCGACGTTGATGCGCTCCAGCAGGCTGAAGAGCGCCGGCCTCGCGATGATGTCGACCCCCTGCGCCGGTTCGTCGACCACGAGCACGCTCGGTTCCACGATGAGGGCCTGGGCGAACGCCACGCGCTGCCGCTGACCCCGTGACAACTCGAACGGGAACTTCCCGAGCATGCCCAGCTCGAGGTCGACCGCGTCGATGAGCATCGCCGCCGCGCGCCCGAGACGCTTCCGATCAAACGTCCGGTCCCGCGACAGGATCGGCTCGGCGATGTTCTCGGCGACCGTCAGATCGTTCCGGAGCTGGTCGCCGGAGTCCTGGGCCAGGTAGCCGATGTCGAGATCAATGCGACGGCGGTCGAGCCGCGACGGGTGCCGCAGGTCCATGCCCACCACCTCGAGTGTGCCGCCCGTGATGAACGGCCACTCGCCCTTGCCGGGCCTGCGGCGGCCGGAGAGGATGCGACCCAACGCCGACTTGCCCGACCCGGCCGTGCCGACCACGCCGAGGATCTCGCCAGGCTCGAGCTCGAACGAGATGCCACTGACCGCCTCGTGCTTCCGATTCGACCCGTGCTCGATGTACGAGATCGACAGGTCGTCGGCGACGACGGCCCGCTGATGATCTGCACTGGTTGCCATTCCTGGTCTCCCCTTTTGTTCTCCGAGCCCACCGGAACGCTGGCGAAGCGCGTCCTCCGCCGATCCGGGCTCACCGTGCGAGCCTAGCCTTCGCGCAGCTCGCGCTTCTGATTCTCGATGGACACGAGCTGCTCGTTCAGGGAGCGGAACCGGTCCGGCTCAGTCCTGCCGTCCGTTCGCTGCAGCGCCCCGAGCAGCTCCGCCTTCCTGCGCAGCAGGTCACGCTCGACCAGCGAGGCGCTCAGCGAGCGGACGTAGAGGTCGATCTGCTCGTCCTTATTCCCCGCCGGGATCGAGGCCATCGCCAACTCGGTGACGAGGGTCGTGAACGCCTGCGGTACCTCCTCGCCGATGCGGGTGATCCATTCCATCGATCCGAGCGAGTCGCGAGTGGCAACGATTCCGTCGCGCACCGTCGAGAGCGACGCATTGGTGAAGCCAGCCGCCATGACCTGCTGGAACCGCTCGTCAGACAGCCGCCTCGGATGCTGCAGCACCGCCATGAGCGTGTCACGCTCCAGACGCGTCACAGGGTCGTTCGGCAGATCGCTCATCCGTACCGCGCGCACCGCACCGCCACCGAAGTCGCCGGCGTCCGGCGGGAAGTCGTACCCCTCGCCGTCAGGGAACGGCGGCTCCTCCTCGAAAGGACCGGGGGCTGGCCCACGCTGCGCCGGCACTCGGGGCCGCTGGTCGGCCGCTCGAACCGGCGCACGGGTCTCCGCCTGCCGCCGGGGCGCGCTCTTGCTTGTCCCCCGCGCCGCACGCACAGCCTGTTCGACCTGCACCAGATCGATACCGAGCATCTTCGCGAGTCGTCGTGAGTACCCAGGGCGCATCGCGGGGTCGCGGATCCCCGCCACAACCGGCGCAGCCTGGCGCAACGCCGCGACCCGACCCTCGACCGTGTCGAGGTCGTGGCCGAGCAGCTGCTGCGCGATGACGAACTCGTACATCGGCGTCGGATGATCGACGAGGTCCCGCACAGCGGCGTCACCACGCGCGAGACGCAGATCGCAGGGGTCGAGTCCGTCGCGCGCGACGGCGACGAACGTCTGGGCCACGAAGCGCTGCTCCTCCGCGAACGCGCGCATCGCTGCCTTCTTCCCGGCCTCATCCGGGTCGAACGTGAAGATCACCTGCCCACCGGCGGACTCGTCATCCATGATCCGGCGCAGCACCTTGATGTGGTCGACGCCGAAAGACGTCCCGCAGGTCGCGACCGCAGTCGGCACTCCAGCAAGATGCGCGGCCATGACATCCGTGTAGCCCTCGACGACGACGACCTTGTGCTGCTTCGCGATCTCGCGCTTCGCGACATCGAGTCCGTACAGCACCTGCGCCTTGTGGTAGATCGGCGACTCCGGCGTATTCAGGTACTTCGGCCCCTTGTCATCGTCGTAGAGCTTGCGCGCACCGAACCCGACGGTCTGTCCCGACGTATCGCGGATGGGCCACATCACGCGCCCGCGGAAGCGGTCGTAGCTGGACCCGCGCTCGTTGGTGGAGAGCAGACCGGACTCCTTGAGCTCCGGCAGCGTGAAACCGAGCCCCGTCAGATGCTTCGACAGCGAATCCCACCCCTGCGGTGCGTAGCCGACCCCGAACATCGCGGCCGCGCTCGGGTCGAACCCGCGTCCGCCCAGGAACTCGCGCGCCGCATCCGCGCCGGGCGCCTGCAGCTGCTCGCGGTAGTAGGCCTCGGCGGCCGTGTGGGCCTGCAGGAGACGGAGCCGCTTCGAGTGGTCTGGGGCGTGCCCGCCGTCCTCGTACGTGAGCGCATAGCCCAGCCGGCCCGCCAGCCGCTCGACCGCCTCAGAGAACGTGACGTGGTCGATCTTCTGGAGGAACGTGAAGACGTCCCCCGACTCGCCACAGCCGAAGCAGTGGTAGTAGCCCAGCTGCGGGCGCACATGGAAGCTCGGCGTGCGTTCGTCGTGGAACGGGCAGAGCCCCTTCTTGGAACCGATACCCGCGTTCTTGAGCGTGACGTGGTCACCCACGATCTCGGAGATGTCCGTGCGAGAGCGAACTTCCTCGATATCGCTCTTGCGGATCAGTGCCATGAAGCCACCCTAGACGGCACCTCCGACGCCGCAGCGAGCCGGTCGTGCCAGACGAGGGCGCCCTTGTCGGTGAGGTTGGCGACCTGGTCGACGACGACCCGCTTGCGCGCCGTGTCGTCGTCCGCGGCCCGGAAATCAGCGGCGAAGGCCGCATCGAGATGCTGGTCCCCCGTCTGCCAGAACATCTCGGCGAGCTCGACCAGGATCTTCCGCTGATGCTCGTAGATGGGGCGACGCGCATCCAACGACATGACGAAGCCCGCGACGATGCCCTTCAGCAGCGCGATCTCAGCGCGGATCTCGCGCGGCACGACCAGCGAGGCGCGGTACCGGATGAGCGACTCCCCCGGCTGCGCCGCCCACGTCGCCGACGTCGCGGCCTTCGCGAACCGACCGATGAGCTGCGATGTCAGGTTCTTGAGTCCGGCCTGGGCCTCCCTCGAGGCGTCGTACTCGCGCATCCAGTACGGCTGCAGCTGCAGTCGCGCGAACGCCTCATCGAGCTCCTCTTCCGTGAACTTCGATCCGGACCAGTCGGAAGCGGCGAAGAGGATCGCCGGCCTGTTCTCGGGGTCATCGAGCTCCGGGAGCGACACGAACGACTCGACGATCGCATCCTCGAGATCGTGGACCGAGTACGCGATGTCGTCGCTCAGATCCATGACCTGCGCCTCGATGCTCGTCTGCGACTCCGGCGCGCCTTGCCGCACCCAGTCGAAGACCGCACGGTCATCCGCGTACACGCCGAACTTGCCCGTGCCGCGTTCGGCACCGACCTCGCGCGTCCACGGGTACTTGCAGCTCGCGTCGAGGCTCGCCCGCGTCAGGTTCAACCCGTAGTGCCGCCCGTCTGGGCCGAACACCTTGGGCTCGAGCCGCGCGACGATGCGCAGCGTCTGCGCGTTGCCCTCGAAGCCCCCGATATCCCGCGCCCACTCGTTGAGCGCCTTCTCCCCGTTGTGTCCGAAGGGCGGATGCCCGAGGTCGTGCGCGAGGCAGGCCGTGTCGACGATGTCCGGATCGAGCTCGAGCGTGCCGGCGATCTCCCGCCCCACCTGCGCGACCTCGAGCGAGTGGGTCAGTCGGTTCCGGGCGGCATCGATGCCAGCGGTCGGCGACAGCACCTGGGTCTTCGCGGCGAGCCGCCGCAGCGCGCTCGAGTGGACGAGGCGCGCCCGGTCGCGGGCGAACGTCGACCGCCGACGGTTCTCGTGATGCTCGGGCAGGAACCGCTCCCGATCATGGTCACCGTACGGGCTGCGGTCGATCGGCTCTGGAGGAAGCGACACCCTCAGCCTCCCGAGTGGGAGAGCTCGGCGGCGGAGATGTTCGCCTTCTGGTCGTCGTTCAGCTCGCGCGACTCGAGCCAGCGGTCGGGCAAGGACGGACGCTTCGGTGTTCCCGCTCGACCCCGCGGGCCTTCCGCGTCCCGACCCGGGTACGGCTGATCGCGGTCCAGTTGGGCGAGAAGCCCGTCGAGCTCCTCGAGCGTCGACATGAGGGCCAGCCCGGACCGGATGTCGGAACCCACCGGGTAGCCCTTCAGGTACCACGCCATGTGCTTGCGCATCTCCCGGCACGCCCTGGCTTCCTCCTGATGGAACTCCGCGAGCAGCTCGGTGTGCCGACGGATGGCGTCCCCCACACCCCCGAGGGTCGGCTGGATGCGGGTCGTCTCACCCCGGAAGGCAGCCGCCAGGTCGCCGAACAGCCACGGCCTGCCGAGGCAGCCGCGGCCGACCACGACCCCGTCGCATCCGGTCTGCTCCATCATGCGCAACGCATCCTCGCCCGCCCAGATGTCGCCGTTGCCGAGGACCGGGATGCTCGTGACGGTCTCCTTGAGCTTCCCGATGGCGTCCCAGTCGGCCTGACCAGAGTAGAACTGCGAGGCGGTGCGCCCGTGGAGCGCGACGGCGGCGACGCCGGCGCCCTCGGCGATGCGACCGGCCTCGAGGTACGTCAGATGCTCATCGTCGATGCCCTTGCGCATCTTGATGGTCAGGGGGATATCGCCCGCCGCCTCGGCGGCACCCTCCACGATGGCGCGGAACAGTGACGTCTTCCAGGGAAGCGCAGCCCCGCCGCCTCGCTTGGTGACCTTCGGCACCGGGCAGCCGAAGTTGAGGTCGATGTGGTCGGCGCGGTCCTCCGCGACGAGCATCGTGACGGCCTCGCGCACCGTCTTGGGATCGACGCCGTAGAGCTGGATGCTCCTCGTGTCCTCTGACTCGTGATGCTCGATGAGCCGCATGGTCACGGGCGTGCGCTCGACGAGCGCACGGGACGTGATCATCTCGGAGACATAGAGGCCGGCGCCGTACTCACGGCACAGGCGTCGGAAGGCGGAGTTGGTGATGCCAGCCATGGGCGCCAGGACCACCGGTACGTCGAGAACCAGGGGTCCGATGCGCAGCGGCTTCGAGTCGAGTGCAGTCAAGGTCATAACCGATCAATTCTCGCAGGTCGCGTCGACTTTCGCACGCCCGCCGCCTCAACGCGACGACGGGCGCCCCGAACCATGTCAGACGGTGATCGACAGCTGCTCGGAGGGGGTGAAGCGCAGCTCCATCGGCCCCGAGGCATCGGCGGGAACGTCGAACACCAGATGGATGCGCGTAGCTGCCCCGAGCGGGAGCTCGCGAGAACTCGGAAGGCTCGGCGGGAGGTCGGTGCCGTACGCGGTGACGCGCTCGTCGGCGACGAACGGCGCCCCCTCCCCGTCGATGAGCGCGAAGACAGCCGGGGCGATCACCAGCGCCGCCTCCCCGTCGTTGCGGAGCTCGATGTCGACGACGCAGAACTGACCGGACGCCTGTGCACTGCCGCCCTGCCAGTCATGCCGTGGCAGACCGCACTGGACCTCACTCGCCGTCATCCGCACCCCACGGACCTCGACCGAGCCGCGGCTCGGGAGCTCGGATCCCTCACCGCGCCAGGCTGGCGTGGCCTCGCCTGCTGTCAGCTCAGCCTCGCCACGGTCTGTCGCTCGGTTCGACACGTGGACGTAGCCAACCACGGCCAGGAGGACGAGCAGCGAGGCGAGCGCCAGCAGGGTGACGCGCCACGAGCGGCCCGCCCGCGAAGTCGCAGGCAGGCGCTCGGCACCGTCGGTGTTGCTCGGGCTCACGCCAGCTGGGTCAGGCCCCGAGGAGGCGAGCCGCGAGATAGGCCTCGAGCTGGTCGAGGGCGACGCGCTCCTGCGCCATCGAGTCGCGCTCACGAACCGTCACGGCGTTGTCCTCGAGCGTGTCGAAGTCGACGGTGACGCAGAACGGCGTGCCGATCTCGTCCTGGCGGCGGTAGCGGCGCCCGATCTGGCCCGCGTCATCCACATCGATGTTCCAGTGCCTGCGGAGCTTGTCGCCGAGCTCACGGGCGACTGGGCTGAGACGCTCGTCGCGGCTCAGCGGCAGCACGGCGACCTTGATGGGCGCGAGGCGCGGGTCGAGGCGCAGCACGGTGCGGATGTCGACGCCGCCCTTGGCGTTCGGAGCCTCTTCCTCGACGTAGGAGTCGACGAGGAACGCCATCATGGACCGCGTCAGGCCGAAGCTCGGCTCGATCACGAACGGCGTGTAGCGCTCGCCGGTTGCCTGGTCGAAGTAGTTGAGCCCCGTGCCGGACGCGGTCGAATGCGACGTGAGGTCGTAGTCGGTGCGGTTCGCGACGCCCATCAGCTCGCCCCACCCGGAGCCCTTGAACCCGAACTGGTACTCGAAGTCGATCGTGCCGGCGGAGTAGTGCGCGCGCTCTTCCTTGGGAACGTCGAAACGGCGCATGTTGTCCGGGTTCAGGCCGAGGTCGGTGAACCAGTTCCAGCAGGCCTCCACCCAGTCCTCGAACCACTTCTGCGCCTCGTCGGGGTGCACGAAGAACTCGATCTCCATCTGCTCGAACTCGCGCGTCCGGAAGATGAAGTTGCCAGGCGTGATCTCGTTGCGGAACGCCTTGCCGACCTGCCCGATGCCGAACGGCGGCTTCTTGCGCGACGTGGTGAGCACGTTGTTGAAGTTCACGAAGATGCCCTGAGCGGTCTCGGGGCGCATGTAGTGGAGGCCAGCCTCGTTGTCGACCGGACCCAGGTAGGTCTTGACGAGCCCGGAGAACAGCTGCGGCTCCGTCCACTGCCCCTTGGTGCCGCAGTCGGGGCAGACGATCTCCGACATGCCTTCAGGCGCGCGCTTCTTCTTCGCCTCGAACGCCTCGACGAGGTGGTCCTGGCGGTGCCGCTTGTGGCAGCTGAGGCACTCGACCAGAGGGTCGGTGAACGTGGCGACGTGGCCGGAGGCCTCCCAGACGGCCTTCGGGAGGATGATCGAGGAGTCGAGACCCACCATGTCCGCGCGTCCGCGGACGAACGTCTGCCACCACTGCTTCTTGATGTTCTCCTTGAGCTCGACGCCGAGGGGGCCGTAGTCCCACGAGGCGCGCGTGCCTCCGTAGATCTCGCCGGCCTGGAAGACGAAGCCGCGTCGCTTCGCGAGGGCGATGACCTTATCGAGCGTGGATTGCGCCATTGAGAAAAACTCCTGCTGGGGTGTCGAAGGCGAACCCAGGGTCGTGCTCGCCGCAAGTCGCCAGTCTAGTCAGCCGCCGAACTCGCGGCGGCCCCAGCCGACGCGATGGCCTGGAAGTTATCCACAGATGCCAGTGCGAGCCACCGGTGCGCTCCTCTCTCCTGCAACCATGTCGCGGACCACCCGAACACTCGAATGACGCGGTCCCCCAGGGCGTCTGTCATCCGAAGGACACCAGTGAGCCTCCACTCAACGCGCAGAATCGCCGTCGACAAGCAATTCCTCACCACTGCGGCCGCGCACGTCGGCATCGCCGCAGGCGCCGCGGCCTTCGCCGGGGCCGCACTGTGCGGTGCGACGGCCCTCTTCCTGAACGAGGCCCTGAACGCTGGGTCCGGCGCATCTGGTCCCAGCGGTTCCGGGACGCAGTTCGCCGAGCAGCTCTGGCGCGTGTTCCTCCTGCTCACCTCGCTGCCGTTCAGCGGGCAGCTCCGGGCGGGGCTCGAGACCATCGGCGGTTTCGTCAGCACGGGCGACGAGGGGTTCACCATCGGCGTGTGGCCGCTCGCCTCCCTGGCCTTCGTGGGCCTCGCGAGCGTCCTCGGCGCGTACCTGCTCGAACGCCGTCACCCTCAGCGCAGCGGCGGGATGCGCGCGGGAGCCGCCGCTGCGGCTGGGGGCGCCTTCGCCGTGCTCATGCTCCTCGTCGCTGCGCCGGGCGTCCGCTTCGATGCGCCGGGCGCGGCCGCCACAGTCTCGGCTCTCGGGCCGGCGCTCGTGCCGATCTCGTTCACGTCCGTCTTCGCGAGCGGCTGGCTCGGCAGGTCCCTTGCAACCCGCAAGCAGCACGAGATCGCGCCAACCGGGAGACCACGAAGCCCGCTGGCCCGCGAGCTTGCGAGCCTCGCCACCGACGTCGGCATCTACGCAGGAGCGCTCGCCCTCACCGGCGCGGTGCTGGGCACCATCACCCTCGTGCTTGTCTTCCTTCAGGCCGGGGCCCTGAGCGCACAGCTTCCCATGCTGCTCGCCGGCGCCCCGCACGCCGCCTTCTGGGCGCTCATTTTCGCGCATCTCGGAGCGGTCACGGTCACTGTCCCGTACACCGCTGTCGAAGGCATCTCCGTCCTCTCGCCGGAACTCCCGTTCGCCTGGGTCTCGGTCCTTCCCGTCGTCCTGGCCTCACTCGGTTCGGCGCTGCTCATCGGCGTCGGGCGCGCCCGGACGCGAACCCCGGAGCTGGCGAGAATCTGGCGCCTCCCCGCCGCGGTCTTCGTCCTGTGGATGCTGGGCTCGCTGGTGTTCCTCCCGGTGACGGTCTCCGGTTCGGCAACGGTGCTCGGCTTCACGCTCGGGGAACTCGAGCTCGCCGCCCGGCCCGCGTTCTGGACCCCTGCGCTCTTCGCCGTCTGGGCCCTGGCCGTCGAGCTCGGCGCATGGGCGCTCCCAGACCGAGCCAGCGCCCTCACGCCGAGGGTCCACGCCCTCGCGACGCGGATCCGCACGCGACTCGGGGGCTTCGAATCGCCAGCCAGCGCGGCATGGGCGGGCACCGCGCCGACCGCTGTGCCGTCGCCGTCGACGCACCAGGTGCCCCCGCTCCTGGAACCGGCGCGAGACGCAGCAGGACTCCCAAGCCTGCCCATGACCGCGAGGACCAAGCGCCGACTGCGCATCGCGGGCGTCTGCACCACGATCGCAGTGCTCGTCGTCACGGGTTCCGCCATCGCGATCACCTCGGTCAACACGCAGCGCGGGGCGGTCGCGAAGGTCCGTGCATACGTGGAGGCGATCGCCGCGGGCGACGCGACGCACGCCGGTGAGCTCGTCGACCCCAACGTGGAGACGTCGCAACGCGACTACGTGAGTGATGCGATGCTCGCGTCCGCCAGCGAGCGGATCACCGTCCTCGACGTGGTCGAGACGGAGCTCAGCCCCGCGGCTCCGAGCACGAGCTGGTTCGAGGACCCCGCCAAGGAGGAGTACGGCTCCGGCCGGGAGAGGCGGAACGTGCAGGTCACCTACCGTCTCGGCGGGACGACGGAGAGCACCGTTCTCGTGGCCGAGCGCATCGAGAACGAGTTCCTCCTCCTCGAGACCTGGAGGGTCGTCACCCCACTCGTCTTCGAGTCCGTCGCCGGCACCAGCCACGCCATGGACTTCACCATCGGCTCCGTGGCCGCAACGCCGGGACCAGTGGAGACGCTGACCTGGGAGGGCAGCCAGCCGGTGAGCTGGGTGCCCTTCAGCGCGTACCCGGCCATCTACCCCGTGACCGGGACCGAATCGACGTTCTACTCGGTTGCCAGCGAGCCCGTCCGGGTCGGCCCAGTCCAGGACGAGCACGTCCCCGAGCGCAACCTGATCTACACCCCCACCGAAGCTCTCACCGAAGCTGTGAACGCCGCCGTCACGGCCAAGATCGACCAGTGCGTGCTCTCCACCGACGCGTCGCCGGACGGCTGCCCGTTCAGCACCTACGTCTCCGGCGCGAACACGGCGCTGAGCTGGCAGGTCGCCAGCGCTCCGACCGTGTCGGTCAGCGAGACCTCGGACCGATTCGAGGTCGAGGACGGCCTCGTGAGCTATTCGTACACGGGAAGCAGCGGTCGGACGAGCGCAGGCTCCAGCCCCATCCGGACGACGGGGACCTTCACGATCGTCGGAGACGCGGTCACGATCGAGTTCAGCTGACGACGCTTGGAGGCGAGCCGGTCGGCGCCGTCGGCGCGTCGACCGCTCCCCCGAACCGCCGATCACGACCGGCGTAGCGCTCGATGGCCTCCCAGAGGTCCGTCCGCGAGAAGTCCGGCCACAGCGTGTCCAGGAAGCACATCTCCGCGTAGGCCGCCTGCCAGAGGAGGAAGTTGCTGGTCCGCTGCTCGCCGCTCGAGCGCACGAACAGATCGACGTCCGGCATCTCCGGGTCGTAGAGGTGCTTGGCGATCGTCTGCTCGGTGACGCGCTCCGGGCGCAGCCGGCCCGCGCGAACCTCCTCCGCGATGCTCCTCACCGCGTCCGCGATCTCGAGGCGACCGCCGTAGTTGACGCACATCGTGAGCGTCATCCGCGTGTTGTCCTTCGTCAAGCGCTCAGCGAGCTGGAGGTCCTTGATGACCGACTTCCACAGACGCGGTTCGCGACCCGCCCAGCGGATGCGCACACCCCACTCGTTGAGCTGATCGCGCTGGCGGTGCAGGACGTCGCGGTTGAACCCCATGAGGAAGCGCACCTCCTCAGGCGAGCGCTTCCAGTTCTCCGTCGAGAAGGCGTAGGCGCTCAGGTGCTTCACACCGACCTGCAGGGCCCCCGCAACGACGTCGAGCAGCGCGGCCTCGCCGGCTCGATGCCCCTCTATCCGCGGCAGGCCACGCTGGTTCGCCCATCTTCCGTTGCCGTCCATGACGACGGCAACGTGAGACGGCACCTCGGACGCGTCGAACTGCGGCGGATACACGCCGGTCCAGTCGACGGGCTTGAACTCCCGCGCCTGCTTGCTGCGGCTCATGCCTTCTCCTCAATGCTGGGCTCCACGGCCTCTTCGCGAACGGATGCTGCTGCGCTGGGCGGCTCCAGCCTGCCGAGCAGTCGATCGTGCTCGAGCACCTGCATGGACCGGAGCCGCTTCTCGAGGTACTGCTGCGAGTACGCCGAGACGATACCGCTTGCGCGAGCCCTCGGCGGCGCCTCGAGCGTATCCAGCGTCGCCCAGTTGCCCGAGAGCAGAGCTCGGAGCGCGCCCACGGTCGCAGCATCCACGCGCATGACGCCGGCCGGAGTGCACCGCGCGCAGACCACGCCGCCGAGCTGCACGCTGAACCGTTCGTGCGGCCCCGGGGCCCCACATCTCGCGCAGTCGTCCAGGGCCGGGGCCCAGCCCGCCAGGGAGAGTGCACGAAGCAGATACGAGTCGAGGATGTCCTGGGATGCCCTCGCGCCGATGGTCAGGGCGCGCAGAGCCCCGATGACGAGCGTGTACTGCTGCGGCGACGGCTCAGCCTCAGCGATCCGCTCGGCAGCCTCGACGATGACGGACGCCGCTGAGTATCGCGAGTAGTCATCGACCAGGTCGCGACCGTACGCGGCCAGCGTCACCGCCTGCGTGACCGTGTCGAGATTGCGGCCCGCGTAGCACTGCACGTCCACGACCATGAACGGCTCGAGTCGTGCCCCGAACTTCGAAGAGGTTCGTCTCACGCCGCGCGCGACGGCGCGCACCTTCCCCCGCTCCTTGCCGAGCAGCGTCACGATGCGGTCGGCTTCACCGAGGCGCTGGGTGCGAAGGACGACCGCCTCGTCGCGATAGGTGGGCATCCATCCAGTATGAACCTCCTCCCACCCAGAGGCAGGAACCACGCGTGACCGAGCCGATGACGGCGCTGTGCGAGCATTGACTCCATGGACTCGCCCGCCACGACGCTCCCCCTCTGGCTGGACCTCACCGCCATCGCCATCGGCGCCATCACGGCGGCCATGGTCGCGGAGCAGTTCCGGGACAAGAAGCTCGACTGGCTCGGCGTCGTGATCATCGGCATCACGGTCGGTCTCGGCGGGGGCATCATCCGCGACCTCCTGCTCGGCATCCGCCCGGTGAGCATGGAGACCGAGTGGTTCCTGTTCACAGCCGGGGCGGCGGCGCTCGGGGGAATGCTCCTGCAACGCGTGCTGCGACGGATGGACGGACTCGTGTCCGTACTCGATGCCGCCGCGCTCGGGTTCTTCTGCGCGGTGGGCACCTTGAAGGCGATGAACTTCGAGCTGCCCATCCTCCCGACCCTGCTCGTGGGCACCGTCACCGCAGCTGGCGGCGGCGTGGTGCGGGACATGCTGCTCGGAATGCCGGTCGGCATCCTCTTCGTCGGCTCGCTGTACGCGATCGCGGCCACGGCGGGAAGCGCCGCGTTCGTGCTCGCCGACTACCTCGGCGTCTCCCAGATCATCGGGATCGTGATCTGCGTCGCGGTGACGTTCGCGGTGCGCATGGCGAGCGTCTGGTTCGGGCTCAGCCTTCCCGAGCAGATAGCGCTGCGGATGCCACGGTTCCGACGATCTCCGCGCACGGGGAAGACCGAGCGGGAGCGGCCGTTCACCGACCGGGAGATCCTCGAGGCGTCTGGCTTCCATGCTCTCGACACGCGCCCCATCGCAGTCCTCGAGGAGAAGCGAGCCAGCCAGGAGCAGCAGAGGGCGAGCGGCCCGAACTCGGAGTGAACTCCGGTCGGGGCGCCCGCCCTCCGAGGTGGTCGCGGCTACGCGACGGTTGTCAGCTGCGCGTCGAGCTCGGCCTCGGTCTGCCCGCGCAGCGCACGGTTGACGCCCGACACGATGGCTTTGAGCGAAGCGGTCGAGATGTCGCTGTCGATGCCGACGCCCCACAGGCGCACGCCGGCGACGTCGAGCTCGATGTAGGCAGCGGCACGCGCGTCGCCGCCGACCGAGAGCGCATGCTCGACGTAGTCGAGCAACTCGACCTGCAGGCCCTGGTCACCGAGCAGCTTCATGAAGGCGTCGAGCGGGCCGTTGCCCTTGGATGCATGGTCCGCGACCGAGGTCCCGTCCCGCAGCGAGACGCTGAGGTCGACCGCTCCGTCGAGCGCGGAGCTCGTCGCGGTGCGGAACAGCTCGAAGCGGCCCCACTTGTGCTGCTCGCTCTCGGCGGGCAGGTACTCGTCGTTGAAGATGCGCCAGATGGCGTCGGTCGAGACCTCGCCACCTTCGGAGTCGGTCTTGTTCTGCACGACGCCCGAGAACTCGATCTGCAGGCGACGCGGCAGGTCCAGGTTGTGGTGCTCCTTGAGCAGGTATGCGACACCGCCCTTGCCTGACTGCGAGTTGACGCGGATGACGGCCTCGTAGCTGCGTCCGAGGTCGCGGGGGTCGACGGGCAGGTACGGGACCTCCCAGGTCAGCTCGTCGACGGAGACCCCGAGGGATTCGGCCTTCGCGGCCATCGCCTCGAAGCCCTTCTTGATGGCGTCCTGGTGCGAACCGGAGAAGGCCGTGTAGACCAGGTCCCCGCCCCACGGCGCGCGCTCGCCCACTGGGAGCTGCGTGCAGTACTCGACCGTGCGACGGATGCCGTCGATGTCCGAGAAGTCGATCTGCGGGTCGACGCCCTGCGTGAACATGTTGACACCGAGCGTCACCAGGTCGACGTTGCCCGTGCGCTCGCCGTTGCCGAAGAGGCATCCTTCGATGCGGTCGGCACCGGCCAGATAGCCGAGCTCGGCCGCCGCGACGCCGGTGCCCCGGTCGTTGTGGGGGTGGAGGGACAGCACGACGCTCTCGCGCCGTGCCAGGTTGCGGTGCATCCACTCGATCGAGTCCGCGTAGACGTTCGGGGTCGACATCTCGACCGTCGCAGGCAGGTTGATGATGACCGGACGCTCGGGGCTCGCGTCGAAGCCCTCGATGACCTGGTTGCAGATGTCGACGGCGAAGTCGAGCTCGGTACCCGTGTAGCTCTCCGGGGAGTACTCGTAGTAGATCTTCGTGTCGGGCACGAGCGCCTCGGCCTCACGGCACAGGCGCACACCCTCGAGCGCGATGTCGATGATGCCCTGGCGGTCCTTGCGGAAGACGACCTCACGCTGCAGGACGCTCGTGGAGTTGTAGAGGTGGACAATCGCCTGCTTGGCGCCCTTCAGCGACTCGAAGGTCCGGGTGATCAGGTGCCCGCGGGCCTGCGTGAGCACCTGGATCGTGACGTCGTCGGGGATGACGTTCTCTTCGATGAGCGAGCGCACGAAGTCGAAGTCCGTCTGGCTGGCCGACGGGAATCCGACCTCGATCTCCTTGTAGCCCATGCGGACCAGCAGGTCGAACAGCGCGCGCTTGCGCTCTGGCGACATCGGGTCGATGAGCGCCTGGTTTCCGTCGCGCAGATCGACGGCGCACCAACGGGGCGCACGCTCGATCCGCTTCGACGGCCACGTGCGATCAGGCAGATCGACGGCGATCTGCTCGTGATGCGGGATGTAGCGATGCGCTGGCATCGACGACGGCTGCTGCAGGTTCTTCATTTCTAGCTCCCAGATTCGCTTCGAGACGTGCTAAGCCGACAGCAGACTCCGCGGCGAGGGGGGCTTAGAGCGAAGCCTCGCCGCGGCAGCGAAGAAGGAGGGTGCCGAACAGCATGGTCACAGCGTAACACCGAGGCGCTCGTCCACTTGCTCGCTCAGTTGAGTCCGTGCTCGTAGGCGAAGACGACGAGCTGCACCCGATCCCTCAGCCCGAGCTTCGCGAGCACGCGCGAGATGTGCGTCTTCACCGTCGCCTCGCTGAGGAACTCCTGCCGCGCGATCTCTCCGTTCGAGAGCCCCCGCGACGCGAGCGCGAACATCTCCCGCTCACGTTCCGTGAGGGTCAGGTAGCGCTCCGGGACGGCCGTGGTTGCCGGCACGGCGGCCGAGTAGCGCCGAATGAGGTCCGCAGTAGCCTGGGCCGCGAAGACCTCCGCGCCGGTGTTGACCGTGCGAACCGCCGCGAGGAGGAACTCGGGGTCGGCGTCCTTCAGCAGGAAGCCGCTGGCACCCGCACCGACGGCCTTCGCGACGGCCTCGTCGAGGTCGAACGTCGTGAGGACGAGGACGCGCGTCGCCGAGCCGCTCGCGACGATCTGCTTCGTGGACTCGAGACCGTCTTGACCCGGCATGCGCACATCCATGAGCATCACGTCCGGCTTCAGCGCCTTCGCAAGCGCCACCCCGGCGGCTCCATCGCTCGCCTCCCCGATGAAGCGCATGTCGTCCTGGCTCTCGATGAGCATCCTGATGCCGCTGCGGAACAGAGGCTGGTCGTCGACGAGTGCGACGGTGATCTGACTGCTGGTCACGGGTCCTGCCTCTCGGTTGTCGTGCGAGCACGGTCGCCCTCGAGCTCTCCCGTGCCGCTCGGCTGAGCTGAAGCGAGCGGCAGCCAGGCGTGGACGCGGAACTGCTCACCCAGTCGCTCTGCCTGCACGTTACCGCCTGCGATGCCGATGCGCTCGGCCATGCCGATGAGACCGTGCCCCGTGTCGCTTCGTGGCCGGGGCGGGTCGGCGATGGCGTTCACGATGGTGACCTCGAAGACCTGTCCCCAGCTCAGTCGGACGACGACCTGCTGCGTCGCGTCACCGTGCTTGAGGACGTTCGTGAGCGACTCCTGCAGCAGGCGGAAGACCGCGCCCTGAGCCTGCGTCGAGAGCGCACCGGGCTGCCCACGGGTCTCGAGCTGCAGATCGAGGCCCGCCGCGCGCATCCGCGAGTAGAGGGCCGGAAGCTCTTCGAGCCCCGGCTCGGGTCCCGCCTCCTGGCTGTGCCGCAGTTGTCCGAGGAGCCCTCGGACGTCGACGAGGGCGCTCCTGGCCGTCGACGAGATCGTCACGAGGGCGGCTTCTGCGGCGTCCGGGCTGCTCTTCATGGCGTACCTGGCGCCATCGGCCTGGGCGACGACGACGGCGAGCGAATGCGCGACCACGTCGTGCATGTCGCGAGCGATCTGCGTGCGCTCCTGCTCGGCCGTCAGCTGCTCCTTGGCGCGCAGACGCTCCAGCTCGGTGATGGCCGCGCGGTTCTTGACCTCCTGCGCCCTCAGGTGCATGCGGCGCAGCAGTCCGGCCAGCCAGGACACGACACCAGCCCCGACGAAGAGAAGCCAGATGAGTGCCGCCGCGAGGAGGAACTCGTCTCTGCTGCCGTCGAGGTTCGACGCGATCGAATCCCAGGTGAAGGTGCTGGGGTTCCAGTGCGGGATCAAGGCGACGATGATGGTCGGCGCGACGATCCCGTAGGCGCCGGAGGTGACGAGCAGCGCCCGGCTGCCGTATGCGACGGCGGCGTAGATGCTGAGGTAGATCGCGACATCCTGCGGATGAGGCCCGAACGCGAAGATCGACTTCAGCAGGGCCGCCAGGACGACGATGAGGAAGCTCGGCCACGGAGCGTAGCGGCGGAGGATGATCGCGACCGTGAAGAGCACCCAGGAGGGCAGCAGCAGCCAGGTCAGGGTTGCGCTGTTCGGGGCGTCGTAGTCGAAGGGCAGCCCCAGGGTGATGGCGAAGAGCACGCCGAGGATGATGTCGGTCACCCACTGGAGCCAGGTCAGGCGGTGGGTGTGCTGCGTCCACAGACGCGTCACGGTGGCGAGGAACGATTCCCGCCTCTTCGGCTCGACCGCCCGAGTGGCAGGGCTCGCCGTCTCAGAACCCGAGGCGTCCGAGCTGCTTCGGGTCACGCTGCCACTCCTTCGCCACCTTCACTCGGATCGAGACGATGACGCGTCCCTCGGTGATCTGCGAGATCTCCCGCTGCGCCTGTTCGCGGATGCGCTTGAGCCGTTCGCCGCCGCGTCCGATGATGATGCCCTTCTGGCTGTCGCGCTCGACGACGATGTTGACGTAGAGCTCACGGGTCACGCCATCGTCGCGGGTGACGATCTCCTCGACCGTGACGGCGATCGAGTGCGGGAGCTCGTCGTGCACGCCCTCGAGGGCGGCCTCGCGAACGAGCTCGGCCGCGCGCTGCTCGAACGACTCCTCGGTCTTCATGTCGCTCGGATAGAGCGGTTCCGAGTCCGGGAGGAGCGCGAGGATGATGCCGGTGAGCGTGTCGAGCTGGATGTCCTCGGCTGCCGAGACCGGCACGATGTCGTCCCATTCGCGAAGGCCCTGCACGTCGACGAGGCGCGCAGCCAGGACGTCACGGCTGACGGTCTCGGCCTTCGTGACGATGGCGATCTTGCGCGCTTTCGGCGCCTCTTCGAGCTGCTCGTTGATGAAGCGGTCCCCTGGGCCGACGGGCTCGTTCGCCGGCACGCAGAATCCGATGACGTCGACCTCCGCGAGCGTCGCGTGGACGACGTCGTTGAGACGCTCGCCGAGCAGCGTGCGCGGGCGGTGCATTCCCGGCGTGTCGACGATGATGATCTGGCCGTCCTCGCGGTGGACGATGCCTCGAACGGCCCGGCGGGTCGTCTGGGGCTTGTCCGAGATGATGGCGATCTTCTCGCCGACCAGTGCATTCGTCAGGGTCGACTTTCCCACGTTCGGGCGACCCACGAAGGTCACGAATCCTGCTCGGTAGTTCGTCATGCTTCGATTCCTGACTCTTGAAGTGGTTCCAGGCGACGCGCCAGGACGGTGAGGATGCGCTTGCGGGGGCCGACTCGCTCGGCCACGAGCTCGATGCCGTCGACGACCGCCCTGTCCCCGCGCTCGGGGATCTTCGACAGCGACTTCGCGAGCAGGCCGCCGACGGAGTCGACGTCATCGAACTCGAGGTCGATGTCGAAGAGGTCTCCGAGCTCGCCGGTCGCGAGCCGGGAGGAGACCCGGTACCCGCCGTCGAGCAGCTTGCGTGGTTCGTCGCCCGGTCGATCGTACTCGTCGCTGATCTCGCCGACGAGCTCTTCGATGAGGTCCTCGAGAGTGACGAGTCCCGCGATTCCGCCGTACTCGTCGACGACCATGGCGAGGTGCGTCGCGGATGCCTGCATGCGCCGCAGCAGCAGATCGGCGCGGAGCGACTCAGGGACGAAGTCGGCCTGACGCGCCAGCTCCACGGCGGGCTTCGACCGGCTCTCCTCCTGCAGCGACTGCCGCACGAGGTCCTTCAGGTAGAGCACGCCGAGAATGTCGTCACTGTCTCGCCCCACGACGGGGGCACGGGAGATGCCGGTTTCGAGGAACTGCTCGAGTGCGTCTCTGACGCCCTCGTCACCGTCGATCGTGACCATGTCGGTGCGGGCGACCATGACCTCGCGGACGAGTCTGTCTGAGAACTCGAAGACGGAGTGGATGAGCTCGCGGTCGCCGTGCTCGAGCACCTTGAGGTCGGCGGCCTCGTCGACCATGTTGAGCAGTTCCTCTTCGCTGGAGACCGAGCCGATGCGCTGCGGTCGTCCCGGTGTCACCCGGTCGCCGAGCACGACGAGAAGGTCTGCGACGGGTCCGATGACCACCCGGACGGCGCGCGCGATCGGCGCGGCGAAGCTCATGACCTGCTGCGGATGCGCGCGGGCGACGCTTCTCGGGCTGGTCCCCGCGATGATGAACGACACCAGGATCATGATGGCCACGGAGACGAGGAACGCCTGCCACCTGACGTCGAAGAGATCGGTCAGGATGAGGGTCACGAGCACCGCGGACATGCTCTCGAACAGGACGCGCGCGAAGGTGAGCGCGTTGCTGTGCGCCCCAGGATCGGCGGCGATGGCCTCGATGGAGCGCCGAGCGCGGCTCCCAGCCGCTACCTGCTCGAGCTCGGGCCGGGAGAGGCGAGCGATGACCGCTTCAGTCGCGGCGAGCAGTCCGCTCAGCGCCACCATCAGGACGATAGCGGCGACGAGCAGAACCGCGGTCATCTGGCGCGCTTCCTCTCCTGGAGGTGGAAGCCGACGAGGATGTCGCGCTGGAGCCCGAACATCTGCTTCTCCTCCTCGGGCTCGGCGTGGTCGAAGCCCAGGAGGTGGAGCACGCCGTGCGTCGTCAGCAGCAGCAGCTCGTCCATCATGGAGTGCCCCGCCGCCTTGGCCTGATCCGTGGCGACCTGCGGGCACAGCACGATGTCGCCGAGCAGTCCCGGAGGAGTCTGCCTGTCGACGTTGCCTGGCCGGAGCTCGTCCATGGGGAAGCTCAGCACGTCGGTCGGGCCGGGCTCGCCCATCCACTGCACGTGCAGCTCCTCCATGGGGCCGACCTCGACGAGGACGATGGCGAGCTCCGATTCCGCATGGACGTGCAGCTGGTCGAGCGCGTACGCGGCGACACGCTGCAGGGCACCCTCGTCGACCTCGTAGCTGGCCTCGTTGTTGACCTCGATGCTCATCGGCCCTCGTTCCTGTCCCGGCGACGGTGATCGTCGGCCTGTTTCTTCTGGTCGTACTCGGTGTAGGCGTCGACGATGCGCGCGACCAGCGTGTGCCTGACGACGTCGTCGCTCGTCAGGTGCGAGAAGTGCACCTCGTCGATGCCACCGAGCACGTGTGTGACGAGCTTCAGCCCGGAGGCTCCCATGGGGAGGTCGAGCTGCGTGATATCGCCGGTGACCACCATCTTCGAGCCGAAGCCGAGCCTCGTGAGGAACATCTTCATCTGCTCGGGGGTCGTGTTCTGCGCCTCGTCGAGCACCACGAACGCGTCGTTGAGTGTGCGCCCGCGCATGTACGCGAGCGGCGCGACCTCGATCGTGCCGCTCGCCATGAGCTTCACGACGACCTCGGGGTCGAGCATCTCGTTCAGCGCGTCGAAGAGCGGTCGCAGGTACGGGTCGATCTTGTCGTTGAGCGTGCCGGGCAGGTAGCCGAGCCGCTCGCCGGCCTCGACGGCGGGACGAGTCAGGATGAGGCGCGTGACTTCCTTGCGCTGGAGGGCCTGCACGGCCTTCGCCATCGCGAGATACGTCTTCCCGGTGCCGGCGGGGCCGATGCCGAAGACGATCGTGTTGTCATCGATCGCGTCGACGTACTGCTTCTGCCCGAGCGTCTTGGGGCGGATTATCTTGCCGCGTGACTGCACGATCGCCTGTCCGAGGACGTCGGTCGGGGTCTCCTCGCCACGATCGATGAGACGCTGCGAGCGCTCGACCTGGGCGGGCTCGAGGTCGACGCCGTTCCGAGCCATCGCGGTGATCTCTCGCAGCAGCGCTTCGGCCGCCGCGACGTCGTCACGCTGCCCGCTGAAGGTGATCTCGTTGCCCCGGGCGAGAACACGAACGCGCGGATGCTCACGCTCGACTGACTTGAGCAGACGGTCACCCGGTCCGAGGAGACGCACCATGGCGACCCCCTCGACCGTCGTGGTCTGCTCGACGAAATCGCTGTGGGCCTCCGGCTGCTGCGGGCCCTGGGGCGATGCACTGTCTTGACTAGGCAAGGGATCCTTCCGAGAGTCCTCCTCCGAGGACATGAGCGTGAACGTGGAAGACGGTCTGGCCCGCGGCCGCTCCCGAGTTGAAGACGAGGCGGAACTCGCTGTCTGTGTGCTGGTCGGCAAGCCCCTGGGCGACCGCGACGAGCTCGGCGAGGAGCTCGGGATCGCCGGCCGCCAGCTGTGCGACGTTCGCGTACTCCTGGGTCTTGGGCACGACGAGGAGGTGCACGGGTGCCTTCGGACTGATGTCCTTGAACGCGATGACCCGGTCCGACTCGAAGACGATGTCGGCTGGGATCTCGCGATGGACGATGCGCGTGAAGATGGACGGCTCTGAACTCGACATGCGACCAGCCTACGACTCGGTGCCCGAGCGGAGCCGCGAGTCCCACGAGCCGCTCAGCGCGAGGATCGCTGCGATGGCCGCCGGTGCGGCGCTCGACGTGCGGAGGACGGCGGCGCCAAGATGGACGCGCCGGGCGCCTGCCGCCTCGAAGACCGCGAACTCGCTGTCGTCGATGCCGCCCTCTGGCCCGACGACGAGGGTGAGGCCGACGCCGCCGGAGGCGGGATCTTCGCCGAGCGCGTCCCGCAGCGAGACGTCGCCGAGTGGGTCCAGCACGAGCAGCGGGCCGTGCGCTGCGAGCCCGGCGACGCTGGCAGTGGTGTGCAGCGGAGCGACCTCCGGCACCCAGGCGGAGAGACTCTGCTTGCTCGCCTCCCTGGCAACGGCGGCCCAGCGCTCTCTGCCCTTCTCGGCTTTCTGATCCCAACGGCTGACGCTGCGCTTCGCCTGCCACGGGACGAAGGCGGCGGCCCCCAGTTCCGTCGCGACTTGCACGGCCAGCTCGTCTCGACCGCCCTTCGCGAGCGCCTGGACGACCGTGACGAGGGGCTTCGGCTCGGGGACGCGCCTCACCCCGACGATGTTCACGACCGCCAGGTCGCGTTCCAGGGCGGCGAGCTCGCCGTCGACGACGAAGCCGCGTCCGTTGCCGAGCTGCACGCGCTCGCCCACGCGCATGCGCGCGACGCCCATGTGCTTGGCCTCCGCCCCGCGGACCTGGGTGACGTCGCCCGGACGAAGCGCCTCGTCGAGGTCCTCAGCGAGGTAGAGCCAGGCCACGTCAGCGGCCGAATCGGTCGCGGAGCTTCGAGAACATCCCCTGCTTCTCTCGCGCGAGACGCGGGGCCTCGTGACGGTGCCGTGTCGCGAACTCCTCGATCAGCTTGCGCGACTTCCCGTCGAGCTTCGCGGGAGTCAGGACCTGCACCGCGATGTCGAGGTCGCCTCGGTGCGTCGAGCGCAGACGGGTGATGCCGCGCCCGCGAACGGTGAGGACCTCGCCCGACTGGACGCCGGCCGGGATCTGCAGGTCGACATCGCCGTCAAGGGCCCCGACCGTGGTCGAGGTGCCGAGGATCGCATCGGCCATAGACACCTCGATGACGCACTGCAGGTCGTCGCCGTCGCGAGAGAAGACCTCGTGAGGTCGGACCCGGATCTCGAGGTACAGGTCGCCGTTCGCTCCGCCAGCCGGACCGGCTTCACCGCGGCCGGGAAGGTGGATGCGAAGCCCGGAGTCGACTCCGGATGGGATGTCGACCGGGATGCTCACGTTGGCGCGAACACGGCCCTGGCCGTGGCACGTCTCGCACGGGTGCTCGATGACGGTTCCGTAGCCACGGCACTGCGCGCACGGCTGGTTCGTGACGACCATGCCGAGGATGGAGCGCACCTGGCGCTGGACGGAACCAGCTCCCCCGCATGCCGAGCACGTCGTGGGCGAGGTGCCAGGAGCGCAGCACGTGCCCTGGCAGTTCTCGCAGGCGACCGCGGTGGTGACCTCGAGGTCGCGGTGCGTGCCGAACATGACCTCGTCGAGGTCGAGCTCGACGCGAACCAGCGCATCCTGACCACGCTCTGCCCGCGACCGCGGACCCCGGGAACCCTGCTGCCCGAAGAAGGTCTCGAAGATGTCCCCGAAGCCCCCGAAGGACTGCCCGTCAGGCCCGCCCTGGTCGTACTGTCTGCGTCGCTCGGTGTCGCTGAGCGTGTCGTAGGCGTGCGTGACGGACTTGAAGCGCTCCGCGGCCTCCTCGGACGGGTTGACGTCCGGGTGCAGCTGGCGGGCCAGCTTGCGGTAGGCCTTCTTGATCTCGTCCTGGGACGCCTCGCGGCTCACGCCGAGCACGTCGTAGTGGTCTGCCAAGAGTGGCGACTCCTTCTTTGCATCTGTGAATGTGTGCCTGCGTTGTCAGGCACCGGGTGCAACCGCCGGCGAGCCGGGCGGTGTCGGTCAGGCGTCCAGGTGTCGTTCGTCGAGCACCCGTGACAGGTAACTCGCAACGACCCGCACGGCCTGGATATTCCGCGGGTAGTCCATTCTCGTCGGTCCCACCACTCCGAGGCGCGCATCGCTGCCGGAGCTGCGATATCCGCTGGTCAGGATGGCCGTCTCGCCGAGGCCGAGGTCGACGTTCTCCTGGCCGATGCTCACCGAGTAGGCCTCGGTGCTGGAGTGCAGCTCGTCGAGCAGCCGCAGCAGCACGACCTGCTCCTCGATGGCCTCGAGCACCGGGAGGATGCTCGATGGGAAGTCGCGTTCCGTTCGAGCGAGGTTGGCGGTCCCTGCCATGACGAGGCGCTCCTGGCGGTGCGCGAGCACGAGCTCGAGCAGGTTGGCCACGACGGGCGCGAAGAGCTCCGCGTCCTGCTCCCCCATGATGCCGCTCACGTCCCTCAGCTCGGTGGATGCGTGCGCGACGGTCCGGCCGACCAGGCGCCCCGCGAGGCGATCTCGGAGCACGTGAAGCTGCTCGACACTCACCTCGGCCCCGAGGTGCCCGATGCGCTGCTCGACGCGGCCGGAGTCGGTGATGAGGACGGTGAGCACCCGCCGACTCGACAGCAGCACGAATTCGACGTGCTGGATCGACGCGTTCGCGAGCGACGGGTACTGCGCGATCGCGACGGAGTTCGTCAGCTGGGCGAGCAGGCGCACCGAGCGCCCGAGCACCTCGTCGACATCCTCGCTGCCCTCGATGAACGTCTCGATCGCGCGTCGCTGCGCTCCCGAGAGCGGACGGAACTCGGCGAGCCGGTCGACGAACAGCCGGTAGCCCTTGTCCGTCGGGATGCGCCCGGAGGACGTGTGCGGCGCGACGATCAGCTCGGCGTCCTCGAGCTGTGCCATGTCGTTGCGGATGGTGGCGGCCGAGACGCCGAAGTCGTGGCGGTCGGCGATCGACTTCGAGCCGACGGGCTCACGGCTCGTCACGTAGTCGGTGACGATGACTCGGAGCACCTGCATGCTTCTGTCCGAAACCACGATGCTCCTTCCGCTGCCGACCGCTGGCCCTCGACGGGGCGCCCATCTGGCACTCCCGGTCAGAGACTGCCAATCCTACCGCGTTCGCTCGCCCGCGGGGGCAGAACGCCCAGGCCGTCACCGAGCAACCGAAATAGCCTGGATGGAAACCGTCGAGAGGAATCCCATGTCCGATCACAACGCACCGAACCCGCAGCCTGGGCACGAGGATCCTGCCCAGCACCAGCCGTACAGCCAGCCCGGCCCGTACGGGCAGCAACCCCCGTACGGCCAGCAGGCACCGTATGGCCAGCAGGCGCCATACGGGCAGCAGCCCCAGTGCAGTCAGCCGCAGTACGGCCAGCAGCAGGCCGGGCCGCACTCGAGCGGTGCAACGACCTCCGAACCGCCGCTGACGGCCGACGGGGACCGCCTCGTCGCAACGTTCGATCACCTGCTCAACATCGTCGCGCCCGCGGTCGGCCCGCTGATCCTCTGGCTCGTGACGCGGCGGCGAGGCTCACTCGCCAACAGCGAGGGCCGCGAAGCCCTCAACTTCGGCATCACCGTCGCGATCGTCTACGTGGGCATCGGGGTCCTCTCGCTGCTGTCCCTGTTCGGCGGACCGTTGGCGCTGCTCGTACCCCTGCTGTACCCGCTGCTCTGGGTCGCCGTCGTCGTGTACGCGATCCTCGGTGCAGTCCAGGCCAACCAGGGACGACCGTACCGCTACCCGGTGACCTTCCGGTTCGTCAGCTGACGAGCGCACGTCTCAGACGGCGATGCGCCTGACGATCGCATCCGCCATGAGGCGGCCCCGCAGTGTGGGCACGAGCCTCCCCTGCAGCGCCGCCCTGCCATCGACGAGCGACTCCGCGATGAGCTCGGCAACCACGCTGGAATCCTCGAGCTCGGAGATCGCGAGCCCTTCGCGCAGTCTCGAACCGAGCATGATGCGCTCGAACCGCTTCGTGTCCTCGTCGAGCACCTCACGCCCCATGGCAGGGGTGATGCCGTCGGCGAGCCTCGACGCGTACGCGCTCGGGTGCTTCGCGTTCCACCAGCGCACTCCGCCGACGTGGCTGTGCGCGCCCGGTCCGAAGCCCCACCAGTCCGCGTCCCGCCAGTAGGACAGGTTGTGGCGCGACGGGTGCTCCCCGCGCAGCGACCAGTTGCTGACCTCGTACCACTCGAAGCCGGCCGACGCCAAGCGCTCCTCCGCGAGCTCGTACATGTCCGCCTGCAGGTCGTCGTCGACGGCGGGCACCTCGCCGCGGCGAATCTGCCTGGCGAGCTTCGTGCCGTCCTCGATGATGAGGGCGTACGCGCTCACGTGGAGCGGCTCCTGGGCGAGGGCCATGTCCAGCGATCGGCGCCAGTCGTCGAGCGACTCCCCCGGCGTTCCGTAGATGAGGTCGAGACTCGGTTCGAGCCCGACCTTCTTGGCGGCTGCGACGACGATCGGGATGCGATCCGGGTCGTGTGTGCGCTCGAGCACGGCCAGCACATGCGGCACCGCCGACTGCATTCCGAAGCTCACGCGGGTCACGCCGGCCTCCCGCAGCTGCGCGAGCTCACGTTCGCCGACCGAGTCCGGGTTCGCCTCCACGGTCACCTCGGCGTCGGGCGCGAGGCCCCAGCGGCTGCGAACGCCATCGAGCATCGCCGCGAGGTCGCTGACCGGGAGGAGGGTCGGCGTCCCACCGCCGAAGAAGACCGTCGACACCTGGCGGGGCGAGCCGCTGAGAACGCGCTCTGCGATCGCCATCTCCTTCTCGACCTCGCCTGCGTAGCTCGAGCGGGATACCCCTCCAAGCTCCTCGGCCGTATACGTGTTGAAGTCGCAGTAGCCACACCTGACTCGGCAGAAGGGTACGTGGATGTACACGCCGAAGTCGCGCGCTTCGGCGCCGATGAGAGCCTGAGTGGGGAGCTCGCCGCTCGGCGGGACGGGCTCGCCCAGAGGCAGGGCGCTAGGCGCCAAGACGGCCGTTCAGCTTGGCCCAGCTCGGGGCGCGAGTCGCGTGATGCACCAGGACAGCCTAGGCGGTATTCGTCGCCACAGCACCCGGACCCCCACCGTGCGTTGCGCTCCCGCCCAACTGAAGGGGCTACCGTCTGAGTCATGAGCAGCCAGGCGACCTCCCACAAGCACGTTCTCGTCTCCGGGGCATCCGGCATGATCGGCCACAGCCTGGTCGAGGAGCTCCACGCGCACGGCCACCGCGTCACGCGGCTCGTGCGGCGCGAACCGAAGGACAGCAGCGAGTTCCGGTGGAACCCCGCGCAGCGCACCCTCGACGCGAGGGTGCTCGATGGAGTGGACGCGGTGGTGAACCTCTCGGGGTCGCCGCTCAGCAAGCTTCCGTGGACCTACAACGTGAAGAAGGAGATCTTCCGGTCGCGCGTGAACGCGACGCTCACGATCACTGCCGCGATGGCAGCGTCGGCGAACCCGCCCACGCTGCTCATCAACGGCTCCGCCTCGGGCGCCTACGGCGACCGGCCCGGCCAGGTCCTCGACGAGGACTCCGCGCTCCCCGAGACCGACGAGTTCCTGCCCCGCGTCGTGGACCGGTGGGAGCGCGCGGCGCAGACGGCGCCGGAGGGCACCCGCGTGGTGCTCGCGCGCACGGGGCTCGTGCTGGGCCGAGGCGGAGTCCTCACCGTCCTCAAGACGCTGGCGAGCGTCGGGCTCCTCTCGCAGCTCGGCGACGGCACGCAGCACTGGCCGTGGGTCAGCCTCCGTGACGAGGTGCGCGCCCTCAGGTTCCTGCTCGAATCCGATGACGCGCACGGCGCCTACAACCTGGTCGGTCCCGCTCCCGCGACGGCCGACGAGATCCAGCAACAGCTGGCGACCGAGCTCGGTCGCCCCTACAAGCTGAAGGCACCGTCGACCCTCATCGACCTCACCCTGCAGAAGGCCGGCCGTGAGCTCTTCCTCGCCGACCAGCAGATCCGGCCGAAGCGCCTCCTCGACGCCGGATTCTCGTTCAAGGACCGGACGGCCGCGCAAGCCGTCGAGCTCGCACTCAAGTCTCCCGAGTTCGAGCCAGAGCCAGGAGCCGGTGTCTGACGTCGATCGGCCCCCGGTTCAGGCCGCCTCGGGGCGCACCTTCTCCAGGCGGATGCCCTGGCGAAGCGCTGACCTCGCACGTTTGCGGTCCCCGGACGCCGAGTAGGCGAGCCCCAGGCGCATCCAGGCTCGCCAGTCGTCCGGGGCGGCTTCGACCTCGGCCTTCCACCTGGGGAAGTCCTCGTCGGCGGCCTCCCGCACGACTCGTCCGCTCGGACGCTTCGGCAGGTCGTCCTCCGGCAGCTCCCCCGCATCAGCGAGGCGCCGGAGCAGGCGCTCCGTCTGCATCCCGAACAGCAGCTCGCGTGCGATGAAGACGACCGCGAGGATCGGAAAGACGATGAGCGCCGCGCCCATGATCTTCGCGACGATATCTCCCGCGAAGAGCGAGACCGCCATGCCCGCGACGAACACGACATAGAGCAGCAACAGCAGCGTGACAGCCGCGACGCCGAGCTTCGTGGCGAGGTTGCGCTTCACGCTCGGCCCAGCAGTTCGCCGAGGCCGAGCACACCGTCGAGGCCGACCGTCGTGCCCTGTGAGGACCTCGCATGCCCGATCGCCAGCGTGATGCCCCGCACGTAGGCCTCCTGCGAGATCGTCTCGTGCCGAATAGTGAGCACCTCACCCGCTCCACCGAGCACGACCTGCTGGTCGGCGACGATGCCCCGCAGGCGCATGCTGTGGATCGGCACGCCAGCGACCAGCTGTCCTCGCGCCTCCTGATCAGCATGCGGTGGGCTCAGAGGGTGCTCCCGCGCTGCGGCGATGCGCTCCGCCGTGCGGACCGCCGTCCCGGACGGCGAGTCGACCTTCTTGTCATGGTGGGCTTCGAGGATCTCGATCGAGTCGAAGAACCGGCCGGCAACGCTCGCCAGCGCCGTGCCGAGCACGGAGCCGAGCGAGAAGTTGGGGACGAACACGGCTGCTCGCCCAGCTGGCACGGCCGCCGCGACGCTCGCGATCCGCCGCTCATCCCAGCCGCTCGTGCCGACGACCACATCGAGCCCATGCTCGAGCGCGAACGGCACCGCGATCTCGGAGGCATCAAGATGCGACACGTCCACGAGCACGTCGGCGCCGAGCATCTCCTCAAGTGGGGTCGCGCTCGTCAGCCCCGCGTGGAGCACAAGCCCCTCCGTCGAGTCGATGATGCGCTCCACAAGGCTTCCCATGCGACCGGATGCGCCGAGCACGGCGACCTGAGTTTCCATGTCTCCAAGGGTACGGGCAACCGCCGACGATCCAGGGCGATGCGGCGAGAGCGTCTGCGCGCGGGGCGAGCCCGAACGCCGCGAGGAGTCAGATGGCGATCGAGGCGCTGACGCCCGTGCGCAGCTCCGGAGTCAGGTGCGACTGGTCGTTGAACAGCAGCAGCTCCGCTGGCTTGCGGGTACGGACGCGCACGACGGTCAGCCCCGTGTTCACCGAGTTGAGCCCGAGCCAGCGCCAGTCCGGGGCGTCGACGACCCTGCGCACGAACTCGCCGATCACGAAGTTGTGCGTCACGAGGAGCGTGTGCCGATCATCGCGGCTCTTGCTGAAGAACGTGTCGTACGCGTCGCTCATCTGCGCCACCCCCGCCTCGATGACCTCGTCGCCGATGCCGCCGAAGAAGCCGTCGTAGATGGAGGGGGCACCGTCCTGTCCGGTGGGGATGCAGTCGAACAGCAGCGTCGACTCGAGAGCCGCCGGCCCGCTCGTGTACTGGTCGATGACCGCGCTCGTCTGCACGGCACGATCAAGCGGCGAGGTGTAGGTCTCGCTGAGCGGGACAGCAGCGAGACGACGGCCGATCAGGTGAGCCTGCGCCCGGCCGCGTTCGGAGAGCGGCCCGTCGTTGATACCGTGCTCTGCGTTCTCCTGCTCGCCGTGCCTGACGAGGTAGAGGTAGTGCGACATCAGCGGCGCTCCAGTTCGGTCCTTGCTTCGGACGACAGCTTACCGACCGCGGATGCGACGAGCTCGCCGCTGAACATGTCGGCGGCGACCGACTGCACCTCGTCGAGCGTCACGGCCTCGACTCGTGACAGTGCGGCCTCGAGATCGTAGAACCGGCCCGTATGGATCTCCGCGCGGCCGAGGCGCGACATGCGGGTGTCCGCGTCCTCGATCGCCAGCGCGGATCCGCCGGCGCTCGCGCTCTTCGCATCCGCCAGTTCCGTGGCCGTCACGCCGTCCTGCACGAGCTTCTCGGCTTCCTGGCGCAGCACTCGGACGGTCTCGAGCACGTTGTCAGGGGCGCATCCGGCGTACATGCCGGTGACGCCCAGGTCTGAGTGGCTTCCCCCGAAGGAGTACACCGAGTACGCGAGCCCCCGCTTCTCCCTGATCTCCTGGAACAGGCGCGATGACATGCCGCCACCGAAGATCCGATGCATGAGGCCGAAGGCCTCCCGGCGTGGGTCGAGCTGGGTGATGCCCTGTCCGCCGATGACCAGCGCCAGCTGCTCGAGCGGGCGGTCGATGGCGGACAGAGGACCGGTGGGCGCGGCTGACCCGTGCTGGAGGGCCGTCTCCCGACGCGCTACGGGGGCGGACGGCACGTCGAGGTCCCATCCTCCGGCTGTCAGGTTCCGCTCGAGCTGTGCCCGGACCTCGTCGTGGTTGACGGCGCCCGCGATCGTCACGACGAGCTCCTCGGGGCGGTAGTGCTGGCGATAGGAGCTCCAGACGGCGTCGCGGTCGGCAGCCCTGATCGAGGCCGGCGTCCCGCCGATGGGTCGCGCGAGCGGATGCGTTCCGAGCAGCGTCTCGTAGAAGCGCTCCCACACGACGTCGTTCGGGTCGTCGTCGGCCATCGCCAGCTCTTCGATGATGACACCGCGCTCGATCTCGAACTCAGCCGCGTCGATCACGCTCGAGGTGATCATGTCGCTGAGCACCTCGACGGCCATCGGCAGGTCCGCGTCACGGACCTTGGCGTGGTAGAGCGTGTGCTCCTTCGCCGTCTGCGCGTTGACCTCGCCACCCACCCGCTCGAACGCGGCCGAGACCTCGAAGGCGGTGCGAGAAGGTGTCCCCTTGAAGAGCAGGTGCTCCAGGAAGTGCGTGGAACCGTACTCGTGGGGCTGCTCGTCGCGCGAGCCGACCGGCACCCACAACCCGATGCTGGAGCTCGCTGCCCCCACGACCTCCTCCGTCAGCAGGCGCACGCCGCTGGGCAGGACGGACCGGCGGAAGAGACCGCCGTTCGACACACGTGCTTCGATCTCGGGAAGGTCAAGTGGCAGTTCAATGGCATCGCGCATAACCAGTCAAGCCTAGAGCGTCGCAGCGGTACGAGCGTCAGCGACGTGGGAACTCCCAGCAGCGACGCGGAAGGGCAGCCGACGGACAGCAAGAAGGCCCCGCGCAAAGATGCGCGGGGCCTTCTCGGTGATACGGGGCCGGAGTTACTCGGCGCCTGCCTCGAGGGCGACGCCCTCTTCAGCTGCTGCTTCCTCGACCACTGGGGCGAGCGAGAGCTTTCCGCGGTCGTCGACCTTGGTGATCTCGACGAGGATCTTCTGGCCGACGCCGAGCACGTCCTCGACGTTCTCGACGCGCTTGCCACCGGCGAGCTTGCGCACCTCGGAGATGTGCAGGAGGCCGTCCTTGCCCGGGAGCAGGGAGACGAAGGCACCGAACGACGCGATCTTTACGACCGTGCCCAGGTACTGCTCGCCGACCTCGGGGTTGGTGGGGTTCGCGATCGCGTTGACCGCTGCGCGAGCGGCCTCGGCGGACGGACCGTCGACTGCGCCGATGTACACGGTGCCGTCGTCCTCGATCGAGATGTCGGCGCCGGTGTCGTCCTGGATCTGGTTGATGACCTTGCCCTTCGGCCCGATCACCTCGCCGATCTTGTCGATCGGCACGCGGACCGAGATGATGCGCGGAGCCGTTGCTGCCAGCTCATCCGGCGTGTCGATGACCGCGTTGATCGCCTTGTCGAGGATCTGGATGCGAGCATCCCGAGCCTGCGTCAGCGCGCCGTCGAGGACCGACGTCGGGATGCCGTCGAGCTTCGTGTCGAGCTGGATGGCCGTCACGAACTCGGCCGTACCGGCGACCTTGAAGTCCATGTCGCCGAGTGCGTCTTCGGCGCCGAGGATGTCGGTGAGGGCGGCGTAGCGCGTCTCTCCGTCGACCTCGTCGGACACGAGGCCCATGGCGATGCCGGCAACGGGCGCGCGCAGTGGCACGCCGGCGTTGAGGAGCGACAGCGTCGAGGCGCAGACCGAGCCCATCGACGTCGAGCCGTTCGAGCTGAGCGCCTCCGAGACCTGGCGGATCGCGTAGGGGAACTCCTCGCGGCTGGGGAGCACCGGCACGATGGCGCGCTCGGCGAGGAAGCCGTGCCCGATCTCGCGACGCTTCGGCGAGCCGACGCGTCCGGTCTCACCCGTCGAGTACGGCGGGAAGTTGTAGTGGTGCAGGTAGCGCTTCGACGTGATCGGCGAGAGCGAGTCGATCTGCTGCTCGAGCTTGAGCATGTTCAGCGTGGTGACGCCGAGGATCTGCGTCTCGCCGCGCTGGAAGATGGCCGAGCCGTGCACGCGAGGCACGACGTCGACCTCTGCGTCGAGCTGGCGGATGTCGGCGACGCCGCGTCCGTCCATGCGCTTGCCCTCGCGGAGGATGCGTCCGCGGACGACGTCCTTCGTGACGGTCTTGTACGCGGCAGATACCTGACCGGCGACGGAGGCGTCGAGCTCTCCGTTTTCGATCTTCGCGGCGATCTGCTCCTTGACGCTCGCCTTGAGAGCGTCGTCCGCGTCCTGTCGCTCGACCTTGCCGGCGATCTGGTACACGTCGACGAGGCCGTCGTGCGAGAGCGCGGTGACGGCGTCGAGCGCCTCCTGCGTGTACGGGAGGAAGACGGGGTACTCGACGACGGGCTTCGCGGCCTGGTCTGCGAGCTCCTGCTGTGCCTTCACGAGCTGCGTGAGGAACGGCTTCGAGGCCTCGAGGCCCTGTGCGACGACGGCTTCATCCGGCTTCTGCGCGCCGGCCTGGATGAGGCCCCACGCGTGCTCGGTTGCCTCGGCCTCCACCATCATGATGGCGATGTCCTCGGTGCCGTCTGCCTTGGTGACGAGTCGGCCTGCGACGGTGAGGTCGAAGACCGCGTCAGCAAGCTGCTCGAACTTCGGGAACGCGACCCACTGGCCGTCGATGAGCGCGAGGCGCACACCGGCGATCGGGCCGGAGAACGGCACGCCGCTCAGCTGCGACGAGAGCGACGCGGCGTTGATGGCGAGGGCGTCGTAGAACTCGCCCGGCGCGATGGAGAGCACCGTGACGACGACCTGGACCTCGTTGCGCAGGCCCTTGACGAAGGACGGGCGCAGGGGGCGGTCGATCAGGCGGCAGACGAGGATGGCCTCGGTCGAGGGGCGACCCTCACGGCGGAAGAACGATCCGGGGATCTTTCCGGCGGCGTAGCTGCGCTCTTCGACGTCGATCGTGAGCGGGAAGAAGTCGAAGTTCTCCTTCGGGTTCTTCGAGATGCTCGTGGCCGAGAGCAGCATGGTCTCGTCGTCGAGGTAGGCGACGGCGGAGCCCTGCGCCTGCTGGGCGAGGCGCCCTGCTTCGAAGCGGATCTTGCGCTGGCCGTGCTTGCCGTTGTCGAGAACGACTTCAGAGAACTTGATTTCGGGACCTTCCAAGAGGTCTCCTCCTTTTGCGTGTGCACGCGAAGGGAAAGCGCGACCGGGTCATCCCGGGCTGATCGTCAGTAGAAGACCTCTGTCTTGTTCGCGCTTCGACGCGAAGCCACGACAGGAACCCACCACCGAGGACCAGCTACTCGCCGCCCCGCGTATCTTGAGTGATTGCGACACCGACTCTACCAGCGGAGTGCGCCGAGCAGCTGGAACCCGTGCGGCGATTGCCGACGGGCCCCGAAACGCTGTGGACGTGGCCCTCTTACTTCTTGCGCGATGCTCGGGGCAGCTCCTTGACGAGCGGGAACTCGCCGGTCGGCTTCTCCCCCTCGTCGTAGAGCTTGCTCGGCGAGCCGACGATCTTCCGGTCGGCTGCGTGCGCGACGCTCTCGTCCTTCGACGGGTAGTCGAACTGCGAGAGGACGTAGCGCATGGCCTCGAGCCTCGCCCGCTTCTTGTCGTTCGACTTGACGACCGTCCACGGAGACTCCGCGGTGTCGGTGTAGAAGAACATCGCCTCCTTGGCCTCGCTGTACTCGTCCCACTTGTCGAGGGAGGCGAGGTCGGTCGGGCTCAGCTTCCACTGTCGCACCGGGTCGTCCCTGCGGGCAGCGAAGCGCGCGAGCTGCTCAGCCCGACCGACGGAGAACCAGAACTTGATGATGGTCGTGCCGGAGTTGACGAGCATCCGCTCGAACTCGGGAGCCGAGCGGGTGAACTCGAGGTACTCCGTCGGCGTGCAGTAGCCCATGACGCGCTCGACGCCCGCGCGGTTGTACCAGGATCGGTCGAGCAGCACGATCTCACCACCGGAGGGCAGGTGCTCGACGTACCGCTGGAAGTACCACTGCGACTGCTCCTTCTCCGTCGGCTTCTCGAGCGCGACGGTTCGGGCGCCCCGGGGGTTCAGGTGCTCCATGAAGCGCTTGATCGCCCCGCCTTTCCCGGCGGCATCGCGGCCCTCGAAGATGATGACGACCTTCTGGCCGGTCTCCTTGACCCAGGTCTGGAGCTTGAGCAGCTCGATCTGCAGCGCGCGCTTCTGCTTCTCGTACTCCTTGCGCGGGAGCTTCGTGTCGTACGGGTAGCCGTGCCGCCAGGCCTCGCCGAGCGGGTCCTCGTCCCGCAGCTCGGCGAGCTCGTCGATCTCGGGCGTCGTGTCCGGGATACCCGCCCGGTTCAGGCGGTAGGCGGTCTGAGCCCCTTGGGTGGCCCTGCGAGAGCGACCGTTCGAGCCGTCGGCAGACTTGCGTGCATCGTCGAGGGCTCCGTCGCCGTCGGATGCGGTCTTTGCCTGGCCCTTTGAACCTGCCTGGTGCTGAGCTGGGGTGCGAGAGGCTGCCATGACGACAGCCTAGTCGCGCCTCAGCGCGCGGTCACCGCGGCAGCGGTCGATCCGCGTCGCACTCGTCCCGCGCTGCGAACGCGAAAAGAGCCCCTGCCGACGGCAGGGGCTCTTCGCAGCAAGTGCTTAGCGGCGGAGGCCGAGTCGTCCGATGAGCGAACGGTAACGCGCGATGTCGACGTCGGCGAGGTAGCCGAGCAGACGACGACGCTGACCCACAAGCAGCAGGAGACCACGACGCGAGTGGTGGTCGTGCTTGTGCTCCTTGAGGTGCTCGGTGAGCTCCTTGATTCGCGTGGAGAGGATGGCAACCTGAACTTCAGGGGAGCCAGTATCACCCGGGTGCGTTGCGTACTCTTCGATGATGGCCTTCTTGCCCTCAGCGCTTAGTGCCATTGACAGACCCCCTTCTCTTTCGTTGCGCGGCGCTCAGCACACAGTGTGCGAGCTCTCTTGATCCGCGGCCGTTTCACGGCAACCGAAAGAGCATATCAGGTTCGACGGCTCAGCTCACACCGAGCAGGTCGATGATGAAGACAAGCGTCTTGCCTGACAGCGGGTGGCCTCCGCCTGCCGCGCCGTAGGCGAGGTGGGGTGGGAGCACGAGCTTGCGACGCCCGCCGACCTGCATGCCGGGGATGCCCTCCTGCCAGCCGCGAACGAGCGCCTTGAGCGGGAAGTTGACCGACTCGCCACGGTTCCACGAGGAGTCGAACTCCTCCCCCGACTCGAATTCGACGCCGAGGTAGTGCACGTCGACCGTCGATGACGGTTCCGCGACAGCCCCGTCGCCCACGATGATGTCTTCGATGACCAGCTCTGCTGGTGCCTCTCCACCTGGGAAGTCGACTTCTGGCTTGGTGCGATCAGTGTTTGTCATGTCCTACATCCAAGCGCCGGAGCCTGGACGAGTCCCGGATGACGCGCCGTGAGGCCGCGCCTGCGCCTGGATGAGCTCGCCGCGAAGCTCGCCCAGACGGCGCAGCAGGAGGCGCTCGTCCAAGAGCTTGCTGGTCCGACTCGGGTCGAGGACAACCTGATGGCGCACGCTGGCAAGACGCGTGGACTCCGTGATGAAGTCCCGCATGGCCTTGTCCGCGCGCTTCCCCGAACGTCGCGCCCAGGCGCGTGCGCTCGACCTGCCCCGCATGGTCGAGAGCATCCTGATCTCCGCCGGCGAGTACCAGCCGACGGCCGCGTATTCGGAGAGACGCTCGACGATGATGCGCGCGTCTCTCCTCCGCAGCAGGAAGATCGTCACGATCCAGGCGATGAAGATGGGCACCATCACGACGGCGAAGAACAGGATGAGACCGAGGATGCCGGCGGATTGCTGCACGAGCCCGGAGCCCACGTTCCACAGCGCGTGGAGTCCCATGGCGGGAATCAGGCCGAGCGCGAAGCCGCCGAGCGCGGATCCCCAGCCTCCCCGGCGTGCGCCGATGCCCATGCCGATTCCCGTGAGGGAGACGCACATCGGGTGCAGGAGCGGGAGGGCTATGCCGCGGATGAAGTACTGGGCCACGAACCCGCCGACGCCTGCCTCCTGCCACATCGACGAGAAGTAGAGGATGTTCTCGGTGAAGGCGAACCCGGCACCGAGCAGCGCACCGTAGACGAGACCGTCCGTCGGTCCGTTGAAGTGACGCCGTGCCACCGCGTAGATGACGATGAGGCCGAGGCCCTTCCAGATTTCCTCGCCGACGGGAGCCTCGACGGACGGTCCCCACCATGCTGGGAGCGCGCCGGGCAGCAGGGCTTCGCGCACCAGACCGGTGAGGAGCGCACCGCCGACCGCGATGCCGCCACCCCAGAACACCGCTCCGATGAGCAGGATGCGCGGCTCCGGCTCCCAGCGGTCGATGAGCCAGACGACCATCCACACGACGAAGAGCGGGATGAGGGCCGCGAGGACGCTGCCGAGGAGCACGACGTCGCTGCTGCCGAGGTAGGCGAGGAAGAGGACGACGGCGATGATGAGCGCCGCCAGGCTCATCACGACGATCGTGGTGATGCGCATCGCGAGCTCGCCCCTGGTCGGGGGCTGTGGGAGCGCGAACTGCGGGTCGAGCTGACGCTGCGCGCCGGGTGCCGACCAGGCGCCCTGCTGTGGCTGAGGCGCGGTCACGAGGCGGCCGACCTGGTTCCGGCGGCGCCGAACGCGGCGAGCTGCGAGCGGTGCTCCTTGACGCGGTCGAGCATCCGCTTCTCCACGACCCGTCGGTTCGGATCGCGCTTGTTGACACGCGCGTGTTCGCGGGCGAAGGCCAGGCGTGACGAGTCCTGCACGAAACCACGCATCGCGCGGTCCGCCTCGGGGCTCACCGACTTGGCCCAGGCGAATGCCTGCTCCCGTGCGCTCCAGTCCCCGATCATGGCGACCTCCGAGGTCGTGAACCAGCCGGCGTCTGCGTACTCGCCGAGCCGGTCGACGATGATGAGCCGGTCGCGGTCGTGCAGCTTCACGAGAAGCCAGGCCAGCAGCAGGAAGATGGGCAGCTGGACGACGAGGTAGAAGATGAGCCATCCGAACTGGTTCGTGGGGTCGACGCCGAGGAGCGGCAGGATGAGCAGGCTGCCGCCGTTCCAGAAGGCATGCGCGAGGATCGCGATGACCAGGCCGCCGAGCCCCATGAGGACGGGGCGCATCCATCCGCCGCGGCGCGCTCCCCAGCCGATCGCCATCCCGGTGATGCCCGTGAAGAGGGCGTGCGCGAATGGCGAGAGGATGCCGCGCACGATGAACGTGGATGCGAAGCCCGCGGCGGAGTCGGCTGCCTGCGAGAAGTAGATGATGTTCTCGGTGAAGGCGAAGCCCGCCCCGATGACTGCGGCGTAGCTGAAGCCATCGAGCGGGCTGTCGAAGTGTCGCCTCGCGAACACCAGGATGAGGAACAGCCCGACGGCCTTGATGGCCTCCTCGGAGATGGGCGCCTGGATCAGCACGGAGAACTTGCTGACGTCGCCTTCGGTCGACAGGTAGGACCTCGCGACGTCGAGCATCATCCCGCCCGTCACGAGGGTGCCGACGACGGATGCGCCTGCTCCCCAGAAGAGCCCGAAGGCGAGCAGGATGCGGGGCTCCGGCTCCCACCGGTCGAGCCACCAGACCGCGGCGAGCACGAGGCCGAGCGGCACGAGGGCTGGGATGGCCATGGTGAGGGCCGCGAAGCGCAGCTCGCTGAAGAGCCAGGCGACGACGCCGACGGAGAGCAGGACGGCGAAGCCGAGCAGCAGCAGCCAGGTGAGCCTGCCCCGCGTCAGCCTCCGACGCTTCTTCGGCGCGACGGACGTGGCACTGCTCATCGATGGTCCTCCGTGCGTTGGGTGGGTGTCTGGATCGGGGGCTGCCGGGATCGCGGCGCGCGCGGGTCGCCCCGTCTCGTCTGCACGCTGCGGTCAGCTTAGCCAAGGCGGGGCGCGTCGAGCGAACGACCAGTCGGCGGCGGCAGTCGCACGGTAGATTGGGACACATGATGCGTCTCGGATTCCTTCTCGGTGCCACTGTCGGCTTCATCGCTGGTATCAGCACGAGTCGAGTGCATGCGGAAGAGGTCGCGAAGGACATCGGCGGCAAGTCCAAGGCGTTCGCCGAGCGCATGACGGTCTCGGCCGAGGATCTGCGGCGACGCAGCGACACCCAGCTCGAGGACATGCGCCGGCGCGTGGACGAGCAGCTCGAGGACATGCGCAAGCGAGTCGACGATGGGTTCGACGACGTGAAGCGTCGGGTCGAGGAGGAAGTCGAGAAGAGCATCGAGTCCCAGGTGCAGACACTCGTGCGTGCCGGCCAGGCCCGCGAGGACGTGCTCGAGACCTTCGAGGACGATGACGCGGACGCCATGGTCTCCCCCACTGAGACGGCGTCGCCCCGCCACGCGGCTCGCGTCGACGATGCGCCTGCGGCATCGGACGAGAAGCCGTCCACCTGACCCGTCCACGCCTGACCGGTTCGGCCCCGCCGGTGCACGTGCACCGGCGGGGCCGAACTGGTTGCGAGACGCTCGTCTCGCGAACGACGGGCTGACGCTACGAGAAGTCGCGCAGGTCAGCTCGGTCGAGGCTGTCCTCGAGCGCCATGGCCTGCGCCTGCGTGATGATGGGGATCGCGCTCGTCACCGCCTGGATGCCGGAGAGGCGCTCAGGCGAGAGGATGCTCGTGACCTCTTCGCGGCTGAGGAGCCCCCGCTCGACGACGAGGTCCGCGATGGTGGCCTTCGTGTTGAGGGCCTCCTTCGCGAGCTTCGAGGCCTCCGAGTAGCCGATGTACGGCGTCAGGGCCGTGACGACACCGACGGAGCTCGAGACACGTGACTCGAGAAGCTCCTCGTTGGCGGTGATGCCGTCGATGCAGTTCACCCGGAGGGTGCGAGCGGCGCGGCGCAGCCACGCCGAGTTCTGCATGAGGGTGTGCAGCATGACGGGCTCGAACGCGTTGAGCTGCAGCTGGCCGGCCTCAGAGGCCATGGAGATCGTCACGTCGGCGCCAGCGATGACGAAGGCGACCTGGTTGACCGCCTCAGGAATGACCGGGTTGACCTTTCCAGGCATGATCGACGAACCCGCCTGGCGGGCAGGCAGGTTGATCTCGCCGAGACCCGCCTGCGGGCCGGACGACAGCAGTCGCAGGTCGTTGCAGATCTTGGAGAGCTTCATCGCCGTGCGCTTGATGACGCTCGAGAGCGACATGAAGACGCCCGTGTCGCTCGTGGCCTCGATGAGGTCGTGCGCCGTCTGCAGGTCGTTGTAGCCGGTGATCTTGCGGAGCTGTCGCATGACAGCGGATGCGTAGCTCGCCTCCGCCGTGATGCCCGTGCCGATCGCCGTCGCACCGAGGTTGAGCTCGAGGAGCAGCGGCAGCACGTCCCGCAGGCGCTCGATGTCCTCGCCGATCGTCGTCGAGAAGCCGCTGAACTCCTGGCCGAGCGTCATCGGCACCGCATCCTGCAGCTGCGTGCGACCGATCTTCAGGATGTGCTTGAACTCGCTTCCCTTGACGCGGAACGCGTTCTGCAGAAGCGTGAACTCGTCGATGAGCCGCTCCGTGGCGTGCACGAGCGCGACCTTCACGGCGCTCGGGTACGTGTCGTTGGTCGACTGCGAGCGGTTGACGTGGTCGTTCGGCGAGAGGAACTCGTAGTCCCCGAACGGCCGGCCGGCGAGCTCGAGCGCTCGGTTGGCGATGACCTCGTTCACGTTCATGTTGGTACTCGTGCCCGCGCCGCCCTGGATGACGCCGACGACGAACTCCTCATGGAGCTTGCCGTCGATGATGTCCTGGCAGGCGCGGTCGATGAGCCACGAGCGCTCCTGGTCGAGCACGCCGATCTCGAGGTTCGCGCGCGCGGCCGCCTGCTTGACCTGCGCGTAGGCCACGATGAAGTCCGGGTACACGCTGATCTGTCGTCGGCTGATCGAGAAGTTCTCGAGGGCACGCGCGGTGTTCACGCCCCAGTAGGCACCTGCGGGGATCCGCATCTCGCCGAGCGAGTCGCGTTCGACACGGAATTCCTGCGTTTCTGACATGACCTGATGGTCCTCCAACTTCGTCGTCTGGGTTTCCGCGCTGACCTCAGCCTACTGCCGGCGCGCTCCCCGGATCGCCGCTTCGAGGAGACTCGCCAGCGCATCCACCTGGATGCTGTCGGCGGACTGCTCACCGGTGTCGATGCCCTCGAGCGCCCGCAGCGCGAGGCCCTGCTTGTCGTCGATCAGCTCGGCGATGCGGGCATCGATGGTCTGGGCGGCGACGATGCGCCACGCCGTGACCGGCTCTTCCTGACCGATGCGGTGCACGCGGTCGATGGCCTGGGTCTGCTCGGCAGCGGTCCAGCTCAGCTCGGCGAGCACCACGTCGGACGCGGCCTGCAGGTTGAGGCCGACACCGGCGGCGAGGAGCGAGCAGACGACGACCTGCACGCTCGGGTCGTTCTGGAAGGCATCGATCGCAGCCTGCCGCGCCGCTGGCGACTGGTCGCCGCGGATGGAGACGGATGAGATCTCGTTCTCGGCGAAGGTGCGCTCGGCCGCGTCCATGACCTCGATGTGCTTCGCGAAGAACACGACCTTGCCGGCCGAACGCGCGATCTGCCCCGCGTACTCCGCCGCGAGGCGGGCCTTCGCTGCACCGATGGTGCGGAGCATGGTGAAGATGCTCGCTCCGGTCGAGGAGGCCTTGGACTCCTCGACTTCCTGTCGCGCGATCATCCGCACCCGATCGAGGTCGACGACGCCGGGTTCGAGACCCGCCGCCGACGCCATCCGGCGGTAGCGCTCCAGAAGACGGGCGACGAGCGCCGCCTCCGCGGCTCGGATGCTCCGGCCTTCGTCGGAGTCGAGCTCGACGGGCATGTCGACGACTCGCTTCGCGGGAAGGTCTGCTGCGACGTCGATCTTCCTCCTGCGCACGATGCCGAGGTCGATGACCGTCTGCCGCGCGGCGGCGAGGAAGCCGGGGTCGCTCGGCACGAGTCCCGTCTCGTCCAGGCGATCAAGGAGCAGCTGCGAGGGACGATCGCCCTCGAGCCAGCCGAGGAACTGCCAGATGGCCTTGAAGTCGTCCACGTCGTTGATGAGCGGCGTGCCCGTCAGCGCCATGAGCAGCGGGTCTGCGCCTGGAACGCGCGAGCGGATGCTCGTCGCAAGCTGCATGACCAACCGCGATCGCTGTGACTGCAGGTTCTTGATGAAGTGCGCCTCGTCGAGCACCATGCCCTTGAACCCGAGGGAGGTGAGCCAACCCAGGTGGCGGTCGAGGATCTCGTAGTTCACGACGAACACGTCTGCGAAGGCGTCGATGCCCTGGCCGTCACCGGAGATGACGGTGACGCGGCGGTTCGGGGTCCAGCGCTGGACCTCGCGTGCCCAGTTCGTCTTCACGACGTTCGGGACGACGCACAGCAGCGGATACGCGTCGGCGACCGACGCAGCGAGGAGCGCCTGCGCGGTCTTGCCCAGTCCTGGCTCGTCCGCGAGCAGGTACGCCCTGTGCCCCTCCGCGACGCTCGCGAGGAGCCGCGCCTGGTGATCCATGAGCTCCTGCCCTGGCGGGGAGATGCGGTCCCACCGGGGGGCGGGAGGCAACTCCATCGAAGCCGCGTTGCCGCCCGCACCGGTCTCGAAGGCACGGAGCAGCGGTCCGAGCAGCTCCCAGTTGGAGAGGCGGGAGTAGTGCGGCGTCGTCGTGTTCACACTGGTGAGCACGGGAGCGAGGAACGGGTTGGAGCGCGTCCGAGCCTTGACGGACCCGGGGAGGACCTGACGCTGCGCGATCTCCGGCGGCAGCTTCTCCGCCTGGGCCTCGGGTTCCGGCTGCTCGTCGACGACCATCTCGATGCCGCCGGCGAAGAGCATCTGCTTGCGAAGCGCCTTCGCGGCCTCGCTGACGGGAGCGCCCGGTTCGAGCAGGCTGATGAGCGACGTGTCCCGAGCAGCGGTCTTCGCGAGGATCGAGGCGAGACCGTCGAGACGCTTGAGCGCTTCGGCCCGGTCGTGCTCGCTGAGCTCCGTCGACTCCTTCGCCTTCGCGCGCTCTTCGCGCATCAGCAATGCGATGACCTGGAACTTCGTGCGGTTCGACGGCGAGACCTTGCCTCGCTGGGCGGAGGCCTCGACCTCCCTCGCCGCCTTGGCGAGCTGAGGGATGACGCCGGTGTTGTCGACGGGCTTACGGTGGCGTGGCGCCGTGTGAACGCCGGCGCGACCGCCGGCTTGGGCGCGTGTCCTACGAGACATGCCCCTCCTTATGCAACGTGGCAGGGATCGGGAAGTTGAGCCGGGCGGAGGTCGCAGCATCGGTGCCGAACGCGGCGACCGGCAGTGAGGCGGGCGTCGGCCCACTCGAGTGACGAGCTCCCGGATGTCATGCAGGTCTCGAGGAGAGTTCAGATTCCCTCAGACACCAGCGTTGACAGTGTACGCCAGGCGACCCGCAGGTTTCGACTCGGGAACGACGTGTCGTTGCCCCGCACAGACTCTGCACGGGTGCGATAATCGTCAGGTGCCACAACGCCCTTTCCCAGATCCCGACCGGCCGTACTTCACGCCGTCGAAGCGGGTCGCAGGCGACTGGAGCGCTCACATCGCGACGACGCTCGACCGCACCGCCACGCTGCTCGCAGGGTTGACGCCCGAACAGTGGGAGTCTCCGAGCAAGTGCGACGGCTGGAGCGTCCGCGACGTTGCCGGACACCTCGCCTGGAGACTCGGCTCCCCCACGTCCTCACTCATGCGTGAAGCGTCCAAGGGCGTCCTGCGCAAGGGGCTGCGGGTCGATGCCTACCTGGACGACATCGCGAAGCGCGAGGGTGCGGCTCCGACCGAGGAACTCGTCGCCCGCATCCGCTCCATCGCCGCCACGAAGGTCGTCTCCCAGACACGAGCCGGGATCTCCGAGCTCACCGAAGCGGTCGTGCACACCTACGACATGACCGAGGCGCTCGGTCTGCGCATCCGCCTCAGCCCACGGTCGACGAGCGCCGTCGCCCTCGTGCGCACGCGGGTGCCGCTCAGCTCGGCTGCCTCCCTCGCGAAGCGCAACCGGCTCAGGGCGACGGATGCGCGGTGGCAGATCGGCGACAAGGGACCTGTGGTCGAGGGGACCGCGGCGCAGCTCGTGCTCAAGCTCTTCGGGCGCAGCGTGCAGCTCGACGACTAGGCACGTCCGACGGTGCCCGCGCTGAGACCGTGAGGCTTGTCGGCGGCGGGGGCCGATGATCGGACGACAACCACCGCCCGCGCGGTTCAGACGGCGTAGCTGCCGCCGAGCGTCTCCGCCGCCTCGACGACATCGAGGCTCATGCGCTCCTTGAGCGCCTCGATGCTGTCGAATTTCTCCATGCCGCGTATCCGCTCGACGAACTCCACGCGGGCGATCAGCCCGTACAGGTCGACGGTCTCGCCGATGAGGTGCGCCTCGACCTGCTTGCGGGGCACCCCGTCGAAGGTGGGGTTGTTGCCGATGGAGATGGCCGCCGGAGCGCTGAGATCCCCGCCCCTGAACCAGCCCGCGTACACCCCGTCCGCTGGAATGAGGCCCTCGAGTTCCGGCGACAGGTTCGCCGTCGGGAAGCCGAGCTCCCGCCCGCGCTTCGCGCCGTGCACGACCTCTCCGGTCACGGTGTGGTTGTGTCCGAGCACTTCGGCGGCCGCACGGACCTCACCGGCGGCGAGGAGCTCACGAACCCAGGTCGAGGATGCGCGGCGTTCGGCGTGCGAGCGCTCGTCCTCCGCCATCTCGTCGTCGGCGATGACGATCTCGAATCCGCAGCTGGCGGCGAGCTCTCGCAGCAGTGCGACGTCACCGGCACCCTTCGCACCGAAACGGAAGTCCTGTCCGACGACGATGAGCCGCATCCGGAGTGTGCCCACGAGCAGATCACGGACGAACGCCTCCGGACTCATGCCAGCGAGGGTGTCGTCGAACGGCAGCACGATCGTCGAACCCAAGCCGGTCTCGGCGAGCAGGTCGATCTTCTGGCCGAGCGACGTGATCGGCTCTGGTTCGACTCCCGGCGTGATGAGCGAGAGCGGATGGCGATCGAAGGTGACCGCGACCGGCTCCAGGCCGCGTGCGGAGGCCTCGTCGACGAGACGCGAGAGCAGCCAGCGGTGGCCGCGGTGCACGCCGTCGAACTTGCCGACGGTGATGGCACTCGGCGCCAGCTCGGCTGGCAGCTCAGCCAGGTCAGTGAACAGCCGCACGTTCCCTCTTTCGTCTCGATCGTCCCGTCTCGAGCCACGCGATGCCGAGGATCGGGAGCACAAGAGGAATATACGCGTAGCCCACCCCGAAGTCCGACCAGACGGTGTCGGAGGGGAACAGTTCCGGGTGGAACTCCGTCAGCGACCCGACCACGAGAACGCCGACGAGCTCGAAGACGATCGTGCACCAGGCGATTCGGTTCCACACGCGCCCCCGCCTGACGAGCGCGATCGTGGCGAGCAGGTACACCAGCGCGGCTGCAGCGGACAGCGAGTAGGCGAGAGGCGCCTCCCCGAACTTGGAGAGCAGCTGATACGAGCTCCTGCCGATCGACGCCAGCGCGAGGACTGCGTAGACCACGACCAGCACGCGACCTGCACCCCTCGCACCCTGGTACCCGCCGTCGCTGCTGGGCTCGCGCTCCGCTCGGCTCACGCCGGTGCCCCGATGAACGGGCTGGCGCCGATCCAGATCTGGTGCATCCTGAAGACCATCACGCCGACGGTGAGGGCGGCGATGCCGAGGATCACGGTCGACCACCTCGTGCGCTCGACGAGACCCCAGAAGACCGCGGCGGGCGGGATGATGACCGCCACGACCCAGTACATCCAGAACTCGAGGGCGTCCCCGACCGGCGCGTTCCCCGTGGCGGGCGCGATGAGCGCGATGACGAGCTGCACCACGAGCAGGAGCTCCACGAGCGCGACGGCGCCGACCGTCACGTCACCGGGCTTGCGGCCAGCGGCGCCCGCGATGAGGCAGAAGACACCGGCGGCGGCGCTCACGAGGCAGAGGATCCAGGTGAACCAGTCGATCACGCCTTGGCCTCCGTCGGCATGTTGAACTCCGACTTGAGCACGCCGGCCTTGGCTCTGGCGATGCCGATGAGGTCGCCGTCCGGATCGATCGCGGCGAGCAACCCGTCGTCGGCGCCCGTTTCGAGGCGCAGCTTCTTGCCGTTTCTGAGGTCGGCAGCCTGTTCGGCGGTCGCCTCGAACCCGCGGAAGCGTCGGAGCGCAGCTTGCGCCGGCGCCAGAAGGCGCGCGCCCAGGTCGTCCGCGTCAGGCGCGACCGCATCCTCGATGCCGAAGTCGCCGACGCGCGTGCGCCTGAGCGCCGTCAGATGCGCGCCCGTGGAGAGTGCTGCGCCGAGGTCTCGTGCCAGGGCCCTGATGTAGGTGCCGGACGAGCAGGAGACTCGGATGTCGAGGTCGATGACGGGCTGCTCTTCTGCGATCGTCGACCGCGAAGCGAGGAGCTCGAGCTCGGAGATCGTCACGTCGCGGGCCGCGAGCTGCACGGCCTCGCCGTCGCGAACGCGCTTGTATGCACGCACCCCGTCGACCTTGATCGCACTCACCGCGGAGGGGATCTGGCTGATCGGCCCACGAAGCGCGGACATCGCCGCCTCGACACGCTCAGGTGTGACCGCCGCGACAGCGGACGCAGCGGCAGTGGCCGTGACCTCGCCCTCCGCGTCCTCGGTGTTGGTCGACACCCCCAGTCGCACCGTCGCGAAGTACTCCTTGTCGTCGCCGACGAAGTAGGTGAGGAGACGCGTGGCGCCGCCCACGCCCAAGATCATGAGTCCGGTCGCCATCGGGTCGAGCGTGCCAGCATGGCCGACCTTCCGCGTCCCGAGCGCCCGTCTCGTCATCGCGACGAGCGTGTGACTCGTCGGCCCCTGGGGCTTGTCAAGGAGGAGGACACCGCTTGGGCCGAGAGATGGAGTCGTCATGTCCCCAATATCCTACGGTGCCCGTAGGCTCGTTCCCGGCCACCGGACGGAGCCGGGATATCCCCGGCAGCCGCCCTTCTACACGCGTGAAGGAGAACAGATGCGGGTTGCGGTCATCGGCGCGGGTGCGGTCGGGGGCGCGCTGGCGCTCCTCCTGGACCGAGCCGGGCACGAGATCGTGCTCGTCGAGCGACAGGACGCGACGGCAGCAGCCGCCGACCGGCGACGACTCACGCTCACCGGCGCATTCGGCACGCACAGCGCAGAGCTCGCGACGCGCCGAGCACTGTCCGGAGCGTTCGACCTCATCCTGGTCGCCGTCAAGGCTCAGGACACCGTGCGCGCCCTCGAGCCGCACCTCGAAGCGGTGGCCCGCTCCGTGACGGTCGTCGTGCAGAACGGCCTCGAGGGCGCGTCGACCGTCGAGCGGATGCTCACCTCGCTCCCCCACGCGCTCACGACGGGATTCGTCGCGGGAGGGCTCGCCACGTTCGCCGTGAACAGGCCCTCGTCCGACGAAGTCCGAGCGACGGCGACTGGATCGCTGACGCTCGGAACGGCGTCCAGGGCCGATGCTGCGCGCCTCTCGCAGCTCGCATCGGATCTGTCCTCCGCGATCGAGACCCGGTACACCGATGACCTGGCCTCAGCGCTGTGGAGCAAGCTCCTCATCAACCAGGTCAACGCACTCCCGGCCATCACCGGTCTCAGCGTGCAGGAAGCGGGTCGAGACCCAGCCCTCCTGAGGGTCCTGGCTGCGAGCATGGGCGAACTGCTGGCCGTCGCGGCGGCCAGTGGTGCACACCACGTCGAGGTCGGTCCGCTCGACGCGGCGCTCGTATCCCTCGCGAACACCCAGCCTCACGAGCCCGGCGACGCCAATGCCCGGAACGAGCGATTGGCGCGCGAGCTGTCCGCCGCGTTCGGCCCGACGCCGAACTACGCCTCGACGCTGCAGAGCATCCGCCGCGGCGAGGCGACAGAGATCGACGCACTCAACGGAGCCGTGGTCGCCCACGGTCGCGCGCTCGGCCTGCCAGCCCCGGTGAACGCTGCCCTCGCGGGGCTCGTCCACGAGATCGAGCGAGGACACCCGCACTTCTCCCCCTCCGCGGTCCACAGCTCGACGGTGACGGCCGCCGTCAACGCCTGGTTCGACCGGGGCCACCGAGCGCTCGCGTGGCGCCTGCCCATGACCACGCCGTGGGGCGTTCTCGTGAGCGAGACGATGCTGCAGCAGACCCAGGCGGCCCGAGTGGAGCCGAAATGGCTCGAGTTCATCGACCGCTGGCCCACGCCCGCCGCGATGGCAAGCGCATCCGAGGCCGAAGTGCTCCGGTTCTGGGATCGGCTCGGCTACCCGCGGCGAGCCCTCTGGCTCCTCGCCTGCGCGCGCTCCATCGTGGCAGACCACGCGGGCGCGGTCCCTCGCACACGAGAGGAGCTGCTCGCGCTGCCAGGCGTCGGCCCCTACACGGCGTCAGCCGTGATGTCGTTCGCCTATCGCGTGCCCGAACCGGTCGTCGACACCAACGTTCGTCGGGTCCTCGCTCGCGTGTTCGGGGGCGTAGAGGCTCCGTGGGGGCCGTCTGCCGTGCGCGATGCCGCAGAGATGCGAGCAGTCTCCCCCGCGGATCCCGACGCCGCGAACGCCTGGAACGCCGCCGCCATGGAGCTGGGTGCCGTCGTCTGCACGGCGAAGCGGCCGAAGTGCGAAGAGTGCCCCGTCATGGGCCTGTGCGCGTGGTTCCGAGCTGGTCGGCCGGCCTCCAGCACCGTCGGGAGGAAGCGTCAGGCGACGTTCGCCGGCTCCGACCGAGAGATGCGCGGCCTGGTGCTCCGAGAGCTCCGGTCGATCCCAGGCGGCGTGGAGATCGCGTTCCTGCAGCAGCACCTCGACCCCTCCGGTGCGGATGCAGAACGCTTCACGCGTGCGATCGCCTCACTGAAGAGCGACGGACTCATCGTGGAACGCGAAGCGGCGGAGATAGCGCTCGCCGGCGACTGAGCAGTCGCCGGCGAACGCTGGGGCATCGAGCAGAGGAGCGTCAGGCCCCCTCGGGCTCGTCCTTCTTCTCGTACGGGTCGGCGTCGCCCGCGTAGCTCGCACCCTTGGCCTGCTCAGCGGATGCGCTGTCGCGCTCGTGCGCTTCCCGCAGCAGCGCTGCGATGGCGTCGGCGTTCTCGGGGATCGCATCCGGCACGAATTCGAGGCTCGGGGTCAGGCGCGACGTGATGTTCTTGCCCACTTCCGTGCGCAGCATCCCGGTCGCGCTCCTGAGCGCAGCCGCGGTGTCCCGGCGCTCCTTCTGGTCGCCGTAGACCGTGTAGAAGATCGTGGCGTGCTGAAGGTCACCCGTGACGCGCACGTCCGTGATCGTGACGAACCCGAGCCGCGGGTCCTTGACGCCTCGCTCGAGGGTCTTCGCGACGATGACCTTGATGCGGTCTGCGAGTCGCAGTGCCCGTGAATGATCGACCATGATGGCTACTTTCTCGTGTGCTGATGCAGACAGTCAAATGTGTCTGCGGTGTCTCAAACTGCGGAGAACCTGAAGGCGGGGCCCCGGCCGGTTGGCCAGGACCCCGCCCCGAGTACGCACCGCGCTTCAGTCAGCGCGGCAGCTCGGTCGACAGCTAGACGCGCGGCTTCTCGACGAGCTCAGTCGTCTCGATCTCGTCGCCGATCTGGATGTCGTTGTACTTGCCGAGGCCGATACCGCACTCGAAGTCCGTGCGGACCTCGGTGACGTCGTCCTTGAACCGGCGGAGCGAGTCGATCGCGAGGTTGTCCGCGATGACGATGCCGTCGCGGATGACGCGAGCAGTCGCGTTCCTCGTGATCGTTCCGCTGCGGACGATACATCCGGCGATGTTTCCGAACTTGGAGGAACGGAACACCTCGCGGATCTCGGCCACACCCGACTGGACCTCTTCGAACTCGGGCTTGAGCATGCCCTTGAGCGAGTTCTCGATGTCCTCGAGCGCCCCGTAGATGACCGAGTAGAACCGGACATCCACGCCTTCACGAGCGGCGCGCTCGCGCGCCTTCGTGTCGGGGCGCACGTTGAAGCCGATGATGATGGCGTTGTCGACCGTGGCGAGGTTGACGTCGGACTCCGTGATGGCGCCGACACCGCGGTGGATGATGCGCAGCTGCACCGAGTCATCCACATCGATCTTGAGCAGCGACTCCTCGAGTGCCTCGACGGCACCGGAGACGTCACCCTTGATGATGAGGTTGAGCGACTCGACCTTGCCCTCTTCGAGTGCACGGGTGAAGTCCTCGAGGCTGATGCGCTTGCGGGACTTCGCGAGGCTCGCGTTGCGCTCGACGGCTTCACGCTTCTCGGCGATCTGACGCGCGGTGCGGTCCTCTTCCGTGACGATGAAGGTGTCGCCTGCACGAGGAACGCTCGAGAGGCCCTGCACCTGGACTGGGCGCGATGGCTCAGCCTCGGTGACGACCTGACCGTTCTCGTCGAGCATGGCCCTGACGCGGCCGTACGCCGTTCCGGCGACGATCGGGTCACCCACGCGCAGCGTTCCCGACTGGATGAGGACGGTCGCAACCGCACCGCGTCCCTTGTCGAGCTTCGCCTCGATGGCGATACCGCGCGCCTCCTTGTTGGGGTTGGCGCGAAGGTCGAGACCCGCGTCAGCCGTGAGGAGGACGGCCTCGATGAGGCTGTCGATGTTGAGGTTGTTGCGAGCGGAGACGTCGACGAACATCGTGTCGCCGCCGAACTCCTCGGCGACGAGCCCGTACTCGGTCAGCTGCGCGCGGACCTTCGACGGGTTCGCGTCTTCCTTGTCGACCTTGTTGACCGCGACGACGATCGGCACGTTGGCAGCCTGGGCGTGGTTGAGCGCCTCGACTGTCTGCGGCATGATGCCGTCATCCGCCGCGACCACGAGGATCGCGATATCGGTGACCTGCGCACCACGGGCACGCATGGCCGTGAAGGCCTCGTGACCTGGCGTGTCGATGAACGTGATGGCGCGCTCGATGCCCTCGTGCTCGTGCCAGACCTGGTACGCACCGATGTGCTGCGTGATGCCACCGGCTTCGCCTTCGACGACGTTCGCGTTGCGAATCGCGTCGAGGAGGCGCGTCTTACCGTGGTCGACGTGACCCATGACCGTGACGACGGGCGGGCGGATCTCGAGGACGTCGTCTCCTTCGTCCTCTGCTTCCTGGTCGAGGTCGATCGAGAAGCCCTCGAGGAGCTCGCGGTCTTCGTCTTCGGGGCTGACGATCTGGATGCGGTAGCCGAGCTCCTCGCCGAGGACCTCGAACGTGGCCTCGTCGAGCGACTCCGTTGCGGTCGCCATCTCACCGAGGTGGAACAGCACCGTCACGAGGTCGCCTGGGCTGGCGTCGATCTTCTCAGCGAAGTCCGAGATGGAGGCACCGCGGCGCAGGCGGATCGGCGTCGAGCCGTCTCCGCGACGAACCTTGACGCCGCCGACGCTCGGGGCTTCCCTCATCTCGAATTCTGCCCGCTTCGTCCGCTTGGACTTGCGCGCCTTCGACTTGCCGCCGCCACGACCGAACGCTCCGGCCGTCGAACCGCGACCGCGGCCGCCGCCGCCCGGGCGACCTCCGCCGCCACCTGGACGCGGCGCGAAACCGCCACCGGCGCCTGGAGCGCCACCTGGGCGTCCGCCACCAGCGCCACCAGCGCCCGGACGACCGCCTGGCCGGCCCGCACCCGCGGGACGAGCACCCGGCAGGACGCGGGGCTGACCGGGACGCGGAGCTGCCGGACGGGGTCCGCCTGCACCTGCAGGACGGGGTCCGCCTGCGCCGCCCGGACGGGGTCCGCCACCGGCTCCGCCACCCGGACGCATGCCCTGGTTCGAGGCGAATGGGTTGTTGCCGGGTCGCGAACGACCCATCCCCTGGCTGGAAGCGAAGGGGTTGTTCCCCGGACGGGGTCCGGGGCGTGGGCCGCGGGGGCGCGGGATCGAGGGGCTTGCGCCGCCCTCAGCCTGGGCAGGCTTGGGGTCGCCGGGTGCAGCGGGACGCTGCGCGTTCGGCTTCGGTGCGCCGGCCTCAGCCGCGGGAGCTGCAGGAGCGGCGGGTGCGGGGGCCGCAGCCGGAGCTTCTGTCGCGGCCGGAGCGGGTGCTGGCTCAGGCTTGCGCTTCGGTCCGGGAGTCGGAGCCGAGGAGCCGGAGGACTTCTGCGCCGCAGCGGGAGCAGCTGGTGCGGCCGGGGCCGAGGGTGCGGAAGGTCCGGGCTTCGTGCCGGGGCGCACGCTCGATGGCGTCGCGCCACCGGGACGCGGGGCGCCTGGCTTCGATGCCGCGGGAGCCGCTGCCTGCGGCTGCGTGCCACCGGCTGCGTTGGTCTTCAGCGCCTCGCGAAGGCGACGGGCCACGGGGGGCTCGACGCTCGACGATGCGCTCTTAACGAACTCGCCCATGTCCTGCAGAGTCTTGAGGGCGGTCTTCGAGTCGACGCCCATCTCGCTGGCGATTTCGTGTACGCGTGGTTTTGCCACTTTTCTCCTGTCTGGGGCCCGCCCAAACAGGAGCGGACCATTAAAGTCGGATGTGCCTCATCGTGAGTCACTCATGATTAGTCCATGGTCCGATCAGCCTTTTCTCGTGGTAGGAGCAGTGCGTTCGCCCTGCTCCAGTGTGCTCGCGTGCCTGCTGAGCGCCTCGGTGTCCACCGTGCCGGTCTTGAAGGCCCGCAAGAATGCGCGCCGCTCGATCGCTAGCCTGGTGCACTCCGCGGTCGGATGGATCCAGGCTCCACGCCCTGGAAGACTCGCCGAGATATCGACTTCGAGGCTTCCCTGACGGAGCACAACCCTGAGGAGCTGACTCCGTGCGGAGCGCGAACGGCATCCAACGCACGTTCGTACAGACGACATACTACCCCTCTGCGCGCGCTTCGTCTCCGTCTTCGAGGATCGAGTCGGGCTGGATGTCGATTCTCGCCCCCGTGAGCTTGGCCGCGAGCCGTGCGTTCTGGCCCTCCTTGCCGATCGCGAGCGACAGCTGGAAGTCCGGGACGAGTGCTCGGACGGCCTTGGTCGCCCGGTCGATGACAAACGCGCTCGAGACCTTGGCGGGACTCAGTGCGCTGGCCACGAACGTCGGCAGGTCGTCCGAGTAGTCGACGATGTCGATCTTCTCGTCGCCGAGCTCGTTGGTGACGGCGCGGACGCGTGCCCCGAGCTCACCGATGCAGGCGCCCTTGGGGTTGATGCCCTCCTGCGTGGCTCGCACCGCGATCTTCGAACGGTGACCGGCTTCACGAGCCAGCGACACGATCTCGACGACGCCGCTCGCGATCTCGGGGACCTCGAGGGCGAAGAGCTTGCGGACGAGAGACGGGTGGGTGCGGGAGACGGTGATCTGGGGGCCCTTGCTGCCCCGCTCGACCTTCGTCACGAAGACGCGCAGTCGGCGGCCGTGCGAGTAGTCCTCACCTGGCACCTGCTCCTCAGGGGGCAGGATCGCCTCGACGGTTCCGAGGTCGACGTGGATCATGCGGGGGTTCGGGCCCTGTTGGATGACGCCGGCGATGATGTCGCCTTCGCGTCCGCGGAACTCGCCGAGCACCTTGTCGTCGCCGATGTCGCGGATGCGCTGGTTGATGACCTGCTTGGCTGCGAACGCGGCCACTCGCCCGAAGTCGTCGGCGGGGAGCTGGGCTTCGCCGATGATCTCTCCGTCTTCGTCGAGCTCGGGGACGAAGACGTTGACCTCACCGCTCTTGCGGTCGAGGTGCACCCGGGTCGAGGCCGGTGGCACGTCCTGGCCCAGTTCCTGCGAGACGTGCTTCTCGTACGCGGTCAGGATCGCCTGCTCGAGAATGCTGGCAAGTTCCTCAAACGGGATCTCACGCTCTCGCTCGAGAATCCTCAGGACAGCAAGGTCGATCTTCATGGCGCTCCCTCTATTCAGATGAAAGGACGAGTTTACCCCATGCGGGCAGACTCGTCCTCATGTCAGGCACGCGGGACGAGGCGATGCTCCGCCTCGTCCCGCGCCGCCCTCAGCTGGCGCGCTTGGACTGCAGGAGCGCCAGCACCTCGTCCTTGGCGACCGCGTCGCGCTCGTTCGTCCGGCGGTTCCACAGCTCGACCTGGCCGTCGGCGGCGCCCTTTCCCGCGATGACGATCCATGGAACGCCCAGGAGTTCCGCGTCTCCGAACTTGACGCCGGGCGAGACCTTCTTCCGGTCGTCGTAGAGCACGTCGAGGCCGGCGGCGTCGAACGCGGCGGAGAGCTCCTCTGCAACGGCGAACGGCTCTTCGTTGCGGCCGGTGGCGATGATCTGCACGTCGAATGGGGCCACCTGCTCGGGCCAGATGAGACCACGGTCGTCGTGGTTGGCCTCGGCGATGAGCGCGAGGTTCCGGGTCACGCCGATGCCGTAGGACCCCATCGTCACAGTGGTGAGCTTGCCCTGCTCGTTGAGGACCTTCAGCCCGAGAGCTTCCGCGTACTTGCGGCCGAGCTGGAAGACGTGCCCGATCTCCGTGCCTCGAGCCGTCGTGATGGCGCCGCTGCCGTCGGGGGCAGGGTCACCGTCGCGGACCTCGGCGGCGCCGATGCGCGCGTCGGCCGTGAAGTCTCGTCCGACGACCAGCGAGTGGACGTGCTTGCCGGCGATGTTGGCGCCGGTGATCCAGCTGGAGCCGTCCGCAACGGTCTCGTCGAGGAAGTACGCGACACCGGTGGTGGAGTCCTCGCCCAGCGCCTGCCCCTCGGCAGACCACGGTCCGATGTACCCGCGAACGAGACCAGGGTGCTTCGCGAAGTCCTCAGCAGTCGCGGCCTCGACCTCGGCAGGCTGAAGGGCCGTCTCGAGGCGCTTCATGTCGACCTCGCGGTCGCCGGGGATGCCGACGACGACCAGGTCGCGGGTGCCGTCCGTGTGGAGACGCGCCACGACCACGTTCTTGAGCGTGTCCGCTGCTGTCCAGTCGCGGCCCTCGACCTTCGGGACGACCGCGTTGGCGTGCGCCACGAGCGTCGCGATGGTGGGCGTGTCCGGTGAATCGAAGACGGTCGCGGCACCGGTCGAGCTCGGGTCCACGGCGGCGGGAGCCGGCGCGGAGTAGGCCTCGACGTTCGCCGCGTAGCCGCCGGGCGAGCGCACGAAGGTGTCTTCGCCGACGGGCGTCGGGTGCAGGAACTCCTCGCTCCGTGAGCCGCCCATCGCGCCGGCATTGGCAGCGACGATGACGTACTCGAGCCCGAGGCGGTCGAAGATGCGCTCGTAGGCGTCGCGCTGAGCCTGGTAGCTCGCGTCCAGTCCAGCGTCGTCGATGTCGAACGAGTACGCGTCCTTCATCGTGAACTCACGGCCGCGCAGCAGCCCAGCGCGGGGACGCGCCTCATCGCGGTACTTGTCCTGGATCTGGTAGATCGAGAGCGGCAGATCCTTGTACGAGGAGTAGAGGTCCTTGACGGCGAGCGTGAAGGCCTCCTCGTGTGTGGGCGCGAGCACGAGGGGCGCGCCCTTGCGGTCCTCGAGGCGGAAGATCCCGTCGCCGAAGTCGTCGAGGCGGCCCGTGGCCTCGTAGAAGTCTGCGGGCAGGATGCCGGGGAAGTGCACCTCCTGAGCGCCTGCCGCTTCCATCTCCTCGCGCACGATCTGCTCGATGCGACGCTTCACCTTGAGACCAAGCGGCAGCCACGCGAAGACGCCTGGCGCCTGGCGACGGATGTAGCCTGCGCGCACGAGGAGCCTGTGGCTGGCCACCTCAGCGTCGACGGGGTCTTCGCGGAGCGTGCGGACAAAGAGCTTGGAGAGGCGAGTAGTCACCCGGCCAATGCTAGTCCTGCCAGGGCCCACGCGCTGGCCGCGCTCGGCCCTGGCAGACGCCTGGCCGACCGCGGGCACCGATCTGCGTCACCAGGGCTTGTCGTACAGGGAATCGCCCTCGGTCTCACCGCGCTCCTGGTCGAGCTCGTCCTGGCGGTCCTGCTGATTCTCCTGCAGCTGCTCTTCGAGCTCGGTCATCTCCGGCGACTGCGTCGATTCCGGAGGCTCCTCCCCCTCGGTCGGCTCCTGCGCCTCCGACTGCTGCTGCAGCTTCTGCTGGATGCGCTCGCTCGACTCGACCGTCGGGGGCTCGAATTCGGTGGACGCGCAACTCGGGTCGCGGGCATCCAGGACTGCGAGGGCCTCCTGCCACAGGGCGACCGCCCCTGCGGTGTCGTCCTCGGCGAGGCGCGCATCGCCCTGCCGCTCGATCGTGATGGCCAGATTCGCGCGGATCGGGCACTGCTGCGGAGGCTCGGCCAGGGGCAGTGCCGCCTCGAGCTCGGTGCGTGCTTCGTCGAGCAGTCCAAGCTGGAGCATCGACGTGCCCGTGTTGTACGGGGCCTTCCAGCTCTCGAGGATGTTCACGAACTTCTGCTGCTGCGCGGAGTTCATGCTCCCCTCGTACTCGGAGTCGGCATAGAGCGACACCGTGCGGTCGGCGATGACCGACATGCTGATCAGCTTGGTCGCGAACGCGGCTGCCAGGAGCGCGAACGGGATGCTGACGAGGATGAACCTCCGCCTGCGCTTCGCGGCGGCACCGGCCATGGGCACCGCACCGCCCGCTTTCCTCCGACGAGGACTCATGCTGTTCCTCCCCTGGCCCTGCTGAGTTCGATGGAGTGCTTCACGGACTCCCAGACGTCTCGGAGCAGCAGGAGGAACGCGGCCGCGGCGAGGATCCAGTACACCTCGAACGCCGTCTCCGCGCTGCCGCCGGTCTGCGTCACCCTGGTGCCGTCGACCTCCGCGGGAACCACTTCCGTGCCCGGCTCGCGCACCTCGAGCGGCAGCGCGAGGTCGTCCGCGATGGTCTGCAGGGCGGCGGTGTCGATGACGGAGCGGGCCTGCTGGCCCTGTCCATCGAGGATGTAGCCCGACTCGTCCGTCGCGAGCGTGCCAGCAGTCTCCTTCATGGGCCCACCCTCCTCGGTGCCGTAGCCGAGCACGGCTCCCCCGGCCAGATAGCCTGCGACGGCGCTGAACGATTCCGGTTCCGTCTCGGCGGTCTGCTCACCGTCGCCCAGGTAGTACACGAGCCTCGCCCGCTCCGGCTCGGCCTCGGCGGCCGCTTCCAGCACGTCCTGGACCAGCGGCTCTGCGATGGAGATGGAGCTGCCGCGGGAGTACTGGGTGACCTCCGGACGCAGCGTCTGCAGCAGGGCGTCGAGCGCCGTCGTGTCGGCGGTGAACGGCAACCGCTGGACGGCGGCGGCATCGAAGGTCACGAGGCCGAACCTTGCCCCCTCGTGCGCGGCCGTCAGGGCTGAGATGTCCGCCTTCACGCCGTCGAGGCGCGGAGCGCCGTCCCAGTCCTCTGCGACCATGCTCGCCGTCGTGTCGACCACGAAGAGCACGTCGACCTCGCTCTGGAGGTTCGGGGCCGGAGCGCTGCCGACGCCAGGACGGAACGCGGCGACCACGATCAGGGCACAGGCGGCGAGGCGCAGGGCCCAGTTGACTCGCCGACGTCGATCGGATGCCCTGACGAGCGCGAAGACGCAGAAGCCGAGAAGGACCATGCCGACGAGTGCCAGGAGCACCGGGGGAAGTATGGGATTCCAGGTCATAGTCGAAGCCTCCAGGCCAGCACGACGTAGATGGATGCGAAGACGAGCATCAGCACGAGCCACACGTTCGGCCGGTCGGTGACGAGCAGCTGGGGCTGGCCGACCATGAGCGAGGTCTGCTCGCTCGTGATCTGGTCGACGATGCCGGACACGCTGGCCGGGTCGGTGAGCTTGAAGTAGCTGCCGTCCGCCTGCAGGATCGTCGTCCTGAACTGGTCGGCGAACGCATCCTCGAACTGGTTGGCATCGAGCGCGTAGATGGTGATCCCGCGCTCCTCCGTGTATTCGGCGGCCTCCGGGAACGAGACGAGCGGGTCGCCGTTCACCGCGTTGTCCGTCGCGAAGATGATGGAACGGGATCTTCCGTCATCGGCGGCCGGATCGTATTCGCCGAACGTCATCGCGCAGGAGGCAAGGCCATCGCCGACGAGGGAGGCGCCTGCAGCGCCCTGCGTGCCCTGGGCGAACGAGTACTCGATGTTGGATCCGCCCGAGGCCGACTCCATCTCATCCCGCACCTGCTGCAGCTGGGTCTCGACGAACGCGTAGTCGTCGGTCAGCGGGAAGAGCTGGACCGCCGTCGCATCCCACAGCATGAGCGACATGCGCTCCCCGTCGAACCCCTGGAGCATCTCGAGGTACCTGTCGAGCACCTCGACGTCGTAGTCGACCATGGAGCCGGAGATGTCGAGGCAGAGCACGATGTCGCGGTTGAACTTCTCCGGCGATTCGACGCGCTGGTACACCCAGCGGCCAGCCGCGACGCTCGTGACCGCGAGGAGGATCGCGAGGACGACCCCGACCGCGGTCATGAGACTCGAGTACCTGAGCAGCGCCCGTCGGTACGCCGGAAGCCTCGTGAGCCGCCTGGAGTTGGCGACGGGGATCGCGCCAGACCGCCCACGCTTGCGAGCACGCCACCAGGCGATGGCCGCGACGGCTGCCGCTACTGCGATCAGCGACAGGCTGACCCACCACATTGCTATCGCCATGTCGCGATCACCTCCCGCGCGGCTGCGATCCCGGCCTCCGTGCCGCTCGGATCGTGCGCCCCGAAGACCATCGGGTAGTACTGGCCGACCGTGTGCGAGACCCCGCGCAGCTCGGTGCGCCTCAGGTCGGTGAGCGTCATCTTGTCCGCCGGAACGGTCGAGACGGCAGCGACGAAACCACGGACGAGCACGCTCAGCTCCGCGTGGGCCCGTCGCGGCGTCAGCTCGCCAGCCGCCGCACGGCGCGCGACCTCGTCCACGCGCTCGAGATACTCCTGCTGCAGCGCATGGACCGGCGGCCTCGCAGGAGGGAGCACCGGGGCTGCCTTCGGCGGGCGCGGTCGAGTCAGGAAGACCACGAGGAAGTAGTAGGCGACGATGGACGCCAGGATCAGGAAGCCGAGAACCAGCCAGAACTGCGCGTAGTCGATGACGGGAACGACGGTTCCCTCCGGCGGTTGGACATCAGCGACGAACATTCGCCCTCGCCTTCAAGAGCGCAAGGAGTGTCGGCGCGACCTGCTGCTCGCTCGCGATCTCCGCGTACGACACCGCGTTCGCCTCGAACGTGCGCTCCATATCGAGCGCCCGTTTCTGCTCGGCGTACTCGAACTCGCGCTCGAGGAGCCGGTCCCCGCCGAAAAGGCTCGGCATGGCCCAGTTCCCCTCCACGTCGAAGGCCAGCTCGCCACGGGTGCCGCGCTGATGCGGTTCCGCGTCCGTGATCTGGAGCCAGACGATCTCATGCTGCGCCGCCAGCCGGCGCACGAGCGCAGCACGTTCCTCGTCCCAGTCGAACTCGTCCGCGATCACGACGAGCAGCGCGCGGTGCCTGACCGTGAGACGGACTCGGTCGAGGACCGCGTTCATATCGCTGGTCGCTGTCTCGAGTCCAACCGTGTCGTAGACAGCGTGCAGCATCCGCTCGAGCGCGGACGACGTGCTGCGGAACGGGAGCTGCCTGATGCCGTCGGAGCTACCCGTCACGAGACCCACGTCGTCACCATGCCGGATGGCGAGATAGCCGAGAACGCCCAGCGCCGTGACCAGCACCTCCCTCTTCGGCTCGCCGCTCGCCGAGATCGCCGCCATGTTGCGGCCGCCATCGACGGCGAACAGCACACGGTGGCGACGCTCGGCGACGTAGCGCTTCACGAGGGGGTGCCCCGCTCGCGCGCTCGCCTTCCAGTCGATGTCCTTGATCTCATCTCCCGCCACGTACTCGCGGAGATCGTCGAAATCCATGCTGCGACCCCGCAGATGCGAGGCGTACTGGCCGTCGAGCAGGTGCAGCACGCGCCTTCGCGCGTGCAGGAACATCTTCGACTTCACCTTCGCGAGAAGGGGGCGTTCGCTCGACATGGTCACGGAGTTCGGACAGCCCCGAGCACCGCGTCGATGATCTGCTCGACGCGCACACCCGTGGCATCCGCCTCGAAGCCGAGGATGATGCGGTGGCGGAGGATGCGGTGCGCCAGTCGGCGGACGTCCTCGGGCACGACATGGTCGCGGCCCTGCAGGAGCGCGACTGCCCTGGCGCCCTTGGCGAAGTTGATCGAGGCGCGCGGCGACGCGCCGACCTCGACAAGCCTGGCCAGCTCCGGGCCGATGTACTCACCGGCGTGACGCGTCACGTAGACGAGCCCGACGATGTACTCCGTGATCGCCTTGTCGACGTACACCCGTGACGTCAGCTCCTGCAGCCGCGTCACGTCCTGCAGCCCCACCGCGGCTGGTTCCCCATGCTCGAAGACACCCTCGTCGATGCGACGCAGGATCTCGGCCTCCTCAGCTGGGTTCGGGTACTCGAGCACGTCCTTGAGCATGAAGCGGTCGAGCTGCGCCTCAGGCAGCACGTAGGTGCCTTCCTGCTCGATGGGGTTCTGCGTGGCGATCACGAGGAACGGATCGGGCAGCGGGTACAGCGTGCCTCCGATCGTGGTCTGGCGCTCCTGCATCGCCTCAAGCATCGCGGACTGCGTCTTCGCGCTCGAGCGGTTGATCTCGTCGAGCAGCACGAAGTTCGCGTGGACGGGCCCGAGCTGGGTCGAGAAGCGGTGCTCCGCGGCATCGTAGATCTGCGTGCCGACGATGTCCGACGGCAGGAGGTCCGGCGTGCACTGGATGCGACTGAACGACCCACGGACCGATTGCGCGAGCGTCTGGGCTGCCGTCGTCTTCGCGAGGCCGGGAACCGACTCGAGGAGGACGTGCCCCCCGGACATGAGCCCGACGAGCAGCGTCTCGCGCAGCTGCGTCTGGCCGACGACCTTGTGTGCGAAGGCCTGCGAGACGGCCCCGATGGCACGCCCCGCTTCCTGGAGCTCCTGCTGGCTGAGCTTGAGCTGCTGACCGCCGACAATCGTCACGGATCCTTCTTCCTGCGGCTGGACACGCCTGCCGACTCTACTGATCTCGTCTCGGGCACTTCAGTGATTCGCAAGGGAAAGCGTAGTGACACCGTGCGGCACTCACGTTCAGCCTCCCGCGAGTCTTCCTCGAACGGCTACTCGAAGAGTCGGATCGGGTTGACGATGTCGACATAGATGAAGAGGGCGCTCATCGCCATGAGGCATCCCGCGATCACCAGGGTGACGGGGAGCAGCTTGGCCGTGTCGAACGGACCAGGGTCGGGGCGACCGAACAGCTTGGCGAGCCGTCGGCGGACACCGTCGATGAGCGCGGCGAGCACGTGTCCGCCATCGAGGGGCGGCAGCGGGACGAGGTTGATGACGCCGAGCGCGATGTTGACGGACGCGACCAGCTGCACGATGGTCGCCACCCGATCGACGACGGGGATGCTGCTCTCAGCCGCCACCTCTCCTGTGATCCGTCCGACCCCGACAACGCTCATCGGGCCGTTCGGGTCTCGCTCGGCGCCCCCGAAGCCGGCGTTCCACATCTCGACGATGCGCTCGGGGATCGTGATCAGGAAGTTGCCGACGGCGCGCACGTTGGCCTCGGCCATCGTGAATGCGTAGAGCGGCGACTGCCTGATGCGCTCCTGCGTCGGCGTGATGCCGACGAACCCGACTTCCTGCGTCACGAACGAGCCGTCCGCGGCTTCGACGCGTGCTCCCGTCAGCTCGTCGAGCTCGTAGACGGTGTTGACGCGTGGCGTGAGCTCCACCTGCAGCTGCTCACCCGCGCGATCGACCCCGACGGAGATCGGCTCGCCCGGGCTCACGCGGATGGTCTCCTGGAGGAGGTCCCAGCTGTCGGTGGCGGTGCCGTCAACGCTCGTGATCCTGTCACCGGGGAGGAGTCCGGCCTCGAAGGCGGGTGCCGGCGTCGCGCACGCCTCACCTGGCTCAGGCGCCACCGAGCCAGCCGGGACGACGCACTCGTAGACCGTGCCGACCGTCGTCGACGGCTGGTAGAGCCCGAATCCGGAGCAGACGATCATGAAGCCGAGGATCGCGATGACGAAGTTCATGGCTGGCCCACCGACCATGATGACGATGCGCTTCCAGACCGGGAGCGCCGCGTACGTCCGCGACTCCTCCCCCGGCAGCACCCCTTCCGCGGACGCGAGCCTGGCGTCGTCGATCATGCTCGACATGAACCCGGTCCCGCCCGTGCGCGCGGCCTGTCCCGCCTTGGCGGGCGGGTACATGCCGATCATGGCGACGTACCCGCCGAGCGGGATGGCCTTCACGCCGTATTCCGTCTCGCCCCGCTTGCGCGAGAAGAGCGTCGGCCCGAACCCCACCATGTACTGCGTGACGCGCACCCCGAAGCGCTTGGCGGGGACGAGGTGGCCGACCTCGTGGAGCGCGATAGACGCGGCGAGGCCGATGACTGCGGCCAGGACGCCGACGATGAAGAGCAAGACTGATTCCACGGGGGTCAAGCGTAGACCCGCCTTGTCGCTCGCATGCTGTCGATCTGCCCTGCCCGCCGGGCCGCGCGCGCACCGGTGCTGCGAGTCGCCCACCGCGTAGGCTTGCCCGATCATGAGCGAAGCATCAACGCTGCACGCTGCAGCCGCCGTCGAACTCGCCGTTGTCGTCCGTTCTGGGTTCATCGAATCCAGGCACGTCGGCGCTGCGGTCCTGACCAACCCGGACGCGACGATCCGTGCCGAGCTCGGAGACGGGCATCAGCCGGTGTTCCCACGCTCGACCCTCAAGCTCTTCCAGGCGCAGACCGCGCTGGCGCTCGGCGCTCGGCTGACGGACGAGCAGACGGCGATCGCCTGCGGCAGCCACTCCGGTTCCCCCGCTCACGTCGCACACGTGCGGGAGATCCTGCACGCCAGCGGGCTCGACGACCGGGCACTCGCCTGCCCCGCTTCCTGGCCCCGAGATCGTGCATCCAGAGACGCGCTCGTCCGCGCCGGCGAGGCATCCTCCCCGGTGTACATGGAGTGCAGCGGCAAACACGCTGCGATGCTGGCGGCCTGCGTCGCCCAGGGGTGGCCGACGGAGGGGTACCTGGCGGCAGATCATCCGCTCCAGGTGGCCGTCAAGGACACGGTCGAGCGCATGACCAGGGAGCGCCCGAGCGCGGTCGGTGTCGACGGATGCGGCGCGCCGGTCTTCGCCGTCAGCCTCGTCGGTCTCGCGGCGGCGGCGAGCCGGCTCGCCACGGCCAGTCCGTCCTCCCCGTTCCCGCTCTTCAAGGCGGCAGCCGCCGTGTGGCGCTCGGTGCTCTCCAACGGCTGGCTCCTCGAGGGCCACGGGCGCCCGAATTCCCTGGTCGTCTCCGAGCTCGGTGTGCTCGCGAAGTCCGGCGCTGAGGGGGTCCTCATCCTCGCCGCGCCGGACGGCACCGCGGTCGCGATGAAGATGCTCGACGGCTCCAGCCGTGGAACGACGCTCGTGGGTCTGCAGCTGCTCGTCGCGGCGGGTGCCGTCGATGTGGGCCGAGTGCAGCAGCTGCTGCCGCGGCTTGGGCTCGAGGTCATGGGCGGTGGCGTCCTCGTGGGCGAGATCATGGTCGGCAGCGGAGTTCCGACGAGCCTCTAGGGGCCGCTCAGGGACCTCTCCTGGTCCGACCAGCGGATGCGTTCCAGCACGCCTCGACTGTGGCGCAGGACCGCGCTGCGCGACGCGTCGACGATCAGCGGCGGCAGAGGATCGCCTCTGAGGAGTGACCGGTGCTCGGCGGGGGTCACGCCGGACAGCAGCACACGGTGCTCGGCGGAGAGCCTCGACAGGACCCCGAATCGACCCTGCCACGTCTCGAGGTCGCCGATGACAGCTCGCTGAACGCTTCCCGGCTCCGAGCCGCCTCGCTCGGGGTGTCCACGAGTTGCGGGTGTCACCGCACCCCAGTCCGCGAGATCCGTGCAGACGAACCCCCTTGCCTCGAGGATGCGCCGTATCGTGGCAGGCTGGCGAGCCACCACGAGCAGCTCTCGGTCGCTCTCGCCGTGGATCAGGTCGAGTGGATCCGTCGCATCCTCGGCGTCACGACCACGGTTGCCGATCGGCTGGGACGCCTGTGCGACCTGGCAGGCTCTCCCATGCCAGACCGCCCGCCCCGCGGGGGCATCCGCGTCGTGCTCCGACGACTGCCCGCCCGCCATGACGTACGCGCTGCGATCACCACCGACCAGGCGGAGCGTCTGGGCAGCGGAGGCGACAATCGCCGCTGTCCCGCCCGTCACCCGACTCAGCGAGAACGCGACGGCCGGTGAGCAGGATGCGGAGGCCTTGATGAGGCGCACGAGGCGCTCGGTCATGGCGGTGCGGTGCGGCTCCTCCACCCCGGCGAGGAGCGCATCGATGTCGTCGACGAGCAACAGGCCCGGGCCCGCAGCGAGGTCTGCGGCAATCAGCTGGTCCCAGGCCGGCTCTGGATCCGCGGCCAGGACGGTCACCCACCCGACGACGGAGTCGGGCTCCGAGCGGGCCGACTCCACGAGCGCCGTGAGGCAGCCGGTCTTCCCGGTTCGAGGCCCTCCGATGACCGCCATCGCGCCGAGATGCGGGTCGAAGCGTGCGGGGCGCTGCTCGCGAGCCTCGGTGTCGTCGCTCAGCCCGAATGCGAGACCCGGGCCGTGCGCCGTGAGTGCCGCGAGCGTGATCCGCGTGGGAAGAGCGGGCAGCCACGGCCGCTGCGGAGGTGGATGGCCGAGGTGAGCTTCCCGCTGGACGGCCGCGTCGACGAAGCCTGCGACAGCCGGGCGGTCTCGATGCCGCACCTGGACTTCTGTGATGCGGTTGTCTCGCGCGACCAGGGCGAGCCCGGGTGAGTCGACGGGCAGGCGCGCGGCGGAGGCGGTGCCGATCAGCGCGGTGCTGTCCGCGTCCGCGACCACGCGGAGGCAGATGCGGATGCTGCAGTTGGCAAGCGTCGTCGCTCGGACGGCGACCGCCGGCTGCTGGGCGCACAACACGAGGTGCATCCCGAGGCTCCTCCCCCTCGCTGAGATGTCCGCGAATACGGAGTGCAACTCGGCACCGGCGTCCACAAGCGCCTGGTACTCGTCGACGATGACGACTAACCGGGCGAGGCCGGGCACCTGTCCGATGTGAGTCGCACCGGCGGCGCGGAGCGCACGTTCACGCTCGCGGAGCTCGGCACGCAGGCTGACCGCGGCCCGCTGCGCCTCGGCAGCGTCCAGATCGGTCACGATGCCGACGCAGTGCGGGAGTTCGGCCAGAGGGTCGAACGTCGCGCCGCCCTTGAAGTCGAAGCACAGCACCTGCACCTCCCGAGTGGATCTCGTCTCGGTCAGCGCCAGCACCCAGGTCACGAGCAGCTCGCTCTTGCCGGACCCGGTCGTGCCCCCGATCACCGCGTGCGGGCCGTCGGCGACGAGGTCGACGCCGAAGAGCCTGGTGTCGTGTGCGCCGAGTGTGCCGAGGTCGGCGTACAGGCCGGCGCCGCTCGGCCTCGTCGGCCCGGCAGCGGCTGGGCTCGTGATCGACGCTGGACGTCTCGGTTCTCCGGAGTCCTGCCCATCGTTGCCCGCTTGACCAGCCCCGTCGGAACGGCTCGGACCGGAGGCGCGAAGCTGCTCCGCCGTCACGAACCTGGGCCGCAGCGTGACGTGACGACCGTTCTCGAGCACGACGCTCGCGGCTGAGGCGTTCTGCACATGGACGCGAACCGGGGCCGCGTTCGACGACTCGCCGTCTCGAGCTCCGGAGAGGTCGAGGAGCAGCCCGCCATCGGGCACCTGCGCATCAGCCCATCTCCACGGGCGACCGAGTGCGGAGAGCTCCTCGGCCAAGGCCGGCTCGGAGGCGTCGCCACAGATGCGAACCTCGCCCGCGCACGCCGCATGCTGGACGAGCAGCGCGCGTGATGCCGCGAGAACCAGGCTGGTGCTCCCGGTGATCTCGAACGTCGCACCGGGTCCGAAGACGGGAGCGTCGTCGAGCGTGAGGACGTGATCGAGACGCGCACGTACGTCTTCTGGGAGGTGCCGCAGCTCCCCGGACATGGGGACACGCACACGCACCGATCCTGATCCGAGGCAGAAGCGCTCCTGCAGCTCCAGAGGGGGCGCGCCACGAGCGGTGCAGGGCTCTGCAGCGAGGGCCTCCAGCCTCCGCAGCTCGTCCGAGGCGAGCGCCCGAGCCTGCTGGATGCATGCGTCGAGCTCGCGATCGAACACGGCTTGCGCCCGCCTGTGCTCGGCGCTCGCCTGACGTCTCGACTCCGCGTAGCTTGCTGTCGCCATGACGGGACCGAGCAGGGCGAATGCAAGCATGGCGGGTGAGCCCAGAAGCAGCCAGAGCAGGATCGCGACGAAGACCGGAGCCGAGGCCATGATGATGGGAAACGCCACTCCCCTCAGATCGGGGACGGGCGCGGGCAGGGACAGGACGGGCTCGATCAGCCGGGGCCCTGCCTGTTCGTCCGATCGCCCGTGAGACCCCTCAGTCGTCACGTCCTGCAGCGGCTGCTTCCGGCTCATCGGACCACTGTTCGACGACAGCGAGCCAGGGCGGAACCACGCACCGCTCGACGAGCCAGGCGACGCTTGAGGCAAGCGGATCGTCCGCTCTGATCTCGAGCGCTCTCTTCGCGAAGGCCGCCGCGGCGCTCGACCTCCCCGAGGCCCATTCGAGCCAGCTCATGCTGGCAAGGAGCACGGGTTCATCGTCGAGGTCGACGAGTTCGGCGAGACGTCGCAGGACCGCGGCGGCCTGGCGAACACGCCGGCGGGAGAACTCGGGCAGAGGTCGGTGCGCGTCCTCCTCGCCCATCACCGTGCTCCAGACCGGCGCCAGCGAGAGCAGGTCGGCGTGCGCGCCGAACCCGATCGTCACGAGGAGCAGCTCAGAGGTGTGGCGGCCCCGGAGCATGCAGAGCAGATGTGCGAGTTCCGCGTCTGTCGGTGCAGCGCGGAACGTGTCAGGAGCGAATGCCATGAGCCACCGCTGCCGCATCGACGGCAGGTCGTCCTCACCCTCGTGGTGCTGCCAGTGTCGCTCATCCTCGTCCGCGAAGCGCAGCCTTGTGGTCACGGACGCGGGCGTGATGAGCGACTCGTCGCCCGGCTTCGCCGTCGCCCGCACCCACTCCTCCTGTGCGCCGAGCGGGCGCGGGCCGATGTCGCAGCAGTCGGCGTCGTCGCACCCGTAGACGCCCCAGGCGTCGGCAGCTCGGCAGATGCAGGCGGCAAGCTCGATTCCTGCGCGGTCCGCCGCTGCGACAAGCTCCTCGGCAACCACCCAGAAGGGTGGCCGCGGACCAGACCCGAAGGGCAGGTCCGGGCACAGGACGAAGACGACTCGCTCGATGCTCCTCAGGTGCGACAGGTGACCGATCACGGCATTCGCGTAGGCGGCCGCACCCGCTGATGACGGTTCCGGTACCTCCGGCAGATCGAAGCGGAGGACCACTCCTCCCCGTTTCCCGCTGAGCGGTATGGCGACAAGTGAGCCGACCGGTGAGTAGCCGAGGAGACGAGGCACGGCGTCGAGAATCTGCTTCGGTGTGCTGAGGCGAATCTGTTGCATGCCCAGAAGCTAGGCCCCACGTCAGCCGTGCGGTTCGGTGGTGACCGCGGTTGTGGACAGCGAGCGTTTCACACGCCTGTGACGACGAAGTGAACAGAGCACGGCACGCGGAAGACGATCCGCGTGCCGTGCTCGGAGACCGGACGAGTGTCCAGCCCCGTCAGTGCTGAGAAGGGGGCTGCTGGCCGTACGGCTGCTGGTTCTCGGGGGCGCGACCGAGCGGCGGCTGCTGAACGGGCGGCTGCCCGTACGGCTGCTGCGTTGGTGCCTGTCCGTACGGCTGCTGACCGTACGGCTGCGCCGGAGCCTGACCGTACGGCTGCTGGCCGTTGGACTGCGCCGGAGCCTGACCGTATGCCTGCTGGCCGTTGGGCTGGGCCGGGTTCTGTCCGTACGGCTGCGCGGGGGCCTGTCCGTAGCCGGACTGCACCGGTGCCTGTCCGTACGCCTGTCCCTGTGGCCCCGGCCCATAGCCGACTGCGCCCTGGGGCTGGCCGTACTGGCCACCCAGGTTCATGAGTGCCGGGTTCCAACGCGAGCTGTCGAAGCCGATGATGGCGAGCCACACGATGGGGAGGAAGATGTAGAGCAGCACCCAGACGCCGCTCTTGCCGAAGCCGAGACCGATGCGGTAGGCGGCGATGGCCATGAGCACGACGAGGGCGATGTTGACGCCGGGGATGAAACCGACGAGGACCCACCAGCCGGGGAAGCCCGCGGCTTCGACGAACGTCCACGAGTTGTAGACCGGAACCCAGGCCTTCCAGGCCTCGATGCCCATCTTCGTGAACACCTTCGACATGATCCACGAGGTGAGCGCGTACGCGCCGAGCACGAGGACGAGCCACAGGAGGATCCCGAGGGCGCCGATACCGGCAGCGGCCTGATCGCCGTAAGCGATGATTTCCATGGAGGAGTCACTTTCTGATATTCAGTCGACGTCTGCGTCGAGCGCGGGGAGTGCGCATGAGCCAGAAATCGCAGACATGGTACAAAGTAGCGGCGTTTCAACGACTTTGTCGATGGGGAGCGCTCCCCTGCGCGCCTGGCGTCGGAAGCGCTGCTGCCGGCGACGGGCGGCTCAGAGGCCTTCCGGCACGATCAGCCGCGCGGCGCCCGGTCCTGTTGGTTCGAGTTCCCAACCGGCCTCGCGGCAGAAGTCCGCCAGCTCTTCCGCATCCCGCAGCGCCGCTGCCCGGTCAGGCTGCGACGACGCGCGCGTGATGAGACCGCGCGTGAAGAGGCCCTTGCCTCGTTTGTTGAAGTGGTTGAGTGAGCGCACGGTGCCGTCTGCCGACCTCGAGACGACATCGATGGACACATGCCGCTCAGCGGCCTCGACGGGTCCGAGCGCGGCGTACGCCTTCGATCGGAGGTCGACCACAAGCCCCCTGTGCGCCGACAGCGCCTGACTCGCCGCTGGAGCCCAGCGGCGAGGTGCAGCGACACCGCCGAGCCGTGACGCCGCAGAGAGCCGGTAGGCGGGAATGCCTTCTCCCCCGCCGACGAGCCCGAACAGAGCGGAGTGGACCGCCACATGGTGCGCCGCCCAGCTCAGCTGGGGCGCGGTCAGGGTCGGGGCGTCGAGGGCGTCGTACAGCACACCCGTGTACCGGAGCAGCGCCGGCATGCGAGGGGCTGAGCGCAGGGTGCGGTTCCTGTTGAGCTCGATCTCTGCCTGCTTCTCGGAGATCTTGAGCACCTTGCGGGCGGTCTCGCGGTCGTGCGAGAGGCTGTGCAGCTCACTGGCGACGAGCTCCCGCGTCGCCGCGAATGTCTCCGGCCAGCTGAGCCCGCCTGCTTCCGGGCTCTCGACCAACTCCCCCGTGAACGCAGCGTTGCCGCCGTCCCGTTTTGTTTCGGACGGCGGCAACAGCAGCAGGAGACCTTCGGTCACTCCCCGGAGACGAGTTCAGCCTCGCCGGCGACGACCGTGACGACGTCGCTGTTCACCGAGAGGAAGCCGCCCTCGGCGTTGGCGACGATCTTCGATCCGTCGGAAGCCGTGATGCGAACCTGTCCGGCACCCAGGGCTGCGAGCACAGGCTCGTGGCCGGAGAGGATTCCGATCTCGCCCTCGGAGGTGCGGGCGACGACCATGGTCGCGCTCCCCTCCCAGACGAGCTTGGTTGCTTCGACGACCTTGACGGTCAGTTCGCCTTTGCCTGCCATGACTATGCGTTGTCCTTCTGCATCTGCGCCCACTTCTCTTCGACGTCGTTGATTCCACCGACGTTGAAGAAGGCCTGCTCGGCGACGTGGTCGAAGTCGCCCTTGGCGATGGCGTCGAACGACTCGATGGTCTCCTTGAGCGGAACCGTCGAACCCTCGACACCAGTGAACTTCTTCGCCATGTAGGTGTTCTGCGAGAGGAACTGCTGGATACGGCGAGCACGGGAGACGGTGATCTTGTCTTCCTCGGAGAGCTCGTCGACACCGAGGATCGCGATGATCTCCTGCAGTTCCTTGTTCTTCTGAAGGATCTGCTTGACCTCGGTCGCGACGCGGTAGTGGTCGGCGCCCAGGTAACGGGGGTCGAGGATGCGGCTCGTCGACGTGAGCGGGTCGATGGCCGGGTAGAGGCCCTTCGACGCGATCTCTCGCGAGAGCTCCGTCGTGGCGTCGAGGTGGGCGAACGTCGTCGCAGGGGCCGGGTCGGTGTAGTCGTCAGCAGGCACGTAGATGGCCTGGAGCGACGTGATCGAGTGGCCACGCGTCGACGTGATGCGCTCCTGGAGCACACCCATCTCGTCGGCGAGGTTCGGCTGGTATCCGACGGCGGACGGCATGCGGCCGAGCAGCGTGGAGACCTCGGAACCGGCCTGCGTGAAGCGGAAGATGTTGTCGATGAAGAGGAGCACGTCCTGCTTCTGCACGTCACGGAAGTACTCGGCCATGGTGAGGGCCGAGAGGGCGACGCGCAGTCGCGTTCCCGGCGGCTCGTCCATCTGGCCGAATACAAGCGCGGTCTTGTCGAAGACGCCTGCTTCTTCCATCTCGTAGATGAGGTCGTTGCCCTCACGCGTGCGCTCGCCGACACCGGCGAACACCGAGACGCCGCCGTGGTCCTGCGCGACGCGCTGGATCATCTCCTGGATGAGGACGGTCTTGCCGACGCCGGCTCCACCGAAGAGGCCGATCTTTCCACCCTGGACGTACGGGGTGAGCAGGTCGATGCTCTTGATGCCGGTCTCGAAGAGCTCGGTCTTCGACTCGAGCTGGTCGAAGGCCGGGGGCTCGCGGTGGATGGGCCAGCGTTCGGTGATCTCGTAGGGCTCCGAGATCATGGTCTCGTTGAGCACTTCACCGGTGACGCTGAAGACCTTGCCCTTGGTGACGTCGCCGACGGGCACCGAGATGGGGGCGCCGGTGTCGCGGACTTCCTGGCCGCGGACGAGGCCGTCGGTCGGCTTGAGCGCGATGGCGCGGACGAGGTCGTCGCCGAGGTGCTGAGCGACCTCGAGCGTGAGCTTGAGCGACTGGTCGCCGAGGCTGACCTCGGTCTCGAGCGCGTGGTAGATGCCGGGGATGGCGTCATGCGGGAACTCGATGTCGACAACGGGACCCGTGACACGGGCGATCCGGCCGACACCGGCCGGAGCCGTCGTGTCTTCCCTGTCGGAGACGATGTGCGTCGTCATGTCTTGTCCTTTTCTTGCGTGTTCGCGCGGTTATGCGGTTGCGAGCGCGTCCGCGCCGCCCACGATCTCGGAAATCTGCTGCGTGATCTCTGCCTGGCGCGCGTTGTTCGCGAGCCTGGTGTAGTCGCGCACCAGGGTGTCTGCGTTGTCGGAAGCCGCGCTCATCGCGCGCTGGCGGGCAGCGTGCTCGGATGCGGCGGAGTGCAGCATGGCGTTGAAGAGGCGCGCCTGGATGTAGTCGGGAAGCAGTGCGTGGAGCACCGTCTCCGCATCCGGCTCGAACTCGTACAGCGGGAGCAGCGGGGCCTCTTCTGCGACGTCGTCGCTTTCGACGACCTCGAGCGGCAGGAGCCGCACGACGGTCGGCGTCTGCGTGACCATCGACTGGAACCGGTTGTAGACGTAGTGGATCTCCTCCACGCCGCCGTCCTCGAAGGGAATCGTGAACCGTTCGACCAGTGCCTCGCCGAGCTCCTTCGCGGTCTGGAAGACCGGGAGGTCCGTCGAGCCTGTCCACTGCTTCTCGCTCGCGCGCTTGCGGAAGGCGAAGTAGCCCACCGCCTTGCGCCCGATGAGATAGTGGACGACTTCCTTGCCTTCTGACTCGAGCTGGTTCGTGAGGCCCTCGGCCTCGCGAAGCACGCTCGACGAGAAGGCTCCGTTGAGGCCTCGGTCGCTCGTGAAGACGACGACCGCGACGCGGCGCACCTCTTCACGCTCGGTGACGAGGATGTGATCGATGTCCGTGTAGCTGGCCACTGCCGAGACTGCCTCGGTGATCGCCTGCGCGTACGGGTTCGACTCGGCCATGCGTTTCCGCGCCTTGGTGATGCGCGAAGTGGCGATCAGCTCCATGGCGCGGGTGACCTTCTTCATCGTCTGGGCAGACTTGATCTTCTGCCGGTAGACCCGAAGTTGTGCTCCCATGCTTCTCCTGTGCTCGTCGTCGAAGTCGTCGAGGGCGCCTAGCGGCGCTTCTTGACGATCTTCTCCTGCTCGATCTCGTCAGCGGCGACCTGTTCGGCGCTTGCGACGAGCGGAGTTCCGTCGTTCTTGAGGTACGTCTTCACGAAGGCGTCGACACCGTCGGCCATGGCCTTCAGCGTGTCGTCTTCGAGCTTTCCGCTGTCGCGGAGGAGGCCGAGGACGTCGGTGTTGCGCTCGAGGTACTCGAGGAGCTCGCGCTCGAAGCGCAGCACCTCGTCGACCGGGACGAGGTCGAGCTTGCCGTTGGTGCCGGCCCAGATCGCGACGACCTGCTGCTCGACGGGGTACGGCGAGTACTGCGGCTGCTTGAGGAGCTCGGTGAGGCGTGCGCCACGCTCGAGCTGCTTGCGCGTCGTCGCATCGAGGTCGGATGCGAACATCGCGAACGCCTGCTGCGAACGGTACTGGGCGAGCTCGAGCTTGAGCGTTCCCGAGACCTTCTTGATGTGCTTCTGCTGCGCGTCGCCGCCGACTCGTGAGACGGAGATTCCGACGTCGACCGCGGGACGCTGGTTGGCGTTGAAGAGGTCGGACTGCAGGAAGATCTGGCCGTCGGTGATCGAGATCACGTTGGTCGGGATGTACGCGGAGACGTCGTTGGCCTTCGTCTCGATGATCGGAAGACCGGTCATCGAGCCTGCACCCATCGCGTCGGAGAGCTTCGCGCAGCGCTCGAGGAGGCGGGAGTGCAGGTAGAACACGTCACCCGGGTAGGCCTCGCGGCCCGGCGGGCGGCGCAGGAGGAGCGAGACGGCGCGGTAGGCCTCAGCCTGCTTCGACAGGTCGTCGAACACGATGAGGACGTGCTTGCCCTCGTACATCCACTGCTGGCCGATGGCCGAACCGGTGTACGGGGCGAGGTACTTGAAGCCTGCGGGGTCGGATGCGGGAGACGCGACGATCGTCGTGTACTCCATTGCTCCGGCGTCTTCCAGCGCGCCCTTGACGGAGGCGATGGTCGAGCCCTTCTGGCCGACGGCGACGTAGATGCAGCGAACCTGCTTGTTGACGTCGCCCGACTCCCAGTTGGCCTTCTGGTTGATGATGGCGTCGATCGCGATGGCCGTCTTGCCGGTCTGGCGGTCGCCGATGATCAGCTGGCGCTGGCCGCGGCCGACGGGGATCATCGCGTCGATGGCCTTGATGCCGGTCTCGAGCGGCTCGTGCACCGACTTGCGGTCCATGACGCCCGGCGCCTGGAGCTCGAGGGCGCGGCGACCGGAGGTGGCGATCTCGCCGAGTCCGTCGATTGCGTTCCCGAGCGGGTCGACGACGCGGCCGAGGTAGCCGTCGCCGACTGGGACGGAGAGCACCTCGCCGGTGCGGCGGACTTCCATGCCCTCGACGATGCCCTGGAACTCGCCGAGGACGATGACGCCGATGCTGCTCTCGTCGAGGTTCTGGGCGAGGCCGAGCGTTCCGTCGGCGAAGGTGATGAGCTCGTTGGCCATGACGCCAGGGAGACCCTCGACGTGCGCGATGCCGTCCGAGGCGTCAACCACGGTGCCGACCTCGGTCGCCGTGGCGCCTTCCGGACGGTATGAGGAAGCGAACTGCTGAAGCGCGTCGCGGATCTCATCCGGATTGATTGTGAGTTCTGACATGTTCTTCCCTTGTCGTCCGGGGCCTCGCCCCGAGAGTTTCAGTGCGTGAGGCTCAGGCGAGCTGCAGGCGGAGGTTGTTGAGTCGAGCGGCGACGCTGTCGTCGATCACGTCATCGCCAAGCTGCACGCGCAGGCCGCCGATGATCTTCGGGTCGATGACCGTGGTGACGGAGACGCGCCGGTTGAACCGACGCGTGAGTCCCGCCTCGAGCTTCGCGAGCTGCTCGGGGGCGAGCGGACTCGCCACCGTGACGGTTGCGACCGAGCGGCCTGCCTGGTCGGCGACCACTTCGCCAGCCCACGTGAGGAGGCGGCGCGTGCGGCGACCGAGCGGGTTGCCCACGAGCTCGCGGAGGATCAGCAGGCTGGGCGCGCTGATCTTGCCCGCGAAGAGGCGCTCGATGAGCTGCGACTTGACAGCCGAGTCTCCGAGGCGCGACCCGAGCGTGAGCTCGAGCTCCGGGTTGGCGCTGATCGTGTCAGCGACCGTGGTGAGCTCGGCGGCGATGACCGACTGCGCTCCTGCGGTCTGGGCCGTGGCACGGACTGCGAGTTCCTGCAGGCCGAGCGCGAACTCATGGTTGCTCGACCAGGTCTGGCTGACAGCGTCCTGGAGGAGCTGCAGCGCACGCGGGCCGAGGTGCGATCCGAAGACCGTCCCTGCGAGCTCGCGCCTGGCGCTGACGTCGGCGGCGGGGTTGGACAGTGCTGCGAGGAGGTGCTGGTTGGCGCCCGCTGCGTTGACCGCCGCGAACACCTGCTCAGCATCTCCAAGCTCTGCCTGGCCCCAGCCGTCGACGCTGTTCTTGAGGGCTGCCAGTGCGTGTCTGGTCGCGCTTCCCATCAGCTGTGCGTTCCTGCCTTCTGGTCGTTGTCGAGCTCGCTCAGGAACCGGTCGACGTAAGCCGTCGAGCGGCTGTCCTCGCGCAGGCTCTCTCCGACGACGCCGGAGGCGAGGTCGAGTGCAAGCGTGCCCACCTCGGCGCGGAGCGAGACGATCGCCGTCTGGCGCTCCGCCTCGATCTGGGCCTTTGCGGAAGCGGTCATGCGGTCGAGCTCAGCCTGCGTCTCGGCCTTCTTCTGGACCTTGATCTGATCTGCGTCGACGCGAGCCTGCTCGCGGATCTCCGCGGCTTCGGTTCGCGCGGCGGCGAGAAGCTTCTCGTTCTCGTCGCGCTTGGCAGCGGCCTCGGCCTGGGCGATCTCCGCCTTGCGGATGCCGCCCTCGATCTGCGCCTCGCGCTCGTCGAGCACCTTGCGCAGCGCCGGGATGGCGAATTTCCAGAAGAAGAATCCGAGCACAACGAAGACGACCGCCGACCAGACGATGTCATACGTAGCGGGAAGAAGGACGTTGCCGCCTTCCTCCGCTGCGAGCGTCGACGTAGCCGCCGACAGTGCGAAAGTGCTCATGTGCGGACCCGCTTACTGGAAGATGAAGAACGTTGCGACGCCGATGAAGGCGAGCAGCTCGGTGAAGGCGATACCGAGGAACATGGTGACCTGGAGGCGGCCAGCCATCTCGGGCTGACGTGCCATGGCCTCGACGGTCTTGCCGGCGACGATACCGATGCCGATGCCGGGGCCGATTGCAGAGAGGCCGTAGCCGACGGTAGCGATGTTGCCGGAGATCTCGGCGAGCGTGGTGGTTTCCACAGGGGTTTCCTTCCGTATGGGTGGTGAAGCAGGTTGCTTCGCGTGAGTCAGGTGGGTCTTAGTGGCTCTTGGCAGCGGCCTGCTGGATGAAGACCGCGGTCAGGAGCGTGAACACGAAGGCCTGGAGGACCGCCGCGAGGATCTCGACGAGCGTCATGACGAAGCCGCCGAGCAGTGTGGGGATGCCGAACAGCATGTCGAGCGGACCGCCAGGGCCCTGCAGCGAGTACTGGATGACAAAGAAGTTCGTCGCGCTGAACGTGAGGACGAGCAGCAGGTGGCCGACCATCATGTTGAGGAAGAGTCGCAGCGCGAGCGAGACGGGGCGCACGATGAAGATGTTGATGAACTCGATCGGCGTCAGCAGGATGTACATCGGCCACGGCACACCGCTCGGGAAGAGCGCGTTCTTGAAGAACGTCCCGGGGCCCGCCTCGCGGAAGCCCGCGTAGATGAAGGCGATGTACGACACGACGGCCAGCACGAGCGGCATGCCGATCAGCGAGGTTCCGGCGATGTTCAGGCCCGGGATGATGCCCGTGATGTTCATGGCGAAGATGCCGAAGAACATCGCGGCGAGCAGCGGCAGGTACTTGTGTCCGAGCTTCTCACCCAGGATGCCGTCAGCGATCTGCGACTTGACGAAGCCGATTGCGATCTCGGCGAGCGACTGCCCCTTGCCCGGGATGACCTTCGGGCTGCGGAGAGCAAGCCAGAAGAGGAGGAGCAGGACCGCGATGGCGAGGAGCCTCACGAGGATGATGCGGTTCAGTTCGAACGGCGTGCCAGCGAACGCCACTGCCTCGAGGAAGAACTCGTGGTCAAGCGACGGCGGGTGGAAGATGCTGTTGTCCTCCGCGGCAGCGATGAAAACTGGCAGATTCAGGGCTGAGGCGAACAGAGCACTCTCCTGTCTCGGGGCGCAGCTGTCTTTGCTGCGCTTCGATGAGTTCGGGCGGGTGAGCACACGAGAAGGACCCCTTCTCGGCGCACCTGGATCAGCCTATCAAGAAATCCCCAGGCAGGAGTGCACTTCGGGCCTCCTGAGCCAACTTTTCTACTATTTGTCGTCGCCGGGCAGTCGCACGTCGCTGACGTTGCCCATCCGCCCGCGCACAACGCAGACGACGTCGACGACGACTGTCGCGATGACAGCCACGACGAGGCACAGCCAGAGCGTGAAGAGGTGCACGATCGGCAGGTCCCTGATGAGGAACAGGGCCCCGAGGAACACGATGAACTTGAGGATCCAGGCGCCGAGGATGGTCGCCATGAAGAAGATCTGGTCGAGGTGCGACGCCAGGATGACGGAGACGACCGTGATGCCCGTGAAGAGCAGCGTGATGGCGGCGGCGAAGAGCGCGCTCCACAGGCCGTTGATCCCGACGGCGAAGAAGCCAGCGGCACCGCCGACGACGGCGACCGCGATGGCGACCACGACGGACCACTTCAGGATGCTCTTGAAGATGGGCACGGAGGTGGGGGTCGTAGAGGAGTTCATGCGTCCATTCCGGATTCGGGTGCTGCCTTGAGCAGCGAGGCGTTTGCATCGGCGAGCTCGTCGTGGGCGTTCTCGCCCGGAGCCTTCTGCGCGTGGCGCTCCCGCGACTTGCGCCTGCTGAGCGGCGCGATGGTCACCAGCGTGCAGAGGACGAAGCCGACGACGACGAAGCCGATGACGAGTCCGATCGGGATCGAGATGAGGTCGGCTGCGAACGCCATGAGCGCGCCCACCGACACGACAGCCGTCCAGGAGTAGAAGACGACGACCGCCCACCGCTGGGAGTGGCCCATGTCGAGCAGGCGGTGGTGGAGGTGCTTGCGGTCGGCGGTGAAGGGCGACTTGCCGGCCCTCATCCGTCGGAACACGGCGAGGGAGAAATCGAGAAGCGGCACGATGAGCACGGCGAACGGGATGATCATGGGCAGGAACGCGGGCCAGAGCTCGGTCCGGCTGATCGTCTGCGGGTCGACCTCGCCGGTGACCGCCACGGCGCTGGCCGCCATCAGCAGGCCCACGAGGAGCGCTCCCCCGTCGCCCATGAACATCTTCGACGGGTACCAGTTCAGAACCAGGAAGCCGAGGCAGATGCCGATGACGATCGCCGAGAGCAGCGCGCCCATCGTGAAGCGCCCCGTCTGACCCGCGAATTCGCTGAGCACGTAGCTGTAGACCAGGAAGACGCCGTTCGCGATGATCGCGACTCCGGCGACGAGCCCGTCGAGTCCGTCGATGAAGTTGACGGCGTTCATCACCAGGACGACGGCGAGCACCGTGATGGCGATCGACATCCACTGGGAGCCGACCGTGATGCCTCCGATCGGGAGCGAGGTGATCGCGACGCCCTGCCAGGCGAGGAGGATGGCGGCGAGGATCTGGCCGGCGAGCTTCGTCATCCAGTCGAGGTCGATGAAGTCGTCGATCACGCCGATCAGGACGATGAGGGACGCTGCGCCGACGAGGGCCCAGACCCGCCCCGGCTGTTCGAAGACGAGCGAGAAGAACGGTATCTGCGAGGCCGCGGCGAGCGCGAGCAGCATGCCGACGAACATCGCGACGCCGCCGAGCCTCGGCTTGGGCGTCGTGTGGACGTCCCTGTCGCGGACGGGCGGGTACCACTTGTAGCGCATCGCGAGTCGCCAGACCACGTAGACGAGCACGAGCGTGACAAGCGCCGTGCCGACCACGAGGGCGAGGTAGATCCGCACGCTAGGACTCGTGCCCCGTCGACGACTTCGGCTCTGCTTCGCCTGCTGGCTCCGGATCCGGGGCATCGACCGGCGCGAGCTTGTCGCCGAGCACCTCTTCGATGAGCTCGCGGGAGAGCGCACCCTGTCGGACGATGCGCGCGGGCTCACCCCGGGTCAGCGGGGTCGCGTCCACGATCGTGGAGGCCTCGCCTCCGGCCGGGCCGCCGTCGAGGAACACTCCGACGACCTCCCCGAGGGCGTCGAGGGCCTCCTGCACCGTCGTCGCCGCCGCCTCGCCGTGCTTGTTGGCGCTCGAGACCGCGAGTGGGCCCGTCTCCTTGAGCAGCTCGCGTGCGAGGCGGCTGTCGGGGATGCGCAGGGCGACCGTCCCGTTCGTCTCGCCGAGGTCCCACTGCAGCGAGCCCATCGCCTGAAGGATGACCGTGAGCGGGCCGGGTGCGAAGCGCTCGAAGAGCTGCCGCGCGAGCGGGTGCACGTTCTCGGCGAGCGCGTCGAGTGTCTCGTGGTTCGCCACGAGCACCGGCGGCGGGGTCGCGCGCGTGCGCCCCTTGGCGTCCAGCAGACGCTGGACGGCCGATGCCGAGAAGGCGTCGGCTGCGATGCCGTACACCGTGTCGGTCGGCATGACGATGACCTCGCCGCTCGCGATGGCCGTGCGTGCCGCGCGGACCGCTGCCAGGAGGTCGAGTGAGTCTGTGGTGGCGTAGATCTGTCCCATTCTTCGTCACATGATAGTCGGCTGGTCGCATCCGCCCTCGCCCGACGCGGAGCGCACGGCGGATGTGAGGCGGTCCCTGCCGGTGAGGTCCTGACGGGTGGCGGCGTCGATGAAGCCGGCGTCGGCGAAGATCTGCCTGATCTCGGCCCCCTGGGAGTCCTCGTGCTCGACGATGAGCACGCCGCCTCGTGCGAGCGCGGCGGACGACCAGGTGGCGAGCTCTCGGATGAAGTCGAGGCCGTCGACTCCGGAGTAGAGCGCCTCTTCGGGGTCGTGCCGCCAGACCTCGCGACTCTCCGGCCGGTTCGCGGCGGGCACGTACGGCGGGTTGGAGACGACGAGATCGAGCGAGCCGGGCGGCACCACCGAGAAGGCGCGCTCGGCGTCTCCGAAGAACACGTCGACGTGCCCGTCCCCGAACGCTTCGACGTTCGCCCGAAGCCAGGGCCAGGCGGCACTCGAACGCTCGATCGCCGTCATGCGGATGCGTCCGTGTGCGCGAGCGACGCCGAGCGCCACCGCCCCGCTGCCGGAGCCGACGTCGATGCCCGTCAGCTGGCCGACACTGGAGCTCGGATCCTGCCCGAGTAGGGCGACGGCGGCGGTCACGAGCGATTCCGTCTCGGGCCGCGGGACGAAGACCCCTGGGCCGACGGCGAGCTCCATGTCGAGGAAGGGCGCCACGCCGAGAACGTGCTGGAGGGGCTCCCGACGCGCTCGTCTCGCCGTCGCCGCCCCCACCTCCCGTGCTTCCATCTCCGACAGCTCCCGGCCCAGCAGCGAGCGCATCTGCACCTCGCCGCGCGAGATGCCGAGCACACCGGCGAGCAGCAGGTCCGCCTCGACGCCGCTGTCGGCGATGCCAGCGGCCTTCAGCTGTTCGCGAACCAGCTTTCTCTGCGCGTCTACGTGCAAGATCATGGAGAGAGTCTCCCGCACATTGACTCGCAGCGTCATGCACAGCACTCGCGCGCGAGATGATTGGGACGATTGACGCGGGCGAACGCTGCCAGCGACACCCACGAAGTTCACACAGCATCCCAGAAGGGCACGAAGTGACTGGAAAGATCTACAACGACATCACCGAGGTCGTCGGCCGCACCCCGCTCGTCAAGCTCGGTCGTATCAACGAGACCGGCGCGAACATCTTCGCGAAGCTCGAGTTCTTCGGACCCGGGTCGTCGGTGAAGGACCGCCTCGGCCTCGGCATCATCCGCGCAGCTGAGCAGAGTGGCGAGCTGCAGCCGGGTGGCACCATCGTCGAGGGCACCTCCGGGAACACCGGCATCGCGCTCGCGATGCTCGGCGCGTCGCGCGGCTACCGCGTCATCCTCGCCATGCCCGAGACCATGTCCATCGAGCGCCGCCAGCTGCTCAAGGCGTTCGGAGCCGAGCTCGTCCTCACGCCGGGCCCCGAGGGCATGCGTGGCGCCGTCGCACGCGCGAAGCAGATCGTCGACGAGACGCCCGGCGCGATCCTCGCTCGGCAGTTCGAGAACGAGGCGAACGTCCAGATCCACCGCGAGACCACTGCCGAGGAGATCTGGGCAGACACGGACGGCGAGATCGACATCTTCGTCGCCGGTGTCGGCACGGGCGGAACGATCTCCGGCGTCGGCCAGGTGCTCAAGGAGCGCAAGCCAGAGGTCAAGATCGTCGCCGTCGAGCCGAAGGACTCCCCCCTGCTCACGGAGGGCAAGGCCGGCCCCCACAAGATCCAGGGCCTCGGCGCGAACTTCGTGCCCGACGTCCTCGACCGCGATGTCATCGACGAGGTCCTCGACGCCACGCTCGAGGACAGCATCCGCGTCTCCCGTGCGCTGACCTCGACCGAGGGCATCTTCAGCGGCATCTCGAGCGGAGCGAACCTCTGGGCAGCTCTCGAGATCGCGAAGCGTCCCGAGAACGCCGGGAAGAACATCGTGGTGATCATCTGTGACACCGGCGAGCGCTACCTTTCGACCGTGCTCTTCGACGACCTCCGCGACTAGCGAGTGGCACTGGCAACACCACGTCGAACGCCGGCACCGCAAGGTGTCGGCGTTTGGCGTCGGGTCAGGGAGGACATCGCCGCGACGCGCAGGAACGACCCGGCGGCCCGCTCCAAGGCCGAGATCGTGATCAACTACTCGGGGATGCACGCGCTCTGGCTGCACCGCATCGCCCACCGCCTGTGGATGCGCGCTGGCACGAAGCTGCTCGCGCGCACGCTCTCGCAGTTCAATCGCTTCGCGACCGGTGTCGAGATCCACCCGGGCGCGCAGATCGGACGCCGCGTCGTCATCGACCACGGCATGGGGATCGTCATCGGCGAGACCGCGGTCGTCGGAGACGACGTGCTCATCTACCACGGCGTCACGCTCGGCGGCACGTCCGGCCACCGTGTGAAGCGGCACCCCACCGTGGGCAGCCGGGTGCTCATCGGCGCCGGTGCGAAGCTCCTCGGCAACATCACGATCGGCGACGACTCGCGGATCGGCGCGAACGCCGTGGTGACGCGGGACGCGCCCGCCAACTCGGTGCTCACGGGCGTGCCAGCGCGCGTCCGTCAGCGCACTCCCGCCGAGCAGGACCTCGTCGGGTACTACGAGATCTAAAAGATCTCAAGGCCTGGGCCAGAGACAGCGAAACGGCGGCCAGCAGTGCTGGCCGCCGTTTCAGTGCGTCGTGGGCGTCGGCCTCAGTCGTCGCTGCCGGAGAGGGCTGCGAGACGAGCCTCCTCGTCGGCGGCGATCGCAGACTGGATGACGGGCCCGAGGGCCCCGTTCATCACATGGTCGAGGTTGTACGCCTTGTAGCCGGTGCGGTGGTCGGCGATGCGGTTCTCCGGGAAGTTGTACGTGCGGATGCGCTCCGAACGGTCCATCGTGCGGATCTGCCCGGATCGCGCCTCGGACTCAGCTGCCGCGATCTGCTCCTGCTGGTGGGCGAGGAGCCTCGCGAGCAGCACTCGCATGCCGGCTGCGCGGTTCTGGATCTGGCTCTTCTCGTTCTGCATCGACACGACGATTCCCGTTGGGATGTGGGTGATGCGCACGGCGGAGTCGGTCGTGTTGACCGACTGGCCGCCTGGGCCGGACGAACGGAAGACGTCGATCTTGAGGTCGTTGGGGCTGACCTCGATCTCTTCCGGCTCGTCGACCTCCGGGAACACGAGCACGCCCGTTGTCGAGGTGTGGATGCGTCCCTGCGACTCGGTCGCGGGGACTCGCTGCACGCGGTGCACGCCACCCTCGTACTTGAGACTCGCCCAGACGCCGAGCGCCGGGTCGTTGGCGTTGCCCTTGATCGCGACCTGCACGTCCTTGAAGCCGCCGAGGTCGCTCTCCGTCGAGGAGATCATCTCGGTCTTCCAGCCGCGCTGCTCCGCGTAGTGCGAGTACATGCGGAGGAGGTCGGCCGCGAAGAGCGCCGATTCCTCGCCGCCTTCACCACCCTTGATCTCCATGATGACGTCACGTCCGTCGTCGGGGTCGCGCGGGATGAGGAGTCGCCGCAGCTTCTCCTGCGCGACACGCAGGTTCTCCTCGAGCACGGGGACTTCGTCGGCGAACGACTGGTCTTCCTTGGCGAGTTCCCTGGCGGCCTCGAGGTCGTCCTCGAGCTCGGCTCGGGAGGCGTCAGCTGCGAGGATCTGCGCGAGCTGGGCGTACCGGCGGTTGACCTTCTTCGCGCGCGCCGGGTTGGCGTGCAGCTCGGGGTCGGCCAGCTGCTCTTGCAGGTCCTCGTGCTCCGCTCGAAGCTGCCGAACGGAGTCGGCCATCTCGTGTCTGGCCATGACTATGCCTTGGCGGCGCGGATGGGCTGCTTCGCGACAGAGGCGAGGAACTCCGCGTTGGTGCTCGTGCCTGCCACGCGGGCGAGCACGGCCTCGAGCAGCAGGAGCGGGTCGCCGCCGGTGAGGGCGCGCCGGATGCTCCAGGTCGCCTCGACTTCCTGCTGCGTGAGCAGCTGCTCCTCGCGGAGCGTCTGGGAGTGCGAGATGTCGATGGCGGGGAACACGCGCTTGTCGGCGATGTCGCGGGACAGGCGCAGCTCCATGTTGCCCGTGCCGGCGAAGGACTCGAGGATCGTGTCTTCCGTCTTGGACCCGGTGCCGATCATCGCCGTCGCGAGGATCGTGAGCGAGCCGCCGTTCTCGACGTTCTTGGCGGAGCCGAAGAAGCGGCGAACCGGGGTCAGCGCCGAGGCGTCCACGCCGCCAGGCAGGATGCGACCGGATGCGGGAGCCGCGAGGTTGTAGGCGCGGCACAGCTGTGTCACGCCGTCGAGCAGCACGACCACGTCGTGGCCGAGCTCGACGAGGCGCTTCGCCCGCTCGATGGCGAGCTCCGCGACGGTGGTCTGGTCGTCGGCTGGGAGGTCGAACGTGGCCGCGACGACCTCGCCCTGGATGGTGCGCTGCATGTGCGTCACCTCTTCCGGACGCTCGTCGATGAGGACGACCATGAGGTGCACGTCAGGGCTGTTCTTCGCGACTGCGGCGGCGACCTGCTCCAGCACGATGGACTTGCCCGACTTCGGCGGTGCGACGATGAGGCCGCGGGTCCCCTTGCCGATGGGGGCGAACAGGTCCATGAGGCGAGTGGCGACGCGGTCCTCGCTCGTCTCGAGGCGCAGTCGCTCCTGCGGGTACAGGGCGGTCAGCGAGTCGAAGTCAGGACGCTGGCGCGGCTCTTCCGGCGACTGGCCGTTGATGGCGTCGAAGCGCACGATGGCGTTGAACTTCTGCCGGCCGTGCTGGTTCTCGCCCTCGCGCGGCTGGCGGATTGCGCCGACGACGGCGTCGCCCTTGCGCAGCTGGTACTTCTTGACCTGCGCGAGCGAGACGTAGACGTCGTTCGGGCCCGGCAGGTAGCCGCTCGTGCGCACGAACGCGTAGTTGTCGAGCACGTCGAGGATGCCGGCGATGGGCAGGAGCACGTCGTCCGCTGCGATCTCCGGCTCGGTGTCTTCCGCTCCGCCGCGTCCGCGCTTGCGGTCGCGGTAGCGGCCTCCGCGGCCACGACGCTGCTCGTCCGTCTCGTCGTCAGCGGGCGTGTCCTGTGCCTGCTGGCCCTCGGCGCGGCCCTGCGCCTGGTCTCCGCCGCGTCCGCGCGAGCGACCGCGCTGACGGCGCCCGCCCTGCTGCTCGTCATCCTGGGTGTCGCCGTTGGACTCAGCGGGCAGCTCGTCCTGCTTGGCGGCGGGCTCCGAAGTGTCGGTGCTCTGCTCGGTGTCGTTGGTGCGTCCACGACGTCCACGGCCACGGCCGCGCTTCCGCTGGCCCGCGCGTCCCTGATCCTCGTCGCGAGCCTCGTCCTGCTCGGAGGCCTCGCCGCGTGCGGGCGGGAGGACGAGGTCGTCGAGCGACAGCTCGGGAGCCGCGGGGGCGACCGGTGCGGTCGATTCCTGAGCCGCGGAGTCGTCGATGGCGACGGGCGTCTCCTCGTCGGTGAGCGGAGCCGACTCGCCCTGGGGGTCGGCCTCGGCCTCGGGCGCGGCAGCGGCCTCGACCGGTGCGGCGACCGCTTCGGCGACGTCAGCTTCGACCGGTGCGGCATCCGCCTGGGCGGCGTCGGCCTCGACGGCCGGTGCCCCGGGAGCCGCGCTTGCTCGTGCGGTCTCGATGGCGTCGATGAGCGCGCCCTTGCGCAGGCTCCGAGCACCACGGATCTGCAGACCGGCGGCAAGCGCCTGGAGGTCCGCGACCTTCATGGAAGTGAGCGGAGCTTCCTGCTCCGCGGTGGGTGTTGTGTCAGTCATCTGCTGTGAGTCCTTACCTCTACCGCGTTCTGCGGTGTTCAGATCGAGCGAGCGGGACTTCTCACACACTCTGAACCACATCGACAGAAATCGAGGGGGGTGCGTACTCCGCTGCTCGGAGAGTTGAAGCTGTCGCGCTGTGCCTACACCGAGAGTGTGGCCGCGTCGCCCGACAGCACCTCCACTGTAGCACCGAGGAAATCAACGGCAGGCATGATGGCGCTCCACTCGGTCTGCATGTTGGCCTCCGCGACCGCCGCCGCACGGAGCCGCTGCTCGGGGCTCTCGCACAGCACGAGCACGCTCGGGCCCGCGCCGGAGACCACGGCGGGCAGTCCTGCGGCCCGCAGCTCGGCGACGAGGCCGCTCGTGAAGGGCATGGCGGATGCGCGGTAGCTCTGGTGGAGGCGGTCTTCCGTCGCCTCGAAGAGCAGCTCTGGGCTCTGGACGAGCGCGGCGACGAGCAGGGCGGAGCGAGAGAGGTTGAAGATCGCGTCGGCGTGCGGGACGCTCTCGGGCTGGAGGCTGCGGGCGAGCTTGGTGGACATCGTCTCGGTCGGGATCAGGACGATCGGCGACACACCGCGATGCACGAGCAGCTGCTTCGAGCGGGGCCCGTTCTCACCGACCCAGGCGATCGTCAGGCCACCGAAGAGGCACGGCGCGACGTTGTCAGGGTGGCCCTCGAGCTCGGTCGCGAATCGCAGGAGCGTGTCCGCGTCGAGCTCCACGTCGTTGGACACGAGCGCAGCCGCGGCCATGACGCCGGAGACGATCGCCGCGCCAGACGACCCCATGCCCCGGCCGTGCGGGATCGTGTTGACGGCGCGGATGCGCAGACCGGGCAGCTCGTAGCCGAGGCCGGTGAGCGTGTGCTCGATCGACTGGACCACGAGGTGCGAGGCGTCGCGGGGCACGCTCTCAGCGCCGACGCCTTCCACGTCGATCTCGAGGACGCCAGCCGGCGCGCTCTCGACGACGAGCGTGTCGTAGACGGCAAGCGCGAGCCCGAGCGTGTCGAAGCCCGGTCCGAGGTTGGCGCTCGTCGCGGGGACCTTGACTTCGACGCGACGCGCCTGTTCGACCTGCTTCATGCTGCGACTCCTAGGCAGAGGACTGTTGCGATGTGAGTGATATCGGCGGGCACCAAGGCCACTGCGTGGCGATCGGTGGCGTCGGTGGGTCGTTGGCTAGAGCGCGCCCTCGACACGGAGGACTCCCGTGACGCGACGCGAGGCCTCGTGGGCGGCCAGGGCCTCGGCCAGGGCCGAGAGGGCTCGCTCGGTTGCGGCGTGCGTGCCGATGACGAGGGTTGCCCCGCCTTCGGCCGATTCGGCGGAGGGGCCCGCGGGCGCACCATCCTGGGCGCCGGCACTGCGCTGCTCGAGTGTCGAGACCGAGACGCCGAAGTCGCTGAAGACCTTCGCGATCTCCGCGAGCACGCCGGGACGGTCGTGCACTTCGAGGATGATCTGGTACCGGGTCGTAATCTCGCCGACTTCGAGCACCGGCAGGTCCGCGTGCGTCGACTCCCCCAGGCCGGGGCCGCCGTTGACGCGGCGCCTGGCGGAGGAGACGAGGTCGCCGAGGACGGCCGAGGCGGTCTCCACTCCCCCGGCGCCAGCACCGTAGAACATGAGGTCGCCGGCTGCCTGCGCCTGCACGAAGACGGCGTTGTTCCCGCCGTGCACCGAGGCAAGCGGGTGCTGCTCGTCGACGAGCGCAGGGTACACACGTGCCGAGATGCCCTCGACGCCGTCGGAGCCCGTCACGCGCTCGCAGATGGCGAGGAGCTTGACCACGAAGCCAGCCGCCTTCGCTCGCTCGATCTGCTCGATGGTGATCTCCGTGATGCCCTCGCGGTGCACGAGCTCGACGGGGACTTCGGTGTGGAAGGCGATGGACGCCAGGATGGCCGCCTTCTGCTGCGCGTCGTAGCCGCCGATGTCGGCCGTCGGGTCCGCTTCCGCGTAGCCGAGCTCCGTCGCGATGCGCAGAGCCTCCTCCAGGGAGTCGCCCCTCGTGTGCATCCGGTCGAGGATGAAGTTGGTCGTGCCGTTCACGATGCCCAGGATGCGCTCGACCCTGTCGCCGGCGAGGCTGTCGCGCAGCGGGCGGATGATCGGGATAGCTCCGGCCACGGCGGCCTCGTACGTGAGCTGCGCGCCGACCCGGCGCGCCTGGTCGAAGAGCTCGGGTCCATGCGCCGCGACGAGCGCCTTGTTGGCCGTGACCACGTCGGCGCCCGTGGACAGCGCAAGCGAGATGAGGTGCTTCGCCGGGTCGATGCCGCCCATGAGCTCGATGACGATGTCCGAGCCAAGGATGAGGCGCTCGGCGTCGTCGGTGAACAGCTCCTTGGGCAGGTCGACGTCGCGTTTCGCGTCGACGTTGCGCACTGCGATGCCGGTGAGCAGGAGCGGGGCCCCCACCCTGGCTGCGAGTTCCTCGGCGTTCTCGAGCAGGATGCGGGCGACCTGCGAGCCGACGGATCCCGCGCCAAGCAGGGCGACACGGATGGGTCGGTTCTGGTTCATCGGTTCTCCTCGGTTACGGGCGCTCATCGGTCACGGCAGCTGCGAGTCCGGCGTCCCTGGCAAGCAGGTCGGTCACGGACTCGGCACGGATCAGCGTGCGCGTCTCGCCGTCGCGAACTGCGACGACGGCCGGTCGGCCGATCATGTTGTAGTTGCTCGAGAGCGACCAGCAGTACGCGCCGGTCGCTGGCACGGCGACGAGGTCGCCGGGGGCGACATCGCTCGGGAGATAGTCTGCCAGAACGACGATGTCGCCGGATTCGCAGTGTTTTCCAACGACACGAACGAGTGCTGGCCCCGCGGCGGACGCCCGGGACGCGAGGCGAACGCTGTACTCGGCCTCGTAGAGCGCCGCCCTGACGTTGTCGCTCATGCCGCCGTCCACGGAGACGTAGAGGCGGTCGGCGGTGCCTCCGGCTTCGAGTGGGACGCGGACGTTCTTCGTCGTGCCCACCTCGTAGAGCGCAGTGCCGGCCGGTCCGATGATGGTGCGGCCCGGTTCGAACGCCATGTTCGGGACGGCGATGCCCAGCCGCGAGCAGGCGTCCGCGACATGGGAGGCGATGTGGGAGGCCATCGTGCGGATGTCGGTCGGCGTCTCGCGGGGCAGGTAGGCGATGCCGTACCCGCCGCCGAGGTTCAGCTCGGGCACCGGCCCGCCGTCGAGCAGGCGCGCGTGCACGGCGACGAGGCGGTCTGCCGCCTCGCCGAACCCGTCGGCGTCGAAGATCTGCGAGCCGATGTGCGAGTGCAGCCCGAGGAACTCGAGCGAGTCGTGCTCCCGGATGCGCGCGACGAATGCGTCCACCTCGTCGAGTGGGATGCCGAACTTCTGGTCTTCGCGACTCGTGGCGAGGAACTCGTGCGTCGAGGCGTGCACACCGGAGTTGACGCGGACGCGCACGGGCTGCCTCACCCCCGCAGCGGCAGCGGCGGCGGCGACACGATCGAGCTCCTGCGTGCTGTCCAGCACGATCCCGCCGATGCCGGCAGCGACGGCGAGGCCGATCTCTCTGGTCGACTTGTTGTTCCCGTGGAAGCCGATCAGCGCGGGCGGCGCGCCGGCCGCCAGTGCCAGCGCCAGCTCGCCCTCGCTGCACACGTCGATCGCGCAGCCGGCCTCGAGCATCCACCTCACGACGTCGGCGCTCAGGAACGCCTTGCCCGCGTAGTAGACCTTCGCCGAGACCCCGAGTGGCGCGAAGGCGTCGGCGAATGCCGCGACGGTCTCGCTGGCCCTCGCTCGCGCGTCCGACTCGTCCACGACGTAGAGCGGCGTGCCGAACTGCTCGGCGAGCGCACGCACATCCGCACCAGCGATCGACACCGCACCGTCTTCCGAACGGTTCGCGTTCCTGGACCAGACGTGGGCCTCGAGCGCGTTCAGGTCGCTCGGCACTTCGAGGTCGGCCGGGGCGAGCGGATTCGCTCCGGTCGGGTGGACGGCTTGGGGTTCGCGGAGAGCTTCAGGCACCAGAGCATGCTATCCGCTGCCCTCTCGACGGGACAGGTCGTCGGTGCCGACACGCAGGGCTACAGGCAGTCGGCCACTGCGGGGAGCTCGTCGAGCCTGGCACCGTCGACCTGCCAGGAGAACGTGATCGCATCGCTGGAGACGCCCGCGTCGGTGACCGTGGCCTCGAGCTGCGAGTCCGCGCACGTCGGCACCTCGACCTTCTCGTTCGATCCGAAGGGAATGCTCGTGCCGAAGAGGGTCATGCTGCTGTCGTTCGTCACGAACAGCTTGCCGTCGGCGGTCTCGTACCCGAGCTCCGACTCGACCTTGACCTGGAACTCACCGGTGCCGCTCACGGCCTCGATGTTGATGACGTCGTCGCCATAGCTGATCGTCGTCTCGTAGGACTCGGTGTCGATCTCGCTCTCCTCGCCCTGCAGTGCGGTCGGGACGCCATCGAGGACGTCGGTCGCCACCGAGAGATCGACAGCTGTCGCATCGACCTGGCCCTCCAGCGAGGCGTCGATGCCCCTGAGGTCGATGCCGACCGTGATCCCTCCGTCGCCCACCGATGTCAGGGTGGCGTGCTCGATCTTCCCGGTGAGCACCTGAGCGAGCACGCTGAAGCCGTCCACCGAGACCGTGTACTCGGTCGGGGCTGACGCCTCCCCGTAGTTGTCGATGACGATCTTGCTCGCCTGCTCTTCGAGCGCGCTCGTGACGTTCGCCCGGGCCGCGAACTCGCCGATGACCAGACCGCCCGCGATCACCACGACTCCGACGCCCGTCCACAGCCACCACTGCGCGTACCAGGGCCGGGACCTCTTGCCCTGCGGGGGCTGACCGCCTTGCCATGCACCGGGCTGCTGGCCATGCGGTGGCTGCCCGCCCGCCACGGCGACCTGCTGGCCGTAGCCACTACTCCCCTGCGGCTGGCCGAACGGACGCTGTGGAGGCTGCCCGTAGGCGGGGCCGTTGGGTGGTTGACCGTAGCCGGGCTGCTGAGGCTGCTGAGGCTGCTGACCGTACCCCGGGCGCTGCTGACCGAAGCCCGGCTGGGAAGGCTGACCGTAGCCGGGCTGCTGCTGGCCCTGGCCCGGCTGCGGCTGACCGAAACCGGGCTGCTGAGGCTGCTGACCGTACCCCGGCTGCTGCTGGCCCCGACCGGGCTGCTGCCCGAAGCCCTGTCCGTTCGGCGGCATGCTCATCACAGTTCTCCAGTTCCTCGGCGGCTGGGCCGGCGACGCGCTGGGGGCGAGCCGTCGAGCCCAGGTGGCCTCGTCGGCACGGACCCCATCGTCTCAGCTCGAAACTAGTCGCGACAGGTGGAGAACTCCCCGGAATCCGGGATCTCGGCCGTAAGCGCGATGTTTCTGGCCTCGACGCCGACGGTGAGCATTCCCTCGGCGATACGCAGTTCGGACACGTGCAGGCCGGCAGGGAGGTAGTCGGCCGTGCAGATCGGCACGGCGAACTCGTCGATGTCGGGCAGCGCCTGCGTGAGCGCCTGCCCGAACGCGCTGCCGGAGACCTCGACGTTCGTCGGGTCGATGATCACCTCGCCGTCGACGAGCCGCAGCTCGGCGTCGACCGTGAGCATGCCGCTGAGCCCCAGGAAGGACACCGTGGATGCGTACGACAGCTCGTCGTCGCCGAGCGTGAGCGATGCGTCCGTTCCCGGCAGGGCCGCAACCCCTTCGAGCGTCGCCTCGGGAACGTCGAGGGTGCCCGTGAGCATCTCCGTCCGCATGCCGTCGAAGATGTGGACGCCGTACGCGTCGACGCTCGCCGCCAGGTTCAGTCCGAACGCCGTCAGCTCACCGGCCGACACCGTGACGTGACTCGCTCGACCGGAGGCGAGCTGCCAGAGCGTCGAGAAGCCGTGCACGCGGGCTTCGACGTCACCGTCGACCCCAGGAGGAAGCGAGTCCTGCACATGCTGCGCGATCCGGTCCTGCGCGACGAGGCGCACGCCGACATCGAGCCCGACCAGGAGCAGCAGGGCGCCGAGCGCCCACACCCCGGCCTTCACCCAGCGGCGCATCCTCCGCCTCCGCTGCGGCCGCGGAACCTGTCCGGGGCCGAGCGGCGGCTCAGCGGAGATGGCCGGCGTCACGCGGAACTCACATCCGCTCTGGCGCGGAGACCCCGAGCATCGTGAGGGCAGAGCGCAGGACCGTGCTCGTGGCGTCGTTCAGCCAGAGGCGCGTGCGGTGCAGGTCGGTGATCTCGTCGTCGCCGCGCGGGATGACGCGACAGTTGTCGTACCAACGGTGGTACAGCCCCGCGAGCTCCTCCGCGTATCGTGCGACGCGGTGCGGCTCACGCAGCTCGGCGGCTGCTGCCACGACGCGCGGGAAGTCCTGGAGCGCGCCGAGCAGCGCGGACTCGGACTCGTGGTCGAGGAGGGACGGCTCGAAGACCGAGCGGTCGACACCGGACTCCGCCGCGTTGCGCCCGACGGCGCACGTGCGAGCATGCGCGTACTGCACGTAGTAGACGGGGTTGTCGTTCGTGCGCTGCGCGAGCACATCGAGGTCGATGTCGAGGGTCGAGTTGGCGGATGAACGCACGAGCGCGTACCGGCCCGCATCCACCCCCACGGCATCGACGAGGTCGTCGAGCGTGACGATCGTGCCTGCGCGCTTCGACATGCGCACGGGCTCGCCGTCCTTCACGAGGTTCACCATCTGTCCGATGAGGATCTGCAGGTTGACGCCTGGCTGGTCGCCGAACGCCGCGACCATCGCCATCATGCGGGCGACGTACCCGTGGTGGTCGGCACCGAGCATGATGATGCACTGATCGAAGCCCCGCTCGCGCTTGTCGAGGTAGTAGCCGATGTCACCGGCCATGTAGGTCGGGCTGCCGTTCGAGCGCACGACGACGCGGTCCTTGTCGTCGCCGTACTCCGTCGTGCGCAGCCACTGCGCGCCGTCCTGCTCGAAGATCTGGCCCTGCTGGCGCAGACGCTCGATGGCGCGTCCCACGGCACCGGACTCGTGCACCGAGTCCTCATGGAAGAAGACGTCGAAGTCGACACCGAAGTCGTGGAGCTTCTGCTTGATCTCGCCGAACATCTGCTCGACGCCCTTCGAACGGAAGACTTCCTGCTGCGCGTCGCGGTCGAGCTCGGCGAGCCCGTCGCCGTAGGCGGCCGCCACCTGTCCCGCGATGTCGGAGATGTACGCGCCGCCGTAGCCGTCCTCCGGCGTGTCCTCGCCGAGGTACGCAGCGAGCAGCGAGCGGGCGAAGCGGTCGATCTGCGCGCCGTGGTCGTTGAAGTAGTACTCGCGCGTCACATCAGCGCCGGCAGCGATGAGCACGCGCGCCAGGGAGTCGCCGACCGCAGCCCAGCGGACGCCGCCCATGTGGATGGGGCCGGTCGGGTTGGCCGACACGAACTCCAGGTTGATCTTGACACCGGCAAGGGAGTCGCCGTCGCCGTACGCCGGACCGGCGTCGACGATGAGCTTCGCGAGCGAACCAGCCGTGGCCGTGTCGAGCGTGATGTTGATGAAGCCGGGGCCAGCGACCTCGGCGCTCGCCACCTGCGCATCGAGGACAAGCTGCTCGACGATGCTCGCGGCCAGCTCACGCGGGTTCGTCCCGACACGCTTCGCGAGGCGCATCGCGACGTTCGAGGCCCAGTCACCGTGGTCGCGGTTCCGCGGACGCTCGAGCACGATGTCCGTCTCGGGGACGGTGATGCCCGCCCCACCCTCGAGGGGTGCGAGCGCGGCGTTGACAGCGGTGGTGAGGGCCGTGACGAGAGCTGGAGAAGTCATAGACCACCCATCCTAGAGCCGCGCGGGCCGCCCCGTCGGCGCGCGAGCGCGCCCGCGTCAGCCCAGTTGGACCCGCTCGGTCCAGTCTTCCAAGATGACCTCGCTCGAGGTCGCGTTGACGTGGAGCTTCGAGAGGCGCAGGTTCGCGATCGTGTTGCTCAGGAACGCGGTGTCGGCGGCATCCCGTCCGCTCGCGATGCGCTGCATGAGGCGGCGCGGCGCCAGGTGGGTGGCATCCACGACGTACCAGGCTCCGTCGACGAGCACCTCGACGACGGCGTGGAAGTCCATGGGCACCAGGCCGGGAGCGTAGACGGACACGAGCCGCGCCGGCAGGTCGTTGGCGCGCAGGAACGCGATCGTCAGGTGCGCGAAGTCACGGCAGACTCCCTGGCGCTTCAGGAACGTGTCTCGCGCACCGTCGGTCGGCGCGCTGGAGCCGGGCACGTAGCTGATGTTCCTCGAGACCCAGTCGACGACTGCATCCACGAGCTCGAAGCCCTGCTTGCCGCGGAACATGGACCGTGCCGTCGGTCCGAGCAGGTCGGATTCGGCGTAGCGGGACGGGCGACGGAACTGGATGAGATCCAGCTCTTCCGGCTCGTTCGGCTGCGCCCGGTCGAGCACGGTCGCGCTGTACCGCATCTCGATGTGCTTCGCGGAGGTCGTCACGCGGTGCAGCCTGCACTCGGAGCGGTCGACGGATTCGATGACGTCGAGCGGTTGCCCGTCGCCGGTGATCGTGAACGACTCGCTCTCGAGGTTCGCCAGCGTGTGGGCCGCGATCGAGAACACGAGGTCGGCTTCCCCGTCGAGTTCGAGGTCAATGGCAGATTCGATCTTTCGCATCACCAGCGGATTGTGTCACGCCCGCGTAGCCTTCGGGCACAAGTGTGTGCGGCCTCGCAGGGTGGCATCTGGGGCGTCTCGCTCCCTGTTAGTATTGGCTCCGCGTTGCCATCTTCGGCGTCGCGTTCGCCTCCGTAGCTCAGTGGATAGAGCGCCGGTTTCCGGTACCGTAGGTCGCAGGTTCGACTCCTGTCGGGGGCACATCTCGATGTCGCGAGACATCACGAACGGCCCGGTTCTGCATCGCAGAGCCGGGCCGTTCCGCGTCTGTTCAGTCCCGTGCCTCGGCTTCAGTGACGCCCGGACCAGTGCGGGCCGTGCATGAGGCCCAGAACGTTGCCGAACGGATCGACGTACTGCGGGACTCCTTCCTCCGGTCGTCGGAAGTACGGATGCGATCCGAGCACCTCCGCGTACCAGGCCGCAGTCGCGGGCGAGAAAGCACTGTGAATGCGAGCTGCCACCATCGAGAGGTCGTCGACACGGCACCGTTGACAGCCGCCAAGAGGCGGCGCTACGGTCAGCAGTACCTCGACGAGGGGAGGCAACGATGCCCACCTACACGTACCGGTGCGACCGGTCGCACCGCTTCGACGAGGTGCATGCCATGAGCTCCGTCCCTGACGAATCCCCGTGCCCTGAATGCGGAAGCTCGGCCAGACGCCGCCCCTCAGCGCCCCACCTCTCTGCCACCGGTTCCCCCGCCTACGGCCTCATGGACGCCGCCGCGAAGTCCGCGCACGAACCACAGGTCGTCAGCGCGCTCCCCGGGTCGCCTCGTCGACCCGGCACCGGTGTGACCCGCCACCCGCTCCACGCGAAGCTGCCTCGACGCTGACGTCGTGGGGCCCGCACCAACGACCTCGGCTGCCGCCACCCAGGGGACGGCTGCGGTCACCGATGAAAGGACCGCCCCATGCCAGACGTGCTGTTTCCCCTCGACTCGTCGAAGAAGTTCGAGGACCAGGAGAAGATCGGCCACAACCGGTGGCACCCGGAGATCCCGCCGGTCGCCACGGTGAAACCCGGAGACGAGTTCCGCGTCGACTGCCGGGAGTGGTTCGACGGCGCGATCGTCAACGACGACTCGGCCGAGGACATCCTGAACGCACCGCTGCTCACGGTGCACAAGCTCAGTGGTCCGTTCCGCGTCGAGGGGGCGAAACCGGGCGACCTGCTCATCGTCGACATCCTCGACGTCGGTCCCATCCCGCAGGAGAAGGGCCCACTCGCGGGCCAGGGCTGGGGGTACACCGGGATCTTCGCGAAGCAGAACGGCGGCGGCTTCCTCACCGATCAGTTCCCGGACGCGTACAAGGCGATCTGGGATTTCAGCGGACAGACCGCAACTTCTCGCCACGTGCCTGGAGTCTCCTTCACCGGGCTCATCCACCCAGGGCTGATGGGCACGGCTCCGTCGGCGGAGCTGCTCGCGACCTGGAACGCCCGGGAAGGGAAGCTCATCGCGACCGACCCGAACCGTGTGCCGCCGCTCGCGCTGCCTCCCGAGCCGCAGTTCGCGGTGCTTGGCTCGCTCCCCGACTCGGAGTTCGACCGCGTCGCCGGTGAGGCCGCCAGGACCGCTCCCCCGCGCGAGAACGGCGGCAACCAGGACATCAAGAACCTCTCGAAGGGCACCCGCATCTTCTACCCCGTCTTCGTGGACGGAGCGAACCTCTCGATGGGCGACCTGCACTTCTCACAGGGCGACGGTGAGATCACCTTCTGCGGAGCCATCGAGATGGGCGGGTTCATGGATGTGCGGGTCGATGTCATCAAGGACGGCATGGACACCTACGGCGTCTCCGAGAACGCGATCTTCATGCCAGGCAACGTCGAGCCCAACTACAGCGAGTGGATCGCGTTCAGCGGCACGTCCGTGACGCTCGACGGCGAGCAGCGCTACCTCGACTCCCACCTCTCCTACCAGCGCGCCTGCCTGCACGCCATCGACTACCTCACGAAGTTCGGCTACGGCCCCGAGCAGGCCTACCTGCTGCTCGGCTCGGCACCCATCGAGGGCCGGTTGTCCGGCGTCGTCGACATTCCCAACTCCTGTTCCACGGTGTACCTGCCGACCGCGATCTTCGACTTCGACGTTCGCCCCTCCGCAAGCGGGCCGCACCAGATCGACCCGGGCATGGGGGCGCCGAGGGCCGTCGCCTCCTGAGAGATCTCCTGCATCACCTGGGGCCGCGGGTGGGCGCGTGTGGCGCGCCTGCCCGCTGGCCTCTACAATCTCGTGTGCCTTCAGAGACCCCAGACGAGACGCCAACGGCGACGCCCGACGATGCGACCATCGCGAGCAGCGCACCGGAGCGCATCGGCGAAGCCGACCTCGCGACGACCCTGCGGGTGCTCGAGCAGCTGTCCGCGTACGACCGCGAGGACCCGGACTTCATCACCGTGCGCCGAGCGACAGCCCAGTTCTTCAAGGACGTGAAGCGCGTGGGACGTGCCGCGAAGCGGCAGCGCATCGCGGACGCCGACAAGGCTGTCGTCGCGGCGACCGCGACCGGCGCGCCCGATCGCATCGACGACGAGACCCGCGGCATCCCGATCTCCACCTCGACGACGACCCCGACCGCGGGCGAGCTCCTCAAGCCACGCGCCTGCTACATCTGCAAGCAGCCGTACACGGTCGTCGATGCGTTCTACCACCAGCTCTGCCCCGAGTGCGCGGCGTTCAGCCACTCGAAGCGGGATGCACGAGCCGACCTCACGGGGAAGCGCGCGCTGCTCACGGGCGGTCGCGCCAAGATCGGCATGTACATCGCGCTGCGCCTCCTGCGCGACGGTGCGCACACGACCATCACGACGCGCTTCCCGCGCGACGCCGTGCGCCGCTTCTCGGCGCTGCCCGATTCCGCCGAGTGGATCGACCGGCTGAAGATCGTCGGCATCGATCTCCGCGACCCCGCTCAGGTCATGGGACTCGCAGATTCGGTCACCGCCGCGGGGCCGCTCGACATCCTCATCAACAACGCGGCACAGACCGTGCGCCGCTCCCCTGGCGCCTACGCGCCGCTCGTGGAGGCTGAGCTGGCACCGCTGCCGGACGGCCCTCTCCCGGAACTCGTGACGTTCGGGCACACCAACGACGCGCATCCGCTCGCCCTCGCGGAGTCGGTTGCGGCGCACCCGATCCTCTCGTCGGCCGCCGGTCGCACCGCCGAGGAGCTCAGCGCCGACGCGATGGCCGCTGGTTCCTCGTCGCTCGAGCGCCTCGCGGCCGGCACCGCGATCGACGCCGGCGGACTCGTGCCGGACGAGCTGCACATCAACTCCTGGACCCAGCACGTCGACCAGGTCGAGCCCATCGAGATGCTCGAGGTGCAGCTCGCCAACATGACCGCCCCGTTCCTGCTGGTCAGCAAGCTGCGCGGCGCGCTCAGGGCATCGTCGGCCAGGCGCACCTACATCGTCAACGTCTCCGCGATGGAGGGCGTCTTCGGTCGCGGCTACAAGGGCCCAGGTCATCCCCACACGAACATGGCGAAGGCCGCACTCAACATGCTCACGCGCACAAGCGCGCGGGAGATGTTCGAGAGCGACCGCATCCTCATGACCGCCGTGGACACGGGCTGGATCACGGACGAGCGGCCGCACTTCACCAAGGTCCGGCTCGCCGAAGAGGGCTTCCACGCTCCGCTCGACCTGGTCGACGGAGCCGCGCGCGTCTACGACCCGATCGTTCGGGGCGAGGCCGGCGAGGACCTGTTCGGCGTATTCCTGAAGGACTACAAGCCAGGCTCCTGGTAGCTAGAAGATCTGGCCGACCGGCTCGCGCTTCTCGCTCTGGAAGGCGTCCTCGGTCCGTCCCGCCGCCCAGTAGCCGGAGAGGGAGAGCTGCGAGCGATCGATGCCGCGCGCGGAGAAGTTCTTCCGCAGCCGCTTCATCTGCTCGCGCTCGCCGTGCGCGAAGACCTGGACTCTTCCGTCCGGGAGATCGAGCTCCTCGACCGCAGCCGCGAGCAGCTGGCGGTCGTAGCCGCCGTGCTCGCCCCGGTGGATCCAGGTCACGGCGACGCCCGTCGGCGCTCCAAGAGGGATGTGGTCCTCGTCGCCGGCGACCTCGAGGAGCACTGCGCCCTTGGCGTCCGCGGGCATCGCCTCGAGCGTGCGGGCGATGGCGGGGAGCGCGGATTCGTCGCCGCAGATGAGATGCCAGTCGCTGTCGGGCAGCGGGGAGTACGCCCCGTGTGGAGTGCTGGCGACGATGACGTCGCCGGGCTCTGCGTCTCTGGCCCATGGCCCGGCCACCCCGGCGTCGCCGTGCACGACGAAGTCGACCGAGACGGTTCCGCTCGCGCGGTCGATGCCGCGGACCGTGTAGGTGCGGCGGACCGGCACCTGGTCGATCGGGAGCGTGGCCCGCAGCTCCTGCAGGTCGAAGGGGAGCTCGAGCTCACCGACGCCTTCGCCGAAGTGCAGCTTCAGGTAGGTGTCGGCGTGCTCGAGATCGAAGTCGTCGAGGTCGGCGCCGGAGAAATGGACGCGGACGAGCGAACGGCTGAGGCGCTCGGTTCGCACGACCGTCAGGCGGACGGTGGGTCCGCGCTTGCGCGGCTTCTGGATGACGGCATCGGTCACGTGGGGGCTCCTGACGGTGGCGGTACGAGTTAGGACAGCCTAACAAGACCCACGAGGAGCGGGTGATGGACCCGGTTCACGCCCCCTGCGCGTCGGTGGCGGGTTCCGAGCGCTTGTACCGCGCGATGGCGTCGGCAAGCTCCTCCAGGAACACGTCGACCTCCTGCGCCGAGTAGCCGCGCTCGTAGACCCGCGAGGTGAACTTCACTGCCTCGACCTCGTGGGCTCCGGCGATCTGGGCCTCCTCAGGGCGGCCGCTCTCGAACGCCTCCAGCGTTGCCGCCGCCTGGTCGAGGAACTGGTCGACCTCCTGCACGTCGTAGCAGCCGTCGAACTTCAGCGCGTTGAACCGCTTGGTGCGTACGTCTTCACTTCGCACGTTGGACCTCCTGTGTCTCATGTGAAAACCGGACAAGGAGCGCTTGTCCGGTGCACGACAATTCTACGGAACTCCATGCGGAATCACACATCGACGCCCGATTGTCACCGAGTGCTCACGTTGGCCACCCCCACGACGCCCGGTGTTCCCAACGTGTTCACCCGCGCGGCGACGACGCGCACAACAATCACGTTCTTCACGGCTTGGTCCCGCTAGCGTTACGACCGAGGCCGCTGACCGGCCAGAAAGGGGTCTCCGTGCGTCGTGTGCTCTCTCTGCTCGGCATCGTTGCCGCTGCACTCCTCGGGACGAGTGCGCCAGCATCCGCCGAGGTCTCTCCGATCACTTCCTCTGCCGTAGCGCCGGCTGCGAGCCCGGGTTCCCCCGACGGGCACATCTTCGACCCAGACGGGCTCGTCACTGGCGAGACCGCCGACATCGAGCAGGCGATCTCCGCTCTGGAGGCGGACACGGACTTCACCATGTACTTCGCGATCGTCGATCGATTCTCGAACCCGAGCGCGGGGTTCGACTGGGCGAGCGAGTTCGCGTCCGTCAACGACCTCGGCTCGGAGGCGGTCATCCTCTACGTCGGCGTCGATCAGCTCGACTTCGGGCTCAACACCGACAGCACGTTCCCTCTCGGAGACGGGGCGCTTCGCGACATCGAGACGCAGTCCATCGCGCCGAACCTCGATGCAGGCGACTACGGCCAAGCCGCTGTCTCTGCCGCCGACTCCCTCCGCCAGGAGCTGACGGGCGCAGGAAGCGGGCCGGCCGGAACTGCACCGAGCATTGACGCGGGGCCGATCTTCCTCTTCGTGGGCGGATTCATCGTCGTCGTGGCCGTCATCATCCTGGTCGTCGTTCTCCTGGCGCGACGCAAGAAGAAGCAGGGCGAGCGAGCAACCCAGGCCCAGCGCCAGGCGCAGCTCGAGCAGCTGGCGCAGCGCGCCGCCGGCGAGCTCGTCAGGGTCGACAACCTCGTGACCGCCGCAGACCAGGAGGTGAGCTTCGCCGAGGCGCAGTTCGGCCAGGAACCGGTTGCCGAGTACCGGGCGGCAGTCGCGGATGCGCGCGAGCAGCTGCGACGAGCGTTCGACGTCCAGGGGCAGTACCTCGACGCGACCCCGGAGCCGGAGCCCGCCAAGATCCAGATGAACGAGGCCATCCTCGGCTTCGCGAACCAGGCCGAGCAGCGCGTCGCCGAGCAGGCCGCGCGATTCGAGAAGCTCCGGGACATGGAACGCAATGCGCCGGAGCTGCTCAGGCAGGTGCGGGGCGAGCTCGACCGTCTGGAAGGGCAGATGCAGGGTGCCGAGTCGCAGCTGACGGCCCTCCGCGCACGCTACAGCGCACAGGCGCTCTCGACCGTCGACGATTCCACACAGCACGCGAGGGAGCTGCTCGCGCTGGCTCGCACGGAGACGGAGAATGCGGACGGCGGTCTGCGGGAGGGCCGGACCGGGCCCGCAGCGGTCGACATCAGTGACGCGCAGCTCGCGCTCGCACGGGTGAGCTCGGTGCTGGGCTCGATCGGCGCGGCAGCGAGCGACCTGGAGAACGCGGAGCAGCTCATCCGCCAGGAGATCGGGGAGCTGGAATCGGGCCTCGCGCGCAGCTCCCAGCTCGTCCAGCAGGCGTCACTGCAACCAGACGTCGCCGCCGCGGCGGCCGCAGCGCAGACAGCTGCCCAGGAGGCCATCGGCCGGGCCCGCTCCGGCGGAGCAGCAGCGGCTGACCCCCTCCGAACCCTCGGGGCTCTGCGCGAGGCAGACGAGGCGCTCGACACCGCCATCGCATCGCTGCTGGACGAGCACGAGCGCCTCGCCGGTGTGCGCCGTCAGCTCGATGTGGCGCTGGCACAAGCGCGCTCCGCAGTCACGGGAGGGCTCCAGTTCATCGACGGACGACGCGGCGCCGTCGAGAGCGAACCGCGCGCCCGCATCCAGCAGGCAGAGACGGAGCTCCGAACGGCAGAGCAGCTCGCCGCGACGCAGCCGGAAGAGGCGATGCAGCGAGCCAAGAGCGCGATCAGCCTCGCCGAACGGGCGACCGAGCAGGCGAGGAGCCAGGTGCAGATGCAGCGCAGCGGCTACGAGCAGAGCTGGGGCATGGCGTCTGGCGGCAGCTCGAACAGCAGCTTCGACTCGGGGCTCCTCGGCGGGATCCTCGGCGGCCTCATCAGCAACAGCGGCTCCTCGAGCCGGAGCTCCTGGGGAGGCGGAAGCTCCTGGGGAGGCGGCTCCAGCCGACGCTCAGGCGGCTCCTCCGGGTTCAGATCGTCCGGAGGCTTCCGCTCCTCAGGCGGCGGCTTCCGCTCCTCGGGCGGCGGCCGGCGGCGCTGACGCAGCTCCCGGAAACACACAGCCCACACGCACACCACCCCCAGCACGGCCATCCACCAGGGACCATCAGGAACCGACCAGCAAGAAGGAAGCACTCGATGTCCAACAAGCAGTCCATCTTCGGACGAATCAGCCAGCTCGTCCGCGCGAACATCAACTCGCTCATCGACAACGCGGAAGACCCGCAGCTCATGATCGACCAGCTCATTCGCGACTTCACGGCCAACATCAAGGAAGCCGAGTCGGCCATCGCGCAGACCATCGGCCAGCTGCGCATGCTGGAAGATGACTACCGCGAGGACGTGCAGGCCGCGTCAGAGTGGGGCAACAAGGCGCTCGCCGCGAGCCGGAAGGCCGACGAGCTCCGTGCCGCGAACGACGAGGTCGACGCGCAGAAGTTCGACAACCTCGCGAAGGTCGCGCTCTCACGCCAGATCGAGTCCGAGACCGAGGCCCGCACCGCCGAACCGCAGATCCGCGCCCAGACGCAGGTCGTCGACCAGCTGAAGGGCGGCCTCGAGGGCATGCGCGAGAAGCTGCGCCAGCTCGGCGCCAAGCGCGACCAGCTCGCCGCCCGCGCCAAGACGGCTGAGGCGCAGCAGAAGGTCAACGAGGCCCTCGGCAGCATCAACGTCATGGACCCGACGAGCGACCTCGGCCGCTTCGAGGAGAAGGTGCGTCGCCAGGAGGCGCTCGTCCGTGGCCAGCAGGAGCTGCAGACCTCGAGCCTCGACTCGCAGTTCAACCAGCTCGAGGACCTCGGCAAGCTGACCGAGGTCGAGGCGCGCCTCGCCGCGCTCAAGCAGGGGCAGCGTGCCCCCGCCGCCATCGATGCCCCGGAGCAGAGCTTCTAGGCATCGAAGCCGGCAGTGTTCGCCGCTGAGACCCGTCGCACACGGTCGGGTCTCAGCGGCGTCCTTCTCTCCCAGCCTTTCGAGGCACCACAGTCAGCGTCGGAAGGCCGTCACCATGAACCCCCTCAAGAGCCTGTTCCTCGACTCGCCGATCTCGCGACTCGGGTACCACGCGGCGACGGTCGTCGGCCTCGTCGTCGGAGTCCCGCTCTCGACGGGCCGGGTGGAGGTGCACGACGGGCTCATCGTCTGTCGCGGTCTCCCGAAGTGGGTCTTCCGCCGAGGAGGGACCTGCGTCGGCCGTGTCTACCTGACGCGCGACGTCGTCGGCGAGCGGGTGTTCCGCCACGAGCGAGTGCACGTCGAGCAGTGGAAGCGCCACGGCTTCCTGTTCCCGCCCCTGTACTGGCTCGCCGGATTCGACCCGCTCAAGAACCGCTTCGAGATCGAAGCCGGTCTGGAAGACGGCAACTACCTGCCGCCACGTCGGCGCCCAGCCGCTCGCGGCTGACCGTACGAGAGCACGTCGCCGCTCACCACGTGGGCGGATACCGCCTCGGCCAGTCCAGCTCCCGCTCGAGCTCCATGGAGAGTCGAAGCAGCGTCGCGTCATCCCCCGGGCGCCCGATGGCCTGCACGCCGACCGGCAGACCGCGCGCTGAACCCGCCGGCATCGTGATCGCGGGCAGGCCTGTCACGTTCACGTACGAGGTGTACGGCGTGAACTGGCACTGCTGCTCGAAGTTCCGCTCCCCGTCCGCTGCGTCGAACCATCCCAGCGGCCTCTGCGTCATCGCCAGGGTCGGGGTCAGCACGACGTCGAACTCCGAGTACTGGGCGATGATGCTGCGCTCGAACGCACCCAGCGAAGCGAGCGCGGCGGCCAGCTCCGCCGCCGACTTCGTCCTTCCAACGCCGACCAGCCAGCGCGTCAACGGCTCGAGCGCCTCGAGTGCTTCCCCCTCGAGCGGAATGGTGGATGCTCCCGCTTGCCAGACCGTGCGGAACGCGTCGACGTATTCGGGCGCATCCACCGGGGTCGAGGGCAGGAGCTCGTGCCCGAGCCTGGCGAGGTGCTCTTTGGTCGCCTCGAAGACCTCGGCGACCTCATCGTCGAGGTCGATCGCGTAGTGGGTCGACCACGGCGACCACGTGCTGAAGCCGATGCGGAGTCTTCGGACGGGCATCTCCAGCGCGTCGACGTAGGAACGCTCCCCCGCCGGAGCCGTCAGCGCGCTCCGGTCGGCCTGATCTCCGTCGGCGCGGCGGGCGATCATGCCGTCGAGCAGCAGCGCCGCATCCGCTGTTGTCCTCGCGAGCGGCCCGGCGACTGGCAGCCCGGCCAGCGACCCGACGCCCGAACCGTCTGGCACGCGACCTCGGCTCGGCTTGAGGCCGACGAGCCCGCAGGCCGCGGCGGGGATGCGGATGGAGCCTCCGCCGTCCGAGCCCGGCGCGAAGGGCAGCAGTCCAGCGGCGACAGCGGCGGCGGCTCCACCTGAGGAGCCGCCAGCACCGAGCCCGGAGCCCCACGGGGTGACGGCCGGGGCGGCGACCGCGTTCTCGGTGTACGCGGGGAGCCCGAACTCCGGGGTGTTCGTTTTGCCAAGACTGACGCCGCCAGCGGCGTCCATCGTCTCGACCAGCGGCGAGCTCACCTCGGGCACATGGTCGGCGAAGGCTCGGGAGCCGAACGTCGTGGGCACGCCGGCACGAGGCTCGAGGTCTTTGTCCGCGAACGGCATGCCCCAGAGCGGGGCTGAGCGTCTGTCAACGCGCCACGAGCGGGCCTGTGGGTCCTGCTCGAGCCGGAGCGCCCGGTCGAGTGCGCGTTCGTGCGTCACGGTGATGAACGCGCCCGACCTGCCCGCGTCGGCGTCGATCCTTCTGAGATAGGCGCTTGCGAGGTCGACGGGCGAGAGCTCGCCGGTGGCGATCAGCTCCCGTTGCCTCATGGCGCCGAGTTCGTGCAGCGGTTCGCTCATGGTGTGCCTTTCGAGGAGCGGGCACGTCACGCCCGGATGGGAAGAGTCAGAAGAGGGACGGCGTCGAGACGACGCTGTCCGTCGTCTCGACGCGCCAGTCGACCGGGGCAGCTCCCTGGTCACGCAGAAGCTCGTTGGCCCTGGAGAAGGGTCGCGAGCCGAAGAACCCCCTGGATGCGGACAGCGGGCTCGGGTGCGGACTCTCGATGCGCGGGGTCTCGCCCAGCATCGGGGCCAGGGCCTGCGCGTCCTTGCCCCACAGGATCGCGACGAGCGGCGTCTGCCTGGCGACGAGCGCCGCGATCGCGGCATCGGTGACCGCCTGCCACCCGAGGCCGCGATGCGACCCCGCCGCCCCAGGGGAGACCGTGAGCACCCGGTTCAGCAGGAGGACGCCCTGCTCGCTCCAGCGTGAGAGGTCACCGCTCACCGCCGGCTCGATGCCGAGGTCGTCGTGCAGCTCCCGGTAGATGTTGGCGAGACTGCGCGGGAGAGGCCGCACGTGCGTGTCGGTCGCGAACGAGAGGCCGATGGGGTGTCCGGGCGTCGGGTACGGATCCTGACCGACGATCAGCACGCGCACCTGATCCAGGGGCTGCGTGAAGGCCCGCAGGACGTGCTCTGCGGCGGGAAGGAATCCGCGACCTGCCTCGACCTCCGCCTCGAGGCGAAGGTCGATCTGGGCGAGTGTCCCAGCCTCCGATTCGAGCGCGCTGGCCCAGCCCTGGTCGAGTCGCGCGAGGTCCGCGAGCCCCGCGGGCCCGGTCATCCGGACGCGCGACTCGACGAGACCGTGACGCCGCCCTCAGCTGCAGTGAGCTGCCAGACGCTGCCGGAGCCGAGGATCTCGAGTGCACCCTCCCCCACCTTGAGAACCGTGTCCTCGTCGATGGCGAGGATGCGCTCGGCGAGCCCCGCCTCGATGCTCGCTGCGCACAGCGCGACGAGACCCCACTGCGCGGCGTGCGCCTCGATGGTCAGATCGACCAGCCCGAGTCCCGCCTCGAGCGTCACCTCGTCAAGCCCCTCACCGGACTCCTCAGGAGCCACGGGCACGCCGCCGATGCGCCATCCCCCGATGATGGCCTCGTCGGCCGCGATCGCCGCCCCTGCGGAGTAGCCGAGGTACGACACCCCCTCGCTGACGAGGCGACGAACGTCCGTCGCGAGTGGCGCCAGTGCCGCCAGGTAGGCGGGCGTGTGCCCGCCGGCGACGAGGATGGCGTGCGCCGTCGAGAAGCTCGCGAGGTCGATCTCGTCGAGCGGTTCGCCAGCCTCCGTGCTGCGCGCGAGCACCGGCGTGGCGAGGACGCCGGGGTCCAGCGACCGCAGACGGTCGGCGAACCAGTCCGCGACGGGCCGGGGTGCTTCCCCGACCGCGATGATCGCGATGACCGGAGTCTCGCCACCGGCCCGCAGGCGCGCGTCGCTCGCGAGCTGGGAGAGCGCGAGCTCGACCCCGGGCCCGTCGCCGCCACCGACCAGGAAGATGCTCATTCGCTCGACTCCTTCGCCGTGTCCTTCATCGCAAGACGACCGCGATGCAGCTGGAACTGCTCACGCTGGGCCACCGGCCGCACGATGAGCTCATCGACGTTGACGTGCCCGGGCAGCTGCAGTGCGAGCTGGATGGTCGCAGCGATGTCGTCGGCCGTGAGCGGATGATCGACACCCTCGTAGAGCTTCGCGGCCGACGCCTCGTCACCTCGCATCCGCTTGAGCGTGAACTCGTCGGTGTGCACCATGCCGGGCGCGATGTCGATGACGCGGATGGGCTCGCCGCCGAGCTCGAGCCGGAGCACGCCGATCATGGCCGCCTCGGCCGCCTTGACCGCGACGTACCCTCCGCCGCCCTGGTAGATGACTCGCCCGGCCGTCGAGGTGACGGTGACGATGTCGGCGTGCGGGAACTCGTCCTGGCTGCTCGCAGCGGAGGCACGCAGAAGCGGCAGCAACGCGGTGATGACGCGCTTCGTGCCGAGCACGTTCAGGTCGAACATCCGCTGCCAGTCATCGATGCGGCTCTCTTCGACGCTCTCGGTGCCGAACGCCCCGCCCGCGACGTTCACGAGCGCCTCGACCTCGCCGAGCTCGGCCGCGCGATCCCGCAGCTCAGCGACGAACGAATCGCTCGTGATGTCGCCGGCGAGCACCTCCGCCCCGGTCTCAGCGGCGAGCTCGTCCAGTCGATCCGCACGGCGAGCCGTCGCGAGCACCTCTCGCCCATCGGCTCGCAGGGACCTGACCGTCGAACGGCCGATCCCGCTGCTCGCTCCCGTGACCACGACCACACGCGTCCTCTGTTGTTCAGGCATGCCTCCATCGTGGCATGCGCGCATGTCGCGAACGCTCAACGCGTGACGATTTGTGTCCCGATCCGTTGCCACCCTGGACGCCCACTGCCACACTCGGTGCCACCCGACAGTCCAGTCGGGTCGCAGCCGACCCGGAGGCTACCTATGACCCAGAGCTTCGAGACCAGGCAGATCCATGCCGGTTCCGCCCCAGACCCGACGACCAACGCGGTGGTCACCCCCATCTACCAGACGACCTCGTACGTGTTCGACGACGCACAGCACGCGGCCGACCTGTTCTCCCTCTCCCGCGCGGGCAACATCTACACGCGCATCACCAACCCGACAACGGCCGTGCTCGAGGCCCGAATCGCCGACCTCGAAGGCGGCAGCGGCGCCCTCGCCCTCGCTTCCGGTCAGGCCGCCGAGACCTTCGCGATCCTCAACATCGCCGGAGCGGGCGACCACATCGTGTCCTCGACCTCCATCTACGGCGGCACGTTCAACCTCTTCAAGTACACGTTCGCCAAGCTCGGCATCGACGTCACGTTCGTCGAAGACCAGAACAACCCGGATGCCTGGCGCGCCGCCGCCAAGGACAACACGAAGCTGTTCTTCGGCGAGACGATCGGCAACCCCGCCGTGAACATCCTCGACATCGAGACCGTCGCGAACGTCGCACACGAGGTCGGCGTGCCCCTCATCGTCGACAACACCATCGCGACGCCCTACCTCATCCGCCCGTTCGAGCACGGAGCCGACATCGTCGTCCACTCCGCCACGAAGTTCCTCGGCGGCCACGGCGCCGTCATCGGCGGCATCATCGTCGACGGAGGCAGCTTCCCGTGGGATGAGCACAAGGCCCGCTTCCCCGGACTCTCCGAGCCCGACCCGAGCTACGACGGCCTGAGCTACACGGGCGCGCTCGGCAACGCGAACGCCTTCCACACGAAGGCCCGCGTGCAGCTCCTGCGCGACATCGGCGCATCCATCGCCCCCGCGTCCTCCTGGCAGATCCTCCAGGGCGTGGAGACGCTCAGCCTCCGCATGGAGCGCCACGTGTCCAACGCGACCGCCATCGCGAGCTGGCTGCAGGGCCACGCGGAGGTGCAGAACGTGAACTACGCGGGCCTCGACTCGAGCCCATGGAACGCGCTCGCCCAGCGCTACGCGCCCAACGGCGCCGGCGCCATCCTCTCGTTCGAGCTGCGCGGCGGCGTCGAGGCAGGGCGCAAGCTCGTGGAGCGCGTCCAGCTCTTCAGCCACCTCGCCAACATCGGCGACGTGCGCAGCCTCATCGTGCACCCTCCGTCGACGACCCACTCGCAGCTCACCCCAGAGCAGCTGCTCGCCTCCGGCATCAACCCGGGACTCGTGCGGCTCTCGGTCGGTCTCGAGAACGTCGACGACCTGATCGCGGACCTCGCGCAGGCACTCGACTCCCTCCGCGCGTAAGCGCGGAGTTGCCGCTAGCCTGGCGCTGATGGACTGGACAGATCACGGGATCTCGCCGCCGAGCGGCAGGATCCCGAACGACGAACTGCGGGCGGCCTCACTGAGGCCGCCCGCCTCCGGCGCCTGGCGCGACGGCGACGACGTCGGCGACCGCCAATTCGCGTGGCTCGGGGCCTTCAGCCCCGAGCACGGCGGCGAGCTGCCGCTCATCCGACTCGCCTACGAGACCTGGGGCACGCTGAACGCCGACAGGTCGAACGCGATCCTCGTCCTGCACGCGCTCACCGGCGACTCCCACGTCGAAGGGCAGCTCGGCCCGGGGCACCCGACCGCCGGCTGGTGGCCCGGCATCATCGGCCCAGGGGCGCCCCTCGACACGGACCGCTACTTCGTCATCGCCCCCAACATGCTCGGCGGCTGCCAGGGCTCGACGGGTCCAGCCAGCCTCGACGCGCGCGGCAATGCGTACGGGGCCTCGTTCCCCGTCCTGACCATCCGCGACCAGGTTCGGGCTCAGGCGCTCCTCGCCGACCACCTCGGCATCTCGACGTTCGCGGCCGTCATCGGCGGCTCCATGGGCGGGATGCACGCGCTCGAATGGGGCATCATGTACCCCGACCGGACGCAGCGGCTCATCGTGATGAGCGCCCCAGCGGCCTCGGACGCGCAGACGATCGCGCAGAACACCCTGCAGATCGATGCCATCAGGCTCGACCCGAACTTCAACGACGGCGACTACGCCGACGAGCCCGCCGGCTTCGGGCCGCACCGGGGACTCGCGCTGGCGCGGCGGCTGGCCATGTTGAACTACCGCTCGGGCACTGAGCTCGACGACCGTTTCGGCCGCAGCTGGCAGTCGAACCTCAGCCCGGAGCAGGACGAGGGCCGCTACGCCGTCGAGTCCTACCTCGACTTCCACGGCAACCGGTTCACGCGTCGATTCGACGCCAACAGCTACATCACGCTGCTGACGGCGATGAGCTCGCACAACGTCGGCCGAGACCGTGGCGGGGTCGATGCGGCTCTCGGACGCGTCACAGCATCGACGATGGTCATCGGCATCTCCACCGATGTGCTGTTCCCGCCGGAGACGCAGCACCGCATCGCGGCCGGCGTGCCGAACAGCTACTCAGGTGACCGTGCCGTCACGATTCGATCGAACTTCGGCCACGACGGGTTCCTGCTGGAGATCCATCACGTCGGCGACGCGATCCGATCGATGCTCGTGAACGGCTGACCTCGAGGCGGCGGGCGCGGCTCGCCTGCTGCGCGGCCACATCGCCCACAGCGCCCACACGAGCAGCACCACCAGGAGGCCGTTTCGGCCCGCGAGCAGGGCCACGCCCGCCGCGTGGGCGTCGGTGACGAAGTTGTAGTTGCCTGGGTAGATGACCTGCGTCAGCCAGGCGATGCACAGCGCGATCCCCGCAGGCAGCGCGAACCGCCTGACGTCCACGATGAGGCCGAACACGATGACCGGCGCCAGCCAGGTGATGAACTGCGGTGACCCGACCTTGTTGAAGACGATGAACGAGAGCACGAGCGCGAGCGAGAGCGCCGGGAACAACCGGGTGAAGGGCATCCCCCGGCGCTTGGAGACGAGCGCGAGCAGGACCACGCCGAGCACGGCGACGGCAAGCACCGAAGTGAGCAGCGCGCTGACGAACTCGGTGCCGGGCCCGGAGACCTGGAAGGTCAGGATCTCCATGGAGTAGGAGGCACTGTAGCCGGGCACCTGCATCGAGGCGAGCCACATGGGCACGGTCGCCGCGACCGCCTCGACCTGGAGCCCCCGGCCGGTCTGCTCGGTCACGAAGGAGAGCACGTTCGATCCCCCTCCGAGTGCAAACGCCGGGATGAGCACGGCGGCGCAGACGACGAGGGCACCCGCCACGAGCCAGAGGCGGTGCCGCAGCACGATGAAAGCGGCCGCGAACACGGCGGCCGGCCAGATCTTGAGCCATGCCCCGAAGGTGAGGAGCGCGCCGGCGATCTCGGGCCTCCGTCGGAGCGACAGGAGGGCGAGCAGCGCGATGGGGACGCTGATGGCGTCGATCCGCCCGAGGGCGACGGGACCGAGCAGTGCCATCAGAACGAGCCACCACCACGCGGCAATCTGGCGCAGGCGCGCGTCGCGCGACGACGGCCGCCAGAGCGTCAGGGCCGCGAACGCCACCGCATTGCCCGCCGTGACCACGAGCAGCCAGCCGAGACCGTAGTTCGCCTGCCCGCCCACCACGTCGGCGAGCAGCATCGGAAGCAGCGAGGGCAGCGGATACACGAACGTCGCGTCGATGCCGGGCACCTGCCCCTGCTGCGCCTGATCCACCCACCCGCGGTACACCTGGAAGACGTCGCCCATCGGGTTCGAGAGCGAGTACAGGTTCACGAGGATCAGCACGTAGTGCACGCCGGCGAAGGCCAGCCAGAGCGTCACGATCGAGAGAGGGCCTCGCCAGTGACGGGCGATCCACGACGTAGTCATGCGGGACAAGCTACCCCAGCTCAGGCGCGGATCTTGGACGCCACGAGTGCGCCGACCAGGCGAGGCAGGACCGCGGTCGCGTCGCTCGCCCTGATGGGAGAGCCGGGTCCGTGCCGCTGGAGCTGCTCGATGGGGGCCAGGAGGTCGGCCGCGGCGGCGGTATTGCCCGCGTTGACCTGCGAGGCGAACCAGCCTGCGCGCGCGTGCAGCCAGACGGCGGCGGCCGCGAGCTGCTGGGGCTCCGGCTGCTCGGCGACCTCGCGCTTGGACGCAACGGCACTCAGCGCCCCCATGGCGCCCGCGAGCACGTCTCCGGTGCCGGCAGTCGCGAGCCAGGCACCGGGCGCATCCACGATGATCGTGGGACCGTCACCGGCGATGTAGGTGCGGTGCCCCTTGAGCACGAGCGTGCACCCGAGGCGGTCGGTGACGAGGCGGACAGCCTGCTCCGGCTCCTTGATGACGTCGCTCGCTCGCACCTCGGTGTCCTCGAGCTTCGTGATGAGCGCCGCGAGCTCGGCCGCGTGCGGCGTGAGGATGCACCGGCGCACATGGTGCCCGCCCAGGACCCGCTTGGCGATCTGCCCGAGAGCCCCCGAGTCGGCGATGACCGTCGCGTCGAGCTCACGCGCACGGTCGAGGGCCTCGCGCGCCTCGCTGGTGCGGCGCACATCCTTCGGGTCCACGCCGGAGCCCACGACGAGCGCGTCGAACGATGCGAGGTCGGCCACGACCTCAGGGCTCTGCCACAGCACGGCCTTCGTCTCGGACTCGCCGCCCGAGTACCGGACCATGCCGATGCCGGTCGCGAGGGCGGCTCTCGTCCCGAGCACGGCAGCGCCTGGGTAGTGCGTCGAGCCCGTGACGAACGCGGCGACGCCCCTCCGGTACTTGTGGTCGTCCTCGCGCGGCGCGAACACGCTGGCCGCGGCATCCTGAGCTTCGAATTCCCTCACCCGGCCATCCTGGTCGCTCTTCGGCGACACGCCAAGTCGACGCCGGACGCTCAAGGGGTCCGGACTTCAGTGTCGGGCTGTCGCATCCCGGATCTCGCCGACGAGCTCCTCGATGATGTCCTCGAGGAACAGCACACCTCGCGTGTTGCCTTCCCGGTCGAGCACGCGAGCCAGGTGGTTGCCCGTGCGGCGCATCATGGCGAGGGCGTCCTCGAGGTCGGCCTCATCATGGACCCCGTCGAGCGAGCGGATGCGCTTGGCTGGGATCGGCTGGTCGAACTCGCCCGGCTCATCGAGGTCGAGCACGTCCTTCAGGTGCACGTAGCCCGAGTACCCGCCCTCGCTGTCGAGGATGATGTAGCGCGAGTAGCCGTGCTCGGAGACGGCGCGCTGCAGCATCTCCGGCGTCGCGTCCGGCGGGAGCACCACAAGCTGGTCTCCGGCGATCGCGACGGAGGCGACCTTCTTGGCCGTGAACTCGAAGGTGTTCGAGAGAGTGCCCGCGCGGTCCATGAGCACCCCCTCTCGCTTCGACTGCTCGACGATGCCGGCGACCTCGTCAAAGGTGAAGGCACTGGTCGTCTCGGCCTTCGGCTCGACGCCGAAGAGACGCAGGGTCGTGTTCGCGATGCCGTTCAACGCCCAGATGACGGGCGCGAACAGGCGAGAGAAGAACACGAGCGGCGGCGCGAGCAGCAGGGCCGCGCGGTCGGGGACCGAGAACGAGATGTTCTTCGGCACCATCTCGCCGAGCACGACGTGCAGGTAGGAGACCACGACGAGCGCGATGACAAACGCGATGGTCGAGATCATCTCCTCGCTGAGGCCCGTTGCCGACAGCGGGATCTCGAGGAGGTGGTGGAGCGCGGGCTCGGACACGTTGAGGATGAGGAGCGAGCAGACCGTGATGCCGAGCTGGCTCGTCGCGAGCATGCCGGTCGCGTGCTCCATCGCGTAGAGGGTCTGCTGGGCGGCTTTGCTGCCCCGCTCCGCCCTCGGTTCGATCTGCGAGCGCTTCGCGGAGATGACAGCGAACTCCGCACCGACGAAGAAGGCGTTCGCCGCGAGGAGGACGACGAGCCAGGCGAGGCCAGACCAGTACTCAGCCACGGTTCTCCTTCTCGGCGTGCTGGTCGGCGAGGCGCTGCATGAGCGCCTCCCTCGACTCGTAGGACTCGTTGGGGGTGAACGCGACACGGTCGACGCGGCGGCCGTCCATCCGCTCGACCCGGAACGTGCCGACGGGGACCTGGACCTCGTCACCCACGGCGGGGATGCGCTCGAGGGCGTTCATGATGAAGCCCGCCACCGTCTCGTATGGTCCGTCGTCGTCGAGCTCGATGTTGAGCCGGTCACGCACCTCGTCTGGTCGGAGCATGCCGTCGAACGTCGTCCGGCCCTTGGCGCGGACCACGTCGAGGTGCGCGCGGTCATGCTCGTCGACGAGCTCGCCGACGATCTCCTCGACGAGGTCCTCGAGCGTCACGACGCCATTCGTGCCGCCGTACTCGTCGAGCACAACCGCCAGCTGGAAGCCGCCGGAGCGCAGCTCGGCGAGCAGCGCGTCCAGGCCGAGCGTCTCGGGGACCAGCAGCGCGTCCGTCTTGATGGCCCCGACCGGCACGGAGCGCCTCCGGTCGAGCGGGAGCGAGACGGCGTTCTTGAGGTGCGCGACGCCGACGATCTCGTCGATGTCCTCACCGGTCACCGGGAAGCGCGAGTGCCCCGTCGACTTCGCGAGATCGATGAGCTCCTGCACCGGCGCGTCGACGGCGATGGACTGCACTCGAGGCCTCGGCGTCATGACATCCGCCGCGATGTGGTCGGCGAAGCGCAGCGTGCGACTCAGCAGCACGGCCCGCTCACCTTCGAGGATGCCGACGAGCGCGGAGCGCCGCACGAGGCTCGACAGCTCCTCCGCGGTGCGCGCGCCGGAAAGCTCCTCCTTCGGCTCGATGCCGACGGAGCGGATGAGACCGTTCGCGCTGCCGTTGAGCACCGCGACAGCTGGCCTGAACACCGTCGTGAAGGCGACCTGCAGCGGGATGAGGAACTTCGCCGTCGTCCGGGGCACGGCCAGCGCGAAGTTCTTCGGGATGAGCTCGCCGACGACCATCGACAGGGCCGTCGCGATGACGATGGCCAGCACGGCTCCGACGGGGCGCACGGCATCCTCCGGCAGTCCGACCGCGCCGAGCGGCGTCGCGAGCAGCGACGAGATCGCGGGCTCCATCGTGTAGCCGGTGAGGAGCGTCGTGAGCGTGATGCCGAGCTGCGCGCTCGAGAGGTGCGTGGATGTGTGCTTGAGCGCGTTGATCGTCGGGGTGAGTCGTTTCTCCCCCCGCTCCCGCCGCTTCTCGAGGTCGTTGCGGTCGAGGTTGACGAGCGAGAACTCCGAGCCGACGAAGACGCCGGTGCCCAGGGTGAGCAGGACGCCGATCCCGAGCATGACCCACTCGTTCACGCGCCGTCACCACCCTGTCGAGCACACATATCCGAGACCCCGTCAGCCGGCCGCGTCTACCAGGACACCGGGAGGGCCTTGCCCTCTTCGTAGCCGGCCGCCGACTGGATGCCGACCTTGGCGCGCTGGCGGAATTCGGGAAGCGAGTCGGCCCCCGCGTAGGTGAACGATGAGCGAACGCCGGTCGTGATCATGTCGATCAGGTCGTCGAGTCCGGGCCGCTTGGGATCGAGCATGATCTTCGACGACGAGATGCCCTCCGCGAAGAGGAGCTTGCGCGCGCGCTCGTAGGGCTCGAGGTCCCCGAAACGCGCTTCGACCGCCTTCGTGGACGCCATGCCGAACGACTCCTTGAACCAGTTGCCGGCGTCGTCGGTGCGCACCGTCCCAGGGGCCTCGACCGTGCCGGCGAACCACGAGCCGATCATGACGGCGGACCCGCCGGCGGCGAGCGCGAGGGCGACGTCACGCGGGTAGCGCACTCCCCCGTCCGCCCAGACGCGCGCGCCGAGCGCGTGCGCGGTCTCCGACGTCTCCAGCACCGCGGAAAACTGCGGGCGGCCGACCGCGGTCATCATGCGCGTGGTGCACATGGCACCCGGGCCCACGCCGACCTTGATGATGCTCGCACCCGCCGAGACGAGGTCGTGCACGCCGCTCCCGCTGACGACGTTGCCGGCGACGATCGGAACCCCGAGCTCCGCCCCACGCACCGCTTCGATCGCTCGCAGCATGCTGCCCTGATGTCCGTGCGCGGTGTCCAGGACCAGCACGTCGGCGCCGGCCTCGACGAGCGCGCGTGCGCGCTCGAGCGCGTTGCGCGTTGCGCGACACGCCGACGGCGACCGCGACTCGAAGGCGCCCCCGAGCGTCGAGCGCCGGCTGGTAGATCGTGCTGCGCAGCGCGCCGCTCGCCGTGACCGTCGCGATCTCGCCTCGCTCGGTCCGCACCGGAGCGAAGCTCTCGCCCGCCTCGGCGAAGGAGTTGAAGACCGTCCGGGAGTCGCGAGCGAGGGCCAGCGGCACCTCGTCGACGAAGTGGTGGCTCAGGTCGGCCAGCACGGCGTCGCTCGGGACACGCGCGAGCGTCGACGCCTGCAGCACACCGAGCACCTCCCCGTCGGGAGCCAGCACGGAGACCCCGAACCCGGCGACGGGCGGGACGAGCTCGAGCACCGAGCCGACCGTCGCGTCACCCGACGCGGTGAAGGGCGTGTCGAGGACCGGGTCCTGGGACTTCACCCAGGCGATCGCCGTCTGCAGCGCCTCGAGGGACATGTCCTGCGGCAGCACGCCGAGACCGCCTCGCCGTGCGATCGCCGCCGCCATGCGGGGACCGGTCACCGCGTTCATGTTCGAGGCGACCAGAGGAATCGTCATGCCGGTGCCGTCATCGGGGGCGAGCGAGACATTCAGCCTCGACCCCACATCTGACCGGCTCGGAATCAGGAAGACGTCCGAGTACGTGAGCTCGTGGTGTGGGGCGGGACCAGAGAAGTGCATGGCCTCCAGAATACGTTGCCCAGGCGCCGAACCGGCCACTTTCGCGCAGAGCGCTCGCCAGGGGCGTTAGGCTGGTTGCTCGATGGGGCCGCCGCCCAGATTCGGCGTGTCCCGCATCAACAGACGAACGCGAGACGAACTCAGGTGGCGAGTCATTTGACCAGTGCGGGTACAGACGAAGCAAAGTCCGATTTCGGGGCCAACGATTGGCTCGTCGAAGAGATGTACGAGAAGTACGTCAAGGACCCGAAGAGTGTCGACGAGGCCTGGTGGCCAACACTCGAGCAGTACGCCAAGCAGCAGACCACTGCTCCGGCGAAGACGGCACCAGCAGCCCAGCCCGCGAAGGCGCAGGCAGCTCCAGCCGCTCAGGCAGAGGCGAAGAAGCCCACCGCCGAGGGCGAGGCGCGAAAGCAGGCGAAGACCACTGCCGCAGCCCCGCAGGAGAAGCTCATCCCCGCGGATGCGCCGGCAGCTGACAAGGAGAAGGCGCCGTCACGCGAGAACATCGTGTCGCCGCTGAAGGGCATGGCGAAGGCCATCGCCAAGAACATGGACATCTCACTGCAGGTGCCGACGGCGACGAGCTACCGCGAGATCCCCGCGAAGCTCATGATCGACAACCGCATCGTCATCAACAACCACCTGCGCCGCACGCGCGGCGGCAAGGTCTCGTTCACGCACCTCATCGGCTGGGCCCTCGTGAAGGCGCTCATCAAGTTCCCGAGCATGAACGTCTACTACGACGAGGTCGACGGCAAGCCCTCCGCCATCGAGCCGGCTCACGTCAACCTCGGCATCGCGATCGACGTGCCGAAGCCAGACGGAACCCGCGCCCTCGTGGTTCCGAGCATCAAGCAGGCCGAGACGCTCAACTTCCGCGAGTTCCTCGGCGCCTACGAGGAGCTCATCAAGCGCGGTCGCCAGAACAAGCTCAGCGGCGACGACTACGCGGGCACGACGATCTCGCTCACCAACCCTGGCGGCATGGGCACCCTGCAGTCCGTCCCACGGCTCATGAAGGGCCAGGGAGCGATCATCGGCGCCGGCGCCCTCGACTACCCGGCCCCCTACCAGGGAATGGCGCAGCACGTCCTCGACGACCTCGCCATCTCCAAGCGCCTCACGATCTCGAGCACGTACGACCACCGCGTCATCCAGGGCGCTGGCTCCGGCGAGTTCCTGAAGATCGTGCACGAGCACCTCACGGGCCAGCACAACTTCTACGAAGAGATCTTCGCGTCGCTGCGCATCCCGTACAAGCCCGTCGTGTGGTCGCAGGACGTCCACGTCGACCTCGCCGCCGCGATCAACAAGACGGCTCGCGTGCAGCAGCTCATCAACATGTACCGCGTGCGCGGCCACATGATGGCCGACATCGACCCGCTGCAGTACGTGCAGCGCACGCACCCCGACCTCGAGATCGAGAACCACGGGCTCACGTTCTGGGACCTCGAGCGCGAGTTCGTCGCAGACGGGTTCGGCGGGAGCCAGCGGATGCTCAAGCTCCGCGACATCCTCGGCATCCTGCGCGACTCCTACTGCCGCACCATCGGCATCGAGTACATGCACATCCAGGACCCGGAGCAGCGCGCCTGGTTCCAGGACGAGCTGGAGCACCCGTACACGAAGCCCACGCACGAAGAGCAGATGCGCATCCTCAACAAGCTGAACGAGGCTGAGGCGTTCGAGACCTTCCTGCAGACGAAGTACGTCGGGCAGAAGCGCTTCTCGCTCGAGGGTTCCGAGTCGGTCATCTCCCTGCTCGACACGATCATCCAGGGTGCCGCAGAAGAAGACCTCGACGAGGTCGCGATCGGCATGGCCCACCGCGGCCGCCTCAACGTGCTCACCAACATCGCCGGCAAGACGTACGGCCAGATCTTCCGCGAGTTCGAGGGTGTGCAGTCCAGCTCGGGCCGCGGCAACTCGGGTGACGTGAAGTACCACCTCGGCATCGAGGGAACCTTCACGGCCGCCTCCGGCGCGACGATCCCGGTCTACCTCGCCGCCAACCCCTCGCACCTCGAAGCCGTCAACGGCGTGCTCGAGGGCATCGTGCGCGGCAAGCTCGACCGCAAGGCCGACGGCCGGGACGCGGTCCTGCCGATCCTCATCCACGGTGACGCCGCCATGGCGGGTCAGGGTGTCGTCTACGAGACGATGCAGATGTCGCAGCTCCGCGCCTACCGCACGGGCGGCACGATCCACGTGAACATCAACAACCAGGTCGGCTTCACGACGACGCCGAGGGATGCTCGCTCGTCGATGTACTCGACCGATGTGGCCAAGGCCATCTCGGCGCCGGTCTTCCACGTGAACGGCGACGACCCCGAGTCCGTCGCCCGCGTCGCCGAGCTCGCCTTCGCCTACCGCCAGCGCTTCAAGCGCGACGTGGTCATCGACCTCATCTCCTACCGCCGCCGCGGCCACAACGAGGGCGACGACCCCTCGATGACGCAGCCCCTCATGTACAACCTCATCGAGGCGAAGCGCTCCGTGCGCAAGCTGTACGCCGAGGCACTCGTCGGACGTGGCGACATCACCCAGGACGAGTTCGACGCGGCGCAGAAGGACTTCCACGACCGTCTCGAGCGCGCCTTTGCGGAGACGCACCAGGCCCAGACGCAGTCGACGCCCATCTCGGCCGCCGAGCTGTCCGCTGTCGGGTCCCGTGAGGAGAACCACCGCTCCGAGCCCGAGTCGACCGCGGTCGCACGCGAGGTCGTCGAGACCATCGGCGACGCCCACGGCAACCCGCCAGAGGGCTTCTCGGTGCACACGAAGCTCAAGGCCGTGCTGTCGAAGCGCGAGCAGATGAGCCGTGAAGGCGGCATCGACTGGGCCTTCGGCGAGCTCCTCGCCCTCGGCTCGCTGCTCATGGAGGGCACGCCCGTGCGCATGTCCGGCCAGGACTCGCGCCGCGGGACGTTCGTGCAGCGCCACGCGCTCTTCCACGACCGCCTCAACGGCCAGAACTGGCTGCCGCTGTCCAACCTGAGCGACAACCAGGCGCCCATCTCGATCTACGACTCCTTCCTGAGCGAGTACGCGGTGCTCGGCTTCGAGTACGGCTACTCGGTGGAGCGTCCCGACGCGCTTGTCCTCTGGGAGGCGCAGTTCGGTGACTTCGTGAACGGCGCGCAGACGATCATCGACGAGTTCATCTCGGCGTCGGAGCAGAAGTGGAACCAGCGCTCGAGCGTCGTGCTGCTGCTCCCCCACGGCTACGAGGGTCAGGGTCCCGACCACTCCTCGGCGCGCATCGAGCGCTTCCTCACGCTCGCCGCCGAAGAGAACATGACGGTCGCGATGCCGTCGACGCCCGCGTCGCACTTCCACCTGCTGCGCCGCCAGGCCTACGCGCGTCCGCGCAAGCCGCTCGTGATCTTCACGCCGAAGTCGATGCTGCGCCTTCGCAGTGCCGTCTCGCCGGTCGAGGACTTCACGAACGGCGCGTTCCGGCCCGTCCTGGACGACGAGCGCATCACCGACAAGTCCGCTGTTCGCCGCGTCGTGCTGCACGCCGGCAAGCTGCACTACGACCTCCGTGCAGAGCTCGACAAGCGCGAGGACTCGACGGTCGCCCTGGTGCGGCTCGAGCAGTTCTACCCGATGCCGGGCGAGGAGATCAACCGCATCCTTGCCGAGTACCCGAACGCAGAGATCATCTACGCGCAGGACGAGCCGGAGAACCAGGGCGCTTGGCCGTTCATCCGCACGCACCTCGCGCCGATGCTCGAGGGTCGCACGATCCGCGCGGTCACCCGCCCGGAGTCGTCGGCGCCATCGGTCGGCACGATGAAGGCGCACCAGCGCCAGCAGGCTGAGCTCATCGAGGGAATCCTGGCCGACTAGGCAGGTCTCCTCCGCGGAAGCTGAAGGCGCCCGTCCCGAGCAATCGGGGCGGGCGCCTTCGTGTGGCGTCGGGCTGCCCGTCAGCGCCCGGTCAGCAGAGCCACGGCGTCGTCGAGGTACGCGGCGAGCGGAGTCGAGCTGCTCGCGCCGAGACCGGCCTGCGCGCCGGGGACGGCTCCCCAGTGCAGGACCACCTCGCCGCCCACCACCTCCAGGCCGGGGTGCGCGTCGGCGCCGCCGCTGTCGGAGAGCTGGATGCCCGCCGCACCGTAGTTGACGATCTCGCCCAGGTCGAACCCGGACTTCAGTGCGGCGAGCTGCACGCGCCGTCGCTCGGCCGCTAGCGCCGACTGCTCGCTGTAGTGGTCTGGCTGCTTCGCGACCCGGATCACGGATCCGACGCGGAACAGCCCGCCGCTCTCGTCGAGCAGCAGCTCTCGCAGACGCCAGACATTGGTGACCCGTCGCAGAACGGGGCCTCGACGGATACCGAGGACGGGGCGACGCTCGAGCAGCTCGGCGAGCGTCTCCCGCCTGGCATCCCGTTCCCGCAGCTCGGAGATGGCCTCGTCGATGCGAGCGGAGAGCAGACGCCAGGCGTCCTCGTTGGGATCCGGAGTCATCGGCAGGACACGGGTTCGGGCGCGCCCCGGGTCAGTTGGCGACCGGCGTGCCGTGCGAACGCTGGATATTCCGCAGCTGGTCGAGGACGTGCAGGCGCAGCTCTTCCGGGGCGCGCTCCTTGCAGGCACGCTGGACGACTTCCATGAGCGAGCGGTTCACGTGCAGCTCGCTCTCGCAGTCCTTGCAGTGCTCGAGGTGCTCGCGGATATCGCTCGCGTCCGTACTGGCGAGTTCGTTGCGCAGGTACTCCTCGAGGGCGTCCTTGGCTTTCTCGCAGCCGCAATCGGTCATTTCTTGCTCCCTGTTTCCTGCTCGTCCCCGTCCAGGGCCGGAATGATGCCGTTCTCTCGCGCGTAGCCGGTGAGGCGCTCGCGAAGCAATCGCCTGCCGCGGTGAAGCCGCGACATGACGGTGCCGACGGGGGTCTTCATGATGTCTGCGATCTCCTTGTAGGAGAATCCCTCCACGTCAGCGAGGAACACCGCCAGGCGGAAGTCCTCCGGAATCGCCTGGAGGGCGTCCTTCACCGTCGAATCGGGAAGGTGGTCGATGGCCTCAGCCTCGGCCGAGCGCGACGAGGTCTGGGCCGTCGCCGACTCGGCGCCGCCGAGCTGCCAGTCCTCGAGGTCCTCGAGCGCGTTCGCGTACGGCTCCCGCTGCTTCTTGCGGTACGAGTTGATGAAGAGGTTCGTGAGGATGCGATACAGCCACGCTTTGAGGTTCGTGCCCTGCTCGAAGCGCGCGAAGGCCACGAAGGCCTTCACGAAGGTCTCCTGCACGAGGTCCTGCGCGTCTGCGGGGTTTCGAGTCATGCGCATGGCTGCCGCGTACAACTGGTCGATGTACTGCAGCGCCTGCTCCTCGAACAGCTGCCGGAGTTCGTCCTGATCTGGGGTCGCCTGAGGCGACTTCTGCTCACTCATTACGCGTGAGTGTACTGCCGTGCGCCTCTCGGCGGCTTGACGCCTCGGCGGCGCGAGGGTTGTCTGCAAGGGCTGCCCTCCCCTTCGTTGTCTGCCGGAATCGTCTTTCCGGGTGATGCGAGCGCCACTGGCGGTATCGTTGTCAACCAATGGAGATCTTTGGCTATTCCGGACCACGCTTCGACCTGTACCGAGACGACGAGGGCAGCGAGCCCCTGACCCTCGGCGACGGCCCGTGGGAGGCCCCGACGGCGACTGCGCCGATCGACGCGCGCCTCCAGATCCCTGGGTCGAAGAGCCTCACGAACCGCGAACTGGTGCTGTCCGCACTGGCCGACGCACCGTCGCTGCTTCGGCACCCGCTGTGGGCTCGCGACACCGAGCTCATGATCGAGGCGCTCAGGCAGCTCGGCACGAAGATCGTCGAAGTCCCCGGCGACGGTCGGTTCGGGAACGATCTCGAGATCACGCCAGGCGAGCTCGAGGGCGGCGTCTCCATCGACTGCGGCCTCGCGGGCACCGTCATGCGCTTCGTCCCGCCCCTCGCATCCCTCGCCCTCGGTCCCGTCGCCTTCGACGGCGACGAGGCGGCTCGCCGACGCCCGATGAAGGGCACGGTGGATGCGCTCAAGGCGCTCGGTGTCGAGGTCCGCGACGACGGGAGGGGCGGGCTGCCCTTCTCGCTCTACGGCACCGGCGAGGTGACGGGAGGCGAGGTCACGATCGACGCTGGAGCCTCCAGCCAGTTCGTCTCTGGGCTCCTCATGGCCGGCGCACGCTTCGAGAACGGGCTCACGCTCATCCACTCGGGCGATCGGGTCCCGAGCCAACCGCATATCGACATGACGCTCGCCGCCCTGCGGGACCGCGGGGTCGAGATCGACGACTCGGAGGCGGGCATGTGGCGTGTCTCGCCGGGCAGCATCGACGGGTGCGAGCTCACGATCGAGCCCGACCTCTCCAATGCGGAGCCCTTCCTCATCGCGGCGATCGTCGCGGGCGGCAGCGTCTCCATCGAAGACTGGCCGGCGACGACGACGCAGGTCGGATCTCACCTCGAGCACCTGCTCCCGCTCTTCGGCGCGCAGATCTCGGTCGCGGACGGCGTGCTCACGTGCACGGTTGAACGCGGCATCGCCGAGGGAGCCGAGCTGCCGGGCGTCGACCTCGATCTCTCCGAGGCTGGAGAGCTCGCCCCCAACCTCGCGGCGCTCTGCGGCCTCTGTACCACCACGAGCCGCATCACGGGCATCGCGCACCTCCGGGGCCACGAGACGGACCGCGTGGCGGCCATCGCCGCCGAGCTGCGCGGCATCGGCTGCGAGGTCACCGAGCTCGACGACGGGCTCGAGATCGTTCCCGGACCGCGCACAGCCCACGAATGGCGCAGCTACGAGGACCACCGCATGGCCACCTCCGGCGCCATCGTCGGCCTCGCGATCGAGGGCGTGACCGTCGACGACATCCACGCCACGAGCAAGACGCTCCCCCAGTTCACCCAGCTCTGGCAGGACATGCTGGACCAGGGCACGGTCGGCGACCCGGACGAGGGCGAGGACGACGGCAGCGTCGACCTCACCGCCTTCAGCATCTGACCGTGGCTCGCTCACTCGGCGACGCGTTCGACGCCTACGGCGACTGGGACGAGGACGACTTCCGGGGGCGCCCGAACCCCAAGGCGAACAGGCCCCGATCGAAGCAGCGTCCGAAGCACTCCGACGCCGTGACCGGACGCGTCGTGACCGTCGACCGCGGACGCTACACGGTGCTGCTCGACGAGGGCACGCCGGAGGAGCGAACCGTCACCGCGGCCAAGGCGAGAGAGATCGGCCGGACGGCGATCGTCACGGGAGACCTCGTCGACATCGTCGGCGACACGACCGGCGACGCCGGCAGCCTCTCCCGCATCGTGCGCATCGTCGAACGCAAGACGCTCCTCCGACGCAGCGCGGACGACACCGATCAGGTCGAGCGCGTCATCGTCGCCAACGCCGACCAGATGCTCATCGTCGCGGCCACAGCTCAGCCGGAGCCGCGACCACGACTCATCGACCGCTACCTCGTGGCGGCCCTGGATGCGGGCATCCAGCCGCTGCTTGTTCTCACGAAGACGGACGTGGCGCCCGCTGACGAGCTGCGCTCGCTCGTCGAGCCCCTCGGCGTGAAGGTCTTCGAGTCTCGCCCGGGAGGCGAGCCCATCGACGAGCTCCGAGCCGCGCTCACGGGCCACACGACGGTCGCCGTCGGCCATTCCGGCGTCGGGAAGTCGACGCTCGTGAACGCGCTCGTGCCCGGCACGCTTCGCGAGACGGGAGTCGTCAACGCCGTCACCGGTCGCGGGAGACACACCTCCTCATCCACCCTCGCCGTTCGCATCGAGGACGCCGAGGGGCACACCGGCTGGATCATCGACACCCCGGGGGTCCGGTCATTCGGACTCGGGCACGTCGACCGCGACAACGTGCTGCGCGGCTTCACCGAACTCGCCGACATCGCCGAGGACTGCCCGCGCGGATGCACGCACCGGGCCGACGCCCCGGACTGCGCGCTCGACGACGCTGCGCGCGACGGCGAGCTCGACGAGGCTGGCATCGCCAGGCTCGACTCGCTGCGACGCCTGTTCATGTCGCTCGACCAGGCGGCCGACGCGAGCTACTAGCTGGCACCCTGGCCTAGGCTGAGCGTGTGGCCACCGAACTCCTGCACCCGCTCTCCTCCGACCTCCGCCTCGCACGAGAGCTCGCCGACATCGCCGATGCGGTCTCGATGCAGCACTTCAACTCGCGCTCGCTCGGGGTGTACGAGAAAGAGGACCGGACGCCGGTGACCGACGCGGACCGGGCCGTCGAGCAGGCCCTGCGCGCGCGCCTCGCGGAGACCCGCCCGAGCGACTCCATCCTCGGCGAGGAGTACGGCTCGCAGGGCACCTCCCGCCGGCAGTGGATCATCGACCCGATCGACGGCACGGCCAACTTCATGCGCGGCATCCCGATCTGGGCGACCCTGATCTCGCTGGTCATCGACGGCGTCCCCGAGGTGGGGGTCGTGTCCGCGCCCGGCCTCAACAGGCGCTGGTGGGGCGCAACCGGCCAGGGTGCGTACCTCGACGACGACCTCAGCGACAGCGACGTCGCCACCGACAGGCGCATCCAGGTGAGCGCCGTCGACGAGCTCGAACGTGCATCCCTGAGCTACAACAGCCTCAAGGGCTGGGATGACGCGGGCCGCTCAGCGCAGCTGCTCGAGTTCAGCCGAGCCATCTGGCGCACACGCGCCGTCGGCGAGGTCTGGTCCTACATGCTCGTCGCGGAGGGCGCGCTCGAGATCGCGGGAGAGTTCGATCTGCAGCCGTACGACATGGCCGCGATCGTGCCGATCGTCGTGGAGGCAGGCGGCACGTTCACGAGCATGGACGGGGAAGAGGGGCCGTGGCACGGCAGCGCGCTCGCCACGAACGGCCTTCTGCACGAGCAGGCCCTCAAGGCCCTCGCGGCCCGCTGATCCGCTGATCCGGTTCGCGACTCGGCGAGGAACCGGACGTCACTCCCCCGCTGGCTGCTCGCGCAGGCGCCGCCGATGCCCGACCAGGTCGACGACGGCGACCACGAGCGTGAGACAGGCCAGGCAGATGACCACGAGCAGGCCGCCGGCTACGGACGTCTTGTAGGCCTCCTGCACGACAGGGGAACTCGTGCCCTGCACGGCTCCCGTGACCTGCAGCGCGGCGACCCCCGCGAAGAAGACGGAGCTGCCGATCGCCAAGCCCATGGCGTTGCCGAGGCGCTGGCCGACCTGGGCGAACGAACCCGCGATGCCAGCCTGCTCGACGGGAACGTGCAGGAGCATCCGCATCTGGTTCGCCCCCATCACCAGTCCCGCGCCCGCACCCGAGATGATGAGCGACGCGCTGACCAGGTAGGGCGACAGCGCCGGCTCCGCCAACTGGGTCACGACGAGCACCACGGTGTACCCCACCGCGAAGAGCGCCACGCCGATGGCGACGAGCGTCGCCCCGTGCTGGAACGTCCACTTGCCCGAGACGGCCGCGACGACCGCCGAGGTGAGCGCGTACGGGACCGAGACGGCGCCGACCAGCACGGCCGTGTGGCCGAGCCCCTGCTGCAGGAAGAGCGTGACGAGGAGGAAGCCGACTGGCATCGCGGCGAAGAACAGCGTCGTGATGAGCACCCCGTAGCGATACGAGGGCGTGCGGAACAGCGCGAAGTCGACGACGGGCGTCTTCCCGATGCGGAGGTAGCGCCGCTCCCAGAGGATGAACGCGACGAAGAAGCCGAGCGCTGGAGCGAGCAGCCACCACCGGGCCGGGTCGTCCGTGTCCCGCCCCGAGGTCAGCACGAAGGGGAGCATCGTGGTCAGCACGGCAAGCCCGAGGAGGGCGACGCCGAAGAGGTCGAGCGTCTGCCCCTTCGCCACTTCCTGCTTCGACGGGAGGAGCCGCCAGGCGAACGGGAGCACGACCAGGGCGAGCGGCACGTTCATGGCGAACGTCCAGCGCCAGCCGGCTTCCTCCCCCAGCAGGCCGATGAGCAATCCGCCGATCGTCGGGCCGAACGCCGTGCCGAGCCCGACGATGGCGCCGAAGATCCCGAAGGCCCGCCCGCGCTCCTGGCCCGTGAAGAGCTGCTGGATGAGGCCGAGCACCTGGGGCATCAGGATGCCTGCGGCGAAGCCCTGCAGGATTCGACCGCCGATCAGCATCTCGGTGCTCACGCTGAGCGCGCACACGAGTGACGCCAGCCCGAAGGCGACCAGACCGATCAGGAACAGGCGCTTGCGATTCCACAGGTCGCCGAGTCGCCCCGAGGGGACGAGCAGGATCCCGAACGCCAGCACGTAGCCGGCGACGATGAGCTGCACGTCGGAGGATGCCGCACCGAGCGTGTGCTCGATCGGGCCGAGCGTGACGTTGACCTTGGCGAGATCGAGGATCGTGAGCACGGCGACGGCCGCGCACACCGCGAAGGCGGGCCAGCGCGAGGAATCCCCGGTCCCGCTCGAGGCCGGCATGGGCTGGCCGCGGTCGGGAGTCGACTGCTGCGTGGGGGAAGTCGCATCTGCTGACATATGGAGGACATGCTACGCCGCAGACGCGACGCACCGATTCCACTCGCCTCAGTGGTGATCTTCGGGGAGGCCGCAATACACTGGTCGCGTCGCGTCTGCAGGAGCGGCACAGGAGCTCTGAACCGCTGTTCACCCCCAAGAGGAGCAACGATGCGAACCGCCGCCGTACGAAGCGCCGCAGGCGCGTCCCTGGGGCTCGCCGCCCTCCTGCTCCTCAGTGGATGCACCCTCGTGACGACACTCGCCGGTGGGGGCACCGATCCCGTGGTGACGACGACGTCGACGTCCACTGCCGAGGAGACGGAGTCGGCCACGCCGACCGCATCCGAGACGGCAACACCGACACCAACCGCGGTGGCCGGCACGATGACCGGCATCGAGGACCTCGCGGTCGGCGACTGCTTCGACCTCGAATCGGATTCCGACGATGCTGAGCTCTTCCCGAACTGCGACTCGCTGCACACGTATGAGGCGTATCACTCCGAGAACATGCCGGGCGATGACACGTTCCCCGGCGACTCGGCGATCGATACCGCCCTCGAGGACATCTGCTCCGCCGCCTTCACCGGCTTCATCGGGGCGGAGCCGTTCCTGACCGAGTGGAACTACACGGGCATCGTGCCGAGTGCCGAGTCGTGGGCCAGCGGCGACCGGGAAGTGCTGTGCATCGTGACGCCCGTCGACGGCCAAGCCACTGCGGGAACGGCTGCGGGTTCCGCCAGTTAGCCTGGTGGGGTGTCCTCCCGAATCTCCGCAACGCTCTTGGCCGTGCTCGTCGTCAGCGGAGCGCTGACGGCCTGCACCGCCGATCCTGAGGCACCCCGCGCGGTTCCGATCACCGAGGTGAACATCGGCGATTGCTTCTCGTCGGACGCCGACCTCACCGTCGCGACGCTTGCATCCTCGTGCGCGGACCCACACCTCTACGAGGTGCTCTCGGCTGCACCGAGCGAACTCGGTGACGCGTTCCCAGGCGACGACGCTCTGGCCTCCGAGGCGGATGCACGGTGCTCAGCGGAGTTCGCGGAGCTCGGCCGGGACACGGTCGCAGGCCTCTCCGCGCTGCACCTTGTCCCGAGCGAGCAGACCTGGAGTGAGGGTGACCGCGACGTGGTGTGCCTCATCGCGAGCAGCGACGGCGCCGAGCTGAGCGGCTCACGTCTGCCGACCAACGGCTAGCCCAGCCTTCATCGCGGGCTGCCTGCCTGTGGACAGCGGCGGCGCGTGTCGGCGGCTGCGAGTAGCGTCCTCAGCACAGCAGGTTCTCGATCGGCGCCGTCCGCGTCCCGTCCGGTTCGCGGAGATCGCAGGATTCCGCGTCCGGAGAGGAATGCCCTTGCCAGCTACCGCCATCACACCTGACCTCGTCGTCGGCGAGGACGGCCTCGCGCGGCCCCTGTGGGCGAGCCGGGACGAGCTGCTCATGCAGTACTACGACACGGAATGGGGCATGCCGATCACCGACGAACGGGGCGTGTTCGAGCGCCTGTGCCTCGAGATCTTCCAGTCAGGGCTGTCCTGGCGCCTCATCCTGCAGCGACGGCCGCTGCTGCGAGAGGCGTTCGCCGGTTTCGACGTCGACGCGGTGGCCGAGTTCGGCGACGACGACTTCGAGCGTCTGATGGGTGACCCAGGCGTGATCCGGAACCGACTCAAGATCTCCTCGGTCATGAGGAACGCTCGCGCCACGGTCGCGCTGCGCGAGAGTGAGCCACTCAACGAACTCGTCTGGGGCGCCAAGCCGGCGACGACGCCGAGACCAGCTTCAGCCGCAGACGTGCCGAGTTCGAGCGATGAGTCGCGACAGCTCACGAAGAGCCTCAAAGCGCACGGCTTCAGCTTCGTCGGTCCAACCAACCTCTTCGCACTCATGGAGGCGATCGGCATCGTCGACACGCACCTCGTCGGCAGCCACCGGCGAGGCACATCCGGCGTGTGGCCGACGGACTGACTCAGGCACCGCCGACCGCAGACGACAAAGCCCCGACCCGCCAGTGTTGAACTGGCGGGTCGGGGCCTTCGCTCATGACGTGGGTTTCGTGGAGATGGGGGGAATCGAACCCCCGTCCACAACTACGAAACCGCGGCTTCTCCGGGTGCAGTCTGTCTACTGTTCTACTTGGCTCCGATCATGGGGACAGACACCTTGATCGACGAGCCCAGTTCCAGTGCAAGTCCCGTGGTGCCCTGAAACACAACACCACAGCAAGTTCCCTTAATGACGCCAGCTACCGGAGCGGGAACTCCCCCGGGCTGACGGACTATCGGACTCGCTTAAGCAGCGAGGGCGAAGTCGGTGCGCTTAGCGTTAGCACCTATGTTTTGCGAGGGGCGTTTACGAGATAACCCCGCATCCTCGACCCGCTTCACGCCGATTCACCAGTCATGTCGAAACCGATCATCCCCGTGAGCCGAGTCTCCTCGGCGGCGTTCCACGTCATGAGCTCTGTTGAGTTGCAGCTGCCAGAAGAACTGGCAGCTCCTAAACATACGTCAAGACGGCCGGAAAATCCACGTCCTGGCGTGCTCAGGGCAAGCCTGGAGGCGATTCCCGGCAGGACCAGTAACCTGAACCCCATGAGCGGCAATGACTTTGAAGGATTCGGGCGCCCGAATTGGCAGAAGCCCGAGCACGGCGACGAGCATGCCCAGGAGTCCGGGGGCACCGTTCCGGCAGACCAGGCCTCTGGTGAGGGAGACCAGGCCTCTGGTCACGAGGGCTTCGGAGCGCACTTCGGCAGGCCTGCTGAGGAGCCGGACGCTCCTGCCCCCTCCGAGGATGGAGCCGGGCAGCCAGAGGTGAGCGACAGCGAGGCCCCCGCGCCTGACCAGTACGAGGCGCCAGCGGCGCCCACCTGGCCGCGTGATGCCGAGCCATCGCCTCAGGGCGACGCAGTCGGCGAAGGCGCCGAACCGGCGAGCGGCGACCAGTCTCACGCTGACCAGAACAGCACCGAGGTTCTCGGCTTCGGTGACGGCAACGAGACCGCTGTGCTCGGTCGCGGAGACCACAACCAGACGGAGATCCTCGACTCTGGCGCGCCCGCCGCCCCGAATTGGGAGCAGACTCCCCAGCAGGACCCGAACGCCTGGAACGGCCAGGGCGCCTCCGCCTCGGCCCCCGCAGCATGGGACCAGCAGCCATCCGCTCCCGCGTGGGGCCAGTCGGCTCCAGACGCGCAGGACGCCCCGACGACGCAGACCCCGGCGTGGAACGCCCCGGATGCCGGTCAGGCTGGCCCCGGTCAGGCGAACGGCGGCTTCGAGTCGCCAGCGCACGGCGAGGTGAACAGCGCGCCGAGCTACGGCGGCCAGAACGAGGCACACGGGTTCGGCTCGACCGCCCCCGAAGCAGGTGCTGCCGCCTTCGGCGCAGGCTACGGCGCGCAGCAGCAGGCCGGCGCCTGGAACGGCGCCCCGGAGAACCAGACGCCAGCTCCCTACGCCCCCGGCCAGGAGTTCGGGGCACCGGCGTTCGGCGGCAACGGGGGCGGTGGCTACCAGGGCGGCGGACCGTCCGGCCCCAACGACTTCGGCAACGGAGCCCCTGCCAAGAAGCCCTGGTTCCGGAAGCCAGCGATCCTCATCCCCGCGATCATCGGCGTGGTGGTCCTGGTCGGAGCTGCCGTAGCGATCCCCGTCACCATCCACAACAACAACGTGAACCGCGGCGACGAGCTCGCTGCTGCGTTCCAGACGGACCTCGACGCGCACTACGCGGACTGGACGACCGAGAACCTCGACCTGGCCGCCAACGTCACCATCTCGGCCTCGCTGGGCGAGAACACCGACTTCTTCTCGCAGTCGGCGGCCCAGATGACCGACTTCTCGACTCGCTGCGGGAACGTCGCGACGGCGGAGACGACGATCAACGACCTCGCCGGCTCCACCGTGCCCTCGCTCGCGGTCGAGGACGGCGCCGACGCCTCCGACGCGTACAAGGCCGCCCAGACCGAGAGCGACGGCCTCAGCGAGCGACGCGACATCGTCGCGAACTTCGCTGACACGGCAAGCGCGGACGTCGCGGCGCTGCAGCAGTTCTGCGAGGCGTTCCCGAAGTACAACTCGATCTACAACACGTTCGGCACGCAGCTCGCGTCGTTCTCGTCGACGGTCTTCACCATCCCCGACGGTCAGAACATTGACCTCGGCAACAACCTGTACTACCCGTGCAACGTGTCGACGGGATGCCCGAACTACAGCGACCCGAACATCGGCACGACGATCGCAGACGCCATCAAGTCGACCTACGTCGACTTCTACCGTGGCATCGCGGACCTGGCTGCATCGGAGTGCTTCCTCGACGAGCTCGCTGACGTCTGCACGAGCTACAGCACCGAGTTCGGGAAGGCCGCGGATGCTGCGCAGGCCGCGTCCGACTCGTACCGTTCCGAGACGCTGAGCCTCACCGTCGGGGCCGTTCCGTTCGCCAACTCGGCACCGCTGTTCACCGCGATGTTCGACTCGTTCGACGCAGCCGACGCGGCCGTTCAGACGGCCTGGTGGAGCGCCGACCCGTCGTCGGACGGCCAGACGGACCGCGGTTGGCAGTCGCGAAGCCTGAAGACGCTGCTCTCCGCACACGAGAGCTCCATCGCGACGCTCGTCGAGAGCGTGCGCTAGCGGCTCGAGGCGACGGACAGCGATGCGGCCCCCGATCCAGTGGATCGGGGGCCGCATTGCTTTCCGGGACGTGCAGCGCACCGGCACGCGGGGCGCTGCCTACTCCCCCATGTACTTGCGAGACGCGACGGCGCGGTCGGCCTCGCGCTTGTCCTGGCGCTCACGCAGCGCGTGGCGCTTGTCGAACTCGCGCTTGCCCTTCGCGACGGCCAGCTCGACCTTTGCTCGGCCGTTGAGGAAGTAGAGCGTCAGCGGGACGAGCGTGTAGCCGCCCTCTTTGGTCTTCATGGCGAGCTTGCGGATCTGCTCCTTGTGCAGCAGCAGCTTCCGCTTGCGGCGGGGTGCGTGGTTGTTCCACGTGCCCTCGAGGTACTCGGGGATGTGCACGGCGTCGAGCCACGCCTCACCGCGGTCGATGTACGCGTATCCGTCGACGAGGGAGGCGCGCCCCTGTCGGAGCGACTTCACCTCGGTTCCGTTCAGCACGATGCCTGCTTCGAGGGTGTCCTCGATCAGGTAGTCGTGCCTGGCTCGACGGTTCGTCGCGACAGGCTTCGTCCCTTGCTCCTTTGGCATGGCCTCTTCCTCTCTCGACGGCAGACGATGGACAGCCCGCTATCTTACGACACGGGCTGCCCATCGGTCTACCTTGCTGTTGCGTGCGGGTCAGACCTTGAGGTACTTGTTGATCGCGATGCGCGCGGAGACCCAGGCGAGCAGCACGCTGACGACGAGGAGGACGGGGATCGCGAGGAGCGCCTCCGGGACTCCGATGAGGGAGACGAATGGCAGCTGCCTGCCGAGGTAGCCCTGCACGAAGAAGTGCGCGATCGCGACGGTTGCCGCCAAGGCGAGCACCGCACCGATGAGGGCCGCGACGACGCCTTCGAGGATGAAGGGCGCCTGGATGTAGCGGTTGGATGCGCCGACGAGGCGCATGATGCCGATCTCGCGGCGCCTGCTGATCGCGGAGAGGCGGATCGTGGTCGCGATGAGCAGCGCGGCTGCGACGAGCATGACGACCGCGACGCCGATCGCGGAGAGGCTGGCGACGTTGAGCAGCTCGAAGATGCTCTCGAGGTACTGGCGCTGGTCCGTGACCGCCTCCACACCGTCGTAGTTCGAGAGCTGCTCGATGATGATGTCGGCCTGGTCGGGGTCGGTGAGCGTGATGAGGAAGCTCTCCGAGAGGTACTCGGGCTCGACGAAGGACACGATGGGGTCGCCGGCGAACTGCTGCTGGAAGTTCTCGTAGGCCTGGTCCTGGTCCTCGAATTCGTACTCGCTGACGTACGGGGTGAGGACGGCGCCCTGCAGGGCTGCCTCGACGGCGTCGCGCTGGGTGTCGCTCGCCTGACCGCCTGCGCAGTTCGGGGCGGTCGAGACGGAGGAGCAGAGGTCGACGGACACCTGGGCTCGGTCGTACCAGAACGCCTTCATGCTGCTGATCTGCTGCTGCATGAGGATTCCGGCGCCGACGAACGTCAGGGAGACGAAGGTCACGAGCACGACGGAGATGACCATGCTCGAGTTGCGGCGCAGTCCCTGCCACATCTCGGCGAATACGCGGCCGATCATTTGACGTCTCCAGTGTTCTTCGTGGTCTTCTCGCCGGCGACGCGGGAGGCGATCGAGTCGGCGATGGATGTGGGGGCTTGTGCCTGGACCTGCGCGTCGGCGTCGTCGTTCTGCTCGAGCTGGTTCGCGGTTGCCGTCTCCGCTTCTGTGAGCGGCACGATTCCCGGCTGGTAGACGCCGTCGGACTCGTCGCGCATGATGACGCCACCGTCGAGCTCGATGACGCGCCTGCGCTCCTCGTCGACGATCGAGACGTCGTGCGTGGCCATGACGACGGTGGTGCCGTTCGCGTTGATGCGGGTGAGGAGACGCATGATGCCGCGACTCGTGACGGGGTCGAGGTTTCCGGTCGGCTCGTCCGCGAGGAGGATGTCCGGCTTGTTGACGACGGCGCGCGCGATGGCGACGCGCTGCTGCTCGCCGCCGGAGAGTTCGTGGGGGAAGCGGTTCGCCTTGTCGCCGAGGCCCACGGTCTCGAGGACGTCGGGGACGGCTTTCGCGACGTGGCCGCGCGACTTGCCGAGCGCTTCGAGCGCGTATGCGACGTTCTCGAACACGGTCTTGCCTGCGAGGAGGCGGAAGTCCTGGAACACCATGCCGATGCTGCGGCGGTAGTAGGGCACCTTGCGGTTGGAGATGCGGCGCAGGTCCTGGCCGAGCACGTGCACCTGTCCGCGGCTCGGGGCGTCCTCGCGGAGGATGAGGCGGAGGACGCTGGATTTGCCGGACCCGGAGGGCCCGACGAGGAACACGAACTCGCCGCGCAGCACCTCGAAGGTGATGTCGTCGAGTGCGGGGGCGGCGGTGCCAGGGTAGACCTTGGCGACGTTATCGAATCTGATCATGGCGCTAACAGGGTAGGCACCGGAGTGGCCGCAGCCCGGCGCGACATGCAGAACACGTCAGACGTGGGGGCCCGGCTCGTTGCTTCCGGGCGCCTTCTCCGCGTTCCTAGGCGGCGTCGGCTTCGCCGCGCTTGCGCCAGCGGATGCCGGCGGCGATGAACGCGTCGATGTCGCCGTCGAAGACCTTGTCGGTGTTGCCGGTCTCGTGCTGGCTGCGGAGGTCCTTGACCATCTTGTATGGCGCGAGGACGTAGGAGCGCATCTGGTCGCCCCAGCTCGCGGTGATGTTGCCGGCGAGCTCCTTCTTCTGCGCGTTCTCTTCCTCGCGGCGGAGCAGGAGGAGCCGGGACTGCAGCACGCGGAGCGCTGCGGCGCGGTTCTGGATCTGGCTCTTCTCGTTCTGGCAGCTCACGACGATGCCGGTGGGGAGGTGCGTGATTCGGACTGCGGAGTCGGTCGTGTTGACGGACTGGCCGCCCGGGCCGGACGAGCGGAAGACATCCACGCGCATGTCGTTGTCTGGGATCTCGATGGATTCTGTCTGCTCGATGAGCGGCACGACCTCGACGGCGGCGAAGCTCGTCTCGCGGCTGCCTGCGGAGTTGAATGGGCTCATGCGCACGAGGCGGTGGGTGCCGGCTTCGACGGAGAGGGTGCCGAAGGCGTATGGGCTGTCGATCTCGATGGTGGCCGACTTGATGCCGGCCTGCTCGGCGTAGCTCGTGTCGAGGACGGAGACCTTGTAGCTGTGCTGTTCTGCCCAGCGGAGGTACATGCGCAGGAGCATCTCGGCGAAGTCGGAGGCGTCGACGCCGCCGGCGCCGGCGCGGATCGTGATGACCGCGGGGCGCGGGTCGAATTCTCCGTCGAGGAGGGTCTGGACCTCGAGGTTGCCGATGACCTTGGTGATCGACTTGAGCTCGGCGCGGGCTTCTTCCGCCGTGTCCTCGTCTTCCATCTCGACGGCCATCTGCGCGAGCACTTCGAGGTCGTCGAGGCGTCGTTCGATCTCGTCGAGGCGCTTGAGGTCGGACTGCGCGTGGCTGAGTGCGGAGGTGACCTTCTGCGCGTTCTCGGTGTCGTTCCAGAGGTCGGGGACGGATGCTGCGGCTTCGAGCTCCACCACCTTCGCGCGGAGCTTGTCGGGGTTGAGCACGGCGCTGATGTCTCCGAAGGTGCTGCGCAGGGCGGCGATTTCCGAAGCGAGGTCAAGGTTGATCATGATCCCTCAAGACTAGCCGCCAGGGCTGGGCGGCGCGGTTCGGCTCGCGTGAGGTCAGGACAGCACGACTCTGGCGTCGCTGGAGACGGTGATGTCGAGACCGGATGGGAGCAGCGCATGGGCGAGGGGTGGCGTCCAGTGGCCGGTGATGACGACGTGGGCGGTGACGCCGTCCGGGGTGGTCGCCGAGTCGAGCGTGAGGCCATCCGGGGCACCACCCGCGAGGTCTTCGAGGGTCATGACGGCTCGCTCGGAAACTGCCTCGGGGTCGAGGACGGGTGTGAGTTCGTCTCCGCTGAGGGCGACGTCGGCTGCGGAGAAGCTCTCGGAGGCGGAGAGCGCCACGGCGTCCGCGATCGTGAGGAGTCGCTTTCGTTCGATGGACAGCGACGTGGCGGCGGCGAGCACGTAGACGGTCGTGAGTCCGATCATGAGGAAGACGAGGATGAGCGGGAGCACGCTGCCTCGTTCGTCGCGCATCCGCTGCAACCCGTCCGGGATCCGGGTTGGGTGCTTGCTCATGTGGAGAGTCCGAAGCGTGTGACGGCAAACGAGGATGTGGCGCTTGTCGGGATGGAGAGCGGGGCCGCTCCCCCGGTGAGGTTCGGCGCGAATGGCAGGGGCACGTCGATCGTGACGGTGACGGTGACGGTGACGACGGCTCCTGCATCCTGGCAGGTGTCGGCGGGACTGTCGCATGCGACGAGCTGTTCAACGGCCTCGGCTTCGAAGCCGTGGTCGGCTGCGGCCAGGTTGATCGCCGCCGCCGCGAGAGCCTGCGTCTCCACGGACTCGGGGTCGGATGCCAGCAGGCGTGCTGCGCTTCTCGCCGCCGACTCCCCGGCAATGCTCGCTCCCTGCAGCGCCGAGAGCGTCAGCATGAGGTAGGCGAGCGGCACGATCAGGAGTGTGCCGAGGGTCAGGAACTCGAGCGAGGCTGACCCCCGATCGTCACGCAGCGTCCAGCGTCTCCTGTGGCGCATGCCCGGTCACCTCCAGTGCTTCTGGCAGTCCGAGGAGGCCGATGAGCGGAAGTGGCGAGCGCACGGTGACGGCGACGACTGGCGCTCCGTTGAGTTGCGTTGTGGTGGCTGTGATGTTCTCGGCGTAGCCGGCGCCGAGGCTGACGGAGATGAGCTCTGCTGCTCGCGCTTCGCCCGCGTCGAGGTCGGCGCCGAACAGCCCGGCGTGCCTGGCGCCTTCGCCCGCGGCGTCGAGGAGCGTCGTGCGTACGTAGAGCGCGAAGCCGATCTGCAGGACCGTGACGGTGAGGAGCACGAGCATCGCCGTGACCATGACCCACTCGGCGACCGCCGATCCCCGGTCGTCGCGGATCACGGGCCGGAGTGAGCGGGCGGGCTTGTCAGCTGAAGTCACTGACTCGGGTGATGGCGTTCTCGAACACGTTGACGAGGAGGTCGCCGGCGACGGTCCAGAGGAGGATGACGATTCCGGCGGACATGATCGTGATCAGAACCCAGCCGGGGACGTCTCCGCGTTCGGAGGCTGCTCTGGTTCGGAGTGCGTGGAGGAATTGCATGGTCGTGCCTTTCGGGTGGGGCTCTAGAAGCTCGTGCGGAGCACGAAGACGGCTGGGTAGAGCGCGAACAGGATGGTGGTGGGCAGGATGAGGAAGATCAGCGGGACGAGCATCTGCACTTCTTTGCGCCCCGCCGCTTCGAGGAGCTCGCGCTTTCCGAGCTCTCGGGCGTCGCTTGCCTGTGCGCGGAGCACTTCGACGAGGGGCGCGCCGCGTTCCAGTGCGGAGATCATGTGCTCGACGCAACGGTCGAGTGGCAGGTATTTGACGCCCCTGGTCATCTCGTGGAGCGCGTCGGCGAGCGAGACGCCGGTGTTCACGTGGTGGACGACGCGTGCGAATTCCTTGGCCAGTTCGCCGGTGCTGACGCTCGCGACGCGCCTGAGGCTGTCGAAGACTCCCTCGCCGGCCGAGATGCTGAGGGAGAGGAACTCGATCACGGTCGGGAACTCGCTGGCCACTTGTCGATGCCGGCGGTGCGCTGCACGCCCGAGTGCCTGGTCGCGGGCGAAGATCCCGACGCCGCCGAGCAGGAGGGGAAGCAGGATCTGAGCGATGACCGGCATCCCTCGGGTCACGCCGAGCATCAGTGCGGTGGCGAGTCCGATTCCTGCCGCGATCAGCCCCCAGGTGAGCTGTTCGGCGCGGAAGCGTTCGACGCTGGCGGAGGAGCCGCTTTGGCGAAGCTGGCCGATGATGCGGTCGTTGCCGCCGAGGACTTCGCCGAGCAGCGTGCGTCCCTTCGCCATGATCGGGGCGGTGAGGGTGCCGAGGACAGGGAGCGGGTCGGTCGCGGTCTTCTGCACGTCGGCGCGGGCGGCTGCCGACACGTCGAGGAGGTGCGGTGCGAGGCGTTCGGCGAGATTCGGTCTGGAGAGTCGGGGCACGGCGGCGAGCATCGTCCAGAGGCCGATGCCGAGACCGAGGCCGCAGAGGACGGCCCAGCCGAGGGTCTCGTTCATGCGAACCACCTGCGGTCGTCTTTCAGCTTCGCGATCCGGAGCATCACGAGGTAGGCGAGGACTGTCGTGGCGAGGCCGATGAGGATGACGACGGCACCTTCGTAGCTGTTGAAGGCGGTGGCGGCTTCCGGCCGCGTGGCCAGCATGAGCAGGACGATCCAGGGTGCGGCTGATCCGAGCTTTGCGGCGTTCATGACCCAGGACTGCTTCGCCTCGACTTCGTGGCGCACCGCTTGCTCTTCGCGGAGGTAGCTGCCGAGGCTCTTGAGCACCGTGGGGAGCTCGGCGCCGCCGACGTCCCTGGACATGCGGAGTGTTTCGAGGATGCGGTCGGCGGTTGGGTCTGCGAGCCGTTCCTTGAGGTCGTCCAGCGCGACACGGAAGCTTCCCGTGAGGCGGTACTGCCTCGTGAAGGCGGCGAAGTCGTCGCGCAGCACGGCCGGGCCAGACTCCGCCAGGCTCGCGACTCCCTCCGGCAGAGCCACGCCGGACCGGACGGAAGCGACGAGGTGGTCGATGACGTCCGGCCAGACGAGACGGTTGCGGCTGCGCCGCTGCACGGAACGCATACGGACGATCGCGAACGGGCCGGCGCAGCCCGCGAGGAAGGCCAGCACGGCGACGGCGATCACACCGGTGAGCGCGAGTCCTGCGGCGCCGAGCGTGAGACCGAGGACACCCGCGGCGCCCGCGAAGGCGGCCACAGGAACACGCTCGAAGCCTGCACGCCGCAGGTCGGCGCGGAAGTCGTCGACGCGGGAGGCACGGCACTCGACGCGCTCGGCGCTCCGAGGCCAGAGCCACGCACTCACGATGCTGGAGACACCCGCGCCCATGACGAGCGCGAGCAGCACGTTCACAGGGACCTCCGAAGAATTCGAGCAGGGTCGAGACCGCGCGCCTCGTACTTCGCGATGCGTGGCGGCGGGGACCCCGTGGATTCGAGCTGCCCGCGACCGCGGCGGAAGAGCGTCGCCGCCTCGATGATCTGACCCGTCGCGACACCCGTGGGTGCGAGGATCTCGCCCACGTGTCGAGCCCCTGAAGCGGTCATCTCCAGGTGCACCACGAGGTCGATGCAGCTGGCGACCGTCGGCACGACGAACGCGCTGTCGATGTTGCGCCCAGCCAGGAGCGGCAGCGTCGACAGCTTGATGAGCGCGTCCCGAGCCGAGTTGGCGTGGATGCTGCACATGCCAGGCATACCTGAACTAAGCTTCACGCTATGGCAGTCCAAGAGCAACCACGCGCCGCGCTCTACGCTCGAATCTCTGAAGATGACAACTCCGTGGACAAGACCGGCAACCAGCTAGCGGCATGCCTGAAGCTGGCAGAGAAGGCGAACTACAAGGTCGTAGCCGAGCTTGACGAAGGTACTGTGAGTGCTTACCAGGGACTGGAGCGCCCTCGCTTCAAAGAACTGGCACAGCTCGTGCAGTCTGGAGCTGTGGATGTGGTCGTAGCGACCGAGCAGACGCGCCTAGCGCGAGAGGACCACGAGCGTGCGGCCTTCGCCAAGATCAGCGCAGATCGTGGAGTGCTCTGGCACTTCAGCACCAGCGGTGCTGTGTTGGACCTTAGTAAGCCAACCGACCGATTGAACGCGGGCATCACCGGACTGTTTGCCAGCTACGAGAGTGACCTCAAAAAAATGAGGCTGAACGCGCGCTTCGACGCTCAGCGAATTCTTGGATTGCCACTCTGGGGGCCTCGCCCCTTCGGGTACGAGAAAGATCGTGTGACCATCCGCGAGAGCGAGGCCGAGCACCTTCGCGAGGCCTACGCCGCCGTGATCAGAGGAGAGACTCTCAACAGTATCGTCCGGGACTGGGAGAAGAAGGGCATCCGTTCACCAGTTGCTGAGGATAGAAATCCGAAGCGTCCGGTCAAGCGCAGAGGCGGAAACACCTACAACGTAACGATGTTGAAGGCACTGCTGCTGCGTGAACGCAACATCGGAGTTCGCACGAGCGGCGCGGGTGCGAGCTTGGTTCGGGAGAAGGGCGCATGGCCGGAGATCGTCCAGGGCAAGGTCTACCTTGAAGCGCGGGACACGCTGCGAGGCATACAGCAGAAGCATCCGGGCCAGTTCGGCGGCGGAGTCAAGAAATACCTCAGCGCCGGGCTCGTCCTCTGCGCATGCGGCTTGCCCCTTAGATCTGGCAGTAGCAACGGCACGATGTATCTCCGGTGCCGGCCGAGCTATGAGAGACGCGCTGGAGCGTCGCATGGCGACCAGCATTCCTCTGTGCGCATGGACATCGTCGAGCCTTACGTCCGGGGCGCACTCATCCGTGCCATCTGTGAAGCACCGCTGCCTGACGATCAGGCGACTTCGACGGGGCGCGCGGCTGAGATCGAAGCTGAGATGAACCGGGCCCGGGGAAGCATCGAGCGCTTGTTGGACGTCCTAGAGGAAGCGACAGAGGGTGTACCCCAGATTCAAGCCCGTATCGCCAAGCAAGAGCGCGCACTTTCGAAGCTCGCGGAAGAGCGGGGCGGTCTTGCCCTTGAGAGTCGCGGCCAGCTGTCCGACTTGCGGGCGGACATGTTCAGCCGCGACCCTGAGACGGGGAAGATAACCGCGAGTCTGGACGCTGGCGTCACGCTTAGGCGAGCCGTCGGTGCACGTCTTGACGCTATGACGATCGCAGAGCAGACCCTCTATGCGCGGGAGTACGTCAGGGTTCGAGTCGCACCCGGGAGGCGGGCTGCCGTGGACCGGCTAAGCGTCAGCTTTTTGAAGTCACCCCATCTCGACCCGGAAATCGACGACGCGCAGGAGCTGGCAAGCTGGAACGAGTAGGCCCATGCCGTCCGGCAGCACCCGGAAAAGTACACTCGGACCTCCGGCCTATCCAGATCGCATAGGACGCCGTCTCGACTTCAAAGATCTGGGTGCGGATCGGACGTTTCCATCGGATCGGCCAAGGGCTCGACGCTGACTTGGAGGGCATGTAGCTCTGTCTGCGAGACGCCGTAAAGTTCCAAGACTAAGTCTGAGATGCGCGTATCTACGATGGCTCGGCTTGCCCCTGGAGGTAGCTGCATCCTCTTCTCCCATAGGTCGCCGAGCCTGTCCCAGGTTCCTCGCTCCCCAGCCGCATGCCCCTTGATGGGCAGCGAGTCAATGTACGGCTTTGAGAATTTCCGGAAGCCTCCCTGGTACTCAGGGCTGTGGCCAAGAGCGTATGCCGAAAGCAACGGGGAGTTCAGGAGCGCCAGGAGCGGCTTTGGGTCGTAGCCACTCGGCAACCTCACCCCTGTGACACCCGCTGTACCTGTCGGGAACAGTTCACGACCACCGACGGCGAACGACGCGATCCTGGTGAAGGCCGGGGTCACCAGGTGCAGCTCGTTGAACGCGGCCGGCTCCTCAACGAACATCAGCCCCCACCACTGTCCGGTGAGATCTGTAGCAGACTGACCGAACCACTTCCTCTTTTGTAGCTCGGTTCGGATGCTTTCAAGATAGGCCTGGAGCCAGGGTGCGCGAGTCAGCTGTGAGGGCGTCAGTACGACGTAGCGACCATCGATCTCTTTGTAGGGGAACACGATCACTTCCCCACCCGGGGTGACTCGACCATCGCGAATATGGCGTCCTCTAACCAGCGGTCGCAGGAACTCAGGCTCAAGTCTTAGAGCCGTCGCCTCATCCTTTGAGAGAATCATCAACGGGTCTCTGCCCGTCTGCACGCCGTTGTCGAAGCCAGTCGCGATCTCATCCAAACGCGTCGCGCCATGCTCCATCCGCTGATAGACCGCTCGCGAGATCGGCGACGACAGATCCCAGGGTTCGGAGTTCAAGCGCGCGCGCTCGATGCCCCAAGACTGACTGGCAGCCATGTACTTCACCGCTCGGGTGTAGCTCAAAGTGCTTGAAGCCGCCGTGTTCTTGTCCAGGATCAGGATCTGGGAGTAATTCGTTGCACCCTCGAACAGCTGCTCCGCGCCGAAATTGACGATCGACTCGACGAGAGGTGAGTGGCTGAGCAGAGATCGGAGTCCCTTCGCCGATCCTGTCGCGAACATTTTGTTGGGCACTACCAAGCCGATACGCCCGTTCGGTGTCAACAGGTTGATCGACCGCTCGATGAAAAGGTAGTAGAGGTCGGCCTTGCCCGTATAGCTGGAATACTTGGACTTCAGGTACTTGAGGCTGCGTGCAGTCGTCTCGTAGCCCGCCATAAGCCATGGCGGATTGCCCACGACGGCATCGAATTCGAAGCCGAAGGCGCGCCAGTCAAATGGGTTCAGCTTCGTGCGGGCAGGATCGTCCACGTCCAACAGCTCGTCATCGGTCAGTACATCGTGACCGATGAGGCTGTTCCCGCAGCGCACGTTAGCTTCAATATCTGGCAGGATCCGGTCTTTGAAACCTGTGAGCGCGACGCTAGCATCGGAGGGTTCCTCGTCCTCCATGAATGTCAGGAGGAGCGACAGCTTGGCCACCTCAACCGCCTGCGCGTCGATGTCCACTCCGTGGATGTGGTCGGTGAGTATCCGTTTACGTTCCCGGGCGGTCAGCGCTAGCTCACCGTTACGGTTCTTCCTGAGTCGGACGTTTGTTTGGCGGCGAGAAGTGGGAAGCCAGCGCTGAGCGTCCTTGGCGTACTGGGCGAGGTGCCAGTCCAGCAGGTACCTGTAGCCGACGACAAGAAAACTCCCCGACCCGCACGACGGGTCTAGCAGTCGAAGCGGCTTGCGAGCCATGGACTCCGGCGTTCGCCCGGCCAGCAGCGGGTCGAGGACACGTTTGACAGTTTCCCGCGTCAACCACTCCGGTGTGTAGTAGACGCCCCCCGCCTTCCGGACCTCGGGCTTCTGCTCCAGAGCAACTTTCCCACCGGCGCGTGTGATCCGCCAAGAGAGGAAGGACTCGTAGGCCCGACCGAGCACTTCAACAGGCATGACGGAAAAGGCGTATGGAGACTGAGGAGGGTAGAACCGTTCTACGGTCTTCCGAATGACGTCATCGTCTATGTTCAAGTTCAAAGTCAAGAGATCTGGATCGACTCGACCCGCCTCGACGTCGAAGTGGAAGAGGCCCGAGTTGTAGCGTGCGTCTGCCTCGCGGTACAAGGTTTGAAGCGCGGCGCGGGGGTTTTGAGAGTTGACGGCCGTTCGAACCGCGCCGAAGCGCTCCATGCCGCGGTCCTCGCAAAAGCGGAGAAAAATCATCCTGTCCAGAGTCAGCTGGATCGACCGAAGCAGCTCCGAATCCGTGAGGTGGGGGTTTCGAACGGCGACATGGGCAAGCAGAGTCTGACGCGTCTCCTCCAGGTCCCGGAGAAAGACCCGGTCGATCCGCTCAGTGCCGCCCTTGTTTCCAGACGCCTTAACAAACAGTTCCAGCGCACCGGACGCAACTGACTCGCGTCCGACCAGCGCGTACAGCTCACCCCATCGCTCCTCAAGCTGATCCCAGGTAATGTAGAGGAGTCTGGCCTTGCTTGCCGGATCTCCCGGCTTGGGCCGAAGCCGGCCGTCGTAGACTGCGATCTCGCTGAAGTTCGTCAGGACGACGACCGGCAGCTGGGCCGACCAAGCGTAACCGCGTGCCTGAAACGCAGAGTCCTTGTGATTCTTGAGGGGGATCTTGGGTTTCTTCGCCTCCACGAAGAACCTGCGGACGCCGTCTACCCTTAGCGCATAGTCGGGGGCGCGATTGTGTCCATCCACTTCTTGAGCGGGTTCAACTACGACATCTTTGAAGCGCTCAGCCAGACCCGCATCGTTGCTTACGTCCCAACCCAATGCGGCGAGCAGCGGGTCAACGAACTCGATTCGAGTAGAAGCTTCCTTGTAGTTCTCGCGGAACAGCTCCATCTGGCGCTCGGCGAAATTCTGGACCCTTGCCTTCAACGACACCGGCATCGCAACGTCATCCATGGGGTTCCCTCCTGGGGCGTCCGCTCTGACGCATATTGCTTAGCGGCTTAAATCTGGTCTCAGCGCCCGGGCCTTCCAGCGCTGAATCTGAGCTTAGGACAGCACGGGCCTCGGCGTTTCCCGCCTAGACCCGGGTACGTGGGCGGGTGAAGGCGAAAGGACCTCCGCGCGGCGTCCGCATGGCTCTAACGCTCGATCTTCGAGAGCGCCCCTTGAGCGAGCCATCCAACAAGCGTTGAAGCTAAGAGCACCGCTGCTCGCGCCTCTTCGATGGAGACATCCTCGTAGTCCTCGCGTCCGTGCCGGTCGTTCTGGGAGTGCCACAGGAGCTGCATAGCTCCGAGCACTTGGTCGATCGATTGGCTGCCACTCAAAGCGAAGCGCCACTTCGCGTGTTGTCCCCGAAGGACGTTGATGTCCTTCCCCAGCGTGGCCGCACGGTCATTGTTCGAGATGAGAGGACCGGACAGCACCTCGACCGCGCGCACGGCATCGTAGTATGCATGACTCGCCGAAGGCTGGGGGCTAAACGCGCTCTCCCAAGCTCGCCTCAAGAGGCTACTGGCGCGATCTTGTCCGGTCATCACGCTTTCGACGACAAGGCGTACCCCACCTGGTAGGCGCTCGACGAGACCACACCTTCCGGCTCGCTCGCCGACCTCCCAAGTAGAGCGGGCGTCGTGGAGAAGCTTCTCTAGCTGCTTGACTTTGGAGTAAGAGCCCCTACGCGCAAACGGCACCGCGCTGAGCTTGTAGTCGACTACGAAGGTCAGCGTCTCTTCCGGAAGCTCCGCCAAGACTCGGCGTGCATCGCTCAGATGGACGTGGCTCTGGCCAACGCCGCTGACGACACGCCCAGATGCTGCCTGAAACTGTTGCACCCAATCCCAGTCGACGTAGTTGTGAACGGACGAGCTCCCGCTGTCGATGATCCAGGACACGATGCTCGGGATGGCAGTGCTTGGCATGCCCACGGCTGGTGTTAGGAAGGCTTCAAGCTCGGCTTCGGCGAGACCGGGCGGCGTCCATCTGTATTCCTCGCTCATCCCACCATCATGCCGGTCAATTGTCAGCGATGTATTCACCTCAAATGTGTCATTCGCAGAAACGATCAGAAACACCCCGTGTCCGTTCCGGACACCGACCCGCGCGGGCGGCTGAAGGCACTAGGGGTCAAAACGATTTCGGTCCTGCTGCCCCGGACCGCTCGGAGACGGGGCACATCGGCGGACACACGAAACTCCCGCACGTGGCGGGGGCCGGTCGTGCGAGCGGAGCGGCTATGCCTTGGCATCTCCGATTACCCGGTAGATGGTCTGGCGGCTGACGCCGTAGTCCTCTGCAAGCTCCGTCGGGCTGGCCTTGGCCTCATAGCGCTTCCGGATATCGGCGCGCTGGCGCTCGGTGAGCTTCGGCTTCCTGCCGCCGACGCGGCCGCGAGCACGCGCCGCCGCCAGCCCATCTTTCGTGCGGCTGACCATCATGCCGTGCTCGAACTCTGCGAATGCGGCAATCATGGTGAAGAAGAGACGCCCCTCCGGTGTAGCGGTGTCGATCTTCTGCTCGGTGGCTTCGAGGTGGACGCCGTTGTCCTCCAACCATTTGGCAATTTCGAGGAGGTCGCGAGTCGAGCGGCCCAGCCGGTCCAAGCGAGTGATTACGAGAGTGTCGCCGCGACGGAGCTTCCCGCGTGCGATGTCCCACTGGGGGCGGCTCGCCTTCGTGCCAGTGTAGAAATCGACGTGGATCGCGTCCACTGCTGCCGATTCGAGGGCATCCCTCTGAGAATCTGGGTTCTGGTCGGTCGTGGATACGCGGCTGTACCCGATGCGCTGAGAAGTCACGCCCAGAGCGTAACACAAACGGTGCTAACAGTACATAGATTTCGGACACGGAAAAAGTTACGGATTTCGAGCCAGTATCGGCGTCGATCAGCACGTGTCCGTAAATGATCGTTAGCGTTGCTCCGCGCGATCGGTCGAGCTAGGATCAGGGCCATCAGGTACAGCGCCTGATCGGCTCAGTATGCAAGGCCCCGCAACACCCCCTGCCGTACCGGGGCACCAAGATGCAGGCGGAGGCCTGATGTCCGATTTGGCGCTGGCACTAGTTGCTTTCCCGACCGTTTTCCTCTCCCTGACAACGGGTGTCGTCGCACTTATAGGCGCAATCAGCACCGGCCCACGGGGCAAGGTCGCGCGGCGTACCCTCTCGATGCTGGTCAGGATGCGCGAGCCCAAGGACTGACGGCTTCCGACAAACCCCCTGCCGTCGCCCGGCTGGCAGGGGGTGTCGGAACTGTCCGGGACGAAATGACCAAAGATCGCCGGACGCTCTGCGCGGCTCCGTCGAGGACAACGTGCCGCACTGCGGAGTTCTCAGGCTCCGCCGTAGGAGTGGGCGCTGGTCGAGGTCAAGCAGGAATCACCAGCGCCCGGTTTCTGAAATCTATGAGCTGTGGTCGACTACCGAGCCTGTGTCTGCGGATACGAGGCGGAGGAGCATCTCTTGGTCGTCGTCTGTCACGTGGCGCTTGCAGTTCATGTCGTCGACGAGGAAGGGGCGTTCCGACGCCGGGGCGACGATGAGCCAGGCCTTGCGGTCCAGCATGACTCTGCGGATGCGCGTGCCCTCGGGAAAGAGCCAGAGCGTGCCGTTATGGATGATCTCGATCCGGCTGACCTTCTGACTCGTACTCCCAGGAGGTCGGCCACGTCGCCTAGGCGTCTGCTCCGCTTCAATCACGAGAGCCACCTCGCTCCACTTGCTCGATGAGCGACCGCAGGGTGTCGAGAGACAGGACGGCGTAGGACTCTTCGATCCCGTCTCGTCGTTGTCGCTCGATCACGGCCACCGCATACGGTCGCCGATCGGTTCGGGCGTTTGCTTCGGCGCGATCGAGGTTGCCGGATACGTCGAGAGGGAACCCAGTTGAGACCGAGACAGCGAAATGCTCGCCGATGTGGAGATGGGAAATCTGGGGACGAGGGTCCATCCTGAACGCCGTCGCCAGGCTGTCGATGGGAACCTTCTGGACAACGGGCAGGAGCGCGAGTTTGAAGAAGTTCGCGACCCGTGTTCGGAACTCTTCGCCGCGGTGTCGGTTCGCTCGGTTCGAGGTCATGGGGTGACCTGCCCGCCGTGTGAGTTCGTCTGACCGCCGGTCGCGATGTCGCCGGGGCCAAACTGCGCTTCCACCTCTCGCATGGCGTCGTCGCGGAGCTTCGTGCCGTAGGGGTATCGACCCGCGCGAGCGAGCGCAGCTTGCTTCGCGAGCTTCCATGCGGTCGAGCCGGCTAGGAGCTGCTGAAAGTCCTCAGGGCGTGGACCGGCGGCGAAGCGGACTTCGCCCCATGCGGCGAGTTGGGCGTCGTCGCTGAGGAAGCTCGCCAGCAGGGACTCGCCCAGTCGATTGACGGACTTGGCCACGGTGTCGGCGGTGAGCGTGAACTCGTCTCCGCGTGTGTACACCTGGCCGAAAAGGAGAATTCCGCGCGGTGAGAGGACGTGCCAGGTCGAGCCGACGAGCTGGTGCAGCTCTCCGGGTACTTGCTTAGCTTCGAGGAGCTGTTGGACTTGGGGAGTGAGTGTCTTGGATGTCATGAGGGGGGTCCTGTTCTGGTTTGGGGAGAGCGCGGGCTGCGCTCAGTGCTTCGAAGCCGGATGCGAGCTCGGGAGATGTCTCGCGTAGTTCTGCGATGAGGAGGGCACCGAACTCGGGGTGTTCCTGCGCGACGGCCCCTGCCGCTCCTGCGAGCGCTTGGGCTTCTTGCATGTAGACGTGCACGTCGGTGTCGTCGATGCCGAGCGTCTGAATCAACTCGCGGAGGATGCCGAGTTCGGCGTTCGCGGCCCTGAGGGTTGCGGAGCCGTTGCGCTGGGCGACAGCTTGGTTTCGGACGCCCATCGCGTCGTTGGCGAGCTGCACGAGCCGGAGTACGAGGTCAGCCGTGTCGAGTCCGGGAAGGTTCGCGACCTTCGAGATGATCGTGGCCTGGACATGGTTCCGGTAGTGCCGCCTGATCGCCGAGTCGGTGAACGACGGATGAGCGCGCTGGACGCTCGCGACCGTTTCGCCTGCAAGGAGGGCCGCGTCGATCCGCCCCTGAAGCGAGGAGGTGCAGACCTTGCATTGCATAGCCATGTTGTCGGTTCCCGTCGGTAGAAGTTGAGCTGTTACTTCTACTATCGGCAATCGCCAGCGACTCTTCGGCTGGCACTGCGTGAAGCGGGAAACGGGGTGGTTGCCCTACTGCCAGCTGGGATGTGGTCGAAAATTTGCGTGTTCTCTGGGCCTGAGAGGCGATCGAAGCAGACGATCGGCGACGGAACAGCCGTCTGAGACAGGGGGACTGTCCAGCTACCTATACCGAGCTGTCAGTCATTTCGAGCGCGTCGATAAAAGCTTGCAGCTCGTCCCATTCCCGGCGATCCACAGTGGTCGAGATGCGACTGTTCGCGTAGTCCTCAGCACTCCAATGCTGAGCGAGCCTCCAGTCCGCATCCGTCATCTCTGCACGTCGCAGGTCATTACGGAGCCGCTGAGAGTGTTTGAGGAACAGGAGGTGCTCATAGGTGTAGTCGTCAAGGAACTCCGGTGGCTCCGGTTCATCCTCATGGCTGTAGTACACCGAGAGTTGATGCTCTGGAGTGTCTTCGACCTGCTGAGCTGCTGCGGGTAGCTCCTGCCGATCTCCCTCTGCCTGGTCTCCCTCTGGGGGGTTAGTAGGCTTAGTTTGCACACTCTTGGTCACCGTCTCCCTGTACAGCTTCCTGAGGGATGCCACGGTGCGAGGAGAGCACCGCATCTCTTCTGCTGCTGCCTTGTTCGTCAGATGCGCGTGCGGTGCGAAGTCGTTGAGCGTGAAGCCCTTCCCCCGCTTCGAGCGCTTCCCGCCGGCCCGACCGCGCCGACGTTGCATCTCCCGGTGCTCGTCGTTGGTGATGTGCGAGAGCTGCATGAACTCGACAGCATTATCGACCCTCGCTTCGAGGTCGTCGGCTCGGATGAGGCCTGCATGCCCCATCGCGTTGCTGGATGGTGCTCCGCCCGTGTCAAGCTCGTAATCGATGAGCACATGGTCGTCAGCGATGTCGAAGACGCGCTCGCGCCCCAGCTCCGCCAGCTCCTCCGGACGGTCGAGAAGGCTCTCGTCGGCCCGCACGAGGTCGCCTAGCACTCGGAGAATGAGCTTGTTGACCTCCTGCCCGAAGTCAGGGGCAGAGTGATCCTGCACGAGATCGCCGTCGTCAGTCTGACGGCGCTTCTTGGGGAGCTTGGGCGGCGGGGTTGGCCAAGCGTACGGGTCTTCAAGTTGGGTCATGTCGTCCTCTTCGTTGAGGACTATTGAGCGGCAACTCCTTCGAACCTCGAGATTTCCGGTGGAAGAGCGGCAGGCGGAAGGGGTGCGGGGATTGGGTCGCACCCCTCCGGAGTTTGCCGCTCAGCATCCATTCTACCACGACACGCCGCAAATATTGGACTTAGTATCACGAATGTAGTACCGGGTCAGGTGACGATTTCTGACCCAGTTCCTCAGACTCCTGCAATAGAGATTGAGGTTTGGAGCGGCGATACACAAGGAGGATTCGATCGATTACAACTAGGCCAGTTTGTCAAGGAGTTGCTTGAGTCTCGGTCGCCGCTGAGGCTGGTCTCCCAAACTTCTCATTGCGCGTTAGTAGTTTCAGGTATGCCGCTGTTCAGGGCGATCAGCAGGTCGAGGCTCTCCGCTTCCCGCACTTCGCCGACCACGAGCCAGTCGGGTCGCATCCGAAGCGCCTCTTTGATGAGCCGGCGGAGGGTGATCTCCCCGGTGCCCTCGAGATTCGCCTGCCTGCACTGCAGCGCGACCACGTCGCGCGCGACGAGATCGAGTTCGAATGTCTCCTCGACGGTGACGATGCGCTCTTCGCTGCGCACGGAGGAGAGGAGCGCATTGATCATGGTCGTCTTGCCCGTGTGCGTGGCGCCGGAGACGAGGATGTTGCATCCGGCCAGGACCGCGAGCTGCAGGAACTCCGCCGCCTGGGCGGTGAGCGCCTCTCGCTCGACGAGGTGCGAGAGGTCGCGGATTCGGCGGGTGAACTTCCTGATGTTCACCGACGGGTACCGGCGGGTCACCTCCGGGACCGCCACGTGCAGGCGTTCGCCGTTGGGGAGGGAAGCGTCGACGAACGGGGAGGACAGGTCGACGCGCCGGCCGCTCGACTGGAGCATCCGCTCGATGAGGTCGCGCAGGTCACCCTCGGGGACGACCGTCGGCGTGAGCTCGGGGACTCCGCCGCGCGCGACGAACACCCTGCTCGGTGCGTTGATCCAGATCTCCTCGATCTCCGGATCGTCGAGGTACGGCTGAAGCACGCCGAAGCCAGTGACCCGCGCGAGCACCTCGCGCGTCGTCGACTCCTCGTCGTGCACGAGCGGCAGTGAGGACCCGAGGGCCTCCTCGGCGTAGCCGCGCACCTCTTCCCGCGCGATGTCCGCGGCCCTCGTACGATCGCCGCCGAGGTCGATGCCCTCGAGCAGGACACGACGACGGATTCGGTCGGTGATGGTGCTTACAGCGATGCTCACGACGACAGCCTGCCGAAAACCGGAGAACCCCGCAGAAGTTATCCACAGGAGCCCGCGAGCCTCGACTCCGCTGCCCTTCAACGCCGCCCTAGACTGGTTCCCGCACACGGGTACGCCCGTGCTCGCGGGAGTGGTGAAATTGGCAGACACGCAGGATTTAGGTTCCTGTGCTTTCGAGCGTGCGGGTTCAAGTCCCGCCTTCCGCACTGGAGTGTCAGGCTCCTCCGACTCGACAGACTGTCTGGTCCGTCTCCCCGACCAACGGGTACGGTTCCAGTACCAGCACTGCGAAGGAGCATCGACGATGACCGAGTTCAACGAAGCCGACCTGCAACAGAAGGCCAAAGACCACCTCTGGATGCACTTCTCGCGCCAGTCCGTGATGGAGGACGGCGCCGGTGTGCCCATCATCGTCAAGGGCGACGGGCACCACATCTGGGACTCGAAGGGCAAGAAGTACTTCGATGGCCTCTCCGGCCTCTTCGTCGTCAACGCGGGGCACGGCCGCACGCGTCTCGCCGAGACCGCCGCCAAGCAGGCCGCCGAGCTGGCGTTCTTCCCCATCTGGTCGTACGCGCACCCGAATGCCATCGAGCTCGCCGACCGCATCGCTGACTACGCGCCGGGCGACCTCAACCGGGTCTTCTTCTCGACGGGCGGCGGCGAGGCCGTCGAGACGGCCTTCAAGCTCGCCAAGTACTACTGGAAGCTGCAGGGCCAGCCCACCAAGCACAAGGTCATCTCTCGGTCGGTGGCCTACCACGGCACGCCGCAGGGTGCACTCGCGATCACGGGCATCCCCGCCATGAAGGCGATGTTCGAACCCCTCACACCCGGCGGCTTCCGCGTGCCGAACACGAACTTCTACCGCGCCACCGAGCACGGTGACAACCTCATCGAGTTCGGCCAGTGGGCCGCGAACCGCATCGAGGAGATGATCCTCTTCGAAGGCCCTGAGACGGTCGCCGCAGTGTTCCTCGAGCCAGTCCAGAACTCGGGCGGATGCTTCACGCCTCCCCCTGGCTACTTCAAGCGTGTGCGCGAGATCTGCACGAAGTACGACGTGCTGCTCGTCGCCGACGAGGTCATCACGGGCTTCGGCCGCATCGGCGACATGTTCGCGTCGACGACCTACGACATCCAGCCGGACATGATCACGTGCGCCAAGGGCATGACAAGCGGCTACTCGCCCATCGGCGCCACCATCGTCAGCGACCGCATCTACGAGCCGTTCAAGCACGGCCAGACGTCGTTCTCGCACGGCTACACGTTCGGCGGCCACCCGGTCTCGGCGGCCGTGGCGCTCGAGAACCTCAAGATCTTCGAGGAGGAGCGCCTCACGCAGAACGTCAAGGAGAACTCGCCGCACTTCCGTGCTGCCCTCGACAAGCTCCTCGACATCCCGATCGTCGGCGACGTGCGCGGCGACGGCTACTTCTTCGGCATCGAGCTCGTCAAGGACAAGGACACTCGCGAGACCTTCAACGACGAGGAATCGGAGCGCCTGCTGCGCGGGTTCCTCTCGAAGGCGCTCTTCGACGCCGGCCTGTACTGCCGCGCCGACGACCGTGGCGACCCCGTCATCCAGCTCGCCCCGCCTCTCACGATCGGCCAGGCCGAGTTCGACGAGATCGAGCAGACGCTTCGCGGCGTGCTCACCGAGGCCAGCTCGCTGCTCTGACACGGGCTCGTCGTCACCGACGGCAACCCGAGAAGCTCGGGATGGCAAACTCGCTTCGTGCTGGAACGTTCTCCAGCACGAAGCGAGTTTCCCATCCCGAGTCGCTAGTTGAGACCGAGGGCGGTGCGCAGCTTGGGTGCGAGCGCGTCGAAGGCGCGGCGGCGGTGGCTCGAGGCGTCCTTCTCCGCGTCGGTGAGGTCAGCCGCGGACCCTTCCGCACCATCTGGCTGGAAGATCGGGTCGTAGCCGAAGCCGTGGTCGCCGCTACGCTGCTCCAGGATGCGGCCGGGCCACACACCGAGCACGGCCTCGCTCTGTTCCTCACCGGTCGGCGAGGCGATGGCCGGCACGACCAGCGCCGCCGCGGCGACGAACTGCGCCGCGCGGTGCGGATGCGAGACGTCGCTCAGCTGCCAGAGCAGCAGCTCGAGGTTCTCGGTGGCGTCCTTCGCGGGCCCGGACCAGCGGGCGGAGAAGATGCCGGGCGATCCGCCCAGCACGTCCACCGAGATGCCGGAGTCGTCGGCGAGCGCCGGGAGCCGGGTGTGCTCGGCGGCGGCGCGGGCCTTGAGCAGCGCGTTGGCCTCGAAGCTCAGACCGGTCTCGCGTGGCTCTGGCCCGTCGTAGGAGACGAGCTCGATGCCGTCGAGCTGAGCGCCGAGGATGCGCCGCAGCTCGACCAGCTTGTGCGCGTTGTGGGAGGCGAGGACAACCCGGACGGGCCCGCTCATGCCTTGAGCGCCTCGTTCTGCAGCTCGGTGAGCGTCGCGGTGCCCGCGAGGGCGATGTCGAGGAGACGGTCGAGCTCCTCCCGGTCGAACGGCTGCCCCTCGGCGGTGCCCTGCACCTCGATGAGCTTGCCGTCACCCGTCGCGACGACGTTCATGTCGGTGCCCGCCCGCACGTCTTCCACGTAGGCGAGGTCGAGCAGCGGGACGCCGTCGACGATGCCGACCGAGATCGCCGCGATGGAGCGCGTGAGCACGGTGGCCTTCGTCGGGACGTGCTTGTTCGCCTTCGCCCACTCGATGGACTGCGCGAGCGCGACGTAGGCGCCGGTGATCGCGGCCGTGCGGGTGCCGCCGTCAGCCTGCAGCACGTCGCAGTCGATCACGATCGTGTTCTCCCCGAGCGCGGACATGTCGACCGCGGCGCGGAGGGAGCGTCCGACGAGGCGCGAGATCTCGTGCGTGCGCCCACCGATCTTGCCCTTCACCGACTCGCGGCTGTTGCGGTCGTTCGTGGCGCGCGGGAGCATCGCGTACTCGGCCGTGACCCAGCCCTTGCCCTGGCCCTTCAGCCAGCGCGGCACGCCGGGGGTGAACGACGCCGTGCAGAGCACCTTGGTCTTCCCGAACGAGATGAGAGCGGAGCCCTCTGCCTGCTCGCTCCAGCCCTTCTCGATCGTCACGGGGCGGAGCTGGTCGTAAGTGCGGCCGTCTGCGCGTGCTTCGGTCATTGGTCCTCCAAGGAGTCTGATGGGTACGGGAAAGCGGTGGGAGCTGGCGGGCGGATGCGTCAGGCGCGGCGCATCGACGGCGGCAGGTTGATGGCCTCCGTCATGAGGCGCTCGACGTGGCGCACATCGGGCCCGAGGAAGCGGCCAGCGAGGTTCACGAACGCCTCCGTGTTCTCGCCCGTCGCGCGGTACGAGTACTGGGGAGCGCGCCCGCTCGAGTTGAGCAGCCCGTTGGAGGCGAGGACGCGGTACACGTCCTGGGCCGTCTCGACGTCGCTCGACACGAGGCGGACGCCCGGGCCGAGCACGTAGCCGAGCACGCCCTTCAGGAACGGATAGTGCGTGCATCCGAGCACCACCGTGTCCACGCCAGCCGCCTTGATGGGGGCGAGGTACTCCTCGGCGTAGCGGACGAGTTCGGGACTCGTCGTGTCGCCCCGCTCGACGTACTCGACGAACATCGGGCAGGCCTGCGAGAAGATCTCGAGGTGCGGGGCCGCCGCGAAGGCGTCGTCGTAGGCGCGAGACGACACGGTCGCCTCTGTGCCGAGCACGCCGATGCGGTTGTTGTGGGTGGCGCTGACGGCCGCGCGGACGGCGGGGGCGATGACCTCGACGACGGGCACGTCGTACCGCTCACGCGCATCCCGCAGCACGGCGGCGGAGGCCGTGTTGCAGGCGATCACGAGCATCTTCACGTCCTGCTCGACAAGCTCGTCGAGGATCGCGAGCGACAGACGCCGGACGTCGGCGATCGGCTTCGGCCCGTACGGCGTGTGCTCGGTGTCACCGACGTAGAGGAGCGACTCCCCCGGCAGCTGCGCCCGGATCTCCCTCGCGACCGTCAGCCCGCCGACACCAGAGTCAAATACGCCGATCGGTGCCTCGCTCATGGGTGCCGAGTCTACTCCCAGGCACCTTCGAGCGTGGATGCGCGCGCCGAGATCCCGTACGCTGCCCGCGGTGGGGCCTAGGCTGGGGCGGTGACTTCCGAACGCCCGTCCACCGGCTTCCTCACCGACCAGTACGAGTTCACGATGATCGATGCCGCGATCCACGCGGGCACCGCCGATCGTGACAGCGTCTTCGAGCTCTTCGGGAGGCGACTGCCGAGCGGACGCCGGTACGGAGTCGTGGCGGGAGTGGGCCGCGCGCTCGAGCTGCTGCGCGACTTCCGATTCGGCGAGGCGGAGCTCGAGCACCTGCGTGCGCACTCCATCGTCTCCCCCGAGACCCTCGACTGGCTCGCGAACTACCGGTTCTCCGGCACGATCCGCGGCTACCGCGAAGGCGAGATCTACTTCCCCGGCTCGCCCATCCTCGAGGTCCGGTCGAGCTTCGCTGAAGGCGTCATCCTCGAGACGCTCCTGCTCAGCATCTTCAACTACGACTGCGCCGTCGCCTCCGCCGCAGCACGCATGGTCTCGGTCGCCCGAGGCCGCCCGCTCGCCGAGATGGGATCACGCCGCACGGGTGAGCGCTCCGCGGTCGCCGCGGCGCGCGCCGCCTACATCGCCGGCTTCAAGGCGACGAGCAACCTCGAAGCGGGCCGCAGCTGGGGCGTGCCGACGATGGGCACGGCCGCGCACTCGTTCACGCTCCTCCACGACTCCGAGCGCGAGGCATTCGCCTCCCAGGTCGCGACGCTCGGAGCCGGCACGACGCTCCTCGTCGACACGTACGACGTCCGCGAAGGAGTCAGGCTCGCCGTTGAGGTCGCGGGCCGCGAGCTCGGCGGCGTCCGCCTCGACTCCGGCGACCTCCCCACCCTCGTCGCAGAGGTGCGCGCGCAGCTCGATGAGCTCGGCAACACCGAGACGAGCATCACGGTCACCAACGACCTCGACGAGTTCGCCATCGCCGGCCTCGGCGCGAGCCCGGTCGACTCCTTCGGGGTCGGCACGAGCGTCGTCACCGGCTCCGGCGCCGTCGCCTCCGGCATGGTCTACAAGCTCGTCGCCCGCCGCGGCGAAGACGGAGACTGGGCGTCCGTCGCGAAGCGCTCCGCAGGCAAGGCGAGCGTCGGCGGCGAGAAGTTCCCCGTCCGCCGCCGCGACGAGCACGGCGTGGCGGAAGCCGAGGTCGTCGGCATCGGCGCACCGCCCGTCTCCGACAAGAGCGACCGGCCCCTGCTCGTGGACCTCGTCGTCGACGGAGTCATCAACGAGGAGTTCACGGGCGAGGCCGGGGTGCAGCGCGCTCGCGAGCACCACCGCACCGCCATCGACGAGCTGCCGATCGGAGCCCTCCGCCTGCACGCCGGCGAAGCGGCGCTGCCGACCGTGTTCGTCGAGCAGGACGGCCGCGAGACGGTCTGGGTCTGACTCCAGCCACGCCGCCACGCAGAACGGCCGCGACCCGTCTCCGGGTTCGCGGCCGTCGTGCATCCGGCAGAAGCCCGATCGCCGGTGAGGGGGCTCAGCCCTTCATCTTGTCGTACACGGCCTTGCAGTTCGGGCAGACCGGGAAGCGGTCAGGGTTGCTGTTCGGAAGCCACTTCTTCCCGCACAGCGCGCGCACGGGCTTGCCCGTCACAGCCGACTCGAGAATCTTCTCCTTGCGCACATAGTGCGAGAACTTGTCGTGGTCGCCCGGGTCATCGGTCTGCTCCTCATTGAGGAGCTTCTCGAGCTCTCGGTCGAGGATCGCCGTGCCGCCGCCGGTCTCGTCTGGCCCGCCCGGGCCCGTTGGGGTGCTGGAGAACGTCATGCCGAACATCTTAGAGCGCAAACCGGAGGCGCCACCGGATGCACGACCCGGTGGCGCCTCTGGAAGAACAGGCGAGGTCTACGCGCTCTGCGCGAAGGCCATGATCTCGCTCGAGCGGCGCTCGAACTGGCGAGCCCCCGCCAGCAGGCCTACGAGCAGCACGATGAGCCCGACGACAAGCCCCCAGCCGAGAGCCACGAAGTTCCACCACGACTCGCCGCCGTTGAGCGCGACGAGGCCCGCGTAGACGGCGGGGCCCATGAGCAGGATCGCGATGAAGCCGGTCGTCGGATGCCAGAACACGCCGGACCCCCAGGAGCGGACCGGCTGGCTGAACGGCGAGTCACCGGGGCGCGCCACCGGGTACGGGTGCAGCACGCTGCCGATGCTCGAGAACCCGGTCGCCGAGAAGAGCAGACCGAGCGAGAGCCCGACGAGCGCGAGGATCGTGCCCCAGTCACCGACGATCAGCCACGTGATGACCGCGCCGAGCAGAACGACCACCGAGCCGAACACCAGGGTCGGCAGGGCGCGACCGAACCGGTCTGACAGCCCCGACATGCCGCTCGTCACGTGCATCCACACCGCCGAGCCGTCGAAGGCGAGGTCGTTGTGGAGCGTCCACCCGATGAAGAACGCCAGCAGCGGCAGCGGCAGGAGCGCGAGATGCCTCGGCTCGACGCCGACGACAGCGAGCGGGATGAGCGCAAGGAGCGGGATCAGGATGATCGAGACGTTGACGACGACGTACCGCGGGTCGCGCATCCAGTACGTGACCGTGCGGGCGGCGACCACGAGGGCCGGCGACCGACCGAACGCACCGAACACGCCGAGGTCGACCAGCTCGGTCTCGTCACCGCCGAGCGCCGCAGACGCGACCCGACCGGCGATGACCTGCCACAGGACCAGAAGGACCAGGAGGGTCGCGGCGCCGATGCCGAGCTGCGCGAACGCGAGCTGCAGGTCTCCCCCGGCAGCGCTCGCAGCGGCGGCCCACGGCGCTGCGATCGGGGACATCGAGAGCACCTCGAGCGCGGCACTGATCGCGTCGTGCTGCCCGAGCTGCCAGTCGACGGACACGGCGACGAAGACGAGCGGCGAAGCCAGCAGGAGCAGCACGAGAACCAGCGCGGCGCGAGCATCACTCACAAGCCGCCTGGCTCGCAGGTCCTCACCCACGAGCCCAGCGAGACGAGAGAGCACGACCAGCGTCGCGAGCACCACCGCGGCCCCGACCACACCGACCAGGAGCGCCGTGCCAGCACTCGCCCAGAGCAGCAGCCCGGCGAGAAGCACGACGGTCATCGCGAACGACGGCACGCTCACGAAGGCGGTCCCGAGAGCGAGCCACGCGGAACGCCGCGGCGAGAAGCCCATGACGGTCAGCGACCGAGGGTCGATGGCCGCGACCGGCGTCACGAAGACGCTCACGAGGCCGGTCGCGATCGTGACGAGCGAGCCGACGATGATCGCGCTCTCGCGCTTCGCCTCGATGTCCGAATCCAGCATCGACACGACCATGAGCACCGCGAAGACCGCGAAGGCGATCGAGAGCAGCAGCGTGCCGATCCACGCCCCCCGATGCTGCGAATCGCGTCGAGCGCCGTTGCGGATCGACTGCAGCTTCAGTTGAAGGAGATGTCCAGCCAATCCAGCCCCTCCATCTGTGGCGTGCCGCGGACGAGGTCGCGGAAGCGTTCTTCGAGCGTGATGCTGCCGCGCACGTCGCTGACGGTGCCGGAAGCGAGCAGCTCGCCCCGCACGATGACGGCGACGTGGTCGCACACGCGCTGCACGAGGTCCATGCTGTGGCTCGAGAGCAGCACGGTGCCGCCGCGCTGCACGTACTCGAGGAGGATGTCGATGAGCTGGCCCGCAGACACCGGATCGATCGTGTCGAACGGCTCATCGAGCACCAGGAGCTCAGGCGAGTGGATCAGCGCCGCTGCGAGCGAGATCTTCTTCGACATGCCAGCCGAGTAGTCCACGACCAGCCGGTTCGCCGCCGATTCGAGCTCGAACGCGTGCACGAGCGACTCGGTGCGCGCACGCGAGTCAGCCGGCGACAGCCCACGAAGGAGCCCGGAGTAGTAGAGGAGCTGCCCGCCCGTGAGCTGGTCGAAGAGGCGCAGACGGTCAGGCAGGATGCCGATGTGCGGATGCGCGGCCTTCGGGTTCTTCCACACGTCGAGGCCGAGGACCTCCACGTTGCCGCTCGTGGGCTTCAGCAATCCCGTCGCCATCGACAGGGTCGTCGTCTTCCCCGCGCCGTTCGGCCCGACGATGCCAGTGAAGGAGCCGCGACGAACCTCGAACGTGACATCGTTCACCGCGACATCGGAACCGAATCGCTTCGTGAGCCCGTTGACCGACAGGACGGTGTCGCCGAGTTCACGATCCGGAGCCTCCGTGACGCGGGTGACCGGCGTCATCGTCGAGAGCCCCTCGGCAGTCGCGGCACCCAGCACCGGGTTCCTGACGGCGGCCGGGAGGCCGGTCTCCTGCTCCGCAGTCGCCTCCTCCGCCAGCGAGGAGACGGTCACGGTGTCGTCGACGACGATCGCCTCGACCATGATCGGCTGGGGTCGACTCGCGTCGCCCTCCGGCACGTCGGGGCTGGCAGCACTCTCGTTCACATCGTCGGCGGTGCCATCGCCGACGTCTGAGCTCTTCGAAGACATCGCTCAACCGTACCAACGATCCGGCGTGGCGCGCCGCCCCGCGAGCTCCAAGCTCTCCCCAGGCGGCCCCTCATACACTGCTCGCGTCGCCCCCTGCAAGACCCGGGGCGGTGCCACCACAAGGAGGTCAAGTGTCCGATTCCAGCACGCAGCGCTTCGACGACGCCGCAGACGCGACCACCTACGCGCCCCTGCCGCCTCGCGACGAGCAGACCGGCGCGGCGCCCGGCGAACAGGACAAGATCTGGCTCGACCGCCTCATGGCCATCCAGCGCCCGATCGTGGTCCGGCAGATCCGCATCCTCCGGGGCAAATACCCGGACGCGACACCGAGCGAGCTCATCAAGAAGATCGAGCAGCAGTACCTCAACGCGACCACGGTCAGCGGTGGAGCCGCAGGCGCCGCAGCCATGGTTCCCGGCGTCGGAACCGCGGCCTCACTCGCCGTCACCGGGGTCGAGACCGCTGGCTTCCTCGAGATGACCTCCCTCTTCGGGCAGGCCGTCGCCGAGATCCACGGCCTCCCCATCTCGGATCCCGTCCGCGCACGCACCCTCATCCAGTCGCTCATGCTCGGCAAGGCGAGCAAGAACCTCATCCAGCAGTTCGCAGGCCAGGTCTTCGGGAAGGGCCCCACCAAGCAGGTCTTCTGGGGCGAGATGGTGACCAAGAGCCTCCCGCGCGCCATGGTCGGCGAACTCTCCGGACGCATCCAATCGATGTTCCTCAAGAGGTTCGTCGTGCGGCAGTCGGCCAGCACCGTCGGGCGACTCGTCCCGTTCGGGATCGGCGCCGTCATCGGCGGAGCCGGCAACCGGATGCTCAGCAACGAGGTCGTGCGCACAGCACGCGAGGCGTTCGGCGTCGCACCGGCCAGCTTCCCCATCGAACTGCACCCGACCTACGCTCCACCCAAGAGCGACGCGGGAGACGACCACAAGGCGCTGACGCGCGGGCCGTTCTCCTTCTTCCGGGTCCCGCTCGCCCTCACCCGCGGGAAGGACAAGCACGACGACACCTCGGTCTAACGGGCGAGAGAAGCCCCGGGGTGCCTACGCGGCAGCGTCGAGGGACACCTCGATCTCGATGACCTCTCCCTGGCGAACCACCGTCAGCGTCGCCTCCTCGCCCGCCTCGTACACGCGCACGTGCGCGATCAGGTCGTTGGCGTTCGACACGGGGATCGTGCCGATGTAGGTGACGACGTCGCCCCGACGCAGACCGGCGACCGAAGCCGCACCGTTCTCCACGACACTGTCCACGTAGGCGCCCACGATGCTCTGCCCGCTCGTCGCCACGGTTGCCGCGTTGCGGACCGTCGCACCGAGGGCGCCGTGCGACGGCGTCTGGCCTTCCGCGAGCTGCGCCGCGATCTGCACCGCATAGTTCGCCGGCAGCGCGAACCCCAGGCCGATGCTGCCGCTCGAGGCCGCCTGCCCCTGACCGCCGGGCTTCGTGCCGGCGATCGCGACGTTGATGCCGATCACCTCGCCCTCGGCGTTGAGCATCGCACCGCCCGAGTTTCCCGGATTGATGGCGGCATCGGTCTGGATGACGGGCAGCTGGACGATGCTCTTGCCCGGATCGGCCGTCGAGCTGAGCGGAGAATCGGTCGCGGCGTTCTCGTCAACCGTCGGCGGGACCGCCGCCGACGCGATCTCGATGCTGCGGTTGACCGCCGAGACGACACCGGTCGTCGCCGTGCCAGTGAGCCCGAGCGGCGCGCCCAGCACGATCGTCGACTGCCCGACGATCAGCTGGTCGGAGTCCGCGAACCTGGCCGGCTGGAGACCGCTTGCCCCGGTCAAGCGCAGCACGGCCACATCGGCGAGCACGTCCAGTCCGACGCGGCTCGTGGTGAACACCCGACCGTCGCTGGTCGTCGCCGTGATCTGCGCATCAGAGACCGTGCCGTCGAGCGTCACGACGTGGGCGTTGGTGATGACGAGGCCGTCGCCCGAGTACACGACCGCAGACCCGGTCTCGGTCCTGGTCGGCGTCGAGACCGTCAGCGTGACGACACTCGGAGCGGCGAACGCGATCGCGCCGCTTGCCTCCCCCGGCAGCGGAGCCGTGGGCTCGCTCGGGGACCCGAGCGGCTGCGTGAGACGCTGCGCGTCCTGGTTGGGCTCGCCGATGAGATTCGCCGTGATGAGCGCACCGCTCACACCCCCGACAACCGCAGCCACGACGGCGACGCCTGCCGCGAGCAGCAGCCCGATGCGTCGAGTCACGACGGGCGCATCGTCGTGGATGGAGTGCAGGTGGGCACCCGCGCGGTGCCGCCCATGCTCATCCTGCTGCGCAGCCTTCGTGGGCGCGTCGGCGCTCGTCGCGTCGGCGCCGGCAGGGGAAGGTGTGTCGAGCATGTGAATCCTGACGTTCGCTCCATGCGTCGGGGCGCATCGGTGGCGCCAGTCTAGGGAGCAGGCGGAGTGGACGCTCTGGTTTCCGCGGCACGTCGCAGTTCGAGATTCGATCGTGACTCAGCCGATGACAGACTGGATGCATGCGCAGAGATGGACCGTGGCTTCGGGCAGCCCAGGGTGCTGGCCTCCTCTCACCGAGCGGAGAGCTGCAGGGCACCGTCTTCGGGGAGATGAGCGAACTCGCGCGGACCACCGGGTCCGTGAATCTCGGCCAGGGGTTCCCCGACTACTCGGGTCCGCAGGAGCTGCTGGACGAGGCGATCGACGCGATCTCCCGTGGCGAGAACCAGTATCCGCCGCCCAGGGGCACCGCAGATCTGCGCGCTGCCATCGCCGAGCACCAGCTCCGCTTCCGAGGGGTCTCGCTCGACCCTGACCGCGAAGTGCTGGTCACCGTCGGCGCCACCGAAGCGCTGGCGGCAACGGTGCTCGGCCTCGTCGAGCCCGGTGAGGACATCGTCGTCCTCGAACCGCACTACGACGCCTACGGCGCCCTCGCGCACCTCGCCGACGCCCGACTGGTGACCGTGCCCCTCCGGTGGCCCGAGTTCCAGCCAGACCACGACGAGCTCAGGCGAGCCGTCACCGACCGAACCAGACTGATCGTCGTCAACACCCCGCACAACCCCACGGGCGCGGTTCTCCGCCGCGAGACACTGCAGCTCATCGTCGAGCTCGCGGCTCGCCACGACGCGATCATCGTCACCGACGAGGTGTACGAGCACCTCGTCTTCGATGGCGAGCACGTCGCCATCGCGAGCCTGCCCGGCGCCGCCTCGCGGACGCTGAGCATCGGGTCCGGAGGCAAGACCTTCAGCGTGACCGGGTGGAAGGTGGGCTGGGTGACGGGCCCCGCGACGCTCATCGAGGCGGTCCTTGCCGTCAAGCAGTACCTCAGCTACGTGGGCAGTGGGCCATTCCAGCCCGCGATCGCCGTCGGCCTTCGGCTTCCGGCCGCGCGCTTCGACCAGGATCGCGACCGCTTGCGAGCCAAGCGGGACCTGCTCGTCACCGCCCTGCGCAGCCGGGGCCTGGAGACTGCGACCCCTTCGGCTGGCTACTTCGCCATCGCCGATGCGGCGAGCATCGGCTACACGGATGCCACGGAGCTGTGCCGTCGACTCCCCCGCGAGATCGGGGTCGTCGGCATCCCTGTGGCCGCCCTGTGCACACCCGAGCGGCAGGGAGACTACCGCTCACTGGTGCGCTTCGCGTTCTGCAAGAGCGACGCAGTCCTCGAGGAGGGCATGCGCCGCCTCGACCGGCTCGGCGAACTCAGCCGGTAGAAGCTCAGTCGATCGGCAGCACTCGGTATCGCCGCAGCTCGAGCGCCGGGTTCTGCTCCCGCACCGCATCGATCACGTCGAGCGAGACCCAACCGATGGAGACGCCCGGGTCGACACCCGCACCGGCGAGGGTCGCTCCGCGCGGATCGACGACGGCACTGTGCCCCACGCCGATCGGCGCGGGGTGGTCGGCCGCCGCGAAGTACACGGTGTTCTCGATCGCCCGCGCAGCGAGCAGCGTCTTCCAGTGGTGCTCCTTCAGCGGGCCGCGCACCCATTCGGCGGGGATGGCGATGAGCTGCGCGCCCGCATCCACGAGTGTCCTCGTCACCTCGGGGAAGCGCAGGTCGTAGCAGGTCTGCAGGCCGACCCGAACGCCTCCGACGACAAACGTCTGCGGCGCCGAGAGCTCACCTGGGACCACCCAGTCGCTCTCCTTCGCGCCGAACGCGTCGTACAGGTGCACCTTGCGGTACTGGGCGACGACCTCGCCGTTCGAATCAACCGCGACGAGCGTGTTGGCGAACCGGCCCGGATCCTCGGACTCGGCGACGAGACCGGCGACGATGGCGACGCCATGCTGCACGGCGAGCGATCGCATCCGAGAGACGAACGCCCCGTCCAGACTCTGGGCCTGGCGCACGAGCTCCTCCCCGAGGTCCGGGAGGAAGAAGCTCGCGTACTCGGGCACCACGACGAGCCGCGCGCCCCGACCCGCGGCGATGGCGACGTGCTCGCGCAGCAGCCGCTCGTTCTCGGCAGGGTCCGCGCCTGGCGCATACTGCGCGACAGCAACGCCGAGCATCGGACGCTGCTGGCCACCGTCAGGGGATCCGAGGGGTGCTTCAAGGGGGGTGCGAGCGTCGGAAGACATGACGCGAGCCTACGGTGAGCTGCACCGGTCGGGAAGTCTTCACCAACGTGTCACCCGCGACGCACCGGCCCCGGCTTGTCTGCGCGCACCGTCACGAGTACCTTCATTCTGCGAGCGGTGTGCTCGCTGTCACGAGGAGTCGCCCCATGCCTACCTACGCCGTGCTCTTGAAATACGAGGTCGTCTCGGCGCTCGTCATCGAAGCCGAATCCGAAGACGAAGCCGCGAAGATCGCCAACGAGTACGAATCCGAGGCTCACGACGCCGTCGAGGACACCGACGACGTCCGCGTCTCCTCGCGCCTGTGGGGCGACGGCACCCTCGAGGTGCAGACCGCCGCAGACGACGAGGCCGCTGAAGACCTGCTCGACGAGTGGATCGACGAGATCGAGAGCGAACTCGAAGACGCCGACGACGAAGACGACGACCTCGACGAGGTCGAGGCCGAGCTCGACCCTGAAGGTGACGACGAGGTCGACGACTTCGACATCACCACGGACGACGAGGACTCCGCAGCGAAGAAGGCCTAGCCTCAGCTGCACGGACGAGGGGCCGGATGCATCGCATCCGGCCCCTCGTCTGTCTCCCGAAGGTCCTGCTGGCCTCCCGGCCGTCGCACCTGTGACCAACATCAGTGCGATATCCGGCCGATTGGCCCGAAAACGCAGCGTCCGCCCCGATATCGCACTGAAGTTGGACAGCGATCCTGCGCTACACGCGTGCGATCGCCTGGATGTCCTCCTCGAACTCGCGCTCGACATCGGAGGAGACGGTGGTGCGCGTCGACGCGATGGAGGCGAGGAAGTCGTCCGTGGTCGGCCCGAGGGGCACGACATCCCCCGAGTTGCGGGCCGCGACGGCGCGTTCGAGGGCGACCTGCGAGGCGCGGCGAGCGGCGAACTCGATGTCAGCCGGCGAGTACCCGCTCGTCTGCTCGACCAGCGCAGGCACGTCGACGGAGTCGCTCACCGACTCGGGCACGTACCGCTCCCAGATCGCCCGACGCGCTGCGGCGTCCGGCAGCCCGATGGGGATGACGTAGTCGAAGCGCCCGTGGCGCAGGAAGGCCTGGTCGAGGGCTCGGATGAAGTTCGTCGCGCAGATGAGGAGACGACCCGGCTTCTCGCGGAATGCGGGGATGATCTTGAGGAGCTCGTTCGTGACGCCCTGCGTCGGCGACGGCGGCTCTCCTCCTCGGTGCGAGGCGATCTCCTCGACCTCGTCGATGAAGACGACGGCGTGCTCGAGCGACTCGACCTGCTCGAACGTCTCGCGCAGCTCGCCGGCGAGGCCCCGGGGTGACGCGGAGAGTCTGGACGGGAAGACCTCGACGAACGGCCACCCGAGGCGGGAGGCGATGCCCTTCGCGAAGGTCGTCTTGCCCGTGCCGGGAGGGCCGAAGAGCACGATGGCGCGTGGTGGCACAACCCCGTACTCCTCGGCGAGGTCAGGGTCGCTGAGGGGCAGCACGAGGCGACGCTCGAGCACGTCCTTCTCGTGCTGCATTCCGCCGATCGCATCCCAGCGGTCGGGTGGCAGGATGCGTCCGCCGAGCTCGCGAAGCGCGACCATCTCCTGCTGCTTGACTCGGATCTCCCGCTCGAAGTAGCGCAGGTGCCGCTTGTCTGCGAAGCCGGCCTTCGTGAGCGCGCCGACCTGGGTCTGCTCGTCCGGCACGAGGATCGTGAGCTTCTGCAGGCCGTGCTGGGCCATCCGCTGCTCGAGGGATGCGAGCAGCGCGCCGCCGATGCCGCGCCTGCGCCACTCGTCGTCGGTCGCGAAGAACACGATCCAGCCCTGGTCGTGGGCTGCTCGCGCCACGGCGACGCCGACGATCTTCTCCCCTGCGACCGCGACGACGGCGGTGTCCTTTCGGGTCGACGCGATGACCTCGCTGAGCCCGTACACCGGCTCGGTCCCCGAGCTTCGATGCTGCTCCCAGAGCCGGAGCAGCGCGTCCATGTCGGTCGGCTGGAAGTCGCGAATGCGCCAGGTGCTCATCCTCGTGCCCCCGCATGCACTCCCGCGAGCGCGGTGAGCGCGCGGCTGTTGGCGTCCGGTGAGCCGATGGTGATGCGGATGCCTTCGCCTGCGAATGCCCTGGCGAGGACGCCGGCTTCGGTGAGGGCGGCGTCGATGCGTGTGGTGTCGTCGCCGAGTCTGAGCCAGACGAAGTTGGCCTGGGAGTCTCCGATGTTCCACCCCTGGGCTCGGAGCTCCGAGGTGACGCGGTCGCGTTCGGCGACGATGTCGTCGATGCGGATGGCGAGCTCGGCTTCGGCGTCGAGCGACGCGGAGGCGGCGGTCTGGGCGAGGGCGGAGACGGCGAAGGGGACGGCGACCTTGCGGAGGTTGGCTGCGACGTCGGCCTGGGCGACGGCGTAGCCGATGCGGAGGCCGGCGAGGCCGTAGGCCTTGGAGAAGGTGTGGAGCACGGCGACGTTGGGGTACTCGCGGTAGAGGTCGATGCCGATGGCGGTCTCGGCGTCTCTGTTGAAGTGCTCGTAGGCCTCGTCGATGACCACGAGCACGTCGCTCGGGACGCGGTCGAGGAAGGACCGCACCTCGGCGTGGGTGAGGCTCGCGCCCGTCGGGTTGTTGGGGTTGCAGACGAAGATGATGGCGGTGCGCTCGGTGATGGCGTCTGCCATGGCGTCGAGGTCGTGGCGTTCGTCGTGCGTGAGCGGCACCTGCACGGGCGTCGCGCCTGCTCCGATCGCGATGATGGGGTAGGCCTCGAAGCTGCGCCAGGCGAACATCACCTCGTCGCCCTCTCCTGCGCTGGCTTGCACGAGCTGCGTCGCCACTTCGACGGACCCGGCTCCGAGGACGATGTTCTCCGGCGCGACGCCCTGCAGCTTCGCGATGCGCGTGGTCAGCTCTGGGGCGGCCATCGAGGGGTAGAGGTGGATGTGCTCGAGTTCGGCGGCGACCGCGTCGCGGACTGAGGCGAGGGGCGGGAAGGGGTTCTCGTTGGAGGAGAGCTTCACGACGTCGCTGGTGCTGGGCATGGCGCCCTGCTTGTACGCGGGGATGCGCTCGAGGGCGCTGCGCTGCTTGACCATGCTCTGAGCGTACAGAGAATCCGAAGCTCGGAGCGCGCGTCGTGGGTTCCCGCGTCGTAGCGTTGAGTCATGTGCGGTCGCTACGTCACCCCAGCAGTTGAGCACGTCGAGGCGCTCTTCGACATCGAGGCGCTCGGCGCTGACCTGCCGGAGCCGTCGTACAACACTCCTCCGACGGATCCGGTGCCTGTTGTCGTCGAGCCGGAGCCGAAGGGCGGCGGGGATGCGGTGCGCCGCGTCGAGCGCGCCAGGTGGGGGTTGCTCCCTCCGTTCACGAAGGATCCGAGCTTCTCGTCGAAGGCGTTCAACGCGCGGATCGAGACGGTGCTGGAGAAGCCGACGTTCCGCGGCCCGGTGAAGCAGCGGCGTGCGATCGTGCCGGCGGTCGGCTACTACGAGTGGCGGAAGACGGCGGATGGCACGAAGGCCGGTTCGAAGACGCCGTTCTTCATCCATCCGGAGCGGAGCGATGACCTGATCGCGTTTGCTGGCCTGTACTCGTGGTGGGCTGACCCGACGAAACCCGGCGACGACCCGTCCCGCTGGGTGCTCTCGACGACGATCCTGACGCGAGGGTCGACGGGCGAGCTCGCGAGCATCCACGACCGCATGCCCCTCATGCTGCCGCGGGTGCTGTGGGACGAGTGGCTGGACCAGTCGGTGGTCGGCTCGCAGGGGCTGCTCGACGAGGCGAGCCAGGCGGGCGTGGAGCTGGCCTCGACACTCGTGATGCACGAGGTGGGCCCGGAGGTGGGCCGGGTCGCGAGCTCGGGGCCGCAGCTCATGGCCCCGGTGTCGTCCCAGGGCTAGTCGGACCCGCGGCTCCGCGGGCCTGCGGGCCGCTGCGCTTGCGCGGGGAGCCGCGCGCGGGTCACGCCCTCGACTCGCGCGCCGCTCGTCGGGCCGTCGATGCCGAGAGGTGCGTGCGCACTGCGGCCGCGGCGGCGACGGGGTCGTTGAGGCGGATCGCGTCGGCAACGGCCCGATGCTCGGCCAGCACGGCGGCCGAGTCCGCGGCGTTGCGCTCTCTGTCGGAGATGCGCGCGGGCGGCAGGATGATGGCGCGAGCGCCCATGCGGTCGAGGGCCGTGAGGAAGTAGCGGTTGCCGGATGCTGCGGCGATCGCGCGGTGGAACGCGAAGTCTGCATCGACCGTCTCGCTCGGCAGGGTGGCCTGCGCGAGGGAGTCGAGGGCTGCGTCGATCTCGGCGATCTCCTGGGGTGACGGGGAACGCGCCGCGAGCGCGGCGGCCTCGACCTCGACGGCGATGCGGAACGCGTGCAGCTCGGCGCGCTCAGCCTCGGTGTGCGCCCCGAGCCAGTCGTCACCCGCCGTGGGCACGGGAGGGGTGAGCGCGTAGCTTCCGGAGCCGACGCGCGTGCGAACGAGGCCGCGCGACTGCAGGCGGTGCAGCGCCTCACGCACGACCGTCCTGCTCGCCCCGAACTCCTCGACGAGGCCGCCCTCGCTCGGCAGGCGGTCACCGGGGGCGATGACTCCTTCGACGATGCGGTCGGCCAGGACCCTGGCGATCTCCTCGGCGCGCGTCATGCTCATGGAGACATCGTGCCATCCCTGAGGGTCCGAGCCGCGACATGGCGGCCGCGGTGAGGGTTGCATCGTGCGTCACGTCCTCCCGAGCGAGTCCCTTGTCGACGCGGCTTCCCCTGGTGACAGGCGCAGGATGGGAATGGCGAAGAGGCCCGCCCGCGCTCCGTCTTGCCTGCGGCTCGCGTCCTGCACCCGGAATCGCACTCCGTTCGCGGCGATCGCGGCAGGGCTGGTCCCGTCGACCGCCTTCGCGGCCGTGCTCCGGACGCCGAGGGCTGACACCGTCACCGTGATCTCGTGGCGACCCGCGGACAGCCTCCCGAGCTGGACAGAGTACGGGGCGCGCCAGACGTCCCCTGCGAGGACGCCATCGACCTCGACCCGCGCTGCGGCGCCAACGGGCGGGGTGGCCGGCAGCGCAAAGGAGTTCTCTCGACGTTCGGGGCTCTCCTCGGGGACGACGCCCTCACCGAAGTCGAGGGCGGCGTGGGCGCTCGCTTCGATCTCGACCTGCGTCGTGTACACGAGCCGTTCAGCCTGCGGGGCGATGCCTGGATCGTCCTCCCAGACGTGGGGGAAGGACACCGGACGCTGGCCGCCCTCCACGCTCACCGACCAGCCCTCTCCGAGCGGTCGGCTCTGCCCATCCACTCCACTGTCGAGGTCCTGCCCCAGCCCTTGCTCACCGGCCCAGCCCGGCGTCTGGGCGACCAGGACCCCCTCATACGAGCCGAGGCGGACCACGGCACGACCGTCCTGAGCTGCCAGGCGCATCTTTCCCGACACGCTGTCCCACACCGTGAGCGTGCTGCAGCCGTGCGCCTCGAGTGCAACCTCGGCAGCAGCCTCCCCGGTATTGACGACCAGCGAGACCCGCGCCCCGTCAAGCTGCCGAGTCGTCACGCCGACCGTCGCTCGCTCGCTCGTGGCGAGGGGCGGGACCAGGTCGGCCAACGCGGCGCGAATCTCCGCCTCACGCGCCTCACCGGCGGATGCCGACAACCGCACGACCCGCAGGCCCGCCGCCGCAAGCTGTGCACCAGCGACCGCGGAGAGCGTGCACCCAGCTGGCACAAGCAGCACCTCGAAGCGCTCCGTGCCCCCGGCCGCGAGCAGCGCGTCGTCGACGAGGTCGTAGTCCAGACCCGTTGTGCGCACAGCGGAGACGAACCCGTCATCCACGAACCGACGCGTCTGTCGCCAGAGGTCGAACGGTCGCTCACCATCGGCGCTCGCCAGGAGCTCTGCGACCGGGTGGTAGACGGCGACCTGAGCGATCCTCGTCCCCAGCTGGAGGACCGCGCTGGCCCGGGCCAACCCCGAGAAGAGCTCGCCTGCGACCGACCACCACGGGTTCCTCGCATCCAGCGCTCCTGATGCGTAGAAGACGGGCTGCCCGTCCCCAAGCGCCGCCCCGAGCGGCCACCCGTGACCGACAAGCAGGTTGACGCCGCTGAGCAGGTGCTCGTAGGCCTCGCCGAGGAGGTCCGCTGGCCCCGCGCGGAACGACGGCGAATGCACCCAGGTCCACGTCTCTGACGAGACCAACGACTGGCCGAAGGCCCCGGCCGCGGACACCGCCCAGGAGTTCTTCGTCCAGCGTCGCCACCCCCAGCCCTCGCCCTCGATGAGGTCGACCAGGCGGAAGCTGCTGGGGAGCATCGGCGGCTCGCCGTAGGCCTGCGCGCGGAACAGGATGCCGTGATCGTGCGACCAGTCCCGGAACATCGCCAGGAAGCGCTCTTCGAACAGCTCCCTGAGCGTCGTCATGAAATCGATGCGCAGACGAGCAGTGCCCTCGACCTCGACCTCGAGCATCCACAGCGAAGCCAGCAGCTCATAGCCGCGACGGGCGAGGAACTGCTCAGGCAGGTCCTCGGTCCAGTCGGCTTCGTACACCTCGAAGCTGTCGCAGAAGCCGGCATGCACGCGGGACGCGCCGACCGCGGTCAGCAAGGGCGTCGCCACCGCGTCGAGGTGCACCTTCGCTGCGTGCGCGGAGTAGTGGTCGAGCACCAGCCCCTCGCCGCCGCGCGGTGCGCGCTTCACGTTCTGCCCGGTGAGGCGCGACACGGCCACCAGAAGCACCCGAGGGCCGTTGCCCAGCGCCGGCACGTGGATGCGCTCCCCGAGCTCCGCGCGATGCCACGCGCCGGGGCGCTCTTGGATCGAACCGGCGCCGACATACGCGGCGACGACGCGGTCGCCGTCGAGCGGTGGGGTGAATGCGACCTCGATCGCCCCGGGAGCAAGCTCGACGCGCTCCCAGCGCAGGCCCCGAGCTGCCGTCATCGTGTCGATGTGCGGCCCACCGAACGGCCACCCCGCACCGAGCGTGAGATCGAAGCGCAGGCCACGCCGTTCAGCCCCGCGCGCCGCATAGCCGACCAGCGACAGGAACTCCGGGGAGCCGAAGCTCGGGCCGCCCTCGTCGACCGGGTAGACGAAGGCGACCTCCACTCCCCCGATCCCGGCGGCCCGCATGGCGTCGAGGTCGGCGTCGATGGCCGCTTCGCTCACGTGCGTCGAGAACCACCACCAGCGCATGAGCGGCGCCGCGTGAGCGCTGTCCCCCTGCAGCACTCGGACGACCTCTCGCATGGTGTCGCTCATCCCTGCACCCGCACAGGCGCGGCATCCACAGCGGCGTCCTGCGCAGCCGCGGCGTCCGCTTCCTCCTGGTCGATGACCGTCGTCCGCTGACGGGAGAAGACGACGAAGGCCAGCACGACGGCGACGAGGCAGGAGCCAGTCAGGAAGCCGAACAGCGCACCGGGACCGGTGGCGAGCACGACCGGGGTGACCAGCACGAGTGCAGACGAGCCGAACCGTGCGATCGCGATGATCGCGCCCTGAGCCGACGACCGCAGCAGGGTCGGGAAGGACTCCTGGGTCCAGATCTTCATGATGCCCTCACCCGCGAACACCGTGCCGATGAGCCACAGGAACATCATGACGTTCAGCGTTCCCTCGGTCACGCCGAGGAACAGCGGGACGCACATCGCCGTGATCGTGCAGATGGCACCACCCACGAACCACGTCATGCGCCAGCGCGTCCCCACGACTCGCATGAAGAGGAGGACGAGGATCGCCCCGAGGAACATCGTGATGAGCTTGACCGTCGAGTAGACCTGGACAGAGGAGCCCGCGACCTCGGTGTACATGTACGCGCCGTACTGCCCCACCGTGTTCGAGCCGAGATTCATGAGCGTGTAGAAGATGGCGAGCACGATGAAGTACTTGGCGAATGGCGCCTTGAGGAGCGTCTTGAGCGTCGTCCAGCCGAGCGCAGCATCCGAACGACTCGTGGCGCCGGCCTTCTCAGCCTCACGCTGCTCGAGCCAGAGCGTCGACTCGGGCACCGCGAAGCGTGCGACGAGCGTCAGGAGCGTGACGACGAGGATGTGCCCGAACAGGATCTGGGCGCCAAGCTGCCCCATGCTGCCGACGATGGTCGCGATTCCGAGCGCAACCATGCTGCCGATCTTCCAGAGGAAGTGGGTGAAGCCGATCATGCTGCTGCGCAGCCCGGCTTTGGCCATCTCCGAGATCGTGGCGAGGGACACCGGCAGGTCGGCACCTGCGCCGAGCCCCACCAGGATCATGCCGGCGAGGAGCCCGGGGAAGACCTCGACGAACACCAGCATGGCTGAGCCTGCCGCGATCATCACCATGGTCGCGATGAAGACCGACTTGCGCCCGAGCAGATCGCCGAGCCGCCCGCCGAAGAGCGCCCCGATGGCCACAGAGAAGGTGAGCGCCGAGGACAGCACGCCGATCATCTCCGGGGTGAGCGCCAGCGTGTCCTTCAGCAGGACAAGCGCCGTTCCACTCGAGGTCATGGCGGCTGCGTCGATGTAGGACGCCATTCCCGAGATCAGTGCGATCCACCACATCTTGCGGGTGGACATTGGTTTTGTGGACATGTTCGAGGACCTCTCTGTCAGTATCGCCGACGGCATCGTCGGCGAGCGCACGGCTCACGCCGCGCAGTCGAACTCTTCGCCCCCGCGGCATGTGCGGTGGAGGCTGGTTGCGCTCAGACGGACAGCGTGACGCTGTCGGTCGTCCAGGCCCGCGCCTGCTCGCTGAACGTGAACCCGAGCCCCGGACGGTTCGGCACGATCATCCGGCCGCCTCGCGTCTCGAGTCGTTCCTCGAAGAGCGGGTCGAGCCAGTCGAAGTGCTCGACCCACGGCTCGCGGGGGTAGCAGGCGGCCAGGTGCAGGTGGATCTCCATCGCGAAGTGCGGGGCGAGGTCGAGGCCCGCCTCGTCGGCGAGGGTCATGAGCCGGAGGAAGTTCGTGATCCCGCCGATGCGGGGCGCGTCCGGCTGGATGATGTCGCACGCGCGGGCGGTGATGAGCTGACGGTGCTCGGCCACGGAGGCGAGCATCTCGCCCGTCGCGATCGGGGTGTCGAGCGCACGCGCCAGTTCCGCATGCCCCTCCGCGTCGGAGGCGTCGAGCGGCTCCTCGATCCACGTGAGGTCGAGGTCCTCGAGGCGGCGGCCCATGCGCAGGGCCGTCGCGCGGTCCCACTGCTGGTTCGCATCCACCATGAGCGGAACGCTCGCCCCGATGTGGTCGCGCACCGCGCGGACGCGGCGCAGGTCCTCGGCCGTATCAGGGAGGCCGACCTTGATCTTGATGCCGCCGATGCCCGCTGCGAGTGACTGCGTCGCGCGCTCGCGCACCTCGTCGAGCGACGCGTGGAGGAACCCGCCTGACGTGTTGTAGGTGCGCACCGAGTCGCGGTGCGCGCCGAGCAGCTTCGAGAGCGGCAGGCCGGCGCGCTTGGCCTTCAGGTCGTAGAGCGCGATGTCCAACGCCGCGAGCGCCTGGGTGGCGACGCCAGAGCGTCCGACGGAGGCGCCGGCCCAGAGCAGCTTGGTGTACAGCTTCTGGATGTCGTTCGGGTCTTCGCCGAGCGCGACTTCGGCGACCTCCCGTGCATGGGCGTACTGGGCGGCGCCGCCTGCACGCTTCGAGTAGCTGAACCCGTGGCCGGAGAAGCCCTGCTCTGTGTGGATCTCGGCGATGAGGAAGACGACCTCGGTCATGGGCTTCTGCCTGCCCGTGAAGACCTTCGCGTCGGAGATGGGGGTGGCGAGCGGGAGGCGGAGCGTCGAGAGCCCTATCGAGCGGATGGAGTCTGCCGAGGGGATCGAGTCTGGGGTGTGAGTCATGTGCCTTCGTCCTTGAGGGTGACGTTCTGCAGAAAAGCTATCAGACAGATTTAGAACCTGTCTAGCTGCAGCACACCCTCACCCTCTGACTGAGACTTGCGGTTGCCACTGTCGGTGGTGCGATTTACGCTTGATCCACGTTCGAATACAGATTCGAATCAACGAAGGAGGGAACCATGCCAACCGTCATCGACGACACCATCGATGTCGCCGTCAGCCCAGACGGGCAGCCGGTCTCCTTCGTGTGGCAGCGCTTCCTCTACACCGTCACAGGCCAGCCCCAGGCCTACTTCCGCAGGCTCCCGCCGTGGTGGCACGGAGGCTCATCCCCCGAGCGCATCGACCAGGAGCTGTGGCGCGTCACCGCGGTCCGCGACAGCGCACACGAGCAGCACGCACAGCACGACGGACACCTCTACGACCTCTGCCGTGCCTCCGGCGGCTGGCTCCTGGCGCTGAGCTGGGAATGAGCACGCGATGAGCTTCCCCCACCTGCACGTCTCGTCCGGCTTCAGCGCGCACTATGCGGTCTCCCCTCCCGAGGTGCTCGCGCAGGCAGCCGTCGAGCGGGGCCTCGACACGATCGCCCTCACCGACCGCGACGGCATCTCCGGCGCGGTCAAGCACCTCCTCGCCTGCAGAGACGCGAAGCTGCGGGCCGTGCTCGGCAGCGAGCTCGCCGTGCACGACGAACGGGGCGAGCCCCTCGGGCGGGTTGTCGTGCTCGCGACGGGTGGAGACGGCGGCTCCGGCTATGCGGCACTGTGCCGGGCCGTGTCTGCAGCGCACGAGACCACCGCGAGCGCCCCAACGGGGGTGCATGAGCCGAGCATCCCGCTCGCCCGCCTGGCCAAGCTCGCCGAGGACGAGGAGGGGGCCACTCGCCTGACGGTGCTGCTCGGCCCCAGCAGCGACGTCGGCACGGCCGCTTCCGTGGCACAGCTGGGACTGGCGCGGGAGCGACTGCGAACCTGGGTGCACGCGCTCCCCCACTCCTCGCTGGTCGTTGAGGTCGTGTGCCACCTCGCCGAACCAGGCACTCCCGGTTCGGTCACAGCGGCGACACGGATGCTCGGTCTCGCCACGGAGTCCAGGCTGCGGGCGGTGCTCACGAACGCGGTCCGCTACGCCTCCCCCGAGGAAGCGGCGACGGTCGACATCGCAGACGCCGTCCGTGCTCGGCGAGCGCTCGACGAGATCGAGCTCGCCCCCACCGCGCAGGCGTGGCTCAAGCCAGCGAGCCTCATGCGGCAGGTCGCGCGCATGGTCGCGGACGCGGGCGGGCACGACGCCTCCGCCGCCGACGACCTCATGGCGCAGACGAGAGCGCTCGCCGAAGCCTGCATCATCGATCTCGAGCGGGATGCGGGGATCGGCACCCCGCGCATGCCGGAGGTCACGCGCTTCGGCATCGACGGCGACCCGTTCGAGGTGCTGCGGGCGAAGGCCGAAGCCGCGATCCCCGCCCGCTACCCCGGCGCATCCAGTGCCCACGAGCGCGAGCTGCACGATCGCCTCGCCCATGAGCTGAAGACCGTGCGGAAGCTGGGCTTCGCCCCCTACTTCCTCACCGTCTCGCACGTCGTCGAGCTCATCAAGGAGATGGGGGTCCGTGTGCAGGCCAGGGGGTCAGGGGTCGGCTCGCTCCTCAACTACCTCCTGTACACGAGCCACGTCGAACCCGTCTCCCTGGGGCTCATCTGGGAGCGCTTCCTCTCCGACGAGCGACGCACGCTGCCAGACATCGACCTCGACGTGGAGAGCGCAGAACGCCACCGCGTCTACCACCGCATCTTCGACGAGTTCGGCGGCGAGCGGGTCACGCTCATGTCGATGGTGAACACGTACGGCTCGAGGGGGGCCGTGCGCGACGCCGGGCTCGCGCTCGGGCTCGCCGACGGGGAGGTCGACCGCATCGCCAAGGAGCTGTGGCGCTTCTCCGCGAAGCGCTTCCGGCAGGCCCTCGCCGAGAAACCCGAGCTTCGGGAGTTCGCCGAAGAGGTGCGCCGCTCACGTCAGCTCGACGTGCTCGTCGAGGCGACGGAGCGGCTCGACTCCCTGCCGAGACACATCTCCGTGCACCCGTGCGGCGTCATCCTCTCCGACATCTCCCTCCTCGACCGCACGCCAGTGCAGATGTCAGGCATCGGCCTGCCCATGAGCCAGTTCGACAAGCACGACATGGACCCGATGGGCCTCATCAAGCTCGACATCCTCGGCGTGCGCATGCAGAGCGCCATGGCCCACGCCGTGAAGGAGCTCAAGCGCACCCGCGGTGAGGAGCTCGACCTCGACGCGCTGCCCCTCGACGACGAAGCGACCTACGAGACCATCCGCTCGACCAAGACGCTCGGCATCTTCCAGGTCGAGAGCCCGGGGCAGATGGAACTCGTCGGGAAGCTGCAGCCCGAGGTGTTCAACGACCTCGTCATCGACATCTCCCTGTTCCGCCCCGGCCCCATGCAGAACAACATGCCCCTCAACTTCCTCAGGGCACGCCACGGCGAGGTGATGCCCGACTACATCCACCCGAGGCTCAAGCCCATCCTGCTCGAGACGAAGGGCGTCGTCATCTTCCACGAGCAGGTGATGCGCATCTTCGACGAGCTCACCGGCTGCGGGCTCGAACTGGCCGACGTGTACCGACGCTGGCTCGCGAAGCCAGACCTCGTCCCGCGCATCGAGCAGCTGGTGCGCGGCAAAGCCGCCGAGCGCGGGTTCCCGCCCGAGATCATCGAACGGTCGTGGAAGGTCCTCGCCGGCTTCGGCAGCTTCGGCTTCGCGAAGGCCCACGGTGCCGCGTTCGCTCTGCCCACCTTCCAGAGCGCGTGGCTCAAGACCCACCGCGCCGCGCATTTCTGGGCGGGCCTCCTCACCCACGACCCCGGCATGTGGGGCAAGGACCTGATCATCGCCGAAGCAAGGCACCTCGGCATCCCGCTGCTGCCGATCGACGTGCAGCGATCCGGCCTCGAGTACACGGTCGAGCCGCTCCCGGATGGGCGTGACGGGGTGCGCATGTCCCTCGCGGATGTGCGCGGCATGTCCTCGGCGGAACGCGAGAGGGTCGCCGAACACCAGCCGTTCGACTCACTCGCCGACTTCCGCGCACGGGTGCGGCCCCGTCGCAACACATTGGACTCCCTCGCCAGGGTCGGAGCACTCGACGCCTTCATCGACTACGAGCCGCGCAGGCGGCACGAGCTGCTCGCGTTCATCCGCTCGCTCACCAGCAGCCCGACACGCGTGCCGGAGCACCAGCAGGCGTTCGCGTTCGCGCTGCCTGTCCCCCAGCTGCGGGGAGTGAGCACCATGGACCTGCACGGCAAGACGCAGACCGATCTCGAGCTGCAGGAGCTCGGCCTCGGCGTGAGCCGTCACCAGATGGAGCGCTTCTTCCCGCTGTTCCGACAGCTCGGTGTCGTGCCGGCGAGCACGCTCATCGACCTGCCTGGCGGCACGGAGGTGCTCATCGCCGGGGTTCGCCGTGCGACGAACACGCCGCCGATGCGCGGGGGCCGCCGCACGGTGTTCGTCTCCCTCGACGACAGCACCGGCCTCTCGCAGACCGTGTTCTTCCACGACGCGCAGGAGCGGGCTGGCAATCGCGTGTTCCGCACGCACTACATGCTCGTGCGAGGCACGACACGCAGATCAGGGGCAAGGGGGATCTCCATCACCGGCGACATGGCATGGGACCTCCTGGAGGTCGCGCAGCTCATGGCGGCGTCGCACCCCGCGAGCACAGGCGGTGCACAGCGGACGCGTGGCGGCGACTCCGCTCAGACCAGATCGAGCGCCGTGGTCCTCGAGTCGTCGGAGCGGGAGACCTCCGTGAGGCCGAGGCGCCTCGCGAGCGCGTAGGACGCCTCGTTCTCGAGGTCCATCACCGCGAGCACCCGCTTCACTCCGACATAGTCGCGCAGGTACTCGACGAGCGCATCCGCAGCCTCCGTGGCGAAGCCGTGACCGCCGAATCCCGGATGCATGATCCACCCGAGCTCAGCGGACCGGTGCTCAGGCTCGACCTCCCGCAGGTGCACGGAGACGTCGCCGACGAGCTGACCGTCATGCTCGACTGCTAGTGCCATGAAGTCCCCCGACTGCCACAGCCGCGTCTGCGTGGTGCGCCGGCTCAGATGCTCCGTCGCCTCCGCGAGATCGCGCTGCTTCCAATGCAGGTAGCGGACCACGTCGGCGTTCGACACGATCTCGTGCCAGGCCGCCGCGTCGCGGACGGTGTGGGGACGGAGCACAAGGCGTTCCGTGAAGAGCTGGGGCGCGTCGAACGGACGCTCGGTGCGGGGGCCGCGCAGGAACCGGGGACGGTGGAAGAGCCCACCCTGCAGGTCCTTCTTGACCCCCGGCGTGCGGCTCCCGAGGTCGGGCTGCTGGATTCGCTGGAGTGTCATGCGTCGCAGGTTACGAACTCCCTCCATGCCCTCGGTAAGAGAAGATTTGAGCTTCCTATGAGGACGGGCCCGCAGACCACCCGCGGGGCCCGCTCATGACACGATGATCCAATGCCCGATTCTGCTTCCGCTGACCCGATCATCGAGCCCGGGCGCCGTCGGGCGGTCCTCGCCCAGCTCCCCCGTCTCCACCGGCCGGACGGCACCCCCATCCGCGTGCTGCTTGTCGACGACGAAGAGACGCTCACGAACCTCGTCAGCCTGGCCCTCTCCTACGAGGGATGGCAGGTCGACGTGGCCAGCAACGGTCGCGACGCGCTCGCGAAGTTCACGGCGGAACGGCCCGACGTCGTCGTGCTCGACATCATGCTTCCCGACATCGACGGCCTCAGCATTCTCAGGAACCTCCGAGGTCAGGGACACGCCACGCCCGTCCTCTTCCTCACCGCGAAGGACTCGATCGACGACCGCATCATCGGGCTCACCGCGGGCGGCGACGACTACATGACCAAGCCCTTCAGCCTTGAGGAGCTTGTCGCCAGGCTCCGCGGACTCATCCAACGAGCGGGCGAGGCGGTCGCGGACGACGCCTCGCAGCTCCGGGTCGGCGACCTCTTCCTCGACGAGAGCAGCTACGAGGTTCGTCGAGGCAACGACCCGATCGCCCTCACCACCACCGAGTTCGAGCTGCTGCGCTACTTCATGCGCAACCCCAAGCGCGTGCTGAGTCGCGCCCAGATCCTCGACCGCGTCTGGAACTACGACTTCGCCGGCAAGGCCAGCATCGTCGACCTCTACGTGTCCTACCTGCGCAAGAAGATCGACGCCGGGCGCACGCCGATGATCCACACGGTCCGCGGCGTCGGCTACGTGATCAGGCCAGCCGAATGAGGCCGTGGACGCTCCGGGCGCGCATCATCGTCGGCGTCACCCTCGTGGTCGCCTTCGTCATGAGCGTCATCGGCATCATGAACGTCGTCACCCTCAACTCGGCGATCACGAGCGTCGTGAACACGCAGCTCGCCGCCTCCATGTCGGTGCTCGAGAACTCCGTCGACAAGTACCGGGACGACATCCCCGGCACCCACCCGCACCCGCCGAAGAACGGCGAGACGAGCGCCCCGAAGGTCAAGCCGCTCATCAACTTCGTCGGACACGCGCCTGGCACGATCATCGCTCTCGCGCACAACGGCGAGATCATCGACTCGGCGTCCTTCAGCGAGACGTCGGCGGTCGAGTGCGACCAGACCATCAAGAACGAGCTCGCAGCCCTCGCACAGTCGGACGGCTTCGCGGCCCAGCATTCGCTGCTGGAGACCATCAAGCTCGATGACGTCGCCGGCGACTTCCGCGTCATGATCCACGAGTGGGAGGGGGACCCCAGCTACGCCCTCATCTCGGCGGTCTCCCTCGACACCGCCCGAGAGGCGACCCTCAACCAGACCGTGCTCACCCTCGTGCTCTCCTCGCTGGGCATCGGCCTCATCGTGCTCCTCGTCGCCCTGGTCATGCGCGTCGCCATGCGTCCCCTCTCCAGGGTCGTCAACGCCGCCGAGAACGTGGCGCAGATGCCCCTCGCCTCAGGCGAGGTGGGACTCCGCCAAGCCGTGAAGCTCAACGACATCGACCCGAGGACCGAAGTGGGCAAGGTCAGCGAGGCACTCGACAAGCTCCTCGCGCACGTCGACGAGGCCTTCGCGGTTCGGTCTGCGGCAGACCAGCGGATGCGCCGCTTCGTCACCGACGCCAGCCACGAGCTGCGCACCCCGCTCGCCGCGATCCAGGGTTACGCAGAGCTCACCAGGCAGGACTCCGCGTCACTGCCGGACACCACGGAACGCTCCCTCGCGCGCATCGAGTCGGAGGCGACCCGAATGAGCTCTCTGGTCAACGACCTCCTCCTGCTCGCGCGCCTCGACGAGGGCCAGGACCTCCAGTTCGACACCGTCGACCTCTCGGAACTCGTCATCAACGCCGTCAGCGACGCGCAGGCGAGCGACGCCGACCGCCATTGGAGCGCCACCGTGCCCCCGAGCGAGGTCTCCGTCCTCGGCGACTGGGAGCGCCTGCATCAGATCGTCGTGAACCTCCTCTCCAATGCCAGCCAGCACACCCCGCAGGGCACCCACGTCAACGTCTCCGTCCGCTACGAGCTCGCGACGGCATCCGCGACCGGGCGTGAAGCCGTCCTGGTGGTTCGCGACGACGGCCCCGGCATCCCAGCGACCCTGCGTCAGGACCTCTTCTCGCGGTTCGCACGCGGCGACTCGGCCAGGACGCGTGCCTCTGGCAGCACCGGGCTCGGGCTCGCGATCGTGAAGTCCATCGTCGAGGCGCACGGCGGGCACATCGCCGTCGAGTCGGATGACGGCGCGGCCTTCATCGTGCGCATCCCCGCCGCCAAGGCCTGGGACTAGCGCACCGCGCGCGCCTCCTGCCCCGGCGCCTCCGCGTCGGCGAGGGGAGGCTTCGGTGGGTAGGCGAGCGTCACCATGACCACCGAGATGATCATGAGCAGGAACCACGAGAGCAGCTTCGTGATCGACACCAGCTCCCAGCCGTGCTCCTGGTTCGGGTACACCCACGCCCCCGCGAGCGTGCCGATGTTCTCTGCGAACCAGATGAAGAGCGCGACGAGCAGGAACGCGACGAGCAGCGGCATGCGGAGCGTCCTGCGGAACACGCGGAAGTGCATCCACGTGCGACCCCACAGCACCGCCACGAAGAGCAGCAGCACGTAGCGGAAGTCGTAGGCGTAGTGGTGCGTGAAGAAGTTCACGTAGATCAAGATCGCGGCGATGACGGTCAGCCAGATGCGCGGGTACCTCGAGAAGCGGAGGTCGAAGAGGCGATGGACGCGGCACATGTACGAGCCGACTGCGGCGTACATGAAGCCCGTGTAGAGCGGCACGGGGCCGATGTGCAGCACTCCCCCTGACGCGTAGCTCCACGATCCGACGCTCGTCTTGAAGAGCTCCATGCCGGTGCCGACGATGTGGAACGCGAGGATCACGAGCAGCTCGCGCCCCGTCTCGAGCCGCGCGGCGATCATGACGACCTGGATGACGACGGCGCCGATGACGAGCGCGTCGTTCCGAGCGAGCAGGGCGTCGTCCGGGTACCAGAGCCTCGCCGCGAGGATCATGACGAGCATGAGCGCGCCGAAGATGCACGCCCACGCCTGCTTCAGGCCGAACACCAGGAACTCCACCAGGGCGGCTCTGAAGCCGTGTGACGGGGAGTTCTCGAGGAGACGCCCGGCGGCGACGTCGATGCGCCGCTCGAGGCTCGTGAATCTGGCCACCTGGCACCGCCGCTTTCCTACCGCGCCAACGATCGGCGCACGTCGAATGGCCGAGACTAGCGGCATCAGGCCGCGAACCGGCTGAGGCGGGCCACGACACCCGCGCACTTCGAGGTCCGCCCAGCGCCCCGGGGACGGATGGTGGGCGGCGGCAAGCGGGAACGCGAAAGGCCCGCTTCCTCGAGAGGAAACGGGCCTTGTGCCGCAGTTCATACTTGCTCTTTCGAGCAACCCAACTTGTGCGGCTTTGGTTGCGGGGGCAGGATTTGAACCTACGACCTCCGGGTTATGAGCCCGGCGAGCTACCGAACTGCTCCACCCCGCGGCACAAGAGAAAACATTACACGCGGTCCTCACGTCGTGCAACTCGGGGTGCTCCTCCCCCGGAAAACACGGCGTGTCGGGGGTGCGACGGGGCCAGTGCCACGGCCCAGAGCGGGCCGAGAAGCCGCCCGAAGGATGCGAAATCGTCGAAAATCGCTTCACCCGGCCCGGTGGGCACCGTATCCCGGGCGCGTCGCGCCTCCGTGACAATCGCGGGTGCACCCGCAGACCTGGGCCTCGTGCAGCCGCCGCCCGCTCAGCAGGTGCACACGCCCCACCTCGGCTGCGGAATCCTGAGCCGGGGCGGGGCGTGGGCGCGCCGCACGAATGAGACGCAGGCGCAGACGCCGACGGGCGCCGTCCTCAGTGAGGACGACGCCCGTCGGCGTGTGGAGCTCGGCTGCCTACGTGGTCGGCGTCGGCTCCGGCGAATCGCTCGGCGCGCCCGAGGTGCCCGAGATCTGACCGTCGGCCTCGCGGGCGCGGTTCAGCGCGTCCGTGAGTCGCTTGTCAGCCTCGGCCGCGGCAACGAGGTCGTTGTTCGCGTAGGCCGCCGTGCGGTCCTCGAGTGCCTGCTCAGCGTCGGCCAGGGCCGTCGAGAGCTGCTCCTGCGGAGTGCCCGTTCCCCCGCCAGCCGGCGGAGTCGTCGCAGTCGGAGCCGGCGTCCCAGCGGTGTCGTCCGGGACGGAGTCGACGGGCAGATCGTCGTCGGAGACCTCCACGCCGCCGTCGCCCGCGTCCGCACCGGCGTCACCGCCGAAGAGCTCGTCGAGCGCCTCGTCGAGCGTCGGCTGGAACGCGATCTTGTCGCCGAACGCGACGAGCACGCGCCTGAGCAGCGGGTAGCTGGTCTCACCGGTCGACTCGACGTAGACGGGCTGCACGTACAGGAAGCCCTCGCCGACGGGCACGGTCAGCAGGTTGCCTCGCAGCACCTGCGTCTGGCCGCCTCGCTCGAGCAGGTTCAGCTGGTTGGCGACCGTCTCGTTCGAGTTGAAGATGTTTTGCACCTGACCCGGACCGTTGACGTTGTCGTTCTCGACCCGGAGGAGCGTGATGCGTCCGTAGGTGTCAGCGACCGTGCCGTCTGTCGAGCCCGCGTTGGAGTTCGCCGCCAGGTACCCCCTCAGCACGTTCCTCGACTGCGCGTTCGCGTTCGTCAGCGGAATATACGTGGAGTAGATCGAGAACGCCGATTCCTGACCCGGGAGCTGCATCGTCAGGTAGTACGGCGGCTGCGATGCTTCGCCACCGGTCGGGTTCTGCGGCAGCTGCCACGCGTTCGTCTGGTTGTAGAACGTGCTCGCGTCGGTCACGTGGTACCGGGCGAACATCTCGCGCTGCACCTTGAACATGTCCGTGGGGTAGCGGATGTGGCTCAGCAGGTCGCCCGACATCTCCGACACGTTCTTGAGCGTCGACGGGAAGACCTTCTGCCACGTCTGCAGGATCGGGTCCGTCTCGTCGAACGCGTAGAGCGTCACGCTGCCGTCGTATGCGTCGACGGTCGCCTTCACCGAGTTGCGCATGTAGTTGATGACCTCGGGCGGCAACGAGGAAGCCGGCGTGTCGGCGTCCTCGAGCAGGTTCTGCAGGCCGGCGAGCTCGGAGTACGGGTACTTGTTGCTCGTGGTGTAGCCGTCGACGATCCAGGTGAGGCGTCCGTCCACGACCGAGGGGTACGGGTCGGAGTCGATCGTCAGGTACGGGGCAGCTGCCTGCACTCGCTCAGCCGGGTCGCGGTCGTAGAGGATCTGCGACTCGTCGTTGACGTACTCCGACAGCAGGATCTGCTCCGACTGGAACTTGATCGCGTAGACGAGACGGTTGAAGAGGTTGCCGAGATCGGGACCGCCGTCTCCCGTGAACGTGTTGTACGTCTGGGTTGCGCCGTCCTCGCCCGACACGTGGTCGAACTCAGCTGGCTCGGACCCCTCTGGGGCACCGACGATGGAGTACTCGGGCGAGGTCTCGCCGAAGTACACGCGGGGCTCGAACTCGCCGAGCGCGCCCTCGCTCGGCATGCCGCCCTCGATGAAGAGGGGCTGGCCGTCCGGGCCGCGCTGGTTGCCGAAGGCCGTGACGAGCCCGTAGCCGTGCGTGTAGACGATGGTGTTGTTGACCCATGACTGGGCGTCGGCGCCGAGGCCCGCGATGTTGATGTCTCGGACGGAGCCGACCGCGTCCTGAACCTGGCCGTCGATCTCGTAGCGGTCGACGTCGAGCCTCTCCGGGAACTGGTAGTAGGCGCGCTCCTGCTCGAACTGCGCGAACGTCGGCGAGACGAGCGACGGGTCGAGGATGCGGATGTTCGCCGTGGTGTCGGCGTCGTCACGCAGCTGCCCCTGGCTGACCGTCGTCTCGGCCGCGTAGTTGACCTCTTCGATCTTGTCGAGGCCGTAGGCGGCGCGGGTCGCGTCGATGTTGTTCTGGATGTACGGGGTCTCGAGCGCCTGCTCGCTCGGTCCGACCTGGAACTGCTGCACGATCCACGGGTAGACCATGCCGACGACGAGTCCGACGATGACGAGCAGCGCGGTCCCGACGAGCGGCAGACGCCAGCGGCCGATGGCGGCCGCGATGAAGAAGAGCACAGCGACGACGATCGCGGCTCCGGCGAGGATGCCCTGGCCGGGGATCGTCGCGTTCGCCTCGGTGTAGAGCACACCGGTCCAGCGGCCGGAGAGCGTGTTGAGCGCCGCGTAGCGGTCGAGCCAGAAGCTCACTGCCTGGACGAGCATGTAGAGGCCAGCGAGGATCGCGATGTGCGTTCGCGCGCTCTTCGAGATGACGACCTCGCGACCGGTCACGCGGATGCCGCCGTACAGGTACAGCGTCGCGGCGGTGAGGATGAGGGAGAGCAGCACGACGGCGCTCACGAAGGCGACCACACCGCGGTACAGCGGAAGCTGGAAGACGTAGAACGAGACGTCGAGGTTGAAGACCGGATCGGTCTCGCCGAACGGCGTCGAGTTCATCCACATGAGCACGGTCTGCCAGGAGGCGATGAGCGCCACACCGGCGAAGAGGCCGAAGATGGCGGGCACGAACACCATGGCCCCGCGACGGATGGGCTCGATGACCTGCTGATAGCGGTCGAGCTGCTCGTTGAGCTTCGCGTAGACGGGACGCGCGCGGTAGGCGATCTGCAGGTTCACGTACAGGGGTACCGCCATGGCGACGAGTCCGATCGCGAACATGATCGCGCCAGCTCCCCATTCGGTGAGGAGGACCTGGAGGAAGCCGAGCTGGTCGTACCAGAGCACGTCCGCGTATCGGCCGGCGAACCAGAAGAAGACGACGAGAAGCGCCACGACGATCAGCAGTGTGATCGTGAGCGGTCCCATCCGACGTCGGCTGGCGGGTTTCGGACTCTGGGGCTGTTGAGCTGCAGTGCTTGTCACGTCGTACCTGTCATTGCCTGGAAGGGCCGTTTGTTTTCCGAGAAAGGGGAACTAGGAGAGTTTATCTGGCAAGTGCCTGGCAAGACTGAGACACCGCCGCCTCAGGAGCCGAGCACGGACTCGCAGGTGCGCAGCGAGGTCGTGTCGGCGCCTTCGCCGACGGTCTGGATGACCTGCTCGGCCTCCGTGAGCGACGAGACCGCGTACACGGGGATACCGCCGGGGACGCCACCGTCGATGACGTCCTGGCAGTTGTCGGCGGGGGCGAGGAAGAGGTCCGCCCCGACCTCGACGGCCGCGTACAGCTTCTGCGTGATGCCGCCGATGCTGCCGACGGTGCCGTCCGGGGACATGGTGCCGGTGCCGGCGACGTGGAGCCCCTGGGTGAGGTCCCCGTCGACGAGCTTGTCCGACACGGCCAGCGCGAAGATGAGGCCCGCGCTCGGTCCCCCGACGTTGCCGAGCTCGATGCTGACATCGATGGGGAAGTCGTGCTGCGTGGAGACGGTGACGCCCAGCAGCGCTCGCTCCTCCCCCTCGACGACGCCCGCGCGTGGCGTGATCGAGAAGGTCTTGGATTCGCCGCCCCGGTCGACGGCCACGTCCACCGGCTGCAGGTCCTCCAGATTGCCGCCAGAGGCCTCGGCGACAGCCGCTGGGAGCCCCTCGGTCGAGTCGACCGGGATGCCGCTGACGGAGGTGACGAGGTCGCCCGGCTCGAGCATCCCTGCCGCTGCCCCGTCCTCACCCACCGAGACGATCGCGAGCGCCGTCCCCACGTCGTACCCCTCGTTGAGGAGCGCGGCGGCGATCGCATCCGCTTCCGAACCCTGCATCAGCGCAGCGTTCTGCGCGTCGCGCTGCTCGCCGGTCTCGGCATCTGCGTAGTACGCCTCGACGGGAAGCACGTCGTTGGACGGCGTGACGAGGGCGAGGAAGACCTCGAACCAGTTGGGCAGGTTCTCCGGCCTCCCGCCCACGTTGACGGTCATGACATCCAGCTGCCCGCCAGAAGGCTCGAACGTGTCCGCTCCGCCGATCGTGATGACCTCCACCTGCGTGGGGTCCTCCTGCGACGCCTGCACGGTGCCGAGGGCGTCGAAGACGGGCCCTGGCGAGCGCACGACGTACGGGGCCGGGCTGAACCCGAGCGCGACGAGCAGCAGCATGCCGATCGACAGGAACACGAGGCCGATGCGCGCCCTGCGGGTCCCCTCCTCGCTTCGACGACGGTTCGCCTCGTGCGCTCTGGCAAACGCCTCGGACTGCTCGCGCACACGCGCTTCACCCTCTGATGAGGGCTCGGAGAAGAAGGTCACTGCGCTCGTTTCGATGTCCTGCGGCCATTGTTCGCCCGTGGCGCAAGGCACTCGGCGCATACGCAGTCACGGCGACCCTTCCTTCGAGGGGCCACGAGCTAGCGTAGATCCAAGCGCTGGGAGGTGCGGAATGAGTGATGCACAGGGACCGATTCCCGACGACGGATCCGAGGACGAGCTGCGCAAGCTGCTTCGCGAGCTGCTGAGCGGCCAGGGCGGCTTCGACCCTGCGAAGCTGGCCGGTGTCGCGGGGCTCCCGAACGACCCTGCCGCGGTGCAGGCGCTGCTCTCGCAGCTGCAGGCGGCCGTGGCGAACCCCGGGAACGGGCTCGACTGGCAGGTCGCGCGGGACCAGGCGCGCCGGGTGGCGCAGCCCAAGAACCGCGAGATCAGCTCGGAAGAGGCCGCGCGCTTCGACCAGGCGTTCCGCGTGGCGCAGCTGTGGCTGAGCGAGGCGACCGAACTCGGCGAGCTCAGCGAGTCCCCCGCGACGCTGACCAGGCTCGAGTGGATCACGGGGTCGATCCAGTTCTGGACCTCGCTGTCCGAGCCCGTCGCCACGAGCATCGCGGATGCGCTCATGAACGTGCTCACCGAGCAGACTCCGCCCGAGATGGCGCAGCTGCTCGGCCAGTCCTCTTCGATGATGCGCGGCATCGGCGGCGCCATGTTCGCGGTGCAGCTCGGTCAGGTCGTCGGGAACCTCGCAGAGGAGGTCGTCGCCGGAGGTGACATCGGCGTGCCGGTCCTCGACCACAGCCGCCCGTCGCTGCTGCCGCAGAACATCGATGACTTCGCCGAGGGCCTCGACGTCGACCGCGAGCAGGTGGAGCTGTATCTCGCGGTGCGCGAGACCGCCCACGCGCGTCTCTTCCAGCACGCCAAATGGCTCCGCCTGCATCTCATCTCGTCGATCACCGAGTTCGCCAGAGGGGTGAGCATCGACGTGTCCCGCATGGAGGAGCTCGCGCAGACCCTCGACCCGAGCGACCCGGATGGCATCAGGGCCGCGCTCTCGGAAGGCGCGTTCATCCCGCCGCGAACCGAGCAGCAGGAGGCGGCGCTGGCACGGCTCGAGACGATGCTCGCGCTCATCGAGGGTTGGGTCGACGTCGTGACGGAGGATGCGACCGCTCGGCTCCCGAAGTCCGTTGCGCTGGCGGAGACGGTCCGCCGTCGGCGAGCCGTGGGTGGACCGGCGGAGCGCGCGTTCGCCTCGCTCGTCGGTCTTGAGCTCCGTCCCCGTCGACTCCGCGAGGCGGCCGCGATGTGGAGGGCTGTGTCAGAAGCCCATGGCGCGCAGGTTCGCGACGAGCTCTGGGCGCACTTCGACGCCCTCCCCACCAGTGAGGACATCGACCACCCGGAGGCCCTGGTGACGAGGCTCGGCTTCGGTGAGCTCCCGGCCGACGAGTACGACGAGGCGCTCGCGAAGTTCCTCGACGACCCCACGGCCTTCGGCGATGCACCCGAGGGCGGCGACAAGCCCGCCAGCTAGCTGGCCGCGGCCGCGGCCGGGCTCGATCCCCCGGCCGCGCCGCAGCTTCCCTGTGGAGAACTCCTGCGTGGTCCCGCCAGTTCCAGCATGATCTCCGCATGGACCTCCGACTGCCTCCCGGCGTACCGATCGTGTGGCGCTCCCCCACGGCGCTCCAGCTCGGCGGGGTCACCGCTCGCGCGGTCATCGACGCACCGACCACGGGAGCCGAGCGCTTCCTCGAATCGCTGCGTCAGCAGGGCACGCTCGAGCAGTTCCAGGCGCGTGGCGCCCGACTCGGGCTGAGCGGTGCCGAAGTGCGCGACCTGCTGGACGCCGTCAGCCCGCTGTTCGAGGTGGCGCCGGCCTCGCCGCGCAGACGCACAACGAGATCCGCGCGGGGTGGAGCGCGGCGCCCTCCGGTCGTCCTGGTTCGGGGCACCGTCGCGGGCGACGACCTCGCCGAGCACATCGCGACGCTCGGATGCACCGTGAGGCGTGCCGGAGCCGACTACCGGCCTCCGAGACCCGCAGAGATCGGGGTCGTCGTCGACTGCGCCGACTACGTCCTGCCGCCACGGCGATACGCGCCCCTCATGGCCGACGACGTCCCGCACCTCGCCGTCATCGCCGAGGACCTCGGGGCGACCATCGGACCGTTCGTCGTGCCCGGTCGCACACCGTGCGTGCGCTGCGACGACCTGCACCGACTCGACGCGGACCTCGCCTGGGCGGCCATCGCCACCCAGCTCGCCGTCAACGACCGGGTCCCACTGCAACGGTCCACTCGAGAGATCGTGCGCAGTCTCGTGACGAGATCGGTCGCATCCTGGCTCGCCGACGGACCTGGGTCAGCAGACTGCGGCGCTGACTCCTGGAATGTCGACGCCGTCAGCGGCGAGGTCCACCGAACGCGCCGTTCGTTCCACGCCGAATGCGGGTGCCGAGCTCTGCCAGGAACCGGGACGCAGGGCGCTCCGCGTCGCGTCTCCCCCCGAACTGCGCATGTGTCAGGCGAAGCCGCTTCCGTGCGCGCGTGACGGCCACGTACAGCAGGCGCCGTTCCTCGTCGAGCTCAGCCTGCGACTCGGCGTACCAGATGGGCAGCAGGCCCTCGCTCGCCCCGATGATCGTGACGCTGTCCCACTCGAGCCCCTTCGCCGCGTGGATGCTCGAGAGCGTCACGGCTCGCAGCTCCGGCTCGTACTGCATCTTGGCCCGCTGCTGCAGCTCGGCCGAGAACTCGGCGAGCTTCGTGCCGTGCGGCTGTGCGTCGGCCAGCCGCAGAAGCGCGTCCCACGAGTTCCACCGGTCGCGGAGCGCGCCGGAGTCGGCGGGCGGTTCGTGCGTCCACCCGAGGTCGCGGAGCACGTCACTGACCGCCTGGAACAGGGGCCCCTCGGTCTCCTGCATGACGGCGGCGCGCAGTGCGCTGAGCGCCTGGCGCACCTCCGGCTGCTCGAAGAACCGGCGCTGCCCGATGGCCGAGTACGCGATCCCCGCGTCCTGCAGGGCCCGTTCCACGGCGGCGGCCTGCACGTTCGTCCGGTACAGCACGGCGATGCTCTCGATCGGGATGCCGCCGCGGAGATCCTCGCCGATGCGGTGCACGACCCCGCGCGCCTCATCATCGTCATCGTGGAACTGCAGGACCTCTGGCAGCGGCTCTCGCCTCGGTGTCTCGGCGGCCGGCTCGAGCGTGAGCGCGTATGGCACGTGACGCGCGACCTCGTTGGCGACGGCGATGATCGCGGACGTCGAGCGGTAGTTGTCCTCGAGGCGCACGACTCGCGCGTCCGGATAGCGTTCGGGGAACCCCGTCAAGAACGAGCTGGACGCCCCGGCGAACGAGTAGATCGTCTGCGCCGCATCGCCGACGACGCACAGCTCGCGTCGCTCGCCGAGCCACAGCTGCAGCAGCCGCTGCTGCAGCGGCGAGACGTCCTGGTACTCGTCGACGACGAAGAACCGGTACTGCTCACGAACACGCTGGGTCACCCACGGTTCGAGCTCGAGCATGCCGACGGTGGCGAGGAGGACGTCCTCGAAGTCCATCTGCCGACGCTCGTCCTTGATGTCCTCGTAGGCTTGCAGCAGCGCGAGCGCCGCGTCATCGCCGACCCCCTTCGGCAGCGATCTCGTCGTTCGCAGCTGGATCGCGTACTCCTCGAGCGAGAGCTCGCGCACCTTGCGCCATTCGATCTCCGTCGCCATGTCCCGCACCCCGGCCGGGTCGAGGCGGAGGCGGATGCGCTCGGCGGCCTCGGCGATGAGCCTCCCCTTGCCCTTCACGATCGCCGGCGCGGGTCCGCCGACGGTGTGCGGCCAGAAGAAGCCGAGCTGGCTCAGCGCGGCGGCGTGGAATGTTCGAGCGGCGACGCCGGAGGCTCCGAGGTCGCGGAGGCGTCCGCGCAACTCACCCGCCGCCTTCGAGGTGAAGGTCAGCGCGAGCACACGGGACGGGTCGTACACGCCTGCGCGGATGCCGTAGGCGATGCGGTGCGTGATGGTGCGGGTCTTGCCCGTCCCAGCGCCGGCGAGGATGCAGACAGGTCCGACCAGCGCCAGCGCGGCCTCACGCTGCGCGTCGTTGAGGGAGGCGAGCAGGCTGACGTCTGCCGTCGAGGCCTGCGCGGGTGTCTCCGAATCAGTCGAGGTGACCACTGAGCCACGCATCGATGATCGCGCGAGCGATCGAGGTGGGCCCGGGGAGTCGATCCTCGATGGCGCGCACCTCGTCTCGAGTGAACCAGCCGAGCTCGACGATCTCGTCGTTGTCCGGCTCGACGCTCGCCGGGTCCTGGTCCGGGTGGAGCTTGGCGGTGAAGCCGACCATGATGCTCGCGGGGAACGGCCACGGCTGCGAACCCAGGTACCTCGGTTCGACGACGTGCGCTCTCGCTTCCTCGTAGATCTCCCGGGCGACGGCGGCCTCGAACGACTCCCCCGGCTCGACGAAGCCCGCCAGGAGCGAGAAGCGTCGCGGGTTCCACCGCACGTTCGCGCCGAGCAGGATGCGATCGTCCCGGTCGAGGACGGCCGCGATGATGGCGGCGTCGGTTCGAGGGAAGCTGACATGCGACTCACCTTCCGCCTGGCGCACCCAGCCGGCCAGGCCGGAGCTGGTCGCGGAGCCCGTTCGCGGCGAGAACCCGTGGGTGTCGTGCCAGTTCGTGATGGCGAGCGCCTCGGTGAAGAGCCCGCAATGCAGGGCGCCCAGGTGCGCGGCGGTCTCCATGAGCCCCGCCCAGAGTCGCGCATCCGGTTCGAGGGCGGCCGCGAGATGCTCGCCCACGCTGATGGAGACGACGGAGGTGCCCCGAGGCAGTCCGTCGTCGTCAGCCAGTGTGCGACCGAGGTAGATGGCCTCGCCGATGACAGGCTCGAGCGCGGACGCGCGTTCGCTCGTCGCGACCAGCAGCTCGAGCTTCGGCCCGTCGCCGTCGGAGCGCATGAGCGCCTTGCCTCCGCTCAGGACGAGCACGCGGGTGGCGTCGTCGGCGAAGAGCGCCTGAACGAGACCGGGCTGGCTCCGACGTTCGTGGTCGCGATCGGTCTGCTGCTGGGCGAGGGGGAGACGAGACATGAAGTGATTCATAGGCGGACTCATCCTAGGTCGCCTCGGCGCTGTGCGGGCGTGGCACTCGCTCAGCCTGGACCCGGCCTCCTAACCTGGACCCATGGCTGAGCTCTCGCTGGAACTCGCGGCACTTGCCGTGGCCGCTGTCCCCGACCTCGATGTGGCTGCGGCCCTCGAGCACACGTACGGGGCGCACGGCGACTTCGACGCCGCCCTGCTGACCCTCACGGACGGCGAGACGATCATCGCCCGGCGCCCGACCTCGTCCGCTGCTGCGCAGGAGCAGCTGGCCGACGTGCGCGCGCTGGCCGTGCTGACGCCGGGGATGCGCAGCAGGCTGCCGTTCCAGGTGTCCGAGGTGCTCGGCAGCCTGGCCGATCAGCGCGAGCGGGTGGCCGTGTACACCTACCTGCGCGGGATCCCCGCCGACCAGGAGACGCTCGAGCCCGGCACGCTCTTCCTCGTGAGCCTCGGTCGTGCCATCGCCGCCATCCACTCCCTTCCGAAGGGGCCGGTCGAGGCCGCTGGCATGCCGACGCTCACCGCGCCGGAGGCGCGGCAGGCGGCGGCGCAGACGATCGCCCGAGCGAAGGAGACCGGCCGTCTCCCGGTGACGCTTGATCGCCGGTGGTCGGCAGCCGTCGACGACGACTCGCTCTGGCAGTTCCAGCCCACGGTCATCCACGGAGCGCTCGGGCTCTCTTCGATCATCACCGACGGCAACCAGGTGCGCGGTGTCCTCGGTTGGAGCGACCTGCGCGTCGGCGATCCGGCGCGAGACCTCCACTGGATCTCGTCCCTCGATGGCGCCATCGCTCGCGGGATTCTCGATGAGTACACGGATGAGGCCCCTGGGACCGTGGACCGGCAGCTCCGCCAGCGCGCGCTGCTCTACGCAGAGCTCGAGCTCGCCCGCTGGCTGCTCCACGGCGTGGATGCGAGCGACGCGGAGATCATCTCCGACGCGGAGGGGATGCTCGACTCGCTGGTCGACCGCATCCACCGTGCGCCAGCTCAGCCGCTGGTCCACGAGACGCTTCCGGTGCTCGATATCGCAGAGGTGCAGGAGCTCTTGAAGGAGGCCGCGGGTCGCCGCCCGACGCACCAGTCTGCCGCGCAGGACACGGGAAGCGCCGTGCTCACCGGTCTGGTGCACAGGGCCGACTCTGGGGTGCCAGCCGACGTGCATCCTGACGACAGCCCGGAGGTCGACGTCGATCACGCAGCCGAGGATGACCTCGACGACGACACTCCCCCGAACGACTTCATGCGGACGGATTCGCGGCGCTGAGCGCGGCTTCCGCTTCTGTGAGCAGCCGCTCGAGCTCGCGGCGCCCCGTGACCTCCGGGACCCGGATCTCCTCGCCCTCTCGGACGTAGACGAGCACGGCATCGATGAGCTCGGGGGCGACGCCGGTGTGCTCCGAGTAGGCGAGCGTGTAGAGCGCGAGCTGCAGCTGACGCTCCCAGCGGGCGCTCTCGCCGCTTGGCACGCGGCCGGTCTTCCAGTCGACGACCTCGATTCGGCCGTCGTGCTCGAAGACGGCGTCGATCTTGCAGACGACGGTGCGGTCGCCGAGCCGGAACTCGATGGTCTGCTCTACGAGTATCGGCGTCCTGTGCGGCCACGGCGTCTCGAGGAACGCGTCCTGCAGGCGTTCGAGCTCGGCGAAGTCGGCACCTGAGGCGTCCGCGAGGCTGCCAAGCGCCGCGTCTTCCGTGCCGAAGATCTCGGCCATGCCGAGGAGGTCTCCGCCGACGTTGGGCGCGGCGTAGTGCGCTTCCACCCAGGCGTGGAACATCGTCCCGATGCGGGTCTGCCTGAACGGCTTCTGCGGCATCGGACGTCGCAATTGCGCCGCGATCTCGGCGGGATCGGTGACGAGGTCCTTGAACTTCGAGGCCGCGAAACGTGCCGGGAGCTGGATGTTCGTCACCGTGTTCCGATCGGCGCGTTCCCGGAGGAGGAGCTCGATGCGCCGATCGAGCACTTCGTCTGGGATCGTCGCGTCGAGCTGCGCTCTGGCGACGGCACCCGAGAGCTCGTCGACTCGTCGACGACGGGCCTCCGTGAAGGGCTGGTGCGGCCACGCCACGCTGTCGGCGGCGAGTGACGTGGGCGCATCCTCGAGCGTGTTCTCCGGCGGGGCCTCGATGATGCCCGCGTCGGCGAGCTCGCTGACGAAGACCGAGACCTTCCGTGGCGCCTTGTGGATGGCGCTCCAGTAGGAACCCGTGATGAGCAGCTCGTGGCGCGCCCGCGTGTAGGCGACGTAGGCGAGTCGTCGTTCCTCGTCGTCGTTGCGCTCCCTGATGCGCTCCCTGAGGTCGGCCATGAGGTCCGCGAGTTCCTTCTGCGACTCGGCGTCCCGCCAGGACAGCGTTGGCCGGTCGTGGGCGTCGAGCAGGAGCTCGTACGGGATGGCGCCCCTCCGGATCCAACCGAGGCCGTCGCGTGATGAGCTCGGCATCTCCCCCTCGACGCTGCGGGGCACGGCGACGAAGTCCCACTCGAGTCCTTTGGAGCCGTGGATGCTGAGCAGCTGCACGACTCCTGGTTCGGCCTGCTCTTGGACGGGGGCGAGCGTGTCCTCCCCCGCGGCGATCTCGACCCAGTCGAGGAACGCGCCCAGGTCGGCATCCGGCTCGGCGGATGCGAATGACGCGGCCGCCTCGACGAACGCGTCGAGGTTGCCCACTCTGGCGATGTTGTCCGGGTTCGCGGTCACCTCGAGGTCGAGACCCATGATCGAGATGGTGGCGTCGACGAAGCTGGTGATCGGGAGTCCTGAGTTTCGTCGGAGCGCGGAGATGAGGTCGTTCACCCTCGGGATGCGGCGAAGCGCCTCGTCGCTGAGCCCGGTCAACCAGGTGTCCGGCTCGTCACGCCTGGCGGCGCCGCGGATTCGAGTGGCGAGGAAGTCGAGGGCCTCCTGCAATGGCACCTCGTCGTCACCGGTCGCGAGTTCTCGCCGGCTGGCGCGGACGTCGTCTGCGAGGGCCGCCATGGTGACGTCCCGGTTGGCGAGGCGCCGCGAGATGTCGTGGATGACCTTCACGTCGGCGAGGCCGAACCGGTACTTCGCGCCGACGAGCAGCCGGAGGAGTTCGTTGCCGGCGGTGGAGTCGTGCGCAACGCGCATGGCACAGCGGAGGTCGACAACCTCGGGTGACGAGAGGAGCCCGCCCAAGCCGATGACCCTGTTGGGCACGCCAGCACGGGTCAGGGCGGCCGAGAAGAGTGGCAGGAGCTTGCCTGCGCGGAGCAGCACGGCACCCGAGGGCGGTCTCGTCTCGCCACTGCCACTGCCACTGCCGACAATGCGGTCGCGCATCCAGGTGGCGACGGCATCCGCCTCATCATCGAGTGTCTCGGGGAACGCCAGCGAGACGGTGCCCGCAGCCGCTCCCGGACGCGTACCGAGCTGGGTGACTCCGGGGTCATCGGCCTCAGGGAGCCTGGAGGCGACCTGGTTCGCTGCGTCGAGGATGCGCGCGTCGTTCCGCCAGGAGATCGACAGCTGGAAGGTGGGCTCTTCGGCTGGCGGTGCGATGCGCGTCCGGAAGTCGCGGTGGAATCGCCGCATGTTGCCGGGGCTCGCGCCTCTCCACCCGTAGATCGACTGCTTCGGGTCACCGACCGCGAGGACCGGGTGATCGCCGAAGATCGTTCCGAGGAGGCGAGTCTGGCCGACGCTCGTGTCCTGGTATTCGTCGAGGATGACGAACCGGTGCCTGCTGCGCAGCTCCGCGGCGACGGCTGGTGTGCCCGCGCAGATCTCTGCCGCGAACGTCACCTGGTCGGAAAACTCGATGAGCCCTCGCTTGCGCTTCTCGAGCTGGTAGCGCTCGGCGAGCGCTACGAAGATCGGCAGCTCCTCCAGGATGGCGACGGCGTCGGTGACCGGCTTGCTCGGCGTGTTGCCCTTGCCTCGACCCGGCAGCTGACCGACGCGCCGGAATTCGGCGACGAACGCGTCGCACGCGTCGGCGGTGAGCTGGTTGTCTCTCATCGCCCTCGCGACGTTGAGCGCGAGGGCCGTGATGGCGGCGAGCTGCAGGTCGAGCGAGCTCAGGCGTTCGTCGTCGCTCGCGAGCACGACGCTGCGCATGAGCGCGAACGCGGTCATCTCGTCGACGATACGGGCGTCCGGCTCCTGTCCGATGAGGAGGGCGTTCTCCGAGAACACGCGGTTCGCGAACGAGTTGTAGGTCGAGACCTCGGGGGTAGCGAACTCGTCGCCGCCGACCAGCCCTTCGCTGCGGAGCCGGGCGAGGGCCAGCTGCACCCGTTCACGGAGCTCCCCCGCCGCCTTCCTGGTGAAGGTCAGGCCGAGGATCTCGGTGGGATGCACGCCCTGAGCGGCCACGAGCCAGACGATGCGCTGCACCATGGTCTGGGTCTTGCCGCTGCCGGCTCCGGCCATCACGAGACTCGGCACGGGGGGCGCTTCGATGACGCGTCGCTGTTCCGGGGTCGGTTCGAGCATTCGCGACGGGTCGTTGTCGGCGAGTGCCAGCGCGATATCGCCGTGCGTGACGGCTCCTGCGGGCCAGGTGTGCGTCATTCGGTGACCTCCGGTGCGGCGTGCAGCGCGCACGCTCGTCCGCCACCGAACGAGCCGAGGCAGTGCGACTCGAGGTGGGCAAGATAGTGGGCGTCGGCGACGTGGTCGCTGCCTCCCGTCTCACGGGAGGGCTCGGGGATCCCGACCATGCCGAGGGCGACGGTGCGGACGCGGTCGAAGAACTCCGCGGTCGCCGCCTCGTCGAACGGCTGCTGGGTGCGCTCGCTCCACTCGAGTTTCGAGGTCGGCTTCGCGAGGAAGACGAGCTTCGCCTCGTGCACCTCCGCGGCGGGGATCTCCCCTCCCTGATCGCTTCGCGGGGGGAGCTCGACGGACTGGGGCGGACGCTCCACGGGGTCGCTCACCGCTCCCGTCGAGAGGGCGAGCTGGTAGGCGGCAAGCTGCGCGTTTCTGGCCATGGAGTCGTTGGACGGCATCGACTTGCCGGTTTTGAAGTCGACGACATCGACGGAACCGGCAGCGGTGCTCTCGATGCGGTCGATCTTGCCGCGCAGGATGATCTGGGCGCTGTCATCGCCTTCGACGCGCACCTCGATGCTGAATCCACGCTCGGCCCCGAGCAGGGCGCCGCCGCTGAGACTGACGCGGTGCAGGTAGGCGGAGAGGTTGCGAACGAGCTCGTCCACCTTCGCTCGAACCGCCTTCTCCTGCCAGGGCGCGTCGAAATCACTCGAGCGCAGGCGTGCCTGCGCGAAGGCCGTTCGAGCCTCCAAGCTGGGGAAGTCGAACTCGGCGGCCGCGTGCACGATGTTGCCGACGTTCATGCTGTCGCTGGTGCTCCCGCCTCCGTGGGAAGTCACGAACCAGTTCACGCCGCAGTCCTCGAAGCTCTCGATGCTGGACGGCGAGACCGGGATGCTCGCGTCGGGGTCGGACGGGTCGTGCAGTGGCCTGCCGGTGGTCGGCTGCAGGAGTCCGTACCAGTCGGCCGGGTCCGCGCCGGGCACGCCCTCGGCCGAGAGCTTCGCGAGACCAGCTGCGCCGGAGGTATCGACCCCGTCGACGATCGCGGCGCGACGCAGCTCGCCGACCAGGCCGCGCAAGGTCAGGGATGCGAGCGCGGCCTGCCCCGGCGCTGCGGTCGAGTCGTTCCACGAGGTCGACGACAGCAGGAAGAACGGCGACGGCGCGCTGTCCTCGCTCTCCTCGGCGGTCAGGAGCAGCCATTCCGAGGACCGGGACACGGCCTGGGCGAACATGCGTCGCTCGTCGTGCAGCACCTCGAGTCGTCGGTCCACGAGATCGCGCGTGGTGTCGATGCCTCGTTCGAGCTCCGCGAGCTGACCTGCCCCGAGCAGCGAATCGCGGAGACGAAGGTTCGGCCAGACACCGTCTGAGAGCCCGGCGACGACGACGACTCGGAACTCACGACCGAGCACAGCGGCCGGAGTCGTGACGGTGACCGTGCCGCCGTGCGTGCGACTCGCGAGGGAGTCGGCGGTGACCTCGCTCCCAGTCCACTGCAGGATGAAGTCGTGGATGCCCGCGTCTGGCTGCCGCTCGACGAAGCGCTTGCCCACGTCGAAGAGCGTGACCAGGGCGTCGAGGTGGGCACCGATCTGCTCCGCGCGCGGCCCCGACCCCAACGCTGCCTCGCGCCACGATCTCGCGAGGCCGAGGCGCTCCCACACGGCGAACAGGACCTCGTCGGCCGCGATGCTGCGCTGCTGGCCACTCGCGGCTTCGATCTCGGCCGCAACGGCGCGGATCACCGAGCCCAATTGCTGGAGGGCCCTCGTCGCGCTGCGCCCGCTTGCGGAGCCGCCTGTCGCGAGCAGGCGCTCGAACGTCGCCGAAGCTGGCGCGTCCGGGTCGGTCAGGAGGCGGAGCCCGGCGACGCGGGAGACGGCCTCGACGAGCAGCTCGTCGGCGGCACGGTTCCCCCCTGCCGCGATCTCGTCCAGTCGCAGGGCTCGCCGGACTCGCCGCAGCTGCACGGGATCGATAGCGAAGACAGGTGAGGCGGCGAGCTCCTCGATGGCTTCCGGGGTGAGCTCATCAGCCCCGCTCGCGATGGCCGCAAGACGAACCACTGCCTGCACCGCCTTGTCTCTCGCCGCGGGAAGAGCCTGCGAGGAACTCGTCGGCACCTCGAGCTTCGCGAGCTGCCGTCGCAGCGACTCGATGCTGCCGCCGCGGCGCGTGATGACGGCCATGTCATCCCATGGCACGTCGTGGAGGAGGTGCAGCTCGCGGAGGTAGTCGGCGATCTCGCGGCACTCGGCCGCAGCCGACGTGGCGGAGAAACGGGCCACCGTGGGCGGGGCGGCTGGCGGTGGCGAACCTGCCAGGGCCGCATCCGCCGCGCGGTGTCCGGATTCACGCTGCACGCCGATGCCCTCGGTGACGCGTCGAACGAACGCTCTAAGCTCCGCACTCCCTCGATGCACGGTGCCGAGGACCAGGCGAATCGGCGCCTCGAGCGCGCCGCGCGTCTCTCCGCGCCAGTCCGCCGCCAGTTCCGGTCTCGAGCCGCGGAAGCCCCCCGTGGTGATGTCGGGGTCGCCGAACGAGACGATGCGCACTCCCCGCAAGGCGAAGGCCGCGAGGAGCCTTCGCCCTGACTCGGTGAACTCCTGGACGTCATCGACCAGGAGCAGCTTGAGCTCCGCGAAGGCGTCGAGGCTTGCCGCGGAGTGAACGAGACTCGCCGCCTCGAGCACGATGCCAGGGGTGTCGAAGGCGTTCGGCTTCGCCTGCTCGATGCTCTCGCGGAACTGTCGGGCGACCACGGCGGCACCCGACCACACGGGCCTGAGGTGGGCGAGCTCCTCGAGGCGCTCCGGAGTGACGTCGTACTCCGACATCGCGGCCAGGAGGTCGCGCAGCTCGGCCCTGAACCCTCGCAGCCCGATCGTCTCGGGTGTCACGGGCGGAGCCCACTCGATGGGTGCAGCGTGCAGCCGCTCCGGGACCGTCGCGGCGCGTGCCTCGAGGTCGCTCTGGATGAGCTCGGCCAGGATCGTGTCCTCGTCGGCGCCGGTGAGCAGCTGTGGAGCCTGCAGGCCGCGCCGTGCGCGGTCGGCACGCACGATCTCGAAGGCAAGCGACTCCGGCGTGCGCGCCATGGCACCTGGCGTGCTGACCGCGAGCCGCTTGGCGATGCTCTCGCGCAGGCGTGCGGCACTCCGGCGGTCGGGGGTCAGGGCGAGCACCTCGGTGGTCCGGAGGCCGTCCACGTGGACACGCCGCGCGAGCATCTCGATGAGCGTCGTCGTCTTCCCGGAGCCCGGGGCACCCACGACACTGAGATGCGACGCATCATCAGCCTCGAGGACGGCCATCTGCGTGGCATCGAGGAGCACCGCATCGAGCACTGGTCCGGAAGTCATGCAGTCACGGTATCCCGGGGCACCGACATTCGACGCGCAGCCATGGCCGCAGTCCGGCGCGCGCAGCACGCGTTGCGCCCACGGCGAAAGACCCGGCGAATGCGCGCGAGCCCAGCGGCCTGCCGGTAGCCTTGCCAGACACCCGTTCGCATCCGAAAGGCGCCAAGTGGAAGTTCGCATCGGCATCAAGCACGCCCCACGAGAGCTCTCGTTCGAGACCGATCTCACCAAGGACGACTTCGAGCGCATCATCGAGGACGCAGTCACGAAGGAAGCGGCCATCGTGAAGCTGCACGACTCGAAGTCTCGCTCCTACCTCGTCGCGACAGAGAACATCCTCTACGTGGAGCTCTCCGGCGACCAGGCTCGCCGCGTCGGCTTCATCGCCTAGCCCACCACCATGGAACTCATGTTCGCGGGCCTCGCGGGAATCCTGCTCGGTGTGGCCGTGCAGTTCGCGGCGCCCCACCGGGCCACGCGGGGCCCCGTGCTCCTGCCGGCGCTCGGCGGCATCGTCGCGCTCGTGGCCTGGCAGGCGCTCACGTGGCTTCAGGGCCCAGCGCCATGGCTTGCCTACGACGGCGGATGGATCTGGGTGATCACCCTGCTCGTCGCCGCGGTCGTGACCATCGCCGTCGGCTGGTCGCTGAGCGCTCGCCGCCAGCACGATGACGACGACCTCCTGCACCGACTCAGCCACCTCGGCCGCGCGCAGACGACCACGTAGGCCCCCCGGGCTCCGCTCGCAGCAGACGATCAGGCCCCCGTGTCCTCCGACACTCCGACTGGAGTGGCGAGGACCGGGGGCCTTCGTCGTGCCCGGCGACCGGGCCACGGTCGTGCATGTCCGTCAGGCAGCGAGCCCAAGCGTGTTCATCCGGCGGGAGTGGCCGGCATACAGCACCGACGCGAGCTTCTCGAGCTGCGCTTCCCCGTCGGGGATGAGGTCGTCTCCACTCGTTCCGAGCGGCACATCGAGGGCAAGTCTGATCGCGAGCACGGTGTCGCCGACGATGCGCCGCCCCCACATCGCGAGTCGGTCGCCGAGGCCGTCTTCGTAGTGGATTGCCGCCTCGATCACCGGCAGCAGCTGGTCCCGCTCCGCGTCCGTGATGAAGACGGGCGCGAGGGCCGTCCGGTATCGCTCGCCGCCCTGTTCGGCCACTTCCCCGAAGAAGTCGCGGAAGAAGCCGGACGAGAGGTGGCAGCTCAGCAGACGCTGCGCCCAGTCGTGCCCGAGGACTCGTTCCGGGTAGCCCGAGAAATGCTCGGCAGCCTCGCCGATGCGCGTGATCGAGGCCTGCTCCGCGGCCGCCTCTGCACCGCCGAGCAGGGCCCTGTGCCGCTCGAGTGCGGCGTTGGCGGCCGCTCCGATGTGCTGCTTGTTGGCAAGCGCGGGCGCTTCGTTGACGATGGCCGACAGCTCCTGGAACAGCAGCAGCTCGAGGTACGCGGCGCGCGCGACGAGCGCGTCGACGGGAACCAGCAGGTCTCCCAGCGACGTCGCTGGCTTCGGCGCGGATGCCGGAGCTGCGTCATCCTGGGATCGGTCTCCGCTGCGCCTTCCGAATACTGGCTTCACACGCACATCCTATGTGCCAGACGAGTCCGCCCAGGTGCAGCTCCCGGTTGGTCCGCGTCGGCCGATCTCAGCCCCCGCCGATGCCGAGAGGACCGGAAAGCAGCTATTCGCTAGACTGTGGCGATGCCGCGACCGCGGCCGTTCGGCGCCCTTCGACTTCCCGGGCGCATCCCACAACTGCAGACAGGGCGTTTCACTCGTGAAGTTCTCCGACCTTTCCATCGATGCCGACATCGTCTCGGCGCTCGAGGGACACGGCATCACAGAGCCGTTCCCCATCCAGGAGCAGACGATTCCTCTCGCGCTGAGCGGGCAGGACATCATCGGCCAGGCCAAGACCGGCACTGGCAAGACCTTCGGCTTCGGCCTCCCCCTCATCCAGCGGCTCGGCCTCGACCCGGCCCACGGCGTGCAGGCGCTGGTCGTCGTGCCCACCCGCGAGCTCGCGGTCCAGGTCTACGAAGACCTCGAGATCGCAGTCTCCGGCCGCACCACGACCGTCGTCCCGATCTACGGCGGCAAGGCGTACGAGGGCCAGATCGAGCAGCTCAAGGCCGGCGCCCAGATCGTCGTCGGCACCCCGGGCCGTCTCCTCGACCTCGCGCAGCAGCGCATGCTCAACCTCTCGAACGTGCGCGAGATGGTGCTCGACGAGGCCGACAAGATGCTCGACCTCGGCTTCCTCTCCGACATCGAGCGCCTCTTCGCGCAGACGCCGGCGACGCGCCACACCATGCTCTTCTCCGCGACCATGCCGGGGCCGATCGTCGCCCTCGCCCGTCGCTTCATGACGAAGCCGATCCACATCCGCGCGACCGACCCGGATGAGGGCATCACGCAGGCGAACATCGAGCACGTCATCTACCGGGCCCACCCGCTCGACAAGGACGAGATGATCGCCCGCATCCTGCAGGCCGAGGGCCGCGGGAAGACCGTCATCTTCACGCGCACCAAGCGTGCAGCGGCGAAGCTCATGGAGGAGCTCACCGACCGTGGCTTCAAGGCCGCAGCCGTCCACGGCGACCTCAACCAGGAGCAGCGCGAGCGTGCCATGGCGGCCTTCAAGGCCGGCAAGAAGGACGTGCTCATCGCGACCGACGTCGCGGCTCGCGGCATCGACGTCGACGACGTGTCGCACGTCATCAACCACACGATCCCCGAGGACGAGAAGGCCTACCTCCACCGTGTGGGCCGCACGGGGCGCGCCGGCAACACCGGCATCGCCGTGACCTTCATCGACTGGGACGACCTGCACAAGTGGGCGCTCATCTCGAAGGCGCTCGAGCTCGGAGCGGAGGAGCCCGTCGAGACGTACTCCTCATCCCCGCACTTCTACGCCGACATGCGCATCCCGGAAGGCACGAAGGGCCGCATCGCGGCGCCGAAGCGCGAGGTGCAGTCGCCAGGCAGCCGCCACAGCTCGACTGAGCGCGGTGAGCGCGGAGGCTCGTCGACGCGAGGCTCGTCGGAGCGGCCAGCTCGTTCACGCTCGCGTCGCCGCAGCGACGACTCGACTGCCGCTCCAGAGGGCCAGGCGCCCGCCGCCGAGACGGCCTCGGGCGAGCAGCCTGCCGCCGAGGCGGGAGCAGAGCGCCCAGCTCGCCGTCGCCGTCGCCGTCGCGGCGGTGGAGCGGGCAGCGAGTCGGGCGCTTCCCGCCAGGAGTCGCAGCCCAGCGAGTAGTCGCAGGACAGCGAGCACCCGCAACGAGACGAATCGATCGCTGCACGAGCGCAGACGGCGCCGAGCATCAGCTCGGCGCCGTTCGCGTTCCCGGAGATTCAGCCGCCCGTCGACGGCGTCGGGATGGTCAGAGCGGGCTGGCCCCGCCGATCACGGGCTCGCTGCCCGTCGCCTGGTCCAGGATCCGCTGCAGCTGCCCGGGCGCGGTCGTGTTCTCGCCGAGTCGGTTCGGCTTTCCCGCACCGTGGTAGTCGCTCGACCCCGTCACGATGAGGTCGTGCTGAGCCGCGATGTCGAGCAGGAGTCGCCGGCTCTCCGCGTCGTTCTCCCTGTGGCCCACCTCGAGCCCACCGAGGCCCGCCTGCACCAGCTGCTCGAGGACATCGGTCGCCATTCCCCGCTTCCCCCTCGACCCCGGATGCGCGAGCACGGGCACCCCACCGGCCTTCCGGATGAGCCTGACGGCCTCGAACGGGCTCGGCGCGTAGTGCGCGACGTAGTAGCCGCCCCGCCAGTGCAGGATGGTCTCGAACGCGGCGACACGGCTCTCGACGATGCCCTTGGACACCAGCGCGTCCGCGATATGCGGACGGCCGACCGTCGCGCCGGGCTCGGTGACGGCGAGCACGTCATCCCAGTCGAGGTCGTGGTCGCCGCCGATCATCTGCACCATCCGCTCGGCGCGCGAGACTCTGGACTCTCGCACCTGCTGCATCTCGGCCAGCATGATCTCGTTCGCGGGGTCGATGAGGTAGCCGAGCACGTGAATGCTCGCGTGGTTCAGCTGGGACGAGAACTCGATGCCGGGGATGAGCGTCACGCCGGTCTCCCGCGCCGCGACGCTGGCGTCCGCCCAGCCCGCCGTCGTGTCGTGGTCGGTGAGGGCGATGACGTCGAGACCGGCCCTCGCCGCCTGTCGCACGACGTCACCAGGCGACTCGGTCCCGTCTGAGACCACCGAGTGGGTGTGGAGATCGATGCCTGGCGTGCCGGAGGGGGTCATGCTCCGATCAAATCACAGGGGGTGCTGAAGTGAATGCCACGCGCCTCCCAGCCTCTCTTCGGCTCTGGGGCTACGCTGAGGCGGTCATGCCGCGCAGCTCTTCACACCCCAGACGTTCCTCTCTCGCCGGCCACCGTGCAGCGGGGATCCTCCTCGGGCTCGTCGCGCTCGCCGCGGCGATCGTGCTCGGCTGGCCGCAACTGCTCGACCTGCAGCGCGCGCCGCTGGTGGCCCAGGCGATCTCGTTCCGGCTGCCAGTAGCGATCGGGGCGACGGCGATCCTCCTGCTCCTGCTCATCCCGGTCCTCGCCTCCCGGAAGGCGCGCGCGGTCCTCGGTATGACCGCTCTGGTCATCGCGCTGTTCGTCGCATCGACGGTCGGCGTGCTCTTCGACCGGGGCCTGGGTGCGCCCCTCGCCGCGAGCGACTCGCCGGGCAGCATCAACATCCTGAGCTGGAACACGCGCGGCGACGCTCCCGGCTCCCCCTCGATCGCCGAACTCGCCGTGGAAGTCGGCGCGGATGTCGTCGTGCTGCCGGAGACGACCGAGGAGCTGGGGGTGGAGATCGCCGCGCAGATGTCCGAGGCGGGCTCACCCATGTGGGTGCACACCCAGACGATCGACGAGGACTACAAGGCCACGTCGACGACGCTCCTCATCTCCCCGGACCTCGGCGACTACGAGGTCGTCACCGACCGCGGTGACACGAGCACGCTTCCGACGGTCATCGCGGTCCCGGTCGACGGCAGCGGCCCCACGATCATCGCGGCACACCCCGTCTCGCCGACGCCGGGCAACATGGACGCGTGGAAGGCCGACCTCGACTGGCTGGCGACTCAGTGCACGAGCAACACGATCGTCGCCGGGGACTTCAACTCGACGCTCGACCACCTCTCGGGGCTCGGAGACGGAGGGTCGGGCCAGCTCGGCTCGTGCGCGGACGCGGCGCTGGCGACGGACAACGGCGCTGTGGGCACCTGGACCGCGGGAGTCCCTCCGCTGCTCGGCGCGAACATCGACCGCGTCATGGCGACGCCGGAGTGGAGTGTCACGGGCTTCGAGGTGATCGTGTCGCGCGATGAGGCGGGCAGCGACCACCGCCCCGTGTTCGCGCAGCTGTCCCCCTCGTCGCTGAGCTGACGCGGTCTCCCTCGAGCGCGCCACGGCGGGTGACCGCGTCGTCCAGTTTTCCGCGCGACAATGGTGGGGTGACTACCTCCGACCGCTCCCGCACCCTGTCCGCCACAGCACCTGCCACAGCATCCGCCACGGAGGCGGCGTCGGCCGTGGAAGAAGGCGCGCGGGCCGTCGAAGCGCCTGCCAACGAGAACCGCAGCACGACGCCCAAGAGCGACGCGTTCCGGTCGCAGATCATGCGCGGCTGGGCGGAGCGGGACGAGCCGCTGCCGGAGGCCCGAGTGTCGGTGCCCACGGCCGCCGCCCACCGGGATGCGATCTCCGCACGTCACCGGGGCGCGCGACTCGTCATCCCAGCGGGGAGTCTGAAGCAGCGCTCGAACGACACCGACTACCGCTTCCGAGCGCACTCCGCGTTCTCGCAGCTGACGGGGTGGGGCTCCGACGCCGAACCGGGGGCCGTCCTGGTCCTCGACCCCGTCGACGATGGCCACGACGCGACGCTGTACTTCCGCGAACGCGCCGGCCGCGACAGCGACGAGTTCTACGCGAACTCCGAGATCGGTGAGTTCTGGATCGGCCCACGTCCATCGCTCGCGCAGACGGCCGCCGACCTCGACGTCGCGGCTCGGGATCTCGCCGAGTTCTCCGAGCTCGGTCTGGTGACGGACGCACGCACGCTCGTGCTTCGCGAGGCCGATGCAGCGCTCACGGCGCGAGTCGACGAGGCTCGGCGCACGATGTCGCTCCCCGATGCCGAGTTCGACGAGCTCCTCGCCGACGACGCGCTCCTCGCCCAGGACCTCAGCGAGCTCAGGCTCGTGAAGGATGCCTACGAGATCGGCCAGATGCGCGAGGCCGTCGCGGCCACGGCCGCGGGCTTCGACGACATCGTCGCGGCCCTGGCGCAGGCGTCGGCCCACCCGCGCGGGGAGCGGATCGTCGAGGGAGTGTTCCAGCAGAGGGCGCGCCTCGAGGGCAACGACGTCGGCTACGACACCATCGCCGCCTCCGGGAGCCACGCCTGCATCCTCCACTGGACGAAGAACACCGGTGCGGTGCGCGCGGGCGAGCTGATCCTCGTGGATGCGGGGGTCGAGGTCGACTCGCTGTTCACGGCTGACATCACGCGGACGATCCCGGTCACGGGACGGTTCAGCGAGGAGCAGCGCCTCGTGTACGAGATCGTCCTCGAGGCTGCGGATGCCGCGTTCGCGATCGTCCGCCCAGGGATCACGTTCCGCACGATCCACGACACGGCGATGGAGGTCATCGCCAAGCGCACGCAGGAGCTCGGCATGCCACTGGGCGTCGGCGAGACGGACCCCGCCGAGCAGCTCTACCGCCGCTACATGGTGCACGGCACGAGCCATCACCTCGGCATCGATGTGCACGATTGCGCGAAGGCGCGCCGCGAGCTCTATCTCGACGGCGTGCTCGAGGCGGGCATGGTGTTCACAATCGAGCCCGGTCTGTACCTGCAGCCGGACGATCTCACGGTGCCGGAGCAGCTCAGGGGCATCGGCGTGCGCATCGAGGACGACATCCTCGTGACGGCCGACGGCGCCGAGAACCTGTCTTCAGCCATTCCGCGGACGGTCGCGGATGTGGAGTCGTGGTTCGCGAGTCTCCACGGCGAGTAGCGGCGGGGCCGCTGGCTCAGGACGTGCCGTTTGGCCCCGGCCGTCCCTGGTCTGCCTGCTGGGCCCGCTTCTCGCGCTCGAGCCGCCGCAGCTCGGCCTGCGCTTCTGAGTAGGTGCGGCGGGGCGCTGCGGGGACGGCTTCGGTGTCCGTGTTCGCCGCGTCAGCTGCCGGCGCCGGCGAGTCGAGCCCGGGCTGCTGCGCGGCAGGTGCGGCCGTCGGAGCCTGCACCGGCGCCTGCTGAGCCGGCATGCCGCCGGCAGGTGCCTGCTGTGTGCCGAGGAGCCCGCGCGCCTTCCCGGCGTGCTCTCGGGGTACGACCACATCGAAGTGGGTCGCGACGACCTGCATGACCGAGGTGAACTGCCGACGCTGCGGGTTCGCCGCGTAGCCGATGACGCTCCAGATGACGGAGAAGCCGATCGCGACGGGCAGGATCGCGATGAGGGTCTCGAATCCGACCCCCGGCGTCACGATGAGCACGAGCAGCCCGACGAAGAGACCGAGCATGACGCCCGTGCCGACCGCGCCGAGTGCCGCCTTGCCGAACGACATCCGACCGGTGACGCGCTCGACGGTGCGCAGGTGGCTGCCGAGGATCGAGACCGTCGAGACCGGGAAGTCCTGCTTCGCGAGGCCGTCCACGACTGCGCGGGCTTCCTCGTAGCTCTCGAGGCTCGCGATCACGTCGCCATCTGGGACCTTCGGGAACCGACTGCGCGCGCCACGTGTCGTCGTGCCTGGGGTTGTCATGCCGCCATTCTCTCAGCACGCCCTTCGGAAACGTGGCCGCCCGGTCACATGTTCGCTATCGGCTGGCGAGCGGTCGCGGGCGACTACCATTGGTCCGTGAGCGTCTCCAAGGTCTTTACAGCGCGACTTTCCGCGTGCCCCGTCTTCGATGAGGACGGCGACCGCATCGGCAAGGTGCGCGACGTCATCGTCGAGTACCGTGCAGCGCACTCCCCGCGCGTCAACGGGCTCGTCGTCGAGACGAAGAGCAAGCGCCTCATCTTCATCCCGATCCGCCAGGTCGAGTCGATCGGCTCCGGGCAGATCGTCGTGAGCGGTGAGATCGACTCGCGCCCGTTCGTGCAGCACGGACAGGAGGTACGCGTGCTCGCGGACCTCGCCGACCGCTCCGTGACCTTCAACGACGGGACGGCGACTGGCACGATCGAGGACGTCCAGATCGAGGAGGACGCGCAGGGGTACTGGAACGTCGGCCAGCTGTTCGTGCGTCTCCCTCGCAAGAGCAAGCAGCTCTTCGGGACCGGCCCGACCCGCTTCGCGACCTGGGACGAGGTCACTCCGGAGGTGACGATCGGCGAGCAGCAGGCGGCGACCCAGTTCCTCACGGCTCACTCCGACATGAAGCCGAGTGACTTCGCGACCGCGCTCCTCGATCTGCCGGATGCACGCCTCAAGGAGGTCGTGAGCATGCTGCCGGACGAGCGGCTCGCGGATGTGCTCGAGGAGATGCGGGAGTCCGATCAGGTGACGATCATCGAGTGGCTCGATGAAGAGCACGCCGCCGACGTGCTCGACAAGATGCAGCCGGATGACGCCGCCGACCTCGTGGCCAAGCTGGACGCGGTCAAGAGCGAGGCGCTCCTGCAGCGCATGGACCCGGAGGAGGCGGAAGAGGTTCGCATGCTCCTCGAGTTCGCACCGGACACCGCTGGTGGTCTCATGACCACCGATCCCGTCATCCTCCCCGGGGATGCGACGGTGGCAGAAGCGCTCGTGCTGATCCGTCGGAAGGACCTCCCTGCGGCCCTCGCGACCAGTGTCTTCGTGACGCTCTCCCCCTACGAGCCGCCGACTGGCAGGTACCTGGGCCTCGTGCACTTCCAACGGCTCCTCAGATATCCGCCGCACGAGCGCCTCGACACCATCCTCGACCGCGAGATGGAGCCGGCGCCGACGACGATGCGCGACGCCGAGGTTGCCCGCGTGCTCGCCAGCTACGACCTCGTCGCGCTGCCCGTCATCGACGAGGCGCACCGCCTCGTCGGCGTCGTGACGATCGACGACGTCCTCGATCACCTCCTGCCAGAGGACTGGCGACAGGTCGACGCGGAGGGCGAGGTCGTGCCCAGCCGCGTCTCGCAGCGCGTCGGCACGAAGCGCGCAGTCACCGCCCCCGCCAACTCTCCAGTGGTCCGGAGGACTCATGGCACGTCGTGAAGACGATCTCGAGCGCCCGAAGGTCAAGGGGCTCCACCTCCGTCGGCCGCGCCCGAAGCCGAGGCGCGACTCTCGTGGAGACGACTCTGAGAACCGCGACCACGAGCGCAGCGATGCGTTCGGCCGCGGCATGGAGGCCTTCGCCCGAGCCATGGGCACCCCCGCCTTCCTCGTCGGGCTGTCGCTGTTCGTCATCTTCTGGGTCGTGTGGAACTCGATGGCGCCCGTGGAGCTGCGCTTCGACTCGGCCGACCTCGGCTTCATCGCCCTGACGCTCATGCTCTCGCTCCAGGCGTCCTACGCGGCCCCCATGCTGCTGCTCGCCCAGAACCGGCAGGATGACCGCGACCGCGTGCAGATCGCGCAGGACCGCCAGCGCGCCGAGCGAAACTCGGCCGACCTCGAGTACCTCGCGCGCGAGATCGTGGCGCTGCGCGTCCTGACCAAGGATCTGGCCTCCAAGGACTTCATCCGGGCCGAGCTGCGCGCTCTGCTCGAGGACATCGAGGACCTCGACGATCCCGATGAGGAAGGCTCCGAGACCATCTCGCGCGAGGAGCAGCGAGTCAGTGACTCGGCGAGGCGACGTGCGGAAGCCATCCGGGACAGGAAGCGCGCGGCGAAGTCGGCAGAAGAGCAGGTGTGAGCGGCGTGACCGTCGCTGACGCTGTCTGGGGCGCGCTCGGCGCGGTCAGCGACCCTGAGCTGCGTCGACCGCTGACAGAGCTCGGCATGATCGAGCGTGTCGACGAGCGCGAGGACGGGTCGTTCGAGGTCGAGCTCCGCCTCACGATCGTCGGCTGCCCGGCTGCCCGGCAGATCGAACGGGACGTGAGGACTGCGATCGAGTCGGCGATCGACGGTGCGCCATACGAGCTCGAGGTGGGCGTCATGACGCGTGAGCAGCGGACCGCGCTCACCGAACGGCTGCGCGGCTCGCGGGCCGGACGCGTGCATCCGTTCGGCAAGGACTCGCTGACGCGTGTCATCGCCGTGACGAGCGGCAAGGGCGGCGTCGGGAAGTCGACGGTGACGGCGAACCTCGCCGCGGCATTCGCCCGACGCGGGCTCAGCGTGGGTCTCATCGACGCGGACGTGCACGGATACTCGATTCCGGGCCTCTTCGGGTTGGGGGACGACGTCTCGCCCACTCGAGTCGGCGACATGATCGTGCCGCCTGAGGCGCACGGGGTGAGGCTCATCTCCATCGGCATGTTCCTCGGCGACGGCGCGCAGGTGGTCGCCTGGCGCGGGCCGATGCTGCACCGCACGATCGAGCAGTTCCTCACCGACGTGTACTTCGGCGATCTCGACGTCCTGCTTCTCGACCTGCCGCCGGGAACCGGTGACATCGCCATCTCCCTCGGGCAACTGCTGCCGGGAGCCGAGGTCGTCGTCGTCACGACGCCCCAGGCCGCGGCGGCCGAAGTGGCCTGGCGCTCGGGAGCGCTTGCCAGGAAGACCGGCCAGCGCGTCATCGGCGTCATCGAGACGATGTCGCCGTTCGCTTCGGCCGGCGGTGAGCGTGTCGCCCTCTTCGGAGAGGGCGGTGGAAGAGCCGTCGCTGATCGTCTGAGTGAGGACGGCTCCCCCGTCGAGCTGCTCGCCGAGGTCCCCGTCAGCCAGTCACTGCGCGAGTCCGGCGATGCGGGCACGCCCCTGCTGCGGCAGGCTCCGACCACTGCGGCGGGCATCGCCCTGCAGCGGGCAGCGGATGCGCTGCTCGCGCAGCCGAGGGGGCTCAGCGGCCGCAGGCTGCCCGTGTCGCTGGTCTAGAGCGGCCCAGCCCGCCGGGATTCGGCGCGCCCACTTCGGGGAGCGTCGATGGGCGTCAGGATCAGGTGGCCTCGACGTCGAAGGGCACCGGCCCGACCACGGTGGGAGCAGGAGCGGCACCCGCTGCCCAGCTCGGCCGCGACGCACCGCCGACAGCGGCGGCCGCTCCGCCGGCGGCCAGGGCCGCGGTGCCCGCAGCCGCTCCTGTGGAGGTCGCCTTCGCGGCAGCTGGTTCAGGAGCCACGGGCTCGTCTTCAGCGAGGAGCGCGTCGCGGATGATGCGGCGAGGGTCGTATTGTCTGGGGTCGAGCTTGCGCCAGTCGACGTCCGCGAAGTCGTCGCCCATCTCCTCTTTCATGCGCGACTTGGCATTCGTGGACGCGCCACGAAGCCACTTGACCGCATCAGCGAGACGCTCGGCAGCTTTCGGGAGCTTGTCGGGACCGATGATGAAGGCCGCGATAATGCCGATCAACAGCAATTTCTCAAACGTCAGCCCAAACACCGTCCCATCATAGGCTCTGGTCTGCGCCAACACGGCACTCGGGGCGCGCCAGCTGGGGCTCCGCATTCGGGCCGGCGGGCCAGGCCGACGCTAGTCTTGGAGAATGTCTGAACTGGAGCTCAGCTCGCGCTACATCAACGAGCGGATCGTGGACGACGCCCTCGTCCGCGATGCTCGTCAGCTGACGCTCGAACTCGGACTCCCTCTTCCTTCGGCGGCAACCGCCGCCCACCTGACCTTCCTCGCCGCCGCCACCGGCGCCTCCACGATCATCGAGATCGGCACCGGTGCGGGGGTCCTGACCCACGCGGTCTGGCGAGGCGCGCCTGGCTCGACGATCACCTGCATCGATGCCGAGCCCGAGTACCTCGGCCACGCTCGTCGCCTGCTCATCTCCGCGGGCGCGCGGGGGGCGAGCCTCCGATTCATCACGGGCCACCCGCAGGATGTGCTCCCCCGCATGACGGAGGGCGGGTATGACCTCGTCGTCATCGGTGGCGACGTGGCACACATCGGCGCGCACCTGCAGCACGGACTCCGGCTCATCCGCCCGGGCGGCACGATCGTGGCCCTCGGCGCGCTCAACGGCGGCAAGGTGGCATCCCCGGCACGTCGGGATGCGCTGACGAGCGGACTTCGCGCGCTCTACGCCGAGTTCGACCTGCAGGACGACCTGCGGCTCTCCCTCCTGCCCCTCGACGGCGGGATCCTGCAGCTCACGAAGCTGCGCTGAGCAAGACGGCCCCGAGTCGGCAGGGCAGACGAGTCGGCACAGCAGAAGGGCGCCGACCGAATGGTCGACGCCCTCTGCTTCGTGCGGAACGGCTATTCGCCGACGACCGAGCTCAACGCATCGCGAAGCTCGCGTGCTTCGTCGTCGTTGACGGACACCACGAGGCGCCCGCCACCCTCGAGGGGTACACGGACGATGATCAGCCGTGTTTCGCGGATGGCTTCCATAGGTCCGTCACCAGTACGCGGTTTCATCGCGGCCATAATTGCGCCTCCAAGATTTGTGCAGTGTCTTCCTAGTATCCCAAATTCGTGGACGGAGTGTGCATTCGGCCCTCCGGAATGTGAAAAGTCGTGTTCTGGAGGCCCGCAGACGTGCGGCGAAACGACGGGGAACGACCAGAAGCGAGGTGTAGCGTCGAAAGGCGTTGGCGTCGACGACGCCTCACGCTCTTGCCAGATGATCGAAAGGACTTTCCGTGGCTGAATACACGCTTCCCGACCTTCCATACGACTACGCGGCACTCGAGCCGCACATCTCGGCTCGCATCATGGAGCTGCACCACGACAAGCACCACGCGACGTACGTCAAGGGCGCGAACACGGCCCTTGAGCAGATCGCGGAGGCGCGAGACAGCGGCAACCTCGCGAACATCAACAAGCTCGAGAAGGACCTCGCCTTCAACCTCGGCGGGCACGTCAACCACAGCGTGTTCTGGACCAACCTCTCCCCCGAGGGCGGCGAGCCTGAGGGTGGCATCAAGGACGCCATCGACGAGCAGTTCGGCGGGCTCGAGAAGTTCCAGGCGCAGTTCACCGCGGTGGCGCTCGGCGTCCAGGGCTCCGGCTGGGCGGTGCTCGGCTACGACCAGACCGGCGGCAACCTGACGACGTTCCAGCTGTTCGACCAGCAGGGCAACATCCCGTTCGGGGTCACGCCGCTCCTCCAGCTCGACGTGTGGGAGCACGCCTACTACCTCGACTACCAGAATGTCCGTGCCGACTACATCAAGGCGTTCTGGAACATCGTGAACTGGAAGAACGTCGGCGAGCGCCTCGACGCCGCACGCTCCTAGCGCAACCTGGCGGGGTGACCCGCAGACGACGATCGCCGCATCCGTGCTGGATGCGGCGATCGGTGTCTCTGGGGGTCGACGCGAGCCGGTCAGCCCTTTGCGACGGCGACGGCCTGCTCGAGGGCCGCAACGCACTGCCCATCGGCCTCGCGCGTGATCGTCACGACGCTTCTGTCCTCGACGTAGTGGCAGATATCCGCGTTGACCGCCTCTCCGTGCACGACGTCGTCGAGCGTGTAGACGGTGCCAGCCCCAAGCGACTCTGACGCGTACGTGGAGGTCCCGAGACTCTGCCCCTCGGCCGAGCTCTCGAACTCGTCAAACGTCGAGGCCGCGTCGAAATCCTCGCTCGCGGGAATAGTCGCGATGTGCAGCGACGTCTCACGCCACTTCTGCTCGGCAGACTTCACCGGCGTCCAGCTGCAGACATTGTCACTTGCGTCCCCGAGCTGGACGAACTCGTCCCCCTGCTGCCCGAAGAAGATGGACCGGAACGTCACGACCTCGGGAGCCGACAGCTCGCCTTTCATGGCCTCAGTGAACTGGTCGCACTGACCCGCTGAGTCGATCGAAGCGACAGCCCAAGCCGCAGCGGGCTGTTCCGTCTCCGCGGGCGTTGCTGTCGCGGTCTCCGTGACCTCGGGCGTCGCCGAGGAGGTCGCGGCGGGTGACGACGTGGCTGTGGGTCCCGCCTCCCCCTGTGTCGTCTGGCACCCCGAGAGTGCCACCATCCCGACCGCCGCGATCACTGCGATCCGCCCCGCCCCGAGTCGTTCCATGTCCTGCTCCCCTGGTTGTGTCGACGCTGCCGCGTCGGTGCCGTTGTCTGCACTCAATGTAGGGGTACACCAGGGCTTTCAAGGAGGGAAACGATAACGCTCCGACCACGGAACGGTGACGGTTTGGACCGGGCTAAGCCGGGGTCCAGTCACCCTCCACGGTGTACCAGCAGAGGTACAGCCAGACCAGCTGGCCGACGAGCATGACGACGACCACGCCGACCCGGTAGAGCGGCGACTTGGGGATGGCCACCGCGCCGAGGACGGGGAACATCGGCATGAGCAGCCGGAAGGTGCTCGACTGCGGGAAGAACACGGCGAACAGGTACGTGAAGTAGCTGAGCAGCCAGATCCTGATCTCGATGCCGAGCCTTCGCATGACCGGGAGCGTGATGACGCCGAGCACGACGACGACGAACAGGACGACGATGATGGCACCGATCGGCTGACCGAACCAGAATGTCGCACCGTGGAACCAGCCGGTGAACGGCACGAGCTCGATGGGGCCGGTGTAGTGGATGCGCCAGGCCAGCTCCGTGTCGATGTAGGCCGACGGAACGCCGGTGACAGCCCAGGCGATGAGGAGCCAGCCGAAGCCGGCGAGCGCCGAGAGCAGACCGGCCGCCATGACCTTGATGACCTCCGGCTTCGGGAAGTCCTCCCGGCCCTTGGCGTGCATCCACCAGCGAGCGAGGAAGTACAGGCCGAGCGTCATGGCCCACGCGAGCCCGGTCGGGCGAGTGAAGGACGCGATGACGATGACCGGGAGCATGACGAGCCACTGCCGCTTGATGAGCAGATAGAGCAGCAGCGCGACGAAGAAGTTCTGCGCGCTCTCCGCATAGCCGAGCTGCAGCAGGGGGCTCGTCGGCCCGATGCAGAAGAGCAGCGTCGCGAACGACGTCGTGCTCCTGTCGACGACCAGGGCCAGCGTCCGGTTGAAGACCCACGCCGCGGCGAACCCGAAAGCCGTCGCGACCAGCACAGACGCGATCTCCCATGGGAGCATCGTCACGAGCATCAGCGCGCGGACGAGCACGGGGTACACGGGCATGAACGCCCACGCGTTCTCGGTGACCTGCCCCTCGTCGTTCCTCGGCAGGTCACTGGAGTAGCCGTACGGCCCCGTCGCGATGCGCTCGTACCAGGCGGAGTCCCACAGATTCGAGAAGGTCCACAGGTCGGGCTTGGCGGGCGACTGCCAGGTCTCCTGCTGCTGCGATGCGAACGCCAGCAGGAACGTGGTCGTCACGACCCGGGAGACGGCGAAGATGATGGCGACCTGCGCCAGCGGCGGCAGACGATTCCAGTAGTAGGAGAAGTAGGTGGGCCGCGTGTCAGCGGCGACGGTGAAATCGTCGCGCCCCGTCCTGGCTAGCGTGAGGTCAGCCACGTGCGGAGCCCCTCCTCGACGCGCGTGATCTCGGTCAGCAGCACCCGCTCGTCGTCCGCGTGCGCCTTCAGCGGGTCGCCTGGGCCGTAGTTGACGGCCGGGACGCCAAGGGCCGAGAAGCGCGCCACGTCCGTCCACCCGTACTTCGGCTTGGCTTGGGCCCCGACGGCCTCAAGGAAGCCGCGGGCGAGCGGCGCGTCCAACCCGGGACGCGCGGCGGGAGAGCGATCCACGAAGTCGAGCTCGAAGTCGCCGAACCACTCTCGGAGCTTCGCCTCGGCCTCATCGAGCGACTTGTCCGGAGCGAAGCGGTAGTTGACGTGCACGACGCACTCGTCTGGGATGACATTGCCGGCGACTCCCCCCGAGATGCGGACGGCGTTGAGCCCCTCCCGGTAGTCGAGCCCCTCGACGGGAACGGTGGCCGGGTCGAAGGCTGCGAGCCTCGCGAGGATCGGCGCCGCCCGGTGGATGGCGTTCTCGCCCACCCAGGCGCGCGCGGAGTGTGCACGCTTGCCGCGCGTGCGGATGTCGACGCGGATCGTGCCGTTGCAGCCGCCCTCGACCTCTCCCTTCGTGGGTTCACCGAGGATCGCGAAGTCCGCGGCGAGCAGATCGGGTCGCGCATCGGACAGCCGCCCGAGGCCGTTGAGGTCCGAGGCAACCTCTTCGTTGTCGTACCAGATCCAGGTGACGTCGACGGCGGGTTCTGTGAGCTCCGCCGCGAGCCGCAGCTGCACGGCGACGCCGGCCTTCATGTCCACGGTGCCGCGCCCCCACAGGTACTCGCCGGCCTGCGTGTCCGGCACGTCCGCGGCCGCCTGCTCGAGCGTCAGCACCTCAGGGCGGGTCGGGAGGTTCTCGTTGATCGGAACCGTGTCGATGTGCCCCGCGATCGCGACCCGTTGGGCGCGACCGAGCGATGTGCGGGCGACGATCGTGTTGCCGAGCCGGAGCACCTCGAGATGCGGGTACGGAGCGAGCGCGGCCTCGATCGTGTCGGCGATCAGCGCCTCGTCACCGGAGACCGACGGGATGTCGCACAGCAGCCTCGTGAGCTCGGTCGAAGGTCGCGTGAGATCGAGGGCGTCGGCGCTCGCGAGAGAAGACATGCGCTCAAGCCTAAGTCCTCACCGGAACCGGCTCGCTCGTCCCGCGCGACCTCATCGCTGGGTAGCCTGGAGCCATGACCAACGATGCACCAACCTCCAACGACCCGCGGACCGCGTGGGGCGACGGCCTCGCCACGATCACGAACGACGGACAGGTGCTCGACGCCTGGTTCCCGACGCCCTCGCTCGGCGCCCTGCCAGAGGGCCGGGACCCGCACATCTCGCCTGCGAGCTTCGCCGCTCTCGCCTACGATGACGAGCGTCGCCAGGTCCAGGTCAGCCCCGTCACCGTGACCGTGGAGCTTGACGGTCCCGTTGAGAGCGTCGTCGACGCCTACCTGCGCCTGCACCTCCTGAGCCACCTCATCGTCGAGCCCAACAGCATCAACCTCGACGGCATCTTCGGCCACCTGCCGACCAACGCGTGGACCAACGTCGGGCCCATGCGACCGGAGCTCGCGGCGAGCTCGCGCGCGGGCCTCCAGCGCGAGGGCATCCAGGTCTACGCCGTCGACAAGTTCCCGCGCCTCCTCGACTACGTGATGCCGGAGGATGTGCGCATCGCGGACGGCGGACGCGTCCGGCTCGGTGCGCACCTCGCGCCGGGGACGGTCGTCATGCACGAGGGCTTCGTCAACTTCAACGCGGGCACGCTCGGCCGTTCCATGGTCGAGGGCCGCGTCTCCCAGGGCGTCGTCCTCGGCGCCGGCAGCGACATCGGCGGGGGCGCATCCATCATGGGCACGCTCTCGGGCGGGGGCAAGGAGCGCATCCGCATCGGCGAGCGCGCACTGCTTGGCGCGAACTCCGGCATCGGCATCTCCCTTGGCGACGACTCGATCGTCGAGGCGGGCCTGTACGTCACGGCCGGCACCAAGGTCTCCCTCATCGGCGTGAGCGACCCCGACGGTCAGATCGGCGAGCCCCGCTCGGTGAAGGCCGCCGAGCTCTCCGGCGTGCCGAACCTGCTGTTCCGTCGCAATTCGCTCAACGGCGCCGTCGAGGCCCTAGCTCGGACGGGGGCCGGCATCCAGCTCAACGACGCGCTGCACGCCTAGCAGCAGCCTCCGCAACCTGGAGACCGAACAACACTCCCCGCTGGCCACCTGTCGTGCGGCTCGAGCGGGGAGTGTCTTGTTCGTTCAGCGTAGAGCGAGAGCCGCCGGAGCGGAAGCCCTCTCAGGGGTTTCCAGGTTCCGGCGGCTCTCTCTTGTCTTTGCGCGGGCCAGCGTCAGAGCAGCTGGAATCCGCGGTCTTCGGGGTAGTGGCGCTCGGCCTCTCCCGTGTACAGCTGCTGCGGGCGACCGATCTTCGTCTTGGCGTCGCCGTTCGCCTCGCGCCAGTGCGCGAGCCAGCCGGGGAGGCGGCCGATGGCGAAGAGCACCGTGAACATGCGGGTAGGGAATCCCATCGCCTTGTAGATGATGCCGGTGTAGAAGTCGACGTTCGGGTACAAGCTGCGCTCTTTGAAGTAGTCGTCGTTGAGCGCGACCTGCTCGAGCTGCGTCGCGAGCTCGAGGAGCGGGTCGTTGACCCCGAGGGCTGCGAGCACCTCGTCGGCGGACTCCTTGACGAGCTTCGCGCGCGGGTCGTAGCTCTTGTAGACGCGGTGCCCGAAGCCCATGAGGCGGACGCCGTCTTCCTTGTTCTTCACGCGCTCGACGAAGCGGTCGACGCCCTCGCCCGATTCCTGGATCTGCGCGAGCATCTTCAGGACAGCCTCGTTGGCGCCACCGTGCAGCGGGCCGTTGAGCGCGCTGATGCCGGCTGAGATCGACGAGTACATGTTCGCCTCGGTCGAGCCGACGAGGCGGACCGTCGACGTCGACGCGTTCTGCTCGTGGTCGGCGTGCAGGATCAGGAGTCGCTCGAGTGCCTTCGAGAGAACCGGGTTCGCCTCGTACGGCTCGGCGAGGTTGCCGAAGTTGAGCTTGAGGAAGTTGTCGACGAAGTCGAGCGAGTTGTCCGGGTACAGGAACGCCTGTCCGATGCTCTTCTTGTGCGCGTAAGCGGCGATGACCGGGATCTTGGCCAGGAGGCGGATGGTCGACTGCTCGACCATCTCCGGGTTGTGCACGTCGAGCGAGTCCTCGTAGTACGTGGACAGCGCGTTGACGGCACTCGAGAGGACCGACATGGGGTGCGCGTGCGGCGGCAGTGCCGTGAAGAAGCGCTTGAGGTCCTCGTGGAGCAGCGTGTGGTGGCGGATGCGGTCGGTGAAGTCCTGGTACTCGGACTCGGTCGGCAGCTGGCCGTAGATGAGGAGGTAGGCGACCTCGAGGAAGCTCGACTTGGAGGCGAGCTCCTCGATCGGATAGCCGCGATAGCGCAGGATGCCGTTCGCCCCATCGATGTACGTGATGGCGGACTTGGTCGACGACGTGTTGACGAAGCCCTGGTCGAGCGTGGTGTACCCCGTCTGCTTCATGAACGTCGAGATGTCGACCGCGTCAGCGCCCTCGGTGGCGCGCAGGACTGGGAACTCCGCGGTCCTGTCGCCGATCCTGAAGGTGGCCGAGTCCGCCTCGTGCTGGTGGGCCTCAGCCTGCTTGTGCTGTTCAGTCACAGATCCTCCTCGAGCGAGTGGGGGATGCTCCCCGGCGAGCACGCAGAACGCGCAGTGTTCTCATAGCCTAATCGGTCGACAAGGTGACTATGCGAATCCACAATGAAACCCGCGATGTGCTGTCTGTTGTCTACTGCGCTTTCGCGGAAGGGTCAGCGCTGGCCGCGGACAGACGCCGGGCGCCCTCGTCGATCTGCTCATCGGTGGCCGTCAGGGAGATGCGGACATACTGGTCTCCGGCCTCGCCGTAGAAGACGCCGGGCCCACCGATGATCCCCAGATCGGCGAGTGCGCCGATCGTGGTCCACGAGTCGTGGCCAGTCGTGCCCCAGAGGTAGAGTCCGGCCTCGCTGTGCTCGATGCGCATCCCCCAGGCCTGGAGGGCGGGCAGCAGCACCTCGCGGCGACGGCGGTAGCGGTGGTACTGCTCCCTGGCGTGCTCGTCGTCGCCGAGCGCCGTCGCGACTGCCGCCTGGACCGGGGCTGGCACGATGAGGCCGGCGTGCTTGCGCGCGACGAGGAGTCTCTCGATGAGCGAGGAGTCACCTGCGAGGTACGCCGCACGGTAGCCGGCGAGGTTCGAGCGCTTCGACAGCGACGAGCAGGCGAGGATGTTCGTCAGGTCGCCACCCGTGACCCGCTCGTCGAGGATGCTCGGGATGCACTCCCCCGCCCATTCACCCCAGCCGAGTTCGGCGTAGCACTCGTCGTTGACGATGATGGCGCCAAGGTCCCGCGCACGAGCGACCGCGGCCCTGAGCTCGTCGACGCCGAGGACGCGCCCGTCCGGATTCCCAGGGCTGTTCAGCCAGATGAGCTTCGTCGATGCAGGCCAGCCGGCCGGGTCGTCGCCTGCGAAGCCCGCCGCGCCCGCGAAGACGGCGCCGATCTCGTACGTCGGGTAGGCCCGTGCCGGGTAGACGACGGTGTCGCCCGCGCCGAGGCGCAGGAAGAACGCCGCAGTGGCGACGAACTCCTTCGAGCCCACCGTGAGCATCGTGTTCTCTCGCCCGAGGCCCGTGACCCCCCGGCTCCTGGCGAACCACTCGACCACGGCGTCCCGAGCCTCAGGGGTGCCGATGGTCGTCGGGTAGGAGTGGGCGTCGGCGTGCTCGCGCAGCGCGGTCCGGACAATCTCGGGAGTCGGGTCGACCGGCGAGCCGATCGACAGGTCCACGGCGCCGTCGGGGTGCGACTTCGCGCGCTCGACGTACGGCGCGAGGTTGTCCCACGGGTAGTCGGGGAGCTCGCCCAGCGTCACGCGCCGTCCCCCTGGGGGTCGAGCGCCGCGATGAGGGGGTGGTCGTGATGGATGACGCCCACCTTGGCCGCGCCTCCCGGGGAGCCGATCTCGCTGAAGAAGTCGACGTTCGCGGTGTAGTACTCGCTCCACTCGTCGGGCAGGTCGTCCTCGTAGTAGATGGCCTCGACGGGGCACACGGGCTCGCAGGCCCCGCAGTCGACGCATTCGTCCGGATGGATGTAGAGCATCCGGTCGCCCTCGTAGATGCAGTCGACGGGGCACTCGTCGATGCAGGCCCGGTCTTTCACGTCGACACAGGGAAGGGCGATGACGTAGGTCACTTGGGTGACTCCTCCAAGTTCGTGGGCGATCTCCCATCGTACTCGTCGCGGACGGGCGTCGTTCGCGCCCGACGGCTCGGGAGCTGCGGCCAGAATGCGCAGGCCGCCGCGATGAGGGATGCGAGCGCCAGCCAGGCGAGGCCGAACGCGTCTCCGACGACGACGACGCTGGACCCGGGGTTCCAGAGTCCGAGGACACCGACAGCCGCGACGACGCCGGTCGCGAAGCCCGTCGTCATCCACCGGTCGACGAGATACAGGCGGAGGCCGATGCCGAGGCACAGGATGCACGCGAGTCCGAGCACGATGCCCACCCACAGCGTGGTGTCGAAGAGCTCGACGCGGCCGCGGTGCAGGAACGTCGTGACCGTGCCCACGATCAGGCCGAAAAGCGCGTAGAGCAGCGCACCGAGGATTCGCTCCCCGGTTCGCTGCTCTACGGCAGGCTGTTCGATGACTTCCGTCATACGACCTTCATCTTCACTGCGAACCATGCGAGTTCGCACGTTCGACTACTGCTTCTTGGCGCGCGACGTGGCACGTGCACGTGCGTTGCCGTCGAGGAGCAGCTTGCGGATGCGGATCTTCTCGGGCGTGACCTCGACGCACTCGTCCTCACGAGCGAACTCGAGGCACTCCTCGAGCGTGAGCTGACGCGACGGCGTCATCGACTCGAACGTGTCCGCGTTGGCGGAGCGCATGTTCGTGAGCTTCTTCTCCTTGGTCACGTTGACGTCCATGTCGTCGGCGCGCGAGTTCTCGCCGATGACCATGCCCTCGTAGACCTCTTCGGTCGGCTGCACGAAGAACGACATGCGCTCCTGGAGGGCGATCATCGCGAACGGCGTCGCCACTCCGGCGCGGTCGGCGACGATCGAACCCGACGTGCGGGTCGTGATCGGGCCGGCCCACGGCTCGTACCCGTGCGCGATCGCGTTGGCGATGCCCGTGCCGCGGGTGCTCGTCATGAACTCGCTGCGGAAGCCGATGAGGCCGCGCGACGGGATGATGAACTCCATGCGCACCCAGCCGGTGCCGTGGTTCGACATGGACTCCATGCGCCCCTTGCGGGCTGCGAGGAGCTGCGTGATGGCGCCGAGGTGCTCCTCAGGCGAGTCGATCGTGAGGTGCTCGTACGGCTCGTGGGTCTTGCCGTCGACGATCCTCGTGACGACCTGCGGCTTGCCGGCGGTCAGCTCGAAGCCCTCGCGACGCATGTTCTCGATGAGGACGGAGAGCGCGAGCTCCCCACGGCCCTGGACTTCCCAGGCGTCCGGACGCCCGATGTCGAGCACGCGGATCGACACGTTGCCGATGAGCTCGCGGTCGAGGCGGTCCTTGACCATGCGGGCCGTGAGCTTGTGCCCCTTGACCTTGCCCATGATGGGCGAGGTGTTCGTGCCGATCGTCATCGAGATGGCGGGCTCGTCGACGGTGATCGCGGGCAGCGGACGCACGTCTTCAGGGTCGGCGATGGTCTCGCCGATCATGATCTCAGGGATACCGGCGACGGCGACGATGTCGCCGGGGCCAGCCGACTCGGTCGGGACGCGGTCGAGCGCCTTGGTCTCGAGCAGCTCCGTGATGCGCACGTTGTGCACCGAGCCGTCGTTCTTGACCCAGGCCACGTTCTGGCCCTTCTTGAGGGTTCCGTTGAACACGCGGAGCAGTGCGAGACGGCCGAGGAACGGCGAGGCGTCGAGGTTCGTGACGTGCGCCTGGAGCGGGGCCTCGGGGTCGAACGCGGGCGGCTGGATGTGCTTGAGGATCGTCTCGAAGAGCGGCTCGAGGTCGTCGTTGTCCGGCAGCTCGCCGTCGGCGGGCTGGTTGTGCGAGGCGGCGCCAGCACGGCCGGAGGCGTAGAGGACGGGCAGGTCGAGCAGCGCGTCGATGTCGAGATCCGGTGCTTCGTCTGCCATGTCGGAGGCGAGGCCGAGGAGCAGGTCCTGGCTCTCGGCGACGACCTCGTCGATGCGAGCGTCGGGACGGTCCGTCTTGTTGACGCAGAGGATGACGGGCAGGTTCGCGGCGAGCGCCTTGCGGAGCACGAAGCGGGTCTGCGGGAGGGGACCCTCGGACGCGTCGACGAGCAGGACGACTCCGTCGACCATCGAGAGGCCGCGCTCGACCTCACCGCCGAAGTCGGCGTGGCCGGGGGTGTCGATCACGTTGATCGTGATCGGGCCATCCGTGGCGTGCTTCCCCTTGTACGAGATCGCCGTGTTCTTGGCGAGGATGGTGATGCCCTTTTCACGTTCGAGGTCGTTCGAGTCCATGACTCGGGCCTCGGTCGAGTTGCTGTCGTGCTCGCCAAACGAGCCCGTCTGCTTCAGCATGGCGTCGACGAGGGTCGTCTTGCCGTGGTCGACGTGCGCCACGATGGCGACGTTACGGAGTTCAGAACGGTGGGCGACAGGCACAGCAGTCATTCAGGGGTGCTTTCATTTGAGAAAAGGGCAGTTCATCCTACGTCACGGAGGGCACGCCTCCCGACCAGCGTGAGGCGGGGCTCACGCCGGTCGAAGTTTCTACCGGGTCACTGGCCGGATTCGCGCTCCTCGGCCTCAGCCCGCAGCACGTTCTCCTGCTGCTCGGTCGGCACGTCGGAGACCACGATGTCGTCGCCGAGCACCTCATCCGTGACCGCGCCGGCTGTCCCCCGCTTGAGCGCGGCGCGCTCCTCGCGACGGATCGCCTGCTCGTCCGGGTCGGGAACCGGCACGGCGGCGACGAGGCGCTGGGTGTACGGGTCCTGAGGTGCGCGCAGGATCTGGTCCGTCGGCCCCTGCTCCACGATCTTGCCGTGGTTCATGACGATCACGCGGTTGGCGAGCTGGTCGACGACGGCGAGGTCGTGGGTCACGAAGAGCACTGCGAACTGCAGGCGCTGCTGGATCTCGACGAGCAGCTCGAGCACGCGCTTCTGCACCGAGACGTCCAGTGCCGACGTCGGCTCGTCTGCGACGAGGAGCTTCGGCTCGAGGGCGAGCGCCCTGGCGATGCCGATGCGCTGACGCTGGCCGCCGGAGAGCTCGTTCGGGTAGCGGTTGCGGAAGGAACGGGGCAGCTCCACCTGGTCGAGCAGCTCGCCGACGCGGGCCTCGATCTCGGCCTTCGTGAGCTTCTTCTCGAGGATGAGCGGCTCGGCGATCGACTGCCCGACGGGCCAGCGGGGGTTCAGCGACGAGCCCGGGTCCTGGAAGACGATGCCGATGTCGCGGCGCACCTTCGCGAGGTCCTGCCGCGAGACTCCGTTCAGCTCGACGCCGTTGAGCTTCATGGAGCCAGCCGCGACCGGCAGCAGGCCGACGACGGCGCGGGCGACCGTGGTCTTGCCAGAGCCGGACTCGCCGACGACGCTGACGATCTCGCCAGGGTAGATCTCGAACGTCGCGTCCTCGACCGCCTTGAACGCCGGGACGCGCCCCTGCTTCGGGTACTCGATGTCGGCGTTCTGCACGACGAGAGCCGGCTCGCCCGTGAACTCGCGCGCATCCAGCCCGCTCGCCTCCCCCGTGCCGAGGTGCGGCACCGCGTCGAGCAGGGTCTTCGTGTAGGCGTGCTGAGGGTTCTTGAAGATCTCGCGCACCGTACCGCGCTCGACGATCTCTCCGCCCTTCATGACGATCACGTTGTCCGCGATGTCGGCGACGACGCCCATGTCGTGGGTGATGATGACGATGGCCGAGTTGAGGCGCTCGTGCAGCGAGCGCATGAGCTCCAGGATCTCCGCCTGGATCGTCACGTCGAGCGCCGTCGTCGGCTCGTCCGCGATGAGCAGGTCGGGGTCGCAGCTCAGCGACTGCGCGATCATGGCACGCTGCCGCTGACCGCCCGAGAGCTGGTGCGGGTACGAATCGAACGCCTTGGCCGGGTTCGGCATCTCCACGAGGCGAAGCAGCTCGAGCGCACGCTCGCGCGCGTCGTTCGGCGTCATCGTGGGGTTGTGGATGCGCAGGGCCTCAGAGATCTGGAAGCCGATGGTGAGCACGGGGTTGAGCGCGGTCATCGGCTCCTGGAAGATGACCGCGATGTCGTTGCCGCGCGCGCGACGAAGCGTCGACTGCGGAGCGCCGATGAGCTCGGTGCCGTTGAGCTTCGCGCTCCCGGACGTGCGCCCGTTCTTCGGGAGCAGGTCAAGCAGCGTCATCGACGACACCGACTTGCCGGAGCCGGACTCGCCCACGATGGCGAGCACCTCGCCCGGCCGGACCACGTAGTTGATGTCCTTCGCGGCGGGGACCCAGTCTCCGCCGACCCAGAACTCGACGCTCAGGTCCTGCACCTCGAGGATGGGCGTCGTGTCGTCTTTGCGTGAAGTCGTGCTCATGAGCGTGCCTCCCGGTGGGCTGCGGTCGAAGTGCGTGGTGTCTGAGGTGCGAGCGGGCTGACTGCCGGTCCGCTCACCGCGGTGGGACGGGATTCGTCTGCGACACTTGGCTCGTGTCCGAGCGAACAGTTCTCCGCCCCCGCATGGGTCTTGTCGTCTACGGCGTCATCGCCGCCATGGCGCTGGTCGCCGTCATCTCCGTGGCGGTGACGCCAGGTGCCGGCCGCCACCTGCTCTCGGTGCTGCCGCTGCCCATCCTGGCGCTCGGCGTCGGCTGGATCACCCTCGTGAGCCCGAGCGTCGTGTTCACCGACGATGCGCTCGAGGTGAACAACCCCCTCAAGAAGACGGTGGTGCCCTACGGGCACATCGAGCTGGTCGAGACGACGCGCGGCTTCACCGTCACGACGCCGGAGGGCAAGGTCAGCGCGTGGGCCGCTCCCCCGCCCGACCGGCTCAGCGCCGAGCGAATGGACCCGCGCGACCCGCTCCTGTGGAAGGATCCTCGCCGGCTCACCGACGAGTCGCAGAGCATCCGCACGAGCGCCGCTCCCGGCACGTACTCGGGAGACGCGGCCGTGAACCTCACGCACCGCAGGGCCCAGCAGCAGCGTGAGGCTGGAGCCCCGCTCGGCCCGGTCGTGCGCACCCAGAACGTGGCGAACACGGTGGTGCTGATCGCCACCCTGCTGGTCGTCGGCGCGCTCTTCGCGATCTAGCCCCGCCGGGGCCAGCGAGCCGGCGCGCTCTGCGACGAGGACCGTCACGCATCCGCCTTGCTCGAGTCGCGGTCAGCCGCCTCACCCTTGGTGGGACGGCCGTCGCGCGAGGTGAGCGTGCGCCACATGCGCGACCAGGTGCCGTTGCCCGGGATCTTGCGCTGACGCGGGTCGAAGGCGTCACGCAGCCCGTCGCCGATGAAGTTGATGCACAGGGCGATCGCCACGATGAAGGCGCCGGGGAACCAGAACAGCCACGGGCGGGTGGCGAACGCGCCCTGGTACTCCTGCACGATCTGGCCGAGCGACACGTCGGGCGGCTGGATGCCGAAGCCGAGGAACGAGAGGTTCGCCTCGAGGATGATGGCGGCGCTCATCAGCAGGGTCGTCGACACGATCACGACGCCCAGCGCGTTCGGCAGGATGTGGCGGAAGATGATGCGCCGGCCGGACGCGCCGGCGACACGCGCCGCATCCACGAACTCGCGCTCGCGCAGCGTCAGGAACTCTCCACGCACGAGGCGCGCGAGGGACATCCAGCCGACGAGGCCGAGGACGACGGCGAGCGAGACGGCGCCGTAGGCCCGGAGCACCTCGTTCTGTCCAGCGAGCTGTCCGAGGACGGCCGCGAAGACGAGCGTCGGGATGACGAGGAAGAGGTCGGTGACGCGCATGAGCACGTTGTCGACCCAACCCCGGTAGTAGCCCGCGATGCCGCCGACGATGATGCCGATGACCGCCGCGAGGATGCCGTAGATGAACATGACCGTCAGCGACTGCTGCGTGCCGCGCATGACGCGGGCGAAGATGTCGCGGCCGATCTCGTCCTGGCCGAACGGGTGCGAGCCCCAGTCGAAGAGGCTCACGAACGTCGGATTGCCGCCGTTCACGATCGGCGCGATCGAGTTCCAGTCGTACGCCCACCAGCCCGAGACCTGGATCTGCGTGAACTTGCCCTCGGAGAAGTCCCACCACGGCACGACGATGCCGACGGACGTGAAGACGAGCAGCACGATGACCAGGAGGACGGCGGTCGACACCATGGCGCCCGTGTGGCGCACGAAGCGCCGCCACACGATCTGGCCCTGGCTGAGGCCGATGGTCTCACGCTGCTCGATGGTCAGCTCGTCGCCGGGGCCGTGAGGCTGCGGGGCGGTGATCTCGGTGAAGTTCGGAGTCGTCATAGCTCAGCCCTCTCTCAGCTCAGGCGGATTCGCGGGTCGAGGACGGAGTACAGGATGTCGGCGATCAGGTTGAAGATCACGGTGAGCGCCGCGGTCACGAGGATGTAGCCCATGAGCGGGTTCAGGTCGACGTTGCGCAGCGACTCGGAGAAGATCGACCCCATCGCCCGCCAGCCGAAGATCTGCTCGGTGACGATCGCACCCGAGATGATGGCGCCGACGTCGGCGGCCACGATCGTGGTGATCGGGATGAGCGAGTTGCGCAGCGCGTGACGCATGACCACGGTGCGCTCGGGGAGGCCCTTCGCTCGTGCCGTGCGGACGTAGTCCTGGTTCATGATCTCGAGCAGGCTGGAGCGCGAGTAGCGGCTGTAGCTCGCGATGGAGATGACCATGATGGCGATGGTCGGCAGCAGCAGGTGCGTGAAGCCGTCCAGCATCTGCAGCCAGATCGACGGGTCGGAGCCGAGTTGCGGGCTGGATGCTCCGACGGTCGCGATGGGGCGGCCGCCGGTCTGGTCGTAGTAGCCGGACCAGGTCTGCATGACGCGGTCGATGACGAGCAGCAGCGACACGACGAAGCCGACGATGGCGGCGTTGCTCGCGACGTTGCGCTTGTCGAGGCCGCCGAAGTACTTGCCGACGAACCAGGCGATGACCGTGAAGGCAACGATGAGGGCGATGGGGAACCAGGCGCCGATCTCGTTGGTCATCGCGAACTGCAGCGGGTACCAGAGCGCTCCCCCGACGACGGCGACCGCACCCGTGACGATGAGGTTGCGTCGGTGCGAGAGGCCCACCGTGAGCGCTGCCGTGAGCAGCACCGTGGCGAGGCCGAGCACGATGATGAGCACTGTGCCGAGCCCTGGGTTGCGGAACCAGTCGAGCAGCTCCATCCCGAACAGGATCGCGATCGTGCCGACGGCGCCCGCACCGAACACGGTGGCGCGCGTCTTTGCGGGCCCTCCGATGATCGACATGAAGATGAAGCCCATGATCACGCCGATGAGCAGGAGCAGCGGTATCGGTATCTCCGGGTCCTGCAGGAAGTCGTTGAAGCCGATGGCCATGTACTGCTTGAGCAGCACGGCCACGAAGAAGATGGGCAGCGAGTAAGTGAGGAACGACAGGAACGTGACCGTGTAGTCGTAGCCCGAGTACTGGCGGAGGGCGGTCGTGACACCGACTGCGACGCCGATGACGACGGCGATGAGCGTCGCGGCGGTGACGAGCTGCAGGGTCTGGCCGACCGCCGAGGCGATGAGCGGGCCGACGTCCTGGTTGGCGATGTTGACGCCCATGGAGAAGTTGTTGCCGAGGAAGCCGAACAGGCCGTTCGGGTCGTCGAAGGTCGGGATGAAGAACCCGAGGATGCCGCCGAGCCAGAGGAAGAAGCGGGCGGGGGCTGGCACATCCAGTTGCAGGAGCTCCACGCGCGCGGCGATGAGCTGCTCCTTGTTGGGAGCTGTGGACTCCAGGATGTCTGCGAGCGGGTCCTTCGAGATCGCGACGAGGTTGTACACGATGAAGAGCGCGCCCAGCAGGATGAAGATCGACACGAAGAGGCGTCGGAGGGTGAATCTCAGCACAGAGGTGTCCTGTTCTGGAGGGGGCATTCGGCCGGGGTGTGGCCGCGAACAGACGAGGCGGGAGTCCCGCAGTCGAGAAGACTACGGTACTCCCGCCGTCGCTAAGGTCTGACCGCGCGGCGGTCAGCGCGTCGAGAGATCGACGCTGGTGTGACTACTCAGCGGCTTCCACGGGCGCCCACTCCCAGGCGTTCCAGAAGTACTGGGGCGAGAGGAATCCGGGCTTCACGTTCGCGACCTCGTCGCTCCAGGCGACGACGCCGGGGAACTGGAAGATCGGCACGGACCACGAGTTCTCCATGATGATCTTCTCGGCCTCGACGAGCTTGCCCTGAGCCTCGGCGGGGTCGATCGTGACGTCGACGTCCTTGAGGATCTGGTCGAGCTCGGGGTCGCTCCAGCCGTAGTAGTTGTTGATGCCGCCCGTGATGTAGTTCGGGGACGGCTCGCCGACACCGAGACCCTCGGACTGCCATCCGAAGAGGGCCGCGTCGTAGGCGTCGGTCTGCGTCGTGAGCACGGTGGACCAGTCCTCGGCGCTCGCGTCGACGATCGTGAAGCCGGCCTTCTCAGCCGAGGCCTTGATGAGCTGCAGCTCCTGCTGACGACGCGGGTTGGTGGATGCCGTCATGAAGCGGACGGAGGGGTTGGCCACGCCAGCCTGCGCGAGGAGGCCCTTGGCCTCTTCGATGGCGGCGTCGTCGCCCGAGTAGCGCGAGACGCCGCTGTCGGCGACCGACTCCTCGTAGCCCTCGGCGCCGGGGAGGAACACGAGCGAGTCGCGCGTGGTCGCATCCGGGGCGATCGGGGTGATGAGCTTCTCGACGATCTCCTGACGCGGGATCGTGAGGAGGAAGGCCTCGCGGATCTGCTGGGCCTTGGCCTCGTCGCCGCCGTAGGTGGCTGGGTCGAAGACGCCGCCGTTCGCGACCTGGAGGTCGACGTGCTCGTAGGTGCCCTCGAGCGAGGACTCCCACTCGATGCCCTCGGTGGCCTCGAGCTGCTGCAGGAGGTCGGTCGTCGGCTGTCCGGAGACGATCTGGACTTCACCGTTCTGGAGCGCCTGCACCTGTGCCTGCGGGTCCGGGATGAAGCGGATCGTGATGGTCTCGTAGTGCGGCAGCGGGCCCCACGTGTAGTCCTCGCGGGCCGTGAGCGTCACGTACTGGTTCTCGACGAGATCCGTGATCGTGTACGGGCCGTTGGAGAGGGTCTTCTGCGGCTCCTCCGGCATCGACGTGTAGTCGTAGCCGGTGCGGTAGGCGGAGGCGACCTTGCTCAGGAACTCGCTGTCGTTGTCGTTGACCGCGGTGATGAACGCGTCCTTCGCGGCCTGCGCGTCGTCGTACTCACCCGGGTAGGCGAGCTGGACGGTGCCGTGTGCCGAGATCGCCGTCGTGTCCGGCGCGAACATGGTCTTCCAGTCGGCGTACGGCTGGTCGTAGACGACCGTGAACGACTTGTTGTCGTCGGCCAGCGTCGGAGTCTGCGAGGCGAGGTCGAGCTGCAGACCGGGTGCCGGGTCGGTTCCCCAGTAGACACCGGCGTCCGCGGCCGCGTCGATCGCGTCCTGGTTCGTGACGTTGCCCTCATCGTCGTACTCGGCCTCTGGCACCTCGCCCGCTTCGCGGTGCGTGGTGTTGGCGGCCCAGGTGAGGAGCAGGTCGGCGCCGTCGAACTGCGTGCCGTCGCTCCAGGTGACCGCGTCGTTGACCGTGTACTTGATGGTCAGCGGGTCGGTCGAGACCTCTTCGACCGTGCCGAACTCGGTGTTCTCCACGAGCTCGGGGGTCGGGTCGTAGTCGATGAAGCCATCAGACGTGACGTGGACGATGTTCGCGTTCGCCGTGGCGTTGTTGGCCGACGTGTTGACGTTGAACGCGAAGAACGGGTCGTTCCAGGCAACCGTGATGGCGGAGCCACCGACGATCTCTGGATCGCGGTTCGGGGCAGAGCAGCCGGCGAGAACCAACGCGCTTGTGGCGACGACGGCTCCCACGGCGATAACTCGTGATGTCCTCATAGGACCTCCTTGGGGAAAACAGGGGCTGTGAACGTCGAAGATCCACGAACTCTGTGAATTCTCGACAAATACCCGTTGAACCTACGCCCCCTCGCGCGAGGGGTTTCACCAATTCAGGGGATCGTTACTCACACGAAACGGGTCTTGTTCATCTCTCACAAGCCCGTCGCCGTTCGTAGACTGCGGACATGTCACATTCGCGCATTGACGTTACGGTCAGCCAGGGCACGGTGGACCTGGACCGCTCCGCGCGCGTGCGGCTGCGCTGGGAGATCTGGATCGTCCTCGCGCTCGCCATCATCCCGTCCAGCCTCTACGCGATCATCTCCCTCGCGGATCGCGCGACGCGCGACACCGCGCTCGCCGACCAGACGACCACGCTGAACGCTTCCCGCGACGCGCGGCCGCTGTTCGACGCCCTCCTGCAGACCTCGAGCATCCTCACCGACCTCGTGCCCGTCGCCCTGGTGATCTGGCTGCTCTGGACGCCCGCCGTCTCCGGCTTCCGGAAGCTGGGCCTGGACACGAGGCAGCCCCTCAGCGACCTCGGGCAGGGCCTGCTGCTGGCAGCCTGCGTCGGCGTGCCCGGCATCGTCTTCTACCTCGCGACCAGGGCGCTCGGGCTCACGCTCTCCGTCGAGGCGAGCGCGCAGGAGATCACGTGGTGGACCGTGATCCTGCTCCTGGTCGCGGCGTTGCGCGCCGCGCTCCTGGAGGAGGTCGTCGTCGTCGGGTACCTCTCGACACGCCTGCGCGAGCTGGGGTGGGCGACCTGGCAGATCATCGTCGCGTCCTCGCTCCTGCGCGGCTCCTACCACCTGTACCAGGGGCCCGGGATGGCGCTCGGCAACGTCGCCATGGGCGTGCTGCTCTCCTGGTGGTTCCTGCGGAAGGGGCGCGTGGGCGGGCTCGTCGTGGCGCACTTCATCCTCGACGCCGTCTCGTTCCTCGGCTATCCCCTCGCCGCGGCCCTCCTGCCTCAGCTCTTCACCTGAGCCAGGCCCGGCGCGTGGCCCTCAGAGCGTGAGATTCACGAACCGGAAGGTCTGGTCGCCGTACTCCCAGACCACGTCGAAGCGCTCCTTCGGCACGTCGAACACGACGTACCCCGACTCGGAGCCGACGCCGTACTCGCGCTGCTGCACGGAGCTCCCGATGCAGTCATCCGCGAGCGAGGACACGAGCTTCGAGTCGCCGTTCTTCTCGAACAGGCGAAGGCTGTCGAAGGCGAACACGGGCGCGAACGCACCCTCCTCGTCCTCGGCGCTGAGCGCCCCGTATCCCTCGACCTGCAGCTGGATCGCGACGTAGCTGCCGCCGGCCTTCGGAGCATCCTCTTCCAGGCACCGCACGTCGAAGGCCACGCCCGCGACGGTGAAGCGGCCGACGGGTTCACCACTCGCGCCGAGCACCGTCGCCCACTGGCCCCTCGTGAACCTGAGCTCGCCGTCGACAGGCTTCGGGTTCTCGTTCTCCGCGACGCGGGGCGCGGCCACGACCTGCACGTTGATCGGCGTGACGGTCGGCGTCGGCGTCTGGGTGACGCCCGGGGTGGCGATGACGGCCACCGCGTCAGCGGACTCCCGCGTCGCCGCCACCGGCGGAACGCACGCCGCGAGCAGCAGCGACGCGCCGAGCGCCGACGCCACGAGGAGGTCGCGGACACCCCGTGCCCGCCACCCGCCGGAGGGCATCACCGCGCTACTCGGTTCTCCCCGACGCCGCCGCGATCCGGGCGGCGAGCGGCGAGCCGAGAAGCTCTTCGAGCGATACCAGCCGGCCTTCGGCATCCGTCATGGGCACCCGCCAGTTCGGATACTCGTCGGCGGTGCCCGGCTGGTTCACGCCGCGGCGGTCGCCGGCGAGGTCAGACACGCCGACGCCGAACAGCTGGGCAGCCGAACCGGAGAGGTACTCGTGCAGCGCCACGACGACGTCCTCGTTGCTCGGCTCCTCCCCCACCAGGCCCGCTCGACGAAGGCGCTCGACGACCTTCGAGATCGTCTCGGTCTCCTCGGCCCGCGCCTGGTCGACGGATCCCTCCAGCAACCCGAGACGCTCTCGAACGTCGAGGTGCTCGAGCGCGAGGAAGCCAGCGGTCGGCGGGAGGTCGTGCGTCGTCACCGTCGCGAGACAGGCGCGCCGGTAATCCTCAGGGGCCAGCGGGACCCCATCGTCCGACCATTCGAACCACAGCACGGAGGCGCCGAGCATGCCGCGCTCGGCCAGCGCGTCCCTGGCCTCCGGCGGAACCGTTCCGAGGTCCTCGCCGATCACGACGGCGCCCGCTCGCTCCGCCTCGAGGGCGAGGATGCCCAGCATGGCCTCGGCGTCGGTGCGCACGAAGCAGCCGTCCTTGGCCGTGTTGCCCTCCGGAATCCACCACAGGCGGAAGAAGCCGAGGATGTGGTCGATGCGCACAGCGCCGGCGTTGCGGAAGACGGCGCGCAGCATGTCCCGATATGGCGCGTAGCCGAGCTCGGCGAGCATGTCGGGTCGCCACGGAGGCTGCGACCAGTTCTGCCCGAACTGGTTGTACTGGTCGGCCGGCACCCCGACCGTCACACCGCGGGCCATCGCCGACCCGAACGACCACGCGTCCGCTCCACCGGCGTGCACGCCGACCGGCAGATCGTGGACGATGCCGATCGACATCCCGGCCGACCTCGCCTCGGACTGCACCTGCTTCGCCTGCGCTTCCAGGAGACACTGCAGCCAGACGTAGAACTCGGCGTCCTCGGCGTGGGCAGCCGCGAACTCGAGCACGTCGGCGCCGTTCGCCGTTGCCAGCTCAGTCGGCCAGCCGCGGGCATCTCGCCCGTGCACGCGCGAGATGGCGCAGAAGACACCGAACCGCTCGAGCGGCTCCCCGGCCTCCTTGCGGAACTCCGTGAAGTCGTCGTCGATGACGTTCGCCGACTGCCAGAGATCGAAGAGGGCACGGAGCGCTGGTTCCTTCAGCGCCCAGGCGGCGTCACGATCGATGCTGTCGACGCGGTTGCCGAGGATCGCCTCGCCCGCAAGACGCGAGAGCAGCTCCACAGTGTCCACCGGTACCTCGGTGCGCTGCGCGACGAACGCGGCCGCCCAGTCGACGGTGAGGATCAGGGGGTCGCCGAACTGCCGTGAGGTCGGCAGGTACGGAGACGGCTCGATGGGCGACACCGGAGGGTTCGCGTTGAGGGGGTTGACGAGCACGAAGTCCGCGTCGCGCTCCGCACCCCAGGTCGTCAACGCGGCGAGGTCTCGGAGGTCGCCGATCCCCCATGAGGTGGTGGAGCGGAGCTGATAGAGCTGGGTGAACAGCCCCCACGAGCGCTCGGCCGGCCAGGGAGTGCTCGTCGGCACGACGATCAGCGTGCCAGCAGGCGCATGCTCCGAGAGGTCGTCACCGACCTTCGCGACGACCTCGTGCCAGCCCGTCGGCAGGTCCGCGGGCAGCGCGAACGTCGCGCGGCCGATCAGCGCCCCGTCGAGGTCCTTCGGATCGACCCAGTTCTCGACCTGCTGCAGGCGGCGAGTCGACCCGTCTTCGAGGAGCGCGTCGACCTGGACGTCGCTCCCGTGGGGAACGTGGACGAAGATCGTGGCGTCGCTGCCCTCCCGCACCGTCGTGCAGGAAGGCACCACTCGGCGCCACGGCCGGTTCTCGAACTCGCGAGCCGAGGCGGCGACTTCGTCGTCGGTTGACGCCGGAAGCCCGAGGGCGCCGAGGACCGCCGCGAGCGTCTCGGGCGCGACCTGCTCCTTCTCGCCCCGCCAGCCCCAGTACTCGACTTCGAGACCCGCGTTCGTCGCGAGATCGCGGATCGCGGTCAGGTTGGTGATGCTCACGAGTATTCGACCTCAGTTTCGGTGACGGTGATGGAGCGAGGGGTGAGCGGCTGGTCGGCCGGTCCGGCGACCGGCTCTCCGGTCCTCGTGTCGTAGTGGCTCGAGTGGCAGGGGCAGATGATGTGCTCGGCGGTCACCGTGGCGACAGGGCACCCCTGGTGCGTGCAGATCGAGCTGAAGCCGAAGTACTCACCCGCGGCGGGCTGGGTGATGACCGTCTCGGTGTCCGCGATCACGACCCCGCCTCCGACCGGTACGTCACCGACGGCCACGGCGCCGCTCACCGTCGACGTGGCATCCGTGCCCTGTCCGCCGGCATCGTCGCCCCCGCACGCGGCAAGCAGCGCCGCCGTCGCGATTCCGCCGCCGACAGCCGCGCTTCCCCGTATGACCCCGCGTCGTGAAGGATCTCGTCGTTCGCTCACGCTTCAAGGCTAGTCGGCGTGCGGCTGAGCGGGCGGCGGCGCGCGAGCCGCTCCCCGCGCCGACTACTCCTCGAGTTCGCGCCCCATGAGCTCCGGCAGGGTGAACGCAGCACCGGCGGCGAGCAGGAACGCGGCGGCGAACACGCCGAAGACGAGCACGCTGCCGCCACCCGCGAGCATGACGGGCACCAGCAGGGGCGCGATGATCGACGCGATGCGGCCGAACCCGGCTGCCGCCCCCGTTCCCGACGCGCGAAGCCTCGTCGGATACAGCTCGGGGCCGATCGCGTACAGCGCTCCCCACGCGCCCAGGTTGAAGAAGGACAGGCACATGCCCGCGGCGAGGATCGCGCCCTCGGTCGTCGCGAAGCCGAACCAGAACGCGGCACACGCGGAGCCGAGCAGGAAGATGGCGAGCGTCGCGCGCCGCCCGATCCGCTCGATGAGGAAGGCCGCCACGAAGTATCCGGGCAGCTGCGCCAACGTGATGATGAGCGTGAACTCGAACGACTTCACGAGGGTGAAGCCCTGCCCCACGAGGAGGCTCGGAATCCAGATGAACGCACCGTAGTAGCTGAGGTTGATGCAGAACCACACGGCCCACAGGGCGGCCGTCCGTCGGCGCAGCGACGGCGCCCAGAGGTCGCGCCAGCGTGCTCGCTGGGAGTCTGGTGCCACGGAGGCACGCGCCTCGGAGTGCCCGCGGTCGGACGCGTCGATACCCGCCGCCGGGGGCGCATCCACGCCAGCCGACTCCTCGAATTGCCGGACCGCGCGCTCGGCCTCCGCGTACCTGCCCTTGCTCTCCAGGAAGCGGACGGATTCGGGGAGCCCGAACCGCACGACCACCGCGTACACGGCAGGCAGGAGGCCCGTCAGGAGGGCCCAGCGCCAGCCGTCCGCCGACAGCGGGATGATGAAGGCCCCGATGAGGGCCGCCCCGATCCAGCCGACGGCCCAGAACGCCTCGAGCAGCACGACGACCCGTCCGCGGATGCGCTTCGGCGCGTACTCGCTCACGAGCGTCGAGGCGACGGGAAGCTCGGCGCCGAGCCCCAGACCGACGCTGAAGCGCAGCACCATGAGCGCGCCCACGGACGCTGCGAGCGCCGAGGCTCCCGTGGCGAGGCCGTAGATGAGGAGGGTCGCGGCGAACACCTGACGTCGCCCGAGCTTGTCGGCGAGCAGGCCGCCGACGCTCGCGCCGATCGCCATGCCGACGAAGCCGATCGAGGCGATGTAGGACAGCGTCGTCGCGTCGAGGCTCCACTGCACCGCGAGCGCGGCCATCACGAACGAGATGAGGCTGACGTCCATGGCGTCGAGTGCCCAGCCGATGCCGGACCCGAACAGGAGCTTGCGGTGCCTGCCGGTGAACGGGAGGCGGTCGAGGCGCTGATTTCGCGTCGGCGCCGCCTGCTCTGTCGCTGCGGCGGGGCGGTCAGCCGGGGGACGCTCGGTCATGTGCCTATCCAAGGGTGCGGGGTGGAGGGGACGACTAACCGTGCCAGACGGGAGACGGCTCCACCAGCCCCCGTGCCGCATTGCGCAACGGAGGCAGGCGGAGCCGTGCTCTGCGCGGCTCAGGCCTCGGGGGCCGCCATGTAGAAGACCTCCCACAGGTGGCCGTCGAGGTCGTCGAACGCTGAACCGTACATCCCGAACTCGTTCGCCTCAGCCGGACGGTGGATTCTGCCCCCGCCAGCCTCCGCCTTGGCCGTGATCTCGTCGACTTCCTCGGTGCTGCCGAGGAGGAGCGCGGTCGTGCTCTCGTGGCGGTTTCCACCCACGATGGTCTCCGCGCCCTCCGGCAGGAAGCCCTGGAAGCGCTCGGTCTGCAGCAGCATGATCGCGACCTGCTCGTTGACGACGACGCAGCTGGTGCTGTCGTCGGAGAACATCGGGTTGATGGTGAAGCCAAGCCCGACGTAGAAGTCGGTGGCCGCCTTGACGTCGGCGACGGGCAGGTTCGGGAAGACCATGGACACGCCCATGATGGGCTCCTTTGCGCTCGAGACATGTGACGACGGATTACGCGTCGCACCATGATCATAGGAGTCCGGTCAGTCCCCCGGAAGCCCATCACGTGGTGCCTGGCGTCGCCCCGATCACGAGCTCGGTTCCGTCGGAGTCCTGTCGGAGCTCGCGCGCTCGGGAACGATGCCGCTCGAGCGTCTCCGGTTCCATGCCCTGGATGAGTGCGATCGTCATCTGGGTGCGAGGGTTGCGGGCGAAGACCGCGCGGTGGTGGGCGACGAAGTCCCAGTAGAGGGCGTCCCAGTCCGCAGTCCACGCGCCCGAGGGGAGGTCGGACATCTTCCGCAGGTAGTTGCTGCCGGAGACGTACGGCTTGGTGGTCACCGCCTCGCCGGCCGCGAACTGGCTCATGGCGTAGACATTCGGCACCATGACCCAGTCGTAGGCGTCCACGAACTGCTCCATGAACCACCGGTAGACGTCGTCCGGGTGGATGCGGAGCAGCGACATCGCGTTGCCGAGCACCATGAGGCGTTCGATGTGATGGGCGTACCCGGTCGCGAGCACGCGACGGATGACGAGGTCGACGGGGTCGAGTCCGGTGCTGGCGGTCCACCATCCACGCCCCAGGCGGTTCGTGTGTCCGAGAACGTTGGATGTGCGGAGCTCCCGGCCCCGGAGCCGGTAGGTGGCCCGCATGTACTCCCTCCACCCGATCAGCTGACGCACGAAGCCTTCGAGGGAGGCGAGCGGTGTGCCCGCGCCGGCGCTCGCGAGCGTGGTGTGCAGCACCTCGCGCGGGTCGAGCAGACCGATGTTGAGTGCCGGCGTGAGCAGGCTGTGGTTGAGGAAGGGATGCTCCGCGGAGATCGCGTCCTCGTACGGGCCGAAGTCGTCGAGGCGTGTCCGGACGAACTCGTGGAGGTGCTCGCGTGCCTCGTGGGCGGTTGTGGGCCAGGCGAACGTCGTCGGGTCCCCCGGCGCTTGGGGGAATTCCTCGCGAACCCAGGCGATGGCGAGTTCGACCTGCTTGGCCCCTTCGTCACGGTCATCTGATGGCGGGGTGGGAGACATGAGTGCGTCCAGGTCGAAGGCGCCCTGGGGATGCACGCTCGGGTGTCCGCGGAAGCGCGAGACGGTCGGCGGCACGTATCCCCTCGGCAGGCGCTTGCGGTTGTCCGCATCGAACGACCAGCTGCCGCCGCTTGGGCCGTCGCCGTCGAGGAGGATGCCGAGTCTGCGACGCTGCCAGATGTAGAACTCGTGCATGCGTGATTCGTTGTGCGCGAACCAGGAGTCCAGCTGTGCCCGGTCCGTGAGGAAGTTCGGCGTCTCGAGCTCGTCTTCCGCCGCCGCCGCGTAGCCCCCTGCCGCCAGTGCCAGGGCCAGGTCGCGTTCAAGCCAGTCGTCGACGACATCGAACCACGTCACCCGGGTTGGCGAATGTCGGCGGACGAGGGCGGCCAGCTGCTGTCCGGACGGCGCAGTCAGGTCGCTCTTCAGGTGCTCGACGAGGTGCCCTGCAGCGCGGAGCCGCTGCGCGAACCGGGTCATGGATGCTCGGTGCAGGACCAGCTTGTGCGAGTGGAAGGCGTACTGGCGGAAGAGGAGGTCGTGCTCGATGAGCACGAACACGGTTCCGTTCGGCTCGGCGAGGTGCGCCTCGAAGAGCTGGTGGGGCAGGACGAGGCGCAGCTCCCGCCCTGTCGCTCTCGGTTCAGCCAAGGAGCTCGACGGTGGCGTCTGCGGCCCGTTTTCCGGCGACCAGCGCGCCTTGGATGGACCCTGTCTCGCGGTGGTCGCCCGTCACGATGAGCCGCTCGCCGACTCGCTCCGGCCCGCGGTCGACGAGGGGCGGTGGCTGGGCGGGGAGGGTGTGCGGGATGACGTGGTGCGCAAGCACCTCCCAGCCGTCGGTGGGCGTGCCGTACAGGCGGGCGAGGTCGCGTCTGACGTTCGCTTCGCTCGCGAGTCCGTCCAGGCGGTCGAGGAGGGTGGTCGCCTGCACGAGGTGCTGTCCGTCCGGGGCGTAGGAGGGGGCCACCTCCGAGATGACGGCGGTGTTCCAGATGGGCCCCGCCGGCCCGCCGCCGAGGTTCGAGGCATCCAGAAGGAGGAACGGCCCGGTTCGCGGCGTCCCCGTCGCTCGGAACCACCATGTTGTCAGGCCGTGCGTCTCCGGAGCCGCCCGGCCGGTCAGTGCAGGGAGGTCGTTCGGGGCGACCGCGACGATCGCGGCTCGGGCGAGGATCGTCCCCCGGTCGGTGACGACTCGCACTCCACCTGCGGTCTCGGTCACCTCGCGCGCGGGGGTGCCGAGCCGGACGGGCTCGTGCAGCGAGGCGGCGATCTGGGCGGGCAGTGCGCGCATCCCGTCGGCGGGGAGCCCTGGCGCGCCGAGCGCGAAGTAGCGCACGAGCTGCTTGACGTAGTTCGCTGAGCTGCCGCCGCTGCTGTCGGCCAGGACTCCGGCGAGGAACGTGTCGAGCAGGTCGAGTCGGAGCCGCCCGGTGAGGCCCGCATCGTCGAAGGAGGCGGTCAGCGTCTGATCCGGTCCGGCGGCCTGCGGGTCTGGGTTTGCGAGCGTCGGGCCGAGCCAGCGTGCGAGCGCGAGGACGTCGGAGACGGGCACGTGTCCGCTGAGCAGCGTCTGCAGCGCGAACTGCTGGTGGCGGAGCGGATGCGCGAGCGTCGTCGTCCGCTCCCCCGAACGAACGATGGCTCCGACTCCGAAGCTCTTGAGGTCGAGCGCCGCGAGGTCGACGGAGGCGCGCAGTGCCGGGTAGGCGGGGTTGAGGACCTGGAAGCCGCGGTCGCAGAGGAAGCCGTCGATGGCGTCCGTGCCGACTCTGCCGCCGACCTCGTCCTCCGACTCGAGGACCACGACGCTGCGCCCGCGTTCCTCGAGGATACGCGCGGCCCTGAGGCCGGCGAGCCCTGCTCCGATGACGACGACGTCCGTGTCCATGTGGCTCCGTTCGATGAGCTGCTCTCGACTGGTCCGTCAGTCTGCGGGAGCAACCCGGGCCGTCCCTGAGCGCGGGCGCGTGATCCTGCCAGGCGCGATCCTCGACAGACCGGGGTGCTGGTGGCGCAGAATGGCCAGCATGCACGTCACTCACGAGATGGAGGAGCCCGATGGCGCCGCCACGCACGCGGCGCGACTGGCCTCGCTCCGCGCGGAGGCCGTCGACCGCGTCACCGCTACGTCCGCGGCCCTGCGGGCGCTTGTGGAGGACCGATCCTCGCTCAACGACGACGACGAGCACGACCCAGATGGCGCTCCGCTGTCAGCCGAGTGGTCGCGCCTTGCCGGGCAGGTGGATGCGGCGCAGTCGGAGCTCCAGCAGATCGAGGCGGCACTGCTCCGCCTGGACGAGGGCCGCTACGGCGTCTGCTCGACATGCGGCCAGCGCATCCCGAACATCAGGCTCCGGGTTCGTCCCTTCGCGGAGCAGTGCGTCTCCTGCGCAGAGCAGCGGCGACGCCCCGGCCGTCAGTAGGCGGATCGCCTGTCCCTCCACCACAGCCTGCACGGCTGAGTTGAACCTCGCCGAACGCCGAGGCATTGCGGCAGCGTCTCCGGCTCGCCCCCGAACGCGTCGTAGGCGTTGAGGAAGATCTCGCAGTCGCAGTAGGCGCCCAGACGATCGAGGCGCTCGAGGAGTGCGGTCGCTCGCGGGGCCGTGCGTTCCTGGTACCACTGCGAGAAGCGGTGGGCGCCGTCGCACCCGAACTCGTCGAGCTGCGCCGCGACGTAGCACAGCAGGCACTCGCGTGGCCCGGGTTCGAGCAGGTCGTTCGCTATCGCCTGGACGAGGGTCTCGGCTTCTTGGTCGATTCGTTGATCTGTCATGACCCGATCTTGGACCGGACCACCGACAATCTCTGCGGCGGCGCCCACGGCCCCGCAGGGCGACGCGATTCAGCTCTCGCGAGACGAGAGCACGCAGAACTCGTTGCCCTCCGGATCGCAGAGGACAACCCACGTGACGTCGTCGCCCTGGCCGACATCCGCGCGCGTTGCGCCACGTGCGATCAAGGCGTCGACATGAGCCACCTGGCTCTCGTGCAGCGGAGCAGCCAGGTCGATGTGGAGACGGTTCTTCACGATCTTGTCCTGGCCGACCGGGACGAAGACGAGCCCGGGTCCGACCCGCTCGAATGGCACACCCGGGTTGTCCTCATCGAACCACTTCGGGATGACGACCGCCTCATCTCCGTCCTGGAAGGAGACCTCCCAGTCGAGCGTCTCCGCCCACCAGGCCGCAAGAGCGCGGTGATCTCTCGAATCGACGACGGTCGAATACCAGCGAAGTCCCATGTATGCCTCCTCAGACGCGCCCATCCTGGACGAGCGAGCTGGGGATCCACGCCATTTCGCGCGACCCGACCTCGACCTCTCGAGCTCGAGGAGACCGAGCAGGTTCGGAGAAGCGACCGCGCTCCAGGGGTCGTACCGTAGTCGTGATTCACCTGCTCACGACTGAACGAAGGAAGCTGCCATGGCGGAGAAGACGACCAGACTCTCGAAGGACGAGCGCGAGGCGGTCAAGCAGCGTGCCGCGGAGCTGCGCGCCGAGCAGAAGGCCGGCAAGAACCGGGCCGCGGGGGACGCGGCCATCCAGAAGGCGATCGCGGAGATGACCGACGCGGACAAGGCGCTCGCCGAGGGCGTCGACCGCATCGTGAAGGACGTCGCCCCGCAGCTGATGCCGAAGACCTGGTACGGCTTCCCCGCCTACACCGACGCCGACGGCAAGGTCGTCGTGTTCTTCAAGGCGGCGTCGAAGTTCACGACCCGGTACGCGACCCTCGGCTTCGAGGAAGCGGCGAAGCTCGACGACGGCGACCTCTGGGTGACCTCGTTTGCACTCATCGAGCTCACGCCGGAGACCGAGAAGACCATCGCCGACTACGTGCGCAAGGCCGCGGGCTCGTAAGCTCAGCGGTGTCGCACGCCGGGCAGGGTCCTCCCGACCGGCCCGCACGCTCAGCCCTGTGCGACCCTGCGGTAGCGGATGTGCGTGGCGAGCGGCGAGTGCAGCACCTCGACGGGTTCGTACCCGAACGTCTCGACGCCATCGAACATCCGCTCGCCGGAATGCAGGAGGACGGGCGCGATGTCGAGGGCGAGCTCGTCGATGACGCCGGCCCGCAGCGCCTGCCTGACCGTGGAGGCGCCGCCCGCGATGTCAACGCCTTTGCCATCAGCGACGGCAAGGCCCCGGGCGTACGCGGCGTCGAACCCCTCGGTCACGAAGTGGAAGGTCGTGCCGCCTTCCAGCTCGACGGGTTCGCGGGCGTGATGCGTGAGCACGAACACCGGCGCGTGGTACGGGGGTTCCTCGCCCCACCAGCCGCGCCAGTCCCCGTCCCACTCGCCGCGAATCGGGCCGAACATGTTCCGGCCCATGACGTAGGCACCTCGGGGCCGCATGAGCCAGGTGGCCGCCGCCTCGTCGGCGTCGGTCGCGCGCGGATCCCCCATGTGCCACGAGTGGACGTCGTGCCCTCGCCTGCCGAGAGGATGCTCGCGACTCTGCTCGGGGCCGGCGACGAAGCCATCCAGGGAGATGGACATGTGGCACGTGGTGTCGGACATTCGGGGCCCTCCGTCGGACGCGAGATCAGATCCTGACCGCGACCCTACTCCCGATTCCGCCCGGGCATCACTCCCCGCCACCCGCCGCCGTGATGAGAGTGTGCAGCGTGCTGCTGAGCAGTTCACCGTGCCGTTCGTCGAGCGTCTCGCCGGCCCGGAGGAGACCGATGACGTAGAGCCCGCTGATGGCGTCCGCCCGCACTCGCTCGTCGCGCACGCGCACGAGGGAGCGGACCGCGTCGCTCGTGACGTTCATGACGAGCCGCGGTCGCGCACGCGACGCCTCAGGCTCGCTGAGCAAGCCCGCCCACGGGTCCGCCTCAGCGGCGTCGTCCGCCAGCCGGCTCCGGTGGTCCACGCCGGGGGCGGCGACGAACAGGGACGGCGTGGACGCAGGCGCGAACGCGCGCAGATCGAGATCGACTCCGAGCCGTTCGAGGACTGCACGGGCGTGCACCTCGAACCCGCGGGCCTCCGCGCCGCCCTCACGCGGTTCAGGGAGGGAGTCGAGGAACGCGTGCGGGTCGAACGCCCGCACGCGCGCGGCATGCCCGCGGCGTTCGCGCACCTTGCGCAGGATCTCGCTCCCGTAGACGTAGGAGCCGTTCACGAGCAGCGACCGCTTCGCACGCAGCAGCGGGGCGAACGCGGTGAAGTCGGTCATCGACGCGGTGTACTGCACGTCGTCAGAGAGCCGCAGGATCTGCGCGAGCGTCATCGTGCCCTCGCTGGTCTCCCAGGGCACATGGCCGATCACGAGGTCGAGCATGTCGTCGTCGCTCGCCGCCATGGCGAGGATGCCTTTCGCATGGACGTCCATGAACCGGTCGAAGCCGACCGGGTCGCTCAGCGCGAAGTGCTCGATCCTCTGCCTGAGCTGGGTGCCGATCTGCTCTTTCACATCGCTGATCGCCGGCGAATCCTGCAGGGACTCTCGGGATGCGGTCAGGGCGAGGTCGCCGCTCTCGACGGCGAGCCGCACGAAGTAGGCCCAGTTCGGGGCCAGCTGCACGTTGTCGTCGGCAACGAACATGCCGTGGGAGTAGACGGTGTCGCCGTGCCGGTTCCCGACCCGCCCCGGGCTGTCCGAGATGAAGGCCACCCCGACCACGCCAGCAGTGGGAACGTCGATGGGGAGCACGGCCAGCGGCGCGAAGCCGAGCTCGCGATGACACCAGGCGGTCGCCTCGAGGTCGGAGCCTCTCCAGGGCGGCGTCCGGGTGCTGACGATCTCGGGCTGCGGCTGCGCGCCCGACTGCAGCGAGATCGGGAGCTCGAGCAAGCTCGCGAATCGCTCAGCGAGCAGGTGCACCCGCGCGGGTTCCACCCACTCCCGGTCGTCGGCGCGCGCCTGCACTCGCACCTCGGTGCCGGCCCCCGCCAGAGGCGTCTGGGCGGTCGTGATCGAGAAGGTCCCGTCGGAGCTCCCGACCCAGCTCAGCGTCGGCGCGTCGTCCGAACGCGCGCTGCGCGACCGCACCTCGATGCGATCGGCGATGAGGAAGCACGACAGCAGCCCGATGCCGAACTGGCCCAGGTACTGACGACGCACTCGCGTGAAGTCGCTCCGTTTGCTCGAGGCACCGATGGTCGCGAGCACCGACCGCATCTCCTCCTCGGTCAGCCCGATGCCGGAGTCGCGGACCACCACGGCCCCGCCATCTTCGACCTCGATCGCGATCTCCCGCGGTGCATCGGAGTCGACTTCGCTCCTGGCCACGACTGCGTCCCTGGCGTTCTGGATGAGCTCGCGGAGGTACACGCGCGGGCTGGAGTACAGGTGGTGGGACAGGATGTCGACGATGCCGCGCAAGTCGACGCGGAAGCTCTCGCCGCTCACGCGGATGCCCCGAAGGAGGTGTCGCCCGGGAACCATCGGTCTCGCACCCAGGTGCTCCACCGGTCGTCGCCGTTTCGGGCGTCCAGGCGGCGGGTGATGTCGGCGGCGCGCGCGCGGAGTTCCGGACCGCGCGGGTCGTCCGGGGACGTTGCGAGCAGCGCACTGCCGCAGGCGGCGAAGATCATCAGGTCGCTCGGCGCGTCGTCGAGGTCCGCGAGCAGCGCGTCGATGAGCGGCCCGAGTTCCGCGCCGGGTGCCGCCACGCCCTCGAGCAGCACCCATCCGGGCAGCGGACCGAACGCCTCCACGTCCCCGTCGACGCTCTCGAGGACGCGGGCGAGTTCGGCGGAGGCGTCCCCGTCCCCTGACCTGGCGTCCAGCCAGCACAGCCAGGCGGTGGCGGCGCGCACCTGCTCAGCGTCGCCGGTCGCGAGGACGCGCTTGGCCGTCGCAGCCGCGAAGGCAGGCGCGACGAACGCGGTCAGGCGAACGACCTCGAGGTCGACGGTGACGCGGTCGAGGAGCTTCTCGTCCGCCTCGAGTTCTGCTGCGAGCTGCTCCACCGCGGCACGCAGTGATGCGACATCATCGCGGTGGGTGGCGATCTCCGCTCGAGCAAGCGTGAGGTGCGAGGCGGGTCCCCCGGTCACCTCGCGGAGGCGCGCTTCTGCCTCGATGAGCTCCTCGATCTCCGACCACGAGACCTCGGGCGCCGCGACGGCCTGCTCGACGGTCACCGTGAAGAACCGCTCGCCGATCGCCTGGAAGGCGTCCTCGATGGCATCGGGCGCGCGCAGGAGCTCGGTCTGCGACCTTCGGAAGTCTCGAACAAGGGTGGCGATCTCGCCCTGCTGCCCCGCCCGGAGACCGTGGAGCAGCGGCACGCAGTAGCGGGTCGACGCGCACTTGAGCTGCTCCGAGCGCGCCGCGAGGGAGGCCGCGAGGGCGTCGGCGTCTTCTGGGGTCTCTGCGGAGAGCAGCTCCATCGTCGCGCCGAGGTGCGCGACGTAGCGGTGCTTGATCGAGATGGGCGGGTCCTCGGAGCTCACGGACCCCGTGCGAGGCAGCCAGCCGGCGGCGAGGATCGTCTCGGCTCGTTCTTCCACATCGCCCCAGACCTTCGGGTCATCGACGACGGCGGGCCGTGGATGCGTGGGGAGTCCCGCCCACCAGAACGTCTCGAGTTCGCGAGCGTGCACGTCCGTGTCGCCGCGCCGATCCAGCTCCGCGGCGGTCTGCTCGACGAGGACCCTCAGCAGCTGCCCCTCCTCACCATTCGGGTCTGCAAGGGTTCGGCTGCGAGCGACGGCGGCTGTCGCTTCCCAGTCGCTCCCGTCGAAGTGCAGGTTGCGGAGGGTCTCGTCGACGGCGGCGAGCGCTGCACGCGGTCGCTCTTCCAGGACGGGGAGGAGGAACTCGGCGACCCCGTCTCGAGCGAGCCGGGCGGATCCGACCCCGTCGAGGAGCTGGTCGGCGATGAGGTTCGCGTCCGCCCGCCGACCGGCGCGAACGTAGAAGAACGCGAGCAGGATGAGCAGCGGCACGGCGTTCGCCGCCTCGGAACGCGCCTCGTCGAAGGCGCCTGGATCGATCTCCAGCATCCGCAACCGCTGCTCGAGCGCCTCCGTCGCGCGGGGCAGGTCGAAGCGCGCGACGAGCGGCAGCTCCATCTGGATGACGCCGGAGTCATCCGGCCGCCATTCGACGCTGTTCTCAGAGCGCCAGCGCTGGACCCAGTCGAGCGTCGCCACGCCATCGCCCCGAGCTGCCGCGACGGCGGCTCGGGCGACGTAGACGCCGACGATGTCGGCCCCTCGCTGTCGGATCTGCTGCTCGACGAGATCGATGGCACGGGTGATCTGCTCGAGGGGTACCACCGGGTCGTCGACAAGCGTCATGCTCGCCGTCGCGATGGAGTTGAGCATGCGGTTCACGTTCGCGGGGGCGATGAGGTCGCCGTGGCGGTGGATGACCTGCATGAGGCGCACGTACGCGTCGAGCGCGCGGACCGCGAGCCCTGCCTTGACGAGGGTTGTGTACTGCCCGAAGCGGGCACTCGCGATGAGGTGCGGGAACTCGGCGCGTTCGCAGTCGTCGATGAACTCGTCCCAGACCTCGAGCTTCCCCTCATCCTCTGGCAGGTCCCAGATGGCGGAGCTGCGCTCGAAGAGACTCTGAATGCGTTCCTGCTGCTCGTCGTCGAGCGAGCTGACCTCTGAGTAGGCGATCATCGTGGGCCTCCAATGCCAAGTCGTGTTGTTCGCAAAGTAAACGGTTCAGTCGGCACCGTCGACGTGCACGCCGCGCCGTTCGAGCGCCCTGCGCGCGCGGACGCCGAGGAAGCCGCCGATGTCCTCCACTCGCCGGAGGTTCGTGAACGGTTCGAGGTCGTGGTCGGTGATCGTTGTGATGTCGAAGCTGCTGTCCTCCCCGTCCCACCGCGGAATCAGCTGCGCGTAGATCTCGTTGCCGCCGTCGAGGACGAGCTGCTCGACCTTCCCTGCCACGCGGGCCGGGATCGGGTAGCCGCGCAGCCAGGCGCGCACGGAAGGGATCATGGTGTCGTAGTACTCGTCAGGATCGAAGTTCTTCGCTCCTCGATCCTGCGCGAAGTCGTACACGTTGAAGCGCGGACCGAGCACCCGCTGGACGAACATGAGCTCGTTGAGGATCGCGAGCCGGAACGGGAACGACTTCAGCGAGAGTGTCGGCTCCTCGAGCACCGGAAGCTTCCACTTCCCAGACGGCTTCTTCACCGGCGGCACGGGCTTGTACGAGGCGATGATCTCCGTGACCGGCGAATGTGCCGACCGGACCATGTCGGCGAGCTCGTCGGTCTGCGCTCGCGCGAACCGCTCCCGACCCTCCATCGCGTGGAGCTCCTTCAGCTCGGTGGTGTTCAGGAACAGGACCACCTCCCAATCCCCGACCCTGAACTGGAGCATGAGGTACGCCTTCCGCAGCTCCGCATCCGGGGCCGCTGCGATCGGCGGCTGCCCGCCGATCGTGAACACCCCCGGGTAGATACCTGCTGGACGAGAGCGACGCGCCGGTTCATTGCGCTTCGCCTCTCTGAGCGCGTCGGCCGAGACGGTCACGTACACGCCCGTCGCCACCTCACCGTCCTTCGTGGGCACCCGCACGCCGACGTCGTCCCAGACGACCCAGGTGGTGCTCCCGTTAGGAGGAAGGATGCGAGGCGATCCGAACACCTCCGTCAGGGCGCGGACGCTCTGAGCGTCCACCAGGACACCGTCTATGCGCAGCCCGTCCGGTGCGACGTCGATGCTCGGCATGTTCACGTCTCCACCCATGATCACCACTCCCTCGAGGCTCAACCGATGCCAACGATACGCGAGGCAGCAGGCCTGAGACCGGGCAGCGTTCAGTGCTAGTTCGGCGACTGGCACCGGCGGTGCTTGAGGTCGTCATCGTCCAGCATCCGGGTACGGTTGCTGCGGTGAGGGCGCTGCCCCTGCCCTGGCGGACCGGATTGGTGGACCCCGAGTGTCGAAGCGCAGAAGCAGATCGAAGGTGCCGGAGCGGGACTCGCGGTGCTTCGTGCAGGTGAGGAGCCAGCCGAGCCTCGGCGTCGAGACGACGACTGGAGCCACCTGGGTCGGCGTCGACCAGCAGGTCGGCCACGGCTCCGCGGATGCGCTGTTCGAGCTCACCGCCGAGCAGTACGTCGGCGAATTGGTCTGGGACTCGGTCGAGCCGGGCTTCGTCGGCGAGTGCTGGTCTGGCAAGCACGATGACCTCAGGCTCTTCGACCCTCGCGGTGGGTCCTGGTATCCGGAGCAGTGGGTTCCCGCGAGGAGCCGCATGTTCCCCCCGAAGGTCGACGGGGAGATCTGGCACCACGTGGACGCCCTGGGCGAGCCCCTGGATTCGGAACGCGCGACGGTCTCGCGCGCGCTCGCGGGCGGAACGGAGGACATGGCCGTGGATGCCGGGCGCGTCACGAGCATCCGCTTCATGCTGAACGGGGACGGCGCGTATCCGCGACCGGCTGGTCTCATCGCAGGGCTCGGTGCCGGGGCGAGTCGCGCTCAGGTGGCGGCGGTGCTCGGCGCTCCTGTCGGGGCGGACTCTGACGTGCACGTCCTCGAAGGTGATCGTGTGCGCCTCGGCTACGACGCCGTGGGGCTCACCGAGGTGCTCCTCGAGCGTCCCGCCGCGCAGCCCTGGCCGGACGGGCCGATGCGGCTGGTCCTCGAGATGCTCGGCGAGCCGGAGGGCGGCTGCGCCTGGACGCGCGGGGTCGAGCTTCTCGGGGAGGTCCGTCGGCGCTGGGCCGTGTCATCGGGGTTCCCGAGGCGCCTTCTCGAGTTGCACAGCGGCGCGGAGGTGCAGGTTCAGGATGCGCAGGTGCTGAGCGTTCGTCTCCGGCCCTCACCTGCGTCGGACGTTGTGCTCCGGGCGACTGCGACGCCGCACGTGCGCAGGCCGCACTGGCCAGGGACGCGTGAGGAGACTCGTCGAGGGTTCGGCGCGCCGCTCGCGACGACCGGCCGGATGGAACTCCGACGGTTCGGGGCCTGCGATCTGTTGACGGAGTACAGCTCGGCCGAAGCCGACGCGGCGGTGACCGAGCTGACGGCGGTCCCCGTCGGGGTCAGCGTGTCGCATCGCATCCACCGGTGGCGCTCGGGCGAGTTCACGATGTTCCTCGACGCCCTCGGCCGGGATGAACAGCACCCGCTTGTGCTGGCCGTCGGTCGGCTCGATGGGGTCGACCTCACGTTCTCAGCTGGTCGTCTTGCTCGCGTCGAGGTCGGCGGCACTGGCTCTCACGCCGAGCGCTTCGCCGCGTTCGTCGACGGAACGCCCGCGCGCCCGACCCGAAAGGAGCTCCCGTTCGGAGTGCCGACGTACGTCGGCGAGCACGACGATCTGCGCGACTTCGAGCAAGGCTGGATCCACGTGCACGCACGCGACGGCGTGCACGTCACGACCATCGCGGTCAGCCTGGAACCGCCGGAGGACATCGACGTCCACCTCTGGCTGCCGCACCGCGACCGCTGAGTCCCAGTCTCAACGGCGCCCGCGGCGTAGCCCCTCTCCTCGGCCCGGGACCTGACCTGTTCAGTCCAGGTACGGAGTGTCACCCGGGTGGCAGCGAATCCCAGACCTCTCGCCACTTGGCCGCGAGCGTGTCGATCGTCTCGTGCGCGTTCAGCCCGCTCGGTTGAGGAACGACCCAGAGGTCCACGCCGTCAGGCCAACCGTCGATCGCGAGCACATCCTGCCGTCCGAGCACCGCCTTGGGCAGCGCCAAGGCGGTCCGGAAGGCGGTGATACCGGCAACGGCCACCGCGTCCGGACGCATCTCCTGCACCCGTTCGACGAGTCGCCGCCCACCGGTCTGCAACTCTGAGCGGGAGAGTTCGTCGGCTCGCACCGTGGCGCGACCGACCAGATTCGTGATCGCGATGCCGCGGCGCAGCAGCTGTTGCTCATCGTCGTCCAGAAGCCCGCGCGAGGCGTCGACGACCTGGTCCGTGAACCCGGCTCGGTGCAACGAGGGCCAGAAGCGGTTGCCCGGCCGAGCGAACGGCGCGTTGACCGCCGCAGTCCACAGCCCCGGGTTGACGCCCACGATGAGGAGACGGACCGTTGCGAGATCGACGGGGAGAATGTCGTCCACGGCGTCGGCGTCGCTGCCCCGGAACGCGGCAAGCTCGGCGGTCAGAGGTTTCCGACCACCAAGCGGCGACTCCCGACGCGCCTTGGCAGGAATCGGCGCAGATGCGAGCGAATCACTCAACGCAGGTCCTTTACATCGACGGTCCGAGGCTGCCTGCTCGAAGCAGACGGTGACCGTGGGCACCGCTAGACGTTGAAGCGGAACTCGACCACGTCGCCGTCCTGCATGACGTAGTCCTTGCCCTCCATGCGGGCCTTGCCCTTGGCGCGAGCCTCGGCGGTGGATCCGGTCTCGACGAGGTCATCGAACGAGATGACCTCGGCCTTGATGAAGCCGCGCTCGAAGTCGGTGTGGATGACGCCCGCAGCGGCAGGCGCCTTCCAGCCCTTGCGGATCGTCCACGCGCGCGACTCCTTGGGGCCGGCGGTGAGGTACGTCTGCAGGCCGAGCGTGTCGAAGCCGATGCGCGCGAGCTGGCTGAGGCCCGACTCGTCCTGACCGAGCGACGCGAGCAGCTCTGCCGCCTCCTCCGGGTCCAGGTCGATGAGCTCCGACTCGGTCTGCGCGTCGAGGAAGATCGCCTTCGCGGGTGCGACGAGCGCGGCCAGCTCGGCCAGCTTCTCCTCGCTGCTCAGCGCGGCCTCGTCGATGTTGAAGACGAAGATCATGGGCTTGGCCGTCAGCAAGCCGAGCTCCTTGATGGGCTCGAGATCGATCTTCGTCGCCGAGAGCAGCGTTCCCTCGTCGAGCGCCGCCTTGGCCTCGTTCGCCGCCTCGAGCACGGACGAGTCAAGACGCTTCTGCTTGACTTCCTTCTCGAACCGCGGGAGCGCCTTCTCGATGGTCTGCAGATCGGCGAGGATCAGCTCGGTGTTGATCGTCTCCATGTCGCTGGCCGGCTCGACCTTGCCGTCGACGTGCACCACGTCGCCGTCTTCGAAGCCGCGCACGACCTGCACGATCGCATCCGCTTCACGGATGTTCGCGAGGAACTGGTTGCCGAGCCCCTCACCCTCGCTCGCACCGCGCACGATGCCTGCGATGTCGACGAACGACACCGCGGCCGGGAGGATGCGCTCCGAGCCGAAGATCTCCGCGAGCACCTTCAGGCGAGCGTCGGGCAGCTCGACGACCCCCACGTTCGGCTCGATCGTCGCGAACGGGTAGTTCGCCGCGAGAACCTGGTTCTTCGTGAGTGCGTTGAAAAGGGTCGATTTGCCGACGTTGGGCAGGCCGACGATGCCAAGAGTAAGAGCCACGAGGGTCTATCGTACGGGGCCGAGCGTCATTCGGCACTCCAGACCGAGGCGAGCGCGTCCCAGTGCGCGCGCGTCATGAGCGAACGTGGCGTGACGGCGACACTCGTCACCCCGTGGCTCGCGGATGCACGCACGCCATCTCCGAAGTCAGCCGGGTCGACCAGCTCCGCACCGCGATCGGTCCACATCCCCACCGACATCGTCACCATCGCGGGATCGATACCCGCGTCCCGGTACGCGCGCGTGAGGTCGGTGGAGTCGCCGCCGGACGCACCGCTCATGCCGAAGTAGTTCCAGACGATGATCCGATCGACCGAGCCCGCCACCACGGTCAGGTCGTGGCCGCTCTCCGCGCGTCCAGAGACCGGATCGACCCAGGATGTCCGCACGTCCAACGCCAGCTCGCTGCCGGCCGCATTCGCCGCCTCGCGGGCACGGGACGCGAGCTGCGCGATCACCTGTGAGCGCCAGGCGCCGATCGACGGATGGGCACTGTCGATCTCGCCGTCGCCGTCTCGCGGCCAGTCGACCGCCCCGAACATTCCCGAGTAGAGCTCGAGGTCATCGTCACCGAACGTGGACCCGTCGAACATGAGCTCCGTGAGCGTGACCTCGTCGGCGTCGTACGTCCTCGCCACATACTCGACCATCTCCACGAGCCTGTCCCCCACGGTCCCCTCCGCGAGCGCCGACGCCGATGCGAACGACTCCGACCGGCGGCCAGACGCGTCCACCCCGGCGAGTTCGGGATCTGCGGCGATGAGCTCAGGGACCAGCGCGTCGATCGTCAGCACGATCCGCCGAGGTGTCCCATCCGGCTGGGTGCCAACTTCGTCGATCGCGCGCTGCACGTAGTCGGTGCCGGTCTCCTCGACGATCGAGGCAGTGCGATCGGCGTGCTTCGCCCAGGGGAAGGCCGACCATTCGACACGCCCCACTGCGAGATGCACGGCATTCGCATGCACGGACTCGAGGTCGGCTCGGACCGCGGCCCAATCCGTGTCGGCATCTGCGACGTCCTCGAAGCCGAGGCTCACCGCCCGTACCTCCGGATAGACGAGCTGCGTTTCTTCAGCGCAGGCGTTCAGGCCCACGAACATGACCGTGCTCACGAGGCCGAGAGCGACAAGCCGGCGAGCTCGAGTTCCGTGCCCGTGCGGGAGACGACGCCGGTTCGTTCGAGCTTGTTCCATCGTTGGGGGGCCTTTCGGAGTTCAAGGGAAAGCGCCCGCACGAACACGAGGCTCATGAGCGCCGAGTAGGCAGGCCAGAAGAGGAGCGTCCACGCGAAGCGCAGATCTCCCCATGCGCGGTTGAGCGCAAGGGCGACGAGCAGGAAGAGGACGGCGACCGGCAGCCCCAGCCAGAGCACGAACTGCCACACATCAGCCGCGACGGCAGAGCTGTCACCGAGGATCAGCGCGATGATGAGCAAGGGCACGATCATGAGCTGCGCGATCGGGACGACGATCGACGTGCCCACGAGATAGAGCAGTGACAGGCCGAAGGCCCTGTAGCGAGGGTTCCCGATCATGTCGGCGTGCCTGCGGCAGGTCTGCAGCAGACCACGCCCCCACCTCACCCGTTGGCGCCACAGCCCCTTGAGCGTCGAAGGGCTCTCCGCATAGACGACAGCCGTCGGTGCGAACGCCACCCGATACCCGGCTCGATAGATACGCCAGGTCAGCTCGAGATCCTCGCCGAGCGTGTCCTCGGCAAGGAGGCCGCTGCGTTCGAGCACGTCGCGACGGAAGGCACCGATGTTCCCTGAGACGATCGGGAGGCAGCGCAGCACGTGCATGGCACGCCGCACGAGACCCGTGCCGACGTGGCTGATGACGGCAAGGAACCGGGTCTGCACGCGGTCGAGATTCACCGGCCGATCATCGCCGCACACCGCACCAACCGACGTGTCGGTGAACGCGTCGACCATGGTGGCGAGCGCGTCCTGACCGAAGACACCATCGGCGTCGCTCAGCAGCAGCACCTCACCCCGGGATGCCCTGATGCCGACGTTCAGCGCTGAGCCCTTGCCGCCGTTCGCCTTCGTCAGCGCCGTGACGCCCGGATGCTCGGCGGCCAGCTCCTGCATGCGCGAGAACGTCGAGTCGGTTGATCCGTCATCGACCAGGATGACCTCGAACGCCGGATACCTCGAGCGCATCAGCGACCTGACGCAGTTCTCGAGCACGTTCGCCTCGTTGAAGGCGGGAACGACGACGCTGACGAACGGGGCGCGATCGCCGAAGATCGTCGTCGCAACATGGCGTCGCCGACGTCGGCGACGCCTGTGCCACCCTGCGAGCTCGAACCCGGCCGCGAGTGGCAGATAGATCAGCTTGAGCGCACCGAGCACGAGGATGATCGTCCCCAGCACCAGGAGCGGCCAGTGGATCCACGGAGTCATGCAGTGGCCAGCTCCTCCATGGCGGGAGCCCAGTCATCGAGCACCAGGTCGAGCAGCTCAGGAGCGTGCTCGGAGTTGGCACCGAAACGAGCGTTCACCTCGAGCACGACGGGTACTCCCTGCTCATCTCGACGAATGTCCAGATCGATCGGACCCACGAGCCCCAGCTTGGTGACGGCGGATGCCGCGAGCCAGGCGACATCGGCGGCCTCGTGCGCGGGCAGCCGTCTCGTCTCGACGGCATTCCCCACACGACCCTCCCTGAGCACCGTCTTCTCGAGCACGACGATGCTGACCGCACCGGTCCTTGGGGAGCGGTACACCTGCGGGGCGTACTCGACACCGGGTGCGAAGGATTGGATGAGGCTTCGAGCGTCCACCCCTCCCCAGTCGTCGCGGGGATCCTCCACGAGCCGGACCCCCCTCCCGCCGCGGGAGACGCGTGGCTTCACGATGACCGGTCCACCGAAGGCGTCGAGCGCACTCCTGGCTGTTCCGTGCTCGGTGCCACCGGCGAACTTCGGGACGGCGACGCCAGCGGCCTCCAGCGCCCACATGGTGAAGAGCTTGTCCTCGCACAACGTGGTCGCCGCGGGGGTGGACACGACAACAGCCGGAGCGCGCTCGTCTTCCCCCAGCAGGTGGGCTATCCCGGCGATCCGGACGAGTTCCTCCGACACCGTCGGAATGACGACGTCCGCCCGCGTCTGGGCGACGAGTTCGCGAAGCGCGGGGGCGTACTGCGCTGAATCCGCTCTCGGCACCTGCACCGTCATGGCGAAGTTGGCATCCACAAGGGCGCGGGTGTCGGTGCCGATCGAGAGGAGCTCGCAGCCCTTGGCACGCAGAGCGGCCAGCTGCCTTCCGAGCGCCTTCCCTGCTGGCCCCCCGGCCCCCGTGACCACCACTGTCCTCATCATGAGATCCGTCCTCCTGTGTTCTGCAGATACCGCACGAGCTCGAAGCCCTCCGCGTAGTCGCATTTGGCCTGCGCGCCACGGAACGCCGCGATGCCGCGCACCCGGTTCGAGCTCATGTAGGGCTTTCCTGCCTGGTCGCGGTGGGTCTGGACTGCCTTGACCTTGACGTCGATGAACGCGTCGATGTCCACGAACATCGCCGGATTGAAGTGCCTGGTGACGGATGGCGACTCGAAGCAGAGGATGGAGGATGCCTGTCGGCCCGCTCGGAGGACCGCACGGTGCACAGCCTGGTGATCCTGGTGGTGATCGTGCTCTGAGTGCGTGAGGATGACCGTCGGCGCGAACGTCGAGATGGCGCGCTCGATGGTGCGGATCATGCCGCCATTGGCGTTCGAGAGCTGTGTGTCGGGAAAATCATGCACGGTGACGTCGTGGACCCCGAGGAGCGCTGCGCCCGCGTGCGCCTCGCGAAGACGCACGGACGGGTTCCCGCCCTGCTGACCACGGCTCATGACGAGGACCTTCACCTGGTGCCCTCCGTCCACGTACGACGCGACGGTGCCGCCGCATGCGAGCTCCAGATCATCGGGATGCGCGCCGACCACGAGGACTCGCTTCGACTGCGCGTCGGGTGACCTCCTGGCGTGCACCGCCTCGATGAAGACCACGAACAGAGCCGTGACCAGGCAGAGCGCGACCGTGCCGAGGACCTCCAGCTGCGTTGGCGTATGGGGAACTCCCGGAGCGTGGAAGATCAGGAAGAAGTAGCCGAGCCCGAGCACGCTCGCGAAGAGCAGCAGCATCCAGCGCACCGGAGCTCCGACTTCCGCCGATACCAGCGCCCGGTCCATGCGTACGGCGACGTAGAGGGTCAAGCCCAGACACGCTGAAGCCCCGAGGACCGCGACGATCATGGAGATTCTCCAACTTTTCCTGCGCAGGGTCGAACTGTCCTGCATCGAATCGGAATGATATCCCGGGCCGACAGGTCGCTATCGAGCGGAGTGTGGGCACTTCTCCCCCACCCTCACAGGTCCGGCGCACTAGTCCGCCAAGTTAGTCCAACATCTGCTCGAATCTGGTCGAAGAGCATCCGTCCACAGCCCCTCATGCGAGCATGGACGACGTGACCATCGACTTCACGGCGATCGATTTCGAGACCGCCAACGGCTCCCCCGCCTCGGCGTGCGCGGTCGGTCTGGTCCGAATCCGCGACGGACGCGTCGCCGATCGCGCGACCTGGCTCATCCGACCGCCGAGCGCTCACGATGAGTTCCGCCCGTTCAACGTCCAGCTGCACGGCATCAGCCGGGAGATGACCCGCGCGGCCCAACCCTGGGAGCGACAGCTGCCTGCGCTGCTCGCCTTCCTCGGCGACGACGTGCTCGTCGCGCACAACGCGAGGTTCGACATCGGCGTCCTGCTGGCGACGAGCCTCGCGACGAAGACCGCGTTGCCGGCCCTGCGCTACTTCTGCTCGCTCCGGCTGGCGCGCCGAAGCTACGAGCTGCACTCGTATCGGCTCCCGGTCGCTGCCGAAGCCGCAGGATTCCGGACGCTGGTCCACCACGACCCGGTGTCGGATGCAGAGGCGAGCGCCGCCATCGTCATCGACACCGCACGCCGGTTCGGCGCTCCGGACCTCGCCTCACTGGCCACGAGCCGTGACGTCGCCATCGAGCGGATCGAACTCGATCAGGAGCGGGAACGCGCGGCGACACTCACCGCGGCGGCCACCTTCGCCTGAAATGTCGGTGGCACCTGCGAGGGTGGACATATGGACCTTCTTCTCCTCGCCATCGGGCTCCTCCTCGGCCTCGTCGTCGGCTACGCCGTCGCCGCGATGCGCGGCGCGGCGCAGCGCCAGCAGCTCGCAACCGAGCTTGCCGGCGCGAGCGCTCGAGCCGAAGGGGCAGACGAGGCGCGTGCGACCGCGGAACATCACCTCGAGGGGGTCCTCGCGCGTGAGCGAGCCCAGCTCGAGGCACGCAGAGCGAAGGAGGTCGGTGAGCAGCAGGTGCTCACGGCCCTCGCCCCGGTGAACAAGCAGCTCGAGCTCATGCGCCGCGCCGTCGCATCCATCGAAGAGCAGCGACTCCAGCAGCATGGCGAGCTCAGCGAGCAGCTCCGCAACCAGCACGAGGCAGACGAACGACTCAGAGCGACGACCGACTCGCTCGCCTCTGCACTTCAGTCGAATCAGGCACGGGGCGTGTGGGGCGAGGCACAGCTTCGCAACATCGTCGAGGCCTCCGGCATGCTCGAACGGGTCGACTTCGACACGCAGGTCAGCGTCAGCGGCGAGCAGGGAGCGGGGCGCCCCGACATGCTCGTGCACCTTCCGGGCGACAAGCACCTCGTCATCGACGCGAAGGCGCCTATGGCCAAGTACCTCGCAGCGAGCCAGCTCAGCGAGCTCGGCGACGAGGAGGAGACCAGCAGGCGGCGCACCCTCCTCGGCGAGCATGCGAAAGCCCTCCGGGCGCACGTCACGGCGCTTGCCGCGCGAGGATACCCCGGTGCGGTCTCCGGTTCGCCCGAGCTCGTCATCGCGTTCGTGCCGAGCGAGTCGGCGCTCTCAGCAGCCGTGGCCGCCGATCCCTCGCTGCTCGAGGACGCCATCCACCGTGGCGTCGCGGTCACCTCGCCAGTCTCGCTGTGGGCCACGCTCCGCGCGATCGCGTACGCCTGGCAGCAGGACGTCCTCGAAGACCGCGCACACGAGATCTTCGAGCTGAGCACGCAACTCCACGCACGCCTCGGCACCCTCGCGACCCATATCGACAAGCTCGGTCGGTCGCTCGCAGGGGCGACGACCAGCTACAACGCGTTCCTCGGCTCGCTCGAGACACGCGTGCTGCCAACCGCCCGAAAACTCGACGCGCTCAACATCGGCTCGCCGATCTCCACCCCGCGCGCAGTCGAGGACCAGCTCCGTGGGCTCACGGCACCAGAGCTGACCGAGACCGCGCTGTCCGCAGCGGCAGAGAGCGGGCCGAGCGGGCGCTGACGCCCAGTCCGACCCGCCTGGACGAAACATCGCTGCTCCCCGACTGCTGCGCCGGCCTGGTGGCGGGCGTCGCAGTCGGAGAACAGCGAATATGTCAGGAAGAGATCCGGGTCAGAGCCACTTGTCAGCGAGGTGCTCGGCCGTGACCCTGCGGACCGTGCCCGAACGCGAGCGGAGCACAACCGAATCCGTCATGATGCGGTTGCCGACGCGGCGGACACCCGCACACAGACCGCCGTCGGTGACACCCGTGGCGACGAAGTACGTGTTCTCGGTGCGGACCAGGTCGTCCTGCGTGAGCACGGCATCCAGATCATGTCCAGCCGCGATCGCCCGCTCGCGCTCCTCCGCATTGCGCGGGTACCAGCGGCCCTGGAGCACGCCGCCGAGGGCCTTGATCGCGCAGGCCGTGATGATGCCCTCCGGCGTTCCGCCGATGCCGACGCACATGTCGATGCGCCCGGTACCCCGCGCCGCGTTGATGCCGCCAGCGACATCACCGTCGAGCATGAGCTGCGTGCCCGCACCGGCCTCGCGGATCTCGTTGATGAGCTCTTCGTGGCGCGGCCGATCGAGGACGGCGATGACCATGTCCTCGACGGGCTTGTTCTTCGCCTTCGACAGCGCACGGATGTTCTCGCCGATCGGGCGAGCGAGATCGATGACACCGACCCCCTCCGGGCCGGTCACGATCTTCTCCATGTAGAAGAGATCCTTCGGGTTGTACATCGAACCGCGGTCAGCGACGGCGATGACGCTCAAGGCGTTCTGGCGCCCAGCGGCGGTCAAGCTCGTCCCGTCGATCGGATCGACCGCGATGTCGCAGTCAGGGCCCTGCCCGTTGCCGACCTGCTCCCCGTTGAACAGCATCGGGGCTTCATCCTTCTCGCCCTCGCCGATCACGACGACGCCGGCGAAGTCGACGGTCGAGAGGAATTTGCGCATGGCGTCGACCGCGGCACCATCGGCCGCGTTCTTGTCGCCTCGCCCGATGAACGGCGTCGCTCGGATGGCAGCGGCCTCGGTTGCGCGCACCAACTCCATAGCGAGGTTGCGGTCCGGGTTCGCAAAGAGCTGCCCGTGCTCAGGAGTCGGAGTGGCGGAAGTTGAGGTCACAGGGGTCCCTTTCGCTGGCGTTGTGGACGTTCTCGCCGAGCAATCACACGACACCATTGCTCCGCGCTATCCAGTTCCCAACCCTAGTACGCGCGCTCGGAGAAAGTCGGCGGCCCTGGCTAGACTTCACGCGTAAGTTCCAAGCGCTGAAGGAGCACACATGCCCATCGCAACACCGGACCAGTACGCCGAGATGCTGAACCGAGCCAAGGAAGGCGGCTTCGCGTACCCCGCGATCAACGTCTCCAGCTCGTCGACCATCAACTCCGTCCTCCAGGGTCTCACCGAAGCCGGCTCTGACGGCATCCTCCAGGTCACGACGGGCGGCGCCGACTACTTCGCCGGCCAGTCCGTGAAGGCACGCGCCTCCGGCGCGCTCGCCATGGCCGCATTCGCACACGAGGTCGCGAAGAACTACCCCATCACGGTCGCGCTGCACACCGACCACTGCCCGAAGGACGCGCTCGACGGATTCGTCTACCCGCTCCTCGAGGCATCCGCCGAGCAGATCAAGCGCGGCGGCGAGCCGATCTTCCAGTCGCACATGTGGGACGGCTCGGCTGTGCCGCTCGCCGAGAACCTCGAGATCGCGTCGAAGATCCTCAAGCTCACCCAGGCCAACAACCAGATCCTCGAGGTCGAGATCGGTGTCGTCGGCGGCGAAGAAGACGGTGTCGCCCACGAGATCAACGAGCACCTCTACACGACGCTCGATGACGCGATCGCGACCGTCGAAGCCCTCGGTCTCGGCGACCGCGGCCGCTACATGGCCGCGCTCACGTTCGGCAACGTCCACGGCGTCTACAAGCCCGGCAATGTCAAGCTCCGTCCCGAACTCCTCGCAGAGATCCAGGCGGGCCTGGCCGAGAAGTACGGCACCGCGGCCAAGCCGCTCGACCTCGTCTTCCACGGCGGCTCGGGTTCCACCGACGAAGAGATCGCCGAAGCAGTCCGCAACGGCGTCATCAAGATGAACATCGACACGGACACGCAGTACGCGTTCAGCCGTTCGGTTGCCGACACGGTACTCAAGAACTACGACGGCTTCCTCAAGATCGACGGGGAAGTCGGCAACAAGAAGGTCTACGACCCCCGCTCGTGGGGCAAGAAGGCCGAGACCGCGATGGCGGCTCGAGTCGTCGAAGCCACCAAGCAGCTCGGCTCGTTCGGTCACTCAGCCGCGTGAGCGTGACGCCGGGAGCCGAGCAGCAGGACTCGTTGCAGGAGGCGAAGCGAAAGAACGACCGCTTCCTCGGCATCGGGTTCCTGGTGCTCGGCCTCGTCGCCACGATCCTGAACATGACGACGTTCACGGAGAACTCGCTGGCAGGCCAGATGGCTCTGCTCTACGAGGACTTCGGGATCAGCGACTACGTCCGGCCTGAAGGGCTCGGTCTGCTGTCAACGACGGCGATCCTCGTGCTTCCCGCGATCTACGCGCTCACGCTGTACCTCACGCTCATCCGCTGGAAAGCAGGCAAGCGCGCCATGTGGATCCCCATCATCGGTGCCGTCGTCACCCTCGTCACGATCTTCGGTCTCACGTTGACCGCGATCCTGCTGCACGGGGAACTGCTCCAGGCGCTCTCGAGCGGCGCACTGCCGACCGCGACGCCGACGTCCACCTGACGGGACACGCGCGACGGCGCCGACGAGCGCCTCGCGCTCTCCACAGGGACGAGAACTCGGCCCTGGCTCGCGATATCCTCGATATCGCGAGCCAGGGCCGAATCTGTCGGTCCTGACGCGCAGTCCCGACCGCGTCCGCGCGGGACAGCCCAGATCTGCGAAAGAGGCACGTGGTCGTCATCCAGCCCCCGAAGTCGACACCGGATGCACCCTGGCCGGTCAGCGTCGTCTCCGAACTCGTCCGAGACTGGATCGCGCGCCTCGGCTCCGTCTGGATCGAGGGCGAGCTCACCGGCTGGAGCATCCGAGGCGGGCACGCCTACGGCAAGATCAAGGACCTCGACGCGGACGCCACGCTCTCGGTCACCGCCTGGCGCAGCGTCGTCCAGCGTCTCGACGGCGAGTTCAAGCAAGGCGATCGGGTCATCGCGAGCGTCAAGCCCGACTTCTGGGTCAAGGGAGGCACGCTCTCCATGCAGGTCTCCGACCTGCGGCACGTCGGCCTCGGCGACCTCCTCGAACGACTCGAACGGCTCCGCAAGCAGCTGGCCTCCGAGGGCCTCTTCGCCGATGGCCGAAAGAAGGCGCTCCCCTTCCTGCCAGGCACGATCGGACTCATCACCGGGCGCGAGTCCGATGCTGAGAAGGACGTGCGACGCAATTCGGAGCTCCGCTGGCCAGCAGTGCAGTTCCGCACGATCCACACCTCCGTGCAGGGCGAGCGCACGGTCGCCGAGGTCTCGGCCGCATTGCTGGCGCTCGACGCAGACCCAGAGGTCGACGTCATCATCGTCGCGCGGGGCGGCGGCGACTTCCAGCACCTCCTCCCCTTCAGCGACGAGAGCCTCGTGCGGCTCGTCTCCGAGCTGTCGACACCCGTCGTCAGCGCCATCGGCCACGAAGCCGATCGCCCGATCCTCGACGACGTCGCCGACCTTCGAGCCTCCACCCCGACGGACGCCGCCAAGCGCGTCGTGCCAGACGTGGCGGAAGAACTCGCTGGCGTCCAGCAGGCGAGGTCCCGAATCCTGCAGCGCATCGTCGACCGCGTTCGCAGCGAGTCGAACGCGCTCGAGTCCCTCGTGTCTCGCCCGGCGCTCGCCAACCCGTCGTGGATCATCGACCAGCGCGGAGAGGAACTCATGCGCGCCTCGCAGCGCGGCGAAGAGCTCATCACCCGACGCATCGACCGAGAACAGGACAAGCTCGAGTCGCTGGCCCGACACCTGCGCGGCCTCTCCCCGCAGGGCACGCTCGAGCGCGGATACTCGATCGTCGAGCGCGTCGACGGCGCCACTCGGACGCTCGTCACGGCGTGGCAGGACGCCCCGGCATCCGCAGAGCTCCGCATCCGCACGGCCGACGGCCGCATCACGGCCTCGTCCCTCGGCGGCGAGCCCATCATCACGACCGGCGTCTCGAACGACGCAACGGAGGCGAACGTAGAATGACCACCATGCAGGAACAGTCCGACATCACAGAGCTCAGCTACGAGCAGGCACGCGACGAGCTCATCTCCGTCGTGAGCCAGCTCGAACAGGGCAGCGCCTCGCTGGAGGCCTCGCTCAAGCTCTGGGAACGCGGCGAGCAGCTGGCGGCTCACTGCGAGTCGTGGCTTCTCGGCGCACGCAAGCGCCTCGAGGCGGCACGCCGGCGCACCGACGACACCGACGAGTCCTGATGGCCAAGCCGAAGCAGCCCCCGATCGTCGCTGAGCTCGGCCGACCGGAGACTCCGGAGGAGACCTTCGCCCGCAAAGCTGAGTCCTCGCGCCTCTACCGCAAGCGGAAGACCATCAACAACCTGGTCTACTCGCTCCTCGTCTCGCTCGGCCTCGTGATCTTCATCGTCGCGATCGTGCCCCGCAACGAGACGCCGGTGTCCTTCGACGTCGACTTCGCCTCGGAAGCGCAGAGCGCGCAGGGCGACTTCGCCGAGCCGCTCGTCGTGCCGCAGGTTCCCGCTGACTGGACCGCGAACGAGGCGGAGATCCGCACCAGCGCCGACGGCGTGAGCGAGTGGTACATCGGCTTCCTCGTCGGCCCGAAGGAGGCCCCGACGGAGTACGTGGGTGTGAGCCAGGGCATCGGCATCAACCCGACCTGGCTGCTGGACGCGACGCGCGAGCGCACGCCGACGGGCACCGTGCAGGTCGGCGGCCTTGACTGGGTCGAGTACGACGCAACGAACCTGAGCCCGGAAGACGCCGGCAACCGTGCGTACATGCTCGTTCACGAGCAGGGCGACCAGGCATACCTCGTCTACGGCAACAACAGGCCGGAGACCGTCACGAAACTGGCGGAGCTCGTCGCCGCCGACCTCGGCTGAGGCCAGCACTCGGTAGGCTGGCTTCTACAGAGATCGGCTACCTGGAAAGGTCACACAACGTGGTGGAAAATCAAGACGAGTACCGCATCGAGCACGACACGATGGGCGAGGTCCGCGTTCCGAAGAACGCCCTCTACGCTGCGCAGACCCAGCGCGCCGTCGAGAACTTCCCCATCTCCGGTGCGGGCCTCGAAGCGGGCCAGATCATCGCCCTTGCGCGCATCAAGCGCGCCGCCGCGATCGTGAACGCCAAGCTCGGCATCATCGAGCAGCCCGTGGCCGACGCCATCGTGGCTGCCGCGCAGCAGATCATCGACGGAGAGCACCTCGACCAGTTCCCGATCGACGTCTACCAGACCGGCTCCGGCACCTCGTCGAACATGAACATCAACGAGGTCCTCGCGACACTCGCGACACGAGGCCTCGGCGAGACCGTTCACCCGAACGATCACGTCAACGCGTCGCAGTCGTCGAACGACGTGTTCCCGACATCGGTGCACGTCGCCGTCACGGACGCGCTGCTCAACAACCTCGTCCCCGGTCTCGAGCACCTCGCTGAGGCTCTTGAGCGCAAAGCCCAGCAGTGGGCGACCACCGTGAAGGCCGGCCGCACGCACCTCATGGATGCGACCCCGGTCACGCTCGGCCAGGAGTTCGCCGGGTACGCCAGGCAGATCCGCCTCGGGATCGAGCGCGTGCAGTCGACGATCTCACGCGTCGCCGAGGTGCCCCTCGGCGGCACCGCGACGGGCACCGGCATCAACACCCCGGCAGGATTCTCGCAGCAGGTCATCGCCGAGCTGGCCGACGACTCGAAGCTCCCGCTCACCGAGGCGCTCGACCACTTCGAGGCACAGGGTGCACGCGACGGCCTCGTCGAAGCCTCGGGCGCGCTGCGGACCATCGCGGTGAGCCTCATCAAGATCAACAACGACCTCCGCTGGATGGGATCCGGGCCGAACACCGGCCTCGGCGAGATCCTGATCCCCGACCTGCAGCCGGGCTCCTCGATCATGCCGGGCAAGGTCAACCCGGTCGTGCCGGAGGCGGTCCTCATGGTGGCCTCACGCGTCATCGGCAACGACGCAGCCATCGTCTTCGGCGGAGCCTCCGGCTCGTTCGAGCTGAACGTGCAGATCCCCGTCATGGGAACCGCGCTGCTCGAGTCCATCCGCCTCCTCGCGAACAGCGTGCGCGTGCTCGCCGACAAGACCGTCGACGGCCTCGTCGCCAACGAAGAGCGTGCTCGCGCCCTCGCCGAGTCGTCCCCGTCCATCGTCACTCCGCTCAACCGCATCATCGGGTACGAGGCTGCCGCGAAGATCGCGAAGTACTCGGTCGCCAACAAGGTCACCGTGCGCCAGGCCGTCATCGACCTCGGCTACGTCGAGCGCGGCGACATCACGGAAGAGCAGCTCGACGAGAAGCTCGACGTGCTCAGCATGACCTCGCCGAACCTGTAGGCGCGCGTCTGCACAGCAATGACCCGCCGTGGAGACACGGCGGGTCATTGCTGTCATCCCCCGGCGTCGTCCTCGAACGGGCGGGCAGCGTCGCAAGCGAGTGGCTCACACCCAGTGGGCCGCGGCCAGCCACGCCACGGGGAGCCAGTACCCGGCGAGCAGCGCCGGCCCGAGCGCGATGCTCCGCCGCCGATCCCGGGTCCACACGAGCACGATGATGCTCTGCAGCCCCCCGAACAGGATGGCGAGGAAGACCAGGACACCTGCGAGGGAGGGATGCACGAGAGCCGCCGCGGACGCGAGGACGGCCCCGAGCTTCACGTCGCCCATGCCGAGCCCGCCAAGCACCGAGCAGAGCAGGAGCGCCGCTCCGACCAGCATGCCGATGATGATCGCCCCCGGGTCGAGGCTCCCGGTGAGGAGCCAGTCGAGGCAATATGCGAGCAGCAGGCCGAGCGCGGCGAACGCCACGAGCGGGTTCGGCAGTCGGTGCTCCCTGACGTCGGTGACGACGAGAGGGGGCGTGACGATCGCGAGCGCGACCATCACCGGGAGCTCGCCGAGGTGCCCGGCAGCCGCCGCGGCGATCGCCACGGCGACCAGGGCGCCTCCGCACAGCAACCCTCCGAAACCCCACCGCTGTGACGATGAGGCTGGGCCCCGCGCTCCCCCGTGTTCGCGCGCGGAGCCCAGCCGCGTCACAGCAGGAGAGCTCCCCCTCGCTCTCTCTGCCATGCCAGAACGCTAGTCACCTCACTCGTGCACCGCAGAAGTTATCCACAGCCCGAGAGCGCCGTGACCGCCCGGAGTGCGTTCCGGGCAGAACGCACGGACATGCTCAGCCTCACACCTCGTAGTCTCCCAGCAGCTCGGTGACCAGCGCGGCGATGTCGCTGCGCTCTGACCTCGTCAGCGTCATGTGGGCGAAGAGCTTGTGCCCCTTGAGCGTCTCGATCACCGAGGCGACGCCGTCATGCCGGCCGACACGCAGGTTGTCGCGCTGGGCGACGTCGTGGGTGAGCACCACGCGCGAGTTCTTGCCGATACGGGAGAGCATCGTGAGCAGCACGTTCCGTTCGAGCGACTGCGCCTCATCCACGATCACGAAGGCGTCGTGGAGCGACCGCCCGCGGATGTGCGTGAGCGGAAGGATCTCGAGCATGCCGCGATCCATGACCTCGTCGATGACGTTCTCGGAGACGATCGCCGACAGGGCGTCGTAGACCGCCTGCCCCCATGGATTCATCTTCTCGCCTTGGTCACCGGGCAGGAAGCCGAGCTCCTGCCCGCCCACCGCGAAGAGAGGGCGGAAGACCATGATCTTGCGATGCAGCCCGCGTTCGAGGACCGACTCGAGTCCCGCGGCCAGGGCGAGGGCACTCTTCCCAGTACCCGCGCGACCTCCGAGCGACACGATGCCGATCGACTGGTCGAGGAGCAGGTCGATCGCGAGGCGCTGCTCCGCCGAACGCCCGTGCACGCCGAACACATCCAGATCCCCTCGGACGAGTCGGACGGCGCCCTTCCCCGACACGCGTCCGAGCGCGGAGCCTCGATCCGAGTGGATCACGAGGCTCGTGTTGACGGGCAGCTCGTCGACAGCCCCGGTGGCGACCGTCTCGTCGGTGTACAGCGTGTCGAGCTCGTCCGCCCCGAGCGAGATCTCCGCCACCCCCGTGTAGCCGGTGTCGCGAGCCAGCTCGGCCCGGTACTCCTCGGCGGCGAGGCCGATCGCCGACGCCTTGACGCGCATCGGAAGGTCCTTGGAGACGACGGTGACCGCCAGCCCCTCACCTGCCAGGTTCTGCGCGACGGCCAGGATGCGCGTGTCGTTGTCTCCGAGCTGCATCCCGCTGGGCAGCACGCTCATGTTCGAGTGGTTGAGCTCGACACGCAACGTGCCACCCGCCTCGCCGATGGCGATCGGGAAGTCGAGGCGCTCGTGCTTCATGCGCAGCTCATCGAGGAACCGGAGCGCCTGGCGTGCGAAGTACCCGATCTCCGGGTCGTGCCGCTTCTTCTCGAGCTCCGTGATGACGACGACGGGAATGACGACGGCATGCTCCGCGAAACGGAACAGGGCCCTCGGATCGCTGAGGAGCACCGACGTGTCGAGCACGTAGGTGCGGGTCGAGGTCGCGGTGTCGGGAACCGCGACGTGCACGGCGCTCCCTTCCTCGTTCTCGAGGTGGTCGGTGTTGCGCTGTGCGGGTGTCACGGCAGTTCCGCTCCTTCGCCAAGCTCTCGCTCGTCGTTGGGTTACGTCGACCACAGGGACACTCGGTAGGGTGAAACGAACTTCGGGAACCTGTGGCCGTTTCGATCAGGCACCGTACCTGATGGCATTAACGTACGACGATGCCGAGCACGCCACGCGCAGGCGAACGTTAAATCTTGGCTCGTGTCTGGGAGCGCGGCCGCTACTGCCCGTAGCGGCGTTGGCGCGATGCGAAATCGCGCAGGGCGCGCAGGAAGTCGACCTCCCGCAGGTCGGGTCCGAGCGCCTCGACGAAGTAGAACTCCGAGTGGGCCGACTGCCACAGCATGAAGTCGCTGAGCCGCTGCTCACCCGAGGTGCGGATCACGAGGTCGGGGTCCGGCTGCCCGCCCGTGTAGAGGTGCTCCGCGATGAGGTCGGGGGTGAGGATGTCCGCGAGTGCGGCGACATCGCCTCCGTCTGCGGCGTGCGCGCGAACGATCCGACGCATCGCGTCGACGATCTCGCTGCGCCCGCCATAGCCCACGGCGAGGTTCACGTGCATGCCGCGACGCTGAGCCGTGTCACGCTGCAGGCGCTCGAGCGTCGCCCCGAGTCCGGCCGGGAGATGCTCCGACGACCCTGCGTGGTGCACGCGCCAGCGCGCGTTGTCGGCGATCTGCATCGCGAGCTTCTCGATGATGTCGATGAGGGCGTCGAGCTCCTCGCTGCTGCGGTTCCTGAGGTTGTCGTTCGAGAGCAGGTAGAGCGTGACGACCTGCACTCCCTCCCGGTCGCACCAGGCGAGGAACTCCATCATCTTGGCCGCGCCCGCCGCGTGCCCCTGCGCGGCGTCGCGCAGGCCGAGCTGCTTGGCCCAGCGCCGGTTGCCGTCGATGATCATCGCGACGTGCTTCGGCTTGGGACGTCCGTGCAGAGATCGACGCAGCCGCCTCGTGTACAACCCGTACAGGAAGCTCCGCAAGCTGGTGGGAATCATCGACATGGTTCAGCCAACGTACCGGACCACGGGTCGGATGCACGTGCACGGGGCCGCGTAGAGTTCGAGGGTGGCTTCAGAACATCACGCAGACGATGAACTCGACCCGGGGCCCGAGCCCGCGGTGCACCTGCCCGTGCTCGAGGCGGAGTCAGGGGCGCCGGTCATGGAGGCGAAGCCGTCCTGGCGCGGCTGGGTGCACGCCGGCACGCTTCCCGTGTCGGTCGTGGCTGGCATCGTGCTCATCGTGCTCGCTGAGGGCACCACCGCGAAGCTCGCCTGCGCGCTGTACGCCCTCTGCTCGTGGCTGCTGTTCGGCATCTCAGCGCTCTACCACCGCTTCAACTGGAGCGAGAGGACCCGTGTCGCGCTCAAGCGCTTCGATCACGCCAACATCTTCCTGCTCATCTCGGGGACGTACGCCCCCATTGCGCTGGTCGCGTTGCCGCCGGAGAAGGGGTGGCCGCTGTTCACCGTCGTCTGGGGCGCCGCGCTGCTCGGCATCTGCTTCCGCGTGTTCTGGATCGGCGCGCCGCGCTGGCTCTACGTGGCCCTGTACATCGCTCTCGGGTGGGCGGCCGTCGCGTACCTCGGCGATATCGCGGCGGTCAACGTGGCGACGGTGGTGCTCATCGTCGTCGGAGGCCTCTTCTACACCGTGGGCGCGGTCTTCTACGCGCTCAAGCGTCCGAACTTCTGGCCAGGCCACTTCGGCTTCCATGAGCTGTTCCACGTCTTCACCGTGCTGGCGTTCCTGAGCCAGTGGACGGGCATCCTGCTCTTGTGCATCGACCCGCCGGTCTTCACCGGATAGGCGGACCGGCCTAGTCGGCGGTCTTCTTCTCGTCTGCGGCTGGCTGCGCCTCCGGTGCGGCCTGGCCGTCCGGGTGGGCATCTGCCGGCACCGCGGCGCCCGAGCCTTCCGGCCCTTCGCCGGCCGCGGTGTCAGCCGCCTTTCCCGCAGCGATCTCGGCCTGCAGCTGCTCGCGGATGCGCGCTCGCGCCTGGACGCGGCTCGTCCGGCGGATCAGGTCCATCACGAGCAGTCCGGTCGCGACCGCGACGAAGATGAAGACGAAGAAGCCGAGCGGGCCCGGAGTCACGTCATCCGGGTTGAAGGGCAGTTCCTCCCCCGGCGTCGGCGCGGTCGCGGCGAGTGCAAGCACCCAGGTCTGGGCCTGTGCGACGAGCATCACTCGGAAGCCCCCTGGGCGCGCTGCTTGTCGTCGTTGCGCTCGTCGACACCGCTGAACAGGTCGGTCTCCGGCGTCGGCGCATCAACGCGTGAGTCCACCAGCTCGAAGTCGTCGTAGGGGTAGGCCGCCGCCTCGATGTCGCGCGGAATCGCGAAGAAGCCGCTGTCGGGCGCCACCTGGCTCGCGTGCGAACGCAGGGCCGAGTCGCGGGCGTCGAAGAACTGGTCGATCTGGATCTGGGTCGTGACGTTGCTCGGCTTGTCGCGCATCCAGGCGAGCATCTGCTCGAGGCGCTCGAGGAGCGGGGATTCAGGGTCGAGCCCCTTGATGTGCTGCAGGAGGCTGTCCGCCCGCTTCCCGTTCATCGTACGGTCGTAGTAGAGCTTCGAGATGCGCCAGGGCGGGCCGAGCTCGGGGTGCGACGCGAGTCCGGACTCGCGCCAGACGCGCATGGAGACGTCGTGCGTGCGGATGTGGTCCGGGTGCGGGTAGCCGCCATTCTCGTCGTACGTGACGAGCACGTGCGGGCGGAACTCGCGCACGAGGCGCAGCAGCGGTCGCGCGGAGATGTCGAGTGGGATGCTCGCGAACGAGTTCACGGGCAGCGAGCCATCTTCCGACGCCATCCCGGAGTCGACGTACCCGAGCCACCGGTGCTCGACGCCGAGGAACTCCTGCGCTGCGGCCATCTCGACGCGGCGGAGGCCAGCGAGGTCACGCTGCGCGTGGAAGACGGACTCGAGCCCCGGGTTGAGGATGTCGCCAGCCTCGCCACCGGTGCAGCTGACCACCATGACCTCAGCACCCCTCGCGCGGTACGCAGCGTAGGTCGCCGCGCCCTTGCTGGACTCGTCATCGGGATGGGCGTGGACCGCCATCAGTCGAAGTGTCACTGGTCTCCTCGTGGAACGTTAACCTAGGTACAGAGCCTATCTCGCGCGGCCGCCAGTTTCTGGCCGTGCACACCCTCCCGCCGAGAGGAACCCCCAGTGTCAGCTGAACGCGAAACCGTCGCCGCGACCACCCCCGCAGCTGACCTCGTCGATCGGGCTGATCTCGCCGATCGATATGGCGCGCGCGCCCCCCGTTCCGAGAAGAAGCCGGAGCGGTGGATCTGGATGGTGGTCGGGATCTTCGTCATCGCGGTCGTCGCGTTCTGGGCGACGACGACCGTCGGCCCGGTCTCCTCGTCGGCGATCCGTGCCGACACCGTCCGGTTCTCGATCCTGGACGACGCGAACGTGAGCTTCGACTACCGCATCACGGCCCCGGCGGGCACCGAGGTGACGTGCGCTATCGAGATCCGCGACGAGCAGCAGGCAGTCGTCGGCTGGGATGTCGTGGACGTCCCGCCCACCGATGAGGCGTCCCAGGTGCTGAATGCCCAGGTCCGGACGACGAAGGCGGGCACGACAGCTTTGGTGAAGGAATGCTGGTTGCCGTAGAATGGCGCTCGAGGCCCTGACTCGCGTCAGGGCTTTGGTCGTATCCGGCTGCACAAGGAGTTCCAGCATGGCTAACCCATCGGTGACCTGGCTCACCCAGGAGACGTATGACCGCCTCAAGGCGGAGCTCGACGAGCTCGCAGTGAACGGTCGTGAAGAGATCGCCAAGCGCATCGAAGAGGCGCGCGAAGACGGCGACCTCAAGGAGAACGCCGGCTATCACGCGGCGAAGGACGAGCAGGGCAAGATCGAGGCCCGCATCAATCAGCTCGAGACGATGCTGAGGAACTCCGAGGTCCGCGAGGCGCCAGAAGCGTCCGGCATCGTCGAGACCGGAACGGTCGTGACGGCCAAGATCGGCGGCAAGGAGCAGAAGTTCCTCCTCGGCAGCCGCGAGATGGCCTCGCAGACGCAGTTGCGTGTGTACTCGGGTGAGAGCCCGCTCGGGGCTTCGATCCTGGGCCTCGCGGTCGGCGCATCCACGAGCTACGAGGCGCCGAACGGCAACTCCATCGACGTCGAGATCGTCGAGGTCGAGACCTTCCACCCGTAGCATCCGCCGCAGCGCTCGCGCGGTGCAACAGAAGAGGACCTCCCGCGGGAGGTCCTCTTCTGTGTCAGGGCTGGCCGGATGCTCGGGTCACGGCATCGGGGCCGCGTCGCGGCTGGTGCGGGGCTGGTAGCCGAGCGCGCGAAGCGCATCCATCACCTGATGAGAGTGCTCGGTGCCGCGCGTCTCGACCGAGACCTCGAGCTCGACGTGGCTCACCTGCAGGCCCTTGTTGTGGCGCGTGTGCAGGACTTCGACCACGTTCGCGTTGACCTCGCTGATGGTCTTCGCGATGAGCGCGAGCTGTCCCGGCACGTCCTGCAGCTCGATGACGAGCTTCAGGTAGCGATCGGATGCGGCGAGTCCGCGGCTCAGCACCTTCTCGAGCATGAGCGGGTCGATGTTGCCGCCGGAGAGGATCGCAACGGTCGTGCCCGCGTCCTTGATCTTGCCGGCGAGGATCGCCGCGACGGCAGTCGCCCCTGCTGGCTCGGCGACGAGCTTGGCGCGCTCGACGAGCAGCAGGATCGCCCGCGAGATGTCGTCCTCGGAGACCGTGACCACCTCATCAACGAGGTTGCGCACGACCTCGAACGTGATGTCCCCTGGCACGTCGACGGCGATGCCGTCGGCGATCGTCGGCCGCGCCTGGATCTTCACCGGGTAGCCCGCCTCGAGTGAGACCGGGAAGGGCGCGGAGTTCGCGGCCTGGACTCCGATGATGCGGATCGGTCGGCCGCGCTGCTCGCCGAGGAGCGACGCCGCGACGCTGACGCCCGAGATGAGGCCGCCGCCGCCGATGGGCACGATGATCGTGTCGACGTCGGGTGCCTGCTCGAGGATGTCGAGCGCGAGCGTGGCCTGCCCCGTGATGATGTCGGCGTGGTCGTAGGGGTGGATGAACTCCGCCCCGGTGTCGACCGCGAACTGCTTCGCCGCGACCAGAGCGTCGGCGACGTTGACACCGGTCAGGACCACGTCGGCGCCGTAGCCACGCGTGGCCTGCAGCTTGGGAAGCGGAACGCCGACGGGCATGAAGATCGTCGCCTTGATGCCGAGCTCTCGCGCAGCGAACGCGACGCCCTGCGCATGGTTTCCTGCCGAGGCGGCGACGACGCCGCGAGACCGCTGCTCCTCGCTCAGCTGCGAGAGGCGGTACGTCGCGCCGCGAATCTTGTACGACCCGGTGCGCTGCATGTTCTCGCACTTGAGCAGCACGGGCGAGCCGAGCTTCTCCGAGAGGAAGCGCGCCGAGTCGATGGGCGTCTGCGAGATGACCTGCCGCACGATTTCGCGTGCCGCGACGATCTGGTCCAGCGTGATGGTGGGAGCGGTCATACCGTGCTTGCCTTCTGTTCGCGCTGCGACTTCTCGCGCTGGGGTGTTGGGGGCTTCGTGATCTTGGTCGGGTCGGGTTCGTCTCGCCAGGAGCCCCGCGAGATGTACTGGACCATGACCTTGCCCGCTGCGACGAGCGGGACCGCGAAGACGGCTCCGGCGATGCCGCCGAAGATGGTTCCGGCACTCACCGACAGCAGCACGGCGAGCGGATGCAGCTTGACGGCGCTGCCCATGATCAGCGGCTGGAGGATGTGCGACTCGATCTGCATGACGGCCACGACGACGATGAGCATGATGAGGGCGTTGAGGAAGCCGTTGTACGCCAGTGCGACCGCGACGGCGATCGTGCCGGCCGAGATCGCTCCGATGTAGGGCACGAACGAGGCGAGGAACACGATGACGCCGATCGGCAGCGCGAACGGCACCTGGAGGATGACGGCACCGAGGTAGATGCCGACAGCATCGATGAGGGCGACCAGCACCTGCACCCGCACGTAGTGGCCCACGGAGATCCACCCGCGCTGCCCGGCTCCGTCGATGGCGGCGCGCGCCTTCTTGGGGAAGATCGACACGATGAAGAGCCAGATGCTGCGGCCGTCGAGCAGGTAGAAGATCAGCGCGAACGCGGTGACGAGCGTCCCGGCGAGGAACGCGGCGACGTTGGACCCGACAGAGACAGCCTGCGATGCGATGGAGTTGACGTTCGACTGCACCCAGTCGACGATCTCGCTCAGACCGGCGTCGACCTGTTCCTCGGTGACGTGCAGCGGGGAGTCCCTGAGGAACTGCAGGGCCAGCTGGTATTGCGCCTCGAGCTTCCCGAGGTCAAGGTTGAATCCCTGCGCGAACTGGCTGATCACGAGCGTGATGAGGGTGCCTATGGCGACCAGCAGCACGATGAGCGACAGGATGAGCGCGGCCCAGCGCGGCAGCCCGCTCCCCACCAGCCACTTCATGAGTGGGGCCAGCAGCGATGCGAGCAGTGCGGCCACGAGCAGGGGGATCACGAGGAGCGACGCCTGGGTGACGAGCCAGCCGAGCGGGATGAGCGCGAGCAGGATCGCCACGCTGCGCCAGGCCCAGGCAGCGCCGATGCGAAGGCCTCGTGGGACGAGCTCGTCTTCGCTCTCGTTGCGCAGCGCTGGCGAGGGATTCTGCGCCAGCGTGGAGCCGGTTCTCGTCGAGGCCGCCGTGGCGGTCGTCTCGTCGAGGTCTCGTTCGGTCATAGGTTCAATACTAGGAGCGCCCGCTGGCGCGTCGGTGCCACTAGAACTGCACCCGTGGGGGCTGCGAGATGGCGGCCCGGTCGGCCACTTCGAAGAACGACCGCTGCTCGTAGTGGAGCGGGCCCGCGACGAGATTGTTCGGGAACACCTTGACCTTGGTGTTGTACTCGCGAACGCCTCCGTTGTAGAAGCGGCGCGATGCCTGGATGCGGTTCTCCACGTCGACGAGGTCGGATTGCAGCTGCAGGAACTCCCGACTCGCCTGCAGCTGCGGGTATGCCTCTGCGGCGGCGAAGAGACCGCGGAGCGCGCCCTGCACGCGGTTCTCGGCAGCGCTCACCTCTTCCGGTGTCTCCGCCTGGGAGCTGGCCTGACGCGCCTCGTCGAACGCGGCGAAGGCCTTGTCCTCGTGCGTTGCGAAGGTTCGTACGCTGCTCTCGAGCTGGGGAAGGAGTTCCTCGCGCGCGACGAGCTGCGCGGTGATGTCAGTCCAGGCTGCATCCACGCGTGCCTGCAGCCGCTTCAACGAGCGGCTCGTGGCGACCGCGTACACGGCGATGGCAATGACGATGAGGAGCACGGCTCCGACGGCGATCCAGACTTCGAGCATGCCGGAATGGTAACCCGCATCGACTGCGAGGCAGCGGGATCAGCTCACCGCTTGAGCGAATTCACTGGACGCCGACTCTGCGAGGTGCCTGAGGTGCTCGGGGATGGGCATCCCGCGGCGGCGAGCGGCCTGCGCCCACAGGCGCCCCGCCCGGTACGACGATCGGACGAGCGGGCCGGCCAGGACGGCGAGGAAGCCGATCTCCTCGGCGACCGACTTCAGCTCGACGAACTCCTGCGGCTTCACCCAACGGTCCACCGGCAGGTGCCGTGGACTTGGACGCAGGTACTGCGTGAGCGTGATGATGTCGCAGCCAGCCTCGTGAAGGTCGGTGAGCGCCTGCTCGATCTCGCGCCGCTCCTCCCCCATTCCGAGGATCAGATTCGACTTCGTGACGAGGCCCGCGTTCCTCGCCTGGGAAATGACACCGAGGGACCGCTCATACCGGAACGCGGGGCGGATGCGTTTGAAGATGCGCGGCACGGTCTCGACGTTGTGTGCGAACACCTCCGGCCGCGACGAGAAGACCTCTGCGAGCAGCTCCGGGTTTCCGGAGAAGTCGGTCGCGAGGATCTCAACCCCCGTTGCGGGGTTGCCGGCGTGGATGCGCCGCACCGTCTCCGCGTGCAGCCATGCGCCCTCGTCCGGCAGGTCGTCTCGAGCGACACCCGTCACCGTCGCGTAGCGGAGCCCCATCGAGGTCACCGACTCGGCGACCCTCCGCGGTTCGTCGGTGTCGTACTCCGCCGGCTTGCCCGTGTCGATCTGGCAGAAGTCGCACCGGCGCGTGCACTGCGATCCTCCGATGAGGAACGTGGCCTCCCTGTCTTCCCAGCACTCGTAGATGTTGGGGCACCCTGCCTCCTGGCAGACCGTGTGCAGACCACCTTCCTTCACGAGCTCGGAGACCCTCGTGAACTCGGGCCCCATCTTGGCTCTCGTCTTGATCCACTCCGGCTTGCGCTCGATCGGCGTCTCCGCGTTGCGCGCCTCGACACGGAGCAGCTTCCGCCCTTCTGGCCTGATCGTCACGCGGCTACCCCGTTTCCGATGACGAGGTGCTCGGTGAGCAGCTCGGCGACTCGTGGGGCGATCTCGGCTGGCGTGACCACCCGTCCGAGCTCCACGCTCAGGGAGGTGACGCCTGCGTCGCTGATCCCGCACGGCACGATGCGCTGGAACGGCTCGAGCTCATTGGAGCAGTTCAGGGCGAAGCCGTGCATGGTGCACGCCTCGACCACGCGAACGCCGATCGAGGCGATCTTCCGTGGTGCATCCACGGGCCCCACCCACACTCCCGACCGCCCAGCCACTTGTCGGCCAGTGATGCCGAGTTCGTCGATCACCTCGATGAGCGCCACCTCGAGCCGACGGACGTGCGCCACGACATCGATCGGTTCCGCCAGCCGCACGATCGGATACCCGACGAGCTGCCCCGGCCCATGCCACGTGAGCCGACCGCCCCTATCCGCCTCGACGACGGGGGTCCCGTCCACGGGGCGCTCGCTGGCCCGCGTGAGCCGCCCTGCGGTGTAGACGCTCGGGTGCTCGAGCAGCACCAGCGTGTCGGCGCGCGCACCGGACACCCGCTCGGCGTGCAGCGCGCGCTGCATCCTGAGCGCCTCCACGTACTCGACGGCCTCTGGCCCGAATCCCGGTGTCAGCACATGCATCATGACACCAGTGTCGCATATTCTAGACGCGGTACAACAAAGTCGGGATGCGCAAAGAGGGGCGACCATGGGTCGCCCCTCCGCGTGCTCGCCGCCGGGCGTCACATAGCGATCTGCGAGGAGACCGCCTTCAGCTTGTGACGCGCGAGCGCCAGGTTCGCGCTCGTACGGCTCAGCACGAGGTAGATGAACAGGCCGTTCGACCCCTGCGTGTTGAGCACGTTGATCAGGTGGTACTGCGAGCTCAGCGTGATCAGGATGTCGTCGATCTCGTCGGTGACGCCGAGCTCGCTCATCGTCGCGAGCTTCGCCCGCACGACGTTCGAGTTGCCGGCGGCCGCGATGCCGAGATCGAAGGACGGGTTGCCGCCCTGCGCGAGCGCCATGCCGCTCGCGTAGTCGACGATCGCAGCGCCGGTGGCGCCTTCGATGCTGAGCAGCTGCCTGATGGCCTCGTCAAGTGAACTCATGTGGTGTTTCCCCTTTGCGTTTCGAGTCGGCGACTCCACACCATCGAGAACGGCAGGCGAAAGATCGTCCTGCGTTATCGTCCATTCCGAAGTGGTTTCGTCGTCCGACTCCCCCTTGCCGACCAGATCCACCAGCGCATCCGAGCCATCGCTCGGCCCACCCGGAGAAGGCTCCGCAGCAGACGTTACTTCAGCCCTGACGGCGACATCCGCGCCAGCCAAGCCCAGAACGCGCCGCCACCACGGCAGTGAATCGGGTGTCCGCACGTCAAACCTCAGCCGCATCGAAGATCCAGTCGGTGATGGCCGCCGACGGCAGCCGACATGACCATAACCCACACTTGGAGCCCGGAAACACGCGGCAGAGGTCGGCGATCGTATAGATTTGGCTCGTCCGAGTTCGCAGTCCGCTGCGGAGGGGGCGGACAAACGACGCGTCGTCGATCCCAGAATCACGCGTCGCAGAGCTATCGAGGGGGAACGATGGACACTCTTGTGCACATGACCGATGCGACCGCTTCGTACGGCAACCGACACGTCCTTCGAGACATCGACCTCACCCTGTACAGGGGGCAGATCGTCGGTCTGATCGGGGTCAACGGGGCCGGGAAGAGCACGCTCGTCAACACGCTCGTCGGACGCCACCAGCTCGATTCCGGAACCATGATTCTCGGTGACGAGCCGTACGCGCCGGAGTCGCTCGACGAAGCGCAGGCATGCGGAGTCGGCGTCATCACGCAGAATGCGGAGCCGCCGACGGGCCTGACGGTTGCGCAAGCCCTCTTCCGGAACACCTACCGGGCGGGCGAGACGCACGAGGAGGTCCTCGAACGCGCGACCGAGCTCCTCGAGCAGACCGGTGCCGAGCTGGACCTCGGCGCCATGGTCAGCGAGCTCGATCGTGGTCGACGCGCGCTCGTCGAGGTCGTGCGCATGCTCGCAGAGGAGGCGCAGCTCGTGGTCATCGACGAGGTGGCCGTCACGCTCGCGGACCACGAGATCGCACTGCTCCACCGCGTCCTGCGCCAACTTGCCGAGCAAGGACGGGGCATCCTCTACATCACGCACCGGATGGACGAGGTGCAGTCCATCGTCGATCGCGTCCTCGTGCTCCGCGAGGGCAGGATCGCCATCGACACCCCCATCGCGGGGCTCAGCTCGGAAGAGCTCACGATCATGCTCCTCGGCGAGCTGCCGGACCCCGACGCGACGCTCGCGGTCGCCGCCGATGACGCCCATCGAGCGGCACTCGCGGCCTTCGGCGTCGGAGACGGCCAGCTCCTGCACGGCGTCGATCTGCATGTCCGCCCAGGCGAGGTCGTCGGCATCACCGGCACACACGACTCCGGCGTCCGCCAGCTCATCGAGATCCTCGGCGGCGCCACGCACCCCGGGCAAGGTCACGTGGAGCTCTTCGGGGAGCCGGTCGACCTGACGCAATCAGGGGCGGCGGAAGCACACGGGGTGAGCTTCCTGCCGGACGCCGTCCCCTCGTTCGACTCGAACCGGAGCCTCAGCCAGGGCGTCGACCCGACCGACAGCTCGCTCAGCGCCGAGATCACGCGGGCTCGGAAGATGATCGACCTCGTCCACCGTCTGCGCATCAATACGACGAACATCCACGCCGCGCTCGACGAGCTCTCCGGCGGTGACCAGCAGAAGGCGGAGTTCATTCGCGCCGTGGAACGCGGAGGCAGCGTCCTGGTGCTGGCTCACCCGACGCAGGGCGTCGACGTCGGTGCGCGACGGTCCGTGTTCGCGTTCCTCCACAGCCTCGCCGAGACGGGCACCGCGGTGGTGTTCCTCGGCACGGACATGACCGAGCTCCTGCAGTGGAGCCACCGGGTCGTGGTGCTCGCCAACGGACGCACCGCACTCGAAGGCCGCTCCGAGCTGCTCGACGAGGACATGATCGTGCACGCCATGCTCGGCGCCCAGCGACCCGAGCGCGTCGGACGCCGAGCAGCGATCACCGCCTAGACAGCCTGCCGCGAGAACGCCGCGGCACGCTCCACCTGGTCAGCGGTGATCGACATCCCCGTGTACTTCTCGAACTGACGCGCCGCCTGCAGCGCAGCCACGGCCGCCCCCGTGATCACGGGGACTCCACGAGCACGTGCGAGACGGATGAGCGGGGTCTCCGCGGGGAACGCGACGACATCGAAGACCAGCTCGGCTGCGGCGACGTGCTCCTCGCTGAACGACAGCGCCCCCTCGTCGGCGCCCGTCATGCCGAGCGGGGTGACATTGACGAGTGCGAACGGGCCAGGCGAGGGGTCCACTGCCTGCCACCGGAATCCGTACTTCTCGGCGAGTGCGGAGCCCGTCCCCTCGTTGCGCGCGACGACCGTGACCTCCGCGAAGCCCGCATCGCGGAACGCAGCCACGACGGCCTTCGCCATGCCGCCCGCCCCGCGCACGACGACGGGCAGCGACGGGCGGATGTCGTGCTCCGCGATGAGAGCGGCGATCGCTTCGTAGTCGGTGTTGGAGGCGACGAGCTTCCCTCCGTCGTTCACGATGGTGTTGACCGACTCGATCGCGAGCGCTGACGCGTCCAGCTCGTCAACGAGCGGGATGACAGCTTCCTTGAACGGCATGGACACCGAGCAGCCGCGGATACCGAGTGCACGAACTCCGCGGACGGCGCCCTCGATGTCCTCCGTGGTGAACGCCTTGTAGATGAAGTTCAGGCCGAGCTCGTCGTAGAGGAAATTGTGGAACCGCGTCCCGAGATTCGACGGCCGGGCGGCGAGCGAGATGCAGAGGGTCATGTCCTTGTTCAGAATCGGCATGACGCCAGTATGGCGCGCAACAAGCCCGCCTTGCCACGCGGACCTCGAAGCACGCGCAGAGCGAGCGACGTGCCCCCACTGGGATTCGAACCCAGAACACAAGGATTTTAAGTCCTCTGCCTCTGCCAGTTGGGCTATAGGGGCGTACACGTCGGGGCCGCCCCATCCGGAGATGAGGCGGCCCCGACAAGCGTTGCTACTTGCTGTCGCCAGCGGGAGCCTTCGCCGAGCGGGCGGCGGGCTTGGGAGCTGCCGCACCTGCCTCAGCCGTGACCTTCTCGGCGGTGCTCTTGCCGCTCGTGTCGGCGGCGGGCTTGTCCGACGGCGCTGCGGGCTTGCCGCCGCCGTGCTCGCTCGACGCGGGGAGCTTCTCAGGCGCGTCCTTCTTCGTCTCGGCGGCGGCCGGGCGGGGACGCGAAGCGAACCGCTCGAAGCCGGCGCGAGGCGTCTCGCGGGCGCTGAGCGACACGAAGTCGCGGCCGAGCACGAAGTTGTTGATCCAGCCCGTGAGCACGCGGATCTTGCGCTCGACGGTCGGGATCGCGAGGTCGTGGTAGCCGCGGTGCGCGAGCCAGGCGAGCACCCCGGTCAGGGCGAAGGTGCCCGACTGGAAGGCGCCGACGCCGATACCGAGGCCGGCAACCGCACCCATGTTCTCGTGGTAGTAGTCCTTCGGCGTTCCGCCGCGAAGCGTCGCGACGAGGTTCGAGGCCATGAGCTTGCCCTGGCGAACGGCGTGCTGCGCGTTCGGCACGCAGAAGCCGCCGACTCCGCCACCGGAGAGGTCGGGAACGGCGGACACGTCGCCGGCCGCCCAGGCGTCCTGCACGATGCCGTTGTCGCCCTCGACCCGGAGGTCGGCGCGGGCGCGGAGGCGTCCGCGCTCGTCGACGGGAAGGTCGCTGTTGCTCTTGATGATCGGAGCGGCCATGACGCCAGCCGTCCAGACGATGACGTCCGTGGGGAACTTGTCGCCAGCCGACGTCTCGACGACACCGTCGACAGCAGAGGTGACCTGCGTGTTGAGGTGCACGGTCGCGCCGCGCTCGGCGAGGTTCTTGATGACCCAGAGAGCCGTGTCCTCGGAGACCTCGGGCATGATGCGCCCGGCGGCTTCGATGAGGTGGAAGTGCACGTCGTCGAACTGCAGGGACGGGTAGTCCTCGAGCAGCGCGGTCGCGAGCGAGCGCATCTCAGCGAACGACTCGATGCCGGCGAAGCCACCGCCGACGACCACGAAGGTCAGGAGGCGCGTGCGCTCCGGGCCGGGGGCCATCGTCGACGCCTTGTTGAAGTTGTCGATCATCGTGTCGCGGATCCACGTGGCCTCTTCGACCGTCTTCACGCCGATGGCGTTGTCGGCGATGCCCGGGATCGGGAACGTGCGCGATACAGCGCCCGCGGTGACCACGATGATGTCGTAGTTGACCGTGTATGGCTCGCCGATCTCAGGCGTGATGGTCGCCGTCTTCGTGGCGTGGTCGATGTTCGTGACCTCAGCCGTGATGACACGCGAGCGCTTGAGGTGACGTCGCAGCGAGACGACCGCGTGACGCGGCTCGATGTTTCCGCTGATGACCTCGGGAAGGAACGGCTGGTACGTCATGTACGGCAGTGGGTCGACAACCGTGACCTGGGCTTCGCCCGGGTTCAGCTGCTTCTCGAGCTGCCATGCCGTGTAGAAGCCGGCGTAACCTCCGCCAACGATGAGAATCTTAGTCACGTACTTGTACTCCCTGCATGCGATGGTTGGGCGAGGAAAACCTTGTCAAGTCTACTCCTGCGCGTCACCGGTGAGTGCATCACCGGGGTTGGCGCACACGCAGCGCTGCGGTGACCACGTGGACAGCTCGAGGGCCCAGTCGCCGACCGGGTTCACACCGGGCCCCGCGACGAGGGAATGGGCGGCGAGCGCGTGCAGGCACTTGACGCGTGTCGGCATGCCCCCCGCGGTGACGCCCGCGATCTCCTCGACGACCTCGAGGGATTCGCGTTCCGCCAGGTAGCGCTCGTGCGCCGCGAGGTAGGCGGCACCGAACTCGTCGTCGTCGCTGAGGCGCTGCTGCATCTCGGGCATGATCTGGTCCGCCTCGATCTGCGACATGGCGATGGTCGCGGCCGGGTGGGAGAGGTAGTAGAGCGTGGGGAACGGCGTGCCGTCGGGAAGGCGCGGGCGGGTGACGACGACGGTCGGGTTGCCGCACACGCAGCGCGCGCCGATGCCGACGACCCCCCGCATGGGGCGGCCGAGCTGTTCGCGCATGACGTCGAGGTCGCGTTCGGTGGCTTCTGAGTACTCGAGCATTGGTCGCTTTCGGCTGTGCGGGCGGATGCGCGTTCACGCGCATCCACTGATCGTGGTGGTGCGTCTGCTGCTAGTCGGTCGGAGTGGGCGCCGGGGCCGTGCCCGCGGTCACAAGCGACTCGGCGAAGCTGTCGAGCCAGCTCGACTGCGTCTCGTGGAGGTCGGTGCTGATGTTGCTCTGCTGCTGCTTGGTGGTCGCCGGCGGGTCGAGCACGAGGTAGCTCGTGTCCCCCGGCATGACGAAGAGGAGCCGGCCGCGGGCCTGCGACTGGATGTACGCGGGGTCGCTCCACCTGTCGCGTTCCGTGGCGATCTCGTCCACGCTCTGCTGCGTCTGGGTGAGCTCGGCCTGCAGCTGCGCCACGTACTGCCGCTGCGCGATGTAGCGCTGGGCTGTGGGCGCGAGCACGGCGATGCCGAGGATCACCACGAGGGCGACGAGCACGGTCGCGCCGTTCGGGCGCACGGTCGGGATGCGGCTGCGCGAGCCGGAAGCGCCCTGCCGGGATGTGCGGGGCGAGGCGGACGCAGTCTTGGCGCGAGGCTTCGACTTGGGCTTGGCGTTCGACTTGGGCTTCGCGTTCGACTTGGGCTTCGCGTTCGATTGGGACGGCGCACTCGATGTGAGCGGCGTGGCGGCAGCCGGCCGCGCCTTCGACCTCGTGTTCGGAGTGGACTTCGAGCCAGCTCGCGAACCCGCGCTCGTGGTCGGCTTCCCAGCTGCGCCCGTCTTCCTGCCTGCGCCGGACTTGCCTGTCGAGTTGGGCATGCTCATCCCCCTCTCCGTGTCGATCCTCCATCATGCCGAACGGGCCGGGGACTTGCCCCGACCCGTTCGTGTGTCGCGCTGATCAGCGCGGCGCAGTACCTACGCCTTGTGGCGAGGCCTTTACGCCTTGTGGCGAGGGAAGGCGCTGCGTCCCGCGTAGACGGCGGCGTCGCCGAGCTCTTCCTCGATGCGGAGGAGCTCGTTGTACTTCGCGACGCGGTCGGTGCGAGCAGGCGCACCCGTCTTGATCTGGCCCGAGTTCGTGGCGACCGCGAGGTGCGCGATCGTCGCGTCCTCGGTCTCGCCCGAGCGGTGCGAGAGGATCGCCGTGTAGCCGGCGCGCTGCGCGAGCGAGACGGCGTCGAGCGTCTCCGTGAGCGTGCCGATCTGGTTGACCTTCACGAGGAGCGAGTTGGCTGCGCCCTCGGTGATGCCGCGCTGGAGGCGCTCCGGGTTGGTGACGAACAGGTCGTCGCCGACGATCTGCACCTTGTCGCCGATGGCGGCGGTGAGGGCCTGGTAGCCCGACCAGTCGTCCTCGTCCAGCGGGTCCTCGATCGTCACGATCGGGTAGTCGGCGACGAGCTTCTCGTAGAAGGACGTCATCTCCTCGGCCGAGACCTCAGCACCCTCGAAGTGGTACTTGCCGGCCTTGAAGAACTCGCTCGAGGCGACGTCCATGCCGAGCACGATGTCGGTGCCCAGCTCGTACTTCGTCGCGCCGATGGCCTCGACGATGAGGTCGAGAGCGGCACGCGTGTTGGGCAGGTCCGGAGCGAAGCCGCCCTCGTCGCCGAGGCCCGTCGCGTAGCCCTTCGAGTGCAGCGTCTTCTTGAGCTGGTGGTACACCTCGGTGCCCCAGCGAAGCGCCTCGCTGAAGGTCTCTGCACCGATGGGGAGGATCATGAACTCCTGCACGTCGATGCCGTTGTCAGCGTGCGCGCCGCCGTTGATGATGTTCATCATCGGCACGGGCAGCACGTGGGCGTTCGGGCCGCCGACGTAGCGGAAGAGCGGGAGGCCAGCCGAGTCGGCTGCGGCCTTGGCCACTGCGAGGCTCACGCCGAGGATGGCGTTCGCGCCGAGACGCTTCTTGTTCGGGGTGCCGTCGAGCTCCTTGAGCTCCTCGTCGACGAGGCGCTGGTCGCTGGCGTCGAAGAACTCGATGGCGGGGTCGATCTCGTCGATGACGGCCTCGACGGCCTTCTGGACGCCCTTGCCGAGGTAGCGGTCGGCGTCGCCGTCGCGCAGCTCGAAGGCTTCGAAGGCACCGGTGGATGCACCGGACGGCACGGCCGCGCGGCCGGTGGATCCGTCATCGAGCAGAACCTCGACCTCGACGGTTGGGTTGCCTCGGGAATCGAGGATCTCGCGGGCGTGGACGACGTCAATAAGGGCCACAGGATGCTCCTTGCGAATCAGTAGCGTACGGACCGCCAGAGACGCGGTCCTTCGTCAGTGTATCGGGGTCGGTGGAACGGGAGGAAGGAGGGGCTCGACGAGCTCACGAGGTGGGCGACGGCAACCCGGCAGTCTCCCCCGCCATCAGCTCTGCCATGCTCGGGACTCGCCACACGACCGGGTCCTCCGCGTACGCGGCAGCTGCGCCCGGAGGGCCCCACTGCAATTCGACGAGCGCCCTGCCGGGAGGTACGAGATAGAGAGCGCAGCGAAGCTGCTGCGAGTCGGCTTCGTCCTGCTTCGGGACACCCAGGGCTTCTTCGCAGACGATCGCCTCGGGCGCTTCGTCGACGGTCGCGCGCGGCGCCACGGAACCGTCGTCGAGGATGCCGACCAGATCCGGTGGGAGCGCCGACGTCCCATCGTGCGCGTCGCCCTGCATCCCGACTTCGATGTTCACCGATTCCGGGTGCGTCCACTCGTCGCCGATCTCCGCGAGGCCAGCGTTCTCCGGGCCGCCGATCGACAACGTCGTGAACGTGACGGCGACCTCGCGACCGTCCTCGAGCGGGAGCAGCGCGGTCTCCTGATACTCGAACCGACTACCCGGCTCGGCAACGGACTCCGGGATCACGACCTCGTGGTACGTGAACGGCTCGTCCCACTCGCCCAGCAGTGAGCATCCGCTGAGCGAGGCCGTTGAGACCGCGGCAACGCAGGCAGCCGCCAGCCACCGCGTGCGATTTCCGCCGGCCGCTGTCCCGTACCTGTGCGTCGTCCCCAAGGCGCCCCCTCGTTCGGAGGTGCCAGACTACGAGTCCTGGAGCGCTTCGAAGCTGAGCGTCTCCGGCGCCTCGACGTGCTCGTCCCGCACGTGGGCGACGTGCGTGAACCCCTGCTCGGCCAGCGAGGCGAGGAGGCCACGCACGTTCTTGGGCTTCTTCGCGACGCGCACTCGCGAGGCCCCCGAGCGCACGACCGCACCCTTGACCTTCGCGATGTCGGCGACGGATGCGCGCTTGTCGAAGAGCAGAGCGATGGCCCGTTCCTCCCCCGTCTCCGGCAGCTGCGCCAGATCGACGATGCGCTCGAAGCCGATCGAGAAGCCGCAAGCCGGAACATCCTGGCCGAGGAAGCGGCCGATCATGCCGTCGTACCGACCGCCGCCACCGACCGACGAACCGGACTCCGGGTGGGCGGCCTCGAAGATCGTGCCCGTGTAGTAGCCCATCCCGCGGACGAGGCTCGGGTCGAACACGAGCCGAGTCGACGCGCCAGCAGCGGCAGCAGCATCCGCGATCTCGACCATGCCCTCGACGACCTCGACGACGGCCGGGTCCTCGCGGAGCGCGCCGGGCAGGCTCGTGAGAATCGTCTCGCGGTCGAAGCGGATGCCCGACTCGAGCAGCGGAGCCCAGGTGGCGAGCGCCGCCGCGAGCTGCAGGGCCGCCGTCGCGTTGATCGTCGCGAGCTCCGCGGCGACCCCCTCCGGTCCGATCTTGTCGAGCTTGTCGATGGTGATGAGCGCGGCGCCGTGCTCGGCATCCGCGAACCCGCAGTGCACGAGCAGCGCGGTCAGCAGGCGTCGGTCGTTGACTCGCATGGTGCAGTCGTCCAGGCCGAGCTCCACGAGCGCGGCCGACGAGGCCACGAGCAGCTCGACCTCCGCGAGCGCCCCCGGCTCGCCGATGATGTCGATGTCGCACTGCACGAACTGCCGGTATCGGCCCTTCTGGGGGCGCTCTGCTCGCCAGACGGGCGCCATCTGCAGGCTGCGGAAGACACCGGGCAGCGTTCCGCGGTGCGTCGCCACGAATCGGGCGAGCGGCACCGTCAGGTCGAAGCGCAGGCCGAGGTCGCTGAGCGCGAGCGGGTCGCCCGCCTCCGCAGCCGCCGCAAGCGCGTCCGCGTCGAGGGCCCGCTTCATGACGGCGAACGAGAGCTTCTCGTTGTCACCACCGAGCCCCGAGTGCAGCCGGGCGGAGTCCTCGACGACGGGCGTCTCGATCTCATCGAAGCCGTGCCTCGTGTACACCTCGCGGATCGTGCCGAGGATGCGCTCGCGCCTGCGCTTGTCTGCCGGGAGGAAATCGCGCATGCCACGAGGCGGAGTGATCTGAGAAGCCATTGCACTATTCTCGCAGGATGATCGCACGCGACGGATTCGGGGGCGCGCTGTGACCGGCCTCGTCATCCTCTCGGCAGCGCTTCTCTTCGCTGCCTGCATGTTCTGGAGCTTCTCGCGCATCGGCCGCCCGGGCCGCCCACGCGTCGGAGGAGCACTCTCTGGCGCCATGACCGGGGTCGACCAGGCCTTCGCCCCGACCCACGCCGAGGCCGCGGCGACGCTCGACGCGGAGCGCGTGATGCCCGCTCCCTCCCCCGTCGCCGGTGGCCCGCTGCCAGTTGAGAGCGGGCGCGTCGAGATCACGCTCGGACGGCGCGACGAGGCATGACCGCGCAACCGCCCCTCATCAGCGCAGCCCAGGCGCGCCGCATCGCGCTCGCAGCCCAGGGCTTCGGTACCCGCAGTGCCGCGACCGACGTCGGCACCAGGCAGCTCGGCTCGCTGCTCTCGCGCATCCACCTGCTGCAGATCGACTCCGTCAACGTGTGGGAGCGGAGCCACTACATGCCCGTCTTCTCGCGCCTCGGCGGCTACGACAAGGCGGTGCTCGACCGGCTCGCGTCGGGCCGCACCCCGCGGCTCACCGAGTACTGGGCCCACGAGGCGGCGCTGCTTCCCGTCTCGTCACTCCCGCTGTTCGCGTGGCGGATGCGCGACAAAGCGGAACGAGACCGCCGCAAGAACGCGGCGTTCCTCGAGGGCCACGCGGCGACGATCGCCTGGCTGCGCGCCGAGCTCCTCGAGCGCGGACCGCTCGCGGCCAGCGAGTTCGAGCACGAGGCGAACAAGCGGCGCGGATCGTGGTGGGAGTGGTCCGACGTCAAGATCGTGCTCGAGTACCTCTTCCGGTGGGGCGAACTCGCATCCGCCCCGCGCAAGGGCTTCGAGCGTCGTTACGCCCTGCCCGCGCAGGTGCTCCCTCCCGAGGTGCTCGGCACCGAGGTGAGCGCGCGCGACGCCGTCCGCGAGTTGACCGCCATGGCCGCCGCCGCCCACGGCATCGGCACCACGGCTGACCTGGCCGACTACTTCCGCGTGCCGATGGCGCTCACGAAGACCGCGCTCGAAGAGCTCTCCGACTCTGGCGAGGTCCTCCCCGTGCGAGTCGCCGAGTGGGGCAAGGACGGCCAGCCCGGCCTCGCGTGGCTGCACCGGGACGCCCGCCGCCCACGCGCGATGGACGCGGCCGCGCTCCTCTCACCGTTCGACCCCGTCGTCTGGTACCGGCCGAGAGCCGAGCGGATGCACGACTTCCACTACCGCATCGAGATCTACACCCCCGCCCACAAGCGCGTGTACGGCTACTACTCGCTGCCCATCCTCCTCGGCGACGCCGTCGTCGGACGCGTCGACCTGAAGAACGACCGACAGTCGCGCGTCCTGCGAGTGCAGTCGGCGTGGAGCGAAGCGGATGCGCCCGCAGACATCGCCGAACGCACGGCGCTCCTCTTGCGCGAGGCGGCGGCGTGGCAGAACCTCGACGACATCGTCGTCGCCGACCGCGGCACCCTCGCCCGCGACCTCGCGAGTGAACTCACGACCTGACCTGGCAAAGCTCCCTGACCGGGCGCGCTGACGTGGCGCGGTGACCCGACTCCCTGACAGGGCGCGGTCACCCGACTCCCTGACAGGCGCGCTGACAGGGAGCGCCCGACCGAAAGCCAACGCTGCCAGCCAATGCGCCCGTTAGGTCGCGCCAGAGCGGCCATCTGACTGGCGGTGATCGCCGAGAAGTGGCGGTCCGGCGGGATGCTCGCGAGCCCGACGTTGGGGCGCGCAGGTCAGGCCGGTGGGGTTTCTGCCGAGCGGATGCGCCGCTCGAGTTCGCGGTTCGCGAGCCGCATCGCACGTTCGGCGTCGAGACCGCGCGCATCCGCGTCTCGCACGAGCGCCAGCAGCGTCCGCCCCAACTCGAGCTCGGCGTCGGACTCTTCCCTGTCGGCTGGGCCGGCTCCAGCCCGGCCGCCCTCGGAGCGAACCTGCCCCGCCCCGGGTTTCGGGATGGCTTTCTCGCTTCCGGATGGCTTGTTTTCCATCCCGAGGTGATTTTCCCATCCCGAAACCACGTCGCCCGCGGCGACCTCCTCCACCCCGGGTTTCGGGATGGCTTCCTCGCTTCCGGATGGCTTGTTTCCCATCCCGAGGTGATTTCCCCATCCCGAATCGACGTCGCCCGTGGCGACCCCCTCCACCCCGGGTTTCGGGATGGCTTTCTCGCTTCCGGATGGCTTGTTTCCCATCCCGAGGTGACTTTCCCATCCCGAATCCACGTCGCCAGTGGCGACCCCCTCCACCCCAGGTTTCGGGATGGCTTTCTCGCTTCCGGATGGCTTGTTTCCCATCCCGAGGTGACTTTCCCATCCCGAATCGAGAGTGGTGGAGACGGATGCGGTGTCAGCCGCGACGGCGGGCGACACCGCCGCGGCGACCTGGCGTTCCTTGCCGAGGAGCTTCTGGGCGAGCGCGAGCGCCGACATGTCGCGCGGCACGCCATCGAGGACGCTCGTGCGGTCGCGCTTCTCGACGGCTTTCGCCTCCTGCCACAGGCGGATGATCTCGTCGATGTCACGCGTGGGCGTCGGCCCGAAGACGTGCGGGTTGCGGCGCACGAGCTTGTCCGCCTGCTCTCGGGCGACGTCCTCGAGCGTGAACGCGCCGCTCCCCCGCGTGGAGGCGATGTCGGAGTGGAAGAGCACCTGGAAGAGCACGTCGCCGAGCTCCTCGCGGATATCGGTCGGGTCGTCGTCCTCGAGCGCCTCGACGAGCTCCGCGGTCTCCTCCGTGAGGTACTTCACGAGCGTCGCGTGCGTCTGCTCCTCATACCAGGCGCATCCGCCCTCACCGCGAAAGGCCTCGACGACTTCGAGCAGGCGGAGCAGCTCCGGATGCTCGCGGCGCCCCGAGCGCTCGCCCGCGTCGGCCACGGCTACTTCGCCTCCGTGTCGCTCGGCACCTCGACGACCTCATCCTCGACCTCGAAGATCGCCTTGAGGATGCCGCGCACCCAGATCAGCATCTCCTCGTCGCTGGGCTGGTTGCCGTCCCGACCTTCGAGCACGGGGATGGCGAGCGAGTGCGTCGCGTCGACGACCTTCGACCCGGGGTACATGCGGCGCAGGCGCATCTGCTTCGAGTCGCTCAGCTCGGCCGGTCCGATGCGCAGCGTCTTGCCGAACACGACGAGCTCGCCGAGACCGGCCTTCACGGCGAGGCGACGCAGCTTCGAGACCTCGATGAGGCGCTGGACCTCGATGGGCGGTTCGCCGTAGCGGTCCTGGAGCTCCTCGAGAACGAGCCCGATCTGGCCGGGCTTCGCGTTCGGGCTCGAGGCGCTCGACAGCTTCTGGTAGGCCTCGAGGCGCAGCCGCTCGCTCGCGACGTAGTCCTCCGGCACGCGAGCATCCACGGGGATCTCGAGGCGCAGCTCGGTCTGCCCCTCCGCGACCTCGCCGCGGAACGTGTTGACGGCCTCGCCGATCATGCGCAGGTAGAGGTCGAACCCGACGCCTGCGATGTGCCCGGACTGCTCGCCGCCGAGCAGGTTTCCGGCGCCACGGATCTCGAGGTCCTTGAGCGCGACCTGCATGCCGGAGCCGAGCTCGTTGTTCGCGGCGATCGTCTCGAGGCGGTCGGTGGCGGTCTCCGTGAGCGGACGCGTTCCGTCGTAGAGCAGGTACGCGTAGGCGCGTTCGCGGCCTCGGCCGACGCGTCCGCGCAGCTGGTGCAGCTGGCTGAGCCCGTACCGCTCCGCGTCGTCGATGATGAGCGTGTTGGCGTTGGCGATGTCGAGGCCGGTTTCCACGATCGTCGTCGACACGAGCACATCGAACTTGCGCTCCCAGAAGTCGACGATGATCTGCTCGAGCCTCGCCTCGCTGAGCTTGCCGTGGGCGACCGCGACGCGCGCCTCCGGGACGAGCTCAGCGATCTCGGCGGCGACCCGGTTGATGGATGCGGTGCGGTTGTGCACGTAGAAGACCTGCCCTTCGCGGAGCAGCTCGCGGCGGATCGCCGCCGCCACCTGGCGGTCGGACTTCGCGCCGACGAACGTGAGGATCGGGTGTCGGTCCTCCGGCGGGGTCGCGAGCGTCGACATCTCGCGGATGCCCGTGACCGCCATCTCGAGCGTTCGCGGGATGGGCGTCGCGCTCATGGCGAGGATGTCGACGTTGGCCTTGAGCTTCTTGAGGGCGTCCTTGTGCTCGACGCCGAACCGCTGCTCCTCGTCGATGACGATGAGTCCCACGTCCTTGTACGCGATCGAGTCGGTGAGCAGGCGATGCGTGCCGATGACGATGTCGACGGAGCCGTCTGCGAGTCCGCGGATCGTCTCCTCAGACTCCTTCTTCGACTGGAAGCGGCTCAGCGGCTTGATGGTGACGGGGAAGCCGGCCATGCGCTCCGAGAACGTCTCGTGGTGCTGGCGCACGAGCAGCGTCGTCGGCACGAGGATGACCACCTGCTTGCCGTCCTGCACTGCCTTGAACGCCGCGCGCACGGCGACCTCGGTCTTGCCGAAGCCGACGTCTCCCGAGACGAGGCGGTCCATGGGGATGGGCCGCTCCATGTCGCGCTTGATCTCGTCGACGGTCTGCAGCTGGTCGGGCGTCTCCACGAACGGGAACGCCTCCTCGAGCTCGTGCTGCCATGGCGTGTCCGGCCCGAAGGCGTGCCCCTTCGACGCCATGCGCGTGCTGTAGAGCTTCACGAGCTCCACGGCGATGTCGCGGACCGCCTTGCGCGCCTTGCCCTTGGCGGCGGACCAGTCGGAGCCGCCCATCTTCGACAGGGCTGGCGCCTCGCCGCCGACGTACTTCGTGAGCTGGTCGAGCTGTTCAGTCGGGATGTAGAGCTTGTCTCCGGGCTGCCCTCGCTTCGACGGCGCGTATTCGATGAGGAGGTACTCGCGCACGGTCTTCGGGGCGTTGCGGCCACCTGCCTGCACCTCGCGCTGACGCAGCTCGATGAACTTGCCGATGCCGTGCGTCTCGTGCACGACGAAGTCGCCCGCTTTGAGCTGCAGGGGGTCGACAACTGAATTCGTGCGTCGCCGCGCGAGCTTCTTCGGCTGCCTGGAGTCGTAGCCGACGGAACGGCCGAAGAAGTCGGTCTCGGTGACGAGCGCGAGCTTCTGCCCGGGGACCTGCACGCCGGTGGAGACGGGCGACTGGGTCAGGTAGGCGACGCCGGTCTCGAGCTCGTCCGGCAGCTCGTCGACGAGCCTCGCCCCGTCGCCGTGCTCGGAGAGCAGCTGGCTCGCACGTTCGACGAGCCCTGGCCCCTGGCTCGTGACGACGACCCGCCAGCCGTCCTTGAGCAGAGCCGACACGTGCTCGATGGCGCCGTCTGCGTTCCCGGCGAAGCTCGGCACCGCGTCGCCCTCGATCTTGACGGCGAGGATCTCGCTGGCGTCGAGCTGCTCCTCCGGGATCTCCAGCGACTGGAACGGCGACAGCGACCACCACGGCCGGCCGCCACGCGCATCCCGCAGTCCTGAGACGGTGAGGAAGTCTCCGGAGCTGAGATCGATGGGCGCGTCGGCGCCGGCCGTCGCCGCGCTCCACGCGGCCTCGAGGAACTCGTGGTTCGTCTCGGAGAGGTGCACGGCGCGCGTTGCGACTCGCTCGGGCGAGAGCACCGCCATGGCGGCGTCCTCCGGCAGGTAGCTGGTGATGGGCACGAGCTCGCTCACGAGCGCCGGCGCGAGCGACTCCATGCCCTCGGACGGGATGCCCTCGGCGATCTTGGCGAGCATCTGCTGCAGGTTCGGGAACTCGTGCTGCATCTCGCGCGCCCGCTGCCGAACGCTCTCCGTGAGCAGCAGCTCGCGTGCTGGCGTGATGAGCGCCTCCGTCACCTCGGACTCGAGCGAGCGCTGGTCGGCGACCGAGAACACGCGGATCTCGTCGACCTCGTCGCCGAAGAAGTCGATGCGCAGCGCGTGCGAGGCGTCCGGCGGGAACACGTCGAGGATGCCGCCGCGAACGGCGAACTCGCCGCGGCGGGTGACCATGTCGACGCGAGAGTAGGCGAGGTCGACGAGCTGCAGGGCGAGGCTCGAGAGGTCGTTGCCGCGGGAGCCGCGCTCGAGGCGGATGGTCGTCGCCGCGTCGAGCCCGGGCAGGAGCGGCTGCAGTGCCGCGCGAACCGAGGCGAGGAGCACGAACGGCGCCGTGCGGTCGCCGGCCTTCCACTCGGTGAGCTCGCGCATCGCGCGCAGTCGCTTGCCCGTCGTCTCGACCGATGGGCTCAGGCGCTCGTGCGGGAGCGTCTCCCACGCGGGGAACTCGGCGATGTGCGCATTCGGGACGAACGTCTGCAGGTCTGTGCCGAACTGCTCGGTCTCGCGGCTCGTCGCCGTGAGCACGAACAGCATGGGCGCCGCGCCGAGCTCTGCCTGGCGCGCGGCGAGGAGGTTCGCGATGAGCGGCGCCCTCGCCCCGTCGACGAGCGAGAAGTCGGTGTCACGACCGGCACGCCCCATGGCGCGCTCGAAGGAAGGGGTGGACTGGATGGAGCGTACGAAGCCGTGCAGAGTCACTCGGGGAATTGTACGCGCCGAGGCGAAGATACTTCCTACAGCGGCGGCTCGCTGCCCCGCTGCCAGCGATCTACGCCAGGTCCGCCGACTCGAGGAGCACGGTGAAGGGGCCGTCGTTGATGCTCGCGACCTTCATCATGGCGCCGAACTCGCCGGTCTCGACGTGCGCTCCGCCCTCGCGGAGCGCGTCGACGAAGGCATCCACGAGTGGCTCCGAGTGCGCCCTGCCGCTCGCGAGCGACCACGACGGCCGTCGCCCCTTGCGCGCATCCCCGTAGAGCGTGAACTGGCTGACGACCAGCACCGGTGCGCCGGTGTCGAGCACGGACTTCTCGTCGTTCAGGATGCGCAGCCCGAGCACCTTGCGGGCGAGCTTCGCCGCATCCGCAGCGGTGTCGGTGTGCGTGACGCCGACGAGGACCAGGAGCCCAGGGGCGGCGATGAGGCCGACGATCCGCTCGTCGACGGTGACGCTCGCCTCCGTGACCCGCTGGATGACGAGCTTCACGCGCCCGCTGCCGTGTGCACGCGAAGCTGCGCTGCCTGGATGCCTTCGCCCGCGATCAGCTCGACGGCGTCCGCCGCGTCGCCGACGAGCACGGGAAGGACGTCGCGCTCGCTGCCCGCGAAGTCCTTGAGCACGAAGTCGGCCGCATCCTGCCGGCCGGGAGGACGCCCGATGCCGACTCGGACACGAAGGTAACCCGGGTCGCCGAGAGCCGCGCTGATGTCGCGGAGACCGTTGTGGCCGCCGTGTCCGCCACCGACCTTCAGCTTGAGGGTGTCGAACGGGAGATCGAGCTCGTCGTGCACGACGATCACGTGGTCGACGTCGACCCCGTAGTAGGCGACGAGCTGCGAGACCGGTCCGCCCGAGGTGTTCATGTAGCCGTTCGACTTCGCAAGCACGAGCTTCGGCCCACCAGGCGCCGTGCGCCCCTCTGCGACACGCGCGTTGGCCTTGGTGTGCCTGGAGAAGCTGGCCCCGAGCCGTTTCGCGAGCTCGTCCACGACGAACTGCCCGACGTTGTGCCGGTTCTTCGCGTACTTCTCGCCGGGATTGCCGAGTCCGACCACGAGCCAGGTGTCTGCTGCCATGCTGCAAAGCCTTTCATGCGACGGGATGCGCTGGGTGACGACCCGTCGGATCTCTGGGACGCGAAAGGCGGACGGCCGGAGCCGCCCGCCTTTCGACGAAGATGCGTCGAATCGACGACGCCAGACGCGAGATTACTCGGCGGCTGCTTCTTCGGACTCTTCGTCCTCATCCTCGTCCTCGCCGCGAGGCGTCTGGATCGAGACGAGGGCAACCTCTTCTGCGTCTTCCGCGAGGTCGACGAGCTCGGTGCCCTCGGGCAGCTTGAGGTCTTCGCGGTGGATGAGCGTGCCGTCCTCGAGGCCCTCGACCGAGACCTCGATGAAGCTCGGGATGGTGGTCGCGTCGGCCGAGACCAGGATCGTCGTCGCGTCCTGCACGGCGATCGTGCCGGGGAACGGGTCGCCCACGAGGTGCAGCGGCACGTCGACCTCGACGCGCTCGCCCTTGCGGATGACCGCGAGGTCGAGGTGCTCGATGATCTGGCGCACCGGGTCACGCTGGACGTCGCGGACGAGCGCGAGCTGCTTGTCGCCTTCGATGTCGAGCTCGATGAGCGCGTTCGCCTTGCGGATGAGCAGCATCGTCTCGTGACCCGGGAGGGTCAGGTGGCGGGGCTCGGTGCCGTGGCCGTAGAGGACCGCGGGGATCTTGCCTGCGGCGCGGATCTTGCGTGCCGCGCCCTTGCCGAACTGGTTGCGCAGTTCAACGCTGAGCTTGTTGGTCTCTGCCATGTTGTCTCCTTGGTGGTGGTTCTCGACAGACTGAGGAAGCGTGTGGAGGCCCGTTCAAGGACACATCACCGCGTCGATCACGGGCCTCACGGCCCCTCGCCGAAGTTCAGCCCCCCACTTTACGTCATGGAGCGCCAGGATGTGCACGTTCTGAGAAAGCCGCGATGACCTTCCCGTCAGAAGCCGACGGCCTTGCGCCAGCCGTGGCGACGAGCGCTGCTCACGGCGGCGCCGGCCCCCAGCATCGCGAACCCGAAGACCACCAGCTCAGCTGCGAGCAGGGACACGGCCATTCCGGATGCGGGCCCGGCGAAGAGCGCGAACGTCGAGAGCTCGTCCTGCCACAGCGGGAGCCCGGCGATGGCCGCGGTGAGTTGAGCGTGGAGGAGGAAGGAGGCGAGCCCCGCGAGCACGGAAAGGGCACCCGCGACGACCGCCCCGGTGCCGGACAACCGCATCGTGAGCGCCATGAGGAAGAAGCCGACGGCGGCCAGCATGGTGACGAGCATCGTCCAGACGGGCGAGACCCCGGCACCGTCGCCGAGGAAGCTGCCAGCCGACGACGAGATCCCCGACACGATGATGAGCAGGGGGATGGCGCTGAAGGCGGCGACGCAGATCACGTACAAGGGCACGGCCAGGAAGACGGAGCCGATGCGCGCCCACACGTTGGGGCTGGCGGACTCGCGGGCGCGACCGTACCTGCTCGCCTGTCCCCGCGCATCCGTCAGTCCCGACTTCTGCGCGGCGGGCGGCTGCTGGACGCCCTCCTTGGCTGTGCGGCTCGGAGCGACGGGTGCCGCCGCGGGCGGTGGTGCCTGCTGCGGGATGACCCGGGTGGACTCCTCGTTGCCGGCGTAGAGACTCGACGACGAGCGAGCGGATGGGGCGCTCGGCGTCGCACGCGTCCTCGGCATCGCCGTCGTCGGCTGCTGGTCGGTGATGGCGTCGCCGTCATCGTCTGGGCGCCCGAAATCGTAGGCTCTCGTGCGGGCGTCGTGATCAGCCACTGAGTGTCTCCCTGTCTAGGTGCTCGCGGTCGCGCGCGCAGCCAGATATGGTCCTGGCTGTGCGCCGAGTTCGGCGCCGTCTCGTCATGTGCGGAAATGGTTGCCGTGCTCGTGCCACAAGTCAGGGTACGACTGCCCGTCGTGCAATACCGTGGAGTGTCCCGTGCATCGCCCTGACGGGAGACAAGCATCCACTCTGAAAGAGACGCATCTATGACCACTGACGCTGCCCCCTCGATCTCCTCGGAAACCGGCTCGTCCCCCAGCGCGAACATCGGCGTTGTCGGCATGGCCGTCATGGGCTCCAACCTCGCCAGGAACCTCGCGAGCCGCGAGGGCAACACCGTCGCGGTCTACAACCGCTCCCCCGAGCGCACCCGCACGCTCGTGAGCGAGCACCCGGAAGCAGGCTTCGTGCCGTCCGAGTCGATCGCCGACTTCGCAGCGTCACTCCAGAAGCCCCGCACCGCGATCATCATGGTCCAGGCAGGCGCCGGCACCGACGCGGTCATCAACCAGCTCGTCGACGCGTTCGAGCCGGGCGACATCATCGTGGATGGCGGCAACGCCCTCTTCACCGACACCCGCCGCCGCGAGGCAGCCGTGCGAGAGACGGGCATCCACTTCGTGGGCTGCGGCATCTCCGGCGGCGAAGAGGGCGCCCTCAACGGCCCCTCCCTCATGCCGGGCGGCACCGCCGAGTCGTACGAGACCCTCGGCCCCATCCTGCGCAGCATCGCCGCGGTCGCCGAGGGCGAGCCCTGCGTCACCCACGTCGGCACCGACGGCGCCGGCCACTTCGTGAAGATGATCCACAACGGCATCGAGTACGCCGACATGCAGCTCATCGCCGAGGCCTACGACCTCATCCGCCGCGGCACCGGCAAGTCCCCCGCCGAGATCGCCGAGATCTTCGCCGAGTGGAACAAGGGCGAGCTCGAGTCGTACCTCATCGAGATCACCGCAGAGGTGCTCCGCCAGGTCGACGCCGACACGCAGCTGCCGCTCGTTGATGTCATCCTCGACGCCGCCGGCGCCAAGGGCACCGGCGCGTGGACCGTGCAGACCGCCCTCGACCTCGGCGTGCCCGTCTCCGGCATCGCCGAAGCCGTGTTCGCGCGCTCCGTGTCCTCCAAGCTCGAGCAGCGCGCCGCATCCCGAACGCTCCCCGGCCCCGACGGCTTCCAGGTCGAGGACGCCGACGGCTTCGTCGAGGACGTGCGCCTCGCGCTCTACGCGTCCAAGATCATCGCCTACTCGCAGGGCTTCGACGCCATCATCGCCGGCGCCGAGCAGTACGGGTGGGACATCAAGAAGGGCGACATCGCCGCGATCTGGCGAGCCGGCTGCATCATCCGCGCCCGCTTCCTGAACCGCATCACCGAGGCGTACGCCGAGGACCCGAACCTCGTCGCGCTCGTCACCGCGCCCTTCTTCCGCGACGCCGTCGACACGGCCCAGGCCGCGTGGCGCCGCGTCGTCGTGCAGGCAGCGCAGGCCGGCATCCCCGCGCCCGCCTTCTCCTCCAGCCTGTCGTACTACGACGGGCTGCGCGCCGAGCGCCTCCCCGCCGCCCTCATCCAGGGACAGCGCGACTTCTTCGGCGCCCACACCTACAAGCGCGTCGACCGCGACGGCGTCTTCCACACCGACTGGTCCGGCGACCGCACCGAGCGCAGCGCGTAGCCAGCTCGGCGAGCAGCAGACGGCCCCGGCTCTCAGGCAACCGCCTGAGGGCCGGGGCCTTCTGGGTTAACCGCGCTGCTGCATCTGCTGCCGCATCCACGTCCGCATCCGTATCCGCGTCCTCAGAAGTCAGCCAGACGCACCTTCACAACGATGTGAGCGTGCATCTCACCAACTTCTGTTGCCTGGGGGGGGGTGGGCCAGCTAGGGGGCGGATGGCCGGATGAAGGCTGGCGAGCAAACACAGGCGCAGGCGCAGGCATGCAACTGAAACCAGCGCCAAAACACTGGAAAAGTCAGCCAGATGCGGGCTCCCGCGCGGAGGAACCTGCTTCTGGCTCACTCATCCAGGGTGGGGGCAGCAGGCGGAGGGGCAGCAGGCGGAGGGGCGGCAGGCGGAGTGAGGCGGGCGGAGTCAGGCAGGCGAGGGCGAAAAGTCAGCCAGATGCAGGCTCCCGCGCGAAGGAGGATGCATCTGGCTGACTTTTCAGGGAGGAGGAGGCAGGGAGGAGGCAGGGAGGAGGCAGGGAGGAAGAGGAGGAGGACGAGGAGGACGAGGAGGACGAGGAGGACGAGGAGGAGGGGACTTAGACGGCGGCGGGGGTCTTCGCGTCGCTCGCTGCGACCTTCGGTGAGACGGCCCGGGATGCTCGCGTGCGGCCGTGCGTGAAGTAGAGCGGGAGTCCGACGAACAGCAGTCCGCCGACGAGATTGCCGACGACCGTGGGGATCTCGTTCCAGATCAGGTAGTCCATGAGCGTGAAGTCGGCGCCGAGGAGCAGGCCTGAGGGGAACAGGAACATGTTCACGATGGAGTGCTCGAAGCCCATGAAGAAGAACAGCATGATGGGCATCCACATGGCGATGACCTTGCCGGAGACGCTCTTGGAGATCATGGCGAGGGCCACTCCGGTCGCGACCATGGCGTTGCAGAGCACGGCGCGGACGAAGAGGGTGAGCATGCCGGAGGCGCCATGCTCGGCGTAGCCCACGGTCCGGCCCTCGCCGATGTGCCCGATGGCCTCGCCGACCTCGTTCGGCGGTGTCGCGAAGCCGTTCGTCACGACGATGGCCATGAGGACTGCGATGGTGAAGGCGCCGAGGAAGTTGCCGACGAACACGAGGCCCCAGTTGCGGAGCACGCCGCGGAGGGTGACGCCTGGCCGCTTGTCGAGCCAGGCGAGCGGGCCGAGCACGAACACTCCCGTGAGGAGGTCGTAGCCGAGCAGGTACAGCATGATGAAGCCGACGGGGAAGAGCAGCGCGCCGAGCAGCGGGACGCCGGTCGTGACGCTGACGGTCACGGCGAAGGCGGCGGCGATGGTGAGGAACGCGCCGCCCATGGTCGAGCGGATGATGGTGTCGCGGGTCGACAGGAAGATCTTGCTCTCCCCGGCATCGATCATGGTGGTGACGAGGTCATTCGGCTTGACGTAGGACACGGGTTCCCTTTCGCTCTGGCGATGCTCTGCGGCCATGTTCGGCCCGATGTCCACAAGCTATTCGGGTGCAGTTTCGGCCCCGTGGCTCGTGCGGTGCGTTCTGGTTTCTTTTCCCTCTCGCCCTCGCGGCGGGGCTGTGAGAAGTGCGATCAGATGGGGGCCGCGGCGGGGACGACGGCATCGAAGCGCTCGAGGATGATGTGCGCGATGCTGTCGTCGACGCCGAGGGGCGCGGCCACGATGTCGGCGCCCGCCTCGGTGACGCGGTCGTGGAAGAAGCCGGGGGTGAGCAGGTAGCTGGCGATGCTGACCCGGCGCGCCTGGGCGTCGCCGTGATGCGCGCCAGTCGCGCCTCGAGCGAGCTCCACGGCCGCTGGCACCCGCGGGTCGAGGGCCGCTCCGTAGCCGAGCAGCGCATCCGCACCTCCGATGGCGTTGAACTGCTCGCGCAGCTCGTGGAAGCGGGGCACGGCTGCAGCGGCCGTAGAACCCGCGACGGCGATGACGACCCCGTCGTCGGCACTGCCGCCGGCTTCGAGGAACCGGTCCCAGAGCAGCTGCGAGAGTCTGGGGTCCGGTCCGAGGGGCGCCGCGACCGAGGTGCCGGGTCGGGCGGCCGCGGCTTCCGCGATGTCGACCTGCGTGTGGAAGCCGACGGTGAGGAGCACGGGGACGATGATGACCTCGGCGTCGGCGGGCAGGCCCGCGAGGACGTCGACGAGGCTCGGCTGCTGCACGTCGACGAACGCCTCGACGACCTGCACGCTCGTTCGTATCGCCTGCACTCGGCGCAGCAGCTCGCGGATGACGGCCTGACCGTCGACGTTGTCGGTGCCGTGGGACGCGCCCACCAGGATCGTCGGCCGAGGGTGCTGCTGGTTCATCCGGTGCTCGCTCTCCGTGCTGATGCTCGTTGCTGATGCTCGTCCGTCGACGCGCGCGGTCACACGGCGGTGTGACCTCGTCCGGGCTGCGGGCGCATCGCGCTGCGCGCTCACGTCGCGTGGACGCGCAGCCGGTAGCCGCGCTTCACGACGGTCTGCACGATGGCCCGGTCGCCGAACGACTCGCGCAGGCGCGCGACGGCGACGTCGGCCGCATGGTTGGTGGTCGGGTTGCCTGGCAGCCTGGCGAGGATCTGCTCGCGGCTCACGACACCGCCCGGGTTGCCGGCGAGCAGCCGCAGCACGCGCAGCGCTCCGGGCGAGAGCTCGACGACGTCGTCGCCGATGACGGCGCAGCTCGAGCGGAGGAAGAGGCGGCCCGCTTCGGTCTCGATGCCCTCGGCCGCGCGCTGGGCGTAGTGCTCGATGAGCTCTCGGATGAGCGCACCGAGTCGTCCGCGCTTCGGCACGATCGGCTCGATGCCGACGGCGCGCAGGGGTGCCGCGGTGATGGGGCCGACCGCGACGGTGACGAGGGACCCGTCCCGGCAGCGCGCCTTGAGCCGCTCGAGGGCTCCGGAAGCGCCCGTGCCGGACGCGTCGTCGCCGTCTGCCGGGGCGGACCCGTCCGAGAAGGATTCGAGCCACGCGGAGACCCCGGGAGCCGAGGTGAAGACGATGGCGTCGACCTCGCCGTCTGCGGCCTTGAGCGCCCAGCGGGCAAGCAGCGCGGGGTCGGCGGGCGGGCCCCACTTGTAGACGATGAGGCTCTCGACCTCGGCACCGGCTGCGGCGAACTCCTCGTCGAGGCCGTCGGCTCCCGAGCCATGGTGCTGAAGCGCGATGCGCGCACCATCGACGCCCTCTGCGAGAAGGAACTGGGCGAGCTCCGCGGAGGTCTCCGATTCGGCGACCCAGTCGGCGTTGAGTCCGGCTGCCTGGATCGCGCCGCGTGCCTTCGGGCCTCTCGCCACGATCCGCGCGCGGGAGAGCACCGCGACCAGATCCTCGGCCAGCCCGTGTGCATCCGCAGCGTCGATCCAGCCACGGAAGCCGACGCCCGTGGTCGCGACGACGATGTCGGGCGGGTTGGCGATGACGCGCTTCGTCGCGTCGAGGAGATCGGCGTCGTCTTCGACCGCGGTCATGCTGAGCGACGGGGAGTGGCGGATGATCGCACCTCGTCGCTCGAGTGCCGTCGCGAGCTCACCGGAGCGGCGGTCGCTCGTCACGACCACGACGACGCCGGCCAGGTGCTGTTCCTGGGGTGCGCGGCCGCGCACCCCGCTCGCGGGTTCGGGACTCATGCTGACAGTGCGTTCTGTTCCTGGAGCGACCGTGTGGCCTGCAGGAGCCCGAACTGGGCGACCTCGCCGATGACGATGATGGCGGGATTGGCGACACCGACGCTGCGCGCCGTGGCGTCGATCGTGCGGAGGCTTCCCCTCGTGACGCGCTGGCGAGGGGTGTGGCCGTTCTCGACGATGGCGACGGGCATGTCGTCGCGCACTCCCGCATCCACGAGCTCGGCGCAGATGCGGCCGAGCGCCGAGACGCCCATGAGCACGACGAGCGTGCAGGTGTCGGCTTTGACGGAGCGCAGCAGCTCGGCGCCCAGGCGCTGATGCCCGGTCACGACCTGGAAGGAGTTGGCGACGCCGCGGTGCGTGACGGGGATGCCGGCGGCCGCGGGCACTGAGATGGCGCTGCTGATGCCGGGCACGACCTCGACGGCGACGCCGGCCGCGTTGCACGCGAGCACCTCCTCGCCGCCGCGTCCGTAGACGAACGGGTCGCCGCCCTTGAGCCGCACGACGACGAGCCCCTGCTGGGCCTTCTCGACGAGGATGCGGTTGATCTCCTCCTGCGGCACCGGGTGGTGCTTGGGCTGCTTGCCGACGTCGATGATCTCGACCTCGGCGGGGAGCTCCGCGAGCACGGAGCGGGGGCCGAGGCGGTCCGTCACGACGACGTCGGCTTCCGCGAGTGCGCGCCGCCCGCGGAGGGTCATGAGGTCGGCGTCCCCCGGTCCCCCGCCGACGAGCACAACCCTGCCGGCACCTGGTCGGTGCCTGCGCAGGTCGATGTGGCCGGCGCGGAGTCCTTCGGCGAGCTGGTCGCAGATGAGGCGGCTGCGGCGCGGGTCGGCGCCCTCCTTGGAGACGACGCCGATCTCGACGGCGCCGGCGTCCGAGGTTGCTGGTGTCTTGGCGCTGCCGGCGGAGGCGTCGCTCGCGTTCACGCACCAGATCCGGCACTCGTTCGCCCACTCGGCAACGAGGAGGTCGGTGGCCCTGTCACCCGTCGCAGTGTGCACGAACCAGGCGCCGTCGAGGTGGTGGGCTTGCACGGGCTCCTGCAGCCAGGTCACGAGCCCGTCGCTGACGAGCCCACCGAGTGCGCCGCCAAGTTCTGGGGCCACGACGGTGACGGATGCGCCAGCCGTGACGAACGTCTGGGCGCGTCTCGCGGAGACGGCCCCTGCCCCCACGATGAGGACGTCGCGGCCGGTGAAGTCGAGCGCCATGAGCGTGCTCATCGGGCACCACCAGCGATGCGACGGCTCATGTCGACCAGCACGGTGCCGTGGTCGATGCGCACGGGGTGGGTCGTGAGGGTGCGCGGATCCTTGCCGACGGTGTCGAGGCACTCGCCGGTCTCGAGGTCGAAGACCTGTTTGAACATCGGGGAGGCGACGGTGACGCGTCCGCCGCGAGAGCCGACGAGGCCGCGGCTCATGACCTGCGAACCCGAGTACGGGTCGGCCTGCTGGATGGCGAAGACCTGCTCGTCGCGGAGCCGGAACAGCGCGATCTGGGTTCCATCCAGGATTGCGGCGACGCCACGCTCGGGGTACAGGGCGTGGAGAGAGCAGACGGCGATCCAGTGCTGGTCGGCGTCCTCGGGTGGGTGTTCGCGGATGCTGCTGCGGGTGTCGAGTGCGATGGTCATCGTCGGACCTCCAGGGTTGTTCCTGCGATTACGGTGCCGGCGCTGCGGTCGGCCTCGTTTGCCGGGCGGAGCTGCCCGCGTTCCGGCACGTAGCCGAGCGAGGGGTCCGGTGTGGTCGGCGCGTTCACGAACGACACGAACCGCTGCATGACCTCGGGATCGTTCAGCGCCTCCTGCCATTCGTCTTTGTAGTTGTCGACGTGGTTCGCGACCATGGCGTCCAGGTCGGCGGCGATGCCGAGGCTGTCCTCGAGCACGACCGCCCGGAGCGCGTCGATGCCGCCGTCGAGGTCCTCGATCCAGCGCGCGGTGCGCTGCATCCGGTCGGCGGTGCGGATGTAGTAGCCGATGAACCGGTCGATGGCCGTGATGAGCTGCTCGTCGTCGAGGTCCTCCACGAGCAGTTCCGCGTGGCGGGGCGTGAAGCCGCCGTTGCCGCCGACGTAGAGGTTCCAGCCCTTCTCGGTGGCAATCACGCCGACGTCCTTGGCGCGCGCCTCGGCGCACTCGCGCGCGCATCCGGAGACGCCGAACTTCAGCTTGTGCGGCGAACGGAGGCCGCGGAAGCGGAGCTCGAGGAAGATCGCCATGGCGACGGAGTCCTGCACGCCGTACCGGCACCAGGTCGAGCCCACGCACGACTTCACGTTGCGCAGAGCCTTGCCGTAGGCCTGGCCCGACTCGAAGCCCGCGTCGATGAGCTTCTTCCAGATCTCGGGCAGCTGCTCGATGCGGGCGCCGAAGAGGTCGATGCGCTGGCCGCCCGTGATCTTCGTGTAGAGCCCGTACTCCTTGGCCACGGCGCCGATCGCGATGAGCCCGTCGGGGGTGACCTCGCCGCCGGGGATGCGCGGCACGACCGAGTAGGTGCCGTCCTTCTGCATGTTCGCCATGACGTGGTCGTTGGTGTCCTGCAGCGCCGCCTGCTCGCCCTTGAGGATGTGCCCGTTGCCGAGCGAGGCGAGGATCGAGGCGACGACGGGACGGCAGATGTCGCAGCCGCGGCCGCCGTTGCCGTGGCGTTCGATGATGCTCGTGAAGGTCGAGAGTCCCGTGACGCGCACGGCGTCGAAGAGCCCCGCCCGGGAGAGCGCGAAGTGCTCGCAGAGCGCGTTGCTGACCTCGACGCCCGTCTTGGCGAGCTCGGTCGAGAAGATCTTCTTCACGAGCGGCACGCAGGAGCCGCAGGCGGTGCCCGCGTTCGTGCAGGCCTTGACTCCGGCGAGGTCGGTGCAGGCGTGGTCGGTGACGGCGCCGCGCACCGCGCCGACGGAGACGTTGTTGCAGGAGCAGACCGTGGCGTCGTCCGGCAGGTCGCCGCCCACCTCGGGCATGCCGTCGGCGGGGAGCAGGTAGGCGGCCGGGTCGGCACCGAGCTCGCGCCCGACCATGGGGCGCAGCGAGGTGTAGGCCGAGGCGTCCCCGACGAGCATGCCGCCGAGCAGCACCTTGCCGTCGTCCGACATGACGAGCTTCTTGTAGACGCCGCCGACCGGGTCGGCGTACGTGACCTCGAGCGCGCCCGGCGACTCAGCGAAGGCGTCCCCGAAGCTCGCGACGTCGACCCCCGTGAGCTTGAGCTTCGTCGAGAGGTCGACGCCGGGGAACGTCGCCGCTCCCCCGGTGAGGCGGTTGGCGACGACCTCGGCCATCGAGTAGCCGGGGGCGACGAGGCCGAAGCACTCACCGCCGATCGAGGCGACCTCGCCGATCGCCCAGATGCTGGCGGCGGATGCGCGGCACGCCTCGTCGACCTCGATGCCACCGCGAGCGCCGAGCGTCAGCCCGGCGTCGCGAGCCAGCTCGTCGCGGGGCGTGATGCCGACGGCGAAGACGACGAGGTCGGCGAGCTCGGGCTCGCCGTCCGGGAAGTCGAGGCCGGCCGCGCGGCCGTCGGCGTCGAGCACGACCGCACTGGCGCGGGACCCGGTGCGCACATCCACCCCGAGGTGCTCGATGAGGAGGCGCAGCGACTCGCCGCCGCCCGCGTCGAGCTGGGCCGACATGAGGTGGCCGGAGGACTGCACGACGGTGCACTCCGCGCCGAGAGCGACCATGGCCCCCGCGGCCTCGAGGCCGAGCAGGCCGCCGCCGACAACCGCGCCGCGCACCGTTCGGCCGAGCCGCTGTGACAACTCGGCAACCTCGGCCTTGAGCGCGACCACGTCGTGGACGGTGCGGTACACGTGCACGCCGGGCGCATCCACCCCGGCGATGGGCGGCTTCGCGGCGGACGATCCGGTGGCGACGACCAGCTCGTCGTAGTGCTCGGTCGCGCCGAGCGACGTCACGACCGTGCGGGTGCCTGGGTGGATGCTCGTGACCGTCTCGGAGGTGCGGAGCGTGACGTTCGGGTGCGACCACATGAGGGGCCTGCCCAGCTCCAGGGCGGCCGGCTCGACGCCCGAGAACGTGCTCGTGAGCTGCACCCGGTCGTACGGCCGCCACGGCTCGTCGCCGATGACGGTGATCGCCCACACCCCGTCGGAGTCCTGCGAGCGCAGCGACTCGACGAAGCGGTGCGCGACCATGCCCGCGCCGATCACCACGACGTGACGGGAGCGCGGCGCCGGGGGGAGCATGTCGCGAGCGTAGGTCTGGGATGTTTCGTCACCGTGCGGCAATTGTTTCGTGCTCATCACAGCTCGTCCCGGTCGCTTCGAGTTGGTGTGCGCATGCTGGCTCCTCCGTGGATGAACGGCGACGGTCGGTCGCTGACATGCTCAGAGCGTAGAAACCGCATGTTTCACGGGGTGCGTGCTGCTGTTTCCCCGAGGCAACTTCCTTGGCACACGGATCCGGGGAGGGTGTGAGAAGTGGGAAACGGGGCGAGTGGGCCGGGCCCGGCGCTCACGCGCCTAAACGAGCGACGGTCGAAGCGCAACCCGTTGCCGCACATCCGGCCAGATCTCACGCTTGAAGGAACATTCTCGATCACACACGGAGGTGTACCCATGCACAAGCTCACCGCACGCATCCTCGGGGTTCTCGTCGGGCTCCTCGCCATCGTCGGATTCTTCGTCGAAGGCGAGCACCTGATGGGGCTCATGAATGTGGACCTCACCCTCGATCTCATTCGCGTCGTGCTCGCCGTCGCGCTCCTCGCCGTCGGATTCACGCGAGCATCCGCCCGGGCGGCGCGGACCGTCATCGCCATCGTGGGCGTCATGTACGTCGCGATGGGGGTCGTGGCGTTCTTCGACCCGACCATGTTCACGCTGCTGCCGACAGGCTTCACAGGCTTCGACATCGGGTTCCACCTGGTGGTCGGCATCGCGGCGATCGTCATCGCAGCCGTTCCCGACCGGACTGCCGGTGCACGCTCGAGCACCAGGTCCACACCGAATCGGACGGTCTGACCAGCCTGGCCGCCGCGTGCGCGGGGGCGTCAGGGCCACGTAGGGGTCCGGACAGTCCGAACCGACGCGGCGGCCGCCGGCCGTCCGATGCGGCCGCGCAGTCGTGCGGCCGCGCAGCCGTGGTGTCGGCGCGTCGACTACAGCCACTTCCTCCACTTGAAGACCGACCAGAGCGTGACGGCGACGCCGAGCATGGCAAGCAGCGACAGCGGGTAGCCCCACTCGAAGTCGAGCTCGGGCATGTGCGTGAAGTTCATGCCGTAGACCGTGCCGACGAGGCTCGGGGCGAAGATGATCGCCGCCCAGCTGGTGATCTTCTTGATCTCCTCGTTCTGCGCGATGCTCTGCTCCGACAGCTTCTTCGTCTCCTCGCTCTGCGCGAGGCTCGCCTCCGAGAGTTCGCGCATCGCCTCGTTCTGCTGCTGCGTGACCAGCGTGCTGTGCACGGTCAGCGCATTCTCGAGGAGCACCCGGAACGAGTCGGCGCGCTCCGCGATGCGCAGCGCGTGGTCGAGGACGTCCCGGTAGCGGGCGCGGATCTCCTCGCTGGTGTTGTACTTCTCGGCGCCCCGCAGGAGCGCTTCGAGGATGGTCCGCAGCGGACTCGTCGCGCGTTGGAAGTTGATGACCTCGCCGAGCAGCTCGTAGATGCGGCGTGTGACTCGCTCGTCGCCCGCGAACAGCTGGTCCTCGATCTCGTCGATGTCGTTCTCGAGGCCAGCAGTCACGGGCGCGTATCCGTCGACGACCTGGTCGAGCACCGAGTAGAGGACCGCCTCGGGTCCGAAGCTCAGGAGCGCCGGGCTCTGCTCCATCCGCTGCCGAACGTCTCCCAGCTCCGGGCGCGCGGCCTGCCTGACCGTGACCACGAACTCGGGGCCGACGAACAGGTGGATCTCCCCGAAGTGCACCGTCTCGGTGGCGTCGACGTACCAAGCGGGCCGGAGCACCACGAAGAGGGTGCTGCCGTAGCGTTCGATCTTCGGCCGCTGATGCCCGACCCGCGCGTCCTCGACGGCGAGCGGATGCAGATCGAACTCCTTGGCGACGGCGTCGAGTTCCTCATTGCTTGGCTGGAAGAGGCCGATCCAGGCCATCCCCGCATGCTCGCGGAGCTTCTCGAACGTCTCGTCGAGCGTCGCCGGCGTGAAGCACCGACGCCCGTTCACGTAGATCCCGTTGTCGATCAAGGCCATGGGGCTGCCCTCCTAGCGCGTCGGATGTCGGTGAGGCCCCGTCCGCAGTCCGCGACGGCGATATGCGCCCCCGGACCCACCGAACGGGCACGCTATCAGGTCCCGACGACGACTGAGGGGGCGTCCACCGGAGCAGGTCACTGCCGCGCGGACCGACCCTACGCCCACGTTCCCGTCGGCGGGCGCGAACCGGCGCCAGACCGTGTTGCCGGGTGCCGCGTCGAGCATGGGATGTGCGGGGCCGCTCGGCGGGATCGGCTCAGCTTCGCTCAGCGCCGGCGGCTGCGCTTCGACGACACGCGCTTCGAGCGTCCGCCCCGATGAGCGCGTGCGGACGTGCCGCGCTTCGAGCGCTTCGTCTGCTTGGCGCGTGCGGCCGCCTGCTGCTCGCGCTTCTTCTTGGCGCTCTGCTTCTTGACGACGATTCCGAGCACGAATGTGACGATGCGGAGGAACATGGTTGCCTGCTTTCGGTGAGGTGAGGTCGTTCGGGGTTAAGTGCCGCGGCCTGGCCACCGAACGGCGGCCAGGCCGGCTGAAGAGGTGAAGCGGTGTGAGCTACTGGACGCGAGCTTCGGCCGGCTCGTCCTGCTCGTCGCTCGGCAGGTGCACGTCGTTGATCGTGACGTTGACCTCGGTGACCTCGAGGCCGACGATCGTCTCGATCGCGCGGATCACGTCGGCGCGCACGCCGTTGGCGACATCCTGCAGCGCAACCGGGTACTCGGCGACGATCGTCACGTCGACGGCGACCTGCTTCTCGCCGACCTCGACGCTCACGCCCTGGCCCTGGTCGGTGGCGTTGATGGCGCTGCGGATGGCGCCGATCGCGCGGGCCGCGCCGCCGCCGAGGTCGTAGACGCCGTGCGCCTCGCGGGCGGCGATGCCGGCGACGCGGGCGACGACGCTGTCGACGACCGTCGTCGTGCCGTGGCCGGTTGCGACCTCCGAGCCGGTGTGGCCGGTGGGGACGACACTCTTGTCAGTGGACCCCGTGCCCGCCTTGGACGGAGCGACGACACTCGGGGTGGCAGTCGTGTTGGGGGTGACGTTCGACATGTGCGGGTCTCCTTGGGTTCGAGCCCTGGTGCGTGTGCACCGATCGGGGGCGTTACAGAGGAGACGTGGGCCGGTGCCGGAGCGTCACAAACTTCTTGCGCCTCTCGGCGGACGCTCAGGATCGAGGCTCCGCCTGCATCAACCTCGCCGGGAGTCACTTTCGCATTCGTAAGTCAACGGCGCGCCCAATTTACGATGACGTAAGCTTGTTCGGGTGAAGACATCGACGTGGATGCCCGGCCGCCAGACAGTCCGCTTCGGCGGCGACTACAACCCAGAGCAGTGGCCCCGCGAGGTGTGGGATGAAGACATCCGCCTCATGCAGGACGCCGGCGTGAACCTCGTCAGCATCGGCATCTTCTCGTGGGCGCTCCTCGAGCCAGAGGAAGGCGTCTACGACTTCGCGATGCTCGACGAGATCATCGACCGCCTGCACGCCGCGGACATCGACGTCGACCTCGCCACCCCGACGGCCTCACCGCCGGCCTGGTTCTACCGGAGGTACCCGCACTCGAGAGCCGTCACACGCGACGGCATGCCGCTCGCCTTCGGGTCGCGCGGCATCGTCAGCCCGAGCTCCCCCGAGTACCGACGGGCCGCGACGGCGATCGCGGCGAAGCTCGCCGAGCGCTACGCCCAGCATCCGGCCGTTGTGCTCTGGCACGTCCACAACGAGTACGGGACGCCGGTCACGGAGAGCTACGACGACGCGTCCGTGACCGCATTCCAGACCTGGCTGCGGAAGCGCTACGCCTCGCTCGATGCACTCAACGCCGCCTGGGGCACGAACTTCTGGGGGCAGCGCTACGGCGCCTGGGAGGAGATCGACGCGCCGCGAACGTCCGGCACCGCGAGCAATCCGGCTCACCGCCTCGACTTCGCGCGCTTCAGCTCAGCGGCGCTGCTCGAGTGCTTCAAAGCCGAACGCGATGCGATCCGCGAACACGCACCGCAGCCGATCACCACGAACTTCATGGCGGGCATGTGCCCGAGCGTCGACCTGTGGCGGTGGGCCGACGAGGTCGACATCGTCGCCAACGACCACTACCTCTCCGCCGAGCAGCCGGACAACCACATCCACCTGTCCCGCGCCGCCGACCTCACCCGCTCGCTCGCCCGAGGCAAGCCGTGGATCCTCATGGAGCACTCGACCTCCGCCGTGAACTGGCAGCCGCGAAACATCGCGAAGCGACCAGGCGAGATGCGACGCAACAGCCTCGCCCACGCCGCCCGCGGCGCCGACGCGGTCCTCTTCTTCCAGGTGCGGGCAGGGCAGAAGGGGGCCGAGAAGTTCCACTCGGCGCTCATCCCGCAGGCCGGCGAGACGTCGCGCAAGTGGCGGGAGTCGGTGGCGCTCGGCGCCGACGTCGCCGCCCTTGCCCCGCTCTTCGGCTCGCGAGTGGATGCGCGGGTCGCGATCGCCTGGGACTGGGAGTCATTCTGGGCGCAGGACCTCGACTGGCGGCCCTCCGTCGACCTCGACCACCGAGAGCGCATCGAGGCGTTCTACGCGGCCCTCTGGCGCCGCGGGGTCACGGTCGACTTCGTGCATCCCGCCGCCGACCTCACGGGGTACGACGTCGTCTTCGCCCCGGCCCTGTACCTCATCGAGGACGACGCGGCAGCGAACCTGCGCGAGTACGCGGCGCAGGGCGGCACGCTGGCGTTCTCCTACTTCTCCGGCATCGTCTCGACGAACGACGACGTCCCGACGGGCCCATACCCAGGTCAGCTCCGGGATGTGCTCGGCCTGGTCATCGAGGAGTTCCTTCCCCTGCGGGCCGGCGAGCAGGTCACGCTCAGCGACGGCAGGCGCGGACGCGTCTGGAGCGACGACATCGAACTGCGGGGCGCCACGAGCGTCGCCGAGTTCGCCGATGGCCCGGGCGTCGGCCGCCCCGCGGTCACCAAGCACAGCTTCGGCGACGGCGCGGCCTGGTACCTCGCCACAGCGCTCGACGGCGCCGACCTCGATGGCTTCGTGACCCGGGTGCTCGACAGCGCGGCGGTCGACTACTCCCCCCTCGGCGACGTCGAGAGCGTCGTGCGCCGCGGTGATGGCGTCGACTACGTGTTCCAGATCAACCACGGAGCCCAGGATGCGGGGGCCGGCATCTCGGGGCACGACCTGCTGACGGACAAGTCGGTCGCGTCCGACGACCCAGTGCGTGCAGGCAGCGTCCGCGTCGTGGCCGTCCGTCATGGGCAGCCCTGACGCCCCCAGCCAGGTCTCGGCGAAGCTGAACTGGTAGGAACGGACAATGACGGAAACGGATTCCCCAACGTTCGGTGCAGACTCGACCGCCCTCGACGTGGTCGAGGGCGTGGACCTCAGCGGCAGGAGGGCGCTCGTCACCGGAGCGAGCTCGGGCATCGGCGTCGAGGCCGCGCGTGCGCTCGCGGCGGCGGGAGCGCAGGTGACGCTCGCCGTGCGAGACACGGCAGCGGGCGAGCGCACCGCGGCCGAGCTGCGGGCATCCACCGGCAACGACGACGTGCGCGTGGTGCACCTTGACCTCGCCGATCTTGCCACGGTGCGCGAGCTGGCCTCCGCATGGTCGGGGCCCCTGGATCTGCTCATCAACAACGCGGGGATCATGCACACCCCGGAGCTCCGCACCCCTGACGGCTGGGAGATGCAGTTCGCCGTCAACCACCTCGGACACTTCGCGCTCGCCAACGCCCTCCTCCCCGCGCTCACCGAGGCTGGCGACGCGCGCATCGTGGTCGTGAGCTCCAGCGGCCACGCCTCGAGCGGCATCCGCTTCGACGACCCGTTCTTCGTGCGGGACGCGTACGACCGCGGACTTGCCTACGGCCAGTCGAAGACCGCGAACGTGCTGTTCGCGCTCGAGGCGACAAGGCGCTGGGCAGACCGCGGCGTCACGGCGGCGGCGCTCATGCCCGGTGGGATCTGGACGAAGCTGCAGCGGCACTGGGACCCGGAGGTGCTCGCCGACATGAAGCGGCGCTTCCCGACCAAGACCCCGGAGCAGGGCGCCGCGACGTCGGTGTTCGTCGCGACGCGGGCGACGCTCGGCCCCGGCACGCCCGCCTACTACGAGGACTGCCACCCGGCGGACGTCGTCGACGAGATCGTCGACGGGGTGCACGGCGTCGTCCCCCACGCGCTGGACGAAGCTGCCGCCCACCGACTGTGGGAGCTCTCCGAGTCGCTCCTCGCCGACGAGGCGTCCCGCCCCGCCGAAGCTGAGCTTCCAACCTGAAGGTGGAGCGACTTCCCGGCCCAGACCCAACGAGCCGGGACACGCGTGCACCTCGACCTGAACGGGTGGACGGCGCTCATCGCCTACCTGGCGGGTCCCGAATACGTCTCCCAGCGGCCCGCGACGTACCCGACCCACAGCCGAGACGGGCACCCGCTGGAACCCGCCACGGATGAGATCCGCGCGCTCATCCATGAGATGACCGCCGAGTACCTCGCTCATGCGGGCGTTCCCGAACAGCCCTTCGGCGTCGACTGGGAGATCAGCCTGCCACCGGGAGTCGACGAGGGCAGACTGCACGGAGCGTGCATGACCGCCCACCACGCGCTGCGACGGTCGACTCGTCGCATCGTCGTGATTCCTGGGCAACGACCACGGGGGCGCCTCCTTGGGAGCCTGAGTTTCAAGAAAAGTTATCGACGAGTCTGCAGAATGTCGGTGGTCGTCCGTAGCGTTGGAGACATGCAACAGCACCGCGAGCACGACCTTCCGGACCCGGGGTTTGACCCTGCGGACCCGGCGTCGGTTGCGGCGCGGCGGGCGGAGATCCTCGCGATGGAGGAGCAGGCGGCGGCGATGATCGCGAGCGGCGCTGCGTTGCAGTTGCGGGCGCACGCGGCGGCGTACGACTTCGGCCACGCGTTGGACGTTGCTGAGGGATGCGCGGAGTCGGCGATGCACGTGCGGTCCATCGCGAACGAGGTGGCGCTGGTCATGCAGGTGTCCTGCGGGGTGGCGCAGGGGCAGCTCGCGCTCGCGTCGAAAGCGCAGCAGGACTTCCCGGCGCTGGCGGTCGCGTTGGACGAGAACGTCGTGACGCCCGCGCAGGTGCACAAGCTCGTCGAGGTGGGGTTCAAAGTGAACCACGAGGACCCGGTCGAGCAGGCCGAGCGGCGGGCGCTGTTCGTGGAGGTGATGCTCGAGCGGGTGCGCCGGGAACCTCTGCCGCCGCAGGCGTTGCGGAAGGCGGCGGAGCGGGTCGCGGAGGAGCTGACCGGTGAGTCCATCGATGCGCGGCACGCGCGGGCGAGGCGGCAGCGCCGCGCGACCGTCGAAGACCTCGGCGACGGGATGAGCCTCATCCGTGTCACAACGGACACGTTCGTCGCGCACGCGATCCGGGACCGGGTGCGGAAGCAGGCGCTCGCGATCATCAAGGCGAGGCAGAAGACGACAGGCGAGAGCGCCTCAGGTTCAGCGAACCCGGCCGAGCCCGGAACTGGCAGCGCGTTCGGAGCCGGCGTTGACAACTCTCGCGCCACTGCGCCGGCTGCCGACGACGAGCCGGACGAGCGGAGTCTGAACGAGGTCATGTCCGACGTCGTCGCCGACATGCTCCTCACCAGTGACCCGATGGGCAACTCCGCGGCCGCTGGTATCCAGGCGAACGTGCAGCTCTCGATCCCGATCACGACCGTCCTCGCCGACACCCCCGGGGCCGGACAGGCGCCGGCGCTGCTCGACGGGATGACGCCAATGCCGATCGAGGACGCGAAGCGCCTCGCCGCGACCGCACCAGCCTTCATCCGCGTGCTCACGCATCCCATCACCGGGGCCGTGCAGGCCGTTGACTCCTACAAGCCGACCGCGGCGATGCGCGCGTTCCTGCAGGCCCGCGACGTCCACTGCCGCTTCATCGGCTGCCGACAACCCGCGGTGAGGTGCGAACTCGACCACACCCAGGCCTACCAGCACGGCGGCAAGACCGCGGTCTGGAACCTCAGCGACTTCTGCAAGAACCACCACATCGTCAAACACCACACCGCCTGGAAAGTCAGACAGTTAGGCGGTGGCGTCCTCGAATGGACCACACCAAGCGGCAAGATCTACATCAGCAGCCCCGAACCACACGGGGTGATCTTTAAACCAAGCGACCAACTCTTCGCGCCGGCCTTGACTCCATTCAGTGCACCGGCCCTGATTCCCGCCGGCCTCGAACCTGGTCCCGGCTCGGGACAACCAGATGGCTCGGGACAACCAGATGGCAGGAGTCTGTCTACCGATGGCGAGGCGGACGGTGACGCACCAGCTGAGGGCTCGGCACGTGACGACGACGCCGGGGTCCTGCCTTGGCGGAGGCCCCCAGCCTCTCCACCGTTCTGATCCGTCGCCCCTCATGCCTCGACGAACTGCTGCCGTCATTCGGAGAACCCGACACACCCGTCGGAATGCGACGGGAGAGAACACTGTTCGACCTGTGGGGCCGCAGCCGCGTTCCTCCCGAACCGAAAGGCCTACCTTTGGACCTCTTCTCTCCTTTGACCCTCGGCGACATCGAACTCGCCAACCGCGTCGTCATGGCGCCGCTGACCCGCACACGTGCGAGCGCGGAGGGTGTACCGGGTGAGCTCGTGGCGGAGCACTACGCGCAGCGCGCCAGCCTGGGCCTCATCATCACCGAGGGCACGTACCCGAGCGCCGAGTCTCGCTCCTACCCCGGCCAGCCAGGCATCGTCACCCCCGAGCAGACCGAGGGCTGGCGTCGAGTCGCCGAAGCCGTGCACGCCCGGGGTGGCCGCATCGTCATGCAGATCATGAACGGCGGGCGCGTCTCGCACCCCGACATCACGGGCACGCCCCGCATCGTCGCCCCGAGCGCCATCGCGATCGACGGTGAGGTTCGCACCCCCAACGGCAAGCAGCCGTACCCGGTCCCCCACGCCCTCACGACGGCCGAGCTCGCCGATGTTCGCGAGGAGTTCGTGGATGCGGCCCGCCGCGCCATCGAGGCGGGCCTCGACGGTGTCGAGATCCACGGCGCCAACGGCTACCTCCTGCACGAGTTCCTCTCTCCCGTATCGAACCAGCGCACCGACGAGTACGGCGGCTCCCCCGAGGCACGCGCCCGTTTCGTGGTCGAGGTCACCGCGGCCGTCGCGGAAGCGATCGGGGCCGGCCGCGTGGGCCTGCGCCTCTCGCCCGCCCACAACATCCAGGACGTCGTCGAGACCGACGACGCCGACGTGCGCGCGACCTACGACGCCGTCGCCGACGGCCTCGCACCCCTCGGCCTCGCCTACCTGAGCGTGCTGCACAGCGACCCAGAGGGTGAGCTCGTGCAGGACCTGCGCGCGCGCTTCGGCGGGCCGTTCATCGCGAACAGCGGCTTCAGTCGCGTCACGACCCGCGAGGAAGCCGTCAACCTCGTCAAGGAGGGCAACGCGGACGCCGTCGCCGTCGGTCGCCTCGCCATCGCCAACCCGGACCTCGTCGAGCGCTGGCTGGGCGAGCACCCCGAGAACGAGCCGAACCCGGAGACCTTCTACGGAGCCGGCGCCACCGGGTACACCGACTACCCGCGACTCTCCGCGTAGCCACCACCGACCAAGCATCACGGCGGGGCCCGTTCGAAGACGTCAAGTCATCGGGCGGGCCCCTCCCTGCAAGAACGACGTTCCTTCACGGCACCGGCCTCCCACTATGCGAGAGTTGGCCATGCGCATCGCTGACTTCCCCGTGCCGGACACGACCGCCGCTCGCGGTGCCCTCGAGCTGGCCACCGAGTACCAGTCGGCCGCCATCACCACGCACGCCCTGCGGTCGTGGCTGTGGGCCGAGGGCATCGCAGCGACCGAGCGCCGCACCGGCGTCGACCACGAGCTCCTCTACGTGGCCGCCGTCCTGCACGACATAGGAACGGTCACCGAGTACGACAATCACACCGTCTCCTACGAGCACGCCAGCGGGCATGTGGCCGTCGCCCTGACCGCCGGCGCCGGGTGGCCCGCCGAACGCCGCCACCGGGTCCTCGACGTCATCGTGCGGCACAACTGGCCAAGCGTCGACCCCGAACTCGACCTCGAGGGGTACCTGCTCGAGCGCGCCACCGGCCTCGACATCACGGGCAGCCAACCCGACGCACTGCCCGAGGCCTTCCTGCGGGAAGTACTCGTGGCGCATCCGCGCGGAGCCCTTGCCACTGAGTTCGGCAGGTGCGTCACCGACCAGGCCTCGCGGAAGCCGACGACCTCAGCCCGCAGGCTCGTCGACGGCGGCCTGCTCCGCAAGCTCGAGGAGAACCCGCTCGAGCGCCTCCGGTAGCCAGACTGCAGCGTCGGTTCGCACAAACGCCAGACGCCCCGGCGGAACCAAGCGGTTCCGCCGGGGCGTCTGTGCGTGCTTGAAGCCGTTCTGCTTACGCGGCGCCGTCGAACATCGACGTGACCGAACCGTCGGTGAAGACCTCGGTGATCGCGCGAGCGAGCGTGGGAGCGATGGGCAGGATCGTGAGCTTGTCGAAGCGCTTCTCGGGCGGCAACGGCAGCGTGTCGGTGACGACGACCTCGTCGATGGCGTCAGAGCTGAGCCGCTCGACGGCCGGGTGCGAGAAGACGGCGTGCGTCGCAGCGACCACGACGCCGATCGCGCCGGCGGCCTTGAGCGCTTCCGCGGCCTTGACGATCGTTCCACCCGTGTCGATGAGGTCGTCGACCAGCAGGCACACGCGGCCCTCGACGTCACCGACGATCTCGTGCACGCTCACCTGGTTCGCGACCTTCGGGTCGCGACGCTTGTGGATGATCGCGAGCGGCGCATCCAGCTGGTCGCTCCAGACGTCGGCGACGCGGACGCGCCCCATGTCGGGCGAGACGACGGTGAGCGTGGCCGGGTCGAGCTTCTTGCGGAAGTGCTCGAGCAGCACCGGCATCGCGAACAGGTGGTCGACGGGACCGTCGAAGAAGCCCTGCACCTGCGGCGCGTGCAGGTCGACCGACATGATGCGGTCCGCGCCGGCGGCCTTGAAGAGGTCCGCGACGAGGCGGGCCGAGATCGGCTCACGGCCGCGACCCTTCTTGTCCTGGCGTGCGTACGGGTAGAAGGGAGCCACGACGGTGATGCGCTTCGCCGACGCACGCTTGAGCGCGTCGAGCATGATGAGCTGCTCCATGAGCCACTCGTTGATCGGCGGGCAGTGCGACTGGAGCACGAACACGTCGGCCCCTCGCATGCTCTCGCCGTAGCGAGCGTAGATCTCGCCGTTCGCGAAGGTGCGCGACTCGGTCTCCCCGAGCTCGATGCCGAGTTCTGCCGCGACTGCTTCGGCCAGCTCGGGATGAGCCCTGCCGGAGACGAGAACAAGTCGTTTCTCAGTGGAGGTGATGATGCCAGACACGCTGTACCGCCCGTTTCCTGTGCTTGCTCTGTTGTTACGCGTTCGGTTCTGATTCGCGCGACGAGGCAGCCTCAGCGGCCTCGGCCGCGGCGGTGCCTGCTCGGTTCTTGAGCACCCACCCCTCGGCGTTTCGCTGAGGTGCGACGTTGATGGCGAGTGCACCCGCTGGAACGTCCTTGCGGACCACCGTTCCAGCCCCGGTGTAAGCGCCGTCGCCAATCCTAACCGGGGCGACGAAGACGTTGTGCGAGCCGGAGCGCACGTTGTCGCCGACGGTCGTCCGATGCTTGTTCACGCCGTCGTAGTTCGCGGTGATCGTGCCGGCTCCGACGTTCGAGTTGACGCCCACCTCAGCGTCGCCGATGTACGAGAGGTGCGGCACCTTCGAGCCGTCGCCGATCTGCGTGTTCTTCGTCTCGACGAACGTGCCGATCTTCCCACCGGCGCCGAGGATCGTGTTGGGGCGAAGGTACGCCCACGGCCCCACGGATGCGCCGGCCCCGATGACGCTCAGCGTCGCGTCGGTGCGCTTCACGACGGCACCCTCGCCGACCTCGCAGTCGACGAGCGTCGTATCCGGTCCGATGATGGCGCCGTCGGCGACCGATGTCGCGCCGCGCAGCTGCGTGCCAGGGAGCAGCTCCACGTCGCGTCCGAGCGACACGTTGCCCTCGATGACGGTCGTCGCCGGGTCGTGCACGGTGACGCCCTCCAGCTGCCAGTGGCGGATCTGGCGGGCGTTGTAGTAGCGCTGCGCCTCCGCGAGCTGCACGCGGTCGTTGATGCCCTGCACGATCTCCGGGTCGGTGACGGCGATCGCCTCGATGCGCCCCGCATCCGCCTTGATGAGCTTCGCGGCATCGGTGAGGTACTTCTCGCGCTGCGAGTTCGAGTCGTCGATACGGCTCAGCACCTGGCGGACCGTGCGGGCGTCGAACGCGTACACGCCGGCGTTGATCTCCGAGATGCGCAGCAGCTCCTCACTCGCGTCCTTGTGCTCGACGATCTCGTCGAAGTCACCGCCGGACGAGCGGACGATGCGCCCGAAGCCTGCCGGCTCCTTTACGAACGCGCTCAGGAGGGTGAGCTGGTTCTTCGCGTGGCGGTGCTGCTCGACCATGCGCGCGATCGTGCCGGAGTCAAGGAGGGGCACGTCGCCGGAGAGGACGACGACGACCCCGTCGAAGTCCGCGGGCAGCGATTCGAGACCCACCTCGAGTGCCCGACCAGTGCCGGGAACGTCGTCCTGGTCCGCGAACTGCGTGTCCGGAGCCAGGTCCTGGATGGCTGAGACGACGCGGTCACGATCGTGGCGGACCACGGTGACGGTATGCGCGGGGCCGAGCTCGGCGGCGGTGTGCAGCACGTGCCCGACGAGGGGAATGCCTCCGAGTCGGTGCAGCACCTTCGGGGTGCTCGAGCGCATCCGTGTTCCCTGGCCAGCCGCCAGGATGACGATTGCGAGTTCTCGATCGGTCACAGATCCTCCTCGTTGTGGGCGCCGCGATGCGAACGCCATCACGGTCCACGGTGGCATGCAGCACCCCCGCGCCGCTCCTCCCCCAGGATTCGAACCTGGACCTAACAGCTCCAAAGGCTGTCGTGCTGCCGTTACACCAAGGAGGAACGTGCCCGCTCACGCGCGCACTCGCCAATTGTGCCAGAACCGGGAGGGTCGCGCGCTTGCCACGGTGGTGCCGTGGAGGTGAGTGCGCGAGACTGGCGAAACACAAGACCCAAGGAGGCGTCATGTCCGAAGCCCTCGCCGTCGCGAAGCGATTCACCGACACCTACTCGGCCGCCGTCACGGGGCGCGACAAGACCGCCATCATGTCGCTCTACGCACCGGACGTTCGCGTCTTCGACCTCTGGAGCACCTGGTCCCACGAGGGGGCCGACACCTGGGGAGACTCGATCGGCGAGTGGTTCGACTCCATCGAGTCGGGCACGCACTCCGCGACGTTCACCGACCTCCGCGCGTACGGCGACCACGACGTCATCGTCGCGGAGAGCTTCGTGCGCTACTCCTGGCACAGCCCGGAGGGTGAGCTCGAATGGATGGACAACCGACTCACGTGGGCGCTCGTGCAGCACAAGGGCGAGTGGGTCATCGCGCACGAGCACACATCGGCGCCCGTCAACGCCGAGACCGGGCTCGTCGTGACGAAACGCGAAGTGGACGCCCACCACCCGAATTCGTAGCCGCGAGACCCCGCGAGCGCGCCGTGGCGGCCGCGCTCCCCTCGGCGCGTCGCCCCGGGATCGCGGGACTCGCCATAATGGGGGGTATGGATGCCCCCGGACGTGCAGCTCAGCAGCGCGACTTCTCTCGCGATGCAGTTGAGCTGAGCGCGGGCGGCCGCTCCGTGCACCCCGCGCATCCGGTCGACACCGTCGACACGATCGTTCGCGACTGGTCCCGGGAGCGTCCCGACCTGGACGTCGACCCGCTGCGCATCTTCTCCCGAGTGAAGCGCATCGCGAAGCAGCTCGACGCCCTCCGCAAGGCGGCCTTCGCGGAGACGGGCCTCGAGCTGTGGGAGTTCGACGTCCTCTCCGCCCTGCGCCGCGCCGGATCCCCGCACCGCCTCAGCCCCAAGCATCTGCTCGCCTCCAACCTCGTCTCGAGCGGCACCATGACGAACCGCATCGACCGCCTCGTGGGCCGGGGCCTCGTCACGCGCGAGGTCGACCCAAACGACGGGCGCGGCATCCTTGTCACCATGACCGTCGACGGTCGCGACCTCGTCGACGAAGCCCTCACTCGCCTCGTCGCCGCCGAGCGCGAGCTGCTCGCCGAGCTCGACCTCGAGACCCGCGACGACCTGGCCACAGCCCTTCGCACCCTCTCCCTCCGGATGGACGACCCGGCGCACTGAGCTTCGACCGCTCTTCCTCGGAGGGCGCCGGGCCGCCCCGGCCTTAAGCTGGTCTGATGGCCCATCTCCTCGGCGCGGAAGCGCTCCACCTCGAGTTCCCGACTCGAGTCGTCTTCGACAGCGTCTCCGTCGGCATCCAAGAGGGCGACCGCATCGGCATCGTCGGACGCAACGGCGACGGCAAGTCGACCCTCCTCAAGCTGCTCGCCGACCGCATCCAGCCAGACGGCGGCAAGGTCACGCGGCGCCGCGGCGTGCGCGTCGGGATGCTCGACCAGGCCGACACCCTGGACCCGGAGCTCACCGTCAAGCAGGCCATCGTCGGCGACATGGACGACCACGACTGGGCCTCAGACGCGAAGATCCGCGACGTCGTCAACGGCCTCGCCGGCGACCTCGAATGGACCGACAAGATCGGCGACCTCTCCGGCGGGCAGCAGCGGCGCGTCGCCCTCGCCGCCCTGCTCATCGGCGACGATGACATCATCATGCTCGACGAGCCCACGAACCACCTCGACGTGGAGGGCATCGCGTGGCTCGCGGGACACCTCAACTCCCGCTGGTCGAAGAACCAGGGCGGGCTTGTGGTCGTCACCCACGACAGGTGGTTCCTGGACGCGGTGTGCCAGACGACGTGGGAGGTGCACGACCGCGTGCTCGACCCGTTCGAGGGCGGCTACGCGGCGTACATCCTGCAGCGCGTCGAACGCGACCGCCAGTCTGCCGCGATCGAGTCGAAGCGCCAGAACCTCATGCGCAAGGAGCTCGCCTGGCTGCGCCGCGGCGCCCCCGCCCGCACGGCGAAGCCCAAGTTCCGCATCGAGGCGGCCACGCAGCTCATCGAGGACGAGCCGCCCGTGCGCAACCCGGTCGAGCTGTCCCAGCTCGCCACGGCCCGCCTCGGCAAGGACGTCGTCGACCTCCTCGACGTGGGCGTGACCTTCGGCGACAAGGAAGTGCTGCGCGACATCGAGTGGCGCATCGCGCCGGGCGAGCGCACCGGCATCCTCGGCGTCAACGGCGCCGGCAAGTCGACCCTGCTCAACCTCGTCGCCGGCAGCCTCGAGCCGACGAGCGGCAAGGTCAAGCGCGGCAAGACCGTGAAGATCGCGACCCTCTCGCAGCGCCTCGCCGAGCTCGACGAGCACCAGAACGACCGCGTCCGCGAGGTCGTCGCCCGGCAGAAGTCGAGCTACGTGTCCGGCGGCAAGGAGATGACGCCGTCGCAGCTGCTGGAGCGCCTCGGCTTCACCACCACGCAGCTGCAGACCCCCGTCAAGGACCTCTCGGGTGGCCAGCGCCGCCGCCTGCAGCTGCTCCTCATCCTGCTCGACGAGCCGAACGTGCTCATCCTGGACGAGCCCACCAACGACCTCGACACCGACATGCTCGCCGCCATGGAGGACCTCCTCGACACGTGGCCTGGCACCCTCCTCGTCGTCTCGCACGACCGGTACCTGCTCGAGCGCGTCACCGACCAGCAGTACGCGGTGTGGGACGGCGGCCTCCGCCACCTCCCCGGCGGCGTCGACCAGTACCTCGAGCTGCGCTCGAACAGCCTCAAGGGCTCAGCGCCCGCGACGCTCTCCAGCACGACGGATGCGGCTGCCAACGGCTCGTCGTCGTCCTCCGCATCCGCCTCGTCCGGACTCTCGCTGGGAGGCGCCGACCGCCGCTCTGCCGAGAAGGAGGTGCAGGGCATCACGAGGAAGATCCAGAAACTCGAGCAGTCGATGAAGAAGGTCGACGCGGAGCTCGCCGCCCACGACCAGGGCGACTACGAAGGGCTCGGCGTCATCACCGCGAAGCGCCAGGCGCTCGCGGCCGAGGTCGACGCCCTCGAAGAGCGGTGGCTCGAGCTGTCCGAGGTGCTCGAGGCGTAGCCTGGCCGCATGCGCCCCATCATCGGAGTGTCCGTCACGTCGCCCGAGGACTACGATCCCCTCTCCGCGGGCGCCAACGACGACGTCGCACCGAGCTTCGCCTGGGTCGGCGACTCCCGGTTTCGGATGGACCTGCTCAACAACCGACCCCTGTGCGGCGCGGGAGACCCCGAACTGGTCGTCGAATCGCCGACCGAGCTGCGCATCCGCTTCCCGATCGTCGACCCGAACGCCATCTGCATCCTGATGCTCGCGCCCGTGTCGTTCGAGTTCGCACTGCCAGCGGCGGCGAGCGGGCGCCCGCTCGCCATCACCGTCACCTACGAGGGCGGCCCGCAGGTCGACGCGGCGACGCTCGCCTGAGCGCCGCCGCGCTACGCCAGGTTGCGCTCGGAATAGACGCGCATCGCGTCGCGCACGAACTCGGCGCCCGTGGCGTGCACGCGCGTGTAGTTCCTGCCGAACCGCTCATCTGCGACATACAGCTCGCCGAGACCCGCGAACGCCTCCGCGCTCGGGGCCTCCCCGTTCCAACCGGCCTTGACCCAGTCGAACTGGCGGGCCGTCGCGGCCTGCGCCTCGTCGCTGTCTGGGCCGAGGCCGGCCGACTGGGCCGCGCTGAACGCATCCTGGATCCGCGTCTGCTCCTCCAGGAACCCCTGCTTGCCCTCCTCGCCGAGACCACGCCACCAGGTGTCGCCGTCGGCGTACGCCTTGGCGCCCCAGCGCTCCTCGACCTCGTCCTTGTACTGCGTGTGGTCGAATCCGTCGAACATCTGCTCAGGCATGAGCGTCTCCTTCCCTCGGAGTGCAGCGAGCGTCGCGCGCACCGATCCGATCTGCGTCGTGAGGCGGCTGCGTTCGTCGTTCAGCCAGCCGAGGTGCGTCTCGAGCGCAGCGACGTCATCGCCCCGCCCGGCAAGCGCATCCGCGATGGCCGCGAGGCCGACGCCAAGCTCGCGAAGCAGCAGGATGCGCTGCAACCGCACCAGCGCGGCGTCGTCGTAGTAGCGATAGCCGTTCGTGCCCGTGCTGCTCGGCAGCAGCAGGCCGATGCTCTCGTAGTGGCGCAGTGTGCGGGACGTCACACCCGAGCGCTTCGCGACCTCGCCGATCGACCACTCCATGACCGCAACCTCTCCCAGATCGTGCGAGCGGCTCCCCCGCTCTTCGGGGGAAGCGAACCGCTCGAGAACGACCCTAGAAATTGACGCTGCGTCAAGGTCAAGCGTCACGCCGAGAGGAAGCTCCTGACGACGTGATCGAGTCCGCGCACCGTGAGGTCGATCGACTCGAGATCGAGGCGCTCGTTGGCGGAGTGGAAGCGGTTGCGCGCAACGGAGAAGGTCAGCTCTGGGCTGAGGATCCCGAAGCCGAACGCGTTGGCGCCGTGCAGCCGGTAGAAGCGCGCGTCGGAGCCGCCGACGCCGAGTATCGGCGCGGGCTTCGCTCCTGGCACGAACTCGGCGAGGGTCTGCTCGATCTGCGCATAGAGGCGCGTGGTGGTCGCCGATTGGTTGGCCGGCGAGAACCAGTCCCCCTCCACGCTCACGAGGCCGGGGAACTCGGCTGCGACCGCCGCGAGGTGCGCCGCGACGTCCTCCTCCGTGACACCGGGCAGCACGCGGATGTCGAGGGAGACCGACCCGCTGTCCGGAATGACGTTGACCTTCGAGCCCGCTTCGAGGATCGTCACCGCAACGGTCGTGTGGGTCCAGGCGTGCACGAACGGGGCGAGCTCACCCAGCTCGGGATGCGCGCTCAGCTCCTCGATGGCGTCGTCGATCGTGGCCTGGTCCGCGAGGCGACGGCTCAGCTCGGCAGGCAGCTCGAGCGCCGCGAGCGTCTCAAGCCACTGCTCGCTGATGCGCGGCGCCGGGGCCACGGCCTGCAGGCGATCGACGACCTTGGCGAGCGTCACGGCGGCGTTCGAGCGCCCCCAGGGAGCAGACGCGTGCGCCGCGTCGCCGCGCACGACGATGCGCCGCGGGGCTGCGCCCTTCTCGCCGACGCCCACCGTGATGGCGGTGCTGCCGACTCCTCCCAGGCGCGCGCCTCCCCACTCGGTGAGCACGTTGTCTGCGGCGATCGTCGCCCAGTCGTTCTCCGAGAACCAGCCGACGCCTGCCCTACTGCCCTGCTCCTCGTCGGCGACGGCCGCGAAGACCAGGTCGCCCGTCGGCGCGAAGCCGCTCGTCGCGAGCCGCCTGAAGATGGCGGCGTAGGAGGCGGTGAGGAACAGCATGTCCACGGCGCCGCGGCCCCACACCTCGCCGTCGATGAGCTCACCCGAGTGCGGCGGATGCACCCAGTCGGCGGCCTTCACGGGCACGACGTCGGTGTGGCCGACGAGCGCCAGCGACTCCGCCGCGGGGTCGGTGCCCGCGAGACGCGCGACCACGGAGACGCGTCCCGGGAACGGCTCGACGCGCGTCAGCTCGACGCCGCTGCCGGCGAAGAACGCCTCGAGCACCGCCACCGCGCGCCATTCGTTGCCGGAGGCGAGCGCACCGTCGTTGACGGTCTCGGCGCGGATGAGCTGCTGCAGGAGGGCCACGGTCTCGTCGCGAAGCGAAGTCATGCCCTCATCCTGGGCGAAAGTCGGCGGGTCCGCGTGCACATGCGTTGCACGGGGTCACGTGGTCGGCCAGGCGCGACGCCCGCGATGTCGGAGGTTCGGCACCGCCCGGCGCGCTGTGCCGAGCGCGCTTCGCACTGAACTCGACCGAGTGGTGGCGCGACGGCGGCGGTGGGAGCGCGATGCTCAGGCTCCGGCTGGCACCAGGTCCTCGACGACCGCAGGAAGTCCGAGGTTCTCGCGCAGCGTGGTTCCCGGGTACTCCGTTCGATACGAGCCGCGCTCCTGGAGGGCCGGGATGAGGTCGTCGACGATGTCGTCGAGACCGGAGGGCACGAGGTACGGCGTCAGGTTGATGCCAGTGACCGACCCGCTCCGCGCCAGCTCGGTGAGCGTGTCGGCGACTTCGTCGACACTGCCGACGAAGCCCCGCTGCGAGGACAGGTGGATGACGAAGTCCCGGATCGACAGGCCGAGCGCCTCGGACTTCTCCCGCCACTGCTGGGCGAGCTCAAGCGCCTTCGCGTTCTGGAACGCGCTGCCGCGCGTGCCGTCGGTGACGGCGACCACCGGGTCCTCGGACGGCAGCGGACCGTCCGGGTCGAGGTGCGAGAGGTCCTTGCCCCAGAACTGCTCGAGGTAGCGCAGCGACGTCGCGGGTGAGATCTGATGCTCGCGCACCCAGCGCGCCTTCTCCTGGGCCTCCTTCGGTGTCGCGCCGATGACGATGGTCGCGCCCGGGAAGAACGCGAGCTCGTTGCGGGCCCGCCCGAACTTCGTGAGCCGCTCGCGCAGGTCGGCGGCGAACGCCGTGGCGCCTTCCAGCTCGGGGTGGGCGGAGAAGATGACGTCGGCGTGCTCGGCACCGAAGTCACGCCCCTGGCTCGAGTCGCCAGCTTGGAACAGCACGGGCCTCGACTGCGGGCTCCGCGGGAGGACACGCTCGGAGACGAAGCGGATGAACTCGCCGTCGACGTCGACTCCGCCCCGGTTCGCCCAGAGCTGCTTGGCCGCCCGAACGAACTCAGCAGCGCGGTCGTACCGGTGCTCGTGCGCGAGGTGCCCGCCGCGGCGGAAGTTGGCGCCCGTCCACGCGTTGTCGGTCGTGACGATGTTCCACGCCGCCCGCCCCTCGCTGAGGAGGTCGAGGCTCGCGAGGCGGTACGCGAGGTCGGCCGGCTCGTTGTAGGTCGTGTTCTGCGTGGCGACGAGGCCGATCTTCTCGGTGATGGGTGCGAGCGCGGCGAGCTGCGTGATGCCATCCGGTCGCCCGGCCACGTCGTTGTCGTGGATCCTGCCGAGGTGCTCGCGCAGGCGAAGACCCTCGCCGAGGAAGAACGCCGAGAAGAGGCCGCGCTCAGCGGTCTGCGCGATGCGGCGGAACGACTCGAATTCGGTCTGTGAGCCGCTCTGCTCGCTCGACCAGATGGTCGTCGAGTTCACGCCCTGGAAGAAGACGCCGAACTGGATCTGGCCGGCGCCCTCGGCGCCCACCGGTGGCCGAGTCGCGCCGGTGCTGTGCTGTGTCATCGTCGTGATCCTTCGCGTTCAGAGTGCCGTGGCGGCGTAGCGGTTGACGGGGTGCGCGAGCCCGAGGGCGTCCCGCAGATGCTCGCCGGACCGCGGCGAGGCGAAGACACCGGCGCGGCGCAGGCTCGGGAGCACGGCACGGCCCAGCTCCTGCACGTCGACGCCGAAGTCTGCCGGCAGCAGGCGCACGCCGTTCGCGAACGAGGCCACCTCGGTGATGAGCTCAGCGAGGCCAGCGGAGTCGCCCGAGTAGTGGATGCGCCCCGCCGCTTCGGCCTCAGACGCCCGGTTCCCGACACGTTCGACCGCAGCGCTCCCCCGCGCATCGAGCGCGAACGAGACCTCGACGACCGTGCGCTTGATGCCCTGCGTGTCCGCCTGCCCGGCGGCGGCACTCGCCTCGAGGACCGTGCGCTCGCGGATCAGCGCGACGTCGATGAGCTCAGGCGCGGCCGAGCCGGAGACCGCGAACGTCGGCAGGAGCCCCTGGTGCGGGCGCGGGATGATGGACGGCCCCTTCACGCTGAAGCGTGCGCCCTCGAAGTCGGCATAGTGCAGCTTGTCGCGGTCGAGGTACCGGCCCGTCGCCGTGTCGCGGATGACGGCGTCGTCCTCCCACGAGTCCCACAGGCGACCGAGCACCTCGATGGTGTCGTCGAGCTCGGCCCGGCGCGATTCCGGTCCGTCGAGCGGCGCCCGGTCGAACGCCGCGGCCTCGAGCGCGCCGCCGTCGACCTCGCCGATCCAGCCGGCTCGGCCGTGCGAGGCGTAGTCGAGGGTCGCGAGCTGCGTCGCGAGGTGGAACGGCTCGACCGCCGTGACGCGCACGAGCGGCACCAGGCCGGTCGCCCCGGAGAGCGGGGCGGCGAACGCGGCCTGCGTCACCGCATCCAGTCGCGGAACCGTCTCGCCGAGCTCGGGGAAGCCTGCGTCCTCGAACGTCGCGATCGTCACGCCGAAGCGCTCGAGGGCGGCGATCGCCGCGCGGATGCGGGTCGGGCTGACGCCCTCGCTGCCCGCTTCGACGGCGACGGCAAACGGCGGGTTCTCGTGAGTCATGCCTCGCAGACTAGGAACCGCGCATCACTGTGTGACGGCCTGCGCTTCACCTGCCGCCCCCGGAGGACTTCTGACGCAACACTGGATGCGCGCCCCGCGAAGTGAGGCGTACGGTACCCACCACGAGCACAAGCCCGCCCCACCGAGGAGCGGACCGCACGACCCCGACCGTGGAAGGAGCATGAAGATGACACACACGACGACAGGCCTGAACTTCATGTGCCAGCAGCGCGTCGAGACGGGCAGGCTGGCGCCGCAATGAGCCTCGGGCTGCACACGTCGATCGGCAACGCCGTCCGTGTGACCACCACCCGAGCCAGCGCCAACCGCGTGGAGTTCCACGCCATTCCCTTCGACGGCACACGCGTCGTCGCCACCGCCGCCCTCTCCGGCGACCTCGACGGAGTCGGCGCCGAGCTGGTCTTCGACGAGCTCTGGGTCGCGCCAGAATTGCGCGGCAACGGCATCGGCACGCGAGTGACGCGGGCCGCCATCACGTGGGCCGACCTGCACCTCGCGACGGGCATCGACACGTACGTCGCCGAGCAGAACGTCGCCATGCAGCGCCTCCTCGAGCAGCTCGGCTTCGAGCGCCGCCCAGAACTCGAGCACGGCGAAGAGGCCTGGACGCAGATCTTCGCGCTGTCCCTCGAGCTCGGGGGCTGAGGGGCCAGAGCGCCGGATTCCGGTCTCCAATCGCGGGGTTCGGGACTCCGGTCTCCGGTTTCCGGTCTCCGGTTTCCGGTCTCGGGGTCAGACGTCGAGCGGCTGGCGTCGGTCTGGCGGGAGGGCGCCAACGATACTGCGATTGCCATCGCCGCGAACCCTCACGGGTGCAGTGAGGTGTCGGCGGGCGTCGTCCGCCAGGCCAGGAACCGGACGACCAGTCCGCTCCGAGACGGCGCGCAGCAGAACGGCCCGGCCTGAACACACTCATCCGGAGCCAGCGGCGCCACTCGCACGAGCCGCCACGACTCAGCGTCGACTCGGGCGCGGATCGTGACCGCGTTGCCGGCGCGGCTCGCCCGCACGGTGGCGCGGCGGCCACCCCAGTAGGGAACAGGTGCGAGCGACCAGTCGGACTCGCCCCTGGTCACGACCGCACCCAGCTGCTCCTGCCCGTCACTGAGCTCGATGCCGGCCTTGATCCACGTTGTCTCGTCGCTCCGCAGGAAGAGACCCGCCTGGTCGAACTGCTCGCTGAAGTCGACGAGGAACTCGACCTCGACGGCGGAATCCTGCTCGAGGTCACGCAGGAGCGCATGCTCGGTGTCGTGGATGAACCCGTAGGAGGTTGTGCGCCAGGCATCGCTGCCCTCGACAGCCGTGACGAGGAGGTCGCCGTCGACGACCTCAGTCGAAACCGGCTCGGTGGTCCAACGCCCATCGCTCCAGGGAACCTCCGACGTGTCGTGTGTGCTCATGGCTCCAATCCAAGCAGATCTCGTCGGGCACGCCAGCCTGGCACGTCCAGTCAAACCGCGCGCGCTCAGCTGACCGGCTGAAGCGGCTGGACGGGACCGGCCCCGGACCTGCCGACGACCACAAGGGCCGGGCGGGTCACGTCGTTCCGGGCATCGCCTTCCCAGGTGAGCGCGAGGTCAGCCCGCTCGAGGACGCCGCTCGAGCCGTTCCGGCTCGTCGTGCCGCCGGACGCCTCGACCTCGAACGAGGTGATTCCCTTGGAGCCGGCGACGACAAGCACGTCCACGCCGTCGTCACGCAGCCACTTCGCGGCGATGACGGGAAGTTGCGGCGCCCCGTTCACGGGACTCGCGACGGGACCTGCACCGAGCAGCGTCGGATCGTCGTCGTCGCGTGTTGCGACGACCACCGCCCAGAGGACACCGGACCCGCTCCCCTGGTTCTCGAGGTGCGCCACCTCGACGAGCGAAAGCGGGGCGCCGGACGGCATGGTCTGGTCGTCGAGGATCGAGGCGCGCAGACGCCGGCCCTTCTCTTCCTCCCGAGCGGTGATGATGCCCCGCGAGAGCGCAGCGAACCTCGCGTTCCCCCGCTCTGCGTCCGTGACGGCGGCCCAGTCCCCGTCGGCATCCACCGTCTGCAGGAGCGTGAGGCCCGAGCTGGGATGCACGTAGGCGAAGCCCTCGACCACGTCGATCCCCGAACCGCCCGCATCCGGGATGCGCAGCAGCGACCGGGTCGCGAGCAGAAGGAGCCCGTCCGAGGTGGACGTCTCGCCCAGCGCGGGAGCGGCCTCGGAAGCGAAGGTGACGGTCTCGAGCGACGTGCCCCGTTGCATCCGCTCGTTGAAGAGCAGCACGCCCGTCGCGACGGTGAAACCGCGCTCGTAACGGGCCGTCGCGATCGAGGAGGTGCCGAGCACCGAGTAGGCCGTGTCGTCGCCGCTGCCCGCGCCGTCGAGCGGGCGGACGAGCGCGGCGACCGCGTTGTCCGATCGGAGGATCACGAGCCGCGCGGAGAACGAGGCGCGCACGGATGAGGTGCCGACCTTCGTCGAGTCGACGTCTCCCGCCCAGAGGAGCTCGATGGCCTGCCCCTCCGGGAGCTGAAGGGTGTCGCCGTCGGCATAGTCGCGCCAGGCATCGGCCGCAGCAACCAGTGGCCGTTGCTCGTCGAGCTTCGCCTCGGCGCCACGGGTCGGGTAGCCGGGGAGCGTCGACTCGCTCACCACGTCCGTCGAAGAAGTGTCACCGTCACCGGTGAAGGCGAGGACCACCCAGCCCGCGGCGAGCGCCAGCACCACGACGATCGCACCGATCGTCAGCATGCGCGCGCGGCGGGACGGCAGCGGAGCGTCTGCGTCAGCCGCGGCGGACTCGCCCATGCCCAATCCCTCGCCTAGCTCCGGGGCACCGACTTCGTTGTGGTGCTGTCCTCGTAGTCTGCACGAGTCCCCGCGAAGATGCGGCGACATGGCGGAGATCTCAGCCGGTGCGCGTCAGGCCCGAGGCTCGAAGAGCTCTCGTCGTCTGGCTCCTCGCTGACGCAGGCCTCAGGCCTCGGGCTGCCAGGCCTCCGCGAGGCGCACGTAGTCGTCGATGCCGACCGTCTCACCGCGGGCCGTCGGGTCGATCCCCGATGCCTCCAGGACGAGGGAGGTCGCCGCTGCGTTCTCGCCGAGCAGCGGGGAGAGCGCCTGTCGCAGCATCTTGCGCCGCTGCCCGAAGGCGGCGTCCACGATGCGGAACACCTTGCGGCGCAGCTCCTCGGAGCCGCGCGGTGTGTCACGCTCCGTGTAGGAGATGAGGATGGAGTCGACGTTCGGCACAGGCCAGAACACCTTGCGACCAACCAGCCCGGCGCTCGACCAGGAGCCATACCAGGCGGCCTTCACGCTCGGCGATCCGTACACCTTCGAGCCGGGGCCCGCGACGATGCGCTCCCCCACCTCGGCCTGCACCATGACCACCCCGCGTTCGAGCGACGGCAGCCGCTCGAGGAGGTGCAGCAGCACGGGCACGGACACGTTGTACGGCAGGTTCGCGACCAGCGCGACCGGCTCACCCGGCACATCCTGCACCTGGAGAGCGTCGGAGACGATCACGTCGAGCTGCGCGCCGGGCGCGTGCTCGGCGACCGTCTGCGGCAGGCGAGCGGCGAGGCGCTCATCGATCTCGATGGCCGTGACGCTCGCGCCCGCCTCGAGCAGGCCGAGCGTCAGCGATCCGAGACCGGGCCCGACCTCGAGGATGTGCTCGCCGGAGCGGACCTTCGCGGTCTGCACGATGCGCCGCACCGTGCCGGGGTCGTGCACGAAGTTCTGACCGAGCTTCTTCGTGGGCGTCACGTCGAGCTCGGCCGCGAGCTCGCGGATCTCGTTGGCGCCAAGCAGGCTCACGCTCATGCGGAATCTCTCTGAGTGGATGCGGCGGCGGGCTCGGCGCCCGACAGGTCCCAGCTGCCGTAGACAGCCTCGGTGTTCGCGGCGACCTGCGCGCTGAGCTCGTCGACCGGCACGTCGAGGTGCTCGGCCATCGCGCGCAGCGTCACTGGGATGAGGTAGGGCGCGTTCGGGCGGCCACGGAACGGGACAGGGGTGAGGAACGGCGCGTCGGTCTCCACGAGGATGCGGTCGAGCGGCGTCGCCGAGAGCGCCTCCCGCAGCGAGGCGGCGTTCTTGAACGTCACCGTCCCGGCAAACGAGAGGTACCAGCCCTCGTCGGCCGCGATGCGGGCCATGTCGGCGTCACCGGAGAAGCAATGGAAGACCGTGCGCTCGGGGGCGGCGACACGCTTGAGCGTCGAGATGACGTCGTCGTGCGCGTCCCTGTCGTGGATCTGCATGGCGATGCCGTGCCGCTTCGCGAGCTCGATGTGCCGCTCGAACGCGCCGACCTGCAGCAGCTGGTCGGCCTTCTCCGGCGTGCGGAAGTAGTCGAGCCCCGTCTCGCCGATGGCGCGCACGCGCGGCTCGGCGGCGAGGCGGTCGATCTCGGCGATCGCCTCGTCGAGGGTGCCGGCGGCGGCGAGCTCAGGCACGACGTTCGGGTGCAGGGCAACCGCCGCGAGCACTCGCCCGTTCGTCGCGGCGATGCGCGCCGACCAGCGACTCGAGGGCACGTCGTTGCCGACCTGCACGACACCCTTCACGCCTGCGGCGGCCGCGGCGTCGAGGTGCTCGTCGAGCGACAGGCGCTCGTCCTCCTCGCCGTCCTCGATCTCGAGGTGCGTGTGGTTGTCGTAGCAGGGCACATCCAGGGCCTCGGGGTACGGCGGGTAGGCGAGGATGCGCGTGTGCCCCGACTCGCTCGTCGCCGAGCGGCGACGCAGCTTCTCGGCCGACCCTGCTGCCTCGCCCTGCTGAGCTTCACCCCGCTGGCCCTGCTGCGACTCGGGCACCGTCAGCGCTGGACTTCCTGCTCGATGCGCGGGAAGAGCGGCGGCAGCTCGCTCAGCGGTCGCGAGCCGACCAGCGCGTAGGCGTTGGCGATGCGGGTCGAGGCGAGCTCGCCCTCGCCGCCGATCGCGAACCACAGCTTCTCGGCGGCGATCGGGATGAACGGGTTGAGGAGCACGGCGAGGTGGCCGAGGCAGCGGGTCGTCACCTCGAGCACCGCGGCGAGGCGGGCGCGCCCCTCGTCGCCCTGCTTCGAGAGCGCCCACGGCTCCTGCTCCGTGATGTAGCCGTTGAGTGCATCCACGAGCCGCCAGATGTGCGCGAGCGCACCGTCGATGTCGAAGGCGAGCATCGCCTCGTCAGCCTTCGCCGCCACGTCGGTCGCGAGGTCGATGATGACCTGCTCGGAGTCGAGCAGCGTCGACTGCTCCGGCACGACACCGTCGAAGTACTTGTTGACCATGGCGATGACGCGCGAGGCCAGGTTGCCGAAGCCGTTCGCGAGCTCGGACTGGTAGCGGGCCGAGAGGTCCTCCCACGAGAACGAGCCGTCCTGGCCGAAGTGGATGGCGCGCAGGAAGTAGTAGCGGAACGCGTCTGAGCCGAAGACGTCGGTGATCTCGGTCGGCGCGATGCCCGTGAGCTTCGACTTCGACATCTTCTCGCCGCCGACGAGCAGCCAGCCGTGCGCGAAGATGCCGGCAGGAACCTGGAGTCCGGCGGCCATGAGCATGGCTGGCCAGATGACGGCGTGGAAGCGGAGGATGTCCTTGCCCACGACGTGGTGCGCCGGCCAGCGCTTCTCGAGCTCCGAGTCGTCGTCGCCGTAGCCGATGGCGGTGATGTAGTTGAGCAGCGCGTCGAACCACACGTAGACGACGTGTGATTCGTCCCACGGCACCTTCACGCCCCAGTCGAACGTGGTGCGCGAGATGGAGAGGTCGCGGAGGCCCGAGCGCACGAACGAGATGACCTCGTTGCGCGCCGACGATGGCTGGATGAACTCGGGGTTCTCCTCGTAGAGCGCGAGCAGGCGCTCCTGGAAGTCGCTGAGCTTGAAGAAGTAGTTCTGCTCCTGCAGCAGTTCGAGGGGCTTCGAGTGGATGGCGCAGACCTTCTCGCCCTCGTACTGGCCAGTACCGGCGACGATCTCCGACTCGGGCTTGAACTCCTCACAGCCGACGCAGTAGAGCGCCTCGAACTCGGCGTCGTAGATGAAGCCGGCGTCGTTGAGCTTCTGCAGGAAGCGCTGCACGCGCGTCTCGTGACGTTCGTCGGTGGTGCGGATGAAGTCGTCGTTCGAGATGTTCAGTGTCTCGAGCATGGGCTTCCACGCCTCGCTGACGAGCTTGTCGGCCCACGCCTGCGGCGTGACGTTGTTCGCGAGCGCCGAGCGCATGATCTTCTGGCCGTGCTCGTCGGTTCCCGTGAGCAGCCACGTCGTGTCGCCGCGCTGGCGGTGCCACCTGGCGAGCGCGTCGACGGCGACCTCCGTGTACGCGTGACCGATGTGGGGAACGTCGTTGACGTAGAAGATCGGTGTCGTGATGTAGAACGATTCGCCGGAAGCCATGGGGATCATCCTATTGTCGGCTGGGCACTGTTACGACGCGAGGTGGCCTTGGTACAGATCGCGCTTGCTCATGCCCGTCTCCGTGGCGACCTGCGCGGCCGCCTCCTTGAGGCGCATCCCGCCTGCCACGAGGTCGGCGACCATCGCCTGCGCGCCGGCGGCGTCGACGACCGCGGGTGCTGCTCCCTCGACGACGATCACGATCTCCCCGCGCACGCCTTCCTCGGCCCAGGGCAGGAGCTCAGCCGCCGTGCCGCGCTTGACCTCCTCGTAGAGCTTGGTCAGCTCGCGGCAGACGGCGATGCGGCGGTCCGCGGGCCAGACCGCGGCCATGTCGGCGAGCGTCCTGGCCAGGCGGTGCGGCGACTCGAACAGCACGACCGTGCGCGGCTCGTTCGCGAGGGATCTGAGGAACGTCTCCCGCTCCCCCGCCTTGCGTGGCAGGAAGCCGTCGAAGGTGAAGCGGTCGGTCGGCAGCCCCGAGATCGCGAGCGCCGTGATGACGGCGCTCGGGCCGGGCACGCTCGTGACGGTCACCCCCTCCTTCGCCGCGAGCGCGACGATCGGGTACCCGGGGTCGGAGATCCCCGGCATCCCGGCGTCGCTCACGAGCACGACGTCCGAGTCGCGGGCCTGCTCGACGATCGTCTTCGCCAGCTCGTCCTCGTTGTGCTCGTGCAGGGCGACGAGCCTCGGACGGTTCTCGACCCCGAGCATCCCGAGCAGCTTCGCCGTCGACCTGGTGTCCTCGCACGCCACGAGAGACGCGTTCTTGAACGTGTCGATGAGACGCGCCGAAGCGTCACCGAGGTTCCCGATGGGGGTGCCCGCGAGGATGATCATGGCTGCGATCCTCCCACGCGCTGGGTGCATGGCCCCCTACGATTGCTTGCGTGAGCGAGCAAGCAGAGACCGGAACCCCTGACGAGGCGGCCACGTCACCCGCGTCGGCTGCCCCCGCGACGGCTCAGGTCGAAGCTCCGGCGACCGCCGACTCCGCTCCGCCCGCACCGGCGCCGGCCCCGCCGGCCGAAGTCGAGCGCGGCTCGGTCTTCGACGACCTCTGGGCACGCGTCACGAGCACGCCCCGAGTGCGCGTGCGCACCGAGTGGATCCTCCTCGGCGTCGTCACGCTGCTCGCCGCTGTCCTGCGGTTCTGGAACCTGGGCGGCGCGCACTACCTGATCTTCGACGAGACGTTCTACGTGAAGGACGCGTGGACGCTCCTCAACCTCGGCTACGAGGCCGAGTGGCCTGACAACCCGAACGACGCGTTCAACGCGGGCGACCCGAACGGGTACACGACCGACCCGTCGTACGTCGTGCATCCGCCGCTCGGCAAGTACATCATCGGGCTCGGGATGCTCGTCTTCGGTGCCGACAACCCCTTCGGCTGGCGGTTCGGCGTGGCCCTCGTCGGCACCCTCGCCGTGCCGCTCCTGTGGGTCATCGCGAAGAAGCTGTTCCGCTCGCCCATGCTCGCCACCATCGGCGCCGGCATGCTGGCCATCGACGGGCACGCGATCGTCATGTCGCGAGTGGGGATCCTCGACGGCATCCTCATGTTCTTCGTGCTGCTCGCCTTCCTGTTCGTGCTGCTCGACCGCGACGACCAGCGGCGGAAGCTGCGGACCAAGATCATGGCGTGGCGCGCCGAGGAGGGGCTCGAGGGCGAGCCCGTTCCGACGAAGGCCACGACCACCTCGAGGGCCCCGGATGTGAAGCCCGTCGGCCCCGACTGGGGGCCGCGCCTGTGGTGGCGCCCCTGGCTCATGGCCGCCGCCGTCACCCTCGGCGCCGCCTCCGCCGTGAAGTGGTCGGGCCTCTACTTCCTCGCCGCGTTCTGCGTCTACACGCTTGTCGTCGACATGATCGAGCGCAAGCGACTCGGCGTGACGTTCTGGGGGTCGGCCGCGATCCTCCTGCAGGGCCCCGTCTCGTTCATCCTGACCGTGCCCCTCGCCGTGCTCACCTACCTCGCCACCTGGACCCGCTGGCTCACGACGACCGGCGGCTTCTACCGTGACTGGGCCGAGCAGGCGGGCAACGCCTGGACGGGGCTCCTGTCCTGGGTGCCGCTGCCTCTGCAGAGCCTCTGGCACTACCAGGTGGAGGCGTACAACTTCCACCGCGGGCTGAGCGCCGAGCACCCATACCAGTCGGGGCCGCAGGAGTGGCCGTTCCTCATCCGCCCGACCGCGTTCAGCTACATCTACAGCGGCAAGGGCGACGGCTCAGGCTGCGACGTCGACCAGTGCGTCGAGGCGATCACGTCGATCTCGAACCCGATCATCTTCTGGTTCGGCACCGTGTCGATCCTGTTCCTGATCATCATGTGCTTCCTGCGACCCAAGTGGCAGTACTTCGCGATCCTCGTCGGGTACGGCGCCGGCTACTTCCCGTGGCTCGCCTACCTCGAGCGCCAGGCCGTCTTCCACTTCTACGCGATCGCGTTCCTGCCGTTCATGATCCTCGCGTCGCTCGTGGTGATCCAGACGATCGCCGGCGACCGGGACACGCCGCGCACGTCTCGGACGATCGGCGTCTCCGCGGTCGGGGTGCTGCTCGTCATCATGGCGCTCGTCTCAGTGCTGTTCTGGCCCGTGTGGACCGGCCAGATGATCTCGACCTCCTACTGGTCGCTGACCCACTGGCTCCCCAGCTGGCGCTAGCCACCGCTCAGGGAATCAGGCGGTCGGCGCGGTAGCGCTCGAACAGCTCGGCGAAGGCCTGGTCGGTTCGGCGGAAGCTGAGGAAGCCGGCGTCGCGGCTCTTGCCCATGTCGGTGACGACCTCCATCTCGCGGCCGAGATCGGCATCGGTGTGCCACCAGGATGCGAGCCGTGAGATGTCCGACTCGACGAGGTCGTGCTCGGCGACGACGGCCGGCCAGTGCTGCTCGAGCTGCTTCATCTGCACCTCCAGCGGGCGAGCCTCGCCCTCGAACCCGACAACCTGCCCGGCGGGGACTCCGAGCATCTCGGCGAGGCGCGGCCACATCCACCGCCAGCGGAAGATGTCGCCGTCGACGATGTTGAACGCCTCGTTTCGGCCAGCGGGACCGGTCGACGCCCACACCATCTGCTCGGCCAGGACTCCCGCATCCGTCATGTCGGTGAGGCCGTTCCACTGCGCCTCGCTGCCGGGGAACACGAACGGCACGCCGAGGTGCTTCGTGAGCGCGGCCTGCACGGCGATCGTCAGGCCCATGTTCATGGCGTTGCCGACGGCGTGCCCGATGACGGTGTGCGAGCGGTGCACCGACCAGGTGAAGCGCTGGCGGGCCGCCGCGGCGAACAGCTCGTCCTCCTGCGCGTAGTAGAAGTTCGGGGTGTCGAGCCGCTCGGACTCCTCACGGAACGGGGTGTCCGGCATCTCGCCAGCCGCGTACGCCTCGAATGGCCCCAGGTAGTGCTTGAGTCCGGTGACCAGGGCCGCGTGCTGCACGGGCGCGTGCGCCAGCGCGGCCAGGAGGTCGCGGACCATGGCGCCGTTCACGGCGATGTTCTCCGCCTCCGTCGCCTGGCGCTGCCACGCGGTGAAGAAGACATGCGTCGGGTTCTCGGAAGCCAGCGCAGCCTTGAGGCTCTCAGGGTCGCGCAGGTCGGCGACGATGCCGCGCACCTTCTCGGTGCTCGCGGCGCTGCGCGAGAGCGCGAGCACCTCCCAGCCGTCCTCGGTCAGGCGATCCACGAGGGCCGAGCCGGTGATCCCGGAGGCTCCGACGACGAGCGCCGTCCGCTTCGTTTCGATGGTGTCGTTCGAGTTCGAGGTCATCAGGGGTGCAACGAGGCAGCGAGGGACGATATTCCAGAACCACCCAGCCGAGACAGGCGGAGCCCTAGGCTGGGCCCGTGACCGATCCCGCGCTTCCTCCCGACCCCGACACGCTGCATCCCATCGAGGGTCAGGACCGCGTCGTCCTGCTCAAGCCGCTCATCACGAGCCCGCTCATCAGCGTCGGAGACTTCACCTACTCCGACGACCCCGACGACCCGACGGCGTTCGAGACGCGCAACGTGCTGCACCACTACGGGCCGGAGCGTCTCATCATCGGCAAATTCTGCGCGCTCGCGGCGGGTACCCGGTTCATCATGAACGGCGCCAACCACCGCATGTCGGGACCGTCGACCTACCCGTTCCCGATCATGGGCGGTTCGTGGGCGCAGCACCGCGACCTCGTCACCGAGCTGCCGAACCGGGGCGACACCGTCGTCGGCAACGATGTCTGGATCGGCGGCGACGTCACCATCATGCCAGGGGTGCGCATCGGGCACGGGGCGATCATCTCCACGGCTTCGGTCGTCACCAAGGACGTGCCCGACTACGGCGTCGTCGGCGGCAACCCGGCCACGCTCATCCGACGCCGATTCGATGACGCCGACGTCGCGACCCTGCTCGACGCCGCCTGGTGGGACTGGCCGATCGAGGCGATCACCGAGCACCTGCGCGCCATCTCCGATGGATCGGTCGCCGAGCTCGCGGCGATCGCTCGCCGGCTCACCTAGACAGCCCGGGTCACCGCAAGGCGCCTCCCAGCCCGCACACCGCCACGGTCGCTGCTTCCGGAGACTCGCGGAACGAGACGCAGCGCTCCTCGACGATGCGTCGCTGCGGCGTCCCTCAGGCGGCCTCCACCTGCCGCAGCACGCCGGAGTCGAGTGCCGCGAGCGCGACGACCTTGTAGCCCTCCGACTCGAAGAAGATCGTCGCCCGGTCCTCCTCCAGGCTCACGACCGTGCCGGCTCCCCACTCGCGGTGCTCGACGGGTTCATCGACGGCAAGCGGAGCGTCCGCGGCGCTGTCGATGCCCGTGCGCGAGTCGCGGGCGCTTGCGGCGCCCGCAGCCTCTGGAGCGTCTCCGTCGGCCTCGTGTCGCTCGCAGCCGTCACAGTTGCCGCACCACTCAGGCCCGTCGACCCCGAAGTAGTCGAGCAGCACCCGGCGGCGACACAACGACTCCTCGGCGTAGGCACGCATCATGGCCAGCCGCGACTCGGCGATGCGTTCCCGAGCGGCGGACGCTTCCTTGACTGCCCGCACGACGACATCCACCCGGGTCCTGCGCAGTGGATGCACTCCCTCGGCTGTGTCGACGAGGCCCGCATCCACCAACTGGTTGAGGAGCCTGGAGACGGACCTGGCGGGCCGGTCGACGGCCTCGGCGAGCTCCCGCACGCTGGCACCGGGCTTGCGCTTGATGGCGTGCCACACGCTGCGCAACCCGGCGCTGTCGACCGAGCGCTTCGCGAAGAAGCGTCGCAACGCGAGGTCCTCGACGCGGTAGTGCAGCACGGCCGTCGCCGGCTCGCCGTCACGGCCGGCGCGGCCCACCTCCTGGTAGTACGCGTCGAGAGACTCCGTCGTCGCGGCGTGCAACACGAAGCGCACGTCACCCCGGTCGATGCCCATGCCGAACGCGGAGGTCGCGACGACCACGTCGAGGTCGCCGTCGCGCCACCGGTCCTGGACAGCACGACGCTCCGAGACCTTGAGCCCTGCGTGGTACGCGGCAACGTGGCGGTCTTCCGCGGCGAGCTCGGCCGCGTATGCCTCCGTCTCCCGGCGCGAGGCCACGTAGATGAGGCCGGGTGCGGTCCAGCTGCGCGCCTCCTGGATGATGGCGGCTCGCTTCTCGTCCTCGCTCTCGTGGCGCTGCACCACGAGCCGGATCTCCGGGCGGTCGACGCCGTGCACCTGCACGTCCGGGTCCTGCATCCGCAGCCGCTCGATGATGTCCGCTCTCACCGGCTTCGACGCCGTCGCGGTCATCGCCAGCACCGGCGGGTCGCCAAGCGCTGAACGCACATCGCCGAGCCTCAGGTAGTCGGGCCGGAAGTCGTGCCCCCAGGAGGAGACGCAGTGCGCCTCGTCGACGACGAGCAGTGACACGCCCTGCGCCGCGAGACGGGCGACGTTGTCCTCGTCCGCGAGCTGCTCGGGCGCGAGGAGCACGTAGAGCGATCCGCCCTCGTCGATCCGCTCCCACGCACGCTCGACCGCTGCGGCACCCCGCGAGGAGTTGATCGCGACGACGTCGGGGGCGTCCGGCGCGGCCTCGATCGACGCACGCTGGTCGGCCTGCAGGGCGATGAGCGGCGAGACGACGAGGACGATGCCGCCGCGCGCAGCGCCCGCGACCTGGTAGACCGCGGACTTCCCACCACCGGTCGCGAGCACGAGCAGCGTGTCGCGCCCCGCGGCCGCCGAGCGGATTGCGTCGCCCTGACCGGGGAGGAGCGACTCCCACCCGAACCGCTCCCGCGCGATGCGCTCGATGGTGTCGTGAGCAGGTGCGGGGGAACTCATGCTCTCGACGGTATCGACGACGAACTCGGTGGCGACGTCGCTTGACAGGCCCCCCTGCTTCGTGCCGCCCCGACTCGCTGGATGCACCCGAGTGATGCCGGTTCCTGCCGCCGGGAGCCAGCATTCCCCGTGCGGATGCGGCGCACGCGAGACGGCCGGCGTCCCCTGAGGGAGCACCGGCCGTCGCCTTGCCTGCTGGAGGCTAGTTCACCTCGTTGGGGTGCGCCGCGACGCGACCCTCCTCGCCGCGCTCGAGCGCCGTGATGGCGTCGTACTCGGCACCAGACAGCTCGAAGTCGAAGACCTGGGCGTTCTCGACCATGCGCTCACGCGACGTGGTCTTCGGGAACACGATGTTGCCCTTCTGGATGTGCCAGCGGATGACGACCTGTGCTGGCGTCTTGCCGTGTGCATCCGCCGCGGCCGTGACGGGCTCGAGCTCGAAGAGCGGGTACTTGGCCTGGCCGAGCGGGCCCCACGCCTCGGTCTTGATGTCCTCGGCCTGCAGGTAGGCGTCGAGCTCCGGCTGCTGGAAGATCGGGTGCTGCTCGATCTGGTTGACGACCGGCTTCACGCCCGTTGCCGAGATGATGTCGCGCAGGTGCGACTCGAAGAAGTTGCACACGCCGATCGACGTGGTGAGGCCGGCCTGCTGCAGCTCGACGAGGGCTTCCCAGCTCTCGACATACGTATTCTGCTTGGGCGTCGGCCAGTGGATGAGGTACAGGTCGGCCTTCTCGAGGCCGAGGCGCTCGAGGCTCGCGTCGATCGCGGCGCGAGGCGTGTCGCGACCCTGCTCGTCGTTCCACAGCTTCGTGGTGATGTAGAGCTCCTCGCGCGGGATGCCCGACTTCGCGATGGCGCGGCCCACGCCCTCCTCGTTGCCGTAGATCTTCGCGGTGTCGATGTGGCGGTACCCGACCTCGAGGGCGTCGGAGACGATGCGCTCGGTCTCCGCCGGGTCGACCTTGAAGACGCCGAAGCCGAGCTGGGGGATGCTGGTGCCGTCGTTGAGGGATACGTTTGGGATCTGCAATGCGGTCATCCCACAGTTTTACCAAGCGTGTGCAACTAAAGCGAGTTGGTGAGCGACGCTGGAAGCGAACGAGCGCGGATCGCGACCGCTGAGTGGCCGGTGCGGGGCACATTCGCAAGCCACCTGGCAATAGACTGAACTGCTCATGACTACGACGCCCCTCGAGATCTCCTACCCGCCGGAGCTGCCCGTCAGCCAGATGCGGGACGAGATCCGCGACGCCATCGCCGCCAACCAGGTGGTCATCGTCGCGGGCGAGACCGGCTCGGGCAAGACGACGCAGCTGCCGAAGATCTGCCTCGAGCTCGGCCGCACCATGATCGGGCACACGCAGCCGCGACGCATCGCCGCCCGCACGATCGCGGAGCGCATCGCCGATGAGCTCGGCGGCGACATCGGCGGCCTCGTCGGCTACCAGGTGCGCTTCACCGACGAGGTGTCCGCAGAGACGCGCGTGAAGCTCATGACCGACGGCATCCTCCTCAACGAGATCCACCGCGACCGGCTGCTGCGCAAGTACGACACGATCATCATCGACGAGGCGCACGAGCGCAGCCTCAACATCGACTTCCTCCTCGGCTACCTGAAGACGCTCCTGCCGAAGCGCCCCGACCTGAAGGTCATCATCACGTCGGCGACGATCGACCCCGAGTCGTTCTCGAAGCACTTCAACGACGCCCCGATGATCGAGGTCTCCGGCCGCACCTTCCCCGTCGACGTGCGCTACCGGCCGCTCGTCGCCGACGCACCGCTCCCTGGTGAACAGGACGAGGACGCCGCACCGCAGACGCCGGAGCGCGACATGTTCGAGGGCATCGTCGATGCGCTCGACGAGCTCGACCGCGACCTGCCGGGTGACGTCCTCGTGTTCCTCTCGGGCGAGCAGGAGATCCGGGATGCGCAGGACGCGATCCGCGCGCACCTCGCGCGCGACCGCCGCCCCGAGTCCACCGAGGTGCTCCCGCTCTTCGGGCGCCTCTCCTCCGCCGAGCAGCACCGCGTGTTCGAGTCGAAGCGCCCACCGGGCGTGCGGCGCCGCGTCGTGCTCGCGACGAACGTCGCCGAGACGAGCCTCACGGTGCCGGGCATCGTGGCCGTCATCGACACGGGCACCGCCCGCATCTCCCGCTACTCGACGCGCGCGAAGGTGCAGCGACTCCCCATCGAGGCCATCTCGCAGGCCTCCGCGAAGCAGCGCTCAGGCCGCGCGGGCCGCACCTCGGCGGGCGTCGCGATCCGCCTCTACTCCGAGGCGGACTTCGACCGCCGCCCCGAGTTCACCGAGCCCGAGATCCTCCGCACGAACCTCGCGAGCGTGCTCCTGCAGATGCTCGAGCTCGGCCTCGGCGCGCTCTCCGAGTTCCCGTTCCTGCAGCCGCCGGACGCGCGCGGCATCAAGGACGGCACCGACCTGCTCAGCGAGCTCGGCGCCGTCGAGCCCGGCAAGGCCAGCCAGGGGAAGAGCAGCCAGCTGCGGCTCACGAAGATCGGCCGCAGCCTCGCACGCCTGCCCATCGACCCCCGCTTCGGGCGCATGGTCATCGAGTCGAAGCAGCACGACGTGAGCCGCGAGGTGCTCATCATCGTGGCGGGCATGACGGTGCAGGACATCCGCGAGCGGCCGCTCGACCACCGGCAGAAGGCCGACGAGCTGCACGCCAGATTCCGCGACCCGTCCAGCGACTTCCTCACCCTCGTGAACCTCTGGAACTACCTCGAGGAGCAGAGCCACGAGCTCGGCTCGAGCGCGTTCCGCCGCAAGTGCCGCGACGAGTTCATCAACTTCGTCCGCTTCCGCGAGTGGCAGGACGTGTTCAGGCAGCTGCGTCAGCTCGCCGGCCCCATCGGCCTGAAGGTGCAGCGGCCCGCCGCTGGCCAGGTACAGGAGCCCGGCGCGCTCGCCGACGCCATCCACCGCTCCATGCTCGCCGGCCTCCTCAGCCACATCGGCATCCGCGACGAGCTGAAGCGCGACTACGCGGGAGCCCGAGGCACCCGCTTCCAGATCTTCCCCGGCTCGGGCCTCGCGAAGGCGAAGAAGCAGCCGGATGTCGTCATGGCGGCCGAGCTCGTCGAGACGAGCCGCCTCTTCGCACGCACCGTCGCCAAGATCGATCCGGCCTGGGCCGAGGTGCTCGCCGGCGACCTCGCGAAGCGCAACCACTCCGACCCGCACTGGGAGAAGAAGCAGGGCTCCGCCGTCGCGATCGAGCGCGTGACCCTCTACGGCGTGCCGATCGTCCGCGGGCGCACGGTGCAGTTCTCCAAGATCGACCCGGCCTGGTCGCGCGACCTGTTCATCCGTCACGCCCTCGTCGAGGGCGACTGGAACGGCCGCCACAGCTTTGACTCGAAGAACCGGGCGCTGCGCAAGAGCCTCGCCGACCTCGAGGAGCGCACCAGGTCGCGCGGCGCGTACTCCGACGACGAGGACGCCGTCTTCGAGTTCTACGACGAGCGGCTCCCCCGCGACGTCGTCTCGCAGTCGACATTCGAGAAGTGGTGGCAGGGCGCGCAGAAGCAGACCCCGCAGCTGCTCACGATGACGCGGGCGGATGTGCTCGGCGAGGAGCACGCCGACCCAGACGAGCAGGGTGCCGGGTTCCCGACCGAGTGGAAGCAGGGCGACCAGCGCCTGCGCCTCAGGTACCGCTTCGACCCGGGGGCGCCCGACGACGGCGTGACCGTCAACATCCCGCTCCCCCTGCTGTCGCGCCTCGACGACCGCGGCTTCGACTGGCAGGTTCCCGGCATGCGCCGCGAACTCGTCATCGCGCTCCTCAAGTCGCTGCCGAAGGCGACCCGCCGCAACTTCGTGCCGTCCGCCGACTGGGCCGACAAGCTGCTCGGCGAGCTCGGCGAGGCGAGGCCCGACCTCGGCCAGGAGGTTCCCGGCGACTTCGACGACGCGCTGCGGCAGATCATGCAGCGGCAGGCGGGCATCCGCTTCGACGTCTCCGAGTTCGACTGGACCCGCGTTCCGTCCCACCTGCGGGTGCGCTTCCGAGTGCTCGACGACCGCGGGCGCGAGCTCGGCACCGGCGAAGACCTCACGGCGCTGCAGGAGAAGCTCAAGAAGGCGTCGGAGGCGTCGGTCCTGCGCGCCACCCAGCAGGTCGCCGCACCTGCCCGGCCAGGGAACGGCGTGCGCGAAGCCGGCTCGGTGCCCGCGCAGAGCGCGTCGACGGCGGAACTACGCTACGACCAGCACGGGCTCACCGAATGGCCGCTCGACGAGATCCCGGAGCTCATCGACATCAAGCGCAAGCACGGCGTCATCCGCGCCTACCCGTCGCTGGCCGTCGTCAAGGGCAGCATCGATCTCCGCCTCGTGACGACCCCAGAGGACCAGGCGCGCGAGCATCCCGTCGGCGTCGCCGCCCTGCTCGCCGCCTCGGTGCCCTCACCCGCGAGCTACGTGCAGGAGCACCTGACGGCGAAGGAAAAGCTCGCCCTCGCCACGAGCCCGTACCACTCGACGCCGGCGCTCTTCAACGACATCGTGGCCGCGCTCGCCCAGGACGCGGTTGCCGCGTACTCCGCGGATCACGGCGGGCCCGTGCGCACTCGTGCGGCCTTCGACGAGCTGCGCGAGGCCTTCAACGCGACCCTCGTCGACCGCATGTTCGCGCAGACCAAGCTCGTCTCCGAGGTACTCGACCGCTTCCGCGAGGCGAACAAGGCACTCAAGTCGGCGAACCACATCTCCGTGCTGCCGTCGCTCGCCGACGCCAGGTCGCAGCTGCAGGCCCTCGTGTACCCGGGGTTCGTGTCGAAGACCGGTGTCGCGCGGCTCGCGCACCTGCCCCGCTACCTGCGCGCGCTCACCTACCGCCTCGAACGGGTGCTCAGCCACTCGAGCATCGAGCGCGCCGGGCTCATGCAGGTCGAGCAGGCCACGGCTCTGTACACGGAAGCCGGGGGCACCTTCCCCGTCGCACGCACTGCGCCCGCGTCCATCGTGCAGGCGAGGTGGATGCTCGAAGAGTTCCGCGTGAGCCTCTTCGCCCAGCAGCTCGGCACTGCCGAGACCGTCTCGCTCAAGCGCATCCGCCAGGCCCTCGCCGAGAAGTAGCGCGCCGCACCGGATCGCTGCCGCAGATCGCTGCCCGATAACCCGACCCCGCGAGGCGAACGTGAGGGTGGCTTCTCAGGCAGCGCTGACGCTCCTGACCGTTAGACCGCCGTGTAGCCGCCGTCGACGAGCACGTAGGAGCCCGTCATGAAGCTGGCCTTGTCGGAGAGCAGGAACGTCGCGAGGTTCGCGACCTCCTGCGGCTGGCCGAGGCGTCCGAGCGGGTGCTTCGCCTCAAGGGCCGCGAACCCGGCCGCGTCGAGGTGCTGCTCGAGCAGCGGGGTGCGGATGTACGCGGGCCCGACCGCGTTGATGCGCAGCCCCTGGGGTCCGTACTCTGCCGCCGCGTTCTTGGTGAGGCCGACGACGCCGTGCTTGGCCGCCGTGTAGGCGCCGCTGCCGATCGCTGCGACCGTGCCATGGATCGATGCCATGTTGACGATCGCGCCCTCGTCGGCACCAGCCTCGAGGATGGCCGGGATCTGCGCGCGCAGACCGTAGAGCACGCCGTTGAGGTTGATGTTGATGACGCGGTCCCAGTCGTCGACGTCCACCTCGGCCGCCGGCGCGGCCTTCCCACCGATGCCCGCGTTGTTCACGGCGTAGTTGAGCTTGCCGTAGGTCGCGACGGCGTGCTCGACGGTGCGGACGCTGTCCTCGGCGATGGCCGTGTTCGCTTCGAAGGGCGACGCCGTGCCGCCGGCTGCCTCGATCTCGGCGACGACGCGCTTCGCGCCCTCGAGGTTGATGTCGGAGACGACGACCTTGACGCCGTTCGCGGCGAGGTCCTTGGCGATCGCCTCCCCGATCCCGGAACCGCCGCCCGTTACGATCGCGACCTTGTCCTGAAATGCCATCTGCTGAGTCCTTCCGAAGCTGGGCCGGTGGGATCCGGCCGTCGCTTCGAGTGTCCTCCCGAGCATCGTCCAGTGGCTGGGTCCCGGGTCAGCGAAGAGGCGTACGATCCGAGTGAGCTGTATCTGCAAGAGCTGTCCGGGCGCTGCTTCCGGGCGCGCTATCCGGGCGCTGTTTCCGGGCACGCTATTCGGGCACGCGACACACAGCCGTGCTGGGTTTCGGCGACGCTGATGGGTCTCGCAGACGGCCGTGCGGGCTTTTTGCGAGTGTGATGGGAAAAAACCCATCATCGTCCAGGAAAAGTCCGCACGTCCGGCGGACGGATGGGTCCTGGGCGCGGGGCGACCGGCTTCGCAGCAACACAGCAACAGCAACGCAGCAACAGGAACAGGAACAGGAACAGGAACAGGAACAGGAACAGCAACAGCAACAGCAACAGCAACAGCAACAGGATGCGACTCCCGGATGCGAGCTCCGCCTGCCCGATCACACGGGCAGGAAGAACCAGGCCACTGCGGTGATCAGCGCCCCGAGCACCGCGCCGAGCGCAACCTCGGTCGACGAGTGGTGCCCGAGACGGAGCCGACTCCACACGATCACGGGCAGGGCTGCGAAGAGCAGCAGACAGCAGGGCGAGGAACACGCACAGCGCGCTCCAGCAGAACGCGTGCACCGAGACCTTGGGGCCGACGACGGTGATGGCGCCCGCCGCGATGAGCCCCACGAACATCGTCCCGAGCGCCCAGAGCATCATCGACGGCGCTCCGGGCAGGACCAGCAGCAGCACGCTCACGGCGACCGACAGGAGGCAGACGCCGTATGCCCACGGCCGCTGCCGCTTCTGGGTGACGTGGCGGTCGGTGAGCATCCCGCGCCGCGACGCGATCTCGAGCACCGCGTACGGCACGACGCCGCAGAGCACTGCCGGAATCGCACCCCAAAGGAGACCCGGCAACCCCGCCGCGCTCGACAGGCCGCTGAGCAGGGAGATGACGACGACCGGCAGCGCCGGGGTGGAGAGCTCGGTGATGAGCTCCGCCGCCCCGACGCTGCCGCGTGCTCCCACGCCAGCCACGCGAGGCGTGTCAGGCACGTCAGGCACGCCGGGCACGCCAGGCACGTCAGGCACGCCGGGCACGTCAGGCACGTCAGGCACGCCGGGCACGGCGGTGCTACTCGGCGGCGGCAAGCCAGACCGTGGTGTCGGTCGCCAGCTGCCCGGCGGCGTCCACGTGCGCGACCTCGCTGCGGGCGAGCACTCGACGCCCTTCCGGCAGCGCAACCGGCTCGACGCCGAAGTTCGTGATGACGGTGACGTCGCCGTTCCGGTAGGCGAGCACCTCGTCGCCGAAGCCGTCGACCCATTCGAAGCGCGCATCCCCCAGCCCGAGGTCGTGCTCGCGTCGGAGCGCGAGCAGCGAGCGGTAGAGGTTGAGCGTCGACGCGGGGTCGTGCACCTGCTCGCTGCGGGCGAGCTTCGCCCACAGCTCAGGCTGCGGAAGCCATGACTCCCCCGTCGGGCTGAAGCCGTAGCTGTCGCCCTCGGCCTCCCAGGGGATGGGCACGCGGCAGCCGTCGCGGCCGTACAGCTCGCCCTCGGAGCGGATGAAGATGGGATCCTGCCGCGCGTCGTCGGCGAGGTCGATGACATCGGGAAGCCCGAGCTCCTCACCCTGGTAGAGGTAGCTCGACCCCGGGAGGCCGAGCATGAGGGCGGTCGCGGCGCGGGCGCGGCGCTCCCCCACGATGGGGTCGGGCTGGCCGGGGGTCTTCGGGCCGACGCCGGCGCCGTGCGCGTTCGGCTCGGTCAGCGCGAGGCGGGTCGCGTGGCGCACCGTGTCGTGGTTCGACAGCACCCACGTGCTGGGGGCTCCGGATGCGGCGAACGCGGCGAGCGAGCGCGTCACGACCTCCTTCTGGCCGTCCGCGTCCCACGGGGCGCGCAGGTACGCGAAGTTGAACGTCTGGTGCAGCTGGCCGGGGCGGACCCACTCGGCCATCTCCTCGACGCTCGGGAGCCACGCCTCACCGCAGAGCACGCGGTCGCCGTCGTACTCGGCCGCCACGAGGTGCCAGGCGCGGAAGATGTCGTGCACGGCCTCCTGCCCGAGGTACGGGGTGCGGGGGTCGCCGACGATGGGCAGGTTGCTCTCGACGGGGATGTAGTCGGGCAGCCCGTCTTCTTTCGCGAGGCCGTGGGCGACGTCGATGCGGAAGCCGTCGACGCCGCGGTCGAGCCAGAAGCGGAGGATGTCCTCGAAGTCCTGGTGCACCACGGGGTTCGACCAGTCGAAGTCGGGCTGCGTGGAGTCGAAGAGGTGCAGGTACCACTGGCCGGGCGTCCCGTCGGCTTCCGTGAGGCGCGTCCAGGCGGGCCCGCCGAACAGCGACTGCCAGTTGTTCGGCGGCAGCTCGCCGTGCTCGCCCTTGCCCTCGCGGAACAGGTAGCGTGCGCGTTCCGGGCTGCCGGGTCCAGCGGCCACGGCCGCCTTGAACCAGGCGTGCTCCGAGGAGGAGTGGTTGGGGACGATGTCGACGATGATGCGGATGCCCCGCTCGTGAGCGGCTTCGAGCATCCGGTCGAACTCGTCGAGCGTGCCGAAGACGGGGTCGACGTCGCAGTAGTCGGCGACGTCGTAGCCGGCGTCATTGAGCGGCGACGGGTAGAACGGGGAGAGCCAGATGGCGTCGATGCCGAGGTCGGCGAGGTCCGGGATGTGCGCGGTGACGCCGGCGAGATCGCCGATGCCGTCGCCGGTGCCGTCCGCGAACGAACGCGGGTAGACCTGATAGATGACGGCCGAACGCCACCATTCGGATCCGGGGGTGGTGTCCTTCGCGAACTGGGCTGCGGTGGGTGCATCGTTGAGCGTCACGTCGACAGGCTAGTGGAAACGCGGCACCCCCTGTCCACCGGACAGGGGGTGCCGCGTTCTTGGGTCCCGGGTTCGCGAACCGGCTAGAGCACCTTGCCGAGGAAGTCCTGCGTGCGCGACTCCTTCGGGTTGCCGAACAGCTCGTCCGGAGTTCCCGTCTCGACGATCTTGCCTTCGGCCATGAACACGACACGGTCGGCGACTTCGCGTGCGAAGCCCATCTCGTGCGTGACCAGGGCCATCGTCATGCCCGACTTCGCGAGGTCGCGGATGACCTGCAGCACCTCCCCCACCATCTCGGGGTCGAGGGCGCTGGTCGCCTCGTCGAAGAGCATGATCTCCGGGTCCATGGCGAGCGCGCGGGCGATCGCCACGCGCTGCTTCTGTCCGCCGGAGAGCTGCGAGGGGCGGCGATCCATGAGGTGGTCGAGGCCGACTCGGCGCAGCAGCTCCTCGCCGCGCGTGTTGGCCGCCTCCTTGCTCGTGCCCTTGATCTCGCGGGGTGCCAGCGTCACGTTCTCCAGCACGGTCATATGCGGGAAGAGGTTGAAGTGCTGGAACACCATGCCGATGCGCTGGCGCACCTTGTCGAGGTTCGTCTTCGGCGCCGTGATGTCGTCGTCGTCGATGTAGACGTGGCCCTTGGTGACTTCTTCGAGGCGGTTGAGGCACCGCAGCAGCGTCGACTTGCCCGAACCGGACGGGCCGATGATGGCGATGACCTCACCGTTGGCGATCTCGAGGTCGATGCCCTTGAGCACCTCGACGGGGCCGAACGACTTGTGCATCTCGACGACGCGCACGCGCGGCTGGCCCGAGTTGACGGCGTCGAAGCGTCCAGTGAATGGCGTCTGCTCCACGGCTGACGCATCCGACGCTGAGTTGTTCACGTCACTCATTTGTTGAACCTCTTGTCGACGTAGTTGGAGAGGACCGTCAGCAGGTAGATGACGATGAAGTAGAGCACACCGACGACGAGCCAGATCTCGAACGACCGGAAGGTCGAGGCGATGACGATGCGGCCCTGGTAGGTGAGCTCAGCGAAGCCGAGGACGGACAGCAGCGAGGTGTCCTTCAGCGTGATGATGAACTGGTTGATGAGCGAGGGCGTCATGATCTTGAACGCCTGCGGCAGCACGACTCGGCGCATGGACTTGCCACGCGTCAGGCCGAGCGAGCGAGCCGCTTCCATCTGGCCGGGGTCGACGGACTGGATGCCCGAGCGCACGGTCTCTGTGATGTACGCGCCGGCGTTGAGGCTCAGCGTGATCACACCGGCCGTCAGCGCGTCGAGCGAGATGCCCGTCACGGCTGGCACACCGAAGTAGAAGAAGAACGCCTGCACCAGCACCGGGGTGCCTCGGAAGATGTTCACGTACGTCGATGCGATGCCGCGGAGCAGCAGGTTCTTCGAGATCTTCAGGAAGCCGAACGCGAGGCCGAGGATCATGGCGAAGACGAGCGACAGCGCGGTCGCGAGCAGCGTGTAGCCGAGGCCGACCATGAGCGACGGGAGGGCCGCCACGACGAGCTCGAAGAATCCCAGCTGACCCGATTCCTCTTCGCTGCCGAGGTAGCGGTCGTTGATCGTGTCGAGCACTCCCGTGTCTTCGGCGTTGGCGAGGCCGGCGTCGAACATCTCGAGCAGGTCGGCGTTCTGTCCCTTGAGCACCGCGAAGCCGTACTCGCCGCCCTCGATGGGGTCTCCGACGGTCATGAGGCCGTTGCCCTGCTGGATGCCGTACTGCAGCACAGGGAAGTCCTCGAACAGTGCGACGGAGTTGCCCGTCTGCACCTCCGCGATCATGTCGGCGGTGTCGGAGAACGTGCGGATCGTGAAGCCGTACTCGGTCGACAGCTCCTCGGCGGTCGTGGCGCCCACGGTTCCCGTCTTGACGGCGACGTTCTTGCCGGCCAGGTCCTCGTAGCCGGTGATGCTCGTGTCGCCATCAGCGACGGCCATCTGCACACCGGAGGTGAAGTACGGCTCCGAGAAGTCGAACACCTCCTTGCGCTCGTCCGTGATGGTCATGCCGGCGATGATGCCGTCGGCCTGGCCGGACTGGACCGCCTGGAGTGCGGCATCGAAGCCGAGCGGCTTAATGTCGACCGCGAAGCCCTGGTTCGCGGCGATCGCGCGCATCAGGTCCATGTCGATGCCGATGGTCTCGCCGTTCTGCTCGAACTCGAACGGCGCGTAGGTGTTGTCCGTCGCGATGACGAACGAGCCCTTGTCCTGCGGGGTGTCGACCGGGAAGAGCGGGTTCTTGGGCAGTGTGCCGGGACCGTCGTCCTCGATGACCTCGTTGCCGAGCGTGACGACTCCGCCGGAGATCTTGGTCGCGTCGGGCGCGCCGTCGCCGAGGTACTCGTCGAGGATGCCCTGGTAGGTGCCGTTCTCGACGACGTTCTTCAGGCCTTCGTTGAAGGCCTCGCGGAGCTCCGTGTTCTGGCCCTTGTTGACCGCGAAGCCGTACGAGGATGCGCGCTCCGGCTCGGTGACCGTCTTGAGGTTGATCTCGCCGGTCTCGATGCCGTACTGGAGGATCGGGAAGTCGTCGAAGACCGCGACCGAGTTGCCGCTCGTGACGTCGTTGAACGCGTCGGACGCATCCTGGAAGCCGGTGACGGTGAAGCCGATCTCCTTGCCCAGGGTCTCGGCGAACGTGAAGCCCTCGGTGCCGTTCTTGGCGGCGACGGTCTTGCCCGCGAGGTCCTCGTACGTGGTGACGTCGCCATTGTCCTTGGCGACGGCCATCTGGATGCCTGAGTCGAAGTAGGGGTTCGAGAAGTCGAACGTGCCCTTCCGCTCATCGGTGATCGACATGCCGGCGATCATGCCGTCGACCGCGTTGGTCTGCACTGCCTGCAACGCGCCATCGAACCCGAGCGACTTGATGTCGACTGTGAAGCCCTGATCATCCGCGATGGCGTTGATGAGGTCCATGTCGATGCCGCGGAGCTCGCCGTCGATCTCGAACTCGAACGGCGCCCACGTGGTGTCGGTGGCGATCGTGAAGGTCTGTCCCTCGACCGAGCTCTTGCCGATCGTGGCCGCCTGGGCGGTTCCCGCGATGGCTCCGCCGGTCAGCAGCAGCAGCAGTGCGACCGCGATGACGGACAGGACTTGGTTTCGTGAGTCTGCGACTCGTTGCAGGAGTGAGGTGAGCGAAGTTCGCATCGTGCTCCTCGGCCGGGGCAGAACATTGAGCAGCGTTGGAACCTGTCGGAACCCGGCTGCCCCCGCGTCTGCCGGTCTGTCGGCTGACGCAGATCGCCTCAGCCGAATTGTGTGCGCAACGCTACCGGCCTGGGAGTCTGCTGAATGACACGATCCGCACATCGTGTTCGCCTTGTGATGTTCATCCGTCGCAGCGAGTCGCCGATTCCCATCTCGCGGGAGGCGCCTGGATGGTGCCGTTTGGAGCGCTCATCCGGTCGGCGGGATGCGGGACGGGAACCTCCCTAATGCGTGAACCCGCGCTTGCCGTCCCCTCCGTCGGAACGGCCTGCGGCGCCCGAATCGAGGTCCCGGACCGCGCCACGGAGATCTTCCATGAGGTCGTCGGCAAGGTCACGTCCGAGCCCGTTGCGAACCACGATGCGTTGGACGAGTCGGTCGGAGAGATTGTCTGGCAGCGGATACGAGGGCACGAGCCAGCCGGTCATGCGCAGCCGGTCGGAGACATCGGCGAGAGTCCATGCGCCGCCCGCGTCGGTGCGCTGCCAGGCGAAGACGGGGATGTCGAGCTGCCTGTTGAAGAGGGTGAACTCGTCCATGGAGTCGATCTCCTGCGCGAGGAACTGCGCCACATCCATCGTCGCGCGCTGCACGCGCTCGTACCCCGAGAACCCCAGGTGCAGGAACTGGTAGTACTGCAGCAGCACCTGCGCGCCGGGGCGCGAGAAGTTGAGGGTGAGTGTGGGGATGTCGCCGCCGAGGTAGCTGACCCGGAAGATCAGCTCGGGCGGCACGAGGTCGACGTCGCGCCACACGACCCAGCCGAGGCCGGGGTACACGAGCCCGTACTTGTGGCCGGAGGTGTTGATCGACACGACCCGGTCGACGCGGAAGTCCCACTCGAGGTCCCGGTTGAGGAACGGCGCGATCATGCCGCCGGACGCTCCGTCGACGTGCACGGGAATATCCAGGCCGCGCGCCGCCTGGATCCGGTCGAGGGCGGCCGAGATCTCCTTCACGGGCTCGTACGCGCCGGTGTAGGTGACGCCCATGATGGCGACGACGCCGATGGTGTTCTCGTCGACGACGGCGTCGAGCTGGTCGCCCGTGAGCGTCGGATGCGTGTCGTCGATGGGCACGAAGCGAGCCTCCACATCCCAGTAGACGCAGAACTTCTCCCAGCACACCTGCACGGCACTCGACATCACGATGTTGGGTGCATCCGCCGACTGCCCCTTGGCTTTGCGCGCCGAAGCCCACCGCTTCTTCAGGGCGAGGCCTGCCAGCATGGCCGCCTCTGATGAGCCGACCGTGCTCGTCCCGATGGCCGTGGTCACGTCGGGCACGTGCCAAAGGTTCGCGATCATCTTCCAGCATCGCTGCTCGATCTCGGCCGTCCGTCTGTACTCGTCCTTGTCGACGATGTTCTTGTCGAACGTCGCCGAGTAGAGGCGATCGGCGTGCTCGTCCATGTAGGTGCTCACGAAGGTGGCGAGGTTCTGCCTGGCGTTGCCGTCGAGCATCGCGTCGTCACGGACGAGCTGGTACGCGACCTCGCTCCTCGTCCCGCTCTCGGGCAGCTCCAGCTTCGGAAGCGGTCTGAGCTCATCGGCGCTGCTAAAGATCGTCAAGGGATTCTCGTCGGCGGGAGGCGTCATGGGGATGTCCATGTGCTTACTCTTGCCACTGGTGGGCAGGGCCGCAAGAGCCAGACCGGCGCGAAGATGGAGGCACGCGGATGAGCGACGACGTCGGAATGCTGTGCGAACCGTATCTTCTGCTGCCGGACGAGACCGGAGTCGAAGTCGCCTGGGTCACCGACCGGAGGCCGCGCGCGAGCCGCCTGGTCTTCGCGCCGATCGAGCGCGCGGAGCGCCTTGCGCGTCTCACGCCGGACGAACTTCACCGGGCCAACCTCGGTGCCCTCCTGCCAGGGGCAAGCGCGGTCGAAACCGTCTGCACTCGCCTCCCCGCCATGGCGGAGGATCGCGACAGCGCGCTCCCGACCGAGCTGATCGAGCTGCGTCGGGCCCTCGAGACCGAGGTCATCGTGTCGCGCGAGGTATGGCGCGTCTCTGCCGACGCCACCGGGCTCGTGCCGGGCCAGGACTACGCGTACCGAGTCGTCAGCGACGGAGCCACGTCCACGGTCGCTCGCCTCACGGCCGCTCCCCCGCCCGACGCGCCGCTCCTGCGCATCCTGCTGACCAGCGATCATCAGCTCGGCGCGCCCGTGCCTGCCGCGATGCAGCAGGCCTCAGCCGTGGTCGGCCCGTTCGACGCAGTCTTCTACGCAGGCGACTTCGTGAACGTTCCCGACCGCGCCTCCGAATGGTTCGACGACGCCAGAGGGTCAGCGTTCTTCCCGGCCATGCGGAGCATCCTGCCGAGCACCCCGATCTTTCCCGTGGTCGGCAATCACGAGGTCCAAGGCAGGAGGGCGGCGGGGGCCGGGCTGCCTGCATCGTTCGACAACGCGTTGCCGCTCGCCGTCTCCGCCGATAGCCACAGCCTGTCCAACTACGAGGGGCTGTTTCCCTCAGCGTCCGGGCAGCGCTACTACGCCGTCACGTTCGGCGGCGTGCGCATCATCGCGCTCAGTGCGGCACGCGTCTGGCGGTCGGGCCGTGCCGACGAGCGTCCCGAGGCCCGCAACGTCTCGAGCAGGTACCAGGAGTCACGCGACGTGCTCGACGACCCGCTCGCCCAGCGCCACGGTTCGCACATTATCGACGACCTGAGCGTCGGCAGCACGCAGCACACCTGGCTGCGACGCGAACTGCAGAGTCCGGAGTTCGCTGAGGCGAGGCTGCAGGTCGTCGTCATGCACGAGAGCCCGCACAGCATCGGCGTGAACGCGATGCCGCACTTCGCGCATCCCGTTCGCTTGGAGGAGCGGGATGCGACTGGGCGGGTGACCGGGGTCCGCTACGACTACCCGTCGAGCGAGAACATCCTGTTGCGCGACGTCGCGCCACTGCTCGAGGCGGCCGGGGTCGACCTCGTGGTCGGGGGCCACTCCCACCTCTGGTCCAGGTTCACGTCGCCCGCGGGCGTGCACTACCTCGAGACCTCGCACGCGGGCAGCACCCACGGAGCGTTCGAGAGCGGCGGCGGACGTCACCGCGCCCGCCCGCCTCGCCTCTGGAACTCCCACAACGCCCTCGCGCAGGGCGACCCGGGCGGCCTCGCCCCGGTCGTGCCGAACATCCGCCCCCAGCTGGGACCCGAAGGGCAGCCGCTCCCGTACGTCGCCGACCCGAAGCTGAGCGTCTTCAGCGTGCTGACCGTGTCAGCGGATGCGGGTGCCCTGGTCGAGAGCTACGTGGTCGACTCGCGCACTCAGGAGGCTCCCGCTCAGCTGTTCGACGCGTTCCCGCTGGGGTAATCACGCGCGGCGCGGTCGCGCGCCGCCCTGAGGAGCTTCGGGCCGAAGGTCCACAGCAGGACGGCGAGCACGGCGATCCCTCCCCCGGCCCACAGACCGGCAGTGGGTGAGACGACGAAGTCGAAGACGAAGAGCACGATGCCGACGAACAGCAGCGTCGCCGCGACGAGGCAGACGAGGAGGATCACACTCGCCGCGTGCACCAGCTGCGCCTTCGCTCGCTCCTGGAAGAGCACGCGGTGCAACATGACCGGTGCGAGGGCCAACAGGGTGACGACGACGGCGAAGATGACGAGGCACAGGTAGAGCACGTGGTCAAACGGCCCCAGCTCCGTGAAGCGCTGCTGGAACGGCAGCGTCAAGAGGAAGCCCGCCATGATCTGCGTGCCCGTCTGCAGGACACGGAACTCCTGCATGAGCTCGTTCCAGTTGCGGTCGTAGCGTTCGTTGGGAGTCTCGTCCCGCCCGTCGTCAGGCGTGGTGGAGACCTCGTTGTCGACCATGACTTCTCCTGCGTTCCTGGAGGTGCCGGGTGTTTCGTCGTGCTGGTGGGTCCGGCGCACCCCGAGCCGAGGGCCGGGGACGCGCCGGACTCAGCGGTCAGGACAGGTCGCTGACGCCGTCCTGGCGTCGGCGGTCCTGCGAGCCCTCGTCGTCGACGGCACCGTCGCCAGCCTCGAAGGTCTCGTCGCGGCGCACCTGGCGGTGCTCCTCCTGGTGCTCATGCTCCTCGCGAAGTTCCTCGTTCTTGTCGTGTCCCATGGGATCTCCTTCGATCGTGCTCGGGGGAACCGTGCTCGCCCCCGGCGGCGGGGCGCCGCTGCCCAGAGCGTAGCGCGCGCGGCCCGGATCACGGCAAGAGCTGGTCGCGTTCACCAGGACGAAAACGACCCCAACTCCTCCCCGGGTGCGGCCTCCGAGACCGCGGGCGGAGTTGTGGTCGCCAAAACGCGCCGGAAGCGACCACAAGTCCGCCCTCGAGCGGCGGCGGCGCGGCGCGGCGTTGTCGGGTGAGACGCGTCGAGGCGGCACCGGCCAGATTCTGGTCGGTGCCGCCTCGAAGGTGGCGCTACGGGGCGCGGGGTTAGAAGTCCCAGTCCTCGTCTTCGGTGTTGACGGCCTTGCCGATGACGTAGGAGGAACCCGACCCGGAGAAGAAGTCGTGGTTCTCGTCGGCGTTCGGCGAGAGGGCCGACAGGATCGCCGGGTTCACGTCGGTGACGCTGGAGGGGAACATGGGCTCGTAGCCGAGGTTCATGAGCGCCTTGTTGGCGTTGTAGTGCAGGAACTTCTTGACGTCCTCGGCCAGGCCGACTTCGTCGTACAGGTCGTGCGTGTACTGCACCTCGTTCTCGTACAGCTCGAAGAGCAGCTCGAACGTGTAGTCCTTCAGCTCCTGGCGCTTGGCCTCGTCGACGAGCTCGAGCCCCTTCTGGAACTTGTACCCGATGTAGTAGCCGTGCACTGCCTCGTCACGGATGATGAGGCGGATGAGGTCGGCCGTGTTGGTCAGCTTCGCGTGGCTCGACCAGTACATGGGCAGGTAGAAGCCCGAGTAGAACAGGAACGACTCCAGCAGCGTCGACGCGATCTTCCGCTTGAGCGGGTCGTTGCCGTGGTAGTAGTTCATGACGATCTGCGCCTTGCGCTGCAGGTTCTCGTTCTCCGTGGACCAGCGGAACGCGTCGTCGATCTGCGGCGTGCTCGAGAGGGTCGAGAAGATCGACGAGTAGCTCTTGGCGTGCACCGACTCCATGAACGCGATGTTCGTGTAGACGGCCTCCTCGTGCGGCGTCAGCGAGTCGGGGATGAGGCTGACGGCGCCGACGGTTCCCTGGATCGTGTCGAGCAGCGTGAGCCCCGTGAAGACGCGCATGGTGAGTGTCTGCTCGGCCGGCGTGAGCGTGTTCCACGACTGCACGTCGTTCGACAGCGGCACCTTCTCCGGCAGCCAGAAGTTGTTGACGAGTCGGTTCCAGACCTCGACATCCTTCTCATCCGGGATGCGGTTCCAGTTGATCGCCTGGACCTTCTCGAGAAGGTGGCTCGTCTCGACCTGCGGGTTCATCTGCGTGAGTTCTTTTCTGTCGCGTTCGTGCGGGAATGGTCGGGCATTCGCCCAGAGGCCGGCCTGGCCGAGGAGGGGCTGTTACAGCATGCAGCTGACGCAGCCGTCGACCTCGGTGCCCTCGAGCGCGAGCTGACGAAGACGGATGTAGTAGATCGTCTTGATGCCCTTCTTCCACGCGTAGATCTGCGCGCGGTTGATGTCGCGGGTCGTCGCCGTGTCCTTGAAGAAGAGCGTCAGCGACAGGCCCTGGTCGACGTGCTGCGTCGCCTCGGCGTACGTGTCGATGATCTTCTCGTAGCCGATCTCGTAGGCGTCCTCGAAGTACTCGAGGTTGTCGTTCGAGAGGTACGGCGCCGGGTAGTAGACGCGGCCGAGCTTGCCTTCCTTGCGGATCTCGATCTTCGACGCGATCGGGTGGATCGACGAGGTCGAGTGGTTGATGTAGCTGATCGACCCGGTCGGCGGCACGGCCTGCAGGTTGCGGTTGTACATGCCGTGCTTCTGCACGAGCTCGCGCAGCTCAGCCCAGTCGGCCTGGGTCGGGATGTGCATGCCCTCGAAGAGCTCGCGGACGCGTTCCGTCTTGGGAGCCCACTCGACGTCGACGTACTTGTCGAAGAACTCGCCGGTCGCGTAGGTGGAGCGCTCGAAGCCGGCGAAGGAACGGCCACGCTCGGTCGCGATGAGGTTCGAGGCACGGATCGCGTGGAACACCACCGTGTAGAAGTAGATGTTCGTGAAGTCGAGAGCCTCTTCCGAACCGTAGAAGATGCGCTCGCGTCCCAGGAATCCGTGCAGGTTCATCTGGCCGAGGCCGATGGCGTGCGACTCGTCGTTGCCCTTCGCGATGGACGGCACCGAGGCGATGTGGCTCATGTCGCTCACGGCGGTGAGGCCGCGGATCGCCGTCTCGACGGCCGTCGCCAGGTCGCGCGAATCCATGGCGGCCGCGATGTTCATCGAACCCAGGTTGCAGGAGATGTCGTTGCCGATGGTCTCGTAGCCGAGGTCGTCGGTGTAGGTCGTCGGCGAGTTGACCTGAAGGATCTCCGAGCACAGGTTTGACATGTTGATGCGTCCCTCGATGGGGTTCGCACGGTTCACCGTGTCCTCGTACATGATGTACGGGTAGCCCGACTCGAACTGGATCTCGGCGAGCGTCTGGAACAGCTGGCGAGCGCTGATCTTCGTCTTCTGGATGCGCGCGTCGTCGACCATCTCGTAGTACTTCTCCGTGACGGAGATGTCGCCGAACGGCTTGCCGTAGACGCGCTCGACGTCGTACGGGGAGAAGAGGTACATGTCCTCGCCGCGCTTGGCGAGCTCGAACGTGATGTCGGGGACGACGACGCCCAGCGAGAGCGTCTTGATGCGGATCTTCTCGTCGGCGTTCTCGCGCTTCGTGTCGAGGAACCGCATGATGTCCGGGTGGTGCACGTTGAGGTACACGGCTCCCGCACCCTGGCGCGCGCCGAGCTGGTTCGCGTAGGAGAAGGAGTCCTCCAGCAGCTTCATGATCGGGATGATGCCAGAGGACTGGTTCTGGATCTGCTTGATCGGGGCGCCGGACTCGCGGATGTTGGAGAGGTTGAACGCGACGCCGCCGCCGCGCTTGGAGAGCTGCAGCGCGGAGTTGATGGAGCGGCCGATGGACTCCATGTTGTCCTCGATGCGGAGGAGGAAGCAGGAGACGAGCTCGCCGCGCTGCTTCTTGCCCGTGTTGAGGAACGTGGGGGTCGCCGGCTGGAAGCGGCCGGCGATCATCTCGTCGGCGAGCGAGGTCGCGAGCACCTCTTCACCCTGTGCGAGGCCGAGCGCGACCATGAGCACGCGGTCCTCGAAGCGCTCGAGGTAGCGCTTGCCATCGAACGTCTTGAGGGCGTACGAGGTGTAGAACTTGAACGCGCCGAGGAACGTGGGGAAGCGGAACTTCTTCGCGTAGAGGCGGTTGCGGAGCTGCTCGATGAACGAGTGGGAGTACATCGCGAGCGTCTCGGGCTCGTAGTACTCGTTCTCGACGAGGTACTCGAGGCGCTCTTCGAGATCGTGGAAGAAGACCGTGTTCTGGTTGACGTGCTGGATGAAGTACTGGTGAGCGGCTTCGCGGTCCTTGTCGAACTGGATCTGGCCGTTCTCGTCGTACAGGTTGAGCATCGCGTTCAGCGAGTGGTAGTCGAGCGTGTTCGCCGCCGTTGGTGCGTTCATCGTGATGACACTTGCGTCGTCGAGAGCGGTTGTTGCTGCCAAAACCTGTCCAATCCAGAGTTGACTGCGGCGACGTCGTCTGGCGTGCCGAAGAGTTCGAAGCGGTAGAGCGTGGGTACGCCGCACTTCGCAGAGATGATGTCGGCAGCCAGGCCGTAGCCCTTGCCGAAGTTCGTGTTCCCGCCGGCGATGACGCCGCGGAGGAGCTCGCGGTTGCGCGGCTCGTTCAGGAACCTGATGACCTGCTTGGGGACGGCCCCGCGCCCATCTCCCCCGCCGTAGGTGGGGAGGATGAGCACGTAGGGCTCGTCTGCGACAAGCTGGGGTTCGCTCGGGAAGAGCGGGATGCGGCTCGCTGGCCGATCGAGCTTCTCGACGAAGCGACGCGTGTTCTCGGAGACGCTCGAGAAGTAGATGAGCCCGGTCATGGGTGCAGTCCCTTCTTCAACAGCGGCGAGAGCAGCGAGGTGCGACGGCTAGGCCGTGGCGAGAGCAGCCAGCTGGCTGATCTTGTCGGGACGGAACCCCGACCAGTGGTCGTCACCGGCGATGACGACGGGAGCCTGCATGTAGCCGAGCTCCTTGACGGTCTGGAGTGCCTTCTCGTCGGCGGACACGTCGAAGATCTCGTACTCGATGCCCTGCTTGTCGAGGGCACGGTAGGTGGCGGTGCACTGCACGCATGACGGCTTGCTGTAGACGGCGATTGCCATGGTCTTCTCCTGGTTCCTAAGTGCTGTGGGGAGTGCTATTCGTGCAGTGCGGTGAACGCGTCTCGTCCGGTCTTCCGCGGCCCTGCCGGAGCAGTCTCACGCGGTGCCAGGCGGATGAACCCCCGTTGTGTCGCAGTTTCCCGCGGCCACTACATCTTGTGCTCGATGAGGCTACCACCACTAGATGCGGTGTTACAACCGTGTAGTTCTCCACAAGTCCTCCACAGAAAATGCCCCTGTTTCCGGCGTTTCTCCACCGGTTTTCGGCGGTTGTGCACAGTCTGTCCCCAACCACCGACATTCTGTGTCTGGGGCGTACGATTGTCGGCGCTGTGACGAACTATGCGACTGTACTCAGAACCCCAGGCCTGACACGACTCCTGCTCTCGCAGCTCGTCGCCAGGTTCCCCGCCGGCATGCTCTCGCTCGCGATCCTCATGCACATCGAGGACACGTACAGCAACTTCACCTCGGCAGGCGTCGTCCTCGCAGCGCTGAGCATCGGCCAGGCGGTCTCCGGACCGGTGGCCGGTCGCCTCATGACGTTCTGGGGCATGCGCCCCGTTCTCATCGCGACGATGGTCGCCTGCTCCGTCTCGCTCACGGCCTTGGCCCTCTGGCCGCCGGTGCTCTGGCAGGCCGCGATCATCGCCGTCCTGGCCGGGCTGACCATCCCTCCCGTGTCCCCGGCCGTCAGGACCATCTACCCCAAGGTGGTGAACGCGGCCCTCCTCTCTCGGCTCTTCTCCCTCGACGCCTCCCTCCAGGAGGTCATCTGGGTCATCGGCCCTGTCGCCACCACGGCCGTCGCGTTCGCGATCTCCCCCGCCGCCGGCATTCTCGTCGCGGCCGGCATCCTGCTCCTCGGCGGCCTCTGGTTCGTCGCGGCTCCCGAGGTGGGAAAGGTCCGCATCCCGAAGTCGAGGAGGAGAGCCGGGGCGGTGCTCCGCAACCCCGTCGTCGTGCTCATGTCGATCATCGGCGCGCTGCTCGTCGGCGCCTGCTCCGCCATCGAGGCAGCCGTCGTCGCCGAGTTCGGGCACGAGCGAGCCGAGACCGGGGTGCTGCTGGCGGTGTTCGCCGTCGGCTCGCTTGTCGGAGGCCTCGCATTCGGACATGTCCCACTGGCCCCCATGTCCCTCGCGCGCCGCATGGGCATCGTGTTCCTCGGCATCGGTCTCGCGCTCATCTCGACGAACCCGATCTGGCTCGGCGCGGCGTTCTTCGTGAGCGGCCTCGGCATCGCGCCGGTCTTCTCCGGCAGCTTCTCGGCCGTGTCCTCGAGCGTCAGGTTCAGCGAGAGCGCAGAGTCGTACGGGTGGATGGCGACTGGCCAGCTCATCGGGGCGGCCGCAGGATCCGCGCTCGCAGGCATCGCCAACGACCTCGCCGGCTCCCTCGGCGGGTTCCTGGTCAGCGCGGCGTTCGCGCTCCTCGGCGCGGCCGTCGCGCTCATCTGGCGTCGAAGCATCCCGGACCTGCGCGGCACCGACATCGCTCCGCGCCCCGACACAGAGCCGATGAACATCCTGAACGCGCCCTCCTGATCGACCCTCGCTCAGCCGCACGCCGAACGAAAGGCCTCCATGACCTCGCCGCTCTCCCCCAGCCTGACCATGAACGACGGCATCGAGATCCCACAGCTGGGGCTCGGGGTCTACAAGGTGCCCGACGAGGAGGCGACAAGAGTCGTCGTCGACGCCATCGACCTCGGCTACCGCCACATCGACACCGCCGCGTTCTACGACAACGAGGTGGGCGTGGGGCGCGGAATCCGCGAGAGCGGAGCACGTCGCACTGATCTCTTCGTCGCGACGAAGGTCTGGCACGACCGGCACGGCTTCGACGAGACGCTCGCCTCGTTCGACGAGAGCCTCGAGCGGCTCGGGCTGGACTACGTGGACCTCTACCTCATCCACTGGCCAGCCCCCGCGCAAGACAGGTACGTCGAGACGTGGCGAGCACTCGAGCGACTGCGCGACGAGGGCCGTGCACGCTCGATCGGCGTCTCGAACTTCAAGGGGCATCACCTCGACCGCCTGGCGGCAGAGACCGGCACGGTTCCAGCCGTCAACCAGATCGAGCTGCACCCCCGCCTGCCGCAGACCGAGACGCGCGCGTACAACAGCACGCACAGCATCCTGACGGAGGCGTGGTCCCCGCTCGCCAGAGGCACGCTGCTCCAGGAGCCCGCGCTCGTCGCGCTTGCCGAGAAGCACGACAGGACCGTCGCCCAGGTGGTGCTGCGCTGGCAGCTGGACCTCGGCAACGTCGTTATCCCCAAGTCCGTCCATCGCGATCGGCTCGCCTCGAACCTCGAGGTCTTCGACTTCAGCCTCGACGCCGACGACCTCGCAGTGATCGCCGCACTCGAATCCGGCGAACGAACCGGCAAGGACCCCGACCTCTTCTTCTGAGCGCCTCTCCTCGGCGCAGGTCGATCGCAGCGAACGTCTCGACGCGCGTTCTCTGGGGGAACTCGGAGCGCGCCCGACCCCGGCAGGTGCTTGCATGACACCTATGCGCACCACATTGAGGCGGCTCGGAGCCGCGACCGCCCTCACCCTGACGGCCCTCCTGCTCGCCGGATGCGCCAATGGCTCCTCCTCGGCCGAGTCCGCCGGGGCCCCGCAGGGTGTCGCGCAGGAAGACGCCGGCCAGGCCCCCATGGCGGGCGCCGCCGAAGAGGATCGCGATGTCGTGACGACGGGGTACGTGGGGATCCAGACGGGTGACGTGCCGGGCGTTCGAGAGCAGGTCGAAGCTCTCGTGGAGGCACGCGACGGCCGCATCGACGCTCGCTCGGAGACCGGTGGCGACGTCATCTCCGCGCAGCTGACGGCCCGCGTCCCGGCTGAGGACTACGACGCGTTCATCACCGAGCTGCGCGAGGTCGGCGAGGTCGTCTCGGTCGAGACCTCGGCGGTCGACGTGACCCTGCAGAAGACCGACATGGCCTCCCGGGTGGCGACGCTGGAGGCCTCGGTCACCTCCCTGCGGGGAATGCTCTCCTCGGCGACGGAGGTGGACGACCTCCTTGCCATCGAGACGACGCTCACCGAGCGCAGCGGCGAGCTGCAGAGCCTGCGCGCACAGCTCGAGGTGCTCGAGGAGAGCATCACCTACTCGACCGTGTCGATCTCGATCTCGAGCGACGCACCAGCGCCCGGCGGTGAGCCAGCCGGGTTCTTGGCCGGGCTGCGCGATGGCATGGCTGCCCTGTTCCGCGGGTTCGCGGCCTTCTGGACCGCGTTCGGCTTCGCGTTGCCCGGCCTCGTGCTCCTGACCGTCCTCGGCGCCGCGGCATGGCTCATCGTTCGGCTCAGCGTCAAGGGCGCCAGGACGAGGGCCGCCAGGCGAACGACAGCGCCGGCCGTCCCGCCACCCGCCCCTGCCGGCAGACAGACCTCGACGCGGCCGTCGGCATCCGGGGATGCGGCGCCGCCCGGAGCCGCGTCCTAGCCACGACTCGGCCAGCGCACCGCCGCGATCGCTAGTCTTGTGCAGGTCTCTCGCGCGCAGGCCGGCGCGGGCGACCCGCCACATCCACGTTGACCGAGGAGCACAGCATGGCTGCCGACGACACGAACACCAAGTTCGACCCTGATTTCGAGCCGGGCGACGACGACACGACGCGCATCGACGCCACCGAGGCCCCCGACCGGGCCCTGTCCGACGCCGAGATCCCTGGCGGACTCGAGGACGACCCGATCGCGCCCCCGCAACAGGTCGACCAGGACTCTGACTCCCTGACCGGGGAGAGCTCCGCGGTCAACGGGGAGAGCAACGCCGCCGCCGAGCTGAAAGCGCACGAGGCGAAGCTCACCCGCATCTTCCAGGCGACCGTCTTCGGCCCCGGCGACGAGCGCATCGGCCGTGTCGGCCAGGTGTACCTCGACGACCAGACTCGCGACCCGAACTGGGTCACCGTGAAGACGGGCCTCTTCGGCACCAAGGAGTATTTCATCCCGCTCGACCTCGCGGAGCTCGACGAGAAGCGGATCCTCGTGCCGTACACGAAGTCGCTCGTGACGAGCGCCCCGAGCACGGAAGTCGACCAGAACCTCAGCCCCGCCGAGGAGGACGCCCTCTACGTGCACTACGAGGTTCCCGGGCGCATGCCGGAGAACGGAACGGAGACGAGCCTCGTCGAGGGTGGGAGCGAGCTGCGCCCCGGCAGCGCCCCCGTCGTCTTCGAAGAACGCGCCGACGACCTCGGCGAGACCGACGAGGCGACCCTGGCCGAGGATGCGCTGCTCGCGGAGTCCGTCTCGGATTCGGCGTTCGACACGGAAGCCAGCCTCGATGCCCACGAGACCGCGGCTCCGCTGCTCACCGCTGATGACGACGACACTCGCCTCATCGCGACGGCCGAGGCAGCGGCTGACGATGACGAGTTCGAGGCGCCCACCGTCAATGAGTGGGAAGAGATCAGCTTCCAGCGTCCAGACGATGAGACGACCGACCCGAGCACCGCCGACCGCAACTAGGAGCATCCGTGCCTATCTTCGCCACGATCTACCACTACGAAGACGATTCAGACGCGACCCGCGATGAGCACCGACCCGCGCACCGGGCCTGGCTCGGCGAGCAGAAGGATGCTGGCGTTCTGAAGGCCTCCGGCCCGTGGGCTGCACCCCACGCCGGCGCGCTGCTCCTGTGGGAGAGCGACGACGAGGCATCGCTGCGCGAGCTGATCCCCGCCGATCCGTTCGCGCAGGTCGGAGTCATCCGACAGACCGATGTCTACGAGTGGACCCCGGTCTTCGGCCCGTTCGTCCCGTAACCGCACGCACGTCGCCAGACGAAGCCGGTCGCCGCACTCGCGGCGGCCGGCTTCGTCTCGGTGCGGTCGTCTACGCGCGGTTCTCGGCCCGCGCGGTCTCCTCGACTCGCGGCTTCTCGAAGAAGAGGACGATGACCGCCCCCACGAGGAACGCAGCGATCGGCAGCAGCAGCGCCTGCCCCATCGCGGCCGAGAACCCCTCGGCGACTGCGGCGGGCAGCTCGCCGCTGCTCTGCTCGGCCGCCTCCGCCGGCATTCCAGGCAGTTCCGCGGCGAGGCGCGAGCTGATGAGGGCCGCGATCGCGGCCGAGCCGAGCACGGACCCGACCTGGCGCGTCATGTTGTAGACCCCCGACCCGGCCCCCGCGAGCGCCGGCGGGAGGTTCCTCGTCGCGCTGGTCGCGAGCGGAGCCCAGAGGCCCGAGAGTCCGAGGCCGAGGAATGCGGGCGGGATCAGCAGCTGCCAGAGCGGCCGGTCTGCCGTCATGAGCAGCGACAGCCAGGTGAGCGACGCGGCGACGATGAGGAAGCCGGCGAAGGCGATCCAGCGCGGCTGGGTTCGGTCGGTGAGCCGGCCGACGAAGGGTGCCATGGCCCCGGAGACGACCGCCATGGGCACGAGCATGAGCGCGGCTTGCGTGGGTTCGAGGGCGCGCGCTGTCTGGAAGTAGAAGGCGATGGGCAGCGGCATCGACACGATGGCGAGCCCCAGCACCGAGATGCCGAGATTCGCGACCGTGAAGTTCCGGTCCCGGAACAGGCTGAGCGGCAGGAGGGGCTCCCTCCGGTTGAATCGCTGCCAGACCACGAAACCGGCGAGCACGACCCCGCCAGCGATGATGAGGCTCCACACGGAGATGGGCCCGGCGATCTGACCCCAGTCGAAGGTCTGGCCTTCCTGGATGCCGAACACGAGCAGGAAGAGGCCGACGGCGCTCAGCACGACCCCGAGCCAGTCGAAGGAGTGCGCTTTCGTCTCGAGGCTCGGCACGAGGCGCCAGGCCAGGATGAACGCGACGACGCCGACAGGCACGTTCACGAAGAAGATCCATTCCCAGCCGAGGCTGTCGACCAGGAATCCTCCGAGGATGGGCCCGACCAGCGTGGCGACGCCGGCGACCGCACCCCAGAGACCCATGGCTGCACCGCGCTTGTCGGGTGCGAAGATCCGGGTGATGACGGACATGGTCTGCGGCGTCATGAGCGCGGCGCCGAGGCCCTGAACTGCGCGGGCGGCGATCAGGGTCCCGATGTCGCCCGACAGGCCGCACCAGAGTGAGGCGAGCGTGAACACGACGAGGCCGATGAGGTAGATGCGCTTGGGCCCGAACCGGTCGCCGAGCCGGCCGGTGATGAGGAGCGGCACGGCGTAGCTGAGCAGGTAGGCGCTGGTGACCCAGATGACGGCGGTGATGTCGGTCTGCAGGTCCCGCAGGATCGCCGGGTTCGCGATGGAGACGATCGTCGAGTCCACCAGGATCATGAAGAAGCCGATGACGAGGGCCCAGAGGGCGGGCCAGGGGCGGGAGACAGTTTCCACGAGGGTGGATGCTACGCCCCTTGCAGATGCCACGCTCAGCGCCGACGGAATAGCGTGCATCCGTGGGGCGTTGTGCTCCCCGTACGCCCCGAGATAGGAGACGCATGGCAACCATCGACATCACCACTGAGACGTTCAAGGACACGGTCGACTCCTCGGGCATCGTGCTCGTGGACTTCTGGGCTGAATGGTGCGGCCCGTGCCGTCAGTTCGGTCCGATCTACTCCGCCGCGTCCGAGCGCCACGAGGACATCACGTTCGCGAAGGTCGACACCGAGAGCAACCAGGAGCTGTCCGCTGGCCTGCAGATCACGTCGATTCCGACGCTGATGGCATTCCGTGACGGCGTGCTGCTGTACCGCGAGCCCGGTGCGATGCCCCTCGCCGGGGTGGAGAAGCTGATCGAGGCACTCGAGAACGTCGACATGGATCAGGTTCGCGCCGAGATCGCCGAGAAGTCGGGCGCGGCGCCCGCAAGCGACGCGCAGTAGTCCCAGAGGCGCTCGCCCAGCTCGCTGTCGTAGCTGCGCCAGTGCGAGGTGCCCAGCACCGGGCGGCCTCGCGTGAGACGGGCCGGGACGATGGTCTCCCCGCCACAGAGCTCCGGGTCGGTCACGGCCCGGAGCTGGCACAGGGCGCCATCGTCCTTGCCTTGTGCGGCGACGGCGAGCAGCCCGTCGAGGGCTCGCTTGCCGAGCGAGGGTTCGTGCACGCCAGCCACCGTCGGTGTCAGTCCGCCGGTCGAGTATCCCGGATGCGCGACGAGGCTCCGCACGTGCCCTCCGGCGGCGCGCGCCCGCCGATCGCCCTCGATGGCGAGCACCTGGGTCGCGAGCTTCGACTGCGCATAGGCATTCCACGACGAGTAACCGCCGCGCAGCTGCACGTCCTGCAGGTGCGCGCGGGTCAGGGCGGGCGCGATGCTGCCGAGCCACACGATCGCCGCGCTTTCGCGGAGCGCTGCCTCGGCCGTCAGGCGGCTCAGCAGGGCGAAGTGTCCGAGCACGTTGGTCGCGAAGACCCGCTCGACGCCGTCGCTCGTCGTCTCGCGATCTGCGGGCGGGTGAACGACACCGGCGTTGAGCACGACACCGTCGAACCCGCCTCCGCCGTTCTGCCCCTCGAGTAGCGTCCGCGCGGCACCATCGACCTCGCTCAGCTCTGCGATGTCGAACGGCAGCGTGGCGGTGAGGTCCGGACGTCCGGTGCCGGCCGCGGCCGCGGCGAGTCGCGTGGCGCTGCGGCCCGTGATGACCACCTCCGCGCCCCGCCCGACGAGGCTTCTCGCCGTGAAGAAGCCGAGCCCCGTCGAGGCGCCGGTGATCAGGTAGCGGCGACCAGTGAGGTCGTGTCGCCCGTACTCGGCGGGTGCCCTCACTCGCCGGCGCCTTCCTGCGCCTCGACCAGGCAGCAGCCCGCGCCGAAGGGATCGACGAGGTTCGCCATCCTTCCGAAGGGGGTGTCCGCGGGCTCGCCGAGCACCACTGCCTCCTCGAAGGCACCGAAGCGTGCATCCTCGTCGCCCGGCCTCGGCCCGAACTGCGTGTCCCGGAACTCGGGCGGCCCAGCCATGGGGTGCGGGTCGTTCGGGTCGACCAGCGATGACGCGCCTGCGCCGATGGCGCGTGCGCGGGCCGCTTCGAAGTGGTCGTACCTGGGCATCATCTGCTCCTCACCGCTGAACGAGAGATCGGATGCGTCAGAGTCTAGGAGGGTCAGATCTCCACTGCCGGTGAGGCGCTGAGGTCGTAGCCGAAGGCGTAGAGGTGCACGACGATGCCGGGGGCCACTTCCTTCGGGCCCTCACGGTCGGTGAGATGAACGAAGCCGAGCCGTTCGTAGAGGCGATGGGCGCCGAGCATCTCCGGCCCGCTGTTCATGACCACGCGCGATGCCCCACGGTCTCGGCCAAGCGCGATGACGTGACCCGCGAGCGCCTGACCGATGCCTCGACCTCGGGCTTCAGGAGCCACCGCGAGCATGCGGAAGTCCAATTCTCCGGGCCGGGCGAGCTGGGAGATCCGCTCTCCAGGCCTCGGCGTCCACACCGAACCCAGGATCTGCCCCGTAGCTGTGTCCTCGGCCACCCAGACCTCATCGCGTCGCGCGCGGCTGGCGGCGTCGCGCAGGTCCTCCGCGTAGCTGGGGGTCACCTCGTAGTCGTTGCTGTAGGCGCGCTCGGTGAGCCTGCCGATGGCTTCGATCTCACCATGTCTGACCAGGCGGATGCGGATCCCCTCGGTCTGCGTCAGGTCGTAGCGGTAGGCCAGCTCCACGCCGGCCGTCTCGTCCTCGGTGTCCCGGCCCTTCACCCTGGCGAATCCGACGCGCTCGGCAAGCCGTCTGGCCTGCGTGTTCGCGGCACCCACGTCGAGGACGACCGCCCTCGCGCCGCCTCGGCGGGCGAGCTCGAGGCCCGCGTGGACCAGCGCATCCGCGACCCCTGCACCGCGCGCTTCGGGAGCCACCGCGGTGAAGCGCAGCTCGGCCTCGTCGCCGCGTGCGAGACGTGCGGGGTCCGTCCCGGCTCGAAGCACCGTCGTCGTCCCGATCACCGCGGAAGCCTGCGATCCGCTGCCATCGGCAACAGCCACGAGCACCGTGCCAGCCTCGCTTCGTGCGGAGACGTCCCGCTCCGCGGGTCGACGCCACTCACGCCACCGCGCACTGCCGTGGGAACCGGCGTCGAAGGCCCGAACCGTCAGAGCCCCAATGGCCTCGAATTCGTCCGTTCGTGCTTCTCGGACGATGAAACTGTCCGGGTTCGTGTTCGTGCGTGGCTCGACGCTAGCTGCGACGCTCATAGACCATCCAATACCTCTTCGGGCTCGGCGCGCCCGTATGTGCAACTGTCCAGCATACGACGACGCCGCGCGCCGTCGCCCAGACAGCGGATGAGCGGCGGTCAGTTCGCGTCGTCGACCGGCGTGATCACGCGGTGGGAGCCGGTCGCCGGATGTGCAGCCCTCGCACGCACCGCGGCGAGCTGGGCCTCGACGATGTCGGCGACGAGAGCGAGCGCGCGCTCCTCGAACTGCTCGTGCTCGTCCGCAGCCACATGCTGCGCGTCAACGTGCCGCAGCCAGGACGTGATCGCTCGGACGGACGCAGGTGTGTAGCCCATCGACTCGGCCACGGACCCGCCGAACAGGAACGCGACGGGCACGCGCAGCCCCGACAGCGCGTCGCGCGACCCGGATCCGGCGCCCACCGTCACGTCGGCACGCTCCTCAGACGCCCCGATGCCGCCGTTGATCAGCACGAGCGCTCCCACACGATCCGGATGCGCCACGGCGACGGCGACGGCGAGGTCTGCGGCGCCCGCAGCACCGACAAGCACCGCCCGCTCGATGGAGAAGTGGTCGAGCACCTGAACCACAGCCGGGATGCTGGTCGACGCAGCGGCCTCCGAGCTCTGGGCCCAGCCGAGGTCGTCGAGGGACGGCGCCAGCACGTGGGCGTCCGGAAGCAGCTCGGCGAGGGCTCCGGCGGTCGCGGAACGTGACTCGTCCAGGACCAGGAGGTTGTCGTGCTTGCGTCCTTGAGAGGAGAGCCACTCGAGGACCTCGACAGGGCCCTCATCGACGTCTACGTGCCGTCCTCCGGACCCGGATGCGCCGTCGTAGCGCCGTGCCGCATTGAGGGCTCGGAGCGCGCGCACGGGCGAGATTGCCTCATCACCCGTCATGCGATCCACTCCTTCGCTGGCTCTCCATGGTACGCACTCACGCTCCAGCGTAGACGCGGTGATGACCGCCCGACCGTTCCAGCGCAGAGGGCGCGCCTGGTCGAGCAGTCCATTTCAGTCTCGTACGGATTCCCGAAAGCCCAGATCACCTTCCGCGGGCACCGGAAACTCGCCGATGTCGACGCCGCTCCGAGCTGACCAGACGGTGGGTTTCCGCCCCATGACCCCGCGTGACACTTTTCGCCGGAATTCGCCCGCTATAGCGGGCGCAGAGCGTGATAGCGTTGGGCTCACGCGCTGAGTGTCGGGAAGCCGTCCAGTAGCACCGCAGTGAATACGGGTCGAGCGCGCGCCCCATCCGAATCGGAACTGCCCCCAGACAGCACCGACCCACGTACTTATCCACCCCTGATCTTTGCTCGTTCACGCTGTCGTGAACAGCAACCCGAATCTCTTCAGACTCGGGCAGCGCAGTCCTGCGCGAAATAGACCGTGCCTAATAAGCACAGATCCGTACGCGGATCAATCGCCCGAAGTACGGGCTGCATAACAATGAAGGAAGAAAAACATGGCAACTGGCATCGTGAAGTGGTTCAACGCAGACAAGGGCTACGGCTTCATCGCTCCGGACGACGGAACGCCCGACGTCTTCGCGCACCACTCCGCAATCGACGTCCAGGGTTTCCGCACGCTTGAAGAGAACCAGCGCGTGGAGTTCGATGTGACCCAGGGACCCAAGGGTCTCCAGGCCGAGAGCATCCGCCCGCTCTAAATACAGGCTCTCAGCGGTCCTCGTCCTTCGACGAGCTGACCACGCCCAGCGAGTGCGACCTTCGGGTCGCACTCGCTGTGTTTTTGCTTGATCACCTGCGGGCTCCATCGCACCTAGGAGCTATGCGCCCGGACTAAAAGGCAGTATTTCTCGCCCGGTTACGGCGGGAGATCCGCTCCCCCGTGACTATCCTTGTCGGGCCGCGCACCGCGCCGTGCCGCGGCATCGACCAGGGGGAAGATTGAGTACAACAACGGCACGATCCAAACGACCAGCAAGCCACCGAGGTACAGTTTCGCTCGCGGCCGCGATGACAACCACGGCACTTGCCCTCGCAGGCGGCATCCCATCGGCCATCGCCGCGGAAGCCGGATTCACGTATCCGGGGGCGGTAGATCCTTCGACGATCACGATCACGACGAGCACGGGCTCCTCCTCGGACGGGGCGAAGAAGTGGGAGTGGCTTCGCATCGACGGAGAATGGTCAGTCCCGAACGGGGCGACCGCCGGTGAGACCTTCGGTATCACCCTGCCCCCCGAGTTCGGCATCGCGGGGGCCGGCGCGTTCACGGTCACCGCGCCGGACGACCCTGACTCGGTTATCGCGAACTGCACCGTCACCGATGACGAGGCCCCCGTGGTCGCCTGCACCCTGACCGATTACGTCGCCGGACTCGAGGATGTCGGCGGCCATCTCTGGCTCTGGGCCGAGGCTAGCGAGGTGACAGAGAAGGACGGCGTGGACTTCATCGTCGACGGCGTCGTGACCGTCGTCCCTCTCCCCGGTGGTGGCATAGGCGAGCCAGCGGCAGAACCTCCGGTCAGCTCGTTGATCAAGGACTCGCTGCCGGTCACTGCAAGCGGCACCATGACCTGGCGCATCTTCGTGCCCGGTTCGAAGTTCGCCGGGCAGCAGACGCTCACGATCACGGATGCCCTCAAGGCGGACGCAGGATTCGCCCCGCACGAGATCGTGCCTGGTTCGTTCTCGTTCGCCTCTGCCACCGGCGATGGCGCCCTCGTCGACCTCGATCCAGCGGAGTACTCCGTCTCGATCGGTGAGGATCTCATGAGCTACACGTTCACGTTCGCTGGTCCGATCTCGCAGGATGCCCGATACCGGCTCTCCTACCAGACCAAGGCAACAGGCCCGCTCGTCTTCGGGCAGACCTTCGGCAACAGCGCCAACGTCAATGGCTCGAGCGTCGAACACGTCGCGACCGTGACGCAGCAAGGCGGTGGCATCGGTATCGGGACACTCCCACCGGCACCCACGCCGACTCCCACGCCGACTCCGACTGTGACGGTCCCGCCCACCGCGACGATGGCGCCCACGGCGACTCCGACTCCGACGGCACCGGCAACGGCGCCTCCTGCGACTCATGTTCCGACAACACCGACGACGACCCCATCAGCGGAGGGCAGCCTCGCGACCACGGGAGCCGAGAGTCTTGCGCCGTTCGCAGTTGCTGCAGCCACCTTGCTCCTGGCAGCCGGTGCAATGCTCCTTGCACGGGCCAGGCACCCGCAGCCCTAGGCCCCGAGCCCTCGAATGCCACCCTGTCTTCGACAGGGTGGCATTCGTCGTTCACGCACGGCGCCGTTCGCGCTCCGCAGATCAGGTGTGTTCGAAGAAGAACCACCGGTAGGACGGGTATCCTTCTGAGGCGAGATGCGCACCCCCGAGCGCCGAAGACCTCGTTCACTACCAGCACCAGATCTTGAACGGAGCAACACCCCCTCCATGACCACTCCCCCCACGTGGCCGCACACTCCGACCATCCGCCCCAAGGACCGCAAGCAGCGCATCGAGTCGGCAGCCACGCAGGCGTTCGCGCTTCGGGGCTACCACCAGGTGAGCATGAGCGACGTGGCAGCCTCGGTCGGCATCTCCGCTCCGGCCCTGTACCGCCACTTCGCCAACAAGTACGACCTGTTCAAGCACACGGCCTTCGGCATCGTCGACGCCGTCGAAGGGGCAACGGATGAGGTCACCGACACGACGGTCGCCGCGGGTGCCCCCGCCACGGAGCGGGCCTCAGCGCTCATCCACGCGACGCTCGACAGCCTCATCAAGTGCCGCGGGACCGGCGAGATCATCCGCTGGGAATCTCGCTACCTCGAACCAGCGGACCGCGCCTCCGTGGACCAGCGCCTCGCGAAGGTCTACGGACGTTTTTCCGCCGTGTTGAAGGAGCTGCGTCCGGAGCTGAGCGACGAAGACCGCGCACTGCAGAGCCGTGCAGCATTCGCGGTGCTCGCGAGCGTGTCCATGCACCGAACGAGCATCTCCGCAGCGACCGCCGACTACCTGCGCGCCGCCTCACAGCGTGCCCTCGACGCCGACCTCCCCGAAACGGAGGCGTACGTCGCCCCTGCCGCCACGGGGATCCCGTCGACCGCCAAGCGCGAGCAGATCGTGGCGCACTCGATCGAGCTGTTCTTCGCGCGCGGGTACAACCTCGTCAGCATCGAGGAGATCGGCGGTGCCGTCGGCATCACTGCCTCCGGGGTCTACCGTCACTTCGAGAGCAAGAGCGGAATCCTCGCAGCCGCCTGCTCTCGGGCCGCGGAATACCTCGGACAGGTGACGCGTGACGTCTTCGCGGCCGTCGATTCCAACGAAGCCGCGTTGGACGGCCTGATCGACGCCTACGTCGAAGCGCAGCTCGCGCACCACAAGCTGCTCCAGGTCTACATCGCCGAGTCGACGAACCTCAGCGACGAAGAGCGAGAGCGCCTGCTGGCCCTGCAGCGGGATCACATCGAGGAGTGGGCTGGCCTGCTTCGCGCAGTCAAGCCGCAGTTCTCCGCGTCCGAAGCCCGATGCATCGCCCATGCGGGTTTCCACGTCGTCGATTCGCTCGGGCGCGTGCTCGCCTGGCAGGACACGCCGAGCAACCGCGCGCGCGTCGCGCACATGCTGCGCGCCGTCCTGGGCGTCTGACCCGCACTGCAGTCTGCGGCCCGCGCCTGGAAAAGGCGCGGGCCGCAGCCGTCATCGCGGGTCGGTGCCGCGGACTTCCGTCCCTCCGTCCTCACCCATGGGCGGGCGCCGCGCAGCTCGGACCTGATCGGCGAGGACCTGCGCGCCGCTGGTGGTGAGCGCCCGACGCCACGGCAGTACCCCCTCGATCTCGATCTGGATCGACATGCTCAGCACCGTGCGGATCACCACGATGAGTCCGAGGATGAGCGCGTCCTCCAACGAGGGCTTCGACGTGATGGTGCGGACGAGGTCGGCGGCGACGAGCACCTCGAGCCCCAGCAGGATGCCAGCGCCGAGCGACGTGCGCAGCGTCGCGAGGGCTACCGTGCCGCCCCGCCCGCGGAGGAGCGCCAAGCCGGCGAGCACGATCGCGACGATGATGCCGATGACGATCGCGACAGCGCCGAGCACCTCGACGACGACCGCGACGATCTCGAACACTCGGTCCATGGATTCCTGCATCCCAGCTCCCCTATCTGCCTATTCGTGCCTGCGGTGGCGTCCGGCGAGCACACCAGCGCACAGGAACGCGACGATACCCGCGACCGGCACCACGATGAGACCCACCCGGAGCGAGGTCGCGTCGGCAAGCAGCCCCACGAGGGGTGGTGCCGCAAGGAACCCGAGGCGCATGAGCCAGGAGACGAGCGTGATGGCCGTGCCCGGCTTGAACCCGGGGAGCTCATCCGCCGTGTGCAACGCGGCAGGCACGAGCGTCGCGATGCCCAAGCCTGCAGCAGCGAACCCGGCGATCGTCCCGCCAACGCTCGGGAACAGCAGGGCGACCCCCATGCCGAGCGCCGTCACGAGCCCACCAGCCTGCGCGACTCGGCGCTCCCCGAACCTGTCGACGAGGCGGTCCCCCAGCATCCGCCCGACGAACTGCGCGCCCACGAGCGCGATGAAGCCGAACGCGGCGAGCGATTGCGGGGCGTCGAGCGAACCGGCGAGGTAGAGGGCGGCCCAGGTGCTGCCCGAGTCCTCGACCACCGAGCCCGCGACGGTCAGGAGGACAAGCGCCAGGAGCACGACGTACTTCGCCGACCCACCCCGAGACGCCGTGCCCTCCTGCACGACCCTGATTCCGGCAGTCGACACCTCGACATCGTCGTGCTCTGGGCCCGGGATCATCCACCGGTACGCGAGAATCGCGACGATCGTGAAGAGCGCGCCGCTGATGCCGAGGTGCAGCGGGAGAGGCACGTGCAGCGCCACGGCCGCCGCCCCCATGAGCCCGCCGAGCACAGCGCCAATCGACCAGATCGCATGGAATCCGTTGATGATGGAGCGCCCGAAGCGGCGTTGAACGCGCAGTCCGTGCGAGTTCTGCGCGACGTCGGTGAGCGCATCCGCTGCGCCACCGAGCGCGAAGGCCGCTGCAAGCAGCAGCCCGTTCGGCGTGAAGCTCGCCGCGAACAAGGCGACGCTGGTGATCGCCGTGCCAGCCACCGCGAGTCGCGACGACCAGAAGCGGCGGATGAGCGAGGCCGCGGCGAGGCCCGCGAGCAGCGCGCCACTCGGATAGGCGGCGACGACGAGCCCGAACTCGACGTTGCTGAGCGCGAGCTCGGCTTTGAGCCCCGGATACCGAGGGAGGAGGTTCGCGAAGAGCGCCCCGTTGGTGAGGAACATTGCGGCGACGGCGACGCGCGCCCGCCGGTCAGCCTGGGAGGTCACTCCCCGACCGCGTCGTCGTGGTGCTTGCTGAGCATGAAGCAATCCAAGCACAGCAGGCGAGCCTCGCCCTACCGTCGGGCCTGCAGCGCCAGCAGGACGACCAGGTAGGCACCGCCCATGACGATCGTCACGACTCCCACCGGGACAGCGCCGCCGAGCGCGTGCTGCGCGACGAGGTCGGCCGCGAGCAGCAGCACTGCGCCGAGGACCGCCGAGGACAGGATCGGCACACCCGGCCCACGCTCGAGACGCAGTGCGAGCTGCGGCGCCGAGAGCGCGACGAACGCGATGGGCCCCGTCGCGGCGGTCACGACGGCCGTCAGCATGACGCCGACGATGAGCACGGCGAAGCGTGTCGGCTCGACCCGCACGCCGTGGCTCCTCGCGGTCTCGTCGCCGAGTTCGAGCTGTCGGAGCGGGCCGGCGAGCAGGGCGACCGCGGGCACGAGGAGGATCAGGATGACCGCGGCAGGCACGAGCTGCGACCACTGGGCGAGGGCAAGCGACCCGGCACCCCAGATGGACGCCGTCATCGCGACCTCCGTCTGTGCGCGCAGGAGCATCCACGTGTTGAGGGCGTGCAGGAAGGCCGTCACGCCGATGCCGACCACGATGAGGCGGAAGCTGCTGACGCCTCCGCGACGTGCGAGCGCGTAGACGAGGATGGCCGTGAGCAGGCCGCCGGCGAGTGCTCCGAGTGCCGTCCCGACGAAGGTGCCAGCGCCGGCGATGATGACGATGACGGCGCCCGTGTAGGCGCCGGTCGAGAACCCGATGACGTCCGGCGAGCCGAGCGGATTCCTCGTGAGCGACTGGAAGAGCGCGCCGGAGACGGCGAGCGCTGCCCCGAACACGAGCGCCGCGACGACTCGCGGTGCCCGCCACTCGAGCACGACGGTCGTTGCGAAGCCGCCGTCGGGGACGAAGACCGCCTCGAGCACTTCGATGGGGGTGAGCGGGTACTTGCCGAGTCCGAGCGCCACGACGGCAAGCACGATGGCGATGCCGCTGAGGATGAGCGTGACCACGACGGTGCGCCGCAGTCGGAGCTCGCGCGCGACCCTCGCAGGACCTCCGGGCCCGGACGGCGCCGTTCGATGACCGCGCCGCGCCGTGACGTCCTGTCCGGTCACAGGCCGCTCACCTTCTTCCGGCGTGCCAGCGCAACCAGCACAGGGGCGCCGATGAACGCCGTGACGATGCCCACCGGGAGCTCGCCTGGCCGGAGCACGACCCGGCCGAGCACGTCTGCGACGAGCATGAGCGAGGGACCGAGGAGGACGCTGAGTCCGAGGATCCAGCGCTGGTCCTGACCGACCATGGCGCGTGCGAGGTGCGGCACCATGAGGCCGACGAACGCGATCGGGCCGGCGATCGCCGTGGCCCCTCCCGCGAGCAGCGTGACGGCGACGATGGACAGCACCCTGGTGCGTGCGACCGAGGAGCCGAGCGAGTGGGCGAGGTCGTCTCCGAGCGCGAGCGCGTTGAGCGAGCGGCCCAGCGCGAGCGCCAGCACCACTCCAGCGACGACGAACGGCGCGACCGGCAGAGTCGTGTCCAGCGTTCGCAGCTGGAAGGAGCCGGACTCCCACACGAGCAGGGCGTTGAACCGCTGCGGGTCGCTGAATCGGATCGCGGCGATGATGCCGCTCAGCACGGCTCCGAAGGCCATGCCTGCGAGCGTGAGCCTGAGCGGGTTCGGCCCGCCTTTTCCGCTGCCGAGGAAGTAGACGAGCACGGTCGTCGCCGCGGCACCCAGGAACGCGAACCACACGTAGCCGTTCGGGTTGGTCACACCGAGCACCGCCACGGCGAGCGCGACGGCGAAGGACGCGCCCGAGGTGACGCCGAGGATGCCGGGGTCCGCGAGGGGGTTCCTGGTGACGGATTGGATGATCGCTCCAGCGACGGCGAGGCCGGCGCCCACCAGCAGGCCGATGATGGTTCGTGTGACGCGAAGGTCGAGAATCGCCGTGCGCGTGGCCTGGTCGACGTCTCCCCCGGTGACCGCGGCCCAGACCTGGTCGAGCGGCACTTCCCGCGAGCCGATCGCGATGCTGAGGGCGCAGGTGACGGCGAGCAGGAGCGTCGAGATCAGGAGCATCAGGCTTCGCCGCGCCCCCGAGACGTGCCTGGCCGAGCTTGCGGCGGAACGCACCACGCCGCCGGGTGGCCCGGCTTTCACTTCTGTCGTCACGAGAACCGAGTTTAGGCTAACCTACATCGACTGCCGTTCACCCAGACAGAAGGTCTCCATGAAACACCTCGCCAAGGGCCTCGCCCTCGCCTCCGCAGCCGCGCTCCTGCTGACGGGATGCTCCGCGACCGCCGACACGGATGCCGAAGAGACGGCCGCCCCGGCAGCCGATGGCACGTTCCCAGCGGTCGTCGACACCAAATTCGGCGAGGTCACGATCGAGGAGGCGCCGACCCGCATCGTCGCCCTCGGATGGGGCGATGCAGAGACGGCGCTCGCGCTTGGCGTCCAGCCTGTCGGCGCGTCGGACTGGCTGGCGTTCGGCGGCGAAGGCGTCGGCCCCTGGGCTGAGGGTCTGTACGACACGGCTCCCGTCATCATCGAGACCATGGAGCCCGACTACGAGGCGATCGCTGCCCTCGAACCGGACCTCATCCTCGACACGAAGAGCTCCGGGGACCAGGACCGCTACGACCGTCTCTCCTCGATCACCACCACGGTGGGTGTGCCAGAGGGAGGAGACAGCTACCTGACATCGACCGAGCAGCAGATGGAGCTCATCTCGAGCGCACTGGGCGTTCCCGAGAAGGGTGACGAGCTGCTCGCGGGCGTCGACGCGGCTTTCGCGGCTGTCGCAGACGCCAACCCGGAGTGGGCTGGCAAGACGGCAACCGCCGCCACGAAGACGTCAGAGGGCTGGGGTGCGTACATCGACGGCAGCGAGCGCGTCGCGTTCCTCGAGAACCTCGGCTTCGCGCAGAGCCCGAAGATCGCTGAGCTCCCCGTCGCCGAGTCCGGCTTCACCTCGACCGTCTCCAACGAGCAGCTCGACCTGCTCGACGCAGACCTGATCGTCGCGTTCCCGATCTTCATCGAGAAGTCGGCCATCACCGATGACGCGCAGTGGCAGCAGATTCCCGCAGTCGCAGACGGCCGTGCCGTCGTCATCGACGGCGACGTCGCCTCGGCGTACTCGCTCGGCACGACGCTCGCAGTGCAGTATGCCATCGACCAGGTCGCACCGCAGATCGAGACGGCACTCGCCGGCAAGTAGCCCCGCGCCGCCTGACGCACACGGCGCCCGTCCACCGAGTCCCGGTGGCGGGCGCCGTCTCCGTCTGCGCACGAATGGCACGCTCACTCGCGACGCGCCTCGGCGAGGGACGCGAACCGCTGCCCTGTCCAGGTCACGGCCGCTTCGAGCGGTCCGCGGCGCCGCCACCAGAAGAAGACGGCGCCGACGGCGAGCGCGCACGCGACATGGATGAGCCAGATCGGGGCGCTCGAGACGAGCCAGAACAGCTCCGGGGCATCCGCGAGCGCACCGCCGTTGACGAGCGCCGTATAGGTGACCCCTGCCACGATCACGTGCAGGGTGTAGATCGTCAGCGGTGTCGCCCCCGCGCCGAGAGCCGGTCCGAGCACGCGGAGCGTCGCGTCGCCGAGTCGCAGGCAGACGGCCAGGCAGAGGCCGATGGCGATGAGCGAGGTGCCCGCCGTGATCGCGAGGTCGAACGTCGTCCCGGAGTGGGGGGCGGGCGAGGCCAGGAACCAACCGCTCTGCGTCGGGGTGGTGCCGAAGGCGGCGGTGTAGAAGAGCTCGGACGCTCGATCTCCGGCACCCGTCGAGGCGCTGATCGAGCTGAGGCCGCCGAACGGCCCGGCGAGCAGCATGCTGATGCCGACACCCAGGAGCGCGAGCACTGAGCCCACGGCCGTGAGTCCGAGGCTCAGCTGCAGGATGGTGCCTCGCTCGCGAGCGACGAGGAGCATCCGCCCCACCACCATGCCGACGATCGCGTAGACCACCCAGGTCAGCACCGGGTAGGTGCCCGTGACGAAGAGCCCACGGAGCAGCTCGAGCGGATGCGCGAGGTCGAGCCAGCTGGGCGTGCCGAGCTCGGAGCCGACGTTGAGGGGCGCGCGCAGGAGCATGGAAAGGAATGGCCACAGCCCGGCCCAGGCGGTCGCGACCATGAGCAGCGACACGTTCGAGAGCCGGAGGAGCGGCGTGACGAGCCAGAACACGAGCCCGTAGTAGACCAGGATCACGGCGATCGGCCCGGGCACGAGACCCAGCGTCATTCCGATCACCATGAGGGCCAGGCCTCGCCCGAAGACGTTGAGAGCGGCCGCTCCGAAGGCGCGGCGGTCCCGCTGCTTCGTCGTGGTGAGCACGACGCCGATCCCGGCGAGCACGGCGAAGAGTGCAGCCGCCTTGCCGCCGAGGAACGCGGCGAGCGCAGGCGTGGATCCATCCGAGTTGGTGACCCACACGTGCGTCGCCATCATGCCGATGAGCGCCAGGAACCGTGCGAGGTCGAGCCCCGTGATGCGTCCCGCGCGCCGGGCACCCTCGCCCGCAGGCCCACTCTTTTCGAGGGGTGCGGCCGGCTTGCCTGGCATGCTCTGGGCGCTCACGCATTCACGCTACCGTCACGGCGCGCCGACGCGCACGTCCCAGCGCAGGGCCGCGTCAGCTCCGGAGGATCTTCTCCATCGCTTTGCCCTTCGCGAGCTCGTCGACGAGCTTGTCGAGGTATCGGATCTCCTGCATGAGGGGCTCTTCGATCTCCTCCACCCGGATGCCGCAGACGACGCCCTTGATGAGAGCGCGGTTCGGCTGCATGAGCGGCGCATCCCCGAAGAAGCTCTCGAAGTCGACGCGACGCTCGATGGTCCCGTCGAGCTGCTCGTCGGAGTACCCGGTGAGCCAGCGGATGATCTCATCGACCTCGGCCTTCGTGCGCCCCTTCCGCTCCGCCTTCGTGACGTAGTGCGGATAGACGTCCGCGAACGCCGTCCCGTAGATGCGATGGCCTGCCATGTCAGCTCCCTCGTGTTGTGCAGATTCTAGCGACGTCACCTGCCGTCACGTGCTGTCACATCGGAAGATCCCGCACCCTTCCGGGGTTGGCTCGAGCATGACAACTCTCGGAATCATCGGTGCAGGCAATATCGGCAGCCAGATCGCTCGGAAGGCGGTGGAGGCGGGGTACGACGTCGTCATCAGCAACTCTCGCGGCCCGGCGACGCTCGCGTCGCTCGTCGCGGAACTCGGACCGACGGCCCGCGCGGCGACGGCCATCGAGGCCGCCGAAGCCGCAGATGTGGCCGTCGTGACCATTCCCCTGCACGCCTACGACTCCGTGCCCGTCGAGGCGCTCGCCGGCAAGATCGTGCTCGACACCAACAACTACTACCCGCAACGCGACGGTGCCATCGCCGAGCTCGACGACGAGACGACCACCACATCCGAGCTGCTCCAGCAGCACCTCCCAAAGTCCCGGGTCGTCAAGGCGTTCAATCACATCGGAGCCGCCGACATCACCTCGGATGGTCGCCCCGCAGGGGCCGCCGATCGGCGCGCGCTGGTCGCCGCCAGTGACAGCCAGGATGCCCTCGACGTCGTCCGCGGCCTCTACAACCAGTTCGGCTTCGACACGGTCGAGGTGACACCGCTCGCCGAGGGATGGCGCATCCAACGCGACTCCCCGGGATACGGCGCCCACGCCACGAAACCCCAGCTGGTGGCGGCGCTCGCCGAGGCCAAGCGATACCGCGACCTCAGCTGATACCAGCAACGCCACTTCCGCGAAAGAAATGAGGGCCCGATCGAGTGATCGGGCCCTCAGCGCTGTGGACCTAAGGAGATTCGAACTCCTGACCTCCTCGATGCGAACGAGGCGCGCTACCAACTGCGCCATAGGCCCTGACGGGAGGAAACATTACCACCGGGCAACGCCGACTGCCAACGCGACCCGCGCGAGCCGTCGCCGACGGGGGCCGCCGCGCATCCCGCATGAGGTTCTGAAATCCTGGCTTCCGGACACTGACGTTGGAGGAATCCCTATGAGCTTCTTGACTACTCATACGGATACTTTGGAACGGTCCTACAGTGTGTACCATCTCGAGATATGCGCACCGCTGGACTACCACCTACGTGGCAACGTGACTCGAACACCGCCGTGATCGAGCCGGACGTCTCCCCACCTCTCGCCCTGCTTCCCGCCGCGAGAACCCTGCCGAGGCAAGAGCAGGGCCACGCCGTCCAGTGGGAGCCGCACTCGCATCCCGTGAGCCAGCTCCTCTCCGTGCAACGCGGGATCATGAAGCTCGTGGTGGAACGAAGCATCTGGGTGGTGCCGCCTCACTTCGCCGTCTGGGTCCCTGCAGGCATCGTCCACACGAGTCGCATCTCCGCGGACTGCGAGTTCCAGGCGACGTTCTTCTCGGAGCGGGAGTCGTTCCTCCGCCCCCGAGACGCCTACGGAGTGACGGTCACTCCACTGCTGCAGGAGCTCCTGTCCCGCCTCCAGGCCGCCGACCTCACGCAGATGCAGCGCCGCAACATCGAGCGGGTCCTGTTCGACAACCTCACCCCCACGTCGCACGACCTCCGCGTGCGCATGCCACGCGACCAGCGCATCCTGCCCATCGCCGACGTGCTGAGCGCAGACCCGGGCGACCGCCGATCGCTCGACGAATGGGCGGCATCGCTCGAGGTGAGCAGCAAGACGCTCGCCAGGATCTTCCAGAACGAGACGGGCGTCTCGTTCCACAGCTGGCGCCAGCTGGTCCGCGTGCAATCGGCGCTTGAGCAGCTCTCGCACGGGCAGAGCGTGGCGCTCGTCGCGCGATCGCTGGGATACGCGCAGACCAGCACGTTCATTGACGCCTTCAGGCGGGTGCTCGCGATGACCCCGGGCCAGTACCGCGCGCACGCGCTCATGTCCTGAGCGGCGAGGAGTTCCGAGAGGCACATGACCGTCGCCTCCGCACCTATCGCGGCGGAACCGTGGGATACTTGGCAGCAAGGCAAGCCTAGCCTGTGCCCGCCAGACGAAGTAGGTCCACAACATGCGACACCCCACCGAGCTCGCCCTCGCGAGTCGATCACCGATCGCCGACGCCCGCAGACGCAGCCGCGCGTGAGCGGAGAGCTCCGCGCCGCAGACCTCACGGTCGCCTACGACCAGCGCACCATCCTCGATGGGTTCGACGTCACCATCCCCGCGAACTCCTTCACCGTCATCGTCGGGCCCAACGCGTGCGGCAAATCCACTCTCTTGCGCTCGCTCGCCCGCCTGCTCCCCGCGGCCGGCGGCAGCGTGCTTCTCGACTCCACCGACATCCGAACCCTCAAGGCCAAGGAGCTCGCCAAGCGCATAGGCCTGCTCCCCCAGTCCTCGATCGCCCCCGACACGATCACCGTCGCCGACCTCGTGTCGCGCGGCCGCCACCCGCACCAGGGCATCCTCCAGCGGTGGTCTCACGACGACGACGAGGCCGTCGAGGAAGCCCTCGTGCGGACCGGCCTCACCGACCTCGCGGACCGCAGCGTCGACGAACTGTCCGGCGGTCAGCGCCAGCGCGTGTGGATCGCCATGGTGCTGGCACAGGACACCCCCGTCGTGCTCCTCGACGAGCCGACCACGTACCTCGACCTGGCGCACCAGATCGACGTCCTCGAACTCTGCGCCGAGCTGCACCGCCAAGGCAAGACCCTCATCGCCGTCCTGCACGACCTCAATCAGGCGGCACGCTACGCGACGCACCTCATCGCGTTGAAGGCAGGCGAGCTCATCGCCGAAGGGCCGCCGGCAGACGTGGTCACCGAGGAGCTCGTCGCTGACGTCTTCGGCGTCCGAGCACGAATCGTCCCGGACCCCGAGACGGGCACACCGCTCGTCGTTCCGCTCGCGCACTCCGCCATCGTGCAACGCTCCCCCACGACGACGCCTGCATGACCGAGGCATACACGCCATTCCCGCCGTTCGTCACCCAGGTCAAGCGGGTGACCCGCGTCTCCCCCAGCTACGTCCGGATCACGCTCGGCGCCGACAGCCTCGAGCACTTCGCGCCGCACGGCAACGACCACCGGATCAAGCTCGTCTTCCAGCACGCCGATGGCACCTATGGCGACTTCGGCATCACGGACTCACCAGCGCCCGCGCTCACCGACTGGTACTCGAAGTGGCGCACGCTGTCAGACGAGCAGCGCAACCCCATCCGCACCTACACGCCCAGTGCGACGCGCCCGTCACTCCGGGAGATCGACATCGACTTCGTCCTCCACCAGCCAGCCGGCCCCGCCACCGCGTGGGCGGCGAACGCCAGGCCCGGGGACGAGCTCATCGTCGTCGGCCCCGACATCCGGGCGGAGGATTCGACCGGCGGCATGGACTTCCAACCACACGGGGCGCGGCGCCTCCTGCTCGCCGCCGACGAGACGGGGCTGCCAGCCGTGCGCAACATCCTGCAGCGCCTCCCGAAGACCACCGCGGCGAGCGTGTTCCTCGAAGTCCCGTCAGCAGCCGACTGCGTCCCCCTCCCCACCGGCAACGCGGACGTCGTCGTCACCTGGCTCGTACGAGGAGAGCACCCATACGGCGAGCGGCTCACGCAAGCCGTGGATGCCTGGGCCGTCGCAACGGAGATCTCCGGTTCGTTCTACGCGTGGCTGGCCGGCGAATCGTCGACGGTGAAGGTCATCCGCCGGCACCTCGTCCGCCAATGCGACCTGCCGCCGAGCTCGATCACCTTCTCCGGGTACTGGAAGATCGGCCGCGCAGAGAACTGAGGCCCTGTCGCGTCAGTCGCCGTTGGGGGCTGACGTGAAGTTGGGGCCGCCGCTGGGCTGCGGCTCGGGCTTCGGCTCCGGGGGCTTCGTCTCTTCCGGCTCCGGAGCCTGAGACGGCGCAGGCGCCTGCGTCATCTGCGGTGCCTCGGTCGCCGGCGGCTGCGTCGCTGCCGGCGCGGACGGTGCAGGCGCAGCGGTCGTCGGAGCAGGCGGGACATACGTGCGACGGTTGCCGAAGTGCTCGGCTCGGGCATCGCCCACCACCTGCGGGATCTCGATGACCGCCGCGACCAGCGCCGTCAGGTCCTGACCCTGCGCATTCGCGCGTACGATCTCGATGAGCTCAGCGAGCCGCTCATCCGTCTCCCACTCGGACTGGTCGTACTCTTCGACCTCGGTCTCCGCGGCGGTCGCAACACGCTGCGAGTACTCCGCGACGAAGTACGGCACGGCGGATTGCATCGTCGAAGTGGCACCGGCCGCGTCGTTCGCGTCGATCTGATCCCGAGCCGTGGCGAGCAGGTCGCCCATCTTGGTCTTCGACTCGTCCGTCACAAGACCGTTCGACATGACGTACGCCGGCTCGATCGCGTCCACCTGTGCGCTCACGGCGAGCGTCTCCGGACTCAGGACGACGACAGCCGGCTGCGCGGGCGCAGCCGTGGACGCCGCCAGCGACTCCTTGCGAACCGCGGCGAATGAGCCGATCGAGACGGGGATCACCACGACGACGACCACAAGTGCGACGGCGGCCACGAACCAGCTCACCCGAGCAGCAGCCGGAGCGGCGCGGAACCGCGCGAAAGGACCGCCGAGGAGCAGGCGAGCGTTCGTCGCGCCGGTGCGGTCGAGCGTCTCGTCTCCGGCCGCGAAGATCCCGTTCGGCACATCGATCGATGAGTCGTCGGTCTTCGCGAACGGGTCGCCGTCTACTGGTGTTGCCATGATCCGACCACACTAGTGGATCGCCCGCACCACCCGGCGGCGACTAGCCGACGCGGCGACGCCGAAGCGCAGCGTCGAGATCACCCATGCCGGGCTCGACCTCGTCCAGGACGCCCATGCTGGCCCAGCGGCTCGGCCGCTTCTCGACCGGGGCCACCACGATGGGGTTCAGCACGGCTTCGCTCAGTTGCGGCGACGACTGGGCCAGCCCGGCACGAGTTGCTGCGGTCTGCGCGAGGGGCACTCCCTGCATCGCTGCGGACGCGCGGGTCGAGAACGTTGCGATCCCTGGCTGCGCGTGCGCATCCCGGATCTTCTGCTCGGACCGGCGGGCCGCCTCGCGAAGCAGCTCGAGATGGTTGACCTTCTCGACGTCCACCCCACCTCCAGGACCGTCCGGGCCGGGTCGCCCGGGCGTCCCAGACTCCTCTCCAAGGGCAGTCAGCGACTCCGAGGACGAACGCTCGAGATACAGGGGCTTCGGCACCGGAACGGGTACCCAGCCATCGAACGACTCAGTGACCTGGACCTCGGCGGTCGGCTGAGCTGCGGGACGGGCCGCGTCGCTCACCGAGAAGTCGATCGTTGCGTCCGCGCGTCGTTCAGCCCGCGGCTGGCGCTCGGCACCAACCGCGACCCGAGCCGCGAGACGCTGCGCGTTCGCGATGCGAGCGAGGCGCTGCAGGCCCGCGACGCCGGCAAGCACCGTCACGACACCGGCGACCAGCACCCACCAGACCCCGGCGGTCGCGCCGAGCGAGATGCCCACTCCAACCGCGACAATGCCCAGGAGCGTCACCAGCGAGGTGACGAGACGACCGCGCCGGGTCGCACGCGCGGCGCGCTGGCGGTCTTCCGCAGAGCGAGGCACGGTCACGGCGGGCAGGGCCCGACGAGCTGCCTCATCGCGTTCACGTTCCGCGCGCTCGGCCTCGGCCCTCGCACGCTTGATGCGACGCTCCTGCTCGCTCACGCCACGCCCGTCGGCCCGCACGCGAGCCCCACTGAGATCGCTCGTGGTCGCGAGCGAATGCAGCGCCTGCTGCATGCGAATGGCGTTCTGCTCGGTGGCGAGGTAGTTGCGGCGGCGCACCCACGTCGGCACGAAATAGGCAAGCCAGAGCGTCACCGCCAGGGCGAGGACGAGACTGCTGCCGAACTGCATGGCGTCAACATTAAGCGCGGACGCACCCGCGGCCGCCGATTGCTGCGGAGTGTCAGATTCGGGAATCGGAACTTCTTGCGACGCTCAGGCGGAACCTCAGCGAAGAGGCTGCGACGTCCGCTCCCAATCAGCCTCTGGCACCTGCGCCTCGCGCTCGTCGGCGCCACCCTCGCGCCACCGTCGCAACACGCCCTGCGGCACCTCCTCGCGCACGACGGCGAAGCAGAAGTGGTCGCGCCAGTCGCCGTCGATGTGGATGTACCGACGACGCAGTCCTTCGTATCGGAAGCCCAGCTTCTCGACAACCCGCAGCGACTTCGCGTTCTCCGGCCTGATGCACACTTCCATGCGGTGCAGCCCGAGCCCCTGCAGGCAGTGGTCGGTGGCCATCGCCGTCGCGATCGTCGCGAGCCCCTTCCCCGCGAAGTCGCGGGCGACCCAGTAGCCGAGCGTCGCCGAGGAGAGGGCGCCGTAGCTGATGCCCGACACCGTCAGCTGGCCGGCGAAGCGACCCTCGTACGTGATCACGAACGGCAGGGCGGTGTGCGCCGAGGCCTGGGACAGCAGAGAACGGATGCCGCCGCGCACGTCCCAGCGACCGCCACCACCCGGGCTCGTCGCCTCCCACGGCTGCAGCCACTCGCGGTTCGCGAGCAGCACCGACTCGAGCTCACGCGCATCCCTGACCCTGATGGGACGCAGCGACACCGGGCCGTGCGTCAGCGTGGGAACGGAAGCGCTCATAGGAAGCGGAGTCTACTCTGCGAGCGACTTCGCGAACTGCTGCAGCCACGGGCTGAGCGCCGGCCCCAGCTTGGGGTCGTCGATGGCGAGCTCGACGATCGCCTTGATGTAGTCGAGCTTGTTGCCCGTGTCGAAGCGACGCTCGCGGTAGATCACGCCCACGACACCGCCGAGCTCCTCGCGGTTCGCGGCGAGCACCTGGAGGGCGTCGGTGAGCTGGATCTCTCCCCCGGCGCCCGGCTTCGTCTGCTCGAGCACGGCGAAGACCTCGGGGCGAAGCAGGTACCGGCCGATGACCGCGAAGTTCGAGGGCGCGTCCTCGAGAGACGGCTTCTCGACGAGACCCGCGATCTGAATCGTGTCCGGACCGGCGCCAGGCACACCCTCCGCGACACTCGAGGCCGCATCGTAGGCGACGACGCCGTAGGAGGAGATCATCGCCGGGTCGACCTCCTGCAGGGCGACGACGCTCGCGCCCGTCGCCTCGTGGACCTGGACCATGCGCGAGAGCAGCGAACCGCCACCCGCCATGATGTCGTCACCGAGCAGCACGGCGAACGCCTCGTCACCGACGTGCTGACGCGCGCGCAGCACCGCGTGCCCCAGCCCGAGCGGGTCCCCCTGACGCAGATAGTGCACGTCGGCGAGATTCGTCGCAGCCCGCACCCTCGCGAGCTTCTCAGTCTCGCCCCGCGCCTCGAGCAGCGCCTCGATCTCGGCGACCCGGTCGAAGTGGTTCTCGAGGGTCGTCTTGTTGCGTCCCGTGATCATGAGCACGTCGGTCAGCCCCGCGTCGACTGCTTCCTCGACCACGTACTGGATCGCCGGCCGGTCGACCACCGGCAGCATCTCCTTCGGTATGGCTTTCGTCGCAGGCAGGAACCTCGTCCCGAGACCCGCAGCAGGAATAACGGCCTTTGTGATGCGCGAGGACATAGGCCGTATCGTATGGCCCCCGCGTGTTCTGGAGAAACGGAGGGCCGAAGGCGCGCGGGTTGGGGCCTATCTGCGGGTTCCCGCCCCAGCTCTGCACAAGCGGCTCCAGGGCGTTTCGCTAGGCTCCCTGCCATGGCGACCGACGCGAAGACCGAGAAGCGCGCCCTCCGCGCGGAGATCCGACAGCGACGACGCAGCCACGGAGAGCTGCAGCTCTCGGAGCACGCCGAACACCTCTCGCACCACCTGCGAGAGCTCGTCGTCGCCCACGGCGCGACTCGCATCTCCTGCTACCTCTCCGGCGAGTTCGAGCCGAGCACGAGACCGTTCCTCAGCTGGGCAAGCGACGCAGGCATCACCGTGCTGCTCCCCGTCACACGTGAAGACGGACTCCTCGACTGGGTCGTCTCCGACGGCGAGTCGGAGCACCCGCACGAACTCGGCTTCCCAGAAGCCATCGGCGAGCTCCTCGGGCCCATCGCGCTCGGCGACGCGGACCTGCTCATCGTGCCCGCCGCATCCATCGACCTGGAGGGCTACCGGATGGGCTGGGGGCGCGGCTACTACGACCGGACGCTCGGCTCGATGGCCGACAGGCCGCCCGTCTTCGCCGTGGTCTTCGACGACGAACTCGTCGGCGCCGTCCCCCGCGAGGTGCACGACGAACGGGTGGATGGCGTCGTCACGCCGTCAGGGATCACACGTTTCTGACGCATTACCCCGCGGGCTCTCCGGCGCGTTTATGCTGTCCTGGTCCCCGAAAGCGAGATTATGCCTACCTATTCCTACCGTTGCACCGAATGTGACAACGCCTTCGACATCCAGCAGGGGTTCGCCGACGCGAGCCTCACGGTCTGCGACGCGTGCGGAGGCAAGCTGCGCAAGGTCTTCGGTGCCGTCGGCGTCTCCTTCAAGGGATCCGGCTTCTACCGGACCGACTCCGCGGCCAGCGCCAAGAAGAGCTCCGGCTCCGCTTCCTCCTCGGGAGCCACCTCGGAGTCGAAGCCCGCACCCGCCAAGAAGGACCCGGCACCAGCTGCGGCATCCAGCAGCAGCAGCAGCACTTCAGCTTCTTCCTGAACTGACGACTTGTCCGTACGCGAGTACACAACGAAAGGGGACCCGTGAAGGGATTCCGCGAATTCATCATGCGTGGCAACGTCATCGAGCTTGCCGTCGCCGTCATCATCGGTGCCGCGTTCACCGGCATCGTCACCGCCATCGTCGATGGCATTTTCAACCCGATCATCGCCACCATCTTCCAGGCTGACGACATCGCGGCCGCGACTGTCAACATCGCCGGGGCACAGATCGGCTTCGGCGCGGTCATCGCCGCGATCATCCAGTTCGTCCTGATCGCCGCGGTCGTGTACTTCGCGATCATCGTGCCGATCAACAAGCTCAACGACATGAGCTACCGCCTCATCCACGGCAAGCCGAAGCCCGCCGTCGAGGCCGCCGTCACCGAGAAGGACATCCTCGAGGAGATCCGCGACCTCCTCAAGGCGCAGCAGGAGTCGCCCGCGAAGCTCCAGGGCGAAGGCCCCGAGACGCGAGCCTAGGCAAGAAGCGCCACAGCACCGCAGTCGCAAGCGCTGCACGAGGACGCCGCCGGTCACCCCGGCGGCGTTCTTGCGTCTCCGCACCGTGTCGGGGCAGGCGATCGGCCGATCAGGACGAACGGAACGTCTCGCGGCCCCACACCCAGGAGAGACACGCGATGGCGAGCATGAGCGACGAGACGATGATCGCCCAGGTGAAGCCGAAGAGGTCGGCGATGACGCCGGCCACGATGGGCCCGAGGATGCTCCCGCCGTCCTGCGTCATCTGGTACGTGGAGAGCACCTGGCCGCCGCTGCGTCCGTAGCCGATGATGTCGGAGATCACGGCCTGCTCCGCCGGGGCCGCGAGCCCCGAGCCCAGTCCGAGCACGAAGCTCAGCGCGAGCATCGTGACGATGTCGCTGGCGAACGCCGTCGCGAACATCGCCACGGCCGAGACGCCGAGGCCGATGAGGATGAACGGGCGACGCCCGACACGGTCAGTCTTCCGCCCGGCATACTGCAGCGAGACGACGTTGCCGACCGCGCCGACGGCGATGACGACCCCGATCACCCACGGCTCCTGGCTGATGCTGGTCGCGACGAACAACGGAAGGATCGCCGTCCGCACCCCGAAGTTCGCCCATCCGTTCGCGAAGCCGAACACGAGCGAGGCACGATAGGCGGAGTCCTGGAGCGCCTCGCGCAGGGACTTCGGCTCGAGCTTCCTCATGCCGGGGGCTCGGTCGTCGCCGGCGTCGTGCAGTCCGGCCTCCTCGGCCGCCTTCCTTGCGGTGACGCGGTGTGCGCGCCCCATCATGACCCCGACGATGGCCGCGGCGATGACGAGGGTGCCAGAGTAGACGAGGAACGGCACGCCGATGCCGAACTGCGCGAGCGCCCCGCCGACCGCGGGGCCGGCGATGTTGCCGACGAGGAAGATGCCGCCCCAGAGGGCCGAGATGCGCCCGCGGATCTGCGGCGGCGAGTAGCGGGCGATCATGCCGGCGGCGGAGATCGTGAACATCACGGACCCGACGCCGCCGAGCCCCCGGAAGACGAGCAGCTGCCAGTAGTCCTGAGCGAACGCCACGGCGGCCGTCGACGCCGCGACGATGAGGAGTCCCGCGACGTAGATGCGCCGCTCCCCCAGCTTGTTGATGAGGGCGCCCGCACCGGGCGCGAACACGAGCCTCATGAACGCGAACGCGCTCACAACGACCGAGACCAGCGTTGCGCCGACCCCAAAGCTCAGGGCGTACTGCGGCAGCACCGGCACGATGAGCGCGAAGCCGATCGCGATGAAGAAGGTGGCGACGAGCAGCACCCAGATCTCTGCGGGGATCGGAGGCCTGGGCCCATCCACGCTCGAGATGACGGGGGTCTGCCCGGTGGTGGGATGCTCGGGATCCGAACCAGGCACATTGGGGTCGTTCGGTTCGATGGCCCGCTCAGCCATAGTGCGGTGGCCTGTCGGCGCGCAGCCGGTCGTCGTTCGGCCCCCTGGGGCTCGCAGCACGGTCGTCCGCGTAGCGCACGTCGGTGTCGCCCCAGGCGCTCGGAGAGTCCTCGCCGGCGAGCACGGCGGGCTCGCGCCTGCCGTCGGCCGACTGTGGTGCTGGGTCGCTGCCGGGCGGCGGCGCCGTCGTCACGCGGCGGCGCGGCTTGCGCCCGATGCGAGTTCCTGCCGTCTCGTCCTGGTCGTTCGAGTGGGTCACGCTCAGCTCGCACCGCCGGGCTCGCCCGGGCGAGCGATCGCGATCTGCTGATTGCCATCCGGCAGCGTGACCGACGCGAGGCTCGCGCTTGCCGCGGCGCCCGCATCCGTCGTCGACCGACCTGAGGTCAGCTCCCCCAGCTCTCCCTGCATCGAGCCGGCCGCGATCCCGGCCGACTCCGCAGGCAGCGGCACCTTCAGGGCCTTGCCGATGCGACGCGCGACGGCCTCCGGGTGCGCGAACAGCTCGAAGGAGTGCACGCGGAGGTAGTACCAGCCGAGGCGCTTGAGGAGTTCTGGGCGCAGGCGCAGGGTCTCGCGCAGTGTGGCATCCGCTGAGCCGGCGATACGCAGGTCGAGGCCGTCCGTGTCGATCGCGATCGCCCGGCCGCGGTAGGCGGCGGCCAGTGGGATGCGTCCGCGGTGGAACAGCTCGACGGTCATGCCGAACGACTCGAGACGGTTCGCGAGGTCGAGCAGCATGGGCGGCGCCTCGACGTCGCGTGCCTCGCCGTCACCCTCCTCGTCGGGCGCGGGGTCTCCTGCCGTGGGCTCGGACGGTGCGGGGGCGTCAGCGGGCGTGCCAGCCTTCGCCGCGTCCGGGTCGGCTTCACCGAGGATCTGCGCCAGGCCGAGAACGCCCCGCGACATGCGCGACGGGTCGAGCTCGCCTGGCCGGATGCAGGAGACCACCACGAGCGACCGGCGGGCACGGGTCATGGCGACGGCAAGCGCCCGCTCGCCGAGCTCGGTGCCGAGCACTCCGAAGTTCGCGAGGACGCGGCCGTGCGGTGTTCGGCCGAAGCCGATCGAGAAGATCACGCGGTCGCGCGACTGGGCGGTGGCCAGCTCGATCGTCGTGACGGTGAACGGCTCGCCGCGGGCTGCCGTGAAGAACTCGGCGATGTCGCTCCGTCGGGAAGCAGCGGAGTAGACGGCCTGCTCGACTCGGCGGGCGTGGAGGGCTGACGCGGTGACGACCATGAGCGATTCGCGGGGCCGGTGCACGGCGTGGTCGACGACCAGCTCGACGACGCGGCTCACCTCGGCGTCCGTCGATTCGACGCCACCGGTGATCGGGTCGGGCAGCCCCGTTCCGTTCTCCACGAACGAGAAGCTGAGGCTCGAGTGGCCGAGCAACGTGCCGGCCCAGGGCATAGAGCGGATGCGGCCCTTGTAGAAGCGCCGGTTGACGAGTTCAGCGAGGTCTTCGCCGCCCGCGCGGTAGCTGCGCGTGAGCGCGTGCTCCGGCAGGAACTCGGCGAGCCGCGAGTACACGGACTCGCCGACCTGGTCGGTGTGCCGAAGGCCCCACGTGTCCGTGCTGTCCGCCGAGGGTCGCGTCACGGCGACCGTGAACGGAGTCGGGTACTGGGTGACCGGGTCTCCGAAGGCGACGACCTGGTCGCCTCGACGGATCGCCCCGATGCTCTCGGCGATCGACATCGTTCCCGCATCCACCAGGACGACGGTGTCGAAGTGGATGCGCTCGCTGACGAGCGGCACATCGTACGGAGTCGTGAGCCACAGCTGAGCGATGCTCTTCGAGACGTCGCCCGCTTCGAGGGCGAGCTTTGTGGAGGGCACGCCAGGGCGTCGCAGCAGCTGCCGCAGCGCATCCGCCTGCTCGCTGTAGTCGACGATCGCGACCTTCCACGCCTCGGCGAGCTGCCAGGCGAGCTGCGCGGCCGAGTGATCGGTGTGCGCCTGGTCGACGACCCTGAAGTCGCTCTCGAGTCGCGTCACGACGCGGGTGTTGGCGTTGAGGAGGGCCTTGTCGCGGTCGAGGAGGTCCTCCAGGACCGACTGCCACCAGGCCAGCTCGAGCTCGTCGCCGAGCGCATCCGCCTCGACGTGACGCTCGGAGAGGTCTTCGAGCAGTGGGGTGAGGCCGAGGTTCTCGAGGCGCTCGATGATGGTGAGGCGCTCGACGATGTTGTGCAGCACCTCGCTGTCGGCCGCGAGCTCCGTGATGCGGGCCGGGAGGTCGGCCAGGGGCAGCTCGCTCAGCGAGACGGCACCGGCGTCGACGAGCGGCTCGTCGAGGAGGCGCAGCTTCTCGGCGACCTCGCGGTGGAACTTCCTGACGTCGGAGATGCCGGTGGGGACGGTGGGGGTTGAGCCATCGGTGACGTAGCGGTGCCAGAGGATGCGCTGGCGCTGGGCCAGCTTGAGCGACTCGTGGAGGTCCTCCACGACGACGCCGGGCCGCACGTAGTCCTTCGCGAGCTGCCGCAGCTGGCGGCGGCGCGCGGACGTCAGGTCGCTGCCCTCCCGCTTGGGGTTAGTGGCGTGGATGACGTCCGTCAGCGAGTGGTCGAAGACCGCCGGGCGGAACCGGTCGAGCGTCTCGCGCAGGTCGAGCAGCAGTCGGAGGTAGATGCCCAGCTCGCCGTACGTCTCGGCGGGGCGCATCCGGGTTCGGCCGACGAGCTCCTGCGCCCGGTCGATGACCTCGACCAGCACTCCCGCGTCGAGCTCGACCGCGGCCTCTTGCGCGCGGTTCGCTTCGTCGGTCGACTCGAACGAGACGCCGTACCAGGGCGAGTCGTCCGGGCCATACTTGAACTGGCCGAGCTCCCCGGCGGCCCGAAGCTGGCGCGCGATGGCGTCGCGGCCCGTGGCGATCGCCTCGATGGCGTCGCGGTCGAGGCGTGCCGTCGTGATGGGTGGGTGCTCTCGCAGTTCGAGGCGGGAGAGCTCTTCGAGGGCGTCGAGCGCGGAGACGCCGAGTGCCGGGTCAGGGTGCACGAGTGCGTCCCGGTAGTCGGCGAGCACGTGGCGGAGACGGACGAGGGCGTCGTCGAGCTCGTGCATCGCGGGCTTGCGGGCCTTCTCGTTGCGCGAGATGGATGCGATCGCGTCCCGGCGGAGGGTTCGAGGCGTCACGGCGAGGCCCTCGAGTCCCACGCTCTTGAGGCGAGCCCTGATGGCGCGGATGCTCGCTGAGCGTGGCGTGACGACGAGGACGCGCTTGCCGTCGGCGACGAGCAGACCGAGCGCGTTGATGACGGTCTGCGTGAGCCCGGTGCCCGGCATCGTGTTGATGACGGCTGAGTTGCCGGCCGCGATCGCGTCGACGACGCGCTCCTGCTCGGTGTCCGCGTCCAGCAGGAACCGGTCCCCGACCGGGTCACGACGGTCCGGGCTGGGTCGCTGCGTGGCGGGCCGCGGCGCGGCGACCTGGCGGCGTGCTTCCTCGTCGCCCGCGAGGGCGCGAAGCACGGGGTGGGTGAGCTCGTTCGTGTCGCGGAGCATGGCGCTCGCCACCTCGCCGAAGCTCGAGATGACGGCGCGGGCCGAGACCGTGAACTGCGGAATGGACGCGCCGAGCGCTCGCATGCGGTCGAAGACCTGCTGCGGCAGGAAGGCGTCGTTGGACTTCGCGAGCTCGAGCAGCTCGGCCACCGGGAGGCGCACGCCGAAGTGCTGCGCGAGGTGACGCACGAGGGAGGCGTTCACGCGACTCGGGCCCTTGAGCGTGAACTCGTAGTCGCGACCCGCGCGGCGCAGGTCGACCGTGCGGGTGAGGATGGGCGCGCGGAAGTGCTTCCCGTCCTGCGTCCACTCGGCGAAGCCCGTGGCGAGCTGGATCGTGCTCATGCCACGGCCGGCGAGCAGCTCGGTGCCCTTCTGCGCGATGAGGTCGGCGGCGTCCCGAGCGCCACGGAACGAGGAGTTCTCGCGCACGAGCGCCGACAGCAGCACGGTCTTGCCCGCGGCGAATGGTGCGATCCCGCCGGGGTGCGCGCTGGTGAGCTCGACGGAGGTGCCGGGCTCGTCAGCGAAGTCGAGGAGCGGGGATGGTCCGCCGAGTTGCGCGAGCTCGTGCAGCCAGGCGTCTTGAGCCGCGTCGACGGCCGCTTCGAGCGCCCGCGCCTGCTCGGCGCGTTCGAGGTCCAGCGCGGTGAGCGCCTGCTCGTCCGCGGATGGCACCGGGTGGGTCTTGCGTTCGTGCGCTACCGCATCCGCAACCCAGGAACGGCCGCGAGTGAGACTCGGACCGTCGGCGTTTCGTGCGCGCACCCCGTCTTCGTGGTCGCGTCCGAGGTCGAGGGACTGGCCGTCGTCGCGGTCCTCGCGGTCGCCCTCACGCTCGGCACGCTCGCGCTCGAGGCGATCCCGCACCGGACTCAGGTCGGGAATCGGCTCCGTCTCATTGTTTGTGGGCGCACCCTTGCCGGAGCCGTGATCGTCGCTCTTCGCGTCGCCCGGCTCTGAACCTCGTTTACGAAACAGACCCCACACGCGTGACACTGTAAGTGTCTCGGCCGGTCGGAGGGTGGAGGCGCGCGTGGGTTGCGTCGAGCTTGGCCTAGTTTTCGCGGGACTCGTGGTCGATGCCGGACGGCGGTACCTGTCCGGCTGCCGATGAACTTGCGGCTGCTCCCAGGCTGCAGGGACTCGCGGTGCGCGCGGAAGTCCGCGAGCACCGGTAGCATTGTCGCGCCAGCCTCTGTAGCTCAATGGAAGAGCAGTTGCGTCCTAAGCAAACGGTTGGGGGTTCGAGTCCCTCCAGGGGCACCAGTTCTTGGGTGCATCGCAGCGGTCGCCATCCCGTGTCGGCACGAGTTGGTCCGTAGGATCGGACCATGACGACGATCTTCGACGAGCAGCATCGCCCGGAGCCGCCGCTCGGTGAGGATGAGTGGTCGACGCTGAACGGCTTCCTCGACTTCCACCGGGCCACACTCGCCTGGAAGGTGTCAGGGCTCACCGCGGATGACCTTGCGAAGACGCTGCCACCCAGCACCATGACCCTCGGTGGCCTCGTCAAGCACCTCACGTACGTCGAGGACGACTGGTTCGGCGTCGTCCTCCTCGGGGAGGAGCCGCGCGAACCGTGGGCCTCGATCGACTGGAAGGCCACGCCCGACTGGGAATGGGACACCGCGCGAGACAGCGAGCCCTCCGAGCTCCTCGCAGCGTGGGAGGCCGCCGTGTCGCGAGCACGAGCCGCGGCCGAGCGCGCCTTCCGACTCGGCGGCCTCGAGCACCCCGCGGCGAGCGGCTTCTCGGACGGGCGCATCCCGCGGCTGCGGTGGATCCTCATCCACATGGTGGAGGAGTACTCGCGGCACAACGGGCACGCCGATCTGCTTCGCCAGGGCATCGACGGAAGCGTCGGCGAGTAGACGACCCGGCTCCCTGCAGCACACACGTCTCGGCGAACATCGTCTCCTACCCTTGCGGGCATGACCTCATCGCAGACCTGGCTGATCACTGGTGCGAACCGAGGGCTCGGGCGCGCCCTAGCCCTGGGCGCCCTGCAGGCTGGCCACCGCGTCGCCGCCACCGTGCGTGGCGCCGATTCGCTTCCGTCGCACGGACGACTCCTGGTTCTTCCGCTCGACGTGCGCGACCGAGCCGCTGCCTTCGCCGCGGTCGACCGGGCGACGGCCCGGTTCGGGGCGATCGACGTGCTGGTGAACAATGCTGGCTACGGGCTGATCGGCACGGCCGAGGAGGTCTCCGAGGAGGACGCGCGGGGCATCCTGAACACCGACCTGCTCGGACCGCTCTGGCTCAGCCAGGCGGTGCTGCCCGGGATGCGCGCGCAGGAATCAGGGCACATCGTGCAGATCTCGACGGTCGGTGCGGTTGGCACCATGCCGACGCTGGGCCTCTACAACGCGGCCAAGTGGGGCCTCGAGGGGTTCAGCGAGGCCATGGCCGCCGAGGTCGCCAGCTTCGGGGTTCGCGTCACGATCGTCGAACCCGGCGAGCTCCGCACGGACTGGGCGGGCGGCAGCATGCGATTCAGCGAGCCGCTGACCGCCTACGACGAGCTGCGCACGAGCCTCTTCGGGACACCAGACGTGCCATGGCCGTCCGCGCCGGGCGCAGACGAGCAGCAGGCCAGTGGCACCTCGCCCGCAGACGCCGCCGCGGAGATCATCGCTCACGTCGCCGACCCGGATGACACGAGGGTGCGACTGCTCATCGGCGACGACGCCCCACCACAGGTGCACGCCGCCTTGAGCGCGAGGCTCGACGAGTATCGCCGCGACCCCCGCTTCCCGCGGTGACGGCCCCGAGGACGAGGCCGCACCGAGGCGCCGGGATCACACCCCGTCAGCCACGCGGATCAGCACCTTGCCGACCGCGCCTCCCTCGACCGCGTCATGTGCGTTCGCGGTCTCTTCCAGCGGGAACCACGTGATGGGCAGACCTGCAGACTCCCCCACCGGCAGTGCACCGTCGACAAGCGCCGCCGTCACGTCCTCGGCGGCCGCGTGCAGCGCATCCGGCCCCACCGTGTAGAGCAGCAGCCCCTGCCAGCGGACGTTCTTCGCGAAGCTCGCGATGATGGGCACCGTGAAGTCGTCACCGTTGTTGTTCGCGTAGTAGGCGATGCTGCCGTGATTGGCGATGACCTCGACGTCGAGCGCCGCGTTCTGCGTCGGCGAGACCTCCACGATGTGGTCGACGCCGTTCGGCGCGAGTTCCTGGATGCGCTCGGCGAGCGACGAGTCGGGGTAGCGCACCACGTGGTGGGCTCCGGCAGCACGGGCCAGTGCCTCCTTCTCGTCACTGCTGACCGAGGTGATGACCGTCGCACCTGCCCACGCCGAGAGTTGGATCGCCGCGTGACCCACCGCGCCGGCGCCACCGTGCACGAGCACCGTGCGGCCAGCGAGCGCCCCAGGCGAGAGGCGGGCCGGCCCGTGCTCGTGCACGGTCAGCGCCCGGTGCGCCGTCATGGCCGGCACGCCGAGGCTGGCGGCCACATCGAAGTCGATGCCATCTGGAAGGGCGACGACGCGATCGGCAGGCAGCACCGTGAACTCCTGCGCGGTTCCCGTCGGACGCTGGTGCGCCGCGAGGTACAGCCAGACGCGGTCGCCGACTGTCAGGCCCGTGACCCCCTCGCCCAGCGCATCCACGACCCCGGCGCCGTCCTGGTTCGGGACGACCTCGTCGAAGCCGAGCGCGCTTCCGGCTCCGCCTCCCTCTCGCGCCTTCCAGTCCGTCGGGTTCACGCCCGAGGCGACGACCCTGACGCGCACCTCCCCTGGCCCCGGCTGCGCGACTTCGCGCTCGACCAGGGAGAGGACGTCGGACGGACCGGTGGATGCGTAGACGATTGCCTTCATACCAAGGTCCAGCACGAGCAAGCCGCGAGGTATTCCCTGCTCGGCGCGCCCACGCCGCCGAGTTCCGCGCACGGCCTGGTTCCGGGACAGCAGCAGTGACACGATGGCGTCATGAGCAGCGACGACGATGTTCGACGACTGGCGCTCGCGCTCCCTGAGACGGAAGAGCGCACCGCCTACGGCACTCCGGCGTTCTACGTCGGGACGAAGATGTTCGCGCGCCTCCATGACGAGCCTGGGGTGCTGGTCTGCTGGCGGGCCGACCTGGGTGAGCGCGAGGCGCTCCTGCAGGGCGAGCCGGACGCGTTCTTCACCACCCCGCACTACGACGGCCACCCGAGCGTGCTCGTGCGGCTCGAGGAGGTGACGGAGGCGAGACTGGGCGAAGTCCTGCAGGAGGCGTGGCGGGCGAGGGCGACGAAGCGCATCCTCCGCGACGCCGACACCGACACCGACGCCGACGCCGACGCGCGCTAGGGGCGGTCGCGTCCTTCTCCGAAAGCAGCGACCGCCAGCCGTATGATCAGCGGATGGTCAAGGTCATTGCAGTCATCCGTCCCGTCGCGAGCGAGACGATCGAGGCGGAAGCCGACTCCTACGAAGAGGCCAAGTCGAAGATCGAGGCCATGGTGCCGGAGGGGTACGAGCTGCTCTCGGTCCGCTCGACGAAGTAGGCGCGCATCACGACCCCTCGTCGAAAAGGGGCCTCCGTGCCGGAACGGACTGAAGTCCAGTTGCGGCACGGAGGCCCTTGACGTCCGGAGAGACGCTACGGCGTGCGACGGGCTGTCGTGCCGGAGCCGCGGGCCAGGCGAAGGTCGAGCAGCCCGGCCGCAGCAGCACCTGGCACGATACTGAGCCGCAGCGCGGACGCATCTGTGCTCGTGTTCGTCGGCGTCTGTGACACTTCCTGAGCGTTGACAGTGATAGCCACCACGTCTCGAAGAACCAGGAACAGATTGTCCAGGAGCACGTTCGTGGTGCCGAGGAGTCCGACAACTGCACCGACAACGGAGTTGCGCACCGCCGTGCCGATCTCTCCGAGAACAGGCCCGAGGTTGAGACCCAGCAACCCGCCGGCCAGCGTGATCGTCGCGGTCCCGTTCACGACCGCGGCCAGAGTGCCCTGGATGCGAAGCACACGCAGACCAAGGAGGCTGATCCCGATGTCGACGGTGATCGTGTTGAGCAGCGCAGTCACGAGTGCCTGAGCGAGTGCATCCACGAACAAAGCAGTGGACACCGTCGGGAGGTACGGAGCGGCGAACAGGCGCGTGTTCGCGGGGCGTCCGTTGAGCCCGCTGTTCCCGGCTCCGTCATAGGGCAGACCGACGAGCGGCGCAAGGTCGACGACGATGTTCCCAGCGCCGAAGTCGATCGAGACGGGGTCGTTGACTCCGTTGGGGATGCGCTGGTTGGTGAGGGGCCCGTTGGAGACCGTCACAGTTGCCGACAGCGAGAGGAGGCCACCGACAAGGCCGTTCAGGGCCGGTCCGAGCACCGGAATCGCGCGCAAAGCCGTGAGGAGAGCGGCCGTGTCGATCGAGAGGTTGCCGTTCAACGCGGAGAAGAGCGTCCCCACGATCGGGGTGTTCACCACTGCTCGCAGGTAGGACAGCACGTACTCGTGCTGTCGAACGGTCGGCACGCTGTTCTCCGTGCAGCGCGCGTCAACGTTCAGACGATTGCCGACCGCTCCGACAGAGAGACTCAGATTCGAGATGGCTCCGACCAGGGCGGTCAGCGCAGGCGAACCGGTCACTCCGCTGAGGATCGTGCTCAGATCGACGGTTGCCAGCTGGGGCGCACCCGCAACGCCGGCGGTGGTGGAGATAGCGCCACTGTTGTCCGCAACGGCGCCGCTCGCCCCCGTGAACGTTCCCGCCGCGGCCGCCGCGGCGAACTGGTTGACGAGACCAACTGCTGCACCGGGGACGGGAAGACGAAGCCCAAGACTCAGCAGCGTTGCGGCCAGGAGGTCGACGTTGAGGGGGCTGCTGGTGGTCGCTGCGTTGCCAGGTGTCCCGGGAGCAACCGACACATTGGCGCCAGCTACACCGGCGATGGAGTTCAGGTTCGTGTTCAGGAGCGACCCACTCAGGAGACGACCCGAGGCATCCACATTGAACAGCGTGCCGGCGGGGACGCAGGCAGGGGAAGCGCTGGCAAAAGGTGCGGATGCGGCCGCAACGACCAGCGGCGCCGTCCATGCGGCACCCGCAACGATGGAGCGACGTGTAACGGTTCCAGTACGTGGCGCCGTGGAGGTACTCGGTACCGGTGGGGTCTGGGCAGATGATTCTTGAGATGTGCTTGGCATGCGGCGGCACTCTTTCGCTGGGGGAACGAACGGCAGTGGGACCACGTGCGTCGGAGACGCTGGGTACTTCGACTCCGAAATCACGCGCTAGGACAAGAAGATAGCGCACTAGCACAGCCTCCTGGACCTTGATCCGAATACTCGCGTCAAACGGGGTGATTCACCCGGATATTCACCCATCTCAACCAACCGAACGGTGAGCGACCTGCACAAGCGCTCTAGTCGAACATCCCGTCGAGCAGGCCGCCGATCATGAGACCGCCGAGCACACCGCCGACGACATCCCCCATGTCGCCCCCACGCCGACCCCCACGACCGCCGTACCCGCCTTGGTATCCGCCACCGCGCGGCTGCCCCCACTCGTCGTACCCCTGCTGCTGTTGCGGGCGCGACTGGTCGATGTCGCGCTGCGCGAGCTGCAGCGCCTCACTCGCGAGCGAACCCGCGCGACGTGCCAGCGAGAGGGCCTGCTCACGCTCGTCCTCCCCGCCCCGGTAGCTGACGAGCTCGTTCCGGATGCGCTCGGCCTCCGCCAGGCGCGTGCGCGGCGCGGAGCCGATCCACCCTCGGTGCCCGGAGATCACGTCGTTCGCGACGGCGATCTGCCGGTCCGCGTCATCGATCGCCGTCGCAACCTGCGTCTGCGACGGGATGGGGCGCGCCGCTCGATCTCTTGCCTTCGCAACCGCCTCGTCGAGCGCCGTGTTCGCAGCTCGGAGTCGCGAGAGCGACGCGAACGGGTCGGTGCGCTCCCCCGCCGGAGGGAGCGACGCGAGCGCCTCGGTGAGCCGCTCGGCGGCTTCCTCGACCTCGCGACTGCGCGGCACGTCGCGCGCCGCGACGAGGTCGCCGCGGGAGTCGGCGATGACCGCTGCGAGCGTCGACTCGGCACGAAGCGCCTCGATCTCATAGTTCTCGACGGCGTCGAGCAGCGTGTGCACTCGGCGCACGGCCTCCGTCGCCGCCTCGAGCGCGAGCCGGGACTGCTCGTTCTGCCCCGCCTCGCGTCGGCGCAGCGACACGTCGGCACTGTGCTCGGCGAAGGTGAGCAGCTGCGCCGCCTCAGCGGGGTTGTCGCCGACCTGGTGGAGTGCGGCATCCGAGTACCGGAGCGCCAGCCGATCGATGCTGGCCTGCGCGTCAGGGATGCGGGCACGGAGGCGCTCCGAGTCGCGCTTGACGCCCTCCAGCACGGCCGGGGTCTGGCGAACCACCGCGACGGCCTCTTCGAGCACAGACGACTTCTCCTCGAGCAGGCCCATCGCCCACTCGCAGATCTGCACGATGCGCGCGTTCCTGGTGCGCAGCTCCTCTGGCGTGTCCGGGATGTCGTCGACGTTGAGCTGGTTCAGATGGAACGCCTCGCCCATGTACTTCCGCACGTTGACGAGCGTGTCCCTGAGATCCTGCGTGGCACCAGAGCCGAGCTCGGCCTCCGCGAACGACAGCTCGTCGTTCATGAGGCGGATGCGCTCGTCGGCGTCGACCAGCGCCACTCCCGCCTTCATCGCCAGGTCCTTGTCGTGAGCGTCGATCTCGGCCTGCTGCGCTTGCTTCGCGCGGCGAGCGCGCCCCCAGAATCCAGATGCCATGCCGCAGATTCTAGTTGCGCGTCACCGGGGGAAGCTGGCGATGTTCACCGCCGGCGGAGCGCCCGGCGGCTCGGCTCAATACCAGATGCCGGGAGCCGGTTCCGGCGAGACCCGCAGCAGGCGCGCGACCTGAGCGCTCGCCCCCTCCGTGAGCTCGCTGAGCACACCAGCTGCGCGAAGCGCGGCGGGCGCGACCCCACCGAGCAGGAGCGACGAGAGAGCATCCACTCGCAGGCGCACGGCGGGCACCTCCTCCGGGAGGCGCTCGACCGCTTCGACGCGTCCCACCCCGTCCGAGGCGACCGTGAGGAGGAACGCCCCGTCCGCGAATCCGAGCGCATCCTCGACCTCGAGGCCGAGCACTCCTGGCGACGCGTAGCCTCTGGCCTCGAGCGCCGCCTTGGCGTCGAGGATGCGCAGCCACTGGTGATCCGTCGTCGTGACGGTCGCCGCCCGCTGGTCGCCGAGCATCCACCTGACCGGCTCGTCGACGGCGACGTGCTCCGCCTTGACGGTGGAGACGAGGTCGGCTTCGAGGAAGAAGCGCCAGATTGCCGCGTACGCGTCGTCGCTCACCGTGCGGAGGAACTCGACGCTGAGCGTGTGGCTCGCGTAGTCGTGGTCGCCGCCCTCGTACTTGAAGAGCGCCGCCCCCTGCAGCTCGCCGGACTCCGAGGTGTAGGTGACGGCTCGAAGCTTCTTGCCCTCACCCTCCTCGTCGTGCACGGTACCTGCCAGGCGCGGCCACATGCCATCCCAGCCCTCGATCTCGCCGACCGTCGACGTGCGGGCGCTGTCGAAGAGGCCCGCGATCTGACCCGCCCACTGCTCGCGGCTCACGTAGTCGATGCGGCCGCTCGGCGTGGGGCCGCTCCATCGCACACGACGGGTGTCCACGGTGAGATTCGCCGCGAAGGTCGCGGGCCCGAACCCGAAGCGCCCGTAGATCGTCGACTCGGAGACGGTGAGCGCCGCGAGCGGGATGCCGAGCGCAGCCGCCGTGCGCAGCTCGCCCTCGAGCAGGTTCCTGGCGATCCCCCGCCTGCGGCGCGCCTGCGAGACAGTGACCGAGCTGATGGCCCACACCCGAAGCTGGGTGCAGCCGGGCAGTGTGAGCTCGGCCGGCCACGAGCTCGTGGTCGCGACGGGCTCATCCGCTTGGGGAGCGGAATCGTCCCAGACGCCAGTCGTGCGCCGGTAGCCGAGCGATGCCCGCATGCCCTCGAGGTACTTCTCGCTCGGCTCTGCGGCGAGGAACCCGCGCACGTCCGCCCGCGCCCAGGCCGCGAAGCCAGCCGCGTCGCTCGCCTCCAGCGTCTCGTAGCGCAGGCCGGATTCGGCGAGCTTCGCCCTTGAGGTCTCGTCGATCGGGAAACGCGTGAAATCTTCAACTGCAGACATGCCTCCAGCGTAGGTCCCGCGCGGCGCGCGGCTCCTGAGCACGTTCTGGCGCGGCGAGCCGGATCTCGCGCCGGTGCCGCTGTGGCGTTGAACCAAGCACAGATCGTGTGACACTATCTGCGTATGCATGCAGATAAGCAGACAGGGCCGAGCGCATCGCTTGGTCCCGCCGACACCTCACCGCTCGTCGAGCTGGACAGCCCCACCGTCGAACTCGCGGCCGAGGTCTTCGGGATGCTCGCCGACGCGACCCGCGTGCGCATCGTGCTGATCCTGGACACCGGTGAGCACGCGGTCAACGACCTCGCCGAAGCCGTCGGGAAGACGCCGGCGAGCGTCTCGCAGCACCTCGCGAAGCTGCGGCTCGCGAGGATCGTCGCCACCAGACAGGAGGGGACACGCGTCTTCTACCGGCTCATCAACGGGCACGCCAGGCGTCTCGTCGCAGACGCCATCTTCCAGGCCGAGCACTCCGTCGCCGGAGTCGGCGGCGCGGACGCCATCCCGCCGCACCACCGGAACGACGCCGCGCGCGGCCTGGTCGCCGATGGGGACTCCGATGCGTGAGCTGCTCTCGAACCGGGCGTTCCGGCACCTCTTCGGGGCGCAGGTCGTCGCCCTCGTCGGGACGGGCCTCCTCACGGTCGCGCTCGGCCTCCTCGCCTTCGACCTCGCGGGCGGCGACGCCGGCATCGTGCTCGGCACGGCCCTCACGATCAAGATGATCGCCTACGTCGTGGTCTCTCCAGTCATGGCCGCAGTGACGAGCCGGTGGTCGAGGAAGCGAGTTCTCATCTCAGCCGACCTCATCCGCGCAACCATCGCCCTCGGGCTGCCGTTCGTCGGCGAGGTCTGGCAGGTCTACCTGCTGATCATCGTGCTGCAGGCGGCGTCGGCGACCTTCACGCCGACGTTCCAGGCAGTGATCCCCGACGTGCTCCCGGACGAGCGCCGCTACACACGAGCGCTCTCGCTCTCCCGCCTCGCGTACGACCTCGAGGCGCTCGCGAGCCCAGTCCTCGCTGCCGTGCTGCTGACGGTCGTCACCTACAACTCGCTGTTCGTCGGCACTGTCGTCGGCTTCCTCATCTCGGCGACGCTCGTCGCCGCGACCAGGTTCCCGAGCGTCGCGCTCGCCGCGCCGAGCCCCTTCCTCGCTCGCCTGACCTCGGGCATCCGGGTCTTCTGGCGCACCCGAGATCTCAGGGCGCTCCTGGCTCTGAACCTCGCGGTCGCCGCGGGGACGGCGATGGTCATCGTTAACTCCGTCGTGTTCGTGCAGGCGCAGCTCGGGCGGCCGCAGTCCGACCTCGCCGTGCTCCTCGCGTGCTCGGGCGCGGGGTCCATGCTCGTCGCCCTCGGCCTGCCTCGCGTGCTCGAGCGGGTCTCCGACCGCAGCGTGATGCTCACAGGAGCCGCGTTGGTCCCCGTCGGGCTCCTCGCTGCGGCTGGCACCCTCTCGACGTCGAGCGAGCTGGGGTGGATGCTCTCCCTCCCGGTGTGGGGGCTCCTTGGCGCGGCCACTTCACTCGTGCTGACCCCGTCGTCTCGCCTGCTGCGCCGAGCGGCGACGAGCGATGAGCGGCCGGCCGTCTTCGCGGCCCAGTTCTCGCTCTCGCATGCCTGCTACATCCTCTGCTATCCGGCGGCGGGACTCCTCGGCGCCTGGCTCGGACTCGCGCCGACCGCCGCGGTACTCGGCGGGCTGAGTCTTGTCGCGACGGTCATCGCCGCACTGACCTGGGCCGGTCGGGGCGCGCACGATCGACGCCCGGAGCCCGTCCAGGTCTGAGCCGCGCCGGGCTGGGTCTCGGTCTCGGTCTCGGTCTCGGTCTCGGTCTCGGTCTCGGGATGGGAAAGTCGCTTCGTTGCGGGAAACTTCCCAGCACGAAGCGACTTTCCCATCCCGAGAGAGGGGCCCATCCCGAGAGGGAGGGGTGGATGCGCGGCGCGGCGCGGCTGGGCCCGTCTCAGGCCCGCAGCTGTCCCACATCCTGCGACTGCGACTGCGACTGCGACTGCGCGGCCGCGATGATCTGCCTGGCCGCGACGTCCGCGCCCGCAAGGAGTGGCGACGGCTTGCCCGGGGTCGCCCCGATCGCGCTGCCAGGTTGCGTGCTGAGCGCCGGTATCCCGAGCACGACGACACGCTCGTCCACGGAGCCGTCGCGACCCACGAGGTTGAGGCCTGGCGCTTGATCGTCCAGCGCTGCCCCGGTTGCCTCCATGCTGTCGGTCTCCACGTCGACGCCGTCCCGCGAGCGCCGCGTGTGCACGCGGGCGCGGCCCGAGTCGAGCAGTGCCCGGAGCAGCGGGTCGTTGGTCGCCGGCACCTTGCCCTTCGACATGCGGGGCTCGATGAGCGCACGTGCCCGGACGACGATGCCGGTGATCGCCGAGCGGGCCACGAACTCGCCAGCCGCCTCGTCGAGCCAGACCTCGGTCTCGGGTCCGGTGAGGTGGAGGATCCCGGCGTCGATGAGCGAGAGGACCTCGCGGGTGCGCCCGGAGGGCGGACCGGATGCGAGGAACAGGCCGTCGGCGTTGAACCACCCCTCGAAGTCCAGGACTGCCGATCGCCCCTCGAGGACGCCGGCGGCGGAGAGGCGTCCGGCCTGGCCTCGAAGGGCGCCCATCGCGCGGTTGACGGCGGCGCGCGGGTGCGTGTCCGGGGATGACATCGAGCCGAGTTCCGCCTCGACGAGCTGCGCGACCTGCCGCGCCCACTGCTCTGCCGTGACCTGCTCGCCTCGCGTGGGCCGGCGGAGGGAGTCGATCGTGAAGGCGTGCGCTCCATCGTCCAGGTCGTGGTCGATCGATGCGGTGAGCACCGCGTCGAGAGCGGCCACGTCCTGCGCACCGTCGAGTTCCTTGAGGGCGGCCTCCAGCTGCACCAGCATCGCTTCCGGGGCCCACCCGGCGAGTGCCGTCAGGTACGCGACGGCGAGCTCTCGGGCGATCCCGGGCCACACGTCTCGGCGGAAGTCGAGCGACGCGGGTTCCGTCGCTGCGAGCGCGTCGAACCAGGCGCGGTCAGCTGTGCGGGCGGAGAAGGGCGTCGCTTCCGCCCAGCCGTCGGCCTTCGCGCGATAGGGCACGCCGCGGCGCGAGCCGGCGTGCAGGATCGGCTCCCGGCCGGAGGGCAGGTACCGCAGTCTGCCCCTCGTGTCGCCCGCGATGGGTTCGAACCTGCCGCCGCGACCCGCCGTGAGCACGGCGACGACATCGAAGAAGTTCGCGCCGAGGCCGCGGACGATGACGTGCTCGCCCTCGGGGACGGCCGACCAGTCCTGCTCGGCCGGCATCCCCGGTGCAATGTAGACGAGGCCCCGGTCGCGAGCGGCTCGCTCGAACCGCTCCGTCTCCTCGCTCGGCAGCGCCTGCACCATGCCCTGGGCGAGCACCACGACCGATGCCGTCAGCTCGGTGCCGTCGGCGAGGACCACGGTGCGCGTCTCGGCCCCATCGGCTCGCAGATCCACGGCCGTCCCGTCGATGCGGGTGACGCTGACGTCTCCGCTCGCTTCGGCGGCGTCCAGCTGCTCGCGGAAGTAGACGCCCTGCAGGCGTCTCGAAGGGATGCTCCCCGGCCGGACGGCCCGGGCCTCCTCGAGTACCCATGGGGTGGGGTGCGCACCGCGCTCCACGATCGCCGCCGCCCAGTCGACGAGGTCTGGGCCGGGCACGACCGGCCCGGACATTCTGGTCGACTCGTCGGCGTGGATGGTCGTCGAGCCGGACGTCGTGTTGTTGAGGAACTCGGCCGGCTGGTCGATGCGCCAGGTCGCCCCGGCGCCCACGTCGATGGCGTCGACGATGGCGATGCGGATGCGCGTCGCGGGCCGGCGAGCCGCCACCCGGAGCGCCGTGGCGACGGCGCGCGGCCCTCCCCCGACGATGACGGCGTCGAACATCAGATGCGGTACTCCAGGTCGTCCTCGACGACGGGGCGCACCTCGACGAAGCCCTCGCGCTCCTCGACGGTCACGCGCAGTCCGTAGACCTGCTTGAGCGTGTCCTCCTGCAGCGCCTCGGCTGGCGTGCCGCTCTTGATGATCGTGCCCTGGTCGAGCATGACGATCTGGTCGCAGAAGCGACCGGCGTGGTTCAGGTCGTGGATGGCGATGAGCGCGGTGATGCCCTTCGTGCGGGTGATGCGGCGCACGATCTGCAGCGTCTCGATCTGGTAGCGCAGGTCGAGGGCGCTGGTCGGCTCGTCGAGCAGCAGCACCTTCGGGTCCTGCGCGAGCGCCCTGGCGACGAGCACACGCTGCGCCTGCCCGCCGGACAGCTCCGACATGTTGCGGTCGACGAGCCCGTCGAGGTTGAGCAGCGTGATGGCGTCCTGCACGTGGCGCCAGTCCTCGGCGCCGGGGGCCATGCCGTAGTGGGGGGTCCGGCCGAGGAGCACCGCCTCCCGGACGGTCAGGTCGAACGGAGCTTCGCCGGACTGCGGCACGTAGGCCACCGTCCTGGCGTGCTCGCGCCTGCCGAGGCTCAGCACGTCCGTGCCGTCGAACGTCACGGTGCCCTCGCTCGGCTTGTGCACGCGGGCGATGACCTTCGTCAGCGTCGACTTGCCGGAGCCGTTGGGGCCGAGGAGCGCGCAGAACGTTCCGTCCTGCACCTCGAGGCTCACGCCCTTCAGCACCTTGTGCTTGCCGTAGGCGAACTCGATGCCGTCGATCGTCAGGCTCATTTGAGGGCCGTCTTCCTCGTGAGGATGAGCTGGATGAAGATGGGCGCGCCGATGAAGGCGACGACGATGCCCACGGGGATGACGGCGGGCGCGAGGATCGTGCGCCCGACCGTGTCGGCGACCAGCAGCAGGAGGCCGCCGGTGACCACCGAGAACGGGATCAGGTAGCGGTGGTCCGCGCCGATGATGAGGCGCGCGATGTGCGGCCCGACGAGGCCCACGAACCCGATGACGCCGCAGAAGCTCACGATGACCGCGGCGAGCACGACCGCCACGATGATGAGCCCCACGCGGAGTGCCTGCACGTTGACGCCGAGGCTCTTGGCAGCGTCGTCGCCGGCGAACGCGACGGCGTTGAGGTCCTTCGCGAACCAGAGCACGAACGGGATCGTCGCGAGCACGAGGATGCCGACCGTCTGCACGTCACCCCAGGTCGCGTCGTTCACGGAGCCAAAGGTCCACCGCACGATGGCCTGCAGCGTGTTCTCGTTGGCCGTGAACTGCAGGGCGGCGGTGAGCGCCTCGAAGAGCTGCGTGATGGCGATTCCGAGCAGCAGCAGGGTGGCGATCGCCATGCCCTTGGCGGATGCCAGGCCGAGAACAAGCGCGGACACGGCGAGGGAGACGACCAGCGCGCTCGCGATGATCGCCCACGACGGGAGGGTCGTGCCGCCGGCGATGGTGATCGCGAGGGCTGCGCCGAAGGCGGCCGCGGGCGAGACGCCGAGGGTGAAGGGGCTGACCAGCGGGTTGCGCAGCAGCCCCTGCATGAGCACACCGGAGAGCGAGAGTCCCGCGCCGGCCGCGAAGGCCAGCAGCACTCGCGGCAGGCGCAGCTCCGTCACGATCGAGAACTTCTGCGCGAAGTCGTTCTCGAGCGTGCCGCCGAAGATCGACAGCACGACCGCGGCCCAGACGTCCCCGAAGGTGACGCCGGCCGTGCCGATCGTGACGGCGGCGATGATCGCGAGCGCGCTCACGATGAGGCCGCCGATGATCGCGAGCCGTTTGATGTTGGCGCGCTTGCGCTCGCTCGACGCGACCGCGTTCTGCTCGCCGGCCGAGCCCGTGCCGGCCTCTGGTGTCGCGACCGTCACTACGCGCCCGCCTGGTACTGCTGGATGTACTCGTTCGCGCCGGGGAAGTCGGTGTCCTGGAAGTCGACGACCCAGCGCTCGAGGAACTCGTCCGGGTTGACGTCGGAGAACTCTTCCGGGTGCAGCCACTTGGCCAGGTACAGGGCGCCGATGGACTTCGCGACGGCGCTGGTCGCCCATCCGTTCGCGAGGTACACCTCACCGTTCTTGATGGCGTCGACGTTCGACCAGCCCGGTCGGGCCGTGATCTCCGCGCCGAGCGAGTCGAAGCGCTCCTGGCCGGTCGGCGTGGCGCTGGGTTCGAACTCGTGCACGATGACGGCAGGGTTGCGGGTGACGACCTCGGCGGGGTCGACCGTGATCTCCTCCTGCTCGTCACCGCCGCCCGCGGCGTTCTCGAACACGTTGGTGCCGCCAGCCGCCTCGATGATGGCGTGGAAGCCGGAGCCGGGGAGCACCGTCAGGTACGGGTCGACCGTCTCCCAGTACACGGGCACGGGCTCGACGCCCTCGGTGCGGTCCGCGACGACGTCGAGGATCTCGCTCGAGAAGTCGGTGACCGCCTGCGCGCCCTCTTCCTTCTGGAAGACCTGTCCGAGGAGGCTCACGGTCTCGTCGAAGACCGCGTAGTCCCACGCGGTCGCGACGACGACGGGGATGCCGAACGACTCGAGCTGCTCTGCGGCCTCACGCCAGACGGCGTTGCGGGGCATGATGACGACGTCGGGGTCGAGTTCGGCGACCGCCTCGTAGTTGATCTGGTCGAGGCCCTCGGCGATGACGTCTGCCTCGTCGACCGGCAGGTACGGGAGGCGGTTGATGGAGGCGCGGTCGACGCCGACGACCGTGTCGCCCGCGCCGATCGCCCGCACGAACTCGTTGCCGTAGCTGTTGAGCACGACCGCGCGCTCGACGGGTCCGTCGATGGTGACCTCGCGGTCCTGGTCGTCGACGACGGTGATCGTCTCGGCGTCGGCCCCGCCCTCGGGGGTGACGGTGCCGCAGCCGGTGAGCAGCAGCGTGCTGGCGACGAGGGCCGCGATGGCGGCGGGAAGTCGACGTGCGATGGGCATAGGGGAACCTCTCGGTGGCTGGGGTGCAGAAGAAGGTGCGAGAAAGCGGGCCGGGATGCTCAGCCGGCGGACGGGGCGGACGCGGGCCAGTTCGGTTCGCCGAGGCTGAGCATGAGCCGGTTCGCCCACGCGAAGAACGCGGTCGAACCGACGAGGTCGAACAGCTCCGCGTCGTCGAGGCCGAGCTCGCGGAGCTCCTCGATCTGGCTCGGCGTCGCGCTCGGGCGCAGCGTCGAGAGGTTCGCCGCGAAGCGGATGATGGCGGACCAGCGTGCATCCTGACCCGCACTCAGCGCCTCGAGCGCGGTCGGCTGCCAGTTCGCGTCCCTCGGCAGGCTCGCGTCGATGACCCGCTGGACGTCATCGTGACGCTTCGACTGGAAGGTCGCCTTCCGTGAGTGCACGGACGCGCAGTAGATGCAGTCGTTGACCTTGCTGGCGACCGCCGCCGCGAGCTCGCGCTCGGCACGCGGCAGCCCGTCCTTGCTCAGGAAGACGGCGTTGTCGATCGCGCTGCGCGCCTTCAGCACGGCGGGTACACGAGACAGGAGCCGGAAGTAGACGCTGTTGGTGGTCGCCTTCGCGGCGAAGGAATCGACCTGCTCGGGGGTGAGCTCGTCCTCCGCGGGAGCGGCGATCCACGGCGACCACTCGAGCTGCTCCTGGGTGTACGAGGTCGGCTTCTGCAGGCCGGAGATCGTGCGTCCGCTGAGGTCCTTCGAGCGACCGGCCGCGACCGTCGAGCGCGCAGGCGCATCCACCCGCTCCGGCGACCGACCAGCGAGGAGCGCGTCGCCGTCGAGCATGCGGGCGAGGTAGCTCTCGAACGCGACGAGCTGGCTCAGGAGCACGATCTCGTCCGGCGTGATGCCGGCGAGCGGCAGCACGTGCTGGTCCTCGTGCGTCGCCAGCGCCGGCGACACCGTGATGAGGTCGACGTGCTCGACAAGCGCACGGAGCTTCGGGTCGGCGGGCAGCTCGTCGCCGACGAGGCGCGCGTCCGCGCCTTGAGAGAGGTGCCACTCCGCGAGCTGCGCGTTGCCCTGCCAGCGTGCCACCGTGCGGGCGAACCCGTGCAGGAGCGTCGCATCGAGCGCCTGGGGTGCCTCGTAGAGCGCCGAGTAGGCCGCGAGCGTCTGCTCGATGACCTCGGGCTTCGCGGCCGTCAGCGAGGCGATCGACTCGGGAACTGTCGGAGAGATGCGCACGTGGGGGTCCTCAGCAGTGGAGTTCGGGCGAGATCAGATACCAAACTGCCACCACCGGCGCGGCCGCGTGCAATTGCGTTACCCCGCATGAACTCGACGCCCCTCACCGGGACATGTGTCCTGCGTCGTGCGCGCTCGGTCAGGCGGGCCCGAGATCCGGGCGGGTCAGATCTGGCTGGCGGGGGCCAGCCAGGTAGGCCGTGCGCGGGATGAGCTCGATGTCCGGCACCGGGTCGAGCGTCAGGCGCGCGTGCGTCTCCACATCGAAGCGCTGCTTCCCGTAGCGCAGCTTCTGTCGCTCGATCCCCTCAGGCCGGAAGCCGGCGCGGCTCGCGACGCGGCACGACGCGGCGTTGCCCGTGCGATGCCCGAGCTCGAGCCGGAAGAGGCCGAGCTCTGTGAACGCCAGGTCGGCGATCGTCGCGAGGCCCCGCGTGGCGAGGCCCCTCCCCCGCGCCCCCTTCGCGAGCCAGTAGTAGGCCCACCCCGTCTGGTGCACGTGCTCGATGTTGCTGAGCCCCACGTTGCCCACGGCGATCCCGTCGACGATGATCGCCAAGTCGTGCTTCGCCGTGCCGGAGACGAGGTGCTGTGCCATGTACGAGACGAAGTCGAGTTCCGTCGACGGCACCCCTCCAGGGAACTGCGCTGCGAGGTCCGGCGACGTCCGCATCGCGTTCGCTAGGGCGGGGGCATCGTCGGCCACCCATGGTCGGAGGTGTGCATCCACCCTCGCAGTGTCGCATCTGCACATGTGCTCAGCGGGAGACGACGCGCGGGAACGCGGAGGACGACGTAACATGTACAGGCTTCGGAGCCGGTGGGGGAACATCAGCGTCGGTCTGCGAGACCTCCGGAGCTCGCTCACTTCGGCAGATCGGACGACGTCATGACCTCAGAAACACGCGCACCCGCCCCACGGCGGTTGAACCACGGGCTCCAGCGGATGCTCGGCCGCGACACCCACGAGCAGGGACGCGCCGCGACGCCGCTCGAGCTGCTCTACGACCTCGCGTTCGCCGCGTCGTTCGCCACCGCCGGGAATCTCTTCGCCCACGGCATCGCCGAGGGCCACACGGTGCCCGCGATCATCGGCTTCGGCTTCGCGATGTTCTCGCTGGTCTGGGCGTGGATCAACTTCTCCTGGTTCGCCTCGGCCTTCGACACCGACGATTGGCTCTTCCGGCTGCTGACGATGGTGCAGATGGCGGGCGTGGTCATCCTCGCCCTCGGGCTCCCGGCCATGTTCGAGTCCATCGATCACGGTGAGGTGCTCGACAACCGCGTCATGATCGCGGGGTATGTCGTCATGCGCGTCGCGCTCGTCTGCCAGTGGCTCCGCGCGGCCAGGGGCGGCTCACGGTACCGGACGACGGCCATGACGTACGCGGTCCTCGTGTCCATCGCGCAGATCCTCTGGATCGTCATCGCGATCCTCCCGCTCACACTCGTCTTCGCACTGCTGGGCGGGCTCGTCGCGCTCCTCGTCGAGATCGCCAGCCCTCTCATCGCCGAACGCCGCGGGGCCAGGAACGGCTCGGCAACGCCCTGGCACGCGCACCACATCGCCGAGCGCTACTCGCTGCTCGCGATCATCGCGCTCGGAGAAGGGGTCTTCGGCACGATCGCCGCCGTCACGACCATCACGACCGAGTACGGCTGGAGCTTCGACGCGATCGTGCTCGTCATCGTCGGCATGGTGCTCATCTTCGGCATGTGGTGGGTGTACTTCATGGTGCCGGCGGCCGAGGTGCTGCACGTCCACCGGAGCGCTCGTTCCCGTGGGGGTACGGCCACTTCTTCATCTTCGCGTCGATCGCCGCAACCGGAGCTGGTCTGCACATCGTGGCGTACACGTTCGACGAGCACTACCACGTGAGCGACGTCACGGCGGTGCTCTCCGTCGCGATCCCCGTGCTCATCTTCCTGCTCACGGTGTTCACGCTGTACGCGTACCTGCTGCGCACGATCGATGTCTTCCACGTGGGGCTCGCGCTCGTATCCGTCGCCGTGCTCGCGGCAAGTGTCGTCATGGCGGCGAATGGTGCCAGCATCTCGGTCAGCTTGCTCGTCGGGATGCTCGCGCCCGTTGTCGTCGTGGTCGGTTACGAGGCCCTCGGGCACCGCCACGCAGCGGCGCACCTCGACCGCCTCGAGCAGTCCGCGCCCGCGTCCCACTAGCTCAGCTGCCCCCCACACCTGCGCGTTTCGGGATGGGTTTCTCGCTTCGGGATGGGAAACAAACCATCCGGAAGCGAGAAACCCATCCCGAATCTGCTGGCGGGTGGGGCGAGACGGGCAGCGGCTCGCGCGCGCCTGCCCTCCTACCTGACGCGGCGGCGCCAGGCCCCGGCCGAGTACAGCGACCAGGCGATGAGCACTGGCTGGAAGAAGAGGCGAAGGAAGCGCTTCTTGTCGGTGTCGAGGCCGAACGCGTCCCGGCGGTGCACGAACTGCGCGAGGTTCCCGGGAAACACAGCCGCGAAGAACGCCGCGGCAACCCAGCCGACGGTCGGCCGCTGGGCTCGACGGGCGAAGAGCAGCGATAGGCCAAGCGCGATCTCGGCGGCCCCGGAGGCGAGCACCACCTGGTCGGCCGTCACGGGGGCGTATCTGGTGACGGACTTCGGCACCTGAGCCGTGAACTCCTCGCGCGCGACGGTCAGGTGCGTGACCCCCGCGAAGACGAGGAAGCCGCCGAGGAGCACGCGCTTGACGGTCCGAAGCCGTGAGGTGGGTGCCTCGTCGGCGAGGCGGATGTCCGAGCTCTTGATCGCCATGATCGTCACGCCTTCCTGGCGGTCTTGCCGAACCGGAAGGCCATCACGAGCTGCGTGACGCCGCCGATGATGAGGATGAACGCGACGATCCACAGCATCACGACGACGATCCCAGCTGGCCACAGCAGGATCAGCAGGCCGGCGACGATGCTGAGCACGCCCGAGATGATCGCGAACCAGCGCGACTGGTCGGGGGACGCATCCGCGAGGGATGCGATGCCCTCGATGATCCAGGTGATGGCGATGAGGATGCCGAGCGCGTCGATGAGCGCCGCGGGCTGCACGAGCGCGACGACTCCACCGGCGATCAGCAGCAGGCCCACCACTGCGTTGAAGACGCGCCACCCGGTGGGGAGCCCCTTGGAGACGATGGCGCGCACGAGGCGCAGCACTCCGGTGAACACGAAGAAGATGCCGAAGACCCACGCGATGGCGGTGAGCGCCTTCTCTGGGAAGGCCAACGCGACGATGCCGAGGACGAGTGCGACGGCTCCGCCGACGCCGAAGATCCAGCGCAGCGTCGTCACCTGCTTCGGGCTCAGGAGCGTCGGGTTGAGGTTGAAACGCGCGATGGGGGTGGACTGGCTCACTGCGGACTCCTTTAGCGGGGGATGCGCCGCGCGCGGCGTCGACTCCCCTCGTCCGGAGAGCGAGGGGTTGCCGTCATCCTAGTGACGAAGTGCGCCGCTGGCCCACCGACGGTGTGAGTTCTTCGTCCGTCCTCCGACCGTCCCTGAGCGTGATGATGGCGTCTGCCGCCGAGATCTCCTCGGCGTCGTGACTCGCGACGACGATGGTCGTGCCGCGTGCGGCGAGCGCGGCGAGGCAGGATGCGATGCGCTCGCTCGATTCGGCGTCGACGCCGGCCGTCGGCTCGTCGAGCAGGAGCAGCTCGGTGTCCTGTGCGATGCCCTGCGCGATGAGCGTGCGCTGTCGTTGGCCGCCGGAGAGCTCGCCGAGGAGTCGTCCGCGCAGAGGGCCGAGGCCGAGTTGCTCGATGGCCTCGTGCACGTGCTCGGCGTCGGAGCTCCGGCGCCCATGCGCTCGCGTTCGAGGGCGCAGGCGGATGCCGGTTCGGGCTCGTTCGGCCCACCTGCCCATCGCGACCGCTGCCCCGACGGTCATCGGGAAGGCCTCTGGGAGTCGGGCGTGCTGCGGCACGTAGGCGATGCGTCCAGGGGATGCGTCGAAGTCGTGCCACTCGAGTGACCCGGAGGTGAGCGGCGTGGTCCCGGCGAGGATGCCGAGCAGCGTGCTCTTGCCTGAGCCGTTGTGCCCGACGACGACCGTGATCGCGGCGCGGGCGATCTCGAGCGAGACTCCCGCGAGCGCCTCGTGGGAGTCGTAGCGGACGGTTGCGTTCGCGAGTGTGGTGAGGGGGGCCATGCTCGAACCCTATCGGTAATGAGAAGCGTTTTCATTATGCTACGGTCCTTCCTCGTGCCCTTCCTCACCGATCCCCTCGAAGCGAGCTTCTTCGCCAGAGCCCTCATCGGCGGCTCCCTCGCCGCCGTCCTGTGCGCCTGCGTCGGCACCTGGGTCGTGCTCCGCGGTATGGCCTTCCTCGGCGAGGCGCTTGCCCACGGCATCCTGCCCGGAGTCGCGCTCTCGGTGCTCCTCGGCTTCCCGCCCGTCGCCGGCGCCGCCGCCTCTGCCGCCGTCATGGCCGTCGGCGTGCGCACCCTCACGAAGCGCACCCGCCTCTCCAACGACACCGCCATCGGCATCCTCTTCGTCGGGATGCTCGCGCTCGGCATCGCGATCGTCTCCAGATCGGGGAGCTTCGCGGTCGACGTCACGGCCATGCTCTTCGGCGACGTGCTGGCCATCGGCCCGGCAGAACTCCTGCTCATCGGCGCAGCGCTCGTGCTCGCGATCGCCGGACTCGCGTTCTTCCACCGCGGCTTCACGGCCCTCGCCTTCGACGAGCGCAAGGCCCACACCCTCGGCCTGCGACCGGAGCGCGCGAGCCTCGCCCTCATCGGACTCGTCGCGCTCGCCGTGATCGCGTCGTACCAGGCCGTCGGCACCCTGCTCGTCACCGCGCTCCTCCTGGCTCCCCCCGCCGCCGCATCCCTCACACGCAAGAGCGTCGTCGGCATCATGGCCTTCGGCAGCGCCATCGGCGTCGCCGCTGTGGTCGTCGGCCTCTACGCCTCCTGGCACCTCTCGATCGCCGCGGGCCCCGCCATCGCGCTTGCCGCCGTGCTGTCCGTCGCCGTGGCCGCACTCGTGCACCCGGCCCGGCTCCGTGGCGCGCGCGCCCGCACGTCCTCCGCATCCACCGCTCCAGCAGAAAGCGTCACATCTTGCCCCGCACACGCGTAGCCCTCCCCCTTCTCTCCGGATCCATGCGTCGACGCCCCGTCGTCGCCGCCCTGGCGGCGGTCGGGATGCTCACCCTCGCCGGGTGCGCCTCCCCCGTCGAGGGGACCGCGGCGTCCACAGAAAGCCAGGCGCCCGAAGAACAGCCACACGGCTTCGTCGCCGGCGCCGAGGAGCTCACGGAAGCCCAGTCGAGCATCGCGAGCATCGGAGCGGACGGCTCCGTGAACGTGCTCAACCTCCTCACGGGTGAGACCACCACGCTCGACTCCGTCGCGGAACCCGCCTGGGCGGTGAGCGACGGGCGATTCGTCTTCACGGGGTCCGGAGCCGACGGCGACGGCATCACGCAGGTGATCGACACGGGCGTGTGGACGGTGCCGCACGGCGACCACGTGCACTACTACCGCACGGCGCCGGGGGTCACAGGTGAGCTCGCGGAGGCAGGACCCGCCCGCGTCTCCTCGGACGAGGCTGTCGCCGCCCTCAGCTTCCAGGACTCCGGGACAACCGTCATCCTCGACCGTCACGCACTGGGGCAGGGTGAGGTGGTCGAGCTCGCTCGGGTCGAGTCCACCGCCCACGTCGGAGCCGCAGCTCCGGTCGGCGATGCGGTCGTCGCCAGCAGCGTCGAGTCGCCAGGCGGAACGCCGACGCTGAGCGCATACTCGCTCGACGGCCAGGACCTGGGCGTCGGCGTCGAGTGCCCCGGCCTGGGCGACGTCCAGCAGACGAGCCTCGGCGCGACCTTCTCGTGCTCTGACGGCCTCGTGTTCGCACAGGCCGCGGAGGCAGGCGCCACGTCGGCGGCCCCCGCCCTCACCAAGGTCGCCTATCCGGATGCCGGTGCGACGGCAGGCCAGGGCGCAGCACCCGTCGGCCCGGCGAGCTCCCTCGACAACCGCCCGCACCGGCCCGCCGTCGCAGGCCCCGCCGGGGACGCAGGCATCTGGCTCGCCTCCTCCAGAACGCAGGAGCTGAGCTTCATCCCAACCGCGACCCCGATCCTCACCGCCGTGGCAGTCGCCGACGACAGCAGCCGCGTCGTCGCCGTCGACCACCAAGGCACGCTGCTGGTCATCGACGGAGCGACCGGCGAGGTGACCGGCACGCAGGCCGGGCTCATCGGCACCCCGGACTCCGCGATGAGCATCCACCTCTCCGTCGACACGAGCCGCGCCTACCTGAGCACACCGGCCTCCGCCGATGTGCACGAGATCGACTACAAGGACGGCGCCCGCATCGCCCGCACCCTCGACCTCCCGTCCGCCCCGGCCTTCGCGTTCGAGACGGGGAACTGACCATGAGCAACCGCGTCCAGCTCCCGGCCGTCCGCACGATCGCCGCCGCGTTCGCCGCCGTGACCATCACGGCGAGTCTCGCGTCCTGCAGCGCGACGGGAACCGACGGCCGGCCCGAGATCGTCGTGACCACGAACATCCTCGGCGACGTCGTCACCGAGCTCGTCGGCGACCAGGCAACCGTCACGACCCTCATGAAACCCGGCGCCGACCCGCACTCCTTCAGCCTCTCCGCGCAGGAGGCCGCATCCATCGAGAACGCCGACTTCGTCGTCTCCAACGGGCTCGGCCTGGAGGAGGGAGTCGCGCAGCACCTCACGCAGGTCGACGCCGCAGGCATCCCCCACTTCGTCGCGAGCGACGCCTTCGAGCCACTCGCCTACACGGAAGGGGACGCGGAAGGGATGGACGACCCCCACTTCTGGACCGACCCCGCCAGGATGTCGGCGGTCGTCGACGCCCTGAGCAGCCAGCTCGCGACCGACGTCGCCGGCCTCGACCGGGCGGCGCTCGACGCCTCTGTCGCCGACTACGCCGGTCAGCTCGACGAGCTCGACGCGTGGATGCAGGACCAGTTCGACACCATCCCGAGCGCATCCAAGAGCCTCGTCACCAACCACCACGTGTTCGGCTACCTGGCAGACCGATTCGGCTTCACCGTCGTCGGCACCGTCATCCCCGGCGGGACGACGCTGGCAGCGCCGAGCGCCGCCGACTTCGCCGAGCTCAGCGCGGACATCACGACCGCCGGCGTCTCCACGATCTTCGCCGATGCATCGAGCCCGGACGACCTCGCCCGCGCCCTCGCGAACGAGGCGGGCATCGACGTGCGCGTCGAGCCGCTGTTCACCGAATCGCTCACGCCAGCCGGCGGCGGCGCCGAGACCTACCTCGAGATGATGCGCGCCAACACGGAGCGCATCACCTCGGGCCTCGCACCCTGACTCTCCGACCGGCCCCGACCACGATCCCCCATCCCAGAAGCAAGTCCGCACACAGAAAGGTCTCCATGACCATCGCATCACCATCGAAGACGCGCGGCGCCATCGCCGTCTCCGCACTTGGCATCCTCGCCCTGACAGGCTGCGCGCAGACCACCCCGGCCGCCCCCAGCGAAGCGGCGGCAACCCCCGGGTCCGCCTCCGCTCCAGCATCGGAGACGGTCACGCTCACCTACGACGGCGGGCTCGTCGTTCTCGACGCCGCCACCCTCGAGGTGGTCGGCGACGTCCCCATCGACGGATTCACTCGCGTCAACCCCGTCGGCGACGGCCAGAACGTGCTGGTGACGACGGAGACCGGATTCCAGGTGCTCGACACCCGGGAACCGGCCCTCACCGGCCTGACGTTCGAAGGCTCCAAGGCCGGCCACGCCGTGCCGCACGCCGGCAAGACCGTGCTGTTCTTCGACGGCACTGGCGACTCCGTCATCTTCGACACGGATGCGCTCCTCGCCGACAACACGACACTGCCCGAGACCACGACGGTCGCGAGCGACGCCGCACACCACGGCGTCTCGATCGAGCTCTCCGACGGCACCTTCGTCACGACGCTCAGCGACCGCACCGGCATCGTCGCGACCGACGCCGACGGCAACGAGCTCGCCCGCTCGACCGACTGCCCCGGCGTGCACGGCGAGGGCACAGTGAAGGATGAGGTCGTCATCGTGGGCTGCGAGAACGGTGCGCTGGCCTACGCGAACGGCGAGATCACCAAGCTCTCGTCGCCGGACGACTTCGGCCGAATCGGCAACATGTTCACGACCGAGGAATCGGCCATCGCGCTCGGCGACTACAAGTCGGATCCGGACGCCGAGGGCTACCTGCTCCAGGCCTTCAGCCTCGTCGACACGGCGGCCGGCGCCATCTCCGTGCACGATCTGCCCGAGGGGGTCGGCTACACCTTCCGCGACCTCGGTCGCGGCTCGGACAACGAGGCGATCGTCCTCGGCTCCGACGGCTCGCTGCACCTCTTCGCTGAGGCGGACGGCTCGCTCATCACCTCGATCCCGGTCATCGACGCGTGGGAGGGGCCGGCCGAGTGGCAGGACGCTCACCCCGCGCTGAAGGTGCAGGACGGCATCGCGTACGTCACCGACCCGGCCACGAGCACCATCCACGCGGTCGACCTCGAGACCGAGGAGATCACCACCTCTGAGACGCTCCCCGGAGTGCCGAACGAGATCGCGCTGAGCTAGAGCGACCACCCGCCGCAGTTCACGGCTCTGGGTACCGCACCAGCCTGAGTGAAGCCAGGGGCGCATGGGGAGCACTCCCCATGCGCCCCGCAAGCGAACGGCAATATGATTCCGAACAGCGAGGCCCTCAGCCCCGCGATTGCAGGCATCGTGCTTCAGGGAAGCAGACGACAAGGAGAATGAGCATGCGCAGCGAGCTATTCGCGGAAGCGAACCGGGAGAGCCAGAGCACCGAGCGTTGGGTGCTGCAGTCAAAGAAGATGCTGCGCGTCGGCTTCGGCCCCGAGGTCCTCGCGGCCAAGGGCGCGATGGTCGCCTACCAGGGTCAGTTCGACTTCAAGCACGAGGGCTCCGGCGGCCTCGGCAAGTTCATGAAGAAGATGGTCTCGGGCGAAGGCGGCTCGCTCATGCGCGTCGGGGGTCAGGGCGAGGTCTTCTTCGCCCGCCAGGGCGCCGACGTCTTCACGCTCACGCTCGAGGGCGAGGGCATCACCATCAACACGGCCAACCTGCTCGCGTTCGACGCGAACCTGCAGTGGGACATCAAGATGCTCGCGAATGCGGGCATGATGACGGGCGGCCTCTTCAACCTCGAGGTCGGCGGGCACGGCACCGTCGCCGTCTCGAGCGACGGACCCCCCATGGTGCTCGACTGCTCCGTGCAGCCCACCTTCGTCGACCCGCAGGCGGCGATCTGCTGGTCGCAGAACCTGCAGCCGACCATCAAGAACGACTTCAAGATGGGCTCGCTCATCGGCCGCGGCTCCGGCGAGTCGTTCCAGCTGGCATTCCACGGACCCGGGTTCGTGGTCGTGCAGCCGAGCGAGGGCATGCCGATCGTCGCCACCGCCTGAGGAGACCGGGCCGGTTCGGCGCTGAAGGGCGGCACCGAGTTCGTCGTCGACGTCGGTTCGAGCGCACTGAGCTGAACGACGCGGCAGCATGACGGAGGCGGGTGGCGGATCGAGGAGATCCGCCACCCGCCTCCGTCGTGCTCGGCCGGTGCGCGCTCGGCCGGTCAGCGGCGCTTCTTGAAGAGCGTGCCGAACACGCCGCGCACGACCTCGCGCACGATCGTCTGGCCGGTGCGGGAGCCGAGGATATCGCTCACGACATTCCCGCCGCCCGTGTCCGGCCTCGCCCTGGTGGTGGTCCGGGTCTGCGTGCGCGAGCGCGCGGCCTTCTCTGCGCGCTCCCGCTCCTTCGCATCCTTCGCCGCCTGCTTCTCAGCCTCGGCGGCCGCAGCTTCCGCGCGCTCCCGTTCTGCCGCGGCGTTCATCTTCGCCGTGAGCACCTCGTGCGCCGACTGCGGGTCGAGTACCGGCGAATACCGCGGGTACAGGGACGACGAGGCGACCAGCTGGCGGAGGCCCTCGTCCGGGGTCGGCGACATGGAGGCCTGCGGGGCCCGCAGCCGAGTCCAGGCGACCGGCGAGGGCGCGCCCTTCTCGTTCATGACCGTGACGATCGCCTCACCGGTGGCGAGCTGCGTGAGCACCGCTTCGAGGTCGTACCCGCTCCTGGGGTACGTGCGCACCGTCTGCCGCAGGGCGGTCGCATCGTCCGGCGTGTGCGCGCGCAGCTGGTGCTGGATGCGCGAGCCGAGCTGGGCGAGCACGTCATCCGGCACGTCCTTGGGCGTCTGCGTGACGAAGAAGATGCCGACGCCCTTGGAACGGATCAGCCGAACGGTCTGCGTGATCTGCTCGATGAACGCCTTCGACGCTCCAGAGAAGAGCAGGTGCGCCTCGTCGAAGAAGAACACGAGCTTCGGCTTGTCGAGGTCGCCGACCTCGGGGAGCTCGTTGAACAGGTCCGCGAGGAGCCACATGAGGAACGTCGAGAAGAGCGCCGGGTTGCTGGCCACGCCGGGCAGCTCGAGCAGGCTGACGACCCCGCGCCCGTCGTCCGTCACACGCAGGAACTCACGGGTGTCGATCTCGGTCTCGCCGAAGAAGATGTCTGCGCCCTGCTCGGAGAAGTTCACGAGTTCCCGCAGGATCACGCCTGCGGTCTGCTTCGAGAGGCCGCCGATCCCCTCGAGCTCGGTTTTGCCCTCGGCGCTCGTGAGGTACTGGAGCACGGTGCGCAGGTCCGACAGGTCGACGAGTGCGAGCCCGTGCTCGTCCGCGAAGTGGAAGACCAGGCCGAGGCTCGACTCCTGCGTCTTGTTGAGGCCGAGCACCTTGGAGAGCATGAGCGGTCCGAAGCTCGACACGGTCGCGCGGATGGGAACGCCGAGGCCGCGCCCGCCGAGGGAGAACACCTCGGTCGGCGCGGCTGCGGGCACCCAGTCCTGGCCGATGCCCCGCGTGCGCGCGAGCAGCTTGTCGTTCGGCTCGCCCGGGGTGGCGATGCCGGACAGGTCTCCCTTGATGTCGGCCGCGAACACGGGGACCCCCGCCGCCGAGAGCTGTTCTGCGAGGACCTGCAGGGTCTTGGTCTTGCCGGTGCCTGTGGCCCCAGCGACGAGCCCGTGTCGATTCGTCATCGCAAGCGGGATGCGCACGGGCACCCCTGGGACGGCCTCGCCGTTCACGATGGCGCCGATCTCGAGGGCCGCCGCCTCGAACGCGTACCCGGCACGCACGGCCTCGAGCTGCTGCTCGTCCAGCGGACCGGATGCGCTCGCCGCGGTGGCGGGTTCGGTGGCGGGTTCGGAGGCGGGTTCGGGCTCGGTGGCCGCGGAGGCCTCGGCCTCTGCCTCGGCGGCCGCGAGGGCGGCCGTGGCTTCCTCGAGCGCTCTGCGTGCGGCTTCGATACGGGCATCGGCGTCAGTCATGGCACCAGGCTAGTCACTCCTAGACTTGGTCCCATGCCTCAGCTGGAAGCGTCCGTCATCGTGCCACTCTCCCCCGACGAGGCGTTCGCGCTCGCGCACACCGTTGGCGAGGGACGCAGCTGGGACCCCGGCGTCGTCCGCAGCCAGTACATCCGCGGTGCAAGCGCACCCGCCCCCGGCGCGCACTTCTTCACGAAGACGCCGAGCGGGCGGCGCATGATCCTCGAACTGCGTGTTGTGCACGCACCGCTCATGAGCTCCGCTGAGATGGTCAAGGGCCCGGCCTGGCTCGCCTCGTTCGGCGAGGGCTGGCGGTTCGAGGCGGTCGACGGCGGCACGAAGGCGACCTGGAAGTACACGTACAAGCTCGCGTCCCCGGTCTTCGCCTCGACGCTGGGAGCGGCGACGAAGCCCGTGTTCGAGCGCGAACTGCAGGAACGTGCAGAAGCGTTCGCGTCGAGGGCAGAGCAGCTCGCGGCCGTCTGACCCCTGAGCCGCTAGGCGGCAGGGAGGTAGGCCGCCCACTCGGGCAGCTCGCGCTCGACGCTGCGCGGCGACCAGCCGGTGGCCCGCGGTGGGCGTGGGGTGAGGCGGAGTCGCCACCCCATCTCCCCCGGAGTCTTGTCGCCCTTGACGTTGTTGCACCGCAGGCAGCATGCGACGAGGTTCTCCCAGCTGTCGCGCCCTCCTCTCGAGCGGGGCAGGATGTGGTCGATCGTGTTCGCGAACCCGTCGCAGTAGCCGCACCGGTTCGCGTCCCGGCGCAGCACGCCCTTCCGGCTGACGGGCTGCATGCGCGCCATCGGCACCCGCACGTACCTCGTCAGCAGGATGACCCGAGGCCGCTCCCAGACCCCGCTGGACGCGAGCACCGGATGCTCCTCATCCACATCGATGACGCTTGCCTTGCCATGGAGCACCAGCACGAGCGCCCGCCGGTCGGAGACCACCCCGAGTGGTTCGTAGCCTGCGTTCAGGACAAGAGTTCGCATCGCGGACCTGCTTTCGCATCCGTACGAAAAAAGGGCACCGCCCGGATCGGCGGCACCCTTGAATCGAGTAGGTAGATGGACTGACGAGACTCGCCGGCCTGTATTCGCATGGTCTGACAGGCTTCACCGCTCTGGTAGACGTCGAGGGCTGAGCACGCGCGCGCATCCGTGGCGTGGATGCTGCTGCGTGCCCTCATTGACGCTCCCGAGTGTCGTCGATCTGGCATCAGCGTAGACCACGCATGCAGAATGCGGGAGGGGCATCTTCGCTTGTTCACGGGCCGGAAAGGCCCGAGACAGGAAGCTGCCCCTCCCGCATGAGGAGGACCGTGGGGTCAGAGGCGCACGAAGTAGTAGCTGCCGCCTGCGTCGAGGCCGCCGAGCTCGACCATGCGGCCCTCGGTCGGGGCGTCGATCATCTGTCCGTTGCCGGCGTAGATGCCCACGTGGAAGTTCGGGAAGATGACGAGGTCGCCCGGCTGCGGGTCCGAGACTCGCGTACCGGCGGCTGCCTGCGCGCTCACGCCGTGCGCGACATCCACACCGTGGAGGCCGAAGACGTACTTCACGAGTCCGGAGCAGTCGAACCCGTCTGGCGTCGCTCCCCCGAACACGTACGGCGAGACGCCGATGAACTGCGAGGCAGTCTCGACGACGCTCGCGCCGACAGTGCTCTGTCCGGTCGCACCGCTGGCGTCAGCCCTCGTCGCGTCTGCCGAAGTCGCCTCGGCTGTCGGCTCGGGCGTCGCCACGGCGGCGACCTGGTCTGCACTGAAGCTGACGACCGATGTCTCGGTGCGGTCGGTGACGGTCTCGGGCGCCGGGACGGCGGGGGTCGCGTCGGCGACCGCATCGGCGATGGCCGCCTCGACGGACGCCTGGTCGTTCTGCGCGTCTGCGTTGGTGTCGTCGGAGGTGCCGTCCTGGGCTGCGACGGCGCTGGAGAGGCTCGCCTCGCTGGCCGGAGCGGCCATCGTGCTCGGCACGATGGCACCTGCGGTCGTGACCGCGGCGAGCGAAGCCGCGACAGCGAGGCCGCCTGCCACGCGACGCCGGGCGACGAGCTGCTTGGGGCGTGGGGCACGGATCGTCATGGCACGCTCACCAGCGAACGATGCTGGCACCACGGATCCGGCGGTGGTCGTTCCGGCGGGCGCGGCGGGTACCTGCTCGGCGGGGACGACCGAGAGCAGCGAGGTGATCGCGTTGCGCTCGATGCGACCGGTCTCTTCGGCCTGAGCGGATGCGGTGGGCTGCGGGCTTGCGACAGAGGCGAACGCCGATGCGCTCAGCGACGTCGTGGCATCCGCGACGGGGCGCACACCGGTCTGGCGTTCGATGGCGCGTGCCTCGCGACGAGTCAGCGTGGTGCTCATGGATTTCCTTCGGGTGGAGCTGAGCACCGACCGGTGCCCTGGACTCCGAAGAGCGTATCGGTTTATAACGAAATTGTCACGCTGGGATCACAGAAGCATCCCAAAAGACACGTTTGCATAACGACGAACGACGCCGCGCACAGCAGATGCTGCGCGCGGCGTCGTGGTCCAGCGGGCCAGAGCTCGCTGGACAGCTCTAGTTGAACGTGTAGTAGACGGGGTTGCTCCACCAGATCGAGCGGTACTGCACGACCTTGCCGCCGTAGCCGGGCGAGTCGATGACCATGCCGTCGCCGGCGTAGATGCCGATGTGCGCCCCAGGCTGCACGACGAGGTCGCCGGGCTGGGGGCTCGAGGTCTGGCGGGCGCCAGCGATCTGGTTGCTGACCGATCCGGAGAGCGAGATGCCCTGCGTGGCGTAGACCGCCTTGGTGAGATCGGTGCAGGCAGGGAAGTAGGAGCCGACGTAGCTGTGCGCGGCGGCGATTAGGCTCGACGTGTCGACGTTGCCCGATCCCCCTGCGGATGACCCCGATGAGGATGACGACGAGGTCGTCGAGGTCTGGCTGCTCGTGCCGCCGCCAGACGAGGTGCTGGACGAGGTCGACGACTCAGCGACAGGCTCCTGCGTCTCCTCTGGAGTCGGCGTCGGAGTCGGGGTCTCGGCGACCGCGGCCAGGTCATCGCTCGAGATGGAGACGACCGTCGAGTCAGTGCGGTCGACGGCGACCTCGGGAGCCGCGACGAGGGCGGCTTCCTCGGCGGGCGCGGCCTCAGCGGCGGGAGTGGTGGTGGTGGCGTCGGCAGGCGCGGCAGTCGCGTCCGGCGCGGTCGCTGCGACCAGGTTGGCCTGTGACTGCACCTCGCTCTTGCCGTCTGCGACAGCTGCTGGGACGACGATGCCTGCCGTGGCGGCTGCGGCGACCGTCGCGGCGGCGGCGAAGCTCGCGGCCGTGCGGCGGCGACCGCGGGCGACGAGCGCGGCCGGCTTGGCCGCACGGATGCTGACCGCTCGGCCCGTGAAGGCCTCCGAGATGTGGGTCACGTCAGCCGAGGGCGCGTCGTCGGCCTGCTCGGATCCCTGGACTGCGGCGCGGTCGGCCGCGGGCGCAACAGGGAGGACGGAGACGAGCGAGCCGCGCTGGTTGCGCTCGATGCGAGCCGTGTCGTGCACGGAGGCTGCTGGGGCGTCAAGACGCGAGGCCTTCGTGGCCGAGAGCTCGGCGATGGACGCGTCGATGACCGGGGCAGAGACCCCGGTGACTGCCGCGGGAGCGGCGGCTGGCCGAACTCCGGTCTGCCGCTCGATCGCGCGGGCTTCGCGGCGGGTCAGCACCTTGGTGCTGTCCGTGCGCGGGGTGCTCGATGTGCTCAAGACTTCTCCTCGGGTGTTTTCGAACACCGTTGGAACCGGCATCCTCGACGCGTTCGAGCCTACACAAAGGTCACAGAATTGTCACGGCCAGGTCACAAATCAATGCACGTGGAATCACGGAGCCATAACGACAAAACGCGCCCAGCAGAAGCTGGACGCGCTTGTCGAGGTGAATCGCTGCTTAGCGGAGCGTCACGTAGTAGGGGCTGCCCCACGAGATAGAGCGGTACTCCACGGAGCGCCCGCCGTAACCCGGGTCATCGATGACCATGCCGTTGCCAGCGTAGATGCCGATGTGCTCGCCCGGCCAGACGACGAGGTCGCCGGGCTGCGGGTTCGTGGTCGGCGTCCCCATGGCTGCCTGCGCGGAGACGCCGCGCGGGAGCGAGACACCGACAGCCGCGTACGCGGCCTGCGTGAGCAGGTCGCACGCACCGAAGTGTGATCCCACGTAGCTCATGGCCGCCGCAGAGACACTCGAGGAGTCAACGCTCTGGCCTGCGGTCGATGCCGAGGTGGCCTGGCCGGAGGTGCTTCCGCCGGTGGACGTCGTGCCGCCGGTGGAGGCGCGGGTGTCTGCCGTTGCCGTGGGCTCAGGAGTTGCGACGACTTCGGCGACCTGGTCGCTCGAGAACGTCACGACGCTCGACTCGGTGCGGTCGACGGCGACTTCGGGAGCCGCGACGAGGTCGACGGAGACCTGCTCAGCAGCTGCCTGCTCGGTTGCCTCTGCCGTTGCGCTGGGCTCGGCGGCCGGGGTCTCGGTCTCGACCGTGGTCGCACCGATGAGGTTGGCCTGCGCCTGGCTGGAGTCATTGCCGTCGGCGACAGCCGCGGGCACGACGACGCCCGCCGTGGCGATTGCCGCGACAGTCGCGGCGGCGGCGAAGCCACCTGCCGTGCGGCGACGCTGTCGAGCGACAAGCGTCGCAGGCTTGGCCGCCCGGATGGTCACGGAGCGCCCGGTGAATGCCTCGGGGATCTCGATGACCTCGGCGAGCTTCGTCTCGACGGCCTCATCGCCAGCGACCTGGGGCAGTGCCGTGGTCGTGGGAAGCACGGAGACGAGCGCACCGAGTTCGTTGCGCTCGATGTGTGCGGTGTCGTGCACAGATGCAGAGGGCGCTGAGGTGATATCTGCGACCGAAGCCTCGATCACCGGCGCGGACACACCCGCGACACCGACGGTCGCCACCGGGCGCTGGCCCGTGCGGCGCTCGATCTCACGAGCCTGGCGTCGCGTCAGCGGTGCCGTGGCGTTCGAAAAGTTTTCCAAGTCGTTCCTCCAGCGCCTGACTCCTGGGAGCCGATCCCGCTCTTGCCTGTTACCAGGGGAAGCTAGGTCGAGGAGCGGGATGCGGCGCCTCGGCCTGCCAGCTATGCAGATTGCATAGCTCATGACTCGGACAACACTAGTGGAAAACCTGTGAATTGTCACGCTTCGGTGTCAGAACCCTAACGCCGAGGTAACGAGGCCCGGAATAGAGCGGAAGTCAGGCGCTTCGAGGTCCGCAGAATGCGGAGGAGATCTTCAGCTGGCCGTGACCAGATCTCAGCCTAGCGCACCTTCGGGGCTCAGGATCGCATCCACGTAGACGTGTTCTGCGGTCTCCAGCGACACCTCGACACCGATGCCGCCCGACGCGGGCAGGAGACCGATCCACGCACCGCGACGCTGCAGCGTGACCTGGGTGCCAGGGAGGACCCCGGCCTCGCGGAGCAGCGTGAGCGTCTGCAGGTCGGACTGCACCGGCTCGCCGAGGCGACGCACCTTCGCGAGGACCGGCTCGGTCGACGTCGCGCCGCTCGCCGCGACCTCGAGCAGCGTCGAGACGCTCACGACGCCGGACAGGAAGTCCTCTGCGGGCTCGGCACCGAACTCGTCGAGGCCTGGAATCGGCGTGCCGTACGGCGACTCGCTCGGGCGCCCGAGCATCTCGAAGATGCGCTGCTCGGCCTCGTCGCTCATGACGTGCTCCCAGCGGCAGGCCTCTTCATGCACCTGTGCGAGGTCCAGGCCGATCACGTTCGCGAGCAGCCCCTCAGCGATGCGGTGCTTCCGAAGCACCCGCGTGGCCTTCGCGCGACCATCGATGGTGAGCACGAGCCTGCGGTCGCTCGCGACGGAGACGAGTCCGTCGCGCTCCATGCGGGCGATCGTCTGCGACACCGTCGGCCCCGAGTGGCCGAGCCGCTCGGAGATCCGAGCGCGAAGCGGGGTGATGCCCTCTTCCTCGAGGTCGAGAATGGTGCGGAGATACATCTCCGTGGTGTCCACCAGATTGGTCACGCCCCGCCACCTCCCGTTGCATTGGTCCGCCAAGCCTAGCGGCGAGCGAGGCCACTCGCGCGCATAGGCTTGCAGCATGCCTGACATTCGCATCCCGACTGAGTTCATTCCGCTCGACGGCCGATTCGGCTGCGGCCCGTCGGTTGTACGGCCCGCACAGATCGACCACCTCGTCGCAGGGGCCACGAGCATCCTCGGCACCTCGCACCGCCAAGCGCCGGTGAAGGACCTGGTCGGCCGGGTCCGCTCCGGGCTCTCGTCGCTCTACCGACTTCCCGACGGCTACGAGGTCCTCCTCGGCAACGGCGGGTCGACCGCGTTCTGGGACTCGGCCGCTTTCGGCCTGATCTCCGACCGCGCGCAGAACCTGACGTTCGGCGAGTTCGGCGGGAAGTTCGCCAAGGCCGCGGCAGCCCCGTGGCTCACGGCCCCCGACGTGCGCTCCGCCCAGCCCGGCACCATCGCCGCCCCCGAGGCCCTCGCCGGCGTCGACGTCTATGCCTGGCCGCACAACGAGACGTCGACGGGCGCGATGGCTCCCATCCGCCGCGTGCACGGCGACGAGGGCGCCCTGACCGTCATCGACGCGACGAGCGCTGCCGGCGGCGTCGACATCGACATCAGCGAGACGGACGTCTACTACTTCGCTCCGCAGAAGAACTTCGGTTCGGACGGCGGCCTCTGGATCGCGATCGCGTCGCCCGCCGCTCTCGAGCGCATCGAGCGCATCGCAGCCTCCGACCGGTACATCCCCGACTTCCTGAAGCTCAGCAACGTGGTCGAGAACTCGCGGAAGAACCAGACGCTCAACACTCCCGCGATCTCGACGCTCCTGCTCCTCGAAGCCCAACTCGACTGGATCAACGGCAACGGCGGACTCGCCTGGGCCGACAGCCGGACCCGCACATCCTCCGGGATCATGTACGACTGGGCCGAGGCATCGGCGCATGCAACCCCGTTCGTCGCGAACCCGGCGGAGCGCTCGCAGGTCGTCACGACGATCGACTTCAACGACGACGTGGACGCCGCCGCGATCGCTGCGGCACTCCGCGCCAACGGCATCGTCGACACGGAGCCCTACCGCAAGCTCGGCCGCAATCAGCTGCGGGTGGCGACCTTCACCTCCGTCGACCCCGACGATGTCCGTCGTCTCACCGGTGCCATCGACTACGTGATCGAGCACCTGGGCTGAGTCGATCTCTCGCGCTGAGCGAGCAGCGACGCACGAAGAAGGGGCGTCACCAGCAGCTGCTGGTGACGCCCCTTCAGGCTCCGCGGAAGGCGCCAGCGTCGGGCTAGTCCTCCGTGCGAGCTGAGTCCGCGGCGGTCGAGCCGGCGGCCCCCGAGTCGTCGGAAGCGGCTTCTGGCTCGAAGTCGACGCCATCGAGCACGTCGTCCATGTCGTCGGCGAACTCGCGGATGTCGGCGGCCTCGCCGAATTCGACGGGGTCCCTCGCAGGAAGCTCGTCCTCGCTTCTCGGCACGACCACCACGCGGCGGCGCTTGCCACGAGCCTTCGCCTTGGCGGGCTCGGCTTGCACCGCAGCGACGGCGGCCCGGTCGGAGTCGACGGACTCGTCGGCCGCGTCTCCCGCATCCGCTTGGACATCGGGAGCGGTGTCCACCGACTTGACGGCCTTCTTGCGCTTCCGACGCTCAGGCTTCTGCGCGGGGCTCTCGTCGGACGACTCGTCCGGCTTGCCATCGGCCAGCTCGACCGCCTCGGGGCTGGCCTGGTCGACGCGCTTGCGCCGCGACTTCTTCGGCTTCCCCTCGCTCGGTGCTTCGTCGACGGGAGCGCCGGACGCTTCCTCGGGAGTGCCGCCGCGCTCAGAGCTGTCAGCCCCGAGCTCGTCTCCTGCCTCAGACTTCGCCTTCTTCGCAGACTTGTCCTTCTTGCGCTTCTTCTTCTTCGGCTTCTCAGCCGCTGCGCCCGCGTCGACGTCCTCCGCAGACGCATCGGCAGACGAGAGCTGACTCGGCTCGGCTGTGGCCTCGTCCTCACCCGGCTCCGCACCTGTCGGCTCGACCTCGGCGGTCCCGTCAGCACCGATGCGGCGGCGCGTGCGAGTGCGGCGGATGCGCTTGCTCGACTTCGGAGCAGGCTCCCCGCCCGTCGCCTCGGCCGGTTCGACGCCGCCCTCGACCGCTTCGCCGGCCTCGAGCAGCTGCGCTGCCTCGTAGTCGGCGAGTCGGTCGGACCACGGCACCCAGGAGGGTGCGAGCAGCGCTCCGTCCCCGGGCAGCAGCTCGACCTCGAGCACCGTCGGCTCCGCCTGGTCGACGAGCCGAACCAGCGAGACGTTCCAGCGCCAGTCCGGGTATCCGGGCAGACGCGTCGTGTACTGCAGGGTGTAGACGCCATCATCCGTCTCCGGGACGACGGCGACGAGCTCGCCGAGCTCCGAGGCCGGCGTCACGTCCAGCAGCGCGGCCCACGCGAGCCGTCGCGATGGTTCGAGCTCGGCCGCATCGAGGGCGACCCCGAGCGGGGCTGGAAGCACGGCCTCGTTCGTCATCAGGCGTCCAAGTCGTCCGCGACGCGACGGAGCATCGCTGCGATCTTCGCGCCCTGCGGCTTCTCTGGGTAACGGCCTCGACGCATCGCGCCGCCAACCGTGTCGAGCAGCTTCACGAGGTCCTCGATGATGACCGCCATGTCATCAGGCGACTTGCGCTGGATGCGCGCGACGCTCGGTGGCGCCTCGAGGACACGAACCGACAGCGCCTGCGCACCGCGTCGGCCGTCGGCGATGCCGAACTCGAGCTTCGTTCCCGGGCGCACCGACGAGGTCCCTGCTGGCAGCGCCGTCGCGTGCAGGAAGATCTCCTGACCGTCGTCGGCCGCAATGAAACCGAATCCCTTGTCCTCGTCGTAGAACTTCACCTTGCCGGTGGGCATGGCCATCTCCTTGTTCGGCGCGTAGAGCACCAGATCGAACTTTCACAGGCGGGGTGGCGAACTTCGCCTCCCCTGGTCGACCGCGGCGTGCGGCTGATCCGAACCAGTCTACGGTGGCGCGCATGTCGATTAGTCTGGTTCGGTGACCTCTTCCAACGGCGCCCCCATCGCGAAGGGCGAACGCATCCTCGCATTCATGTCCCTCGGCATCGCGGCGATCTCGTTCATCGCGCTCCTGGTGCTGCTCGCGACGCCGCTTCTCGGCATCGAAGTGGACGCCACCAATCCGATCTGGCCGACGCTCCTCTTCGTCACCTACCTCGGCTTCCCGATCGCGTTCCTCCTCATCCTGTCGCTCATCATCTGGCGCGTCGTCGCGAACCGACGTTCGCGGGGCAGGTCCGAGAACTGATAGACACCTCCCCGAGCGCGCTGCGGGTGCTCCAACTCCTCCGCAGCCTCGATCGCACCGACCTCGCCGCCCTCGCAAGCTGGCGCAGGTTGTCGATGCGCGGCTCGAACGGGGCCATGGACATCGCCGAGGCCCTCGCAGATGAGGTCGCCATCGGCGAGGCCGTGGCCAGGCTCGGCTGGCGGGATGCGTCCCGCTTGGCCTCCGGCTCGGTGGAGGCACTGCAGCTCGCACGGCTTCGAGGCCTCGCCGTCGGCACGCCGGAGGCACCCGAGCTCCTGCCCGCCGCATCCGCCGCGCTCACCCGACAGCTTGCCGGGTCGGGCGACGATGCGAACGTCGAGCAGGCCGACCTCGCTCCGCTCCCCCAGGCCACCGAGCGCGCCCACGGCGCAGCCCAGCTCGCGGCGGACGCGATCGCCTCGCTCGACCTCGCCCCGCGCGCCTACCGGGACGGTCGGGGTGGCCTGCAATTCGGCGCTACGACGGTCCGGCGCATCGCCGCCGAGCTGCACACCGAGCAGACCGTGCTCTCGCCGCTCTTCGAGTGGCTGCTCGACCTGGGCCTCTGCAGCCCGGTCGCGGATGCGATGCGCCCGACGGCCGCCGGCCGCACGTTCAGGCTGAGCGCTCCGCTCGATCGCTGGCGCCGACTGGCGGAGTGCTGGCTCGCCGAGCTCAGCGTGGCAGACCGCGCAGGACTGCTCAGCGACAGCGCGAGACACGCGACCCCGCAGACGGAGCTCCTCGGGCTGACCGTCGAGGGCCGGCTCAGCCAGCTCGGGCTCCTCCTCGCGCACGACGACCTCCATGCCGCGGCCGAGCTCCTCGCATCCGCGCTCCCTGAGGAGGTGGCAGGCGTCTATCTGCAACCCGACCTCTCGATCATCGCGCCCGGCCCGCTCGCCCCCGTCGACGAGCAGGCGCTGCAGGCGGTGGCGTCCCTGGAGCGACGCGGTCTCGCGTCGAGCTACCGCCTCTCCGAGGCGTCCGTGACGCACGCCCTCGGCACGGGCCTCTCCATCTCCGAGATCGAGGCGACGCTGGCGAGGCTGTCCCTCACCGGCATCCCCCAACCGGTCGAGTACCTGCTCCGCGAGGCCTCCAACCGGCACGGCAGGGTCCGGGTTCGCGAGCATCCAGTGAGGCCGGGGACCATCGTCACGAGCCAGGACCCCGCCCTCATGGACGCGCTCCGGGTGGATGCCGCGGTCGCTCCGCTCGGGTTGCGCCAGTCGGGGGAAGGCGCGCTCGTCTCCTCGGCGTCTCGCGACACCGTCGTGCTCATGCTCCTCGACGCCCGGTACCCGGCGAGCGCCGAGAACGCCGAGGGTCAGCTCGTTCCCCTGCGACCGAGGGAGACGGCCCCCGCTCGGGAGCTCGGCCCCAGCGACGCCGCACTGCGCTTCGCGGATGCGCTGCACGAGGAGGCGACCCGGCTCGATGCCGGTGACGACGCGCAGACGTGGGTGCAACGGCAGCTGGAAGTGGCCAGGCGGGCGAAGAGCGAGGTCACCGTGCGCGTGGACCTCGGCGGCGGCAAGGAGACCACGCTCCGTCTCGTGCCGATGAGCGTCGCGGCGGGCAGACTGCGGGCGCGCGACCTCGCGGCCGACGTCGAGCGAACCCTGCCCATCCGCGCGATCCTCGAAGTGCAGCTCTCCGAGCAGCCGGACGTCGAGTAGCCGCCCACGCATTCTCAGCGCGTCACCGACAAGCACTCAGGCGCACGGATGTCGACGAGTATGATCGACCGTTATGGCACTTGGACCGTTGATCGTACAGAGCGACAGAACTGTCCTGCTCGAAGTGGCGCATCCCGACGCTGAAGCAGCCCGCCACGCGCTGGCCGTGTTCGCCGAACTGGAACGCGCGCCCGAGCACATCCACACCTACCGCATCACGCGCCTCGGGCTCTGGAACGCACGCGCCGCCGGGCACGAGGCCGACGAGATGCTCGATGTGCTCGAGCGCTTCGCGAAGTTCCCGGTCCCCGCCTCGGTCTCCGCGGAGATCCGCGAGACGGTGGCGCGCTACGGCAAGCTCGTCATCTCACGAGACGATGACGGTGAGCTCATCGTCTCCAGCGACGACCCCGCCGTGCTCCTGCAGATCTCCAAGGCCAAGCACGTCGCGCCACTCCTCGAAGGACCGATCGGCGAGTCAGGATTCCGCGTCCAGGCGTGGGCACGCGGCGAGCTCAAGCAGCAGCTCGTGAAGCTCGGCTGGCCGGCGGAGGACCTCGCCGGGTACACCCCTGGCACGCCGCACGCCATCGCGCTCGACGAATCGGAATGGCAGCTGCGCGACTACCAGCGCTCCGCCGTCGACCACTTCTTCGAGGGCGGCTCAGGGGTCGTCGTGCTCCCCTGCGGCGCAGGCAAGACCCTGGTGGGTGCCGGCGCGATGGCCACGGCGTCCACGAGCACCCTCATCCTCGTGACGAACACCGTCTCCGCGAGGCAGTGGCGCGACGAGCTGCTGCGCCGAACCACGCTCACAGAGGAAGAGATCGGCGAGTACTCGGGCGAGATCAAGGAGATCAAACCCGTCACGATCGCCACGTACCAGATCCTCACGGCGCGCCGGAAGGGCGTCTACACGCACCTGTCGCTGCTCGACGCCCTCGACTGGGGCCTCATCGTCTACGACGAGGTGCACCTCCTCCCTGCCCCCGTCTTCAAGCTCACCGCCGAACTGCAGGCGCGTCGACGACTCGGCCTCACCGCGACGCTCGTGCGCGAGGACGGCCGCGAAGGCGACGTGTTCAGCCTCATCGGGCCCAAGCGGTTCGACGCCCCGTGGAAGGACATCGAGGCGCAGGGCTACATCTCACCGGCCAAGTGCTACGAGGTGCGCGTCGACCTCCCGTACGAGACCCGCATGGAATACGCGGCGGCCAGCGACGACGAGCGCTACCGCATCGCCGCGACGGCACCGGCAAAGCACGAGCTCGTGAAGGCCCTCATCCGCAAGCACGAGGGTGAGAACATCCTCGTCATCGCGCAGTATCTCGACCAGATCGACAGCATCGCCGAGGAGCTCGGCGTGCCCAAGCTCACGGGCCAGACACCCATCACCGAACGCGAGGAGCTCTTCCAGGCGTTTCGCGAGGGACGCGAGAAGGTGCTGGTCGTGTCGAAGGTGGCGAACTTCTCTGTCGATCTCCCCGACGCCTCCGTCGCCGTGCAGATCTCCGGCTCGTACGGGTCGAGGCAGGAGGAGGCCCAGCGCCTCGGCCGCCTGCTGCGTCCGAGCTCGAGCGGCGTGACCGCGTCGTTCTACACGCTCGTCTCGCGCGAGACGGTCGACCAGGACTTCGCGCAGAACCGGCAGCGCTTCCTCGCAGAGCAGGGATACTCGTACGAGATCCTGGACGCCGACGCGATCCTCGCCCCCGCCTAGCACCTACCGTCCGCACCGATCACACGCGGGCGAGCAGCTCCACGTGGGTCATGACGAACTCGGCATCGCCGTCCTCGGCCCACGCGGACCAGGCGTCAGCGATCTGCTGGAGATCGCCCGCCGAGGCGATTCCCCTGGCACGCGCGTCCTCCGCGAAGCGCGAACGTGTGGCACGCTCCGCCCAGGTGGATCCCCACCACTCGCGCTCGTCGGGCGTCGCGAAGATCCAGGCGCTGGCCGTCAGGCGCGTCTCGTCGAGGCCAGCGGCCCTTGCCCAGCGCCGGAGGAACCGTCCGGCATTCGGCTCGCCGTCGTTCGAACGCGCGACACGGTCGTAGATCGCGAGCCAGTGGTCGAGGGCCGGGAGCTGGGGAGCCCAGACGCAGGTCCCGTAGTCGACGTCCCGCACCGCGATGAGCCCGCCTGGCTTCGTCACGCGGCGCATCTCCCGCAGGGCGGCCACCGGGTCGGCGAGATGCTGGAGCACCTGATGCGCATGCACCACATCGAACTCGCCGTCAGCGAAGTCGAGCGCGTAGACGTCGCCGAGGAGGAACCTGGTCCGCGCGTCCCCGCGATCGGCTGCCGCGGCACGAGCGACGCCGAGGGGCTCGTCGACGACCTCGATGCCAGTGACCTGTCCCGTGCCCCCGACTCGATCCGCAAGATCGAGGGTGATGGAGCCGGGCCCGCAGCCGACATCGAGCACGCGCATCCCAGCTTCGAGCTCGGGAAGCAGGTAGGCGGCGGAGTTCTCGGCGGTGCGGCGCGCGTGCGAGCGGAGCACGCTGGCGTGGTGGCCGTGGGTGTACCTCGGGACTCGGGAGTCTTCCATGTCGGCACAGTAACGCAACAGATCACACCGACCGTGCGCGCATGGGCGACCCAGCAGATTAGCGCACCCGCATAGCCGAGACACCGCGCGCCGTCAGACTTCACTCAGACGGCGTCAAGATACTTAGTGCATGACTGATGGCCCCAAGATTCTCGTCGTTGACGACGAGCCAAACATCCGCGAACTCCTGTCGACCAGCCTGCGTTTCGCAGGGTTCATGGTGCGTGCCGTCGGCAACGGCGCCGCCGCGATCTCTGCCGTCATCGAAGAGGAGCCCGACCTCATCGTCCTCGACGTCATGCTCCCGGACATGAACGGCTTCGGCGTCACCAAGCGCCTCCGCGCATCCGGGTACACGAGCCCGATCCTCTTCCTCACGGCGAAGGATGACACCGACGACAAGATCGAGGGCCTCAACGCAGGCGGTGACGACTACGTCACCAAGCCATTCAGCCTCGACGAGATCGTCGCCCGCATCAAGGCGATCCTCCGCCGCACCATGCAGGCCGAGGAGGAAGCGGTCATCCGCACGGGCGAGCTCACCATGGACCAGGACACCCACGAGGTGTTCATCGGCGACGAGCCCATCGAGCTCTCCCCCACGGAGTTCAAGCTCCTGCGCTACCTCATGCTCAACCCGAACCGCGTGCTCTCCAAGGCACAGATCCTCGACCACGTCTGGGAGTACGACTTCAACGGCGACGCCGGAATCGTCGAGTCGTACATCTCCTACCTGCGTCGCAAGCTCGACCAGTTCACCGAGGAGCCCCTCATCCAGACCAAGCGCGGCTTCGGCTACATGCTGAAGGTCTCCGGGGCCAAGGCCTGACAGAGGTGACCAGGCCCGGTCACGAGGGGAAGTAGGCGGTGCCGTTCAAGGCCTGGCGCTGGGATCGGCTCTCGCTTCGCAACAAGCTGACGATCGTCAACATCACCCTGTTGACGTTCGGCATCGTCGTGGCCGGCATCGGCACGACGTTGCTGCTGCGGCCGACGCTCGTGTCGCAGACCGACTCGCAGCTGAGCGTCTACGCGAGCGATCCCACCCAGTTCCTCGCCGCCGACCCCTCGTCCCGGCTGATCACCTACGATGCGATCCGCATCGCGCCCTCGACGCTGTACGTCGCCGTGCTCGACGCCGAAGGGAATGTCGTCGTCGACAACTGGGGGCAGTGGCAGCGCCCGCAGGCGATCGCGCCCGAGGTGCCCTCCGACGCCGCCACCCGAGGAAGCCAGACGCTCTTCGACATTGAGGACCCGCTCGGCGCGACGTGGCGGACGATCACCGTGCCGGAGGGCGAGTACGCCGCCGACCAGGTGCGTGGCACGCTGCTCATCGCCGCCCCCCTGACGAGCGTCAACGCGACGATGGTCAACTTCCTGGCGATCTTCTTCGGGTTCGGGCTGACCGTCGTGATCTTCGGCGCGGCCCTCACACGAGTCCTCGTCTCCGCCACCCTGCTGCCGCTGCGCCAGGTCGAGGCGACGGCCATGCAGTTCGCCTCAGGCGACTACTCGCAGCGACTGCCCGCCGGCACGCCGAACACCGAGGTCGGGCGCCTGTCGCGCTCCCTCAACACGATGCTCGTGCGGATCGATCACGCCTTCGATGAGCGCACCCGCACCATCGCCCAGATGCGCCGCTTCGTCGGCGACGCGAGCCACGAGTTGCGCACCCCGCTCGTCACGGTGCGCGGCTACGCCGAGCTCTACCGCATGGGCGCCCTGAACGACCCCGAGAAGGTCGGGCAGGCCATGGAGCGCATCGAGAAGGAAGCGCTCAGAATGGGCGGTCTTGTCGAGGACCTCCTGCAGCTCGCACGACTCGATGAGACGCGTGAGCTCGTCAAGGATGTCATCGACCTCGAGCCCATCGCAGAAGACGCCGCCATGGACGCGCACGCGACTTCGAAGGACCGCGTCGTCCGAGCGCTCCCAGTCCGCATCATCCAGGAGCCCCGAGATGAGCCTGATGTCCCGGGAACGGCGACGACGGGCGAGCTGCCAGCGCCGATCGACGCGGACGTGGTCCCCGTCGGTGATGCCGCTGCCCCGGAAGCCGCCGCAGCGAGGCGCGCCATCTGGCGCAGGCGACCGCTGCCACGCCCTGCCCTCCGCGGCTTCCCCATCCGCCGCCGAGGCATCGAGCCGAGCACGGACGAGGCCCCGGAGGCCGAGGACGACTACGGCGACGTGCCTGCCATGGTGCACGCGAACGAGGACAAGGTGCGTCAGGCGATCTCGAACCTGCTCGGCAACGCCATGCGGTACACGCCCGAGGGCTCACCGTTGGAAGTCGGCGTCACCGTCGACCTGCCGAATCAGCTCGCGATCGTCGACATCATCGACCACGGCGAGGGCATCCCGCCCCAGATCAGGGAGAAGATCTTCGAGCGGTTCTGGCGCGCGGACACCTCGCGAGCGCGCGAGACCGGCGGATCCGGACTCGGCCTCTCGATCGTCTCCGCGATCATGAAGGCGCACGACGGCGAGGTCGACGTCTTCGAGACTCCGGGCGGCGGAGCAACCTTCCGTCTCAAATTCCCACTCCTCATGTCCGCGCCTGTGGACAGCGCCTCGTCCACAGCCCCGAACTCCTGAAGTCGGCGCCGCGCTCCTCCCCCGTAGCCTTCTCGCGAGGTGCCGCCGGAACCGCCCGGCGGCCGACGAAGGGGGAACATCCATGGCCGTCTACATGGTCGACAGCGAGCAGCTGCAACTCACGGTGACGAACACGCACGCATCCATCGGCCGAGTCCAGGCGGAGGTGGCCGCCCTGCTCGGCAACCTGACTGCCCTGGAAAGCTCGTGGAGCGGCGAGGCGGCCACCGCCTTCCAGGGACTCGTGCAGCAGTGGCGGGCCACGCAGGCGCAGGTTGAGTCGAGCATCTCCGCGATCAACGGCGCGCTCGGCAGCGCGAGCGCGAGCTATGGCACCGTCGAGGGTGACGTGCGGCGGCTCTTCAGCGTCTGATTCGACCGGGCCCCGCGCGCGTGGCGCCGGGTACGACGAAGCGGGCGGCGCCCGGGGGTGCCGCCCCCCGGTCGACATGCGCGGGGGGCGGGGCAGTCCCATACAGCGCCCGGGGCCC
>NZ_WBJX01000001.1:354646-816504 GCF_008831075.1 Pseudoclavibacter terrae | reverse complement strand
TTTTTTGCGCGGGGGCCCGTGGGTGTTGGTGGGTGTCCCCTATCTGGGGGGGGCCCCGGGGGGCCCCCCCCGCCTGTCTACATGCGCGTGGTGCTTAGAAGTCCATTCCAGCGCCCGGGTCCATCGCCGGTGCGCCAGCCTTCTCGGGCTTGTCGGCGACGACGACCTCGGTCGTGAGGAAGAGACCAGCGATCGACGCTGCGTTGAGCAGCGCGGAGCGCGTGACCTTCACTGGGTCGAGCACGCCGGCCTCGATGAGGTTGACGTACTCGCCGGTTGCGGCGTTGAGGCCCCAGCCGTCTTCGAGTCCGGCGACCTTCTCGGCCACGACGCCGGGCTCGAGGCCAGCGTTCGTTGCGATCTGCTTGAGCGGCGCGAGGATTCCGACCTTGACGATGTTCACGCCGGTCGCCTCGTCGCCCTGCAGGTCGAGCGAGCCGAGCACGCGAGCGCCAGCCTGGATGAGCGCGACGCCACCACCGGCGACGATGCCCTCTTCGACGGCAGCCTTCGCGTTGCGGACGGCGTCCTCGATGCGGTGCTTGCGCTCCTTGAGCTCGACCTCGGTCGCGGCTCCGGCCTTGATGACGGCGACGCCACCGGCGAGCTTCGCGAGGCGCTCCTGGAGCTTCTCGCGGTCGTAGTCGCTGTCGCTGTTCTCGATCTCGGCGCGGATCTGGGCAACGCGGCCGGCGATCTGCTCGGGCGAGCCAGCGCCCTCGACGATCGTGGTCTCGTCCTTGGTGACGACGACCTTGCGGGCCGTTCCGAGGAGGTCGAGCGTGGTGTTCTCGAGCTTGAGGCCGACCTCTTCGCTGATGACCTGACCACCGGTGAGGATGGCGATGTCCTGCAGCTGAGCCTTGCGGCGGTCGCCGAAACCGGGAGCCTTGACGGCAACCGACTTGAAGATGCCGCGGACCTTGTTGACGATGAGCGTCGCGAGAGCTTCGCCCTCGACGTCCTCGGCGATGATGAGGAGCTGCTTGCCAGCCTGGATGACCTTGTCGACGACAGGCAGGAGGTCCTTGATGTTGGAGATCTTGCCGTTGACGATCAGGATGTACGCGTCTTCGAAGACGGCTTCCTGGCGCTCGGGGTCGGTGACGAAGTACTGCGAGAGGTAGCCCTTGTCGAAGCGCATGCCCTCGGTGAGCTCGAGCGTCGTGCCGAAGGTGTTCGACTCCTCGACGGTGACGACGCCTTCCTTGCCGACCTTGTCGATGGCCTCGGCGATGATCTCGCCGATCTGTGCGTCAGCGGCCGAGATGGACGCGGTGGCAGCGATCTGCTCCTTGGTCTCGACCTCCTTGGCGGAGGAGAGGAGCTCGGCGACGACTGCCTCGACGGCCTTCTCGATGCCGCGCTTGAGCGAGATCGGGTCTGCACCAGCTGCGACGTTGCGGAGGCCCTCGCGGACGAGTGCCTGAGCGAGGACGGTAGCCGTGGTCGTTCCGTCACCGGCGACGTCGTCGGTCTTCTTGGCGACCTCCTTGACGAGCTCGGCGCCGATCTTCTCGAACGGGTCCTCGAGCTCGATCTCCTTGGCGATGGAGACGCCGTCGTTCGTGATCGTGGGCGCGCCCCACTTCTTCTCGAGCACGACATTGCGGCCACGTGGGCCGAGGGTGACCTTGACCGCGTCGGCGAGCGTGTTCAGTCCACGCTCAAGCCCGCGACGGGCCTCTTCGTCAAAAGCGATGATCTTCGACATATGTGTACTGCGTCCTTTCCGGACGTGGTTCGTGAGGTTCGTGGTTGGCACTCGAACGAGGCGAGTGCAAATCCATATTGGCACTCGACCCTGTCGAGTGCAAGCCGCCCGGCGCCTTCTCGCTGCGGGCGAACGAGCCGAGCCGGAAGAGACGCCGATGCCCCCTGAACGCGGAACGGCGCCGACCCGCGAGGGCCGACGCCGTTCCCAGCCTGCGGTCAGAGCGCGCGCACCGACTCCGCCTGCGGGCCCTTGTCGCCCGCGCCGATCTCGAACTCGACCTTCTGGCCCTCTTCGAGGACTCGGTAGCCCTGCATCTCGATGGCCTTGTAGTGCACGAACACATCCTGTGCAGCAGCGCCGTCGAGCGCATCCACAGTGATGAAGCCGTAGCCCTTGTCAGCGTTGAACCACTTCACGGTTCCGTTCGCCATGTTTGTCTCCATTGCTCGGTAGTACTCGCAGGCGCCAACCCGCGGAGCCCTGCATGCGTGCGAGGGGGACGAACGATGGTGCCCAGGACTCGAGCAAGATACTAGGTGGCGACCTGTTGAGCGAGAAAGCCAAAAACCGGGATCACGTCACCTGGCGACGTTTTGTCTCCAGATGTTCACACTCACGGAACACACGAGCCATATTCCCCGGAGAATGCCCGGGTCACGCACCGTGTCGAGCCTCGGCGCACCTGCGAAGAACGGCTACCCCGCGAGGTCGACGCCGACGATGACCACGATCGTGCCAGCGGCGGCGACGTTCGGGTCCAGGACGGCCGTTCCGCCACCGAGCGACTGGACGAGGGCGAGCGCCGCAGCCTCCTGGGAGGCATCGCTGTAGGAGACGGTCGTCGTCTCGTAGTCGGAGGTCGGAGCATCCGCCGTCTCGGTGACGTTCCAGCCCGCGGCCGCGAGTTCCGTGGTGGTGCTGCCCGCGACGCCCGCGAGCTCGGTTCCGTTGAGGACTCGCACGGAGACGTTCGGGTCGAGCTGCGGCACAACCTCCGCCGGCGCCTCCTCGACGGGCGCCTCCGCCGTCGGAGTCTCACTCGTCGCGGTCTCCGCGGTCGGGCTGAACGAGACGGCGCCGTTGATGACCTGCATCGCGACGGCGGCGACGGCGACGATCACGACAACGGCGAGCAGACCCCACAGCCACGAGGCGAGCTTGGCGAGGCGCGTGCGGGGCGCGCGATGCGCGCCGCGTCGGTCGAGCCCTGGTGGGATGTCGTCGAAGCGATCCTTGGGGTAATTCACGTGTCTACCGAATCCGTCCTGAGGTGGGAGAGGCGCTGGACATGCGCTGCTCGCGCCGCAACTGGCGCTCGTCCGCACGCCGCTCGCGCGCACGCCGCAGGCGGCCGACGAGCATCGGCTGGTGGACGAGCGCAGCTGGTGTCTCGATGAGCGTAGCGAGATTTCGGTAATACTGCGTCGTCGACCAGCCGAAGCGATCCCTGATCGCCGCCGCCTTCGCCGCGTTCTGCCGCGGATTCCCGTCTTCGAAATCCAGCAGCGCGCGCTCGAGGTCGCTGAGCTCCACGTCCCGTGCCATGCACGAAGTGTACGAGCAGGGTTCACGGACTGGACTCACGCAACGCGCGTATGCTCGATCCTCCCCGGCCGCTCCCAGCGGTCTCGTCGATTTTCCAGGAGGCACGGTGTCCTACGCCGTCAACAAGCCCGATTCCGAGTGGCGCGCGGAGCTCACGCCGCAGGAGTACCACGTGCTGCGTGAGGCAGGCACGGAGCGGGCATACACGGGAGAGCTCCTCGATGAGGGTCGTGCCGGCTTGTACACGTGTCGAGCGTGCGGCTCGGAGCTGTTCAAGGCGGGAACCAAGTTCGATTCCGGATGCGGCTGGCCGAGCTTCTATGAGTCCGTGCGGCCGGACGCGGTCGAGCTGCTCGAGGACCGCTCGCTCGGGATGGTGCGCACCGAGGTGCGCTGTGCGAACTGCGGCTCCCACCTCGGCCACGTCTTCCCTGACGGCTTCGGTACGCCGACCGGTGACCGGTACTGCATGAACTCGCTCTCGCTCTCCTTCACGCCGGAGGAAGAGACCCCCGCCGAGTAGGCGCACGGGCATCCTTCGATAGCCATGCGGTGCGCGGAGACGTGCACCGCATGACTATGATGGTGCCGCTGCGAAAGCAGCAGGCCGACTTAGCTCAGCTGGTAGAGCACCGCTCTTGTAAAGCGGATGTCGCGAGTTCGAACCTCGCAGTCGGCTCCACGATGCGCGTCCATGCGCAGAACCCCGGCACGTCCCGACCTCGCGAAAGCGGCCCGAACTATACTCGGCTGGATGCACGAGCACACGACCGCGCAGCGCACCAAGCTCCCGCAGCAGCGCACGGCCGCCAACCGCGGAGTTCTCGGGCTGACGATCGGCGCGGGCCTCGTGCTCACGCTCATCGCGATCCGCACGCTCACTGCGTCGCTCGACGACCAGCCGGCACTCGGACCGATCACGGACTTCGTCACGCTCTCATTGAGCGTCGTCATCGAGTCGATGCCCTTCATCATCCTCGGCATCCTGCTCTCGATCGTCGTGCAGCACTGGCTGCCGCCCGGCTTCCTCATGCGCGTCCTGCCGGAGGCGCCGTGGCTGCGGCGTGCCGTCATCTCCCTGTTCGGCATCGCGCTGCCCGTCTGCGAATGCGGCAATGTCCCGCTCGCGCGCGGCCTCGTGCTGCGCGGCTTCACGCCCGCCGAGTCGATCACGTTCCTGCTGGCGGCACCCATCCTCAACCCCATCACGATCGTCACGACGTACCAGGCGTTCGGCTGGGACCATGGCATCCTCGCGGCCCGCATCATCGGCGGCTTCGTGATCGCGAACGTCATCGGGTTCCTCTTCAGCAGGCACCCGAAACCGCAGGACCTCCTCACGCCGAGTTTCGCCGCGACGTGCGAGCTGGAGGCGAGGCACGGCCACGAGACGGGCTCGAGCGTGCGCGAGCGGTTCCGCGCGAGCGCCTCCATGTTCGGTGCGGAGACGTCGACGATGCTGCCCGCGCTCTTCGTGGGATCGGCCATCGCCGGAGCGATCCAGGTCGGCGTCTCGCGCGACCTGCTCACGACCCTCGGAGAGCATCCGGTGCTCTCTGTGCTCGTGCTCATGACCCTCGGCTTCGTCATCTCGATCTGCGCCAACGTCGACGCGTTCTTCGCGCTTTCGTTCGTCGGCACCTTCATGCCCGGTGGCATCGTCGCCTTCCTCGTGATGGGCCCGATGATCGACGTCAAGATGCTCGCCCTCATGCGCACGACCTACACGAGCGCGGTCCTCGCCCGCATCACCCTCATCGTCGCGCTGTCGGCCTTCACCCTCGGACTCGGAGTGAACCTCATTGCTTGAACGACTGCTCTCCAGGTGGCGCGGCGTCGCCCTCACGCTCATCACCGTCGTCGCGACGGTCTGGCTCTCGATGACCGGCGGCCTCTCGCTGTACATCCACCCGCGCTACTTCGTCTTCACCTCGATCATGGCGGTCATCGGCGGGATCCTGGCGATCGCCGCGATCGCCGCCACGCCCTCCCGCGACGAGCACGGGCACGGGCACGGAAACGGAAACGGGCACGACCACTCGCATGAGTCGGATGCGCTCGGCACGTCGACCGCGCGGCGCAACAACCGGCGTCCGCGCCTCGGCACCCGCCAGCGGATCGCTGTGATCGCCTCGACGACGGTCACGCTGGTCGTCGTCGTGACGGCGTTCGTCGCGCTCATCATCGCGCCGCCCGTGACCTTGAGCTCTGCGGCCGTCGAGAACCGCTCGCTGAACGCCAACGCGCAGACCGTGGACTCCCCGATCGACGAAGGCGAGACGCTGCGCGGCCGCGACACCAGCAGCTTCACGGTCAAAGACTGGGCGGCCATGCTCCGGCAGGGCGATGGCGAGCAGCAGGTCCTGGGCGAGCGCGCCAAGCTCGTCGGCTTCGTGACGGTCGATCCGGACGCGCCGGATGCGTTCATCCTCGCCCGCTTCGTCGTGAACTGCTGCGCGATCGACGCCGCACCTGTCGGCGTCGCCGTGCACCAGCCCGGCTGGCAGGCCGCCTACCCCGTCGACACCTGGGTCGAGGTGGACGGCGCGTTCGTCACGAACCCGAGCGCGTCCAGTGCGGAACGGGTGGCGCTCATGCCCACGACCGTCACCGCCATCGACCAGCCGAGCGATCCATATGTCTACTGAGCTCAGCTCGCCTGACGCCCGCACGGGACGAGGCTTTCGGAAGACGTTCATCCTCGCGGTCGTCGTGCTCGCCCTGCTCGCGGCGGGTCTCGCGGTCGGCAACATCCTGCAGGGGCCGCGCGTCGCGTCGACGGCGGTCAACGCGATCGGCACGGTCGAGCAGCAGGGCACGCGCCTCGTACTGACGCCCAACCAGCGGTTGCGGGAGATCGACCCCGCACAGGTCGTCCTCGAACCGGCCGCCGACTACAGCCTTTCGCAGGACGACGGCACCATCACCCTCACGTTCGAGCAGCTGCTCGCGTACGACACGAACTACACGCTGACGGTCCAGGATGCGGTCAGCTCCTCGACGGGGGTCGCATCGACGCTCGAGACGCAGTTCGCGACCCCGCAGCTGGACGTGTCGACGCTCGTGCGCGGTGCCATCTCAACCGGCGGGAGCCTCGAGGACCGCGTCGTGGAGACGAACGTCTCCGGCGGCGGCGAGCCGCGCATCCTCTTCACCGCGCCACGCATCCAGGAGTACGCACTGACCGACGCGTTCGTCGCCGTCATCGAGCAGGACACCGCGGGCCTCGGGACGGTTGGCGTCGCGCCCCGCGCCGAGCCAGGGCCGGCGGTGCCCCTCAACGTGGATGCGACGGGCAGCTTCTCGAGTCTCGCCGCGGATGCGGAGAGCGGACTCATCGGGTTCGTGATCGACGGGATGCACGCCGACGGGCAGACGGAACTGGTTCGGTCGCTGTTCGTCTTCGACACGAGCGACACCTCGTTCAGGCCGAAGCAGGTCGCGGGCCCAGACGGGGCCCCGCTCATGGTCTCCGCGTGGGCGTTCGCCCCTCGGACCGGGGCTCTCATCGCGCAGACCCTCGACGAGCAGCTGTACCTGGTCAACGTCCTGGCGGGCACTCCCGCCGAGCCGATCGGCCAGGCGCAGCATTTCCACGGCTTCGTACCGGGCACGGCGACGGCAGTCACGTCCGGTGTCGGCGGCTACACGCTGTTCGACCTCAGCTCGGGTACCGCAGAGGCGCTGACCCCTGCCCCGATCTCGCTCAGCGAGACGCAGTACCTCACGCAGACGAGCGTGCTCAGTCAAGACGGGACGCAGATCTCGGCGGTTGCGGATGCGGCTGCCGGGCTCGCCGACGTCACGGTGGAGCTCGCCGACGCCGCTGGGCAGCGGACGCTGTTCGATCCGGGCGAGAGCGGAGAATGGCTACGCGACATCTGCGTCTCCCCCAACGGCCAGTACCTCGCGGTCGAGACGGGGCTCGGTGCGCAGGGGCCGGACGGCTACGCCGTGCTCCCCGGCATGAAGCAGTCGACGACAACCGTCATCGACATCGCGAGCGGCGCGGAGCTGCGTCGGCTCACCGGCTTCCTGACGTCCTGGTGCCGCTGACAGGGACCCGCGGTCTCCGACTGCGCAGGTGCGACGAAGGGCCTCACCCGCAGGGGTGAGGCCCTTCAACGTCGAACGCCTCGGCTACTTGGCCGCGCGCTTCGCCGCGCGCAGCTTCGAGACCTCGTACATCGTGATGCTCGTGGCGATTCCGGCGTTGAGCGACTCGGTGGCCCCGTCGATCGGGATCGAGACGATCGCGTCGCAGTGCTCGGTGACGAGGCGCGAGAGGCCCTTGCCCTCGCTGCCCACGACGACGAGCAGCGGTGAGGTCGCGAGCTCCAGCGAGGGCAGCGACACGTCGCCGTCGCCGTCGAGGCCGATGACGAACACACCGGCCTTCTTGTACGCCTTGATGGTGGCCGTCAGGTTCGAGGCCATGGAGACGGGGAGACGCGAAGCGGCACCCGCTGAAGTCTTCCACGCCGAGGCGGTCATGCCCACCGATCGGCGCTGCGGCACGATGATGCCGTCGCCGCCGAACGCTGCCACGGAACGCACGATCGCGCCGAGGTTGCGGGGGTCGGTGATGCCGTCGAGCGCGACGAAGAGCGGGTTGCGACGGCGCTGGATGGCGCGGTCGAGTTCCTCCATGGGGTCGGCGTACGTGTACGCCGGCACCTTGATGATGACGCCCTGGTGCACCGCGTCGCGTCCAGCCATGCGATCGAGCTCGGGACGCATGACCTCGAGGATCGGGATCTTGCGCTCGGTCGCGATCTTGAAGATCTCCTTGACGCGCTCGTCCATCTCGCCGCGGGCGGCGACGTAGAGCGTCGTCGCCGGGATGCCGGCGCGGAGCGCCTCGACGACCGAGTTGCGGCCGGTGACGAGTTCCGTGCTGTCATCGGTGCGGGCGCGACGCGGTGCCCCGCCTTCACGCTGCGCCGGACGCGGCTTGGACCCGCCACGAGCAGCCTCGAGGCGCTCCTTCGCCGCCTTGCGCTTGCCGGCGACGTGCCAGGAGCGGTCCTCGGCACGAGGCGTGTTGCCCCGACCTTCGAGGGACTTGCGGCCGTTGCCACCGGTGCCCTTCGTGGGGCCCTTCTTGCTGCGATTTCCTCGCGAGTTCGTGCTCATGCCTTCTCCAACGTCCAGAAGCTGCCGTTCGGCGAGTCTTCAATCTGCACGCCGGCTGCTGCCAGCGTGTCTCGAATCTGATCTGCGCGGGCGAAGTCCTTCGCACCGCGGGCCTGTGTGCGCTCGGTGAGCAGCGCGTCGACGAGGGCGGCGAGGGCTGTCTCGCCCGTCGCATCCGCTCCCCCGCTCCACTGCTCAGCGCGTGGGTTGATGCCGAGGATGTCGAGCATCGCGGTGACCTCGCGGGCGGCGCGCGCCGCCGCGTCGGACGCGCCGGTGTCGAACGCCTGGTTGCCGGCGGTGATGGCCTCGTGCAGCGCGGCGATCGCCTGAGGGACCGCGAAGTCGTCGTTCATGGCCGCGATGAACGCCTCGGGCAGGTTGGCGAGGCTGGGCGGCGCTTCCTCGACGACGGACGCGAGCAGGCCTGCCCGCTCGGCACGCTCGAGGAACGCCTCGATGCGCGAGAAGGAGGCGGCCGCCTCGTCGAGCGAGTTCTCACCGATCTCGATGGTCGAGCGGTAGTGGGCGGAACCCAGGAAGTAGCGAACGACGATCGGACGCGCGGCGGTCAGGAGGTCGACGGCCGAGACGGTGTTGCCGATCGACTTCGACATCTTCTGCCCGGCAACCGACACGAGCCCGTTGTGCACCCACGTGCGAGCGAACTCGAGGCCCGCCGCGCGGGACTGCGCCAGCTCGTTCTCGTGGTGAGGGAATCGGAGGTCTCGCCCACCGCCGTGGATGTCGAACGTCGGCCCGAGGTACTTCGTCGACATGGCCGAGCATTCGATGTGCCAGCCCGGTCGCCCCGAACCCCACGGCGAAGACCAGGCAGCCGAGTCCGGCTCGCCCGGCTTCTGCCCCTTCCAGAGGGCGAAGTCGGCGGCGCTCCGCTTTCCTCGGCTCGGGGCCTCCCCCTCCGCCATGTCCTCGGGACGCTGATGGGTGAGCTCGCCATAGCTGGGCCAGCTTCCCGTGTCGAACCACACGTCGCCGCTCTCGTCGACCGCCGCATACGCGTGGCCGCGCTCGATGAGCAGCGAGATCAGCTCCTGCATCTCCGGGATAGACCCCGTCGCGCGGGGCTCGTACGTGGGCGGGCGGATGCCGAGTGCGGAGTACGCGGCGTTGAACTCGCGTTCGACCCGGTACGCGAGGGCCCACCACGGCTCGTCCGGCGTCGCGCCAGCGAGCGTCTTGTCGTCGATGTCAGTGACGTTGCGAACCAGCGTCACGCGCAGCCCGGTCGCCTCGAACCACGAGCGGAACTGGTCGTAGACCAGCGCGGAACGCAGGTGGCCGGCGTGCGGCGCGGACTGCACCGTCGGCCCGCAGACGTACAGCGAGACCTCGCCTGGCACGAGCGGCGCGAAGTCGCCGAGTGCTTGCGTCTGCGTGTCGTAGATGCGCTGATTCACTGCACCAGCATACGCGTCGGGGCCGCACGGACGAGTGAACGTCCCTGCGGCCCCGACGACGAAGCGTGTGGCGTGTGCCGAACGGCAGTCCCGAGGGAGACCGCCGGTGTCAGCCGACTAGGACGCGAGGACCTTGTCGAGCACGTCTCCGGCTTTCTCCTCGTCGGTCTTCTCCGCGAGTGCGAGCTCCGAGACGAGGATCTGCCTGGCCTTCGCGAGCATCCGCTTCTCTCCAGCGGAGAGACCCCGATCCTGGTCGCGCCGCCAGAGGTCGCGAACGACCTCGGACACCTTGATGACGTCGCCGGAGGCGAGCTTCTCAAGGTTCGACTTGTACCTGCGGGACCAGTTCGTCGGTTCCTCGGTGATGGGGGCTCGCAGAACCTCGAACACACGGTCGAGACCGTCCTGTCCGATGACATCGCGCACTCCGACCAGGTCGACGTTGTCAGCAGGGACCTCGATGACGAGGTCTCCCTGTGCAACGTTCAACTTGAGGAACGTCTTCTCTTCACCCTTGATGACTCGGATCTTCACCTCTGAGATGGTGGCCGCGCCGTGATGGGGATAGACGACTGTCTCCCCGACCTCAAACTGCATAAATACAAGCCCCTTTCGGCACCTAAGAGTACCATGTCAAAAGGGCCCATCCGAGGGTGGAAGTGGTAGAGTCCGCCGCCGCGTCGTCCGGGAGCCGCACCCAGATCAGATAGGCTTCCTGCATCCTGTGAATTCGTGCGGCGACAGCCGCACGGTCCGAACCTGGAGGCTCCAGACGTGAAGATCCGCGCCGTCGCGTCCGTCACCCTTGCCGCCGTAGTCGCGGTTGGGCTTGCCGGCTGCAACTACATCTCCCCCCAGCGCACGACGACCCAGTACTCGGCGAGTGACGGCACGAACGCCAACGTGGGCGAGCTCGAGGTTCGCAACGCGATCCTCATCACCGACACGCTGACGGGTACCGACGTGACCGACCGCGCCAACCTCGTCTTCGCGGTCGTCAACCACACGGGCAGCGCTGGCTCGCTCGACATCACCTACACGGGGCTCATCAACGGCGTCGAGCAGGACGTCGTCGTGACCGTTCCCGTCGACGCCGCGGCAGGCGTGACCCAGGTCGGCTTCGGCGAGGGCGCCAGCGTGCTCCTCGAGGGCATGGACTTCGTCCCGGGCTCGACCCACGAGGTGACGTTCACCGCGACACTCGACGGCGAGCAGTCGGTGCAGGCCGTGAACGTTCCCGTGCTCGACGGCACGCTGCCGGAGTACTCGACGCTCGTGCCCGGCCCGGCCCAGACCGAGCCGCCGGCCGCGCCGCCGAGCATCGCCCCCACTCCGGCCCCGACCGAGGAGCCGGAAGAGGGCGGCACAGCCTAGCGGCCACCCGCACACCGCCGAGAAGGGCGCATCCATCCGGATGCGCCCTTCTCGCGTTCCCCCGGCGCGAGGCCTGGGGCCGGCTCAGCCCTCGTAGCGGTAGCCGAGACCTCGAACGGTGACGAGCCTGACCGGCGTCGACGGCTTCTCCTCGATGCGGCTGCGGATGCGCTTGATGTGCACGTCGAGCGTCTTCGTGTCGCCGTAGTAGTCGGGGCCCCAGACGCGGTCGATGAGCTGCCCGCGGGTGAGCACGCGTCCCGAGTTGCGCATGAGGTACTCGAGGAGCTCGTACTCCTTGAGCGGCATCGGCGTCACCTTGCCCGAGACCTCGAGCGTGTGACGGTCGAGGTCCATGCGCACCTCGCCGACCTCGATGATGCTGTCGTCCTCGCCCTCCTCCTCCTGCTCGTTGCGTCGGAGCACGGCACGCACTCGCGCCAGCAGCTCCCGCGTCGAGTACGGCTTCGTGACGTAGTCGTCGGCGCCGAGCTCGAGCCCCACGACGATGTCGACCTCGCTGTCCTTCGCCGTGAGCATGATGATCGGCACCTTCGACGTGAGGCGGATCTGCTTGCACACCTCGGTGCCTGGAACGCCGGGGAGCATGAGGTCGAGGAGCACCAGGTCGGCGCCGTCGCGGTCGAACAGATCGAGGGCGTCAAGGCCGGTCTCGGCGACGGCGACGGCGTATCCCTCCCGTCCGAGGAGGAAGGAGAGCGGCTCATGCAGTGCTGATTCGTCTTCGACGAGGAGGATGCGGGTCACGGTGGTCATTGTGCATATCTTTCGTGAACATTGAGTGACGTGCGCGCGGACCGGCGCGTCACGGCCCGCACGGTGCGGATCTGCTCAGGCGGAGCGCCGCTCGGTGAACCGCTGCAGGTCGATCTCCTCGACGACGGAGTCCGCGGAGGGCAGTCGCACGGTGAAGGTCGACCCCTTGCCGAGCTGCGACCAGACTCGGACGTCTCCACCGTGGTTCTCGGCGACGTGTCGAACGATGCTGAGCCCGAGGCCGGTCCCGCCGGTCCGTCGGGAGCGCGCCTGATCGACGCGGAAGAACCGCTCGAAGATCCGCCCCTGGTCCTCCGGGGCGATGCCGATGCCCTGGTCGGAGATCGCGACCTCGACCGTGTCGTCGACGAGCCGCGTGCCGATGCCGATGCGCGAGTTCGTCGAGGAGTACTGGACGGCGTTGGAGACGAGGTTCGTGAAGCACATGAGCAGGTGGGTCCGCTCGCCGTACACGAACGCATCCACGTCGTCGCCGAGCACGATCTCGACACCGGCGACGTCAGCTGGCACGCGTGACTGGTCGACGGCGAGTGAGAGAATCTCATGGATGGAGATCAGCTCCGGATGCGCGAGGGAGTCGCTCGACTGCAGCCTCGACAGCTCGATGAGCTCGTTGGTGATGGATGCGAGGCGCAGGCTCTCCTTGCTGAGGCGCCCGGTGAAGTACTTGACCTGCTCTTCATCGCCCGCGGACTCCGCGATCGCCTCGGCGAGCAGCGTGACCGCCCCGATCGGCGTCTTGAGCTCGTGGCTGACGTTGGCGACGAAGTCCCGCCGCACGCTCTCGACGCGCAGCGCCTCGGTCCGGTCCTCGGCCAGCACCAGGAAGAACCTGGTGGAGAGGGGCGCGGCTCGCACGCGGACGTGGATCTCGGAGCGGCCGAACGGGCCACGCGCGATCTCCAGGTCACGGGTGACGGCCTCGCCCTCCCTTCTGGCCTCGTCGACGACGGCACCGACGCGCTCGTCGAGGCGCCCACCTGGTCGGACGAGGCCCTTCGAGGTGGCTCCCGGGGACGACTGGTAGACGTTCCTCGAAGGGTCCGTGACGATCACGATCGAGTCGAGGGCGCCGAGCAGATGCTCGATGCCCTCTGGGAGGCGGGGTGAGAATGCAGCTCGCGCCTTTGCCTGCCGTACTGAGGCGACGTGGAGCAGCCAGACGAAACCTGCACCCAAGAGGAAGCCGAGTACGATCGCAAGGACCACTGCGACGGACGAGTCCATGTGCCCAGCATATGGGCCAGCGGATGCGTCACCCGTCGTACACGAGTCCGTTACCTTGGCTCCGTAGACTCGCCCGCGAAGGCAGCGTCACTCCCAAGGCACTGGACGACCGGTCTTCCCAGAACTACGGGCAGCGGCACATCGCTCGTTGCCACGAAACAGAGGATAAACATGCGCGAAGTTTTCCAGCAGGAACTCGCTGAGGTCAGCAACGGCCTCGTGGAGATCGCCCGCCACGTCGAGTCCGCCATGCAGCGCGCCGCCGTTGCGTTCACCACGTCCGACGTGGCCCTCGCCGAGCAGGTCATCTCCGACGATGCCCGCATCGACGAGCTCGCGATCGCCCTCGATGAGCACACCATCGAGATCATCGCCCGCCAGTCCCCCGTGGCACGCGACCTCCGACTCGTCGTGAGCGCGCTGCGCATCAGCTCGTCGCTCGAGCGCATGGGCGACCTCGCGGCCCACATCGCGGCGCTCGCCCGCTACCGCTTCCCGGGCGGCGTCGGCCCGAACACGCTCCGTCCGGTCTTCGCTGAGATGAGCCGACTCGACGTCGCGGTTGCGCGTCAGCTCGTGGCTCTGCTCGACGCGGGCAACGACGAGGAGACGAACCGCATCGCCGACGAGATCAAGGCGAGCGACACGCAGATCGACGACCTGCACCGCAGCACGTTCGACGCGCTCCTGTCCGATGACATCCAGGCGCAGAGCGTCGAGGTCGTCGACGCGACGCTCGCGAGCCGTTACTTCGAGCGCTTCGCCGACCACGCGGTCTCGATCGCGCAGAAGGTGCAGTACCTCACGAGCGGCGAGTGGATGCAGGAGAAGGAGCCGTCCACGCCTGTCGCCCCGGTCACCCCGGGCGCCTAGCAGCAGAGCACCACAGCACCGACGGCACCCCTGCCGCCGCCGTTCCTCCCGGAACGGCAGCGAGCAGGGGTGCCGTCGTCTCTCCCCAGTCGCAGGTCGACGCCCGCGGCTTGCTTAATACAGCCCGCGCTGTATTAATGGGGGCATGACAACCGCGACCACCTCACGCCTCGAGGTCATGAACCGCCTCGGGCGCGCCATGGCCGATCCCTCGCGGTCACGCATCCTCATGCGCCTGCTGGACGGCCCGGACTACCCCGCGCGCCTCGCCTCGGACCTGGGACTGACCCGACAGAACGTGTCGAACCACCTGACCTGCCTCCGGGACTGCGGCATCGTCGTCGGGACGCCGGAGGGAAGGCAGACGCGGTACGAGATCGCCGACCCGCACCTGACCCAGTCGCTCACGACGCTCGTCGGCGTCGTCCTCGCCGTCGACGAGGCCGCCCCGTGCCAGGACACGTCCTGCCCCGTGCCAGGCTGCTGCGAGCCTGTCTCGTGACCGAGCGATTCGACTCGACGGCGAAGGCCGCGGCAGACACCAGTCCTGGCGGCATCGGTGCCGCGAGCGCCGACGGGGAGGCGCGCCGCGCGCTGCTGCACCGGCGCATCCGCATGGTCGTGGCCTTCACGATCGCCTACAACGTGATCGAGGCGGCCGTCGCGCTGAGTGCGGGCGCGGCGTCATCCTCGGCGGCCCTCATCGGGTTCGGCCTCGACTCGATCATCGAGGTGCTCTCGGCCGCCGCAGTCGCCTGGCAGTTCACGCGAGAGGATCCGGAGCGCTGGGAGAAGCCGACGCTGCGCGTCATCGCGATCGCCTTCTTCGCGCTCGCCGCCTACGTCACGGTCAGCTCGGTGCTCGCGCTCACCTCGGGCTCCGAGGTCGAGCACAGCACCGTCGGCATCGTGCTCGCAGCCGTGAGCGTCATCCTGATGCCGTTCCTGTCGCTCATCGAGCGGCGCACCGGGCACGAGCTGGGCTCGGCGACGGCCGTGGCAGACTCCAAGCAGACCCTCATCTGCACCTACCTGTCCGCCGCCGTCCTCCTCGGCCTCGTCCTGAACTCGCTCTTCGGCTTGGCCTGGGCCGACGCGGTGGCCGGGCTCGTCATCGCCGCCTTCGCCGTTCGCGAGGGCATCGAGGCATGGAAGGGCGATGCCTGCGCGACCTCGGTCGGGATGCTCCTGGAAGATGAGCATGAGCACGAGCACGACCACGAGCACGAGCACGAGCACGAGCACGAGCACGACTGACGGTCTTCCTCGTCACCGGTGATCGCAGACGAGGAGCTCCCCGTCCGCTGACGGGGAGCTCCTCGTTCGTGCGGCCCTGCGTGGGCCTGGGGTTCGCTCGGCGCTACTTGCCCTGCGAGGCGACGGCGGCGGCTCCCGCTGCTGCCGCCTCCGGGTCGAGGTACTCGCCCTTGCCGAGCACCTCGTGCGTCTCGGGGTCGAAGCGGTACACGAGGGGCATGCCGGTCGGGATGTTGACGGCGGCGATGTCGTCGTCGCTGATGCCCTCGAGGTGCTTCACGAGCGCGCGGAGGCTGTTGCCGTGCGCGGCGACCATGACCGTGCCGCGCTGGACGAGCGTCGGCAGGACTTCCTCTTCCCAGTAGGGCAGGAACCGCACGAGCACGTCCTTGAGGCACTCGGTGCGTGGCAGCTCGTCACCGAGATCTGCGTAGCGCTCGTCGTGGGCCTGCGAGAACTCGCTGCTGTCGTCGAGGGCGGGCGGCGGGGTGTCGTACGAGCGACGCCACTCCATGAACTGCTCTTCGCCGTACTGGTCGCGGACCTGGGCCTTGTCCTTGCCCTGCAGGTCGCCGTAGTGGCGCTCGTTGAGGCGCCAGGTGCGCTTGACGTCGATCCAGCCGCGGCCAGCTTCCTTGAGCGCGAGGTTGGCGGTGTCGATGGCGCGTGTGAGCAGCGACGTGTAGAGCACGTTCGGCTTGAGGCCGGACTCGCGGATGAGGCGGCCCGCGCGGGCCCCCTCCTCCCGGCCCTGTTCGGTGAGCTCAACGTCCACCCAGCCGGTAAAGAGGTTCTTCTCGTTCCACTCGCTCTGTCCGTGACGGACCAGGATGAGGGTCAGCGCTTCAGTCATGCGTCCAAGCGTACCGAGTGGGGCTGGCCCGTGTGCGACGCGGGGTCGTCGCGCGCTGAAATAGTCTCGGTGGCTCAATAGTCTTGTCGCATGCCATTGGGTCGACTCACGCGCGGGACGACGGGGACGAACCGTCTGCGTCGCGTCGACCGCTGGATCGCGCAGCATCCGGCCCTGTCGTCCGCCGAGCGCCCGCTGGTCGTCGACCTCGGCTACGGGGCGAGCGGGGCGACGGCGTTCGAGCTGGCCGAGCGCCTCGGGCGTGCTGTCCCGCAGGTCCGCGTGCACGGACTCGAGATCGACCCGGGGCGCGTGGCGCTCGCCAGACAGCAGCTCGCCGAGCGGCCGGAGCTGGCCGGCCGGGTCTCGTTCGCGGTCGGCGGGTTCGAGGTGCCGACGCCGAAGTCGGAGGCGCCCGCCGTGATCCGCGCCATGAACGTGCTGCGTCAGTACGACGAGGCGGAGGTCGCCGATGCCTGGTCGCGCATGACCGCGCGACTCGCGCCGGGCGGACTGCTGGTCGAGGGAACGTGCAACGAGGTCGGGCGCGTGTCGTCCTGGGTGGGCATCGACGCCGGCGGACCCCGCACGTTCACGGTCTCGCTGCACACGGCGAGCCTCGAATCGCCGCTGGTCGTCGCCGAGCGCCTGCCGAAGGCCCTCATCCACCGCAACGTGTCCGGCGAAGGGGTGCACGACTACCTGCGGGCGCTCGACGACGCCTGGCAGCGCGAGGCCCCGCGGCAGACGTTCGGCGCCAGGCAGCGCTTCCTCGCCGTGTGCGAGCGGATGCGCGCGGCCGGCTGGCCGCTCGTCGACTCCTCCAAGCGCTGGCGGCTCGGTGAGGTCACCGTCGCCTGGGACGCGGTGGCCCCTTCCTCCGGGGCCCTCGCACTGCCCCGCCCCTAGCCACCGCCCCCAGCCCTAGCCCCCGCCCCGAGCCCTGTCGCGGCGCCCCGCCCCTCATCCGCTGATCGCTGCCAGCCGAACGGCCCTTCCGAATCGGCCAGAACGGCCACTTCACTGGCAGCGATCGGCGCGAGAGCGCGGCGGAAAATCGCGCGGGGCGGAAGAAGGTCGCCGCAGGCAGCGACCGACGTGAGGAAGGCTACTTGACCTCGGGGAGCGCGGTGCGGGCAGCTTCCGGGTCCATGCCGCTCGCGATGAGCAGGTCGACGACGAGGGGCCTGCACTGCATGAGCAGCACGGAATCGGCGAGCTGCGCCCCATGGAGGTGGTCGGGTTCCAGTCGCGCCGCCGCGATGAGCAGCGTCTGCCGAGACTGGTGCAGCATGGCGTCGTCGTCGAGGCCGAGTCGCAGTTCGAGCATGCCCGACTGGATGTCGCCGAGGAGGTCAGCGAGCTCCTCACGGTGGCGGCCGTCCCAGGACAGCGACCAGGCGCGACGCGCGAGCACGCGCAGGTTCCGAGTTGCGAGGTCGATGCTCGTGCGGAGCTCCACCAGGCGATCGACTCGCCCTCGGTGGTGGCGCATGAACGGCGACAGGCGGGCGATGGATGCGGCGCTCTCGAGCTCCGTCGACCAGGCGTCGAGCGTGTCCTGCGTCCGGCGCAGCTCCTCCAGCGCGGCGAGCCCTGCGTCACTGTCGCCGCGACGCAGCGCCTGCGAGATGTCGCCGAGTGCCTGCGCCAGCGCCCCGATGAGGCCCTTGGCCTCGTTCTTCGCGAGCGCCGCCGCGTTGCGCGGCACGAGCGCCGTGGCCGCGATCGCGACCGCTCCCCCGATGACCGCGTCTAGGAGCCGCGAGTACTCGGCCACGCCCTGCACGGGGATGAGCTGCACGAGCGATGCCTGCACGGCCGCGCCGATCGCGAAGCCCGGGCTGGGGTGCACGAGCCGGCCGAGCAGCAGCACGACCGCGAGCACGACCGCGACCTGCCAGACACCGCGCCCGAAGAGGACCAGCGACAGGTTGGAGAGCAGCACACCGAAGGTGATGCCGAGCGCCGTGTCGAACACGCGACGGGGACGCGCATCCCGCTGCAGCCCGAGACTCGTGATCGCCACCGTCACCGCGAGGAACGGTATGGGATGCCCCAGCCCCCAGTGCGCGATCGCGTAGGCCACGAACGCGGCGGCCGTGATCTGCACGACCGCCGGCAGGGAGGCGCGCACGCGAGCGAGCGCGGCCCCGACGCCGACAGCCGGAGCCGCCACGTCTACTGCCCGCGGCGCTCGAGGCGCGGCAGCCGAGGTACCTCGGCCGCTCGTCCCGCACCCGGCGAGACGATCGTCGTGGCGCTCGCCGTCACCTGCTGCTCGTCAGCGAGGTGCGCGACGAGGGTGACGTTCTCCGGGAGGGAGCGCTTCACGAGCGCGAGTGCGATGGGGCCGTCCTCGTGATGGATGGCCACGGAGCTGATTCGTCCGACCGTCTGCGCCCCGGCGTCGCCCTCGACCGACAGGGTGCTCCCGACCTCGGGAAGCTCGCCGAGCGAGCCGTCGAGGTCGAGCAGGACGATCCTGCGCGGCGGGCGCCCCAGGAAGTGCACCTTCGCGACGGTCTCCTGTCCGCGGTAGCAGCCCTTCTCCAGGTGCACAGCGCTGCGGAGCCAGTCGAACTCGTGCGGGATCGCGCGCGAATCGACCTCGGCACCGAGGCGAGGCCGCCAGGCGGCGATGCGCAGCGCCTCCAGCGCGTGCATGCCCGCGATGGGCAGCGCACCGGACGAGGCGCGGTCGACGAGAGTCTGCAGCCCTGCCCGTTCGACGACGTGCAGTTTCAGGGGGAAGTCGGCCCCCGGGTGCGCGTCGGCGACACCACCGGCGGGCACGACCGGGTGCGCCGAGTAGCTCCAGCCGTGCTCCGGCGGTGCGGCCCACGGGTCGCTCCACACGAGTGGGGTGCCGTTCGGGTCAGCTGCACCGAGGTCCAGCTCACCGAGCGTCGCGATCACGGCGAACTCGCCGGTCACCTCGGCCAGCTGCACGTCGAGCATGAACCGCATCCGGTTCAGCCATGCCGCGAAGGCGGGGGCAGAGTCGCGCTCCGTGATCAGCCAGGTGGCGGTGCCGTCGTCGATGACGGCCGCGCCGTGCTCGATGTGACCCTGGATGTCGAGGAGCAGCGTCTCTGCGCTCTCGCCGGGCTGGAGCGTCGTGAGGCGCTGCGAGGTGAGCGAGTCGAGCCAGCTGAGCCTGTCACCGCCGGTGAGGCGGATGATCCCGAGGTGCGATGCATCCACGACCGAGCGACCGGCAGCGAGGTCGCGCTGGTCGGCCGTCACGTGCCCGTAGTGCCAGGCGACACCAGCGTCGATGCCGACGCCCTCCACCGCGCCGGGAAGCGCGAGGAACGGCGAGCGATACGGCTGGGGCTCGTCGGCGTCACCCGCCGAGCTGCTGGGAACCGCGTGCTCAGTCAAGCTTGGCCAGCTTCGCCGACGCGTGCGTCGCCAGTTCCTGGCCGAGGGCTGCGATATCCCACGCCCACAGCAGCTCGCCCGCGACGAAGCCGTACATGCGAGTGGATGCGGTGAACTCCTTCGCGCCGGGCGCGAGCAGGACTTCCTCGGTCTTGAGGTCGATGCGCGGGCCTCTGGCGCTGCCGCTGTACCGCTCGAGGAGTCCCGTCGGGTGCACGATCGACACTTCGAGCGGGAACGCCTGGTCATCGTCGCGCAGCCCCTCGACGCCATCGGCGTCCGTGATCGTCGCCGGGGCGGTCGGGGGCAGATAGCCGGGACCGACATCGCCGTCGTCCCGGGTGCGAGCCAGCCGCCAGAACCCCGTCTCGCCCGTGAGCGGGATCTGCACGGGCTCGTCGCCCGTGCCTTCCTCGAGCCACAGCTGAGCGGAGTAGTTGAGGTACGGAAGGCCGTCGTGGCTGAAGCTCACGCGCTGGCGGAACGCCTGCTCGCGCACTTCCTCGCCCACCTTGTACTCGACGTGTCCGGTTCCCTCCCACACGCCGAGCAGCCAGGAGAGCGGCACGATCTCGGGCGGGAGGTCAGTGGGGATGTCGTAGACCATCGGGGGTTTCCTCTCGATCCGGCTGCGGTGTCGCTCCGCTGGGCTGCTTAGTTCTGGCCCTTGAAGAGGTTCTTGAGCACGACAACGGAGACGAAGCTGATGGCGGCGAGCGCGAGCACCAGCAGCCCGGTGAAGATGATTTCGATAACAAGCACGGTGTCCATGCCGACCATCTTAGCCGTGCGGATGCACGCGAGAGTCAGTGCGGATGCACGCGAGAGTCAGTGCGGATGCACGCGAGAGTCAGTGCGGATGCACGCGAGAGGCGGCGCGTCTAGCTGTGGCTCGGCGTGCCGACGACCGCGTCTCCGCCGAGCAGCGCGAAGCCGAGGGACGCGACGCCGAGCACGACGAGGGCCCCGACGAGGCTGAGGCTCATCCTCATGATGAACCCGTCGCTCTCCTGCAAGCGGAGCTGGAGGAGGCAGGTGAGGCAGATGAGCGTCAGCATCAGAATGCTCACCCAGACCAGATGCCGCGACGGGTCAGCGAGGACCGCGACGCCGAATACTCCGACGATGGCCGCCAGCCAGACGATGCCAATGCTCACTCGTTCGCGGGTCATTGCCCCATTGTGCACGCTGGAGCTGTCCCGAGGGTGCGTAGACTAGCGAGCGAGTCCGACCAAACATCGAGGAGGCCACATTTGGCAGACGTCCTCTTGTTCAGCGCCGGCGGCGTCGAGCACGCTCTCCCTTCCCTCACTCTGCTGGCGCACCGCGTCCGGGTGCTCCCTCCGACCGCATCCGCCCTCGCCTCGGCCCCCCAAGCCGACGCCAACATCATCGACGGCACCAGCGACCTCCCGAGCGCGAAGCGCCTGTGCGGGGTGCTCAACACCATCGAGTCCTCGGTTCCGGTGCTGCTCGCCATCACGGAGGGCGGCCTCCCGGCCATCTCCTCCGACTGGGGCATCGGTGACGTCATCCTGCGCACAGCGGGACCGGCGGAGGTGGATGCGCGCATCCGTCTCCTGCGTCCGCAGGCCGCGGTGGAGGAGCCGAGCGGCACGATCGCCATCGGCCCCCTCACGATCGACGAGCACAGCTACACCGCCAGGTATCGCGGGCGCACCCTCGACCTCACCTTCAAGGAGTTCGAGCTGCTGCGCTATCTCGCCTCGCATCCCGACCACGTGTTCACGCGGGAGCGGCTGCTGAGCGAGGTGTGGGGGTACGACTACTTCGGCGGCACGCGCACGGTCGACGTGCATGTTCGGCGTCTCCGCGCGAAGCTCGGAGACCAGGAGAGCGTCATCGGCACGGTCCGCAATGTCGGCTATCGCCTGCTGCGCGGGGGCGAGGCCTCACGCGACGAGCCCTCAGCCACGGGCCACGCAGACGACGCGACCGCCAAGGCCTAGGAGCCGAGATGCCCGAAACCCCCGAGATCTCCACCACGGCGTCGGCCGACGCTCGCGGCGACGAGATCCGCGCCATCGCCGACGCCGCGCTGTCCGCGGACGGCGTCTCTCCGTTCAACGAGGACACGATGCTGTCGCTCGACGCTCGGCGGCTCGCCGCCGTCGACGACTCGGGTCAGCTCGTCGCCGTGGCGCTCACGAGGGACCTCGGCGACGGAACGGTCGAGGGCGAGCTGGTCGTGCATCCAGCGCACCGCCGAGCAGGCCTCGGTGGACGGCTCTACGACGCAGTCTCCTCGGCCGCCGCTCCCCCGGTCCTCTGGGCCCACGGGAACCTGCCGGGCGCATCGGCGCTCGCCGAGAGCCGGGGCCTCGAGGCCGTGCGAACGCTCCTCAAGCTCGGGCGGCCGATCACCGATGCCGACGCCGGTGCGACCCCTCCCCCCGACGGGCTCACCATCGCGCCCTTCACGGACGCGGATGCCGACGACTTCCTGGCGCTGAACGCCATCGTGTTCCGCAGTCACCCAGAACAGGGCGCGCTCGACGCCGCAGGCCTCGACGCCCGACGGTCGACCGACTGGTTCGACGCCGACGACTTCCTGCTCCTGCGCGACGAGGACGGCACCCTCCTGGGCTACAACTGGCTCAAGCGAGAAGGCGACGAGGTCGAGATCTACGTCGTCGGCATCGCGCCGGAGGCAGCGGGCCGCGGGCTCGGCCGTGCCCTCATGCAGGCCGGCCTGCAGCGGATGCACGCGACGGGCGCCAGCAAGACCTCGCTGTACGTGGAGGGCGACAACACGGCAGCGCTCGCGCTCTACCGCTCCCTCGGCTACGAGCAGCTCTCGATCGACGTGCAGTACCGACACCGCCGTTCATGAACCGTTTGAATGGGTCTGCTGAGCTTCACCCCCGCAGGATCATCTCGATCCTGCGGGACCGTCGCATCGAGGCACCGTTCTTCACCGCACACCTGCAAGGATGACCGCATGACAATCGAACTCCGCGCACCCGAGGCCGGTGCAGACTCGCCGGACATGCCGCGAAGCCGCTTCGTCGACCGCGAGCTCAGCTGGCTCGCCTTCAACCAGCGTGTGCTCGAGCTCGGCGAGGACCCGTCGACGCCGCTCCTCGAGCGGGCGAACTTCCTCGCGATCTTCTCCTCGAACCTCGACGAGTTCTTCATGGTGCGCGTCGCCGGCCTCAAGCGCCGCATCGCGACCGGCCTCGCCGTCCCGACCCCCGCCGGCGTCCCGCCGCAGGTGGCCCTCGACACCATCCGATCCAAGGCCTACGAGCTGCAGAAGCGGCACGCGGCGATCTTCAACGACAGCGTGCGCCCGGAGCTCGCCGACCAGGGCATCCACATCGTCAGCTGGGACGAGCTCTCCGACGCCGAACGCGTCGAGCTCGGCGACCTCTTCGACGAGCAGATCTTCCCAGTGCTGATGCCGCTCGCCGTCGACCCGGTGCACCCGTTCCCCTACATCTCTGGGCTCTCCCTCAACATCTCCGTGCGCGTCTACAACCCGCGCAGCGAGAAGGAGGAGTTCGCGCGCCTCAAGGTGCCGCCCGTGCTCCCGCGGTTCTACCCGCTGCAGTCCGACCACGGCAAGGCGCGCTTCATCCTGCTCGAAGACCTCATCGCGCAGCACCTCGGTCACGTCTTCCCCGGCATGAAGATCCTCGATCACCACGCGTTCCGCCTCACCCGCAACGAGGACATGACGATCGAGGAGGACGAGACCGAGAACCTCCTGCAGGCCCTCGAGAAGGAGCTCCTGCGGCGCCGCTTCGGCCCGCCCATCCGCCTCGAAGTGTCCAACGACATGGACGACGAGACGCTCGAACTCCTCATGACCGAGCTCGACATCACCCACAACGAGGTGTACGTCCTCCCCGGCCCACTCGACCTGGGCGGCCTCTTCGCGCTCGGCGCGATCAACCGGCCGGACCTGAAGTACCCGACGCACGTGCCCGTCACCGCAGCGGCGTTCCGCACGTCCGAAAGCGACGAGAAGCCGGACATGTTCGGTGCGATCGCGCGCCGCGACGTGCTCGTCCAGCACCCGTACGAGGCGTTCTCCACGAGCGTGCAGGCCTTCCTCGAGGTGGCCGCAGCCGACCCGAACGTGCTCGCCATCAAGCAGACCCTCTACCGCACGTCAGGCGACAGCCCCATCGTGAACGCCCTCATCAAGGCGGCCGAATCCGGCAAGCAGGTGCTGGTCCTCGTCGAGATCAAAGCGCGCTTCGACGAGCAGAACAACATCGTCTGGGCACGCAAGCTCGAGAAGGCCGGCGTGCACGTCGTCTACGGAACCGTCGGGCTCAAGACCCACTGCAAGCTCCTCCAGGTCATCCGCAAGGAAGACAACGAGCTCAAGATGTACAACCACATCGGCACGGGCAACTACAACCCGAAGACGAGCCGCATCTACGAGGACCTCGGCCTCTTCACCTGCAACGAGAAGATCTCCCGCGACATCACGCGCCTCTTCAACCAGCTCTCCGGCTACGCCATCGAGCGCAAGTTCACGCGACTCCTCGTCGCCCCCATGCACCTGCGCCCCGGACTCCTCAACCTCATCGACAAGGAGCGCAAGAACGCGCTCGACGGCAAGCCGAGCCGCATCCGCATCAAGGTCAACTCCATGGTCGACGAGGAGATCATCGACGCCCTCTACCGCGCGAGCCAGGCGGGCGTGCCCGTCGACATCTGGGTCCGCGGCATCTGCGGCCTCCGCCCAGGAGTCCCCGGCCTCAGCGAGACCATCCGCGTGCGCTCCGTCGTCGGCCGCTACCTCGAGCACTCCCGCATCTTCTGCTTCGCGAACGACGGCGACGAACGCGTCTTCATCGGCTCAGCCGACATGATGCACCGAAACCTCGACCGCCGCATCGAAGCGCTCGTGCGCATCATCGACGAGCACCACGCCGCCGACATCGCGGCGATGTTCGACCTCGCGATGGACGACACGACCGCGACCTGGCACCTCGGCTCTGATGCCGAATGGGTCCGCCACGCCAGAGACGAGAACGGGCAGCGCCTCACCGACCTCCACGACGAGATGATGCGACGCATCAGCAAGCGTCGCAGGCCCACCACGCTGGCCTGACCGGATGACGATCGACACCCCTGCCGCCTCGCGCACCGTCTACGCGGCAGGCGCTGTGCTGTGGCACGAGGACGTTGCAGACGACAAGCTCAAGGTGCTGGTCATCCATCGTGGGCGCCACGGAGACTACTCGCTGCCGAAGGGCAAGGTCGACCCCGGCGAGACGCTGCCGGAGACCGCGGCACGCGAGGTCGAGGAGGAGACCGGCTACGAGGCCAAGCTCGGCGCGCCGCTCGGATACATCGAGTACGTCATGCCGAACGGCCGACCGAAAGAGGTCCACTACTGGACCGCGGAGGTCGACGAAGCATCCTTCGAGGCGCACGTCTTCGAACCGAACGACGAGGTGGACGCCATCGAGTGGGTCTCCCTCAAGAAGGCCAAGAAGCTCCTCAGCTACGACAGGGACCGCGAGCTGCTCGAGGTCTTCGCCGACAGGTACCGTCGCGGACTGCACCGGACCTTCGCCATCCTCGTGCTGCGCCACGCGACGGCCGTGCCCCCGCAGTCGTGGCCGGGCGACGACGACTCCCGCCCGATCACAGCGCGCGGCCTCGAGCAGGCCGAGACCGTCGTGCCGATCCTCCGGGCGTTCGGGCCCGAGGCCGTCATCACCTCGAACGCGGTCCGCTGCCGCTCGACGGTCGCCCCCATCAGCTCGCTCCTGGGGCTGACGCCGCAGGTCGAGCGCAGCATCGCGCAGGGCTCCTACACGCGAGACGAAGAGGAGCTCGACGAGGTCGTCCGGAAGCTCATCGCGAAGCGCCGCAGCACCGTGATCTGCAGCCATTCCCCGGTCATGCCCGCCATCGTCCGCTCCATCGCCCTGTACACGGCGACGCGCCCGAGCTCGCTCGCGCGTCACGCCATGCTCTCGACCGGTGAGTGCTCCGTCATCCACGTGCCCGTCAACCACCCGAGGGCGGGCGTCGTCGCCGCCGAGACGCACGGTCCGATCACCTGATCCATGCCGTCGGATACGCCTGCGCGGGGGCCCATCCGTTCACCCGCGCGTCACGTCCCGTCCACTTCTCGTCCATACTGATGCAGGCGGATCTTGCGATCGCCTGACACCTGATGGCAGAAGGAACTCGATGCACCACTCCCGAGCACTCGCCGCCCTGGCGCTCCTCGCAACCACCGTTCTCGTGACGAGCGGATGCGCGCTCAACGAGATCTCTGTCAGCAAGGACCCGCGCTCGCAGCACCTCTCCGGCGTGCTGAGCGCCTCTGGCGCCTCCTCGCAGGGCGTCGCGCAGACCGCGTGGATCGCGGGCTTCTATCCCATCGAGCCTGACGTGCGAGTGAACTACGCGGGTGGTGGCTCGGGCGCCGGACGTTCCGACTTCCAGAACGGCACCTCCGCGTTCATCGGCTCCGACCGCGCCTTCGACATCGAGGAGATCGAGGAGGGCCCGTTCCGGACCTGCGCAGAGGGCAGCGACCTCGTGGAGATCCCCGCCTACATCTCTCCCATTGCCGTCGCCTTCGCGCTTGAGGGCGTCGACGAGCTGCGCCTCGACGCGGCGACGATCGCCGGCATCTTCGCCGGAGACATCGACTCGTGGGACGCGCCGGAGATCGCCGCCCTGAACCCGGACGCCACCCTGCCGTCGCTCGCCATCACCCCCGTGCACCGCTCGGACAAGTCCGGGACGACCGGCAACTTCACCGCCTACCTGGACGAGGCCGCCGGCGACGCCTGGAGCTACGGCGAAGTCGACGAGTGGCCCGTCGAGAGCGGCGAAGCCGCGCAGGAGAGCGCAGGCATGCAGCAGGCACTCCGCGCCAACGGCACGATCGGGTACATGGATGCATCCGCGGCCGACGGCCTCACGACGGCGGCAGTCGAGACCGGCGGCGAGTACGTGCCCTTCTCCCCAGAAGCCGCCGCAGCCGTCGTCGACAACTCGACGATCGAAGACGGGCGTGCCGCGACCGACCTCGCCTTCGAGCTCAACCGCACGACGCCGGGCGTCTACCCGATCGTGCTCGTCTCCTACCTCATCGGCTGCGCCGAGTACGCCGACGCCGACGAGGGCACAAACGCGAAGGCCTACTTCAGCTACGTCGTGAGCGAAGAAGGGCAGGCGGCATCGGCAGCGGCTGCCGGATCAGCGCCCATCTCCGCCACCCTCCGGGCGCAGATCGAGCCCGTCCTGGAGCAGATGAAGTAAGCGGATGCGGGTGAAATCTGCGCGCATTCCCAGCCCGTTCACCCTCCGTTCACTTTCCCCGCCCCTCCTCGTCACCCTTCGCGCATAGCGTCACCGACGGATCGCAACTGATCCAACGGAATGTCACCTGTCCCCGAAGGGAAACTCCATGAAGTTCACGCGAGTAGGCGCATCGGTCGCCATGGCCGCAATCGCCGCACTCACGCTTGCTGCCTGCGCCGGCAACGAAGGCCCGGCAGCTGGAGATCCAGGAAGCGCACCAGCTGAAGAACAGCTCACGGGCTCACTCGCTGCCTCCGGCGCATCGTCACAGGGCACGGCTCAGACCTCCTGGATCGCCGGCTTCGCGTCGGTGCAGCCAGGCATCCAGATCAACTACGCGGGTGGCGGCTCCGGCGCCGGCCGCACCGACTTCACGAACGGCACGTCCGCCTTCATCGGCTCCGACCGCGCGTTCAAGATGGAAGAGATCGAAGCAGGCGGCTTCGGCAACTGCGTCGACGGCACCGACCTCGTCGAGATCCCCGCCTACATCTCCCCCATCGCCGTCGCATTCAACGTCGAGGGCGTCGACACGCTCAACCTCGACCCCGCGACCCTCGCCAAGATCTTCAAGGGCGAGATCACCAACTGGAACGCCCCGGAGATCGCCGCGCTCAACGCGGGCGTCACGTTCCCCGACCTCGCCATCACGCCGGTCCACCGCTCCGACACCTCGGGCACCACGGGCAACTTCACGTCCTACCTCGTCGAGGCAGCCCCCGACGTGTGGACCTTCGAGGACAGCGACGACTGGCCCATCGAAGGCGGCGAAGGCGCCCAGGAGACCCCCGGCGTCCAGCAGGCGCTGACCTCCGGCAACGGCACCATCGGCTACCTCGACGCATCCGCGGCCGGCGACCTCAGCACGGCCGCCATCCAGACCGGCTCCGAGTTCGTCGAGCTCTCCCCCGAGGCGGCAGCCGCCGTCGTCGACAACTCCACGCTCGAGGAAGGCCGCGCAGCGACCGACCTCTCGTTCGAGCTCGACCGCTCCGCTGAAGGCGTCTACCCGATCGTCCTGGTCTCCTACCTCATCGGCTGCGCCGAGTACACGGACCCGGCCGTCGGAGCCAACGTCAAGGCGTACTTCGACTACGTCATCAGCCCCGAAGCGCAGGATGCAGCAGCCGAGAACGCGGGCTCCGCGCCCATCTCGGACGACCTGCGCACCCAGGCACAGGCAGCAGTCGACGCCATCAAGTAGTCCGCGCGGACTGAAGTTCCGTTTCAGCCCGGTGCCGTGCTGTGAAAGCATGGCACCGGGCGATTCGGCTCTCTTCAGCTTCTTGCCCCGCTCCACCCAAATGACTTAGGGAAACCCTCAGCAGATGACTGCAGAACTCGCCCCAGATGCGGGCACATCGGTGAAGGCCAAGTCGCGTCCTGGCGACCGCGTCTTCAGCTTCCTCTCGACGTTCTCCGGATCGCTCATCCTCGCGATCCTCGCCGCCGTGTTCTTCTTCCTGCTCTTCCAGGGACTCCCGGCCTTCTTCCCCGACGCGGCTGAGAACAGCCACTTCGTCGCCGGTGCGAGCAACCTCGCCGAGCCGGAGGCCGAAGGCAACTTCTTCTGGTACGTGCTGCCGCTCATCTTCGGAACACTGTGGGCTTCGCTGCTCGCGCTGCTCATGGCAGTCCCCGTCGCCATCGGCGTCGCCCTCTTCATCACGCACTACGCATCGCGCAAGCTCGCAGCCCCCCTCGGCTACGTCATCGACCTGCTCGCCGCAGTTCCCTCGGTCGTCTTCGGCCTCTGGGGTGCAACCGTGCTCGGACCGTTCGTGCAGCCCTTCTACGTCTGGCTCAACGAGAACCTCTCCTGGCTGCCCTTCTTCCAGGGGCAGGTCTCGGCGACGGGACGCACCATCCTGACCGCCGCCATCGTGCTCGCCGTCATGGTGCTCCCCATCGTCACCGCCCTCACCCGCGAGGTCTTCCTCCAGACGCCGCGCCTCCACGAAGAGGCATCGCTCGCCCTCGGCGCCACGCGCTGGGAGATGATCAAGATGGCCGTGCTGCCCTTCGCGCGCGGCGGCATGGTGTCCTCCATCATGCTCGGCCTCGGACGCGCCCTCGGCGAGACCATGGCCGTCGCCATGGTGCTCTCCGCGACCGGCGTGATCACCTTCCAGCTGACGTCGAACACCAACCCGTCGACGATCGCCGCCAACATCGCACTCTCCTTCCCAGAGGCGTCGAACCTCGACATCAACGTGCTCATCGCATCCGGTCTCGTGCTCTTCGCCATCACCCTCCTCGTGAACTCCCTCGCACGATGGATCGTGAGCCGCCGCAAGGAATTCTCAGGAGCCAACTGATGACCTCAACACTGCAGAAACCAGCCCAGAACCAGTCGGCTCCCGAGATGATCAACCCGCTCACGCACGGCCGCCTCCCCAAGTGGGGCCCGTACGCGATCCTCGTCGGAGGCTTCGCGCTCTCGGCCGCCATCACCCTGCTCCTCGCGGCAGGCGGAGGCGAGTTCAACTGGACCGGCTTCGCGGTCCTCGGCGCGATCTTCTACATCGCGGGCCAGTGGGTCATCGCCCGCATCATCGAAGGCTCCCGCCAGGCCACCAACCGCTTCGTGACCTCGCTCGTCACCGCAGCATTCGTCCTGGCCCTCGTCCCGCTGCTGTCGCTGCTGTTCACCCTCGTCGCGAACGGCGTCGCCCGCTTCGACCCGACCTTCTTCTCGTCCTCCATGGTCGGCGTCGTCACAGAAGGCGGCGGCGGCATCCACGCCATCGTGGGCACACTGCTCATCACGCTCGTCGCGACCCTCATCTCGGTGCCGATCGGCCTCTTCACCTCGATCTACCTCGTCGAGTACGGCAAGGGCCGCCTGTCCCGGGCCATCAACTTCTTCGTGGACGTCATGACGGGCGTTCCGTCGATCGTCGCCGGTCTGTTCGCCTACACGATGATCATGCTCATCCTGCAGACGCTCGGCATCCCGCTCACCAACGTGCGCACGGGACTCGCCGGCTCGATCGCCCTCACCGTCCTCATGATCCCGACCGTCGTGCGCTCCTCGGAGGAGATGATCCGACTCGTCCCCAACGAGCTCCGCGAGGCCTCCTACGCGCTCGGCGTGCCGAAGTGGCTCACGATCTCCAAGGTCGTGCTCCCAACCGCACTGGCCGGCATCACGACCGGCGTCATGCTTGCCATCTCGCGCGTCATCGGCGAGAGCGCGCCACTGCTCATCGCGGCCGGGTTCAACATCTACATGAACTACAACATGACCCAGGGCGCCATGATGAGCCTCCCCGTCTTCGTCTACCGCTCGTACACGCAGCAGGTCGGCGCGGGAGCCGAGAACATGCTCAACCTCGCCTGGACGGGCGCGCTCGTCCTCCTCATCATCGTCATGCTGCTCAACCTGCTCGCACGCATGATCACCAAGTTCTTCGCCCCCAAGGGCTAACCGGTCAGACTGACCAGGCCGACCAGCCAGGAAGTTAGGGAAATACAGTGTCCAAGCGCATCGAAGTCAACGACCTCAACGTCTACTACGACAAGTTCAAGGCCGTCGAAGACGTCTCCATGATCATCGAGCCCCGCAGCGTCACCGCCTTCATCGGCCCATCAGGCTGCGGCAAGTCGACCTTCCTCCGCACCCTCAACCGCATGCACGAGGTCATCCCCAAGGCGTGGGTCGACGGCGAAGTCCTCATCGACGGCAACAACCTCTACGGCCCAGGCGTCGACCCCGTCCTCGTGCGCCGTCAGGTCGGCATGGTCTTCCAGCGCCCCAACCCGTTCCCCACCATGTCGATCCGCGAGAACGTCCTCGCCGGAGTGAAGCTCAACAACACGCAGATCTCCAAGAGCGACGCCGACGCACTCGTCGAGAAGTCGCTCCAGGGTGCCAACCTCTGGAAGGAGGTCAAGGACCGCCTCGATCTCCCAGGGTCCGGACTCTCCGGCGGCCAGCAGCAGCGTCTCTGCATCGCCCGCGCGATCGCCGTCTCCCCCGACGTGCTCCTCATGGACGAGCCCTGCTCGGCGCTCGACCCCATCTCGACGCTCGCCATCGAGGACCTCATCGAGGACCTCAAGACCGAGTACACGATCGTCATCGTGACGCACAACATGCAGCAGGCATCGCGCGTCTCCGACAAGACCGCCTTCTTCAACATCGCGGGCACCGGCATGCCGGGCAAGCTCATCGAGTACGACACGACGAAGACCATCTTCGAGAACCCCTCCGTCCAGGCGACGGAAGACTACGTCTCGGGCCGCTTCGGCTAGACCGCAGTCCCCCCGCATCACGACGAAGGCCCCGGCGCAATCGCGCCGGGGCCTTCGTCGTGCGCCGCGGTGGTCTCCTCGCCGCGCGCGGGTGGCTCTCCTCCCGCATCCTGGGTCGTCGTTACGCTCGGCAGCCACGCCTCGATCTCCCCGATTCGGGGTGGGTTCCACGCATGCAGATGGGTTGCAACGCATCCCGAAGCGCGAAAGCCATCTCGAAACTGGTGGAGTCGAGGCGAGGCGGCGACGCACCGACTCGGGATGGGATTCTCACTTCGCGATGGAGAACTTCCCGCAACGATGCGAGGTTTCCATCCAGAGACGACGGATGCGGTTCAGTCGGAGGAGCGGCGCGCGGCCGCAGGGAAGAGAAAAGCCAGGCCGCAGGAACGCCTCTCGGCGGAAGGCCGCTCGCAGCGGCGAATATTGGAGCCCGGGGTTACTGCGGCCCGGCGACGTCGAGTTTACCGAACCTCGGGCTCATCGGAAGCCGGATCGGCTCTCCGCGAACAAGTCCTGCGTAATGCCGCATTCGAGTCGCCGCAAAGGGTCGCGCGAACGCCCGCTCCGGACGCGACCTGCCCCAAAGGGTGGTCCAGGAGCTCCTCTGACAGCCATTCGGGCGAAGTCGGGGGCGAACCGGCGGGTGCCCCGTGCGCGAGCAGGCAACGCGAGCGGGCAGCGCGAGCGCGAGAGCTCAGTCGAGGGTGTCGAGGCGCCACATGCCGGCGGAGGCATGCAGGTCGTCGCCCATCTCGAGGTAGCGGATGGCGCGACGCGTCGATTGCCTGGCCCGAGCCGGCGCGGGCCCTTCCTCGTCTTTCGCGAGACTCGTCGCGCCCTGCGACATGACGCGGCAGAAGGCGGCTGCTCGCTCGAGCGCGAGCGCGAAGTCTCCGGAGAAGGCGCCGTGCAGGATGACGTCTGCGAGGGCGACGACCTCTTCTGGGCCAGTCGGTGTGGCGGCTCCCGCGACGACGGAGCTGATCGAGCGGTCGACTTCGTAGCCGCGACGGAAGAGGTAGCTCGTCTCCGCGGGGTTCGCTCGCACGGCCTGCCGCAGCAGGTAGAGACGCCACAGTGCGCCAGGCAGTGATCGTGAGCTGGCGCCGGCCCAGAGCTCGGCGATCTCATCGATGCCGTGCTCGTCGGCGTAGGCGACAAGCCGCGCGACGACGGCCTGGTCCCCCTCGCCGCGCGCACGCTGCAGCAGCGCCCTTGCCGTGTCGTGGGCGACGCGGCTCACCGCCGCGGGGTCGTCGGCGCCGATGAGCGCTTCGAACGCCTGCGATGGCACGCGCACGGGCCTGTGGTGTCGTTCCGTCATGCTGCCCCTCTCGCCGCCTGAGACCGTTCGGCCTCGTGAGGGGCCGCATCCAGTCTGCGCGTTCGGAGCCACGATTGCGAACCTGCCTCGTAGGCTGGGGGCATGGCTACTGCGCAGGACGACGATTCGCTGGTCGAGGACACGGCGGCGATGTCGTCGTACCCGGCCTACCGCCCCAAGCAGATCGCGTTCGGCGTGCTGGCGGCGCTGCTGCTCGTGACGATGTTCTTCCCCTGGTGGAACTCCGAGATCCCCCTCAACCGCATCGCCCCGACGCTCAACGGCTGGCAGTTGTTCGTGGCGGGCACCGGCCTCAGCCAGATGGACGAGGCGCTCGGCTACAACTGGTTCGGCACCTTCCTGTTCGGGCTCGTCCCGACCATTCCCCTGCTCGGCCTCGTCGTGGTGCTGATCTTGCGGATCTCCGGTGTCGCGGTGATCTCGGCCAAGATCCTCCAGGTCTACGCTGCCCTCGCGACGCTCGGCATCCTGTTCCTGTTCGTCTTCGCGACGCTGCGTGTGGATGCGGCGAACGGCCAGTACCCGATTGCGTACGGCGCGTGGCTTGCACTCGTGCCGAGCGTCGCGACGCTGGTGCTCGCCACGCTGTGGTGGCGACGCGAGAAGCTCCACTACCCGACTCGGAAGTGGCTCGGCTTCGGCCCGCAGCGTGCGAAGAAGCACGACGAGGCCGGCAGCGCGGCGATGTTCGATGACCTGGTCGAGCCGGATGACGACGAGGAGATCTCGCTGGGTTCGGAGACCGCGATCGACGAAAACACGAGCCCAGGCAAGCGGCCTCGCGCATGAGCACCGGCGACTTCTTCGAGCACCTCGCGATCGGCGGTGACTCGTCGAAGGCGCCGGGCAGGCAGCTGCGTGACGCGATCATCCTCGCCGTCGAACGCGGCGACCTCCTGCCCGGTGAGCGACTTCCCCCGGTGCGTTCTCTCGCGGAGACCCTCGGGGTCGCGCCTGGCACGGTCGCGAAGTGCTACACGGCGCTCGAGGAGCAGGGCGTCGTCGAGGGCCGCGGGCGCGCCGGCACGTTCGTGACTGCCGATGGTCGGAACGGGGATGTGCGGCTCACGGCAGCCGCGCGGGCGTTCGCCGTCGAGGCACGCGAGCTGGGCGTCAGCGACGACGAGGCGGTCGCCGCCGTGTTCGAGGCACTGTCGGTCTCCGCCGAGCAGCACCCGCGGGCGTGATCTCGCCCAGGCATCCTCGCCCGGCAGTGTCGTCCAGACCGCGCCTCAGCCTGCACCCAACTTGTCCTGAGAGCATCCCCCCATGGGAATCGACGATCGAATTGAGAACAAGTCAGAAGACCTCGGCGGACGCGCGAAGGAAGCCGCGGGGGCGGTATCCGGCAACGAGTCGCTGAAGGCCGAGGGCCGATCCGACCAGGCGAAGGCCGGGTTCAAGGACAAGGTCGAGGATGTCAAGGATGGCGCCAAGGAGGGCCTCGACAACCTCAAGCGCAAGATCGACTAGGCACTGCGCCGTAGTCGGCAGCACGCAGGATCAGGGCCCCGTTCGCGGGGCCCTTTCTGGTAGTTGACGACGGTCAACCATGTATGTATGGTTGACCGTCGTCAACTATCAGGAGGCCCCGCGTCGATGTCGTCTAGCAAGAACCCCAGACCCAGCACCAAGCCAGCAGCAGCGCTCACCGAGTCAGGCATGAGCCGCCGCCAGGTGCTCCAGGCCCTCTCGGGCCTCATGCTCGGCATGTTCGTGTCGATGCTCGCATCGACCGTCGTGAGCACGTCCCTGCCGCTCATCATCAGCGACCTCAAGGGCGACCAGAGTGCGTTCACCTGGGTGGTGACCGCGACCCTCCTCGCGACCACCGTCTCGACCCCTATCTGGGGCAAGCTCGCCGACCTCACGAACCGCAAGCTGCTGCTGCAGATCTCGCTGGTCATCTTCGTCGTGAGCTCCGCCATCGCCGGCTTCGCGCAGGACACGTCCATGCTCATCACGATGCGCGTGTTCCAGGGCCTCGGCGCCGGTGGCCTCGGCGCGCTCAGCCAGATCGTCATGGCCGACATCCTCAGCCCCCGCGAGCGCGGCCGCTACGCGGGCTTCTTCGGTGCCGTCATGGCGCTCGCCACAGTCGGCGGACCCCTGCTCGGCGGTGTCATCACCGATGCGTTCGGATGGCGGTGGAACTTCTTCGTGGGGCTCCCGTTCGCGGTCGTGGCGCTCATCCTCCTGCAGGTCACGCTGCACCTGCCGAAGCCGAAGAAGCGCAAGGTGAGCATCGACTACTTCGGCATCGTGCTCATCTCGAGCGGCGTCTCGCTGCTCCTCATCTGGGTAACCCTCGCAGGCTCCCAGTTCGAGTGGAACTCACTCCCCTCCTGGCTCATGGTCGGCGGCGGCGTCCTGTTGCTCGTCATCGCGGTCCTCGTCGAGCTGCGCGTCACGGAGCCGCTCATCCCCCTCACGCTCTTCCGCGACCGCACCTTCACCCTCGCGGTCGTCGCGAGCGTCTCGGTCGGCGTCGCCATGTTCGGCACGAGCGTCTTCCTCAGCCAGTACATGCAGCTCGCGCGAGGGGCGACCCCGACCGAGTCGGGCATCCTCACCATCCCGATGATGGCGGGCCTCCTCGTCGCCTCCACCATCGTGGGCAACCTCATCAGCCGTCGCGGGAAGTGGAAGGCGTTCGTCGTCACGGGCAGCGCGCTCATGGTCGTCGGCCTCTTCCTGCTGAGCCGCCTCCACTACGACACGCCGTACCTCTACGTTGGCCTCTCGATGTTCGCGCTCGGCGCCGGCGTCGGCATGGTCATGCAGAACCTCGTGCTCGTCGTGCAGAACAAGGCGGAGGTCAAGAACATGGGCGTCGCAACGAGTGCGGTCACGTTCTTCCGCAGCCTCGGCGGCACGATCGGCGTCTCGGTCATGGGGTCGATCCTCGGAACCGTCGTCGCGGACACGATCTCGACGAGCGTCCGCGCCCTGCCACCTGAGCAGCAGGCGGTCGCCGCGCAGTCGCTCGCGGGCGGCAGCATCCCGCAGCTCGCGACGCTCCCGGAGTGGCTGCGGATCCTCGTCGAGGACGCCTACGGCACCTCGGTCGGCGCCATCTTCCTCGCAGCGCTGCCGCTCGCCATCGTCACCCTCGTGGCGGTCTCTTTCCTCCCGAACGCGCAGCTCGGCACGCAGAATGCCGTGCAGCGCGCGAAGGGCGAGGAGAGCCCTCGCGGGCACGCGGGTGCAGAGTCGGCATCGGAGGACCTCGTGGAGGTCGCCGAGGCCGTGGTCGGCATCCCCCGCACCGGGGCCATCCCGATCCTCGGCGACTCGGGGCGGCGGGCGGACCGCACCTAAGATGGCGACCATGCCAGAGTCCCCAGACGACGCCGACTTCACAGAGGCGATCGCCGCGGTGGAGACGCAACTCGGCACCTTCTACCGCCGTGTCCGCACCACGTGGAGCGAGTCGGCCGTCGCAGTGCACCCGTCGCTGCAGCCCATCGGCTACAAGATCCTCTCCGCGCTGGTGCAGCACGGCACGGCGCACGCCGGCACGCTCGGCGAGCAGCTCGCCGTCGACAAGAGCGTCATGAGTCGGCAGGTTCGCATGCTGGAGGAGTTCGAGCTGCTGACGGTCGGGTCGGACCCGAACGACGGGCGGGCGCGCATCCTGACGCCGACGTCGTTCGCCGTCGAACGGGTCACCGAGGTGCGTGCCCGCAACCGGCACCGCCTGCACGCTGTGCTCCGGGACTGGACGCCGGAGGAGCTGCGTGTCTTCTCGGGTCTCCTCGGCCGCTTCGGTGCGGTCGCGGAGGCCGTCTCCCCGGAGTCGTGACGCCCACGAGGCGAGCGCGCTGATCGACGAACCGCCACCCTCGGTCGAGGGTGGCGGTTCGTGCGTTCGGCGGCCAGTGCTACTGGCGGTCGAAGCGGGCGCCCTCGGGGCGCGAGTCGCTGATCACGAACACGAGGATGACGATCGCGCCGACGAGCGGGATGAACAGGAGCAGCCACCACCAGCCGGAGCGGTTCGTGTCGTGCAGGCGGCGGAAGAGCAGCGCGAGCCCCGGGATGAGGGTCGCGAGGCCCCAGAGCGACTGCACGACCGACACGGCCGTGTAGGCCCCGCTGGCGCCGGTGAACTGGCCGGAGGAATCCATGGTGCCCGGCCCGCCGGCGAGCGAACCGATGAGGAAGAACGCGGCGTTGACGATGACGCCGAAGAGAATCCACCACCAGTACTCGCTGCGGCTGGCTCGGCCCGAGAAGACGGCGTACTTCTTGAAGAACCGCTTCACCGCCTGACCGAAGCTGGCTCCGTAGAGCGGTGGGTAGAGCGGGGCGTCGAGCTGAGGGGTAGACATCAGGGACTCCAATCAGGCACTGCCAGGCATGGGATTTGCACTGAGCGTAGCGTTACGCGGCCTCATTCCGCGTCTCCATTCGGGAAACAGATGCCGTCGCTTCATACAACGGTTCAGAAGGCAATACTCCGAGCGCACCCAACTCGGCCTGGGAGACTCCAGGGGTTCTGCACGCACGCGACCGTCTGGGGAAACGATGGACCAACTTCACTACGCAGGTGGCGTCTACTTCACGAGCACGAGGATCGCGAAAGAGCTGGTCGAGTATGCGGCGGCGCTTGCCGCTGTCCAGCAGGCCGGAATCGTCGAGATTCCGGTGCGCCACGCTGACGGCTCGGACAACATGCTCTCCGTGCTGGTCGGGCCCTCGAGTCAGATCGCAACCGAGACGGTCACTTCCGAGGTCCCGGAGTTCGACGACAGCGAGGCACTCGCGACCTTCCAGAGGCTCCGGGCAGAGCTCGCCGAAGAGCACGGAGCACCGGAGGCGCTCGTCGAAGAAGGGTCGTCGAACGACCCGCGCGTGCCGCATCCCGACTGGCTCGACGAGCTCTAGACGCCGAGCTGGCGAAATGTCAGCTCCGAGACAGTGATAATGGACGGCGCACACAATGCGCGACAGACCAGAAAGCAGGGTTCAGCGTGGGGAAGTTCATCTACAACTCCGAAGTCACCGTGGACTTCGAGGACCGCCTGCTTGCGCATCTTCAGCTCGCAATCGGCACGAAGCTGCGCCGCGGCGAGTCGTTCTTCTTCAGCTGGAAGGACAACAACGCAGGCGGCGACGGTCGCAGCACCGTTTGGATGCACCCTGCAGTCCCCATCCGCTTCAAATTCCTCGGCAGCCGTCAGGTGCACATCAACCGATCCTGGGTTGAGGCGCTGGTGCAGGGCGCCAATTCGCAGGCCGGCCTGGCCGTGATCGCTGAACCCGCAGAGAGGGCGTCATGAACGGACAGACCAGGATCGAGCTCCTCTACCAGGGCGAGACGTTCTCGAAGCTCATCGACGACATCGAGACGTTCCGGGCCGAGATCCTTGCTCGCGTCGCGAGCGGAGAGTGGTTCTGGGTGCGCGGTGACCGCGGTGAAGGACGCCTCGAGCCAGCGAATCTGCTCGTCGGCCCCGGCGTCGGTCTTGTCATCGTGGAGCCGAACCCGGGCGACTGACCCGAATCCGGGCCGGCCCACAGGACCGGGCGGACGCATGCACGATGGTCAAGGACTGTCAAGAGCGCGACAGTCCCCTCTTCGAGCTGATTAGGTGGAGGGGTGCCATCCCCCAGAAGCTCAGACGTCGACGACGACCTCCGTCGAACCATCCGGATTGCGAGCGTCCCCGCAGGACACGTCTACGTCAGGCACCTCTCGACCGTCACACCCGATCCATCACGCGCCACCGTCGTCCGACTCCCGGACCCCCACCCCGATGGCTCCGCTCGGATCGCAGCCGAGCGCTGGTGGCCACCGCGCATGCTGGAGCCGGAGTGGATCACAGACCACGCCGACGAGTTCGACGTCTTCCACGTGCACTTCGGATTCGACGCGCTCTCGCCGGACGTGCTCGCCGAGATCGTGGATGCACTCCGCCGCGAAGGCAAGCCGCTCGTGTACACCGTGCACGACCTCACGAACCCGCACCACGCGACGCCCGAGGCCCACATCGCGCACCTCGACATCCTGATCCCCGCGGCGGATGAGCTCATCACCCTCACGGAAGGGGCTGCGGACGAGGTCGAACGACGGTGGGGCAGACGACCGGTCGTGATCCCTCACCCGCACATCGTCGAACCTGCTGAAGTCGAGACCGTTCGTGCGGAGCGGGCGGACACGAGCGGCGAGTTCCACGTGGGCGTGCACGCGAAGAGCCTGCGGGCGAGCATGGAGCCGCTGCCCGTCATCGAGGCGCTCGCCGAGCTGGCGCGTGTCGAGCCGTCGATCGTCGTCCACGTCAACGGGCACCGTGAGATCCTCGATCCGGATGGGGTCAAGTACGAAGAGACGCTCGCCTCGCGCCTGCGGGAGCTCGCGGACTCGGGCAGCATCAGGCTGCGCATCCACGACTATCTGAGCGACGCCGAGCTGTGGCGCTACCTGGCTTCGCTCGACGCGTCGGTGCTCCCCTACCGCTTCGGGACGCACTCGGGGTGGTTGGAGGCGTGCCTCGACCTCGGCACGGCCGTCATCGCCCCCGACGTGGGCTTCTACGAGGATCAGGGGCCGGTCTTCACGTACCGGCGCGCGTCCGACGCACTCGACGCCGATTCGCTGCGGGACGCGGTGCTCGCCGCGTCCCGAGCCGTCACACCTCGCCACGCACCCGAGTTCCGGGCGTCGCAGCGAGACGAGATCGCGGCCGCACATGCCGACATCTACGAGGCAGTGCTGACTCGAGTGCGGGTGGCCCAATGAGGATCTGCGTCATCGGCCCCTCGCGCTTCCCCATCAGAGAGCCATTCGCCGGTGGTCTCGAGGCGCACACGCACGCGTTGATCACGGCGCTCAAGCGCCGCGGTCACCAGGTCACGCTGTTCGCGGCCCCCGGCTCCGACCCCAGTCTCGGCGTGGAGTTCCTCGACGTCGCGGACTTCTCGATGAGCGACACCGCACGGCGCGACGTCGGAGCCATGCCGGCCGAGTGGATGAGCGAGCATCACGCATACCTCTCGCTCATGGTGGATCTCGCCCGGAACTCGCGCGACCGGTTCGACGCGGTCCTCAACGTGAGCATCCACCACCTCCCCGTGGCCATGTCGGGACTGCTCGATGTTCCCGTCGTCACCACGCTGCACACTCCTCCCGTCGGCTGGATCGAGTCGGCGGTGCGGGTCGACGGGTCCGCCAGCACGTTCGTCGCGGTCAGCTCCCACATGCGGGAGGCGTGGTCGGACAGCATCGACTGCTCGGTGATCCTCAATGGCGTGGACACCGAGCGCCTTCGTCCAGGCGACGGAGGCGGGCCAGCGTTCTGGTCGGGGCGCATCGTGCCGGAGAAGGGACTCGAGTTCGCGATCGACGCCGCCAACCTCGCCGGCGTCCCACTGGACATCGCGGGTCCCGCCTACGACAGCGGCTACTTCGAGTCCGCGATCCGCCCGCGACTCAGCGGGAGCGTCCGCTACCTCGGGCACCTCGACCATGATGTTCTCTTCGAGCATCTCCGTCGGGCGAGCGTCACGCTCGTGACCCCGCGCTGGGACGAACCGTACGGGCTCGTGGCCGCTGAGTCGCTCGCCGCGGGCACCCCCGTGGCCGCGTTCGACCGCGGTGCGCTGCGCGAGATCCTCGACGACCGCAGCGGACGCCTCGCCGCCGCTGACAGCATCCACGCACTCGCAGCCGCCCTGCTGCAGGCGGCGGACCTGCCCCGAGCAGGCGCGCGGGAACGCGCGGTGACCTTCTGCTCGCTCGAGCGGATGGTCGACGAGTACGAAGCGCTGCTGCGCTCGGTGACAGAAGGGCGGGTAGCCGCATGACCATCTCGGGCGCAAACGGCGCGAACACCGGCGACTCGGCGGCCACGGGCACCATCGGCTACTACGTCCACCATCAGGGCGGCGGACACGCGCGCCGTGCGCTCGCCATCGCCCGTGAGTGCTCGCTCCCGGTCACCGGGCTCTCGACGCTCGCGAAGCCCGACGCGTGGCTCGGCCCCTGGGTTCGGCTCGAGCGCGACGACATGGCGCTCTCGCCCCTCGAGCCGACCGCGAACGGCGCGCTGCACTGGGCACCCGTCGACGACGAGGGCATGCGGCGTCGCATGGCCCGCATCTCCGCCTGGATCGCAGAGACCGCCCCCACCGTCTTCGTCTCCGACGTCTCCGTCGAGGTGGCCGCGCTGGCGAGGCTCCACGGGGTTCCCGTCGTCTCGGTGGCGCTCCCCGGGGTGCGCACCGACGCGCCGCACACGCTGGGCTTCGGCCTGTCCGATGCGATCCTCGCGGCCTGGCCCGTCGGCATCACCGGAATGCTGCCAGGCGTTCCCTCCCACATCGAAGCGCGCATCCACCAGGTCGGCGCGATCTCGGCCGCTGAGCGAGGCCACGGCGCCGGTCCCAGCCCCATCAGGCGCGTGCTCGTGCTCGCCGGTTCCGGCGGCGGCGGAATGACGTCGGCGCAGATCCGCGAAGCGAAACGACAGACGCCGGGGGTCGAGTGGGACGAGATCGGGACGACGCCGGGCAACCGCGTCGCCGACCCGGGCCCACGCATCCGCGAGGCGTCGCTGGTCATCACGCACGCGGGCCAGGGTGCGATCGCGGATGTCGCCGCGGCGCAGGTCCCCGCGATCGTCGTGCCGCAGCCCCGACCCCACGACGAGCAGATCACGTCGGCGCGCGTGCTCGCGGCGACGCCGAACCTTCCGGTCATCGTGGCCGAGACGTTCGACCGCGACGACTGGGCGGGGCTCCTCGACGCCGCGTCCGAGCTCGACGGCAGACAGTGGGCGACGTGGAACGACGGGGGCGGCGCGCTGCGAGCGGCCGCGCTGCTCGATCGGATGGCGAGCCGATGAAGACCGCCACCATCACGCTGGCGCACGGGCGCCATCGTCATCTGCTGGAGCAGCGACGGGGGCTCCTCAGGCAGTCGGTGCCCGCGGACGATGCCATCGTCATCGCGATGGGCGATCCGCAGATCGCTGAGCTCATCTCCGACGGCCTGCTGCCCGGAACGACCGTCGAGATGCCCGCAGATGCGAGCGTGCTCCCCCTCGCCGCCGCGCGCAACGAAGGCGCGCGGGTCGCACTGGAGCGGGGAGCCGAGCTGCTCGTGTTCCTCGACGTGGACTGCATCCCCGGCCGTGGGCTCGTCGAGGCCTACCAGGACGCGGCGCAGGATCCGCGCTGGGCGTCGAGCCTGCTCAGCGGCCCGGTCACCTACCTCGAGCCCCCTGGGCCGAACGGCTACGACGCGGAACGCGTGGAGCTGAAGGACGCCCCGCATCCCGCTCGCCCCGCCCCGGCGGCTGGCGAGGTGCAGCTCGGTGAGGACCGCAACCTCTTCTGGTCGCTCTCCTTCGCCGTGACCGCCGACAACTGGCGTCGCATCGGCGGCTTCCACGAGGGCTACCGCGGGTACGGCGCCGAGGACACCGACTTCGCGCGAGTCGCGGGGAACCTGGGCGTGGGGCTCGCCTGGGTCGGCGGTGCGCGCGCCTACCACCAGTGGCACCCCACCTCGAATCCGCCGGTTCAGCACCTTCACGACATCGCACGAAACGCGAACCTGTTCCGCGAGCGCTGGCGGGTGTGGCCGATGGTCGGCTGGCTGCGGGCGTTTCGCGAGCTCGGCCTCCTCGAGGGCGGTCTCGGCGACGAGCCATGCGTCGTCGTCCAGGAACCCGGCCAGCCGCGGAGTGCTGAGCTCGAGCACAGCGACAACTCCTAACCTGATGACATGGCTCTGCGCTTCTGGGAGTTGACGAGAGTGCGGCGGGCGATCGCCGCGGTGGTGGCGGTCGCGACCGCCGTGCTGATGCTGTGCGGGTGCGGGATGAGCGTCCCGACCGACCCGGACGGGACCCTCGACCGGGTTCGTGGCGGTGAGCTCCGCGTCGGCATCTCCCATAACCCTCCGTTCACTGGGATCGCCGAGGGGGCGGACCCGACCGGCGTTGAAGTCGAGCTCGTGGACGGGTTCGCCGACGAGCTCGGCGCCTCGATCACGTGGGTCGACGGCTCCGAGGCCGCGCTTGTCCAGGGGCTCGAGGACGGCACGCTCGACCTCGCAATCGCCGGCTTCCGCGACGACTCCCTCTACGTCGACAAGGCCGGTTCGACGCAGCCGTTCCTGGAGACCGAGGACGCCGCGGGCGGCAAGGTCTCCCACGTGATGCTCACCCCCATGGGCGAGAACGCCTTCCTCGTCGAACTCGAGACGTACCTCGCCGAGGCGACCTCATGAGCGACGCCCACGACGAGGTCCGCAGGAAGGCGATCCGGCTCGAGTGGATCACGATCGGCTTCCTGGCCGTCACCGTCACACTCGTCTACCTGGTGCTCGGCAACTCACAGGCCATGAAAGCCGCCTGGCTCGAGGACATGCTGTCGTTCATCCCGCCGTTCGCGTTCCTCCTCGCCGCTCGCATCAGCCGAAGGGCCGCGACGGTCGAGCATCCGTACGGCTACCACCGGGCCGTGGGCATCGGGCACCTCGTGTCCGGCATCGCACTGACCTCGATGGCCGTGTTCCTGATCGTCGACTCGAGCTCCGGGCTGCTCGCACAGGAGCACCCCACGATCGGCTCAGTCGAGCTGTTCGGGCAGCAGATCTGGCTCGGCTGGCTGATGATCGGCGTCATGCTCTTCATCGCGTGGCCACCGGTCATCATCGGGCACCACAAGATGAAGCTCGCCGCGAAGCTGCACGACAAGGTGCTGTACGCCGACGCCGACATGAACAAGGCCGACTGGCAGACAGCGGTCGGATCGGCCGTCGGGGTCGCGGGGATCGGCATCGGCATCTGGTGGCTCGACTCCGTCGCGGCGCTCTTCATCTCGGCGAGCATCCTCTATGACGGGGTTCGCAACCTCCGCATCGCGGTGCTCGACCTCATGGATGAGCAGGCGCGCACCTACGACGGGGAGCGCCCGCACCCGCTGGCGGGGCAGCTCAACACGTTCGTGGAGGCGCGCGACTGGGTGGCGGATGTCGGGTGCCGGGTGCGCGACCAGGGGCATGAGCTGCAGGCGGAGGTGTTCATCGTGCCGCGCGACGGCGTTGCACTCGAGTTGGCGGAACTGCAGCGCCTCACGGAGGATTGTCGTGGGCTCGACTGGAAGCTGCGGGATGTCGTCCTCGTTCCGGTCGCAGAGCTCCCGCCGTTCGCGTACCGGGAGCTGAAGCCCATCGAATCGTCCCAAGAACCTCAGGAGCACGCGTGAGCTACTTCGCCTTTCTCGCCATCGGCCTACTCGCGGGGGTGGTCGCGAAGCGCTTCCTCCCGACTCGCCGTCGGGACGACTGGATTGCGCCGCTCTTCGTCGGCGCGCTGGGTGCGCTCTTCGGCGGCTGGCTCGGCAGCGTGCTCTTCTGGAGCAGCACGAGCGACCCCTTCTCCCTGCCGAACTGGACCTCCGCGATCGTGGGTGCGGTCGCCGCGCTCGCCGTCTTCCTCGTGGTCGTGAGGCTCACCGCGCCGCGCAACGACTGAGCACTTCGCCCCGGTCGGCACCAGTCAGCGGCGGACTTCTGGTCGTCATTCCACGGTCGTGGCGACCCCAACTCAGCTCTGGGCGGGCGCACGACGCGGGCGCACGACGAAGCGCACGACGAGGCCGGCGACCAGCGCCCAGAAGGCCGCGCTGATACCCCCGATGGCGATGCCGGACGCGGCGGTCGCGAACGCGACGACGGCCGGCACGAGTTCCCCGGTCTCGGCGAGGGCGGCCTTGAGCGAGGAGGCGAGCGTGCCGATCAGCGCGAGTCCGGCGACGGCGGCGATGACACCGGCCGGGGCGAGGAGCACCAGCGCGCCGAACGCAGCGGACGCGACGCCGAGGACTATGACGACGACCCCGTTGGTGACGCTGGCGATCCACCGGCGCGAACGGTCCTCCCCGGCCTCCGGGCCGGCCGCGAGGGCGGCGCTGATGGCGGCGAGATTGATGGCGTGCCCTCCTGCCGGGGCTCCAGCGACGGTGCCGATGCCCGTCACGAGGAGTGAGCGACGCCAGGGGACCTCGTAGCCGAGGCCCTTCATGACGGCGACGCCCGGCACGTTCTGGGACGCCATCGTCACGAGGTACAGGGGCAGCGCGATGCCGATCATCCCGGTGACGGAGAGCTCTGGTGCCGTGAACTGGATGCGCGGCGCCAGGTCGGCAGCGTCGATCGTCGCCCCGGAGGCAACGATGTGCACGCCGATGACGATCGCGGCGACGAGGAACGCGATGGGCGCGGCCCAGCGCGGCAGGAAGCGCAGCGCGAGCAGCCAGGCGACGACGACCGGCGCCACGGCGAGCGGGTTCTCGGCCATGCCGGTGATCGGGCCGAGGCAGAGCTGGAACAGCACCCCCGCGAGCATGGCCTGGGCGACGGAGACGGGGATCCGCGCCACCACGGCGCCGAGCTGCGGGATGAGGCCCGTGACGATGATGAGGATGCCCGTGACGAGGAACGCGCCGACGGCGACGGGCCACCCGCCCTCGAGCGTGCCCGTCGCCGCGAGCAGCGCCGCTCCCGGCGTGGACCAGGCGACCGTGATGGGCTGGCGGGTCCAGGTCGCGAGGAGGATGCAGCCGAGGCCCATGGTGACGCTCACCGCGAGGAGCCCGCTCGACGCCTGGTCTGCGCTGGCGCCGACGGCGGTCAGGCCGGTCAGCACGACGATGAACGAGCTCGTGAACGCGACGAGCGCCGACACGACGCCGGCAGAGACGGGGCGCAGGATGCCCTCGCGCGGCTCGACGGTGCTGCTCATCGTGGGCTCCTCGTCTCGTCCGCTCGCGCATCCCGCGATCTGCAGTTCAGCGTAGAGGCAGGGTGGCGGGCGGACGAAACCGCGCGGAGGCCTCAGAAGAGCGTCGGCTGCACCAGTTCGACGGGCAGGAGGCCCGTGAGGGTCACGCTGGCCGACTCGATCTCGGTCGCCTTCGAGGCGACGAGCAGCCGCTCGGCCACGGGCATCCACACGTCGAACGAAGCGCTGGAGTCGATGCCCTGATACTTCTCACGAATGGGGCCGAGACCGGTCGGGCGCAGCTCCAGCTTGATGCCGGTCGCGCTGAGGCCGGCGCGGGTGGCGCGGTGGCAGACGCGTTCGACGCAGCCCTCGACGACCTCGACGGGCGTGCGATCCGCGCGGGCGTACCCGGACGTCGACGACTCGGAGGTGAGCGTCGTTCGGTGCCTGATGGGCGAGATCATGGCCTCGTCCGTGCCGGCGCGGATGCGCCACAGCCGTCTCGCCATGGCCGTGCCGCACACGCGGAGCAGCTCGTCGCGCGGGATGACGTCGACGTCGCCGATGCGCGCGACGCCCAGCTTGATGAGCCTCGCCTCGGTGCGGGATCCGATGCCCCAGACGTCGCCGATGGGCAGCTCCGTGCGCAGCTCGAGTTCGCGCACCGGGTCGATGACGTGCACCCCGTCGGGCTTCGCGTTGCGTGACGCGAGCTTCGCCATCAGCTTCGTGCGGCCGATGCCGACGCTGACCGGGATGCGCAGCTCGGTGGCGGCACGCCGTCGCAGCTCGTGCGCCACCTCGAGCGCTGCCTCTGGCATCGTCGCTCCGACATCGAGGAACGCCTCCTCGATGGAGCCGGGCTCGATGCCTTTGGCGACCGAGTCGAAGAGGGCGAAGAGCGCATCCCCCACCGCCTCGACCTCCTGCCGGTAGGACTCGACGAGGAGGATGCGCGGGCACAGCTCTCGAGCTTCGGTCACGAGCATGCCCGCGTGGATGCCGTACTCGCGGGCCGGGTAGTTGGCGCTCGCGATGAAGAGGTGCGCCACTGCGGCGACGGGCTTGGCCGCGAGCTCTGGCCGATCCCGCAGGGCGACCGAAGCGAAGAACGCATCGGCGTCGGCATGGAGCAGGTACGAGTTCATGACCCCGCCATCGTACCTATGTTCTAGGTCAACTTCGAAGCACGTGCGCGTCGCGTGTCAGACCCCTCGCTCGTGCGCCTGACACCGCGTAGTGTTATTGCAATTGCAATCGACGGGGAGGCATCATGCGCGAACGAATCGCGACGATCGACTACCACACGGCCGGCGAGCCGTTCCGGATCGTCCCGGACCTCGGCATCCCGATCGACGGCGATGACGTCGCCAGCAGGCGCGTCTTCGCCGCAGCCTCCCCCGAGGTCGACCGTGCCCGTCGCCTCCTCTGCTTCGAACCGCGAGGGCACGCCGACATGTACGGCGGATTCATCGTCGAGCCGGACGACGCCGGCGCTCACCTCGGGGTGCTCTTCTGGCACAAGGACGGCTTCTCGACGGCCTGCGGACACGGCACGATCGCTCTCGGCGTGTGGGCGATCGAGAGCGGACTCGTGGCCGCCCACGAGAGCGGGACGACGGACGTCATCATCGACGTCCCCTCGGGGCGCGTGACGGCCCGCGTCCACACAGCCGTCGATGGCACCGTCACCGGGGCAGACTTCATCAACGTGCCCGGGTACGTGCTCGCGCGACGGGTGCCCGTGCAGACGTCCCGCGGCGAAGTGCTCGCCGACATCACCTTCGCAGGGGCCATCTACGCGCAGGTCGACGCGACCGCGGTCGGGCTGTCCATCGAGCCGGAGGACGTGAGCGAGGTCATCGCGTTCGGCCGCGAGGTGAAGTGGCTCCTGAACGACTCGGCGCACGCCGAGCATCCGAGCGACCGACGCCTGAGCGGCATCTACGGCACGATCCTGTACTCGGACCACAGCGCGGACGGCGTCGTGCACCAGCGCAACGCGACCGTCTTCGCCGACGGAGAGCTCGACCGCTCGCCCTGCGGGTCTGGCACGTGCGCGCGGGTCGCCACGCTGACCGAGGACGGCACGCTGCCCGTCGGCGCAGAGCTGGTGCACGACTCGATCGTGGGCTCGCGGTTCCTGGCGCGGGTCGTGGCGGAAGGCGTCGAGGCCGGGCACCGGGCGACGACGACCCAGGTCTCCGGCATCGCCCACAAGACCGGGGAGCACGTCTTCGAGGTCGACCCTCGCGATGACATGACCCCCGGGTTCGTGCTGCGATGAGCGCGCGCATCCCATTCCTCGAGGCGAGCGACGTCGAGGCCCTGCTCACGCCCACGGCGGCCGTGGATGCGCTGCGCCGTGCCCTCGCGGACGGCTTGCGTCCCGAGACCGACCACGCACGCATCTTCGAGCAGCTCGATGGCGGCGAGTTCCTGCTCATGCCCGCGGAGACGGCAACGAGCACCGGCATCAAGGTGCTCACGATCGCGCCCGACAACCCCGCGAGGGGCCTCGCGCGCATCCAGGGCCTCTACGTGCTGTTCGACTCTGCGACGCTCAGCCCGCGCGCGCTCATCGACGGGCCCGCGCTCACCGACATCCGCACGTCCGCGGTCTCGGTCGCCGCGATCAGGGATGCGCTCGAGCGTGACTCCGGAACGCTGGACATCGTCGTGTTCGGGGCGGGCCCGCAGGCCCGAGCGCACGTGCGCACCGTCCGCGCGGTGCTCGAGGGCACTCGCCGCGTCGGCAGCGTCACCTCGGTGGTCCGCTCCCCAGCGCGCGTGACGACGGGCACTGACTTCGATGCGGTCCTGGCGGCGGGCAGCGAGGAGGCCGCGGCCGCGACTCGTGCCGCTGGGCTCATCCTCTGCACGACGACGGCCTCGACTCCGCTGTTCGACGACGAGGTCGTGCGCGACGACGCGGTCGTCGTCGCCGTGGGCTCGCACTCGCCGGACGCGCGCGAGCTGCCGGGGGCCCTGCTCGGGCGGTCGGACGTGATCGTCGAGGAGATCGGCGCGGCGCTCCGCGAGTGCGGCGACGTGGTGCTGGCGATCGACGAAGGGCACCTCGCTGCCGACGACCTCATCCCGATGGGTGACCTCGTGCGAGGCGACCGCGGACTTCTCGGCGAGCGCCCGGTCGTGTTCAAGAGCGCCGGCATGTCCTGGGAGGACCTCGTGCTCGCGCAGGCGATCGCCGACGCCGACGGGCGTCGAGAATGAGCTCGGCCGGCTCCAGCACTTCCGGCGGGGGTCGCCGAGATTCCGTGCGACAACGGGTGGCGGCGGAGCTGCGGGCGGCGCTCGTCGGCGGAGATCTCGCTCCCGGACAGGTGTACTCGGCGCCCGCCCTGGCAGCCCGCTTCGACTCGTCGGCGACCCCCGTGCGCGAGGCGATGCTCGACCTGGCGCGCGACGGGATGGTCGAGGTCGTCCCGAACACGGGGTTCCGGGTGACGGAGGTCACGCGAGCCGAGCTCGACAACCTCGCGGAGGTGCGCCTGCTGCTCGAAGTGCCCGTCATGGGCGACATCGCCGAGTTCCACAGCGACGACGACGCCACGCGCATCCGAACGCTCCGCCGTCTCGTGGAGGCGATGAAGCGAGCGGAGGAGGCCAACGACATGGTGGCGTACCTCACCGCCGACACCGAGTTCCACACCGCGTTCCTGACCCTGCACGGCAACCCCGAGCTCGTGCAGATCGTGCGTCGCGCCCGCGAGCGCAGCCGCCTCCACAACCTGGTGCCGCTCGCCGAGGCCGGCCAGCTCACCGCATCCACCCTCGAGCACGAGCAGATGATCGAGGCGGCCCTCGACGGCGACCGCGAGCGGATGCAGGAGATCGTCGCGCGGCACATCGGGCATGTGCGGGGCGAGTGGGCGACCGCGTGAGAAGACCGGCAGCCTGGGCTGCCGGCCTCCCCGCGACGCGCTAGTCGCGGCGCTTCTTGCCGGACACCTCGAAGTTCGTCTCGCGTGTGGTCTGGAACTCGACGTTCTTCGGCCGGTACGAGCGCACCCGCCCGACGATCGTGAAGGCGATGACCCCGGCCAGGACGACGTAGAGCGCGACGGCGATGGGGCTCGAGAAGAAGACCGAGTAGTCGCCGCCCGAGCTGAGGAGCGCGTCCCGCACATTCGTCTCCGTGAGCGGCCCGAGCACCATCCCGATCATGAGCGGCGCGAGCGGGATGCCGAACCGGCGCATGGCGAAGCCGAGCAGGGCGAGCAGCAGGAGCATCCACAGGTCGAAGATCGACGCGGACGTCGCGAAGATGCCCATCGCGCAGAACACCGCGATACCCGGGTAGAGGTACTGCTTCGGGATGTCGGCGAGCTTCGCCCAGAGCGGTGCGAGCGGCAGGTTGAGCAGCAGCAGCACGACCATGGCGATGAAGAAGCTCGCGAGCAGGCCCCAGACGAGGTCGGGTGCCCGCTCGAAGAGCAGCGGCCCCGGCTGGATGCCGTACTGCTGGAAGGCCGCGAGCATGATCGCGGCGGTCGAGGAGACAGGCAGCCCGAGAGCGAGCAGCGAGGCCATGGCGGTACCCGTCGTCGCGTTGCCTGCCGCCTCCGGGGCGGCGAGACCGCGGATGGCACCTTTGCCGAACTCGGGATCCTTCCGGCGGCTGTCGATCTTCTTCTCCAGGGTGTAGGCCATGAACGTGGGCACCTCGGAGCCGCCGACCGGGATGACGCCGAAGGGCAGGCCGATGCCGGTGCCGCGGATCCAGGCCGGGAGCGCGTTGAAGAACTCGACGCGGGAGAGGCGCGGCGTGCGGCTCGACATCATCGAGACGTTCGCCGGTTCGCGGCGGGCCCGGGAGGCGACGCGGAAGACCTCGCCGAGCGCGAGCACGGCGACGGTCACCGTGACGAGCGAGATGCCGTCGAACAGCTCGGGCACGCCAGCCGTGAAGCGCTCGGTGCCGGTCACCGAGTCGATGCCGATGACGGAGATGCCGAGGCCGAGCGTGAGGCTCGCGAGTCCGGCGACCACGGAGTCGGCGACGATCGACGACGTGGCGATGAAGGCGAAGAGCGCGAGCGCCACGTATTCGGCTGGCCCGAAGTTCGACGAGAGCTCCGCGAGTGCCGGCGCGAGGAAGACGACCGCGATCGACGACACGAAGCCGCCGATGAACGCCCCGATGGCGGCCGTCGCGAGTGCTTGTGGCGCCCGCCCGGCCTTCGCCATAGCGTGCCCCTCGAACGTCGAAGCGATCGCCGACGACGAGCCGGGAGTGTTCATGAGGATGGCCATCGTCGAGTCGCCGAAGAGGCCGCCGAAGTAGACGCCGGCGAAGAGGATGAACGCCCCCGTCGGGTCGAGCGCGAACGTCATCGGCAGCAGGAGCGCGACCGCCATGGACGAGCCGAGGCCGGGGAGGACGCCGACGGCGGTGCCGAGGAGGCAGCCGATGAGCACCCACATGAGGTTGATCGGGGTCAGTGCCCCTTCGAAGCCGCCGAGGAGGCTGTTGATGATGTCCATGTCAGATCCCTCCGCCGAAGATCGATCCGGCTGGCAGGTTCACCGAGAGGAGCCCGGCGAACAGCAGGTACAGCACTGATGAGAAGGTGAGCGAGACGAGGATGTCCCGCAGCGGGGTGGGTGACGCGAACGCTCGCGCCATGGTCCAGAACAGCAGGCCGGCCGCGATGATCCAGCCGAGCGGCTGCAGCAGCAGGATGAAGGCGACGAACCCGCCGACCGCCCACGCGACGCGAGACCAGTCGCTGTACCAGCGCGGACCGCCCTGGCCGAGCACGCTGATCTCGGCGGTGCGCAGGTCGCTGTGCACGTCCTCTGGCAGCTGCGGCTTCCGGATGATGCCGATCGCCAGCAGCACGGCGAACAGGTACAGGAGCGCGATGATCGCGCCGGGGAAGAACCCGGGGCCGGGCGGGTCCGTATCGGGAGCGACGTCCATGGTCAGCTGGCCGTAGAGGAGGTAGCTGGCGAAGGCCGCCAGGATGCCGGGGAAGATGAGCCCGGACCGGCCGGTCCACCAGCTCTGCTTGGCGCCCCCGGTGTCGACGTCGTCGAGATGCGTCTCGGTGTGTGCGGTCACAGTCCCAGCTCCTCAAGCAGTGCCTCGGTTCGGGCCATGTCCTCGACGAGGAAGGCGTCGAGTTCCGGCCCTGTCAGCCAGGAGTCCTCCCAGCTCAGTCGAGTCAGCACTTCCTGCCACTCGTCGCTCTCCCGCAGCTCGCTGAAGATCTCGAGCTGCTGCTGGAAGGCCTCGTCGCTCACCCCGGGGGCGGCGAGCAGTCCGCGCCAGTTGGCGACCTCGACGTCATAGCCCTGCGACATGATCGTCGGGATGTCCACGCCTTCCAGCTCCTCCGCCCCGCTGACCGCGAGCGCTCGCACTCGGCCGGCCTCGATCTGGTCGGAGACGTCGTTGTAGCCGGTCGCGACCGCATCCACCGTTCCGTTCAGCAGCGCTTGGATCGCCTCGCCACCACCGGACTTCGGGATGTAGGTCAGCTCCGCCGGTGGGATGCCGGCGGCCTGCGCGAGCTCGGCGATGAGGAGGTGGTCGATGGTGCCGGCGGACCCTCCCGACCACGGGATGGCCTTCGGGTCGGCGGCCCACGCATCCACGAGCTCCTCGAGGGTCGTGTACGGGGAGTCGGCCGGCACGATGATCACGTCGTAGTCCTCCGCGAACTTCGCAACCGGCCGGACGTCGTCGAAGCCGACCGGTGAGTCGTTGAGCGCGATTCCGCCGGTCATGCCTGACCCGGTCACGAGGAGGGTGTCACTGCGGCCCGTCATCGTCGTGAAGGTCCCGAGCCCGATGGTTCCGGCGGCACCCGGGATGTTGACGACCTGCACGTTGCCGACGAGGCCGGTCGCGCGGAGTGCCTGCTGCTGCTCGCGCGCGAACCCGTCCCAGCCGCCACCGGGGCCGGCGGGCGCGATGAGCGTGAGGTTCGCGCTGACGTCCTCGGCCGCGGATGAGCGGCTGATGGACAGCGCCGTGGCCGAGGCGACGATCGCCACGGCGCAGGCTCCGACGACGACGTTGATGACGCGTCGGAGCGTTGATCTGGGTGTCTTTGACATGAAACTCCGTTGTTTCCTGTGATGGAGGTGGCGTGGGCGGTTCAGCCCGTTGGTGTGGCGAGGACGGTGGTGCCGCCCTTCTCGGTGATGTCTGGCTTCTGCGTGTGCCGCGAGGCCGCCCGCTCGAGCGCGTACGGCAGTACGCCGCCCGAACGGAGGTAGCGCTGCTCGAGCGAGGTGTCGACGCGTGCGCGCACGACGAACGAGGTGACGCTGCCGGTGTCGGGATGCACCGCGACCACCTCGAGGTGGTCAGGCACGTCAGCGTCGGCCGCGAGGCCGCGGATGCTGAAGCGCTCGCTGCCGTCGAGCCCGAGCGTGTCGGCGTTCGTCCCCTCCTCGAACTGCAGCGGGAGCACGCCCATGCCGACCAGGTTGGAGCGGTGGATGCGTTCGAAGGACTGTGCGATCACGGCCCGGACCCCCAGCAGGCGGGTGACCTTCGCGGCCCAGTCCCGGGACGATCCGGTTCCGTACTCGCGGCCGGCGAGCACGATGAGCGGGATGCCGGCGTCGGCCGCGGCGTCTGCGACGGCGTGGATCTCGCGGATGGGCGCCGTCGCCGCAGGCTCACCCGCCAGGAAGTCGCGGGTGCTCCCGCCGTTGCCTGCTGGTACCAGGCGGTTGACGAGGCGGGTGTTCGTGAAGCCGCCGAGCTTCATGACGCGCCAGTTGCCGCGCCGTGAGGCGTAGCTGCTCAGGTCCCGGGCACCGACGCCGAGCTCGGTCAGGTGCCGGCCCGCCGCGCTGGCGGCCGGTATGCGCCCGGCGGGACAGATGTGGTCGGTCGTCACCGAGTCCTCGAGGAACATGAGCACTCTCGCGCCCTCGATGTCGGTGCTGCCAGCCGCGGCGTCGAGCTCGAGGAAGGGCGGCCGCTGCAGATAGGTCGAATCCTGGTCCCAGTCGAAGCCGTCGCCGCCCGGAGCATCCAACCCCTGCCAGTTCTCGTCGCCGTCGAAGATGGTCGAGTAGGCGTCGGTGTACATCTCGGGGTCGATGGAGCTCGAGACGGCCTGCTGGATCTCCTGGTCACTCGGCCAGAGGTCGGCGAGGTAGACCGGAGCTCCGGCCTCATCGTGCCCGAGCGGGTCACGCGTCAGGTCGACGTGCATCGTGCCGACGAGCGCGTAGGCGACGACGAGCGGCGGCGAGGTCAGGAAGTTCATGCCGACGTCGTTGTTGATGCGGCCGTCGAAGTTGCGGTTGCCGGACAGGACGGAGGCGACGACGATGCCGTCCTGCTCGATACCGCCGAGCACCTCGGGAAGGAGGTCACCCGAGTTGCCGATGCAGGTCATGCAGCCGAACCCGACGAGCCCGAACCCGAGCTCCTCGAGCGGTGACATGAGCCCGGCCTTCGCGAGATAGTCGGTGACGACTCGGGACCCGGGGGCGAGGCTCGTCTTGACCCACGATTTCGATTGCAGGCCGCGTGCCCTGGCGTTTCGAGCGAGCAGTCCGGCCGCCATCATGACTGCAGAGTTCGACGTGTTGGTGCACGAGGTGATGGATGCGATCGCGACGGCGCCGTCGGGGACGGCGCGGTCTTGCTCACTGGACGCGAGCGGCGCGATCAGATGCGCCTCCGCGAGGGCACGCTGGGCCGCTGCGGGTGCATCCGCAAGCTCGATGCGGTCCTGCGGGCGCCGCGGGCCGGCCAGGCTCGGGGTGATGCCATCGAGGTCGACGACGACCCGGCGGTCGTAGTCGGCCGGGCAGCCCGGGTCGCTCCACAGCCCCTGGGCCCGCGCGTAGGTCTCCACGAGGCTCGCCTGCCGCTCGCTTCGCCCCGTCATGAGCAGGAACTCGATCGTCGCGTCGTCGATCGGGAAGATCGCCGACGTCGAGCCGAACTCCGGACTCATGTTGGCGATCGTGCAGCGCGTCGCAAGCGAGACCTCGGCGACGCCCGGCCCGTGGAACTCGACGATGCTGCCGACCACGCCGAGGGCACGCATCCGCTCGGTGAGCGTCAGCACCAGGTCCGTCGCCGTCACGCCTGGTCGAAGGCGCCCGACGAGCTCGACGCCCACGACGGGCGGGATGAGCATCGTGACAGGCTCGCCGAGCATGGCGGCCTCGGCCTCGATGCCGCCGACGCCCCACGCCAGGACGGAGAGGCCGTTCACCATCGTGGTGTGGGAGTCGGTGCCCGCGACGGTGTCGGGGAACGCGCGGCCGTCGCGCACCGTGACGACGTCGGCGAGGTACTCGACGTTGACCTGATGCATGATCCCGGCGCCGGGCGGCACAACCTCCAGCCCCGAGAAGGCCTCGCGGCCCCACTTGATGAAACGGTAGCGCTCGGCGTTGCGCTCGTACTCGCGGCGCACGTTGAGTGCTGGGGCATCCGGCCGTCCGAAGAAGTCGGTGACGACGGAGTGATCGACCGTCAGCTGCGCCGGCACCTCGGTGTCGAGCAGCGCTGGGTCCATGCCCTTGGCCGCGAAGGCGTCCCGCATCGCCGCCAGGTCGGTGAGCACGGGCACGCCGTTCGTGTCGTGCAGGAAGACGCGAGAGGGGTGGAACGCGATGTCGTGCGTGCCAGCTCCCCCGGCGACGAGCGCGTCGATGTCGCGTTGCGTCACGACTTCGCCGTCCTGGTGCCTGAGCAGATTCTCGAGGATGATGCGGTGCGCGAACGGCAGTCGTTCAGCCCCGGGGACCGCCGTGATGGGCCAGATCTCGAGGTCGCCGTACGCCGTGGCGAGAACCGTCGTCGTCGTCGTTTCGGTGTCGGTCAGCACGCTTTCTCCGTCTCGTCGCACGTTGTAGGTTATAGGCTCGATGCTACACGATGGCGCGGCTGTTGCTACCATCGACGTATGCCCGCCCCTGCATCCCCACTGCAGCCGCTGTTCCGAAGCAAGAGCGAACTCGCCTACGAGGAACTGCGCCGCCGCATCCTGACCGGTGTCATCGAACCGGGTGACATCATCGGGCAGACGAAGCTGGCTGCCGAACTCGGCCTGAGCACGACCCCGCTGCGGGAAGCCCTCAAACGGCTGTCCACCGAAGGGCTCGTCGAGCTCGGCTCGCACCGGGATGCCCGGGTCGTCCCCCTCTCCCAGGCGGAGGCGCAGAACCTGTACGAAGTGCGCGCAGCCGCCGACCCCCTCGCGTGCGGTCTCGCCGCGGAACGCAGAGACGACGCGGACCTCGCGCGCATCGACGCCGCACTCAGCGAGCTCGAACCGCTCACCGGGGTCGCGTCCCCGGAAGCGCTTGACGCCCACCGCCGCTTCCACCTCGCCATCTACGAGGCCGCCGCCAACCCGACGCTGCTCGGCATCCTCGAGGGGCTCTGGGACAAGACCGACCTCTACCGCCAGCGCGCACTGCGCGCCTGGTCCCCGACGGCGGATGACCGGGCACGGGTGCACCGGCAGCACACCGCCCTCCGAGACGCGATCGTCGCCGGCGATCCGGAGCTGGCCCGCGAGCTCTCCCGGAAGCACATCACGCACAGCCTCGGGCGTCGCGCGATCGGCACCCTCGAGCCGAGCGCCGCGCGCGACTCCGAGACCGCGGAGTGAAACGCCCGTCGGAGGTGCGCTGAATGTCGGGCGCACCCGGCTCGCGGTGGCCGTGGATCATCGTGCACGCCGTGCTCATCCAGGTGCTCACGTACGCGGTTCGCCCCGGACTCTCGTTCGCAGTGCTCGAAGCCGGCGGGCAGGAAGCCGTCATCGGCCTGCTCGCGACGTCGTTCGCGCTCCCAGCTCTCCTCCTCGCCCTGCCAGCCGGTCGGCTCACGGATGGGCGCGGTGAACGCACCATTGCGGTGCTCGGCAGCGTCCTGCTCGTCGCCGCGATCGGCATCGCGCTCGTGTCCCTGCAGAGCGTCGCAGGCCTGATGGTGGCGGCGCTCGTGCTCGGAGTGGGGCATCTCCTCAGCATCATCAGCGAGCAGACGGCGGTCGCCAACCGCTCGAAGGTCGGGTCTCGGGAGTCGGCGTTCGGGCTCTATACACTCGCCGCATCCATCGGCCAGACGCTCGGCCCGCTGCTGTTGGCCATCCCGAACCCCGCCGGCCCTGGCCCGAACCTCCAGCTCGTGTTCTGGTGCGCCATGGGGGCGGCCGTCCTGCTCGGCGTCGCGAGCCTCTTCCTGGGGAGCGGGTCGCGAGGCGACAGCACCGCCAAACGGCCGGGATCGTTCACGTCGAGCCGGAAGATCCTGCGCGAGCCGGGCGCCTTCCGAGCGGTCGTCGCGGGCGGAATCGCCATCGCCTCCGTCGACGTGACGCTCGCGTTCTGGCCCGCGCTCAGCACGCAGCCCGGTGTCTCCGCGGCGCTCGTGAGCCTCATGCTGACGAGCCGGGCGCTCGCGACGCTCGCATCCCGAGCGGCCCTCCCCTCGCTCAGTCGACGGCTCTCACGGCGGATGCTGCTGCTGATCTCGCTGGGAGCGGCAGCGGTGACGCTCGCACTCACGGGCCTCCCGATCGGCCCGATCTGGCTCGTGGTCGCCGCCGTGCTCTACGGGTTCGCGATCGGTGTGACGCAGCCCATCACGATGGCCTGGCTCACCGACGTGGCGCCGGAGGATCAGCGCGGCCTCGCCCTCTCGCTCCGACTCGTCGGCAATCGGCTCGCGCAGTCGCTCATCCCGGCCGGGGCTGGGCTCCTCACCCCGCTCACCGGGGGTGGCGGGGTGCTCGTCGCCATCGGCGCTTCCCTCGCGGCCGCCGCCACGGTCGCCTACACGCAGAAGAAACGCGAGTAGTCGCCGGTCAGTGCCGCCTCGTTCAACCGAAGAACCCCGGTGTCCACCTCGAGGGCGCATCCTCGAGGTGACCACCGGGGTCTCCGCTCTGTCGCCCCGCGCCGCCAACGACGTGGCGGCGCGGGAACTCTAGACGCCGGCGGGCTCCCGCTTCCCGAGGCGAACCTTCTTGACGGCGCGTTCCGTCTCGAGGTCGTCGTCGCTGTACCCGAAGAAGTAGGTGAGCGTGAACGAGACCACGAGTGCAGCCGTGGAGGCGATGAGGAACCCGAAGAAGCTGTGGTCCAGCCCGGCAGGGTTCACGAACGACGGGAAGCCGACGAACGCTCCCGTGAAGCCGTACATGTTCACATCCATGAGACCAGTGAGGAAGCCGCCGACCGCGCCACCGGCGGACGCGGTGATGAAGACCCGACCGTACTTGAGGTTCAAGCCGTACATCGCCGGTTCCGTGATGCCGCAGAACGCCGAGATGGTCGCGGGGCCCGCGAGCGTCTTGATCTTCTGGCTGCGCGTGCGGATCCAGATCGCCAGCGCGCCGCCACCCTGCGCCACCATGGTCGCCGAGATGATCGCGTTGAGCGGCGACGAGCCGTCGATCGCGATCTGCGAGGCGACGAGCGGGATGACCGCCCAGTGCAGGCCGAAGATGACGAGGCACTGGTAGAGGGCGCCGATGATGAGGCCCGCGATGGCGTAGTTGACCTCGAGCACGCCGTTGATGCCGTTCGCGATGCCGCCCGAGATGGTCATGATGATGGGGCCGAAGACCACGAGCATGACGGTCGAGATGATGAAGACCTCGAGCAGCGGCGCGAAGATCATCCGAACGACCGCCGGGATGTGCTTCTTGAGCTGCGGCTCGAGCAGTGACGCGAGGTAGGCGGCGACGATGATCGGGAAGATCGAGTACGCGTAGGCGTTGCCCTGCGGGAGCGCCACGGGGATGCCGAAGAAGTCGGCGTTGAAGATCGTGTTCCCGAGCTGGCTGACGACCGTGTACCCATCGGCCGCAGGGTCCGACATCGAGACGACGGAGGGGAACACGAGCACGCCGCCGATGATGGCGACGATGATGGGGTCGGAGCCGAACCTGCGTGCCGCCGTGAACCCGATGATGATGGGCAGGAAGTAGAACATCGACGACGACATCGCGTCGATGAGCGCGTACGTCGAGCTGTCGCTCTCCACCACGCCGAACTGCGTCAGCAGCGCGAGGATGCCCTTCAGGATTCCGGATGCGGCGAGCAGCCCGATCACGGGGATCATCGAGCCGGTGATGACGCCGATGAGCGAGCTGAAGCCGAACTGGAACCAGCCGACGATGGTCGTCGGCCGCTCGACCGGCTCGTCGTCAGGCGAGGCCTCCCCCGTGCCGCCGATGACACGGACCACGGCGTCGTAGACGTCTTCCACGGCCGGGCCGATGACGACCTGGTACTGGCCGCCTGCCTTGATGACGTCGATGACGCCGTCGAGGTTCTTGACGAGGTCGTCGTTGGCCGCTTCCGCGTCCTTCAGCGTGAAGCGCACGCGCGTGATGCAGTGGACGACGTTGCGGACGTTGTCCTTGCCGCCGATGCCCTCGACGATGTCGTAGGCGAGGGCGTCGAATCCGGTCGCGCCGGAGGCGTGCCCGGTGGCCACGGCGGTCTTCGCAGTCGCGGGCGAAGCCGCGCCCTGCGCCGACGCCTCCGAGGGTGCCGCCGCCGCCGGCGCTGGCGCATCCTGCTCGGGGATGTCGAGGGTCGCAGCCCGCTCGCCGAGCCCGATGGGGCCGGTCGCAGCTTCGACGGAGCCCTTCTTCTGGGCCAGGTTGAGGAAGATCACCATGGTCATGGTGCTCTTGCCCGCGGCTTCGACGGCGGCGAGGTCCATGCGTCCGAGCGGCTGGCCGGCCTCGACGCGGTCGTCGACGTCGACGTGCATCGAGAAGGGCGCTCCCTCGAGCTCGACCGTGTCGATGCCCATGTGCACGAGCACCTCGAGGCCGTCGTCAGTCCGGATCCCGAAGGCGTGAGCGGTCTTGGCGACCATGATGACGGTTCCGCTGCACGGCGCGACGACATCGTCTGCGTTGGGCGCGACGGCGAACCCATCACCCATGGCCTTCGAGGCGAACATGGGGTCTGGGACATCGGTGATGGCGACCATCGTGCCGGCGAGCGGCGCGACGATGCCTCCGCTGAGTTCGGTCTGGGACATTGCTGCTCCTAGCGTTCGGAAGGTTCGAAGAGGATCGCGAGCGCCTCGTACGGCGCGAGCTCGACGTCGGGCGAGCTCGGTGCGGTGGCGCGGTCGGTGGTGGAGACGAGCACGCGACCCGAGGTGAACTCGGCCGGCACGTCGATGCGCGTCGGGCTGTCGAGGAAGTTCGCCAGGACGAGCAGGCGCGTCTCGCCGAGCGTGCGCTCGTAGGCGAAGACGTGCGGGTGCTGTGGCGCATACCCGGCTATCTGGCCGTGGCTGATGACCATGTGCGCCTTCCGCAGCTCGATGAGCCGGCGGTAGTGGGGCAGGATGCGCCCGTTCCGTTCCTCGGCAGCCACGTTGATGAGGTCTGCGTTCGTGGGCCGGAGCCACGGCGTGCCCGAGGTGAAGCCGGCGGTTGGGCCGGGCTCCCACTGCATGGGGGCGCGGGCGTTGTCTCTGGCCTTCGCGCGGACGATCTGCAGCGCATCCTCGTCGGACATGCCGGTGCCGACGAGCGCCGTGTGCGCGTTGACCGCCTCCACGTCGACGTAGTCGTCGATCGACGTGTACTCGGGGTCGGTCATGCCGATCTCCTCCCCCATGTACACGTACGGCGTGCCGCGGAACAGGTGCAGGAGCGTGGCGTGCATCATCGCCGACTCGACCCGGAACCGGCCCGCGTCGCCGAAGCGGTTGAGCGCGCGGGGCTGGTCGTGGTTGTTCCAGAACAGCGCGTTCCAGCCGCCGCCAGCCTGCATCCCGTCGGCCCATTCCATGAGCACGCGGCGCAGGTCGTCGAGCTCGAAGCGCCCGACCGACCACTTCTTGCCGTCGATGTAGTCGACCTTGAGGTGGTGGAAGTTGAACACCATGGAGAGGGCCCCCGATTCGGGATGCGAGTACTCGACGCACCGCTCGATCGAGGTCGAGGACATCTCGCCGACCGTGACGCATCCGGCGTCCCTGCCGTAGGAGGCCTCCGCCAGCTCGCGCAGGAACGTCGTGACGAGCTCGCCGTCGGTGTACAGGTACCGGTCGTCGGCACCCTCGGGCGCCGAGGGCAGGTCGATGGGCTTGGAGATGAGGTTGATGACGTCGAAGCGGAAGCCGCGCACGCCCTTCAGGCGCCAGAACTCGACGATCTTGGCCATCTCGAGGCGCACCCGAGGGTTGTGCCAGTTGAGGTCCGCCTGCGTGCGGTCGAAGAGGTGCAGGTAGTACTCGTCGGTGTCACCGAAGCGGTCCCACGCCACTCCCCCGAACTTCGAGACCCAGTTGTTCGGGGGGCCGCCGTCTTCGCCCGCCGGCCGCACGAAGTAGAAGTCGCGGTACTCGTCGTCGCCCGCGAGCGCCCGCTGGAACCACTCGTGCTCCGTCGACGTGTGGTTGAGCACCATGTCGAGCATCACGTCGATGCCCTCTGCCTTGAGGCCGGCGACGAGCTCCTCGAAGTCCGCCATCGTGCCCATCTCGGGGTCGATGCGGTAGTAGTCGGAGATGTCGTAGCCGTTGTCGGCCTGCGGCGACGCGAAGAACGGGTTGAACCAGACCATGTCGACGCCGAGCGACGCGATGTACGGGATCTTCCGGATCACACCGCGGAGGTCGCCGACGCCGCTGCCCGTGGAGTCGAGGAAGGACTTCGGGTAGATCTGGTAGACGGTGCTCTGCTGGAAGCCGCCGTTGGATTCAGTACGCATCGGCAGAAGCCTAGGACCGCGGTCGACGCGATTCGGCGCGGTTGCGTGACTGTTGCGTGTCTTTGCGCAACAAGCGGGGGCACCCCGCAATACCGCGAAGCGTGCGCTATCTCGCGGTCGGGTGCCCCGTCGATTCGCGGATGACGAGGCGCGTCTCGAGCGTGACCGCCTCGCTCGTCAGGTCGCCCTGCAGGGCACGCAACGCCATCGACGCGGCCAGGTGTCCCTGCTGGCGAGCAGGCTGCGCGATCGTGGTGAGGTGCATGAGGCTGGCGATGGGGCTGTCGTCGACGCCGATGATCGAGAGGTCCTGCGGGATCCTGACCCCGGCCTTGCGGAACGCGGACAGCATGCCGGAGGCGAGATCGTCGGACGACGCGAAGACCGCGTCGGGCAAGCGCTCCCCCGCCAGCAGCTGCTCCGCGGCGACCTGGCCCGCCGTCGGGCCGAACGGCACCTGCACCTGCCAGCTCGGATCGAGTCCGGCTCGCTGCATGCGCGACTCGAAGCCCTCTGCCCGGCGGCGGGAGGCGTTGCCGGGCGTGCCCTCGTGGTCGGTGCTCGACGCGTAGACGATGCTCGTGCATCCGCCGTTGATGAGGGAGTTCGTGGCCTGCTGGCCGACGACGACGTCGTCGATGCCGACGCTCGCGATGCCCTCGACGACGGATCCCGCCACGACGACGGGAACGCCGAGGCGTCGCACGTCAGGGACCGGCATGCGATGCGGCATCGGCACGAGCACCACGACGTCGCTGCTGCGGGAGAGCGCGGTGGCTTCGAAGAGCTTCGCCCGCTCGCGCCCGGAGAGCCCCTGGTAGACGGTGAGCGTCGCGCCCGTCGGGGTGAGCACGTCGTGCAACCCAGCGAGGATGGAGCCGAAGACCCATCGGTCGGGCTCTGGGATGACAGCCGTGATCCGCCCGGCGGTTCGCGCGTCCCGGTTCTGCTCTCGGCCGATGTCGTCGGCCAGGTACCCCTGGGCTCGCGCGATCCTGCGGATCTCCGCGCGCTTCGCCGTGGAGACGCCGGGCACGCCGCTGAGCGCCCGGGAGACGGTGGAGACGGAGACGCCCGCGGCGGCGGCGATGCCGGCCATGCCAACGGGCGAGGTGTCTTCTGGCTCCATGATCGCGACTATAGCCGTTCGGATACGGGTGACGGCCTCGCGCGGAGCGCCCACGTGGGCGCCGCGACGGAAATCGGGCCGCCCGCTCCAAGAGGAGCAGACGGCCCGAGTTCACGGTGCCGACGTGACTAGTGCCTTGCGGCGTCCTCCTCGTAGTCGGTCTTCGGCAGCAGCCAGCCGCGGTCAGGTGCGATGCTGACGCGGACGCAGTCCATAGGCCGGAGGATGTCCTCGACGGACGGGTCGGACACCTGCGCGACGATGGTGCCGGTGTCCGTCTCGATCTCGTACTCGACGCTGTCGCCGTGGAAGATCGCGTTGAGCACGCGACCGATGTCCCCGTGCACGTCTGCCGCATCCACCCGCTCGGAGAGGCGAACCGACTCCGGCCTGATCATGAGCAGCACCTCGGTGTCGATCGTGACCCCGTCCTGGCAGTCGGTCTCGAACTCGCGGCCGAGCGCGACGACGCGTGCTCGGCCGTTGCTCGGCTCGGCGAGCAGGGTGGCGTCGAGGAACGTGGCCCGGCCGATGAAGTCGGCCACGAACACCGACTCCGGGCGGCGGTAGACGGTGTCCGGCACGTCCACCTGCTCGATCCGGCCTCGGTTCATCACGACGATCCGGTCGGAGAGCGTCATCGCCTCATCCTGGTCGTGGGTGACGAAGATGCTCGTGATGCCGAGGCGACGCTGGAGGCGCCGGATCTCGTTGCGCATGAGCACGCGCAGCTTCGCGTCGAGGTTCGACAGGGGCTCGTCGAAGAGGAGCACCTTCGGCCGCATGACCAGGGCTCTGGCGAGGGCGACGCGCTGCTGCTGGCCGCCCGAGAGCTGGTGCGGGGCACGGTCGGCGAAGTTCATGAGGTTCATGATCGTGAGGACGGTGTCGACCTCCTCGCGCATCCGCGCCGCCGGCATCTTCTTGAGCTTCAGCCCGTACGAGACGTTCTCGCGCACCGACAGATGCGGGAACAGCGCGTACGACTGGAACACCATCGACATGGGTCGCTGGTTGGGGGCGACGCGGATCATGTCCGCACCGTCGAGTTCCAGCTCGCCGGAGGTCGGCTCCTCGAAGCCGGCGATCATGCGCAGCGTCGAGGTCTTGCCGCAGCCGGACGGGCCGAGGAGCGTGATGAACTCGCCAGGCTCGATCTCCAGGTCGATGGAGTCGACCGCGAGCGGGTCGTCCGCTTTCGCGCCGTACCGCTTCGTCAGCTTGCGGAGCGTGATGCGGCCGAGCGCGGCCTCTGGGTCGATGCCGACGGCCTCGGCGAGGCCATCGACGGAGTCAACGACGGTGTGTGCGACCACGGAAGATCACCTTTCGGACGAGGAAGTTGATGATGAGGATGAGCGTCAGCACGATGAGGATGAGCACCGTGCAGTACGCGAACGCGTTCCCGAATCGGCCCGAGTCGACCTCGGCGAGGATCTGCGAGGTCATGATCTTGATGCCGGGCGTGGTCAGGAACACGATGGGCGACAGGGTTGTCATCGACCGCGCGAAGGCGAACGTGAGGCCAGTGAGGAGGGCCGACTGGATGAGCGGCAGCGTGACCTTGCGGAACGTCGTGCCGGATCCCGCGCCGAGCGAGGTTGAGGCCTCCTCGATGGCGGGGTGGATCTGGTTCAGCGCTGCGATGCCCGAGCGCTGACCGGACGGCAGCGATCTCGTGATGTAGACCATCACGATCGCGATGCCACCGGCGAAGGCGGCGCTGCCGCCCGCGAGCGCCGGCAGAATCTGCACGCCGAAGATCGTCGTGGGCGTGATGTAGCTGAGCGCGTAGCCGATGCCGAGCACCGTGCCAGGCACGGCGAGCCCGAGCATCCCGACGAAGTCGAGGATGCCGGCCGTGCGCCGAAGCTTGCGTACCACGAGCCAGGCGATGAGCATCCCGAGCACACCCGCGATGGGTGCCGCGATGAGGGCCAGGGTTGCGGTGTCGGTCATCGCCTTCGAGCCGATGCCCGTGAGCACGAACTGGAAGTGCTCGAGGGTGAACTCGTTGTTGACGCCTGGCACCTTCATGAAGCCGCCGGACAGCACGGTCAGGTAGATGGTGACGATGAGCGCACTGATCGACCCGACGAGCAGGAGGATGGGCACGCGGATGCTCGCGGCGGTGATCTGCTCGGATCGCCCGGTCGGCTTCCCCGTCACCGTCACGACGCTGCGCTTGGAGACCCAGTAGCGCTGCACGAGGAACACGAGGAGCGCCGGGACGAGGATCGTGAGCGAGTAGGCGGCACCGGCACTCGTGTTGTAGTCGCCCGTGACCGCGAGGTACGCCCTGCTGGCGAGCACCGTGTAGTCACCACCCAGGACGAGCGGGTTTGCGAGGTCGGCGATCGACTCCACGAACAGCAGCAGGAATGACCCGGCGAAGCCGGGGACCAGCATGGGGATGGTGACGGAGAAGAACACCTTCAGCTTGCTCGCGCCGAGACCGGCGGCGGCCTCGTCGAGGCTCGGGTCGAGCGACTCGAGCATGCCCCGGAAGTTCATGTAGGCGACAGGGAAGAAGGAGAGGGAGAGGACGATCACAAGGCCGGTGAGGCCGTAGATGTCGCCCTTGATGCCGAAGATGCCGTTGCTGATCGCGCCGTTGCGCCCGAAGAGCGTGATGACGGCGGTCGCGACCGCGAAGGGTGGTGCGACGATCGGGACCATCGCGAGCAGGTGCAGCGCTCGCTTGCCGCGGAACGCGACGCGCACCTGGGCGAAGGCGAACAGGAAGCCGATGATCGTCCCCACCACGCCGACGATGAGCCCGAGGGTGAGGGTGTTGAGGATGATTCGGTGGTTGACGGGGTCGGTGACGATGCTGCCGAGCACGGCGAGGCCGTCCGGGGCGAAGGCCGCGGAGAGGAGGCGCACGACCGGGTAGCCGATGAGCAGCAAGAGGACGAGGGCGACGGCGAGGCCGAGGATCACGACGCTGCGGTCGGCGCGTGCTCGCGTTCGTGGAGCCGGGCGCTTGCCGCGCCTGGGCGCGGCCGGGGTCGCGGGGGGGGGGGCGGCCCCCCCCCCCGCGACTGCTTCGAGTGTGGAGGTCATTGTTCGTCTGCGCTTCTACTCCTTCGGAGCAGGCGCCACCTCCGCGTCGAACCGTCCCGTGAGTTCGTTACGCGCCTTGCCTGCCGCGTCGATGTCGGCGTGCACGAGTTTGAGCGTGTCGAAGTCGACCATGTCCTCGGTGATCGTCGCGTCGGGGTTCGTCGGCACGCTGTAGCTGCCGACCGTCGCGGCGAGGTCCTGCGCCTCGGCCGTCAGGCTCCAGTCGATGAACGCCTTCGCGCCTTCCGGGTTCTTGGCGTTCTTGATGAGGGAGACGGCCCCGACCTCGTAGCCGGTTCCCTCGGACGGGAACGTCGTCTCGAGGTTCGTGAAGCCCTCGTTCACGAACTTCTGGCAGTCCTGCGCGAAGATCACGCCCGTGGCGACCTCACCGCGGCCCGCCATCTGGCCGGGTGCGCTGCCGCTCTTCGAGTACTGGAGGATGTTCGAGTGCAGCTTCCCGAAGAAGTCGATCGCCGCATCCTGGTCGCCGTCGTTCAGCTCGACCTCGGTCCACAGCGCCTGGTAGGCCGTGCCTGAGGTTCCGGGGTGCGCCATCGCGATGTTGCCCTTGAACTTGGGGTCGAGCAGGTCCTCCCACGAGGTGGGTGCCTCGGCGCCGATCTCCTCGAGGATATCCGTGTTGGAGCAGAAGCTCAGCGCCCCGACGTAGACGCCGGTCCAGGTGCCGTCGGCGTCCTTGTACTCGTCGGGGATCTGCTCGGCGTTCGGGGAGGTGTACGGCTCGAGCAGGCCCGACTCGTCGGCGGCGAGGTGCCCTTCGGCGCCTCCGCCGAACCACGCGTCGAACTCTGGAGTCTCACCGGTCGCGCTGAGGCGGGCGACCGCCTCGCCGCCGCTCAGGCGGACGTAGTTGGCGGGGATGCCGGATGCGGCCGTGAACTCGGCGGCGATGAGCTGGCACCAGTCCTCCTGCGGGCTGCAGATGAACGTGACGGGTTCACTCGAGCCGCCAGCTTCAGTGCCTGCGCCCGCCGAGCAACCGGCCAGGAGCGCGGTGGCGGCGGTGGCCGCGACCGCGAGGGGAAGCATTTTGCGTTGCATGCGGGAGAACTCCTTTGTTCTTGTTTCCGTGCTGTCGAGCATCAGGACGCTGTGCCTGACCATGCCAACGCTAGGAGCGGGGCGGGCATCCGTCCGTGACAGCTTGGTGATGCTCGGTGACAGCTTCGTCACCGAGCGCCTGCGGGACCCGCACGGGCGCGGGCCTGGGCGGGGCGTCGCCGGCGGTCAGCGGTCGGCGCGGAGCAGGTAGCCGGTGCCGCGCACGCTCTCGATGGCCGCGGCGCTGCCAGGCACCGTGGCTTCGAGCTTGTGGCGCATCCGGTAGATGGCCGCTTTGATCATCTCCCGGTCGCCGTGGCGGTCGTACTCGCCCCAGCACATGAGCAGCAGCTGCGAGAAGTCGAGCGGCGAGTTCGGATGCGCGATGAGGGCGGCCAGCAGCTTGTATTCGGTGTTGGTGAGCGACACGCGCTCGGTCCCGACGATCACGTCGTGGCTCGCGGGGTCGAGCTCGAGTCGGACGCCCGCGGCGACGACGACGCGTGACGAGTCCGTGCGCCGCACCAGCCGTTGCGCTCGAAGGGCGAGCTCGCGGGGGTGGAACGGCTTCGCGACGTAGTCGTCGGCCTCCGCTTCCAGCCCGGCGATGCGGTCGGAGACCTCGCCCTTGGCCGTGACGAGCATGACCGGCACGTCCCAGCGCGACTTGATGCGCTGGCAGAGCGAGATGCCCGAGATGCCAGGGAGCATGATGTCGAGCACCACGAGGTCGGGGCGGGAGCGCTCGAGGGCGGACCAGGCGGCCTCGGCCGAACGGAACGACTCGGTGGTGAACCCCTGCGTCTCGAGCGCGAAGGTGACGATGTCGAGCATCGCGGGTTCATCGTCGACGACGAAGGCGAGGCTGCTCGGCGCGGTCATCGGCGCCGCCGTCGACGCGACGGGTCGGCGAGCGGCAGCGTGAACATCATGGTCGTCCCTTTCCCGGAGATCGTGTCGACGTGGATGCGCCCGCCCTGCAGCTCCACGAACTGCTGCGAGATGAAGAGCCCGATTCCGGTTCCGTTGCCGAGCGGCCGGCCGCTCGAGAAGCGACTGAAGAGCCGCTCCCGCTGCGTCTCGCTCATCCCGGTTCCCCCGTCGCTGACGGAGATCATGACCTCGTCGTCTCCTGGAACGATACGCACTTCCACGCGCCCGCCGGTGGATTCGCTCCTCGCCGCGTTGTTGACGAGGTTCGTGATGACCTGGCGCGTGAGCTGCGGGTCGACGAACGCGCTCACCGGGGCGCCCGGCGCATCCAACACCACGGTGACGTCGGAGATCTCGGACAGCTCCTCCACGACGCCACGGAACAGGACGCGGAGGTCCACCCACGCGCGTTCGATCGACACGAGACCAGCCTCGAGTCGAGCGCGGGTGAGCAGCTGTTCCGAGAAGTTGTGCATGCGGACCGCGTTGTCGACGATGCGGTGCACGAACACCGCCTGCTTCTCGGTGAGCGGACCCGCGCGTTCCTCGGCGAGCAGCTCACCGGCCCCCTGGATGACGGCGAGCGGAGTGCGCAGCTCGTGGCTGAGCACCGACGCCTGGTCGGCGCGCCTCGTACTGAGCTCCGTGACCTCCTCGAGCCGCTTCCGATCGCGCTCGTGGTCCTTCAGGACCAGCCAGACCGTCGCCCACGCCGCCGCGAGCGCGGTCAGTGTCGCCAGACCCATGGCCCAGTCGAGGCGGATGGTTGCGAGCACCGCGGCAAGAATTCCCGCGGCAACCGACACGAGGAGCGCACAGGCGGCCCACCTCGACATCATCATCACCGGATAAACCTAGACGATCACGCAAGAGGGACACAGCGCGGTCTCCCCCGCCCTTTGCACAGGCCGGCAGGCGTCCGGCGGATCAGCCCACCAACGGGTACCAGTGGCGGTCGCACAGCTCGGAGTCAGATCCGAGGGCCAGCCAGGAGCCGTCGACGACGGCATCCGTCGGCGACGTCCACACCCGTGGGGCATCGCGGGTTGTCACCGCCCGGCCATGCTGTCATCCACCGAGCAAGTCCCTGCGGCGCAGTGCTGCCAACCCGAGAGCCAGTGCGGTGAGGACGGCGGCAGTCCAGACCGGGCCGACGTCACCCGCTCCGGTCTCGAGGGCTAAGATTCCCAGGACCGGGCCGGCGACGGCACCGAGGTTGAGCGCCGCCGTTGCGTACGAGCCGCCCATCGTCGGGGCGTTCGCGGCGGCGTAGAGCACGCGGGTGATGAGCGTGCTGCCCACTCCGAAGGCGAGGACTCCCTGGAGGAAAACGAGGGCAAGCAGCGCCGCGGGTTCCGAAGCGAGGAGCGCCAGCGCGATCCATCCGAGGAAGAGAAGTGCGCCTCCCACCGCCAGGACGGTACCTGGGTGACGGTCCGACAGTCGGCCCGCGATCGAGACGCCCACGAACGAGCCCACCCCGAACAGCACGAGCACCAGCGGAACCCAAGCCTCGCCGAGCCTCGGGCCGCCGATCACGATGGGAGCCAGGAACGTGAACGCCGCGAAGGTGCCCGCGTTGATGAGAGCGCCGAGCGTCATCGCGAGGAGGAGCCGCGGCGTGACCAGCTGGCCGAGTTCGACGCGCAGCCGCGGAGCCGGACTCGGATGCACTGATCGGTTCGGGATCCCACGCATGATGCCGAGTGCTGCGGGGATGCACAGCAACGCGATGGCCCAGAACGTGACCCGCCAACCGGCGGCGGCTCCGAGCAGTGCGCCGCCGGGAACACCCGCGATGGTGGCGAGCGTCGTGCCGGCGAGCAGAATCGCGACAGCGCGCCCCTTTCGGTCCGAGGGAACGAGTGTGGCCGCGGTCGCGAGCGCCACCGCCAGGAACCCGGCGTTCGCCAGGGCGCTGAGCACACGGGTCGCGAGCAAGACGGGAAAGTCGTCCGTGACGGCGCCGATCACATGGCAGGCGGCGAACACGAGCAAACACGAGAGCAGAACGGCCCGTGGGGGCAAGCGCCGCGCGAAGGCGGCCATGAGCGGCGCGCCGACGACCATCCCGATGGCGAACGCTGAGGTCAGCAGACCTGCGACGCCGATCGTGACGTCGAGGTCAGCGGCAAGAGCGGGCAGCAGGCCCGCGAGCATGAATTCGGAGGTGCCCATGACGAAGACCGCCAGGGCAAGCAGGAAGAGGGCGAAGGGCATCGAGTGCTCCGAGGTCAGTGATCAGCGAGGGATTCATCTGGTCACCACGGCCGGCGCGCCGAAGATGTCGAGGAGACCGCGCTCCGTGAGCGGGGTGAAGTTCTCAGGGACGTCCGGGGCTGGCGGTGTGACCGACAACCCCTGACTTGTCTGACTCGGGACTCGACATGCCCAGAATGCTACACGCGGCGGTGCTCGACTGCTGCAGATGGCAGATGGTCCCTGCACTGCCTGCCAGGAGGATCGCCGGAGACGCCACGACACTTCCAGAGCTCGCCGACGAACGAGATCGTCATCGACATGACCGAGAGAGCCGCCTAGAGTTAGCGGCGATACGGGCGCCGCGAGGGACCAGCGTCATGCGAATGTCCGTTCTGCACAGAGATCACGGCGAAGGTGCCGTGCGTACCGACGCGTCCCCGCACTAGCCGCACTCCCCCTGGAGAGCGCGGCCGACATGAGAGCACAGTGACCCGCCCCATGGACTCTGCACACTCCCCTGAGACACCCGCCGTCGCCCTTCCGAGACGGACATTGCTCAGGGGTGCGGCGTGGTCCGTACCGGCGGTCGGTCTTGTCGTTGCAGCACCGGCCGCTGTCGCCTCGGCGGAGTGCGCGCCGGAGTCCCCTGCAGCCATCACGTCCGCGTGGTCGTTCGACGGCTCCTTCGGAGTGTGGCGTCAGAGTCGAACCGGCCCGACCGCACCCCGCGCGGTCTACGCGGACCAGTACGGCACACTCAGCCAAGTCGCACTGATGAGCGCGGACCCGCCTGCGAACGTGAACAGCAGCACGCAGCTGATCACACCGGCCACCTGTTTCGGGCCCGGCACGTACTCGATCGCCTTCGATGCCGCGCTCGACAGCACCAACCCCCGCCCGGTCACCTTCACGGTGTTCGTCCGCAATGTCACAACGGGTACGGGATTGGTCCGGTCGGCCTCGATCACCACGACGACAGGCGGCCTCAGCTCCACGAGCCAGTCCCTCACGATGACCTTGGCTCGTCGGACACTCGTCGACGTCACCTACGACTGGACCTTCGCAGGCACACCGACCGGAGCGGCCGGCGACGTGGCGGCCACCGCACCACGCATCACCAGGACCGCGTCGGCGGGCTAGACGCGCTCAGAGCCAGGGCTTCGCAGCGGGGACCGTCTCGAGCGGGCGCCCCTGGAAGTCGGCCGCGACGATCCCTGTGGCTGATCGCCCCGTCGACCACGCGAGGAGGTCGGAGAGCTCTCCGGAGATCCGGAGGTCGGTGTCTCGAACACCCGGTCCGCAGTGCTGAGACGCCCACGGATAGGAGCTCACGCCGTCGTCCGTCGACGTTGCACTGACGAAGTGGTCTCGGGCCGCCCAGGTGTCGAGGACCTCTTGGAGGATGCGGCGCTGCAAGGCCGCAGGGACGTCGTCGGTCGTGATACCCGCATCGAGATCGATGAGGTGCATCCAGAGCTCTCGGGATCGCAGCAACAGGACCTGCTTGACAGCCAGTGGCAAGCCCCTCCCATCCTTGACCTGGTGGCCCCAGCGGGGTTCGGGGAGCGCAGACCAGGCAGCCTGGAACCCCTGCGCCTCCCCCACGGAGAGTCGCCGCAGCTGCGTCGCCGTCAAGCGAGCTCCGGCTGCGATCTCCGCGTCCCGCGCTGCCCGAGATGCGTACATGGGATTCGGCGTGCCAGTTGCGGCCCAGTCGACGAGGCGAGTCAGCGCACGCGCGTTGTACGCGACGTGCGCGACGACGTGTGCGCGTGTCCACTGCGGGAGCAGCGAGGCGTTCCGCAGATCCGGCGTTTGGAGACGAGCGAGGGTTGCATCGAAGAGCTCTTGAGCCTGCTGAACTTCTCGAAACCACCCGTCCACCTCGTGAGCTTCGCTGGCCGCTTGCGCGTCAGCGAAGACGTCCGTTCCTTCGGGGCATTCATCAGATGCGTTCATCGTGCTCCTGCCTTCCTGGAGGGGGTTGTCTCCGAGTGAGCGGCGAACCCACCGCTCAGGATCTCGCGGCCGTCGAAGCTGATCTTCCCACCCAGGATCGTCGCGACGACCGCGATCGCCGCGATATCGGGCGAGACAAGCGGTGAGGAGGCGAGCACGGTCATGTCAGCGAGCTTGCCGGTCTGCAGGGTTCCCTTGTCGTGGAGTTGTCCCGTGGCTGCAGCAGCCCATTCCGTATGGGTCCGCAGGGCCTCCTCCGGCGTGATCCCTTCGTCGGCCCCAAGGAGCCTGCCGGTGTCGGTGAGGCGATCAACGGCCGATTGCATACCCCTCCTCAGGTTGTTGTCTGACACGGGCAGGTCCGACGACCCCGCGAGGATCACTCCAGCATCGATGATGGATCGCCCGCGATAGAGCCAGTCGGCCCGTTCCTCACCGACACGCTCGACGATCTGGTCACCGAGTGGCCCGATGAACCCTGCCTGCGGCGTCACGGCGATTCGCAGATGCCCGGCGCGCGCGACCTGATCCGGGCGCGCGATGCCGAAATGCTCGATCCTGCATGGGGCACGCAGGAGTCCGTAGAGTCTCTGCGCTTCCTCGATCAGGTCCAGAGCGAGGTCGATAGCCGCGTCCCCGATAGCGTGCAGCGCAAGCGGCCAGCCAGCGCGGTAGATGGCGAGCACGCGTTCTTGGTAGTGCACCGGATCGTCGAGCAGGTACCCACGATTGTGCTCATGCCCGCAGAAGTCCTCGGTGACAGCGGCCGTCGCGCCGAGCAGCGAGCCATCGAGGAACACCTTGACGTGCCCGAAGCTCACGTCGTCGGACCCGAAGCCGAAGCGAACGCCCAGCTCGAGCCCTCTCCCCTCCCCCCGACCATGGAAGTCGGTGGCATGCGCCTGGAGAGGACGCAAGGCATCGATGGCGGGCAGGAGCTGCGCGCGGGCGTGCAGCACGCCTCGTTCTGCCGCTGTCTGATATGCCGCCACTTCGATCGGACTGTGCCCGATCCAGCCTCCGCCGACGCCTGCTTCCGAGAAGCTCGTTATGCCCTCCGCGGCGTACCTGGAGGTGGCTGCTTCGATCGCATCCACGAGCGCATCCTGCGAGTAGGGCATGAGCAGCGCCTGGACGAGCCCCTGAGCCGCTTCCTCGAGGACACCGGTCGGGGCGTTGTTCTCGTCCAGGCGGAGAACTCCGCCTGTCGGGACCTCGAAGTCGTTCCGAAACGCGCCGATCCTTTGAAGCGTCTCGGTGTTGACGACAGCCGCGTGCCCGGACGTGTGGCGCATGTAGAGCGGGTGCGCGCCGGTGACCTGGTCGAGGCGAGCGAGGCTGGGGTACGCACCGTCGTAGAGAGCCTGGTTGAAGCCCGTGACGTGAATCCAGGCATCAGGTTCGTGGTCGAGCGCGGCCGCCCCCGCTTCGATCGCATCGTAGAGAGATGCGAGGGTGGGGCACTCGCCTGCGTCGATCGACTTCAGGCCGAGTCCCCACCAAGCGGTGTGACAGTGCGCGTCGATGAGCCCCGGAGTGATGCAGGCATCGCCGAAATCGAGTACTTCGCGCGCACTGATGCCGTCGAGGTCGCCGTCGAACCCGACGATCCGTCCGTTGAGGATTCCCACGCGGCTCGCTTTCGGTCTCGCCGGATCCATGGTGAGGATCTCACGTGCCTGAACTCTCACGTCGATGTGCATGATGCTCTGCCTTTCCTTGTTCGCGCGCCGAAGCGTCAGTGCTTGAATCCCGGAAGGCTGACGCTGAAGCGAGGTGCGATGGCACCGCAGACGGCAGTGACGATAGAGATGAAGGCGAGCATGAGGGCGGCTGGCCACCATGACTCGTTGGCTGTCGCGACCAGACCTGTGACGACGAGAGGGACGAAGCCAGCCACCATGGCGGCGGTGTTGTTGGCCACCGCCACGCCCGTGTAGCGGGTTTTCGCGGGGAAGAGTCCGGTGAGCACAGCCCCTGTTCCGGCGTATGGGAACGACAGCGTGGACACGGCCAGCACCATTGCGAGGATCACCAGGACCGGAACTCCTGAAGCAAGCATCATGAATGCGGGCACGGCGACGGCTGCGGAGGCGATCCCGCCCCAGAGGATGACGCGGCTGGAGCCGAATCTTGCCCCGAGCCTCCCCGCGCCCAGGATTACGAAGATCTCAGCCGTGGCGGCGGCGATGGTTCCGAGGAGCATCAGTGACGGCTCGTAGTCGAGTACGTTGACGCCGTACCAGACGCAGAAGGTGGTGACGAGATAGAAGCCGCCCATCCCGAGCAGCGACGAACCCAGGCCGACGAGTATCTGGCGCCAGCTGTGCTTGAACGTCGTCCGGACGGGCGTCGGTGCTGTCTCCCCTGCCGCTTCGAGTTGGCGAAACACTGGTGATTCTTCGAGTCGGCTGCGGATGTAGATGGCGATGAGCAGCAGAGGGAGTGAGAGGAGGAACGGTATCCGCCAGGCCCAGGAGTCGAAGTTCTCCTGAGTGAAGAAGAACGTGATGAGGAAGAAGCCGCCTGACGAGAGGATCGTGCCGATAGGCGAACCGATGAGGGGGATCACCGCATATCTGGCACGAAGGTGGAGGGGTGCGTTCTCCACGACGAGCGTGAGTGCGCCTGACCATTCGCCGCCCACGAAGAGCCCCTGGACGACGCGGAGCAGCACGAGCAGAATGGGCGCCGCGATTCCGATCGCGGCGTAGGTTGGCAGAATTCCGATGAGCCCGGTGATGACACCGATGCCGATGATGGTGATCATCAGCGTCTTCCGTCGCCCGATTCGATCGCCCATCGCTCCGAAGATGACGCCGCCGATCGGACGAGCGGCCACGCCGACTCCGAACGTGGCAAACGAGGCGAGTGCTGCTGCGCTTGCGTTCTCGTTGGTGAAGTACTGCACGTTGAAGACGAGCGCCGCAGCTGCGCTGAAGAGGAAGAAGTCGTAGTACTCGAGTGCTGTGCCGACAAGGGCGCCGACGGCGACTTTGTTAGCGTCCCTCGAACTCAGTTCCTGCACGGCGCTGTACTCGATCGTTGCGGTAGGTGCCCTGTCGCTCATGATGCTCCCCGTCGAGAATCGAAACGGCTACCGCCCTGTGCGGAGGCCTGGAAACAGCTTGTCAACACGTTCGTCACTCTTCTGGGTGCATGGGCTCCTGATTATCCCGCCAAAACGGTGCACATGCACATAAAGTGTCGATTATGAGCCCAGCAGCCACCGCAGGTATCGGACAGCACCCGCGAGGAACGGATGGGGACCGCTGGCTTGAGATCGTGGACCAGATCGACGTGTCTGCTCTCGTTGAGGCCTTCATGGATCTGATCTTCGACATCCCCGGCTACGCATCGTCGCTGGTCCCCCGCTCGGACATACGAACGACGGCCGCCCAGGCGTTCGACGCCATGATCGAGGGGCTTCGCGTCGGCGGCCTCCCCGACGTCGTCGAGGTGGCCGACCGGGTCGGGGTGTCCCGAGCCCGTGCACACGTGCCGTTGAGCTCCCTCATGTCGGCCATCCACGCTGACTTCCAGGTCCTGTGGGGTGCTGTGACCAGAAACGCGTTGCCTTCGGACGCGGAGCTCATCGTCCGCCACACATCCGTGGTGATTCGCACCGTTGACGAGTACGCGTATCGGGCGCAACGAGCGTACGTCTCAGAGCGTGAGCGCATGCAGGGTGAGGCGACCGCAGTCCTGCAGGGACACATCGCAAGCCTGCTGCAGGAAGGGCCCTTGCAGGACAGTCACGTGCGCACCATCGCCGGGCACCTGGGCCTGGAGCCAACCGCCCCTCTGCTTGTGATCGCGGCCGTCGGTTCAGACGCGGAGCACCTTCGTCTCGTCCTTGCGGACTTCGATCGCATCGGCAACCGATTCTTCACGCATCCTTCCGCGGACGGGCTCGTGGCGTTCGCTCCCCGGCGCGGGATGGAGGAGCCGAGCGCGACGTTCAGAGAGCCGCTGCGGCGCCTGCGCGATCAGCGGGTGGGTCTGGTGGATGCGGACCAGGGGCTCTCAGACCTCGGTCGAGCCGCGCACGTCGCACTCTCGCTCGCACGTCTCCTCGATGCCCACGAGGTCGGATGCATGACCTGGCAACGCGGCTGGGCGCGCTACATGAAACGCGCCGTGTCGGAAACGGGCGCGCCATTGGCGACAGACGTCGAGGAGGCCCTGAAACGCTGCGGGCCCTCCGAGCAGGCTCGCCTGCGGGAGAGCGTCTCGAGCTATTTGCGCACTGGCAACATCGGGGAGTCAGCTCAAGACCTGTACTGCCACAGGAACACGCTGAGCAAGCGACTGCGGCGGTTCGCCGAGGTCACGGGCGTCGATCCCCTGATACCGATCCAGGCCGCGCGCCTCGTCCTCGCCTGGAGCTAGCCGATCCGCCCTGTGTCCGCGAAAGATCGTCAGACGATGCTCCCGACGTGCAGCCTGCACTCTCGCCGCGAGGACGCTGAACGAGGTGGAGTGGGCCCGGTGGGGCTCGAACCCACGACCCGCGGATTAAAAGTCCGATGCTCTGCCAACTGAGCTACAGGCCCCACAGTCGCCTGGCGTGCGGCGACCGTGGGGAATCCTATCGCGAATCGCGGCCGGGGTTCAGCGACGTTGGGCCCGTCTTGTCGGTGGCCGGGTCCATACTCTCGTCATGGCAGAAACGAAGACGAAGCCGTCAGATGTCTCACCCGATCTCATCATCGACCAGGCGGAGCCCGCGGGTCGGCGCGAGGACGCCCGCATACTGAGGGAGATCATGGATCGGGTCACGGGCGAGGACGCCGTCGTGTGGGGGCCGACGATGATCGGCTACGGCAGCTACCACTACACGTACGAGAGCGGCCATTCGGGCGATGCGATGATCCTGGGATTCGCGCCCCGCAAGGCGTCGATGTCCATCTACGGCCTGCAGATGTGGGCCCCCGAAGGCCTCATCGAGCAGCTCGGGAAGGTGAAGCTCGGCAAGGACTGCATCTGGGCCGGCCGCTTCTCGTCGCTCAACCTCGAGGTGCTGGAAGAGCTGGTTCGGATCGCCTGGTCGAAGCGGAAGGAACTGCAAGCAATGTTTCCGGCGGGTGCCTGAGCGACAGCACACCGATGACCCGCTCCAACGGGCCCACCCCGAGATACCGGCGCCAGAGCGTGGCGAACAGCATGCACACCACCATGATGGCGACCATCGTCAGCACACCCTGCGGCTGCCGATAGATGAGCCCCGGCCCAGCCAGCCAGTTCTCCTCCCCGAGCAGCAGCTGCGACCATATCGCCGTCAGAATCAGCACGTGCAGACAGTAGATCGTGAACGCCATCGTGCCCATGTCAGCAAGCGGCCTCGTCAGCCTCGCGAACCAGGTGCGCATCCGCTCACCCGAGAAGTCGCCGAGCAGCTGGATGCCCGCGTACGCCAGCAGCGCGAGCCCAAGGTCACGAGCCTCATCACCATACGAACCGGACTGAGCCACCCCCGTCGTCGCCTCTTCCCAACGGCGCATGAGCAATGACGCACCGAGCAGCACCGCTCCCCCGCCGAACACCCACGCCGTGCGGCGCAGATCGCCGAGCTGCCACCGCGCCAGCAGGAAGCCGATCAGCAGCATCGGCAGCAGGTTCGTGAGGCGGTACGCCGAACCCAGCACCGTCCAATCCAGCAGCAGGGCCGTCGGGTTGTACATCGACGTCGGCGAGAACGCCGACGTCAGCGCCCAGTTGCGCGCCGCCTCGTTCACGATCGGGGCCGCCGCCAGGAACACCAGCGCAGCACCCGCAGACCACGCCGCAGGAAGGAAGAGGAACGGCGTCGCCGCGAGCATCATGATGCCCAGGAAGTCCAACACGATGAGCACGCCAGAGAAGTTGATACTCAACAGCAGGCCAACGAGGATGAGCACGATCGACTTGATGACCCACGAGATCGCGAAGAAGCTCTTCCGACGCGCATCCCACCGCGAAGCCTCCCGCAGCTGGTAGCCGGCAGTCACACCGATCACCAACGCGAACAGCGGCGACGCCGCATCGTTCAGGAAGTGGAACAGCACCTCCAGCGCCCGCGGCTCGCGGTCATCCAAGAACACGACCGTGTGAGCGATGATCATGGCGAAGATCGCGAAGCCGCGCACCACATCGAGGGAATTCAGGCGCATGCGTCGATCTTCGACGGCGCCGAGCCGACGGTCAAGCTCGACGAGGCGACGCGCCGCACACCAGCGATAATGAACGAGTGCTACCCACCCTCGTGATCTTCCCAGTTCTCGTCGCCTGCGTCCTCATCGCAAGCGGAGCCCTGAAGCTGCCCCAACGCTCCCGCACACTGCAGTCGTTCGCCGCCTTCGGGGTACCCGCCGCGCTCCGGAAACCCTGGACCGCCGTCGCCCTGCCGATCGGCGAGATCATCCTCGGGGCAGCACTCCTCCTCCTGAGCGGCCCCGCGTACCTCGTCGCGGCCAGCCTCAGCACCCTCCTGATGGCCGCCTACCTCACCGTCGTCGCCCGAAGCGTCGCCAAGCGCCAGGCCGTCGACTGCAACTGCTTCGGCGCCCTCAGCACCGAACCCGTCAGCCAGATCACGATCTGGCGCAACGCCGGCCTCACCGTGGCCGCCCTGCTGGCGACCGTCATCCCTGGCATGGCCCTCGGCGTGCCGACCCAGCTGGCCCTCTTCTCGCTGGGCGACTGGATGTGGCTCGTCGCGATCGCGATCACAGCCCTCCTCGGCATCATCGCGAGCCTCGTGAAGACGCCGGCTCCCACCGCGGCGTCGACGGCCGGAGCGGTGAGCTCAGGGCAGGACTTCGAACTCGTCGAGCAGGGCCCCGACCTCATCTCGGACCCGAGCGCGCGCGACATGATCCCCCACAACCTCGAGCTCGTGTCGGGAGACGGCTCCCCCGAACTCCTCTACAACCTCGTCGTCATCCCCCGCAAGACGACCATCCTCATCTTCGCGAGAGTCGGATGCGGCTCCTGCGGCCCCGTGCTCAGCCAGATCGGCGACTGGTCGCGGCGCATGGGCGACGACGCGCAGATCATCGTCGCCACCTCCTCGAGCCGCGCCTCCATCAAGAAGAGCTACCCGAGCGCCCTCCCCTCCACCTACTTCGGGGCGAAGGCGGTCACCGAGTACTTCGAAGCCGAAGCCACCCCCGCAGCGCTCCTGCTGGCCGCCGACGGCACCATCGCATCCGCCCCTGAATACGGGAGCGAGGTCATCACGGAGCGCGTCGAGCAGCTGCTCGCCTCGTTCGACGCGCAGCGCCAGGCTCAGCCTCAGGGCTGAGCCGCTCGGCCGGGTATCGCCGCAACTCAGTCGCACGGCCGAAGCGCCCGCCGCCGCCCTGCTCGTACCGTGAAGGTGTCGGGATGCACCCCGGCCCAGCACTGGAGGATCAGCATGAGCGAGCAGTACGTGGTCATCACCGAGACCGTCAGCATCAGCGCAGTCGGCACCAAGCTCGGGCACTCCGAGCCAGTCGGCACCGAGGCCGAAGGGCTCGAGCTGCTCGAGCAGGTCGCCCGCGGAGTGTTCCCCGACCTGCACACTCCCCACCGCCCCGGCCGCACGTTCCGCGTCAGCGAGACCGAGTACGTGGACCGCCGCGAAGGCAAAGCCCTGCCAAAGAAGCAGACCCGCATCACGCTCACAAGGGTCGTCGCGACGCGCGACTGAACACCCCGGATGTGCGGAAAACAACACACGCTCGAAACAGCAGCGAAACCGGCCCGGCCGAGACTGACGACACCCCCGTCGTCCCCTCCTCGCAAAGGTCTCCGTTGCCACACAAGCCCGCATTCCGCCGAGTCACCCAGATCACCGCCGCCACCGCCCTCTGCTCCGGCTTGGCCCTGAGCGCCGCTCTCACCGCCCCGTCAGCATTCGGTGCCCCAAGCACCGAGGTCACGCTCCCCGCAGCGTCAGAGGTCGTGAACCTCAGCATCACGGATGCGCTTGCGCTCCTCGAGGCGGGGCGGACCACCTCCGTCGACCTCACGCAGCGGTACCTCGACCGCATCGCCGCCTACGACGACCCGTACGGCGACCAGCCCGGCCTGGCAGCCGTGATCCTCGCCAACCCGGACGCGCTCAGCACGGCCGCCGAGCTCGACGCCGAGCGCGCCGCCGGCACCCTCCGCGGCCCGCTGCATGGCGTCCCGATCCTGGTCAAGGACAACTACGCGACGTTCGACATGCCCACGACTGCGGGCAGCGCATCCCTGCACACCTACCAGACCGAGCTCGACTCGACGGCGGTGCAGCGCCTCCGCGACGCCGGAGCGATCATCATCGCCAAGACGAACCTCTCCGAGTTCGCGTGGCACGGCACCTACACGCTGAGCTCCGAACGCGGGCGCACGAACAACCCATACAACCAGGCGAACAGCGCCAGCGGCTCGAGCGGCGGAACCGGTGCGGCCGTCGCCGCCGCCTTCGCCCCCGCCGGACTCGGCACCGACTCCTGCGGCTCGATCGTCGGCCCGAGCGCCCACCAGAGCCTCGTCGGCTACCGCCCCACGATGGGGCTCACGAGCGTAACCGGCATCGTGCCGCTCTCGCTGCGACAGGACGTCTCCGGCCCCATGACCACCACGGTCACCGACGCCGCGCTCCTCATGGAGGTGCTCGCCGGGTACGACCCGACCGACCCGCAGACCGTCATCGCCAACGAGCAGGACACCACCTCCTACGTCGCGGGCCTCAGCGGCTCCGCCCTCGAAGGGCAGCGCATCGGCTACATCCGATGGGACTACGAGGAGAACCCCGACCGCCCCGGCCTCGAGGAGACGACGGCCCTCATCGACCAGGCCGTCGAGGACCTCCGCGCACAGGGCGCCGAGGTCGTCGAGTTGCCGGCCTTCACAAGCGAGTTCCTTACCGGCACGCTCAAGAGCGGCGGCTGGATCGACATGCGCCCCAGCATCGACTCGTTCTTCGCCAGCACGGCGGCGGCGTGGCCAGAGGGCCTGGCCGAGCTCACGGGCGACCCGGACGAGCTGACCTTCGCCGACGTCATCGCCGACGGGAAGTCGTCGATGACGCAGGACGACATCGACTCCTTCCTCAGCAACGAGGACATCCCGAACGCGGCCTACGACGCCGCCGTGGCAGAGCAGGATGCCGGCAAGGCCGCGATGGACCAGTTCTTCATCGACAACGACCTCGACGCCCTCGCGATGCCGACGAGCGCGACCTCCGCGACGCCCGACTGGGCCGGCACCACGTTCTGCGACCTCGGCGCGAACACGGGCATCCCGACCGTGTCGCTGCCGGCCGGCTTCACGTCGACGGGCGCCGCGGTCGGCCTCGAGCTCGCCGCACCGCGCAGCCAGGACGCCGCACTCCTTGCAATGTCGTACGACTACGAGCAGGCGACCCTGCACCGAGTCGCCCCTCCGACGACCCCTGAGCTGCCGATCGCACCGCCGACACCCACGCCGACGGCAACCACTGGCCCGATCGAGACGGTCGCCCCGCCGACGGCAGAACCCACGGCGGAACCTACCGCCGCACCCATGCCTGGCACGACCGTCGCGCCGACAGCATCCGCGGCCCCGCCCGTGACGGCACCGACTTCGACTGCCGAGACTGGCGGCACGCCCACCCTTGCCCAGACCGGCGCGACTGACGCTTCGTGGCTCGTGACGCTCGCCGTCGCCCTCGTGGCCGGCGGTGCTGGAGTCCTTGGCATCTCCGCACTCCGCAAGCGCCGCTCCCAGGCGTAGCGCGCGGCGGACGACCCCAAGTCCGCTCCGCGCCCTGCACGCCCTACCCAGGGCGGTGTTGTGGTCGTCAAGACTCGACCTTGACGACCACAACACCGCCCTCGACGTGGCATCGCGGGATTCACGAGCTACAGCAGAGGGCCCGAGCAGTTCGATGAACTGCTCGGGCCCTCTACCTGGATGCGGCGCTAGACCGCCGGGTTGAGGCGCTCGGCCTGCTCGACGACGTTCTCGAGCAGCAGCGCGCGCGTCATGGGCCCGACACCGCCGGGGTTCGGCGACACCCAGGCCGCCACCTCCCAGACGCCGGGGTCGACGTCGCCCGCGACCTTCGACTTGCCCGTCACCGGGTCCTCGACACGGCTCACGCCGACGTCGAGCACCGCGGCGCCAGGCTTGACCCACTCGGGGCGCACGATGCCGGCGACACCCGCCGCGGACACGATGACGTCCGCCTCGCGCGCGAGCACGCCGATGTCGGGCGTTCCCGTGTGCGTGAGGGTGACCGTCGCGTTGTTCTCGCGGCGCGTGAGCAGCGGGCCGATCGACCGCCCGACCGTCACGCCGCGCCCGATGACGAGCACGTGCTTGCCGTTCAGCGAGATGTCGTTGCGACGCAGCAGCTCGATGACGCCGCGAGGCGTGCACGGCAGCGGCGTCACGATCGGGTCGTTGGCGTTGAGCACGAGGCGGCCCAGGTTGGTGGGGTGCAGGCCGTCCGCGTCCTTCGACGGGTCGATGCGCTCGATCACGCGGTCCTGGTCGATGTGCTTCGGCAACGGCAGCTGCACGATGTACCCCGTGCAGGCCGGATCCGCGTTGAGGCGATCGATCTCCGCCTCGAGCTCCTCCTGCGTGGTCTCCGTGGGCAGATCGACGCGGATCGACTCGATGCCCACCTCGGCGCAGTCGCGGTGCTTGCCCGCGACGTACCACTTCGAGCCCGGGTCGTCGCCGACGAGGATCGTCCCGAGTCCGGGCACGACGCCCCGCTCCGCGAGCGCAGCTACGCGCTCACGGAGCTCGGCCTTGATGTCGGCCGCGGCCTTCTTGCCGTCGAGTGCGGCAGCGGTCATGCTTCGCCGAGGCCAGGGTAGAGCGGGAACGCGTCGGCGAGGGCCTTCGTGCGAGCACGCAGGGCGGGCACATCCGCGTCAGGGAGCAGCGCCAGCGCGATGACGTCGGCCACCTCGGTGAACTCGACGTCGCCGAAGCCGCGGGTCGCGAGCGCGGGCGTGCCGATGCGCAGTCCCGACGTGATGAGCGGAGGGCGCGGGTCGTTGGGGACCGCGTTGCGGTTGACGGTGACGCCGACCTCGTGCAGGAGGTCCTCGGCCTGCCTGCCGTCGATCTCCGCGTTGCGGAGGTCGACGAGGATGAGGTGCACGTCGGTTCCGCCGGAGCGGACCGAGATGCCGGCGCCGGCCACGTCGGCCTGCTGGAGGCGGTCGGCGACGATCTTCGCGCCGCGCAGCGTGCGCTCCTGGCGGTCCTTGAAGTCGTCCGTCGCAGCGAGCTTGAACGCCGTCGCCTTGCCGGCGATGACGTGCATGAGGGGGCCACCCTGCTGGCCGGGGAAGACCGCTGTGTTGATCTTCTTCGCCAGGTCGGCGTCGTTGGTCAGGATGAAGCCGGAGCGTGGGCCGCCGATGGTCTTGTGGACCGTGCTGGACGTGACGTGCGCGTGCGGTACCGGGTTGGGGTGCAGGCCAGCGGCGACGAGTCCGGCGAAGTGCGCCATGTCGACCCACAGGTAGGCGCCGACCTCGTCCGCGATCTCGCGGAACTTGGCGAAGTCGAGCTGACGCGGGTATGCGGACCAGCCGGCGACGATGACCTTCGGCTTGTGCTCGAGCGCGAGCTCGCGCACCTGCTCCATGTCGATCTGCGAGGTCTCGGCGTCGACGCCGTACGCGACGATGTTGTAGAGGCGGCCGGAGAAGTTGATCTTCATGCCGTGCGTGAGGTGTCCGCCGTGGTCGAGCGACAGGCCCAGCAGGGTGTCGCCGGGGCGCGCGAGGGCGTGCATGACAGCGGCGTTGGCGGTGGCGCCGGAGTGCGGCTGCACGTTTGCGAACTCCGCGCCGAACAGCGACTTGGCGCGCTCGATGGCGAGGTTCTCGGCGATGTCGACGACTTCGCAGCCGCCGTAGTAGCGGCGACCGGGGTAGCCTTCGGCGTACTTGTTGGTGAGGACGCTGCCGGTGGCCTCGAGGACCGCGCGCGGAACGAAGTTCTCGCTGGCGATCATCTCGAGTGTCGAGCGCTGGCGGTCGAGCTCCTGCTCGAGCACCGCTGCGATCTCGGGGTCGACTTCACTCAGTGGGGAATTGAACGTATCGGTCACGAAGGCTCCTTCAGAAAACCGGATGGCACGGCGAACATGTGGTCGTGAACCGGCGAGCCCAGGCGAACGGCTCGAAACCCGAAGAGCCGCTCCCCGGTGGTGACCCACCTGAACGCCAGTCGCGGCCGTCAGAAGTCTAGCGCGACTTGCCTGGTCGCCGCGAGAGCAGCGTCACGAGCCAGGTGAGCACGACCCCGAGCACGACGAGCCCGATGATCGTGAGCACAACCGGCGCGTAGCCCTGATCCGTGGGGTTCAGGAATGGGTAGGGGTACCAGCCGATGAGGTTGCCGCGCACGAGCGAGAAGGCCGCGTAGCCGGCGGGGAAGATGAGCCAGATGAGCGCCGTGCCGAACCGGATGCGCTTCGTCGGCCGGTCGATGAGGAGGTCGAGCAGCATCACGACCGGCATGACGTAGTGGAGCACGGTGTTGTTCCACGGGACGGCGGTGAAGTCGACGTCGACGAGGCCCGAGAGCAGCAGCGCGAAGCCGATGCCCACGATGAGGATGTAGACCGTGACGGCGGCGCGGAAGGCGTTGATCCTGGCACCCTGCGCGTTGGCCGCTGTCGCGACGGCGCTGAGCAGCAGCGACAGCACGACGAGCATGTTGGTCTCGATCGTGAAGTAGGCGAAGAAGTTCTCTGGCACCCAGGTGCCGCGTTCTATGATCGTCGCGATCTCGGACACGATCGAGGAGAAGGCGAGCAGACCGAACCCGATCTTCGCGGTCACGAGCGCTGGGCGGTGAATCGACGAGGCCACGGCCATCCTTCTGTCGGTGACGGGGGAACAGGGAGCTGCGCTGCGCCCGGCGCCTCGACGGGACCGCCCCAGCGCGAGCCCGGAGCCGCAGACATGAGGCTACGCGATCAGGGGCGTTCCTTGCGGTAGTCGGCGGGTGTCACGCCGAGTCGCGTGAGGAAATGTCGACGCATCGTCGTGGCGTCCCCGAAGCCGGCCGCAGCCGACACGTCGTTGAGCGAGCGCTGCGGCTGCTCGACGAGGAGCGCGGCCGCCGACTGGACCCGGCGTGCCGCGATGAGCCCCGCGATGCCGTCGGCCTCGTCGGCGAGATCGCGGTACAGCTTCCGCCTGCTGATGTGCAGGGCGCGCGCGATGCTGTCCGCGTCGAAGCCCTGGATGACGTGGTACTTCTCGATGAGCTCGCGCACCGCCTCCTTCATCCGCAGCGAATGCTGGGCGGGTGTCAATGCCGGAAGCGTCACCTGCGCGAGGACAGCCCGCAGCAGGTCGTGGAGCACGGGCTCCGTGCCTGCCGGTGACCGACGGCCGCCCCTGGTGCTCGACGTCGCCTCCACCAGGTAGCGGCCGATGAACGCCAGGAAGGCAGCGGTCAGAGCCGTCTCGGGCAGGCGGACGGCGCGGTCGCTGACGGTGATTCTCGCATCGTTCGCGACATCGTCGAGGGGCACGGCCAAGCCGAGCGTCTCGATGGGGCCGAGACTCGCCGTGACAAGTGGATGCTTCGAGTTCACGACGAGGACGTCGCCGGGGTTGAGCACACCAGAGAGGCTGCCGGTTCGGAACTTGAGCGACCCGCGGATCATTCCGATGACGACGAGCTTCTCGCTCTCGATGCGAGAGATATCCACGCCCTCGCGTTCCGAGCCGGAACTCCGGCGAAGGCTGCCGAAGAGCTGCACGGTTCCGACGTGCGTATTCAGGATGTACGCGTGGAAATCCGCGCCCGCCGCGGCATTCATCGTCGTCGATGTGCCCGTGAATTGGGCCAAGCCCGACTCTCCGCGGAATTCCTCGAATGCGCCGGGATCTACGTCATCGGCGGAGAAGAAGCCTGACGACTCCCCCGAGTGCGCGATCCTACCGAGCCACTCGCTGACATCCTGACGTGCATTCCCCGGCACTGAATACCCCCGACACCAGCCTGCCCAACCTTCGGATCAGAATACCGAGAGAAGACTGGCTGGAGAATCGCGGGGGTATTCAGCGACCTCGAACGCGATCGAACATCACCGAGAGAGAAGACCCTCGGTGAGCGCGTTCGGCGTGCCGAAACGGTGCGCCGTTATGGACACCGCCTGCTCCCGAAGGAATGGCAGCGTCTCCACCCGACCGGATTCGGTCACTGCTCCCGAGTAGATCGCCAGGTCCACCCGGCCGTCCACGGCACGCGCCAACGCGACCGCATCGCCACCGATGAGACGCATCCGCCCACCTCGAAGCGAACCTGCGGCCGAGAGGAACTCCGCGTCGGACTCAGCCCGCATGCGCACGCCGGCCCCCGCGAGCGCCGCCTTGGCCGCCGAGGGCAGCTCGACCCCCGTCGAGACCCGCAGCTGCGCTCCGGCGACGAGTCCGGCCGCGACGACCCGCAGGAGATCCGCGACGCGTGCATCCTCGGAGAGCCGCACCGTGATCTCACCCGGGAACGTCAGGTACCGGAAGACGTTGCGCTCGGCGTACAGCCCCTGCACGTCGCGGTCGCGCCCGAACTCCTCCGCCCAGGCCTGCGCGTCGCTGCCGAGCGCGCGTTCGAGCATCGCGGTGTCACCACTCGTCAGCACCGCCGGCTGCGCCTTCGCGATCGCCACCGCAGCATCCAGGAGCGTCTGCGCGCTGGCGTTCGCGACCGGCGCGACCTCGACGGCGCGAGCCCGCTCCCAGGTTCCGAGGCCGACGAGGTAGTTCGGCCCGCCCGCCTTGGTCGTGCATCCGACCACCGACTTCTTCCAACCGCCGAACGGCTGGCGCTGCACGATCGCGCCCGTGATCCCCCGGTTCACGTAGAGGTTTCCCGCCTGGATCGTGTCGAGCCACTGCGCCACCTCACCGCGGTCGAGCGAGTGGATGCCGGACGTCAGCCCGTAGTCGACCTCGTTGACGATCTCGATCGCCTCCTCGAGCGTGTCCGCCGTCATGATGCCGAGGATCGGACCGAAGTACTCCACGAGGTGGAACTCGGAGCCGCGCTGCACGCCCGCACGCACGCCAGGACTCCAGAGCTTCCCGCTGTCGTCGAGCTGACGAGGTTCGACCACCCAGCGCTCCCCCGCACCGAGCGTCGTGAGCCCGTCGAGCAGCTTGCCGGAGGCCGGCGTGATGATCGGCCCCATCTGCGACGGCGCGTCCCACGGGTAGCCGACCGTGAGCGAGCGCACGGCGTCGAGGAGCTGCTCGCGGAAGCGCCGCGAGCGCTGCGCCTGACCGACCAGCACCACGAGGGAGGCGGCGGAGCACTTCTGCCCTGCGTGGCCGAACGCCGACGCGACGACGTCCTTCGCCGCGAGGTCATAGTCGGCGCTCGGCGTCACGATGATGGCGTTCTTGCCGCTCGTCTCAGCGAGCAGCGGCAGCTCGGGGCGGAACGAGCGGAACAGCTCGGCCGTCTCGATGCCACCCGTGAGGATGACGCGGTCGACCGACGGATTCTTGATGAGCTCGCTGCCCAGCTCGCGGTCGGAGAACTGCACGTACTGCAGCACCTCCCGCGGCACACCGGCCTCCCAGAGCGCCTCGACCATCACCGCGCCGCAGCGCGCCGAGGGCCGCGCCGGCTTGATGATGACGGATGCGCCAGCCGCGAGCGCGGCCAAGGTCGATCCGGCGGGGATGGCCACGGGGAAGTTCCAGGGCGGCGTCACGACGATGACCTTCGACGGAACGAAGGATGCGCCGTCCACCTCGTCGAGGCCGCGAGCGAGTTCCGCGTAGTAGTGCGCGAAGTCGATGGCCTCCGAGATCTCGGGGTCTGACTGGTCGAGGGTCTTGCCCGCCTCGGACGCGGCGACCTCCATGAGGTCGGCGCGTCGCCGCTCGAGCGCATCCCCCGCCCGGTGCAGGATCTCGGCACGCGCCGCGCCGGACAGCGCACCCCACGACTGGCTGCCCGTGACGGCACGCGTGACACGTGCGTCCAGTTCGCCGGCGGTGCCGACCGTGTTCGCCTCGATGGTCGCGGTGCCGAGCGTGGACGCCTGTGCGCGTTCGCGGATGCCACGCGCCCACGCCTGGTTGGCGGGCAGCGAGGGGTCCGTGTCCGGGGTCTCCTCGAAGCGGTCGGCGGGCAACGGGTTCGGTTCCGCGGTGCGGTCCTGCACTCGGTTGCTCGCCGGCACCTCACGGTCGAGCGCGTCGAGCGACGCGATGAATCGCTGCGACTCGCGCTCGAAGAGCTCCTCGTTGTCGGCGAGCTCGAACACCGCCGACATGAAGTTGTCCTGGCTCGCCCCTTCTTCGAGGCGGCGGATGAGGTAGGCGATCGCCACGTCGAACTCCTGCGGGTGCACGACCGGCACGTACAGCAGCAGCCCGCCGACCTCGCGCTTCACGACCTCAGCTTGGCTCTGCGCCATCCCGAGCAGCATCTCGTACTCGATGCCGTCCGTCGCGCCCCGGCGCTGGGCGAGCAGCCAGGAGAACGCGACGTCGAAGAGGTTGTGACCGGCGACACCCACGCGCACGTTCTTCACCCGCTCGGGGGTCAGTGCGTAGTCGATGACCCGCTTGTAACTGGTGTCCGAGTCCTGCTTCGTGCCCCACGTGGCGAGCGGCCAACCGTGCAGCGACGCCTCCACGCGCTCCATGGGCAGGTTCGCCCCCTTCACGAGCCGCACCTTGATCGGCGCACCGCCACGCGCGACGCGACGCGCCGACCACTCCTGCAGTCGGATCATGGCCGCGAGGGCGTCGGGGAGGTAGGCCTGCAGCACGATGCCGGCCTCGAGGTTGAGGAACTCCGGCTCGTCGAGGATGCGCGTGAAGACCGCCATGGTCATCTCGAGATCCTTGTACTCCTCCATGTCGAGGTTGATGAACTTGCGCGTCGGACTGTTCACGGCGAGACGGTAGAGCGGAGTCAGCTCCTCGACGACATCGGCGACGGCCTCGTCGAAGGCCCACGGCTGGTGCGGTGCGGTGGTCGACGAGACCTTGATCGAGACGTAGTCGACGTCGTCGCGGGCCAGGAGCTTCGTCGTGCCGTCGAGACGACGCGCGGCTTCCTTCTTGCCGAGCACCGCCTCGCCGAGCAGGTTCATGTTGAGCCGCACGCCCTTGCCTCGGATGTTGTCGATCGCGGGCCCGAGCTTCGAGTCGGTCGCATCGATGATGAGGTGCCCGACCATGTCCCGCAGGACCTTGCGCGCCGCCGGCACCACGACGCCGGGCAGGACTGGCGCCACCGCGCCACCGACCCGCACGGCGCTCTTCATGTACCAGGGCAGGAACCCTGGCACCTGGTCGGCGATCGCGCCGAGCTTGCGCGCCGCGACCTTGAGGTCCTCGGGGCGCACCACGCCGTCAACGAATCCGACCGTGAAGTCCAGACCCTGCGGGTCCTTCAGCACGCCGGCGAGCTGCGCGGCGGATGCGTCCACCGGGATCTCGGCCGCCTCGGTCAGCCATCGGCGCACGAGCGCGACAGCCTCCGGCGCGAGCTCGGTGAGGGAATCTGTGGGGAAGACAGGCGTCTCGGTGGCGGTCATGTGACCAGTATCGACACCCGACTTCCGTTAGGTAAAGTGAAGGAAATTGACGCGTTTTCGTCAGTGCGTGTGATGATTAATCATGCTCGACGTACGCAAGCTCCGACTCCTCCGCGAAGTGCAGCTCCGTGGCACCCTCGCCGAAGTCGCCAAGGCGCTCAACTTCTCGCCATCGGCCGTCTCCCAGCAGCTCTCCGCCCTCGAAGCCGAGCTCGGCGTCGAACTCCTCCGCAAGCACGGGCGCCGCGTGCAGCTCACCCAGCAGGCCGAGATCCTCGCAGGGCACACGGCCGAGATCCTCGAACGACTCGAGATCGCAGAGCAGGAGGTCCTCGCCTCCACCAGCCGCGCCGTTGGCACGGTTCGCATCGCCGTGTTCCAATCCGCGGCCCTCACGCTCATCCCGCCGCTCCTCCGCGTCCTGGAGGAAGAGCACCCCGGCCTCCGCATCGAGATGGTGCAGCACGAGCCGGAATCCGCGCTCTTCGACACCTTCGCGGGAGACTTCGACGTCGTCGTCGCCGAGCAGTACCCCGGCCACGCCGCACCCCACCACCCCGGGCTCGACCAACGGCTCCTCACCGGCGACGCGCTGCGCCTCGCCGTGCCCGTCGACTCCCCCGTCACCACCCTCGCCGATGCAGCCCAGCTCGCCTGGGTCATGGAACCGCAGGGGTCCGCATCCCGCCACTGGGGAGAGCAGCAGTGCCGCGTCGCCGGCTTCGAACCCGACGTGCGCTACGAGACCGCCGACCTGCAGGCCCAGATGCGGTTCATCGAGACCGGCCACGCCGTCGGCATCCTCAACGACCTCACCTGGGCCCACTCCACGCCCAGCGTGCGATTCCTCAGCCTCGCCGGGGCTCCACGGCGCGAGATCTTCACCTCGATCCGAACCGCGAGCGCGGCGTCCCCGACCATCGCCGCAGTGCGCGACGGACTCCAGCGGGTCGCCGACGACCTCAGCTCGACAAGCCTCAGCACCGACACCATCACCCTGCCCGCGGCGACCCCGGCGGCCTTCAGAGCGTCCGGCGTCAGCTCGTCTGCTGCAGCGGACGCCTAGCCAGCACCGCGTCGAGCACCAGCGCGCTCACCAGGCCGAGCCCGACCATCGCCAGGAAGAACACCGGCAGCGCCACGAGACCCGCCGCATCCAGCAGCAGACCGCCCACGAGCGCGCCCGAGCCGATACCGAAGTTGAAGCCCGACGTGTACAGCGCGCTCGAGAGGTCGCGGTGGCGAGACGGCGCGGCATTCAGGATGCGCGACTGCAGCAGCGGCGGCAGCACGCCCATCCCGAGCCCCCAGATGACGAGCGCGACGAGCGCCACCGTCGTGTCGTGCGCGAACAGCAGCAGCGTCACCGCGATGAGCATGAGGCCGTAGCCGGTCGCGAGGCCGACGCGCGGACGTGCCGTGAAGAACACGCCAGCGAGCGCCGTCCCGCCCGCCGACGCGATGCCGTACGCGAAGAGCACGAGGCTCAACGTCTCGACGGGGAAGCCGATGACATCGAGCGAGTACGGCGAGATGTACGAGTAGAAGGCGTACTGGGCAGTCATCGTGATGAGCGTGATGACGCACAGCAGGATCACCGTCAGCAGCGAGCGCTGCGCGAAGCGGACGCGCTTCGCAGGCACCGCCTCCTCGTCCGAGTCGTCCGGAAGCGCGATCGGCCGCGTGAAATAGGAGTCGTCGAGGTGGTTCACGCGCGGCAGCAGGAACCAAAGCAGCACCGCGACGAGCAGCGTCACGACCGCGAGCGAGCCGAACGCGAACCGCCAGCCGAACGCCTGCCCGAGCGCAGTGCCGATCGGCACCCCGAGGACGTAGGCGATCGCGCCGCCGCCGAGCGTGATCGACACCGCGCGCGTCAGCAGCTCCTTCGGCGCGATGAGCGAGATATAGGACGCGACCACCGCCCAGAACACGCCATGGGCCAGGCCCGTGACCACGCGCGTCACGACAAGCCACGCATACGTGGGCGCGAACGCCGAGGCGATGGAGCCGACGGCGAAGACCGCCAGGACGACAACCAGCAGCGCGTGGCGGGGGACGCGCTTCGTGAGCGCCGTCAACGGGGTACTCGTCAGCACGACCGTGAACGCGAAGATCGTCATGAGCCAGCCGATCTCCGCGCGCGTCGCGCCGAGATCGACGGTCATGAGCTCGAGCAGGCCAGTGGGCAGCATCTCGATCGTGACGCTGATGAAGGTGGAGAACGCAAGCGCGATCAGAGGGACGAGCGGCAGCCTGGGGGCAGACGTCATCACAGGAGCAGAGAGAGAAGTCATTCGCAATATCCGAACGGCGCACTCCGGGCGAGCGGGAAACCTCGCCAGGGAGTCGACTGCGTGCGTACCGGCACGCCGGGGGCCGAGCGATCCGCACGACCACAGTGAAGTCTACCCCTCAGGCGCAGGACGGCTACCCTGATGTGGTGATTCAAGAAGCAACTCGATGGGTGCTCACCCTCAACTGCCCAGACCAGCCCGGCATCGTGCACGCCATCACGGGAGCCATCGTCGACTCCGCGGGCAACATCGAAGAACTCCAGCAGTTCTCCTCGACCGACACCGGTCGCTTCTTCATGCGCGTCGACATCCGCACCGACGCCAGCCGCGAGGACCTCCTCGCCCGCCTCGAACCCGTCGCCGAGCGCTTCAGCGCCGAGGTCTCCCTCGACGAGGCCGGCCGCCCCGTTCGCACGCTCATCCTCGCGACGAAAGCCGGCCACTGCGTCAACGACCTCCTCTTCCGTCAACGCTCCGGCCACCTCCACATCGACGTCCCGCTTGTCCTCGCGAACAACGAAGCCCTCGCGAGCCTCGCCGAGTTCTACGAGGTGCCGTTCGAGTACCTCCCCGTCACCGGGCCGGACGAGAAGGCGGCCTTCGAGGCGCGCATCCTGCAGGTCGTCGAGGAGCAGCAGATCGAGCTGGTCGTCCTCGCCCGCTACATGCAGATCCTCTCCCCCGAGCTCTGCGCAGAACTCGCCGGCCGCGCCATCAACATCCACCACTCCTTCCTGCCCGGCTTCAAGGGCGCGAACCCGTACCGTCAGGCGCACGCCCGCGGCGTCAAGCTCATCGGCGCGACCGCGCACTTCGTGACGAGCGACCTCGACGAGGGCCCGATCATCGAGCAGAACGTCGTCCGCGTCGACCACACGCGAGCACCCCAGGAGCTCATGGCCATCGGCCAGGACGAAGAATCGCGCACCCTCACGCAGGCCGTGAAGTGGTTCTCCGAGCACCGCGTGCTGCTCGACGGGCAGCGCACCATCATCTTCCACTGACCCGCTCCGGTCGCTTCGGTCAGTCTGCTGCTGCTGCTGCTGCTGCTGGCCAACTTCCGTAATGAATGGGCCACTTCGGGCACGCCGGCGCTCTGAGCTCGCCTCTCATCACGGAAGTTGGACACATACTTCGTAGCAGGCGAGCTGTGGATGGCGACGACTCCACAGGAGGCCAGCTTCCTGTTCACGGGTCGGTAGATCTGCGCTGTGCTGGGCGCATGCCAGAACCAGCAACTGCGAGAGCGCCCGCGCGAACAAACGGAGGGGTCTTCTCGCGCGCTGAATGGAATGCAGAGGGCGGAACTCGCCGCGGGTTAGAGGCGTCGCTCAAACAAGGGACCTTCTGGCGGGTTTCGCCTGGCTGGTTTGCCACGCCAGACGCGTCCGCCGCAGTCGTTGAAGCTGTGCGCCTGCACGGTCGCGCCACTTGCCTCACGGCTCTCCGTTCGCAAGGAGTCTGGACTCCGCCTCACTCCGGGGTGCATGTGCGAATCGCAGCGAGCGCACTCGGCATCACGCGCACAACGTCTTCCAACCCCCGCACAGGCGAAGTGGTCCTGCATCGAGCCTCAGTCCATCAAGCTCGCCCGCTTGAGAAGCATGCGGTCGACGACATCGGTCTTGCTCTCGAATGCGCGCTCCTGTGCCTCCCCGAACGCGACCTTGTCGTTGTCGCCGACTCGGCGCTCCAGTTGCGCCTCATCACGCGAAGCTCGCTCACCGCGCTGGCCGCCCCGCTCGCCGTGAGCGCGCGTGAGAAGCTGAAATTCGTGGATGCGCGGAGCCAATCCGGCACGGAGAGCATCGTCCGGTTGTGGCTCCAGCTGCGCGGCGTGCGCGTCACTCCGCAGTTCCACGTGGTCGGCGTCGGTGATGTGGACCTGCTTGTCGGCGATCGCCTCGTCATCGAGTGCGACTCTAAGGAGTTTCATTCCGCGGAGTGGCACTCTCGGAATGACCGCCGCCGAGACCTGGTGCTGAACAGGCTCGGATACCGAGTCCTGCGCTTGACCTACGAGCAGGTGATGTTCCAGTGGCCGCGTGTCGAGGCCACACTGCGGGCACTTCTCGCCGAAGGGAGCCACGTCCGAGGCTCACGCCGACGGCCCGGCGCCTGACCAGCTTCCGGAACGAGACGACGCCAACGGGCCCCGGGCGCCTCAGCCACGCGCATCCATCACGGAAGTTGGACCGGCCGGTCTACTGCGGGTGCCGTTGGCAGACGTCAAAGGTCGTCGCTGAGTGCTCCGCTGCCAATGAAACGCGCCGCGGCGCTGCCGCCCACGGCCTCTTGACGCCCAAGGCACCCGTGACGGCGCCCGGCATCCGTGCCTGGCGCTTGCCCTGACCGACTTGCGTGACGAAAACGCTCCCAACGCCCGTCACCACGCCAGATCTTCCCGCCCATCACGGAAGTCGGCCACGCGCCCAGCTGGACGCGGCTCAGGCGGCGGGTACGCGCGCCGGGATCCGCTCCATGACGGCCTCGATGATGCGCTTCCCGGCAGAGTCGCGCAGGGTCATGAGCGATTCCGGGTGGAACTGCACGGCGAAGATCGGCAGGTCGCGGTGCTGGATCGCCATCGGGATGCCGTCGTCGTCGGACGCGACGAGGACGAGGCTCTCCGGCATGGTCGCGGGGTCGATGTGCAGCGAGTGGTACCGGCCCGTGACGAAGCGCTGGGGCAGGGCGTCCAGGAAACCGGGATTGGTGACGACGACCTCCCGCTCCTGCCCGTGCAGCGGGTACCCGAGCTGGCCGAGGGATGCGCCGAAGTACTCCCCGATGGCCTGCTGCCCGAGGCAGACGCCGAAGATGGGCAGCGAACGGTCGACGATCTCGTCGAGCAGCTCGGAGGACTTGAAGTCGCTCGGCGCGCCAGGCCCTGGTGACATGACGACGAGCGATGGCTGCTGCTCGTCCAGGATGCGGGCCATCTCCTCGCGCTCGATGCCGCCCTTGGGGATGCGCACGGTGCGCACTTCCGCACCGGTCTCGCGCATGTAGCCGGCCAGCATCTGCACGAAGGAGTCCTCGTGGTCGAGGAAGAGGATGCGGTGGCCGAGTCCATTCGAAGCGGGTGCCGTCTCGGCCGGAACCTCGGTGGCTGCCGATTCGGCGGCGGCGTCGAGCGCCTCGAGGAGCGCTGAGGCTTTCATCTCGGTCTCGAGCTCTTCGGCGGCGGGGGTCGAGTCCATGAGGAGCGTGCCGCCGGCTCGGACTTCGGCGATGCCGTCGCGGATCATCGCGGTTCGGATCGTGAGCCCGGTGTTGACGTCGCCGTTGGCGAGCAGCGCTCCGATGGCGCCGCCGTACCAGGTGCGGGGGCTCCGCTCGTGCTCGTCGATGAAGCGCATGGCCCAGATCTTCGGGGCTCCGGTGACGGTGACGGCCCACATGTGGGTCGCGAACGCGTCCAGCCCGTCGAATTCGGGACGCAGGCGCCCCTCGACGTGGTCGACCGTGTGGATGACCTTCGAGTACAGCTCGACCTGGCGTCGGCCGATGATCTTGATCGACCCTGGCTCGCAGACCCGTGACTTGTCGTTGCGGTCGACGTCGGTGCACATGGTGAGCTCGGAGCGGTCCTTGTCGCTGTTGAGGAGCTCGAGGATGCGGTCGGCGTCCTCGATCGCGTCGGCACCGCGTGCGATGGTGCCGGAGATGGGCACGGTCTCGACGCGGCTGCCGGCGACCCGAACGAACATCTCTGGGCTGGCGCTCACGAGGAACTCCTGCCCGCCGAGGTTCATGAGCGCGCCGTACGGTGCCGGGTTGTTGCGCTTCAGGTAGGCGAAGACGTCGGCCGGGGTGGTGCGGACGGGGCGACGGAAGGCCTGACCGGGTACGACCTCGAACAGGTCGCCGCGGGCGAAGGAGGCCTTGGCCGATTCGACGAGCGCCGCGTACTCCCCCGGCTCGTGGTCGCGCGATGATTGCGCGGATGCGGCGGGTGCGATGAAGGGGCTCGGCACCTGTGTGCGTGGCATGCCCTCGGTCGTGGTGGTGCCGTCGGAGAACTCGAAGTCGTGGCGCGTTGCGTCGCCGCGCTGGCGGTCGACGGCGAGCACGGAGTCGGGCAGGAAGACGACGAGGTCGCGCTGGTCGCCGCCGTTCGGGGCGTCGAGGGCTTCGATCTGTCGCACGAGGTCGTAGCCGAACGAGCCGTAGAGGCCGAGGTGGGGCGCGTCGTCCGGCATGGTCTCGATGATGGCGCGCAGCACGCTGAAGCTGGAACGCCTCCGCGTGCGCTGCTCTTCGGGGATGATCTCGTCCCGCTGCGAGGTCACGTCGATCTCGACCTCGCCGTCGGCGAGCACCCGCACCGCGACGCCGTCGAGGCGCTCGAACGCCTCGGTGAAGGCTCGGAGCGGGATTTCGCCCCGGCTGTTGAGGGCGCGCATCCGCAGGGCGAAGCCTCGCCCCTCGATCATCAGCGGTGGATCGATGAACCCGATGTCCCATCGCGTGTACCTGCCCGGGTACTCGACGCCGGATGAGAGGACGACGCCGTAGCGGTCGTTGAGACCGGTCTGGATGTCGTCCATCTCGTCCGGGCTGGCAGCACGGGAGGTGTGGGTGATCGTGAGCACTGGGTTCCTAGGTCTGGTATCGGGTCAGAGGCGTTCCGCGATGGCGGCGGTCGCGGTGCGCCACGCGTCGCGCGTCGCGGGCTTGAGGCTGGATACGCTCAGCTCACCGCCGCCGACGAAAGCCTGGTCGTACGGTACCTCAACGACGGCGCGGGTGAGCCGTTCGAAGTGGTGGCGCAGGCGCACGGTGAGCGCCTGGTCCTCTTTCGCGGAGGGACTCGAGAGGATCGTGACCGCGTTCTCGAGCTTGTCCCCGAAGCCTCGCTCTCGGAGGCCGTCGGCGAGCCAGGCGGCGGATGCGGCGGTGTCCTCGCGTGCGGTGGACACGATCACGAGCTGGTCGGCGACGTCGAGGGCGGCCTCCCAGTTGCTCGCGCGCATGTTGTTGCCGGTATCGACGACGAGCACGCGGTAGAAGCGGCTGAGGGTGCGGTGCATGCGCGAGAACGCCTCCGCGTCGATGATGGCGGCCGAAGCCGCGTCGTCGTCGGATGCGAGCACGTCGAACTGGGCGTCGCCTTGGGGGCGCACGAAGCGGTCGACGTCGGCGATGGTCGCGCCTCCGGAGACCTCGAAGCGGGGCAGCTGCCTGAGGAAGTCCACGGCCGTGTTGCGGTGGCTGCCCGGGTGCGAGCGCCACCCGAGGGTGCCTCGGGTCTCGTTGTTGTCCCAGGCGAGCGTGTAGCCGCCGCGGATCTCGCCGAACGTGGCCGCGATCATGAGCGTGGCCGTGGTCTTGTGGGCGCCGCCCTTGGGGTTCATGACGACGACGGTCCTGGATCCGTCGAACTGGCGCTGCACTCGGCGGATCTCGTCGCGTTTGATGCGCTCGGCCTCGCCGGGGCCGAGCTTGATGAGCCCTCCGGTGCCGACGCGCAGCGCGCTGCGCCATCCCTGCTGGGCGGGCGCTTCGGGCGCGGCCTGCTTGTCGGCGAGGAGGTCGGCGAGGGTCGGCGCGGAGGTGTCGCTCTTGCGACGCTCCGGGGCGGTGCTGGATGCGGCCTTCGACACGGTGCCTGCCGAGGCGGATGCGGCGACCGGTGCGGTGTTCGTCGGTCTGGGCGGCAGGCCGGGTCGGATGATGTCGCGCGGTCCCGTCTCGACATTCTCGATCTCGTCGAGGTCACGCTGCGCGCGGGCGTCGCGGGGGAAGCGCGGCTGCCACGGCTGGGTGTCCTCGAGGCCGTCTTCGTCGATCCGGTCCTCGAACCACACGGGCGGGGCCTCCGCCTGCTGCACGGGCGCGTCCTGCGTCGCGTCGTGTCGTTGGTCGTCGAGCTCCGGCGCGGGGGCGACCTCGGCTGCCACGCGCTGCGGCGGTCCGGGGATCACGCCGTCGTCGTCGGACTCGTGATCGAGCGCATGGTGCATCATCTCGACTCGAGGGATGCGCACGGTCTCGTGCACGTTGCCCTGCGGCAGGAAGCCGTCGCTGTTCGCGCCCGTCGCGGCCTCGTAGCCGCCGTCGACGTCCGGCTCGGCCGAGCTGCCCGGCTGGGCTGGCTGGGCGGGCTCTGCGTGCGCGAGCCGGTCGGTCAGCTGGTCATCGCCTGGTGCCAGCTCGCCGACGTCCCCCGTCTCGACGAGGCTGCCATCTGGGGACACGCGGAGGGGGAAGACGCCGTCGATGTCGATCGTGCGGAGGTCGATCACGATCTCCTCGCGCGTCGCGCGGTCGACGACGCGCGTCATGATCTCCGAGCGAAGCTCGTCGGCGTCCGCCGCGATGATGCGCTCGACAGCGCCGCCTTCCCGGATCTCGCCGACGCCGTCTCGACGGATCAGCACCTCAAGTGCGAGGACGTCCGGTTCGGCATTGGTCATTGCTGCTCTTCTCACTTCAGGAGGTCGACGGAACGAATCCCAGACGGACAACGCTATCGCGTTCCGCTTCGAGGTCGGCGACGGTCGCGGCGAGGCGCGTCCGGGTCAGCTCGCTGAGTTCGAGGCCCTGCACCACCTCCCACCGGCCGCCGCGCGAGATCACTGGCACCCCTGCGACGAGCCCCTCGGGAATCCCGTAGTGGCCCTCGGATGGCAGGGCCGCCGTCGTCCAGTCCCCTTCCGGTGTGCCGAGTACCCAGTCGCGCACGTGGTCGACCGCGGCAGATGCCGCGGAGGCGGCGGAGGAGGCTCCGCGGGCCGCGATGACGGCCGCTCCGCGCGTCGCGACGGTCGTGGTGAACTCGCCGTCGATCCACGCGTCGTCGGCGATGCGCTCACGAATCGGGACGCCGCCGATCGTGCCGTGGTCGACATCCGGCACCTGCGTGTTCGAGTGGTTGCCCCAGACGTGGATGCGCGACACCTCTCCGGCGCCGACGCCTGCCTTGGCCGCGAGCTGCGCGATGGCGCGGTTGTGATCGAGGCGCATCATGGCCGTGAACCGCTCCCCCGGCACGTCGGGGGCTGCCGCGCGCGCGATCGCGGCGTTCGTGTTGGCGGGGTTGCCGACGACCAGCACGCGGACGTCGTCAGCGGCGTGCTCGCCGATCGCGCGCCCCTGGGGCGCGAAGATGCCGCCGTTCGCCTCGAGCAGGTCGGCGCGGTCCATGCCGTCGCGCCTCGGCATCGAGCCGACGAGCAGCGCGATGCTCGTGCCGTCGAAGGCCGCATCGGCGTCGTCGAAGACGTCCACGGACCGCAGCAGAGGGAACGCGCCGTCCGCCAGCTCCATCGCCGTGCCCTCGGCTGCCTTGACGGCCTGCGGGATCTCCAGGAGCCGCAGCTCGACGGGGGTGTCGCCGAGCATGGAGCCGGAGGCGATGCGGAAGAGGAGCGAGTAGCCGATGTTGCCTGCTGCTCCTGTGACGGTGATGCGGACTGGCGAGGTGCTCATGCATCCACCCTATTCTCCGTAGGCCAGGAGCCGGCCGCACGCAGAAGCCCCGCACCCTGCCGAAGCAGGATGCGGGGCTTGTGAGGCGAGAGCCCCTGTGCCGTGGTGTCGCTTACGCGGACACTCGTGCGGCGAGGTTCTCGGCGATCGAGTTCATGAAGTCGTCGGTCGTCTGGTACGGGGTTCCCTCGCCGACGAGCGCGGCGAGGTCCTTCGTCATCTTGCCGGACTCGACGGTCTCGATGACCACCTCTTCGAGCGCCTGCGTGAAGTCGATGAGGTCCTGGTTGCCGTCGAGCTTGCCGCGGTGCGCGAGGCCGCGCGTCCAGGCGTAGATCGAGGCGATCGGGTTCGTCGACGTGGGCTTGCCCTGCTGGTGCTGACGGTAGTGGCGCGTGACCGTGCCGTGCGCGGCCTCAGCCTCGACGACCTTGCCGTCGGGCGTCGTGAGCACGCTCGTCATGAGCCCGAGCGAGCCGAAGCCCTGCGCGACGGTGTCCGACTGCACGTCGCCGTCGTAGTTCTTGCAGGCCCAGACGTAGCCGCCCTCCCACTTGAGCGAGGCCGCGACCATGTCGTCGATGAGGCGGTGCTCGTACGTGATGCCTGCTGCCTCGAACTTGTCCTTGAACTCGGCCTCGAAGATCTCCTGGAAGATGTCCTTGAAGCGACCGTCGTACTTCTTCAGGATCGTGTTCTTCGTCGACAGGTACACGGGGTAGCCGCGCGTGAGTCCGTAGTTGAGCGACGCGCGAGCGAAGTCGGTGATCGACGCGTCGAGGTTGTACTGCACCTGGGCGATTCCGTCGCCCGGCGAGTGGAAGACCTCGAACTTCTGCGGCTCGGAGCCGTCGTCCGGCGTGAACTCGACCGTGAGCTTGCCCTCGCCGGCGAAGCGGAAGTCGGTGGCCCGGTACTGGTCGCCGAATGCGTGGCGGCCGACGATGATGGGCTTGTTCCAGCCAGGCACGAGGCGCGGGATGTTCGAGATGATGATGGGCTCACGGAAGATGACGCCGCCCAGGATGTTGCGGATGGTGCCGTTCGGGGAGCGCCACATCTGCTTGAGGCCGAACTCCTCGACGCGTGCCTCGTCCGGGGTGATCGTCGCGCACTTGATGCCGACGCCGTGCTTCTGGATCGCGTGAGCCGCGTCGACCGTGATCTGGTCGTCGGTCTCGTCGCGCTTCTCGATGCCCAGGTCGTAGTACTCGAGGTTCACGTCGAGGTACGGGTGGATGAGCGTGTCTTTGATCTTCTGCCAGATGATGCGGGTCATCTCGTCGCCGTCGAGCTCGACAACCGTTCCTTCGACCTTGATCTTCGCCATAAAGTCCTCCTTCTGCGCGCGGTTTGCCTCCAGCCTACCGGGGACGCATTCGGAGAAATACTCAGACGGACCGCTACTCTGCATCCATGAGCGAGCTGTATATCGAAGAGCTGTCCGCCGACAACATCGTCGCCGCCAACACGCTCACGCTGAAACCAGGCCAGGAGGCGTTCGTCGCGCCCGTCTCGCACTCGATCTCGGAGGCCTACGTCAACCAGACGACGTCGTGGCCGAGGGTCGTCGTGCTCGACGGTCGGGTCGTGGGGTTCATCATGGCGAACTTCGATGAGGACGCCCCCGACGAGCTGTTCAGGGCCACGATCATGCGCATGAACGTGGACGCGGACTTCCAGCGCCGCGGCGTCGGGTCGTTCGCCGTCAAGGCGATCCTCGACGAGGCCGCACGCCGCGGGTTCGACAAGGTGACGACCATCTGGGAAGAGGGCGACCTGGGGCCTGGCGACTTCTTCCGCAGCTTGGGCTTCGTCGTCACGGGCGAGACCCAGTATGGCGAGACGGTCGGCGAGCGCGTGCTCAACGACCACGGCACCGGCTCGCTGTGACGCGTGCCGATGCCGTGATTCGCTGACTCGGGCGCGAGCTGTCGCTGCCCTCGGCTCCCGCCTAGTACGCGCGAGCCGAGAGGCAGGTGACTCCACCCTCGAGCTTCTCGAACTCCGAGATGTCGAGGGACACCACGTTGTAGCCGAGGCGCTTCACGAGCTTCGCCGTCGCGGGGGCCGCCGCTGACACGAGAACGGTCTCGGAATCGAGCGGCAGGACGCTGGCTCCCAGCAGCTCTGGTGCCTCGATGTAGCCGCCGAAGAGCGACGGCTGCTCGAGGGCCGGCGTCCACGCGATGACGGTGCCGTCGGGCAGGGCCGTCGCGACGGTCTTCAGGTGCAGCGCCCCCTTGATGGGCACCGCGACGACCCGGTAGCCGAGGTCGAGCGCGATCTCACGGAGCGCGCGGATGCCCTCGGCGTTGGTGCGCGCGGAGGCACCCACGTAGACCGTGTCGCCGGCCAGGAGCACGTCGCCGCCATCCAGTGTCGCCGGGGCCTCGATCTCCATCGTGACGAGCTCGGTCTCGGCGAGAGCCGCGCGCACGCCGGGCAGCTCGGCGCGCCGGGACGCGGCGCCGCTGCGACCCAGAATCGCGATCTCACCGAGCACGATCACCTGGTCCTCGGTGAAGACCGAATCCGGCATGGTCTCGGCAGCAGGGACCTCGCGCGTCTCCCAGCCGTGCTCATCGAGCAGCGCCACATAGGACTCCCACTGCTCGTTGGCGCGATCCCGATCGACCTCGGCGCGCTCCTGGAACGTGATTTGGGCATCCTGCGGGTTCGCGGCGGGGATGCGGACGAGCGCGAGCTTGCTGTTCGACTCGGAGAACCGGCGGAGTTCCCCGGCGTGCGCGACCCGGCCGGACACATCCCGGAGCATGTCGGCGACCTGCCGACGGAACAGGGCAGGCCCGATGATGGCCGTGTACACCGTGGCGGACACGAGGAACACGAAGTTGAGTCCGAAGAACTCCATGAAGATCGCCGACCAGGTCTCACCGGTGAACTCGGCGCCGCCGGTCGCGAGCCGCACGACGTACCCGACCGTGCCGGCGATCAGCGCCAGCACGAACCCGGCGATGGCGGCGATCCACCAGCTCCGGAGCCACCCGAGCCAGCCCACCAGCGTGACGAGGCACAGCAGGACCAGCACAGGCAGCGAGTAGAAGTCGAACGTGTTGCTGAGGGTGGTGAGCGGCGACAGGACGAGGGTCAGGTCGCGCTCGTTCATGACGACGAGGCAGGTGAGGAGCGTCGCCAACGCAACCCCCATGGCGCTCACCAGCGCCGCGTTGAAACGTGTTCCGCCGTCGAGCTCGCTGACGCGGGTCACGGGTTGGGAGGTGTTGGTGCTCAATTGCTGCTCTCGTGAAAGTCGGATGCGGGTGCGGGCGGACCTGCGCGACACGCAGACCGGCGCGGATCAGTGGAAGAAGTGGCGCTCGCCCGTGAAGTACATCGTCACGCCGGCCTTCTCGGCGGCGGCGATGACCTCCTCGTCGCGGATGGACCCGCCCGGCTGCACGACGGCGCTGACGCCAGCCTCGAGCAGCACCTCAAGGCCGTCAGCGAAGGGGAAGAACGCGTCGGACGCGGCGACGGACCCGGCGGCGCGCTCACCCGCGCGCGAGACGGCGAGGTGGCAGGAGTCGACTCGGTTGACCTGGCCCATTCCGACGCCAACGGAGGCTCCGTCTGAGGCGAGGAGGATCGCGTTCGACTTCACGGCGCGGCATGCCCGCCACGCGAACTCCAGGTCCTCGACGGTCTGACCTGCCGCAGGCGCGCCCGCCACGAGCGTCCATCCCTCGATGAGCGACGCGTTCGGCTCGAAGCGATCTGCGCTCTGCACGAGGAAGCCGCCGGAGATCTGACGCACCTCGCGCTCCTCCAGGGCGGGGTTCGCCGGGAGCTGCAGGAGGCGGATGTTCTTCTTCGCGCTCAGCACCTCGAGCGCTTCCGGTGCGAAGCTCGGCGCGATGACGACCTCGGTGAAGATCTTGGAGAGCGTCTTCGCCATCTCGGGCGACACCTCGCGGTTCGCAGCGACCACGCCGCCGTACGCGCTGACCGGGTCGCAGGCGTGGGCGCGACGGTGTGCCTCGGCGATGGCCTCGGCGGGCGCGAGCCCTTCCGGTGCCACGGCGATGCCGCAGGGGTTGGCGTGCTTGATGATGGCGACGGCGGGCGCGGTGTGATCGAACGCCGCGCGAAGCGCCGCATCCGCGTCGACGAAGTTGTTGTAGGACATCTCCTTGCCGTGGAGCTGCTCCGCCTGCGCGATCCCGCGTCCGTCGGCGCGGCCGTAGACGGCGGCGACCTGGTGCGAGTTCTCGCCGTACCGCAGCGTCGCGAGCTGCGTGCCCCGGAGCGTGAACGAGGTCGGAAGCGTGTCAGAGGCGGTTGCCGCCGTCGACCCGTCCCCTGCTCCTGCTCCCTCGACCTCTGCGATGTGGGAGACGAACCACGCGCCGACGGCCTGGTCGTAGCTCGAGGTGTGCTGGAATGCGGCGGCCGCGAGCGAGCGACGCGTCGACAGCGTGACGCCGCCGCCGGCGATCTCCTCGAGCACCTTCGTGTAGTCGGCGGGCGACGTCACGATCGTGGCATTGGCGAAGTTCTTCGCCGAAGCGCGCACGAGCGCCGGCCCGCCGATGTCGATCTGCTCGATGATCGCGGGCGCATCCGCCCCTGATGCCACCGTCTCCACGAACGGGTACAGGTTGACGACGATGAGCTCGAACGGGGCGATGCCGAGCTCCTCGAGCTGGCGGACGTGGTCGTCGATGCGACGATCGGCGAGGATGCCGGCGTGCACCCCGGGGTGCAGCGTCTTCACGCGGCCGTCGAGCGACTCGGGGAACCCGGTCACCTGCTGCACGTCGGTGACGTCGAAGCCCGCCTCGCGGATGGTCTTCGCGGTCGATCCGGTCGAGACGATCTCGACACCGGCGGCCTTCAATCCGGCCGCGAGCTCGGTGAGGCCGCTCTTGTCGCTCACGGAGACGAGCGCGCGCTTCGGCTCGATGCGCTCGAGGGTCGTCAGCGACCCGTGGGAAGGTCCGTGGGAGGCGGGGGTGCTCATGCGGTGGCTCTTTCCTCGAGTGCGATTTCGCCGGAGGCGACGCCTCTGACGGTGTCTTCCAGCAGACGGCGCTCCGCGACCTTGATGCGGGCGTGGAGCAGCTCCTCGGTGTCACCGGGGAGCACGGGGATGCGGACGCGATCGATGATCGGTCCGGTGTCGACGCCGTTGTCGACGATGATGATGGAGGCGCCCGTCTCGGCGACGCCGGCCTCGAGCGCGTCGCGCACGGCGCGTGCGCCGGGGAACTCGGGCAGGTACGCGGGGTGGGTGTTCAGCAGGCGCGGGGCGAGCGCATCCACCACAGCAGGCGGTACGAGCCGCATGAACCCGGAGAGCAGCGTCAGGTCGGGCTCGAATCGACGGATCTGCGCGAGCAGCTCCTCACCCCAGGCCTCTCTGTCGGGGAAGTCCTTCGGCCGCACGACGAACGACGGGATGCGGAACTCCTCCGCGAGCGCGAGGCCAGCGGCCTGCGTGTCCGCGCCGATCGCGACGACCTCGGCTCCGATGGGCGAACCGGAAGCGGCGGACGCCCGGAGTGCCTCGAGCAGCGCACGCAGGTTCGACCCGGCGCCGGAGATGAGGACAACTACCTTGAGCACCGGGTCAGTCTAGTCGAGTGGCGATTCCCGTCATCTCGAGAGACGTCGCAGGTCGCGGCATCGTCAGTCGTCGATGTCGATATCGGCGTAGATGTCTGGCTCGTCGTCGTAGCGCGGGTTCTCGACCTTGAGCCGCTTGGCGCGGCGGATCTCCGACGTCTGGCGTTCCGCCGGCGGGTCGTCGGCCCGCACCTCGAGCGCGCTCCCGGGCTTCTTCTCGCTCTCACCCGGGTCCTCGAAGCGCTTCGAGACGGCGTCAGCCACCCAGGGGCGCTCGTCGGCGCTGTCTCTGGACGCGCGACGCTTCACGGCAGACGCCTTGGCCGCGGCGCTTGGGTCCTTCCCGGACGAAGCCGGTGCAGTCGAAGCGCCTGCAGGCGCATCTCGCTTCGCGGCGTTCGCACCGGCGCGCGAACTCGCCGTGCTTGACCCTGCCTTCGTCTTTGCCTTCGCCTTCGCCGTCGATGTCGCGTCCGCCGGCTCGTCGTCCTCCCGCGCATCGCGGCGGCGGTCGGACTCTTCCGCATCGTCGTCGAGCTCCTCGGCAGAGAGCGGCACGAGCGCGCCGACCAGCGCTCCGAGCACCAGGGTCCCGAACGCACTCGCGCCGGTGAGCAGAGGGAAGGGTCCGACATCGGCCAGCCGCCCGGGGCCGACGGAGCCCCCCGCGGCGAGTGCCAGGACCCCGATAGCGACAGCGGCGACACCGGCGGCGACCAGCGCGACCGAGATGCGCGACCACACCCCGCGGGCGGCGCCAGCTGGCGCGTGCATCCGTACGCCCACCATCGCCGCGAGGCCGACCAGCACGGGTACCGCGATGACGGAGATGGCGAGCAGCGGCGGCGAGGCTGGGATCGCGCCGAGGAGCGGCACGACCGGCATCGGGCCGACCAGGGTCTCGGTCGGGGTGACGCTCGAACCGGTGCCGAGCGCGAAGCCGGTGCCGAGCATCCACGCAGCCGACCAGACGACGCCGTTGACGGCGATCACGAGCTGGCTGAGGCCCACGACGATCGCGCTGGTCACGTCGAGCGGCAGCGACTGGAACAGGGCCAGGATGCTCGCGAGGCCAACCACAACGGCGAGGACGAGCAGCACTGCACCAGCTCCCAGCACGCCGGTGATCATGATGCCGGCGGCCCGGAGCCCCTGCGTGAGCAGCGCGTGGCCGCGCGCTTCGAGGCTCGAGACGGCGGCTTCGATGGGGGCGACCTGCCATGCCCTGGCTCCGATGAACGCGGAGGCAAGGAAGATGACGGCGCCGACGATCGTGGTCTGCCAGACGCCGATATCGATACCACGACCGGTCGCGGCGACCGAGACGCCGGCGGCACAGGCGGAGAAGACCGCCGTCGTGAAGAGGAGGCCAGGCCAGACCATGTCGGAACCGGCACGGATGCGCACGCCCGTCACGCGAGCCAGCCACACGGTGACGAGCGTCAGGCCAAGCGGCATGACCCGCACCGTGAAGGCCATCGCCTCGCTGCCAGCAGGCAGGAGGCCTGAGCTCGGGTCGATCGCGGCGTTCACGAAGCCGCCGAGGGACAGCGCCCAGATGGCGGCCGCGTACTGGAACCCGGCGAGGAAATCACTGCCGAAGCCAGCCGTCGCCAACTGCACCGCGACGACCGCGATCAGCGGGACGCCGAGGCCGACCGCGGCCGCGACAAGCGCGTCGACGGCCGAGTACAAGTACGTGATCGGGCGAGGCATAGCACCCCGACGATAGCCGCTAACCTGCCGGAATGACTGGATCAACAGGCCCGCACGACATGACCGGCATCCGCGCCGCGATCGACGCCCTCGACGCGCAGATCGTTGCCCTCATCGGCCAGCGGCAGCGCTGGGTGGAGCGTGCAGCCGTCGCGAAACGAGGGCAGGACCAGGGTGCCGTGCGCGCTCCGGCGCGTGTGGACCAGGTCATCTCCAAGGTGCGCGGGCTTGCCGAGTCGGCCGACGCATCACCTGACGTCGTCGAGGCCACCTACCGAGCCATGATCGGCGCGTTCATCGACCTCGAGCTGCGCGAGCACGCTGGCGAGGCCACCCTCGGCTCCGCTTCGGCCGCAGCGCCGGACTCGGATCCGGACCGAGCGCCAGCCTCGGCCTGACCAACGTCCGGGATCGTTCCGCCCGCGGACGAGCGGAGGCATCTCTCCGACGCCAGTCATCACGCGGCCTGGCCACGCTCGCGGCGGCGATTCCGCGAACGGCTGACCAACATCAGTGCGATATCAGCCAGAATCGGCCGCTCAAGCCGCGATCGCTGCGATGCTGCACTGATGTTGGCCAGGACAACCGGTGACCCGCTGGGCGCACGCGCGGATCGGCGGCTCGCCGTGCAGACGGGCAGCGCGCACACGGCGTGCAGACGTCGATGCGGCGCGGCTGATCAGCGCTCGAGGAGCTGCTGGAAGGGGCCGCCCGCGTGGCGAAGCCGCTCGGGTGACCCGACCTCGACGATGCGCCCGGCGTCGAGGACCAGCACGCGGTCGGTGTCGCCGAGCGTGTCGATGCGGTGGCTGATCTCGAGGATGCTGCGTCCGGCGGCCCACTCGGCGAGGCGCTCGCGAACGGTCTGCTCGGTTGCCGCGTCGAGCGCGCTGGTCGCCTCGTCGAGCACCAGGAGCTCCGGGTCGGCCAGCACGGCTCGCGCGATCGCGACGCGCTGGCGTTGTCCGCCGGAGAGCCCTCCGCCGCGTTCCCGGACCGGGGTGTCCAGTCCCTTCGGCTGCTGCATGACCCACTCGTCGAGCGCTGCGACGCGCAGTGCGGCGAGGATCTCCTCGTCGCTCGCGTCGGGCCTCGCGAGCGCCACATTCTGGCCGACCGTGCCGTCGCTCAGGTAGGGGCGCTGGGGGACGAGGGCCGTCCGGGTTCGAAGCTCGTCGAGCGGGATGCGCTGCAGCGGCTCGGGCCCGGCGCCGCGTCGAAGTGAGACCACCCCTCCGAGTGGGTCCCAGAACCGGAGGGCGAGGGAGGCGATGGTCGACTTGCCGCTTCCGGAGGGGCCGACGACGGTCAGGTGCTCCCCGGTGCGCAGGTCGAAGGTGACATCGTCGAGGACGACCCGACTGGGGGCGGCGTGGGCTTCCGAATTCGAGCCGACTCCCTCCGGATACGCGAACGTGACTCCATCGAAGGCGAGCGCCACGGGATGCTCGCGGTGCTCCTGCCGAGCGGAATCGGCCTGGCCGGCTCCACCGGGCTGCGCGAGTGCATCCGTCACGATCGGCGGCCGCTCGATGACCTCGTAGAGGCGCGCGGCGCTTGCGAACGACGCGTTGAGGTCGGTCACGAAGCTCTCCACGGCGCGGGTCGGCACGAAGAGGCCGATGGCGACGGCGAGGGCGACGAGCAGCTGGGACCAGATCAGCTCACCGGCAGCAACGCCCGCGCTCCCGACGAGGAGTGCCGCTAGCACGGACCCCCACTGGAGCAGCAGGACGAGCGCACCTCGGACCGCGGAGATCCGGGCAGCGAGCAGCGATGAGCGAGCGCCGGACTCGCTCCGCGCGTCCATGTCGTCGAGGCGTGCTGCCGTGTGCTCGAAGGCGAGCACCTCGCGGACCCCTTGCACCGAGTCGCTGACGTGCTGCGCGACGGCTCCCTTCGCCGCGACCGCGTCTCGCGATGCCCGCCAGCTCGCCCCGCCGCCGAGCGCTGGGACGACCAGCACGACGAAGATGACGAATGGCGCGATGGCAGATGCCAGGATCGCGTCCTGCGTACCGCCGAGCCAGGCGAGCGCGATGGCGGGCACCAGCACCGCAGAGAGAGCCGGCGGCGCCGTGTGCGCGAAGAAGACCTCGACGCGGTCGATGTCGCGGGTGGCGCGCTCGCTCAGCTCGCCACTGCCCGCCCCCTCTGTGGCCGCGGGAGCCTGCGGCGCGAGGCGTGCGTAGAAGAGGTCGCGGAGTCGAGCGAGCGCCGCGAACGCGACGAAATGCCCGCTGAACTGCTCGAGGTACCGCAGCACCGCCTTCGCCAGCGCGAGGACGACCATCGTCACGACCGTGGCGGAGAGCGAGAGCTGTCCGGAGACCCCGAGCACCGCGACGACGAGGATCGCAATGCCTGCCAGCTGGCCGACGACTCGCAGCACGGTCGCCAGGGCGAGCGGCCACAGCAGCGGCGCCGTCTGGCGCAGGAGCCAGGCGACCAGCTGGGGCCGGCTCGGCCGCGCCGGCTCGCGCTGCTGCGCCGCTGGAGTGGTCACGGTGCTCATCGGTGCTCCCCCGTTCCGCTGGCGGTCTTGGAGCCGTGCTGCCCGGGAGCCGAGGGTTCATCCGCAACCCCGCGGGAGTGCGAGGGCCCGCTGGCAGGTTCGTGGCGCTCGGAGCGGGCGGCGCCGAGGCTGATGACGCGGTCGGCGGCCAGGATGCTCGTCGGCCGGTGAGAGACCATGACCACGGTCCGCCCCTCGGCCAGCCGTGCGAGGGCACGTGTGATGAGGCGCTCGGAGCGCAGGTCGACCTGCGCCGTCGGCTCGTCCAGCAGCAGCACACTCGCATCGCGGAGGAACGCCCGCGCGATTGCGACACGCTGCGCTTGGCCCCCCGAGATGGCGAGTCCGCTCTCGCCGACCTGCGTCGCGAGGCCGTCCGGCGCACGCTCGAGGTCGTCGCGCAGCTCGGCCGCGTCGAGTGCGGCCCACAGCTCGTCGTCGCTTGCGTCCGGCTTCGCGACCCGCAGGTTCTCTGCGACGGAGCCCGTGAAGAGGAACGTGCTCTGCTCGACGACGGCGAGTTCGGCTCGCGCGTCTGCGCTTCCTGCGAGCGCTCCCCCGATGAGCACTGTCCCTTCGCGAGGCGCGAGCAACCCCTGGGCGAGGGTCAGCAGCGTCGACTTGCCCGAACCGCTCGGCCCGGTGATGACGACCCGCTCACCGGCCTCGACGCGGAGCGAGTAGTCGCTGAGGATGTTCGGCGCCCGGTCGTAGCCTGCGGTGACGCCCCGGAGTTCCAGGGCGGCGTGCACAGCTGCGGTCGCGGCTGCATCCGTCGCTTGGCCGCCTGCGTCTCGGCTCGGCCGCGCCGCGATGGCCGCGCTCAGCTCGCGCTCCGCGCCTCGTCCGGTCATGCCGATGTAGAAGAACTGGCCGACGATGTCGACCGGGCCCGTCAGCAAGGTCGACAGCAGCACGATCGCGACTGCCTGCCCAGGCGTGATCGCGCCGTCGCCGAGGCGCCACACGGCGAGCGCGGCGGCGCCCGTGATCATGGCGAGCGAGAACACGGCGTCGACGGCCAGGATCAGCACCTGGTTGCCAGCGAGCAGCCGCATGACGTTGCGCCGGTTCTGCTCGCCGCGGACCCGGAGCTCGTCCCCCGTGCGCGTCGCGGCGCGGTTGAGCGTGAGCGTGGTGAGGCCCTGGATGGCGCTCAGGAACGCCGCGGAGAGCTGCCCCGCGCTGCGCCGATAGGCGCCGGTCGAGGAGCGGAACGCGCGCTGCACCCCGACGATGATGAGCGGGATGAGCGGAACGAGCAGGAGGAGCAGCCCGGCCGTGACCGGGTCGATCGCGGTGGCGATGACCGCGAGGACGAGGAGTGGCGTCGTGAGGGACGCGATGATGGGGCCGAGGAAGCCGGCGCGGTAGGCGGCCGCGCGTTCGACGGATGCGGTGGCGCGGCTGACGAGCGAGCCTGTGCGCTCCCGACCGAGCGCGAGGGGCCCGATGGTGAAGAACTGGCCGACGAGGAGGCGGCGGAGCGCGCGTTCGGTTGCGCTCTTGCTGCGCTGGACGAGCATCGTCGAGGCCGCCGTCACGGCGGAGGCGATGAGGACCAGGACCACGAGCAGCGCGACGGTGCCGCGGCTCGGGGACTCGTGGTTCAGGACACCGTCGAGCACTCCCCCGACGAGCAGCAGCGTGAAGGCGAGCGCGAGGGCCTGCAGCCAGCCGAGCGCCAGCGGCCCGGCGATGCGGGACCTCGGGGTCGCCGCGACGACCCGCGGGTCGAGCGGGACGGATGCGGCGCCCGGGTGGCCGCCGGGGCGGCCAGTCGACCCGTCGCCACGATGCCCTCCGGCGACTCCGGCGACTCCGGCGGGTCCGGCCGGGCGCCCAGCGGGCGCGGGGCCTGGGCGCGTCCCGGACTGCCCGCCCGGATGCGCGCCGGTGTGACCATGCGGTCGTGCGGGGGCCGACTCTGGTCGTGGCACGTGCATCCTGTCTCGAGTCCTGACCCGACGGCGTGATTCCGGCGGACGTTCACGCGCGCGACGCGACGCGGGGGCGTCGACTCGCGGTGAGACGAATGGGCTGCAGCCCGTGTTTCCACGTGTGGCTGCAGCCCACTTCGTCGTGTGCAGAGCTGCCGCTCTGCGCTGGTTGCGGGGCGCCTGGCGGCGCCCGGCCGCTCGCTCGCTAGAGCGCTGCGTAGACCTCGCGGAGGAGGTTGGCCGTCTCGGTGGGTGTCGTGCCCACGCGAACGCCGGCGGCCTCGAGGGCCTCCTTCTTCGCCTGAGCGGTGCCCGCGGAGCCGGTGACGATGGCGCCTGCGTGGCCCATGGTCTTGCCCTCGGGGGCCGTGAAGCCTGCGACGTAGCCGACGACGGGCTTGGTCACGTGTGCCTTGATGTACTCGGCCGCACGCTCTTCGGCGTCGCCGCCGATCTCGCCGATCATGACGATCGCCTTGGTCTCGGGGTCAGCCTCGAACGCCTCGAGCGCGTCGATGTGCGTCGTGCCGATGACCGGGTCGCCGCCGATGCCGATGGCGGTCGAGATGCCGAGGTCGCGGAGCTCGTACATCATCTGGTAGGTGAGCGTGCCCGACTTCGAGACGAGGCCGATGGGGCCAGCACCTGTGATGTTCGCGGGCGTGATGCCGGCGAGCGACTTCTCCGGCGAGATGATGCCGGGGCAGTTCGGGCCGATGAGGCGGGTCTTGCCGACGCTCTGCGCGTGCGACCACGCCTCGGAGGAGTCCTTGACCGGGATGCCCTCGGTGATGGCGACGGCCAGCGGGATCTCCGCGTCGATGGCTTCGATGATGGCGTCCTTGGCGAAGGCCGGCGGCACGAAGATGACGGTGACGTTGGCGCCGGTGGCCTCGATGGCCTCCTTCACGGTGCCGAAGATGGGGAGTTCCTTGCCCGCGAGCTCGAGCGTCTGCCCGGCCTTGCGAGGGTTGGTGCCGCCGACGATGTTGGAGCCGGCTTCGAGCATGCGCGTGGCGTGCTTGGAGCCCTCCGAGCCGGTGATGCCCTGAACGATGATCTTGGAGTTCTCGTCGAGGAAGATCGACATTGTTGTTCCTTCTCTGCTTTTCTTCTGGCGACTCAGGCGCGGGCGGCGAGTTCGGCGGCCTTGTCGGCTGCCTCGTCCATGGTGGCGACGACGGTCACGAGGGAGTGGTTCGCCTCGGCGAGGATGCGACGGCCCTCCTCGACGTTGTTGCCGTCGATGCGGACGACGATCTGCTTGGTGGCCGCGTCGCCGAGCGTGTTGAGGGCGCCCACGATGCCGTTGGCGACGGCGTCGCACGACGTGATGCCGCCGAAGACGTTCACGAAGACCGACTTGACCTGCTCGTCGCCGAGGATGACGTCGAGACCGGCGGCCATGACCTCAGCGGATGCTCCGCCTCCGATGTCGAGGAAGTTGGCGGGCTTCTGTCCGCCGTGCTTCTCGCCGGCGCCGGCGACGACGTCGAGCGTCGACATGACAAGGCCTGCGCCGTTGCCGATGATGCCGACGGATCCGTCGAGCTTCACGTAGTTGAGGTCGTGGGCCTTGGCCTTGACCTCGAGCGGGTCGAGTCCGCCTGCTGCCTCGGCGAGCGCGACGTGGTCTGCGTGACGGAACTCGGCGTTCTCGTCGATCGTGACCTTGCCGTCGAGTGCGACGATGTCGCCACCCTTGGTGAGCACCAGCGGGTTGACCTCGACGAGCGTCGCGTCTTCCTGGTTGTACACCTCGTAGAGCTTGACGAAGACGTCGGCGACCTTCGCGACGAGCTCCTCCGGGAAGTTCGCGGCGCGCGCGATCTCTTCCGCCTTGGCTGCGTCGATGCCACGGATGGGGTCGACGGCGATGCGTGCGAGCGCCTCGGGCTTCTCGACGGCGAGCTGCTCGATCTCCATGCCGCCTTCGACGCTCGCCATGGCGAGGTACGAGCGGTTGGCACGGTCGAGGAGCACGGAGAAGTAGAACTCCTGGTCGATGTCCGCGCCCTGCGCGATCATGACCTTCTCGACGACGTGGCCCTTGATGTCGAGGCCGAGGATGGCCTCCGCAGCGGTGAACGCCTCATCTGGGGTCTTCGCGAGCTTGACGCCGCCGGCCTTGCCTCGGCCGCCGACCTTGACCTGTGCCTTGACGACGGTCACGCCACCGATCTTCTCGGCTGCGGCCTTCGCCTCCTCGGGCGTGTAGGCCACGAGTCCCTGGAGAACTGGAACACCGTGGGCGTCGAATACATCTCGCGCCTGGTACTCAAAGAGATCCACGTTTCATCCCATCCGCGACGCGTCGTCGCGTTCGTTCGCCCGAGCCTTCGGATTCTCGCGCTCGAGCCTTCAGAATTTGCAGAGCGGACCGCATCGCCGGCAGGCAGTGTGTGCCCGCCGCCCGGCTAAACACGTCCGTCGTCCAGCCTAGTGCCAGCACGCGCCTCAGTTGGTCAGCTTCTCGATCGGTGCGAGTTTCACGAGCAACTTCTTGCGCCCGGCGCTGTCGAAGTCGACCTCCGCGATGCGTTTCGCCTCGCTGCCGAGGATCGCACGCACCGTGCCCTCACCGAAGTCGACGTGGGAGATCCGATCGCCGGCGACGAGCTCCATGCCGCTGTTGTCGCGCATCTGCCCCGTGACCTCGTTGATCCACTTCTGCTTCGGCTTGGCCTTGGGGGCCGTCTCTCGGCCCGCGTCGGAGTCTCGGAAGCGGACGGCGCTGGAGAAGCCAGCGCTGCCCGCATCTGAGGAGCTCCTGCCGTAGCCACCGGCCGTTCCATAGCCTTCGCTGCCGAGCGGCTTGCGTGCTGAGGCGACAGATCGCTGCTCGTAGCCGCCGCGGCCGCCCGCGGCACCGGGTGAGACCCGCCACTCGATGAGCTCCTCGGGAATCTCCTGCAGGTAGCGGCTCGGGAGCGACGCCGCGGTCTCGCCGAACTGCGAGCGCATCATGGCCAGCGAGAGGTGGAGGCGCTTGCGGGCGCGCGTGATGCCGACGTAGAACAGGCGCCGCTCTTCCGCTGGCCCGCCCGGCTCATCGGCCGCGATGCGGTGCGGCAGCAGCTCCTCCTCGACGCCCGTGATGAAGACCGAGTCGTACTCGAGCCCCTTCGCGGTGTGGAGCGTCATGAGCACGACCGCGCCGGACTCGTCGATGAGGTCGTCTGCGGCTGCGACGAGCGCGACGTCGGTGAGGAAGTCGATGACCGAGCCGCCAGCGTTGTTCTTGTCGAACTCGGCCGCGACGGAGATGAGCTCCTCGACGTTCTCGGCGCGCGCCTCGTCCTGCGGGTTGCCGGTCTGGAGCAGCTTCTCGAGGTACCCCGTGCCCTTGACGATGGTCTTGAGCGTCTGGCTGACCGTCTTGCGGCCGGTCGGCGAGTCGATGTCGAGGCCGGCCGTCGCGTCGTCGAGCAGCTTCGCGAGCTGAGCGATCGCGCCAGTGACCTTGGGGCCGAGCCCGAGCTCGCCAGCACGTCGCATGGCGTCTCGGAACGTGATGCCGTACTTGTTCGCGAAGTCCCAGATCGCCGTCTCCGTGGCCGGGCCGATCGAGCGCTTCGGGGAGTTGAGGATGCGTCTCGTCGACATCTCGTCGGCCGGGTTGACGAGGGCGGTCAGGTAGGCGATGAGGTCTTTGATCTCAGCGCGCTCGTAGAACTTCGTGCCGCCCACGAGGCGGTACGGCACGGCGGAGCGGATGAAGATCTCCTCCAGCGCACGCGTCTGCGCGTTGGTGCGGTAGAAGACGGCCATGTCGTTGTAGCTCTGGCCGGCGTCGCGGAGCTTGTGGATCTCGTCGGCCACGAACTGCGCCTCGTCGTGCGCCGAGAACCCGGTGAAGCCGACGATCTTCGCGCCCTCGCCGCCGTCGGACCAGAGCTTCTTGTCGACGCGGTCGAAGTTGTTGCGGATGACGGCGTTGGCTGCCGAGAGGATGTTCTGCGTCGAGCGGTAGTTCTGCTCGAGCAGCACGACCTTGGCGTTCGAGAAGTCGCGCTCGAACTCGCTGATGTTGCGGATGTCGGCACCGCGGAAGGCGTAGATCGACTGATCGGAGTCGCCGACGACCGTGAGCGACGCGCCGGGGATGCCGCCGCGCTCGTCGAGCTCCATTCGGGTGTCGGGCGGCACGTGCTGCGGCTCGACGGGCCTCGTGAGCTCCCGGATGAGCGAGTACTGGGCGTGGTTCGTGTCCTGGTACTCGTCGACGAGCACGTGGCGGAACCGTCGCTGGTACTGCGCCGCGATGTCGGGGAAGGCGCGCAGCATCCACACCGTCTGCGAGATGAGGTCGTCGAAGTCGAACGCGTTCGCGCGGCGCAGCGACTGCGTGTACTGCCGGTAGATGTCGAGGAACATCGCGTCGCGGGGGTCGCTCATGTTGGCCTGGCGGGCGAACCCGTCGACATCGGTGAGCTCGTTCTTGAGCTTCGAGATGCGCGACTGGACGCTCGAGACCGTGAAGCCGAGCACGTCCGCCTCGAGCGACTTCACGATGCGCTTGATGAGCGCCTTCGAGTCGGCGGAGTCGTAGATGGTGAAGCTCGTGGTGAAGCCGAACTTGTCTGCCTCACGGCGCAGGATGCGCACGCAGGCCGAGTGGAAGGTCGAGATCCACATGCCATCCGCAGCACCGCCCACGATGTGCTGGATGCGCTCGCGCATCTCGGCGGCGGCCTTGTTGGTGAAGGTGATCGCGAGGATCTGGCTCGGCCACGCCTCACGGGAGGCGATGAGGCCCGCGATGCGGTGGGTGAGCACTCGCGTCTTGCCGGAGCCCGCACCCGCCACGATGAGCAGCGCGGGGCCGCGGTAGGTGACGGCTTCCTTCTGTTGCGGATTGAGTCCGTCGAGGAGGTCGTTTTCAGAGGGATCGAAGACTGGTGGCAGTAGCGTCATGACTCGTTGATTGTAGGTGCGGCCACCGACATCGCGTGGGCCGCGGAAGGGAATCACCTTGACCACGCAGCTCTCCCCCGCCCGCCGCGCGCTCGGCGGCACGCTCTCCGTCTCCCCCGTCGCGCTCGGTGGCAACGTGTTCGGCTGGACCGCCGACCGCGACGCGTCGTTCGCGATCCTCGACGGCTACGTCGAGGCGGGTGGCAACTTCATCGATACCGCCGACGTCTATTCAGCCTGGATCCCCGGCAACTCCGGGGCCGAGTCCGAGACGATCATCGGCGAGTGGCTGCGTTCGCGCGGCCGCCCGGAGGATCTGGTCATCGCGACCAAGGTCGCGCAGTACGACAAGAGGCCCGGGCTCAGCGCCGACAACGTGCGCGCCGCGGTCGACGACAGCCTCAAGCGCCTCGGCGTGGAGCAGATCGACCTCTACTACGCGCACCGAGACGACCCGGAGACGCCCGTCGCCGAGACGGCCGGGGTCTTCTCCGAACTCGTCGATGCCGGCAAGATCGCGGCCATCGGCGTCTCGAACTACTCCCCGGCGCGCCTGCGCGAATGGCTCTCCGCCGTCGAGAGCAGCCAGCTGCACCAGCCCGCGGCCCTGCAGCCCGAGTACAACCTCCTCGAGCGTGACATCGAGGGCGAGCTCCTGCCCCTGGCCCGCGAGGCCGGCCTCGGGGTCGTCCCGTACTTCGCGCTCGCGCACGGCTTCCTGACCGGGAAGTACCGCAAGGACGTCGAGGTCGACTCGGCCCGTGCGAGCTCCGTGGAGCAGTACCGCACCGACCGCGGCTACGCGATCGTGGATGCGGTTGCGGACATCGCGCAGGCTCACGGCACCCAGCCGGGAACGGTCGCGCTCGCCTGGCTCGCGGCTCAGCCCGGCGTCGTCTCCCCGATCGCCAGCGCGCGCACCGCTGAGCAGCTGCCGCTCATCACGGACGCGTTCACGCTCGCGCTCACGGACGACGAGCTGCGCACGCTCGACCGCGTCTCCGCGAAGGCCTCCTAGGCGCAGTCAGCGCCCGACTCGCCCCTCGCTCGGCCAGAGAAGTGCGGGAGATGCAGGCTCCCGGCCTCGGGGACCTGCATCTCTCGCACGTTTCGTCCGGGTGAGGAGAGGCGGGGAGGGGAGGATGCCGTGCGCGCGGGCGCTGGTGTGAGCGCTACGCGCGCGGCGTCTGCGCATCGATGAGCGCGCGAACGCGGTCGGGCGCATCCGCGAAGACGCCGTCGACACCCGTGCGCAGGATGCCCCGCCAGTACGTCTCGGGGCGACCCGCGAGAGCCTGCGGCAAGAACACGTCCTCAGGTCGCAGGGTCCACGTGTACACCTCGAGGCCGCGGGCGTGGGCGCGCTCGACCAGCCTCCGGCCAGCCTGTGGATGCGCCGCGCTGTCCTCGTCGCGCACCCCGAGCAGCAGGTGGCTGGGGCTGATGCCGTCCGCCCACTCCGCAACCGCATCCAGCCCTGGACTCGTCAGGTCGCTCGCGTAGCTCTGCGCGTGGGCGCCGTCCCTGGCGAGCCGATCATGCGGCACACCCTCGCTCTCGAGCAGGTAGACCAACGATGCGTCGGCCGCGACCCCCCGCCGTCGAACGTCGCGCAGCACCTCGCCCTCGAAGCTCTCGATGACGAGGCCCTCGAGCGCGGGTGAGCCCCACAGCCCGGCCAGCTCGCGTTCGAGCAGCGCCGGCAGATCGAACCCGAGCCCACGGAACCAGCTGGCGTGCTTGAGCTCGATCACCAGGCGTGGCCGTGCTCCAGCCATGGTCCGCTCGTGCTCCACCAGCTGCACGAGCTCGCGAAGGCGCATCAGCGCTGACGTCCCATCGCAGACGGCGTTGACGGGGCGGATGCGAGGGATGCGCTCGAGTGCCCGCAGCGACCCGAGCTGCTCCCAGGTGAAGTCGTGCGCGAACCAGTCGGTCAGCATCCCGTCCGGTGTCGACAGGGTGCGAGCGGGCCCGAACTCGGTCGTGCGTGCGGCGATGTCGGTGCTCGCCCCGAGCATGGGCTCGTGGCGGACGAGCAGCACGCCGTCGCGGGTCGGGACGACATCCGGCTCGAGCGCATCAGCGCCCTGCCGCACGGCGAGGAGGTACCCCTCGGCCGTGTGCTCCGGCCGATACGCGGGCGCACCGCGGTGGCCGATGAGCATGGGGCACTTGTGCTGGCTTGGCGCGTTCACGCGCGCAGTGTGCCGGACCCAGGCGTACGGTTGGTGTCATGCGGCGAACACGTTCGGTCTATCGCGCTGGCGGCGGCTACGCGCTCCCCCTCATCGTCGATCTCCTCCTCGTCGTGGTGTTCGCGGTCATCGGGCGGATGAGCCACGCAGAGGGCCTCTCCCTCGCGGGAATCGTGACGACGGGCTGGCCGTTCGTCCTGGGCCTGCTTCTCGCCTGGGTGCTCGTGACGCTCTTCCGCTGGAAGCCCTGGCGCCCGTTCCCGGCCGGCGTCTTCGTGTGGGTCGTGACCGTCGGCGGCGGGATGCTGCTGCGCCTCATGATCGGCGACACCGCCGAGGTCGCCTTCATCATCGTCGCCTCCATCGTGCTCGGCGCGTTCCTCCTCCTGCCGCGTCTGCTCCTCGGCACCGGCCGCGACGCCCGCTCGACGAGCGACGCGAGGACCGCCGTCCGCTGAGGGCGCACACCTCCAAGTCGTATTCACGAACTCTTTCGTTAGAATCCCGGCAACCCCGTCTCTGGCGGGCATCTTGACCTTCGAGACAGAACGGACTCACGGACAGCCATGGCGAATTCCGCGCTAGAACGCAACCCCTACTTCAACGGGGAGGCACGCAGGCAGCACGGCCAACAGTTCGGCCAGGCGCCCACCGCTCCCTCCTACGGCAACACGCCGTCCGCGTCGGCCTACGGGCAGCAGCCTCCCGCGCCGCTCACCGCCGACCAGCTGAACGCCCAGTTCCAGGCACCGCCCGCGACACCCGACCAGATGGAGCGGATGTCCTACGAGGACACCATCGCGAAGACCGCTGGCCTCTTCGGCATCGTGCTCGTCGCGGCTGCTGTCGCCTGGTTCGTGCCGATGCTCATGATCATCGGTGCGATCGGCGCGCTCGTGCTCTCGCTCGTGCTCGCGTTCCAGCGCGAGCCCAAGACGGGCCTCATCTTCGCGTTCGCCGCGGCAGAGGGCCTCCTCGTCGGTGGCCTCTCCTCGATCCTCGAGGGGATGTTCCCTGGCATCGCCATGCAGGCGGTCCTCGCGACGTTCTCCGTGGTCGCCGTGACCCTCGTGCTGTTCCGCTTCGGCAAGGTCCGCACCTCGCCGCGCATGACCAAGATCGTGCTCGTCGCGATGCTCGGCTACGCGCTCTTCTCGCTCATCAACTTCGGCATGATGATGTTCGGCTTCGAGAGCGCCGCCGGCCCGTGGGGCATGCGCTCCATGGAGGTCTTCGGCATCCCGCTCGGCGTGATCCTCGGCATCTTCGCCGTCCTCATGGGCGCCTACATGCTCGTCATGGACTTCGAGCTCATCAAGAACGGCGTCGAGGGTGGCGCTCCCCGCAAGTACGGCTGGATCGGCGCGTACAGCCTCGTCTCCACTGTCGTGTTCATCTACGTGGAGATCATCCGCGTGCTGGCCATCCTGCGCGGCAACAACTAGCGCGGCACATCCGCTAGCGCACAGGAAGGGCCGCTCCGAGAGGAGCGGCCCTTCTTGCATGCGACGTGCGGTTCGTGGCGTTACCGGCGCGCTGGCAGCGTCCGGTCGTCGAACCCAGCGTCGGGATCGACGTCGAGGAGGTAGAGCTCGTCTTCGCCGACGAGCTTGTTGCGCACCGCGTAGTCCACGAGGCGCGCGCGCCGGTTGGTCGCGTACGAGCGAGCACCGCCGCGGAGGCCCTCCACGCCGATGCGGTCGAGCTTCTCGCACACGTTGTCGAGCTTGCGGTTGAAGGCGGTGACGGTCCAGCCGAGGCGTTCAGCGGCGCGAGCGCTCGTGGGGATGTCCCCGAGCCCGTGTTCGCCTCGCAGCAGCACCGATTCGCAGAGCGCGAGCAGCAGGAGGCGCTGTGCGGGGGTCAACGCGATGTGCGTCTGCTCGCGCCCGGCGGTCTCCGGAACTGAGCCGGGTCCGCCCGGCAGATCCATGTACACCGGTGAGGCGGCGTGCACCTTGACCTCGTAGTGGCGCTCGCCGGCGGAGAAGTGGATGCTCGTGCGTTCGAAGACGATCGGGAGGTGCGCGCCGGGCAGCAGTCGCCCTTGGACGCGCCCCGAGCCGTCGACGACGCTGAGCGTCATCCGGGTCCCGATGTTCGACACGAACCAGAGCCCGTCCTTCGCGGCGATGCGAAGCAGCTTGCGGTGCAGGAACGGGTTCGCGTCGAGGCGGATGTCCGCGTCGCGTCCGATCTCGATGCGCTCGCCTGGCCGCACCGACGCCCATTGGCCCTGGTACTCGACGGAGAGGCCGTGTTCGGGGTCGGTCTCGATGAGCTGACCTGCGGCGTCCTGCAGCAGCTCATGGTCGACGAGGTGGCCCGAGGTCGTGTCCTCGCGCTGGGGCGTCGAGATCAGCCCTGTGTCGGCGGGTACCTGGGGAAGCGGGTCGGCTGGGAAACGTGGTGCCATGTCGCGAACTCTCTGAGCGGGGAGGTGAAGTTGCACATCTGGGAACCCCTCAACCATGCCACCACCCAACGAGCGCCACTAGCCTCGATTCGCGCACCAAACAGGCATTTTCTCCCGTCCGGGCACCAGGGAATCTTGATTCGGAAATCCGGAATCCCCGGCGCGGAAACCGAAAACCTTTCGTCTCCTCGGTTTTGATCACCCCAACCAGGCATTTATGTCCGGGCACATTTGCCCGGTGCTTTGCACCCGCACAGGGGCCGACCGCCGCCGTACGGTGAGCTCCGGAACGCTGTCATCGCGACCTTGCCCAGATTTCAGCTGATCTGGCACAGAATGCACGAGCGGGGATGCACAGTGTGCATCCCCGCTCGTGTCAGCCCTCGCCGCGGACTACTCCCACTCGATGGTTCCCGGCGGCTTCGACGTGACATCGAGCACCACGCGGTTCACGTCGTCGACCTCGTTCGTGATGCGGTTCGAGATGCGGGCGAGCAGATCGTAGGGCAGGCGCGTCCAGTCGGCCGTCATGGCGTCCTCGCTGGAGACGGGACGCAGCACGATGGGGTGCCCGTAGGTGCGACCGTCACCCTGCACGCCCACGGAGCGGACGTCGGCGAGCAGCACGACCGGGCACTGCCAGATCTCCGTGTCGAGCCCAGCCGCGGTCAGCTCCTGACGCACGATCGCGTCTGCCTCGCGCAGGAGGTCGAGCCGCTCCTGCGTGACCTCGCCGATGATGCGGATGCCGAGCCCCGGCCCGGGGAACGGCTGGCGAGCGACGATGGGCTCGGGAACTCCGAGCTCGCGGCCAACGGCGCGAACCTCATCCTTGAAGAGCGTCCGGAGCGGCTCGACGAGCTCGAACTGCATGTCTTCCGGCAGGCCGCCCACGTTGTGGTGGCTCTTGATATTGGCCGTGCCGGTGCCGCCGCCTGACTCGACGACGTCCGGGTAGAGCGTTCCCTGGACGAGGAAGCGGATGCGCTCACCGGACTCCTGCGCTTCCTTGATGAGGTCGACCTCGGCCTGCTCGAAGCTGCGGATGAACTCGCGGCCGATGGTCTTGCGCTTCTCCTCCGGATCGGTGATGCCGGCGAGAGCCGTGAGGAACTGCTCGCGTGCATCCACCGTCACGAGGCGCACGCCGATCGCGTCGACGAAGTCCTCCTCGACCTGACGGCGCTCGTCCTGACGCAGCAGGCCGTGGTCGACGAACACGCACGTGAGCTGGTCGCCGACGGCCTTGTAGACGAGGGCGGCAGCCACCGCGGAGTCGACGCCCCCGGAGAGGCCGCAGATGACCTTGGCGTCCCCGATCTGCTCGCGGATGCGCGCGACCTGCTCGTCGATGACCGATGCGGGGGTCCAGTCGCTTGGAATGCCAGCGGCCCGGTGCAGGAAGCCCTCGAGGAGCGCCTGGCCGTGCTCCGAGTGCAGCACCTCGGGGTGCCACTGCACCCCGTAGAGGGCGCGCTCGGTGTTCTGGAACGCCGCCACGGGGGTGTCCTCCGTCGTGGCGAGCACCGTGAAGCCCTCTGGCGCGCGGGCGACCGAGTCGCCGTGACTCATCCACACGGTCTGCTCATCAGGCTGGCCGTCGAGCAGGCTCGACTCGCCACCCTCGAGTTTCACCGCGGTGGAGCCGTACTCGCGACGACCGGTCTTCGCGACCTCGCCGCCGAGCTGCGTCGCCATGACCTGGAAGCCGTAGCAGATGCCGAGTGTCGGCACTCCGAGGTCGAGGATGCCCGAGTCGAGCGACGGAGCCGCCTCGGCGTACACGCTGGAGGGACCGCCCGAGAGGATGATGCCGACGGGGTTCTTCGCGGCCACCTCCTCGGCCGAGATGGTGTGCGGCACGATCTCGGAGTAGACGCTCGCTTCGCGGACGCGCCGAGCGATGAGCTGCGCGTACTGCGCGCCGAAGTCGACGACGAGCACTGGGCGCTGATCTGTCGACTGCTGCGGAGCTGTGGCCTGCGGGTCGGTGGTTGCCATGGACACCTTTCGGGTGGTGCGGAGAGTGCGGCTGGGAAAGTTGGCGCGCTAGTTCGCGCGGCGCTGGTGCTCAGCGAGTGACTGCTGCACGTCGCTCTCGAGCTGCTCGCGCTCCGCCTCGCTCAGGCTCGCCTCGAAGTCGCGGAGCTTCTGCTCCTCACCGGCGGCGGTGAGCCGCCGTTCTTCTCGCAGCACGAGGTCGCGCTTCGCTCGACGCGACATGAACCATTCGGTGACGAACGACAGGAACGGCACGACGCCCCCGGCCGCCATGGCGAGGAGCCAGACGATGGGCCAGCGCATCTGCTGCCAGAGCACGTAGGAGGCGACGAGGTAGACGACGTAGAACCAGCCGTGCACGATGAGCACCCACAGGCTCAGGTTGAGCGCGGTCGTCGTGCCCTCCTGGACGAGCGCGATGATCCCGAACGGGCCGAACGCCTCGACCTCGAGGTGGAAGGCGTACTTGAGGAACATCTCGATGCACAGCAGGAGCAGGAGGATGCCGGTCACGTACGCCGTCACCTGGTAGAAGCGGAGCGCCCGTCGGAAACCGGGGTTGGCGTTCAAGAGGGCGTCGTGAGGCATGGCTTCTAGTCTAGGCGAAGGGCCTCGCCCTTCGTTCGCTCGTCGAGCATGGCCTTCAGTCGGTCGCGCTTGAGCTGCTCGGCGAGCACGCTCGGCGCCTCAGCCGCCTCCTGGCGCTCCTTCTCGTATTCGTCGCGGGCGAGTCGCCACCACATGAAGATCGCGAACCCGGCGAAGAGCGCCCACTCGATGGCGTAGAAGATGTTCAGCCAGTTGAGCTGCGGGGCCTCGAGAGCCTGCGGCGTGATGGCCTCGAGCTCACCGGCACCAGCAGCTGAGCCGAGGACGGCCAGCATCGAGGGCTCGTCGAGGCTCACGTAGACGCCGTAGTTCTGCGCGGCCGGCTCCGCCCAGCGGTTGATGAGGTGCGTGGGCGCCATGGCGGTGAGGGCCTGCGCGTCGTCGCCGCGATTGACCTGCGGTGCCTGCCCGTACTCGAGCCGCCCGGACAGCGCCAGCTCCCCGTCGCCGGCCGCGGACTGCAGCCTCGTCGCGAGGTCGCGCGCCGACCCCTCGTCGTCCGTCCACCCGACAGCGACGGCAAGCCCTGGGGCCTCGTCAGCCGCGCCGGACCCGCCGGCCTCATCGTCAGTGACCGCCACGTGCCCGATCACCCAGTAGCCGAGCCGCTCCCCCTGGAGGCGTTCGGCGACGACATCGAAATCCCGCGCGTCCACGACGCCGGCGAACGTGACCTGCCGGCCGACGGCCGCATCTGCGACCCGCTCCTGCGGCTGCGCCAGCTCCCCGAGACCCACGGGCGGCTGCGTCGCCTCCTGGGCGACGGTCCTGCCGTGCTCGAGCGAGAGGAACGCGGATTCCAGCTGCCAGCGCCCGAGCCACGCGAAGACCGACGCGACGACGAGCGCGAGGGCAAGCACGCCCAACCACTTGGGGCGAACGAGCACTCGACCCATCGACGGCGGCGCGGGATGAGCGCGGGCAGCTTCGGACATCAGGACTTCTGGGCGTCCTTCGACTCGGCCTTGACCGTCGCGGCCTCGACGTCTGCGGTCTCGTCAACCTCGATCATCGGCAGGGCCGGGGCGGTTCCGAACGGCGTGTTGTCACCGGCGTGGCCGAGGACGGAATCGATGTCGGGAGCTTCGAGCCGGATGCGGTCGGCGGACTCGTCGTCGGGCTGCTCCTGGCTCGCGATCTCGGCGGCCACTCGCTCGACGTAGGTGTCGATCTCGCGCTGCGTGCGCTCCTCGTCCCAGCCGAGTGCATCCGCCATGAGGCGCGCGGCGACCGGAGCTGCGGAGATGCCGCGGTCCCACGCTTCGATGGAGATGCGGGTGCGGCGTGCGAGCACGTCGTCGAGGTGCAGGGCACCCTCGTGGGTTGCGGCGTACGTGACCTCCGCCTGCAGGTAGTCGTCGGCGCCTGGCATGGGCTCCGCCAGCTTCGGGTTCTGGCGGATGAGGTCGAGGATCTCGTCCGTCAGCGTTCCGTAGCGGTTGAGGAGGTGCTCGATGCGCACGCGGTGCAGTCCGAAGGCGCGGGCGATCTTGCCGCGACGGTTCCAGGCGGCCTTGTAGCCGACGGCGCCGAGCAGCGGGATGTCCTTGGTGGTCGAGGCGGGGATCTTGCCGTCGAGCGCATCCGCTGCCGCGTCGATCGCGTCCTTCGCCATGATGCGGTAGGTCGTGTACTTGCCGCCGGCGATGAGCACGAGGCCGGGCACGGAGTGCGCCACCATGTGCTCGCGGGAGAGCTTCGAGGTCTCATCCGACTCGCCGGAGAGCAGCGGCCGAAGGCCCGCGTAGACGCCCTCGACGTCGGCTCGAGTGAGCTTCACCGCGAGGACCTCGTTGACGTGCTTCAGGATGTAGTCGATGTCGGCGGCCGTCGCGGCGGGGTGCGCCTTGTCGAGCTTCCAGTCGGTGTCTGTCGTGCCGATGATCCAGTGGCGGCCGTTCGGGATGACGAACAGGACGCTCTTCTCCGTGCGGAGGAGGAGGCCGGACGCCGACTGGAAGCGGTCGCGGGGCACGACGAGGTGGACGCCCTTGGAGGCGCGGACTCGGAACGAGGCACGCTCGCCGACCATCTTGTTGGTGTCGTCGGTCCAGACTCCGGTGGCGTTCACGACCTGCTTCGCGCGGATCTCGAAGCGCTCGCCGGTCTCGAGGTCGACGACCTGGGCGCCGACGACGCGCTGGCCGACCTTGAGGAAACCCTCGACTCGCACGCGCGGCGCGACGTGGGCGCCGTAGAAGGATGCGGTGCGGGCGAGGACCGCGACGAACCGCGCGTCGTCGACGCCCGCGTCGTAGTAGGTGAGCCCGCCCGAGAACGAGTTCTTGGACAGACCGGGAGACATCTTCGCGACCTGGCTGCGCGTGTAGTGGCGGTGCATGGGCACGCCCGGCTTGACCTCTCCGGTCTTCGCGAAGAGGTCGTACATGAGCATGCCTGCGCCGATGTAGAAGCGCTCGAGCGGGTTCTTCAGCGGGTAGAGGAAGCGGATGGGCTTCACGAGGTGTGGGGCGAGGCGCTGCAGGAGCAGGCCGCGCTCGAGCAGCGCCTCCCGCACGAGGCTGAAGTTCATCTGCTCGAGGTACCGGATGCCGCCGTGGATGAGCTTCGACGAACGGCTCGACGTGCCGGAGGCGAAGTCGCGCGCCTCGACCATGCCGACGCTGAGGCCTCGGGTGACGGCATCGAGGGCGGCACCCGCTCCGACGACGCCGCCGCCGACGACGAGCACGTCGAGGTTCTTGGTCTTGAGGGACTCGATCGCCGCAGCACGTTCCTGTGGGCCGAGCTTGTCGCTTCGAGAGACGCTGTTCGCCATAACCTGCTCCTCGTTCTCAGTTGCTGCTTGTAAGGGAAGTCTGAACGCTCAACCTTTGACCGAGCCGTCAGCCGGCCCGGCCGCGGTTCCGGCTACGCCGTCGGCGTGTAGGGGGCGACGACCATCTCTGCCCGCTGGAACTCCTTGAGCCCCGAGTAGCCGGTCGTCGCCATCGAGTGGCGGAGGGCGCCGGTGAGGTTCGAGATGCCGTCGGCGCTGTCGGCGGGGCCCGCGACGATCTCGGCCATGGGTGCCACCTGCCCGACCTGCACGCGGTTTCCGCGCGGGAGCTTCTCGTGGCGTGCCTCGGCACCCCAGTGCCAGCCGCGGCCTGGCGCATCCGTCGCACGGGCGAGGGCCGCGCCGATCATGACCGCGTCGGCGCCGGAGGCGATCGCCTTGACGAGGTCGCCGGAGGTGCCGATGCCGCCATCCGCGATGACGTGCACGTAGCGTCCACCCGACTCGTCGAGGTAGTCGCGTCGAGCACCCGCGACGTCGGCGATGGCCGTCGCCATCGGGGCGTGGATGCCGAGCACGCGACGCGTGGTCGACGCGGCTCCCCCGCCGAAGCCGACGAGCACGCCGGCGGCGCCCGTGCGCATGAGGTGCAGGGCAGCCGTGTACGTGGCGGCCCCGCCGACGATGACGGGCACGTCGAGCTCGTAGATGAACTGCTTGAGGTTCAGGGGCTCCTGGTTGTGCGAGACGTGCTCGGCCGACACCGTCGTGCCGCGGATGACGAAGAGGTCGGTGCCGGCCTCGAGGACGTCGTTCATGAACTGCTGCGTCCGCTGCGGGGACAGCGCACCTGCCGCGGGCACACCGGCCTCGCGGATCTGCTGCAGGCGCTCCTTGATGAGCGTGCCCTTGACGGGCTCGCGGTAGATCTCCTGGAGCTTCGCGGTCGCCTGCTTCGCAGGCAGGTCCGCGATCTGCGCGAGCAGTGGGGCTGGGTCGTCGTAGCGTGTCCACAGACCCTCGAGGTCGAGCACGCCGAGGCCGCCGAGCTTGCCGAAGCCGATTGCCGTCTCAGGCGACATGACCGAGTCCATGGGGGCTGCGATGAGCGGGATGTCGAACGTGAACGCGTCGATCTTCCACGTGATGGAGACATCCTCCGGGTCACGGGTTCGCCGGGATGGCACGATCGCCACATCGTCGAAGGAGTACACGCGGCGGGCTCGCTTTGCGCGGCCGATCTCGATCTCAGTCACCTGCCTAGCCTAGCCCTCCCCCGTGCCCGCTGCTGCGGCGCGGCGGCGGGGAGCCCCCGACGCACCGCGCCGCTGAGACGGCTAGCGACGGTAGTTCGGCGCTTCCGAGACCATCTGCACGTCGTGCGGGTGCGACTCCTTCAGCCCAGCAGGCGTGATGCGCACGAAGCGCCCCTTCGCCTTGAGCTCCGGCACCGTGCGAGCGCCGACGTAGAACATCGACTGGCGCAGGCCACCCGTGAGCTGGAACACCGACTGGCGAATGGAGCCGCGGTACGCGACCTTGCCCTCGATGCCCTCCGCGATGAGCTCGTCGTCGCTCGGGACATCCGCCTGGAAGTAGCGGTCCTTCGAGTACGACGTGCGCTCGCCGCGCGACTGCAGGGCACCGAGCGAGCCCATGCCGCGGTAGCTCTTGAACTGCTTGCCGTTGACGAAGATGAGATCGCCTGGCGACTCGTCCGTGCCGGCCAGCAGCGAGCCCACCATGACAGCCGACGCACCCGCGACAAGCGCCTTCGCGATCTCACCGGAGTACTGCAGGCCGCCGTCCGCGATGACCGGAACGCCTGCGGGAGTCGCCGCGAGCGAGGCCTCGTAGACGGCCGTGACCTGCGGCACGCCGACGCCGGCGACGATGCGCGTGGTGCAGATGGAGCCGGGACCGACGCCGACCTTGACCGCGTCGGCACCAGCATCCACGAGCGCCTGAGCTCCCTCGCGGGTCGCGACGTTGCCGCCCACGACCTGCACGTGCCCGAGGACCGGGTCGCTCTTGAGGCGGCGGATCATGTCGAGCACGCCGGCGGACTGGCCGTTGGCCGTGTCGACGACGAGCACGTCGACCCCAGCGGCCACGAGGCGCTCGGCGCGCTCCCAGCCATCTCCGAAGAATCCGATGGCCGCTCCGACGCGCAGTCGTCCGGCGTCGTCCTTCGTCGCGTTCGGGTACTTGTCGCTCTTGTCGAAGTCCTTCACCGTGATGAGGCCGGCGAGCTTGCCCTCGCCGTCGATGAGCGGGAGCTTCTCGATACGGTGCATGCCGAGCAGCTTGTAGGCGTCGTCGCCGGAGATGCCGACGGGTGCCGTCACGAGGCCCTCACCGGTCATGACCTCGTGCACGCGAGTCGACCGCTTCTCGGACTCCGGGACGAAGCGCATGTCGCGGTTCGAGATGATGCCGACGAGCTTGCCGGTGACCTCGTCGACCACGGGGAGGCCGGAGACCCGGTACTGCCCGCAGATCTCGTCGACCTCCGCGACGGTGGCGTTCGGCGTCGTCGTGACCGGGTTCGTCACCATTCCGGACTCGGACCGCTTGACTCGGTCGACCATCTCGACCTGGTCGTCGATCGACAGGTTGCGGTGCAGGATGCCCATGCCGCCCTGGCGCGCCATGGCGATCGCCATGCGAGCCTCCGTGACCGTGTCCATCGCCGCCGAGACGAGCGGCACGCGCAGGGTGATGCCGCGAGTGAGCTGCGTCGTCGTATCGACCTCAGACGGGATGACGTCGGTGTGCCCCGGGAGCAGCAGCACATCGTCGTAGGTCAATCCGGTGAAGCCAAAGGGGTCCGACTCGGTCATTACGCTCCAGGAGGTATCTGGGATGCGCCGTTCGGCGGCATCCGCGTGTGTGGGGAAACAGCTCAGTGGTGGTGGAACAGCGCGAGCACCGGACGCATTCCCGGGACGTCCCGCTCCGCGGCCTTCGGGCCTCAGCCCCGTGTCGGCGGACCGAGCTGGTCAGCCACCGAGGGAATCTTGGCGCCAAGTCTAGCCGTCCGGACGAGGTCGACCGTGAAGAGGATGAGCGCGACCCAGACAATCGCGAACCCGATCCACCGCTCCAGCGGCATGGGCTCCGAGAACACCGCGACGGCGAGCACGAACTGGAGGATCGGCGCGATGTACTGCATCAGTCCGAGCTCGATGAGGCGAAGGCGTCGCGCCGCCGCGGCGAAGAGGAGCAGCGGCACGCTCGTCACCACCCCGGCGAAGAGGAGCACGCCCGTGTTCACCGCCGACACCGTGCCGAACGTGATCCCGCCGCCGAACAGGATCGTCCAGACGAGACAGATCGCTCCGATGGGGAGGATCAGGGTGGTCTCGACGGCCAGCCCGCTCAGCGCATCCGCCTGCACACCGACCCGCTTCTTCACCAGCCCGTACAGCCCGAACGTCAGTGCGACGCCGAGGCCGAGCCAGGGGATGCGACCGTAGCCGAGCGAGATGACCAGGACGGCGACGAGTGACAGGCCGACCGCAACCCACTGCAGCGGACGCAGCTTCTCGCGGAGGAAGACGAGCCCGAGCGCAACCGACACGATCGGGTTCAGGAAGTAGCCGAGCGCGGCATCGAGCGTGTGCCCCGTCGCGACGGCCTGCACGTAGAAGAGCCAGTTCGCGGAGACCAGGACCCCCGCCACGCCGAGGCCGAGCACGACCCGCTTCTTCGAGATGAGTTCCCGGAAGGGGCGCCACGCGCGCATGACGAGCACGCCGAGCAGACAGAACACGACGCTCAGGATGATGCGCCACGCGATGAGCTCGACAGGTGTCGTCGGAGCGGTCGCCACGACGTAGAGGGGCATGAACCCCCAGAGCGCGTACGCGCTGAACGCCAGCCAGAGGCCGGACCGAGGAGATTCCGTCACCTCGCGATCGTACGCCCGCGCCGACCGCCGGATGCACGAATGGCGCCCACCCGGAGGTGGACGCCATTGCGAGCCAGTCAGTCCAGAAGGACCTGGCAGTCTCTGTGGAGCTGGAGACTAGACGATCTTCGCGAGGATGTCGCGAGCCGAGAGCACGAGCAGCTCTTCGCCGCCGTACTTGACCTCGGTTCCGCCGTACTTGGAGTAGATGACCTTGTCGCCGACCACCAGGTCGAGCGGCACGCGGTTGCCGTTGTCGTCGATGCGGCCGGGGCCGACTGCGACGACTTCGCCCTCCTGGGGCTTCTCCTTGGCGGTGTCCGGAATCACAAGACCCGAAGCCGTGGTCTGCTCGGCCTCGACCTGCTTGATGACGATGCGATCCTCGAGCGGCTGAATGTTCACCGACACGGTTGACCTCTTTCTCAGCGATAGGAAGTTCAGAATTAGCACCCTCCCCATGAGAGTGCTAACTCCGAGTGTAGGGGCGATCCGGCGAGGACTGCAACGCGGCACCGTCTCCGGGCGTACGCCGGTAGCGTAGTGAACGTGCAGCGCGACGAACTCCTGGCCCTCCTCACGCCCGAGGCGATGACGCTGCTCGACGACGCGCCGGCCGTCGCGTCGTCCGCAGACGCGCTCGCGCTCGTGACGCGGCTCCGTGCCGCCGGCGGCTCACCCGCGACCGTCGCCGCCGTGGTGACGCAGGCGAAGCTGCGGCGTCGCGCACTCGCCAAGTTCGGGCCGTTCGTCGAGCGGATGCTCTTCACCGACGCCGGCCTGCAGCAGGCGACCCGGCTGCAGGTCGCGGCCCACCATGCTGACCGGTTCCGCCAGGCGGGCGCGGTCAGCGTCGCCGACCTGGGCTGCGGCATCGGCGCGGACTCGATGGCGTTCGCCTCGCTCGGGCTCGAAGTGACGGCCTACGACCTCGACGAGGTGACGGCGGCGATCGCGGCGCACAACCTCGCACCGTTCCCCAACGCGCGGGTCGAGCACGGCCGGGCGGAGGAGGTCGACCTCGCAGATTTCGATGCCCTCTGGTTCGACCCGGCTCGGCGAACGACCAACGGCGGAAGCACCGCTCGGCACTTCGACCCCTCGGATTGGAGCCCAGCCCTCGACTTCGTGTTCGGGGCCGGCCGCGAACGCCCGACCGGCATCAAACTCGGTCCCGGCATCGACCACGCGTACCTGCCGGAGGATGCCGAGACGCAGTGGGTGTCGTCTGGCGGCGACCTCGTCGAGGCGACGGTGTGGATGCACGACGCGGCGCGCGCGGGCATCCGCCGGTCGGCGCTGGTCATCGGCAAGCAGGGAGCGGCCGAGCTCACGAGCAGCGAGGACGTGCACGATGCCGAGGTCGGCGAGCTCGGAACCGTGCTCTACGAGCCTGACCCGGCGATCATCCGCGCCCGCCTCATCGGCGACCTCGCGCGTTCGCTCAAGGCTACGATGATCTCCGAGACCATCGCGTGGATGACGGCGGACGCCTTCGCACCCTCGCCGTTCGCGAGCGCCTTCTCGGTCCGCGAGGTGCTTCCCCTGCACGCGTCATCGCTGAAGAGCGAGCTGCGCAAGCGAGATATCGGCGTGCTCGAGATCAAGAAGCGCGGCGTCGACATCGACCCGGCGGAGTTCCGGCGCAAGCTGGCACTCAAGGGAGCCAGCTCCGCCGTGCTGATCCTCACGAGGATCGGCGACAGGCGAGTCGCCATCCTTGCTGATCGTCTGAGCTGACGGGCAGAGCCTCAGACGGTCAGGACGACGATGAGCGTCGCGAGGGCGATCAGCACGGCCAGTCCACCGGTGACGAGCCCGACGACCGCAAGCGTGCGCCCGAGTCCCTTGGGGGCTCGGAGCCCGGCGATACCGAGCCCGACCGCTCCGAGGCCGAAGACGAGCGAGACGATGTAGGCCCACCCGGGGAGCAGGAGAAGAAGAAGCGAGAGCGCGCCGAGCGCGACAGCGATGATGCCGAGAACGGGCGCCGGCGCCTTCGGCTGCTGCCCGTAGCCCTGCCCGCCGAAGTGCTGACCGGGCTGCTGGCCGTACGGCGCCTGCTGGGCAGAACCGTACTGCCCCTGCTGCGGCGCGCCGTACTGTGGCTGGCCGTATTGTCCCTGCTGCGGCGGTGCGCCGAGCTGCGACTGCCCGTACTGGTCCTGCTGAGGTGCACCGTAGGCCTGCTGCGCGGGAGCCTGCTGCGCGGACGGCGCCTGCTGCTCGTAGCCCGAGTACCCGGGCTGCTGCTGCCCGAAGCCGCCATCGCCGTGGCCGTAGCCAGGCTGCTGCCCGTAGCCACCGGCCTGCTGCCCGAAGACGGGCTGCTGCCCGTAGCCACCAGGCTGCTGCCCGAACTGCTGTCCTCCCGGCTGGGACTGCCCATACTGCTGGGACTGATCGTACGGTTGCTGGCCGTTCGGCGCCTGCCCGTTCTGGGGCTGACCGTTGTGAGGCTGCCCGCCTTGGTGAGGCTGCTGGGGGTACTGGGGGCCGTTCGGGTCAGACATGGTGTCCTTCTCAATCGTCGACAAGGCTGCAGGTGCTGCTCAAGCTTAGAGTGCGGGCGGAGACTTCCGCCCGCACTCCGGCTGGTTCTGTCAGCTGGTGATCAGTATCCGTATCCGGACATCTCGTTCAGGAAGACCGCGGCGAAGATGACGCCGATGATGCCCACAACGGCTGAGATGACGATCGAGGCGATCGAGACCCAGAAGCCCCAGGTGCGGATCGCTCCGGCCTGCGGTTCGCGCTTCTTCGCCATGATGGCGCAGATGAGGCCAGCGACACCGAGCGGAAGGCCGAGGTAGAACTGGCCGAGGAGTCCGAGCAGGACGCCGACTCCACCGAGCGAGAGGCCGACGATGCTGAGCGTGCGCTTCGGCGTCGCCGACTGCGTCGGGTAGCCGGGAGTCGCGTAGCCCTGCGTGGCGCCGTGGCCCTGCGACTGCCCCTGCGCGGCGCCGTATGCGGGCGCCTGCCCTGCTGAGGGCGCCTGGGAGTACGGAGCGGAGCTGGGCGCGGCAGCTGGCTCACTCGGCGGCGTGTAGCTCACCGAGCCGGAAGCGGCAGACCCGGAAGCGGCGGGCGGCGTGTACTGGCTGCCCGCGGCCGAGGGAGCCGAGTAGTCGGTGCCCGAAGACGAGGGAGCCGAGTAGTCGGTGCCCGAAGATGACGGAGCCGTGTAGTCGCTGCCCGCGGCCGAGGGAGCCGAGTAGTCGGCGCCCGAAGATGCAGGCGGCGTGTAGTCCGTGCCCGATGAGGAGGGCGCCGAGTAGTCCACGGATTCCGCGGGAGGCGTGTAGGCGGCGGGCGCCTCGTACTGGGGAGGCGTGTTCCCGTCGTCGGGAAGCTTGGGCTTGTCTCCTGGGACCTGGTTGCTGTCGCTCATTGCGGAGCTCCTTCCGGTTCACCGATCTCGCGGTGTTGTTGGCTGGTGTTCACGTGCGTGGAGCAGGCGAGGGTGCTCTTGCGGGCGTCCGTCAAACCCTAGGTTCCCAGGGTTTGACTGGGAACCGTCACACAAGGTTGCGTCGGGTCTGGACCTCAGTAGGAGCTGAGGCCGCCGAGGAGTCCGATACCGCCGAAGAAGAGCAGCGCGAGGACGATGAGGAGGAGCAGCCCGAAGACGGAGATGAACCCGAGCACGATGGAGGTGATGGCGAGGGCGCGGCCGCGAGGCTCGCGGCGCAGCGCGATGAAACCGCACACGATGCCAGCGATGCCGACCATCCACCACACGAACTGGAGCACCGGGATCAGCGCGACCAGGAACGAGCCGCCGCTGAGGCAGAGCGCGACGATGCTGAGGGTGAGCGTGCCGGCGGCGGGTGTCCGCGGACCGGCATACGGGGCCTGCGTGTACGGGGCGACCGGATAGGCGGGGTGCTGTGCGGGGATGGGCTGCCCGTCGCCGGGGTACCCCTGCCCAGTACCTGCGTACCCTTGGCCGTACCCCGCCGAGCTGGAGCCGCCTGCCGGGAACCGAGGATCGTAGCCTGACGAGGCGACGTCCGGGGTCGAGAACAGCGGGACGGACGCGCCGGCACCCCGCTGATCGAGCGGGTCCTGGCGCACCTCCTGGGCTCGGTCTTCAGGACGTTCGTCGAGGTTCGGGGCGGGGATCCGCTCACCGGGGCCTTCTGGTGTTGACCAGGTCATGTCCGCTCCTCTCAAAGCGTCTTGGGATGCTCCAACGGTACGGCCGCGGGCTTGGCGGAGCGTCATCCCCGCGGTCAGAGCACCGTCATCCCGCAGGATGACTTCACAGCCGGCAGGACGATCCGCTGCTCTCGGCGTGCCTCAGGCGACGACGAACGCGAAGCCGACGGAGCCGACGGCGACCGCCGCCGCGAGCACGAGGGCCACGATCCAACCGCGGTGCCGACGCGCGAGCACAGCCAGCAGCACGGCGACCGCGCCGATGCTCGCACCGATGTACAGGGGCCAGAGTGGAGACGGCGTCACCGCGACCGAGAGCGCAGCCGCGAGGATCGCGCCCGTGAGCGAGAGCAGCACGGAGACGACGAGCGCGAACCGGCTCAGGCCCAGGCCTGCGGGCTCTGGCGTCTGCGACCTGGGGGCGGATGCCGACGCGGTCGCGTTGGCCTGGACATGCGCGATGGCCGGGTCGACCTCGATCCGCTGAGCGCGGGCAACAGGCGCAGCGACCGCGGAGGTGTCGACGTCGGTGTCCTCCGACGGGCGACCGTCTGCGGTCGTCCGCGGGGTGAGCGCCGAGTAGGCGGCGTTGCTGGTGTCCTCGACCGGCGTGCGGTCGATCGGCGGCAGCTCCACCGGCTTTCGCGGCGGCAGCTTCGGCTGCTCAGGTGTCGTCACGCGATTCCCCCTCCTGCTGAGTCCCCCACGGCTGACCCCACCTGCACCCCGCGGGGCGTCGCCACGGGCAGGGTCGAATCCGCGGCGAAGTCGAGCCGCGCCGGCGGCTTGCCGGCGGCGAAGAGCATCGCACCGACCGCGGCGATCATCGCCCCGTTGTCCGTGCAGAGTCGGAGGGGCGGGATGCGCAGCTCGATCCCGGCTGCCGCGCAGCGCTCCTCGGCCAGCTCGCGCACGCGGGCGTTGGCAGCCACTCCCCCGCCGAGGACAAGACGGGGCACGCCGAGCTCCGTGCAGGCGGCGACCGCCTTGGCGGTGAGCACATCGGCGACCGCCTCACGGAAGCTCGCGGCGACGTCGGCGACCGGCACGGGCTCGCCTGCATCCTCCCGTGCCTCCACCCACCGGGCGACGGCGGTCTTGAGGCCCGAGAACGAGAAGTCGTAGCGATGCTTCTCGAGGTCCTTCGGCTTGGTCAGCCCCCGCGGGAAACGGATCGCCCTCGGGTCGCCGCCGGCGGCAGCCTTGTCGATCTCCGGACCCCCCGGGTAGGGCAGGCGGAGCAGGCGCGCGACCTTGTCGAACGCCTCACCCGCCGCGTCGTCGATCGTCTCGCCGAGCAACTCGACGTCATCGACGAGGTCGCGAACGTGCAGGAGCGAGGTGTGCCCGCCAGAGACGAGCAGCGCCACGGCGGGCAGCTCGAGCTGGCCGACATCGTCGCGGAGCACGTCGGCCGCGACGTGGCCGACGAGGTGGTTCACCGCGTAGAGCGGGATGCCCGTGGCGACGTGCAGCGCCTTGGCCGCCGCCGTCCCGACCATGAGCGCCCCCGCGAGGCCAGGCCCCTGCGTCACGGCGATGGCGTCCAGTTCGTCGAGCGTCACCCCCGCTGTCTCGAGGGCCGCAGCGATCGTCGGCACGATGGCGTCTGCGTGGGCGCGTGCGGCGATCTCCGGCACGACGCCACCGAAGATGGCGTGCTCGTCCATGGACGAAGCCACCTCGTTGGCAAGCAGTTCGCGACCGCGGACGATGCCGACGCCGGTCTCGTCGCACGACGACTCGATGCCGAGCACAAGCGGCTCCCGTCGCGAGCCCGCCGCGACGCGCGTCTCCGCAGACACCCGAACCGCTGGAAGCTGGCCGCGCATCACGATCGCATCCACACCCTCTCTTGGGTAGTACTTCGGCCTCCGGCCGATCTCCTCGAAGCCGAGCCCCGAGTACAGGGCCCTGGCCGCCTCACCGTTCTCCCGTACCTCGAGGAACACCTGCTTCGCGCCGCGCCCCTCGGCCCAGGCGAACAGCTCCGCCAGCATTCGCGTCGCCCACCCGCCGCGCCGGAGACGCTCGTCGACGGCGATCGTCTGCACATCCGCCTCCCCACCACCCTGCAGGGCCATGACCCCGGCAGCCGCGAGGATCTCGCCCGAAGCCGCGTCCTCGACGACGACATACCTCGTGTGCTGGCTCTTGACCTCGCCAGCGAGCATGGACGGCGACCACGGGTCCAGCGGGAACGCCGCCTCGTCGAGCCTCACCATGGCAGGAATGTCGTCGTGGGAGGCCTCGCGAAGTGCGACCCGCATCATCCGGTCACCCGCTTCGGACCGTTCGATGGAACGGCGTCGGCGCCACGCAGGTAGACGATCGAGTTCGGCTCGGCCTCGAGGCCCTGCGCCTCGCGGTCGAGCCACGCGAGGGCGAGGTGAGCGGCCGAGATCGTGCGCGTGTCGAAATGGTGCGCGGCACCGGGAACGGCGTCGGGCCTGTGCAGCTCGCACGAGCTGGCCACGAGGAGGCCCTGCTCGTAGCGGGAGCAGGCGAGCTCACCGCGCCGGGCATCCGTCGACACGAGGAGGTCGCCGTTCGCCTCGGGATGCGCGGCACGCCACTCGTGGGCCGCGGCATCGTGGCTTGGCATCGGGATGAAGCGCGCCCCGCGAGCGAACGCGAACGTGCGTGCCGCGGCGACGCCCACACGGAGTCCCGTGAACGGGCCGGGGCCCATCCCGCCGATGACCTGCGTGATGTGCTGGGGCGAGAGCCCCGCCTCGGCGAGCACCGTCTCGATGGCGTCGCCGACCGCCTCGGCGTGGTGACGGGTGTCGGAGCTGCGAAGCTCACCGAGCACGCGACCGTGCGGGGTGACGATCGCGACATCCGTGCCCGCTGACGTGTCGATCGCTAAGAGCATGTGATCGATTCTACGCGGCGGGCGCGCCGAACTCGGTGCGCAGCGCGCTCCCGAGCGACTCGCCGACGGGTCGGTCCCATGCCCCGTGGACGCCCAGGGTCAGCCGGCGCGGGTCGAGCGGCTCGTCGTCCGCGTCATCGTCGGGAGGCCCCTCCGAGCGAGGCCGCTCGGCCGCAGGTGCCGCTGGGAACGACGCCGTCGAACGGTCGATGGTGATCTCCAGCCAGCGATCGGTGACCAGCGGCACCGCATCCCGCCCCCACTCGACGACGGTCACGCTCGCAGCCAGATCGAGACCGAGGTCGTCGAGCTCAGCGGGGTGGCCGAGGCGGTAGGCGTCGACGTGGATGAGCTCGGGCCCGCCCACGAGCGATGGATGGGTGCGCGCGAGCACGAACGTCGGACTCGTGACCGGCCCGCGGACGCCGAGTGCTGTGCCGAGTCCGCGAGCGAACGTCGTCTTGCCTGCGCCCAGTGGGCCGGTGAGCACCAGCACGTCGCCTGCCACCAGCTGACCGCCGACGATCTCGCCAGCCCGAACCATCTCATCAGCCGTGGCGAGGCCGACGATGGCGCTCACGGTCGTGTCATCTTGCATCTGCTTGCACCTTCCCGTCCCCCTGGACTGCCCGCCGCACGACGCGAGTGCCCAGCGCCGCCACGAAGGCCCGGGGTTCGACGCCGGACCATGCCGCCCACTCGTCGAGGCGGATGTCCTGAGGGCCCGAACCGAAGACGGAGACGGGCATGCCGATCCACGCCTCCTGATCCTGGAGGTCGACCACCACCTGGTCCATGGCAACGCGTCCGACGATCGGCTTCCTCCTGCCACCGACGACGACCTCGGCGCGGCCTGCGACGCGGCGGGGAATGGCATCGGCGTAGCCGAGCGGGACCAGACCCAGGATCGTGGATTCCTCGGCGACCCAGTCGTAGCCGTAGGAGACGCCGTGCCCGGCCGCGACGCGCTTGACGTGCACCAGTTCGCTCGCGAGGGAGACCGCCGCGTGCGCTCCCGGACCGTCGAACCCGTAGACCGCGCGGGTTCCGGCGTCCCTCGTGCGCTCGTGGTCGACGAGCGTGCTGCTTCGTGCCGCCTCCCCCACGTGCGCGAGCTCCGTCGTGGTCGCGACGAGCGGGAGGAGGCCGTGTTCGAGGGTCAGATCAGCGACGAGTCGCGCACCGAGGCCGTAGGCGTCCGCCGAGACGTCGACGCTGAACATCCGAGCCGCCTGACGCGCCCCCGTCCCCTCGGCGAGCGCCTCCGCGAGGCCGCGCGCTCGCTCGCTCATGCGGGTGCGCAGCAGCTCGACGTCGACCGTGAGCTCCCGCAGTGGCGCGAGACCGTCGGTCCGGGCTGGGATGCCCGCACCCCCTGCCGACGCCGCGCCTCCGAGAGAGGAAGGACGTCGCGGGATGCGCGCACTGAGCCGGGTGACGACCTCGTAGTTGATGGTGCCCGCCGCGGCCGCCCAGTCGTCGGCGCTCGCAGAGCGATCCGCGTCGATGACCAGCAAGCGACGCTCCTCGTCACGCTCGGCGGGGTTCTCGGACGCGGCGACGTCAGCGTCGACCGGCTCGATGCGCAGCTCCAGGGCATCCACCGACACCAGGCGCCAGTCGGCGCCGGCATCGTCGGTGAAGAGCAGCGAACCCGGTGCAACCGGCGGCAGCCCGACGGCGTGCCCGACGTCGACGCGATACCCCCGCTGGTCTTCACGGATGGGAGCGCTCAGCGCGAGCGCCGGCCGCAGGGCGACGGGACAGTCTGCGCCCGCGGAGAACGGCGAGAGCCCGTACAGAGAGACGCCCAGGCGCACGAGATCAAAGCGCGCCTCCGGCAACGTCATCGAGCCCGCCGTCGCGGCAAGATGCCGGACGGAGGGCGTCAGCCCGCAGCGTCCCGCGAGCGCAAGCGCGCGCTCGAACGAGGTGAGCTGGGCGGCGTCCGCCTCATGGCCCGCCCCCGCGAGGTGGCTGAACAGCCCATCGAGCCGGACGATGCCCCGCCGCTCGAGCTCGGCCGTCTTCGTGAACGCGGCTTCCCACTCGAGCGCACTGATGCCGTTGCGCCCAAGGCCGGTGTCGAGCTTGAGATGCACCACCACGGAGCGATCCGAATGCTCGAGGCGACCAAGGCCGATATCCAGGAGTTCAAGCTGCGCGAGCGACGAGATGCCCAGCTCGATCTCGGCGCCGAGCGCCGCGAGCCAATCGGTGCGTGCCCCGTGCATCCAAGCGAGGATGGGCGCCGTGATGCCGGCCGCTCGGAGCGCGAACGCCTCGGCGAGGTCGACGACGCCGAGGCGCTCGGCTCCGCCCTCGAGCGCGGCCCGCGCGACGTCGGATGCCCCGTGCCCGTAGGCATTCGCCTTGACGACGGCGAGCAGGGGCGTGCCGGTGAGCTCGGCGACCGCGCGCACGTTCGCCCGGATGGCATCGAGGTCGACGTCGATACGAGGGCCCGTCACGCGCCGACTCCGGCGCCCGCAGCCCGTTCGGCGATGACGAACGCGGTCGCAGTCGTGCGCTCGTGGGTGAGCGAGAGATGCAGGTGGTCGACGCCAACGGCGTCGAGGTGCGCACGGAGCGCGGGAGTCACCGCGAATTCCGGGCGACCCGCGGGGCCGCTCTCCACCTCGAAATCGAGGAAGCTGAGCGACCCGATCCCGCCGAGCGCCTTCACCGCCGCCTCGCGAGCCGCGAACCGTGCACCGAGGGACGCCACAGACCGCTCCCGCTCAGCGGGAGTGAACAGGCGTTCACGCAGGCGCGGCGCCCGCTGCAGGGCCCGCGCGAACCGCGCGAGCTCCACAGTGTCCACTCCGATACCGAAGATCACGCTCGACTACTCGACGGTGACGGACTTCGCCAGGTTGCGAGGCTGGTCGACGTCGAGGCCCTTGGCCGTCGCCAACTCGATCGCGAAGATCTGCAGCGGCACGACTGCGAGGAGCGGCTCGAAGAAGGGCTCGGTCGGCGGAACCGCGATGACCTCGTCGGCGTACGGCAGCACGGCCGCGTCACCGACCTCGCAGATCGCGAGCACCCGGGCACCGCGTGCGCGGATCTCCTGGATGTTCGAGACGATCTTCGGGTGCAGCGTGTCGTCGTGGCGAGGGCTCGGCACGATGACGAAGACGGGCTGTCCGGGTTCGATGAGCGCGATCGGGCCGTGCTTGAGCTCGCCCGCCGCGAAGCCCTCCGCGTGGATGTACGCGATCTCCTTGAGCTTCAGCGCGCCCTCGAGAGCGATGGGGTAGCCGACGTTGCGGCCCAGGTACAGCACCGAGCGGGTGTCGGCCATCCAGTTCGCGAGCTCGTGGATGCGCTCCCGGACGCCGAGGACGGTCCGCACCTTCTCTGGGATCGTCTGGAACTCCGTGAGGAGCTCCTCGCGGCGCTCGTCGGTCATCGTGCCGCGCACGGTGGCCGTGTAGATGCCGAGCAGGTAGAGCGCGGTGATCTGGGCGAGGAACGCCTTCGTCGATGCGACGGCGACCTCGGGTCCCGCGTGCGTGTAGACGACCGCGTCGGACTCGCGTGGGATCGTCGCACCCTGCGTGTTGCAGATCGAGAGCGTCTTCGCGCCTCGGGACATGGCGTAGCGGACCGCCATGAGGGTATCCATCGTCTCGCCAGACTGGCTCATCGAGACGATGAGCGTGCGGGAGTCGAGGACGGGGTCGCGGTAGCGGAACTCGTGGGCGAGCTCGACCTGCACGGGCACGCGGGCCCACTTCTCCATGGCGTACGCGCCCACCTGCGCCGAGTAGGCGGCCGTTCCGCAGGCGACGATGATGATGCGGTGGATGTCGTTGAAGAAGTCGTCCCCGAGCGCGTCGAGGTCTGGCAGTGCGACCCGCCCCTCGACGATGCGACCGCGCAGCGTGTTCGCAACGGCTTCCGGGTCCTCGTCGATCTCCTTGGCCATGAAGCTCGGCCAGCCGCCCTTCTCGGCGGCTGACGCGTCCCACGACACCTCGAAGGCCTCCGCCGTGGCGGGCTCGCCGTCGAACGTCGTGATCTCGACCGAGTCCGGACGCACGAGCACGATCTGCTCCTGACCGACGGCCAGTGCACGCGGCGTGTACTCGACGAATGCGGCGACGTCGGAGCCGAGGAAGTTCTCTCCATCGCCGAGGCCGATGACCAGCGGCGAGTTGAGACGCGCGCCGACTACGAGTCCGGGCTCGTTCGCGTGCACCGCGAGAAGCGTGAACGCCCCGTCGAGGCGCCGGACCACGGCCCGGAAGGCCTGCTCGAGGCTGCCGACCTCGCGGTAGACGTGGCCGATCATGACGGCTGCGACCTCGGTGTCCGTCTCCGACTTGAACGTGTAGCCCAGCTCGACGAGCTCAGCCTTGAGCTCGGCGAAGTTCTCGATGATCCCGTTGTGGATGACAGCCAGCTTGCCGTCATCGGCGAGGTGCGGATGCGCGTTCGCGTCCGTCGGACCGCCGTGCGTCGCCCACCTGGTGTGGCCGATGCCCGTGTGGCCATCGGAGAGCGGGTGGCGCTCGAGGTCCTCGCGCAGCACCTTCAGCTTGCCCGCGCGCTTGCGGGTCTCGATCTGCCCCTCGTCATCGATGACCGCGACACCCGCGGAGTCGTACCCCCGGTACTCGAGTCTTGCGAGGCCGCCCATCAGGATGTCAAGGCTCTCTCGTGGACCAACGTAACCAACAATTCCGCACATAGGGGCCATCTTAGGGGCACCGCTCATGCGGGGCCGGACACCGCACTAGACTCGCGTTCTATGTCCGCAACTGGTCAGATTCCGCGCAGCGGAGGAGACTCGCCCTTCGTCGAGATCCTCCGCCAGGACTGGGCCGACCTGGCACCATCGACCCCGATGACGCTCGACGAGTCCGACCTCATCCGCCTCCGAGGCCTCGGGGATCACCTCGATCTGGACGAGGTTCGGGACGTCTACGTGCCGCTGTCCCGCCTCATCAACCTCTACGTCTCGAACGCCCGTTCGCTGCACCGCGCGACCAGCGGTTTCCTCGGCGAGCGCAGCGCATCCACGCCGTTCGTCATCGGCGTCGCCGGGTCGGTGGCCGTCGGGAAGTCGACGGTTTCGCGCCTCCTCAGGGAGTTGCTGCGCCGCTGGGAGGACACGCCCCGCGTGGAGCTCGTCACCACGGACGGCTTCCTCTACCCCAACGCGGAGCTCGAGCGCCGCGGCCTGATGGAACGCAAGGGCTTCCCGGAGTCGTACGACCAGCGGGCGCTGCTGCGGTTCATCACGAAAGTGAAGAGCGGCGCAACGGAGGCCCGCGCGCCGTTCTACTCGCACCTCAGCTACGACATCGTCCCCGACGCCGAGATCGTCGTGAATCAACCGGATGTCCTCATCGTCGAGGGCCTCAACGTGCTCCAGCCCCCTCGTGCTCATTCGCTCGCCGTGAGCGACATGTTCGACTTCTCCATCTACGTCGACGCGCGCTCTGAGGACATCGCCCGGTGGTACGAGCAGCGTTTCCTGTCGTTGCAGCGCGGCGCGTTCACGAATCCGAGGTCGTACTTCCGGCGTTTCGCCGACCTCAGCACCGATGAGGCCCTCGAGCACGCCCGCAGCATCTGGTCGCGCATCAACGGCCCGAACCTGCGCGAGAACGTCATGCCGACCCGCTCCCGCGCGCAACTGGTGCTCCGCAAGGCGAGCGACCACACCGTGCGCAGCGTCCTCCTCCGCAAGGTCTAAGCCCGGCGCCTCGTTCTCGAGCCCAGGGGCGCCTGGTCGCAGTCTCGGGATGGCTGGGCGATGGGACAGCGCGAAGCCCCTCCCGAGCGAACTCGGAAGGGGCTTCGTGACTGCGTGGTGCGGACGCTAGGCGGTGCGTGCCGCCTGCGCCTGCTCGACCTCTGCGACCACCGCTGCGTAGAGCGCGCCGCCGTCGAGGCCGGTGACCTCGCGGGTCAACGTCTCCGCGTCGAGCGTCGCGAGCTTCTGCTGCAGCTCGACGCTCTCCTGGTCGGCTTCGAAGTCGAACCGCAGAGCCGCCCCGATCGCGCGAACGAGCGCGTCGTACGACAGCCCCGCCGCGGCAGCCTCAGACGCCGGGCGCACGAAGCGCTCCTTCGCCGAGAGCTTGCGCAGCGGCTGACGGCCGACGCGAGCGGGCTGGTCGGGCAGATCACGGTTCGCGAACCTCGAGAGCGTCGTCGCGACGTACTCGGCGTGGTCGTCTTCCGAGAACCCGAACTGCGAGACGAGCACTCGGCTCGTCTCGCCCAGCACCGCTTCGACCTCTGCCGCGACCGCGGGAAGCGCGAGCGCATCCTGCATGTTCGTGGCGCCCGCGACGAAGCCGTGGTAGGCGATCGTCGCGTGACCCGTGTTCACCGTGAAGAGCTTGCGCTCGATGTACGGCTCGAGGTCGTCCACGAAGTGCGCGGCCGGGATTCTCGGCTCGGCACCGTCGAACGGCGTCCGGTCGATCGTCCACTCGAAGAAGTCCTCGACGGTGACATCGACCCCCTCGACAGCCTGCTCGGGAACGATGCGGTCGACCGCCGTATTGGCGAAGACGGCTCGGTCGGCCAGCTCCTCGGCGCCGTCGAGGACAAGCCCCTTGAGCGTGTCGGATGCGCCGATCGCGTTCTCGCACGCCATGACGGCGAGCTTCGGCGCGTCGGCCGGGCGGGCTGCGAGGCCCTTGCGGATGACGGGCGCGATGAAGCGGAGCACGTTCGGACCGACGGCGCACGTGACGACGTCGGCTGTGGCGATCTCCTGCACGACCTCGTCCTCGTGCGTGGCCGAGTTGATCGCCCGGAAGCGATCGACGACGTGGCTCTTGGCGGACGGACCGACTTCGTGCACCGTGTAGGTGTCGACCGCCTGGAGCGCCCCGATGAGGTCGGCGTTGACGTCGGCGTAGACGACCTCGTACCCGGCTTCATGCAGGACGAGCCCGATGAAGCCGCGACCGATGTTGCCAGCACCGATGTGGACTGCCTTCATTACTCGTTCACGTCCCCGAGGAGCCGTGCGAGCTCTTCCGGCGTCTCCGCCTTCAGGAGGGCGTCCACGTTGTCCTCGTCGCTGAACACGATCGCCACGCTCGAGAGGATCTCGAGGTGGCCGCCGTCCTTGCCTGCGATGCCGATGACGAAACGGGTCTCGTTTCCACCCCAGTCGATGGGCTCGTCGTAGCGGATCACGGACAGGGCGGAACCGAGGATCGAGTCCTTGGCCTCGTTCGTGCCGTGCGGGATCGCGAGGTAGTTGCCCATGAACGTCGAGACGCTCTGCTCGCGATCGTGCATCGCCTGGATGTAGTCCTGCGTCACGGCACCGGCTGCGACGAGCAGCTCACCCGCTTCCGTGATGGCTTCCTCGCGCGTTCGTGCGGTTCCGCCGAGACGGATGCTGTCGAGGCTCAGTACTTCTGCCATTTTTTCGGTTCCTTTCGATAGGAGGCCCCGAGCTGGAGTGTTCCAGCTCGGGGCCGAGGGTCAATCGATGGCGTGGCTCACTGGTTGGCGAGCCTTGCCACGACCTCGTCATACCTGGGGCTGTTCATGAAGTTTTCCACGGACACGTGGATCGCGTCTGGGGACTTCTGCTTCGCCCGGTCCGTGAGGTCCTGGTGCGTGACGATGAGGTCCGGCGTTGCGTCGAGGTTCGCGATCGAGACGTTCTTCACGTTGATCCCCTCGATTCCGGCCTTCTTGATCTTGTTCCTGAGCACGGATGCCCCCATGGCGCTCGAGCCCATGCCTGCATCGCACGCGAAGACGACATTGGTGATCACCCTGGTGTCGACCGCGTCACCACCGGCCTGCGTGGCCAGACCAGACAGAGCGTCGGACTTCTTGCCCTTGTTCGCCTCGGTCTGCGCGACAGCATCCGCGAAGCTGTTGCCCCCGGCAGCTTCTGCGGCCAGGTCCTTCTTGCGCGAGCTCAGCAGGATGGCAGCAGCGATCGCGAAAGTGACTCCAGCCGAGAACACGACCGACAGGATGACGCCGAGGTGGCTCCCCTGCGCCGTCATGATCATGATCGCGAAGATCGACCCGGGAGAAGCCGGAGCGACGAGACCCGAGTCGAAGATGACGTTCGTGAGGACGCCGGTCGCGCCACCGCCGATGACCGCGAGGATGAGAGCGGGCTTCGCGAGCACGTACGGGAAGTAGATCTCGTGGATGCCACCGAGGAACTGGATGATGACCGCGCCAGGTGCACTCGCGCGTGCAACCCCGACACCGAAGAAGCAGAACGCGAGGAGGAGTCCCAGACCGGGGCCGGGGTTCGCCTCGAGCAGGAACAGGATGCTCTTGCCCGCCTCTTCCGACTGCGCGACTCCCAGGGGCGTGAGGACTCCCTGGTTGATCGCGTTGTTGAGGAACAGGATCTTCGCGGGCTCGATGAGGATGCTCGCGAGCGGCAGCAGCCCGGCGTTGACGAGTGCGTCGACTCCCTCGCCGAGGCGTTCGGTGAGCCACGTGATGACCGGAGCGATCGCGAAGAACCCGGCGAGAGCCAGAAGCATCGCGAGGATGCCGGCCGAGAAGTTGTTGACGAGCATCTCGAAGCCGGCGCGGATCTTGCCGTCCCAGATGCTGTCGACCTTCTTCATGATCCATGCCGCGAGCGGGCCCATGATCATGGCACCGATGAACATCGGGATTCCGGCGCCGACGATGACACCCATCGTCGCGATCGCGCCGACGACGCCACCACGCGTGTCGTAGACCATCTTGCCGCCCTGGTAGGCGATGAGGAGGGGCAGCAGGTAGGTGATCATCGGGCCGACGAGGCCGGGGAAGGCCGTGCCCTCTGGGTTCTCGTCGCTGATGGTGGCCGGGTCGATCGCCCAGCCACCCAGGGTGCCCCAGAGCTGGCCGTTGCCGGGGAACAGCTCGTTCAGCCAGCCCGTCTCGATGAAGAGCGTGGTGATGAGGCCCCAGGCGATGAACGCCGGGATGTTCGGCATGACCATGCCGGAGAGGAACGCACCGAACTTCTGGACGCCGACCCGGGCGCCCTTTCGTTCGGTCGTTGTGGCTTCTGCAGTCATTGTTGCTCCAAGCAGTCCCCATGCGCGGGGATCGGAGGGGAGAAGTCAGTGCGACTGTTCCCGGATTTCAAGAATTGGCCGAGTGGCCGGAGCGCGCGCGGCGGCTCAAGCGTCGTGGTTGGTCTCCAGGAGAGCCACGAGCTGGTCGGCGACGGCTTCGTCACCATCGACGGAGAGGGTGATCTCGTCACCCTTGGAGACGCCAAGCGAGAGCACGCCGAGGATGCTGGCCGCGTTGACGCTCTTGTCGCCCTTCGCGATCGTCACCGGGACGCCGGCTTCGGTCGCTGCCTGCACGAAGAGCGCTGCGGGACGTGCGTGAAGGCCGTGTTCCGAGGCGACGGTGATCTTGCGTTCGATCATGGAGAGCTCCTTACGATTGGCGGGATTTCCGCGTGTTGAGCATATCCACGCGCGAAGCCCGAGATGCGAGATTGTCACCAAAACTTTGCCTCGGGCTTTGTTTTGTTCGCACACCGAGGTGGGCTCCCCTCGCGGAGGGCTCACTGAGGGTGCCAGTGGCGAGGCTGGAGATTCAAGTGGAATCCCGCAGAACGAGAACGGGGTTCCGCTGCACCGTGTCCTGGCGCAGTGGAACCCCGTTCTCGACTGATGTTCGCGGGTGCCGTCCCTCGCGAGCCCGCCTCAGAGGGCCAGGCGTTCGCGGACGACGGCGGCAAGCGCCTCCGCATGACGTTGCGCGGTCTCCTGCTCGCCGGCTTCGATCATGACGCGCACGAGCGGCTCGGTTCCCGACGGGCGCAGCAGCACCCGTCCCGTCTCGCCGAGCTCGCTGGCGATCTGGGCGACCGCGGCCTGCAGCGGTTCGTCGGTGGCGCAGTCTTCTTTCCGCACCCCTGGCACGTTGATGAGCACCTGCGGGTAGACGCGCATCACGGATGCGAGTTCGGCGAGGGTCTTGCCCGTGCGCCGCATCTCCGCCGCGATGTGGAGTCCGGTGAGAATTCCATCGCCGGTCGTCGCGTAGTCGGTGAGGATCACGTGCCCCGACTGCTCTCCGCCGAGGGCCAGGCCCCGCTCGTTGAGCTCTTCGAGCACGTAGCGGTCGCCGACCTTCGTCTCGATCATGCGGATGCCCGCTTCGCGCATCGCGATCTTGAGGCCGAGGTTCGACATGACGGTCGCCACGAGCGTGTCTTCACGCAGGGCACCGCGTCGCCGCATCGAGACCGCCAGGATCGCCATGATCTGGTCGCCGTCGACGACGTTCCCGTCAGCATCGATGGCGAGGCAGCGGTCGGCGTCGCCGTCGTGGGCGATGCCGAGGTCTGCCCCGAGCTCGGTCACGGTGCGCGCCAGCTCACCGAGGTGGGTCGACCCGACGCCCTCGTTGATGTTGAGTCCGTTGGGCGCGTTGCCGATGACCGTCACCTGCGCGCCAGCATCGGTGAAGACCTCGGGAGAGACCCCCGCGGCCGCGCCGTGGGCGCAGTCGAGCACGACATGCAGGCCCCGCAGCGGCGAAGTGCCGTCCTCGCGGAGCGGCAGGCTGCGCAGCAGGTGGAGCGCGTAGCGGTCTTCCGCGTCGGCGAACCGCTCGATGCTCCCGACACCGGCACCGGTGGGCGTGAGCTTCTCTCGGCCGAGGAGCGCCTCGATCTGATTCTCCAGATCGTCGGCCAGCTTGCGTCCGCCGCGCGCGAAGAACTTGATCCCGTTGTCGGGCGCAGGGTTGTGCGACGCGGAGATCATGACACCGAAGTCGGCGCCGATCTCCGCCGTCAGGAACGCGGCGGCAGGCGTGGGGATGACCCCGGCGTCGAGCACGTCGACCCCGGAGGAGGCGAGCCCGGCCGCGACCGCGGCCGAGATGAATTCGCCTGAGACCCGCGGATCGCGGGCCAAAACAGCACGAGGCCGCCGCCCGTGCTCGCGAGCAGATGTCGCGAGCACGATGGCAGCGGCCTGGGCGAGGCTGAGGGCGAGCTCGACCGTGAGGTGGTCGTTCGCAAGCCCACGAACCCCGTCCGTTCCGAAAAGCCTAGGCATTCGAAATGTCTGGACTTAGCGCTTCGAGTACTGAGGCGCCTTACGGGCCTTCTTGAGTCCGGCCTTCTTGCGCTCCTTGACGCGAGCGTCACGAGAGAGGAAGCCGGCCTTCTTGAGCTCCGGGCGGTTGTTCTCGCGGTCGATCTCGTTCAGAGCGCGCGCGATGCCGAGGCGAAGGGCGCCGGCCTGGCCGGAAGGTCCGCCACCCGAGATGCGCGCGATGACGTCGTACGCGCCACCGAGGCTCAGGATCGTGAACGGGTCGTTGATCAGCTGCTGGTGCAGCTTGTTCGGGAAGTAGTCGGCGATGTCGCGGTCGTTGACCGTGATGGTGCCGGTTCCCGGGATGAGGCGCACGCGGGCGATTGCCTGCTTGCGGCGACCGACAGCCGCACCGGGAACGGTGAGCGCCGGACGAGGTGCCTGGACGGCCGCCTCTGCCTCTGGGGTTTCGGTCGAGTAGCTCTGCGGCTGCTCGATGGACTCTGCAATGGTTGCCACTGTGTTCTCTTTCCTAGCTCGGGCCGCTACTGGGCAACCTGGTCGAAGACGTACGGCTTCGGCTGCTGGGCTGCGTGCGGGTGCTCAGCGCCTGCGTAGACCTTGAGCTTCTTGAGCTGGTCGCGTCCGAGCGTGTTCTTGGGGAGCATGCCGCGGATCGCCTTCTCGACGGCGCGCGTTGGGTGCTTCTCGAGCATCTCCGTGTAGGAGGTCGCCGTGAGGCCGCCCGGGTAGCCCGAGTGGCGGTAGGCGAGCTTCTTCTGGAGCTTGGAGCCCGTCAGCGCGACCTTCTCAGCGTTGATGACGATGACGAAGTCGCCCATGTCAACGTGCTGAGCGAAGGTTGCCTTGTGCTTGCCGCGGAGCAGTGCTGCCGCGTGGGTTGCGAGACGGCCGAGAACGACATCAGTCGCGTCGATGACCACCCAGTCATGGGTGATGTCACCGCCCTTTGGTGTGTACGTGCGCATGAATGTGCACCTTTCGTCGAAATGAGGAGGTCGTGAATCCCGCTCTGTCGTGATGGTTGCGGATGAGGTGCCGGGAACCGTGTCCCAGGGACGCTCAGCCGCGAACGTCACAGTCGAGGGCTCAACTTCGAAGCCGACACCGGAGTGCAGACAACTTGAGTAGCTTACGTCAGCGAACGTCCGATGGCAATCTCATGCGGGCACATGCGCGAGGCGGCGCGCGCGGATCGTCCGGAACCTCGCCGCAGCGCCGAACACGCCGACGATCAGCATGGTCCCAACTCCCCCGGCGATCAGGGATGCAGCGAAGAGGAAGGATCCGAGGAAGAAGTCGGGGTCGGTCGGGTCGAGCGAGGGAACCGCCATGCTCACGACGCCGTAGGCGGAGACGATGATGCCGACTCCGAGCGCGGTCCAGGCCCCGGCCGCCGTGGCCCTTGGCCAGAGCTTCGAGGTCAGGCTCAGCAGGATGAAGACGGCGACGGGCAGAGCCAGCGCCGCGTAGCTGATGAGATCGACCATGCATCCAGTCTGGACGCTCGCGAGACCCTGGGAATCAGTCGGGAGATGTAGATCCCGCATCGATGCTCGTGGACTCGCCCAGCGGCTCGACCAGATGCAGCGCCGGGCGCTGCGCCCTCGTCACCTGCTGGCGTTGAAGCAGCTCGTGCTCGGGCGGGTAGCCGACCCCCGTCAAGGTCAGGCCTTTCGCGGAGAGGACGGGGAACGCGCTGCTTCGCTCAGTCGCCTCGAGCAGCGCCGGTACGTCCTTCATGCGGATGCGCCCGGCCCCCACCTCAGCGCACATTCCCACGAGAGAGCGCACCATCGAGTGGCAGAACGCATCAGCTTCGAGGTGCGCGAGGAGCACGCCGTGCTCATCGCGCGCCCAGTCGAACCGCTGCAGCGTGCGGATCGTCGTCGCGTTCGGGCGGGGCCTGCAGAAGCCGGCGAAATCGTGGAGGCCCACGAGGGTGTCCGCCGCCGCCTGCATGAGGCCAGCGTCCAGCGCGCGGGTGACGACGGCGGTCCGGTGCCGTTCGATGGGGTTCGGGGGCGTGAGTCGGTCTGCGATGCGGAACTCGTAGCTGCGTGAGATCGCCGAGAAGCGCGCGTCGAAGCCGGCCGGCGCCGGTGAGACGCGGGCGACGACGACGTCGCTGTCACGCCCGAGCACACCGTTGGTGCGGCGGAGGAGGATCTCGGCGATGTCGTCGTCTGACCGCCGTCGGACGTTGTCGACCGCACGCTCATCCAGATCGAGGTGCGCGACCTGAGCCGTGGCGTGGACGCCGGCGTCGGTCCTGCCCGCGACGGTGAGGAGCGGGCCGGGCGGGAGTTCGCGGGCAACGAGGCGGAGCGCGTCCTCGAGCGTGCCCTGGACGGTGCGCAGCTCGGGCTGCGCTGCCCAACCGCTGAAGGCTGTTCCGTCGTAGGCGATGTCCAGACGGAACCGTGCCGTATCTCGCCCGTGCGCCATGAACCCATCTTCCCTTACTCGATCACGATTCTCTGCGACACGACGAAGCCCCCGAGCATTCCGTGTGGATGCTCGAGGGCTTCGGTGTCAGGTTCGACTACTTGGCGTCGTCGGCCTTCTCGTCGGTGTCCGACTCGGCGGCGTCTGCTGCCGCGTCGTTGGCTTCCGTCGGCTGCGTGCCGCCGTCGGCCGTTGGCTCGGACGCCTCGGTGTCACCCGCGGCCGTCTCGACCTCGTCCGCTTCGACCTCGGGCTCAGCAGGTGCCGCGGCTGGGGCGGTCTTCACTGCGGAGGCCTTCGGGGTGACGGGCTCGAGGACGAGCTCGATGACTGCCATGGGGGCGTTGTCGCCCTTGCGGTAGCCGGTCTTGATGATGCGGGTGTATCCGCCGTCGCGACCTGCCATCTGCGGTGCGATCTCCGTGAAGAGCTCGTGCACGACGGTCTTGTCGGTGACGACCTGCAGCACGCGACGGCGTGCGTGAATGTCGCCGCGCTTCGCGAAGGTGATCAGGCGCTCAGCGAGCGGGCGGAGGCGCTTGGCCTTCGTCTCGGTCGTCTGGATGCGCTTGTGCGTGTACAGCTGGGCCGCGAGCGTCGCGAGCATGAGGCGCTCGTGTGCGGGGCCGCCTCCGAGGCGAGGACCCTTGTTGGGCTTAGGCATTCGTCATTCTCTTTCGTGTGAAGTCGGTCTGGCGGGCAGGTCTGTTTAGACGTACTCGCCGGTGTCGTCGCCGGCACCGTAGAAGTGAGCGCCCTCGAACCCGGGAACCGAGTCCTTGAGCGAGAGGCCGAGCTCGGTGAGCTTGTCGCGCACCTCGTCGACCGACTTCTGACCGAAGTTGCGGATGTTCATGAGCTGGGTCTCGCTGAGCGCGACGAGCTCGGAAACGGTGTTGATGCCCTCGCGCTTGAGGCAGTTGTACGAGCGCACGGAGAGGTCGAGGTCTTCGATCGGCATCGACAGCTCGTTGGTGAGGACCGCGTCGACCGGCGCTGGGCCGATCTCGATGCCCTCTGCCTGCTCGTTCAGCTCGCGGGCGAGGCTGAAGAGCTCGACGAGCGTTCGACCGGCCGAGGCGATGGCGTCGCGCGGCGAGATGGCCGGCTTCGTCTCGACGTCGACGACGAGGTTGTCGAAGTCGGTGCGCTCACCGGCACGCGTCGCGTCGACACGGTAGGTGACCTTGAGGACGGGCGAGTAGATCGAGTCGATCGGGACCTGGCCGGCCTCGGAGAACTCGTTGCGGTTCTGCGTCGCCGACACGTAGCCGCGGCCGCGCTCGATGGTGAGCTCGAGCTCGAACTTCGCGTCGTCGTTCAGCGTCGCGATGACGAGGTCCGGGTTGTGCACCTCGACACCGGCCGGTGCGGAGATGTCAGCAGCCGTGACCTCGCCGGCCCCCGTCTTGCGGAGGTAGGCCGTGATCGGCTCATCGTGCTCGCTGGAGACGACCAGCTGCTTGATGTTGAGGATGATCTCGGTGACGTCTTCCTTCACACCAGGGATGGTCGTGAACTTGTGGAGGACACCGTCGAGACGGATGCTCGTGACTGCAGCCCCCGGGATGGAGGACAGCAGGGTGCGACGCAGTGAGTTGCCGAGGGTGTAGCCGAAGCCGGGCTCGAGCGGTCCGATCGTGAACTTCGAGCGGTTCTCGGAGAGGCTTTCCTCGGTGAGCGTTGGACGCTGTGCGATAAGCACTATGGGTTCCTTTCGGCAAAGTGTCCGCTATATGACACTTGGCGATTCAGCCGACGCACGTCGTCGACCGGGTGTGGAGTTCGAGCGGGGACGCCGAACATCCGCCACAAGGCCCTCCCTTGCGGGAGAGCCTCGCAGCGGACGAGAGGCTAGACGCGGCGACGCTTCGGGGGGCGGCAGCCGTTGTGTGCCTGGGGGGTGACGTCGTTGATCGAGCCGACCTCGAGGCCAGCGGCCTGAAGCGAGCGGATCGCGGTCTCGCGACCGGAGCCCGGTCCCTTGACGAAGACGTCGACCTTCTTCATGCCGTGCTCCTGCGCCTGGCGAGCTGCTGCCTCGGCGGCGAGCTGCGCGGCGAACGGGGTCGACTTGCGCGAGCCCTTGAAGCCGACTCCACCGGAGGACGCCCAGCTGATGACAGCTCCGGACGGGTCGGTGATCGACACGATCGTGTTGTTGAAGGTCGACTTGATGTGGGCCTGGCCCACTGCGACGTTCTTCTTGTCCTTCTTGCGCGGCTTACGAGCGGCGCTCTTTGGGGTAGCCAATGTTCTCTCCTACGAAATCTGCGGGCGCTGTCGCGGCGGCGACTAGCGTGCCTTCTTCTTGCCGGCGACCGTGCGCTTCGGACCCTTGCGGGTACGCGCGTTGGTCTTCGTGCGCTGGCCGCGCACGGGGAGACCGCGGCGGTGGCGGAGACCCTCGTAGCTGCCGATTTCGACCTTGCGGCGGATGTCAGCTGCGACCTCGCGTCGGAGGTCACCTTCTACCTTGAAGTTGCCTTCGATGTAGTCGCGGAGCTGAACGAGCTGCTCGTCGTCGAGGTTCTTGACGCGGATGTTGCCGTCGATGCCGGTGTCCTGGAGCGCCTTGAGTGCGCTCGTGCGGCCGACGCCGTAGATGTAGGTGAGTGCGATCTCGACGCGCTTTTCGCGCGGGAGGTCGACGCCTGCGAGACGTGCCATGGGATTTCTCCTGTGGGTTGAGGTGTGATGCACCGGATGGGCCCCGGCCTCGGTCCGAAGGTGTCCCCGTCGGGCTCGACGCCCTTCGGTTCTTACTGGTGCTGTTTCGTATTCAGTTGTGACGTCGAGTGCTGGTGCACTCAGGGGCATCTCTCACGCGCGACTCGCACGTGCGAGAGGAGCCCCGAGCGATTAGCCCTGGCGCTGCTTGTGGCGCGGGTTCTCGCAGATGACCATGACGCGACCGTGACGGCGGATAACCTTGCACTTGTCGCAGATCTTCTTGACGCTGGGGTTGACCTTCATTGAAGTTCCTTCTGTGATCGCTGGCCTCGTGCTGGGCAGGCGTATGCCCAGCCGTTCCTTACAGCGTGCCTACTTGTAGCGGTAGACGATGCGGCCGCGGGTCAAGTCGTACGGGCTCAACTCCACGATCACGCGGTCCTCAGGAAGGATGCGGATGTAGTGCTGACGCATCTTGCCCGAGATGTGAGCAAGAACCTTGTGTCCGTTCGAGAGCTCTACGCGGAACATTGCGTTTGGCAATGCCTCGACAACCGAACCCTCGATCTCGATGACGCCGTCTTTCTTGGCCATAGCCTCACTGTCGTTTGCTATTGAATGCACGCTGGTCGTGCGGATGGACGGTGACGACGCGCGCGAAATCGCAACGCAAAAGACACCAAGCGTCAACTCTAGGTGGTCTTCCCGCGGAGTGCAAGTGCGGGCTATACTCCTGCGCCAGCTGGCAGAACCGGCACCACGCCGAATGGCGCGAGTCCCGCCGCTCCCCCGTCGTGGGCGGTCGAGACCCAGATGCCGCCGGCATGGACGAGGATGGTGTGCTCCCAGTGCGCGCCGAGCGTTCCGTCGGCTGAGCGCACGGTCCACTCGTCGTCGTCGATGACCACATCCGGCCCACCGAGCGTGAGCATCGGCTCGATGCAGATGGCGAGCCCCGGCTTGACGACGGGCCCTCGGCCGAACACGCGGATGTTGTGCACGGTCGGCTCCTCGTGCATGCTGCGCCCGATGCCGTGTCCCGCGAAGTCCTCGAGGATCCCGAAGTCGCCGGACTGCTCGATGGATTCCTCGACCGCCGCGCCGACCTCGGCGAGGTGCCTCGCCGTCGCGAGCTTCGCGATACCTGCCCAGAGCGAGCGTTCGCAGGCCTCGCTGAGGCGCGCCCCATCCGCCACCGCGACCGTGTCCGCGCCGTCGCCGGGAACGACGAAGGTGCGTGCGGAGTCCCCGTTCCAGCCTTCGAACATGGCGCCGGCGTCGATCGAGACCAGCTGCCCCGCCCTCAGCGGCTCGGCGTTCGGAATGCCGTGCACCACCGCATCGTCGACGGAGGCGCAGATCGTGTGACGGTACCCGGGGACGAGCGCGAAGTTCGGGACCGCACCGTTGTCGCGCACGACCCTCTCCGCGATGGCGTCCAGCTCCAGCGTGGTCACTCCCGGCCGGATCGCCTCTGCGACGGCGTCGAGGGCGAGAGCCGTGATCAGCCCGGCTGGGACCATCGCTGCGAGCTCGGCAGGGGTCTTGTAGATGCTCTTGCGCATCAGGAGAGTCTACGACCCTGACGAACGCGCGATCGTGGCGTCGGTGCACCACGTCTCACGCCACGGAACGGCACTGCCCGAGGAGCATCAGGACGAACACGCCGTCCGTGTCGTAGAACAGGGTCGTGTAGCTCGCATCCGCCGTGCCGTCTGTGTCTCCGTTGATCTCGCTCAGCGTGCCGCTGACGGTGAGTCCGCGCTCACCCCAGAGCGTGCGGATCGCCTCGCCGTCGAAGGCCTGCCCGTCGGTCTGGAAGTACGCGCTCACGTCGACCGCGACTCCCTCCTCCGAACCCATCGTGCAGAAGCGCGCTGTGGTCTGCAGCGGCTCTCCACCCGCCGAGTCGCGCACGTACGCTGCCGTCGGCACGAGCGCCATGGTCGCCTCCGCGAGCCCGACGACTCCCGCACGCTGCTCCGGTGTCACCAGGCCCATTGCGCGCTCCGCGTCGGCGGCCGAGGTGTCGACGCTCACCTCGACGTCTCTGTCATCCGGCGGGACATCGTCCGTCAGCTGGGCCTCGCCGTGTGGCGTCGGGGTCGAGTCACCGGCGGACGCGAGCCCACCGGTGAGAGAGAGGGCCGAGGCGGTCACGAAGAGCAGGGCGACGACGAGCGTCCCGATCGCGGAGAGGCGGCACACCGCGCGCGCCGTGACGAGGGCCCCGGCGAGGAGCAGCACATGCTGCGCGTGCAGCTTGAGTGCAAGGTCCCTCGCAAGGCTCGACAACACGGTGGGTGCGGCGGCGGCGAGAAGCAGGAGTGCCAGCGCCCCGAGCATAGTGAGGAACGACGCCGGCTCGAGGACCGGCAGAGAGCCGAGCCAGCCGGGAAGCGTCCCGGGGCCGAGTGCCCGTGGCATGGCAGCACGCGAGAAGAGCACAAGCCAGAGGAACGCGGCCAGCGGGACGCCGAGCGTGAGCAGGGAGAGCACGACGACGCCCTTGGCGATCCGGGTGTCGTGCGGGCCTTCCTGGTCCGCGCTCGCCCGGCCCTCTTCGTGAAGCTGTTCCATCGGGCTCACTCCTCCGCGTCGGGCGCGCAGTGGCTCGTGATGGTGATGTTCAGCCACCCCTCGCTGTCGCCGCGCATCCGCACCTGATCGATCGCCTGCGAGACCGGCCCTCCCGCATAGTTCGTGCCCATGGCGCGATCGTAGGTCAGGCCCCGCTCCTGCCAGAGGGCCATGATGTTCTGCTCATCGGTGATCGTGTCTGGCCCGGACAGACTCAGCGTCAGGACGTAGGCGGTACCCGAGGCAGTGCCCTCGTCGGGGACGTCCCCCGTCTCTGCGCCGGGCACGCAGCCGACCTCCTCCGGCGGAGCGTCGAGCGGACCCACCATGAGGTTCGGGATCGGGTTCACCATCACTCCGAGCGTCGCGACCCGCAGCGACTCCACCCCGGCAGCCAGCTCCTCCTTCGACAGCGAGGTCACCGAGCCCGCTGGGTCCAGGGGCTGCTCGTACGCCCACCCCACCGCATCGGGGGTCTCCTCTGGGCCTGCCTGAGGGTCCGAGGACCTCGCGGCGCCCGGTCCCTGCGCCGACAGGCCCGCGTACTCGACCACGATTCGTTCGGCCTCGAGCGTCCAGTGCACCGTGAAGCCGAGATGCGTGGCCGCGATGACGGCCGCCGCGCATGCGAGCCGCACCGCCGAGGAACGCGTGCTCCGCAACGCGAGCACAAGCGCAAGGGCGGCCAAGAGAAGCAAAAGCGGCCAGACCGCGAGCGAGAGCCCGATTCCGAGGTAGCTGCCGATGAACTGCCGGAAATACCCCTCGCCGTGATCGCTCGGCTCCCACCAGACGGTCATCCCGAATGCCCGCCACGCCGTCACCCCGACGAGCAGCGAGGCCAGGAAGACGCCGAGGGCAAGGTTCCGCTGCCACAGGGCGGGAGCGGCAACGGGGCCGACGTCAGGGGCAGGGGCAGGGCAGGGGCAGGGGCAGGGCGCTCGTCACCTGCAGGGTGCGCGGACGACGCGGCCTCGGGAGCGGCCTCGTTCGCCTCTGCGTTCGCAGTCCAGGTCAAGAAGTCCTCCGTGCTCGCCTCATCCCCGATCCGATGGGGTCCTGCGAAGCTAGCCTCCCGCCGCGGGCGTTCAGGCCAGCAGGCGACAACGCTTTGGCAACACCGGCGAGACGCGGGTCACGGTTCTGTAACCTGGTCCCGCTAGTGCCAGCCCTTGGGCCTGCCGCCCAGGCGCTCCCACTCCTCGGCGGTGCTGGCGTAGTGAGCCGCGAGTCGCTCGGCCTCTCGTGTCCATCCTCACCTCGCCCGGCGCGAGGTCCGCGCTCCGCCCTCGGTGAGAGCTCAGTCCAGGTCATCCGCGCTCCGTCCTCGGTGTGCGCATCTTCGGCGCCCTCCGACGCTCGTTCCCGGGACGAGGGCACGGTGCGTGCCGCCGGCAACACTTCAGCAACATCGCCCGTGGGCCGTCACGATCGGAGAACCGCGGCCCTACCTCCAGGTGACGCCTGCACCCCGCGAGCCGAGTTCCGGCGACGGGACGCGGGGGCGCGCGGGCGTCGCAGACAGGTGGATGGGGTTCGCCACCGATCGGACCGGGTCGCTTCCAGCTCCCGGGAGGTCCACGACCGGCTCCAGCCCGAGACGCCCAGCGAGCTCGAACGCCTCGGCGACGTCGTTCACGAGACCGGCGGGCACCCGTGATGAGGTCAGCACCTCGACCCAGTCGCGCGCCTTCTTGCCGGCCAGCAGCCCCGCGAGGATCGCCCTGAGCTCGGCGCGGTGCCGCACACGCAGGCGGTTGGAGGCGAATCGCGCGTCGCTCGCCAGGCCGGGAGCCCCCAGGGCGTCCGCCAGCGCGGCGAACTGACGATCGTTGCCGACGGCGATCACGAGTGGCCGGTCCCGAGCTTCGAACAGCTCGTACGGCGCGATGCTCGGGTGCGCGTTGCCGAGCCGCGCAGGAGCCTCTCCCGTCGCCAGCGTGCTCGACGCCTGATTTGCGAGCGCCGACAGCAGACTCGTCATGAGATCGACCTCGACCCGCTGCCCGACGCCGGTTCTTTCCCGCTCGCGGAGCGCGAGGAGGATCCCGGTCACCGCGTTCAACCCGGTCAGCACGTCGACGAGGGCGACGCCGACCTTGCTCGGCTCTCCGTCCACCGGCCCGGTGATGCTCATGAGGCCGCCGACGGCCTGCACCAGCAGGTCGTAACCGGGCATCGCTGCACCGCCGACGGCGCCGAATCCCGTGACGGAGCAGTACACGGCGGACGGGTTCTCACCGCGCACGGTCTCGTAGTCCAGACCGAAGCGCGCCATGACTCCGGGCCGGAAGTTCTCGACCACGACATCGGCCTCGAGGGCGAGGCGCTTCGCCGTCGCGAGGTCAGCGGCGTCGGTCAGGTCGAGCAGCAGCGACCGCTTGCCCCTGTTCACTCCCCCGAAGTACGTCGACTGCCCACGCGCATCGACCGGCGGCGTCCAGGCGCGCGTCTCGTCACCGCCTGGCGGCTCTATCTTGATGACGTCCGCGCCGAAGTCGGCCAGCATCATCGTCGCGTACGGGCCCGCGAGCACCCGCGAGAAGTCCGCGACCCGCACCCCGCTCAGCACACCATCGTGTTCGCGATCTGGAAGCATCGGTCGTTCCTACCTGAAGGCCGGGATGCCGGTCAGCTTGTTGCCGAGCACGAGGGTGTGGATCTCGTCCGTCCCCTCGTAGGTGCGCACCGACTCGAGGTTGTTCGCATGACGCAGCGGAGAGTAGTCGAGGGTGATGCCGTTGCCGCCGAGTACGGTCCGTGCCTCACGTGCGATGGCGATCGCCTCCCGCGTGTTGTTGAGCTTGCCGGCGGAGATGTGATGCGGCTGGATGCGCCCGGCGTCCTTGAGGCGTCCGAGCTGGAGCGCGAGCAGGAAGCCCTTGTTGATCTCGAGAGCCATGTCGACGAGCTTCTGCTGGGTCAGCTGGAAGCCGGACAGCGGACGGTTGAACGGCTGCCGCTCCCCCGCGTAGGCGAGTGCCGCCTCGAAGCTGTCCCTGGCCGCCCCCATGACGCCCCACGCGATGCCGTACCGGGCTTCGTTGAGGCACTCGAAGGGCCCGCGCAGCCCGCGTGCCCCGGGGAGCATGGCATCGGCAGGCACCCTGACCTTGTCGAGGACGATGTCGCACTGCACGGAGGCGCGCATCGAGAGCTTCGGGCCGATTGGCGTCGCCGAGAAGCCGGCGGCTGCGGTCGGCACGAGGAAGCCGCGGACGCCGTCGTCGGTCTGCGCCCAGATGACTGCGATCTGCGCGAGCGACGCCAGGCCGATCCATCTCTTCGCACCGCTGAGAACCCAGTCGTCGCCGTCCCGCCGGGCGAAGGTGCGCATGGTCCCCGGATCAGATCCAGCCTCGGGCTCGGTCAGACCGAAGCATCCGATGACCTCGCCCGCCGCCATGCGCGGAAGCCACTCGTTCTTCTGGTCCTCGCTGCCGTGCTTCCAGATCGCGCTCATCGCAAGAGAGCCCTGCACGGAGACGAACGTGCGGATCCCCGAGTCGCCAGCCTCCAGCTCGGCGGCCGCGATCCCGTACTCGACGGCGCTGCGTCCGGCGCATCCGTACCCGCTCAGGTGCATGCCGAGCAGTCCCTCGCTCGCAAGCACCGGCACGAGGTCGATCGGGAACTCAGCATCCTCGTACCAGGAGGCGATACGCGGCCGCACGTGCTCGTCCACGAGGAGCCGCACCCGTCGACGCAGCGCCAACTCCTCTTCGTTCAGCAGCACGTCGAAATCGACGAGGTCATGTGGCTCAGCTGAGGGCGAGGGCATACGCGTCTCCATTCCTGGACAACCTTGTCTGCAGGGTTCATGCAGCGCCTCCCGACTGGGAGGCGTACAGAGCAACGCTAGCCGAGAAGATCAGCAGTGGACCAGGGACGAAAGGCCCTGGACGAGGGCAGCCGTGGGCGATCGGCCCCAGCACGAAGGACCCGCCCGGAGTTTCCTCCCGGCGGGTCCTAGGTTGCGGTGCGGTGTCGTGCCTACTTGCCGCTCAAGCGGTGCAGCGGGTGACGCAGGCCACGCTGCTCGAGGGCGGCGAATATCCGGTTGCGGACTTCTTCGACCGTGCCGAAGCCGTTGACGCTCACGAGCACGCCGCGCGCTGCGTACGTCTCGAGAAGAGGCGCCGTCTCCTGCAGGTACACGTTCTGACGGTGGCGGATGGCCTCTTCCGTGTCATCCGCGCGACCCTGCTCGAGCGAACGACGGCGGAGACGCTCGACGACGCTGTCCACATCGACCTTGAGCTCGATGACCGCGTCGATCGCGGTGCCCTGCTCTGCGAGCAGCTGCGTCAGGAACGCGACCTGCTCGAGCGTGCGAGGGTAGCCGTCGAGGAGGAAGCCGGCTGCGGCGTCCGCCTCGGTCAGGCGGTCGCGCACGAGCTCGTTCGTGAGGGAATCGGGAACGAGGTTGCCGCTCTCGATGATCTCGCGAACCTGGATGCCGAGGTTCGTGCCGTTCTTGATGTTGGCACGGAAGATGTCGCCCGTGGAGATGGCGGGGATGCCGAAGGCCTCAGCGATGCCGACGGCCTGCGTTCCCTTGCCAGCCCCTGGAGGTCCGACGATGAGCAGGCGGAAGGTCTGGTCGTGATGTGTCATCGGAGAAGCCCCTCGTAGTTGCGTTGTTGGAGTTGAGCGTCGATCTGCTTCACCGTCTCGAGGCCGACACCGACGACGATGAGGATCGAGGCGCCGCCGAACGGGAAGTTCGCGTTCGCGTTGACGGTGGAGAGCGCGATGAGCGGGATGAGCGCGAGCACACCCAGGTACAGGGAGCCGGGGAACGTGATGCGCGTCAGCACGAAGTTGAGGTACTCGGCGGTGGGTCGACCGGCGCGGATACCGGGCACGAAGCCACCGTGCTTGCGCATGTTCTCTGCGACTTCCTCCGGGTTGAAGGCGATCGCGACGTAGAAGTACGTGAAGCCGATGATGAGGAGGAAGTACACCGCCATGTAGAGCGGGTGGTCTCCGGTCGTGAAGTTGTTCATGACCCAGGTGACCCACTCGGGCGGGGTCTCCCCCGCCGCCGGCTGGTTGAACTGCGCGACGAGCGCGGGCAGGTACAGCAGCGACGAGGCGAAGATCACGGGGATCACACCTGCCTGGTTCACCTTGATGGGGATGTACGTGCTGTTGCCGCCGTAGGTGCGGCGCCCGACCATGCGCTTGGCGTACTGCACCGGGATGCGACGCTGCGACTGCTCGACGAACACGACCGCCATCATGATCAGGAGCCCGATCGCGATGACGATGACGAGCGTCGTCATTCCACCGGTTCCCGCCGCGATGGCGCCGAACGCGGAGGGGAACGACGCGGCGATCGAGGTGAAGATCAGGAGCGACATGCCGTTGCCGACGCCGCGCTCCGTGATGAGCTCCGCCATCCACATGATGACTGCGGTGCCCGCGGTCATGGCAGCGACCATGAGCACGATGCGGACCATGTTGATCACGGCGTTCTCAGGGGTCGCAGCGGACTCGTTGAGCATGCTGAGGACGTTCTCGCAGGCTGCATTGCCTGTGCCGAAGAGCGTCCCCGACTTCGCGACCGTGGCGAGCGTCGTCGCCTGCAGGATCGCGAGGGCGATCGTCAGGTAGCGCGTGTACTGCGTGAGCTTCGACTGGCCCGCCTGACCCTCCTTGTGGAGTGCCTCGAAGTGTGGGATGACCACACGCAGCAGCTGCGTGATGATCGATGCCGTGATGTACGGCATGATGCCCAGCGCGAAGATCGACAACTGGAGCAGCGCACCACCGGAGAACAGGTTGACCATGTCGTAGAGACCGGCCATCTGCGTCCCAGTGTCGAGGCACTGCTGCACGTTGACGTAGTTCACAAAGGGGCCAGGAACCGTGGTGCCGATCCGGTAGATGGCGACCATAGCGAGCGTGAAGAGGATCTTGCGACGAAGATCCGGAGTCTTGAACACTCGTGCGACGGCACTGAACACTACGTTCCTGCTTTCATTTCTCGTGAAAGAGACAAGCGGGGGTCGGCAACCGCCGACCCCCGCTTGGAGTTACTACTTGACGGAACCGCCGGCAGCAACGATCTTCTGCTCTGCTGAGCTGGAGACCTTGTCGACCGCGACGTTCAGCTTAACCGCAATCTCGCCATTGCCGAGCACCTTGACGGGCTCGTTCTTGCGAACCGCGCCCTTTGCCACGAGGTTCGCGATGGTGACATCGCCGCCCTCGGGGAAGAGCTCAGCCAGCTTGGAGAGGTTGACGACCTGGTACTCGACGCGGAACGGGTTCTTGAACCCGCGCAGCTTCGGCGTACGCATGTGCAGTGGCATCTGGCCACCTTCGAAGCCGATGCGCACGGTGGTACGTGCCTTCGACCCCTTGGTGCCGCGACCAGCGGTCTTGCCCTTGGAGCCCTCACCGCGACCGACGCGCGTCTTGGACTTCTTGGCGCCGGGAGCGGGGCGGAGGTGGTGGACCTTGAGCTGCGGCTCGGAGGTCACGTCCTTCTCGTTCTCGTTCTTGCTCATTCGGAAATCTCCTCAACTGAGACCAGGTGAGCGACAGTCTTGACGTAGCCGCGGTTCACCGAGTTGTCCGGCTTCACGACGGTGTCGCCGATGCGCTTGAGGCCGAGCGAGCGCAGGGTGTCGCGCTGGTTCTGCTTCTCGCTGATCTTGGACTTGATCTGGGTCACCTTGAGACTCGCGGCCATCAGGCACCAACCTTCTGTGCTTCGGCTGCTGCCTTGGCCGCGTTGGCCTCGGCACGCAGGATGCGCTGCGGGACGACCTGGTCGACAGGCAGGCCACGACGAGCTGCGACGGCGCGCGGCTCCTCGAGCTGCTTGAGGGCCGCGACGGTCGCGTGCACGATGTTGATCGTGTTCGACGAGCCGAGCGACTTCGACAGGACGTCATGGATGCCCGCGCACTCGAGTACGGCGCGGACGGGGCCACCGGCGATAACACCGGTACCTGCAGCGGCGGGACGGAGCAGGACGACGCCTGCTGCTGCCTCGCCCTGCACGGGGTGCGGGATCGTCTTCAGGACGCGCGGGACGCGGAAGAAGTTCTTCTTCGCCTCTTCGACGCCCTTGGAGATGGCCAGCGGGACCTCACGGGCCTTGCCGTAGCCGACGCCCACGAGTCCGTTGCCGTCTCCGACGACGACGAGCGCGGTGAACGCGAAGCGTCGACCACCCTTGACGACCTTGGAGACGCGGTTGATGGTGACGACGCGCTCAAGGAACTGGCTCTTGTCGTCGCGGGAGTTGCGGTCACGACCGCCACCCTGTCCGCGCTCGCCGCGACCGCCGCCGCGACGGTTGTTGTCGCGTCCGCTGCCGCCCTCGCGCTGTGCCGACTCACTCGACGCGGCCGTCTCAACGGGCGTGTCGGTCATGTTGTCGGGCGTGTTGGTGTCGATTTTCTCGGTCACAGGTTCAGCCCTGCCTCTCGTGCTCCATCAGCGATGGCCGCGACGCGACCGGCGTACTTGTTGCCGCCGCGGTCGAAGACCACGCTCTCGATGCCGGCGTCCTTGGCGCGTGCGCCGACGAGCTCGCCGACTCGCTTCGCCTTTGCGGACTTGTCGCCCTCGAACGCACGCAGCTCAGCTTCCATGGTGGATGCGGATGCGAGCGTGATGCCCTTGGTGTCGTCGACAACCTGGACGAAGACGTGACGCGCGGAGCGCGTGACGACGAGACGGGGACGCTGCGCGTCGCCGGAGACCTTCTTGCGAAGGCGGACGTGGCGGCGACGGGTCGCTGCCTGCTTGCTCTTTCCTCGAGTTCCGAGTCCCATGGTTACTTACCTGACTTTCCGGCCTTGCGGCGGATCTGCTCGCCCTCGTAACGCACGCCCTTGCCCTTGTAGGGCTCGGGGAGGCGGAGCTTGCGGATGTTCGCTGCGACCTCGCCGACAGCCTGCTTGTCGATTCCGACGACCGTGAGCTTGTTGTTGCCCTCGACCTGGAACGTGATGCCCGCCGGGGGCTCGACGTTGATCGGGTGCGAGTAGCCGAGTGCGAACTCGACGCCCGTGCCCTTGGAGACGATGCGGTAACCGGTTCCAACGACCTCGAGCTTCTTGGTGTAGCCCTCGGTGACGCCGATGATGTTGTTGTTGATGAGCGTGCGGGTCAGGCCGTGCAGTGCACGGGACTCACGCTCGTCGTTCGGACGCGTGACGAGAACCTGACCGTCTTCGAGCTTGACCTCGATGGGGTTGGCGACGACGAGCGCGAGCTCGCCCTTCGGGCCCTTGACGGTGACGTTCTGTGCGTCGATCTTGATGTCAACGCCAGCTGGGACGCTGATCGGGAGACGACCAATTCGTGACATGACGGATTACCACACGTAGGCGAGGACTTCTCCGCCTACGCCCTTCTGCTCGGCCTGACGGTCCGTGAGGAGACCGGAGGAGGTGGACAGGATGGCAATGCCGAGGCCGCCGAGGACGCTTGGCAGCTCGGTCGAGCGCGCGTAGACGCGAAGACCTGGCTTGGAGACGCGCTTGATGCCGACGATCGACCTCTCGCGGTTCGGACCGAACTTGAGCGAGAGAGTGAGGGTCTGGCCCACTCGTGCATCTTCGACTGTCCAGTCGGTGATGTAACCCTCGCGCTTGAGGATGTCGGCAATGTGGGACTTGAGCTTCGAGCTCGGCATCGACACGGAGTCGTGGTGCGCCGAGTTCGCGTTGCGCAGTCGCGTCAGCATATCTGCGACGGGATCTGTCATCGTCATGATGAGTGCCTTTCGCCTGGTTTCGCGGGGCCGTACACGGCCCCGCGACCTGTGGTGGACGGGCGGTTGCGGTTGCAACAGCCCGATGGGGTCACGGCTGCTGCCGTGACCCTCGGGTGTTCAGACTAGTTCTGCTGGAGACCGGCCTGGAACGGGAAGCCGAGCTTGCCCAGGAGGGCGCGTCCTTCTTCGTCGTTCTTCGCCGTCGTGACGACGGTGATGTCCATACCGCGTGTGCGGTCGATCTTGTCTGGATCGATCTCATGGAACATTACCTGCTCCGTGAGGCCGAAGGTGTAGTTTCCGTTGCCGTCGAACTGGCGGTCGCTGAGACCACGGAAGTCGCGGATACGGGGAAGAGCGAGCGAGAGCAGGCGGTCGAGGAACTCCCACATGCGGTCGCCGCGCAGCGTGACGTGCGCGCCGATCGGCTGGCCTTCGCGCAGCTTGAACTGCGCGATGGACTTCGTGGCCTTCGTGACCTTGGGCTTCTGACCCGTGATCGCCGTGAGGTCCGTGATGGCACCTTCGATGATCTTGCCGTCGCGAGCTGCCTCGCCAACACCCATGTTCACGACGATCTTCACGAGACCCGGAACCTGGTGGACGTTGCTCACGCCGAGGTCTGCCTGCAGCTGAGCCTTGAGCTCTTCGCGGTACTTCAGCTTGAGACGGGGCTGGATTTTGCCAGCCTCCGTGGCGATGTCAGTCATATCTACTCGTCGTCCTTCTTCTTCGGTGCGGCGGCCTTGGCCTTCGTCGCGGGCTTCTTCTCGGCCTTCTCGGCCTTGTCAGCCTTGGGGGCCTTCTCTGCCTTGGCAGGCTTGGCTGCGCGACGCGAGGGCTTGAAGACGCGCGTGCGCACCGTCTTGGTGACGCCGTCCTTCGTGACCTCTTCGACCTGCACACCGGTGCGAGCCGGCTGCTTGGTCTCGGGGTCGACGAGTGCGACGTTCGAGATGTGGATGGGGGCCTCGACGGTCTCGATGCCACCCGTCTTCGTGCCACGCTGCGTCTGTCCGACGCGAACGTGCTTGGTCACGAAGTTGATGCCCTGGACGAGAATGCGGTTCTCGTCGCGGAGCACCTCGAGCACTTCGCCCTGCTTGCCGCGGTCTCCACCGCGGGCCTGGCTCGTGCCTGAGATGACCTGGACCAGGTCTCCCTTGCGGATCGTTGCCATGGGTTAAATCACCTCCGGCGCGAGCGACACGATCTTCATGAACTTCTTGTCGCGGAGTTCGCGACCGACCGGTCCGAAGATTCGAGTGCCACGCGGCTCGTTGTCACCCTTGAGGATGACCGCTGCGTTCTCGTCGAACTTGATGTACGAGCCGTCGGGACGACGGGTCGACTTGATCGTGCGAACGATGACGGCCTTGACGACCTCACCCTTCTTGAGGTTTCCGCCGGGGATCGCGTCCTTGACGGTCGCGACGATGACGTCACCGATTCCCGCGTAGCGGCGGCCGGAGCCACCGAGTACGCGGATCGTGAGGAGTTCCTTGGCGCCGGTGTTGTCGGCGACGCGGACTCGGGATTCTTGCTGAAGCATCTGTCAAATTCCTTCGCTGAGCGGTCGAAGAGGCGAGGCCTACTTCGCCTTCTCCAGGATCTCGACCAGGCGCCAGCGCTTGGTAGCGCTGAGGGGACGGGTCTCTGCAATCAGGACGAGGTCGCCGATGCCGGCCTGGTTGTCGGCGTCGTGCGCCTTGACCTTGCTCGAGCGGCGGAGCACCTTGCCGTAGAGGGGGTGCTTGACGCGCTCTTCGACCGAGACGGTGATGGTCTTGTCCATCTTGTCGCTCGTGACGTAGCCGCGCCGGGTCTTGCGGTAGTTGCGCTCGTGCGCCTCTTCCGTTGCCTCGGGCTGTGTCGTGCTTTCAGCCATTACTTGGTCTCCTCGTTCTCAGCCTCGGGCGCAGCCTCAGGGGCTTCGGCCTTCTTCGAAGCCTTCGTGGCCTTCGACTTCTTGGCCGGCTTCTCGACCGGGGCCGGGGTTGCGCGGATCCCGAGCTCACGCTCGCGGATCACCGTGTAGATGCGCGCGATGTCGCGCTTGACCTGACGGATGCGTCCACGCTCTTCGACCTGGTTGGTCACGGCCTGGAAGCGCAGGTTGAACAGCTCTTCCTTCGCCTTCTTGAGCTCTTCGACGAGACGTCCGTCTTCGAAGTTGTCGAGCTCGGTGGTGGCGAGCTCCTTGGTACCAATCGCCATGATTACTCGCCTTCCTCGCGCGAAATGATGCGTGCCTTGAGCGGCAGCTTGTGGATGGCGCGCGTGAGGGCCTCGCGAGCGAGCTCCTCGCTGACGCCGGCGACCTCGAAGAGGACGCGGCCGGGCTTGACGTTCGCGACCCAGGAGTCGACTGCACCCTTACCGGAACCCATGCGGGTCTCGGCGGGGCGAGCGGTCATCGGGCGGTCCGGGTAGATGTTGATCCAGACCTTGCCGCCACGCTTGATGTGGCGGGTCATCGCGATACGAGCTGCCTCGATCTGACGGTTCGTGACGTAGGACGGCGTGAGCGCCTGGATGCCGAACTCGCCGAACGAGACGGTGTTGCCACCCTTCGACATGCCGCTGCGGTCCGGGCGGTGCTGCTTACGGTGCTTGACTCGACGTGGAATCAACATGGTTACGCCTCAACTCCTGCGGCGACCTGCTTCTCGTTGTCGCGGCGCGGGCCACGGCGGGAGCGGTCGTTACGGTCCCCACGGGACGACTTCTGGTTGGCCTGTTCGCGGGCGAGTTCCTTGTTGGTCATGTCGCCCTTGTAGATCCACACCTTGACACCGATGCGACCGTAGGTGGTCTTGGCCTCGTAGAAGCCGTAGTCGATGTTGGCGCGGAGCGTGTGCAGCGGAACGCGTCCTTCGCGGTAGAACTCCGAGCGGCTCATCTCAGCGCCGCCGAGGCGGCCGGAGACCTGGATGCGGATGCCCTTGGCACCTGCACGCTGAGCGCCCTGGAGGCCCTTGCGCATTGCACGGCGGAAGGCGACGCGAGCAGAGAGCTGCTCGGCGATGCCCTGCGCGACCAGCTGAGCGTCAGCCTCGGGGTTCTTGACCTCGAGGATGTTCAGCTGGATCTGCTTGCCCGTGAGCTTCTCGAGGTCGGCGCGGATGCGCTCGGCCTCTGCTCCGCGTCGTCCGATGACGATGCCGGGGCGAGCCGTGTAGATGTCGACGCGAACGCGGTCACGTGTGCGCTCGATCTCGATACGCGAGACGCCTGCACGGTCGAGCGACTTCTGGAGGTACTCGCGGATGCGAATGTCTTCCTTGACGTAGTCGCTGTAGCGCTGACCCGGCTTGGTCGAGTCTGCGTACCAGCGGCTGACGTGGTCGGTCGTGATTCCGAGACGGAAGCCGTACGGATTGATCTTCTGGCCCATTACTTGCTGCTCCCCTTCTCGGCCTCGGCGAGCTCCGGCGTCGCCAGCACAACCGTGATGTGGCTTGTGCGCTTGTTGATGCGGAATGCTCGTCCCTGTGCACGCGGACGGAAGCGCTTGAGGGTTGCACCCTCGTCTACGAACGCCTTGGCGATGTAGAGGTCGCGCTCGTCAAGGAACTCGCTGTCCTTGTCTGCCTTGACTCGTGCGTTGGCGATTGCTGATGCAACGACCTTGTAGACCGGCTCAGAGGCACCCTGAGGTGCGAACTTCAGGATTGCGAGCGCTTCGAGCGCCTGCTTGCCGCGGATCAAGTTGACGACGCGACGAGCCTTCTGAGGGGTGACGCGGATGTGCCGCACGCGTGCGGTTGACTCCACCATATTTTCCTCCTTCACGTCGCCGCGTTAGCGGCGACGACCCTTCTTGTCGTCCTTCTCGTGTCCACGGAAGGTGCGGGTCGGTGCAAACTCGCCGAGCTTGTGGCCGACCATGGTTTCGGTGACAAACACGGGGATGTGCTTGCGACCGTCGTGCACGGCGATGGTGTGTCCGAGCATGTCCGGCACGATCATCGATCGGCGCGACCAGGTCTTGATGACGTTCTTCGAGCCAGCTTCGTTCTGCTTGACCACCTTCTGGAAGAGGTGTTCGTCGACGAAGGGGCCCTTCTTGAGACTGCGAGGCATCTTCTGATCTCCTACTTACGCTTCTTGCCGGCAGGGCGACGGCGGACGATGAGCTTGTCGCTCTCCTTGTTGGGGCGACGGGTGCGGCCTTCTGGCTTACCCCAGGGGCTCACCGGGTGACGTCCACCGGAGGTGCGACCTTCACCACCACCGTGCGGGTGGTCGACCGGGTTCATGACGACACCACGGACCGTGGGACGAACGCCGAGCCAGCGCTTGCGGCCGGCCTTGCCCAGGTTGATGTTCGACTGCTCGGCGTTGCCGACCTCGCCGATCGTCGCGCGGCAGCGCACGTCGACGTTGCGGACTTCGCCGCTCGGCAGACGCAGCTGCGCGTAGGGGCCGTCCTTCGCGACGAGGCGAACGGATGCTCCGGCCGAACGCGCCATCTTCGCGCCGCCGCCTGGGCGGAGCTCGATGGCGTGGATGACCGTACCGGTCGGGATGTTCTTCAGCGGGAGGTTGTTGCCCGGCTTGATGTCGGCGCCAGCGCCCGACTCGATGATGTCGCCCTGCTTGAGCTTGTTCGGAGCCAGGATGTAGCGCTTGGTTCCGTCGAAGAAGTGCAGCAGCGCGATGCGAGCGGTGCGGTTGGGGTCGTACTCGATGTGAGCGACCTTGGCGTTCACGCCGTCCTTGTCATTGCGACGGAAGTCGATGACGCGGTACTGGCGCTTGTGGCCACCACCGATGTGACGGGTCGTGATGCGTCCCTGGTTGTTGCGGCCACCCGACTTGGTCAGGGGGCGGAGCAGCGACTTCTCAGGAGTCGAGCGCGTGATCTCGGTGAACTCGGACACCGAGGCTCCACGACGGCCAGGCGTCGTGGGCTTGTAATTGCGAATAGCCATGTGAATTCGTCCTCTGTGCTCTCGATTAACCGGCGTTCGAGAAGATGTCGATGGTGCCGGACTTGAGCGAGACGATGGCGCGCTTGGTGTCCTTGCGCTTGCCGAGCCCGAAGCGGGTGCGGCGCGTCTTGCCCGTGCGGTTCAAGGTGTTGACCTTGTCGACCTTGACATCGAAGATCTGCTCGATGGCGAGCTTGATCTCGGTCTTGTTCGAACGAGGGTCGACCTCGAAGGTGTACTTGCCCTGGTCGATCAGGCTGTAGCTCTTCTCGGAGATCACCGGCGCGAAGATGATGTCGCGCGGGTCCTTGTTGTTTGCGCTCATGCGCCCTGCTCCTTGCTGGTCTTGCTCTCGACGAACGCGTCGTAGGCAGCCTTCGTGAAGAGGATGTCGTCCGAGACGAGCACGTCGTAGGCGTTGAGCTGGTCAACGAACAGGACGTGGAGCGCCGGGAGGTTGCGCACGCTCAGGAGGCTGAGCTCGTCGCTGCGGTCGAGGACGACGAGGATGTTGCGTCCCGCCGCGACCTTCGCGATTGCTGCGGCTGCGACCTTGGTCGAGGCCTTCTCACCCGTGACGAGGGAGTCGACGATGTGCAGGTGGCCACCGCGTGCGCGGTCGCTCAGTGCGCCGATGAGGGCTGCTGCGATCATCTTCTTGGGGGTGCGCTGCGAGTAGTCGCGCGGCGTCGGCCCGTGGACGATGCCACCGCCCTTGTGCTGCGGCATGCGGACCGAACCCTGACGGGCGCGGCCGGTGCCCTTCTGCTTGAACGGCTTGCGGCCTGAACCGGAAACCTCTCCACGGTTCTTCGTCTTGTGCGTGCCCTGACGAGCAGCTGCACGCTGTGCGACGACAACCTGGTGGATCAGCGGGACGTTGGTCTGCGCGTCGAAGATGGCGGCAGGCAGTTCGACCGTGCCGGACTTCTTGCCGGCTGCGTCGGTGACGTCAATCTTGGTTGCCATAGGAAACTAGGCCCCCTTCACTGCGTTGCGAACGAAAACGAGACGACCCTTGGGGCCGGGGACAGCACCCTTGACGAGGAGGATGCCCTTCTCGGCGTCGGCTGCGTGAACCGTGAGGTTCTGGACGGTGACGCGGTCGCCACCCATCCGGCCAGCCATGCGCGTGCCCTTGAAGACACGGCTGGGGGTCGCGGAGGCACCGATGGAGCCGGGGCGACGGTGGTTCTTGTGGGCACCGTGGGATGCGCCGACGCCGGAGAAGTTGTGACGCTTCATGACACCGGCGAAGCCCTTGCCCTTGCTGGTGCCGACGACGTCGATCTTGGTGCCGGGCTCGAACGTGTCTGCGCCGAGCTCCTGACCGATCGTGTACGTCGCTGCGTCAGCGGTGCGGAGTTCGGTGATGTGACGGCGCGGCGTGACGCCCGCTGCTGCGAACTTGCCGGCGGCCGGCTTGTTCACCTTGCGCGGGTCGATGGCGCCTGCGGCGATCTGGACGGCTTCGTAGCCGTTCTTTTCGACGGTCATGATCTCGGTGACGACGTTGGTGCTCACCTGGATGACCGTGACGGGGACGAGACGGTTGTCAGCGTCCCAGACCTGGGTCATGCCGAGCTTCGTGCCCAGCAGTCCCTTGAACGTCTTGGTAGCGGTAGACATGTGTTTCCCTAGAGCTTGATCTCGATGTTGACGTCGGCCGGAAGGTCGAGACGCATGAGCGAGTCGACGGCCTTCGGCGTCGGGTCGACGATGTCGATCAGACGCTTGTGGGTGCGCATCTCGAAGTGCTCGCGGCTGTCCTTGTACTTGTGAGGGCTACGGATCACGGCGATCACGTTCTTCTCGGTAGGCAGGGGCACCGGACCGATGACGGAGGCGCCAGCACGGGTTACGGTGTCGACGATCTTGCGCGCCGAGCTGTCGATGACCTCGTGGTCATACGACTTCAGTCGAATGCGGATCTTCTGTCCCGCCATGGTTGACTCTCTCTCTCAATGACGTGCCGCCATTGCGGCTTCGCATGCAACCCCGTGGCGTCTTCACGCCGGGATTCGCACCACTGTTTTTCTGTCAAGTTCACCTGCTCGGAGCACAGGAGTGTACTCAAGCTGATGGACGGCCTTCCGGACTCGACCTCGGTGAGGTGTTGTCCGTTGGCCGGAGCTTTGCTCTGCTGCCGGTGGCCTAAGCTGCGCGCTGGGCGTCTTGCGACACTCCGTCTGTCTTCCGACTGCTGTCTGAAGACATTGGGCGCTTATGCACTCTCCGGGCAGTGATTCGAACACACGACTAGCGCCGGGCCCCGAAATACTGAACTCACCGAGTTTAGACCGGAGGGACCTGTTCTTGCAACCCGGGCGTGTCGCGACCTCGAGATCGCTGGCTCAGAAGCCGTGCGGGGCCAGAACTCGGTCAGCGATGACCTTCGAGAGGTACAGCGAGTACTGCCTGCCGATGTGCGTCGGATCGCTGTGGACAGGAGTCCCGGCAACCACGCTCGGGCACGACGCCAGGTCGATGTCGCAGAACCAGGCGGTCGTGGGAACCACATCGGCACCGGACTCCCCCATCTCGGTCGCCAGCTCGTCGACGCGCTGCTGGCGCTCCTCGCCGAACGGCGTCTCGCACGCACGCGCTGCCTCCGAGACCGTCGACGCCTCCATGCACTCGTCGAGGGCCTGCGTCGGCGGCACCGAGTCGAGCCACACGACCTCGATGCCGAGATCGGTGAGGGCTCGGACGTAGTCGCTGCTGCCCCGTCCGAGGTCGGCTCCGACGTCATCGCCGAGCTCCTCGTATCCGTCACCGACCCACCAGGCGCCGTACGTGACCACGACCACGTCCGGGAGGCGCTCGGTCGCCTGTTCCACGACCCAGGAGTTGTGTCCCTCGCACGTCTCCCGGTAGTGGTCGATGCTGTCCAGTCCCGCTCCGGAGGTGAACGGGCACATCGACAGCCCCATGAGCTGCAACTTCGTGTCCTCGCCGAGTGCCTCTCGGAACCCTGGCGCCCACGTCACGGCCTGGGAGTCCCCGACGATCCACACCTCGCGCTCTGCATCCGGGCTTCCGTAAACGCAGCGATCGACCGCTTCGTCCGACGCGACCGACACGCAGTCGTCGAGCTCCCACTCCTCGCTGCGCGCTTCAGCCCCGGTGAGCAGCCGCCCGTCCGGGACGGTGGGGTCTGCGATCGCGTCCGCGATGACCGCCGAGAGCTCGTCGGGGTTGTCGACGGCCGGCGCGAGTTCGATCGCCTCGATGGCGTCCTCGTGGACCTGCGGAGCGATCTGGACGCCGACGAAGGCGACAAGTGCGACCAGGGGAACGGTGATGGAGGTGATGAGCCTCGGGTTCGGCTTCCACTTCGGGGCCGTCGCGTCGATCTGTGCGAGCGGGTTCCTGATCCTCCCCAGGAGCTTGAGGCCGCGGGAGGTCGCCCACGCGATGGCGATCGAGACCGCGAGGAGGAGGAGTCCGTCGAAGAAGGAGACCGGCTCGGCCCGGTCCGGGAAGACCTCGACGAACAGCTTGAGGATCGGCCAGCTCCAGAGGTACAGGCCGTAGGAGAAGCCGCCGAGCCAGACCAAGGGCCTCCAGGTGAGGAGCCGGTTGCCCCCGGCGGGTTCGCCCGATGCGCCGGCGATGAGGACGAGCAGAGCCCCGCCGACCGGGTAGAGCGCGATGAGTCCCGGATACGGCCAGGAGCTCGGCAGGAGACCTGCGCTCAGCACGAGGGCGAGACCCAGGCTGCCGAGGATCGCCCGGAGCATCTTCGGCACGTGGATCCGCGTGATGACCAGCGCCGCGACGGCCCCGATCCCGAACTCCCACAGGCGAGCCCACGTGCTGTAGTAGGTGGGGACGGGGTCCACCGCCACCCCGTTGAGGGCGTAGGCGAGGGAGGCGGCGGTGAGCAGCGCGAACCCCGCTACGGCCACGCGCCGCACAGGCCACTTCGCCAGCTTCGCGACGGCGCCGAGCACGAGGACGAACCCGAGCAGGATCAGCGTGGCCTGGCCCTGCACCGACATGGCCCAGAAATGCTGGACCGCTGACTTGTCGTGGCCAGCGGCGATGTAGTCGGTCGCGTCCCCGGCGAGTCGCCAGTTCTCCCAGTACGTGGCGGCGGCGAAGAGGTCGGTGACGTTCCGCTGGAAGGAGAGCGCCGGGGCCGTGAGGAGGAGGACGACAGCGACGACGATGAGGACGAGCCCGGCCATCGGGAACAGGCGCGTCGCCGTGCGTTTCACGTACTGCCAGGCTCGGATGCTCCCCCGCCGCTCGAGTTCCCCGACGAGCGTCGTGGCGAGCAGGAACCCGCCGAGGACGAAGAACAGGTCGACGCCGCCGGAGACGGTGCCGAACCAGATGTGGAACGACGCGACGAGGAGGGATGCGATCGCCCGCAGTCCCTGGATGTCGGTCCGGTAGCGGTTCGGCGCAGGCCGAGCGCTCGCGCTCGTGGGGCGTTCTGCGCGTACGGACATTCGTCGAGCTCCTGGGGCTGCGCTGAGGCGGTGGGCGTTCCTCCGCTCGGTGCGTCGAGGAGCTCATCGGAGGGGATCGAGAGGCTGCGGAGCTTCGCTCGTCACACGGCGTCTGATTCTAACCCGGTTCCCGAATCGGTGAGCCGCCGAGTCGACCCGCGAGCAGTCGCGAGCCGCTCGGACGCCGAGAAAACAAGAATGGGGCCGGACCCGAAGGTCCGACCCCACTCTGCAGTGAGCTGGAAGCTTACTTGTTGATCTTCGTCACCGTGCCGGCGCCGACGGTGCGGCCACCCTCACGGATTGCGAAGCCGAGGCCCTCTTCCATGGCGATCGGCTGGATGAGCTCGACGGTCATGTCCGTGGTGTCACCAGGCATGATCATTTCCTTGCCCTCGGGCAGGGTGATGACGCCGGTCACGTCCGTGGTACGGAAGTAGAACTGCGGGCGGTAGTTCGTGAAGAACGGGTTGTGACGGCCACCCTCGTCCTTCGAGAGGATGTACGCGGTTCCCTCGAAGTTCGTGTGCGGCGTGACGGAACCGGGAGCGACGATGACCTGACCGCGCTCGACGTCCTCACGCTTGGTGCCACGAAGGAGCAGACCACAGTTCTCACCGGCCCACGCCTCGTCGAGCTGCTTGTGGAACATCTCGATACCCGTGACCGTCGTCTTGACGGTCGGGCGGAGGCCCACGATCTCGACGTCGGAGTTGATCGAGAGCGTGCCACGCTCGGCGCGACCCGTGACGACGGTTCCACGACCGGTGATCGTGAAGACGTCCTCGACGGGCATGAGGAACGGCTTGTCCTTGTCGCGGACGGGCTCCGGCACGTTGTCGTCGACAGCCTGCATGAGCTCGACGATCTTCTCGGCCCACTTCTCGTCGCCCTCGAGCGCCTTGAGGCCCGAGACCTGAACGACAGGTGCGTCGTCGCCGGGGTAGTCCTGGCTCGAGAGGAGCTCGCGAACCTCGAGCTCGACGAGCTCCAGGATCTCCTCGTCGTCGACCATGTCGGCCTTGTTCAGCGCGACGACCAGGTACGGCACGCCGACCTGCTTCGCGAGCAGCACGTGCTCACGCGTCTGAGCCATGGGGCCGTCGGTTGCGGCGACCACGAGGATTGCGCCATCCATCTGCGCAGCACCCGTGATCATGTTCTTGATGTAGTCGGCGTGACCCGGAGCATCGACGTGAGCGTAGTGACGCTTGGGCGTCTCGTACTCGACGTGGGAGATGTTGATCGTGATACCGCGCTGACGCTCTTCCGGAGCGGAGTCGATCGACGCGAAGTCACGCTGCACGTTGGTCGCCGAAGGGTACTTGTCAGCAAGCACCTTCGAGATCGCTGCGGTGAGCGTGGTCTTGCCGTGGTCGACGTGACCGATCGTTCCGATGTTTACGTGCGGCTTGGTCCGCTCGAACTTGGCCTTAGCCACTGTGGTCCTCCTAGGACGTCGTTGGTGCCAGTCCGCGAATGACGCAGAATGACTTCCGGGTTTTCAGTGATGAATGTTACCTGCTCGGGCGACGCGCTGCGTCACCCGAGCAGGTTCGGGCTACTCGCCCCGGTTCTTCTGGATGATCTCCTCGGCAACAGCCTTGGGGACCTCGGCGTACGTTTCGAACGTCATCGAGTACACGGCGCGACCAGAGGTCTTGCTGCGCAGGTCTCCGATGTATCCGAACATCTCCGACAGCGGCACGAGTGCACGCACCACCTTCACACCACTGGCATCTTCCATCGACTGGATCTGGCCGCGGCGCGAGTTGAGGTCGCCGATCACGTCGCCCATGTACTCCTCAGGAGTACGGACCTCGACCGCCATGAGCGGCTCGAGGATGACGGGACCGGCCTTGGGAGCTGCTTCCTTGAACGCGATCGAGCCCGCGATCTTGAACGCCATCTCCGAGGAGTCGACGTCGTGCGCAGCACCATCGAGGAGCGACGCCTTGACGCCGACCATCGGGTAGCCGGCGAGGACGCCGACCTGCATCGCATCCTGGATGCCAGCATCCACGGATGGGATGTACTCACGAGGAACGCGACCACCGGTGACGGCGTTCACGAACTCGTAGGTCTTGTCCGCGTCCATCTCAAGCGGCTCGAGCTTGATCTGGATCTTTGCGAACTGGCCGGAGCCACCCGTCTGCTTCTTGTGGGTGTAGTCGAACTTCTCGACGACCTTCGTGAGCGTCTCGCGGTAGGCGACCTGGGGCTTGCCCACGTTCGCCTCGACCTTGAATTCGCGCTTCATGCGGTCGACGAGGATGTCGAGGTGGAGCTCGCCCATGCCCTTGATGACCGTCTGACCGGTCTCCTGGTCGAGCATGACGCGGAACGTCGGGTCTTCCTCGGCGAGCTTCTGGATAGCCGTTCCGAGCTTCTCCTGGTCGGCCTTGGTCTTCGGCTCGATGGCGACCTCGATGACGGGCTCCGGGAAGGTCATCGACTCGAGGACGATCTGCTTGTCAGGGTCGCTCAGGGTGTCACCGGTCATGGTGTCCTTGAGGCCGATGACGGCGTAGATGTGTCCCGCGGTCATCGACTCGACCGGGTTCTCCTTGTTGGCGTGCATCTGGAAGATCTTCCCGATGCGCTCCTTCTTGCCCTTCGAGGAGTTGACGACCTGCGCGCCCGACGGGACGTGTCCCGAGTAGACGCGCGTGTAGATCAGGCGACCGAAGAACGGGTGCACGGCGATCTTGAAGGCGAGAGCAGCGAACGGCTCGTCGGCGCTCGGACGACGCGTGAGCTCCTCCGACTCGTCGCGCGGGTTCATGCCGATGACGGCAGGAACGTCGAGCGGCGACGGGAGGTAGTCCACGACTGCATCGAGCATCGGCTGGACGCCGCGGTTCTTGAATGCGGAGCCGCAGAGCACGGGGTACATCTCGCTCGTGACGGTGAGCTTGCGGATGGCGGCCTTGATCTCGGCGATCGAGATCTCCTCGCCAGCGAAGAAGCGCTCCATGAGCTCGTCGTCGGTCTCGGCGACGGCCTCGAGGAGCTTCGTGCGGTACTCTTCTGCGCGCTCCTTGAGGTCTTCCGGGATCTCCTGGGTCTCGTAGGCGGCACCGAGGGTGGTGTCACCCTTGGAGTCGCTCGGCCAGACCTTGGCGTTCATCTCGACGAGGTCGACGATGCCGATGAAGTCGTTCTCAGCGCCGATGGGGAGCTGGATGACGAGCGGCTTCGCGCCCAGGCGGTTGACGATCGTGTCGACGGTGAAGTAGAAGTCGGCTCCGAGCTTGTCCATCTTGTTGACGAAGCAGATGCGCGGAACGTCGTACTTGTCGGCCTGGCGCCAGACGGTCTCCGACTGGGGCTCGACGCCCTCCTTGCCATCGAACACGGCGACCGCACCGTCGAGGACGCGGAGCGAGCGCTCCACCTCGACGGTGAAGTCGACGTGACCGGGCGTGTCGATGATGTTGATCTGGTTCTTCTTCCAGAACGACGTCACGGCAGCCGAGGTGATCGTGATGCCACGCTCCTGCTCCTGCTCCATCCAGTCCGTCGTCGAGGCACCATCGTGCGTCTCGCCGAGCTTGTGGTTGACACCGGTGTAGAACAGGATGCGCTCGGTGGTTGTCGTCTTGCCGGCATCGATGTGCGCCATGATGCCGATGTTGCGGACCTTGTTCAGGTCAGTAAGCACGTCCTGTGCCACGGGTGTCCTCCGAAAGGATTGAAGCGAGAGTGGTGAGGGCTACCAGCTGCTGGATTACCAGCGGTAGTGCGCGAAGGCCTTGTTGGACTCGGCCATCTTGTGCGTGTCTTCACGGCGCTTCACCGCGGCACCGAGGCCGTTGGATGCGTCGAGGATCTCGTTCGTGAGGCGCTCGGTCATCGACTTCTCGCGACGGTTCTTCGCGTAGCTCGTGAGCCAGCGCAGTGCGAGCGTGTTGGCACGATGAGGCTTGACCTCGACCGGCACCTGGTACGTCGAGCCACCGACGCGACGCGAGCGGACCTCGAGCGTGGGGCGCACGTTGTCGAGCGCCTTCTTCAGGGTCGCGACTGCGTCCTGGTCCGACTTGGCGGCAACGCCCTCGAGCGCGTCGTACACGATGCGCTCTGCGAGGCCCTTCTTGCCGTCAAGCAGGATCTTGTTGACGAGCTGGCTGACGATGGGGGCGCCGTACACGGGGTCGGCGACCACGGGGCGCTTGGGGGCTGGACCCTTACGTGGCATTACTTCTTCTCCATCTTCGCGCCGTAACGGCTGCGAGCCTGCTTGCGGTTCTTCACTGCCTGGGTGTCGAGTGCACCGCGGACGATCTTGTACCGCACACCCGGGAGGTCCTTCACACGACCGCCGCGGACGAGCACCATCGAGTGCTCCTGGAGGTTGTGGCCCTCACCTGGGATGTAGGCGGTCACCTCGGTGCCGTTCGACAGCTTGACACGAGCGACCTTACGGAGCGCCGAGTTCGGCTTCTTGGGCGTCGTGGTGTAGACGCGGGTGCAAACCCCGCGCTGCTGAGGGTTGGCCTTCAGGGCTGGCGTCTTGGACGCCGACGCCTTGGGGCGGCGGCCCTTGCGGACCAACTGCTGAATTGTTGGCACGAATAATCTCCTTGGTTTTGTACTGCGTGATCGTGGTAAGCACGATTCCTGTGCCTACGAGGCACTGTTTGCCTCTTGATAACCGACCGGCGGTACAAAATCTCTGGTATCGCTGGTTGGTGAAGCGGTGGCAGCCGAGGCGACTGGCGTTGCTTACAGTTGCGCGCTTCGCTGCAGATTCTTCGCAGTTTCAGCGTTCGCACGGTTTTGGGCGCGACAGGGCGCGCGCACCGAAAAATCCTACCCCGTCAGTTTTGCAGGGTCAAGCGGGACCCCGACCGGGCCGCGTCGGGCGTGACGTCGAGAGCACCGCCGCGACCACCACGAGCGCCGCCAGGGGGACGATCACGAGCCCGAATGGACCCACGGAAAGCCCGATGGCGACCTGACTCGGCAACGGTGAGAGGGCGTCCGGGTTCCCAGCCTCCGGTCGTGACCCCGTGGCCACGATGCCGGCCACGATCGCGAAGGCGAGCCAGGCCAGGATGCTGCCGGGGGCGGCGAGCCAGAGCGCCCCCTGCCTGCCCTGGTGCCGCCTGCGGAGTGCCAGCGCCACGGAGGCGGCGACCACGACCGTTGCAGCCGCCACGGCGAGCGGAGCCACGAGGACGCTCACGTCGGGCAGGTCGATGACGTCACGGTCCAGGCCGAGCGACACGAACCCCCAGGTCGCGATGACCAGCGAGGCGAAGACGAGACTGCTGACGGCTCCCCACGTGACGGCTCTCCCCCAGGACGAACCCGGGTCGGGAGGGAGCTCGGCGTCGTAGCCTTCGATCATGGGACCGCTGCCGTCCAGGTCAGGCCGTGAGCTCGACCCGGAGTCCGCGGACGATCGCCGCGATGTCCTTGCCGACATGCGCCGATTGGGCGGCCGTGCTCGTCCCGACCGCAGTGACGATCTCCGTGAGAGGCCCGCGGTGCAGCACGACCATCTTCGAGCGGACCTCGAGCCCGCCCAGCCTCGGATCCCGCTGCGTCGACTCGACGTAGTGCATGAGCTCGGGTTCCGCGGCGGACTCGGCGACGCGCTCCTTGCCTCCGCCCTGCGTGATGCGCTGTCGCAGCACCGTCAGCGCATCCTCGTGCGAGATGGTGCCGGGCCACCGTTCGATCGTGACGAGCACATTCGGGTTGAAGCCGTTCGTCGCGACGAGGTGCCGCGCACCGAGCACTGCGCCAGCCCACTGCAGCGGCTCCCAGCCAGCGGGCACGTCGATCGCCACCTCGGGGAATGCCGGGAACTCGTCGCTCGGCAGCGTGAGCCTGCGCAGCTCGGCTTCACTCACTTGGCCACCCCGTTCGCGTCCGCCGTCTCCGCGGAGCGCTCAGCCATGCGCTTCTCATAGGCGAGCTTCGCCCTCCGGTTCGCTCGCGACACCCGTCGTCCCCGAGCCGCGGCGATGCCGCCCACCCAGGTGAAGGCCTCCCGCGCCGCGATCGCAGCCACCAGCGCGGACAGCAGGTGCTCGGAGGCCCTGAACTTCGCGAGCACCTCGCCGAGCTGGATGCTCGTGATGGGGAGCCCGTCGGCGAGGTGCTGCTGGAGCGCCGCTCCGAAGTAGTAGCCGGCTGCGACCAGCACCGCTGCCAGGAACCCGCCGAGGACGTAGGCCCACCAGCCGGCACGGTTCACGATCAGTGCCCACAGCACGCCGAACGCAGCGAAGACCGTGACGGGGACCGTGAAGGCCGCGGTGATCGCGAACTCGGAGGCCTCGCCGATGGGGTCGAGTCCCGTGTTGAACGCCGTCCGCAAGAGAGCGAAGGCCAGCAGGTACAGAGCCGCGAAGACCACCGAGGCGACCAGGGCGACGAACACCGCGAACATCCGGTTCCCGCGCTTCTTCGGCTTCACCGGGGCCAGATCGTCGCTGTCCGTCGGGGCGGAGAGGCGGAGTGGCGCGAACGTCGAGTCATCGCCTGCCTGCGTGGAGGGCGCGTCAGCGTCTGGCCTGACGGAGTCGGTCTCTCCGGGCTCGTCGCCCGCGTGCGTCGTGGTGAGGGTCCCTGCGGCTTCAGGATGTTCCGCTGCGTCCGTCCCGGGGACGGCGTCGGCGTCAGCGTCAGCGTCAGCCGCGTCGTCGGTCGACGCGTGGGTGACGGCTGCGGCGTCTGCATCGTCGAGGACGTCCACGCGCTCCGTCACGGTGACCGCTTCCACGGTCTCCCCGTCCTCGGCGAGCTGCTCCGTGACGGTCTCCGTGACGACGACGTCCGCACGCGTGACCTCCCCGGCGACCGGCGTGGTCCCGTCGAGGTCCTGATGGTCGTCTGACGGGTCCGGATCGGCCGGCGCCTGGGTCGATGCCTGCACTGCGCTTGTCGCGGCGACACGGGCGGCTGTGCGGTCGATCTCGAGGGTGCGACGCGGGGACTCCCGCTCCTCGTCCGGCGCGGTGGCAGATCCGGTGGCGTCCACGGTGATGGCCGAGACCGAAGCGGCGCCAAGCGCGTCGGCTGCGAGATCCTGGGCGGGAACCGGTTCGGTCACCGGGAAGTCCGCGACGTCGTCCTCCTCGGCGCTCTCACGTTCCACGACCGGCACGTCCGCCGACGCAGAAGCAGCCTCTGGTCCGGCCTGGCCATGAGCGTCGGCCTCCGGCGCTGCTGGACCTGTATCAGACATCGGTTCGGGCTGGCTGTCGGCCTCCGTGCTCTGCTCGAGATCCGTGCTCCGCTCGAGATCACCGGCTGCAGCTGCGGGCGCGTCTGGACGCGGTCCGTCAGCGAGCACGGCCGCGAGCTCATCCCGATCCAGGCCCACCGTGGCGTTCGGGTCGGTGCCGTCGGTCGCGAGGGGGTCCGCGAAGGCGACCCTGACGTCTTCCTGAGGCGCCAGTGCCGGGTCCGTCGGCGCTTCTGCTCGACCGTCGAACGCGAGGTCATCCCCCGCAAGCACCTCACCGGGCGGCACCTCGCCGTCCTCCCCGATTCCGCGGCTGCGAGCGAGCGCGGCCTCCAGTCGATCCTGGGGGTCGGGAAGCTCTCGGTTCTCGCCGGCTCCGCCGCCGACTTCCGGCTCGTGGCCGTCATCCGAGGGCTGGCGAGGCGCGCGCGTGTCGTCACTCATGGAGCCCACGTTAGGGCCGCAGGCTCGCTTCTTCCCGGTGACAAGCCGCAGACGCGCGAACGCCCCCACCCGTGACGGGTGGGGGCGTTCGCACTGGCGCGTCGGCGAGCCGACGCGACTTCAGGGCTAGCTGAAGTTGGAACCGCCGAAGTCATCGCTCGAGAAGGCCTCGAAGTCGACGAACGTGAGGTCGTTCTCGTCGAAGCTGCCCTCGTCTGCACCGAACGGGTACCGCTCGGCGCGGGCCTCGTCGGTCGGCTCGACCGACATCTCGCGGTACTTGGTGAGACCAGTACCAGCCGGGATGAGGCGACCGATGATGACGTTCTCCTTGAGGCCGACCAGCGGGTCGGTCGTCGCTTCCATGGCGGCCTGCGTGAGCACGCGGGTCGTCTCCTGGAACGAAGCGGCCGAGAGCCACGACTCGGTCGCGAGCGACGCCTTCGTGATTCCCATGACTTCCTGACGGCCGGTCGCGGGCTTGCGTCCCGACATGACGGCTGCGCGGTTGATGGACGCGAAGCGCTGTCCATCAGCCAGCTCACCCGGCAGCATGTCGGTCTCGCCGTGGTCGATGACCGTGATCTTACGGAGCATCTGGCGGACGATGACCTCGATGTGCTTGTCGTGGATCGGCACACCCTGCGAACGGTAGACGCCCTGCACACCGCTGACGAGGTACTTCTGCACCTCGCGAGCGCCCTTGACCCGCAGCACGTCCTTCGGGTCGATGGGACCCTCGTGCAGCTGCTGGCCGTGCTCGACGTGCTGGCCGTCCTCGACGAGGAGCTCAGCGCGCTTCAGCACCGGGTAGATGTGCGGCTCGTCGCCGTTGTCCGGGATGAGGACGATCTTGCGCGACTTGTCGGTGTCCTGGATCTCGATGCGACCAGCGGCCTCGGCGAGCGGCGATGCGCCCTTCGGGGTGCGGGCCTCGAAGAGCTCCTGGACACGAGGCAGACCCTGCGTGATGTCACCAGCGCTCGACACACCACCGGAGTGGAACGTGCGCATCGTGAGCTGGGTACCTGGCTCGCCGATGGACTGTGCCGCGATGATGCCGACGGCCTCACCGATGTCGACGAGGTTGCCGGTGGCAAGCGAGCGGCCGTAGCACGCTGCGCAGACGCCGACGCTGGACTCGCACGTGAGGACAGAACGGATCTTGACCTCGGTGATGCCTGCGTCCATGAGCTGGTCGATGACGACGTCGCCCATGTCGGTGCCGGCAGCGGCGACGACGTTGCCGTCGGCGTCCACTGCGTCGACCGAGATGCTGCGGGCGTAGACCGCGTTCTCCACGTTGTCGTCGACGACGATCTCGCCGCCATCCGTGATGTGGGCGATCTGGATGTCGAGGCCACGAGCGGTGCCGCAGTCGTCCTCACGGATGATAACGTCCTGCGAGACGTCGACGAGTCGACGAGTCAGATAGCCGGAGTCGGCCGTACGGAGAGCCGTGTCGGCCAGACCCTTGCGGGCACCGTGGGTCGAGATGAAGTACTCGGCAACCGTCAGGCCCTCGCGGTACGAGTGCACGATCGGGCGAGGAATGGTCTCACCCTTCGGGTTGGCGACCAGGCCGCGCATACCGGCGATCTGGCGAACCTGCAGCCAGTTGCCGTTTGCGCCTGCCGTGACCATGCGGTGGATGGAGTTGGTCGACGGGAAGGCCGCCTGCATCTCGTCGGCGACGAGCGCGGTTGCAGCTTCCCACTTCTTGATGACCTCTTCGCGGTACTCCTGCTCGGAGATCGCGCCCATGACCTGCCACTCGTTGCGCAGCTCGGCCACTTCGGCCTCGGTGCGCTCGACGATCTCGCGCTTCGAGTCGGGCGTCACGAGGTCGCTGAGCGCGATCGAGATGCCCGAGCGGGTAGCCCAGTAGAAGCCGGAGTCCTTGATGCGGTCGAGCGTCTCGGCGACCTCGTCCTTCGAGTACCGCTCCGCGAGGTAGTTGACGACACCGGACAGACGTCCCTTGGTCATCGTGTCCTCGACGTAGGGGTAGTCGGACGGGAGCAGCTCGTTGAAGCGAGCGCGGCCGAGCGTCGTCTCGACGAGCACGGTCTCGCCCTGGACGTAGCCCTCAGGAGCCTTGCCCTCTTCGAACGTGATGCCCGTGAGGCGCAGCCTGATCGGAGCGTTGAGGTCGAGCGAGCCCTGGTCGAACGCCATGATCGCCTCGGCCGTGGACGAGAAGACTCGTCCGGCGCCCTCGACGTCGTCCTGCAGCGTCGTCAGGTGGTACAGACCCGCGACCATGTCCTGCGAAGGCAGGGTGACGGGGCGTCCATCCGACGGCTTGAGGATGTTGTTCGACGCGAGCATGAGCACGCGGGCCTCGGCCTGGGCCTCGACCGAGAGCGGCAGGTGAACGGCCATCTGGTCGCCGTCGAAGTCGGCGTTGAACGCCGCGCAGACGAGCGGGTGCAGCTGGATCGCCTTGCCCTCGACGAGGAGCGGCTCGAACGCCTGGATGCCCAGACGGTGCAGCGTGGGTGCACGGTTGAGCAGCACCGGACGCTCGCGGATGACCTCTTCGAGCACGTCCCACACCTCGGGCTTCGCGCGCTCGACGGCACGCTTGGCTGCCTTGATGTTCGACGCGTGCTGCAGGTCGATCAGTCGCTTGATGACGTACGGCTTGAACAGCTCGAGCGCCATCTGCTTCGGGAGGCCGCACTGGTGCATGCGCAGCTGCGGTCCCACGATGATGACGGAACGGCCCGAGTAGTCGACGCGCTTTCCGAGGAGGTTCTGACGGAAGCGGCCCTGCTTGCCCTTCAGCATGTCGCTGAGGGACTTGAGAGCGCGGTTGCCGGTACCCGTGACCGGGCGGCCGCGGCGACCGTTGTCGAACAGCGCGTCGACCGACTCCTGGAGCATGCGCTTCTCGTTGTTCACGATGATCTCGGGAGCACCGAGGTCGAGCAGGCGACGGAGGCGGTTGTTGCGGTTGATCACACGACGGTAGAGGTCGTTGAGGTCGCTCGTCGCGAAGCGGCCACCGTCGAGCTGCACCATCGGGCGGAGCTCCGGCGGGATGACCGGGACGACATCGAGGACCATCGCGGCGGGGCTGTTGCCCGTTGCGAGGAACGACGAGACGACCTTGAGGCGCTTGATGGCGCGGATCTTCTTCTGACCCTTGCCCTCCGCGATCTGGGTGCGCAGCAGCTCGCCTTCGGCCTTGAGGTCGAAGTTCTGCAGGCGCTTCTGGATCGACTCGGCACCCATGTGGGCTTCGAAGTAGTCGCCGTAGCGGTCGACGAGCTCGTGGAAGTCGGTGTCCTCCGGCTTGAGCTCACCGACCTTCAGGTTCTTGAACGACTCGAAGACGCGCTCGACGCGGGTGATGTCCTCGTCGAACCCCTTGCGGAGCTGACCCATCTCCTTCTCGCCGGCGTCCTTTGTCTTGCGGAGCTGGTCTGCCTTGGCACCCTCGGTCTCGAGAGCACCGAGCTCCTCTTCGAGGCGGAGCATGCGAGCCGCGATGGCCGCATCCTTCTGGTCGTTCAGGCTCTTGAGCTCGAGACGCATCTCGCTCTCGAGGCCGCTGAGGTCGTCGCGACGACCCTCCTCGTCCACCGAGATGACCATGTACGCGGCGAAGTAGATGACCTTCTCGAGGTCCTTCGGCGCCATGTCGAGGAGGTAGCCGAGACGGCTCGGAACGCCCTTGAAGTACCAGATGTGCGTGACGGGAGCCGCGAGCTCGATGTGGCCCATGCGCTCACGGCGCACTGCCGACTTCGTGACCTCGACGCCGCATCGCTCGCACACGATGCCCTTGAAGCGGACACGCTTGTACTTGCCGCAGGCGCACTCCCAGTCTCGGGAAGGGCCGAAGATCTGTTCGCCGAACAGACCGTCCTTCTCGGGCTTGAGCGTGCGGTAGTTGATGGTCTCGGGCTTCTTGACCTCGCCGTACGACCACTTGCGAATGTCATCTGCCGTGGCTAGGCCGATGCGCAGTTCATCAAACTTGGTTGCATCCAACAATGCTGTTGTCTCCTTGTGAAGAATGAGTCTTCGTCGTGTCGGGGAGGCTTAGATCTCGTCGACGGACGAGGACTCGAAGCGGCTGGAGATGTTGATGCCGAGTTCTTCGGCGGCCCGGTAGGCCTCGTCGTCGTTGTCGCGGAGGCTCAGCGCGGTGCCGTCAGCCGAGAGGACCTCGACGTTCAGGCAGAGCGACTGCATCTCCTTGAGGAGAACCTTGAAGGACTCGGGGATACCCGGCTCCTGGATGTTCTCGCCCTTGACGATGGCCTCGTAGGCCTTGACGCGTCCGACGATGTCGTCGGACTTGATGGTGAGGAGCTCCTGGAGCGTGTATGCGGCGCCGTACGCGTAGAGCGCCCACACCTCCATCTCACCGAAGCGCTGTCCACCGAACTGCGCCTTACCACCGAGTGGCTGCTGCGTGATCATCGAGTACGGACCCGTCGAACGCGCGTGGATCTTGTCGTCCACGAGGTGGTGCAGCTTCAGGATGTACATGTAGCCGACGGAGATCGGGTCCGGGAACGGCTCGCCGGAGCGGCCGTCGAACAGGACGGTCTTTCCGGTCGAGTTGATGAGGCGGTCGCCGTCGCGCGTCTTGAGCGTCGAGTCGAGGAGGCCCGTGAGCTCTTCCTCGGTCGCGCCGTCGAAGACGGGGGTCGCGAGCTTGACGCCCGGGGTTCCCTCGTAGGCCTCGGGGACGAGGTTCTTCGCCCACTCGGGCTCGCCCTCGATCTTCCAGCCGGTCTTCGCGACCCAGCCGAGGTGCGTCTCGAGCACCTGGCCGAAGTTCATGCGCTTCGGGATGCCCAGCGGGTTGAGCACGATGTCGAGCGGCGTTCCGTCGGCGAGGAACGGCATGTCCTCTTCCGGCAGGATCTTCGCGATGACGCCCTTGTTGCCGTGACGGCCAGCGAGCTTGTCGCCCTCGGTGATCTTGCGCTCCTGCGCGATGTACACGACAACGCGCTGGTTGACGCCGGAGCCGAGCTCGTCGTCGCCCTCCTCGGAGTCGAAGACCTTGACCTGGATGATCGTGCCGGCCTCACCGTGAGGAACCTTGAGCGAGGTGTCGCGCACCTCGCGGCTCTTCTCGTTGAAGATCGCACGCAGCAGGCGCTCTTCCGCGCTGAGCTCGGTCTCGCCCTTCGGCGTGACCTTGCCGACCAGGATGTCGCCCGGCTGGACCTCTGCACCGATGCGGATGATGCCGCGCTCGTCGAGGTCCTTGAGGAGCTCGGGCGAGACGTTGGGCAGATCGCGGGTGATCTCTTCCTTGCCGAGCTTGGTGTCGCGAGCGTCGACCTCGTACTCCTCGATGTGGATCGAGGAGAGGGTGTCGTTCTTCACCAGGTTCTGGCTGAGGATCATGGCGTCCTCGAAGTTGTGGCCTTCCCACGGCATGAAGCCGACGAGGAGGTTCTTGCCGAGCGCGAGCTCGCCGTTCTCCGTCGCAGGACCATCCGCGATGACCATTCCCTCTTCGACGCGCTCGCCGGCCGAGACGACAACGCGGTGGTTGTAGCACGTGCCGTGGTTCGAGCGGTCGAACTTGCGGAGGAAGTAGGACTCGGTTCCACCCTCGTCGAGCTGCAGGACGACGTGGTCGGCCGAGACCGACTGCACGACGCCCGCGCGGTTCGCCGTGATGACGTCACCGGCGTCGATGGCTGCGAAGCCCTCCATACCGGTTCCGACGACGGGGCTCTCGCTGCGCACGAGCGGGACGGCCTGACGCTGCATGTTGGCGCCCATGAGCGCGCGGTTCGCATCGTCGTGCTCGAGGAACGGGATGAGGCTCGTCGCGACCGACACCATCTGGCGCGGGGAGACGTCCATGTAGTTGACCTCGCCGGCGGGGACGAGCTCGACCTCGCCGCCCTTGCGACGCACGAGCACCTCGTCTTCGACGAAGTGACCGTCGGCGCCGATGGGCGCGTTGGCCTGTGCGACGACGAACTCGTCTTCCTCGGACGCGGTCAGGTAGTCGACCTGCTCCGTGACCTTGGTGTCGACGACGCGGCGGTACGGCGTCTCGATGAAGCCGAAGGCGTTGATGCGGGCGAACGTCGCGAGCGAGCCGATCAGACCGATGTTCGGGCCTTCAGGCGTCTCGATCGGGCACATGCGGCCGTAGTGCGACGGGTGGACGTCACGGACCTCGACGCCTGCGCGCTCACGCGAGAGCCCGCCGGGCCCGAGGGCCGAGAGGCGACGCTTGTGCGTGAGTCCCGCGAGCGGGTTGTTCTGGTCCATGAACTGCGAGAGCTGCGACGTTCCGAAGAACTCCTTGATCGCGGCGACGACTGGTCGCACGTTGATCAGGGTCTGCGGGGTGATCGCCTCGATCTCCTGCGTGGTCATGCGCTCGCGCACGACTCGCTCCATGCGGCTGAGTCCGGTGCGGACCTGCGACTGGATGAGCTCGCCGACCGCACGGATGCGGCGGTTGCCGAAGTGGTCGATGTCGTCGACGTCGAGACGGATGTCGGCGGGCTCGCCGTTCCGCTTGCCATCGAACTTCTCGTCGCCGGCGTGCAGCGCGACGAGGTACTTGATCGTCGAGACGATGTCCTCGACGGTCAGAACCGACTCGCTGATCGCGGACTCGATGCCGAGCTTGCGGTTGATCTTGTAGCGACCCACCTTGGCGAGGTCGTAGCGCTTCGAGTTGAAGTAGAAGTTGTCGAGGAGCGCACGCGCGGCCTCCGTGGCGACCTGCTCGCCCGGACGGAGCTTGCGGTAGATGTCCTTGAGGGCATCTTCCTTCGTGCGGATGTCGTCCTTCTCGAGCGTGAGCTCGATGGACTCGTACCCGGCGAACTGCTCGCGGATCTCCTCGGTCGTCAGGCCGAGGGCCTTCATGAAGACCGTGACGGACTGCTTGCGCTTGCGGTCGATGCGAACGGCGACCTGGTCGCGCTTGTCGATCTCGAACTCGAGCCATGCGCCACGGCTCGGGATGATGCGGGCCGAGAAGACGTCCTTGTCGCTGGTCTTCTCGGGGGTGCGCTCGAAGTAGACGCCCGGGCTGCGGACGAGCTGCGAGACGACGACACGCTCGGTGCCGTTGATGATGAACGTGCCCTTGCTCGTCATGAGCGGGAAGTCGCCCATGAAGACGGTCTGCGTCTTGATCTCGAGCGTCTGGTGGTTCATGAACTCGGCCTCGACGTAGAGAGGCGCGGAGTACGTCTTGCCGCGCTCCTTGCACTCCTCGAGGGAGTACTTCTCGGGCTCGAGGTACGGGTTGGTGAAGCTCAGCTGCATCGTCTCGCCGAGGTCCTCGATCGGAGAGATCTCCTCGAAGATCTCGTCGAGGCCGGAGCGGAGAGCGACGTCGGTGCGGCCTTCAGCCTGCGCCTGAGCGAGGCGCTGCTTCCAGGCGTCGTTGCCGACGAGCCAGTCGAAGGATTCGGTTTGCAGAGCGAGGAGATCTGGCACATCGAGTGTGTCGCTGATCTTCGCGAATGAGAGTCGGCGTGCATTCCGACCGGTCGTAGGCGTCGGAGATGCGTTGCGCGCAGCAGCCAAGGAAGTTCCCTCCACGATCCCGCGGATTCCGCGAGATGCCAGTAGTGTCGTCGGTGAGGTTCCGCCACGTTTCACGATGTACAAGGCGTGCCCATCATCAACGGACGCGGTCGATGACGACCCGCGAAGATGTTGGTGAGAGAAGCACTGCCAGGCCGACCGCAATATGAAGGCATGGTGAGACGAAGCGCAAACATCGAGTGTATGCGCCGATTGGTGGTATGTCTACCCCGACCTTGCCTCAATCTGAAATCTCGGGTATAACGCGGCTCGGCTGGGCCTCGCGGGGTCCAGGTCGAGGCAGGCAAGGCTCCGCTCAGCAAGGGGAACCTCCCCTTATCAGAAACACACGACCGAGTCCAGTGTCGGCTTGAGTACCGGGCCTGCGTGCTCCTACCGTTGAGGCAACCCACCAACGGAGGCACATCATGACACTGCTCGATCTCCCCAACGTCAGCACCTGTTCTGTCGCCGGCTGCTCGTTCAACCACGACGGCTGCCACGCGCCCGCTGTGACGATCGACGGCGACGAGGGCTGCGCCACGTTCATCCCCCTCGACCGCAAGGGCGGCCTCGACAAGGTCATCGCAGGCGTCGGCGCCTGCCAGGCCGCAGACTGCCGCTTCAACAAGGACCTGACCTGCAGCGCCCCGGCCATCCGCGTCGGAGCCCAGGGCAACGACGCCGCGGACTGCCTCACCTACGAGGCAGCCTGATCGCCCCCGGAGCAGCTGCTCTGCCAAGCGCCGACCTCCACCGGAGGTCGGCGCTTCGCCTTTCCCGTCAACGAGGACGACGATCCGCGATTCGTCTCGCGAAAGGAACCCGGCACGGGTGCGAGTCCAGACCCGGTGTCTAGACTTGCCCGCGGCGACGCCCGCCTGAGCTCCCCCAGGTCGCCATTCACAACTGAGGGGCGTGCGTGCAAGCACAACGAATGAACCTGGCGGCGGCTGTCGCCCTCATGATCGGTGGAGGTGCGGTGCTGGCTGTGCCGGCACCCGCGAACGCGACTGAGCTGCCCGTCTCCGGCAGCGGCGACGTCGTGATCAACGAGATCGAGTCGTCCGGTGGCCAGCCTGGTGATTGGCTCGAGCTCTTCAACCCGAGTACGAAGGCGATCGACCTCGAGGGCTACGTCCTCACCGACAACTCGCCGGAAGACCCGACGCACCGGTACACGGTCCCGGCCGGCACGGTCGTCGCGGCGGGAGCGCACCTCGTGATCGAGGACGGTGAGAGCGATCTGGGCCTGGGCGGCGCTGACAGCGTGCGATTGTTCGGAACGGACGGGACGACCGTGGTCGATGAGTACTCGTGGAGCCGGCATGCGGCGACCACGTACGGGCGTTGCCCCGACGGCACCGGGGAGTTCGCCCGAACCGCGGTGGCCACGAAGGGGAGCGCGAACGTCTGCGCCGACGCCCCGACCGAGACGCCAGGTCCCACGAATCCCGAAAGCGAGCCATGGCCGGGGAGCCCCGCAGCCTCTCCGATCGCCAGCGGCGTCACGCTTGCCGAGGACATGTCGGGTCTGGACTACCAGTACTCGCCAGAAGGCAGCACGTTGTGGGCCGTCGAGAACGGCACTGGCGGGCTCTACCGCTTCGATGTGGCGGCTGACGGGGGCGTCACCCCCGCTCAGGGCTGGGAGACGCCGAAGCGAGTGCGGTTCCAAGCGGATGCGGGGCAGCCGGATGCGGCCGGTCCGGACACCGAGGGCGTCACGTTCTCGCCGGGGCGGCCAGACTCGGTCTTCGTCGGCGCTGAGCGCGACAATTCGGCGAAGTCGACGAACCGGAACACGATCCTCGAAGTGGACGTCCGCGCCGCGACGGGCGCTGACGTCGTCGCGACAACCGAGTGGGACCTGACCGAGAGCCTGCCAGCGGTCGAGGCCAACACGGGCATCGAGGCGATCGAGTGGGTCGCAGACAGCGAGCTCGACGGCAAGCTGCTCGACGAGAACACGGGCACCCCGTACGACTCGGCGAACTACCCGGGCGCCAACGGCCTGTTCTTCGTCGCCGTCGAGGAGACCGCAGGCGTCTACGCCTACGCGCTCTTCGACGACGGCAGCGCGGCCCGCGTCGCGACCCTCGAGTCCGGCCTCGGCGGCGTCATGGCCCTCGACTACGACGAATCCACGCAGACGCTCTGGGGGATGTGCGACAACGGATGCGGCGGCACAAGCGCGCTCTTCCACTTCGGCACCACGGATGGCTCAGCCGGATACACCGTGACGCTCATCGCCCGACCCGCCGGTCTCCCCGACACCAACAACGAGGGGTTCACGATCGCGGCGAACGAGACCTGCACCAACGGCACCCGCGCCGCCTACTGGCTCGAAGACGGCGTGCAGACCGACGCACTGAAACAGGGCTCGATCGCGTGCGCCCCCGTTGGGACGCCGCCTTCAGAGACCCCGGGCGCCACGGAGACACCGGGTGGCACGGAGACACCGGCGCCCACGGGTTCGCCGGTAGCGACGGACACGCAAGGCGCGACTCCGAGCCCTGGCGGGGCCGCGGGCGGCGGGCAGGGAAGCGGAACGGAGACGGGCGCGAAGGATGAAGCGCTCGCGACGACCGGTGCGGCGCACCTCGTCCCCGGGATGCTCGCAGGGCTCGCCGCGCTCACGCTCGGCGCTCTCGCGCTCACCCGCCGCCGCGACGCGTAGCGAACCGAGACGTGCCAGCTGAGGGCAGGGGCATTCGAGCCCCTGCCCTCAGTCGTGTCCGCGCCGCCCCTCCCCTCGCCTCGCCTGCTACCCGTGGACCGCACCTCGTTCTTGTTCCGTTCAGGTCCGCGCTACCGGTGAGGCACCCGCCCCGGGTTCGATGACCGCGGCGCATGTGCTCACCCTGAGCGCACGTCGCTTCGTCCCCCCGAGCGCAGAGGAGCGCGTGCGTGCAAGCACAACGAACACCACTGGCGGCAGCTGTCGCCTTGATCATCGGCGGAAGCGCGGCCCTCGCGGCCCCGCTGTCGGCGAGCGCAGCACCCTCCCCCACGGCACACGCGAGCGGCGTGGTCATCAACGAGGTCGAGTCCAACGGCGACACGACCGACTGGATCGAGCTGGCCAACACAGGTGACGCGCCCGTCGACCTCTCGGGCTGGGCCGTCAAGGACAACGACGACGCCCGCGACTTCCGCTTCCCGACCGGCACGAGCATCCAGCCTGGCGCCTACCTCGTCGTCGACGACACGCAGTTCGGCTTCGGGCTGGGCAAGGAGGACCAGGCGCGGATCTTCGACGCCGCGGGCACTCTCGTGGATGCCCACTCGTGGGCCCAGCACGCCGACGTGAGCTACGCACGCCTCCCAGACGGCGTCGGCGACTTCGTCCAGACGACCGCGAGCAGCAAGGCCGCTGCCAACGACGGCGAGGCCGCGACCGGCACCGTCGTCATCAACGAGATCGAATCGTCCGGCGGCACGCCCGGCGACTGGGTCGAGCTGTTCAATCCCGGGGCCGGTGCCATCGACCTCAGCGGCTACGTCCTCACCGACAACTCGCCCGAGGACGTGACGCACCGCTTCATGCTGGCCGAGGGCACGACGCTGCAGGCGGGTGCCTATCTCGTGGTCGAGGAGGCGGACTTCGCCTTCGGCCTGGGCGGCGGCGACAGCGCCATGCTCTTCGCCGCTGACGGGACGACCGTCGTCGACGAGCACTCCTGGACCCAGCACGCGGCCACGAGCTACGGTCGTTCCCCGAACGGCAGCGGGGCATTCACCGAGACCTCCGAGCCGACCAAGGGCGCCGAGAACCTCTTCACGGGCGTCGCCCCGACCTCGCCCGTCGTCATCAACGAGGTCGAGTCGAACGGCGGCACGCCAGGCGACTGGGTCGAGGTCTACAACCGCGGCGCCGACACCGTCGACATCTCCGGCTGGACGATCGTCGATGACAACGCCGGTCACACCCCGGCGCCCGCGCCGGCCGCGACCCTGCTCGCACCCGGCGAGTTCTTCGTCTACGAGGAGAGCCTCCTCGGCTTCGGGCTCGGCAGCGGCGACAGCGCCACGCTCGCAGACGCAGCAGGGACCATCGTCGACACGACGACGTGGATCGACCACGTCGACGTGAGCTGGGCGCGCTGCGCCGACGGCGACGGCGACTTCCGCGCGACGACCGCGTCGACGAAGGGCGCGCTCAACGCGTGCTCCGACGCACCCGTCGAGACGCCTGGGCCGACCGCGCCGGAGGCCGAGCCCTGGGACGGCTCACCCGAGGTCACCCCGATCCCGGGCGGCATCACGCTCGGCGAGGACATGTCGGGTCTGGACTACCAGTACTCGCCAGAAGGCAGCACGCTGTGGGCCGTCGACAACGGCACAGGCAACCTCTACCGCTTCGACGTCGCGAGCGACGGCAGCGTCTCCCCCGCGGCAGGCTGGGAGGAGCCCAAGCGGGTTCGCTTCCAGGCGGACGCGGACAACCCGTCAGCCGCTGGCCCCGACGCCGAGGGTGTCACGGTCAAAGCGGGACAGCCCGAATCGGTCTACATCGGCTCAGAGCGCGACAACGCTGACAAGTCGACCAACAAGAACACGATCCTGAAGGTCAACCTCCGCGATGCGACCGGCGCTGACGTCGTCGCGACAACCGAGTGGGACCTCACGGCGAGTCTGCCGCAGGTCGGCGCCAACACGGGCATCGAGGCGATCGAGTGGGTCGCAGACAGCGAGCTCGACGGCAAGCTGCTCGACGAGAACACGGGCACCCCGTACGACTCGGCGAACTACCCGGGCGCCAACGGCCTGTTCTTCGTCGCCGTCGAGGAGACCGCAGGCGTCTACGCCTACGCGCTCTTCGACGACGGCAGCGCGGCCCGCGTCGCGACCCTCGAGTCCGGCCTCGGCGGCGTCATGGCCCTCGACTACGACGAATCCACGCAGACGCTCTGGGGGATGTGCGACAACGGATGCGGCGGCACGAGCGCACTGTTCCAGTTCGGCACGGAAGACGGCTCGGCCGGTTACACGGTGACGCACGTTGCCCGCCCCGCGGGACTCCCCGACACGAACAACGAGGGCTTCGCGATCGCCGCGAACGAGACCTGCGTCGACGGCACACGCGCCGCCTACTGGCTCGAGGACGGCGTGAAGGCCGACGCACTCAAACAGGGGTCGATCGCGTGCGCCCCGGACGAGACACCCGCGCCAACGGAGACCCCCGGCGCGACCGTCGCTCCGGGCGGGACGACGACACCGGGGGCGAGCACGGTACCGGGTGACGGTGCAGCGCACGGGAACGGCCCCGATGCTGCGGCTGGCGGCACGGATGGAGGCGCCCTCGCGACGACCGGTGCGGAACACCTCGTCCTCGTGACGCTCGCAGCGCTCGCCGCACTCGCGCTCGGCGCTCTCGCGCTCACGCGCCGCCGCGACGCGTAAGCGAACCGAGACGCATCAGCTGAGGGCAGGGGCGTTCGAGCCCCTGCCCTCAGCCGTCTCCCTGGCACCCGTCTCCCTGGCACCCATCTCCCGCGCGCCCCGTCTCCCAGCGTTCGTCTCCTCGACTCCCCGCGGGGAGTCCTCCCCCGCATCCACCCCCAGGCACCCCGGTTCCGTTAGCGTGTCTTCCAGCACGGTCGGCTTCGTCGGATCGCGAGGAAGCGCGCCGCCCCAGCCTCGGCCGTGTCATGCCCTCGCCATGAAGGAGACCTCGTGAAGAAGCTCGTGCGCACGTCGGCTGTCGCGCTGACCGCCCTGTTCGTGCTGTCGGGATGCGCGCTCGTCGGGCAGATGTCCGGCGGTGAGACGCCAGAAGTCGAGACGACCTCGACCTCGGAGAGCACGTCCGGTGCGCCCACCGAGACGACCCCCTCGGAGTCGTCCGACACGGGCGCGTTCGCCGTCAGCTACGCCTGCCGAATGGCCGACACCCGCACGTTCGCCGAAGCCCCCTCTGACCTCACCGAGATCTGGGCGCTCGGCGACGACGTCACTCGCTGCACGGGCAAGTCGAACGGCGGGACCACGTTCTCGGAGACCGAGCAGAAGGCGCTCGACGCCCTCGGCCAAGCCGCCACGGACGACGACAAGGATGCGGCCCCAGACGACGTGCGCCTCGCCGACGTCTACGCGCTCTGCGCGACCCCGGGGTTCTACTTCGCGATCTCCCCCGGCATCTCGACGGACGAGCAGTCGTCGCAGCTCGAAGCCGCCCTCATCCTCTGCCCTGAGCACCCGGACGCCGAGTCGGCAAGGACCTCCCTGAACACCTACGAGGCCAACGTCACCGCCGGCAACGACGGCACGCGCTTCAATGACGGCGTCTGGAAGGTCGGCGAGGAGATCAAGCCTGGCACCTACAAGCCCGAGACACCGAGCGACGACTGCCGCTGGTTCCGCTACGACGACAAGGGCGAATGGATCGAGACGTCGTACGACAAGACCCAGGCCGAGATCGTCGTCACGATCGACGCCAAGGACAGCACGTTCGAGTCGCGCAACTGCGGGTACTGGCGCGCCTCCTGACCACCTGTCGCCTTCGCGAACGCGAACGAGCGTGCCCCCTCGAGTGAAGCACTCGAGGGGGCACGCTCGTCTGCGGGGCAGCGGCCCCGCTGCTCCTCCTAGTGGCCGACGCCCACTGGCGCTGGGTCGCTGTCGACGGCGTTGGCCTCGACCGCGGCTCGGATGCGCGCACCGGTCTCAGGGTCGATGTTCACCCAGTACTGGAACGCGTTCGAGCGGACGGGTTCGATGACGGTCTCGAGCGCACCGGCGACGGTCTCGACGAGACGGTCGCGCTGGTCCTGTGTGAAGATCTCGCGGACGAGGGTGCCAGCCTGCGAGAAGTCATCGTCGTCAGCGCGGAGCGTGTAGGCGCTGCGCACCAGGTCCCCGTCGGTCTCCCATGAGTTCTCGACCGGACCCGTCTGGTCGGCGTACGGGCGCCCGAACGAGTTCGGCGCGTAGACCGGCGCGGCGCCGGAGTGCGACACCGTCATGTTGCCGTCGAACGTGTACGAGTTGGTCGGGTTCTTCGGCCGGTTCACCTCGAGCTGCTGGTAGTTCGTGCCGATGCGGGCGCGCTGGGCGTCCGGGTACGCGAAGACGCGGCCGAGCAGCATCTTGTCCGGCGAGATCCCGGTGCCTGGCACCTGGTTCGAGGGCGAGAAGGCCGCCTGCTCGATCTGCGCGAAGAAGTTCTCCGGGTTGCGGTTGAGCTCGAGGTCGCCGACCGGGATGAGCGGGTAGTCGGCGTGCGGCCACACCTTCGTGAGGTCGAACGGGTTGATGCGGTAGGTCTTCGCGTCCTCGAACGGCATGACCTGCACGTTGAGCTTCCAGCGCGGGAAGTCGCCCCTGCCGATGGCCTCGAAGAGGTCGCGGCGGTGGTACTCGGCGTCCGAGCCCGCGAGCTTCTCTGCCTCGTCGTTCGACAGGACCTCGACGCCCTGCTCGGAGATGAAGTGGTACTTCACCCAGAAGCGCTCGCCGGCCGCGTTGATCCACGCGTACGTGTGCGAGCCGTATCCGTTCATGTGGCGCCACGACTGCGGGAGGCCGCGGTCGCCGAGCAGGTAGGTGACCTGGTGCGCGGTCTCCGGGTTGAGGGTCCAGAAGTCCCACTGCATGGTGTTGTCGCGCAGGCCCGAGTCGGGGAGGCGCTTCTGCGAGCGGATGAAGTGGGGGAACTTCATGGGGTCGCGCAGGAAGAAGACGGGCGTGTTGTTGCCGACGACGTCGAGGTTGCCCTCGCTCGTGTAGAAGCGCAGCGAGAAGCCGCGCACGTCGCGCCAGGTGTCGGGCGAGCCCTGCTCACCCGCGACGGTCGAGAAGCGAAGCAGGGTCTCGCTCTCGGCGCCCTGCTGGAAGACGGCGGCGCGTGTGTACTGCGAGACGTCGTGCGTGGCCGTGAAGGTGCCGAAGGCGCCCGCGCCCTTTGCGTGCGGGTTGCGCTCCGGCACACGCTCGCGGTTGAAGCTCGCGAGCGTCTCGACGAGGCGAACGTCGTGCAGCATGAGCGGGCCGTCTGCGCCTGCGCTCAGGGAGTTCCGGTCGCTTTCCGTGGGACGGCCGTTGGTCTCGGTGGATGGGACTGTCGGGTCGATGTAGTCAGTCATAACGCTCCTCTTCGGATTCAGCTGGGCTGTGAACTGGGGATGAGTCTGGGTGCGCCGACGCGGGTCAGCGTGGCGCGCAGTCGGCGCAGACGCCGCGGTAGACGACCTCCGCGGTGTGCACGGCGAAGCCGTTCGGCGCGTCCGGGACGAGGCACGGCGCCTCGCCGACCGAGCAGTCGATGTCCTCGATGCGCCCGCACTCGTCGCAGACCGCGTGGTGGTGGTTGTCGCCGATGCGGGTCTCGAAGCGGGCAGCGGTGCGGGGCGCGTCGAATCGACGCACGAGGCCGGTGCGTCCGAGGTCGTCGAGGATCCCGTAGACCGCCTGCAGGGTGAGCGAGCCGAGTTCGGCGCGAAGCGAGGTCGCTGCGGCGAAGATCCGCTCGGCCGACGCGTGCGGGTCGGCGTCGAGCAGTTCGAGCACGGTGACACGCTGGCGCGTCACGCGAAGTCCGGCATCGCGCAGCGCCGAACGCCAGAAGGCGGCGTCGCGTCGCTTGCCCACGTCGTGCTCGCCGCTCATCGTCATGCAACTCATCGTGCCCGTTCTTTTGAACGATTCCAAACAAGGTGACCCTTGCTCGAACCCAGCGTGTCTCTGCTTGACTTGCCAGGTGCCGTCAGCCAGCGAGAAGACCCCAAGCAGCTCCAGCCCGCAGAGCGTGAAGCTCGACTCAGGGGCCCAGGCCCGCTTCTCGCGCGACGGAGAAGAGTGGACCCTGATCGTCGACGGCACGCCGCAGTCAGCCGTCAACCCACTCGACCCGCGCGAGCTCTCGTTCGGGTACATCCGGCACATGGGCTACGTCCTCGACCTCGCCTTCCCGGAGTCAGCGGCCATCACGGCCCTGCACCTCGGGGCGGGGGCGCTCACCATCCCGCGCTACGTCGACGCCACCCGGCCACGCTCACGACAGCAGGTCGTCGAGCTCGAGCGCTCGCTCGTCGACTTCGTGCGCGAGGTCGTGCCGCTTCCGGCCGGAGCGAGCATCCGGGTCCGCTACGGGGATGCTCGTGAGCAGCTCGGCAGACTGCCCCGCGGCTTGCTCGGCTCCGTCGACGCGATCGTCGTCGACATCTTCTCGGGTGCGCAGACCCCGGCTCACGTGACGAGCGTGGAGTTCTTCGCCGAGCTCGAACCGTTCCTCAACGCCGACGGAGTGGTGCTCGTGAACATCGCCGACGGCCACGACCTCGCGTTCGCCCGAGCCGAGGTCGCGACCCTGCTCGAGGTGTTCGGCGAGGTCGCCCTCGTCGGCGACCCCGCCATGCTGAAGGGTCGACGTTTCGGCAACATCGCGGCCGTCGCCTCCCGATCCGCCGACGCGCTCGCACTGCCCGGTCTCGAGCGGCGCGTTGCATCGGGCTTCCCGCCGGCCGTCGTCGTTCGAGGCGCGGCCGTGCACGAGTTCACCCGCGGCGCCGAGCCGGCCAGGGACGCATCGGCGACCGCGTCCCCCCTGCCGGGGAAGAGCCTCTTCCGCGAGCGCAGGCAGGGCGGCTGGTGACCCCCGCCGACGCCTGATCGGACCCGCTGTCCACAACCCGGCGAGGGATGCACACAAACCGCCGCCGCTGCGACTAACCTGCTGGGGTGTCAGACGCTCCCATCATCCTCGGCTACGACCCGGAGACCCTCCGCGAGCGCATCGACGTCGACGCCGCGGAGGCTCGCCTCGCGGAGATCGCCGTGCTGCGATCCCTCACCGCGCTGAACGAGAAGGTCGCGCTGCTCCGCATGCTCGGTCGCCTCGACGAGGCGTTCGACACGGCGCAGACCGCGTACCGCCAGTCGCGCTTCACCGGCGCCCGCGAGGACGCCCTCGCGGCACGCGTCCGCAAGGCGCAGGTGCAGCAGTTCCAGGGCAAGCACGACGTCGCGCTCCAGGACCTGACCGGCTGTGTCGACGAGGCGCTGACCCACGAATGGGATGAACTGGCCGCCTTCGCGCTGCAGCACCGCGGCAAGGTGCGCTTCGAGCAGCGCGAGTACACGGAGGCGCTCGTCGACTTCGAGCGGGCCCACGAGCTGCGCCTCGCGCGCGGAGTGGCTGCCGACCAGCTGCAGTCGTCGAAGTTCGCGATCCGTGTGACCCGGGCGATCCTCGAGGGCGACGAGGAGCCCTCCTCGGAACTGAGCGAGCCGATCACCTCGATCGACTCCTAAGCGGCGCGGTGGCCGACCTGGCCAAGGTGCAGGTCTGGGCGGAAGCCCTCATCCGCATGCACCTCGACGACAGCTGGAGCTTCGGGTTCGACCACGCAAAGAAGCGGGCGGGCGCCTGCAACTTCCGGGACAGGCGCATCACCGTGTCGCGGTACTTGTCGGCCCGCTACGACGACGACACCGTGCACCAGACGCTGCTGCACGAGGTCGCCCACGCGGTCGCCGGCCATAAGGCCGGCCACGGACCTGAGTGGAAGCGCATCGCCGACCAGCTGGGGTACGTCGGCGGGCGCACGCACGACGGTGAAGTCGCGTCCGAGTTCGCGAAGTGGGTGGGCGTCTGCCCGAACGGACACGAGGTGCTGCGCTTCCGTCGCCCGACCAAGGGCAGGCTCGTCTCCTGCCTGCGCTGCGCGCCCTCCTTCGACCGGAGGTTCCTCATCCGATGGCGGGAGCGCTCGGAGGCCGAGCGCAGAAGCTGACGCCGCTGCGCCTCCTCGCCTGGTGACAAGCCAGGGAGCACGGAGACTCCATCACTAGCGTGGCTGCTCCGGCCCTCCCCGCACCGGGAGGGACCTCCACCCCCGAGGAGGAACGTGCTCGATCCCTGGCTCGCCTTTGTCATCTCACTCGCTCTCGCCGTCGCAGCAGCGGTCGCCCTGACCGCCGCCGTCGCCCTCGTCATCCGCCTGGTCGCGAAACGAATGCGCTGGCCCGAACCGCTTGTGCGGCACACGCGGCGGCCCTTCCGCGTCGTCGTGCTCATCATCGCGCTGTGGATCGCCGTCGCAGTGGCGTTCCCCGCCTCGGGCGAGGGCTCCTGGCGCGAGGTGATCTACCACGCGCTCACGATCTGCGTCATCGCTGCTGGAGCCTGGCTCATGGCCGGCCTCGTCGCCTTCTCGACCGACATCACGCTCGGCCGAAACCGCATCGACGTGGCCAACAACCGCGTCGCGCGTCGCATCCGCACCCAGACCCTGATCCTGCGGCGGCTGGCGGTCGCCGTCATCGTGATCATCGCGTTGGGTGCGATCCTGCTGACGTTCCCGGCCGTCCGCACCGTCGGCGCCAGCCTCCTCGCTTCGGCCGGAATCGCGTCCGTGGTCGCCGGCCTCGCCGCGCAGTCGGTGCTCGCGAACATCTTCGCTGGCCTGCAGCTCGTGTTCAGCGAGGCTCTGCGGGTCGACGACGTCGTGGTGGTCGAGGACGAGTGGGGCCGGATCGGCGAGATCACGCTGAGCTACGTGGTTGTGGACTTGTGGGACGACCGGCGCCTCGTGCTGCCATGCACCTACTTCACCACGCAGCCCTTCCAGAACTGGACACGGCAGGGCAGCGAGCTGCTCGGCTCGGTCGAGCTCGACGTCGACTGGCGCGTCTCCCCGGCGCTCATGCGCGAGCGGCTCGCGGAGGTGCTCACGCAGACCGACCTCTGGGATGGCCGCGCGCAGGTGCTGCAGGTGACCGAGGCCACGGGCGGGCTCGTCCGCATCCGCATCCTCGTGACCGCGGTGGATGCGCCGACCCTGTTCGACCTCCGGTGCTTCGTGCGCGAGGCCATGGTCACCTGGCTGCAGCGCACCATGCCGTCATCGCTGCCCGTGCAGCGGGTGCTCATCACCGAGCCTGCGGCCCACGATGATGCAGCAACCCGTGCGTCACGGGAAGAGGACACCCGCAGCGACGACACCAGCGCGGGAGGTTCTGGGCTCTTCACTGGAAGCGTCGAGGCCCAGGAGCGGGCATCGGTGTTCACGAACGCGATCCCCATCATCGATGCGGAAGATCGCGATCGCTGACGCTCCGCCGGGACCGAGGCCACGGGCCGTGCGCCTCAGTCGTCGCGCGTTCGACCGCGGGGGTTGAGGCGCACGGCCGGGAGAGCTGGGGCCGCGAGCGTCTTCCCGTCGTGGCTGTCGACGGCGCCGAAGCGCGCATCGGGTGCCTGCGATCCCCTGGTCGCTTCCCACGCTGCGCGAGCCTCCGCGACCTCCTCGTGCGAGGACCCGACGAAGTTCCAGAACATGACGATCTCCTCCTCGAAGGGCACACCTCCGAGCAGCAGCGCGCGTCCGCCTTCCGCCGCACCCACGATGGTCCGTTCGGTCCCTGGGGGCAGGTAGCCGACGGCGCCCACGGGGAGTTCCACGTCATCGACCGTGATGCCCGGCGAGCAGGCCAGCACCCCGTGCTCGAAGGCCGGGTCCAGTGCGAGCTCCGCTTCCGAGCAGCCAGGGAATGCGAGCTCGACGCCCACAAGCGGGGAGAAGCTTGGGGCGCCGGAGCGCAGGCCGGCGTACTCGCCCAGGAAGACGGTCGCCTCGACGCGCCCCTCCGCCCCCGTCGACGCCTCGAGTTGCATCGATGGACAACGATCCAGGCCGGCGAAGGCGGCTGCCGTGCCTCTCTGCTCGGCGGGCAGCGCGATCCAGAGCTGCACCCCGTGGAGCACCGGTGCGCGACTCGAACGCGTCGGCGAGACCTCCGAGTGCGCGATCCCCGCGCCCGCCGTCATGACGTTGACGCCACCGGGTGCGACCTCGTGGATACTGCCGATCGAGTCACGGTGCAGCACTTCACCGGAGAACAGCCAGCTCACCGTCTGCAGGCCCGTGTGCGGGTGAGGGGCCACATCCATTCCGCCATCCGACGGCAGGTCGACGGGGCCGTAGTGGTCGATGAAGCACCACGCCCCGATGAAATGGCGGTACTTGTTGGGGACCGAGCGCAGGACGGGCAGCGAGCGGGGGCCGCCGAGCGGCACCTCGCGGGGCAGCAGCAGCTCGATGCCCGCGATGACCTGACCGGTCTCGTAGGCGTCCTGCAGCCGCGCCTCGATGGGGTTCGCCTCGGCGTTGCTCATGAGCCGAGCGTAGACGCGGACACATGAGTTTTCATCGAGCCGTGGCGTGCGCGAGAATGGATCGGTGATTTCGCAGCTGCACGACCCCAGCATCCGCACGTTCACGAGCGACAACGCCGCGGGCGCCCACCCGCAGGTGCTGGATGCGCTTGTCACCGCGAACGGCGGGCACGTCGGCGCGTACGGGGCCGACCCCTACTCGACGGCGTTCCAGAACCTGTGTCGCGAGCTCTTCGGAGAGACAGCCATCGGCCTGCCGGTCTTCAACGGCTCCGGCGCCAACGTCGTCGCGCTGCAGTCGATGGTCCCCCGCTGGGGCGGCGTCGTGTGCCCAGCATCCGCGCACATCAACACCGACGAGAACGCGGCACCCGAGCGGGTCGGCGGCGTCAAGCTGCTCACCGTCGAGTCCCCGGACGGGAAGCTCACCCCCGCCGACATCGAGCGCGCGGCGAGCGTCCGGCGCGACGTGCACCGCGCGACCCCGCTCGCCGTGAGCATCAGCCAGGCGACAGAGGTCGGCACCGCATACTCGCCGGACGAGGTCCGCGCACTGGCCGACGCAGCCCACGCGAACGGCATGTGGCTGCACGTCGACGGCGCACGCCTCTCGAACGCCGCCGCCCACTTCGACTGCACGCTCGCCGAGGTCTCGAGCGCCGCGGGGGCCGACGTCATCAGCCTGGGCGGGACCAAGAACGGGGCGCTCGCCGCCGAGGCCGTGGTCGTCGTCAACCCGGAGGCCGTGTACGGCGTCGAAGAGGCTCGGAAGATCGACCTGCAGCTGTCATCGAAGATGCGCTTCGTCTCAGCGCAGCTGCTCGCGCTGTTCGGCGGCGAGCTGTGGCGCGAGAACGCTGAGCACGCGAACGCCATGGCCGCTCGCCTCGCCGCCGGCATCGAGGCCATCGACGGCTGCTCGGTGCCGCTCCCCCGCCAGGCCAACGGCGTGTTCGCCGTGCTGCCGGGCGAGGTCGCCGAGCGCGTCAGCGAACGCTACGCGTTCCACACATGGGACGCCTCCACAGGCCTCGTGCGCTTCCTCTGCTCCTGGGACACCACCGACGGCGACGTGGATGGGCTCATCGCGGCTGTCGCGGGCGCGTAGGACCCCGGGCGGGTACCCTCGAGGCCGTGACTGACTCCACCGCCTGGGAACGCCTCTGCACGCTGATCGACGACGACCCGGAGATCTGGCCGAGCGTGCAGGAGGCGCTGCGCGGCGCGGCCGACGATGACCGCGAAGAAGATGACGGCGACGACGATCAGGCAGACACCGACGAGAGCGGTGTCGAGGAGGACGACGGCGCAGACGAGGCCTGGGGCGCCCTCATCGACGCGCTCGATGACTGCGGCGCCCTCGCATACCTCCACGCCGACGACACCGCCATGGAACTCGCGGACGCCCTCGCCGGCGTCCCGCGGGTCGTTCGCCTGGGTCTCGACACTGATGAGATCGGAGACGTGGACGGGGATGTGCCAACCGCATCCGCCGCCGCCGACGCGCTGCTTGCGCCCGCCGGGCTCGCGCTCGTGTTCCTCGAGGAGGACAGTGACGCCTACCCGCTGGTCGTCGTGCCGCGGGAATCCGTGACCGAGATCGTCGACACGGCGGCCGCGCTCGGGTTCGTGGCGCGCCAGCTCTCCTAGCGGGCGCGAGTCTCCCTCGATCTGTCATCGGAGCAGCGCAGGCCTTGAATCCTGAGGCGAGAAAGTTACTGACCATTCCTAATAATTAGATTCTACTACTGCTAGGGTTGACCCATGTACCAGCCGGCAGCGAGCTTCAAGGAGCGGTGGCGTTTCGACGTCAACGACCCAGCCTCCGTCGCCGCCGAACGCGCTGCGATCCTGTCCGAGACTGCCCGCATCGAGTCAGCCAGGCGCGCTATCGACGCTGAGGCGATCCTGCTCGAGGCTCGCGCGTACAACTTCGGCTACCTCCTCGACCTTGCCGACGGCCACCCCGAGATGGGCATGCACGTCCGTTCGATCTCGGCGGAGATCTCGTTCGAAGTGCAGGCGAAGCACAGTCTTGTGATCCGGCAGCTCGCCGGGTCATGGAACGCCGTACGGGAGTTCCCCGCCGCAGTGGATGCAGTGGCAGACGGACGCATCTCCGGCCACCACCTCGACGCCATCGTCTCGTCAGGGCTTCTCATCTCCCACGAAGTGGAAGCCGAGCAGGCTTCGCTCCGCGCCCGCTACGTCGAGAGCGCCCTCGACCAGGTGAGCGGACAGATCCTCACGGAGGCGGCACTCAGGCGCATAACCGCTCGTATCGCGGAAGAACTCACGCAGATCCCGCTCGCGGAGCGTCGACGGAAGACGCGCATGAAGGGATTCGTCTCGGTGACCGACGCGGGCGATGGTCACGGGGTGCTGCACGTCGGAGGGTCGCTCCTCCTGCTCACCGCCGTTCGCGACAGAGTCCGCAAGCAGGCGACGCGTGTCCTGCGGGCACGCGCCAAGGCCGAGAAGGCCGCCGCTGCCGCCGGCGAAGCGCCAGAGTCAGAACCCGATGAGAGGACACTTGGAGAAGTCAGCGCCGACCTCGTCTGCGACCAGCTCCTCACGAGCGACCCCACCTCGACAACCGCAGCCAACGGCGTCCAGGCGACGGTGAACCTGGTCATCCCAGCAACGACCCTGCTCGCCGACCAACGCGAACCCGGCCATCCCCCGGCGCTCCTCGACGGCTTCTCACCCGTGCCGATCGACGAAGCCAAGCGCATGGCCGCAACGGCACCGATGTTCACGCGGATTCTGACCCACCCGGTCACGGGGACCGTACTCGCAGTCGACACGTACACGCCGACCGCGGCCATGCGCAGATTCCTGGCGGCCCGCGACGTCCACTGCCGTTTCCCGGGCTGCCGCCTCCCAGCCCGCGCCTGCCAGATCGACCACACTCAGGAATGGCAGCACGGTGGGAAGACCTGCCTCGGGAACCTCGAACACCTCTGCGTCTTCCACCACGTCATGCGCCACGCCACACCGTGGTCAATCGACCAGCTCGAAGGCGGAGTCCTCGAGTGGAAGACGCCAGGCGGAACAGTCCTGGCTGACCGGCCCGAGCGGCAGGGCGTTCGGTTCGTGCCGACAGCCGAGATCAACGCGCAGAGCGAAGCCGCATCCACGGCCGACCCCTCGAGCGCGACCGCCGTGCCACCCGAACTTCACACGGAACGAGACCCGAGCAACGACCCTCCGCCGTTCTGACGCGAGCCGACGCACATGCCGACCTCGTCTACACCTCTTCGATGCCGACGCCGCGAAGGAGGAGCCTCTGCTCGCCCACACCCGACCGCTCAGACACGAAGAGCTGCGAGAACAGCCTCTGCAGGCGCACGGCGATCGTGGCGCTGCCCTCGGTGCGGAGTGAAATGCTCATCTGCTGCCCTCTCGTTCGTCGCCACTCTTCGTCGCCATCACGAAACCTCTTGCGTCAGCGTAGGAACGCACGAACCAGGCCGAAAGCAGTCACCGCAAGACGAGTACACGAGACGACACCGTGCTTCGCCGGACGAAACACGGCGTCACCTGACAGCGAGCGGCGCATCCCCGCCTTCGACCTGCCCGTCTTCGCGTTCGAGAAGCCCGTCACCAGCGCCACCAGGAACGCCCGCACCAGCATCTGAGGAGTACCCTCGCAAGGTGCCAGCAACTCCCCCGAACCAGCCGCCGCGTCAACCAAAGCGGAACCGGCTACGGCGCACGCTCATCTGGAGCTTCTCCATCATCGCCGGCGTCTTCGTCGCCGCAATCGCCGCGTTCCTCATCTGGGCGAACGTCGGCGTCATGGCCGCCGAGCCCGAGCCGCTCGCGTCCGTCACCGACGACCCGGCGATCACCGTCGCGGAAGTCGATGGGTCGCTGGTGCTCAGCCCCACCGAAGCCGCGAGCACAACCGGGCTCATCTTCATCCCCGGAGCGAAGGTCGAGCCAGCGGCCTACGCCGCCAAGCTCTCCAACCTCGTCACCGAGGAGCAGATGACCGTCGTCATCCCGCAGCCACTCCTCAACCTCGCCTTCTTCGACACCCGCACCATCGACGACTACTCGACCGCCGCGCCAGACATCACGACCTGGGCCGTCGGCGGACACTCCCTCGGCGGCGTCCGCGCCTGCCAGCTCGCCGATTCACCCGACGTGGCCGGCCTCCTCCTCTTCGGCGGCTACTGCGCCAACGACCTCACGGCCGACACCTCGCTCGACGTCCTCAGCATCACCGGAAGCGCAGACGGACTCACCACCCCGCAGAAAGCCTCCGACGCACGCGACCTGCTCCCCACGAACGCCGAGACCCTCGAGATCGACGGCGCAAACCACGCCATGTTCGGCAACTACGGCCCGCAGTCCGGCGACGGGACGGCGACCATCCCCGACGAGGAGGGGCGCGAGCAGATCGCCGTCGCAACGTCAGACTGGGCGGCAGAGCTGCAATCAGCGAGCTGACCTCGACCCACACCTGACCAGCAGCAGCCACCGCGCGAGCTGAGCACCCGACCTCCGAGTTGCAGTCAGCCCTCCGAGAGCAGTCGTCGCACCGCCAGTCGCACGTCGATCCCGCGGTCGTCCGACTGGCGCTCGTTGGGCCCGCCCGCAGCGGGCCGAGCGAGTTCATGCAGCACCGCGCCGTCGATCAACGCGACCAGTGCAGAGGCACGGGATTCAGGCTCGCTCACGCCGAGGCTCGCCACCGCCCCCGCCGCCCAGCCGCGCAGCCTGTCGCGCCCCACCTGGACGGCTCTGGCGACTGAGGGATTGTGAGTTCCCTCGAGCAGCAGCGCGAAGCGGGCGAGCGTCTGAATCCGCCCCCGCCCCGTCATGGACTCGACGGCCGCATCCATCGCGACACAGAACCGGTCGAGACTCGGCTCGCCCCACTCGTAGGTGAGGAGCCACTCGGCGTAGTCACTCCTGTCGAGCCGTTCGATGACCCCCTCGATGAGCGACTGACGCGTGCGGAAATGATTCGAGGTGGAGCCCCTCGGGAGCCCCGCCTCGGCATCCACACGCGTGTGCGTGAGGGCTCGCATGCCACCGGACGCGAGGAGCTCGAGGGCGGCAGAAAGCGAGCGATCGCGAGTGGAGGACACCGCCCTACTATAGGCGTAGTACCAGCACTACGGACATAGTGGTCAGCCGGCTGTGATTGCCTGACCCGATGACGTCCAGCACCACGAGCATCCAGATCCAACTCGCCGCACGACCCGAGGGGTGGCCAGCCCAAGAGGATTTTCGCACCGTCCAGATCGAGTACGGAGAGCTGAAGCCCGGCCAGGTGCGCGTCGAGAACCTGTACCTCTCGGTCGATCCCTACATGCGCGGCCGCATGACGGACGCGCCGAGCTACGTGGCCCCGTATGCGCTCGACGAGACGCTCACCGGCGGTGCGGTCGGCGTCGTGGTCGCCTCTGCGAGCGACGCCGTGCCCGTGGGCGCTCACGTCCTGCATGCCTTCGGCTGGCGCGATGTCGCACAGGAGGACGCTTCGTCGTTCCGGATCGTCGAGGAGATCGACGGCATCCCCCTCTCGCTGTACCTGTCGATGCTCGGCATGACGGGGCTCACCGCCTACGTCGGCCTCACGGCGATCGCAGGACTCCAGGAGGGTGACACCGTCTTCGTCTCTGGAGCTGCCGGGGCTGTCGGCACGGCGGTCGGTCAGATCGCGCGGAAGCTCGGCGCCGCACGCGTCATCGGATCCGCGGGGTCGGCCGAGAAGGTCGAGCTCCTGACTGCGAGGTACGGCTTCGATGCCGCCTTCGACTACAAGGAGCGGCCCGTGCGTGAGCAGCTCGCCGAGGCTGCGCCCGATGGCATCGACGTGTACTTCGACAACGTCGGGGGCGACCACCTCGAGGCGGCCCTCGATGTCCTCAACCGAGGCGGCCGAGCCGCGCTGTGCGGCGCCATCTCGACCTACAACGACGACGACAAGCCGGCGGGTCCGGACAACATGGCCAACATCATCAAGCGCTCCCTCCGCCTCGAGGGGTTCACGGTCGGCGGATACGGCCACCTCGCCGGTGAGTTCCAGCCGCTCATGGCGGAGTGGTTGCGTGCGGGCGAGATCGCCTACGACGAGACGGTCGTCGACGGCCTCGGCAACACCGTGCAGGCGTTCCTCGACATGATGCGCGGAGCCAACACGGGCAAGATGGTCGTGAGGCTCAGCCGGTCATGACTGCAGCGTGCGCTCATGCCGGGAATGCGCGATGAGTCCAGGCACGAACAGCACGAGCGCGACAGGCAGCAGCGCGGCGAGCCCGATGACGTGCCAGAGCTGGCCCGCGGCGACGACAGCCAGCAGGGCCCCGCCCATGCGCAGCCAGCCCGCGAGCTTCGGAGTGCCAGGCGGGTCCTTGAAGATCGGGAGCTTGCGGCCGGCGCCAGCCCTGCCGATGAGGAAGTGCGCCCAGGTCGTGAGCGCGAGGCTGAGCCCGAGCAGCACGGCACCGACGATGAACATCACGCTGTCACTGTAATCGAGCTTCACGTTACGGCCCACGACGGCAACCAAGACACGGTCAGGCACGCTCTGCAGAATCGAGGCACGATGGATGCAGACGGCCCGACCGGGGCCCCCGGCGGCAAGGAGCACACCACGTGAGCGAAGCAGCAGGCCCGAGCAGCGCACCCAAGGGACCCGGGGCGACCCGCGGCATCAGCGTCGGAGCATCCCCCACGACGCCCAGCAGCACCTACCTGGACCTCGTCGCCGCCGAGACCGCCATCGCGGCCGCCGCTGCCCCGCGAATCACCTCGGCCCACGACGGCGCGTCCCGTGACGACGCCTCCGCGATCCGCTCCGCCTCCGACTCGCTGCAACCCGAGCTGGTGGAGCTCTCCCACCGCATCTTCGAGTACGCGGAGGAGGGATTCGAGGAGACGCAGAGCGTCGCCGACATCGCAGAGCTGCTCGCCGAGCACGGCATCACCGCCCGAGTCGGCGCCTTCGGGCTCGACACGGCGCTGGTCGCCGAGCTGGTCATCGGCGAAGCGGCACAGGATGCGCCGACCGTCGCGATCCTCGCCGAGTACGACGCCCTCCCCGGCGTGGGCCACGGCTGCGGGCACAACATCATCGCCGCCTCCGCCGTGGGCGCGTTCCTCGCTCTCGTCGAGGCGGGTCGAACCCGTGCGCTCCCCTCGGGCCGAATCGTGCTCTACGGGACCCCCGCCGAGGAAGGCGGGAACGGCAAGGAGATCATGGCCCGTGCGGGCGCGTTCGACGACGTCGACGCCGCGATCATGATCCATCCCTTCGGCTACGACGTCACCGACCAGCCCTTCATCGGCCGGCGCATCCTGCGCGTCCGCTACTACGGGGTTCCCGCCCACGCCTCCGCATCCCCGTTCCAGGGACGCAACGCGCTCGATGCCGCCAACCTGAACTACCAGGCCACCGGCCTCCTGCGGCAGCACCTGTACCCGGGCGACCGCATCCACGGCGTCATCGTCAACGGCGGCCAGCGCCCCAACGTTGTCCCCGAGTTCGCGGAGCTCGAGTACTACGTGCGCTCGAACGCCGCGGAGACGCTGAAGGAGCTGAGCCTGCGCCTCGAGGACATCGCCAACGGCATCGCCCTGGCCACCGGCACGGGAGTCGAGGTCGAATGGGACCCGCTGCCGTTCACGATGCCGCTGCGCTACAACACGCCGCTCTCCGATCGGTGGGCGGTGCACCAGGAGGCTCGCGGCCGTCGCGTGCTCACCAAGGCGTCCGTGCCCTCGCACCTCGCCGCATCCACCGACTTCGGCAACGTGAGCGTGCGCGTGCCCGGCATCCACCCGGTCATCGCGATCAGCCCACCGGACGTCAGCCTCCACACGCGCGAGTTCGCCGAGTACGCGACGAGCGACGCCGCGAGCACCGCCATCGCCGACGCAAGCGCCGGCCTCGCGCTCGTCGCCGCCGACTTCCTCGCGGACCCCAACCTCCGTGCCGCGGCCCGCGCCGACTTCGACGCGGCTGGCGGCGCACTCGACGTCGAAGGATTCTTCTCTTGAGCACACCGGTCTCCTCCCAGTCCATCTCCTCGCAGCCCGTCGCAGCCACACCCGTCGTCTACGCGCTGCACGAGAACCCCGAGTGGTGGCCGCCGTTCCAGGCGGCCTTCGAAGCCGCCGGCGTTCCCGTCGTCGAATGGCGCCTGGTCGAGGGCGTCATCGACATCGACGCGGTCCCACCGGAGGGCATCTTCTGGTCGCGCATCAGCGCCTCCTCGCACACCAGGGATCACGCGCTCTCGAAGGACTACGCGCGCTCCGTCCTCAACTGGGTGGAGGCCGCGGGCCGGCGCACCGTCAACGGCCGCCGCGCCATCGAGCTCGAGGTGAGCAAGGTCGACCAGCTGACGCTCCTGCGCCGGGCCGGCATCGACACCCCGCGAACGCTCGCGGTCGTCGGCAGGCAGGGGCTGCGGGATGCGGCGCGCGACTTCCCGACCCCGTTCATCACGAAGCACAACCAGGGCGGCAAGGGCCTCGGCGTGCGCCGCTTCGACCACTTCGCCGACTTCGAGGCCTACCTCGACTCCCCCGAGTTCGAGGAGCCGCTCGACGGCATCACGCTCCTGCAGGAGTATCTGCGCCCCGCCGGAGGATTCATCACGCGCGTCGAGATCGTCGGCGGCGAGCACATCTACTCGATCGCGGCAGACACCATCCACGGCGGCTTCCAGCTGTGCCCAGCGGATGCGTGCGCGATCGACCCCGACACGGGTCGCCCGGTCATTCCCCCTGGCGCGGAACTGGCGCCCGAACCCGGCACGTCCATCTTCTCGCTGCGCCAGGGCGGTCACGACGACCTCGTCGAACGCCTCGTCGCGTTCACCAAGGACATCGGCTTGGAGATCGCCGGCATCGAGTTCATCGAGACCGAGGACGGCCGCCAGGTGGTCTACGACATCAACACGAACACCAACTACAACGCCGACGTGGAGCGCGTCGCCGACGGCTCGGGGCCCGGTGCCATCGCGGCCTACCTGGGGCGCGTCCTGCGGGAGACGTACCCGGACGTGTGAGCCCAGCCACTCACGGCACGGCACGGCACGCGGAGAGGTGGCCGCCGGAGTTCATCTCCGGCGGCCACCTCTTCGTTGCTAGGGATTCTTCTGGGTCAGACCGCGAACGCGCTCGGGGCCCGCGTCCCCCGCTCCGGCACGGGGATGCCGAGGTTGTCGCGCAGGGTCGTTCCCGTGTACTCCTCGCGCAGGGAGCCGCGCTCCTGGAGGATCGGCACGACCTGGTCGACGAACTCGTCGATGCCGCCAGGTGTGAGGTGCGAGCCGATGACCAGCCCGTCAGAGCCGTCGTTCTGCACGAAGTCGTCGATCTCCTCGGCCACCTGGGCGGCGGTGCCGACGAAGCGCACACCGCCGAGCTCGTTGCGGGCGAACTCGCGGATGCTCCATCCGTTCTCCTGCGCCTTCTCCCGCCACCTGCGAACCGTCGCGAGGCGGTCGCCGTAGGTGAAGGCGCGGCCCTCGATGATCGGCGCGCTCTCCCCATCCGGATCGAAGTCCGGCAGCGGGCCGTCGAAGTCGATGTCCGAGAAGTCGCGGTTCCAGACCTGCTCGAGGCGGACCTGGATGGTGCGCGGGCTGAGCTGCTGCTCCGTCACCCAGCGAGCCTTCTCCTGCGCTTCCTCCTGGGTGTCGCCGAGCACGAAGCTCGACTGCGGCAGGATCTTCAGGTCGTCACGGTCGCGGCCGAACCCCTCGACCCGAGCCTTGATGTCGGCGTAGAAGTCGCGTGCTTCCTCGAGGCGCGAGTATGGGGAGAAGATGACGTCGGCGTTGGCTGCCGCGAAGTCCCTGCCCTGCGGAGAGATGCCAGCCTGCACGATGATCGGCCGCCCCTGCGGGCTGCGGGGAACCGTGAAGCGGCCGCTGATGTCGAACTGGCTCGTCTGCACGTCGAAACGTCCCTCGTCGGCGGAATCGAGGAACTGACCGGTCTCCTTGTTCGCGACGACCGCATCCGCCGACCAGGAGTCCCACAGCTCCCGGACGGTGCTGACGGTCTGCTCGGCCCGCTCGTAGCGCTCCGCGTGCGGTAGGAAGCCCCCGCGGCGGAAGTTCGCGCCTGTGAACGCGTCGAACGACGTCACGACGTTCCAGCCGGCACGTCCCCCGGAGAGGTGGTCGAGGCTCGCGAACTGGCGAGCGAGCTCGTACGGCTCGTTGAAGGTGGCGTTGATGGTCCCGACGAGGCCGATGTGCTCGGTCACGGCGGCGATAGCGGCGAGCACCGGGATGGTGTCAGGCCGCCCCGAGATGTCGTGGTCGAAGATCTCGCCAAGCCGCGAGCGCAGCGCGAGGCCCTCGGCGAGGAAGAAGTAGTCGAACTTCCCGGCCTCGGCCTTCTGCGCCACGTGCTTGAACGTCGAGAACTCGATCTGGCTGCCCGCCTCCGGGTGCTCCCACAGCGTGTGCTCGTTGACCCCGCCGACGTAGGCCGCGAGGATGATCTGCTTCTTCGTCATGGTGATCTCCTGATCGGGGTCTGGTCTAGACGGCGGCGTAGCGGTTGGGCACGGTGGTCTCGAGGCCGAGGAGGCCTCGCAGGGTGCGTTCCTCGTAGCGCTCCCGGAAGAGGCCCTTGCGCTGCAGGAGCGGGACGACGTCCGTGACGATGCGCGGCAGGTCGTCGGTCACGACGCCGGGGTGCAGGCGGAAGCCGTCGTAGCCGAGGCCGGCGAGCGTCTCGAAGTGCTCGACGAGCTCCTCGGCTGAGCCCGCGAAGACCGCTGGCGGCTCCCCGAGCGCGCGCCCCGTCGCGTTGAGGCGGTTGAGGCGGGCGGATGCCGTCTCCTCAGGCCCGTCGAGGAACACTGCGAGGTCGACGAACACCGAAAGCTCGGCGTCCCTCCCGACCTGCTGCTCCGCGGCCCGCACCTCGCCCAGGATGCGCACGGCCGACGCGACGTCGGTCGGCGTCACGAAGAGCAGATCCGCACTGGCGGCCGCGAACTCGTACGGCACCTGAGCGTGGCCGAGCGCCGCGACGATCGGCTGCCCCTGCGGCGGCCGGGGCGTGATGGACGGCCCGCGAACGCTGAACCACTTGCCCTCGAACTCGATGCGGTGCACCTTCGCCGCGTCGAGGAACCGGTCGGTGGAGGCGTCCCGGATCTCCGCGTCGTCCTCCCAGCTGTCCCAGAGCCTGCGCACGACCTCGACGAAGTCGTTGGCCTCCGCGAACAGCTCGCCGACGAGCGGCGCATCCCGACGGCCGAAGTGTGAGTGCTCCGCCCCCGGCGAGACGCGGGCCTGCCAGCCCGCGCGGCCCAGGCTCGTGTAGTCGAGGGTTGCGACGGCCTTCGAGACGTGAAAGGGCTCCGTGTGCGTCGTCGTGACGGTGGGGATGAGGCCGATGTGCTCCGTGACGGGCGAGACGCGGGAGGCGATGAGGAGCGCGTCCAACCGACCCCGGACCTCATCGGTCCGGTTGTCGCCGCGGAGGAACTCGCTGCTCTGCAGCGCGAGCGAGTCCTCGATGGTGACGAAGTCGAGGAGGCCCTGCTCGGCGAGCTGCACGAGCCGTACCCAGTACTCGGGCGTGAAGAGCTCGTCTGGGCGGGCGCTCGGCTCCCGCCAGGCCGCCGGGTGGATGCCGGCGCCATCGAGTGCGACGCCGAGGTGGATTCGGTTGGGGTTCGTCATGGTGCGACGCTAGGCCGCGCCCCGAGTTCGGTCCACGGCACCCGTCGCGGCCCGTTACGCGTCGAAACGCGGGGACATGTTCGTTGAGGGTCCTCGCACCCTTGTCGCGCATGCTGGGACGCATGGCTATCAACGGTGTACTCGCGCAGATCACGGTGTCAGACCTGGCTCAGGCTACGGAATATTACGGCAGGCTCTTCGGGCGGGGTCCAGACGAGAATCCGATGCCGGGCCTCCTGGAGTGGCACTTCACAAGCGAGGCCGGCCTCCAGCTGTGGGCCGACTCGAGTCGCTCGGGGAAATCCACCGTGGTCTTCAACGATGACGACCTCGAGAGTGTCGCCAGGCGGCTCGACGCGGCGAAGATCGAGCACGGCGGGATCGAAGACGCGACTCACTTCCAGATCCTCCAGGTGCTCGACCCGGAGGGCAATCACGTCGTCTTCACGGGCGCCTCGAGCTAGCCGCGCGCCCCGCCGGGGCTACAGTGTGGCCGTGCACGGGAGCCCGATGAGTCGGGCTGAGAGGGAGTACTCGAACTCCGACCGTTGAACCTGATCTGGGTAATGCCAGCGAAGGGAGTCGACTCACCCGTGCCGTCACGCTCCGACGGAAGGCACGCACATGGAATCCATCACTCGAGACCCACTCGCATTCGGGGTGGGGGCGAGGGTCACCCTCTCGGTCATGTCCGACCGCTACGTCGAGGTGATCCTCGCTGCGGTGGACGCCGCCGACTCCACGGGGCTGATCCTCGAGACGGGTGACGTCAGCACGTACGCGGGCGGCGACGAGCAGGCGCTGTTGCGCTGGCTCACCGACCTCACGCAGCACGTGGCGGCGACCGGACTGCACGCCTCCGTCCAGGTGCTGCTCTCTCGCGGCTGCCCGGGTGAGGCGATCTGCGAGCTGCCGGGCGGGGCGGGCCCTCGGCGGGTGGATGCGCCCCGCGGTCGCCACACTGGGAGCTTCGCGAGCGCAGAATGGGCGCTCTACCCGCTCGAGGACATCGGATCGGACGAGCGGACGCCCGACCACATGCGGGAGATCTACGCCGCCATCGATACGGCGAAGGCGAGCGGCACCTTCGTGGCGTCCGAGCATTTCGTCACGAAGCTCAGCGGGGACCTCGGCCGAGTCCTGGAGACCGTCGTCGCGGCCTGGGCTGGGGTCGGCGCGCACGTGCAGCATGTCACGAGTCACCTCACGGTCTCGCTCAACAGCCCAAGCCACGCGGCGGGCGCGGAGACGGGAGCGCACGCATGAGCCTCAAGCTGCGCGACATCGTGCTCATGGTCGTGCTCGGCACGGTCTTCGGCTTCCTCTACTGGGCGCTGGTGCAGGCCTGGACGGCGCTCTCGATCGCGATGGGGCCTGCGGGCGACCTCGCCCAGCACTTCCTCTTCGGCGGCTGGCTGCTGGTCGCGCCCATCGCGATCGCCATCATCCGGCGGCCGTTCGTCGGCGTGATCGCTGAAGTGCTCGCCTCGGTCATCGAGGTCGTGTTCCTCGGCTCGGCGGTCGGCCCGCTGCTGTTCGTCGCGGCCGCGCTGCAGGGCATCGGCAGCGAGCTGCCGTTCGCGATCGGCCGGTACCGGAAGTACGGCTGGCTGCGGTACGCCATCTCCGGTGCGCTGGGTGCTGGCCTCGTGTTCTTCTACTCGGCGTTCCGCTCAGGCTGGTACGGGCAGGAGATCCTCTTCCTGCGCTTCGGCATCCAGCTCGCGTCCGGCATCATCCTCGGCGGCCTCCTCGCGAAGCTCATCGTGGACTCGCTCGTGCGCACGGGCGTGCTCGACAACTTCGCGATCGTGCAGGACACGAAGCCCATGGCCGTGCGCCGTGCGGCCTGACGCCTCGCCCACGGAGAGCTCCGGACTCGATATCGAGGCACACGACTTCGAGGTGATCCACTCCTCGGGCGACGGGCTCGGGCCGGTGGACCTGCGGGTCGAGCCGGGTGAGCACGTGCTGGTCATCGGGCCGTCCGGTTCCGGGAAGTCGACGCTGCTGCAGGCGCTGAGCGGGGTCATCCCCCACGCCGTGCCAGCACAGGTGAGCGGGACCATGCGCGTCTGCGGCCTGGACACGCAGGAGCACGACGTGCCGACGATCTCGCGGAACCTGTCCGTCGTGGCGCAGAACCCGGCCTCGTCGGTGTGCCTCCCCGACGTGGCTGACGAGGTCGCCTTCCCGCTCGAGAACCATGCGTGGCCGCGGCCGTCGATCGGGCCTGCCGTGAATGCGGCGCTCGAGCTCGTCGGAGCCACCTCGCTGGCCGGCCGGCGGTCGGCGACGCTCTCCGGCGGGGAGACGCAGCGGGTGGCGCTCGCCGCGGCCGTCGTCACCCGGCCCAGGGTGCTCGTGCTCGACGAACCCACGTCCATGCTCGACCCGGAGGGCATCGCATCCGTCCGCCGAGCCATCGACGCCGCGTCCGCGCATGCATCGACGGTCGTGCTCGTCGAGCACCGCCTCGACGAGTTCGCGGGGGCTCGCGGCATCGCGGGTCTGCCCGCTCGCACGGTGGTCGTCGGCCGCGGCGGGGTCATCGCCCACGACGGCGCCACTGCCCAGGTGCTGCTCGATAACGCGGCCGAACTCCAGGAGTCCGGATGCTGGCTGCCGCTCGAAGCGGAGCTCACCGCCACGACAGGGCTGAGCGGAGGTCTCGCGAACACGGCCGTGGCCGGAGCGGTCGCCACGCTCGGGGAAGGCGCACCGCCCCCGACCACCACGCCCCCAGGATCGAGCGCGGCCTGCGGTCCTTCCCTGCGCGTGGAGTCGCTCGACGTCGTCGCAGGAGGGGCGCCGAGGCGGAGGCGCACTGCTGCCGCGGCCGCAGCTGGGAGCGGCGCCGTGCTCCGCGACGTGAGCTTCGAACTCCGCGCGGGCGAGGTCGTGGCGCTCCTCGGGCGCAACGGATGCGGCAAGTCGAGCCTGCTGCGCACCCTCGCCGGCCTGGCACGACCGGCTGGCGGGACCATCCACGGCCCGCGCCCCGGCCTCATCTTCCAGAACCCCGAGCACCAGTTCGCGCAGACCACGGTCCGGCGGGAGATGGAGCACGGGCTCGGGCCCGGCGACGCCGAACGCGTCAGCGGGCTCGTCGAGCGCTTCGACCTCACTCACTACCTCGACCACAACCCCTACCGGCTCTCCGGCGGGCAGCAGCGGCGGCTCAGCATCGCGGCCATGCTCGCGCACGACCGGCCGTTCCTCCTCGCCGACGAACCGGGGTTCGGCCTCGACCGGCGCTCGAGCATCGCGGCCATGCGCGAGCTCGAGCGCACGGCGGCGTCCGGATGCGGTGTGCTCTTCTCGAGCCACGAGCTTCGGGCCGTGTGCGCGCATGCCCATCGCGTGCTCGTGCTCGGCGACGGCGGACTCCTCGCCGACACGACGCCGTTCGAGCTGCTGCGCGACCCCGCGCTCCTGGAAGCGGCGGGCCTCGAGCGCACGCCGCTGCTCGCCTGGCTCGTCCAGCAGGATCTCCCGGAAGCGCACGCGCGGCGGATCCTCCGCAGGCTCGACGAAGCCGCCGTGCAGGTGGCCGCGTGAGCGGGACGACTCGGCCAGCGGGCCGGTACCTGGAGCGTCGCAACCCGACCGTGAAGCTCGCGGTGCTGTTCGCCTGCTCCCTCGCGACGCTGTTCGTCCTCAACCCGGTGACGCTCGGCGTGCTGACGATGCTCGCCGTCGTCGCCGTGCTCACGACGACGCGGCTCGCGCCGCTGCAGCTGCTCGCCGCATCCGTGCCCTTCGTGGCGTTCGGCGTCGGTCTCGTCACCGTCAACGCCCTCAGCCGTCCAGGGACGGAGCTCCTCCCCGATCTGCCCGTTCGGCTCACCAGCGAAGGCCTCGCCATCGGCGTCGCGCTCGCCCTCCGCACCACCGTGATCGGCATGCTGTCGATCGCGTTCATCGCGAGCACCCCGCCTCGCGAGCTCATGACGAGCCTCACCCAGCACGCGATGCTCAGCCCGCGATTCGCGTACGCCCTGCTCGCCGGGTTCCGGCTCCTGCAGCTGCTGCCGAGCGAATGGCTGAGCATCCGCGCCGCGCAGGCCGTGCGGGCACCCCTCGGACGGGACGGCATGCCCCGAACAGGCCTCACGGGATTCGGCTCGGCGGCCTTCGCGCTGCTGGTCGTCTCCATCCGGTCAGGCGAGCGGATCGCACAGGCACTCGAGTCGAGAGGACTCGGCGCGGGCCCTCGCACGGTGTGGCGCCCTGTCGCGTTGGATGCGCGAGACGCCGCCCTCGCCGGCATCGTACTCACGGCGTTCACGCTCACGGCGGCGGCCGGCGCGGCCGCGGGAACGGGACTGTCGCTTGTCTGAGCGGACGCGTCGCCAGCTCACGCTCGTCGGCATGGTGAATCCGCCCACGCACCGCTACGCCGCCGCGTGGCGGCACCCCGATTCCGGCCGCGACTGGCTGCGCGCGCGCTCGTACGTCGACATCGCACGCCTGCTCGAGCGAGGCGGCTTCGACCTGATGTTCCTCCCGGACGCGCTCGCCGTGCCAGAGGACGCGCTCGGCGACGTGGCGACGACACTCGCAAGCGGCGGCAAGGGGGCGGTGACCCTCGATCCCATCACGGTGCTGAGCGTGGTCGCCGGTGCCACCTCTCGAATCGGGCTGGGCGCGACCGTCTCGACGTCGTTCCTGCCGCCGTACGCCATCGCGCGAACGCTCGCGAGCCTCGACCATCTCTCGGAAGGGCGAGTGGCCTGGAACATCGTGACCTCCACGACCGACGCCGAGGCACGCAACATGGGCCTCGAGCGCATCCCGCCGAAGACGCAGCGCTACGACCGAGCCGACCGGGTCGTCAGCCAGGTGCTCGAGCTCATGAGGACCTGGGCACCTGGCGCGCTGGTGCAGGACGAGCGGACGGGCCTGTTCGCGGACCCCAGCCGCGTCGCGCGCACCCCAGCCCCACGCGAGCGCGCCGCACCTCCCGGCCCACTGAGCCTGCCGAGGAGCCCGCAGGGGCATCCGGTGCTCATGCAGGCCGGGGCCTCCCCCCGTGGGATGGAGTTCGCGGCGAAGTGGGCCGAGCTGGTCTTCGTGGCAGCCGACGGAATCGAGGGCAATCGCGCGATCAGGGCGGAGCTGCGAGAGCGCGCACGCTCGGCCGGGCGCGACCCTGACGAGCTGCGAGTATGCGCGGCCATCCAACCCGTCGCGGGATCGACGATGATCGATGCAACGAGGACTCGGGATGCGCTGCTCTCGTTGATCGATGAACCATCGGCGCTGCGCTCACTCGCCCGACTCATGCACGCGGACGCCGGGACGCTGCGACTGGACGAGCCCGCAGCCGACTTCCTCGCCGAGCACCGCGGCGCGACCGGCAGCGACGGCTTCGAGGACATGCTCGCCGCTGTGTGCAGACGCGAGGGGCTCAGCGTCCGAGACCTGGCGCTGCGGCAGTCGCTCGATCAGCTGACGCCGTCACCGACGGGCAGCGGCGAGGCCGTCGCCGAGGAGCTGTGCGAGTGGCAGGATGCCGGAGCCGCCGACGGTTTCGTCGTGACCCCGGCCATCCTGCCCGGCTCGTTCGAGGACTTCGTCGAGCACGTCGTCCCGGAGCTGCGCAGACGCGGGCGCCTCGCAGCCTCGGAAGCACCCGACACGCCCTCGGCCGGCGCGAGGCCGACGCTCCGCTCGCGTCTCGCCGCTCAGCGGTGAGGCCGCACGGCGCAGAGCTCAGCGCTGCGAGCCCCAGCTCGCCGACTGTCCTGCTGCCGCGCGCTGCTGCGGCACACCCCAGGGGTTGGCGTCCTGCAGCGGCTCGGGCAGGGCCTCCTGAGGCGCACCCTGGTAGGCGACGCCGCGCAGGAAGCGGGAGATGGAGGCGGTACCGACCGAGGTCGACGTGTCGTTCGAGGTCGCCGGGTACGGGCCGCCGTGCTGCATGGCCGGAGTGACGGCGACCCCGGTGGGCCACCCGCCGAAGAGGACGCGTCCCGTCTTCCTCGCCAGCCCTGCGACGAGCGATGACAGCGCTGGCGACTGCTCCCCCGCGGCGGCGTGCACGGTGCCAGTGAGGTTGCCGACGTACAGCTCGTCGAGGCTGGGCGCGAGCGAGGCTTCGTCGTCGTACTCGACGATCACGGAGAACGGACCGAAGACCTCGTCGAGCAGCGTCTCGTCGCCCGCCGAGAGCTTGCTCGCGGGCACGGCCACGATCGTCGGCGTCGCCCACACGTTGCCATCGTCGTCGCTGCGCACGGTGCCCTCGGCGACGACGCGCACGCCGTCGGCCGCGAGCACGTCGGCGCGGCGCTGGAGGTAGGCCCGGCCGATGCTCGGGTTCAGAAGGCGGTGCTCCGCGGCCTGCTCGGCCGCCTGCGAGACGCGCAGCTCGAGCTCGCCGGCGGCATCCGTCGTGGGCACCCAGAGGAAGCCGGGCTTCGTGCACAGCTGGCCAGCGGAACCGGCGACGGACGCGGCGTAGCCTGCCGCGATCTCCTCGCCGCGCTCGGCGAGCGCGGCAGCGGTCACGAAGACCGGGTTGACGCTGCCGAGCTCCCCGTAGAACTGGATGGGCCGGGGGCGGGCCGCGGCCTTGTCGGCGAGCAGGCGGCCCACGCGGATCGACCCCGTGAAGGTGCCGACGTCGACGCGGTCGTCCTCGAGCACGGTGACCCCGGCCTGCTGGCCGAGCACAAGCGCGAAGACCCCGTCGGGAGCTCCGGCCGCGCGGAGCGCGTCCTCGACGACGCGCGCCGTCGCGACCGAGAGCTCCGGGTGACCGGAGTGGCCCTTGACGATGAGCGCGCAGCCCGCCGCGAGCGCCGCAGCCGAGTCACCGCCCGCCACCGAGAAGGCGAACGGGAAGTTGGAGGCGGAGAAGTTGACGGCGACGCCGACGGGCACGAGCATCCGGCGCACGTCGGGCCGCGGGCCGAGCACGAAGTCGGGGTCGGCCTCGTCGAGGCGCACGTCGAGGTAGGCGCCGTCTCGGATGACGTCCGCGAAGAGGCGGATCTGCACGGTCGTGCGCTTCAGCTCACCCGTGAGCCTCGCCTGCGCGAGGCCCGTCTCCCGCATGCCGATGGGGATGAGCTCCCCGGCCGCCTGATCGAGGGCGTCCGCGACCGCGATGAGCGCCGACGCACGTTCGGCCGGGGGCGTCGCCGCCCAGACCGGGGCGGCGAGCGCGGATGCCGCGAGGATCTGCTCGAGCTCGGCGTCGCTGGTGTGCGGGGTGGGTGTGCTCATCGATGAGTCCAATCTAGAATTCGAAACCTGCGGGGAACGGGTCTGTCGGGTCGAGCAGGTACTGGCCCATGCCGGTGATCCACGCGCGACCCGTGATGGTGGGGATCACGGCCGCGCGGTCGCCGACCTGCACCTCGTCGATGAGCCGGCCCGTGAAGCTCGTGCCGATGAACGACTCGTTGACGAAATCGGTGTGCAGGGGCAGCTCGCCCCTGGCGTGCAGCTCCGCCATGCGTGCGGACGTGCCGGTGCCGCACGGGGAACGGTCGAACCAGCCGGGGTAGATCGCCATGGCGTGCCGCGAGTGGACCGCGTCGGAGCCCGGCGCGATGAACTCGACGTGGTGGACGTGGTCGACGCCCTCGATCGTCGGATGCCGGGGCGCGTCGTGCGTGTTGATCGCGTCCATGATGGCGAGGCCGGCGCGCAGGATCTCATCCTTGCGGCTTCGGTCGAACGGGAGGTCGAGGTCGTCGAGGTCGACCATGGCGTAGTAGTTCCCGCCGAACGCCAGCGAGTACCGGAGCGCGTCGATGCCGAGTTCCGGCACCGGGACGACGGCGTCGAGGCGTTCGCAGAAGCTGGGCACGTTCTCGATGGTAACGCTAACAGCGCGTCCTTCGCACACTTCCACACGAGCGATCACGAGGCCGGCCGGCGTATCCAGCCGGATCACCGTCTCCGGCTCCTGCACCTCGACCATCCCCGTCTCGACCAACACCGTCGCTGTCCCGATCGTGCCGTGCCCGCACATCGGGAGCAGACCGGAGACCTCGATGTAGAGGACCCCGAAGTCGGCGTCGGGTCGCGTCGGCGGTTGCAGGATGCTCCCGCTCATGGCGGAGTGCCCACGCGGCTCGCGCATGAGGAACGTGCGCAGGTCGTCACGGTGCTCCTGCACGTAGAGGCGCTTCTCGTTCATGGTCGCGCCGGGGATCACCCCGACTCCGCCCGTGACGACCCTGGTCGGCATCCCCTCGGTGTGGGAGTCGACGGCGGAGATGACTCGTGATGCTCGCATGTCAGTTGACCTCAGGCTGTGGAGTGGAAGGTGCGAACCTACTGGAGGGCGGCGAGGGCGTCGAGGGCGCGCTGCGTGTCGGCGCGCACCTGCGCCTCCATGGCCTGCGTGAGCGCCGCGCGCGGCGGACGGCAGGGCCCGCCGTTGCGGCCGACCATGTCCATCCCGAGCTTGATGGCCTGCACGAACTCCGGGCGCGAGTCCCAGCGGAAGGCGGCGATGAGGCTCTTGTAGATCTCGCGCGCCTCGACGTAGCGGCCAGCGGCCATGTTGTCGTAGATCGCGACGGCCTCCGCGGGGAACACGTTGGGGTAGCCCGCGAACCAGCCCGTCGCGCCGTCGATCATGAGCTCGAAGAGCACGTCGTCGCTGCCCGCGATGATGTCGATGCTCGACCCGGCCGCCTCGCAGGCCTCCTGGATCTCGAACGCGCGCCGCACGTCCCCGGAGAACTCCTTGACGGCGACGATGCCGTCGATCTTCGCGATCTCGGCGACGAGGTTCGGCGTGATGTCGACCTTCGTGTCCAGCGGGTTGTTGTAGATCATGACGGGCAGGCCGACCTCCGCGACCTTCGCGAAGTGCTCGACGACGTCGGCGTCCGCCGAGCGGTACATGGTCGGCGGGAGGCAGAGCACGCCGTGGGCGCCGTCCTCCTTCGCGAGCTGCGTCCAGTGCTGGGCCTGGTGCCAGCCGGGTCCGTGCACGCCCGCGACGACGATGCCGCGGTCGCCGACGGTCTCGACGGCCACCTGCACGACCTTGCGTCGCTCCTCGTCGGTGAGGGACGAGTACTCGCCGAGCGAGCCGTTCGGGCCGACACCCCGGCAGCCGTTCTCGATGAGCCAGTTGCAGTGCTCGGCGTACGCGTCGTAGTCGACGGCGAGTCCGGCGGGTGCCGAGGCGTCCTCCTTGTATGGGAGGGCCGTCGCGACGACGACGCCGCCGAGGTCGAGGTGCGTGGAAGCTGCTTCGGTCATGGGTCTTGCCTTCCTGTCAGGGGATGCTGCTCTTCTGAGATGCCTGCCAGCTCTGCGAGCCGGATGGGGGTCTGGATGGGGCGGCGGTCGACGATGCCCTCGTCGAGTTCACCGGTTGAGCCTGTCGCGGCCTGCAGCAGCTCTTCGGCGCTGCGGCCGCAGATGCGTGCCTGGCAGATGCCCAGGCCGGCGCGGGTGGCGAGCTTCTGGGAGCGCAGGCTGCGTGAGCCGGTGGCGGCAGCCTTCCGGCGGAGCTGGCCCGCGGTGACCTCCTCGCATCGGCACACGATCGTGTCGTCGCGGAGCCAGTCCTGCCAGCCCGGGCGCACTCCATGGGCGGCATCGATGCGCGCGGCGAACGCGCCGAAGACCGCGCGCTTGCGCTGAGCGTCGCTGACCTGAGCGTCCCTGGACGACCCGCCGGCGCCGCAGTGCCCCGCGACTCGCCCCTCCGCGAGCGAGAGGTCGACGCCCCCGATGCCGGTCACCTCCCCGGCCGCGTAGACGCCTCCCGCGCTCGTCGCGCACGACTCGTCAATGACCACGAATCTGTCATCGCCCAGCGCGCAGCCGGCCGCGATCGCGACCTCGAGGCGGGGCGTGAACCCGTGGGTGACGCACACGGCGTCGCAGGCCACCTGCCGCTCACTACCCGGGATCGGCCGCCACTCGGCGTCGACGCTGGCGATCGTCACGCGCTCGACTCGGCCGTCGCCGTGCGCCTCCACGACGGCCTCGCCGACGCGGTACGGGATGCGGTGACGCAGCTGACCTGCCACGTAGCCGAAGAGCTCGCTCACCTTGCCCGGCGCACCGGCCAGCTGCCACGGCCTGGGCAGCCAGCCGGAGGCGAGGCGCGGGATGCGGTTGGCTTCGACGACCTCGATGACGCGCGAACCCACCTGCGCGAGGGACGCAGCGACGGGCAGCAGGAACGGGCCGGCACCCGCGACGACGACGTTGCCGCCGACCGCGATGCGCTCGCTCTTCGCGAAGGCCTGGGCAGCCCCGCCCGTGGAGACCCCGGGCAGGTCCCAGCCCGGGAACGGGAGGGTGCGGTCGTGGGCACCGGTCGCGATGACGATGGCGTCCGGCCCGAGCGTCGACGGAACGCGTGTCGCGGCATCCGCAGGACCGGTCAGCAGCTGGAGCGTCGGGATGCCGAGGCCGGCACCGTGACCCGCCGCAGTCGGCGCATCCACGGCCCACACGCTGGTCTCGGCCAGCACGGTGATGTCGGGGGTCGAGCGAACTCGACGCTCAAGGTCCTGGTAGGTCGACCAGCCGTGGTGCAGAACGGCCTGACCGTGACCGTCGCGCTCGCCCGGCAGGTGTCGCCAGTACTGGCCGCCGAGCTCGCGACCCGACTCGATGAGCGTCACGCGGGCGCCGTGCTCGGCTGCGGCCACTGCGGCCGCGAGACCAGCTGGTCCCCCGCCGACGACGGCGACGTGGCGCCGTCCACGCTGCGTCGAGGTCATTGCGAGCTCACCTCGTCCCCGTCGCACGCGCGTCGCTGACAGGCGCGCACATCCGGAACCCCGTCGACGGTGACGAGGCAGTCGAAGCACACACCGATGCCGCAGAACAGTCCGCGGGGCCTGCCCGCGACCGCCGTCTCGCGCCAGGCGACGCGGCCGGAGCCGAGGAGGACACCCGCGATGCTCTGCCCCGCGATGCCCTCGACGGGCTCGCCGTCGACCGTGATGCGGACGGGCTTCTCGACCCCGTCGCCCCGGACTGCACGTTCGCTCATGCGACGGCCTCCAACTCGGCGGCGAGGGTCGGTCGAGACGGAGCGAACTGGGTGGCGTCGATCTGCGTCGGCGCCCCGTCCATAAGGTCGCCGATGAGCGTGGCCGTTGGCAGCGAGAGGCCGATGCCGGCCCCCTCGTGGCCCGTCGCGTGCCACAGACCCGGAAGTCGTGGATCGGCACCGATGAGGGGCAGGTGATCGGGCATGTACGGGCGGAACCCGGAGTAGCTGCGGATGATCGCCGTCTCGGTGAGGAACGGGAAGATCGAGATGGCCTTCCTCGCGAGCTCGCTCAGCACATTGGCGCGGAACGCGTCGTCGAAGCCCACCTGCTCGCGGCTCGAGCCGATGAGCACCGTGCCGCCCGGTGTCGACTCCACGACGCTCGAGGTCATGAGGGCGACGTCACCGGAACCGACGGCACCGACGTAGTCGGCGTCGTAGACCTTGTGGAACACCCGCTGCGGCATCTTCGCCGTGACGAGCACAACGCCCCGTCGCGGCCGGACGGGCAGCGGTGCGCCAAGGAGCGCCGACACCTCACCCGACCAGGGTCCGGCGGCGACGACGACGTCACGACCGTGCACGTCTCCCGCAGTCGTGCGAACGCCGACGAGCCTGCCGCCGTCGCGGAGGGCGCCCGTCACCTCGTGGTGCTCCAGGATGCTCGCCCCGCGCAGGTGCGCGAGGGCGACGAGCGCCTCGGTCGCGATGGTCGGCTGCACCTGGCTGTCGCCCGGGTACCAGACGGCTGCGGTCATGCGATCGGTGAGCCACGGCTCGAGCCTGCGCGCCTCGGAGATCGTGACCGGCTCGGCCGCGACGTCGGCGGTGCGCTGCGTGGCCGCGAAGTCGAGGAGCGCGGACGCTCCCCCATCGGTCGTCGCGACGACGAGGCCGCCCTTGGCCTCGAACTCGATGTCTGGGAAGTCGTCGCCGAGCTCCTCGCGGAAGCTGCCCGAGAGCTTGGACCAGGCGGCGTTCGCGAGCTTCGAGAGCTCGAGCTCGGCGCCGGGCCCCTTGTCGGAGACGAGGAGGTTGCCCTCGCAGTGCGCGCTGGTGCCGCTCGCGACGCGACCGCGCTCGACGAGCGCCACGCGCCGGCCTCGGCCGGCGAGCTCAGCCGCGCAGGCAGCGCCCACGATGCCACCGCCGATCACGACGACGTCGTAGCTGCTCATCCCGCACCTCCATCACAGTAATATGTCACACACCAGTTGGTCGTGCAAGCCTGGCCCGCCCCGCATCCGGGACGGGCCAGGTCGTGGTCAGCCCAGGTAGGCCTCGATGACCGCCTTGTCCTTCGCCAGATCGGACGCGAGCCCGGAGAGTGTCACATGCCCGTGCTCGATGACGTACGCGCGGTGCGCGACCTTGAGCGCCGCCCGCGCATTCTGCTCGACGAGCAGCACCGTCGCGCCACGCTCGTTGATGCGCCCGATGAGCTCCATCACCTGCTTCACGACAAGCGGCGCCAGTCCCATCGACGGCTCGTCGAGCAGCAGCAGCTTCGGGCCGCCGACGTACGCTCGCGCGATCGCGACCATCTGCTGCTCGCCACCCGAGAGGGTGCCGCCCTGCTGCGTGCGCCGCTCGAGCAGCCGCGGCATGAGCTCGTAGCACTCCTCGACACGATCGGCCACGACCTTCGGGTCCTTGACCTGGTAGCCGCCGAGCAGGAGGTTCTCGTGCACCGACATGGTCGAGAAGATCCGACGCCCCTCAGGCACGTGGATGAGCCCGTCGCGCACGAGGTCCCACGGCTTGGCGCTCGAGATGTCCTTGCCGCGCCAGGTGATCGTGCCGCTCTTTGCTCTGGCGAGCCCGGAGAGCATCGTGAGCGTGCTGGTCTTGCCAGCACCGTTGTTGCCGAGCAGCGAGACGACCTCACCCTCGTTCACCTCGATCGACAGCCCCCGCAGCGCCTGCACACGCCCGTAGAAGAGGTCGACGTCCTTCACCTCGAGTTCAGCGCTCATGACCGTTCCTCCCCCGCGGAGCCCTGCTCCGCGATGTCCGCTTCGTCGATCCGGTCGTGGAGGGCGCGTGGCCGTCCGGGAGCATCGAGCCGCTCTTCGGCGACCTCCTCCGCGACCTCGTCCTCCGGGTCCTCGACCCCCAGGTACGCCTCGATGACCCTCGGGTCGTTCTTGACGTCCTCCGGCAGGCCGTCGGCGATCTCCCGGCCGAAGTTGAGCACGATCACGCGCTCGGAGATCTCCATCACGAGGCCCATGTCGTGCTCGATGAGCACGATGCCGACCCCGAGGTCCCTGATCTTGCGGATGAGGGCGATCAGCTCCTGCTTCTCGTTGTGATTGAGACCGGCCGCGGGCTCGTCGAGCAGCAGCAGCTTGGGCTGCGTGGCCAGCGCGCGGGCGATCTCCACGCGCCGCTGCTCGCCGTAGGGCAGCTGCGACGCGAGCAGGTCGTCGTCGAGCGAGTAGCCGACGAAGTCGAGCCAGCCGCGCGCGTCCTCGAGCGCCTGCGCCTCGATCTTCTTGTAGCCGATCGTGTGCAGCATCGTCTGGAACACGTTCTGCCGGATGCGCGCGTGCATGGCGGTCTTCACGTTGTCGATGACCGACATGTCGCGGAACATGCGCACGTTCTGGAACGTGCGACTCAGCCCGAGGCGCGTGATCGACGACGGCTGCTTGCGCATGATGTCGACGCCGTCGAAGGTGATCGTGCCCGACGTCGGCCGGTAGAAGCCCGTGATGCAGTTGAACGCGCTCGTCTTGCCGGCCCCGTTCGGGCCGATCACCGAGATGATCTCGCCCGCGTAGGCGTCGAACGACGTGCCGTCGACGGCCTTCACACCACCGAACTGCAGGCGCAGGTCGCGGACGGAGAGCAGCGGCTCCCCCTCGTGCGCCCGCCTGAACTCCTCGGCGACCGCGGTCACCGACTCCGTCTTCGGCACATCGATGGGCGCGGTCCCGTAGACCTCGCCCGTGCCTGAACCCTGGCTCATGCCTGCTCCTTCGAGAGGTCGATGTTGGCATCCGGCGCCTCATGGGCGGAGAACCCGTCCTTCGGGGACGGCGGCTCGCCCTTGGCCCGCGACTTGAGGAACGGCAGGATGGCGGTCGCCGGCCAGATGCCCTGCGGCCGGAAGATCATCATGACCACCAGCAGCACGCCGAAGACGAGGAAGCGCCAGTCGGAGAAGTCGCGGAGGATCTCGGGCAGCAGCGAGACGAGCAGGGCGCCGACGATGACGCCCGGGATCGAGCCCATGCCGCCGAGCACGACCGCCATGAGCAGCAGCGCCGAGTTGAGGAACACGAACGAGGTCGGGCTGATGGCCGTCTGGTGGGCCGCCATGAGCACGCCGGCGAGGCCGCCGAACACCGCGCCGAGCACGTACGCGCCGAGCTTCGTCGTGTAGGTGTTGACGCCCATCGCCTCTGCGGCGTCCTCGTCGTCCTTGATGGCGCGCCAGGCGCGACCCATCTTGCCCTTGCCGAGCCGAGAGGCCGCGATGATCGCGGCGCCTCCCGCGATGATGACGCAGAGGAAGTACAGCAGGATCTTGCCGTTGAACTCGATGCCGCCGACCGTGAGGCCGTCGGCGAACGACCAGCCGAAGAACTCGAACGTGTCGATGCCGGAGATGCCCGACGGTCCGCCCGTGACCTCCAGGTTGTTCGCGGTGAGCCGGATGATCTCGCCGAAGCCGAGCGTGACGATCGCGAGGTAGTCGCTGCGCAGGCGCAGCGTCGGCCCGCCGATGATGAGCCCGGCAAGGATGCACGCCACGATGACGAACGGGATCGTCGCGATGAGCGGCATGTCCAGCAGCGTGTTGAGTACGCCCGCCGTGTACGCGCCGACCGCGAAGAAGGCGTAGTAGCCGAGGTCGAGGAGGCCCGCGTAGCCGACGACGATGTTGAGGCCCATCGCGAGCATGATGTAGATCATCGCGGATGTGCCGATGGAGATGACGTACGGCGTCGCGTTGATGAACGGGAGCAGGAAGGCGAAGAGGAACAGCACGAGCCCCACGAGGTTCATGAAGGTCTTCGGGTTCCGGATGCCGGTGCGCGGCGTGGGCCGCTCGACGGTGGGCGCTGGCGCCTGGAGTCTGATGTCGGTCATGGGGTCACATCCGTTCCACGACGCGGGCACCGAGGATGCCGGTCGGTCTGAAGGACAGGAAGAGGATCAGGCACGCGAACGAGAACACGTCTCGCCACTCGCCGCCGAGCCAGTGGGTGCCGAACGCCTCGAGCAGGCCGAGCACGAGACCGCCGAGCATGGCGCCGTAGAGGTTCCCGATGCCGCCGATGACGGCTGCGGTGAACGCCTTCAACCCGATGACGAAGCCCGCGAGGAAGTCGATCGTGCCGTAGTAGGCACCCGCCATGACGCCGGCGGCGCCTGCGAGGGCGGAGCCGATGAAGAAGGTGCGCGAGATGACCTTGTTGACGTTGACGCCCATGAGCTGCGCGGCGGTGGGGTCGAGCGCGATGGCGCGCATGGCTCGCCCGTCGCGCGAGCGCATGATGTAGGTGTTGAGGCCGAACATGAGGGCGGCCGCGACGAGCATCATGACGATCTGCGGCATCGTGATGCGGCCGCCCAGGAGGTCGAGCGTCTCGCCTTCGAGACGCGTCGGGTACACCTTCGGGTCGGGCCCGAAGATCTGGCGCACGCCGTACTCGAGGATGAACGACATGCCCACCGCGGTGATGAGCACCGCGAGTCGAGGGCTCGAGCGCAGCGGACGGTAGGCGACCCGCTCGATCGTCACGCCGAGGATGCCCGTGAAGATCATCGCGAGCAGCATGACGAGCAGGATCGAGAGGATGCCGCCCCCGGCGAGGCCGGAGAAGGCCGAGAAGATCGTGAGGCCGGCGAACGCGCCGACCATGTAGACGTCGCCGTGCGCGAAGTTGAGCAGCTTGATGATGCCGTACACCATGCTGTACCCGAGCGCGACGAGCGCGTAGAAGGATCCGACGAAGAGCCCGTCGATGATGAGTTGAATCACAGTGGTTCCTGACTGCAGAAGCGGGCGGGGAGTTCCCTCCCCGCCCGCCGTGGCTGACTAGCTCTTCAGGTCATCCTCGAGGATGAAGGTGCCGTCGGGTCCGACGGTGACGATGGCGAATCCGCCCTCGGTGAGCGTGCCCTCTTCCGTGAAGGTGAGGGGGCCGGAGAAGATGTCGAAGCCGTCGAGCGCGTTGAGCGCCTCGATGACCGCGGGCCCCTCAGTGCTTCCTGCATCCTCGATCGCCTGGGCGACGACGCGGACGGCGTCGTAGCTCTGCGTGGAGTACGGGCCGGGGGCCGCACCGAACTTCTCGGTGTAGGCGTCGATCCACTCGGTTGCACCCTCGAGCATGTCTGGGGTCTGCGTGAACGTGCCGAGCACACCCTCGGAGGAGCTGCCGGCGATCTCAGCGAACTTCGCGTCGACCGAGCCGTCGGCGACCATGACCTTGCCCGTGTAGCCGGCGGCACGCAGCTGCTGCGTGATCAGGCCGCCCTCCTGGTAGTAGCCGGTCCAATACATCATGTCCGGGTTCGCCGAGACGACCTTGTTGACGTTGGCCGCGTAGTCGGATTCACCGGCGTTGACGGACTCCTCGAGGACGACCTCGATGCCGAGCTCCTTGGCCTGCTCGGAGGCGGACTTCGCGAGGTCCGTCGAGTAGTCCGTGTTGTCGTCGACGAGCGCGAGCGTCTTCACGCCCTGCTTCTCGGCGTACGTGAGCATGGCCTGAGCCTGCTGGGTGCCGGTTCCGTTGATGAGGAACACGTTGTCGAGGCCGGCGGCGACGAGCTGGTTCGAGTTGGCCGCTGGGATCACCATGGGAATCTCGGCCGTGTTGAAGATCGGCAGCGTCGGGAGCGTCGCTCCGGAGCAGTAGCCGCCGACCGAGGCGACGACCCCGTCGGTGACGAGCTTGTTCGCCGCGGCGGTAGCGCTCGTCGCGTCACAGGCGTCGTCGGCGGTGACCAGCTCGAGTTGGCGGCCGAGGACGCCACCGGCCTCGTTGAGCTCGTCGATCGCCATCTTCGCGCCGTTCTCCATGTATGGGCCGAAGGCCGACTCGGATCCCGAGAAGGGGGCCGCGAGTCCCAGCTTGATCGGTCCGTCCTCGGACGCGGTGTCCCCACCTCCGGCGACACCTCCGGAGCATCCGGTCAGGGCCAGTGCGGCAGTTGCGAGGAGGGCTCCAGGCAGGAGCACCCTCTTCCAGAGGCCAGCACCCCGAGGGCTGGTGGAACGACGTGCAGTCATGGTGAGTTCCTTCCGAACAGACGTCAGAATCGCCGGACCATCTCCGGTGATGGGATGTCACACATTACTGTTCGGCGGACGACCGCAGAAGACCTTTCAACACCCTTGAAACACAGTTGTTACAAAGTGTTTCGCTGTGTGGAGGGCTTGCTAAGCCTCTTCGGGTAGGCCAGCCCACCAGCCGACGACGTGGCCGATGTGGCGGTGCATGAGCTCGGCAGCCTCATCCGCCTTGCCGGCCTCGAGCAGCACGAGGAGGTCGGCGTGCTCGCGCGCCGAAGCGGTGAGCTCTTCGGACCCGAGCATCTCGGTAAGCCCCGTGAGCCTCGTCTGTCGCCGCAACGCGGTCACGATCGACACGAGCCGGGCATTGCCAGACAGACTGAGCAGCCGCTCGTGGAACTCGATGTCGACAGCGAGATACAGAGGCAGGTCGCCTGCCGCCGACGCGGCATCGATCCGTGTCGCCAGGTCACGGAGCTCGGTCCGGGGTGCATCAGGGAAATCGGCAGCGAGCTCCCGGACGACGGGCACCTCGAGCATCTGCCTGACTTCGACGATCTGCCGAAGCTCCTCCACAGAGACGTGCGTGACGCGGAAGCCCTTGTTCCGCACGGGCTCCACGAAGCCCAGCTTCTCGAGGTTCAGCATGGCCTCGCGAACCGGAGTCGCCGAGACCTCGAAGCGTGCCGCGAGCGCCGGCACGGAGACGAGGGTCCCCGCCGCCAGCCCGCCGGACACGATGGCCGCGGCGACCGAGTCCTCGATCGTGGCTCGCAGGTTCGACTGCTGCGCGGCCGGCCTGAAGTCCAACGCGTCGATCATGGGCACCCCGTTCATCGAGCTCACTGTGGTCGAGACGCGTAAGCTCACCTCAGCGGTGTCCATCACGCCCACTCACTAATGTGTCACATGTTCGGCGGTTGCGCCGTCAGAACCTGGTTGCGTACGGGTCCTCAGCGTCCCGCTCGACCCCGGATGACTCCGCAGCCCGACCGAGGCCGGTGTCGCGAATGAGGCCCATCCCCAACGCACTCGGCTCGGGCGACGGCCGTCTGACGGCATCCTCGAAGATCTCGAAGTCGCGACGGGACAGCTCCAGCCAGCCGGCTCGCAATCGCTCACCCCAGTACCTGTCGTTGCGCGTCAGGTCGAGCAGCTCCCGCAGCGGACGGATGGGCGCGGGTCGCGCCTCGCGCATCCACTGCACCTCCCGCCGCCACGGCGACGAGCCCCGACCGCCAGCACGGTACGGCTCATCGTCGAGCACGTACCCTGCCTGCACCACGCTGCGCATGGGCTCGCCGTCAGGGTTCACCTCGCGCGGGCAGTAGATGACCACGCCGTCGGACACGCGCATCTGCTCGACCCTCTCGAGCGCACCCCAGGGGGCCTGCACGAAACCGCCCTCGACCATCGCGAGGGCACGATCGAAGGGCTGCACGACGAGCCAGTAGCGGATGGCCATGAGCGCGGAGCCCGGCAGGGGCCGAGGCTAGGGCCAGAGGCCGAGGTGACCGATGGCAGTGCGCAGCACATGGCCACGCCCACCCTCGAGCTCCTCGAGGAGGTCGGGGTCGAGCGCCTGCTGCGGCGTCAGCCACGTGATCTCGAGCGCATCCTGGCGCGGGTTGCACTCCCCCGCGACCGGCACGATGAACTCGAGCGCCACCGCGTGCTGCCGCGAATCGAACAGGCCGGAGCCCGGCATCGGCGAGAACTCCGCGACCGTGAACGGCGCGAGCGCCTGCGGCAGCGCGGGGAACGCCATCGTGCCGAGGTCCTTCTCCAGGTGGCGCAGCAGCGCATCCCTGATCGACTCGCCGTACTGCACCCGCCCCGAGACGAACGAACGCGTCATGACGCCCTGGTTGTCCGCGCGCAGCAGCACGCCGAGATGCTCGACCTTCCCCGCGGCGTCGACACGCACCGGGATGGCCTCGACATACAGCATCGGCACGCGACGCCTGACGAGCGCGAGCTCGTCGTCGTTCATCCAGCCGGACTCAGGATCAGGAGTGCGCACCGTCATGACCCCATTGTGGACCATGTATGTTTCCCGGGTGAGCACTGCATCCACAGGTATCGACCCCACGACACTCCTCTGGCGCGGCGGCGACGCCGAGACGGCGGCCACGAGCAGGGCCCCGCTGGTCGTGGGACTCCACGGATACGGCGCGGACGGCACCGACATCCTGAGCCTCACCGGCCAGCTGCCGCACGACTACCGCTACGTCTCTGTCCCTGCCCCGCACGTCCAGCCGGAGGGCGGACGCGAGTGGTTCCCGCTGCGCTTCGCCGACCCGATGACCGGCGAAGTCGCCGTCGATGCCGACGCGCAGCTCGGCCTCGAGCGCGGCGCGAACGACGCGGCGTCAGCGCTGCTCGAGCTGCTCGACGGGCTCGGCGTCTTCTCCTCGGGTGCACCGATCGCCCTGCTCGGCTACTCGCAGGGCAGCATCGTCGCCATGCAGGCGCTCCGTCAGCGACCCGGGTCGTTCGCGGGCGCGCTCCTGATCTCCGGGCTCGTCGCCGTCGGCACGCTGCCGGGGGATGCTGAGCTCGCCCAGTCGCGTCCGCCCGTCTTCTGGGGGCGCGGCGACGCCGACACCGTCATCCCAGCGCTCGCCGTCGAGCACACGGGGGCATGGCTGGAGGCCCACGCCGACGTCGAGAAGTACGTCGAGGCGGGCCTCGGTCACGCCGTCTCCGAGACCGAGCTGCCGCTCATGGCGGCGTTCCTCGAGCGGGTGCTCGGCCAGGTCTCGTCCCAGACCGTCGCTAGTCGTTCGGGATGAGCAGCCAGAGCGCCAGGTAGATGATGACCTGCGGGCCCGGGATGAGGATTGACAGGACGGTGAGCAGGCGGACGACGAACGGCGACCAGCCGAATCGCTGCGCGATACCCGCGCAGACACCGGCGATCATGCGGCCCCGGCGGGGGCGGACAAGACGCTTCATGTGAGATCACTCCTTCAGAATGTGGTGCACCCAGCTTCACCCATCACGGCTGAATGATCGTCCTCCGCGGGGTTGATCCGGTCCTCCTGAAGGCTGATGTCGGTGGTGTGTGGTTCTGTTGTCCCCATGCCGAAATCGACCGCGCTGGATGCGTTCTCACCCGCCACGCGGGAATGGTTCCAAGGCGCCTTCGTCGGCCCCACTGCCGTCCAGGACGCATCCTGGCGCGAGATCGCCGACGGCCACCACACGCTCGTCGTGGCACCGACCGGTTCGGGCAAGACGCTCAGCGCGTTCCTCTGGGCGATCGACCAGCTGGCCGCCGAACGCGGCGCGCAGAGTTCGGAGCCGAACGCCGAGCGTCGCACCCGAGTCGTGTACCTGTCTCCCCTCAAGGCCCTCGGCGTCGACGTCGAACGCAACCTGCACTCGCCGCTCGTCGGCATCACGCAGACGGCGAGGCGGCTCGGTGCCATCGCTCCAGACATCCGCGTGGGCGTGCGCTCCGGCGACACGACCCCGGCCGAGCGCAGGCAGCAGCTGCGCAACCCGCCAGACATCCTCATCACGACGCCAGAGTCGCTCTACCTCATGCTCACCTCCCAGGCGCGGAAGACGCTCACCGGCGTGACCACCGTCATCATCGATGAGGTGCACGCCGTCGCCTCGAGCAAGCGCGGAGCCCACATGGCGCTGACGCTCGAGCGGCTCGACGCGCTCCTCGACAAGCCGGCGCAGCGCATCGGGCTCTCGGCGACCGTGCGTCCGCTCGACGAGATGTCGCGCTTCCTCGCCGGCAACGCGCCCGTCAAGGTCGTCGCGCCGCCGAGCACGAAGACGTTCAAGCTCGAGGTGCGCGTCCCGGTCGAAGACCTCAGCGACATCGGGATGACCAGGGCAGGGGCTGCCACGCCGACCTCCGCCGACGCATCCGGTGCCATCGGCGACGCCGACCCGTTCGCCGACTTCGAAGCGGGCGCCGCCGCGGGGACCCTGCGGGATCCGAAGGTCGACGCAGAGGAGAGCGGCTCCGTGTGGCCGCACATCGAGGAGTCCATCGCCGACCTCGTCGAGTCGCACCGCTCCACGATCGTGTTCGTCAACTCACGGCGACTCGCCGAGCGCCTCACGGCGCGGCTCAACGAGATCGCGGAGGAGCGCGCGGCGGTCGACGCCCCGTCGATCGAGGCCGCCCAGGCCGACGCCCCGTACGGTGCCGCGGCACCCGGTGTGCGCTGGTCCTCCGGCGACCACAGCGCCAAGCCCAAGCCAGACCCGAAGCGGCCGCCTGCAGAGGCGATGGGACAGGCAGGCCAGTCCGCCGGCGCCCCGCTGTCGTTTGCACGCGCCCACCACGGCTCCGTCTCGAAGGAGTCTCGCGCCGAGGTCGAGAACGCGCTCAAGAGCGGCACGCTGCGCTGCGTCGTCGCGACCTCGAGCCTTGAGCTCGGCATCGACATGGGCGACGTCGACCTCGTCGTGCAGGTCGAGTCGCCGCCGTCGGTCGCGAGCGGCCTCCAACGGGTCGGCCGCGCCGGGCACCAGGTCGGCGAGACCTCGGAGGGCACGATCTTCCCCAAGCACCGGGCAGACGTACTGCACTCCTCCGTGCTCGCCTCCCGCATGGTGACAGGGCAGATCGAGCGGATGCGCGTGCTCGCCAACCCGCTCGACGTGCTCGCCCAGCAGACCATCGCGGCCGCCGCCATCGAGGACCTCGACGTCGAGGAGTGGTTCGACCTCGTCCGCCGCTCGGCCCCGTTCGCCTCGCTGTCGCGCCCCCTGTTCGAGGCGACGCTCGACCTCCTCTCCGGCAAGTACCCGTCCGACCAGTTCTCCGAGCTGCGGCCCCGCCTCGTGTGGGACCGCGATCTCGGTCGACTCACGGGCCGACCGGGCGCCGCCCGGCTGGCGGTGACCTCGGGCGGCACCATCCCAGACCGAGGGCTCTTCGGGGTCTTCCTCGCCGGGTCCGAAGACGCCGACGCGCAGCGCGGCCCGCGCCGCGTCGGCGAGCTCGACGAGGAGATGGTCTACGAATCGCGAGTCGGCGACATCTTCGCCCTCGGCGCGACGAGCTGGCGCATCGCCGAGATCACGTTCGATCGTGTCCTCGTGACCCCCGCCTACGGCCAGCCGGGGCGACTGCCCTTCTGGACCGGGGACGCACTCGGACGCCCCTCCGAGCTCGGACAGGCCATCGGCGCCATCACCCGCGAGATCGCCGCCAAGGGGCGCGTGCCGGAAGCGCTCTCGACGCTCATGGACGACAACGCCGTGCAGAACGCCGTCGCCTACGTTCGCGAGCAGCAGGACGCGACGGGGCAGGTGCCGAGCGACCACACGCTCATCGTCGAGCGCACTCGGGACGAGCTCGGCGACTGGCGCATCATCCTGCACTCCCCGTACGGCTCCCCCGTCCACTCGCCGTGGGGTCTCATCGTCGCCGCGCGCATCCGGGACCAGTACGGACTCGACGGCGGAGTCGTCGCAAGCGATGACGGCATCATCGTTCGCATCCCCGAAGGCGACGCCGAACCGCCCGGAGCCGAGCTGTTCGCCCTCGAAGCCGACGAGATCGAGCAGATCGTGGCACGCGAGGTGGGCGGCTCCGCGCTCTTCGCCTCGCGCTTCCGCGAGGCCGCGGCCCGGGCGCTGCTGCTCCCCCGGCTCAACCCCGGCAAGCGTTCCCCGCTCTGGCAGCAGCGACAGAAGGCGGCACAGCTGCTCGACGTCGCCAAGCAGTACCCGACGTTCCCGATCATCCTCGAAGCCGTTCGAGAGGTGCTGCACGACGTCTACGACCTCGACGCGCTGGTCGATCTCGCCAAGCGCATCGCCGGGCGCGAGGTCCGCCTCGTCGACGTCACCACGGAGCAGGCCTCGCCGTTCGCGCGAACGCTGCTGTTCGGCTACGTGGGTGCGTTCATGTACGAGGGCGACAGCCCACTCGCGGAGCGCCGGGCGGCCGCGCTGGCACTCGACACGAGCCTCCTGGCAGACCTGCTCGGTCGAGTCGAGCTGCGCGAGCTCCTCGACGCCAATGTCATCGCCAGACTCGAGGCTGAGCTGCAGCGCACGGCACCGGACCGGCGGGCCCGCGATGCTGAAGGCGTCGCCGACCTGCTGCGTGTGCTCGGGCCCATCAGCGTCGAGGAGATCGCCGAGCGTCTGCTCGGCGACGACCTTCGGGGCACCGACGAGCTCGAGGCGCCGGGCGGCGAGCACGACGAGGAACGGGAGGAGAGCGAAGCGGCCGGCGAGACACGGCCCGGCGCGAGCATCGAGGTCGCCGAGCAGTACGCGGCGGAGCTCATCAGCGCCAAGCGCGCCCTCCGTGTGCGCATCGCCGGCGTCGAGCGCATCGCCGCGATCGAGGACGCCAGCAGGCTCCGCGACGCGCTCGGAGTGGCGCTGCCGATCGGTGTCCCTGTCGCCTTCATCGACCCCGTCGACGACCCGGTCGGCGATCTCGTCTCCCGCTACGCGCGCTCGCACGGGCCATTCTCCGTCGCCGAGGTCGCAGAGCGCTACGGCACCGGGCAGGCCGTCGTGCGTGAGGCGCTCACCCGTCTCGAGCTGGCCCGCCGCGTCGTCGAGGGCGAGTTCCGCCCAGACCGCGAGGGCTCCGAGTGGGTCGACGAGACCGTGCTCAAACGACTCCGGGCCCGCTCCCTCGCCGCGCTCCGCAGCGAGATCGAACCGGTCGACCACTCCGCCTTCGCCAGATTCCTGCCAGCCTGGCAGCACGTCGGCGGCGACCTGCGCGGCATCGACGGCCTCATCACCGTCATCGACCAGCTCGCGGGAGTACCCGTCCCCGCATCCGCACTCGAGACGCTCATCCTGCCCGCCCGGGTCCGGGACTACCACCCCAGCATGCTCGACGAGCTCACAACCGCCGGCGAGGTGCTGTGGCGAGGGCACGGAGCCATCGGCTCGAGCGATGGATGGATCAGCCTGCACCTGGCAGACACGGCGCACCTCACGCTTCCCGACCAGCCCGAGGGCGAGCCGGATGCGCGCGGCCGGCACCTCCTCGACGCGCTCGCCGGCTCGGGCCCCGGTTTCTTCCCCCAGCTGTCGAGGCACGTCCGCCTGATGCTCGAACCCGAGTCGATCAGCGACCGCGAGCTCTCCGACGCCCTCTGGGCGCTCGTCTGGCAGGGACGCGTGACCAACGACACCCTCGCGCCGCTGCGCGCCCTCCTCTCCGGTGGTCCCGGCTCTGCCAGCACCTCCGCGCACCGAGCCCCGAGCCGCGCCGCCCGCGGCAGGCTCTACCGCGGCCGCGTCGCCATGGCGCCGAGCGACTCCACCGGCAGCCCCACCGCATCCGCCTTCGCATCCCAGCGCCCCGCCCCCTCCCAGCCGCACACGAGCGGCAGATGGACCCTCGGGCTGAACGGCGTGAGCGACGCCACCGAGCGGGGCCTCGCCATCGGCGACCTCCTCCTCGATCGCTACGGCATCGTGACCCGGGGCAGCGTCATGGCCGAAGAGGTGCTCGGCGGGTTCGCCCTCGTGTACCGCGTCCTCGCTCGCTTCGAGGAATCCGGCAAGGCCAGGCGCGGGTACTTCATCGAGAAGCTCGGCGCCGCCCAGTTCTCGACGGTCGGCGCCGTCGACCGCCTGCGGAGCTTCACGCTCGAGCTCGACGGCGAGAAGCGCTTCCAGACGCTCACGCTCGCCGCCACCGACCCCGCGAACCCGTACGGCGCGGCCCTCGCCTGGCCGGACGCCGAGGAGTCGCAGACCAAGCACCGGCCAGGCAGGAAGGCGGGCGGGCTCGTCACGATGGTCGACGGAGACCTCGCCCTGTACGTCGAACGCGGCGGGAAGACGCTGCTCACCTTCACCGACTCGGACGACGTCCTCCGTGCGGCCGCCCGTTCGCTCGCCGAGACCGTGCGGCGCGCACGCATCCCGAACCTCGTGATCGAGCGCGTCGATGGCACGTTCGTGCTCGAGACGCCCCTCGCGAGCATGCTGCAGGAGGGTGGGTTCTCGCTCACGACCCGCGGCCTGCGGATGCGCCCCGGCAATTGACCCCCAACACCACGACGGAAAGGAAACGCATTGGCAGCAGCACGCGGACGACGAGGAAGCAGGACAGGCGGCACCGAGGCGAGGATCGAGGCACCGTTCCTGCCGGAACTCGACGAGGCGCGTGCCGTGGACTTCGCGACAGCGCGGGTCCACGAGCTGCAGCACTTCGTCGACGTGCAGGGTGAGGAGATCGACGCCGCCGGCGTGACCTTCTCCGAGTGCCGCATCGAGGGGCTCACCGCCCGCAGGCTCCTGCTCCACTCGGGGCGGGTGAGCGAGTGCGTGCTGGAGCGCGTCGAGGTGCCCGTCGTCCAGGGACAGCGGCAGTCGTTCCGCTCCGTCTCGTGGTCGGCCTCGCGGCTCGGCTCGGCCGACCTCCACGAGAGCGACCTCCAGAATGTCGAGTTCCGCGACAATCGTCTCGGCTACGTGAACCTGCGAGGCTCCACCCTGACCGACGTGCAGTTCGCGGACTGCGCGTTCGACGAGATCGACCTGGGCGGCGCCACGGCGAAGCGCGTCGCGTTCACGGAGAGTCGCACCGGCATCCTCGATGTCACGGGCGCACGCCTCGAGCACGTCGACCTGCGCGGCCTGGAGTTCTCGACCATCACGGGTCTCGAGGGGCTCCGCGGCGTCACGGTGACGCCCTCCCAGCTCGAGGCGCTTGCTCCCCACCTCGCGGCACACCTCGGCATCGAGGTGCGTGATGCCGGAAGGTGACACCGTCTACCGCGCAGCGACCCGCCTGAACCGCGCCCTGGCCGGCCGGCAGCTGACCCGCTTCGAGCTGCGGGTCCCGAAGTATGCGGCGCTCGACCTCAGCGGCCTCACCGTCGACGGGGTCGTGCCGCGAGGCAAGCACCTGCTGACGCGCATCGGCGAGCACACCCTGCACACGCACCTCGGCATGGACGGCAGCTGGCAGCTCGTGCAGCTCGGTGGGAGGTGGCCCCGCCCTGACTACCTCGCGAGAGTCGTCCTCGGCACCGCCGCCGGAACCGCCGTGGGTTTCGAGCTGCCGGTTGTCGAGATGCTGTCGCGCGACGACGAGGAGGATGCGGTCGGCCACCTCGGCCCCGACCTGCTCGGCGACTCCTGGGATGCGGCCCTCGCGGTGGAGAACCTTCGGCGCGAGCCGGACGCGGAACTGGCCGGCGCGCTCCTCGAGCAGCGGAACCTCGCAGGCCTCGGGAACGTGTACGTGACCGAGCTGCTGTTCCTGCGCGGCCTGCACCCGCACACCCCCGTCTCCGGGGCCGGCGACCTCGACCGGCTCGTCGAGCTGGGCCACAAGCTCATCGTCGCGAACCGCGACCGGGTGGAGCGGACGACGACCGGGGACCTGCGTCCGGGGAAGCGAACGTATGTCTACGGCAGGTACGGCAAACCGTGCTTGCGCTGCGGAACACGCATCCGCCGCGGCCTGCAGGGCAGGGAGCGCGTCGCCGCCTGGTGCCCCAGCTGCCAGCCCGCCCCGTGAGCGCCGCACCCGCACCCGCACCCGCGCCCGCATCCGCACCCTCTGCAGAGTTGTGGAAAGTTGCAGCTCCGCTGAACACTGACGACGCTTTGCCACAACGCTGATCCCCGCGCGCACGTCATCCGGCAAGCCGCTCGGCTCGGAGTCGGTGCGCGTAGGACGTGAAGGTCTCCAAACCGGTGGCCGGCTCCAGATCAGCCACCGTGAGGCGGACGTGGCTCCAGCGCTCACCCTGGATCTCACGACTGCGCGTGACATCGAGACGCCACTGGCGCTTGTCCTTCCGATGGCCGTCCCCGTCGTACTCGTACGCAATGCGCGCGCGCAGATCGGCGAGATCGAGGCGAGCGATCTTGCGCATCCCCGACATGAGCTGGAAGTTCACCGCAGGCTCGGGATACCCGGATTCAACCAGCACGAGACGTGTCACCGTCTCCCACGGCGACTCGACGCCATCCCGAAGCAGCCCCGTGGCGGCTCGGAGTGGCGCCGCCCCCGCGCATCCCGCCCACGCGTCGACTGCCGCAGTCAGCCGTTCCCTGCTCGTGAGCGCCCACGGCAGCGTGCGGCCAGGATAGTTGCCTGCTTCGGAGACCAGCGCGTCGCCCAACTGAACGAGTTCGCGCACGCTCAGGTCGCGCGCCAGCAGACAGTACAGGAGCTCAGGCGACGCGATGCTGGCGCCGCGCAATGCGTGGACGCTCCAGAACCTCGCCGGAACGGATCGCGCCGAGACGCCCCTCGCCCGCGGCGGATTTCGCCCTTTCGGCACGATGACATGCACCGTCGGGTCCCGAAGCAGACGGAGCGGCAGCGGGAGGCCGCAGAGACGTACCGCTGAGACACCGCCGAACGCCTGAACGGCGGACATGATCGGCACATAGCTGCGATCGAGGTCCCGCATCCGCTCGGCGAGCGCCTCGAACTCATCGCGGGCGCCGTGGAGGCCGAGCAGGCGATCGATCTCTCCCGGAGCGCTCAGGACCTCTGGAACCCGCACGCCGTGGAAGGGCCGTCCCTCTGTCCGGTTTCTGAGGCGTCCGCGGGAGACGCCCGCGGCGCGAGCGTCGGCGACGCTGAACGCGGAGTATCGAAGCTCGCTGGGCAATGGGATGCGCGGCTCGCGTCCCGTTGCGCGCCCAGCGTCGTCGCCTCGTCGGCTGGCCTTGCCCGCGCCGCTCCTGCTGCCTGCATCCACCGCTCGAGGCTATGAGGGTTCCGGGCGCTGGGACGAGCGTTCTCTCTGCTTGTGGAGAACCGCGGCGGTCCCGGTCCGACCCGCCGCGGCACCGAGAGAGTTGTGGCGAGGTGTCGCTCTGCGGCGTCGCAGGAGCGTTCTCCCACAACGCTGATCCTTGCCCTGGCCGACGCTGCGCTGCCGCGCGAAACACAGTTATGGAGAAGTGCAGCTCCTCCGCACCGGAGCAGCACCTTCTCACAACTCTGCGCTTCAGGGGCGGGTGGGGGCGGGCGTGGGGTGAGGGGGGCGCGGGCGGCAGTGGAGGCGGAAGCGCGGAGACGCGGAGGGCACGGGGACGCGGAGAGCGCGAAGGCAAGGGGACGCGGAGACTCGAAAACGCGGGGACGCGAAGGGCGCGAAGATGCGGAAGCGCGAAGACGCGGAGGGCACGGGGACGCGGAGAGCGCGAAGGCAAGGGGACGCGGAGACTCGAAAACGCGGGGACGCGGGGACGCGGAAGCGCGGTACGCGGAGACGCGGAGACGGGGAGGCGCGAAGGCAAGGGGACGCGGAGACGCGGAGACGGGGAGGCGCGGAGCGTCAGACGACGATCCCGCCGCCAGCACGAGGCTGACGGCGGGATCGGTGGATGTGGGAGGTGCGGGTGCTTACGCGTAGGGGTTCGGGGTCAGCGTGTACTTGGTGTACAGGTACTCCTCGATGCCCTCGAAGCCGCCCTCGCGGCCGATGCCCGACATCTTGACGCCGCCGAACGGCGCCGCGGCGTTGGAGAGCACGCCGATGTTGAGGCCCATCATGCCCGTCTCGATGCGGTCGATGAGGCGCTGGCCGCGCTTCAGGTCTTCGGTGAACACGTAGGAGACGAGGCCGTACTCGGTGTCGTTGGCGAGGCGGATGGCCTCTTCCTCGTCGGCGAACGTCGTGATCGAGAGGACGGGTCCGAAGATCTCCTCGCGGAAGATCTCGCTGGAGGATGGGGTGCGGTTGAGCACGGTCGGCTCGTAGAAGGAGCCGTCGCCTTCGACGCGCTTGCCGCCGTGGAGCAGCTCGGCACCAGCGGCGACGGCCGAGTCGACGAGCGACGCGACCTTGTCGACGGCTTTGTCCTCGACGAGCGGGCCGATGACGACACCCTCCTCGGTGCCGCGCCCGATCTTGAACGACGACACCTTCTCGGTGACGCGACGCGCGAACTCATCGGCGACGTCCGTGTGCACGAGGATGCGGTTCGCGGCCGTGCAGGCCTGCCCGATGTTGCGGAACTTCGCCGCGATGACGCCTTCGACGGCCTTGTCCAGGTCGGCGTCCTCGAAGACGACGAACGGCGCGTTGCCGCCGAGCTCCATGGACGTGCGCAGCACGTTCTTCGTTGCCTCCTTCATGAGGCCCTGGCCGACTCCGGTCGAGCCGGTGAACGAGATCTTGCGGAGGCGCGGGTCGGCGATGATCGGCGACGAGACGGCGGCGGTGCTGCGGGTCGTGATGACGTTCACTACCCCCTTGGGCAGGCCGGCCTCTTCGAGGATCTTCACGAAGTAGAGCGTGGTGAGGGGGGTGAGGGATGCGGGCTTCACGACCGAGGTGCAGCCTGCGGCGATCGCTGGCGCGATCTTGCGCGTCGCCATCGCGAGCGGGAAGTTCCACGGAGTGATGAGGAACGCGGGGCCGACCGGATGCTTCGAGACGATCATGCGTCCGGTGCCCTCCGGCTGCGTGCCGTAGCGGCCGTGCACGCGCACGGCTTCCTCGCTGAACCAGCGCAGGAACTCGCCACCGTAGGTGACCTCGCCCTGCGCCTCCGCGAGGGGCTTGCCCATCTCGAGCGTCATGATGAGCGCCATCTCGTCGCGGCGCTCCTGCAGGATGTCGAAGGCGCGGCGGAGGATCTCGCCGCGCTCACGGGGGGCCATGCGCGCGAAGTCCTCCTGAGCGGCGACAGCCGCGTCGAGCGCCTGAATGCCCTGCTCTGGGTTGGCGTTGGCGATGTGCTTCAGGGCCGTGCCGGTCGACGGGTCGTTGACCGCGAAGGGCTCGTCCGCGCCGTCCACCCATTCGCCGCCGATGAACAGCTGGCCGGGGACCTTCGCAAGCAGTTCCGCTTCGTTGGGGTACGTCATAGTGCAAACTCCTCGGTTGTTGGCGGGCTCGAGTGTGGCGGGCTCAAGCGTTCTCCGGGCTCCAACGCTACTCGTGCGGGCTGGGCGCTTCACGAGCAATTCGCCCAGCCCACAAGCCCGGGGCCGTGCATCCGCACAATCAGGCGAGGAGGTCCCTCACCATGGGGATGACCTTCGTTCCGTAGAGCTCGATGGCCTTCATGCTGTGCTCGTGCGGGAGCGTGCCCGCGCTGTACTTGAGGTCGAAGCGCTGGAGTCCGAGCACCTGCACGGTCGCGGCGATCTTGCGTGCGACGGTCTCCGGCGACCCGACGTAGAGCGCACCGCGCTCCCCCGCCTCCTGCACGTACTGCTCGTACTGCATAGGCGACCAGCCGCGTTCCTTGCCGATGCGCATCATCATGGTCCGGTAGTTCAGCCAGTGCTCCTCGCGCGCCTGCTCGTCGGTCTCGGCGATGTGCCCGGGCGAGTGCGCGCCGATGGGGCCGTTGGGTTGGCCGAACTGCTCGTTGGCCTTCCGGTAGAGGTTGGCGAACGGTGCAAAGCGTGCCGATTCGCCGCCGATGATCGCGAGCATGAGCGGCATCGAGTACTGCGCGGCGCGCACGACGGACTGCGGGGTTCCGCCGACGGCAGCCCACGTGCGAAGGCGCCCTTCTTCGAGCTGCGGATGCACGGTCACGTCGTTGAGCGCGCCCCGAACGGTTCCGCTCCAGCTCACCGGCCCGCCCGCCGCGATCTTCATGAACAGGTCGAGCTTCTCCTCGAAGAGCACCTCGTAGTCCTGGAGGTTCAGTCCGAAGAGGGGGAAGGACTCGGTGAAGGAGCCGCGGCCGAGCATGACCTCGGCGCGCCCGTTGGAGATGGCGTCGACGGTCGAGAAGCGCTGGAAGACGCGCACGGGATCGTCGGAGCTGAGCACGGTCACTGCACTGCCGAGGCGGATGCGCTCGGTGCGGGCGGCGATGGCGGCGAGCACGGTCTCCGGGGTCGAGATCGCGAAGTCATCCCTGTGGTGCTCGCCGACCGCGAACGCGTCGATGCCGACCTGCTCGGCGAGGACACCTTCTTCGATGACGTCGCGGATGACCTGGGCGTGCGAACGCGGCTGCCCTTGGAGGTCGTTGGTCGCGTCGCCGAAGGTGTTGAGGCCGAACTCGATCGTGCCGGTCATGGCAGCTCCATCCATTTCAATGCAATTGCATGAACTCTACTGCCGGAAGCCATCCGCCTGAAGCTCGGCGGGGACAAAAAAGCGCCGCCCCGGGGGAACACGGCATCCCCGAGGCGGCGCGGCTTGTGGTCGACTGCCACGCTGCGAGCCCGTCTGGCCGAGGCGGCGATCTATGCAATCGAATGAAGTTCGATGATGATGCCAAGAAATACCCGGGCACGTCAACTCAGGCGGGCCTCGCCTCGGCACCGGCCCAGGTGGACGAACCGCGAGTCGGCGGCGTATATGGTCGCTCCTACCCCGGCAATGAAGCAAGAGGTGGAGCGTGGAGACTGTGGCACGAACTCTCGAGACCCTGGCGCCCGGCAAAGCGCGCCTCGCCTACGACTACCTCAACGAGCGCATCTCCGATGGCACGTTCCCTCCGGGCCACCGCCTCGTGCTGGGGTCCATCGCGAACCAGATCGGCGTGAGCACCGTGCCCGTCCGCGAAGCGATCCGGATGCTCGAAGCCGAGGGCGCCGTCACCTTCGAACGCAACGTCGGCGCGCAGGTGTCCGGCCTCAACCCCGAGCTCTTCTCGCAGACCCTCGAATCGCTTGCGGTGCTCGGGGGCTACGCAACCGCGAGCGCGGCCCCGCACCTGACGCCGGCCGACCTCGCGGAGGCCCGCCAGATCACCGAGTCGATGCGGCAGGCGATCGACGCCCTCGACGCCGTCGCGTTCATGGACCTGAATGCGCGCTTCCACCGCGTGCTCTACCGGCGATGCCCGAACGCGCACCTCCTGGAGCTCGTCGAACGGACCAGGCACAGGCTCACCCAGGTGCGCCACTCGACGCTCGGGTTCGTGCCGGAGCACACCAGATCCTCACTCGTCGAGCATGAGCGGCAGATCGAGCTCGTCGAGTCCGGGGCGCCGCACGCCGAGATCGAGGCCGCGATTCGCGAGCACCACCTCGCCACGCTGCGGGCAGCCCTCCCGCGTCCGTCAACCGTCCCGCGTTAGGCAGCCCTCACGCGGATTCACCGGGCATTCACCCGGCGACCATCCTCCGTTCCTCGCGCGCTGCTTGCCTTCGTCGAGTCCCCCGACGAAGGAGTTCTCCCATGACCGATGTCTCGCGCCGCACGTTCCTCCCGATGCTCGGGCACACGAAGGGCAAGCGCAGCCCAGTGACCTGCGCCCTCAAGTGCGCCAACGCGTGCACGGGCGAGGTCTGCAACACCTCGTCGAACGCCTACTTCCGCGACATCGTGTCCGCGCAGCTCTCACGCCGCACGATGCTCGGCGCGAGCGCCGGACTCGCGGGCGCCATCACCCTCGCCTTCAGCGGCGCGCCGCGCGCCGAGGCTGCTCCGAGCGCGTCACCGTTCGGTCCCGCCGCCTCGCCGCTCGAGTTCTCACCGATCTCGCCCGTCGACGCGATGTCCGACACGTTCACGGTGCCGGACGGCTACGACTGGCGTGCCCTGATCCGCTGGGGAGACCCGCTCTTCGCCGACAGCCCGCTCTTCGACCCGGAGGACCAGACGGAGGCGGCGCAGGCCCGACAGTTCGGCTACAACTGCGACTACACCGACATCCTGCCGCTCGACGGCACCGACGGCCTGCGCGCCGTGCTCTTCGTCAACCACGAGTACACGAACGAGAACATCATGTTCCCTGCAGCGCAGCTCGAGAACGAGCAGGCGCGGGTGCGGGCCGTCAGCCGTGCCGCACACGGCCTCACGGTCGTGGAACTCGAGCGGACCTCCGCCGAGCACCCCTGGAACTACGTCGTGGGCGCCGAACGCAACCGCCGCTTCCTGCTCAACACGGTCTACGAGGTCACGGGGCCAGCCGCTGGATCGCCGCTCCTCACGACCGTGGAAGACCCAGCCGGCCGCTGGGTCAAGGGAACACTCGGCAACTGCGCGGGCGGCACAACCCCGTGGGGCACCATCCTCTCCGGCGAGGAGAACTTCAACGGCTACTTCCGTTCCCCCGGGGTCTCCGCGGAGGACAAGCGGTACGGTCTCTCCGACAGCGAGACGGCGCGCGGCTGGGAGCTGGATGCGCCTCGCTTCGACACCCGGAACGCCGGGTACGAGAACGAAGCCAACCGCTTCGGCTGGATCATCGAGATCGACCCGCTCGACCCGACGAGCACACCGAAAAAGCACTCGATGCTGGGTCGCCTCAAGCATGAGGGCGCCAACATCTCGATCGCCGCGAACGGCAAGGTCGTGGCCTACACCGGTGACGACGAGCGCTTCGACTACCTGTACAAGTTCGTGTCCCGCGACACGTACATCGAAGGCAACCGCGCCCACAACATGACGCTGCTCGCCAACGGCGACCTCTACGTCGCGCAGTTCGCGGGCAACTCCCCCGCCTCGGAGATCACGGGGTCGGGCGCGCTCCCGAGCGACGCGGCCTTCGACGGCACCGGCACCTGGCTGCCGCTGGTCGTCGGCGGGGCATCCCAGATCGCCGGCATGTCGGTCGACCAGGTGCTCGTCAACACTCGCCTCGCCGCAGACCTCGCAGGCGCCACCAAGATGGATCGCTGTGAGGATGTGGAGCCGAACCCCTTCACCGGGAAGGTCTACGTCGCCTGCACCAACAACACGAACCGCGGCACCCCGGGCCGCGCCGGTGCCGACGAGGCCAACCCGCGCGCCGAGAACCGCGACGGGCACGTCGTCGAGATCACCGAGGCAGGGGGCGACCAGACGGCCACGAGCTTCACCTGGAACCTGCTGCTGCTCTGCGGCGACCCTGCCACGAACTCGTCGGCGTACTTCTCCGGCTTCCCCGCGGCGCAGGTGTCGCCCATCTCCTGCCCGGACAACCTCGCGTTCGACTCCGTCGGGAACCTCTGGATCTCGACCGACGGCGCCCCGAGCACGATCGGCTACAACGACGGCCTCTTCCGCGTGACGCTGGAGGGCCCCGACCGCGGCAACGTCGAGCAGTTCCTGGCCGTGCCTCGCGAGAGCGAGACGTGCGGGCCCGTCATCCACGACAGCGAGCGTCACGTGTTCGTCGCCGTCCAACACCCCGGAGAAGACGGCTCCTTCGAGACGCAGAACTCGCTGTTCCCCGACTTCGTCCCCGTTGGAACGCCCGCGCCGGCAGGCTCGTTCGCCGGCCCCCGGCCCACCATCGTGCAGGTGCTTCCCAAGGAGCAGCTCGTCGAGGTGCCGGTCCCGCCGACCCCGACGGTGTCCCCGACAGCAACGCCCGCACCGACCTCAACCCCATCCCTGACGCCGACCGCCTCTCCCACTGGCACGCCAGGCGCGACCGGGACTCCCACGCCGAGCGCCTCGGCACCGGGCTGGGCCACGGCATCCCCGAGCCCCACCGCGACGCCCGACGGACTCGCATCCACCGGTGGTGAGCTGCTCGCTCCGGCTATCGGCGGGGCGGCCGTCCTGGCCGCCGGCGCCCTCGCGACGGCGACCGCCATCCGCAGGCGGGGCGAACGCCCCGCCGAGGCCGGCGAGGGCGACGCGCTGCGAGACTAGGGGCCCCGGGCGACCTGACCGCTGCACCTCAAGGCAGGGACTGGACTCAGGCGGCGGCCTCCGCGGACACCGCGCTCTCCACCACGGACGGTTCGCTGTCCGCGGTCGCCGCTGCGATCTCATCCATGAGCAGGGCGAACGCGACGTCACCCCCGGCCGTCGCACCCTGGCCGATCGAGACGGGCACGTTGGCGCGCGGGTCTCCCGCGTTGCCGACGACCCAGACGCGGGCGTCCGGATGCTCGGTGCCCCGCACCTCGACCCCTTCGAGGAAGTCCGTCAGTGGCACGAAGGCAGGATTCGTGAAGATCGCCTCGAGTGCCAGCTCGGTGCCGTTCGCGAGGCGCACGCCCCGCACACGGTTGTCGTCACCCGCGAGCACCTCGTCGACACCGGAGCGCTCGATGCGGATCCCCCGCGCGGTGAGCGCCCTCGCCTCGGCCTCGCCGAGCGCAAACGCCCCGTTCACGAGGAGCACGAGGTCAGCGCTCCATTGGCGCAGGAGGTGGGCCTTCATGTCTGAATGGTCGCCGTTCGCGAGCACGGCCATCGGTCGGTCGCGATGCTCGTAGCCGTCGCAGAACGGGCACGCGTACACGCCACGACCCCAGAGCGCACGCAATCCGGGCAGGTTGGGGAGCTCGTCGCGGAGCCCCGTCGCCACCACAACTGCCCGCGCCCGGAAGGTCCGGCCATCGGTCGTCGCGATGCGCACGCGGGTGCCGTCGCCGTCGGTGACCGAGTCCACCGCCGCGACCTGGGCGTCCTCGAAGACGCCCTCGTGCGCCTCGACCTCGGCCCTTCCGATTCTGCGCAGCTCGCCAGGCGCGAGCCCCTCGTGACCGAGCACCCCGTGCATGTGGTCGGTGAAGCGATTCCGCGGGACCCCGTGGTCGATCACGAGGACGCGCCGGCGCCCCCTCGTGAGCGTCAGCGCAGTGCTCAGCCCGGCTGGGCCGGCCCCGATCACGACGGCGTCCCACAGCTGAGCCTCGGTGTCTGCCGCTCGCAGCGGCGCATCCTGATGTGTCATGCGTCGAGTCTCCGCGCCGAGTCTCGCTTTTGGCAATTCCGTTTGCTAGGTTCGCAACATGATGGATGTGCACCAGGGGTCAGACCACACCGCCCACACGGCCGGACCAGACACGGCCTCGGAGCAGACGGCCAGCATCCCCGAAGCGCTCAGCCGTGTCGCACCGCGGCTCCGCGAGATCCGACAAGCGCGGGGCATGACCCTCAGCGAGGTCGCCGACGAGACCGACCTCAGCGTCAGCACGCTCTCGCGCCTCGAATCCGGCGGACGTCGACCTTCCCTCGACGTGCTCCTCCCACTCGCGCGCTGCTACCGAGTGCCGCTCGACGACCTCGTCGGCGCCCCCTCCACCGGCGACCCGCGCATCCACCCGAAACCCGTCAAGCGCGGAGACCGCGTCTACCTCGCGCTCTCGCGCGCAACCGACGGCATGCAGGCCTTCAAAGTGCTCGTCGCCCCGCAGAAGCCCGCGGACCGCAGCAAGCCCGTCCAGCTGCGCGTCCACGAAGGCACCGAATGGTGCTACGTCCTAGCAGGCCGACTCCGCCTGCAGCTCGACGAGGAGGTCACGATCCTCGAAGCAGGGGAAGCCGCAGAATTCGACACGACCCGACCGCACTCCATGACCAACGACGGCGCGACGACCCTCGAGATCCTCTCCCTCTTCAGCCGTCAGGCGGAGCGCAGCCACATCCACGAAACAGGCTGAACGGATCGTCCGAAAATGGACGCATCCCACCCCCAGGACGCCCTACGATATTGATCACCGCGCCGGGGATCTGCGGTGTGCATCGAGGGAGGAGCACACCGGTGAATTCTGTCGTGCACCATAGAACGGCGTCACGGCGCCACCCAACGATGCAAGGTTGGATGCAATGATCGCTCCTCGTCTTCGAGACGTGACACAGCTCACCAGTTCACAAGCCATACTCTTCGACCTCGACGGCGTCATCACGCCGACCGCCGAGGTGCACATGCGCGCATGGGCGAGGCTCTTCACCGACTACCTCACGCTCAAAGGCGTCGGCCCCGCGTACACCGACGACGACTACCTGCGATACATCGACGGCAAACCCCGCTACGACGGCGTCCGGTCGTTCCTCGCCTCCCGCGACATCACGCTCGAGGACGGCACCCCCGAGGACTCGCCCGAACTCGAGACCGTGTGCGGCCTCGGCAACCGCAAGAACGACACCTTCAACTCGGAACTCGCCGAAACCGGCGTCAAGGCCTACCCCGGGTCCGTCGAGTTCCTGAACGCCGCCGTCGAGCACGGCCTGCGCGTCGCCGTCGTCTCCAGCTCCCGCAACGCGGTACCCGTGCTCACGGCGGCCGGCCTCCTCGACCGATTCGAGACCGTCGTCGACGGCCTCGTCGCCGCACAGCACGGCATCGCCGGCAAGCCGGCCCCGGACACCTACCTCTACGCGGCCCAGCTGCTCGGCCTCACCGCGGCGCAGTGCGTCGTCGTCGAGGACGCCCACTCCGGCGTGCAAGCAGGACGCGACGGCGACTTCGGCCTGGTCATCGGAGTGTCCCGCGAGGCGAGCCACGAAGAGCTCATGTCCTCCGGGGCCGACACCGTGGTCGATGACCTCGCAGAGCTCGTGCCGGTGTTCACGAACTCAGACAGCACGACTGTCGCCTCAGACAGCAAGGCTGTCGCCTCAGACAGCAAGGCTGTCGCCTCTGACAGCAAGGAAGGCAACGCATGAACCTCTCCACGGAAGACCCGCTGGACCGGCACCGGTTCCCGCTCGACGAGTGGGCACTCGTCGAGCACGAATTCGACGCCAACTCGCAGGGTCTCGTCGAGACGCTCTTCGCCACCGGGAACGGCTACCTCGGCCTCCGAGGCAACCTCGAAGAGAGCCGCGACGGCTACATGTACGGAACCTTCATCAACGGATTCCACGAGACGTGGCCCATCCGCCACGCCGAGGACGCGTTCGGCTTCGCCCAGGTCGGGCAGACGATCGTCAACGTCCCAGACGCGAAGATCATCCGCCTCTTCGTCGACGACGAGCCGCTCGTCATCAGCGAAGCAGACCTGCTCTCCTACTCGCGCGTGCTCTCGTTCAAGGACGGCGTCCTGACCCGCGAGCTCGACTGGCGCACGCCGTCGGGCAAGCACGTGCGCATCCGCTCGCACCGCCTCGTGTCGTTCACCGACCGCCACTACATGCTCCTCGACTACGAGGTCGAGATGGTCGACCGCGGCGCATCCATCCTGCTGTCGAGCCAGATCATCAACCGCCAGGACGGCGGCGACGAGTTCCAGCGCGGCAAGAAGGAGACCGAGGTCGCGTTCGACCCGCGCAAGGCGGAATCGTTCACCGACCGCGTCCTCCAGTCCCGCATCGCACGCGAGGAGGGCCTCCGCTCGATGCTCGCCTACCGCACCACGCACTCGGGCATGACCATCGCAGTCGCGGCAGACCACGACATCATCACCGACAACGAGTGGGATGCGACGACCCGCGTCGACGCCGACTTCGCCGAGACCGCCTTCCGCGTGCGCGCCGAACCGGGCATGCCAGTGCGCATCATCAAGCACGTCGCGTACCACACGTCGAAGAGCGTGCCCACGCGCGAGCTCGCCGACCGCGCCGACCGCACCCTCGACCGCATGCGCGAGATCCCCGTCGACGACGTGTACACGTGGCAGCGCGAGTGGCTCGACGATTTCTGGGACCGCAGCGACATCGTCATCCACGGCCACCCCGTGTACCAGCAGGCGACGCGCTGGAACCTCTTCCAGCTCGCCCAGGCCACGGCCCGCACCGACGGCGGCGGCATCGCCGCGAAGGGCGTCTCCGGCTCCGGATACGGCGGCCACTACTTCTGGGACACCGAGGTGTACGTCCTCCCGTTCCTCAGCTACACGGCCCCGAACGTGGCACGCAACGCACTCCGCTTCCGGCACCAGATGCTCGACGCGGCACGCCAGCGGGCGCACGAGATGAACCAGAAGGGCGCGCTCTTCCCGTGGCGCACCATCAACGGCCTCGAGTCGTCCGCCTACTACGCAGCCGGCACCGCCCAGTACCACATCGACGCGGACATCTCGCATGCCCTCATGCAGTACGTCTCAGCCACGGGCGACGACGAGCTCCTCGCTCAGGGCGCCATCGACATCCTCGTCGAGACAGCCCGCCTCTGGGCTGACCTGGGCTTCTGGCGCACCGGCGGAGACGACCACTTCCACATCCACGGCGTCACCGGACCCGACGAGTACACGACCGTCGTCAACGACAACCTGTACACGAACGTCATGGCCAAGGCGAACCTGCGTGCGGCTTACACCGCGTGCGAGCGCCTCCGCGAGACCGACCCGGCCTCCTTCGAACGCCTCACGATGCGCCTCCACCTCGCCGAGGAAGAGCTGGTCGAGTGGGCCGCCGCCGCCGAGGCCATGTACCTGCCATTCGACGAGAAGCTCGGCATCCACCCTCAGGACGCGCAGTTCCTCGAGAAGGAGCTGTGGGACCTCGAGAACACGCCGCCGTCGCAGCGCCCGCTGCTGCTGCACTTCCACCCGCTCGTCATCTACCGGTTCCAGGTGCTCAAGCAGGCCGACGTCGTACTCGCGCTGCTCCTGCAGGGCAACGAGTTCACGCCGGAGCAGAAGCGCAAGGACTTCGAGTACTACGACGCGCTCACGACGGGCGACTCGTCGCTCTCCGCGGTCGTGCAGTCGATCATCGCGGCGGAGGTCGGCTACGCGGATCTCGCGGAGCACTACTTCTCCACGGCCCTGTTCGTCGACATCGCGAACCTGCACCACAACACGAGCGACGGCATCCACATCGCCTCCACGGGCGGCATCTGGAGCGCGCTCGTCTACGGCTTCGGCGGGATGCGCGACCACGGCGGGAAGATCACCTTCGATCCCCGCCTCCCAGCGGACTGGCCGCGTCTCGAGTTCCACCTCACGCTGCGCGGGTCGCGCATCCGCGTCGACCTGGAGCAGGAGTTGATGACGTTCACCGCCGAGACCGGTTCGGGCGCCGAGGTGTTCGTGCGCGGACGCCGCGTCGCGATCGCCCCAGGCGAGCCGACCACCGTCAAGCTCGGCGCCGTCCGGGAGCTCGAGGGGTACCCGACGCTCAGCGACATCGAGGGCTCCATCCGCGAAGACGGCTCCGTCATCACGGCATCCATTCCCACGATCTCGGTCGACCACGCGGTCCTCGACCCGGGCCTCGACTAGCGACTCCCCACCTTCACGAACGGCGACGCCGTCTGCACCTGCAGGCGGCGTCGCCGTTTCCGCGTGAGCTCCAGACCTTCGGCGTTCACTGCAGGGCCCCGCACTCGGCGAGGGCGCGGCGGATGCTCTCGAACAGATTCCAAGGCCGACGGAGGTCGGCATCCGTCACCCGGATCACACGCCAGCCGGCCCGCTGCAGCGCCTCGGTTCGCTCCAGGGCCCGGCGAGCGGCAGCGGCGTCGAAGAAATGACCCTCGCCCTCGTACTCGATGGCGATCTTCTCCCCGATATACGCGAGGTCGATGCGCGCGTTCCCGTATCCGGGCACATCCAGCTTGTACTGGATGACCGGCTCGGGGAACCCCGCGCCCATGATCAGCAGCCGGAGCTCGGTCTCCTTGGGGATTCCGACCCCTCCCGCGAGAGCTCGAGCGCTGCTCGGAGATTCGCGGCCCCAGGCCGCCCCTTCCAGCGCTGCGCAACTGCGTGAAGCTCTTCGAGGGGGTGAAGCCGGACGAGGGGGCTTCGACTCGGAGAGCAGTCGAACGACGTGCGCAGCGCATCCGCGAACACCACCGTCCTCGTCAGATCGAGCCGCGCTGCGAGCTGCGCGAGCAGGGTCGCTGGCGAGAGGGTCAGCACTCCTCTGTGCTCGAACGTCTCGAAGCGCCTCGCGTCGAGACGATACCCGCGTATCCGCTTGCCAGTCGGCGGGTGCGCCGGCTGCGCGACCGCGACGTGTGTCACCATCTCATCCTCCAACGCCCTTGGCAGCGGGAGACCCCACCACCGTGCACCCGACGCGCATGCGAGCGCCTGCCCGTCGAGGAGCCCCGCCCGTGCGAAGCTCTCATCGAGGTCATACGGGCTGAGATCCCGAGCAGACACTCGGATGCCGTGATGCGACGCCGTGAGGTCGCGCGCCCTCATCCGCTTCCTCGTGACTCCGTTGTCGACGGCTTGTGCGGTCGAGAATCCCTCGCTCGTCGTGAGGTTCTCCGGCAGGGGTCGAGGAGTGCGCATGCCGCGACGCTAAGTTCGCTGCTGCTTGCCACTCGAGGTGTGACCGGCACCTGTGGACAAGTCCGTATCCACAGGGTTCCTGACCCCCGAGTGGCGCAGGCCTCTCTCTGTAGTCCCTGGGTCGATCGATCTCTGCCAGGCAAAGTGCCCTTTCGCGCATCCAGTCGCCGAACGGTGCCAGCCAATGAGCCTCTCTGACACCCCGATAAGGGCCATCTGACTGGCAGCGACGGAGGGGCGGCGGGGAGGTGAGGGGGGGGACGGGCGGGGATGCGACGGGGGGGCTAGTAGAGGAAGATCGGCAACCAGGCGGGGTGGTGGGCGTGGACGATGACGAGGAAGACGACGAGGTCGAAGAGCAGGTGCACGCAGATGACGTACGTCAGCGACTTGGTCTTCGTGAAGATCCACCCTTGGATGAGCGCGAACGGCAGGGTGAGCAGCGGCCCCCACGACTGGTAGCCGAGCTCCCAGAGGAAGGAGACGAAGACGATCGACTGCAGCGCGTTGGCGACCCAGAACGGGAAGTGGCGGAGGAGGAGCGTGAAGACCGTGCAGATGAAGAACAGCTCGTCCCAGATGCCGACGAAGCCCACCCCGACGAAGAGGCGCCCGATCTCGGACGCGGTCGTGACGGCCGGCCAGTTCTGGTAGACGCCGGAGGTGATGAAGTAGAACGGCAGGATGAGCCAGCCGAGAACGAGGACGAGGCCGAGCCAGAGCTTCTCGAGCCTCGACCATGGGGTGCCGCGGCGCAGCGGGAAGCGAACAGCGTGGTCTTTGTAGACCCACCTCGAGATGGCGTAGGGCACGGCGACGGCAAGCGACAGCACCGTGCCCATCACGACGATGTTGCCCCACGAGATGTCGGCTTTCATCGAGTGGAGGCTGATGATGCCCATGCCGATTCCGACGAGCAGCAGGTCGCGGCCGAGCCCTCGGTCCGCGAGGAACCCGAGGGCGATTCCGGCGGCGAGCGGCAGGTAGCCGAGGTTGTTCTCGAAGGCGAAGAGCACGGTCGCGCTGCACACGACCAGAAGTGCGGCGAACAGGTGCAGGAGCTTGACTCCCTCGGATGCCCGTTTCGGGGTGCTGGTGACGGGCGGGTTCTGCGCTCGTTCGCTCATTCGCTCATCTTCTCAGGCCAAGTTGGACGGATGTTCGGCGCTTTTGTCGCGTGTGATGTAACGCTCCGGTAACTATCACGCCTTGCGCTCCGATCCGCGCAGGCATGGGGCAGACGCTGGGTCGAGACCTGGCAAACGGGCCGAGTTTGGCGGAAAATCAACCCTCTCAGGCGATGCCCGGGGAAGGCACCTTGCTAGCGTTGACTCCCGGAGCAATCGCCGCCACACCGGTTCGGCGCCGCGATTCCCCGCGAAAGACCAACCCGGTGCGCTTTATCCGCTGCCTCTGTGAGGCAATCTCGATCGGCAGCGCGCGCCCGGGGCGATGACCGCGCCCAAACGTCATTCTGGTGCAGTCCTCGCCCGGTACCCGCCGCCCCCGCGACCGTCTCCTCATCCGAGGCCGTGTCGCGTACCGCTGCGTTCTTTCGCGTCCGATCCATCTACCGCAGGGAGAACGCGTGAACGACACAGCTGTGTCTGTGAAGGGCCTCACGAAGGTCTTCGGGCGCAAGCCCAAGGAAGCCGCGAAGCGACTGAGCTCCGGAACGCCGAGATCCGAACTCGGCCCCGGGGTCACCGCGGCAGTCATCGACGCCACCTTCGACGTCAAGCAGGGCGAGATCTTCGTCGTCATGGGCCTCTCCGGCTCGGGCAAGTCCACCCTCATCCGCACGCTCAACGGCCTGCTCGAGCCAACCGCCGGCAGCATCGTCATCCACGGCACCGACCTCGCGACGGCCGACGCCGCCGAGGTGCGCAGCGTGCGACAGAACCACGTCTCCATGGTGTTCCAGCACTTCGCGCTCTTCCCGCACCGCACCGTGCTCGAGAACGCCGCCTTCGGCCTCGAGGTGCAGGGCGTCCCGCGCGCCGAGCGCCTCGAGCGTGCCCGCAAGGTCCTCGACCGCGTCAGCCTCGGCCAGTGGGCCGACTCGCTGCCGTCGGAGCTGTCCGGAGGCATGCAGCAGCGCGTCGGCATCGCCCGCGCACTCACGGCCGAGACCGACATCCTGCTCATGGACGAGGCGTTCAGCGCACTCGACCCGCTCATCCGCCGCGAGATGCAGGAAGAGCTCGTCGAGCTGCAGGCCGAGCTCGGCAAGACCATCATCTTCATCACGCACGACCTCAACGAGGCGATGTTCCTCGGCGACCGGATCGCCGTGATGCGCGATGGCGCGATCGTGCAGATCGGGACGCCGGAGGAGATCCTCACGGACCCGGCAAACGACTACGTCGCGCAGTTCGTGCAGGATGTGGACCGGGCGCGTGTGCTCACCGCTGGCAGCGTCATGGAGCCCGCCCGCGCCGTCGTCCCGCAGAGCGCAGGCCCCCGAGGGGCGCTGCGCGTCATGCGCGACACGCAGACCGGCGGGGCGTTCATCACGTCCACCGGCCGCAAGCTCGAAGGCGCCGTCATCGACCGCCACGTCATGCGCCTCGTGAAGGACGGCCAGCCCGACCTCGCGAGCGCCATCAAACGCGACATCGCGATGGTCTCCCCCGAGACGCCGCTCTCTGACCTGTTCGAGCTGTCGGTCGACTCGACGCTGCCGATCGCGGTCGTCGACGAGAACCAGCGACTCCTGGGCGTCGTTCCCCGCGTCACGATCCTCGCCTCCCTCGCGAACGTCCCCAGCACGACGGGCCTGCTCCCGATCATCGACCCCGTCACGAGCGTCAGCCCGGCGGATATCGCAGAGACCCTCGAAGGGAGCCACGCATGATCGCCGCCACCGCGCTCACGACCCTGCCCGCCACGTTCCGACTGCCCCTCGGTGACGGTGCAGAGGCGGTCGTCGACTGGCTGACCACTGCCCTCGACGGCTTCTTCGCCGTGATCCGCACCATCTTCCAGGGCATGTACGAGGGCGTCTACTGGGCCCTCGAGACGCCACCGTTCTGGGCGATCCTCATCGTCGTCGCGGCGGTCGCATTCTTCGCGAAAGGCTGGAAGCTCGCACTGGGAAGCCTCATCGGCTTCCTCATCATCGTGGGCGTCGACCAGTGGGAGAACGCCATGACGACGCTCGCGCTCGTGCTGGTCGCGAGCCTGCTCGCCATCCTCTTCAGCATCCCGCTGGGCATCTGGGCCGCGAAGTCCGACGCGGCCTCGAACGCCATCAAGCCGGTCCTCGACTTCATGCAGACCATGCCAGCGTTCGTATACCTGATCCCCGCGCTCATCCTGTTCCGCGTCGGCGTCGTGCCCGGCATCGTCGCGACGATCATCTTCGCCATGGCACCTGGAGTGCGCATGACGGAGCTGGGCATCCGCGGGGTCGACAAGGAAGTGGTCGAGGCAGGGCGCGCGTTCGGCGCGACCCCCGGCCGCATCCTGCGCCAGATCCAGCTGCCCCTCGCGATGCCATCCATCATGGCGGGCGTCAACCAGATCATCATGCTCGCGCTCTCGATGGTCGTCATCGCCGGCATGGTCGGCGCGGGCGGTCTCGGCGCGCAGGTCGTGCAGAGCCTCAACCGCATCGACGTCGCGCTCGGCTTCGAGGCAGGCATCGCGGTCGTGATCCTCGCGATGTTCCTCGACCGCGTGACGGCCGCCTTCGCCGGGCAGAAGCGACGCGTGCCGTCGTTCCTCCGCTCGAAGCGCACCCAGCAGCATGAGGCAGCGGATGCCGGCGAAGCGGTTGCCACGCACTCGATGCCGACCAGGGCCCCCATCACCACCACGGGCTGACCCGCCCCACGACTTCCATTCCCCAAACCAGAAACGAAAGGACGCACATGCGTACCAAGAAACGAATCATCACCGGGATCGCCGCAGCCTCCGCTGCCGCACTCGCCCTCACCGGATGCTCCGGCGACACCGCCGCCGAGACGCTCGAGAACGGCGACCAGGCCGACGTCACGATCGCCGTGTTCAACGGCTGGGACGAGGGCATCGCCGCGTCCGAGCTGTGGAAGGCGATCCTCACGGAGAAGGGCTACGACGTGGAGCTCGAGTACGCGGACCCCGCTCCCGTGTTCTCCGGCCTCTCCACGGGCGACTACGACGTGACGCTCGACACGTGGCTCCCCATCACGCACTCCGACTACGTCGAAGAGTACGGCGATGACATCGTCGACCTCGGTGCGTGGAACGACGAGGCGTCGCTGACCATCGCCGTCAACGAGGACTCCCCCATCACCTCGCTCGACGAACTGGCCGGGGCAGCCGACCAGTTCGGCAACACGATCATCGGCATCGAGCCTGGTGCCGGCCTCACGCGCGTCACGCAGGACGACGTCATCCCCGGCTACGGCCTCGAGGGAATGAACTACCAGACCTCGTCCACCGCTGCCATGCTCACCGAGCTGCAGACGGCGACGAACAACGGCGAGAACATCGTCGTCACGCTGTGGCGCCCACACTGGGCCTACGACGCGTTCCCCGTGCGCGACCTCGAGGACCCGCAGGGCCTGCTGGGCGACTCGGAGGGCATCCACTCGTACAGCAAGGCTGACTTCCAGGAGACGCACCCGACGGTCGCCGGCTGGCTGCAGAACTTCAAGATGGACTCCGAGCAGCTGTACTCGCTCGAGAACCTGATGTTCAACGAGAACGACACGGACGACTACGCGCCGCTCGTCGAGCAGTGGATCTCCGAGAACCAGGAGTACGTGGACTCGCTCACCGCGTAGGTTCCACGCTGCACACGGGAAGCGGGCTGCTCATGGAGCAGCCCGCTTCCTGCGTTCGTTCAGTCGGTGTCAGCCGTCACGCGCTGCCCTGACGGCCCCGGATGCGCTCCGGCAGCTCGGCCATCGTCTCGAAGGTCTCCGCGCCGGCGTCTTCGAGCCACGCACTCGGCGTGAGCCCACCCGCGAAGCCGTACGCGTGCATCCCGGCGGCCACTGCCGCCTGCACCCCGTACCTGCTGTCCTCGACGACGACGCAGTTCGCGGGGTCCACCCCCATCCGCTCGGCCGCGTGGAGGAACAGGTCTGGCGCCGGCTTGCCGTGCTCGACCTCGGTGGCGCTGAAGATGCGCCCCGCGAAGCGCGGGTAGAGGCCGGTGTGCCCGAGCGTCTTGCTGAGCTTCGCGTGGTCGCCGCTCGAGGCGACGCAGCTCGCGAGCCCGAGCTCATCCTGGATCACGCCGAGCGCCCTCGGCAGGCCCTCGACCGCTGTCAGCTCCGTGTCGAACGCGTGGAAGAGCGTCTCGCGCTGCAGATCGAACCATCCTTCCGGCACGGGCCGGCCGAGGCCCTCCTGCAGCTTCCTCTCGAAGGTCGCCTGCGAGGTGCCGAGGAAGCGGGAGACGTGCTCGTCCTGCGTGAGCTCCCACCCGAGTTCCGCGAGCATCTCGCGCTCGATGCGGACCGCGAGCACCTCACTGTCGACGAGCACTCCGTCGCAGTCGAAGATGACGAGTTCGACCGCGCTCATGCACCGGCCGCTGGCAGGGTGCGGGTCGCGATGAGCTGCTGGTACCAGCGGCCAGAGTCCTTCCACGTGCGCTCGAGCGTGTCGTAGTCGACGCGCAGGATGCCGAAGCGCATGTTGTAGCCGAACGCCCACTCGAAGTTGTCGAAGAGCGACCAGGCGAAGTAGCCGCGCACGTCGGCGCCGGCGTCGATGGCGTCCGCGATCGCCGCGATGTGGTCGCGGTAGTAGGCGACGCGTTCCGGGTCGTGCACGAGGCCGTCCTCGCCGACGACGTCGGGAAACGCCGCACCGTTCTCGGTGACCATGAGCGCCTGGCCGGGGTATCGCTCGGTGAGCGAGACCAGCAGCTCGGTGAGGCCATCCGGGAAGATACTCCACCCCATGGAGGTGTATGGCGCGCCCTGGTCGACGAAGTCGATGTCGGTGACGCCCACCCAGGGGCTCGCGGCGGACTCGCCGTGGCCGTCGTTGCGCGAGCGCTCCCCCACACCCAGGTACTTCTTGACGCGGAACGTCGTGTAGTAGTTGACGCCGAGCACGTCGATGCGCTGGTGGATGAGCTGCGTGTCGCCGGGGAGCACAAACGACCAGTCGGTCACGTGACGCGTGTCGTGGATGAGGTCATCGTCGTAGTGTCCGGAGAGCATGGGGCCGAGGAAGACGCGGTTGGAGAGCGCGTCGATCTGGCGGACCGCGTCGAGGTCGTCGGCCGAGTCGGGGTCGTCTGGGCGGATGACGTGGAAGTTGAGGGTCACCGAGACGACGGAGTCTTCTCCGACGGCGGCGCGGATGGCGCGCGTCGCGAGACCGTGGGCCAGGTTCAGGTGGTGGCACGCGGCGAGCGCTGCAGCGGGCTCGGTGCGACCCGGGGCGTGGACGCCGGACGCGTAGCCGAGGTAGGCCGTGCAGAACGGCTCGTTGAGGGTCGACCACGTGTGCACGCGGTCGCCGAACTCTGCCGCCATGCGGGCCGCGTACTCCGCGAAGGCGTACGCGGTGTTGCGGTTCGCCCAGCCGCCCTCGTCTTCGAGCTCCTGGGGCAGGTCCCAGTGGTAGAGCGTTGCGACGGGCTTCACACCGGCCGCGACGAGTGCGTCGAGCAGCTCCGAGTAGAAGCGGATGCCCTCCTCGTTGAACTCACCGGAGCCGCCCGGCTGCACACGCGACCAGGAGATCGAGAAGCGGTAGGCATCCAGTCCCATCTCCGTGATGGTCTCGACGTCGTCCTTCCACCGGTGGTAGTGGTCGATGGCGACGTCACCGGTGTCGCCGCCCTGCACCTTGCCCGGCGTGTGCGAGAACGTGTCCCAGATGGACGGAGTCCTCCCGCCCTCCGCCGCGCCGCCTTCGATCTGGTAGGAGGCGGTCGCCGACCCCCAGACGAAGTCGTCGGAGAAGGTTCGAGGGGAAGAGGCCGTGGTTGGTTCTGGCACGATGCTCCTTGGCTGAGTGGGTGGCGCGTCGTCGCGCACGCCCACTCTAGCGAGCCTCGTCAGTGCGCCTCGGCGCATTCCACAGGCACACGAGAAATGCACCCTCGTTCGAAAACGAAGGTGCATCTCTCGTGTGCTTGCGGCGGCGAGCTAGCTGTCGTAGCGCTTCTTGTACGGGCGGTCGCCCGAGTCGCGCGACGGGCCACGGTCGGGCGTCAGCTCGATGAGCTTGCCCGAGATGCGGGTGCCGGTGAGCTTGTCGAGCACGTCGTTCGACAGGTCGGCCGGCAGCTCGACCAGCGAGAAGCCCGGGCGGATGTCGATCGCACCGAAGTCGTCGCGGCTCAGGCCACCCTCGTTCGCGAGCGCGCCAACGATCTGGCGGGGCTCCACCTTGTGGCGCTTGCCGACCGCGAGGCGGTACATGGCCATCGGCTTGCCGTTGGAGCGCGAGCGACGCGGTGCGCGCTCTCCGCCACCACGGCTGTCGCCACGCGATCCGCCACGGCTGTCGCCGCCGCCTTCACGCTCGCGACGCTCCTTGCGCTCAGCCTGCTCGCGCTGGTTGCGCTCGAAGCGCTCCTTGCGCTCGGCCTCGGCGTCGAGCAGCAGCGGCGTTTCGCCCTGGGCGACGATCGCGAGGGCTGCTGCGACGTCGGACTCCGGCACGTTGTGGTTGCGCACGTAGTGGTCGATGATGTCGCGGAACTTCTCGACACGGTCGCTCTGCGTGAGCGCCTCGCTGATGGCGTCGTCGAAGCGCGTGAGGCGCGTCGTGTTGACGTCGTCGACGCTGGGGAGCTGCATCTGCGTGAGCTCCTGCTTGGTGGCCTTCTCGATCTGGCCGAGCAGGTAGCGCTCGCGAGGCGTGATGAAGCTGATCGCGTCGCCCGTGCGGCCGGCGCGGCCGGTGCGGCCGATGCGGTGCACGTACGACTCGGTGTCGGTCGGGATGTCGAAGTTCACGACGTGGCTGATGCGCTCCACGTCGAGGCCACGGGCCGCCACGTCGGTGGCGACGAGGATGTCGAGCTTGCCGGACTTCAGCTGGTTGACGGTGCGCTCGCGCTGCACCTGGGCGACGTCGCCGTTGATGGCGGCCGCCGAGTACCCGCGTGCGCGGAGCTTCTCGGCGAGGCCCTCGGTCTCGTTCTTCGTGCGGACGAAGATGATCATGCCCTCGAAGTTCTCGACCTCGAGGATGCGCGTGAGCGCGTCGACCTTCTGCGCGTAGGACACGATGAGGTACCGCTGCGTGATCGTCGACGAGGTCGTGGTCTTCGTCTTGACCGTGATCTCGGCGGGCTCGTTGAGGTACTTCTTCGAGATGCGGCGGATCTGCGACGGCATGGTCGCGGAGAAGAGCGCGACCTGCTTGGTGTCCGGGGTGTCGGCGAGGATCGTCTCGACGTCCTCGGCGAAGCCCATCTTGAGCATCTCGTCGGCCTCGTCGAGCACGAGGAACTTGAGCTCGCTCAGGTCGAGCGTGCCCTTCGACAGGTGGTCCATGATGCGGCCGGGTGTTCCGACGACGATGTGCACGCCGCGGCGGAGCGCGGAGAGCTGGACGCCGTAGCCCTGGCCGCCGTAGATGGGGAGGACGTGCACGCCGCGCATGCGCGCCGCGTACTTCTCGAACGCCTCGCACACCTGGAGGGCGAGCTCGCGGGTCGGCGCGAGCACAAGCGCCTGGGGCGTCTTCTGGTCGACATCGAGCTGGGCGAGGATGGGGAGGGCGAACGCGGCGGTCTTGCCGGTTCCTGTCTGGGCGAGGCCGACGACGTCGCGGCCTTCGAGGAGGGTGGGGATCGTCGCGGCCTGGATGGCGGACGGGGTCTCGTAACCGACGTCGCTGAGGACCTTGAGGACGGGCCCGTCAAGACCGAGATCGGCGAATGTAGGCGCGGCCTGGGCCTCTTCGGAGGGAGCCTCGGCCTCGGTCTGAACGGAAGAATTGCTAGAAGTCACGCTTTAGACTAGTCGTTTCTGTAGGATTTTGGGCGGTTTCAGCTCTGAGTATCGCATCAAGCACTGAACGAAGCAGGTCGGGGCGATCCGCGTCCCGCCCCCAGCGGACGAGCGCGTGGGCGTTGAGGCCATCGATCATGCCCAGGATCTGCCACGCGACCGCGTCCGGCTCGCGGACGCGGAACTCTCCGGTCGCGCTGCCAGCGACGAGGATGCGAGTGATGGCGGCGTGCCATCTGTCCATCTCGGCGCGCACTCCCTCGGCGAGCGTCTCGTTGCGACGCCCGAGCGACCATCCGTCGACCCAGACGTGGGTGACGGCGTCGCGGCTGCCGTCGAGGAGCGTCGCGACGAGCAGGTCGAGCCTGGCGGAGGCAGAGCCCACGGGCGCCAGCTCCACCTCGAGCTCGTCGAGCTCCCCGCCGACGATTGCGCGGAATGTCGAGGTGACGAGCTCGTCCATGTTCGGCTCGTAGTGGGCGACCAGGGCCGGTGCAACCCCGATGCGACTGGCGACGGCGCGCATGGTGACGCCGGCGAGCCCCTCTTCGAGCGCGAGGGCGGCCGCGGCCGCGGTGATGTCGGCGCGGCGCTCGGCGGCTGGCTTCCTGGTGGCTCTTGACACGATGTCCCGAGTCTACGTACTCTTCGAGCACTTGTTGATCACTTGATCAACAAAGGTGGCACCGAAACCTGGAGGACCCGGACATGGCCTGGAAGATGCCCGCTGAGACGGCGCCGCATGATCGCACATGGATGGCCTTCCCCCGCGAGGGAATCACGCTCGGCGACACCGCCGCACAGCGCGAGGCCGGGTACGCCGCCTGGACCGCGGTCGCCCACGCCGTCGCGCGCTTCGAACCCGTGACGATGGTCGTCGACCCCAGCGAGCTCACCCGAGCGCGCCGCATGCTCGGCGACGAGATCGAGATCCTCGAGGCACCCCTCGACGAGTTCTGGATGCGCGACATCGGGCCCACGTTCGTCGCCGACGACGAACGGCCAGGCGTGCTCGGCGCCGTCGACTGGATCTTCAACGGCTGGGGCGCCCCGGCCTGGGCCGAGTGGCAGAAGTCGGCTGGCATCGGCCGCATCGTCGCGGAGGCGAGCGGCGCGGAGCTCGTGAGCTCGCTCCTCGTGAACGAGGGTGGCGGCATCCACGTCGACGGCGAGGGAACGATCCTCGCGACTGAAACGGTGCAGCTCGATCCACGCCGGAATCCGCTCGCCGACAAGGCGCGCGTCGAGGCCGAGTTCGCTCGGACGCTCGGCGCGACCCGCACGATCTGGCTGCCGCGCGGCCTCGCCCGCGACTACGACGAGTTCGGCACGAACGGCCATGTCGACATCGTCGCGACGCTCACCGCTCCCGGCACCCTGCTGCTGCATGAGCAACAAGACCCCGAGCATCCCGACCACGCCGTGGTCGCCGAGTTGCGCGAGCATCTCGCCGGCCAGCTCGATGCTGCCGGCCGCCAGCTCGAGATCGTCGGCATCCCCGCACCGAGCACCCTGCGCGACGAAGACGGCTTCGTCGACTGGAGCTACGTCAACCACCTCGTGACGAACGACGGCGTCGTCGCCTGCGGGTTCGACGACGAGGCTGCGGATGCACGGGCGCGAGAAGTGCTCGAGTCCGTCTACCCTGGCCGCACGGTGGTGTCGGTGGATGCGCGAGAGCTGTTCGCTCGCGGCGGCGGCATCCACTGCATCACCCAGCAGCAGCCGAGCCTCGACACCCCGAGTGCCGACGGGGGCCCGCGATGAGCTTCGACGTCGTCGAGGCGGGCATCGCGCGGCTGCGCGCCGCCCTTGAGCACGGCGAGGCCACGAGCGAGGAGCTCGTCGAGGCGTACCTCGCCCGCATCGCGGCATACGACGCGGCGGGTCCCGCGCTGAACTCGGTCGTCGTCAGCAACCCGGCGGCGCTGGACGAGGCTCGAGCGTCGGATGCACGTCGCGCGGCCGGCGAGCTGCTCGGACCACTCGACGGCATCCCCTACACGGCGAAGGACAGCTACCTCGTCGAGGGCCTGACCGCCGCATCCGGCAGCCCCGCGTTCGCGGACCTCGTCGCGCAACGGGACGCGTTCACGATCGAGCGCCTGCGAGCCGGCGGCGCGATCTGCCTGGGCCTCACGAACATGCCGCCGATGGCCAACGGCGGCATGCAGCGCGGCGAGTACGGCCGGGCCGAGAGCCCGTACAACGCCCAGTTCCTGACGAGCGCCTTCGGGTCGGGGTCGTCGAACGGATCCGGCACCGCGACCGCGGCCAGCTTCGCGGCATTCGGCCTCGGCGAGGAGACCTGGTCGAGCGGGCGTGCGCCCGCGTCCAACAACGCGCTCTGCGCCTACACGCCGTCACGGGGCATCATCTCCGTGCGAGGCAACTGGCCACTCGTCCCGACCATGGACGTCGTCGTGCCCCACTCGAGGTCGATGGCCGACCTGCTCGAGGTGCTCGACGTCGTCGTCGCCGACGACCACGACACCCGCGGAGACTTCTGGCGAGCGCAGCCCTGGGTGCGGATCCCCCGTGCCTCCGAGGTGCGGCCGGCCTCGTACGCGGCCCTGCTGCCTTCGAACCAGGCGGATGCCCGCGCCACGCTCGCCGGCACCCGCATCGGGGTGCCCCGCATGTACATCAACGCGGACCCGGACGCCGGCACGTCCGAGGAGCCTGGCGTCGGAGGGCCGACCGGCCAGAAGATCGATACGCGTCGATCCATCATCGAGCTCTGGGAGGCCGCGCGCGCCGACCTCGAGGCGGCCGGCGCGACCGTCGTGGAGGTCGACTTCCCCGCCGTCTCCAACTACGAGGGCGACCGACCCGGAGCCCCGAAGATCTCCACGCGCGGTCTCGTCTCCCCCGAGTACCTGAAGCGCGAGATCGTGGACCTGTCGGCGTGGGGCTGGGACGACTTCCTCGCAGCCAACGGCGACCCGAAGCTGAACTCGCTCACGCAGGTCGATGGCGCCCGCATCTTCCCGCACCCCGACGGCGCACTCCCCGACCGCTACACGGGCTTCGACGATGACATCGCGACGTACCCCGAGCACGTGCGCGAGCATCCCGTCGCCTCGTTCACCGACATCCCGGAGCTGGCCGGCGGCGTTCGGGGCCTGGAGGAGACCCGTCGCGTCGACCTCGAGGAGTGGCTGCTCGCGCAGCGCCTCGACGCCGTCGCCTTCCCCGCGGTGGCCGACGTGGGGCCGGCCGACATGGATGTCGACGAAGCGTCGGCGGACCTGGGCTGGCGCAACGGCGTGTGGGTCGCGAACGGCAACCTCGCCATCCGCCACCTCGGCATCCCGACCGTGACCGTGCCCATGGGCACGATGGCCGACATCGGGATGCCGGTCGGCCTGACCTTCGCCGGCCGCGCCTACGACGACACGGCGCTCCTGCGGCTTGCCGCGGCCTTCGAGGCGACGGGCGAGCGCCGCACGGAGCCTCCGCGCACGCCCAGACTCTGAATCGCACCGGAGGTCTCGTGAGCCCGCGGCCGCTGCGGCTCCTGCGACCGCGCCTCAATGCAGACAGTTGTGGGGGGGGGGGGGGGCCCCACAACACGGGCGGCCCCCCCCCCCCACACCACCACACCCCCCCCCCCCGCCGTCCCTCGCTTCGCCTGGCCCGCCGCGCCCCCCCCCCCCGCCCCCCCCCCCCCCCCCCCCCCCCCCCCCCACAACTCTGCAACCACCGCGGCAAGCGGCGACGGAACCTCTACTTCTGCGGCTTGACGACCGCCAGCGCGCCGGTCTCCGCGAACTCCCGCTCGACGTCCACATCGGTTGCGCTTCCCGGCTTGTGCGTCAGCAGGCTGACGACGACCGAGACGACGAGGTTCAGGATGAAGCCCGGGATGATCTCGTACAGGTCGGTGCCGAGCGCTGACCAGATGAAGACCGTCGCGGCACCGGCGACCATGCCCGCCAGCGCACCCCAGTTGGTGAGCTTCTTCCAGTAGAGGCTGAGCAGGATGATCGGGCCGAACGCGGCACCGAAGCCAGCCCAGGCGAAGCCCACGAGCGCGAGGATCGAGTCGGACGGGTTGATGGCGAGCAGACCCGCGACGAGGGCGACACCGAGGACGGCTCCGCGGCCTGCGAGCACCAGCGTCTTCGCGCTCGGCTTCTTCTTGGCGACCACCATGAAGAGGTCTTCGACGAGGGCAGACGAGCAGACGATGAGCTGGCTCGAGATGGTGCTCATGATCGCCGCCAGCACTGCGGCGAGGATGAACCCGCTGACCAGCGGGTGGAAGAGGACCTGCGCCATGAGGAGGACGACCGTCTCGGGATCTGCGACATCGACGCCGTTCTCCTGCACGTAGGCGACGGCGACGAGCCCTGCGGTGACCGCGCCGAGGAGCGAGAGGAACATCCACGAGATGCCGATGCGACGACCGGCGATCGCTGAATGGGAGTCGCGCAGCGCCATGAAGCGCACGATGATGTGCGGCTGCCCGACGTAGCCCAGGCCCCAGCCGAGCGCCGAGATGATGCCGATGATGACGGGCCAGCTCAGCTCCTCGGGGATGAGGCCCGTGTGGTCGACGCCCGAGGCGACGATGGCCTCGCTGACCCCGCCGAAGCCGCCGAGCGAGATGATCGCGACGACCGGGATCGCGATGAGCGCGACCAGCATCATGAGGCCCTGGACGACGTCGGTGAACGTCGCGCCGAGGAAGCCGCCGAAGAGGGTGTAGGCGAGTGTGACCCCGGCGACGAGCAGCATGCCCGTCAGGTAGTCACCGCTGAAGCTGCTCTCGAAGAACACGCCACCTGCGACCATGCCGGAAGAGATGTAGAACGTGAAGAAGACGAGGATCACGACGCCGCTGGCGATGCGCAGCGCGCGCGACTTGTCGTGCAGGCGGTTCTCGAAGTAGCTCGGGACGGTGATCGAGTTGCTGGCGACCTCCGTGTAGGCGCGCAGGCGCGGAGCCACGAAACGCCAGTTGAGGTAGGCGCCGATGAGGAGGCCGATGCCGATCCAAGCCTCGAAGAGGCCGGAGACGAAGATGGCGCCTGGGAGACCCATCATGAGCCATCCGGACATGTCGGAGGCGCCGGCGCTCAGTGCCGCTGTCCCCGGGCTCAGACTGCGGCCACCGAGCATGTAGTCCTCGTGGTCCTTGGTCTGTCGGAAGGCGTAGAGCCCAATCCCCACCATGGCCGCGAAGTAGATCGCGAGCGCGATGAGCTGGAAGGTCAGATCGGACATGGCGGTGACTCCTTCTGGAAGCGACGTGCCTCCCCGTGTGGATGCACGACCTTCTCAGGGTTGCTGTCGAGAACGTGAACGACTAGCGAAGATACGCGAAAACGGCCTGTCGACGAAGTCGAGGGCACGCGGTCCGGCGACTAGTCTGGCTGCGGGGGAGGCGCCGCCGCGGCGCCCGATTTGGGGGAATCGCCATGCCGCGAGGGCGGATCATTGCTGTGCTCGGACCAGACGGATCAGGGAAGTCGACGGTCATCTCTGGCCTCGTCGCGCTCGAACCGGGCGTGCGCAGCGCGCACCTGGGACTGTGGACGCGCACGAGATGGAGCCCGCTCGAGCGCGTGCCGGGAGGCGGCCTCGCGCTTCGCCTCTGCCGACTCATCCGTGGCTCCTTCGCTGCCAGATGGCACCGGTACCACGGTCGCACGGTTGTGCTCGACCGGGTTGCGAACGAGCACGTCATCCTCGGTTCCGACGACCCGTCACTGGGCGGCCGGCTGCTGCGGGGCGCCAGCTCGCGCCTCATGCCGTCCCTCGACCGAGTGCTCATCCTGGATGCGCCGAGCGGCGTGCTGTGGAGTCGTGCCGGGGAGTTCGGGCCGGAGCAGCTCGAGCGTCAGCGCCAGCGGTACCTCGCCTTCGCGAGGCGCTGCGAACGGGCGACGGTGCTCGACGCCACGCGCTCGCCGGACGCCGTGGCGACCGAGGTGCGAGAGCTGGTTCGCACCACGTGACTGCCGACTCGCACGAGCCGCTCCTCCACGCGTGGCGCCGCAACGACTGGCGGTTCCTGACGGGTGTGCTCGAACCCGCTCACCTCGGCTACGTCGGTGATCTCTCTCCCGAGGCGCTCGCCGCGCTCCGTCTGCTGCAACCGGATGTCCGCGCTGTCGGCGGCATGGGGGCCGCCGACGACGGCACCTTCGACCTCGTCTTCAGCGTCTCCTCGTCTCCGCTGGACATCGCGAGGGGCGTCGCGGCGCTCTCGGAGGGTGGCGTCCTGTGCATCGAGGTCGGCGGGTCTCCGCTCAAGAGCCCCACGACGGCTCCACTCCGTCGCACGCTGCGACGGGCCAGACGCATTCCCGGAACGCTCGCCGTCGCACACTGGAGCGCCCCAGACCTCAGTCGCGCGGCGCGCTTCGTGCCCATGCACGATGCCAGGGCGCTCGACGCGACGCTCTCGCGGCACGACGGATCACCCACGCGGCGGGCGCTGTCGCTCGGGGCGCGTCTCGGCGCCAGGATGCACGCGCACTGGCTGTTCGCGCGTCAGGGCTACGTCGTGGTGCGCAGGGCGCGCGCGCCGCATCCGATCTTCGGCGACGCGCATCCCATCATCATCACGCCTCGCTTCGACACCTCGAGGCATGTCGTCGCACTGCATGAGGGCGCCGTCAGGGCCGACTCGTGGGTCGCGAAGATCCCCCGTCAGCCAGGGGACGATTCTGGCATCCAGCGTGAGGGCCACATGCTGATGGCGCTGCGGGGCGCAGCACCCGAGCTCGCGAGCTCGATCGCGCGGGTGGAGCGCCTCGCGACGATCGGCTCGACCAGCTATCTGCTTCGCGAGGCGCTCGACGGGGCCGCCCTCGACCCGGGGGCGGTCGAGCGCGACCACGACCTGGCCGTGACGATCGGCCTGCGGTTCATCGAGGCGATGCCGCGCACGCGAGAAGCCGCCGAGAACACCGACTGGTACGACGAGCTCGTCGAGACCCCACTCGGCCGCCTCGCTGCGCTCAGCGGGCGGGCGTCCATCACCCGCCTCGTGGAGCGCACGCACGACGCACTCGCCGGTGTACGTGCGCGCCCCGTGCCCGCCGTCTTCGAGCACGGCGACCTCGGCCACCCCAACGTGCTCCTCGCCGAGGCTGGCGAGCTGCGAGTGCTCGACTGGGAACGGGCGCGCGAGCACGGCCTGCCAGGGCACGATCTCGTCTTCTACCTGCAGTACTGCGCGGAGTCGGCGCGAGGTGCGTTCACCCGGGACGCGCAGCGGTCGGCGTTCGAACAGCTGTGGGTGCGCGGTGGCCACGGCAGGCGCCTGCTCGCCCGGCACCTCGAGCGGCACGGACTGGGCTTCGACGAGGCGTTCGTGCTGCTCGCCTGGGCGCGAACGGCCGCGACGCTCGCCGATCGCCTCGAGGCGCACGCCGATGCGGACGGCACAGCCGACCAGCTCATCGCCGCCGACCGGGACGTGATGCTGTGGGAGCATGCACTCGCCTGGCTCGCCCGCGACGGGCGCTGAGCTCAGGTCACCGACTCGCGGCGCCGAGGATGGCCAGGTACTCCCCCGCCGCGTCCTCCCAGGAGCGCATCGGCGTGCTCGCCCCGATCTGATGCCGGGACCGCGGCGCTGCCCTGACGGCCCGCAACAGGTCGAGGGTTCGTCCACCGAAGGACTCGGCCTCCGAGACGACGGTGAGGAGGGCGTGGTCCGGCTGCTCTCGGGCGGCGATCGGTGTCGCCACGACCGGTGTGCCCGCCGCGAGCGCCTCGGAGACGGAGTTGCGGATACCCAGTCCGGAGACGTCGGCGAAGACCGCGATGTCGCTGGCCGCGTAGACCTCCGACATGGACGGGACGTTGGCCAGCACCTGGACCCGGTCGGAGGCGAGCGCGAGGACCTCATCCACCGGGTTGCGGCCCGCGATGAGGATGCGCGCCGTGGGCTCCTGAGCCCACACGACGGGGGCGATCTCCCGCACGAGCCTGGTCGCCGATTCGATGTTCGGGGTGTAGTCGAGGCTTCCTGTGAAGCTCAGCGTGGGGCGCTCCGGGCGCCCGGCTCGCCGTTGCTCGGAGCCGGGGCCACGCGCGACGCCGTTGGGGATCGCCTCGACGTCGCGCTCGAGCTCGGTCCGCCAGCGTTCGGCGTCAGCCCGGCCGACGGTTGCCAGCGCGATGTGCCGTGGCAGATCACGCTCGCGGGCGAGGCGCGCTCTGGCCAGCGACCGCCGGTAGAGCGCGCGGGGCCCCGATGCCGCGACGGCTTCCATCTCCAGCCGGAACGACCACGGGTCGACGCTCTGGTAGGCGCAGGGCCCCACGACCGCATCCAGCAGCGACAGGAGGTGCGGCCCGTGCACGAGGGTCGCATCAGCGGCACGGGAGAGCTCTCGCACGACACGTCGTGAGCTGGCCGTCATGCGCCTGGCGGTGCCGACGGATTCGCGAGCGACGAGCGAGAGCATCTGCGCGTCTCGGAGGCCCCGCTGCGGGAGCTCGTGGATGCGACTCGCCCTCGCCCGCAATGTCTCGTCGACCGTATTCGAGCCCGAGAAGGTGACGATCTCCAGGCTCACGTGCGCGGGCATCGCGAGCGCCACATGGTACGGGATCAGGCTGCTGCCGTCACCGGTCCTGGCGTCGATCGTGGGCGTGGATTCGACGACGTAGAGCATCCTCATCCGGGTGATGATAGCGCGAGAAGTGAACCGCCCGACTAGACTGTGGCTCGCGGCGGGGGGCCGTGTTTCACGAGAGTCGGGGCGGGATGACACACGCGACGCGTTCCGCCGCGCCAGGTATCTGGTGCGGCGAGTTCGATCTGTTCAACAACGACGGGCTGCGGGGCCCAAGGCATGCAGGCGCGGGGCATCACCGCACCCGAGTGCTTGTGCGAGCGCACGGCAGGCCGCTCGGCTACCTGCATTTCGATGCCGCGCCGGACGCCGTCTCCTCCCGGGAGATCCGGGTTCGATCGGTGGACTCCTTCGGCGACTCCGTGAACGCCGATGCGCCCGAACCGATCGCCGATGCGCCGTTCGTGAGCGTCATCGTCTGCACGCGAGACCACACCGAGCTGCTGACCAGCTGCCTGGACCGCATCCAGGCGCTGGACTACCCGGACTTCGAGGTGCTGGTCGTCGACAACGCGCCGTCGACCGAGGAGACTCGCGAGCTCCTCGCGGCGATCTGCGCCTTGGATTCCCGGTTCCGGTACCTTCGCCAGGAGCGCGCGGGGCTCTCTGCGGCGCGCAACGCCGGAATTGCGGCGGCGCGCGGCGAGATCTTGGCGTACACCGACGACGACGTCCTTGTCGACCGCAATTGGCTGACCGAGATCGCCCGCACGTTCCGGGACGAGCCGGCCATCGGCTGCGTGACGGGTCTGGTCGCGACCGCGGCTATCGAGACGAACGCCGAAGGCTACTTCGATGCGCGCTCACCGTCGTGGTCGGGGCGCATGACCTCCGAGCGCTACGACCTCAGCGGACGCAACGACGGTTCGCCGCTCTACCCGTACTCGGCCGGCATCTTCGGCACGGGCGCCAACCTCGCGCTCGCACGCGAGGCCGTCGACCGTGTCGGCGAGTTCGACGAGGCGCTCGGCGCCGGCGCGAAGACGAAGGGTGGGGAGGACCTCGACATGTTCGTGCGCGTCCTTCGCGCCGGCTTCGCGATCGCATACGAACCCGCCGCGCTCGTCTGGCACCAGCACCGTGCGGACGATGACGCGCTCCGAGGCCAGCTGTACGGCTACGGCACAGGGCTCACCGCATTCCTGACGAAGTACCTGGCGAACCCGGCCACGTCGCTCGACATCGTGAGCCGCCTCTTCGCGGGCGTCAAGCGGCTGGCGAGCATCCGCACCGCCACCGAGGGGCGGATGCTCGACCACGTCGAGGCGCCGGCCGGAGCCTGGCAGGAGGAGGTGCGTGGCTACCTGGCTGGCCCTGTGCTCTACGCCAGAGCGAGGTTGGCCAGCCGGACACGGCAGGCGGGGCTCCGCAGATCGTGACGGATGCGCTGATGCTCCGCAGAGCCAAGCGCTCGGCCCCGGTGCGGTCAGCGCTCGCGTGCATCGCCGTCGGCACCGCGCTCGCGTACCTGGCGGGTCTCCTGCTCGGCCTCGACGAGGTGCGCGTCGGCGCGGGTGTGGCGTTCCTCTTCATCGGACTCGGGGCTGGGGTCTGGGCCCACGGTGCCCGCTTCTCGGCGCAATCCCGCGTGACGTTGACGGTCGTGACGGGCCCGACGGTGCTGGTGCTCGGGTCCATGCTCATGATGAGCACCACTGTCTGGGTGCCGACTCCCGCGGCGGCGGCACTCGCCACCGCCGCAGCCGTGAGTGGCGGTCTCGCGTGGTTCCGCGCGCGGCGTGACCTGACCCTGCACACGTCGTGGAGCGCTCGTCGCGCCGCCGGTCAGCCGGCGGACGACGCACCCGGCGCCGTCCCGATCGTGCTGATGGTCACCGCGATCCTCGGCGCGGCCCTCTGCATCGGCACGGTTGTCGCCACCGGCCCGGTGGAGCCGCAGTTCGGTGGCTTCCTCCACGTCCTCGGACTCCCGTGGGCGGTTGGCTTCCTGGCCGTGCTCCTCAGCCTCGTCTGCTCCCGCCGAGCCACGGAGCTCAGCTCCGCAGTCTCGGCGATCTCCCTGCTGGTCGTCGTCATGCTCACGACCGCCCTGCTCTACGAGGGCCCCCGCTCGCCGTCGAGCGTCAAGCACGTCGACCTCGTCGACCAGATCCTCACCTCGCACACGACGAACTCCTCCGTCGGCGTCTACAACGGCTGGCCCGGCTTCTTCAGCTCGATCGCGTGGGTCGCCGAGGCGAGCGGCCTGGAGGACGTCGTCGCCTTCGCCCGGTTCTGGCCGCTCATCATCGGCCTCATCCGCGTCGTCGTCCTCCGCGAGTTCCTGGGTCGCATCGTGCGGGACCCTCGCGCCGCCTGGATCGCCGTCGCGTTCTGCGTGCTCGTCGACACCATCGGCGCCGACTACTTCTCGCCGCAGTCGCTCGGCTACTGCTTCGCGTTCGCGATCGCCGCGGCCGTGATGTCGTCAGCGTCGGCCCGCGCGAGGGTCGCCATGATCCTGCCCGTCTCCTGCGCGCTCGCCATGACGCATCAGCTGAGCCCGTACATCGTGGGCCTCATGATCGCCGTCCTGGTGGCGTTCCGTGTCGTCAAGCCCTGGTGGCTGCCGGCGCTGGTGCTGGCTCCAGCGATCGTCTGGACCCTGCTGCATTCGGGTGCCGTCAGCGCGTTCCTGAACTTCGACGAGTTCGGTCGGGCCGGCAACTTCCTGCCGCCCCGCACCGTCGAGTCGATACCGCTCGTCCGCATCCCCGAGGTCTCGTGGTCGGTCTACGGCTTGGTCGGCGGCATCCTGCTGCTGGTCGCGGCGGCTGGCTGGGTCATCCTCGAGCGGATGCTCGACGCGGTCCTGCGGCGCGGTCGACAGCGTGAGAACCGGCCACCGCTCTCGCTCGGCCTCGCTGCGACAGCAACCACCGCGACGGGGCTCATCATCCTGGTCCTGACACCATACGGGCAGGAGGGCATCTTCCGAGCGGCGCTCTTCGGCATCCCATGGCTCGCGGGGCTGGCCGTCGCCGCGTTCGGCACCGACTCCGGCTGGCCCAGGCGATCGACGCTGGTCGCCTTCGCCCTCGCGCTGTCCCTGTGCTGGCTGCCCTCGTATTCGGCGCTTGACCGCATCCACTACGTGCACCCGAGTGACATCGAGGCCGTCAATCTCGTGACCCGAGATTCCAACGGGCGCGCCGACGGCCCGATCACCCTGCTGCTCGGCGACGGCGACCTCCCCACGTCCCCTCGCACGAACGACGAGAACGGCGACTTCATCGAGCGTCTCGAGCTGGGATTCCCCGTGCAGCAGCTCGCTCCTGACGCTTCGATGGACACCCATGTGGCCGACCTCACACGGTCGCTCGATGGCTACGTCGGCCCCTTCGACGCCGACGTGCCGGTCTACGCGCTCTGGTCTCCAGCACAGAGCGGTTTCGGTGAAGCCTACGCTCTGCAGACAGAATCTCAGTTCGCAGAACTTCGAGATGCACTCGGTCGAACCGGCTACTGGAAGCCGGTCTTCGAGAAGTCGGGAACTGTCGTCTTTCAGCTAGATGTCAGCGCTTATCAGGCCTGGCGCGCCAGCAATACGGCCTCCTGACGACATCTCTTGGCCCGGGCCAAAACGACTGTTAGGGTCGATCATGGCGACGCGCAGGGGGAACTGAGCGTCACCACCGACAAGTTTGGGGGAACTTGATGGAACGTACGTCTGCGCCCACGGTGACGATCGTCATCCCGGCGAAAAACGAAGCGTCGAACCTCGAGGTCATGCTGCCGCAGCTGCCTCGAGACCACGAGATCATCGTCGTCGACGCGAACTCGAGCGACGGGACGGCGGAGGTGGTCCGCCGCCTTCGGCCGGACGCGTCGCTCATCGCTCAGACCCGCAAAGGCAAGGGCAACGCGCTCTCCTGTGGCTTCGGCGCGGCAACGGGCGACGTCATCGTCATGTTCGACGCTGACGGCTCGGCCGACCCGATCGAGATCCCGCTGTTCGTCGACGCGCTCGTCGACGGCGCCGATTTCGCGAAGGGGACGCGCTTCCTGCCGGGAGGCGGCAGCGAGGACATCACCCCGCTTCGCCGTGCGGGGAACGCCGGGCTGAACCTGACGGCCAACCTCGCCTTCGGCACGAAGTTCTCCGACCTCTGCTACGGCTACAACGCGTTCTGGCGCGACATGCTGCCGGTGCTGGAGCTCCCGGAGCCCGGCGCCTCACAGCCGGACCTCATGCTCTGGGGTGATGGCTTCGAGATCGAGACGATCATCAACTGCCGGATGGCGGCGGCCGATGCTCGCATCCGCGAGGTGCCGAGTGTCGAGAGACGTCGCATCCACGGGGAGAGCCACCTGCGGACGTGGGCGGACGGCACGCGCGTGCTGCGCACGCTCGCCACCGAGCGCACGCGCGCTCGGGACGTGAAGCGCCGCTCGCGCGAGCTGGCGCACGTCTAGGCTCGACCCTGCACACGCTGCAAGCCTGTTCAAGGGGAGAACTCCGGGGGGAGCCAATGCCGACAGTTTCCGTGGTCATCTGCGCGTACACGGAGGACCGCTGGTCCACGATCGTGCGCGGGGCGTCGTCGGCGGTGGGCGGCTCGCTGGCCCCGGACGAGCTGATCGTGGTCATTGACCACAACCGTGCGCTCTTCGAGCGGGCGAAGCGGCACTTCGGTGACGCCGCGACCGTCGTCGAGAACAGCCGGCGCCGGGGGCTCTCCGGAGCTCGCAACACGGGAGTCGAGGTGGCGCGGGGTGAGATCGTCGCCTTCCTCGACGATGACGCGGTCGCCGATACGTCTTGGCTCGAACTGCTGGTCGCTCAGTATGTCGACGACACCGTCGTTGCCGTCGGGGGTTCCGCGCGACCCGCCTGGCCTGTGTCGAGACCACCGATGTACCCGACGCCGGGCTCCGCCCTCGATCCGACCGCGGGTCCCGGCGAGTTCGACTGGGTCGTGGGATGCACGTACCTGGGCCAGCCCACGAGTGCCAGCGAGGTGCGCAACCTCATGGGCTGCAACATGTCGCTGCGTCGCACGGCGATCATCACGGCTGGCGGCTTCGGCGAGGAGCTGGGCCGGGTGGGGCGCATCCCGCTCGGCGGCGAGGAGACGGAGCTGTGCATCCGGATCACCGCGGCGGACCCGCAGGCCAGGGTGATCTTCGAGCCGAGCTCGGCCGTTCGCCACGAGGTGGCGGCGGCGCGGGGCACCTGGGGGTACTTCCTGCGACGGTGCTACGCGGAAGGGCTCTCGAAGGCGTCGATCGCGCGCCTGCAGGGAGCGACGGCCGCCCTGTCGACGGAGAGGGACTACGTGCTGCGCGTGCTCGGCCGCGGGGCGTTGCGCGAACTCCGTGCTGGCCGTCTCCAAGGGGCGGCCGCGATCGTCGCGGGGCTCGGGATCACGGGCGTCGGCTACGTTCGCGGGCGCCTGGCGAGGGGAACAGGCGCGAGCGCGCATCGGGTGTTCGAGCCCACCGCCGCGCAGGCATGAGCGAGGACTCAGCCGGGTCTGCGCTCAATCCGCGCCAGCTGGCCCGCAGCGCGGCCCGCGGCGCTGCGATGCAGTCTGGGGCCGTCGCGGTCAGCCGTCTGGTGCTGCTCGCGACGACCGCCATCCTGGCCAGGTCGCTCACCCCTGATCAGTACGGGCTCGTGACGCTCGCGCTGGTCATCATGGCGTACGCCGAGACCGTCGCTGATGGGGGCATCGCGCAGGCGCTCGTCGTGCTGACGAGGCGCCCCTCGATCGTGCGGGCGTCGCTCGCCATCACACTCACTTTCGGCGCGTTGCTGGCCGTGCTCCTGGTCGTTCTCGCGCCGGTCTTCGCACTGTGGTTCAGGCAACCAGACCTCACGCCGCTCCTGCAGGCGTCCAGTCTTGTCGTCGTCGGGGCGTCGCTGTGCGCGGTCCCAGAGTCCCTGCTTCGCAGGGACATGCGCTTCAGCGCGATCACGACCGCTTCCATCGTCCGCGCCGTCGTGACGGGGACAGTGACCATGGGGCTGGCGCTCGGCGGCGCTGGGGTCTGGTCGCTCATCCTCGGTTCGATCGCCGCGTCGTTCGCGTACGCGATCTCGTGCTGGGTCGCGTTGCGCGATCGGACGCCGTTGCGCTTCTGGCGCTGGGGGAAGGCCGACCTGCGTGAGGTGACCGACTTCGGGCTTCCTGCCGCAGGCAGCCAGATCATCTCGCGCTTCAACTTCGAGGTCGACTACCTGATCGTGGCCGCGTTCCTCGGGACTGCCGCGCTCGGCACGTACCAGCTGGCCTTTCGGCTGCCCGAGTTCGGCATCGTGAACACGCTCTACATCCTGACGGCGGTCCTGTACCCGCTGTACGCGAGGGCGCAGAGCGACCCTGCGCTGCTGCAGCGCAGCTACCTGCTTGGGCTGCGCGTTCAGACGATCTTCGGCGTCACGGCCGGTATCGGGCTCGCGACCGTGGCGCCGGCGCTCGTGCCGCTGCTCTTCGGCGACGGTTGGCTCACGGTCATCGAGCCGCTCATCGTGCTGTCGCTGTATGCGGCGGTGCGGTCGCTGGGTTCTGGCATCAACGAGGTGTACAAGGCCATCGGGCGGCCCGGTCTCGCGATGCGGCTCTCCGCGGCGCAGCTCGTCGTGTTCGTGGCGGTGCTCATCGCCGGCGCGCACTACGGCGGCATCATGGGCGTCGCGGTCGGGCAGCTCCTCGTGGTGGCGGTCTTCGTCGTCGTGAAGCAGGCCGTCGCCATTCGCGTCATGGGCCTTCGCACCGTGGACGTGCTCCGCTCCTACGCGCCCGCGATGGTGTGCGGGTCGGCTGTCGCGGTCATCGGCTTCGGCTTCTGGCTGGTGCCGATGGATGCGACGTTGCGCGCCGGCATCACGATCGCCATCGCGACCACGCTCGTCTGGTGCATCCTGCGCTTCGGGTTCACGGTGACCTACAACGAGCTCATCGGTCTTTTGCGCCGCGAGCGCTAGCGACCAACGCGAACGCTGCCTGTGCTTCCACCCCTCGGGACGCCCCGGGAGGTTGCAAACACAGGCAGCGCGTACTCGAAGCGGCTAGTGGGCGCCGGGCTTCGGTGACTCACCTGCTGGCGCAGGGGTGGCAGCGGCGGTCACGGCCTTCGGCTTCTTCGGGAGGATGCGCCCGACGAGGAGCACGACGCCGACGACCACGAGGCCGACGATGAGTCCGACGATCGCGGAGATGAGGGTGTCGACGAGCCACACGACCACGGGGCCCGTGTTCATGAGCGCGTGCTCGATCTCGTGCAGCAGGTCCGCCGGCGCGTGGAAGCCGACCTCGCCGACGTTGATGATGACGAGGTGGCCGCCGACCCACAGCATGGCGACGGTGCCGACGATGCTGATGAAGCGGAACACGGCGGGCATGGAGCGGACGATGCGGACGCCGAGGTGGCGCGTGCGGCGGTCGCTGCGGGTCGCCATGTGCAGGCCGATGTCGTCGATCTTGACGAGCAGGGCGACGGCGCCGTAGACGAGGGCGGTCATGGCGAGAGCGATGACGACGAGCGCGGCGAGTCGCATCCAGAACCCGAGGTCGGGGTCGAGGTTCGACAGCGAGATGAGCATGATCTCGGTGGACAGGATGAGGTCGGTGCGTACCGCGCCGGAGATCAGCTTCTTCTCGTCGCGCGGATGATCCTCGTCGAGCGCATGGTGGTGCCCGAACCACTCGGTCACCTTCTCTGCGCCCTCGAAGCACAGGTACACGCCGCCGATGATGAGCAGGAACGGCAGGACCCATGGAGCGAACGCCGTCAGCAGGAGCGCGATCGGGATGATGATCACGAACTTGTTGAAGAGGCTGCCTTTGGCGATGTTCCAGACGACCGGCAGCTCGCGGGCGGGCGTGATGCCCTGCACGTACTGCGGGGTGACGGCGGCGTCGTCGATGACGACACCCGCCGATTTGGCTGAGGCCTTGAGCGCGGCGGTGAGGATGTCGTCGACGACGGCGAGCAGGCCAACGGGCACGGTGTTCTCCTAGGTGTTCTGTCGCCGCGCGGAACGCAGCAGACAGAGCATACCCGGGGTGTGCGAGAGCGGGCCGGTCCTGTGGAGACCCACGATTCGCGGCCGTAGGCTGGCCGGATGCGTGACCGTGCGGTGCCCAATCTCCCGTCCCGAGACTTCGACGCGCTGTACGCGGCCATCCTGGCGACGGGCGTACCTGAGACGCGTGTCGGGTTCCCCCGCCTGCATCAGGTCGCCCGAGAAACGTGGGGTGGCAGGGTCGGCTACCTCGTCGACATCGACGGCACGCAGCTCAACCTCATCGGAGAGCGGTGAGCAACCGTCCGATCGCGCAGCTGCCCGGTGCGGCTCGCATGCTGTGCCTCAGCCGCCGCGACGGCGAGATCTGCACGAGACGGGCCGGGCACGCCGGCCTGCACAACCGCACGGGCTCGAGCATCCTGTGGAGCGACGTGAACGCCGACCCGCCCCGGTGCGCTGGAAGCGGAACCCAGGCCGCCCCCGCGCCGCCGCTCGCCGACGGCTTCCCGCACGGCAGGGCGATCTGCCCGGCCTGTTTCGCGTTCGTGACACTTGAGGGCGGTGAGCTCGCCGAGCATGACTCCTGGCGCGGAGACATCAGCAGGGACGAAGCCGACCAGCGTCGCGAGTGGATGAACACGCACGGCTGGTGACGTCCGCTCTCCTGCGTACCCTCCGTGCTCAGTAGGCTCTGTGCTCAGGCCGAGCGATCCCCGAGGCGGCCCTCCCCCGAACCCTTTGGAGTGCGCCGATGAGCGGCCGAACCGACGACCCCGGACACACACCCGAGATATCCCGCTGGAGAGCCTTCTGGGAGCGGGGCGGGTGGTGGAAGGCCGTCGCGCTGGTTGTCGCCTACTACGTGCTGTACCAGCTGGGCGGGTTGCTGTTCCTGCCGTTCTTGGATGGCCTCGAGCCCAGCTCGGCGGGCGCGCTCATCGTGGGCTTCGCACTGCCGATCGCCCTGGGTGGCCTCCTCCTCGTGGCCTTCGCGATCTCGCTCGGGTGGCTGCGCGAGCTGTTCGCACCGCAGCCGATTCGGGGCAGGGGGTGGATGTGGATCGCCGTGGCCGTCGTGCTGGTCTTCAACGTGCTCCGGTTCGCGGCGCTCGACTACGACTCGGCCGGCCTGGGCCTGGTCGCGGCCTGGCTGGTCACGGGGTTGTGCATCGGCTTCGCCGAGGAGGTGCTGACCCGCGGGTACGTCGTGAACCTCATGCGCAAGGCGGGCCATTCGGAGATCGCGACGGCGCTCGTGTCAGCTGCGCTCTTCGCCGCGATGCACTCCGGCAATCTGCTCGATGGGCAGGATCTCGTCACGACGGCGGTCCAGGTGCTCTACACGTTCGCGTTCGGCATCTGCATGTACCTCGCGCTCCGTGTCACAGGCAGCCTGATCTGGCCGATCCTCCTGCACGCGAGCACTGACCCCAGCATCTTCCTGCTCACCGCGCACCCTGGCACCGGGCCGCTCACGGCGTTCGCGGGGCTCGGCAACATCGCGGTCATCCTCTTCGGTCTCCTGGCGATCATCTTCATCCGCGGGCGGATCACCGCGGCTTCGTCGACTTCCTTCGACCACGAGGCAGAGCCGTCGCGATGAGGGCAGCAGAAAGGCCCCGGCTCCCTTGCAAACGCAGGGAAGTCGGGGCCTTTCGAGTGGCGGTGACGGTGGGATTTGAACCCACGGTAGAGTCGCCCCTACACAACATTTCGAGTGTTGCACCTTCGGCCGCTCGGACACGTCACCGTGGGGAATCTTAGTACGACCCATGGGGTCGAATGCAAATCGGCGGTCGACGACGGCGCGTCAGGCCGGCCCCTGGGGTTGGACAAGGCGCAGCGCGCCCGGGTCCACCCGCACATCGAGCGTGCACGCGTGCTGGTCCGGCCCGCGCAGCTCCTCCCCGTCGGCGTACACGAGAACGCCGGCCGGCACCTGCACGCGGATGCGCCGCATCCGCTCGAAGGAGACGGCGGGCAGCCGCGTGTGCAGGCCCACCATCGCGAGGGGAAACAGCGTGAGCAGACCGAGCTTCGAGAGCCGTCCGACGACGACGAGGTCGAGGGCGCCGTCGTCGATGACCGCGTGAGGCGCGACCCTGATGCCGCCGCCGATCGAGGACCCGTTCAAGATCGCGAGCAGCTCGGCGGCGACGGCGCGCGTGGGACCACCGTCGACCGAGACGCCGAATTCGAGAGGCGAGAAGCTCCGCACCGAATCCAGCAGGGCGGCGATGTAGCGAGCGGTGCCGGGCAGGCGCCGGAGTTCGTTCGCTCGGCGGTTCACAACGGCGTCGAAGCCGATGTTCACCGAGTTCAGGGCAACGTGCTCGACACCGTCGAGAGCAAGGCGCACCACGTCGACCTCGCGAACGCCGGCGTCACCGGTGCGCAGGGCTGTCAGCATCCGCTCAATTCCGACGGCGGGGGCATCCCGCCTGATCCCGGCGCCGCGCGCGAAGTCGTTGCCCGTGCCGGCCGGCACGATCCCGAGCGGCGCTCCCGTGCCCGCGACGAGACCCGCCCCCAGAGAGACCATGCCGTCGCCGCCCATCACGACCAGCGCATCCACGCCGCCCGGATGCGCGAGCTCGGCGACGGCGCGGCCCCGGAGCTCCGGCATGGAGCCGGCGGTCACCAGCACCACCTCGAGGTCGGGCAGCTGGCCACCGCCCACTCCCCCGGCGAGCCTGCGCCCGAGGTCTGCGGGCACGCCCCGCCCCGCCGACGGGTTCACGGCGTACACCACGCGACGCGCTGACACGCTCTGATACTGCCCGAACCGGGCGGCGCGCGCTACTTCAGACCCGTATTCGCGATCCCCGTCGTCACCTGGCGCTGGAAGAAGAGGAACAGCACCACGATGGGCAGGATGCTGACGACGCTCATCGCGAGGATCAGGTTGAACGGCACCGTCTCCTCCGCGTTGAACCGGGCGAGCGCCACGGGCAGCGTGTACACCGATTCGCTCTGCGCGACGATGAGCGGCCACAGGAAGTCGTTCCACCGCCACATGACGGACAGGATGGCGACCACCGCGAGCGCGGGCCGGCAGATGGGGAGCACGATGGACGCGAAGATGCGGAACTCGCCAGCGCCGTCGATGCGGGCCGCCTCGATGAGCTCGTCCGGGATGGAGAGCATGTACTGGCGCAGGATGAACACACCCGTCGGGGTCGCCGCGGCGGGGATGATGAGGCCCCACAGCGAGTTGACGAGGCCGAGCGACGCGACCACCTGGTAGACGGGGATGAGGATGACCTGCAGCGGGATCATGATCGTCGCGAGGGTCACGATGAACAGGAATGTCTTGCCGCGGAAGTTGTACTTCGCGAGGCCGTACGCGGCCATCGAGTTCACGGCGAGCGTCAGGACCGTCGCCGCGACGGTGACGACGACGCTGTTCAGCAGGTAGCTGCCGAAGCTGAAGCGGGTGAGCGCCTCGGTGTAGTTCGTGAACGACCAGGACGATGGGAAGAGCGTGCTCGCGCCTGCGGCCAGTTCCGGCTGCGTCTTGAACGACCCGAGCAGCAGCCACACGATGGGGATGAGGGCGAGCAGCGCGAACGTGATGAGGATCACGACGCGCAGCGCGTCCGTCGACGTGACGCGCTTCGAGCTCGTCGTGGTCCACGTCGGCTTCCCCGGCTTCTGGGTGTCGACCGAGTTCAGGAGGGCCGTGTCCGTGGTCATACCGCGTCTCGCTTTCGGCCGATGAAGTAGTTGACGAGCGTGATCGAGAACACGACGAGGAACAGCAGCACGCTGCCTGCGGCGGCGAGTCCGTACCGGATGGGCGACACGAACGCGTTCTCGTAGATGTACTGCACGATGAGGGTGGTCGCCCCGATCGGGCCGCCACCCGTGAGTGTGAAGATGTAGTCGAAGGCCTGGAAGCCGTGGATGGTGGCGAGCACCACCACGACGAGGACGCTGGGCTGCAGCAGGGGCAGGGTGATGCCCCAGAACTGCTGCCACCGCGACGCCCCGTCGATGGAGGCCGCCTCGTTCAGGGTGGGGTCGATGCTCTGGAGCCCGGCCATGAGGATGAGCATGTAGAAGCCGGCCTGCAGCCAGACGCCGACACCGATGATCGCGACCATCGCCCACGGCCCCTCGACGAGCCACGGCACGGCTGGGATGCCGAGCATCCCGAGCACCGTGTTCACGAGCCCACCCTCGCGTTCGAGCATCCAGTTCCAGACGAGGCCCGCGACGACCGGCGACACGAGCACCGGGATGAAGAACACGGCCCGGAAGAACGCGCGCCCGCGCAGCTGCTGCTCGACGAGCACGGCGAGCAGGATGCCGAGGACCACCGAGAGGGCGACGTACGCAACCGCATACACGGCGGTCTGCGCCACCACGCCCCAGAACTCAGGGTCGGTGAGGATGCGCGTGTAGTTGCCGAGCCCCTCCCGCCGGAAGGTGCGCCCGTTCGACGAGGAGTACAGGGAGTTGTTGAAGCCGTTGATCGCCGGCCAGATCGTGAAGACGCCGAAGATCGCCATGTTGGGCAGGAGGAACAAATACGGAGCGAGACGCAGCTGCCACGGCTTCGTCGACCCGCGCTGCTGCTTCCCGGGTCGCCGATCCGGACCGGATGGCTGGACGACGCGCTGTGCGTCGGTCGTGGCGCTGAGATCGGCGGTCACGGCTGCAGCTCCTCGACGAGCTGCTCGGACTTCGCTTGCAAGTCGGAGACCGCTGTCGTCGTGTCCTTCTCCCCCGCGACGACAAGCGCGAGCTGGTCGACGAGTTCCAGCGAGGCGCCGGTGTAGGACGGCTGGCTGTTCGCCTCGTACCCGAGATCGGGCGTGCGAGCGAGATCGGCGAAGAACACGTCCATGTCCTCCTGGCGGACCGGGTACTGCACGCCGCGCTCGGTGAGGTCGACCCGCGTGGGCAGGAAGCCGCCGGCGACGATGAACTTCTGCTGCGCCTTGGTCGTGTTCATGTACTGCACGAAGAACGCGCCGAGCGCAGGGTTCGGGCCCTCCGCGAGCGCGCCCATGTACTTCCCGCCGGGGAAGCCACCGCACTCGTCGGCGCACGGGTTCGGTGCCGCGGACCACGTGAAGTCGGCGTTGTCGGCGAACTGCCCCACCTGCCAGTTCCCGGACAGGTACACGGGCGTCTGCTGTGCCAGGAAGATGTCGTTCGCACCCTCGTAGCGGCTGCCGGAGCCGAGCCAGAAGTCACGCGGCATGCGCCCGTCCGCCATCATGTCGACAAGCGGCTGGAGCGCCTCCACCGCCTTCGCCTCATCGAGGACAGCGCCATCGTCGCCGACAAGCGCGGTGCCGTACTGGCTGAGGACCGTGCTGACGCGGTGCCCGGACTTGTCGATCGCGAACGCGTACTCGGTTCCGGTCGCGTCGCGCACCTTCGTGGCCGCGTCGATCATCTCGTCCCACGTCCAGGGATCCTCCGGATCGGGCAGCGGAACCCCGGCCTCGTTGAACAGGTCGACGTTGATGAACGGCCCGTTGAGGGTCAGATCCGACGGTACGGCGAGCATCTCGCCGTACTCCCCGAGCACGCCCTTCACGGGGCCGTCGACGAACTCCTCGGCATAGTCCTCGCCGAGGTAGGTGCGCAGGTCGAGCAGGTCGGCGCGGAAGTCGGTCAGGCCGGTGAGCCGCACCACATCCGGCGCATTGCCGCCGGAGAGGCGGGCCTGGACACTCGTGACGAGGTCGGAGTACGGCAGCACCTCGAGGTTCACGGTCACGTCGTACTCCTCTTCGAAAGAGGCGATGAGCTCACGCGTCGCAGCCTCATCCGGGCCGTCGGTGAAGTAGACGTAGCTCATGCTCTGGCCAGCGAAGTCGGCCGGGTTGACCTTCTGCACCTCCAGGGTGCCCGCCTCGCCCGGCCCGTCCTCGATGATCGGGCCGGGGGCGCATCCTGCGAGTCCGGTCATCGCCGCCAGGGCGAGCAGGGCCGTCGTCGTGCGGGCGCGCGTTCGTATCGTCACTGATCCTCCAGACGTGGCTCCCCGCGTCGGGGGTGCACGCAGGGAACGCGTACGGCGGTGAGCCTCCTCAGGATAGGGACTCTTTGCCGTGAGCGCGTGCTGGGGCCCGTTGTCGGTGGTCGCACCTAGCCTTGACGCATGCCTCCCAAGACCAAGCAGCAGCCAGCGTTCAAGTGCACCGAATGCGGTGCCGCATCGCTGAAGTGGTTCGGGCAGTGCCCCGAATGCCAGGCCTGGGGCACCCTCGTCGACCGCTTCGAATCGCAGACCGCCGGGCGCATCCAGGCGGCCACGATCAGCGAGTCGCGTGCCGCACGCCCCATCACCGAGGCGCCCGTCGACAACGTCGCGCACCGCCCGACGGGAATCGGCGAGTTCGACCGGGTCCTCGGCGGCGGGCTGGTTCCAGGCGCCGCCATCCTGCTCAGCGGCGAGCCTGGTGTCGGAAAGTCGACGATCCTCCTCGAGCTCGCCTCCCGGGTCGCCGCGAAGGGCACCACCGTGCTGTACGCGTCCGCGGAGGAATCGGTGAACCAGGTGCGGATGCGCGCCCAGCGCACCAATGCCCTGCACGACACCCTGTACCTCGCGAGCGAGACCGACCTGTCGACCGTGCTCGGGCAGATCGAGCGCCTCGACCCCGGCCTCATCATCGTCGACTCCGTGCAGACCGTCTCCAGCGACACCGTCGACTCGCTTGCGGGGCAGCCGAGCCAGGTGCGCGAGGTCGCGTCAGCCCTCATCCGCGTCGCCAAGACCAGGGGCGTACCCGTCATCATCGTCGGCCACGTCACGAAAGACGGCACCATCGCCGGCCCGCGCCTCCTCGAGCACCTCGTCGACGTCGTCGCCCACATCGAGGGCGACCGCCACACGGCACTGCGATTCGTGCGCACGATCAAGAACCGCTTCGGGCCGACGGACGAGGTGGGCTGCTTCGAGATGACCGGCGAGGGCATGACCGAGGTGCCAGACCCGTCCGGCCTGTTCCTCAGCGAGCGGCCCGAGCCGGTCAGCGGAACCTGTGTCACCGTCGCGCTCGAAGGGCGGCGCGCGCTGCCCGTCGAGATCCAGGCCCTCGTGCAGAAGACGAACGCCCCGAACCCGCGCAGGGTCACCAACGGCGTCGACACGAGCCGCGTCGCGATGCTGCTCGCCGTGCTCGAACGGCGCACCAAGCACAAGCTCTCCGAGTACGACGTCTACGTCTCGACCGTCGGCGGGGTGAAGCTCCAGGAACCGGCGGCCGACCTCGCCATCGCCATCGCCATCGCCTCCTCCATCCGCAACCGTCCGGTCCGCGACGGCACCGTCGTCTTCGGCGAGGTCAGCCTCGCCGGCGAGATCCGCCGCGTCGCATCCGCGAATCTGCGCGCTGCAGAAGCCAAGCGCATGGGCTTGGCGCACGTCGTCGACCCATCGATCGGGAGCATCGACCGCGCACTCACCGCGGCGCTCGGCAACTGACCAAGCCCCCGCCTCCGCGGCACCCGTTCGCCGCCCTGCGCAGCTGCGTGCGAGCGAACGACTGGGCCCTCCAGTAGCACGCATGCGAAAGGCCCGGAGCATCTGCTCCGGGCCTTTCGCGAATCAGCCGTCGGCCGACTCAGCGCTGCGTCCGAGGACTACGCGTCGCTGCCTGCGCGGCGACGAAGCAGCATCGCGGCTCCACCGGCCACGAGCAGTGCGAGTGCACCTGCGATGGCGGCGAACATGGCGTTCTCGTCAGAACCCGTCGTGGCGAGCGAGCCACCATCAGCGGCCGGGGACGTCGCCGTCGGAACAGGCGCCGCGGTTGCGCTTGCCGTCGGCGTCGGCTCCGCCGTGGCCGTCGGCTCCGTCGTCGCCGTCGGGGTCGGGGTCGGGGTCGGTTCGACCATCGGCGGGACGATGACCGGCAGGGAGGCGACCGCGCCGGACTGGCTGGCGAGGAACGCGAGCCGCGATTCGGAGCTGTTGGCGATGCCGTTCTCCGAAAGCGTGAACGTGAACTCCACCCGGTTCGGCGTCGAGAGGTCGACGGTCTGCGCGCCGAGCTCCATCTGGCCGATCCAGCCGACGATCGACAGGTTCTGCGTGAACCCGAGCGACGTGAGGTTGAACTTCGAGACGGTCAGCGTGTAGGTCTCGCCTGCCACGAACGTGTTGTTCTCGGGGAGCCCGAGGATCTCGAAGCCGTTGCGCTTCAGGTCGGGCGTGACACCCTCCGGGGAAGCGGAGGTCTCGCTGCGGATCCAGCTCACGAACGCGTCGAGGTCGATGAGGCCAGTGTCCTGCACGCCGACATTGTTCGCGAGCGAGTGGAAGTTGTCGCCACCGGCTGCGAGGAACGTGGGCATGACGAGGTTGTAGGTCTCGTCCGGCTGCACGGGCTCGTCGTCGATGGAGAGGCCCACGATGCGGTCCATGCGGGGACGCGAGCTGTCGAAGACGTACGTGAAGTTGTCGCTCAGGCCGAGCTGCAGGTACGGGCGCGACGGCACTTCGCCGTCAGCGGTGAGCTGCCACTGCTCCTCGAGCACGTTCTTCACATCGACGCCCTTGAGCGAGACGACCGAGAGGTTGTTCGCGAACGGGATGACCGTCGCGGCCTCCTTGTAGGTGATCTGACCGTCGTCGTCGAGCAGGTCAGCGCGCAGGCCGCCCGGGTTCATGATCGCCGCGTCGACGTCGCGTCCGGTGGCTGCGACCGTCTCGAGCATCGACTGCGAGATGATGCCGCCGAGCGACGACTCCTCCGCGCGGTTGTCGGCGGTCGTGACGATTCCACCCGACGTGGTGCCGTCTTCGGCGACGACGAGCGAGCCGGGCTCGTACTCCTTGCCGCGCGACAGATCGCCGGTCTGCGTGCCGACGACCTCGGCACCGAGCACGTCGGCCTCGGCGACAGCAGCATCGCGGATCGTGCGGATCTCAGCGATACGCGGGTCGCTCTCGAGCGCCTCGGGAACCGCCTCGAGCGTCGGGACGATCGAGCTGTCCGACTTGGTCACGTTGCCGGAGGCGTCCACGGTGAGCGCGACCTGCGCGATGTTCTCCGCGTACTGGCCGGCCTGGATCACGGGACGGGTCGATGCGCCGTTGGGCGCGTCGTACGCGTACTGGCGGTGCGTGTGCGCGTTGAAGATCGCGTCCACTTCGGGAGCCGTGTCCTCGACGATGTGACGGAAGGTGTCCGACTGCTCGTTGTCAGCGATCGGCGCGTCGTCGAGCGGCGCACCCTCGTGGTAGGAGGCGATGATGACGTCGGCGGCCTTGCTGGCGGTGAGCTCAGCGGCGACCTTGTTGACGCCCTCGACGGGGTCGCCGAAGGTGACGCCCTCGATGCCGTCAGGCGAGACGAGCGCCGAGGTCTCCTCGGTGACGGCGCCGATGACGGCCACCTTGAGACCGTTGACCTCGAAGATCGCGTGCGTGTCGAACGGGTACGACCCGTCGGCGAGGGTGACGTTCGCGGCCAGGTCCGGGCCGTTCGTGGCGGATGCGAGGCGACCGGTCGCGTCGTCGATGCCCTGGTCGAACTCGTGGTTGCCCTGCGTCCAGACATCGACGCCCATCGTGTTGAGCACGTCGATCGTCGGCTGGTCCTGCTGGATCGACGACTCGAAGAGGCTGGCACCGACGGCGTCGCCGTTGGAGATGACGAGGCTGTTCTCCTCGCCGAAGCCCTGCTGGGCCTGCAGCACGGTGGCCGCGAACAGGTCGGCGTCGAGGAAACGACCGTGGAAGTCGTTGAAGCCCACGAGGTTGATCTGCTTCGCGCCGGCGGTGGGCTCGATGAAGCTCGGGGACAGCACGGCGGCCCCCGCTGGTGCTGCGAAGGCGGAAACAAGAGCTGCCGTGCCGAGGACGGCAGCGGCAGCGGTTGCTCGCTTGCGAGTGGGCGTCGTCATGAGTCTCCTGGAGATCGACGGAGGGACAGGATCGTGCGGAACGAGAGGATCGTCTCAGCTCACACTGTCTTCAAGGTTAACGTTCAGGGGATTATCGCGAAACCCCGAAGTGGTCCTTGCTCAGTCGAGGACGAACGTGGCGGGCTGGGATGCGATGCCGTTGACGCTGACGACGAGCTGGTAGTAGGCACCCCCGGCAACAGCATCCGCCCGGTCCGTGCCACAGGTGTCCAGCGACGAGCGCTCCCGCACCCAGGAGATGGGCGGGGCCGCGATGGACTGGCCCGCACCGATCGTGACGATCTCGTCCGCCGGGTCGGTCTGGCAGTGCGACGAGACCCAGATGACGTCGGCGCCGCTCGAGATCGTGTAGACCTGCACGGCGGTGCCGACGTTCATGACGCACGGCTCCGCACCCGTGTTGGCGATCGAGAGGGAGAGCTGCGGCTGGACGTCAGCCGCGTAGCTGGCGGCGTCGAGCACCGCAGAGACGACCAGCTCCGGCGCCGCACACTCAGCCGGCCCCGTCGGCGTCGGCGTGGGCGTGGGTGTCGGTGTCGCGGCGGGCGTCTCACCCGTCTCAGCGGATGCCGACGTGCTCGCAGAGGCGGACGGGGAAACGGATGTGGGCCCGCCGCCCCGCTCGTCTCCTCCGGCCCCGAGGAGACTCGAGATGCCCCAGATCAGCAGGCCGATGACCAGCACGCAGACGATGAGGAGCACCAGCCGCCGACGGCGGTAGACGGCCTTGCTTGGTCTGCGGGTCGAACTCACTCGCCAAGGGTACGGACCCGGTCCTGCGACTCTCGTGAGGCGCACCGACCGCCGTGGCGAAGCGGCCCGTGCTCAGGTCAGTGACGCGCTCAGAGCACCTTCAGCATGCGCGTGTTGCCGAGCGTGTTCGGCTTGACGTGCGCGAGGTCCAGGAACTCGGCGACACCCTCATCCGGGGAACGGCGCATCATCTCGTACGTCTCCGCGTCGACGATCTGCTCGCCGACCACCACGAAGCCGTGCCGTTCGAAGAAGCTCGTCTCGAACGTCAGGCAGAAGAGGCGCTCGAGGCCCAGGTGGCGGGCGTCCGCCATGAGACGGTCGAGGAGCACGTGCCCCACGCCGGTTCCACGCACGGAGTCCGAGGTCGCGATCGTTCGAACCTCGCCCAGGTCGCGCCACAGCACGTGCAAGGCGCCGCACCCCACCAGACTGCCGTGCTCATCGACTGCGACCCGGAACTCCTGCACCGCCTCGTAGAGCGTGATGAGCTCCTTCCGCAGCAGCACGTTCCGGTCGACGAGCGGCTGGATCAGCTCGCTGATACCCACGATGTCGTGCGTGGTGGCCCGCCTGATGGTGATCTCCTGCATCCGTCCAGCGTACGCGCGGGCAGGCGGGGACGCCGCCCCGAGCGACAGCACGGGTAACATCCAGGGCATGCGCCTTGGAGTTCTCGACGTCGGATCCAACACCGTCCACCTGATCGTGGTCGACGCCCACCCCGGCGCGAAACCCGTGCCGGAGACGTCCCAGAAGAGCATCCTGCGCCTCATGCGGTACCTGCAGCCAGACCGCTCGATCTCCGACGAAGGCGTCGCCAAGATCATGGACGCCATGCACCGGGCCGCCGACGCCGTCAAGAAGAGCAAGCTCGACCACTTCATGCCGCTCGCGACCAGCGCCATCCGCGAAGCCAAGAACGGGCCCGAACTGCTGAAGCGCATCCACAAGGAGACCGGCATCGACCTCCAGGTCATGACCGGCGAAGAGGAAGCCAGGACCACATTCCTCGCCGTCCGCCGCTGGTTCGGCTGGGCAGCCGGTCGGATCATGCTCGTCGACATCGGCGGCGGCTCGCTCGAGTTGGCCGTCGGCGACGACGAGCTCTCCGAGCACGCCATCTCCGTGCCCCTCGGCGCCGGCCGCAGCACCGTCAACTTCCTCCACAACGACCCGCCAACCGAAGACCAGGTGGATGAGCTGCGCAAGTACGCGCGCAAGCTCATCAAGGAGGCGGCGGAGACGTTCGACGGCGCCCGCCCAGACCAGTTCGTGGGCTCGTCGAAGACCATCCGCTCCCTCGCCCGCCTCGCCGGCTCGTCGATCGACGGCATCGGGGCGGGACAGCGCACGACGCTGCAGAAGTGGCAGCTCGACGACTGGGTGCCGCGCCTCGCCAAGCTCCACTCTGAAGCGCGGCCTGCGCTGCCCGGCATCACGACCGACCGTGCCCTGCAGATCGTGGCAGGCGGCGTCGTCCTGTCCGAGGTCATGCACGTCTTCGACATCGCGCAGCTCGACGTCTCCCCCTGGGCTATGCGCGAAGGCGTCCTGCTCGACTACCTTGACCGCCTGCCCCGGTAACCGCCGCATCGCGAGCACTCCCGACTCGGGATGCAGAACTCACTTCGTTGCAGGAAGATTCCCAGAACGAAGCGACGATTCCATCCCGAGACTCTGGCGCCGGGGGCCGGGCGCGCGGGGGCGCGGGGGCGCGGGGGCGAGTTCTGTTGTCAGCGCCGCTGACGCGGCACGTGCTTCGGGATCTGCCAGCCCATGAGCGCCGCGCCGACGAAGCCGAGCACGCCGAGCATCCCCGACGTGAACGAGATCGACACCAGCGCCGTCGCGGCCGCAACGATCACAGGGACCGACGCCGCCGACGAATCAGTGATCAGCCGCCACGCGCCGAGGAACGGGGCCGGATCCTGCCGCGGCGCGAGATCGGCGCCGAGCGTCATGAGGATGCCAGAGCCGATGCCGTTCGCGAAGCCGAGCCAGATCGCGAGCACCGTGAACCACAGGTGAGAGGCATCACCGGCGAGGTCGTGGGTGAACGCCAACGCGAGGAAGCCCGCGCCCAAGCCGAGCAGCGCCGGGACCGCACCCCAGACACGGCCGAATCGATCCATGACCCAGCCCGACACGAAGAAGAGGGCGAAATCCACGCCCGCGCTCACACCGATGACCAGCACGGCCGCTGCGGTATCCATCCCGATCGAAAGCGCCCAGAGCGGCAGCATCACGTTGCGGGCGGCCCGGAGCGCGGCCATGATGCCGGCGCCGGTCCCGAGGCGAACGAGCACGCCGGCGTTCACCCGGATGGTGGCGAAGACGCCCAGCCGCTTCGGTGGCAGCACGCCGACGTCCCCGACGCCAGCGTCCGGCACCGCCTTCGCGGAGTGCGCGGGACGCGCGACCGTCTCGGGATCGGGCGCGAAGAGCAGGATGAGCGCGGCGATGGCCCCGCAGACGATGAACACCCAGAACCCGTACTGCGGCGCATCGAACAGCACGAGGATGCCGGCGATGATGAACGGGCCGACGAAGAACCCCGCGCGAAACACTCCTCCGAGCGTCGACAGCACCCTGGCTCGGTATCTCAGGGGCACGTAAGTCGTGAGGAACGCGTGACGAGCGAGGTTGAAGTTGGCGGCCGAGATGCCGATGATCACGACGCCGATGAGCAGCATCCACGGCGCCACCGCGAACGCGCACAGCAGGATGCCGACCAGGCTCACCGCGAGCGCCGCGAGCATCGCCCGCTTCTCGCCGAGACGTTGGACAACCGCGCCGGCAGGCAGGTCGCCGAGCATCTGACCGATCATGAGCGACCCCGCGATGAAGCCTGCGAACTCGATCCCCGTGCCGAGCGAGACGGCGACGGTCGGGATGATCGGGATGATCGCGCCCTCGCCGATCGCGAAGACGAACGACGGCAGGAGCGCCAGCAGGGTCACCTGCGCGAGCGTCGCCTCCTTCTTCGGCTTGCCGTTCGGCGAGGAAGAGGGGGATGCAGGCACGCCCTCCAGCGTAAGCCCGTGGTGCGACCGGCCGTGGTGCCACCGGTTGAGAAGCTCGGCTCAAACAACTCACAACACCGTGCCATTGACGACAGTGTGCCTCACACACTATGGTGTGATTCATGAGCGACGACGAGACCCACGACATCCACCTGCAGGAGCTGCGCAGGGGCACCGTCGTGCTTGCGTGCCTCCGCCTCCTCGCCGAGCCCGGCTACGGCTACGGCCTCCTCGAAGCACTGCAATCCCGTGGCTTCGACACCGACGCGAACACCCTCTACCCGCTTCTTCGCAGACTCGAGAAGCAGGGGCACCTCACGAGCGAGTGGAACACCGACGAGGCCCGCCCTCGCAAGTTCTACCGCGCGAGCCCGGCAGGCACGGCGCTCGCAACCGCGATGACCACGGAATTCCGCTCCCTCGCTGAGGCGATCGAGCATCTCCCAGAAGGGGCCTGACATGACCGCCATCAACGACACCCTGACCGAGCGCTACGTCAGCGCCGCGATGCGCACAGTGCCCGACGACCAGCGGGCGGACCTCGAGGCTGAGCTCCGCGCCTCCATCCAGGACCTGGTGGATGCGCGCACCGAGGCCGGTGAGCAGGCCACGGTCGCAGAAGCAGCCGTGCTCACGGACCTCGGCGACCCGGAGCTGCTGGCCGCGAGCTACACGGACCGGAAGCTGTATCTGATCGGCCCGCGCTACTACCTCATGTGGTGGCGCCTGCTGAAGGTGATGCTCTGGATCATCCCCGCATGCGCGGCGCTCGGGGTCGCCATCGCGCAGACGCTGCTCGGGAGCAACATCGGCGAGATCATCGCGGAGGTCGTGGTGATCATCCTCAGCGTGATCATGCACGTCACCTTCTGGACGACCCTCGTCTTCTTCATCCTCGACCGCACCGACACCCCGACAGGGGACGGCAGGTGGAGCGTCGCCGACCTCCCGGAGATCCGCCAGACCGGGGCTGGAGCGACCGAACTCGTGGCGTCGCTGGTGTTCCTCGTGCTCGGGACGGGCGCGATCGCGTGGGACCATTTCGTCGGATTCGTGCCGGCCCAGCCGGGACTGTCGTTCTTCGGCCAGGATCTCTGGCCGTGGTGGGCGCTGGGGCTGCTCGTGCTGTTCATCTTCGAAGCGGTCTACAGCGTGGCCCTGTACCGGGCCGGGCGCGTGACGCTGCCTCTCGCTTGGGCGAACGCGGTGCTGGCCGTCCTGTTCATGTCCCTGCTGCTCACGGCGCTCGGTCGCGGCCTGCTCCTGAACCCGGACTTCTTCATCACGATCATCCCGAGCGCGGACAGCGCGGCGACGGTGACGACGATCGTCTCGGTTCTCGTCGCCTTCGGGGTCGTCACCACCAGCGTCTGGGACATCTGGGACGGCTTCCGGAAGGCCACGCGGTAGCTCGCGGGCACCGCGCGAGCTGCTCGCGGGTGCGCGCTAGCGTTTTGGGGAAGAGTGAGCCAGATGCATCTGTCAGCCCAGCTGAGCAGGCATCTGGCTCACTGATCTGGCTCGACTTGGAGCCCGGCGCCAGCCTCAGCCCCAGCCCCAGCCCCAACGCCAGCGCCCAATGCCAGCGCCCAGTGCCCAAAGAAGTGAGGGGGATGCACGCTCCGGCCGCGCAGGGTGTGCGTCTGGCTCACTCTTCGGCTCGGGGCGTCTGGCTCGTCAGCTCCGCAAGCCGTCGGCGCCTCAGTTCGTGGGCGTATTTGACGAAAGCGTCCGGGCTCGGCTCGAGGTCTTCGACCGTGAGCCGCTCGTCGTGCCAGCCGAGCATACGCAGGAGACGCGGGCGCCTGACATCTTTCCGGAACTGCCGCTTGTCGACGCGGTGGCCGTCGCCGTCGAAGTCGTAGAGGATGCGAGCTTCGGGATCTGCCCCGTCCGCTCTCGCCAGTTCGATGCCGTTGTGGAAGATGGAGAGCTGCAGGGTCAGCTCCGGGTAGCCGGATTCGTGCAGATGGAAGCGCATGGAGGTCTCGTAGGGTGACTCGACGCCGAGCCGGATCATGGGCGTCACCTTGCGGAGCTGCGCGCTCCCCGTTCCGGGTGACCAGCGGATCACTGCCGAGGTGAGTTGCTCAGCGCTGGACAGCGCAGTGAACCATGTGCGGTTCGGGTAGTTGTCCGCCTCGGTGATGAGCGCGTCGCCGACTGCGAGCAGGTCGACCTCGGACAGATCCCGCGCGAGTAGACAGTAGAGCAGCTCCGGGGGTGTGCACGGCACACCATTGACCGTCTGCATATCGAAATTGCGTCCGGGCACGCCCCGTGCCTTGACCCCCGCGGCGTTCGGGCGGCAGGCACCTTGCGGCACGATGACGTCGACGGTCGTATCGCGCAGCATGCGCACGGGCAACGGCAACCCGTGAAGCATGGCCGTGGCGCGCGGGCCGAATGCCTGACCGGGGCGCAACCGAGGGACGTAGGCCAGGATGCGTCGGCGCTGCCGAATCCTGAGCACCTGGAACTCGTCGACCGACCGGCCACGCGCCTGACTGCCGGCCCGAGGCGGTTGCGGCGGCACCTGTCGAACACCGTAGAAGGGGCGCTCAAGCCCCCGGTTGCTCAGCGCGCCCCGACCGACGCCCGCCTTGCGCGCATCACCGACGCTGATTGCCTTCGCCCCGAGTGCGGCACGCAACGGCAGGCGCGGGCGCCAGGGCGCGCCTGCGCCGGATGCTTGCTCGGCATTCCACGGTTTCGTCATGGCCAGATCGTAGGAGCGTGCGTGACCCACAGCGCCGCCGATCCCCTGGCCTGTGGATAGCGCGCACCTGGGCTGTTCGCCACCCCCGCGTATCCTTCGCCAGAGTTAGCAAGAAGCAGCAAGAGTCAGCGAGAGTCAGCAAGAAGCATCCGCGAGCGCGACCGAGCATGCAACTGCTCCACTTTTCGCAGCCGGGCGAAGGCCTCATCGGGCGACCTTCGTCCTTCTGCCAGAAGAGTCAGCAAGGAGCATCTTTGATGCGCGTCCGAGCCTGCATCTGCCTCACTCTTCACAGCGGACGCGCGACGGCCCACGCACCCCCAGCCCAGCCGCCATCACCCATACACCCATCCACGCGAGGAGTCAGTGAGACGCAGTTCAAACTGCTCGGGAGCCTGCATCTGCCTCACTCTTTGCAGCGGATGCGTGAAGGTTCGCGGCGCGCCCGTACGACGCAGACCACCACCCGCCCATCCACAAGAAGAGTGAGTGAGAAGCAGCTCAAATCGCTCGGGAGCCTGCATCTGCCTCACTTTTCGCCATGGCAGAAGCACCCAGCCGCCCATCCACCCACCCATCCACCCACCCATCCACGAGAGGAGTCAGCTAGAGACACCTTCGATGCGCGGCCAGGCGTGCATCTGCCTCACTCTTCGCGCCGGATGTACCAGGACCCGCGATACACGGGCGCGTGCAGAAAAACGCCGCTCGCCAATGACGACGAAGCCCCCGCATCCGGTGGATGCGGGGGCTTCGTTCTCCCTGCGCGAGCGGGTTACGCGGTCTGCGCGTCGCCCTCGCCTGAGTCGGCGATGATGCCCTCGGCCTGCGAGGTGACGCCGCCTGCTGCGACCGTCTCGGGGACGAGGCGCTTCGTGACGTTGAACACGAACTCGTCTTCCGGGTAGTCGACCTCGACGTGGTCGCCGGCCTTGAGCTCGCCGCGGAGGATCTTCTCGGAGAGGAGGTCTTCCACTTCGTGCTGCACGGCACGACGCAGCGGTCGGGCGCCGAGCGTCGGGTCGAAACCGACCTTGATGAGCTTGCGCTTGGCGAGCTCGGTGATCTCGACGGTCATGTCGCGGTCGAGCATGCGCTCGCTGAGGCGACCGATGAAGAGGTCCACGATCTGCAGCAGCTCGTTGGTGGAGAGCTGCGGGAACACGATCGTGTCGTCGACGCGGTTCAGGAACTCGGGCTTGAAGTGCTTCTTGAGCTCTTCGTTGACCTTCGACTTCATGTTGTCGTACGACACCGAGGCGTCGCCTTCGAGCTGGAAGCCGACGGGGCCGCCGGAGATGCCCTTCGTGCCGAGGTTGGTCGTCATGATGATGACCGTGTTCTTGAAGTCCACGACGCGACCCTGGCCGTCGGTGAGACGCCCTTCTTCAAGCACCTGCAGGAGCGAGTTGAAGATGTCCGGGTGGGCCTTCTCGATCTCGTCGAACAGGACCACGGAGAACGGCTTGCGGCGCACCTTCTCGGTGAGCTGGCCACCCTCTTCGAAGCCGACGAAGCCTGGAGGGGCACCGAAGAGCCGCGAGACGGTGTGCTTCTCGCCGAATTCCGACATGTCGAGCGAGATGAGCGCCGACTCGTCGTCGAAGAGGAACTCCGCGAGCGCCTTGGCGAGCTCCGTCTTTCCGACACCCGTGGGGCCGGCGAAGATGAATGAGCCGGATGGGCGGTTCGGGTCCTTGAGTCCGGCACGGGTGCGGCGGATGGTCTTGGACAGGGCCGCGATGGCCTCGTTCTGGCCGATGACCCGCTGGTGCAGGGCATCTTCCATGAAGACGAGACGCGCGGTCTCTTCCTCGGTGAGCTTGAAGACGGGGATGCCGGTGGCCTGCGAGAGGACCTCGGCGATCAGACCCTCGTCGACGGTGCCGGTCGACTTGACGTCGCCCGACTTCCACTGCTTCTCGAGGCGGAGGCGCTCGCCGAGCAGGTTCTTCTCGTCGTCGCGCAGTGACGCGGCGCCTTCGAAGTCCTGCAGCTCGATGGCCTGCTCCTTGTCGGCGCGGACGATCGCGATCTTCTCGTCGAGCTCGCGCAGCTCAGGCGGCGATGAGAGCACGGAGAGGCGGAGGCGTGCGCCCGCCTCGTCGAGGAGGTCGATCGCCTTGTCCGGCAGGAACCGGTCGGAGACGTAGCGGTCTGCGAGGGTGGCAGCGGCGACGATGGCGTCGTCGGTGATGGACACCTTGTGGAACGCCTCGTACTTGTCGCGGAGACCCTTGAGGATGTTGATCGTGTGCGCGATCGACGGCTCTTCCACCTGAATGGGCTGGAAGCGTCGCTCGAGCGCCGCATCCTTCTCGAAGTGCTTCTTGTACTCGTCGATCGTCGTCGCGCCGATGGTCTGGAGCTCGCCTCGTGCGAGGAGCGGCTTCAGGATGCTCGCGGCATCGATCGCACCCTCGGCGGCACCAGCACCCACGAGGGTGTGGATCTCGTCGATGAAGACGATGATGTCGCCGCGCGTGCGGATCTCCTTGGTGACCTTCTTGAGGCGCTCTTCGAAGTCACCGCGGTAGCGGGAGCCGGCGATGAGCGAGCCGAGGTCGAGCGAGTAGAGCTGCTTGTCCTTGAGCGTCTCGGGCACCTGGCCGGTGACGATCGCCTGGGCGAGGCCTTCGACGACGGCGGTCTTGCCGACGCCGGGCTCGCCGATGAGGACCGGGTTGTTCTTCGAGCGACGCGACAGGATCTGCATGACGCGCTCGATCTGCTTCTCGCGCCCGATGACGGGGTCGAGCTTGCCTTCGCGCGCGGCCTGCGTGAGGTTGCGGCCGAACTGGTCGAGCACGGCGGAGCCCTGGGCTGCCTGCTGCGGCTGGTCTGCGCCAGCGACGACCTGCTCCTTGCCCTGGAAGCCGCTCAGCAGCTGGATGACCTGCTGGCGGACCCGGTTGAGGTCGGCGCCGAGCTTCACGAGCACCTGGGCTGCGACACCCTCGCCCTCGCGGATCAGGCCGAGCAGGATGTGCTCGGTGCCGATGTAGTTGTGGCCGAGCTGCAGAGCTTCGCGGAGCGAGAGCTCGAGCACCTTCTTGGCGCGCGGCGTGAACGGGATGTGCCCCGTTGGACGCTGCTGCCCCTGGCCGATGATCTCCTGGACCTGCTCGCGAACGGCAGGCAGTGAGATGTCGAGGGATTCGAGCGCCTTGGCGGCGACCCCTTCACCCTCGTGGATGAGGCCGAGGAGGATGTGCTCGGTCCCGATGTAGTTGTGGTTGAGCATCTTCGCCTCTTCTTGGGCGAGGACGATCACGCGCCGGGCGCGGTCGGTAAATCTCTCGAACATCCGTTTCTCCTTCGACTCCCTGACCTCGACACCTGGCTACAGGGTCGGGGGCCGTGTACACCGAGAGTAACGGCGACCACCCCCGAAACCCTCCCCTGTTCGCCCTGGGCGTGCGGATGCATACCCGGGGCACAGAGAAGCGCCGCCGCGGGTCCGGTCGGACCGCGCGGCGACGCCTTCGCCGTTCAGCTGTTCTGCGTCAGAGGCACTTGTCGAACGCGAGGTCGCTCAGCCCGATGAGCTGGTTGTGGTTCGAGCCCTGGACGTTGAGGTCCTGGAAGTACCGGAAGTTGACCTCGGTGATCGGCCCCGTGTAGTTGAGCTGCACGTTGCCGTTGAGCGAGGTGCTCGGGATCTCGCCGACGGTGATCTTGCGCCAGGGGTTTCCGAGCGTGCCGTTGCCCTGCAGCGCGGGTGCGATGGTGAACGACGTGGGCGGGGTGGTCGCGATGACGGCGTCGCGGTGGTTGCCGTCGGCCCAGTCGAGGTCGAAGAGCGTGAAGGAGAGCTTGTTGACGGGTTCGCTGAAGACGATCTTCACGTCGAGGCCGCTGCCGTAGCTGGCGGTGGCGTTCTCGAACTTGATCCACTTCTGCGTGGCGGGGTTTCCACCCTGCGGGCCGTTCTGGACGGCGCCGTTGGTCGAGGAGCCGGTGAAGCCGCCGTAGCCGACGTAGCTCAGCGTGGCGGTGACCCCCGTTCCCGGGAACGCGATCTGGGTGGGCTTCGTGCCCGTGGTGAGCGCGTTGAAGTTGGTCTTGTTCACGCACCGCGATGCCGCCTGCGCGGGCGCCGCCGTGGCGAGCGCGATGACGGGCGTGGTCCACGCGGCGGCGCGCAGCACTGAGCGACGGGTGGATGTGCCGGCCGCGGTGGATGCGGCGGGAACGACTGGGGAGCTGGGGGTTTCAGACAAAGGGGAACCTCTTCGGCACATCGGGGTAAGTGCATCCGCGCCGGAGTGGCGCGTCCTGCGCTGGCGTCACCGTTGAGAGCGCCAGGCGCGTCAATAGCACCCCGAATACGGGTTCTTCACCGCGAAGTCACCCCGGACTTCACCCTAATTTGTAGATACAAATAAACGACTGACCATTGACCTTGTCAGCAACGAGAAAACCACCCCGGGCTTCACCCCGAGGTGGCTTGCGCGTGAAGAGTGAGACGGGTTAGTCGTCACTTCTGTCACGGAGGAGCCCAAGCGACTCCGCGCGACGGAGGGCCTCTGGCCGGGAATGCACGCCGAGCTTCTTGTACGCGGAGCGCAACTGGGTCTTCACGGTGTTGGGCGAGACGAACAGCTCCTCCGCGATCCGGGCGGGTGACGCATGCCGTGCGAGCGCGTGAACCACGACTCGCTCGCGCTCCGTGAACTGCGGCATCGCACTCACTTCCTGGATGGTGGTCGCGACGTCGAGCGAATCAAACATCTCCACATCATCCGCGCCACCCGACTCGCGACTCAGGATCGCGAGCGCCTCGCGATCGCGGTCCGGCAGCAGCAGCAGCGGAGAGACGAGTCCGTACTCGCGCCCGAGGCTCGAGGCGAGGCCGACCATGCTGAGTGCGACGTCCCGGTCCCCCGCCCGAAGGGACGCGGCTGCGCCGAGCGCGTGCACCGACATGCGCATCCTCGGCGTCTTCACGAAGTCGAGCGAGCGCGAGACGAGCCGCATCGATTGGTCGGCGTCTCCATCGACGAGGGCGAGCAGCGCCCTCGCGGGGAGGGTGCGGAAGTCGTCCGCCGCATACCCGTCGAGCAGCTTGCGCGCCCGCGCGGGTCGCCCGGCCGCGAGCCACAGCACCACCAGGAACGCCTTCACCCTGAAGAGCCCGAGGCTCTCGGCGTTCCCCGGGGTGGCGAGTGGCCCGTCGAGCATCTCCTCGACGCGTCGCGCCTCGGCGAGCGCCTCGCCCTGCGCGAGCCTCGCGAGCATGATGGGCTCTTGGAGGTGCGGCCACAGGTCGGAGGTGACGGTGTGCCGCTCAATGTCTTCGAGGGTGGCTCGCGCCATCGCCCACTCCTGGTCCTCGAGGTATCCGTACGACCGGGCGATGTGCCCGAACGTGCCGAGGTGACCTCGTTCGCTGGTGGTCGTCCAGGCCCCGTCGTCGATCTGCGCGAGCATCGCCCTCGACGCCGGCATGTCACCATCGATGGCCTTGTAGCCTGCCGCGTCCGAGAACGAGAGATTGCGGGAGCTCTGCGACTGCGGCACGACGAACGTGCTCGCGACGGCCGCGTGCGCCCCTTTGACATCTCCGACGAGGAAGAGGGAGAGCGCTGCACCCCGCGTGAAGACCGGAGAGAGCGTCGTCGACGAGCCCGCCGCCCCCTGCGCCGCAACCACGTCGAGCACTTGCCGTGCGAGCTCCGCCGACTCCTGGTACCGGCCGAGTGTCCGCGACGCGAAGACCTTGAAGCAGAGGTACTCGGTGCGCCGTTCCGGTGACAGGCCGTTCGGGATGCGCATGCCTGCCGCGATCTGCAGCAGCGGCTTCGCCCCGCCGCGCAGGACGGGGTTGGCGAGGCGCGCGAGGCCGAGCACGAACGCGAGGATCGGGTATGCGGCGAGGACCTCCTGCGGGAGGTGCTGCAGGCGCGCCTCGTAGCGGTCGGTCGTGTACGCCTCGACGACCGAGAGCAGGAGGCGCGCGCAGATGCGCGAGGCGAGCTCGTAGTCCCCGACCTCCAGGGCCAGGTCGAGCGCACCTTCAGGGTCGCCGTTTCCACCGAGCCAGGCGGAGGCGATGGATGCCGCGCGCTTGTACTCGGCCGGTGATTCGGTGCGCAGCTCCTCGTGCAGCGCCTCGCGCAGCGCGGTCACGTACTGGAACGCACGACTCGTGCGCGTGAACGCGATGTGCCGCCCGAATCCGTCGGCTTCGAGCACTCGGATGGCGGCGTCCGGGTCGGTGTTCGGAACGAGCATCCGCGCGAGGGACGTGTCGAAGTAGGGGACGACACTGGTGATGCGGGCGAAGTTCGCGAGCTCTTCGTTGGGCAGCTGCCCCGAGAGATTGGTCGAGTTGAGCGCGTTCTCTCGCCAGTGCGCCGCTCGGGGGCCGGACCGCGAGAGTTCGAGGATGGCGGCGCGGACGGCGATCGCGTACCCGCCGGTCGCCTCGTACACGTCCCGCGGCGCGGCGTGGCGGCTCTCGCCGACGACGAGCGTGAAGAACTCGTCGACTTCCGCTTCGGTGAACTCGAGGTCGACGTTGCTGATGACGTGGACCCGGTCGTGCAGCTGCAGCCGTTGCTGGCCGAGTGTCGTGCGACCCCGCGCTGCGACGATGGCACGCATGCCCGGCACGTGCTCCGTACCGCGCAGCAGGTCCTCGTCGATGACGCGGGCGAGGTCGCCGAGGCGCTCGTAGCCGTCGAGGATGATCGTGAACGCCCCCTCGCCGCGCATGGCGGCGATGAGGTCTCGCTTCTCGAAGTCGTCGGTGTTGATGAGCGTCAGGAGGTCTTCGAACTGGAGACTGGTGACCAGCCCCTCGCGCAGGGCGGCGCGTGCGATCTGCTCCCACACGCTGTTGCGCGTCGTCGTGGATGCGCCGAAGGTGACCCAGAGCAGGCGCCCGGTGTGACGACCAGCATCGACCCACATGCGCAGGAGCGTGGTCTTGCCATACCCGCTCGGCGCGTGCAGGAGCGTGATGCGTGCCGTGTCGTCATCGAGCGCGCGGAGGAGCCGCTCTCTGACCAGCAGTTCACGCGTCGTTGCGTGCATCCCGTTCACCCCAGCTCAACTTCATGACAATTCACCTACCAAATGGATGGTCATGACTCTAACCCCAGAACGCGAGTTTGACGAGATCCGGACAATTGAGCATTTGCCGGGATTTCCCCCTGCATCGGCTATGCGCGCCTCGCTCCACCCGGTTAACCCCGAAGCCAGTTCTCGGAGGAAGGTCAGCGCTGTGCTGCGCAGACCTGTGCAGCGACGGTCGGAGCATTCGCGCCCTGCAGGCTGGCAGCCCAGGCCATCTCGAGGTCCCGCGACAGGTCGGGCCACTGCGAGCCGGACCAGAAGCCGCAGTCCCGGACGCCGAACTTGAGCTCGAACACTCCGAGCCCGGTGAGGTTGTTGCCGACGAAGTTGACGCTGAAGTCGCGGTTGGTCTGCTGCAGCTCCGGAACCAGCTGCATGAGCTCAGACCACTCGGCCGTCTCGCGGAACGTCTCGGCCGCATCGGCGGACTTGACACCCTCCATGGTGTCGTCGAAGGCGGTGACGTTCACCTGCGTGCTGCCCGCCGAGGAATCGTCCACTCGCACGTGCACGCTCGCGAGCTGGTCCGACTCGTCGAACACAGCCCTCGTCTCGCGAACGAAGTCGATCTGGTCAGCGGTCGGCAGCGCGGACTGGACGAACTGGCCGGTCGTGAACGGGGCGAGCCCCATGAGGTCCCACTCCCCCGTCGCGGCGCCGGGATCGTCGAGCGAGCGGGCGGCGTCGAGCAGCTGCGCGGTGCGCGCGTCGTCGTCGCGCTCGTCGCTCGAGAGCTCGACGACGACAAGACGACCCCGCGCCGCCGAGGTGAGCGCGGGCGCGCTCGAGGCCGTCGGGGTCGCGTCCGGCGCGGAGCCCCCCAGCGAGCTCGTGGGAGGCGCCTCCTCCTGCGCGAACTCGCCATGCTGCGAGGCACGGTCCGCGGAAGGGTCACCGGCGACGCTGTCGGTCGCCTCGAGCATCCCGGCAGTCACCGGCGCGGAGTAGGTGCGTGTCGAGATCGACTCGAACCCCACCGCGACGAGTTGGCGCCAGTAGGCGAGCTGCGCGTGCAGGGCCTCAGGGGTGGGCAGGTCGAAGTACGAGTAGGCCGAACCTGCGAGGCGCAGCTCGACTGCGCCGGGGTACTGGCCCTGGCCAAGCTGGACGGTCGGGAACGTCGACGCGAAGTCGCCGATATCGGCCAGCTCATCCTCCGTCACCTCGTCGGTCAGCGTGACGATGAGGTCGATCTTCACCGCCCCGTCGACGGGCGGCCGGTCGAGGCTCGACGCCTCGACGCCTGGAAGTGATCGCAGGGTCTGATTGAAGGAATCGAGGGCCGACTGGACCGCTGGGAAGGGCCCGGACGCGCATCCGGCGAGCATCGTCATCATGACGGCCGCGATAAGGGCAGGCAGGAGAGAACGCGGCATCGTCAGCACCCTCCTCCGCGTCCTCGATCCAGCACGATGCGGATCAGGTTACGCCGCGCTCCCCGGAGCTATCTGGGTGCTCCCTCAGAGCGCCCGCTCGACCGACGTTGACCAACGACCGCCAGACGAGCGCCAGGATGAGGATGCTGACCCCGAACGCGACCCAGATCGTGGCGACGATACCGAACCCCTGGCCGATGAGCCCGCCCACGAACGAGCCGACCGCCATGCCGCCGATCATGCCGAGGAAGTAGACGCTCGACACACGGCCGCGCATCCGACTCGGCACGGCACGGCCTCGGATCGTGCTCGCGAGCGTTGCCCAAATGACCGAGTACATCCCGAAGACGAACATGGTCGCGCCGGCGACGATGACGTTCGCTGTCGCCGCGAGCACAAGATGGAGCACGGTCTCGAGCGCGAGGCAGGCGCGCATGAGGCTCGTGTACGAGAACCGACGCTCGAGGCGAGCGTAGAGCGCCGTGCCCACCAGCCCGCCGAGGGCCGAGACGGCGAGAAGCAGGCCGTATCCGGCGTCGTCGAGACCCAGGCGCTGCTTCGCGTAGAGCACGAGCACCCCGTACGTCATGCCGTAGGTGATGTTGAAGGCGAACAGGATGATCGCGAGCGTGCGAACTGGCGGGTTCTGCCAGAGCCACGCGAAGCCCTTCGCGATGTCCCGGCGGACGCGCGCAACCGAGCGCACGGTCTCTATCGGCCCTGTCGTCGCGGTCGAGACCGGCGGCGACGTGATGCGCGAGACCAGCACGACGGCGAAGAGCAGCGAGACGACGGTCACACCGTACGGCAGTGCGTGCCCGACGGCGAAGATGGCCCCACCGATGGCTGGCCCCGCGAGCTGGTTCATGACGGTCTGACTCGCGATGAGGCGCGAGTTCCCGATGCCGAGCTCCTTCGACGGCACGAGATCAGGAACGATCGAGGTCCACGCGTTGTCAGTGAACACCTCGGCTGAGCCGACGAGGAACAGGGCGACGTAGAGGATCGGCAGGTTGATGGTGTCGGTCAGCACGAGCGCGCCGATGATCGCGAGCATCAGGACTCTGCTCAGGGCCCCCGCGACGATGATCGCGACGCGCGGGAGACGGTCGGCGACGACACCCGCGAAGAGACCGAACACGAGCCACGGAAGCTGCTGGACGACGAGCGCGAGCGAGACGAGCAACGGGTCGCGGGTGAGGCTCGCGACGAGTAGCGGCCCCGCCGCGATGAGGATGCCGTCGGCGAGGTTCGAGAACAGCGAGGACGACAGCAGGAACCGGAACGGCGTGCCGAGCGGCTTGGGCGACGCCCAGTTGAGCAGGAAAGACATGGGTCGGGTCCAGACGACGAGAACTGACCCCCTCTTCGGCGAGGAGGTCAGGGTGGAGAGGAGGGAGGTGCTAGCTGTTCGCGTCGAGCTGCGGGAGGCCGAGGCGGGCGCGTTCTTCGCGCTCGATCTTGTCGGCCATGGCACGCTCGCGGCGATCGCCGGAGAGGATCGACGTCAGGATCCAGAAGAACGCGGCCCCGATGATCACCGTCGGGATGATCGACCAGAGTGCGTTGAGGAAGAAGTCCATGATGGAGTGAGTCTACGCGATACCCTCCCCGCCCCGGCGAGTCTGGACTCGACCGCCCCGATGTCGGTGGGTCCACCTAGGCTGAGGGCATGGTCGATCGCTCGAACGTCGAATGCTGGCTCACTGACATGGACGGCGTGCTCGTGCACGAGCAGGCAGCACTGCCGGGCGCGGTGGAACTGCTCGCGCAGTGGCAGCGCGACGACACCCCGTACCTGGTGCTCACGAACAACTCCATCTTCACGGCGCGAGACCTCGCAGCTCGGTTGCGCGCTGGCGGCATCAACGTTCCGGAGGATCGACTCTGGACCTCGGCGCTCGCAACCGCCGACTTCCTGAAGCAGCAGCTGCCAGGCGGCTCGGCGTTCGTCATCGGCGAGGCCGGACTCCTCACCGCCCTGCACGAGGCCGGCTACATCATGACCGAGACCGACCCAGACTTCGTGGTCGTGGGAGAGACGCGCAACTACTCGTTCGATGCCATCACGAAGGCGATCCGCCTCATCGGCAACGGCGCGCGCTTCATCGTGACCAATCCCGACGCCACGGGTCCGAGCGCCGACGGCCCGCTGCCGGCGACCGGTGCGATCGCGGCGCTCATCACGAAGGCCACCGGCCGCGAGCCCTACGTGGTCGGCAAGCCGAACCCGATGATGTTCCGCTCGGCGCTCAACAAGATCGGCGCCCACTCGCACAACACCGCCATGATCGGCGACCGGATGGACACGGACATCGTCGCGGGCATGGAGGCCGGGTTGCACACCGTGCTCGTGCTCACCGGCATCAGCGACCAGCGCGAGATCGAGCGCTACCCGTTCCGCCCGGACGAGATCATCTCGGGCGTTCACGAGCTGGTGCGCACCGAGCCCGCCTGACGGTCACCGACCCGAATACTTAGGCCGACTAGCGATTTCTCGGAGCTCGCGTACCATTGACGCAGTGACTTCCAGCTCCCCTACACCAGATTCCCCTGGCCTGACGGCTGCATCTGCCACTGACAAACGGGTCCCACCTGCGATCAAACGGTGGGTGTTCTGGCCCGCGGCCATCATCATCCTCGCCTTCGCCGGGTTTGCGATCATCGCCCCGAGCGTCGCCGAGAGCACCTTCAACGCCATCCAGGGTTCGATCATCCAGAACTTCTCCTGGTACTACGTCCTCGTCGCCGCGTTCTTCGTCGTCTTCAGCATCTGGGTGGGCTTCGGCAAGTACGGAGACATCAAGCTCGGCAAGGACGACGACGAACCCGAGTTCTCGAACATGTCCTGGCTGGCGTTGCTCTTCGCCGCCGGCATGGGCATCGGTCTCGTGTTCTACGGGGTGAGTGAGCCGTTGAGCCACTTCCTCATGCCACGTCCGAGCGTGACTGGCACTGAGGTGGAACTGGCGCAGCAGGCCATGTCGCAGACCTTCCTCCACTGGGGAGTGCACGCCTGGGCGATCTACATCGTGCTCGGGCTGGCCCTCGCATACGCGATCCACCGCCGAGGTCGTTCCGTGAGCATCCGCTGGGCACTTGAACCCATGTTCGGAAGGCGCATCCGCGGCGGCTGGGGAAATCTCATCGACGTGGTCGCGCTCGTGGGAACCGTCTTCGGCGTTGCGACGTCTCTGGGGCTCGGTGTGCTGCAGATCGGCTCCGGACTGGAAGCTGCGGGCATACTGACCACCTCGACGACCTCGTCGGTGGCGATCATCGCGGTCATCACCGCCTTCGTGCTCTTCTCTGTGCTCTCCGGGGTCGGCAAGGGCATGAAGTGGCTCTCGAACACCAACCTGGTGCTTGCGGGCGTGCTCGTCCTCTTCATCCTGATCGTCGGTCCGACTCAGTTCCTGTTGAGGGACTTCGTGCAGTCGATGGGCCACTACGTCCAGAACTTCGTCGGGCTGTCCTTCAACGTGAGCGCCTACCAGGGCGCGGAAGGCGAGGCGTGGCAGGCGAGCTGGACGACGTTCTACTGGGGCTGGTGGATGTCGTGGGCGCCCTTCGTGGGCGTGTTCATCGCGCGCATCTCACGGGGCCGGACAGTGCGCCAGTTCGTGACGGGCGTCATGCTCGTGCCGACGCTCGTGACGTTCCTCTGGTTCTCGGTGCTCGGCGGGACGGCCATCTACCAGGAGCTGACCGGCGAGACGCAGTTCCTCGACGCGAACGGGGAGCTCGACGTGCAGGGGGCGTTGTTCCAGATGGTCGCGACCCTGCCTGCAGGGACGGTGCTGACCTTCGGCGTGATCCTGCTCATCGCGGTGTTCTTCATCACCTCCGCCGACTCCGGCGCACTCGTCATGGGAATGCTGGCGAGCGGCGGGCAGGCCGAGCCCAAGAACTGGGTGCGCGCGTTCTTCGCTCTCATGACTGCCGTCCTCGCCACGGCGCTGCTGCTCTCCGGCGGGCTGACGGCTCTCCAGACAGCGGCGATCATGATCGCGTTGCCCTTCTCGGTCATCCTGATCCTCACCTGCTTCTCGACCGCCATCGCCTTCGCCCGCGAGAAGCGCGCGTACGAACGCGCGCAGCGAGCCGCGCTGCTCGGACACATCGGCGACTTCTACGGCCTCGAAGTCGAAGAGCCCGTCGAGCGTGAGCCGAAGCGGCCGAAGTTCCCGTGGCTGCGGAGGGCGCCGGTCATGAGTGTGCCGGTCGCCGGACCCCAGACGAACCAGATGCCCATCGTGGGCGCTGCCGCATCCTCGCCTGACACGGATGCGAGCCCTGGGAGCCCCACCGAACGATAGTCAGGACTCGAATCGGGACCGAAGGCGGGGCGGATGCGCAGGCATCCGCCCCGCCTTCTCCGTTGCTCTCCGTCACGCATAGGCCACTGATTTAGTCCTCCGAGAAATTGTGGACGTCGTTCACTTCTGGCAACCTGGAGCCATACCCGACCAGTTGGTAGGTGCTCTCTCATGTGGCACCCAGACCCGCACGGCCATCGCGTCCGTCCTCGCCGCCAGAAGTCATCTGCCTGGCCGCCAAGGCGCACGGACCCGCCGTCGCGCGCATCCACCTTGGACACGATCCAGCCCAGGAGCCCCAGTGACGCACGCAGCACCCGACCCCAAGAGCCGCCTCTCGCGCCGAACCGTCATGGCGACCGCAGCCTGGACCACACCCGTGCTTGCGGCGCTCGCGAGCGCGCCGCTCGCCGCGGCCTCGAACGAGCCGCTCATCGTGGGACTCACCGGGTTCGGCGCCACCCGATGCGGCACCGTCGACGCCGGGCAGGTTCGCTTCGAGGCGACCATCGGCGAGAAGCCAGCGCCAACCACCGGGACCGTTGCCATACAGCTGCCCGTCGGGCTCGAGTTCACGACAGGCGGCCGCACAGCAAACGTCACGATCGGCGCGGGTGGAGTCGCCCGGGTACCCGCCTTCCGAGCCACCGGCACCGCGGGCGCCTACACGATCACCGCCACGTACGAGGGCGTCGTCGCCTACGCGTACGGGTCGATCACCGCATCCCCAGGCCAGGTCGTGCAGATCACGCGTGACGTGGGAACGTCGAGCAGCAACGCACCCCAGATCAACTGGTCGACCGTTCCCGGCCTCACGACCGCAACTGTTGGAGCGATCTCCGGAGACCAGGCGAACAGCAGCGCAGGCTCGAACGCGGCCGTCCTTGTCGCCGGCGGACTCGTTCGCTACTGGGGTCGCAACGTGGGTGCCGACCAGAGCGCCCCCGGGACCCTCCAGTACGGGGGCACGAACGTGACGAACATGACCTTCGTCGACGCGTGGACCTCGCTGCAGGACGGCAACACTTCTACCGGCGGGGTCGCGACCGGTTCGACTGGCACCGAGGTCTACCAGTGGTATCGCACGGGGACCGGCACCGGTGCCCCCGTCGTCGCGAAGGTCACGGGCATCACCGGCACCGTCATCGCCGCCGAGTCGAACGACGGCTTCAGCTACGTGCTCACCACCGCTGGCCTCCACTACTGGGGCAACGCGACAAGCGGCACGACCGTCACCGCTACCCTCATCTCCGGCACCGCAGGCGCTTCCGCGATCAGCACCTACGGCGTGCGCGAGACCAGCTTCGTGCACGGCGGTGCAGTCCTCTTCGCGAACGGCGCGATCCGCCAGTGGACCAACGGCCACACCCTGACGACCGTGGCAGGCGCGCCGACCGGCATAGCGCAGGTCGAGGCCAACTCCGGTGCCATCATCGTGCGCACCACGAACGGCGACCTGTGGACGAGCGGCTCCGCATTCGGCTTCTCAGCTGGGGGCGCCGCCTGGACGAGGCGCGCGCGGAACGTCGCGGCGTTCGCGTCGTGGGCGATCCGCAACTACGTCGGCGGCCTCTACATCACGTCCACCGGAACCATGATGCAGTTCCACGCGTCCACGCGCATCCCCGGCATCAGCGTCGACTACGCGTTCAAGGCCGAAGCGAAGACGGCCGACGCCACGGGCAAGGCCATCACGAAGGTCTTCGCATCCGACGGCACCTACCTCGCGCTCGCTTCAGACGGCAGCGTCTACGCGTGGGGCGGCAACCTCGACAACGGCACGCGCGGCAACCCGAAGCTGGTCCCGAGCGACAACGTCATCGACCTCAACGTGTGGGGCTACCACCCCACCGCCGGCAGCTACTACGGCGGCGGCTACGTCATCGAAGGCACTGTCTGCTGACTCCTCGGGCACGTTGACACGGCGCCGGACGGGAGGAGTGCGCGCTCCGGTGCTCGCCAACTCGTCGATGCGACTTCGCACCCCGAACTCTCGGCGCGTGTCAACCCTGAGCGCACTCGAAGTCGCAACCGCCAGAGTTGAGTCGATGCACAGAATCGTCCGCGCCCTCCTCCCCGCCATCACCCCGTCCCGGCTCCTGCACGTCGCCAAGACGGCAGCGGCGGCGACCCTCGCGTGGTACGCCGGACACCTCGTCCCCGGGGAAGCCAACGCGTACGCCTACTACGCGCCCCTCGGCGCGCTGGTCGCAAGCGTGCCGACCGTCGCCGGATCAGTGCGGTCGAGCATGCAGGTCGTGGTCGGAGTGCTCCTCGGCGTGCTCGCATCCGGTGCGCTCGTCACCCTGGGGACCCCCGTGGCGCTCGCCGTTCCCGTCGCCGTCGGCGTCGGGACGCTGCTGGCCGGCATCCCCGCCTTCGGGGCTGGACGCGACTACATCCCGATCGCGGCGCTCTTCGTGTTCGTCGTCGGCGGCGCGAACCCGGACGGCTTCTCGATCGGCTACGTCGTGCAGATGGCCGTGGGAGCCGCCATCGGCGTGGGACTGAACCTGCTGATCCCGCCGACGACCGGCACGAAACAGGCGCTCGAGGCCCTCGGCACGGTCAAGACCGCGGCCGCCGATGCCATCAAACGCGCCACCGAGCTCCCCGGTGAGGAGCTCCCCCAGGACGCGCTCGATGACTGGCGTGCCTCGCTTCGTCGCCTCGAGACTCAGCTCACCGACGCCAAGTCCCTCGTCGGCGAAGTCCAGGACAACTTGCGAGGCAACGCGCGGCGACTCCGGTCGAAGTTCGACAGCAACTCGGCCCAAGGCCAGCTCGACAGCCTCAGCCGCATCGTCCGACACATCGCCGAACTGCAGGAGCCATTCCTCGAGCGGTCCTGGAGCGAGGCGCAAGCGGAGTCGAGTCGGGCACTCGCCGCGGCGGGCGAGCAGATCGCGCAGGTCATGCGCGCGTGGGAAGACCCCGACGACGACCTCTCCCCACGACTCAGCGCCGCATCCACCGCCCTCGAAGATCTGCAGCAGCTGGAATTCAAGCACCACACTGGGTGGGACCCACCCAGTCAGCGCCGGACGGTCACCATCTACGCGCTCAGGAAGATCGTCACCGAGGTCCAGTACCGCGTCGACGGCGAGAAGCACGCGAGCTCCGAGAGCTGACGACCGACCCGACTGGCCGCCGTCAGCGGCCCGAGATGCGGGTCTTGTCTGGATGTCCGTCTTCCGGCAAGTGACAACCCGTTCGGATCGAAATTCGCCGACTGAAAAGTTGGTCTCGTGACTATGATTGAGCCGTTTGTGCCTTTCGAGTGCCCCAGCGGCCCGCCTTGAGGCTCCCCCGCCGCATCCCCCGATCTGGAGCAGTACTCGCGCATGACCTCCGCAACGCCTCAAGACCACCGCATCAATCGACGCACCATCATCCGGGGCGCGGCGTGGTCAGCGCCCGTCATCGCCGTCGCGGCGTCCGCGCCGAGCGCGGCGGCGTCTCCGCGGGAATTCCGCATCGCACCCCTCAGTGACTTCTCCGCCACCCGCTGCGTGGCGACGTCTGCGGGCACCGCTCGCTTCCGCGTGACGCTTCGCGGCGCCGCTGCCCCGGTCGGAACGCCGGTCTCTCTCCAGTTGCCCGCCGGACTCACCTTCACCGCCGGTGGCACCACGGCCAACGTCACGACCGTCGCCGACGGCGTCGTCAACGTCCCGGCCTTCACCGTCACGGGCCCCGCCGGCTCCTACGCGATCACCGGAACCGTGAACGCCCAAGTGTCTCCGGCGCAGGTCTTCGGCGACGTCAACCCCTCGCCGGGCACCGTCACCGAACTGCGCCGCAGCGTCGGACCCGCAACCACCGCGCCCACGTTCTCGACCGTGGCGATGACGGGGATCACGACCGGCACCCTTGGTGCCATCTCCGGCGACCAGGCGGCGACCGGCACAGTGTCCATCGGTTCGAATGCAGCCGTTATCGTGAGCCCGGGCGGGTCCGTGCAGATCTGGGGCAACAACTCGGGCACCCAGGCCCCGAACCACTCGATCCTCGCCGTGGGCGGCACGAACGTGAGCGGTGTCAGGCTCGTCGACAGCTGGACCTCCGTGCAGGCCAGCAACGCGGGTGCCGGTGGCGTCGCCGCCGGCGCAACGGGAGCCGCCGTCTACCAGTGGTACCGGAACGGGACCGGCACCGGCCCCCTCACCACGACGCCCGTCACCGGCATCTCCGGGAACGTCATCGACGCGCAGTCCAACGATGGATACTCGTACGTCCTCACATCGGCCGGCCTCTACTGGTGGGCGAACACGGGCGCGACCGCCGCCGCAACGCTCATCGCCGGCACCGCAGGAGCGACACAGTTCAGCAGCTACGCGGTCCGCGAGACCGCGTACACCTTCGGCGGAGCTGTCCTCATGGCCAACGGCTCCGTGCAGACGTGGAGCACCGCAGCACACACGCTGACCCCGCGCGCCGGCTTCCCCGCATCCATCCGCTCCATCGAAGCCGGCCCCTCCGCCGTGTTCGCACTGACCAACGACGGCGGCCTGTACAGCTCCGGAGGCGCCTTCAGCAGCTCCACCGGTGGCGCCAACTGGACGCAGCGCGCGACGGGCGTCTCGACGTTCAACACCTGGTCCATCAGCAACTACTCGGGCGGCTCGTACATCAACGCGGCGGGCGCCGTGACGCAGTTCTTCGCCGCCAGCGCCAGCGGCATCGCCTACACCACGGCCGCCCGCGCCCTCGCGAGCGGAGTGCAAGCCGTCAAGGTATTCGCATCCGACGGCACCTACCTCGCGCTCGGCTCCGACCGCCGCGTCTACGCGTGGGGCGGCAACCTCGACAGCGGCGGAGCAACACTCCCCGCCGCCGTCACCGGCATCTCCAACGCCATCGACCTCAATGTATGGGGCTACCACCAGCCTGCCGGTTCCTTCTACGGCGGTGGCTACATCATCACCAGCACCACCTGCTAGCGGATGCGCTGGGCGTGGCTCCGCCCAGGCCCCCTCGTCCACCTCGCGAGGCGCGACTTGCCCCAACGGGTCGCCGGGACGGACTGTTGGCGCCCATTTGAGGCAACTCGAGAGCGCACGCACCGGATGGCGCTTGCGCACCGGAGATCAAGCGCCTCGAGCGGCCAGCGCTGCGCGCAGTTCTGCGAGGAATGCCCCAGGGTTGCGGATGTCGCGCTTCGTCACAAGGATCACGATCCACCCCATCAGTCGCAACTCACGGATGCGCTCCAGATCGTCGATGACTTGCTCGGGGCTGAAGTGGTACTCCCCCTGGTACTCGATTGCGATCCTGAGCTCCGGATAGGCAAGGTCGGTCCGTGCTCGTCTGTCCTCCTCGAGCAGCACCCAGTGATTCGGGATCGGTTCGGGGAACCCCGCTTCAAGCATGACGAACCTGGTTCGGGACTCGCCGGGCGACTCTGAGCCGGCCCGAGCTCGTTCCGCCGTTCTCCTGAGCGGCTTCGCCCCGCGCCGCCCCACCCACCGCTCGGCCAGGTCCTTCAGCTCCGCGCCGGAGGCCAGCGGCCCGCCGAAGCGGCGCCCGGGATAGCCGTCGAACGAGGTGAGCATGGCATCTGCGACGACAAGAAGCTCCCGCTCGTCGATCGAGATCGCCGCCTGCGCCCAGCCGATCGGCGGCGAGACGACGTCGAAGCCGCGCGGGCTTCTCACGTCGAAGAGATCGCTGGCAATCACGCTTCCCCTGATGCGCCTGCCCCGCGGGGCCCTATGGAAGTCCGGCCGACAGGCATGCGTCAGCATCTGATCCTCGAGGTGACGAGCCAGCGGGAGCCCCCAGTATCGGAGTGCAGAGATGCCGGCCAAGGCCGAGTCGCGCGGCATGCAGCGGGCATACGCAAGGTCGAGTTCGCGTGCGTCGCGCGGCGCTCGTTGCGCCCGCACGCCGTGGTGGACTCGTACCTTCGCGGCGGCGCGAAGCCTTCCGCGAGTGAGCCCGGACACCAGGCCATCGGCCGTCCGGAATGGTACGCCTTCGAATGGCTCTGGCAGGGGTTTGCTCGTTCTCATCTCGGCACGGTACGACTCCGCCGGAGCTCCTACACGCTGGTCGGGTCCAGCTGTGCACAGCGCCCATCCACAGCCGCTGCGGCACCGAAGTGGCCCGGATGCGCCTCCTTTTCCTCTTGCTGGCGTTGCAGAGAAGACCGGAGCATCCGTGACCCGCGCAGCGCGGCACGAGTTGCCCGAAAGGGGTGCTGCCGGCGCACCGCAACCACCGTCTGAGGCAGCTCGCGGGCGGCAGTTCGCGATGGTGACCTTTTGGGGCAACTCGCGGGAGGTGGTACGGGGAGGCCGGAAGACGCCGGAAGCCGCCGCCCAAGCGGGCGGCGGCTGCCGGCAGATGGCTGCGGGCTACTTCACGAGCGGGAAGAGCACCGTCTCGCGGATGCCGAGGCCCGTGATGGCCATGAGGAGGCGGTCGATGCCCATGCCCATGCCGCCCGACGGGGGCATGGCGTGCTCGAGGGCCGTGAGGAACTCCTCGTCGACGCGCATCGCCTCAACGTCGCCCTTCGCACCGAGGGCGGCCTGCTCGACGAAGCGGGCGCGCTGCTCGACGGGGTCGATGAGCTCCGAGTAGCCCGTGGCCAGCTCGAACCCGCGCACGTACAGGTCCCACTTCTCGACCACGCCGGGGATGGAGCGGTGGGATGCGGTGAGCGGCGAGGTCTCGACGGGGAAGTCCATGACGAAGGTCGGGCGCGTGAGGTGGTCCTTCACGAAGTGCTCCCACAGCTCTTCGACGAGCTTGCCGTGCGTGGGGTGGCTGACCTCGACTTCGACCTTCTCGGCGAGGGCGAGGAGCTCGGAGAGCGGCGTCGATGGCGTGATCTCGACACCGGCGGCTTCGGAGAGCGACGGGTACATGGACACGCGGTCCCAGTTTCCGCCCAGGTCGAACTCGGTGCCGTCCGTCCACGTGACGACGTGCGAACCGGAGACGGCGAGGGCCGCGTTCTGCACGAGCTCCTGCGTGAGGTCGGCGATGGAGTTGTAGTCGCCGTACGCCTGGTAGGCCTCGAGCATCGCGAACTCGGGGCTGTGCGTCGAGTCGGCGCCCTCGTTGCGGAAGTTGCGGTTGATCTCGAAGACGCGGTCGAGGCCGCCGACGACGGCGCGCTTCAGGTACAGCTCGGGCGCGATGCGCAGGAACAGCTCCGTGTCGAAGGCGTTCGAGTGCGTCACGAACGGGCGGGCCGCGGCACCGCCGTGCATGGTCTGCAGCATGGGCGTCTCGACCTCGAGGAACTCGTGGTTCGCGAACGTCTGGCGTAGCGACGCGTTGGTCTTCGCGCGCGCGACGACGACGTCCCGGGCGACGGGGCGCTGGATGAGGTCGAGGTAGCGCTGGCGGACGCGCGTCTCCTCGCTGAGCTCGCTGTGCAGGTTGGGGAGCGGGCGAACGGCCTTGGAGGCCATCTTCCACTCGTCGGCCATGATGCTCAGCTCGCCGCGACGCGAGGAGATGATCTCGCCGGCCGCGAAGATGTGGTCGCCGAGGTCGACGTAGTCCTTCCACAGGTCCAGCTGCTCCTGGCCGACGACTGCGAGCGAGAGCATGATCTGGATGCGCGAGCCGTCACCCGATTGGATGCTCGCGAAGCACAGCTTGCCGGTGTTGCGGAGGTGCACGATGCGTCCCGCGACTCCGGCTCGCTCGCCGGTGGAGGCGCCGTCCTCGAGCTCGGCGTGGGCGGCACGCACCTCGGCGATGGTGTGCGTGATGGGGAGCGTCAGCGGGTAGGGGGCGATGCCCGACTCGAGCATCCGCGCGCGCTTGTCGAGACGCACCTGCTTCTGCTCGGAGGCTTCCGCCTCGGAGAGTGCGTCTTGGGTGGGCGCGTCGGCCATTCGGGCTCCTTGCGGTTCGTGCGTCTGGGTGTGGGTGCGTGTCCCGGGCGCGACGAACGGCGCTCGGAAACGCACTCCCCCAGTTTGGTGCACTTCGAGCCGTCGCGCGAACCGGCGGGCCTCGGCGTGGTTACGAGGTGCGCGCCCTGGCCCAGTCGACGACACCTTCGAGGTAGGCGACGATGGTCTCGGCGGCGGGCACGAGTTCGCGTCCGGAGCGCTGGTAGGTCTCGTCGGAGCGGCGGAACGGGTCGACGACGTCGTAGTCGCTGGCGTTCTCGAGTGGGGGGACGACGCCGCGCAGCGGTGCTGCTGCGCCGACTGCGGCGGCGAGGGCTGCGGCGGCGATGTCCTGGTCGGAGGCGCCGCCGGCGGCCCCGTCGCTGGTGCTGTCGAGCGCTTCGCGGCGCGAGCGGCGCGAGCTTGAGCTGGCGCCTGGAGCTTCGTAGGTCTCCTCGAGGTCCTCGGCGGTGACCTGGCTGGCGATGTGCGCGAACTCGCGAAGGGTGAAGGTGCGTCGCACGACGGAGGGGGCGAGCTCGACGATGCGCTGCCGGTGGTCGCGGGAGAGCGCGAGGACGAGGCCTGCGCTGCGGGCGATGTCCTCGGTGAGCTGCCTGGAGATGTGGGCTTCGGCGTCCGTCACCCCGTACTGGGCGGCGAGGGCGAGGGCCTGCTGCGGCATGCCGCTGCCGACGAGGGCCCCGGTGCCGGCGCTTTCGACGGTGACGCCCGGGAGGTCTTTGAGGCCGTCGCGAAGGAGCTGCTCTGCGAGCGGTGAGCGGCAGATGTTGCCGGTGCAGACCGTCAGGATGCGAAAGCTCATGTGTGTGTTCCCCTTGGGTCGGCGGATCTCTAGCCTAGCGACGCGCTGGATGCGCGTCGGGTTGTGCGGATGTGCGGCGCGGGTCGTGGCGGGCTAGCGGTACTCGCCGACGTACGCGCTCATGTTGTCGATGAGGCGGGTTGTGCCGACCTTGGCGGCGACGAGCACGAGCGCTTTGCCCGTGTAGGCCTCGTTGACGAGCGTGAACCTCTCGGGGTCGACGATGGACACGTAGTCCATCTTGACGAGCTTCTCGTCCATGAGCGCGCCTTGAGCCTGGGAGATCATCTCTCGGATCCCGCGGTCGCCGTTGGATGCTGCGGCGGTGAGGGCGCGGACGAGGCTGAGCGCGGCGGCGCGTTCTTCGGTGGAGAGGTAGCGGTTGCGGCTGGACAGGGCGAGGCCGTCGTCTTCGCGGACGATGGGCGCCCCGACGACGTCGATGTCGAGGTTGAGGTCGCGCACGAGGCGGCGCACGAGGAACAGCTGCTGCGCGTCTTTCTCGCCGAAGACGGCGACGTTCGGGCGGACGATGTTGAAGAGCTTGGTCACGACGGTGAGGACGCCGTCGAAGTGCGCGAGGCGATGCGCTGCCTCGAGGAGTCCGGCCGCGTATCCGCCGACGACGCGCGTCTGCTTGACGCCGTCGGGGTACATGTCGTTGACGGCTGGCGCGAAGACGTAGTCGACGCCCGCTTCGTCGAGTTTGGCGAGGTCATCGTCGAACGTGCGCGGGTACCGTTCGAAGTCTTCGCCTGGCGCGAATTGCATGGGGTTCACGAAGACGGAGACCACGGTCTTGGTGGCGCTGCGTTTGGCGATGTCGACGAGCGAGAGGTGCCCGTCGTGGAGGGCGCCCATCGTGGGGACGAGTGCGATGGTGTCGCTTTTCGCGATCTCCGGGAGCACTTCCTTGGCTTCGGCGATCGTGGTCAGAACGTGTGGCAAGTGCCCTCCTTGGAACCGGCGGTTGCTGCTACGAGCGCGGGTCCGCCTCAGGAAGCGTACCGTCGAGCGGGTCGAGGGGAAGCGGGTTGGCGTCGCTGAGGGCGTTGTCCGCGGCTGAGCGGACGAGGCTGGAGAGCATGAAGCCTGGGTTCTCGACGCCGATTCCGGTGAGCAGCTCGGTCGCCTGCTTCACGATGGAGCGGGTGAACTCGGTCGCGGTGTGGAGTGCTTCCGCGTAGGTGGGGCGGTCCTGTTCTTGGATGATGACCGGTTCGGCACCGAGTTCGACGACGAGGGCCTGCGCGATGGGGAGCACTGGGCGGGGTGCGGTGACCGCGCACCACGCTTCTTTGAGGCGGTGCAGGTCGAGGCTCGTGCCGGTGATCTCGATGGCGGGATGCACGGCGAGTGGAATGACGCCTCGGTCGAGGGCGGTGCCGAGCACTGCGGTGCCGCGGCCGGCGACGGTGTGCAGGACGAGCTGCCCTGCAACCCAGGCCTTCGTCTCGGAGAGTTCCAGCACGCGGGCTTCGAGCTCTGCGTCTTCGTAGGCGAGGATGACGAGTTCGCTCCGCTCGATGGCTTGGCGTTGCGTGAGCTTGGGGGCGCCGGGCAGCATCGCGGATGCGCGGTCGCTGGCTTCCTCGGACTCGGTGGCGACGCCGACGAGCGCGTGGCCTGCCGCGGCGAGGGCGGTCGCGACGATGAGTCCCGTGGGCGAGTCTCCGACGAGGCCGATGCCGAGGCGCCCTTCTCTGCCGGTCACGCGCCGTCCTCCGAAGCCTGCTCGCGGTGTGGTGCTGGATCCGATGGCGGGATGATCCCGTTCTGGCGCTGCTCGCGCAGCTGGCGACGCGTGAGCGGTTGCGGCGCTTCGCCGACCGGCGATTCGGCCGGCGCGGTGCCGCCTGGGCCAGACGGGGTTGACGGCGCCGGTCCGGTCGGTGGGGTCGGGATGCGCGGCGCGCTCGGGACCTGCGGCGCGGCACCGACCGGTGCGGGTCCGATCGTCGCGGGGGTCTGCATCGGTGTCGGTGTCGTGTCGATACCAGATTCTGGGGCGGCCGGCGTCGTGGCGACGGGCTCCCAGGAGACCGGTGCCCAGGCCCCGTTCGCCGGCGCGCCCGGCACGGGTCCGATCCGCGAGGGCGCGGGCGGCACCGCATCCGGCATCGGGGTTCCGGTGGACTCGAACCGCGCAGGCTGCGCGGGGGCTCCCGCGGCCGCGGACCCCGCGGAGCCGAACTGGGCGGGGATACGGGACAGGTCCGGGGCCGGAGCGGCGTCCTGTGCCGCTTGGGGCTGCGCGACGGGTGGTGTGGAGGTCTCCTGCAGACCGCTCTGGGCGAGCGCATGCTGGTACTCGCGTTCGGCTTGCAGGACGGCGGTGGTCTGGCTGTCGACGGGGATGCCGCGCGCCGCCGCGTCGGCGACGCGCATGCGCGCGGTTGCGATGGCGCTGAGCGTGGCGGCTTCCCGCCAGCGGTGGGAGGTGTCGAGGTTCGCGGCGCGGATGGCGACGGCGGAGACGTCGTCGAAGAGTCGGATGCCGATGCTGCCGTCGACCATGCCGATACGCGTTGTCACTCCGAGGCCGAGCACGGTGTGGGCGTGGAGGTTGACGACGTTGGCGAAGTAGCCGATGGGCCCGCGGTCGAGGCCGATGGACTGCATCCGCTCTGCGGGGATGATCGTGAGTTTGCGCGACCACGCGCCGAAGCGAAGGTAGAGGGCGCGGTTGTCGAGGCGGAACCCGTGGCGCTTCCACGAGAACGGGCGCATCCATGCCGCTCGTTTCGGGGCGGTGACGAAGTAGTTGTCGTCGCCCTTGCTGTACATGCCGAGTTCGATGAGTCGGCGGACCTCGTCGTCGACGAGCATGGGCAGGAGCAGCGCGAGGACGCGTTCGGTCTCGGCGCGGGTGCCGACGGGGAGGACGAGGTTGCGGGTGAGCGCGGCCTGGTTCTGTGACCCGTCTGAGGAGACCTGTTCGGTGCCGGCGCGGGTGATGCGCACCATCCACCAGTCGAAGGGCCGCCAGAAGAGGGGCTGCGACACCTGCACGGCGTGGATGCGCCCGGGTGGGACCGTGTCGTTGCTGGTGGTGAGGAGCCCGCGGCCGACTCGGACGCCGTCCGGGGTGGCCGCGATGCTGTAGTTCAGCGACGGCAGGATCTGGCCGACGGTGACGGCGAAGAAGACGGCGCCGAGGGGCAGGATCGAGAAGAGGAGCCACCAGAAGCCGAAGGTGAACGTGACGATGAGGCCGGCGATGAGGGCTACGAGGATGACCACGAGCCACGGGTTCACGAGGTTGGCGACGACGAGCCGCCACGGCGGGAGTCGGACGACCGACTGTGGTGCGGCCTCGCCCGGGGCGAGTTCTGGGCTCGTGAGCTCTTCGACTCGTTGGGCGAAGAACTCGGATGCTCGCGTGCGCAGCTGCTCCGCGGTCGGCGGCTTCTGCTGGGGCTGCGAGGCCGCATCGCCCGAGCCGCTCGCGGGACCGTATCCGGGCGCGGACGGGCCGCCGACGGCTGACCCCGGTTCGCCTGCGTGCCCGGCGTTGGCGTACCCCTGCGCCTGGGCTTGGCGCTCGTTGCGCTTCGCACCGGATGCGCGCTGCAGGATTCCGGCGCGGATGCCGTCGGCGTCGCGCGTGCGCACGTAGACGAGCTGGATGTTCGCGTTTTCGCCGGCGACGCCGATCTCGATCTTCGAGGCGCCGACGATGCGAGCGACCAGGGGACGCTGGATGTTGATGTCCTGCACGCGGTCGAGTCGCGCTTGGCGGCTCTTACGGAACAGCACCCCGGTCTGCAGTTCGATGGTCGTGTCGCTGACGCGGAACTGCGAGAAGCGCCACGACAGGTAGCTGAAGAGCCCGAGGATGAGGATGACGGCCAGGATGCCGAGCGCGACCCACAAGAGCCAGCCCTCGTTGCGGAGCACCATGTTGGTTGGGTCGTACTCTGCACCGCTGTACTCGTCGAGCTGCGGGAAGAGGAAGCTCGTGATCGTCTGCCACGACTGGTTGATGAGGAAGGCGCCGATGGCGATGACGAACACGCCGACACGGAGGAGCGGCGTCAGCGGGTGGAGCCTGTGCCAGTCGCCGTCGATGAGGTCGGAGCCCTGCCCGAGCGGCGTTCCCGGCGGCGGACCCCCTGCCGGGGCACCGGGCGGTGCGCCGCCCATGGGCGGGGGCGGCCCCGGCTGCTGCCAGTTGCCTGGTGAGGTTGGGGCGCTCATCAGAGGCCAGCTCGGCGGGTCTCGGCGAGCGCGACGAGGTCGTCTCTGAGCTTCTCCGCGTCCTGCCAGCCCAGACCGGGGATCGTCACGTTCGTGACTGCGGCTGCGGTGACGACTTTGAGCGACGAGAGCCCGAAGATCCGGGTGAGCGGGCCGCGTTGGATGTCGACGAGCTGCAGGCGACCGTATGGGATGGCGACCATGCGGCTCCAGAAGAGGCCCCGGCGGAACACGAGGTCGTCTTGGCGCAGCTGGTAGCCGATGGCGCGCACGCGGCGCCATTCGAAGGGGATGGAGATGAGGATGACGAGGAGTCCGGCGCCGGGGAACACGGCGACCCACTTCGGCACGTCCGGGATGACGAGGATCGCGATGATGCCGGCGAGCGCGACCAGGGCCCAGAAGAAGGCTCCGATGAGCTCCGACCAGATGTACTTGGGTGACACCCGGCGCCACTGCACGGTGGTGTGGTCGAGCGCGGTCATGCTGCCCCCTCGTTGCGACGTGTCGTCATGCATCTACCGTACCGAGTGCCGCCGACATCGCGGGTGGGCGTGCCTGGCCCCGAGAGAACTGCCGCGCGATTCAGCAGGTGGGCGCGACGAGGGCCTTGACGAACGCCGCGGACTGGTAGGCGTACATCCACGCCCAGTTGGAGTCTTCGATGCCTGCCCCGTCATCGACCGCGAGAACTCCCCCGCCGAGGCAGTCGGTGAAGATCATGCGGGCGCGTGAGATGTGGGTGACGTTGGTCACGATCATGACGCTCTCCCACCCCTCGGCCGCTGCGAGCCGCTCCACCATGATGGCTTCTCCGGCGGTGGTGAAGGGTTCAGGGATGAGGCAGCGGGTGACGAGTCCAGCTTCGTCAGGTGCCGCATCCGGTGGGCAGGCGTCGATGTTGATGGCTGCGTCGATGCCGTAGTCGTCGACGGCGATGACGATGGTGTCGCTGTACCCCTCGGCGGCGAGCTGCTGTGCGGCGTGAATGCGGGCGTCGCGCGGCGGGCCGAGCACGACGATGGCGTCGACCTCGCGCGGTTCGTCGATGGAGGGGAAGACGAAGAGGGGAAGACCCGCGAGGGCCACGGCGACGGCGAGCGCGACCGCCAGGCCGATGGCTGCGAGCGCACGCTTGTTCCGCGCTCGTCGTCTGGGTTTCACGCGGTTGAGCGTACGCGAGTCGTGCGGCGCGCAGAAACGGCACTGTGGGGCGTGGACCACCGCATCCCCCGCCGCAGTCACGAACTAGGACGGGGGATGCACCACGCGGCGGTTCCTGCTACTCGGGCGCGGTGACGTGCGTTCCCGTGAACGTGTAGCTGTCGTCGACCGTCGTGCCGTTCGGGAAGGCCACGGTGAAGTCGAACGTATGCGTGTATGGCACGGTGATGGTGGTGCCGCTGGCCGGCGGACTGACCGCGACCCCGAGCATGCTTGGCCCGATGAGTGAGTTCTCGGGCGTAATGACGTTCGGTGTCGCGTCTCCGAGCGGCTCGCGCATCTCGATGGGCGCCGGTGGGAGTGACTTGGGCGTGAACGTGTAGGTGAAGGGTCCGCCCGCCGGCTCGCTCTCGGTGAGCGACCAATCTGAGCTCATCTCCTGCACATCCACCGCGAACGGGAAGTCGTAGGTCGCGACGAAGCTCGTGACCGTTGCGGTGAGCCCGGGGATGTTTGCGCTGAAGGTCGCCCACGGGATGACGTAGGTGTTGACGACCTGCACGAGGAGTCCGAACTCCTGGCTGTTGTCGGAGCCCTGGTAGGAGCCGTAGGCGATGGTGGCCCCGGATCCGGAGTGCGCTTGGTACTGGATCTGCGAGGTCGCGCCCGCCGGTGTGGCAACCGCGAGCGCGATCACCGGCGCGGCCCAGGCCGCTGCCCCGATGACCTTGCGGCGGTCGATCGTGTTCTGCGTGTTCCGGACGTCGTCAAGTGACATTGTGTTTCCCCCTTTGATGCCGACCAGGTTCGGTCGGCGCCGTCGGGGCGTTGAGCTGCGCGCGAGGAGGACACGTGTCTTCCTCGCGTTGCGGTTGCTCTCACCGGGTCGAGTTTCCCCCTACGACACGGTGGGCTTCCGGCACGTCAGCTCGCTACCCCGGGGCAACTGTAACCGAAGTGGTGCGGTCCAGCGCAGGGCAGAACTCCCCCTTGTGCGATTTCGTGCAAGGGGCGGATCTGAATCATCATTCTGAGTTGGACACCGGCGTCGACGATGGGCGTGGACCAGACGGCTGTACCGAGCAGGCCGCGTCGGTCGGGGCCCGTTGAGCGCGCGGTCCAGAAGCCTGGACGGGCTCGTGCCCTGGACTCGTCGCTAGTCGATTTCACGGCATCCGTTTGGCGTGCTCGGATCCCGTCAAGGCACTCGAGAATGCACGGCGTTGCGCCTGTCCTGGAACACGAATTGGTGGCTCAGCTACGACGTGGCGGCAATACGATTGGCGCATGAACTCCGCGCGGGTGCCGTCCGCTCACCGCCTGCTCGACGCCGCGGACCGACGGCTTCCGGCGGCCCTGGTGTCGCATCCGCTGCTTTGGAGCTGGGCCTGGTTCGTGGTCTTCGGCGGTCTGACCGTGATCGGCTGGTTTGCTGACTGGCCGACGGTGGCGTGGGTGGCGATCCTGATGGTGGGGTCGGTGCCGGCGCTCTCGGCGACGGTCGCACTCCTCCTGCACACGCCCCGCAGCCACCTTGACGCACACGACTCCGTGTTCGGCCACTTCTTCGTGCGGTTCGTGACCCTCATCGTCGGATTCGTGGCCTGGACCGTCTCTGTGGTCATGAGCGCCAGCCTGTCGACGCTGTTGCAGCTCATCGCCGAGAACCGCGAGGACGAGATCACGTACTCGGGCATCGAGCTGTTCGCGGGCCTCATGTTCCCGGTGGTCTTGGCCATCTGGCTCGTTTTCCTGCTGCGGTGCGCGTGGTTCCTCTCGAAGCTGCGCGGCTGGCGCGAGCATCCGTCACAGCTGCGTTCGAGGGTGCCGGATGCGTTCCTCGCGCAGCAGCCTAGGTTGCGTGCCGTCGTGGTCGGGCTGGCGCATCCCGGGGCGTTGATAGCGACGGCTGGACTGTCGACGGCCGCGCTGCTCACCGAGGAGGCACTGCGGTTGTCGCTGGAGATGTTCTTCTGACGCGAAAGCCGACGGCTCGCGACCCCGTGAAGGGCACGAGCGGCCGACTTCAGCGCGCCAGGGTCGTCGCTGAGCGTCGCTCAGCCCCAGCGGAGCGGCGCTGAGGCGACCGCGGTGGGCGCGACCGTCGGGCTGCGCTTGAAGTCGAGGTTGGCGTCGCAGTGGGTTCTAGAGCGAACGGCGATCTCAATCGGCACCGTCGTCTGCACGAAGTCGACGCTGTCCGTGGTTGAGCCCGCGAGCTCAATACCACCGCTGACTCCGATTTCACCGCCCGAGATCCAAAACGAGAAGCTCGTGCTTGTTGTGCCGACGGCTGCCGCGACGATGTTCTTCCCACGCATGAGCTCCCCCGGTGGTGCACCTGCGTGCTTGATCGGAAGCAGCGGTTGCGGCCAGCATTCCGACACCGGACTCCTGTCGCGCGGGCCCGGTTTCAGGAGCGAGGATCGTCCGCAGAAGAAGGCGATTGCGGAGCCGAGGCCGAGCTGGGACTTGGGTCCTTTGACATGTCCCGGACGGGCACGAGGTGCCGCAGCCGCATCGCCGGCTCCTCAACACCCTTCCAGGACAGCCAGGCAAGCGGCAGCGTGCAGACGAGTGCGAGCAAGGCACTGACCCACGGTCCGAGAGCTTGAGCGCCGGCCAAGACAATTCGCTGCTTAACAAGCCAAGCCCAGATGTAAGGACGGCATGAAAAGTCGTTCTCTCGCCCGAGCGAGACTCGAATCCGACTCCAAGCTGGAGGACCGCCAAGCCAGACGGCAATTGTCCGCAGGACTCGGCAAGGCCAGCGGGAGCCAGGGCGTCCAGCGGCACCAGAGTCCTTGCGAGGGCCCACCACGTGAGACGGATTACGGCGGACAGGAAGAAGAGCAACGCTCTTGCAAAGAAGAAGACGATATAGGACAGCACGTTGACAGTCAGGGGCTGCGTAACGACCAGCGGCCCAGGCGCGGCGGGCTGAATCATGACCGTAACGACAGCTAAGTTGCCAGGAGCCAGACGCTCCGCTTCTCGCCTCCGGAACGTGCGGCGCGAGTGCACCAATGACGTAGGCGGTGAACTCACCGTCTAGCTTTCAGCGGAACCCGTTCCGGAGGTCAGGCAACGGCACGTCACGCAGAACGGTATCGATATTGGTCTGCGGAATCGCGGGCTAGGAAGTTAGAGATGTCGTAGCTGAGGAAGCCTATCGCCAGCTACTGCCCCGTTGAGGCCTTCGCGAGGAGCCCCACCACGAATGCCGTCACGATGAGCAGGCTCAGAATACGGGGAGGATGCGCAGCGCTGTCCGCCAGAAGGGACCGGGCAGAGCGGCGCGCATCTTGCATCCTGCAATCAGGTATCCCCCGATCGCGAGGAGTCGTTGACTGCCCAGGTGCCTAGGTCGGCAACGGACCACTCTCGAGTCCACTGCCCGTCAATGAGCGGCACAGGATCACAGCAGCCGCGAACCACCTTCGGGGGCAGTTACGCGAATTGTCGCGGGTGGAGAGCAGCTCGCGGAGGGCAGGTGGGGCAGCACGGAAGTGAGCTTCTTGAAGAGTGGCCGCACGACTATTGGATCCCAGCGGGTCTAAGAACCTGCCTAGTGATGGTGCCCGAGTGCAGTTGCAAGGAGCTCGCGCCGAATCTAGACCGTTGGAGGTTTAGGACCGCCTGCTCTCAGCTTCTGAGGTCTACGCCACCGAAGGGCCATAGAGGGTTTCTCAACATACCTCCAGGAGAGGAAGGCAACTGGAACAGTGACGACGATGGCCAAGACACTGAACCCGAGTGCACCGAAATTGAGGCCACTCAATTGAACAATACTTTGCTGGACAGGGAACCCCCAAATATAGAGGCCGTACGAGATGTCATTCGATCTACCCAAACGAATGGGCAAGCGAGACCCGAGCCAGAAGATCACGTAGGCGAAAGGCAATTGACCTAGCACATGAGCGAGACCACCGAGCGCAAGTACGCCGAACACCATCACCGCAATAGCGAAGATGTACCAATCTAGACGAATCTAATCGGAAATTATAAACATTAGGGCACCAAGGAGGAAGTACGAACCCAGTTGTAATGCATTCAAAAGAACCGCGCTCTCCACCCACACCATATCTCGCATTAAAAACTGCGCAACAATGGCGAGCATTGAGAGAGCACCAAGCACCAGAGTAGGACGCTTTCGCACGACTGCGACAGAGAGAAGCACACCTATGACCACATACGCAGCGAACTCATAGGGGAGCGTCCACAGAGGTACATTCCACATGCGCACACCCATGAGCGTGCCCTCGATACCCGGTTGGAGGGTCAGTAAAGCCGCGTTCTTCACGACGTATGCTCCGCCGAAGTACGTAGCCCTGCCCGCTTAGCGCGGAGGAGAGCGGAGCGAGCACGAACGCCGTACCTAGAAGAACGGCCCAGAACGCCAGAAAGATACGTAGAACTCGGTGCGCAATGTAGGCACCGAAGCCATGGCGCATGCGCGAACCTGCGATGAGGTATCCCGAGAGCGCGAAAAAAGCATAAACAGCCCATCCGCCAATCTCGAAGGAATTAGCCCAGCCGACCTCGCCAGCTATCGCGTAACCGTGATGAATGATCACTGCCATCGCGAGGAGGAGGCGAACGAAATTCAGCGCATTGTCGCGCGTAGAGAGCGCATCGCGCAGCGTTATGGCACCGGCTGAATCTAGCAGGCAAGAGGATCTGCCCGAGGCGCCAGCCAGGCAGCGCTCAGACCGGGGCTCATGACACCGCTGCCAACACCGCAGCACGGAGTTCAAGAGCACATGTGAGGCTAACAAACAGCTGTACCCGGCGCCGATCTACACGGGCCCACTGGAAGTGGATCCTGAGCATGGAAAGCACTCCCGTGCGCACGTCACACATTTTGGGGTGTCCGTTTCCCACCAAGACTGCCTCGCGATTTTTTGTGGCACACGGCTTGCGGTCGACGCAGAGGAGCTCTCCGGTGCCACTTGCATCCGGTGCGGAGTTGAAAGTTCCTCGCCTGCGGCCCCCCAGGCACGCTCGCACCGACCTGAACTGATACCCTCAGCGCGTGACCAGAACTTTGGCAGACAGCCTGTCGAGCCGTGATAACGCGCTTAACTTCATCCGATTACTACTCGCGACCACGGTGCTTTTCCATCACGGGTGGGCGATCGGAGGCTTCGAATCTGGTGACCTGTTTGATGCGTCAGGCTGGGCAGTGAACGGATTCTTTGCCATATCTGGATATTTGATCGCTGGATCACGCTTGAGACTCAGCACGAGAGAGTACTTGCTGCACCGCGTCCTCCGAATATTTCCAGCATACTGGGTCATACTGCTAGCAACAGCTTTCGTCCTCTCGCCCCTCGCCGCATTCATTGCTGGGGAAACCTGGGTACCGGGAAGTGCCGTTTCATACGTAGTTGGCAATCTCGCTCTCTGGAACTTCCAGTGGGGTATCGACGAGACGCTTAGCCAGGTGCCACTAGCCACACTTTGGAACGGATCACTTTGGACTTTATTCTTCGAGTTTTCCGCCTACATTGGCGCGGCTGTCTTGCTATCTGCAAGCAAGCTACGTAAGCACGCATTATTGCTCGTAAGCATCACACTCGCAGCTCTCCTCGTCGGACAAATCCTAGCCCACGGACCTCTCGAAGTAACGACAAACCTTTATCTCAACTCGCTTCGCCTGGGTGGCTTCTTCCTAGCTGGCATGTGGCTATTTCTGATGGCCGACCGAATCAGGGTCGACTATTTGAGCCTGGCCGTGGCGCTTGCTCTCTTCGCGACGATGGTGGTCACGGGGACCGCGGATTGGCTCGGACAATTACCGTTCGCCTTCATTCTGCTTTGGCTTGCCAGCCGACTCAAAGTCAGATTAGGCGCAAGAAATGATATTTCCTACGGTATCTACATATGGGCGTTCCCGATCCAGCAGCTCATCATGGTTTGTGGCCTCTCCTGGATGGGGCCTTACGGGACAATCGTCCTGGCGCTTTGCCTGACTAGCGGGGTCGCCTGGCTCTCATGGAAATACGTGGAGCAGCCAGCCATGCGACTTCGCCACAGAGTACCTCGACGACTCCTCGGCCACCCGCTCAGCCAACGGTCAGTCCTACGCACGTCAGAGAAGGGTTAACGAGGGTCCCGAAGATGCACGGCCACCTGGGCCCAAGTTCGGTCGAAGTTGAACCGCTCCTCGATCGCGACCCGAGCTCGTGCGCCAACCTTCCGCAGCTCTTCGGGGTGCGAAAGCGCGACCGCCAGGCTTTCAGCAACACCCTCGGGGTTGTGAGGCGGCATCGCAAAATTGAACTCACCGTCCCCGATGTACTCCTCCATGGCATCCGTTCGAGTAACCATGGTTGCTTTCCCGCATGCCATCGCCTCGAGCAGCACGCTCTGCCCCGTCGGATAGGCCAAGTCATGCGTAGGGAGTACTACCAGCTCAGCGCTTAACAAGGCGCTCCTGTACGCGTCGCCTGATAACGGTGGCAACAGCTCCACGTTCGACGGTACGGATTCGCCACGGAGCCGCCCGGCTTGCGTGATGATCGTAAACTTCACGTCCGGAAGCATCTCGGCGGCTCGTACGAGCGTGACAAAGTCACGACCGCGGTCCACGCCGGCACTGAGTACAGTCCTGCGCACGAAGTCTCCCGAGCCCGGGCGGAAGCTGTGATGGTCGACGCCGAACGTGATAGGCACAACCTTATGGCCTGCGCCGACTAGGTCGAAAATCTTGACCTGATTGCGTGAGAATACAAAAATATCGTCAACACTTCGCAGCACTTTTTCGATTCGTTTCCTGGTAGACGCAGGCCCGTTCACGATCTCCTCGGCCCACCAGCAGGAGACGACCGCTAGACGAGCTGACGCATAGGGAGAAAATCGCGCCCGACGGCTGAACGCAGGGAATTCGACCTTGTCCTCCAGGACAGCCAGCACGGCGTCGGAGCGTCGCGCCAAACCTGCGCCTCGCAGGGCAAGGTCCACTCGAACACCGGACCGATGCTCGATTACATCTCGGATCTTCCTGTGCAGGCGCGACCGAGGCATGGGTACCGTCCGTAGCTCAACCCCTTGGTCCTGCAATAGATCAATCCGGTACGGGCCAGGAACTCTACGCTCCCGCGACTCGTTCCGCTGACTACCAAGGACACCCGCATGATCGAATAACCCCAGGATTTTATATGCGTCAACCATGCCACTAGGTTAGATCATGCGACACCAGCCGTCGGCCAGTCGAAAAGGGCCAACGAGTCCGCGCTTCCTTAGGCGCCACGAGATGGCTACCCCGCTCTGCGGAGAATATATCTCCTGATCCACGCGCTAAGACGATGCATCCGAATTCTAGCGTGGGTCACCCTAACGAGTGGACTATGCCACCAACGCGTGCCGAAAATTGGGGACAGTATACGATCGGCTGTTGCTTGTTCCTCGGCTCGTAGCGCTCGAAACTCGGGCGAGCCACTCGAAGTGCTCATATCGGTCTCGAAGCGGGTCCGGATCAACACTGCCGGAGGTCGATTCTGCGACTGGATGATCCAGTCGTCCCCTCCCCAGATGCGCATTTCCTCCGGAATGGCGACGTAGTCGACCGTCCGGAGACACATGAATGTCCCGAAGTACCACGTTGTCGCGTCATGCCGAGCAAGTCGATGCGCGATCGTGCGCGAGGACGCGGTCGCGAAGGTCGAGCGATCCGGCCCCACGACGGAAAACCATCCACGGTCAAGCACTCGCGCGGCGTGCTCCAGAGCTTCCTCATCGAAGGAAACGTCATCATTGACGATCGCCAGCAGATCTCCGCGGGCCTGTCTAGCACCAAGGTTCCATGCGGGATTCACGTAGATGTTCTCGTCCTGCTGGATTATGCGAAGTTTGCTCGAATAATTAGTTAACGGCTCCTGGACATTATTGATTACGAGAATCTCCAAGACGAGGGGGCTTCGCGTACAAGTGTCGATCAACGCGCCAAGGCGCTCCGAGCGCTGTAACGTCGGAATTATCACTGTGAAACGTGGCTCGCGCATGCGATCAGGCTAGCAACTGGGCAGGTGAACCGCGCATCCCCAGCCGCGGTACGCTCCGCGGGCCAATGCGCGTTAGCCTTGGGGCAACTGTGGCCCTGACGATGACTGGATCCTTGATGCTGAAGAATTTGCTCCGAGTGCGCGTCCTAGCCCCCAGCAGCCGAGGCCCGTGGATCGTCCTCGCGATCCTCGGGTCGATAGCGCTCGCCGGCCTCGACACCCTGGGCGTTGCATCCATGCTGCCCCTGATGCAGGTCCTGACTTCTCAGGACACGACTAGCGGGATCCCCGGTGAGGTCTCGCGATGGCTGGGAACGGACGACCTGCAGGCCCTCGTTGTCTCTCTGGCCGGCGTTGTTGCCATCGCGTTTCTCATTAAAAGTGTTGTTTTCGTCGCGTTTCGCTGGTGGCTTCTTGGTCGAACGACGCGGTTGACCGCTGAGGCCTCAGCCGAGCTAATGCGTCGGTACGTGCTCTCCCCTTACACACTTCACAAGGAGCGCAGCCTCCCGGAGATCTACCGCAACATCGGCATTGCGGTCCCACAGGCCTTCAATCAGGTTGGACTAGGCATACTCACGCTGGTCGCCGATCTCCTCACACTCGCTGCCCTCGCACTGGTCCTGCTCGTGGTTTCCCCCCTGGCCACGCTCGTGGCTGTCCTAGTTCTGGCAACCGCCTCACTGCTCGTGCAACGGTCCATGAAGCCCGCCCTCATGAAAGCTAGCGAGGATATCGCTTCTGCCGACATCTCTGGCTGGGCAGCGCTCATGCCTGGACTCGATGGCTTCCGTGAGGCTCGGTTGACTTCTAGCGCGACTTCGCTCGTAGACGCCTTCTTGGACGCGAAGATGAAAGTCGCTCACGGACAACGGCGTACGGCAATTCTCTCCGAGGTGCCGAAGTACGTCTTGGAGATTACTTTCATCATCGCTATTGTTGCCATGACCGTGGTTCTCTTCTCTACTGGAACCCCTGAAGAGGCCTTAGTCACTCTCGGCGTTTTCGCCGCAGCATCATTGCGAATGCTCCCCACGCTCAACCGAGTGACAGCTACGGCCAGTTCCATTCGTGCCGGAACGGTGGGCCTCGACATTCTCGCGCGCGTTACAGATGAGTTCCAGGCAATCGCCCCTCACAACGAGAGCAGGGTCTCGCACCACGAGTACGAGGGCGATATCGATCTTGATGGAGTCGTATACACATATCCGAGCGCAACGAATCCAGTCCTCGACGGCCTGACGCTGCGCATCTCGCACGGGGAAACGACAGCTCTAGTTGGAGCGAGCGGAGCGGGCAAGAGCACGGTCTTAGACCTGGTGCTTGGCCTCATAACGCCGCAAGCCGGAGCTGTGCGCGTTGGCGGTCATCTGATTGCCGACGATCTCGCAGCGTGGTACGAAAGCGTGGGGGTCGTCCCGCAAGAGGTTTACCTGACCAACACCAGCCTTCGCGAGAATATTGCATATGGAGTCCCTCGAGCAGAGATCGATGACAGGATAATTGCTGATGTTTTGTCGGAGGCCCAACTTGAGGCCTTCGTCCGAGAACTGCCCGAGGGCCTTGATACCGTGCTCGGGGAGCGCGGAGTCCGCCTCTCAGGGGGCCAACGTCAGCGCGTCGGCATCGCTCGAGCACTCTACAGGCGACCGAAGTTTCTCGTTCTCGACGAGGCCACCTCGGCACTAGATAACGTAACGGAAAGTCAGATTACACGCACCATCGACGCCCTTCGTGGTCGTATGACCGTCCTGATCGTCGCCCACCGTCTATCCACGGTCAGAAGCGCGTCGCAAATCATCTACTTGGCCAACGGCAAAGTCGAGAGTGTGGGGACGTTTGCCCAGCTGCGCGCAAGCAGTCCCCAGTTCGAAGAACTAGTTCAGCTCGGCCAGTTAACGTAGACGAGCGATCTAGTTCGATGTCCTCACGATCACGTGGGACTCCGTGGAAAGAGACGTTGAGCTACCTTAGATGCACAGCTTGTTTCGTCGACTTATCATCTACCTCGGCCAAAAAGTCCTTCCAACTTTCGAGCCGAGTGATCCATGGCCAGCTGTGATAAACCTGCTTCCGGTGGACTGCGCGTCGATCATACATACAGGTTTCTGTTCACGATTACGATGTGCAGATCCGAAAAGTAGACTGTTCAATCTGCGGAGATAGTCGGAAGAGCATGATTCTACCGCGTGTACCCTCAACGCATCCCGCACAAGTCACCACAACTACCCTAGAGGTAGTCAACGAAATCCGGCTTGACTCGATCATCAATCACAAGCTTCTCATGGTATTTCAACGCAAGAGGTCCGAGGATGTCGGCGAGCAGAGCATGCTTGGGCACCACTTCGCCGTAGCTCTCACCTCCCCTTACGCCCCCCGGATGCAATTGCAGCAGATCCTCGTAGTAGTTTAACCGACGAGTGATCTCGCCGAACCATTCAGAGGTCAGCGGTGAATTGGGCTTCGCGATGAAGGAACATGTACCGATAATACGGAAGAAGTTACGGCGCACATCATCTTGGATCGCCCCAGGCAGAGGGGTCGTGGACGCGTGCCCAATTTCTCGGTACCCCAGCATCCAGCGATCCTCCAAAGCATTGAGCTGACTGAAAGATGAGCTCCAACTCTGGTGGATTGTCTTCACGTCTAGGTACCCACCCCCGTGGACGTGCATGAAATAACACCGCAAATAATCAGATTTATGTGTTAGCGCGAGATTCTTGTAGGCCGAATGCAGTGGCAGATCACTCCGCAGGTATTCTCCAAGATTTGCTTCTGTCACGAGGTGAAGCGCCTGGTGAGGGTTGAGTTCTCGAGCAGCATCTATCGCCCTTGACCTATTCGCACTAATCGGGGTGTTTCCTAGCCAAAACATGTAGATATCCGGCGGGGCCTGCTCTGGAACATTGGCCGCAACCGTGTGGGAGGCCAAGAATTGGCCGTGATAATTGCGCGCATCGAAGTCGTAGGGCTGGACTCGTCCTAGACCAGTTAGAGCCAGGTCTGTGACGGTCTGCAACGGCGGCCGCAAGGAATTGACCATCTTCTTTCGCGCAAGAAATGCCCCGTGCTTGAGGCTACGCAGAGATTGCGTCACCATCATAATCTAAGCCCTCCTGCTTCCGTGAGACCTCACCACATAGGTGAGTGAACGTTGAGTAGACGCGACCGGTAGATTCGGCCGATTTGAAACGCGATGGTAGCTGGAGCAGATTTCCACCTCTGCGGGATTCCCAGATTCTTAAGGAGCCATTCACTCCACCATCTTGCTCGCCAACGCCGGCTTTGAACAGGTATAGGCCTAGATTTGTGCTTTGCGAAAAGTTGCGCGAATGCCTGGCCATACTGAAACTGCTGTTTCAATCTTTTGGATGCCCCCGAGCGTTGAACGTACTGGATAACCGCGTCTGGTGCGTGCCCAATGGTGAAACCAGCTAGGCACAACCTCCAGCCCAGGTCCACATCTTCGTGCCCACGCCAAAGCTCCTCGTCAAAGCCCCCGACGGCGTCGAATGCGGCCCGCCTGAACCCGGCGTTGCAACTTGGCATGTATTGCAAGTAGTTCATGGTTCGCGGGATGGAGTCGGCGTTCCAGATCTCGCGGCGCTCCTGCCCAACCGCGTCGACGATGTAGAGCGGACCAGTAGATGCCTGGTATCTCCCCAGCACCTCCACGTGAGCCGCAACCCAGTCCGGGCCTACCGCGTCGTCGCTGTCGCAAATCAACACGAGATCCGATGTCACAGAGCGGATTCCGGTATTGCGAGCATGAGCCGCCCCTTTGCGCCCATCGGCCAGAACCCAGATCAAAGACTTGAATTGAGGCATCCATGCCTCGACGGCCTTTCGCGTGCCGTCAGTAGAGCCGTTGTCGCTTACTACAACACGGAAATTCTGGTGCGTCTGTAGTGAGAGCGCTCGCAGCTGCTCACCGATCACAGACGCAGCGTTGAATGCAGGAATAATTACCGCTACGCTCAATTCTACGGCCATCTACTTGTGCCCCTTCCCCGACCCCGCCGCACCGCTACTTAGACCCCCGAGTTCGCCGGCTATAAAGCGTCTCGACTTTCAAGGCAAACGCTCGCATGCCATATTTTTTTTCGGCCCAGACTCTTGTTCGATTCGCCTTCCCGACTGAGTCCTTTGGATCAAGGAGAATTCTCTGCACCGCATTGGCGAACCGAATAGGATCGTCCTCGATAGCCGTAAAAATTTCAGGACCGCCGATCCCTTCCGCTCCGACTGAGGTGGCTACTACCGGCAACCCGCGTAGTAGGGGGTCGATGGACTTGAACTTAACGCCCGCCCCCGATCGAAGCGGCACGACCGCGAGCTGCGTGTCGCGATAGGCGTCATCTACGCACTCGATGAAGCCCTCTACCCGCACGCCCGGTATACCAGACAGCCTGGCAGACAAAGCGGGGCTGAGCCCGGTACCGACGATTCGCAGCTGCGCGTCTGGTACGGCTCGAAATACCTCCGGCCATACGAGATCGATGAACCACTCTAGGGCTTCAGCGTTCTCCTGGCGAAGAAAATATGCCAAAAAGAGCACACTCTTGTTAGGTGAGTAAAAAATTCCGCCTGAAGATGAAGTCTCAAGTGGAGGACTCACCACAACGATCTTTTCATTACTTCTCCCCCCTGCGAGGAGATCCCGGTCCTTATCACTGAGCACTACGACTTGATCGGCGACCTTGAGCACGAAAACTTGGAGAAGTCTCGCCAGCGATCGCGAGAGAGTCCATTTTGCACGTTGCAGCGGTCGCCGCGCCTGTTCTAGCCGCCGCCCGGCGCTCTGAGAGGTGATGTCGTGTAGCGTCACGATGAGCTTAACCCGGGGATTGACCACACGGAGTACTGACCAGTGCGCCCAGTCGGACCACTGTATATCCAGCACATCAGCATTTCGAATCGCTCGAAGTGAACGAATTGACAAAAGGCTGGGTAAAACTGTGAGAAATGGCGCTTGAGCATCCAGCCGTTTGGCCGAATTAAAGACGATCGTGAGGATGCGGCGCACCAATCCACCCTGAGTCAACAAACCTGTGTAAGTCCTGGCGTCGGTTGTCGCCATGGTCGGCTTGTTACTCTGAAGGTCCGGCACCAGATAGTGAACCGTTGCGAAACTAGTAAGGGCTTCGTGAAGGCGCCAAACGTAGACACCGCCCGCGTGTGCGCTTGCTGGTGTCGGCAAAACGGGGGTAAGTGAACAGACATGCACCCTCTCGGGGCCCTGAGGCTGACCAGCCGCCGTCTTTGTCATGTTAGAAGTCTGCCTGCAACTCGACAGCGTGCCCATATCCGGCGCCTGCAGCTGTTTCAACGAGGTGAGCAACTAACTTCTGCCCCAGCCAACCAGGTAGCCGCGGCAGTCTCTTATCGAGGTTCTCTGCCCTCCGCATTAGGGCACCTAGTTCAGCCCGGCGCGCGGCGTGCTTCACGGATTTTGACCACAGCCCTGCCTGATGTTCGACAGGCGGTAACGCATGTTTGTCCTCGAATACGCGCCGAGCTGATCCTGAATAGTACGCCCGCTTGACCCTGACCCTCGTCGTCGTCGCCGCCACCATATGATTCGTCTCGAGTTCAGGACTCAAGTGGATACGGACACCGAGCTGGTAGAGCCTGTAGCCCATGTCAACGTCTTCGTACCCATAGGCGCGAAACCGGGGATCGTACTCTCCAACCTTCTCGTAAGTAGACCGAGATATAGATGCGTTCCCTGCCCAATAATGCCACACAGCATCGGCGCTCTTTGCGTACGCTTCTCGCCTGAATCGCTCATCGTTCGGCCGCCCGTAGACGGATGCGTAAGGGGTGTCCGGAAAGATGTTTCTGTAGAGACCGATAACACCGACTGGACCGTCCGCGTGCTCCGCGATTTGCTGCGCGACGTAGTCGGGTGCGGGGACGAGGTCGTCGTCGCAGCGGACCAGAATATCTCCCGTAGCTGCGGCAAACCCGGCGTTAAGCGCTCGGGACCGTCCTTCGTTCTCGGGGAAAACTATTGTCCTGACCGGGAGGTTGCCGGCTGCAGCACGACAGATGCGCTCTGAATCGTCGATGTCCCCGTCTAGGACCACGACCGCCTCCCAGTTCCGCACCGTCTGCGCACGTAAAGCCCCGAACAACTGTGGAAGCCGGGCCGCGCCGCCTCGGCTGGGCACGATGATGGAGACGGAGACGGATTTCACGCGCATCTTTCTGTCGACAGCCGGCGCATCGATTGGCACCCACAGGAGCCCACGCCGGTCGCGGAGCGAGCTCCTGGTGCCAGTGAGCATACCTGAGGCTTGCACCCGGAAGACGTCGTCGTCCACGAAGCGTGCCGAGAGGGTCGGTAATCCAGGCCAGCAGAAAACGCTCGAGTGAGGCACACTAGGCAGGTCTGAAGAAGGAGCGACGCCCGTTGACTACGAAACTCGTCTATTTGAGCGACGGACCGCTCTTCCAGGATCCCGTTGGGCGTCTGGGCACGTTCGCGAAGTCTGCTTCTGGCTTGGTCGAGTACGCAAGACAGTGGCCCGGTGAAGTTCTTGTCACTTCGCTGGCTCAGCCGGAGCGCGCAGAGGCCCAAAAGCTGGGCGTCACTTGGGCCCACGAGGTGCATGCCGCGAATCTTTCGTTCGTGGGGACCACCAGCGTGGAGGAACTTGCTGCGCGCAAGCCAGCCGTCGTAATGCACAGCGTCCACGGCCCGCTGAGCAGCCATCTCGTGACTGCCGACTACCCAACAGTCTTAACTGACGACTGGTCGCCCGAGGTTCGTCTCGAGGTTGGTTTGGTCTCTCGCAAGAATGCCGCCGACGGCATCCGTATCCGTGCCGGTGCGATGATGCGCCGACGACGAATCGATTCCCTGGCCCGGGCAGCTGCGGGCTTCCAGTGCAACGGACACTCCGCCTTCGACCACTACAGAAACATCAACGATTCGACGCTAATGTTTTTTGACCATCGACTGCGGGCCGAAGACATTGAACGAGCTCAGCACCGCCCCGTCTGGGACGGTTCCACACCGCTACGCATCGCTTACTCTGGCCGACTGACACGCATGAAGGGCGTGCATCACATCCCACCGTTTCTCAGCGGCTTAGAGCGGGCAGGACTACCTGTCGAGTTCACTTTTATCGGGACGGGCGAGGACGCGGCACAGCTTCGAGTGTCGTCCCCTAGGTGGGTTGAGTTTACTGGCTTCGTGGACTTTGAAAGTGACTGGAAATCGATGGCCAGGGACAGCATCGACCTGATGTTCCTGCCGCACGTTCAGGGCGACTCCGCCAGCACGTACTTTGAGGCCATGGGTTCCGGCGTACCTGTCCTCGGCTTTCAGAATCGAACGCTCAGCCCCCTACTGGCGCGCGGTGGGGGAGGCTGGGCGGTACCGATGGGTTCAGTGCAGTCCGCGGTAGATGTCGTGCGGCAACTCTTTGAACACCCCCAGGAGTTTGCTGCGCAAGCTAAGCGAGGCCTAGATTTCATGGCCAAGATCCCGTTCGAAAGGGTCTTTTTCAACCGTGTTGAGCACCTGATGTCCGTCGCGAACCTCTAGTGAACTTGATGTGCACTCACACCGCACCGTTGTCGGGGACAAGAACACACCCAGTTGCCCCGGCGCTGCTGGAACTATCGGAGCATGTGCAATATGGATGAATTCAGAGACGGTGTGTCGATCGTCGTGCCTCACTATGGCGACCCACTCCCGACTCAATCGCTGGTCGTCGCGCTCGGCGAGCAGATTGGCTCTGCCGATATGCAGGTGATCGTCGTTGATGACGCCTCTCCGGAGCCATATGTACCCGTTGCGGGAGAATTCTTGATCCGCCGCGACCGAAACGGCGGCTTTGGCAGCACCGTGAACGTTGGGGCTGGGGCGGCTGAGCATGAGTATTTGCTCATTCTCAACAGCGATCTGACCATCTCACGAAACTTCATCGCGGATCTCCTACTCGCTGCCGTTCCTCTGATGCCGGCGGTGGTGTCGCCCGAGGTCGTAGGTCACAGTGGCTCGACTCAATGGACAGGGCGCCACTTCCCTGCGGTCAAGCACACCTTCGTGAATGCGTTCAGCGGACTGGCGAGATTCAGGCACACACGCTGGTGGCACGAGGCCGTGGGGCACGACACCTCGACAGTTGTGCCGGGCGTGCACAGGACCGATTGGGTTGTGGGCGCCGTACTCTTCCTTCAGACTCGAGTCTTCCGTGACGCTGGCGGCTTCGACGAGCGGTTCTACATGAATTCCGAGGAGATCGATCTCCAGCGGCGCCTCGGGCAGCGTGGCGTGCACTCGTACGTTCTTGGTGACCTGACCGTCGAGCATGAGGGTGGTGGTTCCTCGAACCCCGAACTGCGACGCACGTGGGTCGTCACGTCGGCCCTGCGCTTCGCGGAGAAGTGGAACGACCACCCCGGCCTCCATCGGGCTGCCCTCGGCGCAGCTGCGATCCTGAACTTCATCGTCAACGCTGCCCGTCAGCTCGCCGGGCGTGACGTCAGGTCGCTGGAGACCCTGCGTCGCGAGTTCCGCTACGCCCGGGTGCCCATCTCGCCTCGGTGAGGTGCAGATGACACGGCCTCGACGCAGAGCGCGGTCACGGCATCAGCCCACGCCTCCCAGTTGAGAGTTGCTTCGTGCTGCGCTCTCGCGCCCCTTGCGTATCGAGAACGGACGTCGCGGTCGAGCATCGTCTCGACGGCTGCAACAGCAGCAGTGAACGTGTCAGCGCCTGCAGGAAACAGGAGTCCGGAGGTTCCGCTCTCCACGATCGACGAGACTCCCCCGGTGTCCGTCGCGATGGCCGGCAACCCGAACGCTGCGGCGTCGGTGAGCGTGACCCCGCCTGCATTGGCGGTCGCAAGCTCAAGCAGCACGTCCGCTCGTTCGTACTGCTCGGCGAGCTCCTGACGCGGGAGACGCCCGAGGTTCTCGACCCAGTCGGGCAGACCGTCGGGCGTGTTGCCGACGACGGTGAGCGTCACGCCCGGATGCTGACGACGAACATGCTCGATGACGCGAACGGCGAGATCCCCACCCTTACGCGCCCAGTCGCTCGTGACGAGCAGCGCCCGCAGGACACCGGCTTCTCCAAGTGCGGCCGTGGGCGGCTGCGAGGGCTCGAGCGCCGGGCCGAACGGTGCGAGGACACAGCTGCCGCTCGACACCCCGTAGTCAGCGACCAACGAGTCGATCGACCACTGCGTTGCCATCGCGAAGCGATCTGTGGCCCGGGTCGCCCTCTTCGCCACCGCTTCCTGCTGCACGACTGAGAGCGGGTGCAGGTTCGTGAACATCGGGTAGTAGTCGCGGATGGCTTTGAACGTCGCGTCTCCTACCTGGACGATCGGGATTCCACGAGTGTTCAGGAATGCGACGTCCTGCGATGCCGCGACTGCCAAGATCACGTCGAGATCCGCGGCTCCGACGACGCTGCTCGCATTCCTGCCGCGAGCCCGCGAAGTCGCGATCGCCTGGTCCCACAGGTACTTCTTCGAGGAGATGCTCCCGAGCAGGCGGGCCAGCACACGGTCTGGAAGTGCCGTCTGCACGTCAGCAGTCGAAAGGGGGATCAGTGTTGCTCGCTGCGCCAGCGCCAGCATCATCGGGCCCAAGACACCCGACCAGGCGTTGGCGTTCGACGTGTCCCACGGGGTGAGGAAGCCGATTCTGAGATGGTGACTCACGGTGCTGTTCATATGGACGCTGGGCTCCGTACTTCGATTGTTGTGCTGCTCATGGGATGCATGAGTGCGATTTCGCGCCTTCCGGTCAGCGCTGGATGGTCGCCAGCAGACTGGCGACCCGCCGAGCTCCCGCCTCTGGGCTGTACGTTGACTGCCATCTGGCGAACTGGTCGTCCACGGTCCGCGAAGGGTCCTGGGCGAATCGCTCGCGGATTGCCGCGGCCAGAGCAGCTGCGTCGCCCGACTCGAAGACCAGGGCCATGTCGCCGATGACCTCCGGCAGGGCGCCAGCGTCGCTGACGATCACCGGAACGCGCGCTGACATGGCTTCGCTGACGACGAGGCCGAACGGCTCTGCCCAGACCGAGGGGACGACCAGGAGATCGATATCTGCGAGGAACTCGTCCCGAAGCACCCAACCGGTGAACTCCACGAGGGCACTGACAGGCGCGAGTGCGGTTTCGACGTCCGCTCGCGCCGAGTCGCTGACGAACCTCGGCTCGCCGGCCATTCGCAACCTGTACTGACCCGGATGCGACTGCTCGAGTTGCGCCAATGCCTCCGCAAGCACCGGGACACCCTTATCCACAGAAAAGCGTCCAAGAAAGCCGATGACGACGGGGGACCCCGGTTTCCGGGTCCGAGTCTTCGGAAGCACCACTCGCTCGGACCAGTTGGGGAGAACCGTCGATCCCGGGATGGCCTCCTGCATGGACGCGGACGGGACCAGCGTGCGGAGGCTTCGGAATCGGGCGATCGGCGCGAGGAGTCGCTGCGCCCCCGTTGGCCGCTGATGCAGGTGCACGATGCGCTGGGGGTGGAACGAGGTGGCGAAGGCGGGCACAAGGCCGTTGCACCAGAGCACGCCATCGCGGTTCTTCGCATCCCAGCTCCGCAGCTGAGCGATCCACTGCTTGCGGCCCTTCGCCGGCAGCTCGACGACCGAGTGTCCACGCTCGCGTGCAGCCGCGACGAGCGCAGCTGGCTCGGCGGGACCCACTATGGTGACGGCGACCCCGAGAGTTCGAAGCGCGTCGGCGATGCTCAGCAACATGACCTCGCCCCCGCCGATGTCCCCGTTGTTCGTCGCCAAGGTGACGTGGCCGGGCAGTGCTCGATGCTCGACCCCACCCAGGGCCTCTGCGTAGACCTCAGCCACGGCACGCGTCATATCTGCGACGGACAACCAGTTGTCGAGGTGCGTCTCTGCCGCCTCGTCGAGGAGCGCCGCTGCCACGGCATCGATGTCATCGGCGTCGACGAGGCCGCGCGGGGCGACGATCTCCGGGTTGCCCCCGACCCGCGACGCGATGACGCGCATGCCCCTGTTCGCCGCGTCCAGCAGCGAGTAGGAACAGTTCTCCCAGACTGAGAGCTGAGCAAGCACATCCGCGTCCGCCATGGCGTCCTCAGGGTCGACGAAGCCGGGGAACGTCACCGACTCGGAGATGCCGAGATCGGCGGCGAGCGCCTTCAGTTCGCTGTCCAGCTCGCCCACTCCCGCGATCGTCAGGTGCGCGTCTGGGCGCGCGTCGAGGACGATTCTGAAGGCCCTGAGCAGCTGCGGGATGCGCTTTTCTGGCGAGAGCCTCGCAAGCGCCAGAATGCGCAGCGAAGGCTGCCTCGACCTGGCAGGACGCGGCTGTTCGACCGGGTCGACCCCGTTCAAGATCACGCGGATGTCCTGCGACGGCGACCACTTGTCGATCATCGCGCGTCTTGTTGCCTCGGCGACAGCGATGACGCGGTCGAACCGACGAAGACGGATCCCGTGGACCTTCGCCATGATCTTCGATTTGGCAGCTGTCCGGTGGTACACCTGGTCGTCGCCGGCGATACCGTGCTCAGTCGTGACGCGAACGGTGCCGGGCGGCAGAGGTGTTGCTGCGACGATGACGTCGGCGTAGGCCAGATGCGAGTGGACGACAGCTGGCCTCAGACGCTGTGCTGCAGTCCGCAGCGTCCGGATCGAGGCCAGTACGCCGAAGTCCGGGCCGAACTTCCCCACCGCAACGCGAGCACCGCGATCTCTGAGCTCCGCGGCGAGCGGCCCCTCTGGTGAGAGCACGACGAGCTCGTACCCGGGGAGGCCCGCAGCGGCGACGTCGAGCACGTGGCGAGCCACTCCCCCGAGCCCGGACACGGGAACGACCCACAGCGCGATCGGCCGCTGAGCCTGAGCGCGCTGGGCGTCGGCCTCGGATTCGCCTACAGCCATTGCTCGAGTCTGTCGAGCGCCGTCCAGAAGCCCTGACCGTTGTCGATGTGGCCCTGCCAGATCTCCGGGATGAACGGAGCCCCAGGGCTGAACTCGTCGAGCTGACCTGCGAGCAGGGGCCAGTCGACCTCGCCTTCGCCGACCTGCACGCCTTCCCCGTCGACTCCGGTCGCGTCGACGAGGTGAAGGTGGATGCTGTGCGGGGCGATGAGCTCGGTGTACTCCGAGAACTGCATCCCGAGGAAGTTCGCGGCCAGCTTTGAGTGCGACACGTCGAAGCAGAGCTTCGTGCCCGTCGTCGCGGAGAACTCCGCGGTGTCGTGCGGGTCGAGGAACAGGTTGTGGAACTGCTGACCGCCCATGAGCCAGGGGAACGGCGGGAGCGTCTGCGCGGCGATGCGGACCCCGTCGGCGTCCAGGCGCTTCACCGCATCCGCGATACGCGCATACATAGCCCCGCGCGCTTCAGCCGGAACATGCTTGTCCTTCGTGAAACCACCCATGGTGACGACCATGATCGGCTCGCTCGAGCGGAGGAACCACTTCTTCAAGCTGCGCGTGGTGTCGATCGTGCGCTGCACCTCGCGGATCGACCGCTCCCAGTGGGCGTCATCTGGAGACGCCAGATCGACGAGGAAATCGCCGGAGAAGAGGTCGGGGAGGTGGGTCGTGAAGTCCATGTCGAGCGGCTCCGTGAAGAAGCTGTCGAGATCGACCTCGAGGTCCTTGTACGAGAAGTGGAACTCGAGGAAGTCCGGCGTCGAGTTCTCGATGAGCTTCTTGTAGTCGTGGTAGCGCACTGGCAGCCCCCACGGTCGGCGGAACTCGAACTCGCGGCCGACCGACGCCGTGTCGGTCAGATCGCTCTCGAAGAAGAACTCACCCTCGGCCATGTCGTGGTTCACCTTGCGCCCGACGAGCTCGTCGAGTCGGTTCGGCTGCAGTCCACGCCCCGGGCTCTTGACTGCGATGTCCTCTGCCCGCAGCACCTCGCCCTCGCGAAGTCCCCGAGCGGCGACCAGCGACTTCGCGAGTGTCGTCCGGTTCATGAGCTCGCCGGTCGACACCTCGCGGGGAGCGGCGTCACCGAGGGCGATCTCGATGTCTCGAACCTGCTCGACCATCTTCGCGAACTCCTCGGGGAGCAGCGACACCGTGTGGTCGTTGCCTTCCATGCCGCGGTCGACGGTGAAGTGCTTCTCGATGATGCGCGCGCCTCGCGCGACCGCCGCGACCGGCACGTGCCATCCACGCTCGTGGCCGGAATAGCCGACGATGCAGTCGCCGATCTCGGCAAGGCGATCGAGGTAGGCCAGGTTGAGGTCCTTGAACGGCGCCGGATACGTTGACTGCGTGTGGAGCAGCGCGAAACTCGAACCGAGCGAACGCAGGAGCCCCACGGTCTCGAGGATCTCGGACTCGCGTGACATGCCGGTCGAGAGGATGAGCGGGAGGCCGCGCGAACCGGCGTCCCGGAGCAGCTCGTGGTTCGTCAGGTCGGCCGACGCGATCTTGAGGCCTTCGATGCCGTAGTCGACGAGCGCCTGCACGCTCGGGCCGTCCCACGGCGTGCACATCAGGTCGACGCCGCGATCTCGCGCGTGGTCGAAGACGGTGAAGAGCTTCTCTGCTGGGAGGGAGACCCGCGAGAGGAGATCGAGCGTGTACTGCGCCCCGAGGTCTTCTCCGGCGGTCGAAGCGCCGCTCTGCCGGTAGAGCGCGTCCATGTCGCGAAGCTGGAACTTGACCGCGTCCGCGCCAGCGTCGGCTGCGAGGTCCACGAGACGCTTGGCAAGGTCGACATCACCGTTGTGGTTGTTGCCGATCTCAGCGATGAGGAACGCGGGATGCCCTGGCCCGATCTCGTGAGCACCGATACGCAGCACGTCATTGCGGTCGATGGCGACCGCGATGAGGTGGTTGGTGGCATCGACGAGGGGCAGATGCGTGATGCCGCCCTGTCCGAGCAGCGGAGCTAGGTCTGCTGGCGTGGACGTCGCTGGGGCTGAGGTCACGCTGGTGTTGGAGACCTCGACACACGTGACGTCGAGGGACGCCGTCGGGTTCGCGACGATCCAGCGACGGAAGTCACCATCTGACAGGGAGCCCTTGAGCCTCCCGTGCTCATCGACGCAGAAGACGATGCGCTGCTGGTTGGCGCTGATCTTCTGAAGCCCGACAACGATCGGGTCCTCCGCGAAGACGATGTAGGGAGTGAGGTTGCGCTCGAAGATCACTGAGCGGAGTCCTTGTCTGTTGGTCCTGCTGAAGCTGCCGAGGTGGCGTTTGCCGTGTCGCGGTGGAGCTGCGTGAGCTGGTGGTCTGCGATGGAAAGATCGAGCTCGGTGTCGATATCGACACCCTCCAGGTCATCCATCTCGAAGATGCCGATCTTGCCTCCGAGGCGGTTGTGCTCGTGCTCGTAGATCTCGGTGCTGGTGACGTAGAGCGAGCCGGTCTCGCGATAGAAGAGCTGCGTGCGATCGAGCTCCTGGCGGCGGGGGCGCGCGCCGATGGTGAAGTGCGCGCGCGGCTGGTCGTGCTCATCCGCGCCGTACTGCCAGAGGAATGGCGTCTGCGGGACGGCTCCGACCATGGAGTCGACACCCGAAGCGACGAACTGCTGGATGGCGCGGTCGAGTGTGCCTTCCAAACGCACAGGGGAGGTCACTTGCAGGAGCATCACCGCGTCGGGACGCTTGCCCTCGGCCGTGTACGCAGCGATCGCATGTTCGACTACGGGCTCTGTCGCCGTCGTGTCCTCGGCGAGATACGCCGGGCGCAGCCAAGGCACCTGGGCCCCTGCGGAGCGCGCGATGTCAGCCAGCTGCTCGTCATCTGTCGAGACGAGCACATCCATCTTCGGCTGCGCTGCCAACGCCTGCTCGATCGTCCAGACAAGCAGGGGCTTGCCCGCGACGAGACGCCGATTCTTGCCTGGGATGCCTTTCGACCCTCCCCGGACCGGGATCACGCAGAGCATCCTCATGCTGTTCCTTCCAGAATGCGCGCGAGGCTCGCGGCGATAGCTTTGGCTGGTTCTACCGGGGGAACAACGGGAGCTGGCGTTGGTTCGCCGCCCCATTCGCGTAAAGAATAGCGCGCCCAGAATTCGTGAATCCAGTCCGGCACGTTGGCACCGGTGACCCAGGCCGGACGCCCAGAGGCCGCCGCTTCCAGGACGCCGGTCGAGAAGATCGAGACGACGGGGCGATTCAGATCGCGAAGCGGCACCTTCGAATCGTCGACGACGATCCCGGCTCGTCGCCAGCGCTCGTGCTGGAATCGGGAGAGCTTGTCGATCTCCGCGGGGTGCGGGCGGTAGCTGGCCCCCGTCGACATGCAGAATCGCTGAGCGGTTCGCGCGGCTGTCCGACGCGCCAGCTCCGCCCCGTGCAACTGACCGAGGAAGACAGGCTGACCGCTGACCTCGGTCTGCGCGGCTCGACGCTTCGAGGCGTTCCAGAGCATCTGCGAGCCCACCACGTCGTACGTCACGTCGCTTCGCCCTGTACGCCAGAACACGGCATCTTCCTCGGTGAAGGCGAGCGCGTGGGCGTTGGGAGGAAGCGGCGGTTGGAAGGGGGTCAGCAAGCCGTGCTGTGCGACAACGAACCGCGCGGCAAGCGCTTGTGCCCACGTGTGAGCGAGCGAGCTCGCTGGAAGGAAATGACCGGAGGCGAAGACCACGCCAACGCCACGCAGGAAGGCTGGGGGCGATTCATCCGCGAGAACATGCTCAGTCCATCCCGCAGGAAGAAACGAGCTCACGTCCCCCTGGGCGAGGACGGCAACGCTCGCACCCTCGACCTTCAGCGCAGGTTCGAGGTAGGCGGCGATCTGCGAGGGGGTCGGCGCGTCAACGACGACGAGGATCGTCGGCAGCGCCCCGGACGAGAACAGCGTGAAACTCGGTGCGGGCGGGCGAACGAGCACGGATTTCAGCCGGCGCAGGGTGTGGCGCGACTCCTGCCAGCGCCGCCAAGCAGGCAGGTCCTCCGGATGGTTCAGCCCCACAGCTGTTCGATCTCCGCTACCCGGTGGACGAAGGTGTGCTTCGCGAGAGTCTTGCGGCGACCAGCATCACGAATCGACTGCGACCAGACGCTGTCGAGTTCGGCACGTCGCATGATGTCGACGACGTCCTCAGCACCCGAGTAGACGAGCGTTTCCGTACCGACGTCGTAGTAACGCTCGACTTCCGGCTTGTCGATAAGCGAGAGTCCACCGACCCCGGGCGCTTCGAAGGTGCGCATGCTGAAGTCGTGGCCGTCTCCGTGCATGTTGAGCGCCGCGCTCGAGCCGGCCATGATCCCGTAGTACTCAGCCCTCGGCACGTCTCCTCCACTCGGGAAACCGGCTCCTCGGAAGCGACGGGTGCGCGCGATATCCCACAAGGAGCGCGACCATTCTCGTCCGAACGCAACCACATCGATGCCTTCGACGGCTACCGCTCGGAGGAGTTCCTCGCGACGCGGATACCGAGCCCCGATGAAGCTGAGACCCTTGATCGGCTTTGGCGTGAACTCCATCAGTGAATCGTGCGCGTCAGGGACGTGCGCAGCCTGAACACCGGCGAGACGCAACGCTTCGACGTCGCGCTTGCTATAGCTGACGACGGGCCCGAGCTCTCGAAGGCGCTCTGGCGAGTAGGACATGCGTTCCAGCTCGTCGTACAGCCAGAGCACGCGAGCGGCACCGGATTTCTCAGCTGCCGACCACCAGGTATCGGTCAGCTGATCGCCCTTGATGACGAGGATGACGTCCGGCTGGACCCGATCCAGAGCACGGACAGCACGGACGCTTGCTGCCTCGCGGAGCCCATGCCATTGGAGTGCCACCGGAAGCTCGTGGATGAGCTTGTTCTGCACCTTGCCGGACAGGCCGTTCGGTGCGTCGTAGCAGTGCGGGTGGACCTCGTGTCCCCGGAACTTCAATGCGTCGGAGATCGCCTTCCAGTACCCGTGGAAGGCTGGGCTGATGAGGAGCACACGCTGCTGCCGCGACGTTGGTGCCGGGTACTCCGCCTCAATCACGGATGGCCTGAGTGGAACTGCGGGCGGTCCGAGGGAGCGCGTCGATTCCAGGGAGAATTCTGCTCAAGAGGAGGTCGATCTCCTGGATCGCCTGGCGCGCGACGTCCGGTCCACGCCCGTACGGGTCCGCGAATTCCTCGTTCTTTCCTGATGTCTTTACATTTGAAAGGTAGGCAAGCGGCGCAGCGCGTCGCGGAATGCCGTCGAGTATTGCAGCCGCGCCACGGACCGTGAAGGTCTTGCGAACCGACTTCGGGGACTCGCGCAGCATCCACATGCGATGTGCAGACTCGAACGCGAGCACGAGGTCTGCCGAATCGAGCATCGAATTGGTCACCTGCTGAGCCTTATGCGGCGGGGGGACGAGTCCGCGTTCGCGCAGCGCACCAGCGATGACCTCGTCGATGTCTTCTCCGACCAGCGCACGCACTCCGGCACTCTCCACCGACCACGCACTCGCGTCTCCGAGCTGGGATTGCGCGAGAACCTCCGCAGCTGCCGATCGCGCGATGTTCGCGTGACAGACGAAGAGCAGTTTGGGCACTACGCTCCTCTGCGCGAGCGACGGGTCGGGGCGTTCTCGGAATCAGATGGGGCTGCGTTGCTCAGGGGCGGTTCGGCCACCGCGGTCTGCTGGGGCGCTGCCTGCGGTTGAGCTTTCTTCCCCGCGTTCTGCGGAGCGACGTTCGCGCGGGGTGCCAGGCTGATCGTCGCTGGCGCGTTCGTGTCCGGCTGCGGCTCGAGAAGGTCGACGTGTCCCTTCGCGGACTTGAAGACAGGCATGCCCTTCTTGTTGGCGGTGACGTAGTAGCTGCGGTTGCGGCGGTACTCGTACCCGTCTGCGGTGTCTCGCGGTGGGACCATGTTCAGCACCGTGCCGAGCAGTCGCCCGTGCACCTGCGAGAGCATGTCGCGCGCCGCCCCGACATCCTCGCGGCGAGTACGTCCGGCTGTAGCGACGAGCACGACTCCGTCGACTCGGGTCGAGAGGATCGCGGCGTCGGTCACGGGGAGCAGAGGCGGTGCATCGATGATCACGATGTAGTCCTGCGAGAGCAGACGGATGATGGAGCGCATGGCTTCCGAGCCGAGCATCTCGGAAGGGTTCGGGGGGATGCGGCCAGAGGGAAGCGCGTACAGGCCGGGCGTCTTCGTTGCCGTGAGGGCATCCTCCAGCGAGATCTGCCCGCTCAGCACTTCGCTGAGCCCCACGCTTCCGTCGATGCCGAGGACGGAGGCCACCGTCGGACGACGAAGGTCGGCGTCGATGAGAATCGTTGGCGTGTTCGACTGAGCCAGAACCTGGGCCAGCGATGTCGCGATCGTCGACTTCCCCTCACCGGCATTCGAGCTGGTGATCACCATCGAACGGATCTCCTCGTCGACGCTCGCGAAGCGAAGGTTCGTGCGAAGTCGACGGAAGGACTCGGCGGCGATCGCGTCCGCGTCATTCGAAGCGCGGTTCTTGCCCATGAGCTGCGGCGACTTGGGAATGCGGCCGAGGGAGCCGACACCTGCGGCGCTCGCGAGGTCCTTCGAGTTGCGGACCTTGACGTCGAGCGCCTTCCTCAGGAAGACGAAGACGTATGCCAAGACGAGGCCGATGCCCGCGCCGATGAGGAGGTTGTTCCGCAGGTTGGGGCTTTCCGGCGATGTCGGCGCTACAGCGTCCTGGAGTGGGAGAACAGTGACGCTGGAGACTCCGCCTCCTGCTTGCGACTCGAGGTCGCTGATGACGTCGGCCATGGCCTGCAGAGCTCCGTTGGCGAGGGCAACCGCGGCGGCAGGAGAATCCGCGCTGGCCTGCACTTCGATGAGATTGCTGTTGGGCGCGACGGATGCCGTCAAGCGCCCGGTCAGCGTCTGCCCCTCAGCGAGACCCGAGTCCGGGTTCTGAGCGATCTTCTCGTAGACGGGGCGGCTCGTGATAAGCGGAAGGTAAGACTGCGCCTTGGCAACTGCGGCTTCGGACCCTCCGATGAGCCCGCCCTCCGATGGGCCGGCCGTGACGAAGCCCGACGAATTCGCCGTGAACACATGCGGCTGGACCTGCGTGTAGCCGAACGCTCCAAGAAGTCCGATCGCGACACCGATCAGCAGCGTCCGCCAGCTGCGGCCCGTAAGCCTCAGGAAATCAAGTACCGTCACGGGTCGACCCTCTCTTTGACACAAAAATGGGCGCTCGCCGAAAGAGTTCCTCGTGCGCGACCGAAGTCAAGAGTAACAACATCGGCGATCTAGACAAGGCCGTCATTCGCCGACTTGGCGTCCTGCGACGCTCGGTCCACGAGACCTTTGAGACGCTGGGCAAACGATTCTTCGGAGAACAGTCGCGCGTGGGCCTTGATTTTCTGGACGTCCCAGACGTCGAAACGCGAAGCTGCAATGGCGGCTGCGATGTCAGCGACTTCCGGGCGCGCGAAGAAACGGCCCGTCGTCCCCTCGTCGACCGTGTCGAGGTACCCGCCGGAATGCAACGCGATGCTCGGCTTGCCCCACGCAGCGGCTTCGACGACCGTGAGCCCGAAGTCTTCGTGTGACGGTGCGAGGAGCGCACGGCTTCGGGCATAGAGCCATCTGAGCTCAGCATCGGATATCCCAGAGACCATGCGGACGTTGCTCGGGAGCGATGCCTTGAGGGATTCACGTTCAGGACCATCGCCGACGATGACGAGTCGCTCAAGCGGCAGTCCCGCGGCGGCTCGAATCGCCTTGTCCACGTTCTTGTACGGAAGCAGCCTGGAGACGAGGAGCAGGTGACCGCCGAGCCCGACGAACTCCTCGAGTTCCGGGCGAGGAGAACGCGGACCACTGACATCGACGCTGTGCGGCGGGAAGATCAGCTGGGACTCCCGGCCGTAGATCTCCCGAACGCGCTCTCGGACGACCGTGGAGTTGCTCACGTAGGTGTCCACGGTCGCGGACGCACAACGGTCCCAGCGCCGAAGGTAGGGACTCAGCGCCTTGACTCCGAGAACCGCGGGAGACAGGTGACCGGCACTGCCCAAGTACTGCTCCTGCAGGTACAAGTAGCGCGCGGGGCTGTGACAGTAGGCGATCTTCTTGCCCGTTGTTTGGAAGCCGTGTGCCCACCCGGTCGTCGACGCGATCACGACGTCGGCGTCGATTCGAATTCTCGAGCTCGCGGCAGCAAGGAGTGGAAGCGCTTTTCGGTGATCTCTCCGGAACGCTGCTACCCGATTCAAAGGCGAGGCGACGATGTCGACTTCTCCGAATTCAGGGAATGTCGTCGCCGGCTCGAAGAGCGTCGTGTAGACCTTGGCCTCGGGAAATGCGCGATGCAGTGCAAGCACTACGCGCTCGGCCCCGCCGCGTTGGGTGATGTAGTCGTGAGCGATCGCCACACGCGGGCGGGGTCCGGCAGGACCCCCCACCTGCGCACTTCGGCTCTTCGTCATTCGTACACCGTCGTCACCGTAGCGACGACACACCTCTCAGTCGGGATGTAGCAGTTGAGCAAAGCATACGGACTCGTGGCACACGCGAACCGGCCACCACCGAGCGTCACCTGACCGGGACCGGAAGAGGCGGGCGTTGGCCTCAGACAGTTGGTCGGCGACTGGGAAACAACGTACCATCGTCCGCGTGACCGAAAAGGTGAATGACGCTTACCCGCAGCAGTCTGCGAAGCTTGCGTTCAGAGACTCCGTGCTCGCGCTCGGCGAGACCCGGATCATCGACGCCATCATCATGGCCGTCTTCATCGTCCGCCTGCCGGCCCCGGGTCTCGGCTTGCCTATCAATGACCTCGCGGGCCTTGCTTTGATCGGAATTGCGGCTTTCCGTCGACCCACGCGCTCGCTTGCGGGCGCCTACTGGTACCCCGCTATCTGCGCAGTGATCCTCGCGTACCTCGCGCTCAACGCTCTGGCCGCAGGTGTCGAGCAAAGCGACATTGACCGCGGTGGACGCATCTTCATCATGATGGTGATGGGCGCCTTCATCGCGACAGGGCGAATCGACATCGCCTCCGCACTCAAGGGGTTCGCACTCGCGCTCCTCGTGAACGTACCTCTCTTCTACGCGGGCGTTGCGCCTGACAACTACGGTGGCCTCCTCACCGGGTACCTCGGTGACAAGAACGTCGCAGGATTGACATACGCCGTGGTCACCGTCCTCATTCTGCTTCTCGCCAACCGGGCGTGGGTTCGCGGCACCATCGTGCTGGTGGGCGGGGCTTGCGTTGTCCTCACGGACTCGCGCACGTCGATGGCAGCCCTCGCTGGCGCACTCATCTGGCTCGTCGTGGCGAAGTACCTCGGTCCCTTCTGGCGCATCTGCCTGGCTGCCCTGATCTACGCGGGCTTCATCTTCGCTGAAACCAATCTTTCAACGGCTGGCGACTACGCGACCACGCGCGAAGGTTCCGACGCCCTGCGTGAGCGCATCGATGCCGCGTCGCTGGAGAAGACGATCGCCGCTCCTTGGAACGGTTACGGGCTCGGCGAGGCGGTGACGCAGGTCGCAGGCGACAACTGGCTGTACCACAACGCCTACTGGGGCCTCATCACCGAAGGCGGCTACTTCCTCCTGATCGCCTTCCTCTCACTGATCGGGCTCGCCGGCTTCCAATTCCTTGCCAAGGGGCCGACCTCTCGAGATGCCCGCATAATCGAAGCGGCCTCAATCGTCGTCCTGCTCTGCGCCTTCCGCCTCGGCGAGGTGTTCATCACCCAGTCCGCTTTCATCGTCATCGGAATCGGTGTCGCCATCGCAGCCAGGAGAAATCAGGCCTGGGAGCAGGAGCGAGCGGCGGAACGGGTGGCAGAGGCCGTGCGCTTGGGCTCGCTCATGCCCGTGGCCAAGCACACGTCGTTCTAAGGGAACAGGTCGGCTTGGTCCGCTCGGCGGACACGGCTCGCAGCGAAACCCAGTCACGCGACGGAGCAGCGGGCCCTAGACCCCGCCGAACCTCGGTATCGGCCACACGATCGAGAAGACCTCGCCCACGACGTCCTCGTCGCGCACGGTGCGCAGGCAGGATGCGTCCACTCCCCCGCCGCGGCAGGCGGCGAGTGAGTCGGATGAGTTGGTGCGGTTGTCGCCGAGCACGACGATCTGTCCCTCTGGCACCGTGAATTCGTCGAAGCAGCGCAGCGACGCGGGCGAGGTGGAGCAGTCGAGGGTGCCTGGCACGAATTCGAAGTCGAGGTCGACGTAGGAGCTCTCGTCGAGCGCGACTCCGTCGACGACGATGCCGCCGGTTGCGGGGTCGACCGCCATGGTCTGCCCGCCGGTCGCGATGACGCGCTTCACGAGGATGTGCGAGAAGCCCTGGCCGATGCCGAAGACCTCACCCACGACTCGCGCGGCGAACCGCAGCGGGTCGCTCGGCGGCTCGGGAGGCGCTTCATCCCAGGTGTCGGACGCTGCGAACACGACGATGTCGCCCGTGACGGGCTCGGCATCGCCGAGGTACGCGAGACGGTTGACGAGGATGCGGTCGCCGACGGCGAGCGTGTCATCCATGGAGGCGGATGGGATCGCGTAGACCTTCACGAAGAACGCCTGCACGAGCGCAAGCACGACGAACGCGGCAACCAGGTGGAAGAGCGGATGCGACGTGAGTCGTCGGAGCGGCGAACGACGCGGTCTCGGCGCGGCAGTGGTCGCGCCCCCCGGGTCGGTCACTTGCCCGCCGTGTTGCCGACGACGGCTGCCTGGACGCGTTCGACCAGGTTCGCCTCGATGAGACCGTCGAGAGCGACCTGCACCAGCTCGCGTGCGTCCGCCACCTCACCGTACTGCTCGATGAGCTCCGCCGTGAGCTGCGTGAGCGTCGTCCATTCTCCGAGCAGCTCCCAGAGGCCAGGCGCGATACCCGCGAGCTGGCGCACGATGCGAGCCTCGAGCGTGACCGCCTCGTTCGCGAACAGCAGCCAGTGCACGCCGGGTGCCCGACGGTACGAGTCCTCGCCGACCGTGGCCGACGGCGTCGTCGCGTCCAGTTCGCTGTGTCCGGCGGTCCACGGCTGCACGTCACCGTGCGCGCTCAGGATCTCCGGGACCAGCGCGGCGACCTGCGACGCATCCGAGTACGTGACGCGGCGCACCCCGTTCGTCGCATCGATGAGCTCCGCGAGCTGCACAAGCGGGTCAGGGAGCGCGGGGAGGTAGCTGAGCTCCGGCACCATCCAGCCGATGGCGCTGCCCGTCGCCACCGGCGAGATGAGCGGCCCATCTTCGAGCTCGTGCTCGTCAACACGGTGCATCAGCACGATCGCGGCGATCTTGAGCGGTGCATCCGGAAGCGGCCGCAGGCCGAGCTTCGCCGGCGACAGCTGCTCCTTCGGCCGGCTCGGGTCGACGATGACCGAGAGCGGCTTGCGGTACGGCAGCACGTTGCCGTCGAAGTCGATGGCGAGCGTCTCATCGGTGACGTAGCCGAACTCACGTCCGAGGGTCTTCGCGAGCGTCGTCTTGCCCCGCCCGGACGGCCCCACGAAGGCGATGACCCGCCCGTCGTCGAGCGCGACGCCCGCCGCGTGGATCATGACAAGGCGCCCGCCGTTGTGCTCGATCGCATCCAACGTCACGGTCGTCGAGATCTGCGACGCCAAGTCAGCAGCAGAAGCGCCGACCACATCGCTCACCTCGGGCTCGTCGAACTGCGCGAGCGCAAGACGATGCGTCTCGTCCGGCTCACCATCCCCGGGCTGGCCAGTCACATCGGCCCACGACTCACGCAGATCAGCCTCGAACTCCGCCGAGATGCTGTCATCGAGGCACAGTTCGACGTCTACGCCAAGGGGATGCAGGCGCAGTGTTCTCGTCATGCTCGCAACTGTACCAAGCAGACCGGCCCCAGAACGGGCCAGGGGAGCGCTCCCCTACCCCCCGATCACGTGCACATGCGCTCGCAGACCTCGATATGCTCACCCTTGCGAGTCCTCCAGACCCGCAGCGCACAGGTAAGGACTTCAGTGGCACCAGCTGAAGCGTCTTCGGACGCAACAACCATCGCCTTCTCGGTGAGCGATGGAGTTGCGCTGTCGACGGCCCTCGCACAGCATGTTGCCCGCGAACAGGGCATTCGGATGCTCGTCATCAAGGGGCCGATCTCGGCCGACCTCGGTCTGCGCACCCGCAGGTACTCCACCGACGTCGACATCATCGTCGAACCCACCCGGGCCAGGGACTTCATCGAGGCGCTCGCCGTCTACGGCTGGACGCCACGCCCGTGGCCCGACTTCCCGAAGCTCCTCGAGCAGCACTCGCGCACCCTCATCCACGAGTCCTGGCCCAACGACATCGACGTGCATCACTACTGGCCCGGGTTCCTCGGCGACTCGCAGAGCGCCTTCGACCGCCTGTGGCTGCACCGCATCCAGGTCAGCGTGGCAGGACACCCCATCGACACCCCCGACATCGCCGGCAGCGCCCTCGTGCTCGCGCTCCACTCCCTTCGCGAGGAGGGCCAGGTCTCGGACGACTCTCGACAGATGACGGAGTACACGGAACTCGTCGAAGCCCTCAAGCGGATGCAGGGCACCGACTCCGAGTACATCGCCGAGGCGCGCGCAACACCCTCGCTCTCCGAGCAGATCCTGCAGGATGCGGTTGGCACCGACTCCACGCAGACCGCGCGCCGGTTCCTCATCGACCTGGGGCACGACGTGCCGCTCGTGCCGAACTCCGCGGCGAGCGAGCCGCTGCGTCTCTGGCGCCTCAACGCAAAGGCCGAGCACGCGATGACGGGGTGGATGCTCAAGCTGCAGCGTGCGCCGTTGCTCGAGAAGCCCGGCATCGCCGCGCGCGCCTTCTTCCCGGCACGCGCGGACCTCGAAGCGATCGACCCTGACCTCCGCAACGGCGCCATCAGCCTCCGGCAAGCCTGGTGGAGGCGTGTCAGCCGAGGACTCCACGGCATCGTTCAAGCGCGCCGAGACCTGCGCGCCTTCGACGAGCGCTGAGACGTCTGCCGCTGGCGCGATCGAGCCGTGGCGCGGGCCTGGCCCGCGCCACGGGAAATCACGTGACCGGTCGATTGGTGATCGTGAAGTCGCCCGAGTTCACCGTCACCTGGCCCGTGTTGCACGCGCTGCGCGCATTCGAGACGTTGTAGGTGGTCGAGTACGTCCACGGGAACGAGTACGTCGGACCGTTCGCCACGAGCTGTCCGACCGTGAACGGGGTATTCGTCGCTGCCCCGATGAAGGTGGTGATCGGAACCGCGTTCGACGCGGATGCCGCCGTCGGACGGTTGGTGATGGGCGACAGCGCGGAGATGGATGCGACCGGCGAGGTTCGGGTGAACGTGTACCGCCACTGCCCGCCGCCGAGAACGGCCTCGGTCACGGTCCACCCCGCTGGCACGGTGGTCCAGCTGACCCTGACGGTGAACGTGATGACGGAGTTCAAGCCGATGGTCGCGACGGTAGCACCCGCCTCGTCCGAGGCGTAGCTCAGTCCGCCGAGATTCAGCACCGTGGACCCCACGCGGGCGACGACTCGGAGCGACGAGTCGGCGCGCCAGCGTCCCTCAGCGGTGAGGTTGGTGAACTGGTAGTCGACCTCGGCAGCCCGGTAGGCGAAGGTCCTCGGGCACCCCGGCGAGGCAACCGCCACCGGTGTCGCGACTGCCGCCGCCATGACAGGCACCGACCAGGCCGCGCCTTGGAGGATCGTGCGTCGTTCGATGTGGTCCGGATGCTGGCTCATGGGCCCCCCTGGGTCGTTGCAGTGCGAGGTGCGCTGCCATTGGTGCCTGCGCGGAGACGCGTCGGCAGAAGCTGGATTGAACGCGCCGCGATCGGGGACCGGGATCAAGCGGAGCAATCAACCGGTATTTTGCCTGAGAAAACGCTCGTTCACAAGCTGGGCGGGTCCTTGGATCCCCTAGAGCGCTGTCGCAGTGTCCCTCGCGGAGCCACGCACGTGCAGCAGCTGCGCCTCGAGCAGCTGCGTGACGAAGGAGAGCACCTGCTCACCGATGACCGCCTCGTCGAGGCCGTAGTCGCTGGCCAGCACGCGAACGATGTCGCGGAGTGAGCGCTCACCATCGAACTCGTCCCAGATGACTGCGGCCGTTCCGCTCAGCACGAGCGGCTTGCAGTCGACGTCCGTCAGCGACAGGACAGTGACGTCACCGCTCTCGTCGTCCCTCACCAACGCGAGGGACCCGACCGGGGCGACGATGGCGTCGAAGAGCTCGCCACCCACGTGAGGCCGCGCGCCTGTCCCCTGGTCCATCCTGCCAGCCTACTGTTCAGGCGGCACGCACGGGACGCATCCCGGCCGGCGACGAGCAAAGCGGCGGCGGTCCATGTGTGGACCACCGCCGCCTCGTGCAGCTTCGGGAGAACCCCTAGTACGCGCCCTCGCTCGCGACGACCGCGCGGGCTGTGCGGAAGAGGATGACGAAGTCACCGGCCATCGACCAGTTCTCGACGTAGTAGAGGTCGAGGCGCACGGTCTCTTCCCACGTGAGGTTCGAGCGGCCGCTGACCTGCCACAGGCCGGTGATGCCCGGCTTCACCATGAAGCGACGGTGCACGTGGTCCTCGTACTGCTTGACCTCGCGGTCCAGCGGCGGGCGGGGTCCGACGAGCGACATGGAGCCGCCGAAGACGTTGAACAGCTGCGGGAGCTCGTCGATCGAGTATCGGCGGATGAACTTGCCGACCTTCGTGATGCGCGGGTCGTCCTTCATCTTGAAGAGGATGTCGTTGCCCGCGTCGCGGCGCTCGCTCTGCAGCTTCTTGAGCACTTCTTCGGCGTCGGCGCGCATGCTGCGGAACTTCCACATCGTGAAGCGCTGTCCGCTGTAGCCGACTCGCTCCTGCTTGAAGAAGACTCCACCGGGCGACGTGACCGCAACGGCGATCGCGGTTCCGATGAGCAGCGGCGAGAGCACGAGGATGAGGAGGCCGGACACGAGGACGTCGAAGGCCCGCTTGAGCAGCAGGCCCATGCGCGTGAACTTCGGGGAGTCGACGTGCAGCAGCGGGAGGCCCGCGACCGGGCGCGTGACGATGCGGGGGCCGCCCACATCCAGCAGGCCCGGGGCGACGATGAGGAAGTGACGGTCCGGGTGCAGGTCCCAGCCCACTTCGCGCAGCCACTGCGTGGAGGTGACGTCGTTTCCGGCGATGACCACGGTGTCGGCGCCGATGGCGTCGAGCGAGCCTGCGAGGTCTTCCGGGTTGCCGCCGACCGGCACGTCGGTGCCTGGCAGGAAGTCAGGAGCGTTCGGGTCGAGCTCGCCGCTCTTGCCGTCGATGAGGCAGGCTCCGACGACGTTGTAGCCGGCAGCTTCACGCCGCGACAGGTCGCGGTTGAGGTCGAGCACAGAGTAGCGCGAGCCGACGAGCAGCACGCGAGCCTGCAGGTTGCCGCCCTTGCGCTGACGCACGAGCCACTGGCGGCCGATCCAGCGCGAGAGCACCAGCGCGAGCGTCCCGACGGGGAACGCGATGAGCACGTATCCGCGGGCGAGCTCGAACGCGGTGAGGTACGCGAAGATCGACACGATTCCCGCGAGCATGAGCGACGCGTTGAAGACGCCCCGGTACTCCTCGAAGCCGGAGCCGAGGATGCGGTAGTCGCGGGTGTCGAAGAGGGAGAGCATCCAAGCCCAGCCAGCGACGATGACGGCGGACACGAGCCAGTACGAGACGTCGCTGCTGATGACAGCGTTGCCGCCAGCGGGAACGGCCGCGTTGCCGCCGCCGAGCCAGACGAGTTGAGCGCCCAGCATGACCACGGCGAGGACCGCGAGGTCGGTGACGACCAGCAGGCGGGCGTATCCCTGACGCCAGTTGGCGCGACGCTTGAGCGTGCGCTGCACGCGGGCGTTCGGCTCCGCGGCAGTCTGCGCGAAGTGCGGCTCGACCGAGGGCAGTGATGCGCTGTCGCGAGTGTCGTCGGTCGTCACGACCGGGATCTGCGCGGTAGCGGGCCCTGAGGAGGGAGGCGTCACGTGTGCTCCAATAAGAGATGAGTACTTCTTGGTGCGCACACCGCTTGAGGGGCAACGGCAATGCGCTTCGGGTCTCCGCGGCCACCGGCCGCGCTCTGTCCGGGCCTGTGGCTCGTCATAGAGATCCTGGGTGCCAGCTGAGACTATCCCAACGTTCACGCATAACAAAAGGGTTACCCCGGTCTTTTTTGCGCATCGAGGGCGTGTTTTCCTCCCCGAAACATGTTCGGTGTGCATTCCCGTCGCAGATGGATCAAAATGCGATGCTCGCTGAGGCCTGTTGGCCTGAATCGTGCTCGAAACGTTGCCCGTGTCATACTCGCCTGCATGGAGCAGACCCCAGGCCAGGCTTCGTCGCGCCCCCAAAGCGATGACGACGCCCTCTCAGATCTCTTCGAGCACGACGCAGCCAGCAGCTCGGACGGCACCCGGCGCGGTGCCCGCGAAAGCGGCAAGAGGAAGCGTCGCGGCCCGAAGATCCTGCTGTGGACGCTCGTCGGCATTTTGGTCGCGGCCGTCGCGGGTGCCGGGATCGTCTGGTGGAACGTCCAATCGAGGATCGATGCCATCGAGACGTTCGAGGGCGACCCGGGCGAGTACGAAGGCCGACCGGAGCAGGTCGTGACGGCCGCTGGCGAACCAGTCAACATCCTGCTTCTTGGAAGCGACTCCCGAGCGCCCGGCAGCCCGTCGATCATGACCGACCTCGGCAGCCGCAGCGACACGATGATGCTCGTGCACGTCCCCGCCGACCGCAGCGACGTGCAGATCATGTCGATCATGCGCGATAGCTGGCTTGCGATCCCCGGCCATGGTGAGGCGAAGATCAACGCCGCGCTCTCGTTCGGCGGCGTTCCGCTGGTCGTCCAGACCGTCGAGGGGCTGCTCGGGCAGCGCATCAACCACGTGGCTGTTGTCGACTTCGACGGGTTCGCCGGAATCACGGATGCGCTCGGCGGCGTCACGATCAACAACGACGTCGCGTTCAACTCCTCGCATATGAAGGGCAAGACGTTCGAAGCGGGCCCCATCACTCTGACGGGCGAGGAAGCGCTCGCATTCGTGCGCGAGCGGTACGCGTTCACCGACGGCGACTACCAGCGCGTGCGCAACCAGCAGGCCTGGCTGAAGGCGGTGCTCGACAAGATGCTCAGCGCTGAGACACTGACCGACCCGGGCAAAGTGAACAACATCATCACGCAGTTCACGCCCTATGTCGGGGTCAGCGACTCCCTTGATCTGACCACGATGGCGAACCTGGGCTTCTCGATGCGGGACATCCGTGGCAGCAACGTCCGGAGCTTCACTCTGCCGACGAACGGCACCGGGATGGTCGGTGACCAGTCCGTCGTCTTCCTGGACACGGTGAGCATCGCGGACCTCAAGCAGCACCTCGCGGCCGACACGGTCAGCGAGTACCAGCCGACGGGGCGCTGACGCCTCGTCGCCGCTCGGTACGCGAATGCCCCGCTCATCCTCTGGGATGGGCGGGGCATCTGCGTTGGCAAGCGCAGGTCGCTCCTGCTCGGCAGGATCAGCCGGCGGAACGTGCGGGCGGAGGCGGCTCAGCCCGCCGTGCAGACGATCTGCTGCGAGTTCACGTTCCCAGCCGTCTTGGCACCGCTCCCCTGGACGTACCCGTCGGGCAGGGTGACAAACGCGGTGAGCGTGAAGGCGCTGGTCGTCGACAGCGCGGTACGAGCCGCGATGGACTCGCCTGCCGGGAGCTCGGATGTCAAGGTCACGCGCCTCAATACGGTCCCGAGGTTCTCGACGTCGGCGGTCGCTTGGCCGGTGACGCGAACGATTCCGAGGGAGGCGACCCCGCTGCCGGTGATGAGGATCTGCGTCCCGATGGGCAAGGCGACACCTGGGTCCGCGGCCAGCAGGAACCCCGGTCCGAATAGTCCCTGCACGCCGCAGTTGCCGACGAGCCGGAAGGCGCCGGCACTGATGCCCGTGGGCGTCGATGCCGAGGCGAGCGGCGCCGCAGCCGCGGCGGCGAGGACGGGGACGGTCCATGCCGCGGCGCTCAGCAGCGCTCGTCGGTCGGGACGAGAAGTCCCGGGCGTGGTCTGGGGCGCGACAGAATGCTGCACGGGCAAGCCTTTGCTCAGCGTTGGGGGGATGGAGCAGGAAGGTGGTGCATACGCGTCGAGGGTGTCGCGCGCACGGGGGGGGGGGGGTGGGACGAGCATACGTCCAACGCAGAAGATCGCCTGACTGTGTCCCGTCCCTAGCTCGCGTATTCGGCGTTCGTCGACCCGGTGAAGCGGCGGTTCCAAGACCGGGCATTTGCGATCCAGTCGAAGCGAGAGTGAAGTTCCCCCGTTCCGCACCGGAATCGGGAAGATCACACCATCAGCAGATTGACCAACCTGCCTGAGCAGGACACCCAGACGTGAATCACCCCGCGCATCCACGGGCGATTTGCGTTCACCGCGCAGGGACTCTAGAACCCGCTGCAGAGGATGAGCGTCGAGGACACGCTGGCCGCCGGCTTTGCGCCGGTGCCCCTGTATCCGTTCGGGAGGGACACGACGGCGTTCAGCGTGAAGGCGACGCTGATGGACAGCGTGGTTCGCAGAGCGAGGGTCGCGCCTGCGGGCAACGGGGCGGTGAGGACCGCTTGCCGCGCGGTGCCACTGAGCGTTGTGATCGAAGCCGTGCCGCCGGCGGCGCCGAAGGTGCCGATGTTCCCGATTCCGCTTCCGATGATCGTGATCGTCGTGTCTACTGGCAGCGGGGCGGTCGGGGATGCGGTCAGGGTGAATCCAGGACCGAGAACGCCGAGGACTCCGCACGTTCCGAGGTTCACGTACGCCCCCACGTCAATGTCGGCAGTCGTCGATGCGGAAGCGAGCGGCGCTGCAACGGCAGCTGCGATCGCAGGCACCGCCCAGGCGGTGTTCCGAATCACGGCGCGGCGATCGGTCGACGTCTCGAGGGCTCCTTGACGGGAGGCGGAAGACTTGTGCACGGCAGGCCTTTGCTCAGGGGGGGAATTGGAGCAGGACAGGTGGTGCATACGTCGTGGAAACTCGACGCACAGGTGTTCCTACAGTAGGTGGCCCGGCACGCAGCAACAAGGCTCGAGACACATCTGCCCCACGCATACGCGGGTCATCTGCGTTGGCGAGGTGCCTTCAACTCAACGTCGGAGGGGGTATCCGCTGATGCGGATACCCCCTCAAGACTCAATGCACTGGTCAGGTTGTGGACCAGGTAACCTCAACGCGGCCAACGTGACCCGTAGGGCCAACGGGAGGCAGGTTGCTCGTGCCGGTGGTGGTCACCACGACGCCAGGACCGCTCGTGTAGTTCGAACCGCCACCGCCACCGCCAGGTGCGTCGACGATGTTCCCGTCCGTACGTCGGATACTTGCGCCGGACGATCCACCCGCGTATCCGCCGCCGCCTGCTCCGGTTGAACCACCGCCGGCTGCAACACCATTCGCGCCATTTCCACCGCCGTTGGCACCGGTGAGGTGGTTACCTCCGGCGACCCCTGCCGTGCGCACGATTGTCGCGCCGGTCGGGTTGGTCGCGGGGAAGTTCGCTGTCGCCAGCGGGGCGACACCACCCGTCGCGCCAGACGCAGCAAGTCCTGGCGCGCCGACGTACACCTGACCACCGGTGGTGACCGTCGTCTGCCGTGTCATTCCGTTCACCGCACCTGCACTCGAGCCTGTCGAGGGCATCTGAGTGAACGGCGCGTAGCGGTCGATCGTCGTCGTGGTGCCCTGCGTCGAGTTGACCACCGAGCGCCCACCTCCGCCACCCGCGACAACCGCAAGGGTGTTGTCGATGGAGATAGAGGATCCGCCACCGCCACCGTAGGTCGGTCCGCTACCGCCGTTGCCGTACCCGAGTCCGCCCACTCCTGCCGCACCCGCGCCGGCACCGACAATGATGTTGATGTTGCGACTCGTGGCGCTCGCGGGAAGTGTGATCGTTCCCGAGAGCAGAGCGCCCTGGTGCGCGGGCGCGGCCGACGCGGCCGTGGCTCCGCCTCCACCCCCGATGACGGTGAAGGTGATCCGGCGAACCTGCCCGGTCACGCGAATTGCGACAGCGCCGGCCGTCGTGACGTTTCGTGTCCCGCCAGAGCTCGAAGCAACAGCGAATGGGGTTGCTGCTGCAACGGCGATCACAGGCGCTGCCCAGGCGGCGCTTTTCAGCATGCGGCGACGGTCAAGGTCGTTTGGACGCGCGGGAGACGTATCTGACAAAGGGGATCCATTCGTGGTGAACCGGCAAGCAACCGAGAGGGGCGCCAGGTGGGGGCCAGACATGCGCAGAGACTGCGAGCGGCCAGGTCGGGGAGATTTCAGACTATGTGTCCGGTGGACTGAAACTCAAATATCTCGAATGAACAATTCGCTTCCGATCGAAAACGACTCGGATTCAACTCAAACATCCGGATGAATTTGCTCTTCAATATCCGCCCACCGTTGGACGAGTGCTCGCGCGCCTCGGTCAGAGGCAGACGGAGGCAGCGCGATCCACTCGCATCTGCGAGATGAAGATCGTCTGGTTGTTGTCGGTCGTCGGCGCGAGGCTCGTTCCGCTGGCCTGGAAGGAGTATCCGTAATTGCGGTAGCGGATCTGGAAGCTCGTGATGGTGGCCGAGATGGTCACGTCCAGGTTGCCGCCCGCGGTCGCCTCGGCGATGTTGCCGTTGACGCTGCGTCGGTACGGGTTAGCGAGAGTGCCGGTGCCCACCATGTTTGTCGAGCCCAGCCCGGGAACGGCCGCGAAACCGGTGCCGGCTGCAGGCGCGGGGCTGAGGCCGAGGATCGTCACCGCATCCCAGAAATCGCGGGTCCCGTTCTCTTCCCAGGAGCGGTCGATGTCGGTCACGGAGAACCGCACGTTGCTGACCGGCTCTGGGAACGTGAATGTGACGGTCTGGTAGTCACCCGCGGTCACAGCCGAGCGGCCAATTGGAGCCGCTGCGGTGCCGATACGCTGCGCGACCGTGTAGCCAGGAGCATTGGTGCCGCCGACGTTGCCGACACCGCTGACCTGCGTGCGTGTTCCGTTGCGGGCCGCGACGGCTCCGGTCGAGGTGAGGACGTCTGCGGAGCGTGCGTTTCCGGTGTACGCGTGGCTTACAGCGACGTTCATCGTGCTTCGCGTGGGACGCTGGTTGACGAGCTGGAACGGGAAGGTGCGGCTGAAGCCGACCTGCGTGTTGTCACCCGGCTCGGGCTGCGCCACGACACCGGTGTTCGCCCAGCTGAGCAGGACATTCGTCGGCGTGCAGAGCGAGGCAGCGAGTGCTGGGGTCGCGGTCGCGGCTGCGAGGACGGGCACCGTCCATGCGGCGGCGGTCAGTACGGTGCGGCGGCTCGAGGTGGTGGCGGTCTCGGGAGAAAGATCGTCGTTCATGGGTCCATTCCGGGTGCTGCTCGCGCGCGCAAACGACCCGAACGCGACGTGGCGCCCGGATCGACCGCAACGTCGCGAGAGACGGCATCAGGGTGGACGCCATCTGGGGGGTGCGATCAGACTAGTGCGACCCGGGACGCTTTCGGTAGTTAAGTGAAGTAAATAGTCAGTGAACCCGCTCAGGACGCATCAGCAGCTTCTCCCCACGCTCGATGCCTGCCTCTTCAGCACTGCTGGTAGAAGTAGCCCTCGGCGCCGACCCCGACGAGGTCGCGATCGCGGATGATCGTGAGCGGCGCCCGGTCCGGATCGCCGCAGACCGCATCCGTCGAGATCACGGCCGCGGCGCCCGCCGCCGGCAGGTTGTCGAGATACTCGATCTGCAGCACCTGCTCGCCGTACGCCGCCGAGTAGGTGCCGCACTCCGCGTACGCGCTGCACTCTTCGGTGACGGCGAAATCGAAGCCGAGTTCGTCTCGTCCACGATCGGCGAGCTCGGCGCTGTTCTTCTGGCCGATCGCGAGCCCGGATGCGTGTGCGACGTCGACGTAGGCACGCGCGAGCTCCAGCGCACCGGTTTCGTCGATGGCGCCGAAGCGGGTGAACGTGTCGAGGTTGTCGACCTCGACGGCGTCGAAGCCCGCCTCCGCGCATCCGGTGATGACGGGTTCGATCTCGGCGAGGATGCCGTCGCGCTGACGGCTCGTGGAGGGGTCGAGGATGTACTCGTCGGGCCAGTCCGGATCGATGACCGGCTCACCGCTGGCGTCACGCAGCAGCAGCCCGCCGCGCTCCCCCAGCCACGCCTCCGCCTCCCCTGGCTGCGTCTGGAAGCCGTTCACGTAGCATATGCTGTACGCCCCGGGTTCGGGGGCCGCCGTCGAATCGCGGGCGACGACGTCGATGCCGCCGTCGATCGCGTACGGCTCCCCCAGCTGGTAGTCGAAGGTGCCCGACGTGGGTGGCAGAGCGACGCCAGCGTTCACCTCCGAGCCGGACTCGCCGCTCGTCAGCCCATCGGACGCGCAGCCCGCGAGCGCCACGGATGCCAGGGACGCCACGCCTGCGACGAGGGCGACGGCACGCGCGCGGGAGATTCGCATGGCACCATCATGCGGCACCGTGAGGCGAGCATCCTGCGGTTCAGCAGCGCCTCACAGCCCGACGTCGGACCACAGGCCCGGGTTGCGTCGCCCCACCTTGATGGCGTCGTCGCGGGAGGAGACGCCGAGCTTCTTGAAGAGCGTTCGCAGCTGCGACTTGACGGTGTTGGGTGACACGTGCTCGATGGCGGCGATGTCGTTGAGCTTCCTGGACTGGAGCAGGTGGCGGAGCACGACGCGTTCGCGCTCCGTGAGCCTGATGTCCGACACCGCCGCCTGCGCGGTCGTGTGGAGCTCACCGCCCAATGCCCGCCTCGCCTCGCGCACCTCGGGCCGCACGCCGCTGCTCGCGCACAGGGCCTCGTAGTCCTCGTCGCTGAAGCGCATCAGCACCCCGTTGAAGCCTTGTTCGGCGACCATCGTCGTGAGGGTGCTGAACAGTTCCGCGGCCCTGGCCTTGGCTCCGGCGCTGAGGTGGATGATCGCGGCTGCGGCCAGCAGCTCCATGCCGACCCGCAGGCTGCGCTCGTCGGTCGGTACGGACTCCATGACGGCGACCGCCTGCACGTGCTCACCGGCCCGCACAAGCCTCCAGATGCGCGCGATCAGCGCGGCCTGCCGGTGAAGCTCGCCGTCGCCGGCGTCGAGCGCCGCGAGCGCCTCCGTGGCTCCGCGCACGTCGCGCAACGCGACGCGGATGCCGACGTCCGAGAAGCTGAGCGCCCACCCGTTCAGCCCGTCCTCGGCGAGATGGGCGGGGCGGGCTCGCACCGCGGCGCGATTGCGTAGCGACTGCGCTAGCGGGTCCCCGCTCAGCACCTCCAGGCGCGATGCGACACCGAGGCGCAGCGCCCACTGCTCGGGGGCGACCTCGTCGCCGGGGTCCTTCGCCAGCCAGGCCCGCGCCTCCTCCACGTTCAACTCATCGATCGCGATGTTCGCCGCAGCCAGCGCACCCATGACGGTGACCGCGTCGCCAGGGCCGCCGTCGAACTCGCCCGGCCCCTCGAATCCGCCGTTCAGCGCGGTCGGCTGGCGCCGCAGCCACGAACGCGCCAGCACGAGGTCGCCCGTGAGGCTGTGGATGAGCGCGATCGACCCGGCCGCCGCGGTGGCCATCCGGTCGCTGTCGAACGCGACGGCGTCAGCGTAGGCGGCCTCGAACTCGGTCAGCGCGGCGCGGATGTCGCCCGCGAAGAGGAGGCTCGTCGCCCACTGGATGCGCAACCCGGGAAGGAGGGGACGCAAGGTCTTCATCTCGGCCGGCGACGCCTGCTTGACCGCCTCGATCGCGGTCTCGGCGATCGTCGCGGCGCTCTGGAAATGCCCCTGCCCCCGTTCGTGCGCCGTCTGGCCCGTGAACTGCGCCAGGTCGTCGATGAGCTCGCCCGCGTCGTTCGGCTGAGCCGCCTCGAAATCGAAACGTGCCGGGCGCACGCGCCCGTCGTCCGGAGCGAAGTTCAGGTACTGCCGTGCTGCAGCCCAGCGTGACTTCGCCTCCAGCACGGCATCTGGTAGCGCGTTCACCACCTCCCGCATCGCGGCGCGTGAAGTGCGCAGCAGCGACGACCAGTGCTGCTCGAGGAGCTGCGTCACCGATTCCCAGTCGCCACGGGCCTGCGCCTCGACGATCCGCTCGATGGGCGCCGGAGCCGGAACTAGCTCGCGAGACCGCGGCCGATCGTGGGCACGCTGGCCAGCGCCGTCCATCGGCAGGAACACGGGTGCGGTATCGGTCAACGGTCACTCATCTCGTGGAAGCTCATGCGCTCTTCCTATGAAATCTCTCGGCAGCGGGGTCTGGGCGCCGGCTGGCTCGCTGCGCTGCACTGGAAGCGCCAGGCGTCGGAGAGCCGAGGGCGAGAGTACCCCGGCACCCCGGGGTGATTCCTGAGCAGGTCGACGATCAAGCTACATGCATTTGCATTAGTTGTAGATGCAAGCATATGCTTATGAATGTCGTTCATTTTCTTTGCTGCCAGCTGATCCCGCGCAACGGTCTCTCGATCGCAGGCAGACGCACTCCATGAGCGACACCTACGTCCATGCAGAGGAGCCCCATGTCATCCACCACCCCAACCCCGGAACTCCACCGCCGCGCGCTGCTCACCGCGGCCGCGTGGTCCGCACCGGTCATCGCGGTCGCTGTCGCGGCACCGCTCGCCGCGGCTTCCCAGGAGCTCGAGAAGGGCCTCCAGGGGTGGGTCGCGATGACCACGACCCAGACCACGCAGTGGACGCAGGGATTCGCGCCGCGTCCGATCACCACCAACCACCTCACGATCGACGGCAGCGGCACACCCCCCGAGCGCGGCCTGTGGGTGACGGGAACGAGCACGCGCACGAAGCTCGCCAACGCGAGCATCACGTTCTACAGCGACGCGAACGTCACCTGGACCCCAATGAGGGGCAACTCCGGGGCGTGGTCAACACCCACCCGCACGGGCACGACTCGCATCGACGGCGTCACCTGCTCCGTCTACGTCACGACCTACCAGCGCCCGATCACCGCGACCTCGACGCAGACGAACCTCGACAACCAGCTCATGTTCCGCGCAGTCGAGAACACGGGCAGGGCACGAGTCTGGGCGCGCCGCTCCATAACCGTCGACGGACAAGAGGTCGCGTTCACGCGCGGCCCGATCACCGTCGGCTGACGCAGCGCACCTGAACGCGTGCGTGGTGAAGAACGGGGTGAATTCGCTCTGATGCAGCCCGGAAACCGGCTGATCACAGCAGCGAGCCCCCTACCGTGCGAAGCGGATGCCCCTGGCCCAGCGGTCCGACCCACGACGGCCTGCGGCCCACACCTCCAGAAGCAAGCGCTCGCCCTCGCGAGCGATGACCCACCTTTGCAGGCGATGAAAGGCACTGAGATGGACCACGATTCCGAGCACGGAGCCGCTGCGATCACGGAGCAGAGCTCGAGCCTGCAGGTTCCGGAGCAGGCCATCCGCGCCATGCACGTGCAGCTCGACGCCGTGCTGGCGCAGCACGCCACCTCGGATCCCGTCACCAACGAGCGGGCCTTCCAGCTCGCCCTCGAGCCGTTCGGAGCCCCGGCCACAGAACTCGACGAGAGCATCGAGGACAGCCACATCCTCGGCGCCGCCCTGCTGAACCAGAGCTGGCTCGCGGGTCAGCTCGCGCAAGCCACTGGCACCGACCTCGAGACGGTCATCAGCAACCTGCGCGACTACATCAACCGCATCGAGCGATAGCGCAGCAGGCGGGACCGCCGCGGTTATTCGGTCCTCCCACCGTCCCGCGCCTCGGTCTCCGCGTGCTGCAGGCGGATCTGTCGCCCTTCGGCGACATCCTGCTCCTCTTTGTCTGCGGCCTTGTCGCTGCGCTTCGTGTCACGCGGCGGCAGCTGCAGCTCGCGTTCGGCCGCGATGCCCGCCTGCAGCTGGCGGCCGCGCTCGAGTTCGGCATCGAACTCGGCGCCGAACAGCAGCGCGTTGTTGGCGATCCAGATCCAGAGCAGGAAGATGATGACGCCCGCGAGCGACCCGTACGTCTTGTCGTAGTTGGAGAAGTTCGCGACGTAGAACCCGAACCCGACCGTGGCGATCGCCAGCACGACGATGGCGAGGAACGCGCCCATGCTCATCCAGCGGAACTTCGGCTGTTTCGCGTTTGGCGTCGCGTAGTACAGCACGGCGACGACCAGCACGATCACGAACGCCAGCACGGGCCACTTCGCGATCGACCAGATCGTCGTGACGGTCTCCCCCAGTCCGAGCGCGCCGCCGATGGCCTCGGTGACCGGGCCGGAGACGACGAGGATCACGCCCGCGATCGCGATGAGCACGATCGCGATGAGCGTCACGAGCAGCTGCTGCGGCTTCAGCTTCCAGAACGGCCGCCCCTCCTCGATCTCGTAGATGCGGTTCATGCCGCGACTGAACGCCCCCACGTAGCCGGACGCCGACCAGATCGCGACGAGGAGACCGGACACGAGCGCGAACCCGGCCGCCGGTGACGACGCGAACTGCTCGATGGGGCCACGGATCACGTCGGACGCGCCACCTGGAGCCGCCTCGTCGACGATGCCGAGGATCGCATCCGCCGCCGCCTGGCCCTGACCGATGACCCCGAGCAGCGAGAACACGGCGATGAGCGCCGGAAACAGTGCCAGCACGAAGTAGTAGGTGAGCGACGCCGCGATGTCGGTGCACTGGTCGGACGAGAACTCGCGGATCGTCTTCGTGAAGACGTACTTCCACGACCGCTTCTTGATGTCGGTCGGCGAGTCCGGCTTCCGCGCGTCATCCGGGTCGGGCGCGCCCTGCTTCTCGTTGGTGGATGCTGCGGACGGGTTCGACGTGGCCATCTCCGTGTACCTCTGCTCTGCTGAGAATGCTGGTGGAGTGACAGACGGGCCACGCATCGATCGGGGGTGGATGCGCGGCCCGCTGCCAGTTCGGCGCCGAGGAGGTCCTCGGCTGGTTGTGGGGGTCAGCGCATCAGGAGCCAGCGCCCTGCACGTTGTCGCGGGCCTCCTGCGCGGAGTCCCTGACGTTCTCGGCGGACGACGTGGCGTCGGACTTCACGCTGTCCGCGGCGGACTGCGCGTCGCCCTTCACCGTTTCGGTCGCAGACTGCGCGTCGGTCTTGACGTGCTCCGCCGCATCCATCGTGGTCTCGCGGACACTGCCGACCGCATCCGCCGCCGGCTCCTTCAGCTCCTGGGCGAGGTCCTGAGCCGCGCCCTTCACCTCGTCGACGAGCGGCTCGGCAGCATCCTTCACCTTGCCGGTCGCCTGCTTCTCGGGTTCGCTCGCCGGCACGAGCGACGCGACCAGCGCGCCGAGACCGAACGCGATGAGGCCGACCGCCAAGGGGTTGCCTTTCGCCGTGCGCACCGCCTGACGTTTCACGTCGGCGACGCCGTCACCGGTGGCGGAGGTGGCGTCGCGAACCGACTCGGCCGCGTCGTCCCGGGCCCCCATGATGGAGTCCCGCACCGAGCCGAGCTTGTCCTTCACCTTCTCCGTCTGTCGGTCGACGATGCTGGACGGCGTGACCTTGTCGGCTAGCGCGTCCACGTCGGAGCCGAGGGTGCTGCGGGTGCGCTCGATGTCGGCGCGGATCTGGTCTGGGTCAGTGCTCATCGGTGATCTCCGTTCGGGTTGAGCGTGTCTGGGATCTCTTTGATGGTGGCGACCGTCTGCGGGGCGCCTTCGACGTCCTTGAGCTTGCTGCGGCCCACGGCGAAGAGGATCGCCGCGACGATGGCGTAGACGACGGCCACGACGACCGCCGACCAGGCGTTGCCGATCAGGTAGCCGAGGCCCCACCAGGCGGCGATCGACAGGAACAGCAGCGCCATGATGCCGGCGTAGCCCGCGCCGCCGAGGAGGCCCGCGCCCTTGCCGGTCTTCTTCGCCGTCTCGGTGAGCTCGGCCTTCGCGAGCGCCACCTCCTGGCGCATGAGCGTCGAGATGTCAGTGCTGACGCGTCCGAGCATGTCGCCGAGCGACACATCTGATGGGTTCTGCGGCGGATGCTGCGGCGGGGGTGCCGGGTACTCGCTGGTCATGGCGGGCCCCCTCAGAGTCCGGTTCCGCGGTTCGGGAAGCCGTCACTCTCGCGACGCGGCTCACCCAGCGGGTCGTCGAGCGGGTCGCCGACCGGGTTCTCGAGCGGACGCGCGTCGGCGAAGGGCCTCGGCGCTGGCGGGGCGACGGGGACATCATTCGCGATGCCCTCGTCGGAGGTGCCCGCGCCGTAGGACGTGGTGCCCTGCCGGGCGAAACCGCCCGAGGACTCGGACTGGCCGCCGCCGCCGCTGCCGCCAGCGCCAGCGCTCGAGGCTGCTGGCGAATCGGCTGCGCCCGTTCCGCCGGACCGCGAACCGGACGTTCCCGAGAGCGACCGGCCGAGCTCATCCGCCTTCTCGTCCTTCGCGACCTCCGCGATGGAACGGGTGAGGCGACCAGCCACGAGACCCGTGACGGCGGCGATCGCGATGAAGGCGAGCGGCTTGCGACGAGCGAACGAGCGGACATCGTCGAGCACACCGCTCGGGTTGCGGTCGCCGAGCCAGGCGCCGACCGCCCCGGTGGTGTCCGCGGCGCGACGCACGAGCTCCGTGGCGAGGCCGTCGCCCTCCGAGTTGCTGACCATGTTGCGGAACTCGCCGCTCAGCGACTTGAGCCCGGTCGCTGCCCGCTCCTGCTGCTGCGTGGCCTGCGAGTTCAGCTGGTGCATCGACTCGGAGTAGAGGGATGCGAGCTGGTTCTTCGCCTCGCCGGCCACGTTGCGGGCCTCCTCCTTCGCGGTGCCAGCTACGTTGCGTGCCTCATCCTTGGCAGTGCCTGCCACGTTGCGAGCTTCTTCCTTGGCGTTGGCAGTGACGTTCTTCGCTTCGTCGGTCGCGGTGTCCTTGAGCTGCGACGCCTGTTCCTTCGCGGCGCCGGTGCGAGAGTCACCGCCGTCGGAGGCCCGACCGGTGCCGGCGGGTGAGAACGTCACATCTTCCGTGACGCCCGGCTCGAAGACCGTGCCGTCCTCGTGCACCTGCGGGGAGCCGTCGGGCGGGAGGGCACCCCCGTGACGGGGCGTGTCCGGAACGGAGAATGGGGTGTTGTTGGACATGGTGTTCCTTTCAGAGCTTCGTCGTGCGGACTGGAACGGAAGTCGCTACTTCTTGCTGAAGGTGTCCTTGACCACCCCGGCGACCTTCTCCATCGTGTTGGGCAGAGGCGTGGTGCCGTAGAAGCGCTCGTCTGGCACCGTCGGGGGCGGCATGGGGACGCTGGTCGTCGGCCCCTCGTGGTACGTGAACTCGCCCTTCCCATCCGGGGTCGGGCCGCTCGCCCACGAGCCCTCGCTGGCCGCGGCGCCGTCCGAGAAGTTCAGGTACTGGTAGGCCACGTCGCGCTCTTCCTTGTTCAGCGGGAAGTTGCTCGGCACGGGCAGATCCTCCTTGCCTTCGGCGCGCAGCTCGTTCGCCGCTGCGATCCACTGGTTCTGATGCATCGTGTCCCGTGCGAGCAGGAACGAGAGCATGTCCCGCACGCCGGGGTCGTCGGTCATGTTGTAGAGACGCGCGACCTGCACTCGGCCCTGCATCTCCGCATTCGCGTTGGCCGTGAAGTCGGCGAGCATGTTGCCGCTCGCCGTGATGTAGGAGCCCTGCCACGGGTTGCCGTTGCTGTCGACGGGGCGTGCACCGGCACCTGCGACGATGGCCTGCTGGATGTCGGTGCCGCCGACGACCGCACCGAGGACCGGGTCTGCCTTGATGGCCGCCTCGGACTGCTCGATGGGCGCCTTCTCGAGCAGCTGCGCGATCATGATCGCGATCATCTCGACGTGGCCGAACTCCTCGGCGCCGATGCCGTAGAGCAGGTCGCGGTACTTGCCCGGCTCGTGGGCGTTCCAGGACTGGAAGCCGTACTGCATCGCGACGGTGATCTCGCCGTACTGGCCGCCGAGGATCTCCTGCATCCGCTTCGCCAGCACTGCATCAGGCTTCGACGGACTCGACTTGAACTGCAATTCCTGCTTGTGAAAGAACATGACTTCCTCGCGCTCGGTGTGACGTTGGGGGTCGCTCGCTCGACGATCGGGGGACGAGCGGCAGGTCCAACGCTGGCGCGATGCGTGCCGCCCAAACACGGGCTTGAACCTCCAGCTTCCTGCTGTTACCCCTCCAGCGAGATCAGAGAAAGCCCTGATCACCAGCACTGGGCAGGGATTCGGAGCGGAGCCTGAGAACGCAGTGTGAGTGAACGTCCGGGGTACCCCAAGTGCGCACTGGATAGGGTCGGGAGTTTTCGAAGCAGCTAGCCGCGAACGGGCCCCGGCCGCGAGCGCAGGTGCGGATGCCGGCACGACGAAGGGCCGGTCGTCAGCCTGAGCTGCCGACCGGCCCTTCGTCGCCTGAAGTGGGTTGCGGCTACTCCGAGCGCGACCCGTCGGCGCTGGCGCCGCCTGCACCGACGCTGCCCTCGTTCGAGGTCAGGGGCTGGTCCGTGCCGAGGGCTTCGTCGATCGCTCCGTCAGCGGTCGCGCCGCCTGCGCCGACGCTTCCTTCCTCGGGGCCGTCGAGATCATGCGAGCCGTGAACATCTGCGTTCGACATCGTGGTCCTTTCCGTGCGGCAGCCGCCGCGGTGCTGTGGAGGTCGTGAGCGCCCGGCCAGGAGCCGAACGCACCCACATTCCCCCGCGCATCCTGCGATCGCCTGGGTGCCACCCGGACGCAAGCTGATCCGCGGGCGCGCACCTGCGTGCTCGACTGCCCCGCCACCTGCCCGCTGTCCCGCGACAGACGTGGGCGTTGGACGGGTGAATGTGCCCAGCGCGGTGCGCAACTGCCAGGTCTGCGAATGGGTGTGCAGCAGACCTGGGGGTTGTGCATCCCTCCGCGCGAGCTGCGGTGCGCAAGGCCCAGGTCTGCGGGCAGGCAGGTGTGCGGGCGGGGTGTGGTTCAGCGGTAGCGGCGCGGGACCCTCCAGGGCTCGCCGAAGACCGCGTTCCAGCTCTCGGGCTCGAAGGGGCTGTCGCCACCGGCCGGGTAGTTCGTCAGCTCTCCGAAGATGACCCGATCCGGCAGGTGGTACAGGTCGACGCGCACGAAGTCGGTCTCCGCGCCAAGTCTCGCCGCGATCTGCAGCATCTCGTCGAGTCGGGCGGGCCGAGGAGGAGTCGGCGACCGCCAGGGCAGACCGCCGGACATGTCGAGGTGCGTCCAATCGGGTCGGAAGAAATCCTGCGTCCGCTCGCCGAACCGCCCGCCGTCGACCTGCACGAAGTGCACCACCCCGTGGAAGACGAAGAACTTGAAGTCCTCGGGCACCGCGCCGTCCTCGCCGACGAGATACTCCTCGACCAGCACGCGGCGCGGCATCCGCCCGTACACCCACTCCTTGTTGGGGCCTTGGCCGTACAGCTTCGACACCCACCCCTCGCCGATCGCGGCGAGGTGCTCCCGGTTCGCGTGCTCCGGACGCACGTGCGCGTACACCCACCCCCATCTGGCTTCCGGCAGCCGCGCCTCCGCCGGCGCTGCGGGCGAGACGACGACCACGGCGCCGGAGCCGTGCGTCGGCTTGACGACGTACGACTCAGGCAGCTCGAGGGCCTCCAGCTCGCGAGGGTCGTCGAGCACCCCGTAGGCCTTCGGGAGGTACCGCGCGCCGACGGCCGCCTCCACGTAGCCCCGCACGGCGGCCTTGTCGGCGAAGGTCACGATGAGCTGCCGCCGATCGCGCAGCATTTTGTAGCGCACCTTGTCCGTGAACGTCACCGGATTCGCGGTGCGTGCGAGACGCCACACGCGCACGAGGCGACTGTGCTCCCGCCATCGACGGAACCGGCGTCGCCAGGGGGTGATCGGTGCGCGCATCCGCCTAGTGTGCCGCGCATCTCGCGGTCAACCGCGTCACGCCCTGCCGTGCGACCGGATTACCCCGGGGGCTTGCGCAAATTTCTTGGATCAGCTAGCAACGACGCCGCTGGCGACAAAATGCCTGGTCATGGTGGTGCGTTCGCCGATGTAGCTGTCAGCCCCGGTCGAAAACCCGTCAATCTCCAAGCTCCTCCCAGACCGCCCCGTCACGCTTTCTGGGAACGGCAGAGGAGCTCCCCCATGATTCCCATCTCCGCATTGACCGGATACGAACTCACGCAGACCACGGCAGGCACCGTCGCCCTCGAACGCGAAGGGGTGCCGCTCGGATTCATCGTCGACGTCGAGGGCGTGCACGTCGTCCTCCGCGGCGCACGCGTGGACACCGGCATCGAGATCAGCCAGCACGTGCAGCTCGAGCGGGCGATCGAATCGCTCGTCGCGGCCTGCTGCGAAGGGGAGGCGCAACTGGCCACCCGTCGCGCCTCGACCGGCGAGAAGCCGTCGACCAGTCGCGTGAGCCCCGTCGTCGCCCGTCGCACGCGCGCGAAGATCTCCGGGCCCACGCGCTGACCGCGCGGCCCAGCAGTGCCCACCAGGCCGCGCCCGCCCTCTCCTCCGGACCGGCCCGGGCCGTGTGGTCCGCGCCTAGGACAGCCAGATCAGGCTGACGATCACCCACACGACGAGCAGCGCGATCATCACGCCCGAGGCGAGCAGCGTCGAGATGGTGGCCGCACGATTGATCCGCTGAGCCCGCTCCACTCGTCCCACCAGGTCCAGGGACATCCGCTGTCCGCTGCGCAACCGCATCGCCGCGGCGACCCAGACCCCGACGACGAACAGCACCGCCACGCTCACCACGGCACCCGTGACCATCAGATCGATGGAAGACGGGAACGCCGCGACCACAGGCGGCTCCGCCGGCAGCGCGGTGGACAGCCGCAGCGCGCTCGCGTCGAACGCGGGCAGCTGGAACGGGTGGGAGCGCATAGGACCTGGCTTCGCGTCGGGGGCATGGGGCTGACCTGCTCAGATCACCCCGGCGACGGCTCCTGGCCCAGGGGTCCACATCGTGGACGCCCAGTCGGGGGATCGAGCCAGGAGCCGACGACGGGTGCCTCTAGTCTGTCGCCGCCCAGCAATTGCACCGTTCTCCTGGCGCAACGACGCTGGCACCGCTACCCTGGCGCGCGTTCCGGCGCTCCGGGATGCGCGGCTACGCCTCGTCGGCGTCTCGAGACGGGAGGTCGGACGTCGCCGGCCCCTCGATCCGCGTCCCATCAGGCGCGAAGCGGGACGCGTGCAGCGGGCAGTCCCACGAGCAGTCCTCGTCGTTCCAGCGCAGCACGCCGCCGAGGTGCGTGCAGACCGCCGACACCGAGCGGGTGACCCCGTCGACCGTGCTCACGGCCACCGGCACGCCGCCAGAACGACCGACGCTCCCCTCCCCTTCCGCCGGATGCGCCTCCGGCGTGGAGAGCTCCGCCCGCGCCCAGTCGCCGACCGCGGTCACGCCGACCTCCGCGCCGCGGGCGACCAGACCGCCAAGCTTCGAAGTGGTGACCCGCCGGTCGTAGAGCGTGTGCATCCATTCCGCTCGCTCGTCGAGGATCCGGCCACGCAGGTCGTGCGCTGCGGCGATGCCGTTCGAGAGCCCCCACTTGTTGTATCCGGTGGCGTAGAGGATGCGCGGATGGACCGGGTTGGCGACGCCGGAGGACGGTGCCGCGTCCGGCTCCTCGTAGTCCTGCGCCGACCAGCGGTACTTCTCGGGGGCCACCAGCCCGAACGTCTCCTGACCCCACTGGCTGAGGGCATCCACGCGCTCGCGGGAGGAGACGCTGGCGCCGACCTTGTGGCCTGCCCCGCCGACCACGAGGTGGTGTCGTCCCGCGGTGGTGTACTCGCGCAGCGAGATGGTCTCGCGGTCGAGGCCCAGGTACATGCCGGTGAGCAGCGGCATCCCGGTCTCGAAGCCGAGCGCGTAGGAGCGGTAGGCGGTGAGGGTCGTGAACTCGGCGCTGCGGTCGACGATGGGGAAGCCGGTCCCGATGATGACGTGCCCGCCGCGCACGGAGAGGTCGCGGCCGGCGCGGCTCGCGTGCACGTCGACATGCGTGCGGTGGTGGTCGACGCGCGTGACGCGCGTGTTGAGGGAGAGGTGCACGCCGAGCTCGGTGGCCCGTTCGACGAGCGCGAGGATCAGTTCGTACGGGTTGAGCTGCAGGCCGCCGTCGAGGGTGACGGCGTCGAGGATCTCGAACGGCAGCTCCGCGGCGACCTCGGTGCCCACGGGAAGGCGGAGCGCTTCCGCCGCCTCCCGCTGCTGCGCCACCTGCTTCACGCCCTGCTCCGTGCGCGAGAAGAGGATGGAGGTGCGCTCCTGCAGAGGCACCTGCCGCGCCGCGCAGAACGCCCTCGCCCAGTCGATGGCCGCGAGATTGCCCTGCACGTAGGCGGCCGCGACCTCATCACCCCGCTTGCTGCGCAGCGAGCTCAGCGTCTGGCCGTGCAGCAGCGAGAGCTTGCCCGTGCTGTTGACGGTCGCAGAAGCGCGCAGGTCGTGGGCTTCCAGCACGCCCACCCGCAAGCCCGACTCGGCGAGCAGCACGGCGCTCGTGAGCCCCGTGATCCCAGCGCCGACCACCAGCACGTCATAGGCGTCGCCGCCCACCGCCTCCGGTGCTCGGTCGTGTGCGGCGGTGTGCTGCCCGAGGGCGGCCCAGATTCCGTGACGGTCTGCAAGGGGCTTCGCTTCGCTCATGGCGCCAACGCTAGGAACCCAACCCGAGTTTCCCGTCAGTATTGACTCCGGGCGGATGAGGTCGGTGAGAACGAGCGCACGTCACCGTGTCAAGGGGAACGGACTTCCCAGGTGGCTTGTCTTCACTGGACACATGACATCAACATCCAAGACCCTACGGACTGCCCTCGCCGCCTCCGCGGCGCTCGCTGCTTCCCTCCTGCTGGCCGGTTGCGGTGGCGACGAGGTCGTGCAGAGCCCGATCTCCCCCGACACCGGGGTACCGACTTCGACGACCGAGGAGACCGCGGACGAGGACGACACGATGACGGTCTCCCCCGATCCCGAGGAGACGGAGTCGACCACCGACTCGCCGACACCGACCCCCTCGATGAGCGAGACGCCGACGCCGTAGCGGCGGGAGCGGCGCGAGCGCCGAACCCGGCCGCGGCTCTCAGGCGCTGCGGAACACCGTCACGAGCTCCCCGATACCGGCCACGCGAATGCGCACGGAGTCCCCGTCGGCGAGCGCACGATGCTCTTGCAGGGCATCCGGCAGCTTCTGCGGTGACCCGGTTGCGATGACGTCGCCCGGCTGGAGCGTGATGGACTGCGAGACGTATGACACGATCTCCGCGAACGGGAAGATGAGCGTCGACGTGCTCTGCGAGACGGTCGTCTTCCCGTCGCGGATGACCTCGACGAGCAGGTCTGCGGGGTCCGCGATCTCGTCGGCCGTCACGATCGCCGGCCCGATGGGCGCGAAGCCGTCGAAGCACTTGCCGAGCGTCCACTGACTCGTGCGGTTTTGCCAGTCGCGGGCAGACACGTCGTTGACCAGCGTGTAGCCGGCGACGTGGTCGAGGGCGTCCTCCGCGGAGACGGCGTGCGCCGTGCGCCCGATGACCACCCCGATCTCGCCCTCGTAGTCGACGTCGTCGCTCTGCGGCGGCAGGACGACGGCGTCGTCCGGCCCGAGCGTCGTGTTGGCGGTCTTCACGAACACGTCCGGATGCTCCGGGTCGGGCTGCCCTTCTCCGCCCGCGACCACGTGGCCGCGGTAGTTGTAGCCGATGCACAGCAGCACGCGCGGTGTGACCGGCGCGAGCAGGCGCTCGCCGTCGCGCGCGGGAAGGCTGGACGGGTCAGCCGCGTCGACGACGGCACGTGCATCCGCCAGCGCCCGCTCATCCGTGAGCAGCTCGAGCGTCGAGGCGACGACCCCGGACAGGTCGACCAGCCGGTCGCCGTCGCCCGAGGCGACGAGCGCTGCGGGCACGCTGACACCAGCGCGGTCCCAGGTGACGATCCTCATGCGCAGACTCCCTCGTTCATGCCGCCGCTCACCAGTAGCGCTTCCAGTCGGGGCGGGAGGCGCGGGTCAGCGCCTCGAGGTAGAAGTAGTCGCCCCAGAGGGTTCCCTCGTCGACGCCGACGAGCTTCGGCAGGTCATAGACGCCGTGCAGGAGGAGCGCGTCGGAGGACTCGGGCGGCTGCGGGGCGGCTTCGGCGATGAGCGCGTCGATCTGGGTGTGCGCCGCCTGCAGCGCGCGAGCGGAGCGCTCGGGGTCGGGCTCGACGGCGGCGAGCTCGAAGAACCCGCACGCGGCGATCGCGGCGGCCGAGCTGTCGCGGGGCGCGTCGCTGCCCTCGGTGTACACGAGGTCCCAGTAGGGGATGCCGTCGCTCGGCAGGTGGGCGAGGTAGTAGTCCGCGCACCGCCAGGCCGCCTCGAGCTGCCGCGGGTCGCCGACCGTCTGCGAGTTGAGCGCGAAGCCGTAGATGCCCCACGCCTCGCCGCGCGCCCAGCACGACTCGTCGAACGCACCCTGCTCGGTGCCGCCGCGCAGGGGCTCGCCGGTCTCCGCATCCCAGTAGAACGTGTGGAACGTGGAGTCGTCTGCGCGGAAGATCTGCGTGCGCAGCTGCTCCGTGTGACGGCGCACCGCGTCCGCATACCGGGGGTCGCCCGTCTGCTCGCCCACCCAGCTGAGCAGGGGCATGTTCATGAGGCTGTCGATGATGGCGCGCCCCCGCTGCGCGGGGTCGCTGAGGTCGCCCCAGGCCTGCAGGATGCCGGCCGGCTCGAGGAAGCGCGTCATGAGGCGCTCGCCTGCCTTGATGCCGGCCGTGCGCCAGCGCTCGTCGCCGGTCTGCTTCCACGCCGTGACGACGGAGAGCGAGTAGAGGAAGCCGAGGTCGTGCGTCTCGAGGTCCTCGTCTGCGTACAGGCGCCGCTCGAAGTCGGCGGCGTGCGCAAGCGCGGCCTCGTGGAAGTCGGCGTCGCCCGTGACGTCGCCGGCGAGCCACATCATGCCCGGCCAGAAGCTGGTGGTCCAGCCACGGTTCGCGCCTTCCGCGAAGAGGTCGGTCGCGGGGCGCAGCGGGTACTTGTTGTCGCTGGTCGTGTCGTCCGGGTAGGCGGCGCCGAACGCTTCGATGTTGCGTCGAACGGTGTCCGTGGCCGCTGCCAGCGCGTTCTCCACGGTCGTGGATGCGGGCGCGAAAGTCATGGGTGTTCCTTCGTGAGAGTTCGAGAGGTCGATCAGGCCGCGACGCGCGCGGGTGCCTGCTGCAGGGTGTAGCGTCCGCCAGCCCAGACGACGTAGAGGCAGGCGGCGGTGGTGATGCCGATGGCGATGGCCGGTGCCGCCGTGAGCACGGCGGCCTGGACGCCGACGATCGCGAACGATGCGAAGGTCAGCGGCCAGCGGCGCACGGCGAGGAAGAGGGATGCGCGCGCCAGGGTCGGCAGGCGCGTGTCCTCGGCCTGCGTGATGGCCACGAGCGTCACGGCTGCGGTCGCGAGCGTCAGGATCGTGACGACGACGAGCAGGGGCACGAGGAGGACGCCGATGCCCGTCGGGACGAGCACGAACACATCCACGAGCGCGACCGTGACGACGGCGGACGTGACCGCCGAGATCACGAGCGCCCGCTTCCAGGTGCGGCGCACCCCGCTGATGAACGCGCGGATCACGTCGGTGTCACCCTCCGCATTCGCACGGAAGGTCGCGAACGCACCCGCGATGCCCGGCCCCGTCAGCGCCGCGCTCGCCGCGAGCAGCGGCCACGACAGCGACGGGTCGGTGGTCACGAGCAGCACGAGGAACGGCAGGCTCATGACCGCGAGCATCAGGTTGACGGCGAGCGCCAGGTAGGTGACGTTGAACGCCGTCGCGTAGACGCCGTGCGAGATGCGCTTCATGGCCTAGCCCTTCATCCCGCTGGTCGCGATGCCCTCGACGAAGTACCGCTGGCCGAGGAGGAACACGATCGCGATGGGCAGCACCGAGATGGTGAGGCCAGCGAAGAGCACGCCGTAGTCGACGTCGTAGAGGCTCGAGACGAAGTTCTTGAGGCCCAGCTGCATGGTCCACAGGCTCGGGTCGCGCAGGTAGATGAGCGGTCCGAGGTAGTCGTTCCAGGTGTTCACGAACGTCAGCAGGGAGAGGCTCGCGATGGCCGGGATCGACAGCGGCAGCATGATGCGCCGCCAGATGCCGTACTCGCTGAGCCCGTCGAGGCGGGCCGCCTCGGAGAGCTCCATGGGGATGGTCTCGTAGAACTGCTTCATGAGGAACACACCGAAGGCGCCGAACGCCTGCAGCAGGATGATCGCCCAGAGGGTGTTCGAGAGGTTCGCGTTCGACAGCAGGATGAACTGCGGGATCATGTACGACTGCCACGGCACGGCGATCGTGCCGACGTACAGGAGGAACAGCACGTCGCGGCCGGGGAACTTGATTCGTGAGAAGCCGTAGGCGGCGAACGAGCCCGTGAGCACCTGCAGGGCCGTGACGGTGACGGACAGGATCATCGTGTTGCCGATCCACGTCATGATGTCCGACTTGGTCCAGATGTCGACGTAGTTCTGCCACACGAAGACCTCGGGGATCCACTGGACCGGCACCGAGAAGACCGCGTTGGCCTCCTTGAGCGAGCTCATGATCATCCAGAAGAACGGTGTGAGCATCGCGGCCGCGGCGACGATGAGGATGACGTAGAGCAGCGCGCGAGCGAGCTTGTGCTCTTTCTTGCCGGCGGGCTTCGCGGGCTCGACGTGGTCGGTCGAGAGGGGGGTCGTGGTCTCCTCGGGGAGGACGACTGCCATGGTCTGGGACATCAGCTGTCCTTCCGCTTGTTCCACATGAACTGGATGATCGTGACGACGATGCAGAGCAGGAACAGCACGACGGAGGCCGCTGACGCGTATCCGAACTCGTTCTCCTCGAAGCCCTTGCGGTAGATGAACTGGGAGATGACGGTCGTCGACTGGCCCGGCCCGCCCTCGGTGAGCACGAGGATGAGGTCGAAGATCTTCAGCGAGTTGATCGTCAGCATGACGGTGACGAAGAACATCGTCGGGCGCAGGCAGGGAAGCGTCACGTTCCAGAAGCGCTGCCAGGCGTTCGCGCCGTCGACGCGGGCCGCCTCGTGCAGCTCGGGCGGCACCGTCTGCAGCGCGGCGAGGAAGAGCACCATGTAGTAGCCCATGTCGCGCCACGTGCTGATGATGACCACTGCGGGCATCGCCCACTCCGTGGAGGTGAGCCAGCCTGGCGGGTTGTCGATGCCGATGAGGCGCAGGCCCTCGTTGATGGGGCCGAAGTCCGGGCTGAAGAGCAGGTTCCAGACGAGCGCGATCGCGACGATCGACGTGATGTAGGGGAAGAACGCGGCGGTGCGGAAGAACGCGACGCCGCGGAGCTTGTTGTTGAGCAGCAGCGCGAGCCCGAGCGACACGACGATCGTGAGCGGGATGTGCAGCACCGAGTAGTAGATGGTGTTGCCGAACGCGACCTGGAAGCTGCCGTCGCCCATGAGGCGGGTGAAGTTGTCGAAGCCGACGAACGTGGACGTGCCGAAGATGTTCCAGTTCGAGAGAGACATGTAGAACAGCACGATGACGGGCACGAGCGTCAGCGTGGCGAACCCGAGGAAGTTCGGGAGGATGAAGCTCCAGCCGACGAGCGTCCGCTTCAGCCGTGAGCGGTTGCGCAGCTTGCGCGCCTCGGGCGACAGGCCCTCGGGCGCGGCCTTGGGCTGCGCCGGTTCCGTTGTGGTGGTCATGATTCTCCTGGAGAGAGGTGCCGGTCGGCCGGTGAGAGAGCACCGGCCGACCGACGAGAGGGGTTAGTCGAGGCCGACTTCGTTGGCGACTCGGGTCTCGGCTTCCGTGATGGAGTCCTTGACCGACTTGGAGCCGGAGAGGATCGAGGAGTGCATGTCGTTCAGGATGTTCTGGACGGCCGCGGTCTTCGAGTTGGTCGGGCTCTCGGGGAGCGTCTCGTGCGTCTGCACGGCGAACGAGGAGAGCTCGTCCTGCGGGGCGCCCTCGACGCCGAAGTACGCCTCGACGACGGGGTCGCTCAGGAGCGCCGGGGTGATGCCGATGCCGGCGAGCTTCGTGGCTGCCTCTTCGCTTGCTGCGTAGGCGAGGAAGTCCTTGGCGGCCTGCGTCTTGCCCTCGTCGATGTTGGCGTTGATGCCGAAGCCGGCAGGGTCACCGAAGGTGATGGGCGTGTTCTCGAGACCGGCGGTGGATGCATCCATCTGCGGCACGGGTGCGATGCCCCACTCGAAGTCGTCGGCCTCGCCGGCCGCCTGCTGCGAGATGAGCGTCGCCACGAACCACGAGCCCATGGGGATCATCGCGGCCTTCTGCTTGCCGAACTCGCCCTGGTAGGTGAGCTTGTTGGCCGTGACCGTGTTGAAGGAGGCCTGCGCGCCGTCGTCCTGCAGCTTGAGCGAGTTGTCGTAGTACTTCTCGAAGTAGTCGTACTCGCCGCTGAAGATGTCGCCGTCAGCCTGTGCGTTGGCGAAGCCCTGGACGGTCGACTGCCAGCTGTGCTGGTGCGCGCCCTTGGCGGTCGAGCCCGCTGCGGTGAGGTTCTGCGTCAGGAGGTCGGCGTTCTCGACGTAGTCGTCCCAGGTCCAGCTGCCGTCCGGGTAGGCGACGCCTGCCTGGTCGAAGAGGGCCTTGTTGTAGTAGAGCACCCACGAGTCCTGGCGGTACGGGGTCGCCCACGTGGTGCCGTCGATCTCGTACGATGCGGCGCCGCTGATGCCCTCAGGCAGCTCGATGTCGGACACGTCGAGCAGCTGTCCGCCTTCCTGGAAGGTGGTGACGAACTTCGTCTCCTTCTGCGTGATGATGTCGGGGCCCGAACCGGCCGCGAGGTCAGCCGTGATGAGCGTGTTGTACTCGGCGGGGTCGTAGTCGATGACCTCGACGGTCACGTCGGGGTACTTCTCCGTGAAGCCGTCCGCCAGCAGCTGGAACTCGGGTGTGGATGCGACGCTCCAGCCCGACACCGACAGCGTGATGGGGCCGTCTGGGTCGACGCTCCCGCCACCGCTGCATCCGGTGAGGGCCAGTGCGGCGGCGGCGAGGCCCGCAGTGGCGATCATGGTGCGCTTCTTCATGGTGCTGCTCCTTTGCTGCAATGAACGGGATCCGCTTCGGACCCCTGAAAACCGACGCCCGGGCTACGAGAGGCGGTAGTTGGTGAGGTCGACGGTGCTATGCGCACCGTCTGACCAGGTGATGGCGGCGAGCTCGTGCGTGAGCTCGACGCCGGTGGTGAGGCTCGGGGTGTGGTCGGCGCCCGCCAGCGTGAGGTGGGCGGCGGCCCAGGTGCCGGTTTCGACTGGGGCGTCGAGCACGGGCACCGCGGTGGAGGCGCCGAGCGGGCTCGCGTCCGTCCGGGTGACCGTCCGTGCCGTGGTGCCGTCCGTCAGGCCGCGGAGTGCGCTCGTGATCTGCGCATCCTGTCGGCTCGTGACGGGCCAGCCACCCCAGCGCAGCATCCAGTCGTTCTCGTCGACGCCCTCGGCGAGGTCGGTGACGCGGGCGAGGCGCACCTCTTCGGCGCCGCGCACCACCGAGACGACGGTGAGGCGGGCGACGACCGTCGCCTCGCCGTCGAGGCCGGAGCCGTGGCGCTGCTGCTTCGCGTTCGGAACCAGCGTGTGGGCGAGCCAGGTGGATGCGGCCACACCGGCGTCACCGTCGGTGGTCGTCGCGAGGAGCTCCATCGCGGCGCGATGCGTGGCGGTCTCGGTGCCTGCGGTGGCGTCCTTGCCCGTGGTGGCGCTCTCGACGAGCGCGACCGACTGCTCGAGGGGTTCGTGCCAGGCGGCGTCGTCGAGCAGCGGGCTGGTCGCGCTCGAGTAGGCGATGCGGGCGTAGAGGGGCGAGTCGCCGACGAGGGCGTCCGGCTTCGCATGGTCCGTGCCGTGGTTGGCGATGCGCACGATCCCATCGCTCTTCGTGCCGGTCACGACCCAGCCGGGGGCGGTGATCGTGCGCACGAAGTCGCCCCGCTCGACGGGAAGCGGCTCGGCCTCGGCGGCCCAGACGGGGTGATCGGCGGGGAGGAGGACGCCGAGCAGACCCTTCGAGGCCCAGTACGGGGAAGCAGGGCCGGAGTAGGCCTGCGCCAGCTGGCGCCACTCGCCGAGCCAGCCCATCGTGAGGAGGCCGCGCTCATCCGGCACTCCGCGCTCGGCGAAGTGCGAGACGACCTTCTCCGCCGCGTGGCGGAGCGCGCCGAGCGAGACCGAGGGAACCTCCGCGAGCGCGCCCACCCAGAACGGGGCCGCGGCAGCGAAGCGGTAGATGAGGCTGCGTCCCTGCAGGAGCGGCGAGCCGTCACCCCCGATGAGGTGCACGGCGTCCTGCAGGAAGCGGTCGAGAGCGGCGACATCGCCGGCGAGGCGATCGCCCGCGAGCTCACCGGCCCCGCGCATCCGCGACCAGAGGACCGGGTAGATGTGCAGCGCCCAGCCGACGTAGTGGTCGTAGGAGCGCTCCTCCCCGTCGGAGAGCCAGCCGTCGGCGCGCACGAACGAGTCGTGCAGGGCGAGGTCGGCGGCGACGTCATCCGGCGACCAGGGGCCGCCGACGGAGCGGAGGAAGGTCTGCACGACGAGGCGGAACCAGAGCCAGTTCGTGCGCGGGTAGGTGTCGTCGCCGACGGCCGGGGCGAAGTAGCCGATGACGCGGTGCTGCGTGAGCTCGTCGAGCGCATCCCAGATCCAGGGGCGGGTGAGATCGAGGATGAGGGCGAGCGACGCCGCCTCGACCTTGGCCTGCGGGTGCTCCTCGAGGCGGACCCAGCGGTCGGCCGCGTCCGGGTCGACGCCCGTGCGGATGCCCTCGGAGAAGAAGGAGATGAGCTCGTCGACGCCCTGGCCCCGCTCCCCCGCGATGCGGAAGCCGGCGAGCAGGAACGTGCGGGCGAAGCCCTCGAGGCCGTCGATGTCGTGGCCGTAGCCGCCTTCCGCGCCAGGAGGGGTGATGCGCCCCTTGCCGGGTGACGCCCAGGCCATGGCGCCCGCGAGGAGGCGGTCGGCGTAGCCGGTCCAGTCGTCGCGGGTCCATGCTCGCTGCGACGCTGGCGGCGCCGCAGCGGCGGGCGCTTCAGGCGTGAATGCAGTGGACACGGATTCTCCTTTGAATTGCCGTCCGGGGGTTCGAGTGGTCGCCCCGGGGTGGTGACGTTTCGAAAGAGTAGCAATCAATCTCGATCACAACAATGCGGTTATGATCGTGCATGATCGTTTACGATCGATTCGTGTGGCACCACCATCACCGCAGCAGCGGCGAGCACCACCCCCGAGAAGTAGGTCGACGATGACAGACACCACGGACATTCCCGTGCAGAGCGGCACCGCGTTCCGTGGCCCCCTCACGCGCGCCCTCGACGAGCAGCTCGACGGCCGGAGCCTTGACGAGGTCATCGCCGATCCCGACCACGCGCTCCCCGTGCCACCCGCATCCACCTGGCACGCCGGGCTGCCAGACGCGCGCACCCTCGCGGACATGACCGAACGCGCCACCGCCGAACAGGGCACGCCATGGCCACAACCACGGGCGAGCGACGCCGCCAGGTACCACGGCGATGGCAATCGCATCGCCTGGGAGACACCCGCCTTCTCGCGCCAGGAACGCCTGACCCGCACCGTGGTCGCCGCTGCGGCCGCCGTCTCAGCCCCGCCCGTCGTGGCCGATCCTGGCACTGACCCGGGCGCGACCACCCCAGCCGCGGATGCCCCGGAATCGCGGCGTGCGGACACCAGCGGCTCCGCGACGCTGCTCGCCGAGGTCGTCGACGGCGTCATCCTGCTCTGCGAGCAGAGCTCCTGGTGCTGGCCGGCCCACGACGACACGCTCGCCCGACACGGCTCGGTGCTCGCAACTGTCACCGACCCCTACCTCGACCTCGGCGCCGGCGAAGTCGTCGGCCAGCTCGCCTGGATCGACCAGCTGCTCGGCGACCAGCTCGACCTGCACTACCCGGGCGTGCGGGCGCGCATCCGCCACGAAGCTCGCGAGCGCGTCTTCGAGCCGTTCGAGCGGCGCCGCGACTGGCACTGGCTCGGCCTCGACGGGGACGCACACAACTGGAACCCCTGGATCCACGGCAACGTGCTCGTCGCCGCCCTCCGACTGCTCGACGCTCCGAGCGAGGCCGCCCAACGCGCGCGCATCCTGGAACTCGTCGTCGAAGGGCTCGACCGCTACGTCGCCGTGCTCCCAGACGACGGCGCCATCGACGAGGGCTACGCCTACTGGTGGAACGGCGCCTGCCGCCTCCTCGAAGCACTCGACCTGCTCACCTACGCGACCGGCGGCGCCTTCGACCCCGTGCCGAGCATCCGCTCGCTGCGCGAGACCGTCGCCTTCCCGCACCGCATGCACCTCGGCGACGGGTGGTTCGTGAACGCCGCCGACGGGCAGGCGAAGCCCAGCAGCGACCAGCCGTGGCACTCCCTCTACCGGGCGGCCGTGCGCGCCGGAGACACTGACGCGCAGGCGTTCGCGGCCTCCCACCGACGCCCATCGGAGCCCGCGGTCGTCGAGGCCGAGGGGCTCGGGCGAGTGCTGCGTGGACTCACCGACGCAGCCTGGCTGCAGCTGAGCCCACCCGCTCCCCCGGCCCCCGCATCCACCTGGCTCCCCTCCACGCAGATGCTCGTCGCCCGCGAGCGCGAGGGCTCGACTTCGGGCTTGTCAGTTGCAGTCAAAGGCGGCCACAACGACGAGAACCACAACCACAACGACATCGGCAGCTTCCTCGTCGCCTCCGACGGCGTGCCGGTCATCGTCGACGCCGGGCGCCCCAGCTACGACGCCCGCACCTTCAGCGACCGCCGCTACGAGCTGTGGCCCATGCAGAGCGAATGGCACAACGTGCCGCTCATCGCCGGCCGCGGGCAGCCGACGGGGCGCGAGTACGCGGCGGACGTCGTCAGCGTGCAGACGGGAGCCGGGCCCAGGCTCGAACTCGAGTTGGCCGGCGCCTACGACGTCGATGGGCTCGAGTCGTGGCGCCGCGAGGTGGTCCTCGACCGCGAGCGCGCCGAGGTGCGCATCCACGACGCGTGGCGCTGGGCGTCCGCCGATGCCGCGGGCGCTGGCGCACCCGCACCCGCCCCCGCGACCGCGAGCCCCACAGAGTTGTGGCCTAGCGCAGCTGCGAGCGCCGGCAACGGCACTTCGCCACAACTCCCTCCCGCCGCCTCCGCACTCCGGACCGTGAGCTCCGCACAGTTGTGGCCAAGTGCGGTCCGCGAGGAGCTGAACAGCACCTCGCCACAACTTTCCGCATCTGACGCCGCGGCGGACGCGGACGACGCGGCGGACGCGGACGACTCGCCGGACTCGGCCGACTCGACGGACTCCTCTGCCGCACACGCCCCGGCGCAGCTGCGGATGCTGCTCGCCGGCGACGTGGCCCTCACCCCTGACAGTCAGGGTGACGACAGCGCCATCATCACCCCTCTGGGTGGCGCCCCGCGGGTCCACGTCACCTGGACTGGCACCGCCTCCGCGACCCTCACGCCGATCGAGCTCGACGACCCGATGCTCGCTGACGTGTGGGGCCCTAGACTCGTGCGACTCGACCTCGACGTCGCCGACCGGTCAACGATGACCGTCACCGTGCGCCAGGAGCACTCGACACCGCCCTTCGGGGGCATGAACGCTGTGGGGGACGCAGAATGATGGAACAGGGATCACGGCTCGCCGCTGAACGGCGCGACCTCATCCTCGAACGGCTGCTCGCGTCCGGTGCGGTGCGGGTCGCCGAGCTGACCGACGAGCTCGAGGTCACCCCGGTGACGCTGCGCCGCGATCTGCAGCAGCTCGAGTCGGACGGCCTGCTGGTGCGCGTGCACGGCGGCGCGGTGCTCCCGCCCGATGGCGCCCCGGCCCTGCAGTCGCGTCAGGCGACGAACGGCGCGCAGCACACCATCGGCGTGCTGGTGCCGTCGCTCGACTTCTACTGGCCGCGTGTGATCCGCGGCATGGAGCAGGCGGCGCGCGAGCAGGGCGCGAAGCTGCTGCTGCGGGGCACCTCCTACGAGATGCAGGATGAGCGGCCCGTGCTCGAGCGGATGGTCGAGCACGAGGGCGTCACCGGTCTCGTCGTCGCCCCCAACACCGACACCGACCATGCCCGCGAGGTCATGGAGTGGCTGCACGAGTCCGGGCTGCCGTTCGTGCTCGCCGAGCGTGATGCCGTCGTCGGCCCAGACCGGACGCCGGCGGAGTCGGTCACCACCGACCACGCCCTGGGCGCCGTCCTCGCGGCCCGTCACCTCGCGCAGCTCGGGCACCGCAAGGTGGGTCTCTTCATCTCGCGGAATTCGCCGACGTCGCGCAAGATCATCGCCGGCTGGTCGGCCGCCTGCCGCGAGCTGGGCCTCACGCCGGGTGAGCACGTCGAGCGCATCCTGCCCGACCGCCGCGACCCCCGTTTCTCGGGTGCCGTGGATGCGGTGCTCGACGCGGTCCTCGAGGCCGGGGTCACCGCCCTGCTCGTGCACTCCGACCGGGAGGCGATGGCGATCATCGACGTTGCCCTCGCGCGGGGGCTCAGTGTGCCGGACGACCTCTCGGTCGTGGCGTACGACGACGAGGTCGCCGACCTGTTCACACCCGCGCTGACCGCCGTGACCCCGCCGCGATCGTCGCTGGGGCGGGCCGCCGTCGAGACGCTCCTCGCACGCATCGCCGACCCGTCGAGGCCCGTGCACCGCACCGTGCTCAGCCCGAGCTTCAACTCGCGACTCTCGACGGCGCCGCCCCGAGCCGTCTGAGCGGAGCGGCGCGGGTCCGCATCCGCATCCGCTCGAAAGGGTTCTCCCAGGTTTCCTTTGCGGAAGTCTGTCTACTATCTCCCGAAGCAAGGGGAGTACTCCCGTCTGCGGTGTGCCCGTCAATACGAGCGTGATTCCACGTTCCGGGGCGCCGGCTCCACCAGCATCACCCCCACGAGGTGCTGGTCGGGCGGAGGAGACCTTGGTGTCGCTGTCGAACACCGAACCCCCTTTGGAGTACCCCCATGCAGGTGACCACCACCGTCTGGCTGATCACGATCGCCGTGACGATCGGCTTCTTCGTCTACGAGTTCTTCGCCCACGTGCGGACACCGCACGAGCCGACCATCCGCGAATCCGCGCGCTGGTCCGCCTTCTACATCGGCCTCGCGCTGCTCTTCGGCGTCGGCATCGGCTTCGTCACCGATTGGCGCTACGGCGGCGAGTACTTCGCCGGCTACCTGACCGAGAAGGCGCTGTCGCTCGACAACCTCTTCCTGTTCCTCATCATCATGACCGGCTTCGCGGTGCCGAAGATCTACCAGCAGAAGGTGCTGATGATCGGCATCGTCATCGCCCTCATCATGCGCGGCGGCTTCATCGCCGTCGGCGCGGCCCTCATCGAGAACTTCTCCTGGGTCTTCTACCTGTTCGGCGCGCTGCTGTTCGTGCTCGCCTACCAGCAGATCAAGGGCGACCACGGCGACCCCTCGAACAACGCGTTCATGCGCTTCGTGCGCCGCATCCTGCCCGTCACCGACGAGTACCACGGCGACAAGCTGACCGTGAAGAAGGACGGCAAGCGCTGGGTCACGCCGATGCTGCTCACGATCGTCGCGATCGGCTTCATCGACCTCGTCTTCGCCCTCGACTCGATCCCCGCCATCTACGGCCTCACGAACGAGGCGTACATCGTGTTCACCGCGAACGCCTTCGCCCTCATGGGCCTGCGCCAGCTGTTCTTCCTCATCGGCGGACTCCTCGAGCGCCTCGTCTACCTCAGCCAGGGCCTCGCCGTGATCCTCGGCTTCATCGCCGTGAAGCTCGTCTTCCACGCCCTGCACGTCAACGAGGTGCCGTTCATCAACGGCGGCGAGCCGCTGCTGTGGGTGCCCGAGATCCCGATCTGGTTCTCGCTCACGTTCATCGGCGCCACCATCGCCGTCGCGACGATCGCGAGCCTCCTCAAGACACGCGGCGACCGCAGCAAGTCCGAGCGCTCCACGGTGCAGGGCGAGCCCATCGAGACGGCGGCTGACGCGGCGGAGGCGCGGGATGCGACGGATGCGCGGGATGCGCGCACGAGCGCCAGCCCGACCTCGGGCCACGTGTCCAGCTCGTCCTCGCGCGACGCGACCCGCACCGGAGGGCGATCCAACGACGCCTAGCGGCAAACGCCGCCCAGGCGGAACACGGCGGCGGAAGACGGCGGCTGAACGCGGCGGCTGAGGAACCCGCCCAGGCGGAAACGCGGCCTGATGTCGATCGCTGCCAGCCAAATGGCCCCTAGCGTCGCTCAGCCGTCGCCTCAGCGGTCGTCATTGCCAGCCAACTGGGGCTTAAGCCCCGCTCAGCCGTCGTCACTGCCAGGCAAATGGCCCTTCTGGACTTCCCAGAAGGGCCATTTGACTGGCAGCGACGCGAATGCCGCGCGGATGCGGCGCGGCGGATCGCCCCACAAGCTTCACGAGGCGGAGGCGAGAGGCGTGGGCGGCGGAGGCGACAGCCATGGGCGGCGGCGCCTCACCTCGAAGACCACGATCAACGCTGCCAGTCAAGTGGCGCTTTAGGGCCGCCGAGAAGCAAGCACTGCCAGCCGAATGGCCCTTCTGGACTTCCCAGAGGGGCCATTTGACTGGCAGCGATGCGGATGCGGGGCGCGGGGCACGGGGGCGGGGTGACACCCGAGGGCGGGCGCGGGGCGCGGCGGCGCGGCGTGGGCGCGGCGCGGCGCGGCGCGGCGCGGCGCGGGGTGGCTACTCCTCGAGGGGGCCGAGGGCGGCTTGCGCGACGAAGCGGGCGACGGGAGACGCCGTCACCTCGAGCTCGATGACCGAGATCGTGTTCGTGCCGGATCTGAGGACGGAGCCTGGCACGTACAGCGTCTGCTGCGGCCCGCTCCGCCAATAGCGGCCGAGGAGGAAGCCGTTGACGAGCGCATAGCCCTTGCCCCACCTCGAAGTGTCCAGGTAGAGGTCCGTTGGTTCATCGAGTACGAACTCGCCGCGGAGACCCGTGATGCCGAGTGGCGTTCCGCCGTGATGCAGGGGTGCGAACGCGGGGGCGCCGGCGAACCCCCCGGCGATGCTGTCTCCAGCCGCGGCGATCGCTAGCCCGGCTTCGGCGACGTCGATGGGTGTCGCCGTCCATCCTTCGAGCGGTACCCCGTCGAGGAGGGGCGCGCCGATGATGCCCTTCTCCTCGCCGATGCGCTCGGCGTAGTTCACGCGTCCCTGTTCTTCGACGAGCACGCTCAGTCGCTGCCCTGGCGGGACGACGATCGCGGTCTCGTGGAGGGTACGCGAGAGCGTGCCGACCGGGATGCCGTCGACCGAGACCCATGCGTGGTCGCGCACTTCCTCGAACTCGAGCAGGCGAGGCGAGGATGCGTCGGGCAGCTCGACTTCGTAGCTCACGAGCGCGCTGAGGTGCTGCAGCGCGTCGAAGGTCGGTGGCACGGCGTACGTCGCAGGCGAGGCAGGAGTCCCGTCCGAGCGAGCGGCGTCAGCCGATGCAGCCGAACCAGCCGAGCGAGCAGTGTCAGCCGATGCAGCCGATGCGGTCGAACCGGCCGAACCAGCCGAACCAGCCGAACCGGGTGAGCCGACGCGGGCGTCCGCGACGGTCGGCAGCCACGCATCCGCCGCAATGCTGGAGAGCGGCGCCGTGAGCTCGGGCGCAGGCCCGCCGGCGGCCGGCGTCTCGGCGGGCACGGCCGCGTACTTCGCGATGACGTCCTTGAAGGCGAAGAACTTGGGCGTCGGGTTGCCGGCTTCGTCGAGTGGGGCGTCGTAGTCGTAGGACGTGGTGATGGGCAGGTAGCGGCCCTTGTGGTTGGCGCCGTTGGTGAGCCCGTAGTTGGTGCCGCCGTGGACCATGTAGAAGTTGACGGAGGCGCCGGCGGCGAGGAGCGCGTCGAGTTCGCGCGCCGCATCCTCGACGCTCGTCGTGTGGTGGAAGGCGCCCCACCAGTCGAACCAGCCGTCCCAGAATTCGGCGCACATGAGGGGGCCGGTGGGCTGGTGGCGTCGCAGGGTGGCGAGGCGCGCGTCGGCGCGGGACCCGAAGGAGCCGGTGAGGTGCGCGCCTGCGACGCTGCCGTCGCTCAGCATCTGGTCGGTGGGCTGGTCGATCGTCGTGAGCGGCACGGTGATGCCCGCCTCGCGCGTGACCTCGACGAGCCGTTCGAGGTAGGCGGTGTCGTTGCCGTAGGCGCCGTACTCGTTCTCGATCTGCACGAGCACGACGGGCCCGCCCAGGTCGATCTGTCGCGGCACGACAATGTCGTAGACGCGCCGCAGGTACGTCTCGACCTCGGCCAGGTACGTGGGCTCCGATCGGCGCAGCCCGATGCCGGGCATCGCCGTCAGCCACGTCGGCAGGCCGCCGTTGTGCCATTCGGCGCAGATGTAGGGGCCGGGACGCACGATGGCGTGCATGCCTTCGGCGGCGACGAGGTCGAGGAAGCGTCCGAGGTCGTTCCAGCCCGTCGCATCCCATTCCCCCTTGCGGGGCTCGTGCGCGTTCCACGCCACGTACGTCTCGATGGTGTTGAGCCCCATGAGCTTCGCCTTGTGGATGCGGTCGGCCCACTGCTCGGGATGCACGCGGAAGTAGTGCAGGGCGCCGGAGAGCACGCGGTGCGGCTCGCCGTCGAGGAGGAAGTGCTCGTCGCCGATCTCGAAGGTCATATGGGCGTGTTCCAGTCTTGTGTCTGCGTCGGCAGGGGTTCGGTTTCGGTGAGGCGCTGGCGGGCTGGCGCGCCGCGCCTCAGCGGAGGACGGCGTCGCCGGAGCCTTCGACGAGGCCGCGCACGTCGCCCCAGCTGGGCTGCGATTCCCAGTCGCCGTCGGCGCGGCACGCGCAGGCGCCGCAGGCCGCGGCGGTGAGCATCCGCTGTTCGAGGGTGCCGCCGCGGATGAGCTCGACGAGGTAGCCGGCGGCGAACGCGTCGCCGGCTCCGACGGTGTCGACGACGTCGACGCGGTAGGCGGGGACCTCGAGTTCGAGGTCGCCGTGGACGCCGGATGCGCCGTGTTCGCCGCGCTTGATGAGCACCTGCGTCGGCCCGAGGGCTTGCAGGGCGCGGGCTTGCTCGAGGGGTGAGGATGCGCCGACGATCATGGCGGCCTCGTCGTCGCCGGCGAAGACGATGTCGCTGAGCGCGACGAGCTCACGGTAGCGGGGCGCCGCGGTGTCGGCGGACCAGAGCTTGCTGCGGTGGTTCACGTCGAACGACACGGTCACGCCGCGTTCGCGGGCGAGGCGGACGGCGCTGAGCACAGTCTCGGCGGCGCTGTCGCTGAGGGCGAGGCTGATGCCGGTGACGTGCAGGACGTCGGCGCTGGCGACCACGTCGCTGGGCACGTCGGCCGGGGTGATGCGGCTGCCCGCGAACCCGTTCCGGTAGTAGGTGACGCGGCTGTGCCCCGGGCGGGGGCGGTCCTTGATCATGAGCGCGGTGGGGACATCCGCGTCGATGCTGGCGTGCAGTTGCACCTGCTCTGCCCTGAGCGTGCGACGGATGCGGTTGCCGATGGCGTCGTCGCCGAGCCGTCCGATCCAGGTGGCGTCGCAGCCGAGGCGGGCGGCGGCGATCGCGACGTTGCTCTCGGCGCCGCCGAAGCTCATCTCGGCTTCGGACTGCAGGTCGAAGCCGCCGGCGCGGCGCGCGAGCACGAGCCCGAGCGCCTCGCCGATGGTGACGATCCCGCTCACGCGGCGGCCGCCTTGGCCTGCAGCACCTTGGCGGCGATCTGTGAGGCTTCGCGTGCCGCGCCTGCGACGGCGTCGGCTCCCGCGTCGAGGAGCTTCGCGCCGCCGAGCCAGCTGCCGCTGACGGCGAAGACGGCTGGATGCTCGAGGTGCTCGGCGAGGTTGGCGGGTGTGATGCCGCCGCTCGGCATGAACGTGATGCCGCGGAACACGGATGCGTAGGTGCCGAGCAGGGCGAGCCCGCCGAAGTTGCCTGCGGGAAACAGCTTCAGCTGGGTGAGCCCCAGGTCTCGCGCTGCCGTGATGTCGCTGGGCGTCAACGTGCCGGGGAGCACGGGCACTCCCGCGCGCTGTCCGGCGCGGACGACATCGGCGGACAGGCCGGGCGACACGAGGAACTGGGCACCCGCATCCAGTGCCTGCTGCGCCTGCTCGACGTCGAGGACCGTGCCTGCTCCGACGACGAGGTCGGGGCGGCCGGCGATGTGGCGCATCGCGGCGAGCGCGCCGTCGCCGCGGAGGGCGATCTCGACGATGCCGATGCCGCCGGCGACGAGCCCGTCGGCGAGCGCTTCCGCCTGCGCGATGGTGCTCGGGGTGGAGAGGGGAACGATGGGGTGCCCCTCGAAGAGCGAGCTCATCGGGCGAGCCACCCTCCGTCGACGGGCAGGACGATGCCCGTGACATAGGCGGCGGCGGGGCTCGCGAGGAACACGGCGGCGCCGCCGAGGTCGTCGGCCTCGCCCCAGCGTCCGGCCGGGATGCGCTCGAGGATGGAGCGCGAGCGGTCGCTGTCTTCGCGCAGCGCCTCCGTGTTGTCGGTGGCGATGTAGCCGGGGGCGATGGCGTTGACGGTCACGCCGCGCGCCGCCCACTCGTTGCTGAGTGCGTGGACGAGGCCGGCGACGGCCGACTTCGATGCGGTGTACCCGGGCACGTTGATGCCACCCTGGAAGCTGAGGAGGCTTGCGGTGAAGATGATGCGCCCCTCGCCGCGCTCCACCATCGCGCCGCCGACGATCTGGCTGAGCACGAACTGGCTGGAGAGGTTGACCTGGATGACCTCGTCCCACCAGTCGAGGGAGTGCTCTGCTGCTGGGGCGCGGCGGATGGTGCCGGCGTTGTTGACGAGGATGTCGGCGTGCTTGACGGCGTCGCCGAACTGCTCGACGGCGGCGCGGTCGGTGAAGTCGACGCCGTGGCCTTCGAAGCTGCGGCCGAGGGCGCGGACGCGCGCGCCGACCTCGCCGCCGTCGGCTTCCTGCTGCGAGGATGCGGCGATGATGTCGGCGCCGGCTTCGGCGAGGGCCGTGGCGATGCCCAGGCCGATGCCGCGGCGGGCTCCTGTGACGACGGCGGTCTTTCCGGTGAGGTCGAAGCTGGTCATGGTTAGCCTTCCTGGACGTTGACGAGGATCTTCATGGCGGCGGCGCCGGACAGCTGGTCGAATGCCGACTGGGTCTCGCTGAGTCCGACGACGCTCGTGATGAGGTCGTCGGCGGGGACGGCACCCGATGCGAGCAGCTCGATGGCTCGCTCGAAGTCGGCGCGCACGTAGACGCGGGCGCCGAGCAGCTCCAGCTCGCGCCAGAAGACGCGGTGGAGGTTGATGGGCACCGGGTTGGGGTGGATGGCGACGAGGACGACGCGTCCGCGGACCTTCGCGTAGTCGACGGCGGTGAGGGCGGTGACGGCGACGCCGGCGACCTCGAAGACGACGTCGGCGCCGGCCGAGCCGGTCGCTTCCTCGATGATCGCGACCGCGTCGCTCGTGGTCGGGTCGATGGTGCGGGCACCGAGGCGCTCGGCAAGTGCGCGACGCTCGGGGTTGGGCTCGATGACGTAGACGGTCGCGCCGGTGGCGGCGGCGACGAGCGCGATGAGCTGGCCGATGGGGCCGCCGCCGATGACGACGGCGGTCTCGCCCTCGGTGAGCCGCGAGCGCGCCACGTCGTGGCAGGCGACGGCGAGCGGCTCGACGAGTGCGGCGTGCTCGAGGGAGAGGGATGCGGGCAGCGGGACGACGAGGTCCTCGCGCACGTTCCACAGCTCCTGCAGCGAGCCGGGCGAGTCGATGCCGACGAAGTTCAGGTTCTGGCAGATGTGCGAGTTGCCTGCTTTGCAGGCGGGGCAGGTGCCGCACCAGTCGAGGGGCATGACGGTGACCTTGTCTCCCGCGGCGAACGCGGTGACGCCGTCGCCGACGGACTCGACGGTGCCGCTCATCTCGTGGCCGATGGCCTGCGGGACGTCGACGCGCGCATCCATCGACCCGTGGAGGACGTGGAGGTCGGTGCCGCAGATGCCCGTGTAGGCGACTCGGATCTGGACTTCGCCGCTGGCCGGCGCTGGCGCCTCGACCTCGTTGACGACGATGCGGTGCTCCCCGCTGTACTGCGCTGCTCTCACTCCCGTGCTCCCTTGCTCGGTGAAACTTGTTTCCGTTGCGAGGTCCGACTGGCGGAACTCGGTTTCATCTGGCTACTATAGCGGTCGTGGCGAGCGCGAAGGCAAGCGCCGCCAGTACTCAACGAGGAGGAACCATGCGGATCAGCAAGATCAGCAAGATCGGCGCCGTCGCAGGCGTCGCAATCGCAGGACTGGCTCTCAGCGCATGCTCTGGCAGCGGCGCAGGCGGCGGCGCTGAAGGCGGAGCGGAACCGGGAGTCGGCGAGCTCATGGGCAGCGAGAAGGCATTCCGAGTCGCCTTCAACCAGAGCGTCGAGCACCCGCAGGCACAGGCGCTGCTCGAGTTCTCCGACGAGCTGTACGAGGCGACCGACGGCCGCTTCTCGCTCGACCTCTACACCGACGAGGTGCTGGGCGACCAGGCATCCACGATCGAGCAGGTGCAGTCAGGCACCATCGACTTCGCGATGATCGCAGGCTCGCTGCTCGAGAACTTCGAGCCCGACTTCTCCGTCGTGAACCTCCCCTACCTCTACGACTCACCAGAGCACCAGATGCAGGTGCTCAACGACGACGCCATCATGGGCGACCTCTACGGCGCAGTCGAAGACGACAGCATCAAGGTGCTGTCCGCGTTCCACGGCGGCGTGCGCAACGTGTACTCCAGCAAGGGCGCCGTCGAGACGCCAGCCGACCTGGCCGGACAGAAGATCCGCGTCATCGGCTCCGACACGAACGTCAAGATGATGGAGCTCATGGGCGGCGTCGGCACGCCGATGGCCCAGGGCGAGGTCTTCACGGCCATCCAGTCGGGCGTGCTCGACGGCGCCGAGAACAACGAGCTCATCTACTCGAGCCTCTCGCACGACGAGATCGCGCCGTTCTACTCGCAGACGCAGCACCTCATGATGCCCGACTACCTCATCGCGGGCACCACGGTGTGGGACGGCATCGAGCCCGACGTGCAGGCCACGATGACGGACCTGCTCGCAGCCAGCTCCGACCGCGAGCTCGAGCTCTTCGCCGAAGCAGTCGACGCCGCCAAGGGCGAGGCCGAAGAAGCCGGTGCCACGTTCAACGAGGTCGACGTCGAGACGTTCCGCGAAGCGACCCTCCCGCTCCACGAGGAGCGCGTCACGAACGAGCGCACGCAGGCCATCTACGACGCCATCGAAGCGGCGAGGAGCTAGCTCGTGAAGCAAGCCGCCGCCGCAGTCGAGCTGTGGTTCGGACGCATCCTGAAAGCACTGGTCATCGCGCTCTTCGGCGTGCTGCTGCTGCTCGTGGTGTGGCAGGTCTTCACCAGACTCGTGCTGAACGCGCCAAGCGCGTGGACCGAGGAAGCCGCACGCTTCACCTTCGTCTGGGTCAGCTTCATCGGCATCGCCGTTGTCGTCGGCCAGAAGGCTGACGTCGTCATGGACTTCCTCGTCGAGCGCCTGCCGAGGCAGCTCCAGCGCGGAGCCGACATCGTCGCCTACCTCGCGACCCTCGCGTTCGTCCTCTACGCCCTCGTCTACGGCGGCGGCAAGCAGGCGATCCTCGCCTGGGGGCAGTCCAACCCCATCCTCCCGGTGACGCAGGGCCAGCTCTACCTGGCCCTGCCCATCGCGGGCATCCTCTTCTCGCTCTACATCGTCCTGCACATCTCGCGCACGCTCTCGCCCGGCTACTCCGTCAGGTCGCGTGGGCACGAGGACCCGGAGGCCGCATCCATATGATCGAGCCAGGTCTCATCGCACTGATCCTCGTCGGCGGGCTCGTCCTGCTGCTCGCGCTCGGTGCCCCCATCTCCATCAGCATCGGACTGCCCTCGGCGATCTGCATGCTCCTCATCCTCGGCTTCGACAACGGAGCCATCACCAGCGCGCAGCAGATGTTCCGCGGCGCCAACTCGTTCGCCCTGCTCGCGATCCCGTTCTTCGTCCTCGCCGGCGTCATCATGAACAACGGCGGCATAGCGGAACGGCTCATCAATCTCGCCCGAGTGCTCGTCGGGCGGATGCCCGCGCCGCTCGCGCAGACCAACGTCATCGCGAACGCGATCTTCGGCACCGTCTCCGGATCCGCCGTCGCCACGGCCTCCGCAGTCGGCGCCACCATGGCGCCCATGCAGAAGAAGGACGGCTACGACCCCGCGTTCTCCACCGCCGTGAACGTCGCCTCAGCGCCCGCCGGCATGATCATCCCGCCGAGCAACACGCTCATCATCTACTCGCTCGCGGCGGGTGGAACGTCGGTCGGCGCCCTGTTCGTCGCCGGGTACATCCCGGGCGCCCTCTGGGCACTCGCCTGCGCCGTGGTCGTCTTCTTCTACGCCCGCAAGCACCCGGAGCTCCGCGGCAAGCCGCTGCCGGCGTTCGGCATCATCCTCGGCACCTTCCTGAAGGCGCTCCCCGCGCTCGGCCTCATCGTTGTCGCGATCGGCGGCATCGTCGCCGGGTTCTTCACCCCGACCGAGGGCTCGGCCGTTGCCGTCGTCTACGCCCTGCTGCTGTCGTTCATCTACCGGACCGTGTCCGTGAAGGACCTGCCGCGCCTCCTCTTCGAGTCCGCGCGAACCAGCTCCATCGTGATCTTCCTGATCGCCGTGTCCTCGATCATGGCGTTCGTGATGACGTACGCTCGCCTGCCGCAGCTGCTCGCCGACACGCTCTTCGGCTGGACGGACTCCAAGGTCGTCGTGCTGCTCATCATGATGATCGTGCTGATCATCATCGGCATCCCGCTCGACCCGACCCCGGCCATCCTGATCTTCACGCCGATCTTCCTGCCCATCGCCATCTCCTACGGCGTCGACCCCGTGCACTTCGGCATCATGATGGTCATGAACCTGTCGATCGGTGTGATCTCGCCGCCATCGGCGCCCGTGCTGTTCGTCGGAGCGCAAGTCGCGGGGGTGAGGCTCGAACCGGTCATCATGCGCCTCCTCCCGTTCCTCCTCGCGCTCATCGTCGTCCTGTTCCTGGTCGTGTTCGTGCCGCAGCTCTCGCTCTGGCTGCCGGGCCTCTTCGGCCTGGTCTGACCCGACCGCCCCTGACCTCAACCGCAAACGAAAGGCATCCCCTTGTCTCACCAGTACCGTCCGGGCCGCCCGGAAGACATCCCCACCCTCGACCAGCAGGGGCTCCGCGACCGCTACCTCGTCGAGCAGCTCCTCACCCCCGGTGAGGTGCGCATCGTGTCGACGCACTTCGACCGCGTCGTCACCGTCGGCGCCGTCCCCGTCGACGCGCCCCTCAAGCTCGAGACCGTCGACGAGCTGCGCAGCGACAACTTCCTCGACCGCCGCGAGATCGGCTTCGTCAACACCGGCGGCACGGGCACCATCGTCGCCGACGGAGAGCGCTACGAGCTCGCCAAGACCGCCGTCCTGTACCTCGGCCGCGGCACCGTCGACGTGACCTTCGAAAGCGCCGACGCCGCCGACCCCGCCAAGTTCTACGGCTTCAGCGCACCCGCGCACACCGCCTACCCGAACACGCTCGTCACCCCGGAAGAGGGCACGATCCGCGAACTCGGCGACCAGGTCACCTCCAACCGCCGCACGCTGCGCCAGTGCATCCACGAGAACGGCGTCAAGAGCTGCCAGATCGTCATGGGCGTCACCAGCCTGCACGCCGGCAGCATGTGGAACACCATGCCAGCGCACACCCACGACCGCCGCACCGAGGTGTACCACTACTTCGACCTCGACGACGACCAGCGCGTCGTGCACCTCATGGGCGACCCCAAGGAAACCCGCCACCTCATGGTCGCGAACGGCGACGTCGTGCTCTCCCCGAGCTGGTCCCTGCACTCCGGAGTAGGATCCTCAAGCTACTCGTTCGTGTGGGCGATGGCCGGCGAGAACCAGTCGTTCGACGACATGGACTCTGTGCCGATCACCGACATGCGGTGATGACGGAGACGACGAGGATGGTCATCATGGACGACGTGGACCGCTCCCCTGCACCATCCGCAGGGGCAAGCGAGAAGACGCTACGCGTGCTCGCGGCGGCCCTCGCGCACCCGCGGTTCACCGACATCGTCGCGGAGGCAGGGCTCGCCAAAGCGACCGTGCACCGCATCCTCGCCACCCTCGTCGCGCAGGAGTACCTCGGCGGCGGCGCCGAACAGGGATACCGGGCCGGCCCGACCCTGCTCGCGCTGTCCGGCCGGGCGCTCGCGAGCGTCGACATCTCCAGCGTCGCCGCTCCCCTCGTGGAGCAGCTCGCGGGCGAGGTCGACTGCACCATCCACGTGGGCGTCGCGACCGACTCGGAGATGGTCTACGTCATCCGCCGAGACGCCGCCAAGCCGTACCGCATGCGCTCCCGCGTCGGGCTCGCCGTGCCCATGCACAGCTCAGGCATGGGCAAGGTCGTGCTCGCCGACTGGGCGCCCGAACGGGTCGATGCACTCGCCGAACGGGTCGGACTGCCCCGACGCACCGACCTCACGATCACCGACCTCGACGCCCTGCACGAAGAGCTCGCCCGAGTGCGGGCTCGCGGCTACGCAACCGACCTCGGCGAGAACGAGAGCGGCACCGTGTGCGTCTCGGCACCCATCCGCGACCACACGGGCGCCGTCACCCACGGCCTCTCCGTGTCCTCGATCGAGCTCGAATACCCCGGGCACACCATCGAGGAACTCGCCCCCGCCGCGATCGCCGCGGCCGACCGCATCTCACGTCAGCTCGGGGCACCTAGCGCGTAAGGCTGCGGGGCAGGGAACGGTTCCGCCGAGCCTGCCAGATCCGCCGGACGCCAGAGACGCCCGCCACCAGCAACCAGCTGGCGGCGGGCGTCTCTGCGCGTGGGGCTGGGGCGAGGTACTGCCGGTGGTGCTGCGCCCGGGGCTCAGGCGTGCGCAGCAGCAGGGGCTGAGACCGGACCTGCAGTCGGGTCGGTGGCAGCGCTGACCAACATCAGTGCGAATTTCGCCGCTGACACGATTCACTTACCAGAAACCGCCCATATCGCACTGATGTTGGACAGCGGCCCCGGCGCGACGGCTCCGTCAGAGCCACTCCCCTTCCAACTCGAAGGCCGGTCGGCGATGGTCGAGGACCAGCTGGATCGCGGACGATGGTCGACAGCAGCCAGGATGCGCCGAGCGCCCAGTAGGCGCTGAAGGCGGCGTGCACGAGGCCGATCGTGGCGGCGACGAGCACGAGGATGCGCGCGGTGCGGCGGGGGCTGGGAGTGCGGGGGCTTCGGGCTGTTCGCGCCGCTCGATCGCTTCGCGCGACGTTGCCCATCCCCTACTCCCCCGGCGTCTGATCGCTCGAGTCCTCCAGGTAGACGAGTCCGTTGCCGTCCGGGTCCTCGAAGGAGAACATCGGCTCGACGCCCTCCCAGCGCAGCACTTCATCGTTGTGGAGCTCGACGCCGCTCGCCCGGATGCGGTCGTGCGCCTCCTCCGCGTCGGTCGTGCCGAGGCGCACCGCGATCGGGATCTCACTGTCCTGCGGCAGCAGCACGATGCCCACACTGGAACCGGGCGGGAGCACCTCGACGTAGCGGGCGCCCGGCCACGCTTCGACGTCCATGACGAGCTCGCAGCCGAGCACGTCAATGTAGAAGGCGAGCGCCGCATCCACATCGGAAACAGGGATCGAGACGCTGATCACGCGCGTTGTCTTAGACATAGGTCCAGTTCACCGCGCGAGAGCCGCGATGGCCAGAGCGTGGCGCGGATGTGGAGGGAGTTCGGTGGAGAGGGGCAATAGTTCCCGTGCACCGCCGATGTCAACACCCGGACATCACCATGCGAGATCCTTCCTATCGTGCTTAGGATGGAGTCACTGACCGGTCGCATAGTTCGTCGCGATCGCACGTTCGAGTACTTCCAATAGAGATGCGGGCGAACCGCTCGGCAGGGCACGGGACCAATTCGTGCCGACCATCCATTCTTTCTTTGGGGAAGAGAACATGCCACAGTCAATCCATGGTCGACGCTCGGTAGTCGTAGGCGGTGCGGGCGCGGTAGGCGCAGCGCTGGCAGGAATGTTTGCGTCGCCGACCAATGCGGTAGCGGACGCGCAGGGGCACCCGCTGCACAATCGCGCCCCTACGGTCCTGACAGCGGCCGAACAGACAACGATCGACAAGATTGCCGTGGTCGCCGAGGCCAGGAGATTTTCCGGCATAGATCCGACAGGAGCCAGCGATTCGACTACGGGCCTCCAGGCGGCCATGGATGCGACTCCTGATGGCGGGACACTACTGATTCCCGCTGGCACCTACCAAGTCTCGGTCGCGCTTGCGCCTAAGAGCGGCAAGTCGATCACGGTTTCAGGTTATGGCGCGAAACTCATTGCAACGACGACGAAGTCGATTATCTCGTTGCGCGGTACCTACGACGAGACCGTCGGCGTCAGTTCCGCGGCCGACACGGCAGTATCTTTCCCGACGGGTCAGAGCGTTCCGACCACCGTGATCAAGCTCGCGAAGACCATGTCCTGGAAAGCTGGGGACGTGATCAAGATCGTTGCAGACGATCTGATCGGTGGTTCGCGTCCGGGAAGCCGACGCATCGGCGAGTTCGGCGTCGTCTACTCGGTTTCCGGTTCAACCGTCACGCTCGCCGGTCGACTTCGAGAGACTTACCAAACCAATGTGCGTGCCGCGAGAATCACTCGTCAGACCATCAACGTTCTCGGGCTCGAGCTCGAATGCATCGCGTCGCGTCTGACCCAGACTTCAAACGAGGCTCTGCTAGCCTTCAGCCGGTTGCTTAACCCTCGCGTCCAAGATGTCCGCGTGACGCAGTCAAGCAACAGAGTTGTCAGCCTCAACTCCTGCTTCGGCTACCTCGTTGAAAACGTCGATGTCGGGTATGCCCGGGACGCGTCTGGTGAAAGCGCGCTTGGATACGGCGTTGCGGACAATTGCTGCAGTTTCGGTCGCGTGGTCGGCGGCACGTTCCGGCACGTACGCCATGCGTATACGGATGACACTCCCGAGGTCCCGGCGAACAACAGCGACCTGACGTACTACGGTCGCACTTACGGGACCGTCTTGCTCGGAGTCGAGTCCTTTATGACGACCTCGGCTGGATTTTCGACGCATCACAGTTCGGAGGGCGTCACATTCTCAGCCTGTCGGACGACGGGTTCGGTTCCTGCGGGTGGCACTCCCGCGGGGTTCGAACTTCGTGGCCGTCGGCATCGCATCACCGACTGCACCGCACACCAGTCCGTCAATGGAATCAGTATCAGAACGGAATCTGGTGGCGGTGAGTCCTGGGGCCACCACATCTCGAATTTCAAAGCAGAGCGGATGTCTGGCGCAGCCATAGTCGTCTCTGTCAATCAGTCGGGACACCCGAATCAGAACACACGCGACAGCCAACTGAACGCGATCGTGGACGGACTCGTGGCGACGGACTGCGTTCGAATGCTCTTCACCGAGAACGCGGTGGTCAACATCTCTAATGCGACTTACATCGCGCCCGAGGGCGTCGCGGACGGATTGTACGAAGGATTCTTCGCACGCAACAGCCAGACTCTAGCTCGCAACATCGTCCTGGACTACACCTACAACAAAGCGGGCAAGCCTCGGCCGTTCATCACAGGATCGACCACGGGCCGAGACCCTGGTCGGCAGAACACCAATATCACCGACCTAGATGTTCGAATCACACCCAGCGCAGCCGCCCGCGCGTATTTCGTCTTCGGCGGGACGGAGAACCGCGTCAACGCGCGGCAAGTGCGACTCCAGTATCCGTTCCCGTCCACGCCCGGAGAAGCGCATGCCAATTCGTCTTGGGAATGGGAAGTCGACTACTCAGACGGTGTCGTGGGGACTGACTTGAGCTCGGGATACTTTTCAGTCAAGGCCGTGCTCCTGGCTTCTTCTCTCGCGAACATCGTCAGATCTTCCGACAAGACAGTTGTCGTCCACGTCCTGGGCGAAAGCAAGTCAGTCAGCATCAGTTCTCTTCCCAAGGGACGCCGTCGAGGCCAGCACTGGGTCTTCATGCAGATGACGACGGGAACGACCACGTTCGTGCATGGCACTGCCGCGCGCACATCTCTCAAGTCCGCCGGAAATCGGGCCCTGACCAAGGGGCGCCGCTTGGAACTGGTCTGGGACGGCACGCTCTGGCAGGAGATGATCCACTTCTGATCGGCCCCAGGTGGATCGAGGTCACGGGCTAGGTGATCGCTGCTTCGGTCTCACCGAACACTGAGCCATCTTCGAGGTGGGCTGTGGTGACCAGCGAGACGGTGCCTGGCCGACTAGGCGTGAGCGTTCGTTCGAAGACCCTAAATCCAGTACCGGTGACATCGATCTCGGTATCCACGCCGGTGCCTCTGATTTTTAGGCGAGAAACGGGCCTCGCGCGCGAGGTGGAGATCGTGATTCGGATAGAGACGTCGTCGTTGCTGTGTCGGTGTGCTTCCGCTTGTAACGAACCCGGCTCGCTCCCCCGGAGGAACACGATGTTCACGTTCAACTCGCCCTCGAAGACGATGCCGACGCGGTGGATCTCACCGCCGGCCATGGAGCAACCACTGGCTTTGACGAACGCGCGAAATTTAGTGGCCCCGAGATCAAAGAGGACACGGCTGCCTTTGCGCTCCAGAACGATGGTTGATGTCTCGATCTCGTGGTCGCCATCACCTGGCGAGAACGTCGACCCATCTGAGAATGTCAGCGTGTCGCCCTCCTTTAGGAGGACAGGGATCCGCTGGATGCACTCGCCTGCGCGATCCGTTATGAACGTAAACTGCAGCCCCTGGTCCCAGTAGGCCCAACCCGTGATGTAGTCACCAGGGTCGGTAACCGCTTCCGTGCGCTGCGCGAACAACCCCGTCTTGTCCTGGACCTCGTCGAGGTTGATGGCATGGTCCCCCGCGGAAGTGCGACTATCAAAGTACTTGCTCGTGGAACTCGACTGGCGAGTGGAAAATGCACGATCGGGCCCCAGCGTTTCCCATCCCTCGGGGTGGTCCGGGTCATTTGTACCGACCAGAATGGTGCCGAGACGGGGACTCCAGACGGTACCGAGTTGGCGCGTCGACTTATCGTTTTCCGTCCAGTCACCGAAGACGCTCGCTGCGTAGTAGCTCGGCCGGCGAACGAATAGATACTGATCCTTCTGGGAACCGCTTTCGAGCTTCGTAAAACGCTCGCTCGTCAGGACAGGGAGTTGCTTCTCCAGAGCTTCACGTACAGCCCGAGCGGGCCCTTGGGGCGCCAGCAGTCCATACATCCACGTTCGAGGTGATGTGTGCGGCTTTGCAAGCTCGCTGACCGGTCCCGCCGCGGAGGCAAACTCTTCGCGAGAAGCAGCCTTGTCCTCCCTAGTCGGGAGGAAGAGCGCAATACTCGGCACGTCGTCGAGGAACACCTTCGCCAGTGCCCCTCTGTCTGCGAGGTCGCCAGCGGGACGGGACACGGAGGTGGTCACATTCCGCGCGTGCAACGCGGGTACGTGCCAGAGCCCGCCGGTTCCGGGCTCCGGAAGCACAGCGAACGGCATGAAGCCCATGTACCTCCTCACCAACGGCACAATCTCCGGGTGTCCAGTGTGAGCGTACAGCCAAGCGAGGTCGGGCATCGTGACAGTGAAGTTGTAGCCAAAGTCGACGCCGTAGGGCTCGTGCAGAAAGCCGGCGGGCGCTTGGCCGTGCGCGCACAGGTAGGAGATCCGCTCATATACAGCGTTCTGATCCGCCGGCGGATCAGGCAGGATCTGCAGGGCGCGCTGCGCACCAATCAGACCGGCAGTGACCTGGTTGAACACGCGAACGGGCGGCGTCCAATGCTTCGCCTGGACATCCATGAACCAGCGGACTGCACGCTCGATGCTCCTGCGAAGTTGGAGCATCGCGTCGGGTAAGGCCCCGATCTGCTGCAACGCCTCATAAGCATCGGCCTGGGCGACTATGCCAAACGTCGTGGCAGCCAGGGAGGGCTTTCCCTCGTACTCGGGGTAAGTACCGTCTTGCAGCTGGAGAGACGTGTAGTACGCGACCGCAGCCTCGATACGGGCCAGGAGAATCTCACTACGGTAGAGCGGATTCCAGTCTCGCTTGTTCGCTGCGAACCATGCGAGCGTCGATATGTGCTCCATGATCCGAGCGTTCGTTTCGGTCTGCGCGTTGGGGGGCCTCCACCATCCGCCCGCCATGAAGCCGTAATACTCCGCTTGGGGATCACCGATGATGTCGTTGGCCAGCGGCACTGCGGTCATCAGGTAGGGGGCAAGCACTTGCTCCGTGTCGAGGAATGAAGCTCGATCCGGAGCGGGGAATGCCGCCAGTTCCCCGAGAGGCTCACGCCAGCGAATACGTAGATCCGGCACGAATTGTGACGCCACGGCCAGGCCCCCAAGGCCCAGGGCTCCGTAGATGACCGCGCGCCGCGAGACGCGTCCGCCGCGTTGCTTCGCCTGTTCAGAGTCAGACACTTCAGACTCCTCCATCAAACCTCGCGTGCACCATCAACCACTCTCGAGTGAGTAGGTTCGCACATGCTTGTTACGCGAAACGTGGGTCCCGCATCGTGCTGTGCAGGCCGACTGCAGAGGTAGGTGGGGTGGCAGCTCGGCGAAGAGGGCACCGGGGTATTCTACCGTCGGTCAGCGCGGTGACGCGCGAGGCCCGCAGCCCGTCGAGCCCGGCATCTGATGGATGCCAAGGTGCGGCGCGAGCTGCGGGCCTTGTGGGATGGATCCCGCTAGTTCTTCGCCTTCGCCGACCGCTGGCGCATCAGGAGTGCCGTCACGCCGACGACCAGCATCGTAAGAGCCACGAGAATCCCTGCGACGACGTCCTCTGACCCAGTAGTGGCCAACGCGTCGGATCCACTGCCTGCTGCGTCGCTGCCGGTGGCCGGGGCCGTCGTCGAAGGAACGGGAGTCGACGTCGGGGATGCGGTGGGCTCGGTCGTCGCGGTGGGCGTGGGCTCCGCGGTCGGTATGGGCGTCACGGCCGGTTCGGTGGTTCCGGGCGTACTGGGCCCTGGCTGCTCGGCTCCTGCCTCCACGAGGCTGATCGTTCCGTCGGCGTTGACCTCGACCTGAGCTGCCATGGCGGCCGCAAGGTTGAGGCGCTGCCAGCTGCCCTCGGCGCCCTCGTCGAGGGGGTAGCCCGAGTCGATGGCGGTGAGCTCGAGCACCTGACGACGCTGCTCGGGTGTGAGGTCGGGGTGGCTCGTGATGAGCAGCGACTCGGCGTTCGCGGGGATCGTCACCGCGTCGCCGGCGGGGGCGATCTGCGGGAACTCGTACGACATGCGCTGCTCGTAGAGCGCGAGCGCATCCTCATCCGACAGATACGGGGTGTCGGCGGCGATGCAGTCCGCGAGTGCCGCACCGCATCCGGCCTCGAGGACACCGCGCAGCTCGGCCTCGGCTTCAGCGAACAGCTCCCGGAACGCGGGGTCGCTCATGCGCCGCTCGACGATGTGCTGGCCCATCATTCGTCCGCTCATCACGTCAAGCGGGTAGTGGGCGGCCATGACGATGCGGTTGTTGCCGGCCTCGGAGGTGCGGGCGAGGATCTGCGGGGCGAGCTCGGGCAGCATCATCGAGAGCGACGTGCCCTGCCAGTACGCCTGCGAGGTGTGGCCGCTCGGGTAGGCGCCGCTGGTCGAGTCCCAGGCGTCGCCACCCTCCTTGTCGCGGTACTGGAGCAGCTCGGGGAAGCGGATGTAGGGGCGGTCGTAGTCGAAGTAGTTCTTCGACGGGTTCGACGACGAGTAGTAGCCGACGAGGCCGCCGCTCTTCGCGAGGAGCGCGTCGATCTTCGGGAGTTCGCCCGCGAGGCGCGCCTCGGCGTAGATGGCACCGAGGTTCGCGCCGAGTCCGTCGGCCATGGAGACGGACATGTCGTCGTACTGGTCGACGATCGCGCGCTCGACCTGCTCAGGGGTGGCCGAGTTGTTGATGTCGACGGTCTGGCTGTCGTTGAGCGCGATGATGTCGGGGCGATCGGTGACGAGCCAGGAGAACTGGTCCATGATCGGCACGTAGTCGTAGTCGGCGTTCGACGGGTAGTCGTAGGCGAGCTGGTCGTCGGTGAACGGCTCGGCGGCGGATGCTGCCCCCGCGCCGAAGCCGGAGAGGAGCACCCCCAGCCCGGTCGTCACAGCGAGAGTGGAAGCGAGGCGTCGTCGAGACGTCGTGATGCGCATGCGGGGTTCGGCCTAACGGTCGGGGGATGAACTCCGCGAGCGTAGGGATCCGGGGAATCGCGGCAGTGTCCGTTAGGTGGACGGCCAGTGAACTCGTTGGTCCCCAGGGGGCGTCATGAGACGTCGTCGGCGCGGATGGATAATCGCACTTCATCGAGTTGCCGGCCTCTACTCGCGACCGCATACTTGGTCTGTCGACGATAGCCACAGACTAGAGTCGGCCGGTCCGCATCTGCCCAGATGGACCAAGACCGCCCCAGCTCCTATCGGAGTTGGGGCGGTCTACTCAGTAACCCGTATTAGTCAGTCAGTTGCCCAGCAAAGCTCTTGAGCCAGGGAACCAGGTCCGGCCCCAGCTTCGGGTCCTGGCTCGCGAGCTCGACTGTTGCCTTGATGTACTCGAGCTTGTTTCCGGTGTCGTACCGGCGGCCGCCATAGACAACACCCACGACTCCGCCGAATGCCTCAGGATCACCTGCAAGAACCTCGAGAGCATCGGTGAGTTGGATCTCCCCGCCACGGCCGGGAGCTGTGCGCTCGAGAACATCGAACACTTCGGGACGCAACAGGTAACGACCGATGACGGCGAGGTTCGATGGCGCGTCTTCGCGGGCCGGCTTCTCAACGAGCCCGGTCAGCTGGATCGTGTCGGGGCCCACGACTCCCTGTTCCCGCGGAATGCTCGTGTCGTACGCGGCGACTCCGTACGCGGAGATCTGGTCAAGCTCGATCTCTTGGAGCGCGACGACGCTTGCGCCGGTCTGCTCGTGCACCTCGATCATGCGCTTGAGCAAGGATCCGCCAGAGGACATGATGTCGTCACCGAGGAGTACGGCGAAGGGCTCGTGGCCGATGTGCTGCTTGGCGCGGAGCACGGCGTGACCGAGGCCGAGCGGGTCACCCTGTCGCAGGTAGTGCACGTCGGCGAGGTTCGTCGCCGCGTTGACGCGCGCAAGCTTCTCGTGCTCCCCGCGGGCAGCGAGGAGAGTCTCCAGCTCTGCGACACGGTCGAAGTGGTTCTCGAGCGATGCCTTGTGGCGGCCAGTGATCATGAGCACGTCAGACAGTCCAGCCTCGACGGCTTCTTCCACGACGTACTGGATGGCTGGGCGATCCACAACGGGGAGCATCTCCTTCGGGATGGCCTTGGTGGCAGGAAGGAATCGGGTGCCGAGGCCGGCTGCGGGGATAACGGCCTTGGTGATTGGTGCACGCATGAGCCAAGACTATTGGACCCGGGTAACCAACAAGTTTCGCTGGCCGACACGTGACGTCTCGTGTACGAGCAGACGTTTAGCGGGCAAGCTCGAGCAAGGAGGTCTGTTTGAGCTTCCAACTGGCCTCATGCACCACCGGGCCTCGCGGCCTGCGGGCGCACAGGTTCAGCAATCGGCGGCCCAGCAACAGCATCAGCCAGGGAAGCTGGCGCGCCTCGCTCGTGACGTACCCTGGGTACGGTAGACCATCGGCTCCCTGCGATGCCACGCCGCAAACGCAGGGCGCCTGTCGGCGCTCTCGCGGATTCGACGAGTGGTAAACCTCACGCCTGGAAGCATCCCCTGCGCTCCAGAGCTTGCAGTTCCTACATGCTTCAATGCGGCCTGCCCAGCGACGCTAACAGGACCGCCGCCAGGGCCGGAATCACGAGACGGTCGGTTCCGCTCGATCCGTCGATGCTGCACCAAGGCTCGAAAATCAGTAAAGACGAGGAGCGATAAGTGCGAGAAACATGGATGGATGCATTGCGTGGAATCGCGATGCTCTTGGTGGTCTTGTTTCACGCCGGGACGGGAGTTGCCTACTTCGGCGACTTCTACCCCCGAGGTATCGAAGTGTTCAATCAAATCGTCGAGCCGTACCGCATGCCGACACTCATGTTCCTCTCCGGAATACTTCTCCATAGGTCTCTGAACAAGAGCGCGGGAGCGTACTTCGGCGGGAAAGCCCGTAAGATCGGGTGGCCATACCTCCTCTGGAGTTTAGTAGGGCTCGCGCTCGCGGGAGATCTTGCCCTCTCATACATTCTGAGGATTGCCTACAACCCCGCAGAGACGCACCTCTGGTACTTGTGGTTCTTGCTCATCTTCTATTCGGCCGCCTGGGCGCTGAAGAAAGTGCCGAGCATCGCGGTCGCGTCCGCAGCATTGATTGCCTCGCAATTCCTACCCGAAGCCTTCCGGCTCGAGAAAGCCGCATTCCTCTTTGCATTCTTCATGCTGGGAAACTGCTACTCTCAGCACCGCCAGAAGATAAATGGCGTGCTCAACAAGCCTTTGACCATGGCACTGGCTGTCGTGGCAGCTGCAGTGGCGTCCTATGCGAGTGTCGCGGGACTCAAGGTCGTTTACGAACCCCTATATGCGCTCGGCGTGGTGGGCATGATCGCGATTGCCATGAACTTGGTCCCTCGAATCCGAGCAGGACGGACTCGCTCAGTTCTGGAATTCCTCGGAAGGAACTCCATCGTTCTGTACATCGTGCATCTCTTCGCGATCCGGACGGCTGGCACCCTGCTGTCAAGGGTGGATCTGACTAACCCCTACCTGCAGTACCCGATCTTCGTAGCAATCGGTCTGGGCAGCGGCCTCTTCTTCATCTGGGTCACCAAACTATGGCCGCGATCGAACCTGCTGTTCGCTTGGCCAGAGAAGAGCCGGGAGGCTCTGACGTAAGCCTCCATCACTGACCACCTGAAAGTGCCGCAAGCGCAACGATCGAACCCCAGCGGACTGACAAGCTCGCAACCCGGACGCGAGCATCAATAACTGGGGGCACAGAAGGCAAAGAGGGCGGGGCTGCTTGAACTTTGGCGTGGGCCACACACAGTCTTTCCCGGTGGGGCCGACCAGGCACAATATTTCTGCGTCGGTGCTTTCAAATCGTGCCACCGTTGGCGTCTCCACTTCCCCGGTTGACTCGACTATGTTCGTCGCAGGGTTTCCACCTAGTGAAGGACGACGATGCACGCAGCAAGAAGCTCTCCCTTGATCACCATCGCCGCGATCGTGATGCTGTCCCTCGCCGGGTGCTCTGGTCCCGGTGGCGATGACGTAACGCCGGCGACTCCCACCTCGGCTGAGCCGGAGGGGCAGACGTATAGCGCCCCTGGCGAGACCTCCGAAGCCGCACCAGATGGTGCCGAAGCGGTGCAACCCGACAATGCTGGTGACGCGGCACCGGCCGATCAACTCACCGTTGAGCAGGCGCAGACTGCGTGCAATACGGCGCTCGATGCTGGCTACCCTGGCTCCACCGTCGACTGGGCGGGCGGAATCCAGTCTCAGGAGACGGACCCCGAATCTGGCTCGATTACGTTTATCGTGTCCGGCGACATCGACTACCAAGAGAGCGAGGACCGAGGGACCGTAATGACGTGCTCCGTTTCGGTCCCTGACAGCACGCCGGAAGTGACGAGTCTCGAGGTCGCCTAGCCCACCCGTGAGCGCTCCTAGGGAACTCATCATCGGAGCATGCCGGCGCGGATGGCCGAGGGCATGCCGCCAGGGGTCGTGTTCGGCTCCAGTTGAAGCAGATTGAGCCGAGCGCGTGTTCGCATGAATCGGCACGCTAGCCGTCCCGCAGAACTCGAGGTACGGGACAGGAAACATCCGGCTGCAGCTCAACCAAGGGTCAGTCAAAGAGATCACCAGAAGACGATGACTGTTGTCCGCCGAGCTGGCGCTAAAGCGACCTGGACTCAACCGCAGGGGCGGGCCTCAACGCACCAATTGAGACCATTGAAGCGATCGTGCTGCATGTACATGTCCTCTTCGCGGCTCACGTAGCCGGCCCCTCGTTCTTCATGCGCAGCACGAGCCGATGGCCGCGGTCGAACTTTCTGATCGCGTGGCCTGAGAGAACGCGTCAGCGGCTCGCCGAGCTACCACCTTCTGGGCGCTGAGCCCAAACTTACGCTTGGTCGCTTGCTGCCATCGCTGAAGGCGAAGCGTCACTGTCGAGACGCGGCACCTTGGACGGACGCAGACGCCTTTCGAACGGCGCTTCCACAACGACGTGGAGGAGCCACGCGGCGCCAATCGACAACAGCAAGGCTCCGCCAAGCACCACCCAAGGCGCATCGATCTCAAAGAGCCTCGACGCGCGGAACGACGCAGAAAGCACCATCGCGTGCAATAGGTAAAAGCAATAGGACCAGACCCCAAGCATTACGAGGGGCTTCCACCGAAACAAGCTCACGCGTCCTTGCAAATCGGCCGTTGCGAGCGCGGCCACCAAGATGACGAACGGTATTAGCGTCACTGCATAGCGCGAAACGGAGTACGGGGCATAGGCCGCAAGAAAAATCGACAGAACGGCGAGCCCGACTGCCGCCCAGAGAGGCACTGGCAGCCTGAAGCCGCGCCGAAAAAGCATGCCGAGAGCCACTCCGACAACGAACTCCATCAAGCGCAGCGGAGGGAAGATGATCAAGAACCAGCGAGTGAAATCGCTCTCCGCAACACCGATGGTAGCGAGCGCCGTGCCGATACTCACAGCACCAGCACTACACGCAACGGCCACGATCCCGGCCGTGCTGAGTCCGCGCATGAACTTATGGATCAACGGGAACATGAGGTAGAAGAACGCCTCGCAGGACAAGCTCCAGAAGACGGCGCTTCCCGCAAAGTATGCAGCCTCCACGGGCACCCAAGCCTGCAGCAACGTTGGCGAAAGAAAGTCCCAACTAGTGAGGCTTCCTGAGGAGACAAGTAGAGCTAACGAGGCCACCCAGGCCGTAATGAATGCAGGGTAGATCCGGGCAAACCTGCGCCGATAGAACAGAGAAGGAAGGTCGTCATCGCGTGCGGTCCACGCCATGACGAACCCGCTGAGGATGTAGAAGAGCGACACACCCACCATGCCAGCACCGAACAGTTCGAGGCCGCTGACGTAGTGCAGGGAATGAAACCCGAAGACGATAAGCGCGGCGAAGAACCGCACACCTGTGAGCGAGTCGAGGCGAGGCGACCTCGTCATGGCAGGAGCGGATGCAGTCATATGGACAAGCCTCTCATAACGATTGGGTTGCGTCGCCACGGTCGGACACAGACCCGCGGGCGCCTAGACGCAGTCGTTCGTGACTGCGAAGGCCTTGACGAACGCGGCGGACTGATAGAAGTACTCCTCAACGCCGCGCAGCACACTCAGCCGCTCTGAAGGCCAGATCACGTCTGCCTCTCTGTCGTAGCAGCGGCCGATGTACAAGCTAGCCCTGGTCGCGTGGGTCTTCGAAGTGATCACGATGGCCTTGTGCCACCCGTTCTCCTCGCTCAACCGCTGAAGAAGCCCAACTTCTCCCTGCGTCGTGAAAGGGGCGGATTGCTCGCAGTGGACCGGGTAGCCCTGGTCGACTCGACATGTCTGAAGGTTCCTCGCCCCGAACCGTTCGTGCCCACTGTTTGTCGACACCACCAAATTCGCCGCGTGCCCGGACTCCATCATCTCCTTCGCAAGGTCTAGACGGGACGCCGTCGCTGGCCCAAGAACCAGTATGACGTCAGCCCTACCAGCCTCCCCCGGGGTCGGAGCGAAGATTGGCCCGACCGGGGTGAGTGCCAAGCACAGGAGAGCCGTGGCCGCCAAGGTGCCGATGCCGGGACGGCGACGAGATCGATCTCCACTCCGCGCTCGCAAGCTCGGGAGCGGACGACTGCTCAAGATCTCATCGAGCTGCGGGCACGAGCGGGCACGAGGGCAACCTCCGACGCCGCCACAACCGGCATCGCCTTACTCGTCACTTGCTGCATAGAGAAAGCAAGGCAGAAGAACAACAGCGCTGCCATACCCGGCGCGAGCATCCCCCAACCAGTCCAGGAGATGAGAACGAACGCTGGAAGGTAAGCGACAACAGCCCTGGCGTAGTCGCCCTGGCGACTGACGAGGCGCACGGCGAGTACCGATCTCACGAACATGTAGAGGAGCGGCAGGAAGAAGAGCAGTGCGCCGATAATGCCGAGTTCGACGATCTGCAGCATGAAGGCATTATGAACAGGCCACCCCTCGGCCGTCAGGGCGTCGCGCATGCCCACGACACGCACATAGTTGGCGGGCCCCACTCCGAACCAGGGCGTGTCGGCAAACTGAAGAAGCGCCACCTCCATGAAGTGCTCCCGCTCACCACCAACGGGGTCCTTGTTGAATCGTTCAAGGATGGAATCGACGAAGAAAAGCGAGACGACACCCACGAGGGCCGGGAGCAGGAACCTCCGGCTGAAGAACTTAGTGTCCCGGGGCTGAAGCAACGACCACACAAGGATCATGGCCAAGGCAGAGATGAAGTTCGCCCGACTCGCCGACAACGCGATCGGGACGATCGCGAGCAGCAAACCGAACAGCGCTAACTTCCTGGTTGTCGAGTCAGCGGCCCTTGTCATCGGCATCAGAAGCATCATCACCAGCGTGAGGACTTTCCCGATCGTCGAAGGATGCGTGAAGGTTCCGTTGGCGCGACCACCTTCGAGGTCGAGGCTGCGTCCCGTGAGCTCGAAAATGGGTACGCCCAGAGTTTGGAGGGCGGTTACTAGGACTTGGAACACGACGATCAAGACCAGGAGAACTGTGAAGCTCCGGTCGAGCTCGGCTCGATCGCGGAACGATGACCCCATAAAAGCACCGGCAGCCCACGCAAGCATGATGTAGACGATGTTCATGGTGCCGCCGGACTGTCCGGCCCCGCCGTCCCAGATGAAGGCCATACCGAAAGCGAGGTAGGCCGCCAGTGGAACGAAGAGCCATGGAGAGCTCTTCCTCCAGAAGGCCACTAGACCGACGAGCCCTACGCAGGCGACAATCACGTAGCTCGCCGAAACGGTGACCGTTCCTCGACCGCCCGTGGTCTGGAACACTGCGAGGACAGCCAGCAGGATCGCCAGAGACGCGACAGCTCGCAAAACGGGCTTCGCCGGCAGCATGAGCGCAAGCAATCCCAAGCCCAGAGCGACCCAAACGATCTCAATCATGCGAACCCATCGTCTTGCCCTCGAACATCTCGTGCGTACGCCTTGTCATCGGTCGCATCACGTTACGCGCTGACGGCATCGTTGTACACACCAAGGTGGGCATCGACGGCGTCGGCCCATTCACGGCCACTCATGTCGGGTCCAGTTGGGCGGGGCTTCGCAAGGAAACCTTCCACAGCCTTCGAAAGCGTCTCGAGCGAGAAGCTATCCACCAGACAGACCCACTCTTCACCGAACTCGGACACCAGAGCTCGATTGACCGGTACGTCCGGGACGATCACCGGTGTACCCAGACTCAGTGCCAGCAGTAGAGCTCCGGAGTTGTACATCTTCCTGTACGGGAGCACGACCGCGTCTGCTCGCCGTATCAGCTCAGACAGATCCGAGTCGCTGACGCGCTCGAGCCTGAGCGTGACCCTTCCGTCTGCCTGTGCGAGTCTCCTGAGCGCCGTCGAGAGCGCCTCGTCCGGAGATGATCCGGCCACCACCAGCTCGGGTAGAACCCGAGCCGTGTCGGAGCGATACACCTCAATGAGCTGCTCTACGCCCTTGTAAGGCCTGATGCCCCCGAAGTAGAGCAGGTTTGCACGACCGGCGCTCACTTCCGCAGCACTAAGTGAGGGTCTGTAGCCTTCCCAACTCCTGTAGTGCCCGTGAGGAATGACGACATCGTGCGCGTCCATGCCCACATCGTAGGCGTTGAGATAGATTCGTCGGCTCTCCATCGTCTCCAGCCGACGGACGAAGAACTTCTCGAGCAGACTGCCAGCCTCGTGCGCATCAAGGTTGTGGACGGTCCTGACCACTTTGATCTTGCTCGCAGAGAGCCGGAGGAGGAGGAGCACACCCGCCAGGCTGCGGAGAAGTTCGGTCACGCGGCCCTTGCCTCGCACCATTGTCTCCGGCCAGTGGACGTGCAGGACGTCATAGCGCGAGAGAAGCGCGGTCTTCCAGGAGAAGAACTCGACGTTGGCCGACCGCGCGACGCCTTCCGCCAACATGGTGGTGTAAGGATTTGAGGCTCTCGAGGGCGCTGGAACTGAGTACAGCACTGTAAGCCGACGATCGCCGCCCGCAGCGCGGCGCTTGGAGTTCTTCATGAAGCTCATTTCCGCCTACCCAACAGACTTCTCAGCTGGAGAATGCCAGCGATATCTCTCCTGAACGGGCGCCAGAGCAGACCCAGCGATGCGATGGCCAGGAAGATCACCAAACCGACGGCTGCGGTGCCGAGCTCATTGAAGTGCAGCAGTGACGTCGTCACGAAATGTGTGCCGATGGCAGCGATGCCGTAGACGACTAGCGCGCGTACTCCGTTGAAGAACATGCCGAGGGCGGGCGCGTCCGAAACTCGCGAGATCCACCACAGGCCGAGCGGCCAGTTGAGCAGCAGCCCGACCGCGTAGGCGGTGGCCACCCCCTGCACGCCCCAGTTTGAACCGACGATGATCCCGAGGACGATCAGCGGTCGGGAAACAAGGGTGAGACGCAGGTTGGACGCGGTGAGCCCCTTGGACAGGAACACCCAGTACGTCGCGTAACTGAGCGCCTGCGCGATGCCACCGAGAGCTAGGAGCTGGAAGAGGGCGGCCGATTCGGTCCACTGCGCCCCGAGAACGATGGTCACCGCCGCGGGAGCCACCGAGGCACCGAACGCTAGGAGTGGCGTGATCATGTTGATCATCACCGACTGACCGCGAAGCAGGAACGATGCATAGCGGTTGGAGTCTTCGTCCAGACGGGACAGGATCGGCAGGGCCACCTTGCTCGCTGGGGCGTTCAACTGATTCAGCGGCAGGGCGATCATCTGAAAAGCACGGTCATAGAGTCCCAGTGAAGCGGGTCCGAAGCGCATGCCGATGACGACGCTGTCCGCGTTGCGTGATGCGTACGTCAGCATCTGCGCGCCCAGGAGGTTCACGCCGAACTTCATGAAGCCCCGAACGCTCTCGGTTTTGTCGTACCACTGTGGAACCCATCGACCAGCCTGCAAGAACAGAATCGCTGCGACGAGCGGGATGGCCACCTGCTGCAGGACGAGTGACCAGTAGCCGAAGCCAACGATGGCGCTCACAAGACCGACCGCGAGGCCGATCGCAGGAGCGATCACTTCGATGAGCGCCAGCTTGCGGAACTTCAGCTGACGCGTGATGTCAGCCTTGTGCTGAGTCGCGATGCCGTTGAGGAGGAAGGTCGACGAGAGTACGAGGCAGATCCCCGCGAGTCGTGGCTCCCCGTAGAGCAGGGCGATCGGCTGCGCGAGAACGATGGTGAGGATGGCCAACGTGAAGCCGATACCCGAGTTGAGCCAGAAGAGATTGCTGCGCTGCCCCTTGCTGATGGTCGGAGCCTGGATAGCAGCCGAGGAGAGTCCGAAGTCCCGGAAGATCTCGCCAACGCCGACGATTGCGACGACCATCGCTAGGAGACCGTAGTCCTCTGGTGAGAGCAGGCGGGCTAGCACGACGATACCGGCCACCTGGATCAGAACTCTTGCGAGCTGACCCAGCATGGTAATAGCGCCGCCTCGCGCCGCCGAGTGCCCGAGTGAGGTGCCAGCTGTCACGGGGTTGAGGACCCTTCAGACTGCAGCCCAGCAAAGTTGAGCTCGGCGAGGTTCGTCACCTTGGCCAAGCGCTCTTGGTCGATGGGCCCATCATCCAGCGCGCGGCTGAGCGCCTCGATGATGGCGTCCTTCATGCCGGGCTTCGGCTGGACGCACAGGTACTCGCGTTCGAAAAGTTCGAAGAGCCCCTGGACTTTTCCCTGAGAGGCCAGCGTCACTGGTGCGAGGCCCGCCATCAGAGACATCACCGCAAGGTGCATGCGTCCCGTGATCACGACCTTCGCGTTCTTCGTGAGACCACGGACCTCTGCTGGCCGCAACGTCTCGCGAATCGTCGTGACGTTCGTCTGGTCCACGAGGCGCTGGGCGACCGCATCGACCGCGTCGAGATCACTCGAACCCGGCTTCACGACGTGCGGGAGCAGGACAACGTGGTAGCCGAGAACACGGAGATGCTCGATGACCGCGATGTAGTCCTCAGTCAGATCCTGCGACTGCCGCAGCAGTCCGCTGACGTTCAAGAGTGCGAACGGTGCATCGCCCACGTGGGCCAGGTACTTCTTCTTCGCATCCGAATCAACCGTTTTCGCGGTGAAGACCATGTCGGCGCACGAAGTGACGTTGCTGAGGTTGTCTTTGACCGCACGCCGTGCGGAGGCCGGATCCCTCAAGAGCAACTGGACACCCGCCTGAGAGGCGGCGCGCACCTCCCTGAGGGCACCAGCTTCGGGAGATGCATTCCAACTGAAGCCAAGGACCCGAGACGAGGTATCCCGTCGCAGGGCGAGCCTGCTCAAGATGGCACGCCTCGCGGATGCGCGGGGGTTGTAGGCCCCGTCCATGATGTCTGCCCCGACCACCGAGAATGATGTCGACCGATCGAGGAGCCTCGAGAGACGAACAAGATCTCTGATCGCCCAGGGGAGACGGCCGTACAGAAGGTGAGGCATCTCTACCACGTGGACGTTCTGCTGGTCCAAAGTGAAGTTGGACTTGCTGCGAACGACAACGGTCACACGCTCATCGACCGATTCCAGGAAGGACTCCACCAGCGCTGAATCACCGATGTTGCCGGCACCTGGCGGGGCGAGAAGCACATGGCCGTGACGTTTCGACTTGGAACCCGGAAGGCTGAGCGTCGCCGTCGCCACTGATCGGAAGAGCGCTGTCGACCGGAGGACACCGTCCACCGGCTTCAGGAGTTTCTTCAGCTGCTTCTTCATCGAGGGTCCTTCGCTTCAGTGAGTGCGTTCAAGATGAAGTCGGCTTTCTGCTCCCAGGTGTGCTCGACAGGAACCGGCGTCAGGTCGCGAACCACGCGCGGTGCGCGATCGAACTCCTGCTTCAGCCAGGCCGCATGGTTGGCGGCGGGAAGCGACTCCACGCTCGTCAGACCACGGTCGGACGCGCCCAGAACGGGAGTCGTCAGGACCTTCAGCCCAGCGGCTCGGTATTCATAGGTCTTGATGACGTCGCCGCCCACTTCTCCCTCACCGACGCGGTGAGGCACCCAGCCGATGTCGAAGCTCGTGAGCAGCTCGGGGACCTTCTCGTAGTGGACATCGCCGAGGAGTTCGATGTTGGGCACGCGTCGAAGCGGCTCGCGATACTCGGCGTCCAGGATCGGACCTGCGAACACGAAGTCGACGTTCGGCATGGACAACGCCGTTGACGTCACCAGTTCGAGGTCCACTCGCTTGCCGATCTTTCCGACATATCCGACCTTCGGTCGACCGCTTGCCTTGCTCTCGTGGGAGAAGCGCTCCGGGTCACAGCCGTTCGTCACGAGCACCGCATCGGTACGTCCATATTGACGAGCGAGTTCGAGAGTCGCCTCGGAGTTCGCCGTCACGATGTCCGCGATCTCGAACGAAGCGGCGTAGGCCTTCTTCACGTACTCCGAGATGCTCTGGAAGGCGTAGTGGTACGTCCAGTCGTCGAGGAGATCGAAGGCCACGGGCCCGCCGAGGTTCCGGATTTCAGGGGCGATGTTCGAGATTGTCACGAACGGATTCCAGAAGACGACGGGTGTTCCCGCCGCGGCCCCGGGCTTTCGGTAGCTCCCGAGTGAGTCCACCCACCACTTGCGTCGATCCTGCATGTTCGGAAGCCTGAAACTCGTGCTGCGGTAAGAGCGCGTGTTCTCGGCGACGGTCTGATCTCCCAGCCGGTACTTCAGCTCCAGCGGGAGCGGCTCCGGTCGCGAGAAGACAGCGACTTCGCCCTGCGAGGCCAGCTTCTTGCCGAACCATTCGATGAAATGACCGTCACGGGTGCGATAGCCCTCGGTCGAGAGCTTGTGCTGACCGTGCATCGGAAATGCGAGCAGCGCTGTTTCTGGTCTTGTCATCGTGATCCTGAGGTAGGTGTTGCTCGTGGTGGACGGGTCGAGATCATCGACTGCGCTGAGACTCAACGCGCGCGAGGACGGAATCGACCGACTTCTCGATGGACAGGTTGTTCGCGTTCTCACGGACGTGTTCAGACACCCGAGCCCACATGTGCGGATCCTTCACGACAGTGAGCATGGCCGCGCGCCAGGCGCCCGGTTCTCTTGTTCGAAGCACGAACTTCTTCCGCAGCTCGGGGTCGGTGTACAAGAGCGGCGCACATCCGTATTCCTCGTGGAGGACCACTGGAATGCCCTCGACAGCAGCTTCAACGGCGCTCCGACCGAAGGCTTCGCGCGTGGACGTACCGAGGAAGGCCGCAGCGTTCTCCCAGAGCTGGTCGGGATGCACCCATCCCTGCAGCGAGACGTTGGACGGCAAGGCGTTTGAGACGCGATCCTGATGGGGGCCCGCGCCGAACATCTTGCCCTGGAGACCGGAGTCCTCCATGAGGTCCAGGAAGAGCTGAGGATCTTTGTCCGTATCGAGCCGGCCGGCCCAGATGATGTCACCGGAAGGAGACGGGACGGTGAACCGCTTCGGAATCTTGAGCGGCACACCGGCGGGAATCAGGAACGCTTTGCGCACACTCGAGAACGAGTTAGCAAGCACTTCCGTCGTCGCCCACACGTCATCCGCGCGTCGCATAGCCCGCGTGACTGCGAGCTTCTGTGCCGATGTCTTGAGGCGGCCCTGCTCACCAGGGGCCGGCCACGGCGCCCCTCTGACAAACGACACCCACATTTGATTCGGGCTCCTTGAAGCCCGAGCAAACGCTACGTCGGACTGCGGGATGAGTGTGATGACGACATCCGCCTCCACCACTTCAGGAGCGGCCGAGAGGTACTCTCGCAGCGCGGTGACGCCCTTCTGTCCTCTTGCGTCGAACGTCCACTCCCTGATCCCCTCAGGGGTCGGCTCGTTGGCGTCGGGAGCACTGGAGCGGAGGCCGATCAGTCCGGTCCACTCCAGTCCGCGCGAACGGGCCTCAGAGACGAGGTCACGTGTGCTGCGATAGACGCCGCTACGCCCACTCAGAGGGGCGGCAACAAGGCAGATCTTCACCTAGATCCTCGTCCCAACGCTACGGCTCCTGCGGACATGCCGAAGATCTTCAAGCGCGCCCTCATAGAGGGAGTTGACGTACGACCACGAATACGACGCCCGCGAACGCTCGAGAGCAGCAGCGCTCAGCTGCTCCTGCCTCTCGGGGTCGGTCAGGAGCTCACGAATCTTGCGCTCGATGTCTTGTGCAGAGATCTGCACGATCTCTCCGCTGCCAGCGAGTACCTCGTTGTTGAAAGGGGTGTCAGTGGCAACGATGGGTGCCGCGCAGGCCATGGCCTGAACAAGCGCTGGGTTGGTTCCGCCGACCGTGTGCCCGTGGAAATAGGCGCCGGCGTGCTGCCACAGCGCATGGAGACGATCGTCGTCGCTCACATGGCCGAGCCAGTGGAATCGCTCGAGTTTCGCGTCCAGCTCGCGAGCCCTCTCATCGAACTCGCCCCCGTACCCGGTCGATCCGACAAGGACCACGTCGTGGTCCGCAGCAAGCCGTTCTGCGGCAATGAGGAAGTCGTCGACCGTGTTCTCTGGCACCAAGCGTGCCACCATCAAGGCGTATTCGCGCCGGTTCAGGCCTTCCGGAACGGGCAGCTCTTCGCGCTCATCCCCTCCGTAGGGGATGAAGAGTCCGTCGCGTTTGAAGATCTGCTTCCAGAGCCTGCCGATCTCGACAGCGTCGTAGACGAGCACGTCGGCCCAGAGCGCCGCCGCGCGAGCACCGGCCCTGAAGATCGCCTTCGCTACCCTGCCCCACTTCTCGCGCTCCCACTCCATGCCGTCCACGTTTACGAGCGTGGGTATGCCCCGGGCTTTGAGGAGCGGCAACCAGAAGCAGTTCGCGACGTTCATGATCAGCGCGACGTCTGGCTTCGCTTGCGCAGCGCCGAGAACGCCCCAGAACCCGAAGGTCAACGTGCTCAGCGACTTGGATTCGATGCCGCGAGTGTTCACGACATTGATCCGGGGGTCTCTCGTGGGGTCGTCTGGGAGGGTCGACGCCTGCCTCGAGTAGACCGTGACGTCCCAACCCTCATCAGCAAGGTATGGAGCAAGCTTTCGGACTGCCGTCTCGAAACCGCCGTAGTAGCTCGGGTATCCCCGAGTTCCAATCACCGCAACTGTCTTGGTCATTTCAGTGCTATCCCACCGGTTCTGAAGGCTCGTGCTGGATCTGACTTGTATTCCCGCTGCGCGAGGAATGCGCTGCAGGTGTGGGGCGCGCAGCTGCCTTTAGGGACGACCGAGACCGATGTACTTCCAGTCATTGCTTCTCCAGATGCCGGCATCCAGAACATTTCTTCCGTCGATGATGGTGCGGTTCTGCACAAGTTCGCCCGTTGTCTGAGCCGACAAGTTCTTGTACTCGTCCCATTCGGTGACGAGCAGAACCAGGTCGGCGCCCGTCAAGGCCTCGGACGCGGCATCCACGTAGGTGAGCTGCGGGTGGCGAAGTCGTGCGTTCTCGATCCCCTGAGGATCGGTCGCGACGACCTCAGCGCCAAGGCCATGGAGCTGCACTGCCACGTCGAGAGCAGGCGAGTCGCGCACGTCGTCGGAAGCAGGCTTGAAGGTCAGACCGAGGACTGCGATGCGCTTACCGACCACCGAGCCACCGAACTCGTTCAGGGCGAGATCGATGACGCGCTGACGACGGCGCAGGTTGATCGCGTCGACCTGCTTCAGGAAAGCTACCGACTCGCCACGGCCGAGTTCTTCGGCGCGCGCGGCGAAAGCGCGGATGTCCTTCGGCAGGCATCCTCCGCCGAAGCCGATACCAGCGTTAAGGAACTTTCGGCCGATCCGCACGTCATGGCCGATCGCGTCCGCCAGCTGAGTGACGTCGGCGCCGACAACTTCAGAGATCTCCGCCATAGCGTTGATGAAGCTGATCTTCGTAGCGAGGAACGCATTAGCAGCGACCTTGACCAGCTCCGCGGTTGCGAAGTCCGTGACGATGCGGGGTGTGCCCTTGGAAAGGGCGTCAGCGTAGACCTCGTCGAGGATCTCCGTCGCACTGTCGTTTTCGACGCCGTAGACCAGACGATCTGGAGTGAGCGTGTCCTGCACCGCGAAGCCTTCACGAAGGAACTCTGGGTTCCAGGCCAGGGATGCCCCGGTTCCGCTCGCCTCGATCACATCGGCGAGCTTCTGAGCCGTACCTACCGGAACGGTCGACTTGCCGACCACGAGGTCACCCGGCTTGAGGTGCGGCAGCAGACCGTCAAGGGCCGCTTCGACGTAGGTCATATCGGCAGCGGCACTGCCCTGAGTCTGCGGCGTGCCGACAGCGATGAAATGCACCGTGGCGTCTGCGACAGCACTGATGTCAATGCTGAAACGGAGCTTTCCAGACTCACTGGCCGAGGCGAGGATCTCGGGGAGCCCCGGCTCGAAGAACGGGGGTAGCGCAGCAGACAGCGCGTCGATCTTGCGCTGGTCGACATCGACGCCGACAACCTCGTGCCCGAGGTCTGCCATGGCCGAGGCGTGTACGGCGCCGAGGTATCCGCAGCCGATTACCGAAACTTTCATCTGAACTACTCCGTGGTCTGGGGCGAACCTGGGATCTTGCCCTCGGGGGAGGGATGGCCGGTCACGAACGCTACGAAGCGCTGAGAGGCCGGGGGTGGGTCTAAGAGTCGGAGTTGCGACTCTTGCGAGCGGTGACGATGGGCATCTGGCCAGTGCCGATCTTGCGGTACTCGGTGGTCGGGTTACCGGCCTCATCGGTTCCGTAGTAAGCCCCGTATGCGCCATATGCGCCATATGCGTAGGAGTCGGGCCCCTTGGTCGGAACCTTTGTCACAACAATGCCGGACACTTCGGAGCCGATGCCTTCGAGCTGTGCGACAGCACCAGCGAGCGCCGAGCGGGGGGTCTGACCGCTGGCAACGACGAGGAGCGTGCCGTGGGCGAGCTCACTGAGCACCGCGCCGTCGGTGACGAGCAGCAGCGGCGGCGCATCAATGATGACGTAGTCGTGCTCGGCCAGCAGCTGGTCGTGGACCTGCTGCATCGTGTGCGAGCCGAGCAGCTCGCTCGGGTTCGGCGGGATGCGACCTGCCGGGAGCACGTAGAGGCGACCACGGCCCCAACGCTGCAGGACGTCCTTCGGCTCAGCGCGGCCACTCAGGAGGTCAGTCAGACCGACCGAGCCGTCGACGCCCATGGTCGTCGCGACCTTGGGCTTCCGGAGGTCACCGTCGACGAGCACAACCTTGGCGCCCTGCTCGGCGAGCGCGATCGCGATGTTCGCCGACGTCGTGCTCTTACCCTCGGAGGGCAGCGAGCTCGTGACGACGAAGCTGTGACGCGTGTTTTCGATGTCCATGAAGCGCAGGTTCGTGCGAAGCGCACGGTACGACTCGGCCTTGGGGCTCTTCGGCTCTTCATGCACGATGAGGGGGCGCTTGCCGGCATCCGGGTCATAGGCGATGGTGCCGATCACGGGGCGGTCCGTGATCTGGGCAATGTCATGCGTGCTTCGGATCTTGCCGTCAACGAGCTGGCGAACGACTGCAATCGCAATGCCGATTACAAGCCCTACGAGCGCTCCGGCACCAATGTTGAGCGGCACCCGAGGGCTGACCGGTGACGATGGGACAGCTGCGGACTGAACAGGCTCGATCTTGACCAGGCTGGCAGCATCCCCGTCCGGCTTCTCCAGCTCGTTCACGATGACATCAATGAAGTTCGAGGCAACGGAGTTGGCCAGAGTGGCCGCCATCTGTGGGTCCTCGTCCTCCACCGAGATCTCGATGACGACCGTGTTCAGCTCGTTCTGGGCCGTGATCTTGGTGGCGAGCTGCGCAGGAGTCAGGTCGAGCCCGAGTTCGGTGATGACTCGGGACGTCACGATCTCTTTGTTGACGACAGTGGTGTACGACTGCACCGCCTGGCGAGCGAAGGTCGTGCCCTGGCTGAGCCCTTGAACTTCGGTCCCGTCCGATGAACGGACCGAGACGTAGAGCTGAGCCGTCGACTCGTACTTGGGAGTCATCAGCATCGAAGCCCCAGCGCCCGCTGCGACACCTGTAAGGATGCAGATCAGGATGGCAATCCAGTTCTTGTGCAGGATTCGCAGGTAGTCGCGCAGTTCCATAAAGGTCCGTCCGTGTGTCTCTCGCGCTCGTGCCGCTGCCGCTTTCGCGGCTGGCACGAAACGGGTGGCTCGCGGTTCGGAGCGCAGGGGGTATCTCAGGCAAGCTGGGGCAAGCCCGGCCTCATACTACTGGTGTCATGTTATTGGGCTGTAAATTCTTGAAACGTGCCGAACCTGTCGCGAATCGGGCACACGCTGGCGCAGAACGCTGATCAGCCGCCGATTTCAACGGGAAGGCCCGCGTCGACAGCGTTCGCGATCAGCTGGTGACCGGCGTCGTCAGGGTGCAGGCCGTCGAGCTCGAAGTACTGGAACTCGTCCTCGAACAGGTGACCCACGTCCAGGTACTGGCCGCCGACAGCCTTCACGTCCGCCTCGATCAGCTCGCTCGTGAGCGTCAGCTGCGCGGGGTACGCCGTGCTCACCCAGAACGGCGAGACCGCGAGGATGCGCGCATCCGGCAACCCGGCGCGAAGGTCGGTGAAGACCGACTCGACGCCAAGCTCCTGGTCGAGCTCCGACATGTTCAGACCGCCAGAGACGATCACCACGTCAGGCTGCGCCTCGATGGCTTCCTCGACCTGCACAGCGTACGAGTTCCACTCTTCGAGGCCCTGGCCGTAGCTCGCGCCACTCACACCCAGGTTCAGCTCTTCCCAGCCGTTCGCCGCCGTCAGCAGCGTGGTCCAGCGCAGCGACGGGTCGCTCGCGCCGACACCCTCCGTGTACGAGTCGCCGATGAAAGCGACCGTCAAGCCGGCACCCGCAGGGGTCGCCGACGGTGCGGAAGCGGATGGAGCCCCACCGGAGTTCGTCGCCGAAGCGGCATCTTCCGAGCTGGCAATGGTAAGAACGGGTTCTGCGCCGACCCCCGCGGGGGCCTGCCGTGGCATGAACGCCAGAGCCACCAACGCAGCCGCAGCGAGAGCCACGACCACGAGCAGTGTCAGCTGGGGCCAACGACGCGCACTCTGGTTGCGTGTTTTCATTTCCCAGTGATCGTACCGGCCCGGCGGCACACCTTGTACTCCCCGGTGAACCGAAGGCCGTTCCGACACGCGCACATCCGCGGGATTTAGCCCCGGACGTCATTTCAAATCCGCGCAAATTCGCCATGTCGTAGCCCAGAAAACCGGCAAGTGTAGCGTCGAGACACGGCGAGACGGAGAACGAATGGCGACACACGACGCGACAGCACGCGCATCGTCGACCGTGCCGCCCCGCCAGCGCGAACGCTGGATCGACCTCATCCGCGGCACCGCCATCCTCCTCGTCATCGCCAACCACGCCATCGACGTCCCCATGCACATCGCCGACATCACCCCCGGCACCGTCATCGACGACATCACCCTCTACTTCGCGCCGTTCCGCATGACCTCCCTCATGCTGCTCTCCGGCCTCCTCCTCCCCCGCGCCCTCGCCAAACCACCCCGCCGCTACTACGCCAGCAAACTCCGCACCCTCGCCTGGCCCTACGTCGTCTGGCTCGTGATCTTCTGGATCGCCACCTCGAACCCCACCGAGTGGATGCGGCCAGACGGGTGGGCCACACGCAGCTGGCTGTGGTTCATCCTGTGCCTCTTCCTCTCCTACCTCGCCGCACCCCTGCTCACCCGCATCCCGACCCCGTGGTTCGCGCTCGTGCCGACCACGCTCTGGCTGCTCAGCACCGTCGCCCCCGACGGCACACTCTTCGACCTCAGCTACTACAGCGGATTCTTCTTCGCCGGCTACCTCATCGCGCGAACCCAGCACCTGCTGAGGCGGTTCGACACCACACCGGTGATGGTGCTGCTCCTCATCGGCAGCTCGGTCTTCGCCGCACTGCTCGTCCTCCAGGAACACGGGCTCACCCTCACCTCGCCCGCAACGCCCGGCACGAACGACGACGGCGCCATCGAGCGCTTCGACCTGATCTGGGTTCCCGTCGTCCTCGCCGGCATCACCGGCACCGCACTCCTCGCCCGACGCATCCGCGGCACCCTCGACGGACACCGCGAACCCGCGCCCTCGCGCTTCCTGCAGCACATCGGCCGCAACTCGGTCGTGTTCTACCTCATCCACTACCCACTGCAGATCGTGCTCGTCAAACTCCTGGCCGCGGCGGGCATCACCGAGCAGCCCATCGTGATGAGCGCGTGCATCATCGCCGCACTTGCCGTATCGTTCGGCGCTGTTGCACTCCGACGCCGCAGCCGCGTCGTGAATGCGCTCTTCGTCTTCCCGCAACGAGCAACGCCGGTCCCCAGATGATCGGAACCCGGTTCGCGCACCGTGACACCCCTCCAGCGCCCACTGAAACCCACATGCCAACACCAGCACCCACCGAGCAGCCAGCCAGCAGAGACCCGGCCCATGTGACGCCCGGCTCCGCAACGAACCCCGACCCCGGCCCCGGCCCCGCGAGACGGCGCGAGCACTGGATGGACCTCGTCCGCGGCGCCGCGATCCTCCTCGTCGTCACCTTCCACGCCAGCGCCATCCCGGTCTTCCTCGCCGGCGTCGACCCGACCAGCGTCATCAACGACCTCAACACGCTCTTCGCGCCCTACCGGATGAGCACACTCCTCCTCCTCTCCGGGATGCTCCTCGGCCGCTCCCTCACAAAGACGGGCCCCACCTACTACACCGGCAAACTGCGCACCCTGGTCTGGCCGTACCTGCTCTGGGGAACCGTGTACTGGCTCGTCACCATGCAAGACGGGTGGACAGACCCCAGCAACTGGATCGCCCTCAGCTGGCTCTGGTTCATCTTCTACCTCGCCATCTACTACCTCGCCGCGCCGCTCCTCACCCGCATCCGCGGCCCCTGGTTCGCGCTCGTGCCACTCACCCTCTGGGGCCTCAGCGCCGCGCTCTCCACCGACGGGATCGGGCCATCCGGGATGTGGGGCGACCTCGCCTACTACGGCGGATTCTTCTTCGCCGGCCACCTCGTCGCCCAGCACCGCCACCAACTCGCCCGCATCGAGAGCTGGCCACTCCTCATCGCCTGCACCGCCATCGCCGGCGGCTTCGGCACGCTGCTCATCGGGCAGACGCGCGGCACCTACTTCGGCCTCGACGGAGCACTGCAGTGGATCTCGGGCACAACCTCGACAGCACCCGGCGACGGCTCACTCACCGCCGCGACCCGCCTCATCGACCGCTACGAACTCGTCTGGATCCCCGTCGTCCTCGCCGGAGTCGCCGCGATCATGATGATCACCCGCCGCCTCACCGGCACCCAACGGGGCCTCGACGGTGACTCCGCTCGCTGGCTGCAGTACATCGGCCGCAACTCCGTCGTCTTCTACGTCGTGCACTACCCCGCGCAGATCATGATCACCTCATGGCTCGGCGACTGGGGCATGCGCGACCCCACCTGGATGCTCATCATCAACACCATCGTCGCGATGAGCCTCAGCTACCTCTTCTGCTGGCTGCGCCGCTGGCCGGCAGGAGACGCCGTCTTCGTCTTCCCGAAGCCGCGCCCCCGCCGCCGCGCTACGCCTTGACCGGAGCGCCGTTGCGCTCGAAGCCCGACCACGCCGACGTCACCATGTCGTCCAGCGAGTACCTCGCCGTCCACCCCAGCTCGTCCTTGATCCGGGACGCGTCAGCCACCAGCAGGGCCGGGTCACCCGGGCGACGAGGCGCGACATCCGCCTCGAACTGCTGCCCGCTCGCGCGACGCACCGCATCCAGCACATCGAACACCGAGTAGCCCTCACCGCGACCCACGTTGTACTCGGCCGAGACCGGCTCGCCAGCCGCGATCGCATCCAGCACCGCAAGATGCGCATCCGCCAGGTCGACGACGTGCACGTAGTCACGCACGCACGTGCCGTCAGGCGTCGGGTAGTCATCACCGAACACCAGCGGCGACTTCCCCTCGGCGAGCTTCTCGAAGATCATCGGCACCAGATTCAGCGCGAAGCGATCGGCCAGCTCATCGCTGCCAGCACCCGCGACGTTGAAGTAGCGCAACGACACGGCACTGATACCCGCGGCCTTCGCCGCCGCCTGCACGAGCCACTCCCCCGCCAGCTTCGTCTGACCGTAGGGGTTGATGGGGTTCTTCACGTCATCCTCGCGGATCGGCTCGTCGGACCCGGTCCCGAGACCGTACACAGCCGCCGACGACGAGAACACGAGGCTCTTCACATCCGCGCGCTGCATCGCCTCGAGCACATTCGCGAGCCCACCCATGTTCTGCTGGTAGTACCACGCGGGCCTCGCCACCGACTCACCCACCTGCTTCTTCGCCGCGAAGTGGATGACGCTCGTCACCTCGAGCGCCTGCATGATGTCGGCAAGCGCATCCGCCGCACCCGTCGTGGAGATGTCGAAGTTGAAATGCGGGGTCGCACCGACCTTCTCGGGAGTGCCCGTCGTGAGGTCATCGACGACAACCGCCGTGTCCCCGCGAGCCTCGAGAGCGGCAAGCACGTGAGCGCCGATGTAACCGGCACCGCCGGTGATGAGCACAGTCATGGTGAATCTCCTCAGAGTGCGTCAGCGCCGAGCGGCTGCGCCGGGCTTCGTCGGACGCGCCGGAACGCACCCGCCCCCATTCTGGCAGTTCAGGACAACGGGCGCGCCAGAGCGGGCAGGTCAGCCCTGCCGAGCCTTCATGCGCGGATTCTTCTTGTTGATGACGAACGTGCGGCCGCGGCGGCGGACGATCTGCGCGCCCGGAACCTTCTTCAGCGCCTTGAGCGAGTTGCGAACTTTCATGGTCACGCCCTTCTTGTTGAGAACCTTTCTCATTAGACTAGCTGCATGACCCTCGAACAGCCAACCAGCCAGACCGCCGCGAGCTCACTCGGCATGACCCTCGTCAGCGGCCTCGAGACATCAGGGCGGCAACTCGTCACCGCCCTCATGTGCGGCGAACCGGGCGGCGCGACCCCGGCAGCGGACTACGGGAGCGAGCACACCGGGGCGCTCGAACTCGGCATCGAGCTCGCCGAAGAGCTCCTGCGGCAGGCCTCGGACGGACGGCGCGGCAACACCATCGTCGAACTCTCCGCAGACGCCGACCCGCAGAGCATCGGGCTCGCCATGGAGCACGTCCTCGCCGAGCGACGCGACGCCATGGCCCCTGCTCCCGCTGACGACGACGCCGGGCCCGTCGTCGGCCCGCGAGAGTTCGTCACCGTCGCCAGCATCACCGACACCAGGCGCCTGCTGTTCCAAGAAGGGGCCGCCCTGCCCGACGACGCCGACGCATCGGCCACCCTCGTCGGGCAGCTCGAATTCGCGACCGTCATCGTCCTCACCGCCACCGACGCGCACCCCGCCGGCGTCGTCAGCGAGACCTGCGCCCTCATCCAGCAGCTCAACCCCACAGCCGCCATCACCACGCCGGCCGCAGCCACCGACCTCGGGCGGCGACTACGGCCGATCCGACCACGACTCGCGCACCAGCTCGCATCCACCGTCGGCTGGATGCTGCGCCTCGACGAACGAACCCACTTCCCACCCACCCGCGGCCCCCTCGACTGCCACGTCTACAGCGAACCCAGACCCTTCCATCCCGAACGCCTCGCCACGACCCTCGCCGGCCTCACACCCAACCGCGTCGGCCTCATCGCCCGCTCCCGCGGACTCTTCCGCCTCGCCAACCGCACGAACCACGTCGGCGACTGGTCCAGCACCGGCAGCAGCATCCAGCTCGACGCGTCCGGCCTCGCCACCTCAGACCCGGACGCACCCGTCGGCACCACCATCGCCTTCTTCGGGAAGAACCTCCACACCGACGCCATCAACGCCGCCCTCCGCGGCTGCGCCCTCACCGACGATGAGCTCATCGCCGGCCCGAGCACCTGGCATGGCTATGCCGACCCGTTCCCGGGATGGGAATAGCGACCTCCCAGAGCGCTCACAACCCGACGGAACTCCCAGAGATACGCCGCCCACGCGCCAGAACCTTCAGAAGCGCTTGCTCAGTCGACTCCCACTCGACCATCACCTGCTCATACGTCAAACGAACGACGACGAACCCCATCGCAACCAGCAGCAAGTCGCGTCGCCGATCCTCCGCAGCAGCAGCCGGGGACACATGGAACTCCCGAGAATCACACTCAACGATCAACCACCCGTCGACGAGCAGATCGACATACCCCACGCCGTCGAACTGCGCCTGCGTCTCAACGGCACAACCCCGGCCACGCAGCCAACACCTCACCAGCGTCTCCGTTCCCGACATGCTCGTTCCGTCCACGCCTTCAACCTTCCTCGCCGCCCCAGCCGACCCGCTCGCCGCAATGCCGAGCAGAACCTCCTCGCTCACCAGCCCGCGATTCAGCAGAGAGTCGCCCACCACCGCAAGATCCCGCGCGCCCAAACACTCGAACGCCATTCGCAACGCCAACTCGACGTCATCGACCGCGCACCTGCCAAGCGGAACATCACCCCCTCGAGACGGCCGGTGCAACAGCAAACCGCGCTCAGACGGGCCGAACGCCGGCGCGCCCTCGCTGCGACGCTCCGTGTGCCCGCGCTCCCCGAAACGAATGCGCACATGCGGGTAGGCGGGACGAAGATCCCAAGCGCCGTGCAGCGCCAATGCGCTCGTGCATGTGAGACGCGCCCGTGCCCGAACAGCGCGCTTCACCTCGAGTCGGCCAGCACCGAACTCGTACCAGCCTCTGCAGACCCGAGCCACTTGCCCCTCACGCATCGCCCTGCGCAATTCGGCGTCGGTCAAGCCCTCCTGATGCCACTCGGCGCGAGAGAAGACCCCTCCGAGCGCGCGCTTCGTGATGATCGCCGTGTGCGACGCGTGTTCTGTCATGTGGTCAGGAGAACCCGAAATACACCGCCGCAGACTCCAAGCAGCTCGAACTGTGGGTAACACCTGCTCACATTCACGGTGACGACAGAGTCGAGGGCGCCTGTTTTCAGCGTCAAAGGGACACCACGTCACCGTGATTGACACGGTTCTTGGACGGACCCGTCCTCAGGCCGGTGGCTGGCCGGATGGTGATCAGCTCGACTGCTGGCGGACACAAGCGAACCCCTGTCGACCACGACCGAAGACGCGAGAACTCGAGCAGATGGCCGACGTCTGCACCGGAAGGCGGCCTGGGCGACCGCGCCGGACGGTCGATCCGGCGGCACCAAGCAAGCTTGACAGTCACAGTGACGAGACGCTGGCATCAGCGCGTTTTCTGAGCTACCCGAGGCCCAGGTCACCTTGACTGCCAGAACGCAGCCCTTGAGAGACTTGGTCCGCCCGGGCTGGCCTATCAACGCCGGCCGGTTCGCCGGAGACAGCGAGGGCAATGTCGCTGATCGATCCCTAGACAAGCGAGAACTCGATGCGGACAGTCACGGTGACGAGACATGCATAGGGGCGACCTGCCGATGCCGTTTACACCGCTTCGTTCCAGGGGTGGGAGTAGTGACAGAGGCAGGTGCAGGCCTGGTCGGAGGGGCTGAACGCTATGCGGCGACGGGGTTCTGCGAAGCGGCGGTCTCCTCGCCTCCCGGCGGGATGCGGCACCACGACTCCGCGATGAGGCCGACGGCCAGCAGGACGGCCGCGCCGATCACCGAGACGACGGCGTGCCAGATGGGCTCCTCCGGCGGCACCGTCCGAGTCACCGCAAACGCGAGAACGCCCAGCGCGACACCCGCCATGAGCGATGAAGCCAAGCTCGCCGCACGCGCGAACGCCAGCACCCGGAACGCGTACTGCGGGTCGACGCGCTTTCCCCTGACGTCGCGCTCGACCTCGCGGCCCTGGCGTTCGTTGCGGTCCGCGCCACCACCGGCCCCACCGCGCTCGAGACCAGGCGCACGCCGTTGCGACTCAGCTTCGCGGCGCTCACGCCACAGGCGGCGCGTGTACGCCCGGATGGGCCACGCGAGCCACAGCAGCAGCGCCGCGAGCACGACCAGCGTCAAGGGCATCGTGAGCGGCGGCGCCATGACGGCGCGGCCGGAGGTCACGAGCCACGTCTCCACGCACCACGCGAGCACGCCCCCGATCACGACCAGCCCGACCAGCAGGCCCGGTCGTGTTCTGCTCGCCAGGTTCACTGCACGACCCGATCGACCCGGTCCTGAGCGGCCGCCCGCAAGTCCGCGACGCTGCCGTGCGGGGCGAGCTGCGCGCGCGGGTCGACCTCGAGCCACGGGGCCAGCACGAACGCGCGCTCGTGCGCCCGCGGGTGCGGGAGCTGCAGGTCGCCGTCGCGGAGCTCCCCGGCCACCTGGATGAGATCGAGGTCCAGCGTTCGGCTCCCCCAGCGCGTCTCGCGCGTGCGGCCGTGCGCATCCTCGATGGCGTGCAAGGCCTGCAGAAGGTCCTCGGCGGGCAGGTCGGTGTCGACGAGCACCACAGCGTTTCGGTAGGCGGGGGCCGCTTCGCTGACACCCTCGAGCGTCAGCGCGGGCGTCTCGTAGAGGCTCGAAGCCGCGACGAGCTTCGTGCCGGGCAGCTCGGCGATGCTCCGCAGCGCGGAAGAGAGCGTCGCGTCGCGGTCACCGAGGTTGGCGCCGAGCGCGATCACCGCTTGGCGCACGCGCGACGGCTGCTGGGCCGACGTGGCGTTCGGCGCTCCACCGGCGCGGCTCACGACGGCCGCATCCGAGGGCGAGCGCTCGTCCTGCTCGCGCTGCGCGATCGGCGAGAAGAGGTCGCCGGCGGGCTCGACGCGCGGCAGCGGCACGTTCGGGGCACCCCCGGAGTCGAGGACGATCGACGCGTCGGAGGCGGTGTGCGCGGCGGCGGCCGCTTCACGCGCGCGGAAATCGTCCTCGGCGCTGCCCGACGCGGCGGTACTCGGAGTCGCAGCGAGGGGGGCAGCAGGAACGGCAGTGGCTGCCGTCTGGGTGCTGGGCGCGTGCACCGCGTGCGCGGCCGCCGATTCCAGGTACTCCCCCGCAGCGGCCGGCCGATGCCGCAGGATGCTCACGGCGACGTCCTCGAAGTCCAACGCGACCGGCGCCTGGGGCTTGTGCACCGTGATCCGAACCGCCACCGCGTCGTCGAACCCGAACGTGGCCGCCGCGAGGCGCTCGGCGAGCGTCTCGATGAGGTCGACCGGCTCGCCCGTCACGATCGCGTGCAAGGCGTGCATCCACTCGCCGTAGTGCAGGGTGTCGCCGATGTGATCGCTCGAGGAGGCCGCGGCCGCGTCGACCCACGCCTCTGCATCGACGTAGAAGTCCTGCCCGTCCCGGCGTTCATGCTCGAACACCCCGTGATGCCCGCGGGCGTGCATGCGGGTGATGAGGATGCGGTCGAGCTCGGGCTCCGGGACGCCCGCGCGGCGGATCGGCTCGGGCGGCGCCATGGCGGGGGGCTCGGCCGAGACCCGACCGGCGGCGCTGCTGGTCGCACCGACCACCGGCTCGCGCACGAACGCGTGCTCGTGCGCATGCCCGCGCGCAGCGGCTGCGACCGCGCCGTGCGCTGCGGTGGGCGCATCCGCCACGCGTCTGCCGTCCAGGTTCGGTTCGTGCCCGCTCGAGTGATCAGTCATCCTGTGCTCCTTCACGCCACGCGTCGACGACATCGAGCGCCACGCGGTTCGCCTCGACGTTGTGCACCCGAACACCCCAGACGCCCGCCTTCGCGGCGAGCGCCGTGATGACCGCCGTCGGCAGGTCACGTTCGGTGACGTCCGCATCCGGCCCCAGCATCTCGCCCGTGAAGCGCTTCCGCGAGGCGCCCACCAGCAGCGGATGCCCAAGCGCCACGAACTGCTCCAGCTCACGCAGCACCGCCCAGTTGTCGTCGCGCCGCTTCGCGAAACCGAGGCCTGGGTCGAGCACGATCTGCGACGGGTCGAGGCCGGCGTCGACGGCGCGGTCCCGGGCACTCGCCAGCTCGGAGAGGATCTCGGCGGCGGGGTCGCGATAGTCGGCGAGCTCGTTCATGCGCACCGAGTGCCCGCGCCAGTGGCTCAGGATGAACGGGTTCCCACTCTCGGCGACGAGGCCGAGCATCGCGGGGTCGGCCAGGCCGCCGGACACGTCGTTGACGTACTCGGCGCCGAGCTCGAGTGCGGCCTCGGCCGTCTTCGCGTACATCGTGTCGATGCTCACGAGCACGCCGAGCCCCGCGAGCTCCTTGATGACCGGCAGGACGCGCGCGGCCTCCTCCTCCTGCGGCACGCGCACGGCGCCGGGGCGCGTGGACTCGCCACCGACGTCGATGATGTCGGCGCCCTGGGCGACGAGCTCCCGCGCGCGGCGGAGGGCGCGCTTCGTGCGGCGATTCTGGCTGAAGAGGTCCTCGAACTTGCCACCGTCGCTGAAGGAGTCCGGCGTGATGTTCAGGATGCCGAGGATGCGCGGCCGCTTCGGGATCGCCGGCTGCAGCAGGTTCGTGAACCGCTGCGGGAGCTCGAACGGGCGCGTGTTCACGGGGCCCGAGTCCTCAGCCCACTGCTCGCCCGTCGCCGCGTCGAGCTGCGCGTCGCGCTCGGCGACCTCGGCGGGCGCGTGCGATGCGGTGGCCGCAGGTCCAGCGGCCGCTGCTGCCCCTGACGCGGCTGATGCATCTGGCGTGGCCGGCGCGTTTGGCGCCTCAGCCGCATCGTCCTCGTCGTCGGCTGACGCGGATCGCGCCTGCGTCCCCAATCGCGGATCGAAGCGCGCGCCTCGCAGCACGTGGCCGACGACGGGCTCGGCGGGCGTCGCGACGGCGACCTCATCCGCTGCGACGATCGGCTGCGCCCCGATGAGCGACATGATCTCCGCGCGGGCGATGGGCTCTGAGAGCTCGCCCCGCGCGGACACGGTCACGATGACGCCAGCCTGCTGCCGCGAGCCGCGAAGCCCGGCGCACGCGTGACTCGCCTCGATGACGGCGAGCGCGCCGCGGGCGTCGAGCGCGGTCATCATGGCGTCGACCAGCTCGTCGCCGAGGCGCTCCTGCAGGGTCGGTCGCGCGGAGAGCGTCTCGAGGAGCGCGTGCAGACGGCCGAAGCCGACGATCGAGTCACCGGGCACATAGGCGAGGTGCACACGGCCAGAGAAGGGCAGCAGGTGGTGCTCGCACATGGACCGGAAGGCGAGATCGCGGAGGACGACGGGCTGCGACACGGGCGCGGTTGCGTTGCCCGTGAATGCAGATTCGGGTACGGATGCGCGTGCGGAGGCAGATTCGAACGCGACGGCACTGGCAGGTGCGGCGAGCGGAGCCCCGGATTCGGCCGCGCCGGAGGGAGCAGCGAACTGCTGCTGAGTGTCGGAGACGGGGAACCTGGCACCAACCAGGGGCGTGATCGCGTCAACCCCGATGCCGCCGAACAGCTCGAGTGCGGCCTCCGCGACGCGCTCTGGCGTGCGCGCGAGGCCAGGGCGGTCGGGGTCCTCGCCGATCGCCGACAGGAACTCCCGCACGGCAGCCTGCGCGCGCCCAAGATCGACCCGCTCCGACGATCCGGAACTGACATCGTTCATTTGCAAGTCCTCACTCCGCAGCGCCCGCAACGCGGGTCGGTCTCCATCCTCCCGCGAAACGAAGCCCGCGCGCATCCCCGCACCGCCCGCGCGAGTCGCGCGGCGACTCTCAGATACGCATCCGATGCGGAGGCGGGCCACCCACGCTCGACACCCATCGGCGTAGCTGCCACGCAGAACGGACCGACGATCGGAGGAGCACCCCTGACGACCGACCGACCAGGCTTCCGGAGCTTCGCATCCACGCCACTCGCCATCACGCTCTGGGTGGCCACCGTCGCAGCAGCTGCCCTGTTCCTCGCGCTCGGCTGGAACCTGCTGCAGATGGGCATCCTCATCGTGCCCCTCGCAGCCGTCAGCATCGCCGTGACTGTCGCCGCGCTCGAGAAGACGCGCGGCCCCGAACCACCATGCCCTGACCGCAGGTGCACGCACACACGAAGAAGGCAGGCTCCCGTCGCCGGGAGCCTGCCTTCTTCGTCGTGCATGCGGGGTCTAGAAGCCGAGCTCGGCGCCGCCATCCTGAGCGTGTTCGATCGGGTCCATCTGGTCGACCGGGATGTGCGGCTTGAGCGGCACAGGCGACAGGGTGCTCACGGGGCGGTCGGGGCTGGAGAGCCACTGCGGGCGCTCCGGCAGCTTGCGCACGGGCGCGAAGATCTCTTCCAGCCGAACGTGGTCGAGCGTCTCCTTCTCGAGGAGCTCGGCCGCCAGCTGATCGAGGATGTCGCGGTTGTCGTTGATGACCTTCCACGCCTCGTCGTGCGCCTGCTCGATGAGGAGGCGCACCTCGCGGTCGACGGTCTCGGCGACCGACTCCGAGTAGTTGCGGCCCGCGCCGGCCTGCTGACCGTAGACGGTCTCGGCGGAGGATTCCCCGAGCTTCACGGAGCCGACGGATGCGGTCATGCCGTACTCGGTGACCATCTTGCGGGCCGTCTTCGTGGCCTTCTCGATGTCGTTCGAGGCGCCGGTGGTCGGGTCGTGGAACACGATCTCCTCAGCGACGCGGCCGCCCATGGCGTACGACAGCTGGTCGAGGAGCTCGTTGCGCGTCACCGAGTACTTGTCCTCCAGCGGCAGCACCATGGTGTAGCCGAGGGCACGACCGCGCGGGAGGATCGTGATCTTCGTCACCGGGTCGGTGTGGCGCATCGCCGCGGCGGCGAGGGCGTGGCCGCCCTCGTGGTACGCCGTGATGAGGCGCTCCTGATCGTTCATGACGCGGCTGCGACGCTGCGGACCGGCGATGACGCGGTCGACCGCCTCGTCGAGCGCCTCGTTGTCGATGATCTGCGCGTTCGAGCGGGCCGTGAGCAGCGCCGCCTCGTTGAGCACGTTCGCGAGGTCGGCACCCGTGAAGCCGGGCGTCTTGCGCGCAATGACACGAAGGTCGACGTCCTGCGACAGCGGCTTGCCCTTCGCGTGCACGCCGAGGATGCGGGCGCGGCCGTCGAGGTCTGGCGCGTCGACGCCGATCTGACGGTCGAAGCGGCCGGGGCGCAGCAACGCCGGGTCGAGCACGTCCGGACGGTTCGTCGCTGCGATGAGGATGACGTTCGTCGAGCCGTCGAAGCCGTCCATCTCGACCAGCAGCTGGTTGAGGGTCTGCTCGCGCTCGTCGTTGCCGCCGCCGATGCCGACACCACGGTGGCGACCGACGGCGTCGATCTCGTCGACGAAGATGATGGCGGGCGAGTTCTGCTTGGCCTGCTCGAACAGGTCGCGGACGCGGCTCGCGCCGACACCCACGAACATCTCGACGAAGTCGGAACCCGAGATCGAGTAGAAGGGCACGCCGGCCTCACCCGCGACGGCGCGAGCGAGCAGGGTCTTGCCGGTTCCTGGAGGGCCGTACAGCAGCACGCCCTTCGGAATGCGGGCGCCGACAGCCTGGAACTTGGCGGGCTCCTTGAGGAACTCCTTGATCTCCTGAAGCTCCTCGAGCGCCTCGTTGGCACCGGCGACGTCGTCGAACGTGACCTGCGGGCTCTCCTTCGAGACGAGCTTCGCCTTCGACTTGCCGAACTGCATGACGCCGCGGCCACCGCCGCCGCCCAGGCCTCCAGCGAAGAGGATCCAGATGAAGAAGCCGATGAGCAGCAGCGGGAAGAGGATGCTGACGGCCGACAGCAGCCAGCTCGGCTGGGGCACGTCGTCGTCGTACCCGCCGGCGGGAGCCGCCGTGTCGACGGCCGACACGACGTCGTCGGCGCGCGCATCCACGAAGTAGAACTGGACATTCTGGCCGTACTCGGGGTCGGCCTGCGCCAGCTCCATGTCGACGCGGTTGTCACCGTTGACGATGACGACCTTGTCAGCCTTCTTCTCCTGGAGGAGCTCGAGGCCCTGCTGCGTCGTCACCTCGCGGGTGCCGCTGCCGTTGATGAGGCTGAAGCCGAGGCCGATGACCAGCACGGCGAGCACCACGATGAAGATAGGGCTCTTGAGGATCTTGGTAACTTGCTTCATAAGTCGAGACTCGAGTGGCGTGCTCGGTGCCTTTCAGCCGGTTCTTCGCCAGCGCACCAGGGCGCGCGATCGAAAGTCATGGTACTCGGCACCACCGACACGGGTCTCCAGTGTTCGCTGAAGGCGCGCGGATGCACCGGGTCGCGCTGCCCGGCCTACTCGCCGCCGTACACGTGCGGCTGCAGCACGATGATGTCGCGCAGGTGGCGGTACTGCTCGTCGTAGTCGAGGCCGTAGCCGACGACGAACTCGTTGGGCACGTCGAAGCCGACATAGCGAACGGGCACATCCGACTTGAGGCGCTCCGGCTTGCGCAGCAGCGTGCAGATCTCGACGGATGCAGGGCCCCGCGATTCCAGGTTCTGCTTGAGCCACGACAGCGTCAGACCGGAGTCGATGATGTCCTCGACGATGAGCACGTGGCGGCCCGTGAGGTCGGTGTCCAAGTCCTTCAGGATGCGCACGACACCGCTCGACTCGGTGCCGGAGCCGTAGGAGCTCACGGCCATCCAGTCCATCTTCAGCGGGATCGTCAGCTCGCGGGACAGGTCGGAGACGACCATGACCGCGCCCTTCAGCACGCCGATGAGCAACGGCTCGCACTCGGCGTAATCAGCCTCGATGCGGCGGGCGATCTCAGCGAGCTTCGCCTGGATCTCCTCTTCCGTGATGAGGACTTCGCGGACGTCGTTCGGGATATCAGTGGCGCGCATCCTGGCTCCTGGGGTGTTTCAGCGCTCGAGAAGACGAACGTGGTGTGCGGCGGAACGGGTGAAGCTAGGCGGTCTCGTCGAGGTGGTCGTCGTGCGCGGAGGCCGTCGCACCGAACAGGATGCGACCCTTCTCGCGCTCCACCCGGATGCCGGGGAGATCGACCGGGCCCTGACCGCGCCACTCGGTCGCGAGGGCCGTGACGGCCATCGTGTGGCGACGCGTCAGCGAAACGCCGAAGCCCTGCTCGGCGACGATGCGGCAGATCCGCTGGCGCAGTGCGGGCGGCTGCGCGACGATGCCGCCGACGTCGAGGGAGATGCGGCCGTCATCGTCGGTGTTCACGATCTCGTGCGCCCACTCGAGGGCAAGCGCATCCAGCGTCTCGGAGTCCTCGCGAAGCGTCGTCGCCGTGCGGGCGAGCGCCTCGGAGATGCCGGGGCCGAGCTCCTTCTCGAGGAGCGGCAGCACCGTGTCGCGCACGCGGACGCGCGTGTACGCGGGGTCGCTGTTGTGCGGGTCGATCCACGGAGTGATGCCCTGGTCCTCGCACGCCTGGACCGTCACCTGGCGGTGCAGGCCGAGCAGCGGGCGCAACAGCGTGCCCGTGACGGGCGCCATGCCGTGCAGGCTCTTCGCGCCGGAACCCCGAGCGAGGCCCAGCAGCACCGTCTCGGCCTGATCGTCGAGCGTGTGGCCGAGCAGCACCCAGGATGCGCCCGTCTCGACGCGCACGGCCTCGATCGCCTCGTAGCGGGCCACGCGGGCGGAGGCCTCCGGGCCAGCACCAAGGTCCTCGACGCTCACACGCACGACGCTTACCGGGGCGAGGCCGAGCTCAGCCGCCTGCTCCGCAGCATGCTCGGCGATCTTCGCCGAACCCTCCTGCAGGTCGTGGTCGATGATGATCGCGCCGGCCTCGACCTCGAGGCGCTTGGCCTCGAAGACGGTGGCTGCGGCAAGAGCAAGGGAGTCGGGTCCGCCACTCAGGGCGACGAGCACACGATCGCCCTTTTGCACACGCCCGAGGAGCGAACCACGGACGGCTCGGCGAAGGTCGGCGACTGCTGGAGTGAGGCGAGGGCGATCTGACACAGGTACAGCCTAAACGCGCCCGCGCGAACCGTCACGCTCGGAGCCGCAACAAGCACCGACCGAGGGGCGGCGAGGCGCGGGAGCTGGCAGCAGGGTCAACGCTTGCGGCCGAAGAGGAAGTAGGAGATCGGGCCCACGAAGTTCACGAGCGAGAACGCACCCCACGCGAGTCGCGACCCGCGAACCTGAGTCGGCTTACGCCGGACGAGACTCAGAAGCGCGGCGGCGAGCAGCGTGAACTGCACACCGGCGACAAGGGCCGTCCCGAGCGACAGCACATGCGGAAGCGCCTGGCCCGTCCCCTCCCGAAGCGGGATGAACGGATCGAGATGCAGCGCTTCCTTGAGATCAGCCATGCAGACCAGCATGCCACGATCCATCACCGCCGCTCCAGCCGAGCGTCACAGCGCGAAGCGCAGACGGCCGTCACGGTCGGCCCCGACGGAAACGGCGCATCCGCACCCCCAACCGAGGCGCATCCACTACCCTGAACCCGAACGAGACCAACGGTTTCGTGCGGCGAGCAGCGCCCCACAGGGCCCCGCGACGCTCGCCGACAAGCCACACAGAATGAGCGCCGCCAGGCGCAACGAAGGAGCGCCATGGGCAGCTACGACGTCGTCATCGAAATCCCGCGCGGAAGCCACAACAAGTACGAGGTCGACCACGAGACCGGCCGCGTCTTCCTCGACCGCGTGCTCTTCACCCCGTTCGTGTACCCCGTCGACTACGGCTTCTTCGAGCACACCCTCGCAGACGACGGCGACCCCCTCGACGCACTCGTGCTGCTCGAGTACCCGCTCTTCCCCGGCGTCGGCCTCAAGGTGCGCCCCGTCGGCGTGCTCAACATGGCAGACGAGGCAGGCGGAGACGACAAGATCCTCTGCGTCCCCGCGAAGGACCCGCGCTGGGCCAAGATCCAGGACCTCGGCGACGTCGACGACTCCACCAAGGACCAGCTCAAGCACTTCTTCGAGCACTACAAGGACCTGGAGCCCGGCAAGTGGGTCAAGGTCGAGGCCTGGGGCGACGCAGCCGCGGCTGAGGCGATCATCGAGCGCTCCATCGCGCAGTACAAGCCAGCCGAGTAGGCGCCGTCCGTCGGTCCGACCGGCGGCAGGCTGACGAGAGCCCCGCATCCCACGTGGACGCGGGGCTTCTTCGTGTGCCCGGTGCGGATGCGGCTGTCCAACATGAGTGCGATATCGGGGATCTGCTGCGCCCAAGGCCCAGAATCGAACGATATTGCACTGATGTTGGACAGACATCGAGCGCACGGGTCGTCCCGCGGGTGAGCGCCGAGGACGTCACACGCAGAAGGGCGACTCCCCGCCGAAGCGAGGAGCCGCCCTTCTGCTCGCGCTGGGCTCAGCCAGTGCGGGTGCGGATCAGTAGTAGTAGATGCCTGCCGAGGCGAGCCACGGCTTCGGGTCCATCAGGGTTCCCCAGTACTTCAGCTCGAAGTGCAGGTGGCAGCCCGTGGAGGACCCGGTGGTTCCGGCGTAGGCGAGCACGTCACCGGCGTTCACGGTCTGGCCGACGTAGACGTTGATGCCGCCGTCCATGATGTGCGAGTAGGAGACCTGGGTTCCGTTGCCGAAGTCGAGCACGACGTGGTTGCCGAATCCGCCGTTGTAGCCGGCGTAGGTGATCGTGCCGCTGTGCACCGCGTAGAGCGGGGCTCCGCACGTACCGCCGTTGACGCCGAGGTCGAGGCCGTTGTGCATGCGGTAGGTGCCGAAGATCGGGTGCAGGCGCATGCCGTACTCGTCCGTGACGACGCCGCTGCTGATCGGTCCGTAGTAGCCGGCCAGCACTCCGCTCGGGGTCTCCGGAGTGGTCGGTGCGACGACTTCGGGCTCGGGCTCGGGCTCCGGTTCGAGCTCGACGTCAGGCTTCTGCGGCTCCTCGGGGAGGATCTCGATGTCGGGCTTCGTGGGGTCGGGCTCGGGCGCCGTGGTCGGCGCGGTCGTCGGCTCCGGCTCTGGTGCCTGCGTCGGCTCGGGCGCCTGCGTCGGCTCCGGGGCGGTCGTCGGCTCCGGGGCCGTGGTCGGTGCCGGCGTGACGGGGTCGGGGTTCGGGGCGGGCGACTCGGCGGGAGCGGTCGGCTGCTGCGGCGCGACCGGGGCGGTCGGGTCCGCCGTGGCCGTCGGCGGGGCAGAAGGCTGGCGAGGAGGTGCGGCCTGTGCCGGCGGGCGCAGCGATTCCGGGGCGACAGAAGGATCGGTCGGGTCGGCTGGCGCGAGCGGGGCGGATGCCTCTGGCACGTCGGTGGAGATGTCGGGCTTGGCCGGCGCCTGGACGCCTGCTGCCTCAGCGTCGGCGACGGCCTGCTGGTACGCCTCTTCCTGGTAGGCGGCCGCGGCTTCTGCACGTTCGCGGTTCGTCTGCGCGACCTGCTCCTGGCGGAGCTTCTCGCCGGCTGCGTAGTCGCTGGCGGTGACGTCGCGCTTCTCCTTGAGCGGCGCGAGCATGGCCTGGAGGTCGGCCTTCTTGTCGTCGGCGAGGTACTTCTCGTTCTGGAGGACAACCTGCTCGGCCTGCGCCGCGTCGAACTTGGTCTTCGCGTCGGCTTCGAGCTTCGCGAGCTCGTCGTGCGCGGTTGTGGCCTGGGTGCCGAGGACGTCTGCCGTGTTCTTCTCGGTGACGGCCTGGTTGTAGATGCCGTCGGTCTGCTCGGAGAGCTTGCTGATGGTGCCGAGCTGGTAGAGCAGCGTGTCGGCGTCGCCGGGGTTGAGGAAGAGAGCGAGCTTGGGGTCGCCTGCGCCGCGTGTGCTCATGGCGGCAGCCAGCTGACCGGCCTTCTCGCGTGACGTCGCGGCCTTCTCCTCGGCCGCATCCGCCTGCTCCTGCAGGATCGTGACCTCGGCGAACTTCTCGCTCGACGCGGTCTGCGCCTTGCCGTGCTCTTCGCCGGCGGCCTGCGCTTCGGCGGCTGCTGCGGATACCTTCGCGTCGAGGTCGGCGATCTGCTGTTCGATCTCGCTGATGAGCGATTCCTGGCGATCGACGTCGCCTTCAGCTGCGACGACGTCTTCCCACGTGGCGTAGTCATCGTCTGCAGCGAATGCGGGGCCAGCGGAGAGTGCAAGCGCGGCCAGCACGGCGGCGGATGCTGCGCCCACGAGCGGGGTACGCCAGCGGTCGCGGAGTCGCAGGGGCTTCCGGCTCCTGGTGGCGGGCATTCGCTCTCCTCGTGATGGATCTTGGGTGCGGAACGAGGCGGACGCCTCTGCGGCAACGCGAGACTGCATTTACCACTGCAGTCACTCGTTTCACACCAACAACACGAGAAACAGTAACAAGTTTGTCAACATCTGCCTAGCGCGTCACAGAGACCCGGGTGAGGAAACCTGTACCGGGTCGCTGAGTGGGCCGGAATCCCGCGCCTCGTGGGGAACATCCGGATACGAGGAAGCCTGCGCGCGCACCCGACCGCGCCCCGTGCGACACGCCGAACGGACCGCGATGCGGCACCGGATTTGCCGCGAGGCGAAAACGCCCCTATGCTCTTCTCTCGGTAGTCAAGTCAGCTACAAGCACTCGGCCCCATCGTTTAGCGGCCTAGGACGGCGCCCTTTCACGGCGTTAACACGGGTTCGAATCCCGTTGGGGTCACGGTCGTGACAACACCAGGTGCTGGGATGCTGTACATTGAACTGTCGCAATCGAATACGGATGAATCAGCCCAGGCTGAGACACCACAGTAAGGCCCTGTAGCGCAGTTGGTTAGCGCGCCGCCCTGTCACGGCGGAGGTCGCGGGTTCAAGTCCCGTCAGGGTCGCCAAGCATCTTGCCCTCTTCTCGAAGAGGGCAATTTGCAACGGCGACGAACATCAGTGCGTCGCCACGAGGCAACAGCCTCCGGCTCTGTAGCTCAGTTGGTAGAGCGCACGACTGAAAATCGTGAGGTCACGGGATCGACGCCCGTCGGAGCCACTGAAACCCCGCCTAGCTTCTACATGGCGGGGTTTCTTTGCGTCCGCGGGGGAACGAGGCGATAGACGCGCCGTGCCCGCCCCGCCGTGAAGCCGGCGCGCACGTAGCGCTCGAGCAGCGCATCCGTCGCCGCGGCCGCAACCAGGACCGAGCCCGGCGGAGCGTGCTCGATCAAGCGCCTCGCGAGCATCACCGCGGTCATGCGGGTACCCGGGAGTTGCGCGAGGGCCGCGACCATCCAGCGGTCCCCCTTCGGCGTCTCCGGGCCGGACGCCGAGAGCGTCGTCCCGCCCGGCTGCACCAGCGCGATGACAGCGCCGACGAGCAGCGCCGCGTAGACGAGCATCCCGAGCAGGAGCATGAGCATGGTGTCGAACAGCAGGATGCAGGCCACCCAGAGCACAAACGCCGCAGCCGTGACGAGCACGACGACCAACCCGTCCAAGATCGGCCGTCGCCGCGCGAAGAGCACCGTACCGGTGCGGGACTCATCGAGGTAGAGCCCACCTCGAAGGGTCATCGGCAGAATCGAGAACGCGTAGATCGGCACCGACAGCACCGCCAGCGGCACGTTCGGGGTGGATGCGCGCGCCGAGATCCACGCGGCGCGCGGCAGATCGCGGACGGTCGACGGTCGGGGAGCCTCGTCGGGGGAATGTGGGGGCATCCCCGCCAGGCTATCGGGGGGGGTCTTGCGCGGTGCATCCGCCTGAGACACGGCGCAGATCTTTGGGAAACGCAGGCTCATCCCGGAACGGGGCTGCGCTTCCCACACCTTTGTGGAGGAGGAAGGTGTGGTGCGAGCAGCTGCGGGCGGGCCCCGCCGACGCCGAGACCTACGCGGTGACGTTGACCGTGATCTCGTGATGGCCGGTGGCGCCGTCGGGAACGACATTGGCGCGCGCATCCGTCTGCACCTCGCCGTCGCTCGACGTCGCGCGGACGCGCACGGAGTGCTCGCCTGCGGGGGCGTCCCAGTCGAGCTTCCACTGCAGCCACGTGTCGTCGGAGATGGGCGCGGCGAGCTCCGTCGGCATCCACTCGCCGTCGTCGATCTGGACTTCAACGGCTTCGATGCCCGTGTGCTGCTGCCACGCGAACCCGGCGATCGTCGTCGGACCCGCGTTCAGGCTTCCGGCGCTGGGCACATCGATGCGCGAGCCGATCTTGATCGGCCCCTCGGCACTCCACCCGCGGTCGGTCCAGTACGCGTTGACCCGGTCGAAGCGGGTGACCTCGAGGTCGACGACCCACTTCGTCGCCGACACGTACCCGTACAGGCCTGGCACGACCATCCGCACCGGGAAGCCGTGCTCGGCGGGGAGCGGTTCGCCGTTCATGCCGACCGCGAGGATCGCGTTGCGGTCGTCGGTGAGCGCCCCGATGGGGGTGCTGGCGGTCCAGCCGTCGGCCGACTTCGAGAGCACCATGTCGGCGTCCGCCTGCGGACCCGCACGCTTGAGCAGCTCCCGGAGGGGGTAGCCGAGCCAGAGCGCGTTGCCGATGAGGCCGCCGCCGACCTCGTTGGACACGCACATGAGGGTCGTGATGCTCTCCTCGAGCGGCAGGGCGAGCAGCTCGTCCCAGGTGATGGTCACCTCGTTGTCGACGAGGCCGTGGATGCGCAGCGACCAGCCCTCAGGGTTCACGAGCGGCACGCTGAGGGCCGTGTCGATGCGGTAGAAGTCGGCGTTCGGCGTGACGACAGGCGGGAGGCCCGGGATGTCGAACTGCGCGCCCGCGGGGACGGCCGCCGCCTTCACCGCGGCAGCCGGCAGGGCGATCGCCTCGCGGACCGCCGTGACGGCGCGAGTTCCGGCAGAGAGCGCGGCACCCGAGGCAGCCGCGATCACGCCGACGACGAGGGATGCCCCCGAGTAGATGAGGAAGCGGCGGCGGTCGACACCGGCCGGAGTCGCGGTCGACTCGACCTCGACGCCCGCTGCCCCCTCCGTCTCCGACTCGCTCGCAGCCGCGCGTCCTGTCGCGCCGACGGCTGAGCCTCGCGCGACGGCGACGGCCGACTCCCTCGAGCGCTGGCGGGCCCGCTGCTCAGCATCGGCGAGCGTCTTCGCGAGGAACTGCAGCGTCAGCACAGCCACCACCATCGCGAGCAGCGGCGGCACGGTATCGAGGGGCGAGAACGGGGTACGGGTGGCTACAGCCACAGCGCCGATCGCGGCGATGAGCCCGATGAGCACGCGGCCCCACGGCGGACGAGCTCGTTCGAGCACGCCGGCGATCGCCGCGACGACGAGCAGCACGACCGCGACGAGCGCGATGAGCGCGATCTTGTCGGCGGTCCCGAAGAGCGCGATCGCCGTGTCCTTCGCCCAGGGCGGCGCGAGGTCGATGAGCAGGGCACCCACCGCGACGATCGGGCTCGCGGTGGTCTGCAGGAACGCGGCCGCGAGCTCACCGAGGCCGACACCGAGCGCCGCGGCACCGATGCCAGCGAGGCCGGCGGGAGCCGCGCCGCGGAGACGTCCGCGACGGGTTTGAGCCTCTGCGAGGCTGGGTTCGGAGGACATGGCGGACACGGTACGCGCGCCAGACCCGGCCGGGCTGAGTGCCAGTGGATTGCGTGAATCCGCTGTGAATGCCGCCCGCCTCGTCGCCCTCACGCCGGGTGGCGGCGATGCCCCGCGGGTGCGACCGCGGATGCGGCCTGACAGACTAGGGGCTTTGTGCCGCCTCCCCCTGCGCGCACGCATCCGGCGCCACCTCCGACCCCGGCGCCCGAGAAGGGCCGGTTTGTCAGCGCTCAACGTCCTCGTCAATCTCCTCCGAGGCGCGCTCATCGGCGTGACGGAGATCATCCCGGGCGTCAGCGGCGGCACCATCGCCCTGCTGATCGGTGTCTACGAAACCCTCATCGACTCAGCTGGCCACCTCGTGCGCGGCGTCGTGCGCGCGGCAGTCGACACCGTGCGCGGTCAAGGCCTGCAGCGCGCACGTGAGCACTTCGCCCAGGTGCGCTGGGGCGTCGTCATGCCGGTCGGCATCGGGATGCTCCTCGCGATCGTCGTCGCCGCACGCATCGTCGCACCCCTCGTCGAGGCGCACCCCATCGCATCCCGCGCGCTCTTCGCAGGGCTCATCGCCGTGTCGCTCATCGTTCCGGCCCGGATGCTCGGCGCCCGCTGGCAGGTGCGCGACTACGCGATCGCGGTCCCCGCCGCCATCCTGAGCTTCGTGCTGACCGGACTCCCGTCTGCGAACGACGCCGACCCATCCCCCATCGCCATCCTCGTCTCCGCAGCCGTGGCGGTGTGCGCGCTTGTGCTGCCCGGCGTCTCCGGATCCTTCGTCCTCGTCACGACGGGCATGTACGAGCCGACGCTGCGTGCCCTCAACTCGCTCGACTTCGGCTACATCGCACTCTTCGCGATCGGCGCCATCACGGGTCTCGCGCTCTTCGTGCAGGTGCTGCTGTGGCTCCTCACGAAGCACCGCCGCGTGACCCTCGCCCTCATGACGGGCATCATGGCCGGGTCGCTCCGCGCCCTATGGCCATGGCAGAGCGAGGACCGCGAGCTGCTCTGGGCATCTGGCGACGTCGTCGGCCCCGCTCTGTGGTTCCTGCTCGGTGCCGCGATCGTGGGCGCACTCCTCATCGCAGAAGGACTGCTCGTCCGGCGAGCCCTGCGCACGGCACCAGGCGCACATCCGACGCCCTGACCCTGCCGCGCTTCGGCCCCCGAAACCCACAGGCCCGCGCAGTGTCGGTGGCGCTCGCTAGCATGAGTGACGCATCCACTCGACAGCAGGGAAGTGCCTGATGAGCCTCGTTCCATCGGATCCGTACGCATCGCAGCCCGAAGACGACGCCTTCCGCTCGTCCAACACGAACCACGGGCCGTCCTCGCCCGCCGCCGGCTGGTACCCGGACCCAACGGGCCGGCAGCGATACTGGGACGGCGCCCAGTGGGGGCACTACGCGCCCACGCAGGCACCAGCCGCCAACGCGCCCGTGCTCTACCAGCAGACGGTCGTGGTCAGCGGGGGCAAGGAAGTCGGCATCACGTACGTGCTCGCGATCTTCCTCGGCGGACTCGGCATCCACAACTTCTACCTCGGCCGCACGGGCATCGCCATCACGCAGCTCGTGCTCTACCTCGTGGGTTTCGCGACGTCCTGGCTCGGCATCGGCCTGCTCCTCATCCTCGGCGTCGCGATCTGGGTCATCGTGGACCTCTTCCTCATCCCGCAGTTCGTCCGAGAAGCCAACGCGCGCCTCGCGGGGGCTGGCGCGTACACGGCGAACCAGGGATACGGGCCCGCTGGCGGCGGCGGGCAGTACCCAGGTCAGTACTAGCGCGCGGGTCAGCGGCTCCCCGTCACGGCTACGCGAACAGGCCCTCGATGGGGCCGCGCGCGAAGTAGATGAGGAAGCCGACGGCGACGATCCACAGCAGCGGCGACACCTTGCGCGCCTTGCCCGTCAGCGTCTGCACGAGCACCCACGAGATGAATCCCGCCCCGATGCCGTTCGCGATCGAGTACGTGAGCGGCATGATCACGATCGTCAGGAACACCGGGAGAGCGACGGAGAAGTCGTCCCACTTCAGCTCGCGCACCTGCGACACCATGAGCACACCGACGACGACCAGCGCTGCGGCCGCGACCTCGAGCGGGACGATCTGCGTCAGCGGCGTGAAGAACATCGCCAGCAGGAACATGACACCGGTCACGACGCTCGCGAGCCCCGTGCGGGCGCCCTCGCCGACGCCGGCGGCTGAATCCACGAAGATCGTGTTCGACGAGCTCGACGTCGCGCCACCCGCGACCGCCCCGATGCCCTCGACGACCAGCGACGACTTGAGGCGAGGGAAGTTGCCCTGCCTGTCCTGCAGACCCGCTTCACGCGTGAGCCCGGTCAGCGAGCCGACCGCGTCGAAGAAGTTCGTGAACACCAGCGTGAAGACGAGCATGACGCCGGCCAGGATGCCGATGCGCTCGAACGCACCGAAGTCGAACGCGCCGATGAGGCCGAGGTCGGGCACCGAGACGATCTGCGTGGGCAGCATCGGCACGTTGAGCGACCATCCGCCCTCGTTCTCGAACGCCGGGCCGAGCTTCATGACCGCCTCGACGATCACCGCGACGACGGTCGTGCCGACGATGCCGATGAGCAGCGCGCCCTTCACACGACGGGCCATGAGGACCCCCATCACGATCAGGCCGACCACGAAGATGAGCGTCGGAACCGTCGTCACCGAACCGCCCACACCGAGCTGCACGGGCGGCGACGCGTTCCCCGAGGACGTGACGAAGCCCGCATCCACGAGCCCGATGAACGCCAGGAACAGGCCGATGCCCACCGTGATCGCCGTCTTCAACTGCGGCGGCACGGCGTGGAAGATCATCTCGCGCAGGCGGGTCGCCGACAGCACGACGATGACCAGGCCGTTGATGACCACAAGCCCCATGGCCTCGGCCCAGGTGACCTGCTGCACGACGTTGACGGCGAGGAAGGAGTTGATGCCCAGGCCGGCCGCGAGACCGAACGGCAGGTTCGCGATGACACCGAACAGAATCGTCATGACGCCGGCCGTGAGCCCAGTGACGGCGGCGACCTGCGACGCCTGCAGCCAGCCGCCCTCGACGTCGAGCGTCGCCTGATCCTGCGAGAATCCGCCGAGGATCAGGGGGTTCAGGATGACGATGTACGCCATCGTCATGAACGTGACGAGGCCACCGCGAATCTCGCGCGGCACGTTCGAGCCGCGGTGCGTGATCTCGAAGAACGTGTCGAGGCGCTCCGTGAACGTCGACCCGCTGCCACGTCTCGTCGGCGCGACCTGCGTCGCACGCGTTGGCGTCGCAACGTGCCCGCCGTCGCCGCCTTCCGCCTGCTCGTCGTCGACTGCGGACTCGTGGCTGTCGCTCATGCGGCTCCCCTGATCGTGCTGCTCGCGGTACAGGAACAAGCGTAGCCAGCGCGCGGAGCACCCGATGCCGCCCACCCCTCTTCTGCGCCGCTCTGTTCCGCTCGACAGCCAGGGTGACGCGCGGCATCGACAGTCAGGGTGACGTGAGCCGGATCGCCGTCGCCACCGAGCTGGATCTCACTCCCACGTCACCTTGGTTGACGCGCGACGGCAACCACCGCATCCCCTAATCTCGTAGAGGTCACGCGCCGATCCCCGCGCAGGCCCATCCCCGCCGAACGACCTGGAAGCGAGACCGCCGTGGCACTGCCCTGGAAACTGCACGGAGACGGAAAGAACGTCCCCGCAAGCGAGATCGTGCTGCCCGAGGAGCGCCTGACCTGGCCCCGCACCATCGGACTCGGCGCGCAGCACGTCGTCGCGATGTTCGGCGCGACGTTCCTCGTTCCGCTGCTGACGGGCTTCCCGCCGTCGACGACGCTGCTGTTCTCGGGCATCGGCACGATGCTGTTCCTGCTCATCACCCGCAACCGCGTGCCCAGCTACCTCGGCTCGTCGTTCGCGTTCATCGCGCCGATCCTCGCGGCCGTCGCCTCCGACGGGCAGGGCGTCGCACTTGCCGGCATCATCGTCGTCGGCGCGCTGCTCGCCGTGGTCGGGCTCATCGTGAACCTCGCAGGCACCCGCTGGATCAACCTCCTCATGCCACCTGTCGTCGCGGGCACGATCGTCGCGCTCATCGGCTTCAACCTCGCCCCTGCGGCGAAGAACAACTTCGAGGCGTCACCGCTCGTCGCGTCGGTGACGCTGCTGACGGTCATCGTCGTCGCGGTCGCGTTCAAGGGCATGGTCGGGCGGCTGTCGATCCTCATCGGCGTCATCGTCGGCTACATCGTGGCTGCGTTCATGGGCCAGGTCGACCTCGCGGGCCTCGACGATGCCGCGTGGATCGGCCTGCCCACCTTCACGGCCCCGGTCTTCGCCGCTGAGCACCTGCTCGTCTACCTGATGTTCGTGCCGGTGGTGCTCGCGCTCATCGCCGAGAACGTCGGCCACGTGAAGGGCGTCGGGCAGCTCACGAACCGCAACCTGGACCCGATGGCCGGCCAGGCCCTGCTGGCCGACGGCCTCGCGACGGTGCTCTCCGGCTTCGGCGGCGGCTCCCCCACCACCACGTACGGCGAGAACATCGGCGTCATGTCGGCGACCCGCGTCTACTCGACGGCCGCCTACTGGGTCGCCGCGATCGCCGCGATCCTCCTCGCCCTCTCCCCGAAGGTGGGTGTGCTCATCGCGAGCGTCCCGGCGGGCGTGCTGGGCGGCATCACGACGGCCCTCTACGGCCTGATCGGCATCATCGGCGTGCGCATCTGGCTCGAGAACAAGGTCGACTTCTCGTCACCCACGAACCAGTTCACGGCGGGCGTCGGCCTGATCGTCGCGATCGGCGACTTCACGATCAACAGCGGCCAGGTGACGTTCGGCGGCATCGTCCTCGGCACCGTGGCGACGCTCGTCGTCTACCACCTGATGAGCGGCATCGCGAAGCTTCGCGGCTCCGACGCCGATGAGGCCGGCGACGACCTCGTCGCTGGGGCCGACGGGGCAGCGGATGCGGAGCGGGCCGCGCGGTAGCCGGCACGTGCAAGCTGCGCGGTTGCGTGCCTCCGACGCCGCGCGCCCCTCGCTCGCGGCCACGCATCCCGCCCCGTAACGACGCGAACCGGCCCTCCGCCCGCGCCGAGATCTCCAAAGTGGACTTGTGGTCGTCAAACTCGAAGTTTGACAACCACAAGTCCACTTTCGACTCCCGGGGCGGGATGGGGGGGGAGGGTGGCGAGGGTGGGGCGAGGGTGGGGCGAGGGAGGAGGGGGAGGGTGGGGGCGAGGGGCGCCCGGGGGGGGTTCCGCATCGGCGCGCTCGGGGGTGTGCGCTGGGACGCGGGGCACCTGCGCGGCGAAGTCGAAGCATCCGGGACTGGTGCGGGGCGCATCCGCCTGTCACTATCCAGCCATGAGCACCATCGACCCGGTCCAAGCACGAAGGGCGAGAGCGACGCGCCGCGTGGGCAGTCCTCAGACGCTCGCGCAGCTCTGGGCTGTCGGCGTCGTGCTGTTCCTGTTCGGTGCCCTGCTCGGCTTCGGGCTGATCGCGGAACGCAACTCGGGTCGCCAGATGGCCCTCGGCATCCGCGACCTCGATGCCGAGCCGTGGATCAACGACGCCTGGTACGCACTCCCCGCCGCGTTCGTCCTCCTTCTCGGCGCGCTCCCCCTCTACTTCCTGGTCTACGCGAACCTCATCGGTGATCCGCGTCCGCTGCCGCCCGTCGACCCGTTCACGATTGCGCTGGCGGGCACGACGACCGGGCTCGTCGCGTTCGCGGGCCTGTGGACGCAGCCGCAGCGTGTCGGGTCCACGCTCGACGAGCACTTCGACACCGTCGACGCCTGGTCGTCCGCCGCGTGGGCCTCCTACTGGCTCCCCGTGTGGCTCCCGGCACTCGCTGCAGCCCTCACCGTCGTCGCCTTCGTGACGTGCAGGCTGCTCCGACGGCGGTCCTCGCGGCGCGTGGATGCGGTGCGGCGGATGCTCGCGGCGGGTCACCCGACGCCGGGCACGGTCACCGAAGGGGTGGACATCTCGCCGGGCACACGCACCATCGCGTCGTGGCGCTTCACATACGCCGACGCGCGGGGCATGCAGCGCTGGGTCAAGCGCACCAATGCCTTCGACTGGAGCACGGCGCCCAAACCGGGGCAGCGCGTATGGGTGCTCTTCGACCCCGCACGTCCGGGTGACACCTCGCGGATATTCGTCTCGAGGTCATCGCCGGACCGAGCGGAGGACTACGCATGAGCACCGTCGACCCGGCCCGGACGCACGCGCAACGGGCCGCGGTGAAGGCGCGCCGGGTCGGCAGCCCAGGCGCGCTCGCAGTGCTGCTGACGCTCGACGCGGGGCTCGCCGTCGGCGGGTTCCTCGCCGCCGTCGGGCTCAGCTCGCTGTTCGCGATCGAGCAGATCGAGCGCGGCAGCGGCTTCCCGGTGCTCGCGCTCATGCCACTGCTCATGCCGGTGGGCATCTTCGTGTCGCTCGGATTCCTCATCGCGCAGGCCGCCGGGCGTCGCACCTACACCGGCGCGTCGGACTTCACACGCGCCCTGGCAGACGGGCAGCCAATCTGGTTCGCGGGCGCCGCGGTTGGCGCGTGGGCGTCGCTCGCAGCCCTGATTGCCGGAACGAGCGTGAAACCCCTCGTCCTGTTTCTGAATGAAGACGGGACTCCCGTCGTCGACGACTCACCGTGGACGCTCACCGTTCTCCCCTGGGCGATGCCCGTCGCGCTCACCGTCCTGCTCGCTCTCTCGGTGTGGCGGCGCGTCGCCCGCGGTCGGCGCGACCGTCGCACGGAGTCGACGTTCGAGACGATGTTCGCGAGCGGGACGCGAACATCCGGCGTCGTCACGCAGGGCGTCGAGCGTCCGCGCGAGAGCGCGCGCGTCGTCAGCCGCTGGACGATCCGGTTCACCGACCACCGCGGGCAGACCCGCTGGACCACACCATGGGGCCTGTTCCACGAGGACTCACTGCCCGGGTTCGGCGACCAGGTCACCGTCATCTACGACCCCGCGAGCCCCGGAGACGAGCGCCGCATCTTGATCGCCCGCGAGCATCCAGACCGGATCGAGTCGTACCAAGCGCATACGCCGCCGTTCCCCTTCGGCGCGTGAGGTGCGGGCTGCGCCGTGCTGTCGCTGGCGCACGCCGCCAGCGTCAACCCGCGCGTGCATCCGCACGGCGAATGCATCTTTCCGACGTCACGAAGATGCGTCTGCCGCATGTTTGCGGGCGGATGGCGCGCGTGCGCGGCGGTTCCGAGGACGGCCGCGTCAGACCAGCGCCCCCTCGAGCGCGTCGAGCCAATCGCCCCAATAGGCCTTCCAGAGCTCGATCTCGTCGAGCACCTGCAGCTTCTCGTGCATGATGGCGAGCTTGGTACGGCCATCCGCGGGGGCGTCGAACGTGAACAGCAGCCCGCCGATCGACTCCCCGTCACATGCAATCAGCACCTTGTAGGTCTTCGACGCGACCTTCGACCGGAACTCCGTCTCGAAGCCGAGCAGCGCATCCCGGTTCTCGTCGTCGGCGATGAGCGAGCGAAGCACCTCGCGGTCAACAGGAAGCGTGCGCGAGCGGTTGGCGGTGAACGTGCCGTCTGGCATCTGCCCGGCGAGGCGCCGGCCCGTCATCCGCTCGAAGCTGACCGCAATGCCCTGGCTCCACCAGCCGTTCTGCTCGGAGTTGGCCATGACCCACTCGACGATCTGCGGATGCGCGGCGTCGCGCCCCACACCGGCGTCGATCGCGTCGATCCAGTCATCCCAGCCCTGCCCCGTCTGCGCTCGAATCGCTGCGTCGGAGTGCATCGGCTGCGCGACCCAGTCGTGGCGGGATGCTGCAGCGCATGCCTCGCCAGCGGACGCGGTCTCCGTGCCCGACGCTTCGGCAGCGGATGCCGCGCTGCCGGGCTTCGCGCCCGGCTCGGCGGGCGCATCCGCTCCGCCACCGAGCAGCACCGCACGCCGCGCAAGCGTCTCGTCGCGCCGTTCCCGCAGCTGCGCGCCGACGGCCCCTGAAATTCCAGCACGTGATCTCACGTCGCATCCCCTCGTTGCGGCCAGACTACTCAGCACTCCTCAGCGCCGCTCAGCACTCCTGAGCGACGAGGTTGGGCGTGAGGTTGATGTCCGCAGCCCGCAGCCCGCAGCCCCATCGCTGCCAGCCAAATGGCCCCACCCCCACGACGCGGCTGATCGCAGCCAGCCAAATGGCCCGAATGGGAACCCCAAAGGGGCCACTTCGCTGGCAGCGATGGGGCCGCGCGGCCAAACGACAAACCCATGACAAATGCATGCCCCCGACCGCACGACCATGCATTCGCCGCAGGTGTGCGCACCGGCAGAGCGGGTGCGCACCGGCATAGCGGATGGCGCACCGGCAGAGCCGGGTGTGCGCACTGGCAGAGCCGAGTGGCGCACTGGCAGAGCCGCGAGGCGCACGAGCAGAGCCGCGAGGCGCACGAGCAGAGCCCCGTGGCGCACCGGCAGAGCGGGTGGCGCACTGGCAGAGCCGAGTGGCGCACCGGCAGAGCCGAGTGGCGCACCGGCAGAGCCGAGTGGCGCACTGGCAGAGCCGCGTGGCGGTCTCCGCCGCGGGCCTCCGAGGCACGGCCACCCGCTCCGGGTCACCATCCCGACCCAATTTGGCAGCGCTACTGGTAGCGCTGCCATTTTTGGGCTAGTGTCACGAAGCAAGCTGGCGATCAGCCCCTGACCTCCCTCAGACGGCCAACCCCATACACCTCCATCGCCAGCAGCACCCGCCAGATTTCAAAGGAGAAATCATGCACTCTCGTCGACCCACATCGCGCTTCAGGATGGGTTCAGCACTCGTCGCCGCGGCCTCGGCCGTGGTCCTCCTCGCCGGATGCACCAGCGCGCCAGCTGAAGGCGGCGGCGGTTCCGCAGGCGGCGAGGACGGCAAGTTCGTCATCGGCTTCCAGCAGCCCCTCGGCGGCCAGGCCTGGCGCGAGATGGGCCTCGCCTCGCTGCAGGCCCTCGCCAACTCCCCCGAGTACGTCGACAAGGTCGAGCTGAAGATCGTCCGCACCGACGACAACGACGCGGCCCAGCAGAACGCCGCCATGCAGAACCTCATCGCCGACGGCGTCGACCTCATCCTCTTCGACCCCGCCTCCTCCAGCGGCGCAGACCCCGCCATCGCGCAGGCCACCGCGCAGGGCATCCCCGTCATCGCCAACGGCGGCCCCTACGAGAGCGAGGACGTCTACACGGTCTCGACCGACTGGGCGAGCGCCGGAACCATCGGCGCCGAGTGGCTGCTCGAGAACCTCACCGACAACAAGGATGTCGCGGTGCTCGAGGGCCTCGCCGGCGTCCCCCTCAACGAGGGTTCCATGCCCGGCGTCATCGAGGCGCTCGAAGCCGGCGGCGCATCCGTCGTCGCGCAGGACACCAACGGCTGGAACGAGGCCACCGCGCAGGAGTCGATGGCGAACATCCTCCGCTCCAACCCCGACATCGGCGGCGTCTACTCGTTCCTGACCGGCGGCCAGGGCGTCGCTGAGGCCTACAAGGCCGCGGGCGTTCCCTTCGTTCCGACAGTCGGAGGCTCCGGCTACAACGGCGAGGCGTGCGCGCTCGTCGAGTACGGGCCAGAGGGCTACTCGGGCAACATGATCTTCGGCCAGCCGGCGATCTACGCCAAGGGCCTCGAGCAGGCCGTGAAGCTCCTCGACGGCGAGGAGATCGAGCGCGAGCAGTTCTTCCCGCCGCTCGAGATCACCACCGAGAACGCCGCCGACTACTGCCTCGAGGATCGCCCCGCGAACTTCCAGCTGGGCTACGACTTCCCCGGCCTCGACCTGAAGCTCGAGGACGTCATGGAGTACTACTCCGGCTCCTAGCCGGCACCGGTGGCCCTGCTCGGCAGGGCCACCACCTGCTCCCAGTCGCATCGATCAGCGAGGACACATCGAGTCATGAATGCAAGTGAAGTGGGCGCGGCGGCACCGGACGCGGTGCACCCCGCCGCCGCGCCAAGGCCAACAGCGACCGGGCAGGCGCAGAGCATCGAGCCGCTCCTCGTCGCCACCGACCTGGTGAAGAGCTACGGCCCGGTCAAGGCCGTGCAGGGGGTGAGCTTCGTCTGCCACCCAGGCGAGGTGCTGGCCCTCGTGGGCGAGAACGGCGCGGGCAAGAGCACGGTCGCGAAGATGCTGGCGGGCGCCGTCACCCCGACCTCCGGCACGATCACGGTCGAGGATGCACCGCTCGCGTCCGGCAGCGTGCGCCTCTCGCGCCGCTCGGGCGTGCGCTGCGCGTTCCAGGAGCTCGCGCTCGTCCCCGAGTGGACCGTCGCCGAGAACCTCAGCCTCCCCGACGGGGCGCCGCTCCGCGGCTTCTCGCAGAAGAAAGCCATCACGGCCGCGAGCACACTGCTCGAGTCGCTAGAACTGTCGCAGATCGACCCGCGAGCGCTGGTCTCCGACCTGTCGCTCGCCAACCGGCAGCTCGTCGAAATCGCCCGCGCCTTCGCCGGCGAGCCCAAGCTGCTCATCCTCGACGAGGCGTCGTCGGCGCTCACTCCCCCCGGCGTCGAGTGGCTGTTCGCGCGCATCCGCGAGCTCACGGCGCGTGGCGGCAGCGTCATCTACGTGTCGCACCGCCTCGGCGAGATCGCCGAGATCGCCGACCGCGGCATCGTGCTGCGCGACGGCGGCCTCGCCGGCGAGTTCTCGCGCGGCTCCTGGACCGACGACGAGCTCATCTCCCTCATGGCGGGCCGCAAGGCCGAACGGTTCTTCCCGGACCCGCCAGCGCGCACCGACGACGGCGACGTCCTCGAGGTCGAGGGGTTGCGCGCCGAGGGCGTGCACGGCATCTCCCTCACGATCGGCGCCGGCGAGATCGTCGGCATCGGCGGGCTCGCGGGGCACGGCCAAGCCGAGCTCCTGCGCACCCTGTTCGGCGCATCCGCCGCCACCGCCGACTCGTGGACGATCGACGGCGACCCCGTCTCCCGCCTCACCCCCGTGCGGGGCGTGCGGCGTGGCCTCGGCTACGTGCCGGAAGACCGCAAGAAGGAAGGCCTCGCGCTCGAGCTCGGTGTCGGCGAGAACCTCCTCGCCCCCTGGTTCAAGGCCTGGCAGCTCGGCGGGAAGCCGCGCCTCCGCCGCGAGCGCGGCTGGCTCGACGGCGTACTCGCCGCCCTCTCCGTGCGCACGCGCGGCCCGCTCGAAGCGGCAGGCTCACTGTCCGGCGGCAACCAGCAGAAGCTCGTCTTCGGCAGGTGGATGAACCGCTCCCGATCGGTCATCCTGCTCCACGACCCCACACGCGGCATCGACGTGCGCGCCAAGCAGGAGCTGTACGGCGCGATCGTCGACCTCGCGAAGCAGGGCGTCGGCGTGCTCTGGTTCTCGACCGAGGTCGAGGAGCTCGTACACGTCTGCCACCGGGTGCTCGTGCTCTACAACGGGCAGGTCACCGACGAACTCGCGGGCGAACGACTGACGGCGGATGCGATCGTCGGTGCCGCAGTCGGCGCGACGGGCAGCATCCAGACCGTCTCGGCCGCCGAGCTGGAAGAGGCGGCACGACACACCACCACGAGGAGCAGCAGATGACCGCCACCGTCACCCCGCCCCCGGCGGCCCCCGTCACCCGGGCCGTCGCGAAGCGGCAGGGACTCGTCAGGCTTCGACGCGAAGGCGCGTTCGCGCCAGCAGCCGCGTTCGTCGTGTTCCTGATCGTCTACATCATCATCAACCCGGAGCTGCTCACGAGGTTCCAGCTGCAGACCGCCGCGAACCTCGTCGTGCCGCTCGCGTTCGTCGCGCTCGGGCAGCTGCTCATCGTGCTCGTCGGCGGCATCGACATCTCCATCGGCGCGATCATGAGCCTCTCGAACGTCGTGTTCGCGGCGCAGACCGAGCTGGTCCCCGTCCCCATCGCGGTGCTCATGGGGCTCGCGACCGGACTCGCCTGCGGCCTCTTCAACGGCTTCCTCGTCTCCTACGGCGGACTCCCCGCGATCGCCGTCACCCTCGCGAGCGCCTTCATCTTCGGCTCCCTCGCCCGCGAGGTCATGGACCGGCCTGGAGGGAACATCACCACCGAGTTCCACCTCGCGACCAGCGGCGAAGCCATCCCGTTCGTTCCCGTGGCGCTCGTCTGGCTCACCCTCATCGCCGTGCTGCTCTGGTTCATCCTGCAGCGCACCGCCCTCGGCCGGCACATCTACGGCGTCGGCTCGAACATGGACAGCATCCGCGCGGCAGGCCTCAACTCCCGCCTCACGAAGCTCGCCGCCTTCGGCATCGCGGGCGTCCTCACCGCAACGGGCGCCATCATGCTCGCCGGCTCCACCATGACCGGCGACCCGCGAAGCGGCGACCCCTACCTGCTCTCCTCGATCGCCGCCGTCGCCCTCGCCGGCGCCAGCTTCACGGGCGGACGCGGCAGCATCATCGGCACCATCCTCGCCGGCATCACCCTCGGGCTCATCGGCAACCTGCTCTTCTTCGCAGGCATCAACTCGTACTGGCAGTACGTCATCTCGGCGCTCATCATCGTCTCCGTCGTGGGCATCCCCGTCGTGTGGCGCAAGGTGTCGTTCGCTCGGAAGGGAGCACGGTCATGACCGCAACAGTTCCGGCCGCAGTCGGCGGCACCGGGGCATCCGGCGCCGGAGACTCGGGCACCGGCCCGGGGGCGGCTGGCGGCGCCGAGCACGAGGTCGAGTACTCGCCGTCCAAGTCGCTGCTCGCTCGCGTCCCCCGCAGCGTGTGGCCGCTCGTCGCGTTCCTCGTGCTGTTCCTCATCGGCGGCATCATCCGCCCCAACCTCATCACCATCGAATCGCTCATCGGCACCGCGACCTTCGCGATCATCCTCTCCATCGCGTCCTTCGGGCAGACCTTCGCCGTCATCCAGGCGGGCATCGACCTGTCCGTGCCCAACACGATCGCGTTCTCCGCACTGTCGTTCCTCGCGATGGTCGGACCCCTCGGCCCGTTCGGCGCATTCATCGGAGCACTGCTCGCGGGAGCCGTCATCGGCCTCCTCAACGGGCTCGTCATCGCGAAGCTCGGGCTCACCCCCATCGTCACGACCATCGCCATGAACGGCCTCCTGTTCGGCGTGATCCTGCTGCAGTTCAACTTCTCCGAGCTCACGCAGATCCCCGACTTCATCACCGCCATCACATCGGCGCAGATCAGCGTCTTCGGGCTGTCCATGGCCGCCGTCCTCCCCCTCGGACTCGTCCTCATGGTCGTGCTGCAGCTGGTCCTCAGCTACACCGGATGGGGGCGCTCCCTGTTCCTCGTCGGCGCGGCCCCCGAGACGGCCAGGCTCGCCGGCCTGCCCGTCGACCGCATCCGCATCACCGGCTACGTCATCTCCGGCATGCTCGCCGCCTTCGCCGGCATGGTCATCGTCGGCTACTTCCAGCAGGCCTCCGCGACCATGGGCGACAGCTACCTGCTCTCCTCCGTCGCCGCGGTCGTCGTGGGCGGCGCATCCATCTTCGGCGGGCGAGGGTCGGTGGTCGGCACCGTCGGCGGCGCGCTGGTGCTCGGCCAGGTCGCCACGCTCGTGACCGTGCTGAACCTCGGGTCCAACGTGCAGCAGCTCATCTACGGCGCCATCATCCTCGTCGTCATCTCGCTGTACGGGCGCAAGCGCGCGTAGCGGCCCGGCCCTCCGCCCAGAGTTGTGGGGGGGGGGGGGGGGGGGGCGGGGGGGGACCAACCCCCCCCCCAAAAAAGAGCCCCCCGGCGGGGGG
>NZ_WBJX01000001.1:0-354636 GCF_008831075.1 Pseudoclavibacter terrae | reverse complement strand
CGCGCGCGGCCGCGCCCCCCCCCCCCCGCGCTTGGGGGGGGGGGGGGCGCCCCCCCCCCCCCCCCCCCCCCCCCCCCCCCCACAACTCTGCGCGCAGTCCGGAGGTGCGTGCGTGCACGCGGATGCACGCGGATGCGTGCGGTCGGATTCCCGCATCAGGGGCGAGGCAAGACCCCCACCGCCACGAGTCGCGTATGGTCGGACACTGCCGAGGCACCGCCGTCGCGCCCCGGCAGCTCCCAACCAGACGCGCATCCGCAATGACCTCACCCTCCCCGCAGTCCCAGCCGCCGACCGGCTCCCGCGCCCCGAGCGGCGCATCCCGGGCCCGCTGGATGGACCTCATCCGAGGAGGCGCGATCCTCCTCGTCGTGCTGCTGCACGCCACCGCCATCCCGTGGATGTTCGGCGGCATCAGCTCGGGCCGCGTCGTCAACGACATCAACTCGTTCTTCGCGCCATACCGGATGAGCCTCCTCTTCCTCCTCTCCGGCGTGCTGCTCACCCGCTCGCTCGCGAAACCGCCAGGCACCTACTACTGGAACAAGGTGCGCACCCTCATCTGGCCATACCTCGTGTGGATGGTCATCGGCATGCTCACCGAGGGCTACACCGACCTGCGGGACCCGTTCTTCTGGATCCCGAACAACTGGCTGTGGTTCATCTTCTTCCTCGCCGTCTACTACGCCGTCGCCCCACTCCTCGCGCGCATCCCCGGCACCTGGTTCGGGGTGGTCCCCGCCGTGCTGTGGATCGCCAGCTGGCCGCTGCCCGACGGCGACTTCTCCAACCTCTGCTACTACGGCGGCTTCTTCTTCGCCGGGCACCTCTGCGTGCGCCTCGGCTCGCGACTCTCCCGCTTCGAGACGCGCACCCTCATGTGGGTGTGCCTCGCCATCGCAACCGGCTTCGGGGCGTTCATCATCGCCGGCAACCGTGGCTACACGAACGCCATGACGGCCGGCTTCGACGCGCACCGCCTCGAGCTCCTGCCCGTCGTGATCGCGGGCATCGCGGGCACCGTCATGGCCGTGCGCCGACTCACCGGCTCCCACCAGGGTCACAGCCACGACCGCGCCAGGTGGCTCCAGTACATCGGCCGCAACTCGGTGGTGTTCTACCTCGTGCACTTCCCGACACAGGTGTGGATCACGAACACCCTCAGCGACCTCGGCGTCACCAACCCCAACATCTCCCTGCCCGCCTGCTTCCTCGGCGCCCTCGCCGTCGCGTACCTCGCCTGCTGGCTGCGCCGATTCCGGGTCGTGGATGCGCTGTTCGTGCTCCCCCAGTTCGCGCGCCGCACCACGCAGGTCGCGCCGCCAGCCCGCCCCGCGTAGCCCACGCATCCACCCGCACGCCGACCACCAGGAGGACACCATGTCCAGCTACGTCTCCCTCATCCGCGCCAACACGCTCAGCGACACCGCCGAATACGCCTACGCATCCACCGTCGACGCGGGTGCACGCCTCGTCTTCCCAGCAGGCGCCTGCCCCCTCAACGACGACGGCACGACCACCGCCATCGGCGACTACGCGGGCCAAGCCGCGAAGTGCGTCGAGAACCTGCGCGTCGCCCTCGCCGAAGCCGGGGCGCGCCTCGAGGACGTCGCCAGCACGCGCGTGCTCGTCGCATCGTCATCGCAGGCCGACCTCGTCACCGCGTGGGAAGTCATCCGGGACGCCTTCGGCGACCACGACGTACCGAGCACCCTCCTCGGCGTCACCGTGCTCGGCTACGACGACCAGCTCGTCGAGATCGAGGCAGTCGCCGCGGTCGCCTAGCTGGAACTGGCGGGCGGCGCGGTCCGCCCCAGCGGGCCCCGCGCTGGGGTCGTTCCCATGTGCGGTGCGCAAGATGGGCAGCGGATGCGACACGTGCATCCGCCAGACACGGCCCGGCCGGGCACAACCCGACCGCCGCGCCGCCTGCATTCCGATCAAAGGAGATCGCCGTGTTCAAGAGCCCATACCCAGACGAGCAGATCCCGAACGTCTCGGTGTTCGACTTCCTGTTCGCCGAGCTGAGCGAAGCGGATGCGGCGCGCACCGTCATCGTCGACGGCACAAGCGGCGCCGAGACGAGCTTCGGGGCACTCAAGCAGCAGATCGAGCTCATCGCGGGGGCCCTCGCTGGCGGCGGGCTCGGGGTGGGCGACGTCGTCGCGCTGCACTGCCCGAACGTGCCCGCGTTCGCGTCGGTGTTCCACGGCATCCTCCGCTCGGGTGCCACGGCGACGACGATCAACGCCCTCTACAACGCCGAGGAGATCGAGACGCAGCTCCGCGACTCCGGCGCGAAGCTGCTGTTCACGGTCGGCCCGCTGCTCGCGCAGGCCCACGCCGGTGCCATCGCGGCGGGCCTCGAGCAGGACGCCGTCATCGTCCTCGACGGCGCCGAGGGGTACCACGACCTCCGCGAGCTCCTCGGCGCCGGGCTCCCCGCCCCCGACGTGAGCTTCGACCCGGCGACCCACGTCGCCGTGCTCCCCTACTCCTCAGGCACCACCGGCAAGCCCAAGGGCGTCAAGCTCAGCCACACCAACCTCGTCGCGAACGTCGTGCAGACGTACCCGGTGCTCGACGTCGAGTCTGACGACGTGGTGCTCGCGCTCCTCCCCTTCTTCCACATCTACGGCATGACCGTGCTCCTCAACATCGCCATCAAGAAGCGCGCCCGCCTCGTCACGATGCCGAAGTTCGACCTCGGCGAGTTCCTCCGCATCATCGAGACGCATCGATGCACCTACCTGTTCATCGCCCCACCGATCGCCGTCGCGCTCGCCAAGCATCCGCTCATCGACACGTTCGACCTGTCGAGCGTTCGCACGGTCTTCTCCGGCGCGGCCCCCATCGACTCGGCGCTCATGAAGGCCGTCGCCGACCGCCTCGGCACCCGCACCAGGCAGGGGTACGGGATGAGCGAGGCGAGCCCCGTCACGCACGTGCTCCCCCTCGAGCAGAACGGCATGCCGCTCGGCTCGGTCGGCGTGCCCATCGCCAACACCGAGGTGAAGCTCGTCTCAACCGAGACCGGCGCCGAGATCGACGCCGTCGAGGGCCGACAGAGCGAGCCTGGCGAGATCTGGGTGCGAGGCCCCCAGATCATGCTCGGCTACCTCGGTCGCGACGACGCGACCCACGAGGCCGTCGACGACGACGGCTTCCTGCACACGGGGGACATCGCCACCGTCGGTCCGCTCGGCGAGTTCACCATCGTCGACCGGCTCAAGGAGCTCATCAAGTACAAGGGCTACCAGGTCGCGCCCGCCGAGCTCGAAGCGCTGCTGCTCACGCATCCAGACATCACCGACTCGGCCGTGGTCGGGGCCCTGGATGCGGACGGGCAGGAGATCCCGAAGGCGTTCGTCGTCCGCCGCGAGGGCGCCTCGCTCGACGAGGCTGGCGTCGAGGCGTTCGTCGCCGAGCACGTCGCGCCGCACAAGAAGGTGCGGGCCGTCGCGTTCATCGACGTCATTCCGAAGTCGACGTCGGGCAAGATCCTGCGAAAGGACCTCCGCGGCCGCTGAGGCGGGCGCCGCGCGGGCGGTCCACCCGCCCGCGCCGCCCGCGGCGGCGGGCCTTCCGCCGCCGCCGGCCCCGCCGCCCGCAGAGTTGTGGCTTGATGCGATTCCCGCTGGCGCCAAGCGCAACAAGCCACAACCCTGCGGGGCGCACTTCGCGACTCCCGCATCCACCAAGTACAAAGTTGTGGCCGAATGCTGTTGCGCGGCCGGCCAAGCGCAACAAGCCACAACCTTCGCGCGGATGAGTCAGCTGCACGGGCGGAGACTCAGCAGAGACGGAAGCGGAGACGGAACCATGCGCCCGTGACGAAGTTGTGGACAAACGCTGTCCCCACCGGCAGGAACGGCACAATGCCACAACGTTGGCAGTCCGACTGCAGCGCGCCCTCCGCCCAGGCCCTCAGCGCATCGACCCGCCGGACGACGTGGATGAGGGCCGCTACGCGCTCTCGCGGGCGACGACCTCGAAGCCGAGGTCGACGGTCTCACCCTCTGGCGCATCCGCACCACCGCGGCTCATGCGAGCCAGCAGCAGCTCGCCGGCCTTCGTGCCGATCTCCCGGTTGGGCACCGCCACGGTCGTGAGTGTCGGCGTGAGATGCGACGACAGCTCGAAGTCGCCAAAGCCGGTCACGGCGAGCTCGCCTGGCACGGACACGCCTCGGCGAGCGCATTCGAGCACGGCGCCGGCCGCGAAGACGTCGCTCGCGAACATGAGCGCGTCGGTCTCGGGATGCTCGCGCAGGGTCGCATCGAGCAGGTCGCGCCCCGTCTCGAGGTCGACCGCCGCAACTCCGGAGTCCACGACCCGCACCGACTCGCCCGGGTACAGCTCGGCGACGGACGCCTCGAAGCTCGCGCGCCTCGCCGCCGCACGGAAGTCGCCGGACTGGAACGACCCCGCGAACGTCGGATGCGCGTATCCCCTGTCCCGCACGTACTCGACGAGCGCGCGGACGGCATCTTCGTTGGAGAAGCCGATGAGGCTGTCGACGGGATTCTCGCTCGAGTCCCACGCCTCGACGACGGGAATGCCGGACGCGCGCAGCAGTGTCGACGCCGCATCCGTGTGCTGGGCGCCGACGATGAACATGCCATCCGGTCGACGCCCGAGGAAGGCCCGGACGAGCTCCTCCTCGTGCTCCGGGCTGTACCCGGTCGTGCCGATGAAGAGCTGGTACCCGGACGGCGAGAGCATCACCTCGAGGCCGTGCAGCGCATCCGCGAACACCGACGCGGAGATCGACGGGACGATCGCAGCGACCGTCATCGACCGGTTCGACGCGAGGTTCGACGCGGCCAGGTTCGGCACGTAGCCGAGCGCGCCGATCGCCGACTGCACCCGCTCGAGGGTGTCGACCGACACGAGCTCTGGCGTCCGCAGCACCCGCGACACGGTCTGCGGAGAGACCCCCGCCGACGCCGCGACGTCGGTGAGCGTCACCTTCTGCGTCGACCGCCTGGTCACAGCAGCCTTCTGGCCGCCAGGTTGCGCATGAGCGCTGCGATCCCGAATGTCCACGGCGCGCACTCCTCGCTGGTCTGTACCTGGCCCACCAGACTACCGAGGGCAGGTGAGGAGATCCGCACGACATCACCGGCGTGGTGCGTGAACCCGTGATCGGGCTGGTCGCGGTCGACGATGGGCGCGAACATCGTGCCGAGCATGAGCACGGCCCCGTCTGGGTACTGGTGGTGCGGGCCGAGCAGCTGCGCGGCGAGGTCGGCGGGGTCGCGGGAGATCTGCGCGAGGTCGGAGGAGCCGTGCAGGGTGAAGCCGTCGAGGCCGACGATGTCGAGGTCCACCGTCATGTCGCGCACCGAGTCCAGGTCGAAGCCTGCGTCGAAGAGGCGGATGAACGGGCCAAGCCCGCACGACGCGTTGTTGTCCTTCGCCTTCGGCAGCAGCAGCGCCGAGCGTCCCTCGACGTCGCGCAGGTTCACGTCGTTCGCGAGCGTCGCGCCGACGATGGCGCCGGTGGATGCGATGAGCAGCGCCACCTCAGGCTCCGGGTTGTTCCACTCGGACGAGGAGTGCACGCCGACCTGCTCGGCGGTGCCCATCGCCGAGAGCGTCGGCCCCTTCGTGAAGATCTCCGCGTCCGGGCCGATGCCGACCTCGAGGTACTGACTCCACAGCCCCTCCCCCACGAGGTACGCCTTGAGCGCCATCGCCTCGACCGACCCCGGCTTCAGGCTCGCGAGATCGGTGCCGATCTCCGCGAGGATCTGCTCGCGCATCCTCGCCGCCGCCTCGATGTCGCCGCGCACCCGCTCCTCGATGACGCGCTCGATCATGGAGACCGCGAACGTCACGCCGGCCGCCTTCAGCACCTGCAGGTCGACGGGGGCGAGCAGCCACGGCTTGGACTCGTCGCGACTGGTGGGGTCGGTGTTCGCGAAGATCTCGTCGAGCGAGCCGAGGCTCGGCGCGTCCGCTGACGCGGCCCGCACCGCAGCGGCAGGGTCGACCGACTCGGTGATGTCGCTGACGGTCGCGAAGGTCCCGCTCAGATCAAGAACGCCGTCAGCCGTGACCAGCACCGGTGATGGGCCGCCGACCGCCGGGTCCCAGACCCGTCCGACGAGCGTGCCCGTCGTCCCGTCGGCGGGGAGCGCCTGGACGGCGCTGCCCGACCATCCGGCTGCCGGCTGCTGGCCTGAGGCCATCTGCTGCGATGTCATGTGAGCTCCTGAGGTTCTGGTCGTGATCGTGGTCGTCGGTCGGCGAGTCGGTGGTCGGCGGTCGAGGCGAGTCGGTGGTGAGGTTCCGGTCAAACGCTTCGGTGGCGGGGTGGCGGGGTGGCGGGGTGGCCGGGTGGCGAGGGTGGCGAGGGTGGAGGTGGCGGAGTGGCGAGGTCGCCGGGTGGCGAGGGTGGAGGTGGCGGGGTGGAGGCCGGTCTCGAAGTTCGGTCGAGAGGTTCGCCCCGAGCGGTTTCGGGATGGCTTTCGCGCTTCCGGATGGCTTGCAAGCCATCCCGAAGCGTGAATCCCATCCCGAGTCGAAGGTCGGAGGTTGAAGGTCGAGACACGACCGAGGCGCCTCCGGTTTCGGGATGGGGAACTCGCTTCGTTGCGGGAAGTTTTCCGGAAGGAAGCGACTTTTCCATCCCGAGACGGAGCTTCGGTGGCGGGGTGGCCGGGTGGCGAGGGCGGGGGTGGCGGGGTGGAGGCCGGTCTCGAAGTTCGGTCGAGAGGTCCGCCCAGAGCGGTTTCGGGATGGCTTTCGCGTTTCCGGATGGCTTGCAACCCATCCCGAAGCGTGAATCCCATCCCGAGTCGAAGGTCGGAGGTCGGAGGTCGGAGGTCGGAGGTCGGAGGTCGGAGGTCGAGACACGACCGAGGCGCCTCCGGTTTCGGGATGGGGAACTCGCTTCGTTGCGGGAAGTTTCCCCGAAGGAAGCGACTTTTCCATCCCGAGAGAGCTTCGGTGGCGGGGTGGCCGGGGCGGAGGCCGGTCTCGAAGTTCGGTCGAGAGGTTCGCCCAGAGCGGTTTCGGGATGGCTTTCGCGCTTCCGGATGGCTTGCAACCCATCCCGAAGCGGGAATCCCATCCCGAGTCGAAGGCGGCACAGCAAACGAGTCGAGGGTGGTGGCTGACATGGTCGGCTCGGCTTGGCTCGGTCTCAGGTCGGTTCGGCGTCAGCGGCGGTGGAAGACGCCCTCGCGTTTCTCGGCGAAGGCGGCACGGCCCTCGTCGGCGTCGGCGGTCGCGAAGGTGATGGTCTGGAGGTCGCGTTCGTAGGCGACGGCCGCGTCCTGGCTCATGTTGTAGGAGGCGCGCAGGTTGGCCTTCGCGGTCTCGGCTGCGATGGGTGGCCGGGATGCGATGACTGCGGCGAGCTCGCGGGCCCGGCCGAGCAGCTGCTGGCTGGGCAGCACTTCGGAGACGATCCCCCAGGACAGTGCCTGCTGCGCCGAGATGGGGTCGCCCGTGAGGAGCATGAGGGCGGCGTTGCTCGCGCCGGCGGAGTGGGCGAGGAAGGAGGCCATCCCGCCGCCGCCGATCCAGCCGAGCTTGATCTCGGGGGCTGCGAGTGAGGCGGTCTCGGCGGCGAGGCGAATGTCGCAGGTCATGGCCGTCTCGAGCCCGCCGCCGAAGGCGTAGCCGTTGATGGCGGCAATGATGGGCTTGCGGAGGGCGCGGAGGGCGTCGCAGTAGTCCTCGCGGTTACGGAAGTCCCAGGGTGTCGCGTACTTGTCGAGCGAGCGGATGTCGCTGCCTGCGCAGAACGACCGCTCTCCCGCGCCGGTGAGGATGATGACGCGCACGTCGTCGCTTTCGTTGGCCCAGGTGGCGACAGCGACGAGCGCGTCGGACATCTCCTGCGTCACCGAGTTGAGCTTCGCTGGGCGGTTGATGGTGACGGTCGCGGTGAAGCCGTCGAGCTCGACGAGGATCTCGTCGGTCCCGAGCTGGGGAAGGCTGTCGGTCATGAGCTGACTCCAGACGTCGTGGGTGGGGTGGCGGGGACGCGCGCATCCGGTGCATCGATGCGCGTCGATGCAGCGTTCGCTGGTGATGAGGCCGCAGACGACGGTGCACCTGCAGATGCAGATGCGGCGAAGGCCGCCGAGAGGTCGTCGAGGCACGCTTCACGGAGCTGCGCTGCAGAAGTGGCGTCGCTGAGCAGCGCGTCGCGCAACAGCTCGGATGCTGTCGTCTGGAACGCGATGTATCCGTCGTACCGCGGGCGCACCCAGGACTCCTCGATGGTCGCCGCCGTGTTCGCGTAGAAGTCGTGCGCGGCCTCGTTGACGTCGGCGTCGTGCCACGCGGAGCGCAGTCCGGGCTGACCGTCGTGCTCCGGGATGAACGTGCGCTGCGTCTCGGAGTCGAGCAGCCAGGCGAGGTGCGCGACGAGCTCGGAGCTCACGCGGCAGCGCCTCGAGATGGCGATGCCGGTGCCGCCGATCGTGGACCCGAGGCGAGCCGATGCGGCCCAGCGTGGCGCATCCCGGAACTGCAGGGTGGGCGACGAGTAGTTCACGTACCCGTAGACGAGCGGCACGTAGGCGAGCGAGTCGCCGCTGGACATGCGCTCGAGGAGGGCGATGGGGTTTTCACGGTGCGTCGCTGCCGGGGAGCGGCGGGCAATGGTGCGGAGGAGCTCGAAGCCTTCCCGCGCGACGTCGCGGGAGGAGAAGAGGGGTCCTTCGGTAGGGCTGTCGGAGATCGGTGCGCCGGCCCCCGCGAGCACGGACGCGAACGTGAGGAACGCGTGCGGCCCTGCGAGCGACAGCGCGACGGGGGCGACTTCGGAGAGCGCGACGGCGTCGCTCCAGGTCGTCGGCACCTCCCCGGCGATCAGATCGACGCGTGCCGCCGCAACCTGGGTGGCCGCGTCCAGCGGAAGCGCCCACTGCGACCCGGCGAGCGAGTACGACGTGAAGCTCGGACCGATCGCGTCAGCGGCGATCCGCTCGAGGAGCGCCGCGTCGAAGACGTCGTCGAGCGGCCGAAACGAGCCGCTGGCGAGCGCTTCACCGAGGTGCGGATGGTCGAGCACGATGAGGTCGTACCGCTCGGCCAGCTCGGCGATCGGCGCCGACTCGAAGCCTTCGAGCGGATGCGCTTCCCACTCGATGAGGGCCTGCCCGTCACGGGCGGCGACAGCTGCCGCCGCTTCGAGCGCGTGCCGGCCCCGCGGGTGGTCCCAGGTGAGGCCCCGGTAGCGCGGCGCCGCGGCGGTGATCGGTGACGGCGAGGGCGAGAGCGAGGGCGAGTGCGCGCTCATGATCGTTGGGCGCTCACGCCGGCGGGTGCGGCGGGCGCATCCGAACCGGACCCGTCTGCCGCAGAAGCCGCGGCCTGCTCTGGCGCCCCTTCTCCGGTGAGAACCGCATCCGACCCGCCGGGCAGTGCCGTCCCGTCGGCAGACACCGCGCCCCCGAGCTGCTCCCGCACGTTGTCGAGCGTGGCGTGCACGGCGATCGCGCCGCGCTCGGCGAGCTCTTCGATGTGGGCGGCCGCGTGCCCGAGCTCGCTGAGGATCTCCCGCGTGTGCTCGCCCGTGAGCGGTGCGCCTCGGTCGATGCGCGCTGGCGTCTTCGAGAACTTGTACGGGAAGCCGGGCGTCTTCACGAGCCCCTCGGTGGGGTGCTCGTACTCGACGAACGTGCCGTTGTGCGCGATCTGCGGGTCGTTGACGAGGTCCGCGTAGCCGTAGACGGGGCCGGCCCAGATGGAGGTCTTCGAGAACGCATCGAGCCAGTGCGCACTCGTGTTCGTCGCGAGGCGGGCCGCGGTCTTGGCGAAGACCTCGTCGCGCAGGCGCCACGAGTCGTCGAGCGTGTGCAGGCCGATGAAGCTGTCCTCGCCGATCGTGCGGCCGAGCTCCTCGAGGTCGGGCATGGCGAGCACGATGAAGCCGTCGGAGGTCGCGAACGAGCCGTAGGGCGAGCGGATGTAGACGTGCGCGTGCGGTTCGGCGCTGCGCTGCTGGGGCACGCCGCCGGCCGTGAACACGGAGAGCTCCTGCATCTGCAGGGTCGTGATCGCGTCGAGCATGTTGACGGTCACGAGCTGCCCCTCACCGGTGCGCTCACGGTGGAAGAGCGCGGCGAGCACGCCCTCGAACGCCGTGGATGCGGTGACGGCGTCGACGAGGTACTGGCCGGCGGCCTGCGGGGGCTCGCCGTCGCGGCCGGTCGAGAGCATCGCACCGCTCATGGCCTGGAGGAGCAGGTCCTGGCCCGGGCGCATCTTGTACGGGCCGTCCTCGCCGTAGCCGGAGACCGACACGTAGACGAGGCTCGGGTTGATGGCGCTCAGGGTGTCGTAGTCGACGCCGAGGCGGGCGGCCACGCCGGGACGGTAGTTCTGCAGGAACACGTCACTCGTGGCGACGAGTTCGCGCAGCACCTCGCGGCCATCGTCGGACTTGAGGTCGAGGGCGATGGAGCGCTTGTTCCGGTTCAGCGAGAGGAACGACACGTTGATCTCGTTGCCTGCCGCACCCCCAGCCGGGGCGTGGCGCTGCCATTCGCCTGCCGGCGGCTCGACCTTGATGACGTCGGCGCCGAGGTCGCCGAGGCGTTGCGCCGCGAACGGGCCCGCCATGGCGATCGAGCAGTCGAGCACTCGGATGCCGGAGAGGATTCCACCGCCGACCCCGGCCTCTGCCTGGTGCGTCTCGCTGGTGTCTTCTGCGCCGCTCATGGTGTTCCTCGTTTCGGTGGATGCGCTGCTGGCAGCGCTAACATCTCAAGTGTAGGACGCCCGGAGCCAACGTCATCGTCAGCCCCGGGCATGGGGGTCTAATCCGGCTGATCGCCGATGGCACGAATCGCGGCCTCGACCGCACTCGTCTCCGCGACCCCGTCGAGCACGCGGATCGTCGTCGAGTAGCTGCGCGACTCCCCGTGCCCCAGGAACAGCGCCGTGCCGTCCTGGCGCGAGGCCGCATCCCCCGACACATGATGCGTGCTCGGCTCGAGGCCGATGCCGTACTGGCCGCTGCGCAGGTTCTGCCACTCGAAGAAGTGCGGCATGCCCGCAGCCTCCCAGCTCAGCTCGATGCCCCGCTCCCCACCCGCCGTGATCAGCGCCACGCGGTGCCTGCCGTCGTCGCCGACCACCAGCTCGTGCTCGGTGACCTGCTCGACGAAACCGTCGATCGGGGCCGGCATGACGCGGTAGCTCGTGCCCTGCTCCGCGACAGAGTCCGACTGCCAGAGGTGCTTCGTGATAGGCGCCACGAACCTCGCACCCTCATCCAGGAACGGCCAGCCGACGTTGATGTGGTACAGGAACATGTGCGGCGTCGGATCGAATCCGAGGTTGTCGACGACATCGTCGAAGCGCACCTCGCGACCGTCGAAGTCGAGCTCGATCGTGCGCGTCAGGCGCAGGTGCTCGCCGAACGCCGTCGCCTGGATCACCTCGCCGACGACCCGCAACACGACGCGGCCCTCACGTTCGACCTCGCGGGCCTCAAGCAACCGAGCCGGAATGGCGGTCAGCCGCCCGTGCAGCCCGTGGGTGACGGTCTGCTTCGGCGGGTAGTTGTAGCGCGTCGCATCCACCTCACCCCCGAACAGGGTGTGGTCGAGACCGCCCGAGACGAGCAGGCCGTCGAGCGCGCGTAGCCACGACAGCCCACCCTCATCGTTGTGCTCGTGCAGCCCCGGGTGGCGGAAGCCGTTGCCGCTGCGCCACCCGATGGGGGCACCGCGGAAGCGCATCGACCCGAGGTCGAACGCCCGGTCGACCAGCACCTCGAGCTCGAGGCCAGCGGAGGTGCGCAGGTCGATCGCCCGCACGCCACGCTCCACGCCGTTGTCCAGCACCACCTGGCGGATGCCCGCCACGGCCGAGAGGTCGCCCGTGCGTCTGCGGAGCTCGGCCACCGAGAGGTTCGAACCGAACACGTCGACGCCTGGTCCTGCTGCCCGCCCGCTCACATCATCACCCATCCGCCGTCGACGTTGATCGTCTGCCCGGTCACGAAGCTCGAGTCCTTGCCCACGAGGAACGAGATGACGCTCGCCACCTCGTCGGGGTCACCGCGCCGCTTGAGCGACTGATGGTCGAGCACGAACTGCGTGTACTGCTCGGGGTTCTCGTGGATCTCCTCGGCCTTGGTGGGAAACGCACCCGGCGAGAGCAGGTTCACGCGGATGCCGAACTCGCCGAGCTCGCGCGCCAGGGCGCGAGTCATGGCGACGGCCGCGCCCTTCGTCGTCACGTAGCTCGCGAGCTTGTCCCAGCCGCCGCTCCACGTGATGGAGCCGATGTTGACGATCGCGCCCGTGCCGCGCTCGCGCATCAGCTCGGCCGCCGCCTGGGCCGCGACGAAGTAGCCACGCTGATTGACCGCGACGACGTCGTCGAACTCTTCGACGGTGATGTCGAAGAACGGCGTCGGCGGGTAGATCGCGGCGTTGTTGATGAGCGCGTGCACCGGCCCGAACTCGGCCTCCGCCTCGCGCACCGCGGCCTTGATCGCCGCGGCGTCGCGCAGGTCGACCTCGAGCACGTACGTCGGCACGCCCGCCGTGCGCAGCTCCTCGGCCGTCTCCGCGAGGGTCGCCCCGCCTCGTCCGAGCACGGCGACAGCGAAGCCGTCGCGTCCGAGTCGCAGCGCGGTCGCCCGCCCGAGCGATCCGCCTGCGCCGGTCACGATCGCGACGGGCTTCTCACCTGTTTTCGTCATGGTTCCTCCGGCCGAAGCCTGTTGTGGTCTGTGGTCCTCGGCGTCTTCAGACAGTCACGGTGACGTGCGCACGTTCGTCACCCCTTCGCGGCGCGTCTGCGCGCCCACGTCACCGTGACTGTCAGAGACGACTAGATCGAGTACTTGCGCAGGATGTCGTCGATGAACTTCTTGGCGCGCGGGATGTCCGACTCGTCCAGGTGCTCGATGATGAGCGGCGCGTTCGGGTTGCGCTCCGCGAGGCGCTGCAGGTAGAGCTCGTAGTCGAGCGAGCCGAGGCCCGCGGCCGGCAGCTCGATCTCGCCGACGCCGCGGAAGGTGTGCGAGGCGAGCGCGTCGTCGTCGCCGATGTCGGCGTGCTTCTCGCTCTTGTCATCGCCGGCCCGCTTGACGTCCTTGGCGTGGGCGACGCGCACCTTGTCGGCGAGCGTGTCGAAGACCTCGTTGAGCACGCCGGCCTGGTCATCGATGTTGGACGCGTCGAAGTAGTTCGTCGGGTCCATGAGCAGCTCGATGCCGGGCGAGCGGATGTCGTTGAAGACGCGCACGGTCTCGCGCACGGAGCCGATGACGTTGTTGACGTATGTCTCGAGCAGGAAGATCGAGCCGTGGTCGTAGGCCTCCTGCGCGAGCTCGGCGAGCACGTCGCGCACCTGCTCGTAGGCGTCCTCGGTCTTGTTGTGCGGGTCGCTGTCCCATTCGCTGTCCGGGTTGAAGGTGCCGGACTCCGAGATGACGTACGGCGTGCCGAAGGAGCGCGCGTTGCGGATGATCTCCTTCAGGTAGTCGACGTTGGCGCGGCGGTGGTCGGGGTCCGGGTGGACGATGTTCGTGTAGCCGGAGATCGCCGAGATGGGGAGGTTGTTGTCGCGGAAGGTGTCGGCGACGAGTTTCGCCTTCTCCTTCGTGATCTGCCCTGCGGTGAGGTCGAGGTCCTTGAAGTGCAGGTCGAGCTGGACGGTGTTGAAGCCGAGCTCGCGCGCCTTCTGGGCGGTGGTCTTGAGGTCGTAGGGGAAGTATCCGCTGAAGATGCCGACTTGGATCATGAGCTTCTTTGCTCCTTCTGTAGGGGCTGTTGGCCGGTTGAGGTGGTGGTGAAGTGGATGCGGGTGTTCGAGTCAGAGGGGGAACTCGTCGAGACGCACGGGGCGGCGCTCGTCGATGGAGCGGTAGCCGGCTTCGATGAGGGCGACGGTCTTGACATTGTCGGCGACGGTGAGCGCTGGCTCGCTGCCGGTCTCGACGGCGTACTGCAGCTGTTCCATGACGCCGATGAAGGCGTGCGGGAACCAGTGGGTGTCCCAGGTGGGGGTCACCCATTTGCCGTCGGTCGACCGGCCGCCGTCGTCGCGAGCGGCGGACGCGTAGGTGATGGTCGAGGGGGTGCCGTTCGGCCAGCCGATGGTTCCCTTGGCGACGCCGCGTGTGCCTTCCACGCGCCAGGTGATGGAGAAGTCGTCGTCGAAGCCGTCTTCGCGGGGGCCGCCCCAGACGTCTTCGGTGGAGAGGGCGAGGAGCCCGCCGGGGAAGCGCAGGGTGGAGACGACGATGCCGTCGGTGTGCGGGAATTGGGTGCGCGGGTCGGTGCGGGTGACGGTCATGATCTCGTCTGGGTCGCCGAAGAGGAAGCGGAGGACATCGAGGTGGTGCACGCTCATGTTGGCGAGGGTGAGGCGGTCGTAGCCTTCGAGGAATCCCTGCCAGTGGGGCACGGCTTTCATGTCGATCTCGACGAAGACGGGCTCGCCGAGGTCGCCGCCGTCGAGGAGCTGCTTGAGCACGCGGATCGACTGGTCGTAGCGCATGTTCTGGTTGACGGAGAGGATCTTGCCCGCGGCCTCCGCCTCGTCTCGGAGGGCGATGGCCTCGTCCAGGGTGAGGGCGAGGGGCTTCTGGGCGAGCACGGCTTTGACGTGCGGCTGCGTGAGGGCCTTGCGGATGAGGGCGGGTTGCAGGTCGGGTGGATACGCGATGTCGACGATCTCGACGTCCGGGTTCTCGATGAGCTGTTCCGGGGTGTCGTGCACGGTCGGGATGCCCCACTGCTCGGCGACGCGTTGCGCGTTGGCCTTCGTGCGGGAGGCGATGGCGACGACGGGGAATCCGGCCTCGCTGTAGGCGGCGAGGTGCTGGTCTGCCATGATGGCGCCAGCGCCGATGGCGCCGATCTTCGCGGAGCGGGCCCGGATGGGGCCGTCTGGGAGGAGGCGGTTGCTGCCGGCCTGGGCCGTCTCGGCCTGTGCTTCAGTGGAACTCGTGGACACTGCGACTCCTTCGCGCCGTTGCGTGAGCGTCTGTTTCGGGCTGGTCGGCCCGGCGTATGTGAGCGCTACTGGTAGCGCTGCCATTGCACCTAATCTAGCGATGTGACGATCCCGCCGCAAGTCCTCCCCGCGGGTTCTTTCGTCGCGCCCGACACATGCCCCGTCGACCGGCGCACACCCGCGCACACGCCGCCGCAACCGCAGCCGCGCCGCCGCGCCACTCGATCGCTCAGCGCTCGACGCCGTCCAGCACGACCCGGAGGCCAGCCCGGGACGGCCGCATGTGCGGACCAGCTGGGTCCGCCCAGCCGCGCCCCGCATCCACGATCGCGGACTCGTCGATCGAGATGCCGGACCCGATGGCGTCCCCCAGCACGATGCCCCCGTCGGCGAACTCCTGATCGACGCTCATGCCGTGCGCCCAGCGCAGCGACTGCACCTCGGTCGTCAGGTGATTGGGCACCGCCGTCATCGCCGCGGCTACCGCGGGATTCGCGTTGTAGCCGACCGGACTGACGGGGAGGTTCCTGGCGTCCGCCGCGTACGCGAGGCGCAGCACGTGCGTGACCCCCCAGATCGCACCGGCCTGCACGACGTCGGGCGCACCGGCGTCGAACAGCGGACGGAACTGGTCGACACCGGTCAGGTTCTCTCCGGTGGCGACGGCCGCGCGCACGGCGGCGGACAGGCGGGCGTGACCGAGCGCATCCCACCGCCGGAGCGGCTCCTCGACCCACAGCAGGTCGACCTCGGCCTCGATCGCCGACACGTAGCGCACCGCCTGCTTCACCTGCCACGATTCGTTGGCGTCGAGCATCAGACCGGGATTCGGGGTGTTGCGGCCGAGCGCGGCCTGCATGACGCGGAGACGGCGCAGATCGGCAAGCGGGTCCACACCGCCCTTGAGCTTGCCTGCCACGTAGCCGCGATTCGCGAAGTCCTCGTAGAACGCGGAGAGCTCTCCGTCGTCGAGGGCGATGTCGAGACCGGATGCGTACCCGGGCACGAACCTGTCGCGCCCGCCGAGCAGACGCCACAGGGGTTCGCCGGCGAGTTTCGCCTTGAGGTCCCAGAGGGCGGCGTCGAGCGTCGCCACTCCGCCGTAGGTCGCGCCGGCGTGACCCGACTTGAAGACCTGGGCGAGCATGCGATCGAAGAGCGACGAGACCGCGCGGGGATCCTCTCCCTCGAGCGCCGGGAAGAGCCTCGCGACGTCGGCGTGAGAGCCGATGCCGACGCCTTCGACCCCTTCGTCGGTCTCGAGGATCACGACCGGGACGTCGGTGACCGCGGCGCGGATGTGCCCGTTGACGTCGCCGATCGACCGCCCCCAGTCGTGCCTGGTGGTGAGCAAACGGAAGCCGGTGATCTTCATATCGTCCTTGATCTTCAGATGGGAGATTCAGCATACATCACACGATTTATTCGTCATACGTTTTTCGCGCTTTTGTCCGTGTCCACCGACCCGCCCATCACTTCGTGACTACAATCGCCGCATGCCAAGCACCACCACGCCGCGGCTCGGCGCCCACCGCACGCCCGCCGCCAGGCTCGGCGTGCAAGTCGTGCACGACCTCGTCTCCGCCATCGTCACCGGTGAGGTCGCCCCCGGCGACCTCCTCCCCACCGAGACCGAGCTCTGCGAGAACTTCGGCGTGAGCCGCACCGTCATCCGCGAGTCCATGAAGCGCCTCGAGGAGAAGGGGATGGTCTCCGTCGTGCAAGGGCGCGGCACGCAGATCGCCCCGCAGTCCGAGTGGAACATCCTCGACAAGGTCGTCCTCGGCACGATGATCGAGAACGACGAGACGCTCGGGATCCTCGACGAGCTCGCCGTCGTGCGAGGACAGCTCGAGTCGAGCATCGCCGCCGCGGCCGCCGGCGCACGAAGCGACGACGAGCTGCTCATCATCCACGGCCATCTCGACACGATGCACGCGACAGCGGAGCAGCGGGAGGCATTCGCCGCCGCCGACGTCGCCTTCCACTTCGCCGTCATGGACGTCGCGGGCGACCGCCTCGCGTCAGGCATCGCGCGCAGCCTCTCCAAGCGCGCGGGCGAGAGCAGCCGCTACTACGGAGCGCCCGGCCCCGACGCGGTTCGCCTCACCCTCGACGAGCACCAGCGCGTGTACGACGCCATTGAGGCCGGAGACGCGGAAGCCGCCGCGCGCGAGATGCGCGACCACATCGCGCTCGCGTGGGAGCGCCGCCGCATCCGCGACTAGCTTGGGGGCGCGAGCTGCTGACGGACGTGGGCTCCCAGGCTTCCGGTCCCGCGCGGCCGCCGCATCCGCACGCAGAGTTGTGGCGGAATGCACTCAGGGCCGCACCGAACCGCACAAAGCCACACCTCTCTGCATGCGGCGGGCACTCGGCGGCCAACGCTCGCGCACGCATCCACCAGCGAGTCGTGGCGGAACGCAGCGTGTGCGGCAGCGCGGTGCGCGCAGCCACAACCCTCGCGAGCCGACGCTCTCCTCAGCAGCCGTGTCCGACGTGGCCACGCGCAGCGTGGTGGACGTGCGGCGCGGGGTCACTCGCGTGCGCCGCAGCCAGGAATTCCGGAAGGTCGACGCGTGCGCCGCCCACCCAGGTGCCGAGCACCTCGACGCGTTCGTCGAGGTAGCGGGGAGGCACCTCATACGGGTCAGCGCCCAGCTCCACGAAGTCGGCGAGCTTCCCGACCGAGATCGAGCCCACGAGGTGCTCGCGGTGGAGGGTGCGCGCCGCGTCGATCGTGTGCGCCCTGAGCGCCGCATCCACGGAGATGGCCTGCTTCGGAGCGTGGATGCGCCCGCTGCTCGTGCGCCGAGTCACGGCCGTCTGCACGTTCAGGATGGGCGACGGCGGTGACACCGAGCCGTCGTTGTGCAGTGAGACGACGACCCCAGCCTCCACCGCATCAGCGAAGGCCTGCCAGCGCGCGCCCTGCTCGGGAGCGAACATCTGCCCGTCGAGCAGGTCTCCCCAGTAGTAGTACTGGAACGGGGCGAGCGACACGTGCACGCCGAGGCGCGCGGCGCGCTCGAACTGGTCGCGGCGCCCGGCCCCGGCGTGCTCGATGCGCCAGCGGTGGTCCGTGCCGAGCAGTCCGTGCTTGGCGAGGGCGCGCTCGTAGGCGTCGAGCGCGACGTCGATGGCGAGGTCGCCGTTCGCGTGGAACGACATCTGCCAGCCGAGCGGTGCGCAGGCGTCGAGCGTCGCGTCCACCTGCGCTCGCGAGTAGTTCATGGCGGATGGGCCGCCCGCCGTCGCCGGGTCGATGCCGGCGCGTCTCGTCGCGTCGCTCGCGAGGTAGGGGAAGGAGGTGGCGATGTTGCCGATCCACGGGGAGCCGTCCGTCCACAGCTTCACGCCCTGCTTCACGAGGCGCTCCTCGCCGGCGTCGAAGGTCGCGGCGGCCCCCGGGTCGGTGGCCGTCGACACCTCCCAGAGGCTCACGCGCAGGGGCGAGGATGGCATGGCCGCGAGCGCCTCGTAGGCGGGGGCGAGGTCGGTGGAGAACGTCATGTCGGAGGTCGACGTGATGCCCGCCCGCGCCATGAGGGCGTAGTACTCGGCTGCGCTGCCGAGCGGGCTGCCGCCGAGCTGCTGCATGACGGGGCCCAGCACGGCGGTGTTCGCCGGGATCTCGAACGAGATGCCGGTGAGGGCGCCGTCCGCGTCGCGCGCGAAGGAGCCACCGACTGGGTCGGCGGGCGGGGTCGCGTCCCACCCTCGGCTGCGGATGAGCGCCGACGTGAAGGAGCAGGCGTGCCCGGAGTTGTCGACGACCACCGCGACCCGGTCGCCGAAGATGTCGTCGAGGTCGGTGGCCGTCGGGGCGGGGCGCCCATGCAGGAGCGCGTCGAAGCCGTTGAAGAGCAGCGGGACGTCGGCGTCGTGCTCGGCCATCGCCTGCGAGAAGATGCTCAGCACCTCGCTCCACGTCGGGGCCTTCCACGGCGCGATCGACAAGGCTGGCAGCTGCGTCGCGAGGCCGCTCAGGAACGGGTGGCTGTGCGGGTCGATGAAGCCCGGCATCAGCACGGGTGCGCCGCTGTCGATGACGGGAGCGCCTGGCACCACCTCGAGGCACTCGGCGAGCGTGCCGACCGCCACGATCTTGCCGGCAGCGACGGCGACGGCGGATGCGCGCGGCAGCTGCGCATCCATCGTCACGACCGTGCCAGCCGTGAGGATGAACGAGTCCGGCGCTGCGTGCGCGAGGGCGGTGGAGGTGGCGGTGGAGGCTGGCTCTGACATGCGACTCCTTCGGGCGCCGCGGCAAGGCGGGGCAACGAATGCGGGGATGGTGCAGCAGGGCGCCTCTCGGCGACGCCACCAGTATGGCGCGTCGCCCGTCGGCGCGCCGAGGGGCGGAGTTGTGGTCGTCAACATCGCCCCACAACGACCACAAGGTCGCCCTCGCTGACTCCGGTGGCTACGCCACGCTGCGACCGCGTCAGCTTGTGCGGAGGCGGACCATCTCGGCGTAGCCCTCGCGGTAGCCGGGGTAGTCGAGCGTGCCGAGCATTTGCAGCATCCGCTCGCCGCCCAGTAGCGTGCCGCTGGCCTCTTCCGGGTGGATGCGCGGTGGCGCGGTCACGCTGAGCTCTCCGGCCACGAAGGTGGCGACCTCTCCCAGGGAGGCGGGGTGCGCATCAGTTGCGTGGAGCAGCGGGGGCGCGTCTGGGCGCTCCAGCGTCGCCTCGATCGCCCGCACCAGGTCGCTCTCGTGCACTCGATTGGTGCGACGCGCGTACTGGAGAGGGGCACCCTCGAGGACGCGCCTGACGAGACTGTCCCGCCCGGGACCGTAGATCCCTGACGGCCTGATGACGGATGCGCCGAACAGCTCGACGGCGCGACGCTCGCCGTCGACAAGCGCACGCGCGCGGTCCGAGGCCGGGGCTGGCGCATCCGCTTCGCTGATCAGATGGCCGTCGCCGCGCCCTTCGAACACGCGCGTCGACGACACGAAGACCACCCGGTCCGGGGCGCCGGGGAGGCTCGCCGCGAGCGCCTCGAGGGAGTGCCGATACCCGTCCGGCGCGACGACGCCGTCGACGGCGGGCGGCGGGAGCGTGATGACAAGTGCGTCCACGGCAGGCAGCGTGAGGGGCGGGGCCTTCGGGCTGGCGAGGTCCGCGGCGATGAGCTCGATGCCCGCCCCCGCGTCGCCTTCGCTCCGACGTAGGCCGAAGACCTCCGTCCCGCGCGCGGCGTAGCGCTCCCCCAGTCGCGCGCCGAGCTTGCCGAAGCCCGCGATCAGCAGGCGGGCGGGCCCGGACGTCGGCGAGGCGGGGGTGCTCATCCCCCGAGCGTAGAACTCGACTCCCGCGAGTCGCCCCAGAGGGTCGCGACTCCGCCCCTGAGATCGACCCCGAGCGGCAGCTCGCGGTGGCCAGACGCGCGAGGTCGACACCGGGCGACGCGTACCCGCGGACGACTGGGCAGTCCGACTCCGCGGGCGTATCCTCGGGACGTGACTTCGGAGATCCTGACCCCGTACGAAGACCTGCTGCGCGACGTCCTCGAGAACGGCGCCCACAAGTCCGACCGCACCGGCACGGGGACGCGCAGCGTGTTCGGCCGCCAGCTGCGGTACGACCTGTCGGAGAGCTTCCCCCTCATCACCACGAAGCGCGTGCACTTCAAGTCCATCGCGTACGAGCTGCTGTGGTTCCTGCGTGGAGACTCGAACGTGCGCTGGCTGCAGGAGCGGGGCGTGAAGATCTGGGATGAGTGGGCCGACGAGAATGGCGACCTCGGCCCCGTCTACGGCGTGCAGTGGCGATCCTGGCCGACACCCGAGGGTGGCCACATCGACCAGATCGAGCAGGTCGTCGCGCAGATCCGCGCGAACCCCGACTCGCGCCGCCACATCGTCACCGCGTGGAACCCGGCCGAGATCTCCACCATGGCGCTGCCCCCGTGCCACGCCCTCTTCCAGTTCTACGTCGCCGACGGCAAGCTCTCCTGCCAGCTGTACCAGCGCAGCGCCGACCTGTTCCTCGGCGTCCCGTTCAACATCGCGTCCTACGCCATGCTGACCCTCATGGTCGCGCAGCAGACGGGCCTCGAGCCGGGCGAGTTCGTGTGGACGGGAGGCGACGTCCACATCTACGACAACCACGAGGAGCAGGTGCGCGAGCAGCTCACCCGCGACCCGTACCCGTACCCGCAGCTGCGCATCCACCGCACGCCCGACACGATCTTCGACTACGAGTTCGAGGACTTCGAGGTCGCCAACTACGAGCACCACCCCACGATCCGCGCGGCGATCGCCGTATGAGCGACGCGGCGGGCGCGACCTGGGTCGCTGATGCGGTTCGCGCGGAGGCCGAGCGCGCCGGCGACCTCGGCGGCGACCTCGACGCTGATCGCGGTCTGACGGTCGGGCTGGTGTGGGCGGAGGCTCGCGGCGGTGTGATCGGCGCAGAAGGCGGGATCCCCTGGCATGTGCCGGAGGACCTGGCGCACTTCAAGGCCGTCACGCTCAAGCACCCTGTGATCATGGGCCGGAAGACCTGGGACTCGTTGCCGGAGCGCTTCCGCCCGCTCCCCGGTCGGCGCAACATCGTCGTGACTCGCCAGGCGGACTGGGCCGCCGACGGTGCCGAGCGCGCGGGCTCGTTCGAGGAGGCGCTCTCCGCGGCGGGCGCGAACGCGGGCGCGAACGCCGGCGCGGGCGCAGCCCCAGCCACGGAGCCGGGCCACGCGGCCGAGGCCTGGGTGATCGGCGGCGGCGAGCTCTACCGCGAGGCGCTCGCCAGCGCCCACCGCCTCGAGGTGACCGAGATCGATCTGCAGGTCGACGGCGACGCCCGCGCCCCGGACTGGTCGGGCGACGACTGGCGAGTGGATGCGCGCGAGCCGTCCGACGGCTGGCTCGAGTCGCGCACCGGCATCCGCTACCGCTTCCTGAGCCTGAGCCGCCCACGCAGCTGATCGCTGCCAGTCGAATGGCCCTCCAGCGAGGCCCGCAGACGGCCATTCGACTGGCAGCGACCGTGGAGGCTGCGGAGCAGCAGCGCCGGGATCTTCGGATCGGCTACGCCTGAACCGGCCTCACGCGCAGCCCGCCGAACCCGCCGTCGACGGCGACCACGCTGCCGGTGGTGGACGCGGAACGCGGGGACGCGAGGTACGCCACGGCGCCCGCGACCTCGGCAGGCGTGACGAGCCTCCCCGTCGGCTGGCGAGCATTCATGGCCGCGCGTTCCGCCTCTGGGTCGGCGACGTTCGCGACCATCCGCTGCACCCACGGAGTATCGGTGGTGCCTGGCGAGACGGCGTTCACACGGACGCCGTCGTGCACGTGGTCGGCGGCCATCGCGAGCGTCAACGCGTGCACGGCACCCTTGGTGGCCGAGTAGAGCGCGCGCTGCTGGATGCCCGTGGTGGCCGCGATCGACGTGAGGTTGACGATGGCTGCCGCGTCCGACTCGCGAAGCGCGGGCATCGCCGCGGCGCACACGCGAGCCACGCCCTGCACGTTCACGTCGAGCACGCGCGCCCAGTCCTCGTCGCTCGAGTCCTCGACGGTCCCGAACGCACCGATGCCCGCGCAGTTGACGACGACGTCGAGCCGGCCGAAGCGCTCGAGCACGGCCGCGACCCCCGCATCCACCGATCTCCTGTCGGACACGTCGACGCTCACGCCGAAGGCCGGCCCCTCGACCGAGTCCCCGTTCAGGTCGAAGACGGCGACGTCGGCGCCGCGCGCGAGGAGCTCTTCGGCGACGGCCGCCCCGATCCCGGATGCACCGCCCGTGACGATCGCGACCCGCCCGCCGAACTCATCGCCGCTCATGCGGCGATCCCGACACGGCTCGACGTCTCGCGATGGGTTCCACGCTTCGGGATGGCTTGTACCCCATCCCGAAGCGTGGAAGCCATCCCGAAAGATGCGAGCACGGATGGGCGGATCCCTGTGCAGGTCGAGACTCGACCTGCCGCGCCGTCGGCAGGCCCCGTTCCGGCAGCCTCGGGCTGGGAACGTCGCTTCGTTGCGGGAAACTTCCCCGAACGAAGCGCGTTTCCCATCCCGAGACGCGCGGCGCGGGCCCGGGAGTGGGAACGGGCGTGGGAACGGGCGCGGGTGCCCGCGATGCTCGTTGCGCTCACGATGCGTCCTCGAAGCGCTGCCTGGCGGTGCCGAGACCGTCGATGGAGAGCTCGACGATGTCGCCGTCGCGGAGGTAGGGGGTGCCTTCGATGCCGAGCGCGACACCGGCCGGGGTGCCCGTGTTGATGAGGTCTCCCGGCTGCAGCACCATGAACTGGCTGAGGTACCAGACGACGTGGTTGACGTCGAAGACCTGGTCGGCGGTGGTGCCGTCCTGCCGCTGGACGCCGTTGACGCTGAGGCGCAGGCCGAGTGCCTGCACGTCGCCGAGCTCGTCAGGGGTCGCGACCCATGGTCCAAGGGGGTTGAAGGTCTCGCAGCTCTTGCCCTTGTCCCACTGCCCGCCGCGCTCGAGCTGGAACTCGCGTTCGCTCACGTCATGGGAGAGCACGTAGCCGCCGATGACGTTGGCGGCGTCGGCGGGTGACGCGAGGTAGCGCGCCTCACGGGCGATGACGACGCCGAGCTCGACTTCCCAGTCGGTCTTGACGGAGTTGCGGGGGATACGGACGACGTCGAACGGACCTGTGATCGTCGATGGGTCCTTCATGAAGATGACGGGCTCTTCTGGGATGGCGGCGCCGGTCTCGGCGGCGTGGTCGCGGTAGTTGAGTCCGATGCAGACGATCTTCATGGGCCGCGCGATGGGCGCGGCGAGGTCGAGGCCTTCGAGGTCACGTCCCTCGGTCGCGAGGGCTGCCGCCTCGAGCTCGCCGAGCTGCTCTTCCGAGCGGGCGAGCAGCGCGCCGTCGACCTGGTCGACGCCGGCGAGGTCGTAGACCCGGTCGCCGTCGACGATGCCTGGCACGACTCGGTCGCCGTCTCTGCGCTGAACGAATCTCACGGTGGTTCCTCCTGGTGGTTGCTGTCGGGTCGGGGTGCGGCGGTGTGCGGCGGGCGCTGAACGGTCGGCGGCGCCGGGTGGGGTTGCGGGTGCGGGCTGTGGAATCGGGTGCGCGTGGCTACGCGGTGAGGCGGATGCTCCGCGGGTCGATGAGGCCGTGGCGTTCGAGGTCCGGCCACAGCGCATCTGGGACGGCGACGGATGCGCGCCGCAGGTTGTCGCGCACCTGGCCGGCAGTGCGCATCCCGAGGGCGATGCCGGCGACGGCTGGATGCTGCAGCGGGAACGCGAGGGCCGCGTGCGGCAGTGTCACGCCGTGTCGCTCGCAGATGTCCGCGATGCGGTGCACCCGTTCGAGCGCGGCGGGCGGGGCTGGCAGGTAGTTGTAGACGGCGTCCGGGCCCGGCCGCGGCGTCGAGAGGAGGCCCGAGTTGTAGACGCCCACGGCGATGACGGACGCTCCTGCCCTGCGGGCGGGTTCGAGCACGCTCTCGAGGCCGGGCTGCTCGAGCAGCGTGTAGCGGCCCGCGAGCATGGCGACGTCGATGAGGCGCTCGTCGAAGAGGGAGCCGAGCTGGCTGGTCTCGTTGGTGCCGACGCCGATCGCGCCGACGACTCCCTCGTCGCGCAGCTCTCGCAGCGTCACGAGCGCTTCGCGGGCGGCCCCTTCGCTGAAGGCGTCGGGGTCGTGCACGAACGCGATGTCGATTCGGTCGGTGCCGAGCCGCTCGAGGCTGCCTTCGAGGCTGCGGAGCACGCCGTCGCGGCTGAAGTCCCAGCGCCTCATGAGGGTGTCGGGCACGACGAAGCCGTCGTCGAGGCCCGAGGGTTCCGGATTGGGCACGAGCAGTCGGCCGACCTTCGTGGAGATGACGAGTTCGTCGCGCGGGTAGGCCGCGAGCGACGCCCCGAGGCGTCGCTCGGAGAGCCCGAGTCCGTAGTGCGGGGCCGTGTCGAAGTACCGGATGCCGGCATCCCAGGCGGCGGTCACGGCACCCGCGGCCTCCTCGTCGCTCGTCTCGCGGTAGAGGTTGCCGAGCGAGGCGGCACCGAACCCGATGCGGCTGACGTGCACGGCGGAGTCGCCGATGCGTCGCCGCGGCAGACCCGGGCTGTGCGGAGCTCTGCGGGTGTCGGCGGATGCATCCCTCGCCGGTTCGGGGCTGAAGCCGTCGGAGTCGCCGGCCGTCCGAGAGCCGCTGGCCGCGTTCACGCGCCCACCCCGCGCATCCCGTACACCCGGTCGGCGGTACCGACGTCGATCTGCCGCTGCTCGGCGGGGCTCAGCGACGCGGTCGCGGATCGGTACGCATCGATCCAGTCGCGGTAGCCGCCGCGCGTGAGCCGGACGAGTGGCCAGTCGGACCCGAACATGAGACGCGACGGGCCGAACAGCTCGAGCGCCGGGTCGATGGCACGCGCCACGGCCGACTGCGACCAGTCGCCCCAGTCGTCCTCGATCGTGAGACCGGAGATCTTCGCGGCCACGTTCGGCAGCGCCGCGAGCTGCCGCAGTCCGGAGTGCCAGGTCTCGAGCTCGCCCGTCGACAGCGGGGGCTTGCCGAGGTGGTCGAGCACGAAGGTCGTTCCTGGCACGCGCCGCGCGAGGCGTGCGGCCTGCTCGAGCTGCCATGGTCTGATCACGAGATCGAAGCTCAGACCCCGCGTGCCGAGCTCGGCCAGGCCCGCGGCGACGTCGTCGCGGGAGAGCCACCGCTCGTCCTCGTCGATGTGCACCGGATGTCTGATGCCGACGAGCTTCGACGCGCCCGGGCGCCTGGCGAGGTCATCCAGCTGCAGGCGCACGCCGTCCGCCCCACCGCGCAGGTCCACCCAGCCGACGACGCCGACCACCTCGTGCGCTTCCAGCGCCTCGTCGAGGAGGAAGTCGTTCTCGACGAGCGTGCGGTCGGACTGCACGACCACGGCGCGGGTCACGCCGACCTCGCGCAGCTGCGCGGTCAGGTCCGTGCCGGAGAACTCGCGGTTGATGGCCGGCATGGAGTCCGGGTCGATCCAGGTCTGCGGCACCACAGACCGGTCCCAGAGGTGCACATGCGTGTCGATCGGGATGCGTGCGTCACTGGCCGTGTCGCGGTTCAGCCGAGCGCTCTCTGGCGCTTCTGCGCGGGTCAGTCCATGTGCCATGCCAGCTCCATCTCCCGCCACAGCTCACCGTCGCGCGCCTCACCGAACGGGGTCTGGCAGGGGTCCGTGAGCCGCCACCAGCGCTGGCTCTCCTCGTCGAGCTGCACGCGCGCCATGTCTGCCTCGTAGTCGTCGCCGACGTACTCGTAGGTGCCGAAGAGCGTGGTGTCGATGATGAAGATCGAGTAGTTGCGGATGCCCTGCTCGCGCATCGCCTCCTCGACCCGCGGCCAGACGGCTCGGTGCAGCTCCAGGTACTCCTCGCGTTTCTCCGGCCGCACGTCGACCACGAATCCGTGCCGCGTGACCGCGGTCCTTCCCGTGCTCATCCCTTCGTGCCGCCCGCGGTCATGCCGTCGACGAGGAAGCGCTGCGAGAACAGGAAGATGATGACGATCGGCGCGACCGACAGCAGCGTCGCGAGGGCGAGCGTCGGCAGCTCGATGACGATGCTCGTCGCGGTCGTCGGGTTGAACTGCGGCACGTTGGAGAGCAGATTCGCGAGGCCGACCTGCACCGGCACGTTCTTGCCGCCCACCATGAGGAAGGGCAGGAAGTAGTTGTTCCAGTTGCCGGTGAAGCTGAAGAATCCGACCAGCGCGATGACGGGTGCGGCGAGCGGCATCGCGACCTGCGCGAAGACTCGGAGCTCGCTGGCGCCGTCGATGCGCGCGGCGTCGAGCAGGTCTCGGGACACCGCCGTCGAGAAGTAGATGTAGGTCAGGTACACGCCGAACGGGAAGAACGAGAACGGCAGGATCACGGCAAGTGGAGATCCGATGAGCTTGACTGCGCTCAGCTCGAGGAAGATCGGCAGCACGAGGGCGGTGTTCGGGATGAGCATGACGATGAGCGTCACGAGCAGCAGCGCCTTGCGGCCCTTGAAGTTGCCGAGCGCGAGGGCGTAGCCGGCGGGGACGCTCACGATGAGCGTGATGACGAGGGCGCCGAACGAGTAGAGCGCCGAGTTCCCGATCCAGGTGAGGAAGATGCCGTTCTGGAAGCTGAACAGCTGCTCCCAGTTGGCGGCCAGCTGCTCCAACGAGCCGAACGACATGGGGTTCTCGAGCAGCAGCGAGCGGGCATCCTTCGTGCCGGCGAGGAGGAGCCACACGATCGGGAGCAGGAAGAACACGACGAACGAGGCGATGACCGCGCCGAGCACGATGCGCATGATCCACTCGCCCGGTGTGAGCTTCCGGGCGAGCGCCTTCGTCGGCGGATGCGCGGTGTCCTGGTGCTCGACGTTCCTTGAGATCACGGTGTCAGTCACGTTCGAACAGCTTTCCCTTGAGGATGAAGATCGTCGAGAGCGCGAGGGCGACGACGAGGAGCGTGATGGAGATGGCTGCGGAGCCCGAGAAGTCGCCCTGCTTGAACGCGTAGAGGTAGGCGAGCTGGTTGAGCGAGTAGTCCTCCGGCACGACGCCGCGGCTGGCCTGCGAGAGCACGCGCGGCTCGACGAAGAGCTGCGTCCCCGCGGCGAGCGACATGATGCCCATGTAGGAGATCCACTTGGTCATCATGGGCAGCTGGATGTGGAGAGCCACCTGCAGGGGGTTGGCGCCGTCGACCTTCGCCGCTTCGATGACCTCGTTGCTGATGTTGTTGAGCGCGCCGTACATGATGACGATCCAGCTGCCGGCGCCGGTCCAGAACGCGATGACGGTGAAGACGATCGGCAGGTTGTCGATGGAGACGGTGCGGATGAGCGAGTCGTAGCCCATCGCACGCAGGAGGCCGGCGACGGGGCTGACGGTGGGGTCGAGCAGGAACAGCCAGAGCATGACGCTCGATGCCCCCGCGATGGCGCCCGGGATGTAGTAGAGGAAGCGGATGCTGACGCTCAGCCACTTCGCGCGGATCGAATGCACGATGATGGCCAGGAACACGACCAGCACGATGAGGCTGATCAGCCAGAAGACGATGTACAGCGTGACGTGGCCGACGGCAGGCAGGAAGCGGTAGTCGCCGAAGACGCGGACGAAGTTGTCGATGCCGACGAAGACGCCGTTCTCGGTGATCGAGAGGAAGACCGCGTAGAGCGTCGGGACGATGCCGAAGGCGAGGAGCAGCAGCACGTAGCCGCTGACGAAGATGTACCCGAAGCGGGTCTCGTTCGCGAGCGGGTTGGCGGCGCGCTGTCGCCCCGCCTTGCGTGGCTTCCTCGGTCCTGCCGGGTCGGCGTCGCTCTGGGGAGCGGCGCCGACCGCGGGTTCAGTCCGCGTCTCGGATTCGAGCGGCGTGGAGGTCATTCGGCGACCGTGTACCCGTTCACCTGTGCCTCGTTGAGCACTTCGGTCTGCCAGGCGGGGAGCACCGACTCGATGGTCTTGCCCTCGGCGATGGCCGGCATCACGGTCGTCGCCCATCCGGTCTCGGGGCTGAAGCGCGCCGATGCCCAGCCGCTCCAGATGCTGCCGCCCGCGTCGATCATCTGCTGCTCGAAGCCGTCGATGAAGTAGCCGGTGTCGGCGAGCTTGCCGAGCCATCCCTCAGCGGCCGACGAGTACGCCGGGTAGCCGCTCGAGAGCTCGACCTGGAATTCGGGGGCGCTGACCGCGAACTCGAGGAACGTCTTGGCTGCTTCGAGGTTCTTGGTGTGGCTGGAGGCGTACCAGATGCCGCCGCCGACGTTGCCTGTGGCGATCTCCTCGCCCTCCCAGGCGAGCGGGGCCGCGACGCCCAGCTGCCCTTCCGGCACCTGGAGTCCGCTCTGGAAGACGGCGCCCGTGTACCAGACCGGCCCGGGCATGACGACGACCTTGTCGGCGTACTTCGACGTGAACTCGGCGCTGAACACGCTGTCCTGCACGATCGTGCCGTTCGCGATCATCTTGTCGAGGATCTTGGTGATCTCCACCGAGTTCTCCGACTCCATGTCGGCGACGAAGGTGTCGCCCTCGGTCTGGAAGACCGGCGACTGCGAGCCCTGGTAGTAGACGTATGGCATGAAGGCGTCGCCGACGCTGCCGAGGATGTAGCCCGGGTGCTCGGCTGCGAGCTTTTCGCCGAGCTGCCCGTATTCCTCCCACGTCGTCGGCACTTCGTAGCCGAACTGGTCGAGCAGCGACTGGTTGTAGTAGGTGACGACCTGCGCGAGGTCATTGCGGAGGCCGTACACGGTGTCGTCGATCGTGGACGGGTCGAGGGCACCGGTGGAGAAGCCGTCGAGGAACTCCTGGTCGAAGAAGCCCTTGTTGAGGGGAGCTGCGAAGCCCTGCCCGCCACCCGGTGCCGGCTGGGACGCCCACGAGGCGTCGTTCTGCTGCGTCGAGAAGACGACGTCCGGCCATCCTTCGCCCGCCTGGTCCATGAGCGCGATGCGCGTCTGGAAGGTGCCGCTGCCACCGGCGTTGCCGTCGTAGACCTCGTATTCGATGGGCACGTCGGGGTTGGCTTCCTGGAAGGCGGCGATCGCCGGTTCGCGGGCCGCGTCGACCCACACCATGATGGGGCTGTCGGCTTCCTGCTCTGCCGTCGCGAACCCGTACTCGCTGTTGACCTCTCCGCTGGCTCCTCCGGCGCATCCGGCGAGCAGCAGGGCTGATGCAGCAGCTGCCGCGATGGTGGCGATGCGCCTGCTTCGGCGCTTCTGGGACGAATCTTGCAACATTGTGCGTCCTTCTCTGGTCGACGTCGTTGACGACTGCTGCCCGCATCTCGGGGTGGTGCGATTACATCATACGTCTGACGTTAGATCAAGACTCGTGATAGCGCTGCCAGAACGTTACTCCGATCGAGGACGGCGAGCAGACTGCCCCAGCAGGATCCCGAGCAGCACCAACGCCATACCCACCCCCTGCTGCCAGGTGAGCACCTCGCCGGCAACAAGCGTTCCGAGGAGGACACCCGTGACCGGGTTGAGGAGTCCGATCAGACCGGTCGTCCCTGCCGTGAGGTTCCTGAGCCCGGCGAACCAGGCGAGGTACGCGAGGGCCGTCGAGACGAGGCCGACGTAGGCGAGCGCTGCGATCGCGGGCCCGTCGTAGCTCGGCATCGGCCCCTCGATGAGCAGCGCGACGGGGAGCAGCACGACCCCGCCGCCCACGAGCTGCCAGGCGGTGAGCGGCAGCAGCTCGACGTCACTCCCCCACCGCTTCACCAGGACGAAGCCGAACGAGGCGAGCGCCATAGCGGCGACGGATGCGGCGACTCCCATCCAGTCGATGGCTCCTGCTCCCGTCGCGAGCATGAGCACGACCCCGGCGAGGCCGGTGGCGGCACCCAGGACGGGCAGGACACGCAACCGCTCGCCGAGCATGGAGACCGCGAAGACCATCATGACGATGGGCGACGCCGCCATGATCATCGACGCGATGCTCGACGGGAGCAGCTGCGACGCGACGTAGACCAGGGCGAAGAACGCGCTCATGTTGATGGTGCCGAGCACGACGGCGCGCCACCACCACGCGCCCTTGGGCAGCTTCCTGGCGAAGCAGAGGAGGACGAGCCCGGCCGGCAGCGCGCGCAGCACGGCACCCCAGAGCGGCGCGTCCGCTGGGAGGAAGGAGCCCATGACGAAGTAGTTGCTGCCCCAGGCGATCGGTGCGATCGCCGTGATGAGCATCCAACGCCATTTAGTTTCCATGGAAGACAGTCTAGCTTCCATGGAAGCTAGACTGACGACATGACCGCCCCAGCTGACCGCGTCACCCAGATCCTCGCCGAGTGGGCACGCGAGCGCCCGGACCTCGACGCATCCCCCATGGGCGTGATCGGGCGCATCCACCGCATCGGCCTGCACCTCACCGACGAGCTCACCCGGGTCTACCGAGAGTTCGGTCTCGGCGAAGGCGACTTCGACGTGCTCGCCACCCTGCGGCGGGCCGGCGCGCCATTCGAGCGCACGCCAAGCGAGCTCGCCGCATCGACCATGGTCACGACGGGCGCCATGACCAAGCGAGTCGACCGACTCGAAGGCGCGGGCCTCGTCTCCAGACGGGTCAGCGAAGCGGATGGGCGGGGCCGCGTCGTGCAGCTCACCGCGCCTGGGCTCGAGGTCATCGACCGGGCATACTCGCGACACCTCGAGAACGAGGAGCGACTCCTCTCCGGCGTGAGCGAAGACGACCGGGCCGCGCTCGCCCGCATCCTCGGCCACTGGCTGGCCGACGTCGAGGGCACCGGGCGGGACGCGTCCCTAGACTGACGCCATGACTGCTCCCCAGGCGACGGGCCGCGACTCCGAGGTTCCGGACGAGACGCACGGCATCGCCGAGCGCCTGTCGCGCATGGTGCGGGTGGAGACGGTCTCGACTGGCGTCCCTGAGCGCGACTCTGCCCCGCTCCAGGACTTCCTCGCCCTGATCGAGGAGCTGTACCCGCTGGTTCACCAGCGACTCGTACGGGAACCCGTCACCGACCGGGGCGTGCTGTACCACTGGCCGACGACGGCCGACGACGACCAGCTCGGCGTCGCCACCCCCGGCGGTCCGGTGGTGCTCATGGCGCACTTCGACGTCGTCCCGGCCTTCGAATCGGAGGGGTGGACGCATCCGCCATTCGACGGCGCCGTCGCCGACGGCTCCGTGTGGGGCCGCGGCACCCTCGACGACAAGGGGGCGCTCTGCGTGATCCTGGAAGCCGTCGAATCACTGCTCGGCGAAGGCTTCGCGCCCGCACGCGACGTGTACCTGTGGTTCGGCGGCGACGAGGAGACCGGCTCGGAAGCCGCGACCGCGGCCGCGGCGCTGTTCCGCGAGCGCGGGCTCACGCCATGGCTGGTGCTCGACGAAGGCGGTGCCGTCGTGGATGCTCCCCTGCCGTTCATCGACGTGCCAGCGGCCATGATCGGCGTCGGCGAGAAGGGGTCGGTGAACGTCGTCCTGGAGGCGAGCGGAGACGCGGGGCACGCGTCGGCGCCCTCCGGGCTCACGCCCACGGCCCGCATCGCGAGGGCAGTGACGAGGGTGGAACGCAGTCCGTTCCCCGCTCGGCTGACTCCGGCGGCCCGCGAGATGTTCGCGACGTTCATCCCTCACGCCCGGGGCCGCGGCAGGGTCATCCTCGAGTCCTTCACGCGGGCGCCGCTGCTCGCCGCGCAGTCGCTGGCCCGTCTCGGCGGCGATGCGGCCGCACTCGTGCGCACGACCCTCGCGACGACGCGCCTCAACGGCGGCACCGCCGACAACGTACTCCCCGCGAGCGCGAGCGCGACCCTCAACTGCCGCATCGCGCCGGGCGAGAGCGTCGCCTCCACGCTCCGGCACGTGCGGCGGGCGGTCCGCGACCGGCAGGTGCGCATCCGCTGCACTGACCCGAACGAGCCGACTGCGCTCGCCCCGACGGACAACCGGCAGTTCGGGCTCCTGCGCGACGCCGCACGCCTCGCCTATCCGGAGGCCGTCGCCGCGCCCTACATCACGCTCGCCGCCACCGACGCGAAGCACTTCCAGCGCTTCGCGCCTGCCACCTACCGCTTCGCGCCGCTCGCCATGGATGCGAGACAGCGCGCGTCGATCCACGGCGTCGACGAGCGCGTCTCGATCGCGAGCCTCCGCGCGGGCAAGCTCTTCCACGAGGCCCTGCTGCGCTCGCTCTGATTCCCGCGCTCCTCGACCGACGCCCGACGGCCTGTCCCCGGCGGCTCCTCGAACTGACGGCCAGACGACGCAGACCGGTTGGTAGGTGGTGCGCGTCGGCGGCAGTACAGTGATTCCACCCAGAACGACGGACGACACCGCTGCCGTCCGGCACGACGCACCACACACCCCCACCCCGGCCAGCACAGAGGCCGGAGTTCGGGCACCCGATGCTCCAACGCAGCCCCGCTCGAGGAAAGGCACCACCGTGCACCGTCTCCGCTCCGCCGGCTTCGCGTCGATCGCCGGCATCGTCGGCTTCCTCGCGTTCGTCGAATTCACGAGCGGGATCCTGCAGGGGTACTACACCCCGCTGCTCACCGACATCGCCCGCCACCTCGGCATCCACGACGCCGACGTCAACTGGCTCGAGGGCGCGCAGCTCATGCTGTCGGCCCTGGTCGTGCCGGTGCTCGCGAAGCTCGGCGACATGCTCGGGCAACGCAAGGTGCTGCTCGTCTCCACGGCGGTCACCGCGTTGGCGTCATTCGGCCTCGTGTTCGCGCAGGAGTTCTGGATGTTCCTCGTCGCCTGGGCGCTGCAGGGCTTCTACGTCATCTGGCTGCCGATCGAGATCGCGCTCATCTGGTCGCGCACGCGCGAGCGCCCGAACTCCGCGCGCCTCACCCGCACATCCGCCGGCGTGCTCGTCGCGGCCCTGCAGCTCGGAGCCATCGCCGGGGCGCTCAGCGCGGGCGCACTCGCCGAAACCCTGCCGGTGCCCGTGCTGCTGCTGATCCCGGCCGTCGCGGTTGCGCTCTGCTTCTTCGTGATCCTCTTCGGGGTGAAGGAGGCCCCCAACCCCGTCGGCGGCAGCCTCGACTACCCCGGCCTGCTGCTCCTGAGCTTCGCCCTCATCGCCTTCACCGGCGGCCTCAGCCTGCTGCGCGTCAACGGGCCAGCAGACCTCTTCTCCTGGCTCATCGTGATGCTGGGCCTGGCCCTGCTCGCCGTCTTCGCGCGAGTCGAGCTCAGCCGACCCGATCCCCTCATCGACGTGCGCCTCTTCCGGTCCTCGGCGCTCTGGCCCGTGTTCCTGACGGCCGGCCTCTTCGGCGTGAGCGTGCTCGGCGCGCAGGCGCCCCTCTCGACCTTCGCGCGCACCGACCCGAGCGTGTACGGATACGGGCTGGGCGCATCCGCTGGCCAGACGTCGATCCTCATCGGCTCGTACGTGCTCTCCATGGTCGCTGGCGCCCTGCTCTACGCGCAGGTCATGAAGCTCCTGGCGCCCCGCCTCGCGCTCATCGGCGCCAGCGGCCTCGTCGCGACGGGCTACCTGCTGTTCCTGCCCTTCCACGACGGATACGTGCAGGCGGTCACCAACATGGTCATCGCGGGCATCGGGTCAGGCGCACTCGTCGCGGCGCTTCCCTCCGCGGCGGCGGCCGCAGCCCCGGCGACCCAGACGGGCGTCGCGACCGGATTGACGAACTCGGTGAAGACGCTGGGCGGGGCCATGGCGTCGTGCGTGTTCGGCATCGCCCTGCTCGGCACGCTGACGAGCGCCCCAGCCGCGGGCGAGGGCACGGCCGGCTCCCTCACGGGCTACTTCACCGTGTGGACCGTCTGCGGGCTGACGGCCGTGGCCGCCGCCGTCGCGCTCTGCTTCGTGCCGAAGACGGCGTTCCAAGATGCCCCGGAGCGGGTCGGCCAGCCGCCCGTCGCCGTGTAACGCCCGCGCCCCACCCCGCCACACCGCCGAGGGCGGACTTATGGTCACCAAGACGCGAGAATGACGACCAGAACTCCGCCCTCGACTTGGCGGGCTTGCGCCAGAACGGACTTGAGGTCGCGAGACGCGTGGGTGAGAACCACACCTCCGCTCTCGACTCGTCGGGCATGGACCAGGGCGGACTTATGGTCGCCAAAGCGCGAGAATGACGACCACAACTCCGCCCTCGGCGCAGGAGACACGTCGGGTCGCCTCACTGCTCGGCCGGCCGGCCGCCCGTCGCCATGTAGCGCCCGCGCATCCCTCAGCCCTGGACCGGGAGTCCCTGCGGCAGGCGCACCGTGAAGCGCGTGGCACCGGGCCTGCTGTCGACGGCGATCGCGCCGCCGTGCGCATCCACGACGCTCTTCACGATGGAGAGACCGAGGCCTGTCCCCCTGGTCACCGGGATGTCGCTCGACTCCGTCTCGCCGCGGGCGCGTGACGTGTCGCCGCGCACGAAGCGCTCGAAGAGGTGATCGAGCACGGCGGGGTCGATGCCGGGGCCGTCGTCGAGGACGCTGAGCACCGCGAACCCGCCGTCGACGCCGAGCGTCAGCGTGACGTTGGTGCCAGCCGGCGTGTGCGCGTCCGCGTTGGCCAGCAGGTTCGAGACGACGCGGCGCAGCTGGCCCTCGACCCCAACCACCTCAATCGGCTCGCCTGGGATGTCGAGGTTCCAGTGGTGGTCGGGCCAGGCCGCGTGCGCGTCGCCGACCGTCTCGAGGGCGATGAGGGACAGGTCGACCCTGCCGCGGGTGGCCTCCACGCCCTCGTCGAGTCGCGCGAGCAGGAGCAGCTCCTCGACGAGCGCGGTCATGCGAACGGACTCCGAGTCGATGCGCTCGAGCGCGCGCGCCGTGTCCTCCGGCAGGTCGGCGCGGCTGCGGCGTGTCAGCTCGGAGTAGCCGCGGATCGACGCGAGGGGCGTGCGCAGCTCGTGGCTCGCATCCGCGACGAACTGCCGCATCTTCGCCTCGCTCGCCTCCCTGGCCGTGAAGGCACGGGAGATGTGCCCGAGCATCGTGTTGAACGCCTGCCCCATGCGCCCGACCTCGGTTCGCGGGTCGGCGTCACGCGGGTCGACGCGCACGTCGAGCGCGGCGTCGCCCGAGGTGAGCGGGAGCTTCGAGATGCTGGTCGCGAGGTGCTCGACCCGTTCGAGTGGGGCCATGGACGCGCGGATCCAGCGAGACGTGAACAGCGCGGCGAGCGCGATGCCGAGCAGCCCGATGAGGCCGATCATGAGACTCAGCGTCGTGGTCGTCGCGTTGACGTCGCCGAGCGGGAGCGCGATGACGACGCCGTACCCGGCGGGCCCTTCGCTCGCCTGCGCCCTCACCTCGCCGATGCCGTCGACGGTGACCGTGTGCGCCCGCCCGTCCAGGGGCACGCTCGCGAGTGACTCCGCGGTGCTCGGCGAGATGAGGACGACCTCGCCGAGGCTGTCGAGGGCGCCGGCTGAGATGACCTCGTCGCCGTCGATGACCGCCCCGACCGTGCCCTCGGCCTGGCCGGGCAGCTTCAGCACGAAGGTCGCGTTCGGCGTGAGCGACAGCGGCCCGCCCGTGTCACCCGGACCGGATGCGCCCTCGCGCCCCCGGTCGCTGGCGGAGAGCAGCTGCTGGTCGAGCCGGTCGACGAGCACGTTGTGCAGCAGTGAGACGCTCACGGCGCCGATGACGGCGGTGACGGTGACGAGCGTCGCGACGAGCCCGAGCACGAGCCTGCGGCGAAGCGTCATCGGTGCGCGGCCCTGCGGGGTGGCCGCCGCTTCGGCGTGTCCTCTCTGTCCGACGGGCGAGGGCGGGGCGGGGGCCCAGGCGGGAGCCGCAGAACCGTCGACCGCGCCCCCTCTCGAGGTCATTCCGTCGCCTTGAGCATGTACCCCACGCCGCGCACCGTGCTGATCATGGGCTCCCGGCCGGCGTCGACCTTCTTGCGCAGGTAGGAGATGTACAGCTCGACGACGGTCTCGCGCCCGCCGAAGTCGTAGCTCCACACGTGGTCGAGGATCTGCGCCTTCGAGAGCACTCGGCGTGGATTGCGCATGAGGAAGCGGAGCAGCTCGAACTCGGTGGCCGTGAGCTCGATGAGGTCGTCACCTCGGCGAACCTCGTAGCTCTCCTCGTCGAGGCTGAGGTCTCCGACGCGGAGCACGGGATCATTCGCGGCGCCCTGCGTGAGCATGGACCGTCGCACGAGGCCGCGGACACGCGCGATGACCTCCTCGAGGCTGAAGGGCTTGGTGACGTAGTCGTCCCCGCCCGCGGTGAGTCCGGCGAGGCGGTCGGCGAGCGCATCCTTCGCCGTGAGGAAGAGCACGGGCAGCGTCTCGTCGTCGGCGCGGATGCGGTGCAGGAGGGTGAGCCCGTCCGTGTCGGGGAGCATGATGTCGAGGATCGCGGCGTGCGGCTTGAACTCTCGGGCGACCTTGATCGCAGACGCGCCATCCGCGGCGGTGCGGACTTCCCAGCCCTCGTAGCGCAACGCCATCCGGAGGAGGTCGGTGAGCGAGGGCTCGTCATCGACGACGAGCACTCGGATGGCGGACCCGTCGGCCGCCGTGAGCTTCGGGCCGAGCCGCGAGCTCGACTGATCGGTTGCAGGCATGGCTCCAGTCTCCTCTTTCAACTATGGAGCACCTATGAGCCGCCTGGGCGTGGAGTATGCGCGGTCAGCCGAAGAGCGTCTCCCCCACGTAGCCGCCGTCGCGCGCGCCGGGCGGGATCGCCCAGATGCCGCTGCCGGTGTGCTTGAGGTACTCGTTCAGGAGGTCGGTGCTGAGCGACTGCTGCACGCGGATGAACTGCTGCGGGTCCCGCTGGTAGGACAGGAAGAAGAGCCCGGCGTTGAGCCGCCCGAGCTCGTCGTTGCCGTCGACGAAGTTGTAGCCGCGCCGCAGCAGCCTCGCTCCCGCGTTCTTCGCGGGGTGGGCGAGGGCGACGTGCGAGTTCGCGTCGATGGCGGGCTGCCCGAAGGTCGTCTCGCTCTCGACCACGAAGTCGGGCTCGGTGAACTCCTCGCCGCCGCTGAGCGGGGCGCCGGCGCGTTTGTCGCGGCCGATGATCTGCTCCTGCTCCTCGAGACGCACTCGGTCCCATGATTCGATCATCATGCGGATGCGCCGCGCGACCAGGTAGGAGCCGCCGACCAGCCAGTCGGCGCCGTCGCCCGGGGCAACCCAGACGTGCTCGGCGGTCGCGCTCGTCTCCTCCGCCTTGACGTTCGCGGTGCCGTCCTTGAAGCCGAACAGGTTGCGAGGTGTGGCCTGGCTCGTCGACGTCGACGAGGTGCGCCCGAAGCCCAGCTGCGACCAGCGCAGGATGACGCGGCCGAAGCCGATGCGCGTGAGGTTGCGGATGGCGTGCACCGCGACCTGCGGGTCGTCGGCGCAGGCCTGGATGCAGAGGTCGCCGCCGGAGAGTGCGCTGTCGAGGGCATCGCCAGAGAACCGCGGGAGCTGTGTGAGCTTCGCCGGCTGCCTGCTCGCGAGCCCGAAGCGGTCGACGCCGTCGCCGTCGACGAAGAGCGTCGGCCCGAAGCCGACCGTGATGGTGAGCGCGGACGGAGGCAGTCCCATGGCCTCGCCCGTGTCGTCTGGCGGCGCGAGCGGGGAGCCGCCGACGGCGCCGGAGGCTGAGACGTCGAGGCCCTGCACGAGCCGCGACGACGCGTAGCTCCAGTCCTGCAGCAGCTCGACGAGCTCCTCGCGGGTTGTGCCCTCGCGCACGTCGAAGGCCGCGAAGTGGAGTCGGTCCTGGGCGGGCGTCACGATGCCGGCCTGGTGCTCGCCGGAGAACGGATACTGTGTGCCGCTGCCCGCGTGGGTGCTGGCACCGGCCCCGGTCGCGGCCGCGATACCGAAGCCACCTGCACCGCCGGCGGCGATGCCCGCGGCGCCCGCACCGAGCAGCCCGAGCAGCCCGCGTCGGGAGAGGCCGCCGCTTGCGGAGGCCGCCGGGTCGGAGTCCCCCGCCGGGCCGGCACCCGCCGCCGGCCGAGGTGCCGCCGTCGATCCGGACCTCACATTCCCTGCTCGCGCATCCGCGCCGTCGGGTTCGCGCCCGGTTTCACCTGCGCTCACGGCGCTCCTTCTGCTGATGGTTCACGTGATGCCGTCCCGGGGGATTCCAGCGGAAATCCGAGCACGGACCAGAGTGCCGTCAGTCAGGGTGACGAGGGGTCGCATCGCCGTGATGAAGGGCACTCAGCGACGCCACGTCACCCTGACTGGCGGCGTGCGTCTCGGAGAGGCTACGCCTGCAGGCCGAGCACCGTGGTCGTGAGCTGCGAGAGCGGCTCGGCGAGCGCATCCACCTGCGTGGAGAGCTCCTTGACCTGGTCAGGCGTGAGGTCGCGGTAGGTGGTGAAGCCCTCTTCGTAGCTCCCGTAGCTGCCGAGGAGGTCGTTCAGCGCCGTGAACTCGGTGCTGATCGAGTCGGCGATCGCTGCCCCGTCGTCGCCCTTCGCGCGGGCGACGTCCTCGACGATGCCGAAGGCGACTTCTGCGCCCTCGACGTTCGCCTTGAAGTCGCTGAGGTCGGTGCCGGACCACCAGTCCTCTTCACCGGAGATCTTGCCCGTCGCGACCTCGTCGAGCAGGCCGATGGCCCCGTTCGTGATGTCCTCGATCGAGATCTCGAACTCCTCGCCGTTCACGAGGTCGGCGAGCTCCTGGATGTCGCCGACGAGCTGGTCCGCGTAGGCGGTGCGCTCCTCGGGCGTGGACGGCGCCCAGTCGAGGAACGCGTCGGTGTCGTCGGAGTTCTTGTCGCCGGGCTGCGGCTGCCAGAGGTCCTTCTCGATGCGGTGGAAGCCGGTCCAGTCGAGGCCCTCGGCGACGGCATCGACCTCTCGGTAGTCGATCTTCGGGTCGAGGTCGCCGAACGCCTCGGCGGTCGGCTCGATGCGCTCGTATGGCACGCGCGCCGCGGCGAACAGCTCGCGGGCCTTCGCGTCGTCGCCGGACTTGTAGGCGGTCGTGAAGTCCTCGACGAGGGGCACGAGCTCCGAGACCTGGTTGCGCAGGTAAGCGGTGTAGCTCGTGACGGCCTCGTCGTAGGCGGCCTGGTCGTCTGCCGCGACCTCGACGGCCTCGCCGGTGACTTCGAACGCGGTCTGCCCGATGCCCTCGCCGATCATGCCCGGCTTGCAGACCGTGAAGTAGCTGCCCGGCTGCGCGACGACGGAGAGCTGGCGGCTCGTACCGGGGGCGATGTTCTCGACCTCGCCCACGATACGGAGGCCGTCGTCGGCGAGCAGGTAGAACTCGGTGACGCGCTCGCCCTCGTTGGTGACGTCGAAGGTGATGGGCCCGCTGGCGGCTGATGCGCCGGAGACCGTGCAGTCCGAATCCGTGCTCGAGACGGCGAGCGACGACGCTGGGTCGGCCGGCGCGTTCGGCACGCAGCCGGTGAGGGAGACGAGGGCAGCGGCCGACAGCAGACCGGCGGCGAGTGGCTTGAGGTGCATGGGTGTCCTTCTTCGAGGGCGCGTATCTAGAGCGCGGCGGTCGCCGCGGGCTGGGGTGAGGTTGGGGTCGCGTGCCGCCGGCCGGAGCGGGTGCGGATGGCGAAGAGCGTGGCGGTCGGGATGAGGTACGCGAAGTAGGCGAGGATCTCGAGCTTCGTCATCTCGGGGGTGAAGCCGAGTGTTCCCTTGAGGAGCGCGCCGAGGAGACCGTCCGGCGGGATGATCTGGGGGATGCGGAACGCCCACGCGTTCTCCCCGAACCAGGCCTGGGCGGCGGCGGATGCGCTCTCCGGGGCTGCGGTGAAGGGTCCGGGCAGCACCGCCGCTTCCTGCAGGTCGTGGATCGCGTAGGCCACGATGCCCGCGGCGAAGACGATGAGGAGGGCGCCGGTCCAGGTGAAGAAGGTGGAGAGGTCGATGCGAACGACACCGCGGAAGAGACCCCAGGCGAGCCCGACCGCGATGAGGAGGCCGAGGATGGCGCCGAGGAAGCCGAGCACCCAGCCGTCGCCCGAGCGCGTGGTCGACCAGACGAAGAGCGCGGTCTCGAGTCCCTCGCGTGCGACGGAGACGAACGCGACCGCGACGATGCCCCAGCCGCTGCCCCCGAGGTGGCGATCGACCTGCCCCTCGAGGTCGTGCTTGAGCGTCTTCGAGACGCGAAGCATCCAGAACACCATCCACGTGACCATGGCGACGGCGACGAGCGAGAGCGTGCCGCCGATGATCTCCTGGGCTTGGAAGGAGAGGCCGTACGCGCCGAACGTGAGCACCGCGCCGAGGATGAGGGACGCGACCACGGCGAAGGCGACGCCGAGCCAGATGCGGCGCACGATGTCCGGGCGGTGGATTCGCCGCGCGTAGGCGATGAGGATGCCGACGACGAGCGCCGCTTCGAGGCCTTCGCGGAGGCCGATGAGGAGAGAGCCGAGCATGCTGGATTCCTGGGCGTGAAGAGAACTGGGCCGGCGGGCGTGAGGGCCAGCCATAGCCCAGGCGTCCATACGCGGTAGGCCAGGTAAGGCTTACCTTTCGTGAAGATACACCCGCCTCCGGGGATTTGCCAAGTTCCGTTCAGGTCAGAACCCGTCCGGCGTCCCAACTCCTCCCAAGGCCAGTGCGCCAGCGCTCTCGAAGTGCGCTGAAGTACCGTGGTGCGCGGCCCGCGGTCCCGCGGTGCAGAGACTCAACCAGGAGGATCACCCGTGCAGACCATCGACACCAAGCAGCTCGCAGAGCTCGGCGAGCAGGCCACCGTCATCGACGTCCGCGAACGCGACGAGTTCTCGGCCGCGCGCATCCCGTGGGCCAGCAACGTGCCGCTGAGCGAGCTCACGGATCGTGTCGACGAGGTGCCGGAGGACGGCCCCGTCTACCTGATCTGCGCCGCTGGAGTTCGCAGCGAACGTGCCGCTGCATACCTCGAGCAGCACGGCAAGCCGGTCGTGAACGTGCTCGGTGGCATGTCCGAGTGGGCGGGGGCGGGGTTCACGGTCGAACGCGACTGAACGCTCCGCCGGCGGCGGCCAGCCGTATCCGCGCCATCCATTGACCGATCGACGCGAGGCAGGACCCCCCAGCCGTCCTGTCTGGTGGGGAGTTCTCCCCTCGCTCTCGGGCGTGCCGCGCGGAGATTCTCGCTAGCGTTGAAGCCCCAGAGCGCGAGCCCTGCGGCGCGACGAGTCACCGGCGATGGGAGCTGAGTGTGAACAGCCCACAGCGACTGGCGCGCGCCCGCGACGCCTCGACCCGCCTGGCCTCGCAGCCGAGCGTTGACCCGCGGCTGCAGCTCGAGCAGCAGCATCGCGCAGCACAGCTGGATCCGTTCGACCGCACCCTCCCGAGGCGCACGATCCGGGACGCGTCGGCGCCGATGTTCATCCCCGGCTTCCGCTACTACCCGCCGGTCTCGCGCCTCCGAACCACCCGGTAGCGGCACGCCGAGGCCCCAGGTTCGCGACCGGGTCGTCATGCGGATGCACGCGGCTGGGCCTGTGGATGACCGAGCGGATGTCGGTCGTCGCGCCTAGGGTTGCTTCCATGGTCGCAACGCACGAGACAGAAGCCCCCGCCAGGTCAGGGACCCTGCTCGAGCGAGCGCAGCGGGTGCTGCGCGAGGTCTTCGGCTACGACGACTTCCGCGGCGACCAGGCCCAGATCATCGAGCGCCTCTGCGCTGGCGACGACGCCGTCGTACTCATGCCGACCGGTGGCGGCAAGAGCCTCTGCTACCAGGTGCCCGCGCTCGTGCGCGAGGGAACCGGCGTCGTCATCTCGCCCCTCATCGCGCTCATGCACGACCAGGTCGGCGCGCTCGAGCAGCTCGGCGTGCGCGCTGCGTTCCTGAACTCCACCCAGTCGATCGACGAGCGTCGTGACGTCGAGCGCCAGCTCCTCGCGGGCGAGCTCGACCTCATCTACCTCGCCCCCGAGCGCCTACCGGTCGCCGCCGACCTCCTGAGCCGCACCAACATCTCGCTGTTCGCGATCGACGAGGCCCACTGCGTGGCCCAGTGGGGGCATGACTTCCGCCCCGACTACCTGAACCTGTCGATGATCGCGGAGCGCTGGCCGGGTGTCCCCCGCATCGCCCTGACCGCCACCGCGACGAGCGAGACCCGGCAGGAGATCGTCGACCGGCTCGTGCTCGGCGACGCGAAGGTGTTCGTCGCCAGCTTCGACCGCCCGAACATCCAGTACCGCGTCTCCCCGAAGGCCACCCCGAAGGCGCAGCTGCTGCGCCTCATCCACGAAGAGCACGCGGGCGACGCCGGCGTCGTGTACTGCCTGAGCCGCAAGTCGGTCGAGAACGTCTCCGAGTGGCTGCGGGGTCAGGGCGTGAACGCGCTGGGCTACCACGCGGGCATGCCAGCGGAGACGCGTGCGCGACACCAGGCGAAGTTCCTCCGTGAGGACGGGGTCGTCATGGTGGCGACGATCGCCTTCGGCATGGGCATCGACAAGCCGGATGTGCGCTTCGTGGCGCACCTCGACCTCCCGAAGAGCATCGAAGGCTACTACCAGGAGACGGGGCGTGCAGGTCGTGATGGCCTGCCGTCCACCGCCTGGCTGGCCTACGGGTTGAACGACGTGGTGCAGCAGCGCCGCATGATCGCGGAAGGCGAGGGGGACGCGCAGCGCAAGCGAGCGCAGAGCCAGCACCTCGACGCGATGCTCGCGCTCTGCGAGACGGTCACCTGCCGACGTGTGCAGCTGCTCGCCTACTTCGGGCAGCTCAGCGAGCCGTGCGGCAACTGCGACACGTGCATCTCGCCACCCGACTCGTGGGATGGAACGATCGCGGCGCAGAAGCTGCTGTCGACCGTGCTGCGGCTCGACCGCGAACGCAACGGCCAGGCGTTCGGAGCCGGCCAGCTCATCGATATCCTCACCGGCAAGACGACAGAGAAGATCACGCAGTGGAAGCATGACGAACTCTCGACGTTCGGCATCGGCAAGGACCTCGGCGACACGGAATGGCGCGGCGTCATCCGTCAGCTCCTGGCCGCGGGCGTGCTCGCCGTGCGCGGCGAGTACGGGGTGCTCGCGCTCACCAGCGAGGCCGCACCGGTGCTCCGCGGCGAGCGTCAGCTCATGTTCCGCAAGGAGCCCCCGAAGCCGGCGGGCTCGAGCGGGCGCCGCTCGCGCGGGGAGTACTCGGGTCGCTCCGGCGGCGGGAGCGCGGCAGCGGCGGCCCTCACGGAGTCGCAGCGCGAGGTCTTCGAGCGCCTCCGCGCGTGGCGCGCCGAGACCGCGAAGGAGCAGGGCGTGCCCGCCTACATCGTGTTCACGGATGCGACGCTCGCCGCGATCGCCGAGGTCAAGCCGCGCCAGCACGCGCAGCTCGCCGCTATCTCCGGCGTCGGTGCGGCGAAGCTCGAACGCTACGCCGACGACGTTCTGGACGCGGTCGCCGACCAGTAGCGCCGCCCCGAGGGGCAGGTCCCGTGCTCGCACAACAGCGCGATGAAGCTTCGCCGTGCGCGAAGCGGCGGCCTCGCCGGTTCCGGCGCGTGCGGGGTTCCAGCGTTCAGGGTTTCGGCGTGCAGGAGCTCCGGCGCCTGCAGGCTTCGGCGTGGAGGAGCCCCGGCGCGTTCAGGGTTTCGGCGTGCAGGAGCTCCGGCGCGTGCAGGCTTCGGCGTGCAGGATTCCACTTTGCGGGGTTTCGGTGGCCGTGCTGGGTAAGAACCCATCACGGCCGCAGGAACCCCGCACGTGCGTCCCCGAAACCCATCACGGCCGCAGGAACCCCGCACGTGCGTCCCCGAAACCCATCACGGCCGCAGGAACCCCGCACGTGCGTCCCCGCAACCCCCAAGCGCCCCGTGAGACCTTTCCGCGTCGCAGAGGGGCCGCGGGCGCCGTTCAGGAGAGGACGCGGTGGACGCGCAGCGCTTCGACGACCAGCGCGTGGTCCTCGTGCATCTCGAGGCCGCTGACGCCGACGGCGCCGGCGAGGGTGCCGCCGATGCGGAGAGGGAAGGCACCGCCCGCTGCGGCGTACTCGCGCGGGTCCAGGAGGGAGTCGGCAGCGAAGTCCTCACCGTCCGCCTCGTACGTGTATCGGACTGCGAGCGTTGAGTGGCCGAAGTGCTCGACGACCCGGAACTTACGGGCGAGCCAGGCGTCGTTCAGCGCGGATGAGCCTGGCGTGGCGGCGTGGAAGGCGCGCTGTCCGCCGAGCACAACCGAGACGGCGACTCCGTGGCCGCGCACGATCGACTCGTGCCGCAGCCAGGTGCCCACCTGCCACGCATCCTCGAGCGTGAAGCTCGGGAAGTCCAGCTCCTGCTCTTCTGCGTGCAGGACACGCAGGATCTCTTCGGCGGGCTGGCCAGCGTAGGGGGTTGGGGTGGTGGAGCTCATGAGTGACCTCGGTGTGCACGGCAGTTGCGGACTGCGGATGGGCTGGGGCTTCGGCACGACGACGTACCTGGTGCGAGCATAGTCCGCTCGCGCCCATTTGTCATGACATATGAACATGCGGACTTCAGCCTGCAGGATGACGCGATACATCGCGAGTTGCGGCAGGCTTGACGCATGCGCACTCTCCTCAACATCATCTGGCTCCTGCTCTCGGGCTTCTGGCTCTTCTGCGGCTACCTGCTGGCCGGCGTGCTGCTCTGCATCCCGATCATCACGATCCCGTGGGCCATCGCGTCGTTCCGCATCGGCCTGTACGCGCTCTGGCCCTTCGGCCGCGATGTCGTCTCACGGCCGAACGCCGGCGCCTTCTCCTTCATCGGCAACGTCATCTGGTTCGTGCTCGCTGGCTGGTGGCTCGCGATCGGGCACATCGTCTCCGGCGTCGCGCTGTGCGTCACCATCATCGGCATCCCCATGGGCATCGCCGACTTCAAGATGATCCCGATCTCCCTCTCACCACTGGGCAAGGAGGTCGTCGACCGCGACAACGGCCCCTTCGCGAGCGCGCGCCGCTGACGACCATCCACCGAGTGCGCGAAACGGCCGGCACCCCGCAGCGGGTGCCGGCCGTTCTCGCATGATCCACGCAGCGGAGGCTGCTCCTACTTGGCGGGGACGTCCGGGATGTCGTCCTCGACCTCCCGGATGACGGCGATGTCCTGCGTGTACCCACCGAGCTGCTCGAGCTCGTGCGCGAGCTCTTCGAGCTCGGCGCCGCCGGCCATCTGGGCCGTGAGCTCGTCGAGGGTGATGTCGGCCTTGTCGTAGTAGCCGATGGACTTCCCGCGCTTGAGGAGCAGGAAGCTGTCGCCGACGGGGAACGCGTGGTGCGGGTTGTGGGTGATGAAGATCACGCCGAGCCCACGGTCGCGGGCTGCGAGGATGTAGCGCAGCACCACACCCGACTGCTTGACGCCGAGCGCCGCGGTCGGCTCGTCCAGGATGAGCGCCTTCGCCCCGAAGTACACGGCGCGGGCGATGGCGACGCACTGCCGCTCGCCACCCGAGAGCTGCCCGATGGGCTGGTCGACGTCGCGAAGGTCGATGCCCATGTCGAGCAGCTCCTTCTTCGTGATCTCCTTCATCTGCTCGACGTCGAGGCTCTTGAACGGACCGAAGCCCTTCGTGAGCTCGGAACCGAGGAAGAAGTTGCGCCAGATCGGCATGAGCGGCACGACCGCGAGGTCCTGGTAGACCGCCGCGATGCCGCGTTCGAGTGCCTCGCGGGGCGACCTGAGGTGCACCGATTCGCCCTCGATGAGGAACTCCCCATCGGTGTGCTCGTGGCGTCCCGCGATGATCTTGATGAGCGTCGACTTGCCGGCACCGTTGTCGCCGAGCACGCAGGTCACGCGTCCTGGGTCGACGTCCATGTCCACCCCCTGGAGGGCGAGGATGTTGCCGTACCGCTTGCCCGCATCCCGAAGCGAGATGAGGTGCGCGCCCTGCTCTGCTGACACCGGCTGCTGCGCATCCGTCGCCGTTGCCTGGTTGATTGCCATTACTTCTGCTCCGCCCTCTTCTTGACGACCAGGTTCACGATCGTTGCCATCAGCAGCATGAGGCCGAGGAAGAACTTGAACCAGTCCGGGTTCCACTGGGCGTAAACGATGCCCTTGTTGGCCATGCCGAAGATCAGGGCGCCGATCGCGCCGCCGATCGCCGAGCCGTAGCCGCCGGTGAGGAGGCAGCCGCCGATGACGGCCGCGATGATGTAGAGGAACTCGTTGCCGATTCCCTCACCCGACTGCACGACGTTGAAGGCGAACAGGTTGTGCATGCCGAGGATCCAGGCGCAGAAGCCGACTCCCATGAAGAGGCCGATCTTCGTCGCCGTGACGGGGACGCCGACGGCGCGGGCCGCGTTCTCGTCGCCGCCGACCGCGAAGATCCAGTTGCCGATCTTCGTGCGCATGAGGATGAACGTGGCGACGAGCACCAGGGCGATCCAGATGAAGACCGTCACGTTGACGTTGACCCCGAAGACCGGGATCTCGCTCGCGAAGATGGCCTTCGCCGACGCGAAGCCGTCCATGTCGGCGATCGCGGGGCTGGAGACGCCGCCACCGACGAGGCGGGTGATGCCGAGGTTGAGCCCCGTGAGCATGAGGAACGACGCGAGCGTCACGATGAACGACGGCAGCTTCGTCTTGATGAGCAGCCAGCCGTTGATGAAGCCGACGACGAGGGCGAAGACGAGGCCCATGAGCACGCCCACCCACACGTTGGTGGCGAAGTACCAGCTGAAGAGCGACGCGGTGAGTGCTGACGAGATGACGGCGACGCCGGCGGAGAGGTCGAACTCGCCGCCGATCATGAGCAGCGAGACGCCGACGGCCATGATGCCGATCGTGGAGGCGCCGTAGAGCACCGTCGCGAGTGAGGTGACCTGCGTGAAGACTGGGGCGGCGACTGCGAAGAACACGAAGACGACGATGGCGCCGACGACGGCGCCCATCTCGGGTCGGCCCAGGATGACGGAGAGCGGCGACCGCTTGCCGACGCGCTCGTCGGTGGTGACGGGGGCAGAGCCGGTGTTGGGTGATCGGGGGGATGCTGCGGTTGGTGTTGAGGTTTGAACCATGACTGCACTTCCTTGTGAGGGGTCGGGGTGGCCGCGCTGGCGGCCGCCCCGACCGCGGTTCGCTGGTTAGCGGATGCCCTTCTTGGCCTCTTCGAGGACGACTGCGGCGTTGCTCTCGTCGATGATCGTCGGGCCCGTGAGCACGGGCTTTCCGCCGCCGAGGGCGAACTCGCCGTTGTTCTGCAACCAGAGGGAGTCGACGGCCATGTAGCCCTGCAGGTAGGGCTGCTGGTCGACGGTGAAGACGACGTCACCGTCGACGATGGCTTGAGCGAGGTCGGCGTTGAGGTCGAACGATGCGACCTTCGCGCTGGAGCCGGTCTCGGAGACCGAGTCGATGGCCGTGAGCGTGAACGGGGCACCGAGTCCGATGACGACGTCGGTGTCGGGCGTCGACTGCAGCTTGGCGGAGATCGTCGACTTGACCTGGGTCATGTCGGTTCCGGTGACGTAGAGGATCTCGGTGGCTGGCACCTTCTCCTTGATGCCCGCGCAGCGCGCTTCGAGCCCGACGTGGCCCTGCTCCTGGATGATGCAGAGCGGTTTGGTGTAGCCGAGCTCGGTGATCTTGTCGCCGGCAGCCTGGCCCGCGACGACCTCGTCCTGGCCGATGTAGGTGAAGGCGCCGAACTCGAAGGCTTCCTTGCTGCCGCCGTTGAAGGCGACGACGGGGATGCCGGCGTCGACGGCCGCCTTGATGGAATCTTCGAGGGCGTCGCCCTTGGCGATGGTGACGGCGATGCCGTCGACCCCCTGGTCGATGGCCTGCTGGATCAGCTGAGCCTGGTTCGGCGCCTGCGGGTCGGATGAGTAGAGCAGTTCGACATTGTCCTTCGCTGCCGCGGTCTCGGCGCCCTTCCGAACGATGTCCCAGAAGGTGTCGCCGGGGGCGGCGTGGGTGATCATCGCGATCTTGATGGAGGGCGTGTCTGCGACGCCGGCGACTGCGGGGTCCTCCGCCGTTCCGGTGTCCCGGCCACCCGCGGACGAGCAGGCCGTGAGCGCGAAGACCGGCACCATGGCGAGTGCGGCCAGACCGAACATGAGACGTTTCTTCTTCACGAAAACTCCTTTGAATGCCGTGATGACGCCAGTTGTGCACTCGACGAGACAGCCGCTGGGGGCGGCGTCTTGAGAAGCTCACGTGTGCTCGCTCGGTCATCCTTGTCCGAGAGCAACGAGCACGTCACTGACTTGTCATGACAATAGCTCAACAGGTGTATTAAGCAAACCTTTTCTTGTGAAGACCGCATCACGGATCGGTCTCGACCCAGAACGGCGGGCGACCGAGACTCGATCGCCCGCCGTCCGACGGTATGTTTCGACGCGCGCTCAGGAGAGCACCGGCTCCTCCCGGCCACTCGCGAGCGAACGCGTCGCCGCCTCGGCGACAGCCTGCGCGCGAAGCGCCTCGCGCAGTGACGGCGACGGCGAACGCCCATCCTCCAGCGCACCGACGAACTCCGCGAGCGCCGCGGCGTACGTGGGCTGCACGCGCTCGAACCATCCAGCGTGCATCCCGGACTCCGTCACCGTTCCGCTCCCATACCTGGCCACCTGACCCGCCCGGTGCCGCTTGGCTTCGACCAGCCCCTCCGAGCCGAACACCTCGATGCGCTCGTCGTAGCCGTAGCCGGAACGACGGATGCTGTCGATCTGCACCAGGGCGCCGTTCGCGAGGCGCACGGTCGCGATCGACGTGTCGACATCGCCGTAGTCGGCAACCCTGGGCTCGGCCAGGGCGCTGCCCGTCGCGGAGACGGCGACCGCATCGAGGCCCGTGATCCAGGTCGCGAGGTCGAAGAAGTGCACCGTCTGGTCGCGCATCTGCCCGCCGGACACGGCGATGTACTCGAGCGGTGGCATGGAAGGGCCGCGACTCGAGAGCTGCAGCAGCTCAACGTCGCCCACCTCGCCCGCATCCACGATTCGCTTCACCTCGGCGTAATCGCGGTCGAAGCGGCGATTGAAGTCGACCATCGCGGCGATGCCGGACGCCTCGACGTACGCCACCGTCTCCCGAGCGCGCTCGAGATCGAGGTCGATGGGCTTCTCGCAGAGCGCCGCGATGCCCGCGTCGGCCGCGAGCCGAAGGTGCTCTGCGTGCTTGTTCGTGGATGACGCGATGAGCACGGCATCGACCTGCGAGGCGTCGAAGACCTGCGCGAGCGAGGACACGGCCGCTGCGCCGTGCGAGACAGCCAACGTCTCCGCCCTCGCGAGGTCGACGTCGTACACGTAGCGGAAGTCAACGTCTGGGTTGGCCGCGAGGCTCTTGGCGTGGACGGCACCGATGAACCCGGCGCCGATGAGCGCGATTCTCTGCATCTCAGTTCCCTCCGACTTCGCGCAGCTCGGCGTCAGCCGCAGCGATCTCCGCATCGCGGTCAGCGACGCTGCCCGGAACCGTCCACGCCGAGCCTGCGGCGTGCGATGCGGCGACCGCCTCGACGAACTGCACGCCGATGAGGCCGTCGATGCCCGTCGGGAACGACAGCTCACGGATGGTCGACGGGCGCGCATCCCGCCGCGCCTCGAGCTCGTCGGCGAGGTCGCGGTAGAAGTTGCCGAAGGCCTCCAGGAAGCCCTCCGGATGCCCGAGGCCGACCCTCGTGAGCCTGGCCGAGTCCTCGGAGAGGGAGGAGAGGCCGTGCGTGAAGATCGTGGTCGTGCCCTCGAGGTCCTGGAAGGTCAGGTGGTGCGGATCCTCGTGCTGCCACTCGAGGCTCCCCTCGTCGCCGAAGACGCGGATGCGCAACCCGTGATTGTGCCCCGTCGCGGCCATGCTCGCCCAGAGCCTGCCCGGGACCCCCTCGCTGAACTCGAGCGCAACCGTCGCGTTGTCGAAGACCTTCCGCCCGGGCACGAGGGTGTGGAGCTGCGCTGAGACACGATCAGCCTCGAGGCCGGTGATGTAGCGAGCCAGGTGGTAGCCGTGCGTGCCGAGATCGCCGACCACACTCGGGAACCCCGCCACGTCGGGGTCGGTGCGCCAGCTGGCCTGCTTGTGGCCGGTCAGCTCGAGCGGCGTCGCGGCCCAGCCGGACGCATGCTCGACGTCGACGAACGTGAGCCGGCCGAGGCGACCGTCGCTCACCATCCGCGCAGCCTCGCGCACCATCGGGTAGGCCGAGTAGCAGTGCGGCACCGCGAGGATCGCGTCGTGCCGCTCCGCCAGGTCGACCAGCTGGCGCGCTGTCGACGAGCTCCGCGTGAGCGGCTTCTCGCAGACCACGCTGATGCCGCGCTCGAGGAACGCCTTCGCCACCTCGAAGTGGCTGTCGTTCGGCGTCGCGACGATAGCGACGTCGATGCCGTCCTGACGCGCAGCCTCGGCCGCAGCCATCTCCTGGTAGCTGGCGTAGGTGCGCTCCGTTGCAACGCCGAGCGATGACGCCACGCCCGCCGATTCCTCGACGTCGCGGCCGAACACTCCTGCGTCCAGCGAGTACCGGTCGTCCATCCGCATCCCGAAGCGATGCGTCTTGCCGATGTCGGCGCCGATGCCGCCCCCGACCATTCCTGCGCTCAACCGGCGCGCGTTCTGTGTGCTCATGCCACCCTCGTTGCTCATCTCGTGCGTGCTCGGCGCATGTCGGCGTCTGCCGCTGCCTGCCCGCCTATCTTGGACAAATGTAGATCGGTGCAAATAGTTCCACACCACGACCGAAAAGGCCATACGCTGGGGGCTCGACCAGAGCGCAGTCAGGAGGCGACCTCGTGGAGGAGACCCAGAAGTCGCCCTCGACCCCCGTCACCATCCGGGACGTGGCCGAGCGCGCCGGCGTCTCCAAGTCACTGGTCTCATTGGTGCTGCGCGACGCCCCCCACGTGAGCGACACCCGCCGCGCAGCCGTCCTCGCAGCCATCGCCGAACTCGGCTACCGCCCAAACGCCCACGCCCGCGGCCTCTCACGCGCCAAGACCCGCACCGTCGGGCTCATCGTCAACGACCTCCGCAACCCCTGGTTCGTGGAGCTCCTCGAGGGGGTCTCCGCAACACTCCACGCCTCCGGCCACGCGACGCTGCTGACCGACAGCCGCACCGACCAGCGCATCGGGCGCAGCTCGCTGGACACCCTCATCCAGCAGGGCGTCGACGGCATCGTCGTCATCGGCACCACCTCAGAGGGTGACGCCGTGGCCCGCATCGCCGACGACCTCCCCGTCGTGCTCGCCGGCACCCTCGACCCCGACCTTCCCGCGGTCGACATCGTCACCAACGACGACGAGGCCGGCGCCCACCAGGTCACCCGCCACCTCCTCGAGCTCGGCCACACTCGCATCGCCTACCTCCGCGGGCCCGGCCGCATCAGCGAACTGCGAGAGCAGGGCTTCCTCCGCGCCATGACCGAAGCCGGACTCGCCGCTCACGCCGTCACCGAAGCGGGAGGCATGAGCGAGGAGAGCGCACACGCAGCCGCGGGTCGGCTCCTCAGCGCCCCGGAAGGCGAGCGGGTCACCGCGATCTTCGCCTTCAACGACGCCTCGGCCATCGGCGTGCTCTCGGTCGCCAACACCCTTGGGCTGCGCGTGCCCGCCGACCTGTCCGTCGCTGGCTACGACAACTCCCCGCTCGCGAAGTTCCAAGTGGTGTCGCTCACCTCCGTCGACACCGGCAACTTCGCCATCGGAGTGCAAGCCGGCACACTCCTCCTCGAGCGGATGCAGCACCCCGTGCAGCTCCAGCGCGTGCAGAAGGTCGCGACGAGTCTCGCCGTGCGCGGATCCACCGGCAGCGCGCCGTCCTGACGCTCGGTGACGACCGAACGAGAGCAGCGCGCCTGACCCCACTGGTGACCGAGCGCACCTCGTCGACTCGAGCCCAGCTCGTCGAGCAGGACGCAGACGCAGACCTTGCTTCAGCAGACGCTGCGACCTCCACGCACCCACGCGGCCCCTGCGCGATACTGGCCGGGTGACCCCGAACATCCGCGACGCCACCGTCGACGACATCCCCGCGATCACCGAGATCTACAACGAGGACGTGCTGACGACAACCGTCAACTGGAACGCCGCGACCGTCGATGCCGACGACCGCCGCGCCTGGTTCGCCGGCCGAGCAACCGCCGGCCTCCCTGTCCTCGTCGCGGTCGACGACGTCGACGCTGTGCTCGGCTACGCGACCTACGGCGACTTCCGCACCTTCTCCGGGTACCGGCACACGGTGGAGCACTCGGTGTACGTGCGAGGCGAAGCCCGCGGACAAGGACTCGGCAAGGCACTGACACTCGCGCTCATCGACCGCGCCCGCGAGGCAGGCAAGCACGTCATGGTCGCGGCCATCGACGCAGACAACGCGGCGTCGATCAGCCTCCACGAGCGTCTCGGCTTCACGCACGCCGGTCGCCTCGACCAGGTCGGCACGAAGTTCGGGCGCTGGCTCGACGTGATCTTCCTGCAGCTCATCCTCGACGCCGACGGCCCCGGCGACGCCGGGCGCAGCTAGTCGAACGTTCCCCTGCACCGACCCTGTGACGGGACCACGGTGCACTGGAGAAGTGCACTGAGGCGCACGGGAGAGGTGCGCTGGCCTGCGCTGCAGCCGGGCGCGGAGCGGTGCCGCTGGCTACTCGACGACGACGCGGAACGCCGAGACCGAGCTGTCGACGGCACCGCGCACGTGGCTGCCCGCGGCGGCCGACGCCCGCAGGAACTCGACCACCTCGACCGTGATCTCCTCGCCAGGCAGCACGTTCGGGATTCCCGGCGGGTACGCGGCGAGCGAGTCGGCGGAGATGCGTCCGATCGCGGCCGCCCACGGAACCGTCTCTGCGTCGGCGAGGTAGGCGGCGCGAGGGCGGATGCGCATCTCCCCCGGCCCAGGCATCGGCGGGATCACGACAGCCGAGTCGCCTGGCACTTCGGTGGCTGGCGACGCCGCGGCGACGTCCGCCGCGATCTCGTCGAGCGCGTCCAGCAGGACACGCGCATCCGGCGTCTTGCCAATGCCGATGACCGCGACAACGCAGCTGACAGTCGCCATCTCGACCATGACGCCGAACTCGCGGGCGAGGCGCAGCCGCACGGTGTGACCGTCGAGGCCCGTCGCGCGGATGTCGAGGGGGATGCGGAACGGGTCGATCCCGACCGTCGACGGGTACGCGTCGAACGCGTCCGAGACGACCGGGAAGCGACCGTCGGCGCGGAACATCTCGCGGGCGGCGAGCACAGCATCATGCGACGCTTCGAGCAGGTCGCGGCGCTCGACGAGGTCGCGGCGGTCGAGGTCGAGCGATGCGAGCAGCAGCGAGCTCTCACTCGTCGACGCGGTCATGCGGTGGGCTCGCTCGACGTGTGGCTCGAGGGCACGAGCGATGGGACCGTGCCCGAGGTGCACAAGCGCGCTCTGCGAGAGCGACGAGGTGAGCTTGTGGGTGCTTGTGACGACGAGGTCAGCGCCGAGGCGCACGGGAGAGTCGGGCAGCTCGGGCAGGAACCCGAAGTGGGCGCCCCAGGCGGCGTCGACGATGAGCGCTGCACCAGCCTCATGCACCACCTCGGCGATGCCTGCGACGTCGGCGACGGCGCCGAAGTAGCTCGGCGAGACGATGTAGACGGCCGCGACGTCGCCACCGGATGCGCGTCGTTCGGCGAGCGCATCCGCGACCGCGGCGGGTGTGACCCCGTGGGCGATGCCGTGCTCGAGGTCGACTTCGGGAAGCACGAAGCTCGGGGACGAGCCGCCCAGGATGATGCCGTCGACGAAGCTCGAGTGGGCGCTGCGCTGCATGAGCACGCCCTCGCCGAGCCCGCGGGCGGCGAGGGCCGCCATGCGGTTGCCCATCGAGGAACCGCCGGTCAGGAACCAGGTTCGGGATGCACCCCACGCGTCCGCGGCGAGACGTTCGGCCTGCTCGCGGGGTGACCCGTCGCCGAGGTCGATGCCGTCGAGGAGTGGCGTGACGTCGAGTTCGAGCACCCGCTCACCGAAGTACTCCGCCTGGCCGAGGCCGAGACCCGTGGCGTCGGCGCCGTGGCCCGGCACGAGGAAGGCTGTGGAGTCGCGGGCCGCGTGCACGGCGAGCGCGGCGGCATAGGGCGCCCCTGCGGTGTCTCGGCTCGCCCTGTTCGACTTCTCGAGGGACGTCGCGCGCTGAGTCGGGTTCGTCGACGCCCCACCGAAGTTGTCTTCGGCGTCGTCGTAGGCGAACGTCGGAACCTCGGGTGCGTGCGTCATGCTTCCATCGTGCCAGGCTCGCTTGCAAGAGAGAATGGCAACTTAGCGGTATCGCTTCAGCCGTAGACTGAAGCAATGTCACACCGGCCGACGACGAATCTTCCCGATTTCAGAGGACTGGCGGCCTTCGACGCCGTTCTCGCTGAGGGCTCCGTCGCCGCCGCGGCGAGCTCGCTGGGATGGAGCCACCCGACGGTCGACCACCATCTCCGGCGACTCGAGCAGCAGGCAGGCGCCAAGCTCCTCGAACGCGGTCCCCGTGGCAGCACCCCGACCGCGGCGGGCCGCGTGTTCGCAGTCCGTGTCAGACAGCTGCTCGAAGCCGGCCGCAGGGCGTTCACCGAACTCGACGCGTGGCTCGACGATGAGCGGCGACTCGTGCGCTTCGGCATCTTCCCCACCCTCGGTGCGCTCGTCGTCCCAGGCATCCTGCGCCGAGCCGAACTCGCGCACCTCAGTCTCGAACTGACACTCGACGAGTGCGAACGGCTCGCCAGGCAGCTGGAGCAAGGTCAGCTGGACGCAGCCGTCCTCTTCCAGGCCCCAGGACTGCCGACGCACCTCTCCCCGGAGGTCACGACGGAGCTGCTCTTCGCTGAGCACCTGGTTCTGGCGGTGCACCGCTCGCATCCGCTCGCCGCTGCGAAGCCGAGCGAACCCATTCGAGAGTTCACCGAGCTGCGGCAGGACCGGTGGGCGTTCGGCGCGTCGGGCGGCGACACCCTGGACGAGGCCACGCGCGAGCTCTGCAGACGAGCCGGCTTCGAAGCGAGCACGGGCATGCACTCCGACGACTACCCAGCGATTCTCGGGATGATCGCGGCGGGGCAGCTCGTGGCCGTCGTCCCCGTCTCGGTCGCGACCTGGCACGACGACGCAGTCGCGTTCCTGCCCATCGATACTGCGACGCTCACCCGCGAGGTCGTGCTCGCCACACGGGAGGAGCCTCCGGCCGCACTGCGAGACGCGATCGCGGGGGCGCTGTCGGAGCTCAGCACGCGCTGAGGCGGCTGCCTCAGCCTCGTTAGCCGATTCGAGTGGAATCCACGACCCCGGCACGCAGACGACCTCGTGCGTCATGGTCGGAAACCTCCCGGCGACACATCCTAGGGTCTTGTTGTTCTGACAAACGACGGAAGGCGAACAGTGACCAGCAACGTTCCTGAACTCGGACTCAACGACGGCACCACGATCCCGGCGATCGGCTTCGGCACCTTCCCACACGCCGGCGAGGACTCCGCAGAACCCACGCGCGAGGCGCTCTCGCTCGGCTACCGCCTCCTCGACACCGCCATCAGCTACGACAACGAGGAAGCTGTCGGCCGCGGCATCCGCGCATCCGACGTGCCGCGCTCCGAGATCGTCGTCACCAGCAAGATCCCCGGCCGCTTCCACGGCTACGACGAGACGCTCGCCGGCTTCGACGAGTCGATCGCACGCCTGGGCCTCGATCAGCTTGACCTGCTGCTCATCCACTGGCCGCTGCCGCGCCTCGAGAAGTACGTCGACACGTGGCGCGCGCTCGTGCAGCTGCAGAAGGACGGCCGGGTGCGGTCCATCGGCGTCTCGAACTTCACCCCGCAGCACCTGACGAGGATTGTCGACGCCACGGGGGTCACGCCCGCCGTCAACCAGGTCGAGCTGCACCCGTTCTTCCCGCAGGCCGCGCTGCGCGAGTTCCACGCGGAGCACGGCATCGTGACCGAGGCCTGGAGCCCGCTCGGTCGCGGTGAGCTGCTCGAGCACCCCGTCGTCGCCGAGGTCGCTGCCGCGCACGGCGTCTCGCCCGCGCAGGCCATCCTCCGCTGGCACGTCGAGGTCGGCTCCGTACCGATCCCGAAGTCGCGCTCCACCGAGCGCCAGGCGAAGAACCTCGACATCTTCGGCTTCCAGCTCGACCAGGCCGAGGTGGATGCGCTCTCCGGCCTCGAGCGCGGGCGCATCTGGGACCAGGACCCGGACACGCACGAGGAGTTCTAGCGCTCGGGCCCGCGCTCGGGCCCGCCCGGTCCGGCCTGGAGCGCAGTGACGGCAGAGAGTTGTGGCCCGGTGCTGTTCATCGTTCGATGAGCAGCACCGGGCCACAATCTTGTGCGCGGCGGCGGCGGCGCGCGGCGCGCGGCGCGCGGCGCGCGGGGGCCGCTCCGGCGCTACAGCTCGTTGCCGCTGACCGCGAAGGTGTCGCAGGCGCCGGTGCCCTGCTCGTAGCCGGTGACGAACCAGTTCACGCGCTGCTCGCTCGTGCCGTGCGTGAACGCCTCCGGGTTCACCTGGCCCTGCTGGCCCTGGATGTGGTCGTCGCCGACCGCGGACGCGGCCGAGAGTGCCACGTTGACCTGCTCGCGCGTTGGCGGCTCGAGGAGCGTCACGCCTTCGGCGGTCTCCGTGGTCGCGGCCTCACCGAGCCAGGCCCCGGCGAAGCAGTCGGCCTGCAGCTCGATGCGGACGCCGTCAGACGTGGGCCCGGTGTCGGTGCGGTTCGTGGTGTCGAAGACCCCCATCTGGTGCTGGATGTGGTGGCCCCACTCGTGCGCGACGACGTACATCTCCGCGAGGGGTCCGTCCTGCGCACCGAGCTGCGAGGTGAGCAGCTGGAAGAACGACGTGTCCACGTACATCGACGAGTCGCCAGGGCAGTAGAACGGGCCGACTGCGTTGGACGCGGTTCCGCAGGCCGAGCTCGTCTGACCTTCGTAGAGGATGAACCCGGGCTGCTCGTAGGTGACGCCGACGGCGGCGCTCTCCGTCTCCCAGAAGTCGGCAAGGGAGTTCTGGACGCCGACCATGCGGCAGTCGATCTGCGCGTTCGCGTCGGCACCGGTCTGGCACTGCTCGGCGAGTCCCCCGCCTTCGACCTCCTGCTGCGACTGCTGGCCCTGGTCGACGCCGCTGACGAGTCCCGTCAGGTCGACGCCCAGGAACTGCGAGGCGAGGAACGCCACGATGAGCAGGCCGATCGAGCCGCCGCCGATCGCGGCCGTCTTGGCCCCCCGGCCACGCTTCTGCACGCCGCTCGTGTCGAGCTTCGCGTTCTCGTTGAAAGTCATGCGCGAAATCTACTCCGCTGCACGGCGGGCGTGGGCCTCGACGCGAGAGCGTGCCCAAAATGAGGCCGGGCGGGGAGCGGACGCAGCTCGCGCCGCATCCGCTCGCCACATCCGCTTCTCACCACACGGCACCGGGCCGTCCGGTTCGCCCTCGTCACTCGAGGATGCCGACGACCTTCGTCTGCGTCATGTCCTCGTACGCGAACCGGACCCCTTCACGACCCATGCTGCCGTACTTGGCGCCGCCGAACGGCATGGCGTCGAAGCGGTAGTCGGAGGAGTCGTTGACCATGACCGCCCCGGCCTCGAGCTCACGCGTCGCTCGCATCGCGGTGCTCAGGCTGCTCGTGAAGACCGCCGCATGGAGGGCGTACTCGGGCTCGTTGGCCAGGTCGACGGCTTCCTCGAACGAGGAGAACGTCTCGATGACGACGATGGGCGCGAACGCCTCATCGGCCCACACGCACTGGCTGCGCGGCACGTCGGCGAGCACCGTCGGCGGGAAGAACGCGCCGTCGGCGCGCCCGCCTTCGAGGAGCCGCGCGCCGGCGGCCACGGCGGCCTCGACCGACTGCTGTGCCGAGTCCGCGGCGGCCTCGCTGATCATGGGGCCGACATCCGTCGACTCCTTCGAGGGGTCCCCGGTCGTCAGCCTCGACGTGGCCGCGACGAACTCGTTCCGGAACCGATCCGCGACCGACTCATGGACGATGATGCGCTGCGTGCCGATGCAGTTCTGGCCTGCGGCCCAGAAGGACCCGGACACGCAGCGCGCGACTGCCGTGGTCAGATCCGCGTCGCCGAAGACGAGGACCGGGGCGTTGCCGCCGAGTTCCATCGAGACCTTCTTGATGCCCGCGGCCGCTGCGATCGCCTCACCAGTGCGGAAGCCGCCGGTGAAGGACACCATCCGGATCTCGCGCGCGGAGACGAGTGCCTGCGAGAGCAGTCGGTTGCCGTGCACCGTGGTGATGACCTCGGCGGGCAGGCCGCTCTCGACCAGCAGGTCGACGAGGAGCCTCGCCGTGAGCGGGGTGAGCTGCGAGGGCTTGAGGATGACGGAGTTGCCGCCGGCGATCGCCGGACCGATCTTGTGCGCGACCAGGTTCAGCGCGTCGTTGTACGGCGTGATCGCGAGGATGATGCCGAGCGGTTCGCGCGTGAACCACCCGGTTCGCGTCTCCGATCCTTCGAACGCGTCGAATGGAACGACTTCGCCTGCGTTGCTTCGTGCTTGCACCGCGGACAGCTTGAGGGTGTTCTGGCAGCGCGCGACTTCCTTTCGCGCCTGCACGATGGTCTTGCCCGCTTCGGCGACGATCAGTCGAGCGACCTCGTCCGACCGCTGGCCGAGGAGGGCGGCGGCGTTCTCCAGGACAGTCGCGCGAGCGTGGCGTGACAGCGCGCGGGCGACGAGGCTCCCTGATCGGGCTCGCTCGATGATCTCGGGGAGGTCTTCCGCGGAATGCTGGCGCACGTGCCCGACGACCGCTCCGTCTGCGGGATTCGTGACGACCAGCTCCTCCCCGGTGGCGACCAGACCCGGCGCATGTCCGACGACGGACAGCCGGGCGGTCACAGCGTGACCCCGACGAGGTCGACGAGCTCTGCAGCCGCGGCTCGTTCGCTCGTGCGCGTGGCGGCGTCGATGGCGATGATGTCGGAGAGCAACGCGTACGCCGTCTCGACACGACCAGCTCCTGGGCCCGAGACGGTGACCTGTCCGAGGAGGTTGGTCGTGAACGTCACAGCGTTCGTGGCCCCCGCGATGCCGGCGAGCGGGTGCTCTTCGCCCAGCGCGACCGGCCTCACCGCAGCTGTCACGCCCCCGTCATCCGTTCTCGTCGCCGATCCGATGAGCTTCCATCGAAGCCCCTGCTCGCTGGCCTCGCGGATGTCGGCGTCGCTGATGCCGGAGATGCCCTGCGTGTCGATGCTGGCGAGGGACACGTCGACGCCCAGCACCTGCTGGGCGAGGATCGCGACCTTGAGCCGCACATCCGAGCCCTCGATGTCGGCGGTCGGGTCCGCCTCCGCGTACCCGAGCTCCTGCGCCTCGCGGATGGCCGCCTCCAGTGTCGCGCCTGCTTCGCGTCGCCCGAGCACGTAGTTGCTGGTCCCGTTGAGGATGCCCTCGACGGACGTCGTCGTGAGCCCTGGCAGCATCTGCTGCGCGAACCGGAGGATCGGCGTGCCGCTGAGCACGGCCCCCTCGAACTCGAAGGACAGGCCGCGTTCCTCGGCGAGCGCCGTCAGCGCTCGGGCGTGCAGCGCCACCGGGCCCTTGTTGGTCGTGGTGACGTGCTTGCCGGATTCCAGCGCCCACCGGACGTGTGAGGCGGCGGGCTGACCGTCGACGGGGTTGGTGAAGGTCGCCTCGACGACGATGTCGGCAGGGCAGTCCTGGATGACGTCGTGGTTGCGTGGGTCGGCGCTTCCTCCTGGGAGCGCACTGAAGTCCGCCCCGCGCGGCATGGCCAGCACTGCGGCGAGGTCGATGCCGTCCGGTTGCACAAGCGATCCGAAGGCGAGGTCGGTGATGGCGACGACCCTGAGGCTGAAGCCGAGCTGTCGGGTGAGTCGTTCAGCGTCACTGCTGATGAGCTCTGCGAGTGCGCGGCTGACGCCGCCGAATCCGATGAGGGCCAGGTCGTACGTTCTCACGGTGTCTCCTTCTGGTCGAGGTGACCTCAGCTTGGGCGGCACCTGCGTCAGGCCGATGCTGTCTTTTCGCCGCTGTCGCCTGACGTTTCGGCGGTGCGACTGCCGTTTCGCCTGCCCTCGTCGTAGGTGCTTGTGCAACCCGGTGGCGGATGCATACTTGGGAAATATCCCAGAGAGATGCAATATAGACACCAACACGTGACTATGTAGCACTCGCAGCATCCTGGTCACGACACAGAACTCAAAGGTGAGCCATGTCCCCTTCAACGCATACCGAGCTGCACAACTCGCTCCCCCACACCACCTCCACGCAGGTGCCATTGCGCAAGCTGCAGCGATCGATGGGTGCACGCCACCTGGTGATGATCGCCCTCGGCGGGGTCATCGGCTCCGGCCTCTTCCTGAGCTCCGGATACACGATCTCGCAGGCGGGACCGCTCGGCGCCGTCCTCGCCTACGGCATCGGCGCGGTCGTGGTCTACCTCGTGATGACCTGCCTCGGCGAGCTCGCCATCGCGTACCCAGTGTCCGGGGCCTTCCACATCTACGCCGCGCGAAGCATCAACCCCGCCACCGGCTTCACGACGGCCTGGCTCTACTGGCTGTGCTGGGCGGTCGCGCTCGGCTCCGAGTTCACCGCCGCCGGCATCCTCATGCAGCGCTGGTTCCCCGGCGTCGACGTCTGGATCTGGTGCCTCGTCTTCGCCGCGGCGCTCTTCGGCATGAACGCCATCTCGGCGCGAGTGTTCGGAGAGTCGGAGTTCTGGTTCTCCCTGATCAAGGTGACGGCGATCATCGTGCTGATCATCCTCGGCGGTGCGGCGATCTTCGGCTTCGCCCCGTTCGGCGGGCAGGCGGCGGAAAGCGGCCCCGTGCTGTTCAGCAACTTCGACACGCCTGACGGGCTCTTCCCCACCGGCATCTCCGGTGTCCTCGTCACCGCCCTCGCCGTGTTCTACGCGTTCAGCGGCTCCGAGCTCATCGGTGTCGCCGCTGGCGAGACCAAGGACCCTGCGAAGAACATCCCCAAGGCGCTCAAGTCGACGGTCCTGCGCCTCGTGATCTTCTTCATCGGCGCGATCACGGTGATCGCAGCGATCGTCCCGTACGAGGAGACCGGCGTCACCGACAGCCCGTTCGTGACGGTCTTCGAGTACATCGGCATCCCGTTCGCCGCCGACATCATGAACTTCGTGATCATCACGGCGCTGCTCTCCGCGGGCAACAGCGGACTGTTCTCCTGCGCTCGGATGCTCTTCTCGCTGGCCGAGGAAGGCCACGCGCCCCAGGTCTTCACGAAGCTCACCCGCCGCGGCATCCCCCTTGTGGCCCTCAGCGTCAGCATGCTCGGCGGGCTCGCGTCGCTCATCTCGAGCGTCATGGCACCGGAGACGGTCTACCTCGTGCTGGTCTCCGTCGCGGGCTTCGCCGTGGTCGCGGTGTGGATGTCGATCGTCGCCTCGCAGTTCTTCCACCGCCGGAAGTTCGTGCGCAGCGGTGGCGACGTGCGCACGCTGGCCTACCGCACGCCGCTGTACCCGTTCGTGCCCATCCTGGCGTTCGTGCTGCTGAGCGTCTCGATCGTGGCGATCGCCTTCGACCCGAACCAGATCGCAGCCCTCTACTTCGGGGTGCCGTTCGTCATCGCCTGCTACGTGATCTTCTGGTGGCGCTACACCCGCCGTGGCGCGAAGCCGAGGCTTCTCATCGACGAGGAGGCACCCATCGCCGCCCCGGATGGGACCGCGACCGAGACCGGGCGTGGGCGCTCACCGGAGAGAAGCGCAGAGCATTGAGCACGCGGATGACGACGGAACCCGTCTGGGTCGAGGTGGATCTCGACGCCATCGAGCACAATCTCCAGGAGATCCAGCGGGAGTTCGCCGGACGCAGCACGCTCTGCATCGTCCTCAAGGCGGACGCCTACGGGCACGGCATCGACCTGCTCGGCCCCGTCGTCATCGCCAAGAACATCGAGATGCTCGGCATCTCGAGTAACCGTGAAGCCGCCCAACTCCGCGCCCTTGGCTTCACGGGGCGTCTCCTGCGGCTGCGTTCTGCGCAGCCGCAGGAGATGCAGGCGGGGGTCCACTGGAACATCGAGGAGTGGATCGGCGGCTTCCCGCACGCCACAACCGCCTCGGCCATCGCCACCGCCTCCGGTCGATCGATTCCCGTTCACCTGTCCGTGAACTCGACCGGCATCACGCGGGAGGGCATCGACGTGTCACGCCCCGCAGGCCTCGCAGAGCTTCGGGCGCTCGCATCCCTCCCCGGACTCGATGTGCGCGGCATCGCGACGCACTTCCCCCTCGAGGATCAGCAGGACATCAGAGCCGGCACGGCCCGGTTCGTCGACGAGGCCGAGACCGCCACGAGCGTGCTGCGAGAGCAGGGTGCCACCTCGCGGATCGACCGCCATTGCGCCACCTCGTACGCGGGCCTGACCGTGCCCGAGTCCCGACTCGACCTCGTCCGCATCGGGGCCGCCCTCTACGGCGACACCACGGCCGACCCGAAGCGCTTCCGGAGGGCGATGACCGTCAGATCCCGCGTCGCCGCCGTCAACGGATACTCCGCCGGCGAGACCGTCGGCTACGAACGCACCCACGTGCTCGAACGCGACTCCGTGCTCGCCTCGGTCCCGGTCGGCTACGGGGACGGCTTCCATCGGAGCCTGGGCGGTCGCGCGCAGGTGCTCATCCGCGGCAAGCGCGCGCCCGTCATCGACCTGCCCGGCATGAACTGCCTGATCATCGACGTCACGGAGGTCCACGGCGTCTTCCCGGGGGACGATGTCGTGCTCTACGGCAGGCAGGGCGGAGGCGAGGTGACGAGCCACGACCTCGAACTCGCCAACACGCAGATCGCCGCAGACCTCTACACCGCCTGGGGGCGTATCCTCCCCCGATTCGCGGTTGGCAGCGCCGCCCGTCGGCCCGCGCTCGCAGTACGCTGAAGCCCCCACCGTCGCCGACATTCGAGGTGACACGCAGAGAGCTCGACTCCGAGGAGATCGCACCATGCAGCAGCAGTCCTCGCTGGCGCAGGGCCTGTCGCTCCTGACCGCAGCGACGCAGAGGGAGGCCACCGGCCGCTCCGCCTTCACGGTGTCGAGGCTCGCCGACCACACCGGGATCGAACGCAGCCGGGTGTCGCGCCTCACGCAGGAACTCGTCCAGCTGCGGATGCTGGAGAAGAACGAGGAGCTGGTCTTCCGGCCAGGACCTCGCCATTTCCAGGTGGCCGCCGCCCGCCACACCCCGTGGCTGCGAGCGGCACGAAGCGAACTGCGCTCCCTGGTCGCCCGGTTCCCCGTGGATGCGCGCATCTCGGCGTCACTCGGCGACCGCGCACTGCTCCTTCGATTCGAGTCGCCGACGTCGGGGACGACCGCGTCGCTGCGCCCCGGCATGGTCACCCCGATCTGGTGCACGGGGGCCGGGCGTGCGCTCCTCTGGGACTCGTCGCTCGGCACGCTGGAGCAGCTCCTCGGCAACGCGCAGTTCGTCGGCGTCGGCGGACCCCGCGCCGCCTACTCGATCGCCGAGCTGGCCGCCAGAATCGACCGTGATCGGTCAAGCGGTCACGTCGACGCCTTCGAGGAGTTCGAACATGAGTCGAGCGATCTCGCTGTCCCCCTCCGAGGCGAGGGCGAGGCCATCGTGGCCTCGCTCAGCTGCGTCTCCCAAGCCCTCCCTGAAGCCGAGACCCCCGGCCTGATCGCGGCGATGAAGGCCGCGGCCGCGCGCATCACGGCACTCGCCACCTCCGGCAGCTGAGCGTCAGCAGGCGGGAGCGGCCAGCACTTCGGAGAGGCGCGCGGCGGTCCGGGCCACCGCAGCCCCGAGCTCATCGCTCTTCGGCACCATCTCCGCACGGGCGCCGACGATCTGCACGGCCGCGATCACCTCGCCGCGGAAGTCCCAGATCGGAGCGCCGACAGAGTAGAGCCCCGGTTCTGCTTCCTCATCCACGATCGAGTACCCGCGCCGACGCGCGCGCTCCAGGCGCTCGAGGAAGTCGCCGACATCGACCGGAGCATTCGGCCCTGACGCCCGGAAGTCCGCCACCGCGAGCACGGCGGCCACCTCGTCGTCGTCGGCATCCCAGAGCGTCCCCTGCCCTGCGTCCGAGCAGAACGCCGGATACGGGCGGCCCAGCCAGGAGCCGATCATGCGAGCGTCCCTCGGCAGTGCCTCCACGATCGTCACCGTGCTGTCACCGCTCAGGACGCCGATGAAGCAGGCCTCGCCGGTGTCCCGCGCGAGCCCCTCGAGCAGCGTGAGGCCATCGATCCTCAGGCGTCGCTCCGTGAGCTCCTGAGCGGTCGCGTAGCCGCGCCATCCGAGCTCGTAGCTCCGGTCATCGCGCCTCAGGACCGAGCCATCCTCGGCAAGGTGCTTCAGCGTTCGCGAGACCTGCGAGCGATCACGGTCGAGCGCACCCGCGACCTGAGCCACCGTCGCACGGTGCGGAGGTGTCCGCGTCAGCTGGGCGAGCGTGGTGAGCACGTCGAGGGCACGCCCCATGCTCGAATTCGACTCCACGCTCGCCAGCCTAGCGAGGGTCAGTGGATCGCGAAGACTCGAGCGGGGAATCCGCTTCCGCCCTGCGGTTTCGGCCAGGTCGCGACGACCGCTGCGCCGGCCGCCGGCACGCGATCAAGACTCGCGAGCAGCTCAACCTGCCACCGATCCCGCTCGAGCAGGAATCGCTCGAGGCTGAAGTCGCCAGCGGAGGTCGCGACACCCGGATCCGTGTCGGTCTGCTCATGACCGACACCCGCGATGTCACGCTCCTCGATCAGAAAGGTGAGCACCTCGCGCGACCATCCGGGCGTGTGGCTCACACCGTCCGAGTCCGTGTTGGCCATGGCTGCGGCGTCGGGCCAGCGGTGGCTCCAATCGGTGCGGAGCGCCACGAAGGCGCGAGCGGGGATCCGTCCGTGCTCCGCCTCCCAGCGCTCGACATCCCGGAGCACCGGCGTCGCATCCGCGTCGCTCGCCGCACGTTCGCTGATGTCGAGGACGACCAGCGGGAGGATCATCTCGGAGACTGGCAGCTCGTCGACAGCCCGCCCTCCGGCGGCGAAGTGCGATGGCGGGTCCACGTGCGTGCCCCACTGTCCGATGAGCGAGTACCGGTGCGCCGTGAATCCGTCTCCACGCTCCAGGGAGAAAAGCTCTTCACGCTCCTCGTCCGGGAACGCCGGGAAATGGGGTTGCCCGGCGTGGAAGGCGTGCGTGAGATCCGTGTAGACGCGCCCCTCGAGCGCAGCGCTCAGCTGCGACCAGGCATCACTCGAGCTGGCGCCGCTCGAGGCCAGCGCGCTCGTCCCCTTCCCCCGCGAGACGAGCGTCACCCCCTCGGTCACCTCGATCACGGGCACCTCCCATGGATGCACCTCGACGATGCGCTCGAGAATCTCGGTGAGCCGAGCAGAGCCGAGTGCGTCGTCGACGTGCGTCGTCACCGCGAGCGTGGGCGAAATCGTCCGCTCGCCAGCGGACCCGAGCGTCGGCTGAGCTCCTGACCCCACGGTGAAGCCCTCGAAGCCGATCGACACCTCGGTCACCGTCTTGTAGTCACCGAAGTCACCGACCTCCGAGAACGACGCGAGCACGTCGCGCAGTGGGCGCACGTCGGGACTCTCCCTGAAGACCGAGACGTTGCCGGCGACGACCTCGGCGAACGTGGCTGGCTGCACTGGCCAGTACACCCGGATCCTGCTTCGAACCGTTGTCCTGAGAACCATCGTGTTCCTCTCCTGTGACGCGTCATCGCGTCGTCGTCGTTCCACGCCCTATGCAATATAACCATGTCATAGTGCTAATGTCACACGCATGGAGGGGGTGCAGCAATGACGATGCGGCCACGAGACGAGATCGACGCGCAGATCCTGCGAGAGCTGACCAAGAACGCGCGCATCCCGCTCGTCGCACTTGGGAACCGGGTCCGACTCTCACGCAACGCGGTGAAGCAGCGCATCGAGCGCCTCGAACGAGACGGGGTCATCGAGGGCTACACCCTCGTGCGGGGCAGCGACGCCGACACCCACGACCACCCGATCTCCGCCGTGCTCTTCGTCTACCGCGCCGACCGGATGCGCGGGGCCGATGTCCTCGCAACGCTCGCGGAGGTCCCCGAGGTGATCAGATGCGACATCCTGACCGGCGACTACGACCTGTTCGTGCTCCTCGAGGCCCGCTCGGTCGAGCGCATCAAGGAGGTCTGGGAGAGCATCGCCGCCATCCCGGGCGTCAAGAACACCGTGACCTCACTCTCCCTGTCCACGGCCATCCGACACTCGCCGCCCGCAGGCGACTGACCCTGGCCACCACGACCGAGGGCACAGCTCCCTGCGCTACGCGTCGATGCCGGCGGCCTCGAGCGCTGCGAGCAGGCCTGGGAGCCAGGCCAGTGCCGCGTCGCTCGCGGTCTGCCGCGAGCTGGCGTCGTGCCGCCCGTACTCACCGACCCGCTGCGCCCCGAGCTCGGTCATGAGCCGGTCGATGTGCTCGCTGCCCTGGCTGTACGTGTCCGAGTAGGTGGAGTCGCCCATCCCGAACATGCCGTAGCGGAAGCCGTCGAGTGCCGGTCGGATGGCGTCCAGCTCCTCCCAGAAGGGCAGGGCCCCGCTCGGCAGCTCACCGTCGCCGTGGGTCGAGCAGACGAAGAGGTAGAACGTGCCTTCCTCGAGCTCCTCCGGTTCGAAGACGGACATGTCCTCGACCGTGACCTCACGGTCGGGCATGGCGTCCGCAAGGTCGCCGGCGACCATCTCCGCGTTTCCGGACTCCGTTCCGTAGAGGATGACGATGCTCATGAGCTGCTCCTAGTTGTCGCTATCGGGGGTTGGGGCTTCTGGCACGGACGGGTCGGAGCTTAGCGGAGCAACGGCGGCCGAGGACTCGGATGAGCCGCGAGCGATGCGCAGGAGGCGTTCGGTGTCCTGCTCCTTCGCCCGCACGCGGCCGGGGCCCGCCTGACGCTGCTCGTGCTCGTCGATGACGTTCCACTCGGCGAAGCTCACGGAGACGTCGTCGAGTCGCGCAAGCAGCTCCGTCCGCTCGCCTTCGGGCTTCACATCCACGGATGCAAGCCACTCCTCGACCTCACGCGCGACCGTCTGCCCTTCGGCCCGACTCTCGGCGATGGTGCCCTGCGGCCCGCGCCTCGCCCAACCCGCCGCGAAGACGTCCTGCTCGTGGCCGAGCAGCGCGTGCAGCAGGTGCGCGTCACCGCGGTGGAAGCCGACCGCCGTGATGACCGAGTCGACGTCGAGGCAAGCAGGCTCGGCGACCGTCGATGCGGCCTGGGGCTCGAAGGAACCGGGGCCGGCGACCGAGAGCCGGAGGGGAGCTCCCCCGTCGACCTCGGCTGCCAGGGCGACCGGCGCCACGCCGAACCGGAGACGCACCGTGATGCGAGGCACGTCAGGCTGCTCCCGCGCCAGCAGCGACGCGAGCGCCGCTGCCTGCGCCGATCGTTCCGGAGCATCCTCGAGCGATGCGGCATCGACGCCGAACGCCTCGTAGCGGACATCGTCGATGCGTCCGAGCTCGGCGAGCAGCGAAGGGGTGAACTTCGCCTGGTCGACGAGGGAGCGCCCGAGCACCTCGATGGTCCGCAGCTCACCCGAGGCCTGCTCGAGCAGCGGCGAGTGCACATCGGAGCCCTCGAAGTCGGTCTCGTGCTTCGCGAGCAGCCGTACGATGTCGATCGCCACGTTGCCGTTCCCGACGACCGCGACGCGAGCGCCGAGTGCGGGGAGCGACACCTCGTCGCCGGGGTGCTGGTTCAGGATGCGCATGAAGCGACCGGCGCCGACGACTCGCGCGTCGTCGAAGCCCGGGAGCGGCAGGTGCGCGTCGGCGTGCAGCCCCGTCGCGACCACGGTTGCGTCGAACGCGTCACGCACGGACTCGAGGTCGACGTCGCGCCCCACCTCGACGTTGCCGAGGAAGCGCACACCCGAGCGGGTGAAGAGTCGATCGAACTGACGGGTGACCGCTTTGGTCCCGACGTGGTCAGGTGCCACGCCGTAGCGGATGAGTCCGTAGGGCACGGGCAGGCGCTCGAACATGGTGATATCGACGTCGCGCCTCAGCTTGAGCAGCGCCTGCGCCGTGTAGCACGCCGAAGGGCCGCTGCCGATGATCGCGACGGCACGGCGGGGTTCAACGGTCATGCAGTGGTGCTCTCCTCGACTTGCGGGGGCGCGGGAAACGCTCCGCCGAGTATCGCACCTCGGCCCGAGCCGCTGCTTCAGGTTGGAGGCCGGCGGCCGGTCAGGTCGCGATCGTCAGGCGTTGGCACCCGCTTTCTGCTGCTTGATCTTCTCCTCGGCCTGCATCGCCTTCTCGTCGACCGGAGCGCTGCCGGACTCACGCTGCGCCCTCATGTAGGCGCGCGCCTCGTCCTGACGTTCGCGTTCCGCACCGGAGGCGATCGCCGCTCGGATGTGCTCGGGCCCGTAGCCGAACGCGTCGACCAGGTCGCCGGCGTGCGGGCGCAGCCGTGCGATGAGACGCTCTCGGTACGCGGAGACAGCCTGGGCGCGGGGCACGGAGAGGCGCCCCGACATGAGGTACCAGGCGAGGTTCTCCTCGATGAGGCCGAGACCGAAGAGGTCGCGCAGCCACGTGAGCACCTGCCGCGTCTTGCCTTCGGGCATGGCGGTGATCGCGTCGGTGAACGCCTCCCACTGCAGGAGCTGCCCGTGCGCCCGCGCCGCCTCGATGAGGGTCGGCTGGTGGCGGTTGAAGAGCGCGGCGGCTTCCGACTTGGACAGCTTCTTGGCGTTGCGCAGCTTCGCGGCGATCTCGGAGACGAGGGTCTCGACTCGCGCGGTGAGGAGTTCGTGCTGCGTCGCGGGCTGCCGGAGCCAGCCGACGGACCTCGCTCGGCTGCCGCGGTCGAGGACGATCTGGCCGATGCCGCGGAGGCCGGACCCCGAGTAGATGCGCTCGGCCGTCTGCTCGGCGACGATGCGGGTGACCTCGCCTCGATCGGCACCCTTGAACTGCTCGGCGTAGTCGCTGAGGAGTCGCTTGCCGACGAGCTGCAGCAGCACGTGGTTGTCGCCCTCGAAGGTCGTGTAGATGTCGAGGTCGTGACGCAGCTGCGTGATGCGGTTCTCGGCGAGGAACCCGGCCCCGCCGCACGCCTCTCGAGCCTCCTGGAGCGTGTCGATGCTGTGCCAGGTGGAGAGGGACTTGAGTGCGGCCGCGAGCGTCTCGAGGTCCTCTCGATTCTCCGGGGTGTCGAGCTCGCCGGAGAAGACGCCGTGGAACTGCTTGAGCAGGTTCTCGTGCGCGAAGCTCAACGCGTAGGTCGTCGCGAGGCGCGGGATGAGCCGCTTCTGGTGCATCCCGTAGTCGAGCAGCACCGTCTCCTCGCCGTCGCCGCCCGCGAACTGCCGTCGCTCGTTGGCGTAGGTGATGGCGATCTTGAGCGCGACCTTCGAGGCGGCCACCGAGGCGCCGTCGAGGGAGACTCGCCCCTGGACCAGGGTGCCGAGCATCGTGAAGAAGCGTCGGCCAGGGCTCTTGATGGGTGAGGTGTACGTGCCGTCTTCCGAGACGTCGCCGTAGCGATTGAGGAGGTTGCGTCGAGGCACGCGCACCTGGGTGAAGTGCAGGCGCCCGTTGTCGATGCCGTTGAGGCCACCCTTGACGCCGTCGTCCTCACCGCCGATGCCGGGCAGGAAGTGGCCGCGCTCGTCGCGGATGGGCACGTAGAACGCGTGCACGCCGTGCTTCACGTTCTTCGTGATGAGCTGCGCGAACACGACCGCCGCCTTGCCGTGCAGGGCCGCGTTGCCGAGGTAGTCCTTCCACGCCCCGCGGAACGGGGTGTTGATGACCCACTCCTGCGTGGCCTCGTCGTACGTCGCGGTGGTGCCGATCGAGGCCACATCGGAGCCGTGGCCGGTCTCGGTCATCGCGTAGACGCCTGGCACCTCGAGGCTCATGATGCCGGGGAGGAACGTGTCGTGGTGGTAGTCGGTGCCGAGGTGCATGACGGCAGAGCCGAAGAGTCCCCACTGCACGCCGGCCTTGATCTGAAGGCTGGGGTCGGCGACCACGAGCTCCTCGAAGGCGGCGATGTTCCCACCGTGGTTCGCCTCACCGCCGAGGCGCTTCGGGAACGCGAGGTTGACGGCGCCCTCCTCGACGAGGATGCGCAGCTGGCCCATCACACGGTCGCGGTGCTCCGAGGTCGCGAGGGCCGGGTCGTGCCACAGCTCGGGCCGCGCCGAGTTCGCTCGTGCTCGCAAGCGCTCCTCCGGCCAGGTGCCGAGCAGCTGCTGCGACAGCCAGCCGACATCGATGCGGCTCTGCTCGAGAGCAACGGGCTCGTCGAGTTCCGGATCGTTGATGCTGATGTCAGACACGGATGCTCCTTTGCAACGTTGGGATGCCTCCACGCTAGGTCGGGCCACGGACACTCGCCATTTCCCGGTGGGAGGGCACGAGGATTCTGCGCGCCCGGACACTCCAAATTGCACACTTCATACAACTCAGCGGGCCAAGCGTTAGCTTGACCCGCTAGAGATGTGCGGTGCTGCCGGTTGTGGCGGTCTGCGACTACCCCTTGAGGGCGTCGCTGAGCTTCACCCGTCCGCCGATGCGGAGGATGGAGTTCTCGTAGATGCGAGCGCCGATCATGATCGACACCGCACTCGTCGCGATGAGGATCACCAGAGCCAGGATCGGCTCCCACCATTCGGCCTGCCCGAGCACGACGCGCAGCGGCATCGCGATGGTCGCCGAGAACGGGATGTAGCTGAGGATCGTCATCAGCAGCGCGTTGCTGTTGAAGAGGATCACGAGCATGTACGGGATGAGCATGAGCATCATGAGGGGCGTCGTGACGCTGCCGACCTCCTCCTGCCTCGACACCATCGCGGATGCGCCCGCGTACAGCGTGGCGATCAGCACGAACCCGAAGACGAACAGCACCAGGAACCAGACGAAGCCGGGCCCGATGAGCGTGAACAGCGCCCCCTGGCCTGTCGCGGCGAGCGCTATGGCCGCGGCGGCGAGGATCGCCGCCACCTGGATGAGCGCCAGGATGCTGTTGCCGATGACCTTGCCCGCCATGATGACGCGAGGTGTGACGGTCGAGAGCAGGATCTCGACGATGCGGGACTGCTTCTCCTCGACGACGCTCTGAGCGATCGTGTACGCGTAGCCCATCGCCGCCATGAAGTAGAGCACGCCGAACGCGACCGCCATGATGTACCCGAGTGCCGGGTTCACCTCGGGAGCCTCGAGCGAGAACGACGGGGGCACCTGGGCGAGGGCCATGGAGTCCTCCGTCGGCACCCCGTCGAGCCCGATGAGCACAAACGCACCGTCGCCGAGGTCGCTCGCCGGCTGCCCGTCGCCCGTGAAGAGCTCGAGGCCTCGAGCATCCGCGGGGGTCAGCACCGCGTACTCGACCTCACCGTCTCGCACGAGCTGGGCAGCGGCCTCTGCGGATGCGACCTCGGTTGCCTCGAGGCCAGCCGTGGAAGCGATCGACGTCGTGTCGGACACCGTCGCCACCTTCGTCGAGCCGCCCCCGATGGCGTCGCCGAACAGCGCGACCGCCACGATGCCGCCCGCGACGAGCAGCAGGGTGATGAGGAAGGAGATCTGCTGGGCGCGCGATCGGGCCTGCACGAGGATCTCCCGCTTCGCGATGAGCTGGATGCCCTTCGCGGAGCTGAGGCCGAACTGGCGAGGCCGCGGCGCCGCGGCTGCGGCGCGCTGGGGAGACCTGGTTTCCTGTGTGTTCGTCATGCGACGACCTCCCGGTAGATGTCGGAGAGCTTCACGATGTGGCGGCCGAAGCCGAAGACCGGACCCCGGTCGAGGGCCGTGCGGAGGATGCGCTGCGCCGTCTCCCCGGAGTCGGCGACGAAGATCGCATCCCCGCGGTCGAACTCGAGCACCGTGATGCCTGGCTCGTCCCGGAGCCAGCCAGCGTCACCGGCGACGGAGATGCGGTGCATGCCCTCGGAATGGCGCTCCTGCAGCTCGTGTCGGTCGCCGCTCGCTCTGATGGCGCCGCCGGAGATGATGACGAGGTTGTCGCTGAGCCGCTCGACGACGTCCAGCTGGTGGCTGGAGAAGAGCACGGGAACACCGCGGGCTGCGAAGCCCTGCAATGTCTCGAGGACGACTTCGACCGCGAGCGGGTCGAGTCCGGAGAACGGTTCGTCGAGGATGAGCATCTCTGGCTCGTGCGCGAGCGACGCGGCGATCTGCGCCCGCTGCTGGTTGCCAAGCGAGAGGTCCTCGACGTTGTCGCCTGCACGCTCCGTGAGCCCCAGGTCCTCGAGGAAGCGGTCGGCGTTCTTGGCAGCCTCCTTGGCGCTGAGTCCGTGCAGCTCGGCGAAGTAGGTGACCTGCTCTTTGACCTTCATCTTCGGGTAGAGGCCACGCTCTTCCGGCATGTACCCGAAGCGGGCCCGGTCGGTGACGACGACGGGACGGCCGTCGATCGTGACGACTCCGGCATCAGGCTTCACGACGCCGAGGATCGTGCGCATCGTCGTGGTCTTGCCTGCGCCGTTGCCGCCGACGAAGCCCGTGAGCTTGCCCGGCTCCACGGAGAAGCTCACATCGTCGAGCACCTTGCGGTCGCCGTAGGTCTTGGAGATGTTCTGGATCGAGAGCATCACCCCTCCTGTCTCGCGCGACGTCCGACGCCGCACCGTCTCTGGGTATGCAGACGACGCTACGGACAACGGCGGGCCGATGGATCGGCCGCGCGACGGAACTCGACCTGGGCCGCTTCATCCGCTCGGGTGAGGTGGCGGCTTATCGGCCAGAGGGGCGCTACTCGACGGGTGCGACGACGCCCACGTTGTAGGCGAAGATGACCGCGTGGATGCGGTCGCGCACCCCGATCTTCGCGAGCAGGTTCGAGACATGCGTCTTCACGGTGGCTTCGGACACGAACAGGCGCGCTGCGATGTCCGCGTTGCTGAGACCTTCCGCGATGAGCGCCAGCACTTCGCTCTCGCGTTCGGTGAGGCTGGCGAGTGCGGGATGCTGGCTGGGCGCCTGGGACGTGCCGTCGTCGTGCACGCCGACCTGCAGCGCATCCGCGACCTGCGTCGGGGCCGGCTCGGGGGCGTCGCGGAGCATGCCGGCGATAACGCCCCGTGTGACCTGAGGGTCGAGCAGGGCATCGCCCGAGTGCACGACCCGCACGGCCTCGACGAGCGTCTCCGGCGGGGAGTTCTTCAGCACGAATCCGCTCGCTCCAGCGCGCAGCGAGTCGCGGACGGCGGCCTCGTCGCGGAAGGTCGTCAGCATGAGCACACGCGGGGCGGAGTCGCCGAGCTTCATGATCTCGCGTGTCGCCGCGATGCCGTCGAGCACGGGCATCTGCACGTCCATGCACACCAGATCCGGCTTGAGCTGCTCCACGACGGCGACGGCTTCACGGCCGTCTGTCGCCTCGCCGACGACGACGATGTCGGCCTCGGACTCGAGGATCAGCTTGAAGCCCATGCGCACCAGCTGGTGATCGTCGACCAGCACCACGCGGATCTGTTCAGACACTTGGCCTCCTTTGGCACCCGCAGCAGCGGTGTCGTTCTCGTGACCGTATCCGGGCGAGGTTACCGGGAGTTGTCCGAGTAGCGCTGAAGTCCGGGGCACGCCGTCACACCTGCCGGTCATATGGCACCCGGAGGAGAACCCGGAAACCGCCGCCACCTCGCTTGCTGGTGGTGACCTCGCCTCCCGCGGCTCGGGCACGCTCCCGCATGCCCACGAGCCCGAGCCCGCCCGCGCCGCTCGTCTGCCTCGCGGCCGCGGCGTGGGCGAAGGACGCCGGCCCGTCGTCGGTCACATCGAGTTCGATTCCTCGTTCCAGATAGCGCAGCCGGACGTCGGCGGGGGCCTCGGGACCAGCATGCTTCCGCGTGTTGGTGAGCGCCTCCTGCAGCACGCGGTACACGGCGATGCCGGTGAGCGGCGACACGGGTCGCGGCTCCCCGAACGTGCTGAACTCCACCGCCATGCCTGCCCCGCGCAGCTCCTCGATGAGGGCCGGCACCTGCTCGACGGTGTGCGTCGACGGCGCGGATGCACCTGATTGCATCCCGGGTGCGCCGTCGTCGGGCGTCGGCGCACCATCGCCGTCCTCCGCATCCGCGCTGCGCAGCGTCGTGAGAAGCGAGTGCAGCTCCTCGATCGCGACGCGCGCGCTCTGCTCGACACCGAGCAGAGCCTGTTGAGATTTCTCTGGCGACGTCTCTGCGGTGCGCCGAGCCGCGGCCGCCTGCAGGCCCATGAGCGAGACGTGATGCGCGACCACGTCGTGGAGTTCTCTCGCGATGCGCACGCGATCAAGGCGGATCGCCTGCTCCCCCACCCGCTTGCGCTCGTCGGCCAGCGCCTCCGCGTACTCCTCCAGCTCGCGTGTGCGCTCCACCAGCGCGGCGCGCTGCCCCGCCCGGCGGTAGTCGGAGTTGCCGAACCAGAAGGCGCCGATGAAGTAGAGCACGTTGATGAGCAGCGTGTAGGCCGTGAAGACGCTCGAGATCCAGTTCTCGCTGTCACTCGACTCCGAGAACGCGAAGAGGAGCGTCGCACGCGTGAAGGCATCGACGACAGCCCACACGGTCATGCCGACCGTGATGGCGATGCGCAGCAGCGTCACCATCACCCGCTGATTGCTCCAGGCCCCCGCCGTGAAGATGAGCAGGAAGTACCCGATCTGCGTGACGACCGTGTCGAGGTACGTGAACGCGAACGCCGACACGAACGCGACCGTGCTGAGCACGAGCATCCACAACGGGAATCGCCGGCGGAGAGCGATGGCGACGCCGTACATCGCGGGCACGAGGAACATGCCGACCAGGGCAGCAGCCGGATCTTCGTCATGCAGCAGACCACCGACCTCAGACGGGTCGGTCCCCTTGCGCAGCTCGAGCACGGCCCAGTTCGAGAACACCATGAGGCCGACCGCGACGATCGCGACGATGACATCGGTGCGCAGCGCACGCCGGGACGGACCAGGACGCTGCCAGTCGGACGGATGCTCGGCATCGAGCCCCTGGAGTCGCTGCCAGAGATCGCTGCCGCGCGGTGACGAGATCATGTGCTCAAGGCTAGGCGCAGCCCCCGACATTCAACGCGCGTGCGTCGTGGGGCACGCGCGCGCATCAGTCGAGCAGGCCGGTCGGCTCGGCGGGGAGACGGCGCCAGGCCGCGTGCAGCCAGATGGCGCCGACGATCGCCGTGCCGAGGCCGACGACCAGCTGCACCGCGCCATTCGCACTCGCTCCCGTGATCGCGAGCACACCTGTCAGCAGAAGCCCCGTGACCGCGAGCACGGAGAGGATGCTGCCCGCAGTCCGAGCGCCCTCCGCCCGCTTCCGCTTCGACGATCCGAGGATCTTCCAGATCGCGCCGTAGCCGACGACGATGACGACGAGCGAGACCACGACGCTCAGCACGCTCGCCGACCGGAACTCGGATTCCTGCTGCCAGTTCGCGAGCGCACCGGCCGCGACCATGACCGCGAGGAGGATCGTCAGCCGCCGAAGCCTCGACACGCGCGCCGGGGTCAGCGACCGCTCGGGCTCTGCTTCTCGCGGCACGTCGTAGCCCGGGCGCGGTTCTTCGAACGGAGTGGGATCAGGCATGCATCAAGCCTGCCACGTCGAGCTGATGCCTCCCGGACGAGCGTGGAGTCTCCTCGCCCGCTGGCGCAGCACGTCGTCGTCCGACCCAGCGCCCGCACTCGCCAGCGCCCGCAGCGCCCCGGCGAGCGCATCCGCGCCCACCGCCTTCGCACCGGCGTCATCCGCGATCAGCTCGATGAGCAGAGCCGTCGCCCGCGACAGGTTCTTCGCACCCGTGTACCGCGGCAGGCACGCCTCGTTGACCTCTGCGAGCCGCTGGGCGAGGGCGTGGAACCTGACCAGGTGGCAGCGCTCGTGGGCGACGACCGCTTCCAGCTGCTCACGCGTCAGGAGCTGCTCGAGCCCGCTCGACACGATGACCACCGGAGCGGGGCCAGCCGCCGCGAGCGCGTGCGGCGCCGGGGACTCGACGAAGCGCACGAGGGCCCCGCCGATGCGCTCATCCCGGTAGGACAGCACGCGCGCAGCATCCCGCAGCTCATCGTTCGCACGCCTCCCGTCGGCCAGAGCGCGCCCGGAACGTCGCGTGACGATGAACCCCCAGCCGAACATGGCGATCAGGCCGACGCTCGCGACGACCGAGGCGAGCGCGATCTCGAAGCCACTGAGCCAGCTGCCCTCGTCATGCTCCCAGGTGAGCACGGCGACGACCGACAGCGCGACGGCCGCGAGCAGCGCAAGCGAACCGCCGACGACGGCACCGTGCCACAGCCCCAGAGCCAGCTGCGGATGCTGCACCTGCCAGGTCCCTCGAGTGAGGAGCGACGGTGCCGCGAGCATCGTGAAGACCGCGAACGCGAGACACACGAGCGCAGGGATGATCCACACTTCGGATCACTCGCGTCCGGGGAGGAACCCCGGACGCCCGCTTGGAGCCATGGTGGAACCCGGTCCGGCTCCGGCTAGCTGGCCGATGCGGGCTCGGAAGCCGAGACAGGCGAGTGCTGGAGGGCCGCGCGAAGGAGGTCCGCGTCGCGGGCGTCGAGGTTGCCCGCGAACTTCAGGAGCGCGGCCTCGCGGCCATCGATCGTCTTCAGCGCATTCAGCATGGCCCTGGAGGCGTGCTCGGCCTCGGTCTGCGTCGCCGCGAAGCGGATGCCGCGCTGCTCGTGCCCGACACGGGTCACGTCACCCTTCGCCCGGAGGCGGTCGAGGGCGGTGAGGATGGTCGTGGACGCGGGAACTCGGCCCGGGAAGCGGTCCTGGATCTCACGGGCCGTGAGCGGTTCGTCTGCGGTCCACAGGAGCCGCAGCACGACGAGTTCGAGCTCACCCCGTGCTCGAGTGCGAGTTCCTGGCATTGTGCTGCTCCAATTCTTGACGCGGATCTACCGTGGGGAACGTCACCCAGATCTCCGCGAGCCTCCAGGCTATCAAGCTCGACGGCCTGTCGCGCGCGTCGCTCTACAGTTTGTAGACTTGCACCAGCCCGTGACCTTAGCGGGATCGTGTCCCGCTGAGGGAAGGCGTGGAGCCCAATGAGAAACGTCAGCACTCGTCTGCTCATGAGCTGTGCCGCGATCGGAGTCGCGGGCGGAGTCGTGTTCACCGTCAACGCCTATATCGGCGGCGCCGTCTCGAACCTCCTCCCACTCGTGTACGGGCTCACGATCGGCCTGTACTTCATTCCTGGAGCGCTGGCGCAAGCGCTGTTCCGTCGTCCGTGGGTCGGCCTCATCACCTCGGCCCTCGCCGGGCTCGTCGCGAGCCCATTCCAGCCGATCGCGTTCGGCGCGTTCCTCATCGGCGTCGGCATCGGCATCCTGCAGGAGCTGCCATTCCTGATCACGCGCTTCCGCCGCTGGTCCGCCTGGCTCTTCCTCGTCGGCTCGACCTTCGCTGGCCTCATCATGACCGCCGCGGCGTTCCGCATCCTCGACGGCGGCGGGTACGACGCGCTCGGCACGGTGCTCCTCATCGGCAGCTTCCTCGTCTCGCCTCCGCTCTGCACGATGCTCGCGGTCTGGCTCGCGAAGCAGCTCGAGCGCGCGGGCATCGGCCGTGACCTGCGGCTCGCGGAAGACCGCAGAGCACCCAGGTGACGTCCCCGCTCCTGCGGGTCGAACGTCTCTCCGTCACCCACTTCGATGCTGCGGCTCCGCGGCCCGACGACGTCTCGTTCTCGATCTCTCGCGGCGAGGCGGTGCTGCTCCTCGGCCCGTCCGGGTGCGGCAAGTCGACGCTCGCGAGGGCGCTGAACGGGCTCATCCCGCAGTCCCTGGGGGCAGACGTGACCGGGAACGTGCTGCTCTCGGACGGCGGACGAGGGCCGGAGGCCGACACCACCTGGCGTGATGTCGCGGATCTCGGAGTCGCCGCCGCCAGCCAGCACGTCGCCATGGTCTTCCAGGATGCGGACGCGCAGATCGTGACCGGCCAGGTCTTCGACGAGGTCGCCTTCGGGCCCGAGAACCTGGGCCTGCCCGTTCCGGAGATCGAGACGCGAGCCGAAGCGGCGCTCGCCCAGCTCGGACTGTGGCAGCGGCGAGACGACTCCCCCGACGTCCTCTCCGGCGGGGGAAGACAGCGACTCGCGATCGCGAGCGCCCTCGCGATGGACTCGCCGCTGCTTGTGCTCGACGAGCCCACTGCGAACCTCGACCAGACCGCGAAGCACGCCATCTACCTGGCGCTCGGGGAGCTCGTGCGCGCGGGCACGCACGGCCTGCTGCTCATCGAGCACGACCTCGATGAGGCGCTCACGATCGCCACCCGTGTCATCGTGCTCGACTCCGCGGGTCGGCTGGTGCTGGACGGCCCGCCCCGAGAGATCTTCGGGCAGCACGCCGGCAGGCTTCGCGAACTCGGCGTCTGGTTCCCCGTCGCCCACGAGGCGGCGGCAGTCTTCACCCACGCCGGTTGGGACCTGGGCGCGGCACCGCTGCCGCTGCTCGGCCGCGACCTCACGCAGCGCCTTGAGCACGCGCGCCCGCCTGAGCGCACGCACCGGCCCGATCACGCGAGGCGCCCCGAGCACGCGCCCCCGCCGACGTCGCCCGACCCACGCATCGGTCTGCGGCCAACTTCGGTGACTGATCGCGCCGAATCAGCCGCGCTCACCCCTGCGACCCCCCGACTGTCACCGAAGTCGGCCGCGTCCCCCGAGAAGTCCGGCACGCAACCGGCTTCCCATCGCCTCGACATGCGCGGGCTCACCGTCACCCGCGGCCGAACACGGGTGCTCGGCCCGGTTTCCCTGAGCATCGAGCCCGGGACGATCACGGCCGTCGTCGGGCACAACGGGGCAGGCAAGTCGACCCTGCTGCAGGCCCTCGCGGGTGTGCGTCGCGCGCCGCGCGGCACCGTTCTGCTCGACGGGCAGGACACGTCCCGGATGCGAGCCGGGGCCCTCCGCGCCCGCGTCGGCTACGTCTTCCAGAACCCGGAGCACCAGTTCCTCACGCCCACCGTGCGCGACGAGCTGGCGTTCGAGCTCGGGCGAGGGACGGCGGATGCACGGAGCCGGGTCGACGAGATGCTCGAGCGCTTCGGGCTCGCCGAGCACGCCGACCGGCACCCGTTCCTCCTGTCAGGCGGCCAGAAGCGGAGGCTCACGGTAGCCGCGGCCCTCCTCGACGGCGCCGACGTGCTGGTGCTCGACGAGCCGACCTTCGGGCAGGACAAGTCGCGCGCCGACGAACTGGTCGCCATGCTCAGGGAGCTGCACCGAGACGGTGCCACGCTGGTGCTCGCGACGCACGACCTGCAGCTCGTGACGGAACTCGCGACGCACCTTCTGGTTCTCGAGGGTGGCGTGGTCGCCGCGCACGGCGACGTCAGCGAGGTCGTGTCCTCCGGTGCGCTCGAGGCAGCGGGCCTCGGCCTGCCGCCGCTCGCGCGGGCGCTGGCGGACGTGGCCAGTCACCCCTGGCTGCGCCGCATCACGTCGGTCTCCCAGCTCGAAGCTGAGCTCGCGCGCCGGTCCTCGCCGACCCTGCACGGTGCGTCGTGAGCGCAGGCAACGCGCTCGTCTCGCGCCCCACCGTCGCACGGTCGCGAGCCGACCGACTGCCCTGGCTGCACCGGCGGACGCCGCTCGTGAAGATCGCCGCGACGTTGCCCGCGATCATCGCGATGTTCGTGGTGCGCGATCCCTTCAGCCCGGCGCTGCTGATCGTGCTCTGCGGCATCGCCATTCTGAGCGGGGCGCGCATGTCTGCTCGAACTGCCCTGCTGCTGATCGTGGGGGTGCCGGTCGTGGTGGCGGTCCTCTCGGTGACCCTCGGCGCCTGGGTCGACCCGACGGCGGACGGCGAGACATCGGGCGCCGCTCCCCTGCTCGCCGCGCTCGCGCTCGACGGCACGGCGACGATCTTCGAGCTCGCCGGCCGGCCCTTCACGGTGGCCGCCTGGGCCACCGGACTCGGCACCGCGCTACGCCTCGTCGCGATCGTGCTGCTGTCCCTGGTCGGCGGAATCGCCACGGCGGGCGACGACTTCGTGCGCTCGCTGGTGCAGCACCTGCACGTGCCCTACCGCTTCGGCTACGCGGCGATGGCCGCGTTCAGGTTCGTGCCGAGGTTCCGGTCTGAACTCGAGGTGATCCGAGCCGCCCGGCGCGTGCGTGGCGTCGATCGTGGTCGGGGACCGATCGCCTGGCTGCGCTCGCAGCTCGACGCCGCCATTCCTCTGCTCGCTGGCGCGCTGAGGCACGCCGACCGGGTCGCGCTCTCGATGGATGCACGCGCGTTCGGCTTCGCCCCGACGCGCACCGAGCGCCACATCCTCCGCACCGACGCGGCTGACTGGGCGCTGATGCCGATCGCGTGGGTCGCGACCGCCGCGGCGCTGCTCGCACCCGACATCCTGAGCTGACGCGGCCGGTCTCGCGCCCCTGCCCGAGCCCACGCGACCTGCCCGAGCCAACGCGGTTGTCCGCCCGAACCGTCTCGCTCACCCGGCGCAGACCTCACCACACGTGTCTCGAGATGGGTTCCGCGTCTCCGGATGAGTTGCAACCCATCCCGAGGCGCGAAACCCATCCCGAGATCAACACGCGGGGCGGCTCCGTCGCCGCGCGCGGCGCAGATGCCGGCGCAGCTACTCGCTCGTGTTCTGTCCGAAGTTGCTCTCGGCCACGCCCCACTCATCCGGCCCGGTCGCGAAGCGCTTGTCGTGCTTCTCCGCTTCCTCGACTTCAGCCTCGAGCTCCTGCGGAGTGTCGACGGGCTCCGGCTCGAAGAGCGAGCCCGCGTCGGGGAAGAGGTTGCCGTCGCCGTTCGCACGCTCGTTGGCGAGCTGCTCGGTGCTGATGCGCGCCGCGCTCTCGTGGCCCGCGCTCTCACCGCCGGAGCCTTCGCCGTCGGCCGCGACGTCCTCGCCCGCGCTTGCCTGGTCTGCCCGCGCCCGCGGGTCGTTCGCCTGCTGTTCGCTCATGCGTCCAACGCTACGCGGCGATCATCCACGTTTCGGGTGCGGGAGCGAACGACGATGCCCCTCGGGACGAAGGGTGTCCTCGTCCGGAGGGGCATCGGCCGATCAGCTCGCGCCGGTCGCCTAGTCTGCGTACGCCATGAAGGCGTCGAGCTCGGCGCCGCCCGGGCGTGCCGGGATCATGGGCGCGTCGATCTCGGCCCGCTCGAGCAGCTCGGACATGCGGCGGCGGCGCTGCTTCGGGATGACGGTGACAACCGTGCCGCGCTGTCCGGCGCGACCCGTCCGGCCGGAGCGGTGGAGGTACGACTTGTACTCCTCTGGCATGTCCGACTGGATCACGAGACGGATGTCATCGACGTGGATGCCGCGCGCGGCGACGTCGGTCGCGACGAGCACGTTGACCTTGCCGCTCGTGAGCAGGCGCAGGTTGTGCGTGCGACGCCCCTGCGTGAGGTCGCCGTGGAGCGCCGCCGCGGGCACGCCGGCCATCGACAGCTCGGTCGCGAGCCCCTCGGCCGCGACGCGCGTCTTGGTGAAGATGAGCACGCGCCCACCGGAGCCGGCGAGCTGCTCGATGACGGCGCGCTTGTCGTCTCGCTCGACGACGAGGACGCTGTGGTCGATGTCCGTGTGCTGCTCTTCCTCGCCGGCAACCTCGTGCACGGAGGGCTTCTTGAGGAACTCCGTCACGAGCCGCTGCACGGCCGCGTCGAGCGTCGCCGAGAACAGCAGCCGCTGCCCGCCTGGCATGGTCATGCGCAGGATGCGCTGCACGGGCTCCAGGAACCCGAGGTCGCACATCTGGTCGGCTTCGTCGAGCACCGTGATCTCGACCTGGTCGAGCCGCAGGAAGCCCTGGCGCTCCAGGTCCTCGATGCGGCCGGGGGTTCCGATGACGATGTCGACGCCGCGCCCGAGGGCCGTGACCTGACGCTGCTGCGGCACGCCTCCGTACACCTGCGTCGTGAAGAGGCCGACGCTGCGGGCGATCGGCTGGATGGTGCGGTCGATCTGCAGGGCGAGCTCACGGGTCGGCGCGACGATCAGGGCGCGGGGTGCGCGCCCGATCTTGCGCTTGCTGGCGTCGGCATCGCGGCCGCGGGCGACGCTGAGCCGCTGCACGAGGGCTGCACCGAATGCGATCGTCTTGCCGCTGCCGGTGCGGCCACGGCCGAGCACGTCGCGTCCCTGGATCGCATCCGGGATCGTCGATGCCTGGATGGGGAACGGGCTCGGCGCGCCGAGTTCGGCGAGCGCGTCGACGATGTTGGCGCCGAGGCCGAGGTCGCCGAAGCTCAGGCCGTCGGCGTTCTTCGCGCCGACCGCGGTCGGGGCGAGACGCTCGAGCACGCGGTCCTCGTCGTGAGAGGGGGCGCGGCCCGCGGCAGACTGGCTGTGGCTGCGGTAGTCCTGGATCGCCCCGCGCTGCGGCTGGTTCGCGCCGCGTGCCGTGGGGTCGAAGTGCTTGGCGCTGCGGTCGCCGCGCGAGCCGGCCGCCGGCTGACGCCCATGCGACTGGCGGAGCGCGTCGTGGTGGTGACGATCGATGCGCTCGTTGCGATCGGAGAACTGCCCGTCGCGCCCGCGAGCGCCGCCGCGCGCTGATGCCGCTCCGCGCGCGGGTGCTCCTCGGCGGGTGCTGTAGCGGTCGTCGCCGCGGGGGCGGCTCTGGTCTGAGCCGCGCGAGCCGCTGCGGTCGCGGTCGCGGTCGAAGGAGTCGGTGCGGCCGGACGCGTCGTAGCCGCCACGTCGGTCGTCGCTGCGGTCGCTGTAGCCGCCCCGACGGTCATCCGAGCCTCGGCCGGCGCTCCGACGGTCGTCACCTGGGCGGGTGTTGCTGCCGGAACCGCCTCGGCGGTCGTCTCCGCGCCCGGCATAGCCTCCGCGGCGGTCGTCGCCGCCCGCCCGAGTTCCGCCGGACCGGCGGTCGTCTCCGCGGAAGGCGCCGCGCTCGCCGCTGCTCGCCGCGCCTGAGCCGCGTCGGTCGTCGCGTCCAGCGGAGCTTCCGCGCCGGTCATCGCGTCCAGCGGAGCCTCCGCGACGGTCATCTCCGGCAGCCCCGTCTCGGCGATTCTCGCTGGCCCAGCGTGGGTTGCCGCCGGGGCCGGCACCTCCGCCGGCGCGGGCGGGTCGCTCGCCGCGGCCCGCGGAGTCCTTGGGGATGTAGTTGCTCGCGGGCTTGAACCCGCCCTTGGCTTTGCGCTTGGGCATGTGTGCCTTCTCCAGATCTGGCACGCTGCTCACACAGAATTCGGCGCATGCCCAACTTGCCAGGCTAGCTCACGACGCCCGCTGTGACCAGACGACAACGTGGGGCATCTGAAACTCTCGCGGGAACCTCTGCCCGCGACGGCTCGAGGACATCCGTGGGGTTCGAGCGCGCGACGGGTCAGTCGACGTCGTTGGCGGCCAGTTCTTCGTCGATGCGCGCGTCACGACGAGCGCGGCGCCGCTCGAGTGGGCCTTCGACCACCGTGTAGAGCGCGGGGAGCACGAGGAGCGTCAGGACGGTGGAGGAGAGGAGTCCTCCGATGACGACGAGGGCGAGGGGCTGCGAGATGAACCCGCCGTGGCCGGTGATGCCCAACGCCATGGGCGTGAGGGCGAGCATCGTCGCGAGGGCGGTCATGACGATGGGCCGGACTCGGCGGGCGCCGCCGGCGAGGATCGCGTCGCGAACGGCGAGTCCGCGCTCCCTGAACTGGTTGACGAGGTCGATGAGCACGATGGCGTTCGTGACGACCACGCCGATGAGCATGAGCACGCCGATGAGCGATGCGACGCCGAGGGGAACGCCGCTCGCGAGCTGCAGCAGGATGGCTCCGGTCGCGGCGAAGGGCACCGAGACGAGGAGCAGCAGCGGCTGGAGGAGGCTCTTGAAGGTCGCCACCATGACGATGTAGACGATGAGGATGGCGGCGAGCAGCGCGAGCCCGAGCTGCTGGAAGGCTGCGGCCTGGTCTGAGCTGACGCCGCCGAGCACGGCCGTCGCGCCTTCTGGGAGCGTCAGCGAGTCGAGCTGCTCGGTGATGAGTGCGTTTGCGGAGCTCAGGTTGTCGTCGGTTGGGACGACGGTGACGGAGGCGAGGGGTACGCCTCGTTCTGACGAGATGGAGACTGGTCCGTCGACGATCTCGACCGTCGCGAGCGTGGTGAGCGGGACGGGGCCGAGCGCGGTCGGGATGCTCGTGGCGCGAAGCGCGTCGATGTTGGCGGGCGGTTCCGCCCCGAGCAGCACGACCTGCACGCTGGAGCCGTCGACGGTGAGGGAGCCGACGGGGGTGGGCTGGAGCTGCTGGGCGACGATGCCGCCGATGGCGGTCTGGCTGAGCCCGTATTGGGCGGCGGTCGCCTGGTCGATGTCCATCTGCACGAAGGGGCGGGTCTCATCGAGGTCGCTCGTGATTTCCCCGAGTTCTTCGACGCCGCTGAGGGTGGCGACGACCTGGTCGCTCGCCTCGCGGAGCGTTTCCGCGTCTGGAGCCGTGAGGTCGACGCTGATGGCGCTTGAGAACCCGGCGCTTCCGCCCCCGCCGACGGAGATCTCGCCGGCTTCCTCGGGGAGGGCGTCGAGTTCTTCGCGCAGTTCCGCCTGGATCGCGTCTGCGTCAGCGTCCGTCGACGTGGTCACGGAGAAGCTGGCGCGCGAGGCGCCGCCGCCAGTGAAGAGCGAGGCCGCGCCGCCTCCGCCGATCGTCAGCTGCACGGTCTCGACGCCTGGCTTGGCCCGCAGGATGTCTTCCACTTGCGAGGCGGCCTCTCCGGAGGCGGCGAGCGTGAGGTTGGGTTCGAGGGCCTGCGTCACCGTGAAGCTGTTGCTGCCGGTGTTGCCGAGGAAGTTGGTCTTCATGAGGGGAGCGAGGGCGCCCGTGAGGATGAGGATGAGGACGGCCGCGCCGAGGGTGATGAAGGGGCGACGGAGGGTCCACCCCAGTACCGGTTCGTAGCCGCGCTGCAGCCAGCTTGATTCTTCGTGCGTGGTCGCGAGCTCGGAGTCGGGGCCGTGCTCTGCACGACCGGCGACGCCTGCTTCCTGTTCTGCCTGGCGGCGGCGGGCTCGGCGCGGGTGGAGCTCTTCGTCGTCGCTGCGCAGACCGAGGGGCGCGAACCTTCCGGCGTCGCGCTGCGCGCGTTCGCGGCGCGGGCGCACGCGGACGGCCTCGACGGTGCTGTCGCTGCCTGCAGCCTCCGTCTCGGTGGCCGTCGTCGAGTCCTGCATGGCGACGCCGCCGGTGGCGGGTGCGGTTTCACTGGCGAGCACATGCTCGCGTTCTCTGCTCGGCTCCGGACGCGTGGACGCGTCGCCGGGCTCGGTGCCGTTGCCGTTGGCGTCGCCGTTGGCGTTGCCTGACCAGGTCTCCGCCGTGCCGACGCGGGCGGGACGTTTGAGGTGCCGTCCGCCGAGCATCCAGTAGGCGAGCACGGGCACGATGGTGAGGGAGACCAGCAGCGACGCGAGCAGCGCGATGACGCTCGTGAGCGCGAACGGCCGGAAGAGCTCGCCGGAGATGTCGCCGACGAACGCGATGGGGAGGTAGACGGCGACGGTCGCGATGGTGGCGCTCGTGACGGCGGTGGCCACTTCACGGACCGCTTCCGAGATGACCCGCACTCGCTCGCTGCCCCGCAGGCTGGCGCCTGGGTGCATCGCCATGTGTCGCTTGATGTTCTCGATGACGACGATGGAGTCGTCGACGACTCGACCGATCGCGATGGTGAGCGCCCCGAGCGTGAGGATGTTGAGGGAGTACTCGGCGGCTTGCAAGCCGATGAACGTGACGAGCAGCGAGGTCGGGATGGAGATCGCGGTCACGAGCGTCGCGCGGAACGACAGCAGGAACACGAAGATGACGATGACGGCGAAGACGAGACCCAGGAGTCCTTCGACGACGAGTGTGTCGATGGACTGCTGGATGAAGGGGGCCTGGTCGAACACGATCTGCAGGGTCGCTCCCCCGCCGATGGATGCCTGGAGCGCGGGCAGCGCATCGCGGACTGCCTGGGAGACCTCGACGGTGTTGGCGTTGGCGAGCTTCGTGACGGAGACAGTGAGGGCGTCTTCGCCGTTGACGCGGGAGATGGAGCTCGCGGGTTCCGGTCCGAGCTCGAGCGTGGCGACGTCGCCGAGGGTTGTCGTGGCAGGGGTCGCGCCGCTCAGCGGAAGGGCGGCGATGGCGTCGACGTTGTCCAGCAGCGTCCCGGCCTGCACGGTGAGGGCGTCTTCGCCCTCGGTGATCTGGCCGATGGGGATGAGCGTGCCGGCGGCGTCGAGCGTGTCGCGGATGCTCTGGATGCTGGCTCCTGCCCCCGCGAGCGCCGCCTGGTCTGGGGTGATCTCGATGCGGGAGACCGGTGCGCCGCTGACCGCCGCTTCGCGGACCCCGTCGAGTTCGGTCAGGCCTGGCACGGTCGAGCTCTCGAGGCTCGCGGCGAGCTCTTCGGTGTTGGTGCCGCCCGTGGCCGCGATCTGGATGACCGGGAAGTCGTCGATCGACCCGCTGAGCACGGTCGTCTCGGTGCCCTCGGGGAGTTGGCTCTCGATGCGGTTGAGGGCCTGCTGGATGCGCTGCTCTGCGTAGACCGTGTCGGTGCCGTACTCGAATTCGACCGTCACGGACGAGAGGTTCGCGCTGGAGGTGACCTGGGTCGACGAGAGCCCCTGAAGCCCCTGGAGCGACGTCTCGACGAGGCGAGACACGTCCTCGTCGACGATCTCGGGTGAGGCACCCGGGTAGCTCGTGACGACCGAAACGATGGGCAGGGAGACCGATGGAATCAGTTCCTGCTTGAGCGAGGTCATCGACAGGCCACCGAAGAGGAGCACGGAGAGCGTCACAAGGGCGATCAGCGCGCGGTTTCTCAAGCTCATCTCAGCGAGTTTGTGCACTCGGCCAGTCTTGCACGCACCACCGACAGTCCCCGGAACCCCGCTGAGCGCTTCCCGAATCCGTGGTCCGGGAAGCGATCAGACGATCAGACGATCAGACGATCAGGCGCTCGGGTCAGGTGCAGGTGATGGCCCCCGTGGCCGGATCGTGTTCGCAAAAGTCCCCGAGCGCCCCACCCTGGGTTCCGCCCGCGGGCGCGTCGTCCACGACCGTTGTGGTCACCGTCGTCGAGCCGACCGTCGTCCCCGGAGGGATCCCACCGAGTCCGTCGTTCTGGACCTGCCGCTCGCCGATCAACTCCCCGGTGTCCGGGTCGATGACGATCTCCTGGCTGTTGCCGGTGCCGGCCTGCTCGATGCCGATCGCGACGCCGCTGCGTCCACCCTGTCGCGCATCCTGGTCGGTGATCGTGATGCTCGGGACAAGTGCAGCAGCGCCGAAGAGCGCGGCCCTGATGTCCGCGGGCACGGGCCCGCTCCGAAGCAGGTCTGCGATGAAGACGAGGGCCCGCGCGTCCGGATTGCCTCCGTGGTCCGCGTTGGCAGCGGTGATGTGCGCGTACATGGCCGCGGGGTCACGAGGGAGGGACTCGAAGTCGTAGATGTCCTCCGTCGCCGGCATGCCGTAGAACGTGCCTCCCGGTGCCCGCAGCAGCTCATCGACGAACCCCGGACCCTGCATGCCGGACGCGGCTTGCTCTTCCGCGAGCCGCTCCGACTCCGCACCGAACGTCTCGACGACCTCGCGCGCGGACTTCTCGAGGACCCAGTCCTCGTCGCGGTTCGCAGGCACGTAGAGCACATCGTGGGTGCCCTCGAGCCAGCTCACCGCCTCGGTGTCGCTGAGCAGGGCCGTGGAGCTGTAGACGGCCTGGGTCTCGATGCGCAGGTACTGCCCAGGTTGCACAACGGGGTCGCGCGTGGCGATGGCAGCTTCCGCCGCATCCTGTAGCACCGCGGCCGCGGCAGGAGGAGGAGCTGCAGGTCCGGTGTCGTTCGAGAACCCGCCGGTGACGATGACCGCGGTCGCGACCGCGCCAACCGTGATGGCCGTCAACAACGACCACCCGACCCGTATCCGCTTGCGCGCCCTCGGCCCGACTGTCGCGGCGCCGCCGGCGGATCTCGCTCGCTCGACGAGGGCGTCCCGTCCGCTCTCGACGGCCGCTCGGCTCGGCTCGGCCTGGTCAGCGCGCACTCGGCGCAGCAGTTCGATCTCGTCCATCGCGTGTCTCCAATCCGTGTGCGGCCTTCGCGTTCGCGCGCCGGCTCTCCTGCAGTTCAGTGGCGCGCTGGAGCTTCCTCCGCGCGCGATTCAGGCGTGAGCGGACGGTCCCGACCGGAATGCCGAGCGCCGCCGCGACACCCTCGTAGTCGAGGTCCCCCAGCGCGTAGAGGAGCCGCGCGTCCCGGTCTCCTTTGGAGAGCGAGGCGACCGCGGAACCGAGGCTTCGCATGCGCGCGCCCGCATCCAGGCGGGCCTCAGCATCTGGAGTGAAGTCGCGGTGCTCGGCCAGCGCGGCGGCGTCAGACGCCGTGAAGCTGCGCCATTCGCGCGCCTCGACGCGGCGATGCTTCTTGAGCAGCGTCGTCGCGATGCCGAGCAGCCAGGCCCGCACCTCGCCTCTTGACGTGTCGAAGCGGACGCGCTGCTCGAAGGCGACGAGGAACGTCTCCGACATGACGTCGTCGGCGATCTGCTCGTTCGTTCTTCGCGCGGCATACCGGTGCACGAGCCGGCTGTGCCGGTCGTACAATTCCGCGAATGCCGCGGGTTCACGCCGCGAGCGTTCGATGATCTGGGTGTCAGTGCTCACAACAGGTATTGCAGGTTCGACGGGAAAGAGTTCACGAGAGTTCGTGTCGGGGAGCGCCATGCGGTGCGCCGATGCGCCGGGGCGGGCTCATCGCGCGCCCAGGTCAGCTCGCCCCGAACGCCACCCAGAGGCTGAGCAGCGGCAGCGGCAGCGCGAACAGGAGCCCGGCCAGGAGGTTGAGCAGCAGATACCGTCTGAGGATCGCCGCGAACTCGCGGAGGATCGCGCTCGGCCAGTAGTAGCGGGCGACGGGCGCCTGCACGGCCTGCGCGTCGATGCCGAGCTCGCGCGCCAGCATCGCCGCTCGCATCGCGTGGTAGTTGCTCGTGGCGATGATCCCCGGTCCCGTCACGCCCTCACGCTCGAGGATCGCCATCGTGAACCGCAGGTTCTCCTCGGTGTTCGTCGACTTCTCCTCGCTCAGGATGCGCGGGCCCGCCACCGCGGGTGCGGTCTCGACGGTGGCGCGGCGGCCATGCACGTTGACGGGGTCGAGCGCCCACTCGCGCATGGCGTGCCCCTCGGCCAGCGCCTCATCACTCCCCTGGCCGCCAGACATGACGACGAGACTCGCCCCGACACGATCCGCCGCATCCAGCCCCGCACGAATGCGCGCGGCGAGGAGCGGCGGCACACGGCGACCCCCGGACAGCCCTGAGCCGAGCACGACGACCCAGGAGCCCACCGCCCCGCGGACGAGCCGTCCGTAGAACCACGAGTACCCCAGAAACAGCACGAACGCCGCCCCGAGGTAGGCGGCGCCGAGCGCGAAGAACAATGCGACGGCGAGAAACACGTCACTTCCCGCGAGGAAAGCCGCGAACGGCAGGGCGGCCAGGGCGGTCAGCAGCAACGCCAGCACAAGAGAGAGCAGGTTGCCGAGCGAGCGCCCCTCCCGCCGCACCATGCGAGCACCGTTGACGACGAGCAGCACGATCAGGACCAACAGGAGCAGCGGCGACAGGAGGAGCGGCAGCCAGGTGAGGGCGGCGACGAGCCGAGAGACCTGCCCGTCGATGCCGGAGACCGCGGCGAGCGAGATCACACCCGCCGCGACGATCCACACGCCGTTGCTCAACCGGCGCGGCTCCGCCCGCGTTCGGTGCACGGCGGTGAAGGACAGCAGGCCACCGGCGACGAGAGCGGCGAGTACCGACACCCATGTCAGATCCTGCGTCATGTCGTCGCGCTCCCTCCGTCTGCATCCGTCGGGGCTGCCGGACCGCACCAGTATGACGCACACGACCCCGCACACAGCCGCGACCATCGAGCTATAGCGCGAACGTCCAGACTCGCGATATAACTTGACTCGCAGGTGCCGCGCGGAACCCCGGCAGCGCATCTTCACGACCTCCGAGGAGCAGCCATGGCCATTGAACAGTGGATCGTCGACGGGCCCCGCGTCATCGACGTGCAGACCGTCCGCAGCGTTCGCGCGAGACTCGCAGGCGGCGCCATCAGCGTGCTCGCGCACAACGAGCCGAGCACCCGCATCGAGGTGTCCGCCATCACCGGACGCGACCTCAAGATCGCCATCGACGGAGACCAGCTCCTCATCGACCACCCCCAGCTGTCGTGGACCGACGTGCAGACATCCGCGAAGACGCTCTGGAACCAGCCGACCGTCGTCGTGAGCGTGCTCGTCCCGGCAGGTGTCGACGTCGACATCCTCGGCGTGAGCTCCGAAGTGCTCGTCGCCGGCATCGACGGACGCATCGACGTCAACACCGTCGGCGGCGAGCAGTTCCTCGACGCGACCCGCGGCGAGCTGCACCTCAACTCGATCGGCGGCGAGATCAGCGTGCGCGGCCACGCGGGGCAGGCCGTCGTCAAGACGGCATCCGGTGACGTCACCGCGACAGGCCCCCTCGCGAGCTTCGACGGCAGCACCGTCTCGGGCGCCACGATCGTCGACGTCACGTCCGGCTCGCCGAGTCTCATCGCCACCAAGTCCGTGAGCGGCGCCACGACAGTGCGCCTCCCCGGCGACACGCACCCCAGCTACCAGGTCTCCACCGTGGGCTCCTCCGTGCAGCTCGACGGCCTCCACGTCGAGCCGCTTCGCGGAACCACCTACCGCTCGGAGCCCGTCGAAGGCGAGGTCACCGACGTGCGCATCAGCACCGTCACCGGCCGAGTCTCCGTCATGCTCTCCACGCGCACCCCGCGAGCAGGCGATGCCCCCGCCGACTTCGACGAACGCATCGACGCCCGCCTCGCACCCCCGACCACGACCGGCGGCACAGGTGCAGGCGACCGCGCAGCCGCGGGGGCCGACCCCGAACCGGGCGGCAACATCGAGGTCGACGCCAGCGCAGAACCAGACACCAACACGCCGGGAGGCACCGAGTGACCCCGCCAGTCTTCGCCCACGGGCACCTCCGCCTCTACCTGCTGAGCCTCCTCGAGGACCAGCCACGCCACGGCTACGAGCTCATCCAGGCGCTCTCCGAGCGCTTCGACGGCACCTACTCGCCGAGTGCCGGCACCATCTACCCGCGCCTCGCGAAGCTCGAAGAGGAAGGCCTCGTCACCAAGCACAACGACGGCCGCAAGAGCGTCTATCGCATCACCGAAGCTGGGCGCCGCGAACTCGACTCGAGACGCGACGAGCTCGCCTCCATCGAGCAGGACGTCGACTCGTCCGTACGCCGACTCGCCGCCGACGTCCGGCACGGCCTCGCCAGCGCACGCGAAGAGCTCCGCGCCGAGTTCGCGCGCCTCGCCCAAGAACTCGGGCCGGACGCACGTTCTGGCTTCGAGAAGGCGGCAAGCGCGGGCGCAGCGGGAGCGGCATCTGCCCGCGGGTTCTTCGCCGGCGCGGCGAAGGGCTGGAACGACCCCCGCGAAGCCCCGATCTCCACCCCGGGCACGACGCCTCCGGGATCCTCCGCGCCTGGATCCACCGACGGCACGACGGCGTCCGGCGAGCCTCGCCCGCAGGACCCGCCACAGGCTCCGCCGACGCCCGAGGCCCCCGGTGCACCAGCTGCGCCCGGTGCATCGAGCTCAGGGCACCGCACGCACGGCAGGTTCGACACCTGGGCATCGGCGACCAGCTCGCACGTCTGGAACGACGACAGCGGCAGCAGCACGAGTGAGGCTCCGAGAACCGGGCACACGAGTTCCGCGAGCAACCCGCGGCGTGACGCCGGTCGTGAGCAGCTCGAGGCCATGTCCCAGGCGGACCTCGTGCTCAACAGGTTCAGGCACGAGCTTCGGCAAGAGCTCCGCGCCGCGCAGAGCGCCCAGCACCTGTCACCCGGGATCGTGACGTTCCTCGACCAGGAGCTCGAACGAGTCCGCGAGCGCATCTCGCATGCTCTCGGGGCTCGCGACGAGAGGGACGCGCCAGGCGCCTGAATCACGGACGCCGGCGGGCCGCTTCCCGAAACGGGAGGCGGCCCTCCGGCGTCCGTCGCGTCCCCGGCGGCCCCGGCGACCCGCGGCGACTCGCGCCCGGAGCGACCCCGGCAACCCGCGCCGACGGCACGGAGGACTGCCACCTCACCCGTCCAGCTTCGGTGACGAGACGCGGGTTCTGGCACGATTCGGCGCCGGGAGCCGCCGTGAGTCACCGAAGTTGGCCAGCGGGCGGGACCCGCGGACACGGGCTGGCGCCGCTCTCGGCCCGGGAGTACGGTTGCCGCGTGCGAACGCCAGCCCGACTCCTCCTCGCCGTGTTCCTCGGCGGAGCCCTCGGCACGCTCGCTCGGGTGTGGCTCGGCTCGGTCGTCTCGACCGCGACGATGCAGCAGGGCTCCGCGAACCTCGTCGAGCTGTCAGCCGGGAGCGTGCACGTGCTCGATGCAGACATCGTGGCCGCCCTCATCGCCAACCTCGCGGGGTCGCTGGCTCTCGGCATCGTGGCGGGTGCCCACTGGCCTGCGCAGCGCGCCGCGTGGCGTGCTGCCCTCGGCCCTGGCTTCTGCGGAGGCTTCACGACGTTCTCGCTCATCGCACTGGCGCTGGCGCTCGTCTTCTCCACGTCCGCGTGGGCCATCGCCGCGTTCGTGCTCGGCACACTCGGCGGGGTCCTCGCGATCATCCTGGGGCGGGCGCTCGGCCGCCGCATCGCTCCGCCGCCGGCGATGGGTGGAGCGAGCTGATGGACGTCCTCTTCATCCTGGCGGTCGCCTTCGCCGGCGGTGTCGGGGCCTGCATCCGCTACGTCGCGGTCGAGGGCTGGCCGCGCGGCACCACCCCCCGCACGGCCGTCGTGGGGCCCGGCTCTGCGGCGACGGCTGAAGCTGGGCTCCCCCGCCGCGTGGCCCCAGAGTGGCGTCTCATGATCGTGAACGTGGTCGCATCGCTGATCGCCGGGTTCGCGGCGGGACTGCTGCCGCTCCCGACGGTCGCGTCGATGATCGTCATCTCGGGCTTCTGCGGGGGATTGAGCTCCTGGAGCTCCGCGATGCTCGACGCGTCGAACGCGCTCAGCGCGAGGAAGCTCGGCAAGACCGCGATCATCGTGGTCGTTCAGATGCTCTGGGGAGTGTTCGCGGCTCTGATCGGCGTGACGGTCGGCCAGCTGCTCGGCGTCAGCCTGGGCCTCGGCGCCCTCGCCTGGCAGTGACCTCACCGGTGGCATGACGCAGGAGGTCATCCTGGCGGATGACGCGCATCCCGGAATGCCCTCCTCCAGGAGGGGGCGGATGAGCCCGCAGACGGTCGAGGCACGGCCACCCTTGCAAGCACCTTGGAACCATGACTTCTCACCCAGGCTTCCAGACACCAGCAGCGCCGCAGCAGAACACGCGGCAGCAGTCCGCAGAGCAGACCCGGTACGCGCAGCCCGGTCTCGACAGGGCAGCCCACCAGCCGTATCCGGGCGCTCACCCCACCGCCGGCGCCCACCAGCCCGGCGCCGTGCTCGCGGCACACGCGCTCACCAAGACCTACGGTGCGACGGTCGCGCTCGCAGGCGTGAGCATCGCGGTGCGGGCGGGCGAGGCGCTCGCGATCATGGGCGCTTCCGGCTCCGGTAAGACGACGCTGCTGCACAGCCTGGCCGGCATCATCACGCCGGACTCTGGCAGCATCGAGCTGCACGGCGACGGCGGCAGGCGTGAGATGACGGACATGTCGGAGGCGCAGCGCACCGACCTGCGCCGCACCGAGTTCGGCTTCGTGTTCCAGGAGGGGATGCTCCTCCCCGAGCTCACCGCACTCGAGAACGTCGCCCTCGCGGCGATGCTGTGCGGCATCGAACGCAAGCGCGCCGAGCACGCCGCCGGCGAGTGGCTCGCGGCTATGGGCCTCCGCGGCATGGAGTCGCGTCGCATCGGCGAGCTGTCCGGCGGGCAGGCGCAGCGCGTCGCGATCGCCCGCGCCCAGGTCACGGGTGCCCGCATCGTGTTCGCCGACGAACCGACGGGTGCACTCGACTCGGCAACGAGTTCCGACGTCATGACGGCGCTGCTGGCCGCGACCTCGCGCGCCGGTCGCAGCCTGGTCGTCGTCACGCACGACCCAGAGGTCGCGGCCCGCTGCGACCGCACGGTGCGGATGCGCGACGGCCGCATCCTCGACGACTCGGCGGCCCGCGCATGACCGCCGCGCAAGGGGCGGGCTTCCTCGACCCCACCGCCGACACGCTCCCGTCGGCCGACGCGAAGCCAGCCGTCGGCTCAGCGGCCGCTCAAGCGCCGCGCATCCCAGGCCCTGCGCCTCGCGGCACCGGACGCGTCCCGGTGCTCACGCTCCTGCGGATGCTCACCCGGCCCGACACGGTCGGCATCGCCGCGGTCGCCCTCCCCGCCGTGGCGTTCGCCGTCGTAACGGCCCTCACGCTGATCGTGGTCGGCGGCACCATCATGCTCTTCAACCCGCCGGCCGGCATGCAGTCGCACGGCTTCTTCGCCATCTTCGCGCTCACCCTGCTGGCCGTGCCGCTGCTGACGCTCGGCGTCGCCGCCGCGCGTCTCTCCGCGAGGCGACGCGACGACCGGCTCGCGACGCTGAGACTGCTCGGCGCGTCCACGACCGTCGTGACGGTGCTCGCGGTCGCCGAGGCGACGCTCATCGCCGTCGTGGGCATCCTGGCCGGGACGGCGCTCTACGCGGCGCTGCTCCCTCTCGTCGGGATGCTGCATTTCTACGGCGGGGCCGTCGGAGCCGCGTCCCTGTGGGTCGGGTTCCCGATCCTCGCCGCGACCGCCGCGGGCATCGCCGTGCTCGCAGCCGCGAGTTCCTTCGCCGGACTCGCCGCCGTACGCGTCACACCCCTCGGCGTGCGCAAGCGCGACAAGGCGCCTCGGGTGAAGTGGCTCGCACTCGCCGGCGGCGCCGTAGCGCTGCTCGTCGCGCTCGGCCTCGTCGGCATGGCCCAGGGGTTCGTCTCGGCGCTCGGCATCGTCGGCATCGTCCTCGCCCTGTTCGTGCCGTTCGCGATCGGGATGCTCGCCATCAACCTCATCGGCTCCCCGCTCGTCGGGCTGATCGGCCGGCAGATGGCGAAGCGCGCGAAGACGCCGGCTCGCCTCATCGCTGGACGCCGCCTCGCAGAGGCGCCCGGCGTGGCCTGGCGGAGCGTGTCCGGTATTGCGATGATCGCGTTCGTCGCCGTCATCAGCGGCAGCGGACTCGCGCTGCTGGACATGGTTGGCGGCACCGAGGGCGTCTCAGCGGAGGACCTCACGCTCATGACCGACCTCCGGACGGGCGTCTTCCTGACGCTGTTCATCGCCTTCCTCATGCTGGCGTGCACCGTGGGGGTCTCGCAGGCCGCCGCGATCCTCGACGAGCGCAAGCTGCTCATCTCCCTCGACCGCACAGGCATGCCGCGCAGGGTCTTCGAGAAGGCGCAACGGGCACAGGTCTGGGCGCCCCTGCTGCTCGCCGCCCTCGGCGGGGCAGGCGCGGCGGTCGCCCTGGTGCTGCCGATCGTCGGCGCATCGCTGATCGTCGCGCCACTCGCGATGCTCACGATGGCGCTGTGCTTCGCGCTCGGGTTCGGCGCCGTCTGGCTGGCCCTGATCGGCACCCGCCCCGTGGTGACCTCGGTGCTCGCCTCGCCGCACCGCGGGTAGCGCTGGGGCACGGGCCGCCGTGCAGGCCCTACTTGACGTCGGCGGGGGTCTCGCCGAGGCGGTCGAACACGCCCTCGGCGAGGCGTTCGGCGTCGAGCCGAGCCGCGACGGGGTTGCGACGGTTCGTGCCGTAGCCCAGGAGCGCCACACGGTTGTCGCGGCGGCTCCATCCGTCGCGGAGGCGAGCCATGCCTCCCTGCTCGCGCAGCTGCAGGGGCGCGAGGTGCCGCATCGTGGGACGACTGCCCGTCGCCCAGATGATCGCGTCCGCCTCGAATCGGTCGCCGCTCGCGAGCGTCACGCCGTCCGGCTGGATGCTCGCGAGCGGCCCGCGGGACACGAGCAGCCCGCGGCGGATCGCGGCGAGCGTCCCCCTCGAGAGCGGGATGCCTCGGACGCTGACCTCGCTCGGGAGGCGCTCCCCGCGCTCGACGAAGCGCACGAACTCCGCCTCGTGGCGCGCATCCATCTCACGCTGCCGCGAGTCGGTGCGGGACGGCAGCGTGAGGCGCGGGAGCTCATGGAAGTCGGGCTCGCGTCGTGTCGACCACGCGGTCGCCGCCGCGATCGGCTCGAGCTCGCGCAGGATCGTGACAGCAGAACGGCCGCCACCGACGACCATGACGCGTTTCCCCGCGAATCCGGCCAACGACTCGATGTGGGCGGATGGCAATTGCTCGCCGGCGAAGTCCAGTGCGCCCGGATACCAGGGCACGAACGGCGACGACCAGTCGCCCGTCGCGTTGATGACGTACCGCGTCGTGATGGTCCGGGGCGGACGATCACGCACCTGGATGTGCACCGTCAGATGCGGGGACCGACGCATCGCCTCGACCCTCAGCACGCGAACGGGCCGCGCCACGTACAGGTCGTAGGCGTCCTCGTACCGGCGCATGAGCGGCGGCATGATGTCGCGGACGATGGCCTCGGGATCCTGGTCGCTCAGCCGGATACCCAGCTCGGACAACCCGGGAGGCCCCGTGAGGAGCGGCGTGTGACCGACCGTCTGGAAATCCCAGCCGCGTCCCCACGACCCGCCGGGCTGGGGCTCTGCATCGAAGACCACGAAGTCCCGCAGCGGACGCAGACCCATCTCGGCGAGCGTCGCGGCGACGGTCACACCTGGCACGCCCGCGCCGATGACGACGAGGTCGATGTCGGTCTTCACGCTGAGCACGTCCGGCTTCCTGTCGAGGCGCTGGGGGCGCACCTGTGCGGTCACTCGGGCGGTCGACGAGCTTCCGTCCGGTAGGGGTCAGTCTAGAGACGCAGGGTGACGTGGCCGGGTCGGCGCACCGAAGATTAGCTCGGCCGCCGTGGTAATGTGAGCGTCAGATTTTCGTTAACGACTTGCGACCGGGTGGCCATTCCTGCCCGGCCCGATTTATAAGGGGGTTACGCATGGGGCGTGGCCGTCAAAAGGCGAAGCACACCAAGGTCGCCCGTGAGCTCAAGTACTCCGTACATGAGACGAACTATGACGCGCTGGCACGTGAACTGTCCGGTGGCTCCTCGAGCTATCCGGTGACGCAGCCAGTGACTGAAGAACCAGCCGACGACATCCTCTCGAAGTGGTCCGAGTACCTCGACGATGATGACGCCGACGAAGACGACGACGACGCGAGCGGCTACGAGCAGAAGCGCGCGTAGGCGTCTGCGCACGGCTCCCCCGAGCCCCGCAGTCGCCGTCTGCCTCTGAGCCGAACCCGAAACCCCCAGTGATCGAACTCCAGCCACCGAGCTTTCCCGCTGCCATCGCTGTGGCGGTCATCCTCATCGTCGGCAACCTCGTGAGCATGCTCACGGTTCGCTGGGGTGCGGACGGCCGACTCGACCGCTGGGGGTATGCGGGGCTGCGGACGGCGGCGACCCGCTCCTCCGATGAGGCTTGGCGCGCTGGACACGAAGCTGCGCTTCGGCCCGCGAACACGGGAGCTGGGGCCGGCATGGTCTTCGCGGTCGTGTCCGTGCTCTCCGCCGGAACGGTCGCGCCGTACCTCGTCTCGCTCGCCCTCGCCGTCGTCGCGACGCTGGCGGGCGTCATCTCGAGCCTGGTGATCGCGCACCGCGCGGCGAAGGGTGTCGCGGGCCTGTAGGCCCCCTCAGCAGCAGCGTCCCTGCGGGTTTCTGTCCTGCTCGTCGGTGCGCTCCCTCCAGAACGCGCGCTCGCCCATCGGCTCGACGCCCGGATGCGCGCGGCGCTGGTGCGCGACGTACACCTCGTAGGCGTTGTCGCCCATCATCGATGTCACGTACCAGCGGACCGCCCGCAGGACGCGCCCGACTGTGGCCACAGCCAGGCGCATCCCGGAGTTCGGGGGGTTCGTCACGTCAGTGCCTCACGAGGTCGGGGCGCTTGTCGGCGGGGACCGCGTCCCACTGGCGCTGCAACTCGCGCTCGGTCTTCGTCGGCAGGAACCCAGCTGGGGCGTACAGGCGAGACGGCGTCGCCGGGTCCTCCGTGCTCTGACCGAGGTCGCCCCGCACCGCGCGGAAGGTGCGGACGAGCGCGGCGACGATGACGATGATCGACAGCGTCACGAACAGGATCGACAGCGACCCCTGCACGGTCGTGTTGCGCACGACCGCCTCCATGGCCTCGACGGTCTTCGCGTTGCCGAAGCTCGTCTCGCCAGCCGCAAGCGCGTCCCGGAAGGCTGCGTTCTGCGCCCAATACCCGACGGCGGGGACCGGCGAGAAGATCTTGAACGCAGACGCCGTGATCGTGACGACCGCGACGAACGCCAGCGGGAGCGCGACGATCCACATCCACTTGAACAGGCCCTTCTTGGCGACGATCGTGAGGCAGATCGCCAGCGCGATGGCGGCGAGCAGCTGATTGGCGATGCCGAACAGCGGGAAGAGCGTATTGATGCCGCCCAACGGGTCGGTGACGCCCATGATGAGGATCGCGCCCCAGCCCGCCACCATGACGGCGGTGGCGATCCAGGCGCCGAGCCTCCAGTCGGGGTCGCGGAACTTCGGCACGAAGTTGCCGATCGCATCCTGCAGCATGAAGCGGGCGACTCGGGTGCCGGCGTCGACGGCGGTGAGGATGAAGAGCGCCTCGAACATGATCGCGAAGTGGTACCAGAAGCTCATCATGCCGACGCCGCCGATGAACTGCTGCATGATCTGCGCGAGCCCGACGGCGAGGGTCGGCGCGCCGCCCGTGCGGGACACGATGCTCTCCTCGCCGACGTTCGTCGCCATCGTAGAGAGCGCGTCCGGCGACAGGTTGACGCCAGTGAGCCCGAGCGAGTTGACGAAGGCGACGGCGCCCTCGATGGTGCCGCCCGTCGCGGCCGCCGACGAGTTCATGGCGAAGTAGATGCCCCGGTCGATGGAGAGCGCCGCGACGAGCGCCATGATGGCGACGAACGACTCCATGAGCATGCCGCCGTAGCCGATGAAGCGGGTCTGCTTCTCCTTCTCGACGAGCTTCGGGGTGGTTCCGGATGCGATGAGCGCGTGGAACCCGGAGAGGGCGCCGCACGCGATCGTCACGAAGAGGAACGGGAAGAGCGAACCGGAGAAGACCGGGCCGTCGACGCGGCTCGCGAACTCGCTGAACGCAGGGACCTCGATCTCGGGTCGCACGACCACGATCGCGCCGGCGAGCATCACGATGACGCCGATCTTCATGAACGTCGAGAGGTAGTCGCGGGGAGCGAGCAGCAGCCAGACGGGGAGCACGGCCGCGACGAACCCGTAGATGATGATGCCCCAGGCGATGGTCGTGCGGTCGAGCGTGAAGATCTGCGTGCCCCACTCGGTGTCGGCGATCCAGCCGCCGGCGACGATCGCGAACATGAGCAGCACGAACCCGATGATGGAGATCTCAGTGATCTTGCCCGGGCGCAGATAGCGCAGGTAGAGCCCCATGAACAGGGCGATCGGGATGGTCATGGAAACGCTGAAGACACCCCACGGGCTCTCGCCGAGCGCGTTGACCACGACCAGCGCGAGGATCGCGACGATGATGATCATGATGACGAGCGTCGCGATCTGCGCCGCGATGCCGCCGATCACGCCGAGCTCGTCACGCGCCATCTGCCCCAGCGAGCGCCCACCGCGACGGGTGGAGAAGAACAGCACGAGGTAGTCCTGCACAGCCCCCGCCAGGACGACGCCGACGATGATCCACACGGTGCCTGGCAGGTATCCCATCTGCGCGGCGAGCACCGGCCCGACCAGAGGACCGGCACCGGCGATCGCGGCGAAGTGGTGGCCGTACAGCACGCGCCGGTCGGTCGGAACGAAGTCCTTACCGTTCGCCTTGTACTCGGCGGGTGTGGCGCGGCGGTCATCGGGACGCGTGAGCTTGCGCTCGATGAGCTTCGAGTAGAAGCGGTAGGCGATGAGGTAGGTGCAGACGGCGGCGAACACGAACCAGATCGCGTTGACCGTCTCGCCGCGGACGATCGCGAGCATCGTCCAGGCCAGCCCGCCCAGGAGTCCGATGCCAACCCAGAGGGCGACTTTCGCCGGCGTCCACCTCGGCTTCTCAGCGTCTGGGTCGAGATCCTCCACCGCTACAGGTGGGAGTTCGGGGTCGCGGAGTGCTGATCCGCTGTTCTTCGCGTCGTGGCTCACAGGTCGCTCCTCGTCGAGTGGCTGTCGTGGAATCCACGATGGACCATGCCACCGACACTCGCCACCTCCGGAAGGAGGGAGTGACCGGATCGAGACGCACCTGCTCCGCGACGAGGATCAGACCCCGTCGCGCAGGTTGCGCGCGAAACTCGCCGCGCGCGTCCGCAGGTTCTCCTTCCGCTGCTCGCGCGCCGCATCCCGGTCGTAGCCGATATACGCGGACGGGGGCAGGCGGCGCACATTCGCCGAGCACTCGAACGCAGCGCAGACGAGCGTCCCGACGGTGTCGCCGCGCCGACCGGCTTCCCCCGTGCGCTTCGCGCTGTAGAACACGACGTCGTTCGGCAGCGTCACGTCCTCACACCACGAGCACATCGCCCGACGCGTCGGCAGCTTGCGCGCCCGCTCGAACACGATCCCGACGAGCTCGCCGTCGACGGGGACCACCGCGTAGGCGCGACGCCCCAGCTTCGGGTCCGTCCAGCCCAGGTAGTCGCGCCTCTCCCAGTCGACATCGTGGAAGCCGGGCGGCAGGGTCACGTCGCTGACCTCCTTGCGCGAGGCGTTCACGAACGCATCCCGAATCTGGGCCTCGGTGAGCTGCTGCATCCGACGAGCGTACCGACCCTCGAGGTCAGAGGCCGTCAGCAAACTCCGCGAGCGCCTTCGCCAGCGGGTCCGGCGCGCCGATGGCGACGTAGTGACCACCCGGCACGACAACCGCCTCGACCCCGGCGCGGTCGCGCGCATGCTGCTTCGCGAACTCGAGCGGGAAGAACAGGTCGTCCTCGGCGGCGATGAACCCCGTCGGCGTCTCCCGGCCCACTCCGGGCCACGGCGCATCCATCCACGACCCCGTCTCCTCGCGGACGTGCGCCTTCGCATCGACGACCAGGTCGTCTGGGACCAGGTTGTAGAAGACGAGCTCGTCCTCGGAATCGACACCGAGCGCGCTATGGCCCGTGGCATCCCACCACTCCTGCATCGTCTCCCCCGGCTTCGGGATCATCCCGGCGACGTACACGAGCCCGTCGGCGTCCAGGCGCTCAGCCACGAGCGCGGCCGTGAAGCCGCCAAGCGAATGGCCCACGATGACCAGCTGCTCGCCCTGCCCGTCGCCGTCGGAGCTGTCGCCCCTCGCCTCGTCGAGCTGCGCCGACACCGAATCGGCATAGTCGACGAGCGACAGGCCCGGCTCCTCGACCGGCAGGTCGACGGCGACCGCGCGATGCCCCGCCTCCTCGAGTTTCGGCACGACGAGGTGCCAGTCCCAGCTCGACGATCCTCCACCGTGGATGAGCACAAACGTCGCCATGGTGTTCCCCGCTTCCGCATCAGTTGTCTGTGAGCGGATGCACGTGCATCCGACTGCCAAGCCTGGGGGCCGAGCCTGGACTTTCGCCCGACTCGACGCCGTCCGAGCGGTCTCGGGGTGGGTTGCGTGCGTCCCGGCGCGGATTCCGTGCGTTTCGGCGTGGACTCCGTGAGTCTCGGGATGGGATGCACGCACGCAGATGGGTTGCAAGCCATCCCGAAGCGGAGGTAGGGCCGGAGGTGGGGCCCAAGGTGGGGTCTGAGGCAGCGCCCAAGGATTCGGGCTGGCGAACTCACTTCGTACTGGGGAACTTCCCGCAACGAAGCGAAGTTTCCATCCCGAGACTTCGGCGAGGGCCGCGGGCTCAGCTCGCGACGAGGGGGCGCTCGCTGCGGTCGGCGGCGACAAGTGCTGTCGCGAGCACGTGGATGCCGACGGTGATGTCGTCTGCCTCCGTGAACTCCTCGGGAACGTGGCTGCGCCCGCCGACGGATGGCACGAAGATCATGCCCATCGGTCCGAGGTGGGCGAGGTGCGCGGCGTCGTGGCCTGCACCGGAGGGCACCGCCTCCCACGTGTAGCCGAGCGCGTCGGCTGCGTCACCGAGGAGGCGCTGCACGTCGGGGTCTGCCGCGACCGGATCCTGGTCGTTGAGCCACTCGATGGCGGTCTCGACGCCGCGCAGGGCGGCGCCCGCCGCGATGTCCTCGGCGACGCGACGCTTCGCGCCGTGCAGCCACGACGCATCCACGCTGCGCATCTCCGCCCAGATGCGCGCCTCGTCTGGAACGATGTTGAAGGATCCGGGTGACGACTCGATGCGGCCGGTCGTCGACACTCCGTGGATGGGGGCGCCGCACGCTTCTCGCTCGATCGTGAGGATCGCCTCGGCGGCCGCGATGAGCGCGTCCTGCCGGCCTTGCATGGGCATGGTGCCTGCGTGGTCGGCGCGGCCGGAGAAGGCGGCCATGAGCCGCTCGATGCCGGCGATCGCCGTGACGACGCCGATCTGTTTGCCGCTGCGCTCGAGCTGCGGGCCCTGCTCGATGTGCAGTTCGAGGTAGGCGTGCAGCGAGCCGGGCGCCCAGGCCTGGCCGAGCGCGCCGCCGGTGTCGAGGCCGAAGCCTGTCATGGCGTCGCCGAGCCGCAGCGCCGAGTCGCCGTTGGTGCGCTCGAGATGCTCTGGCAGCAGGAGTCCGGCGATCGACCGCGACCCGATGCAGGAGACGCCGAACGAGTTCGCCTCCTCGCCGAGGAAGTCGACGACGTACAGGTCTCGCGCGAGGGTGATGCCCTCCTCGCGGAGCCGCCTCGCGACCTCGATGCCGCCGAGCACGCCGACGATGCCGTCGTAGCGTCCGCCCGCGTGCACGGTGTCGGTGTGCGACCCGGTCATGAGGGGCTTGAGCGCCGAGTTCGCGCCGCGCAGCACGCCGACGACGTTGCCTGCCGGGTCGATGTGCGCCTCGAGGCCCGCCGCGCGCATCCGGTCTCGCACCCACTCGCGCCCCGCGCGGTACGCGTCGGAGAACACGCGGCGCGAGAAGCCCGGCTCGGCGCTCTCGACGAGCCCGGCGAGCTCGGTCAGGTCGGCGAGGACCCGCTGCTGGTCGGGCCGGAGACTGGACGGGTCGACGGCGCCGAGCAGCGCATCCGCGGTGTCAGCTGACATAGCCGACCGTCCCGCCGACGAGACCCGAGTCGCGGTACTTCAGGAAGTCGATGCCCATGATCCGCTCGATCTCCGCGAGCCCGGTCTCGTCGATGGCCGACGACGACACGGGCAGCGCAGATGCGGGCACCGAGACGAGCACGACCTCCTCGCCCTCGTAGGCGTCCTTGACCGCGACGGCCTCGCCGAGCTTGGCGTCGAGGATGATGATCGTGTCCGGGTAGGTCGCGATGCGCTCGCCGCCCGACTCGATGGCCATGTACTCGTTGAGGTACGGCACCGTGAAGTCGCCGATGCGGAACGTGCCGTGGTCCCAGCCGCCGTGGGTCTCGGTCAGCACCTCGAAGCCGAGCGGGCCGCGTGACACGACGGTGCCGCCGAGGCGCTCGACCACGGCCTGCACGAACGCCTCCTGCTTGCCGGCGCCCCGCTTGCGCAGCGCGGCGGCCATGTCGCGCCCGAGGTCGAGGGCCAGCGAGATCGAGCCGTGCGCGGCGTGCTCGCGCACATAGCTCAGCTCGACCGGGTTGCGGGCGGCCGCGATGAAGCCGCCCGTGCGCACCGAGATGTCGCGCAGCACGTCGTCGCACGTGTTGATCGTGCCTGTGTTCACCGAGAGGAAGTGCCCGTGGAGGGCGCGGTTGCCGCCAGACACGACCTGCGTCGCCACGTACCCCTCGCGTTCGGCGAGGCCGAGCGAGCCGAGCTTGCCGGTCGGATGCGCACGCACGTCACCGGCCACGTCGAGCACCTTCACGCCGAGCACCGACGACTGGATCCACCCGTTGAGGGTCGTCGAGTAGCCGTTCTGGGCGGTCATGACGGCCGCGATGGGCACATCCGTCGCCCTGATGAGCTCCTGCAGCGCGTGCACGTAGTCGACCGGCCGGATCTCCCAGTTCTTCGCCGCCGGGGCGCCGATAGCCGTGACCGTCGCCACCCAGCTGTCCTCCGGCAGCTCGTCGATGCTCGCGAGCACCGGCCGGTTCAGCTCGGTCGCCATGCGACCCATGAGCTCGCCGTGGTGCTTCCACCCGCCGCCACCGCACGCGAGCACACCGCCCCCGAGCACTCCGTGGATGGCGTCTTCCTGGGTGAGTTCACGCACGAGCGTTCCCTTCGGGGTCGGTGTCAGAGCTGGCTGAGAGTGCTTGGGGTTCCGGGGCGGGCGTGGCTGGCCCAGCGGATGCGCTGTGCGCGGCGAGCCCGAGGGCCGCGATGGGCGCATCCCCCGTCTCGCCTCCGCGCGCGATGGCGACGCTCGCCTCCTCGTACCCCGCGGCCGCGTGGCGGATGACGCCGAGGCCCGTGTCGAGGTCGAGGGCGAGGCGGAGCCGTTCGAGGGTCTCCGGTCTGCCGTCGGCGACGATCGACACGCCAGCCGACTGCATCCACCCCGTGTAGCCGCCGCCGCCAGAGTGGATGGCGACGAGGTCGGCACCCGCGGTCGAGAGCAGCATGGCGTCGAGCAGCGGCCAGTCGGTGACCCCGTCCGAGCCGTCTCGCATGCCCTCCGTGCCGATGCGCGGATGCGTCATGCCAGCCGAGTCGAGGTGGTCGCGGCTGAAGAGCACGGGAGCTGTGAGGCGTCCGTCGGCGACGAGCTCGTTCGCGGCCTGCGCGAGGCGCGAGCGCTCGCCGTGGCCGAGCCAGCACGACCGGGCCGGCAGCCCCTGCTGCGGCACATGCACGCCCGCGAGCGCCAGCCACTCGGCGACCTCGGGGCGGTCGGGGAAGAGCGACGAGGCGAGCGCATCCATCGTCAGCTGGTCGTCGACGTCGCCCGACAGGCACACCCACCTGAACGGGCCGATGCCGCGAGCGAAGAGCGGCCGCAGGTACGCCTCCATGAAGCCGGGGATGCGGTTGACCCGGGCGGTCTCGCCCTCCCCCAGGTGCTCGAGCGCCTTCACGCGCAGGTTGTTGCCGTTCTCGAACGCGACCGATCCGCGTTCCTGCAACGTGAGCATGGCCTCGACCTGCTGCGCCATGGATGCGCGTGCGAGCGCCTCGACGCGCTCCGGCTCCGTCTCGCGGGCCGAGATCCACGCGTCGAGCGTGTACTCGAGGGGCACGTAGCCGTACCGCGCGTCGTGCGCGGCGGTCTGGTCGGTGACGATGTCCGGCGTGACGCCGCGGGATGCGAGCTCGGTGAACACGGCCGCCGCGTTGGCGTGCAGCGCGACCGCCGCCGGGATCCCCTCGGCGCGCGCCGCCTCGATCAGCGCGAGCGCGTCGTCGAGAGTCGGCGCTTGCACGTCGATGCCGCCCACCGCGAGCGCGCGGTCGATCTTGACCTGGTCGATCTCCACGGTCAGCGACGAGAGGCCGAGGATGCGAGCAGAGATCGGCTGGGCCGACCCCATCCCGCCGAGGCCCGCCGTGAGCATCCACCTGCCCTCTGCCGTCGCGTCGTAGTGCTGGACGAGCACCTCGCGCAGCAGCTCGTACGTGCCCTGCAGCACACCCTGGCGGCCGATGTACTGCCAGGCCGCGGCGGTCAGGCCGCCCCAGATGGTCTGGCCGGCGCGGTACCGCTCGTAGAAGCGGTCGCTGGTCGCCCAGTTGCCGACCGTGTTGTTGACGGCGGACAGCACCATGGGCGAGTCGCGCTTCGTCGACATGACGCCGACTGCGGCGCCCGTCTGCAGGATGAGCGTCTCCGCCTCGTCAAGCTCGAGCAGCGAGGTGACGATGCGGCAGGCCTCGTCCCAGTTGCGGGCGGCCTTGCCGAGCGATGCGTAGACGATGAGCTCCGCCGCGTTCTCGCCGACCTCGAGCACGTTCTCGAACATGCGAAGCAGACCCTCGGCCCGCCAGTTCCTGGCCCGCAGCTTCGTGCCGCGCTGCGCCGTGATGGGCTGGGTGCCGCGGGCGAGGATGGGGCTGGCGAGGGGCGCGGATGCCGGCGGCGGCGTCCCACCGTTCGTGGACGTCTCGCCGCCCACGCGGGTCTGGCTGTTCGCGGGGGTCGCGGCTGATTCAGGCACTCTGATCGCTCCAGACTTCGAGGTCGACGTTCGATGGCAGTTTCGCGGCGAGCTCCGTGGCTCCCTGCTTGAGGAGCGCGATGCGCTCATCCAGTGCCCCAGTCTGCCGCTCGTCACCGACAAGCGACAGTGAGCACAGCACGCGGCCGCCCGCGAAGACGGGAACGCCGATGCCGACCATGCCAGGGGTGATCTGCCCGTACGAGACGGCGTGCCCCTCGGCGCGCACCTGACGCAGGTACGGCTCGATCATCTCTGGACTCATGGTCGCCGTCGTGTACGCGCGCAGACCGCCGGACAGCAGCTCTCGGACGACCTTCTTCGGCGCGTACGCCAGCAGCGGCAGCGCCGTGGCACCCGCGTAGAGGCTGCGCACCTTGCCGCGTCCGAACGGGATGCGATGCTGCGGATGCGCGTACGACACCTCCAGGCACACGGCGGTGATGTGCACCCGCACGGCGAGAATCGCGGTCATGCCGGTGAGCTCGCGGAGGCGCCGAAGCACGGGGGCCGCGTAGCGCACGAGGTGCGGCGAGGCGTCATCGCTCTCCGCGAGACGACTCGACGGCATGAGGTACCCGTCGATCTCGATCGCGAACCCCGCATCCCGCAGCACCGTCACGTAGCGGTAGACGGTCGAGAGGGGCATGCCGAGCTCGCTGCTGATCTCGGAGATCTTCAGGCGCCCGCGGCCCTGGATGAGCTGCAGGATCTCGAGGCCACGGTGCAGCGACTTGTACGCCGCTCCACCGGTGCCGCTCCCACCGCCGGATGCGGCGGCTCCCCCTGAGATGGGTCGCCCGTTCGGGTCCGCCTTCGGTCGCAGGTCGCTCATGATCAGACCAGGACCTCTCCCCGGCCAGCGCCCGCGAGCAGCCCCGCGGTGTCGGAGTAGACCAGCTCACCACGGGAGAACGTGTGCGTCACGCTGCCACCCGGCGACATGCCCTCGTACGGCGTCCAGCCGGCGTTCGAGAGCATCCGCTCGAGCTCGATGGATACGTCGCCCGGCGTGAACACGACGATGTCCGCGTCCTTGCCCACCTCGAGCGAGCCCTTGCGCGCGTCGAGACCGTACCGGCGCGCTGGCGCGATGGTGAGCGCATCCACCGCCTGCGACAGCAGCGCCTCGGACGCGTCGCGACGCAGCGCCCCGCCGAGCGTCGCGGCGACGAGCGTCTGCACGCCGGGAGCACCCGAGCTGTTGTCGAGCATCACGTCGTGCTCCTTCAGCTCGCGCGACCACGGCGCGTGGTCGGAGCTGACGACGCTCACGGCGCCACGCCCGATGCGGTCCCACAGGCCCTCACGTGCGGCGGCATCGCGCAGCGGCGGGTTGATCTTGAGGTGCCCGCGCTGCGTCTCGAGATCGTCCTCAGTGAAGGTCAGGTAGTGCGGGCACGTCTCGAGCGTGACGTCTGCGCCCTGCGAGCGGTACCACTCGACGAGGTCGACGCTGCGCGGCAGCGACAGGTGGCAGACGTGCAGGCGGGCGCCGGTGTTCGCGGCGACCTCGAGCGCCGTCAGCACGCCGAGCGTCTCCGAGACCGGCGGACGCGACCGCGAGTGCGACTGCGGGTCGGTGCTGCCCGCCGCCCGTTCCTCCCGGAGGAGCGACTGGATGATCTCGTTGTTCTCCGCGTGCGTGCAGAGGGTGCGGCCAGCGTCCCGGACCGCGGCCATGACGCTCAGCAGCTCACGGTCGTCGATGCGGGGGAAGCGCGTCTCGTGCGTGTGGAAGAGGGAGACCTTGAAGCCGACGGCCCCCGCCTCGGCGAGCTCGCCGGCCGCGCGCCACCCGCCCCCTGGCGCGAGGGTGCCGAGGAGCGCGACGTCGATGTGCGCCTCGTCGTTCGCGAGATCCTGCTTCGCGCGCAGCCTGTCCAGGCTGTTGATGGGGCCGGTGCCGTCGTACGGCATCTCCACGATCGTCGTCACGCCTCCCGCGGCCGCGGCCCTCGTCGACGCGGCGATGCCCTCGCCGCCGTGCGAGAGCGAGTGCACGTGCGCATCCACGACACCGGGCAGCACGTAGGAGTCTCCGACATCGACCAGCCTGGCACCTGCGGGTGCCGGGGAGCGAGACGCGCCGGTGTGCACCGCAACGATTCGGGGCCCCGCGGCCCACACCTCGCCGGGCCCCCAGACGCCGCGCGCATCCCGGATCCTCCCGCGCACGATGAGGGTCGCGACGAGGTCTTCCTGCGGCTGCGCTGCTGGCTCCATGCACACAGAATAAGAACGCAACGGCGGTTTCGACTAGTGCGTTCTTAGATCACGGGATGAAGTCCGGATGCAGGTGGCGTGGCGGAGGCGAGGCGGGCAGAGAAGGTGAAGAACCTGCTGGCTGCAGACCTGGGGCTTCGGCAGGCAATAGCTGCGCCGAGCATGCGCAACCCCAACGTCTGTGCCTGAGCTCTGGGCAGGCAGGCAGATCAGTTCAGCGGATGCGGTGGTGGTCGAAGACGATGCTCGTGCGCGTGGACGCGACTGCCGGGTGCGTCGAGAGGTTCGCCACCACGAACTCACGGACATCGTTCGAGTCGCGCACGGCCACGTGCACGATGAAGTCCTCCGAACCGCCGAGGAAGAAGATCTGCACCACCTCGGGCAGGCCCCGCATCTCATCTGCGAAGTGGGCGAGCTCCTGACGCTGCCCGGAGCGGATGTTGACGCTGATCAGGGCCTGGAGGGCGAGGCCAAGCTGCGGCAGCCCGACATCGGCGGTGAAGCGCGTGATGATGCCCCGATCGACGAGCGAGCGCACGCGCGCGATGCACGTCGACTGCGCGATGCCAACGGCATTCGCGAGCTGCGTGTTCGACTGGCGTGAGTTCGCCTGCAGCAGATCCACGAGCCGACGGTCGACGTCGTCCAGCAACCCGGCATCCACGCCCCGAAGTTCCTTCGGTGTTCCAGCCATGCGCGTCCCCTTCGATCACAGATTTCTACCAATACTGGCCCAAAAACCGTGATTCCTGCGGCTCTCAATCCGTTCGAAACACTTTCTGCACATGATTTCCGAAGAACAGCACCGAATCAGCACGAACACAAAGAGGTCATCATGCGCATCGGGATCCCTGCCGAGATCAAGAACAACGAGAACCGCGTCGCCATCACGCCCGCCGGAGTGCACGAACTCGTGCGGCACGGCCACGAGGTGCTCATCGAGTCGGGCGCCGGGCTGGGCTCCGCCATCACCGACGACGCCTACGAGGCCGCCGGTGCACGTATCCTCGCGACCGCCGACGAGGTGTGGGCGCGCGCAGAGCTGCTCCTCAAGGTCAAGGAGCCCGTCGCCTCCGAGTACCGCCACATGCGGCCAGACCTCGTGCTCTTCACCTACCTGCACCTCGCCGCCGACCGGGCGCAGGCGGAGGCGCTCGCCGGCGCAGGCACGACCGCGATCGCCTACGAGACGGTGCAGCTGACGAACCGCTCACTGCCGCTGCTCACCCCCATGAGCGAGGTCGCTGGCCGCCTCGCGACCCAGGTCGGCGCGTACCACCTCATGAAGGCCGCCGGCGGGCGAGGCATGCTGCTCGGCGGCGTCCCCGGAACGCCGAAGGCGAAGGTCGTCGTCATCGGCGGCGGCGTCGCCGGCGAGCATGCGGCCGCGAACGCCGTCGGCATGGGCGCCGACGTCACCATCATCGACCTCAACATCCCCCGGCTCCGGGAGCTCGAGGTGCAGTTCCAGGGCAAGATCCAGACGCGCGCGTCATCCGCGTACGAGATCGCGGCGCAGCTCGCCGAGGCCGACCTCGTCGTCGGGTCCGTCCTCATCCCCGGTGCCGCCGCACCGAAGCTCGTGACCGACGAGATGGTCGCCGGCATGAAGCACGGGTCGGTGCTCGTCGACATCGCCATCGACCAGGGCGGATGCTTCGAGGGCTCCCACCCGACGACCCACGACGACCCGACGTTCCCCGTGCACAACTCGATCTACTACTGCGTCGCCAACATGCCTGGCGCCGTGCCGGAGACCTCGACGCGCGCGCTCACGAACGCGACGCTGCCGTACGTGACCGCCATCGCCGACAAGGGGTGGAAGCGCGCCATGCAGGAGAACCCGGCGCTCGCGCTCGGCCTCAACGTGCACGGCGGGCACATCACCAACCGCGGTGTCGCGACGGCCCTCGGCCTCGAGTACCGCCCCGTCGACGAGGTCCTCGCCGCGGAATGACCGCCGCGTCGACGGGGACCGTCCCACCGAGTGTCCCCCCGTCGACGAGCTTCGCTCCGCCGAGTAGCCGCCGCGTCAACACGTCCTCGCCGCCGAGCAGCCGCCACGTCGACGGGGTCCGCTCCGCCCGTGTGCGCCGAGGCGAACGCTAACTGAGCGCGACCCGCGCCTCAATCGCTGCCAGCCGAATGGCCCTTGAGCCCCGAGCCAACGCAAACGCCGCCAGCCAGGTGGCCCTTCTGGAGCATCCAGAAGGGCCACCTGGCTGGCAGCGATCGAGCTGCGGGGCGGGTGCGCGCGCCGGCCCCTGGGATGCCGGCGACCGGGGTGCCAGCGCAGGCTGGGATGCCGGCGACCGGGGAGCCAGCGCAGGCCGGCCGGGCCGGCGACCGGGGAGCCAGCGCAGGCCAGGGAATCCGCGCAGGCCAGGGCACCCGCGCAGACTCCGACCGGACAGCTACGCGCTGGTCGTGGCGACGCTCGTGGATGCGACGGTCGCACCGGAGACGGCACCGGCGCTCGAGCCCGGCCTGGAACCCGACCCGGAACCCTTCGGACCCCGCTTCTTGCGGCCGGGGACGACGAGGCGCCCGAGCAGCGCGAGGATGCCATCGACGACCAGCGCGAGCCCGGTCACCAGAATCGCGCCGACGAGTACCCGCCCGTAGTCGGTGACGGCGAGGCCGTCGAAGATGTAGCGTCCGAGGCCGCCGAGGTTGACGTAGGCCGCGATGGTCGCGGTTGCGATGACCTGCAGCACCGCGCTGCGGAGGCCGGCGACGATGAGCGGCATGGCGTTGGGCAGTTCGACCTGCCACACGATCTGCCACTCGGTCATGCCCATGGCTCGTGCGGCATCCACGGTCGCGCGGCTCACGTTGGCGACACCCGAGTAGACGCCCGCGAGGAGCGGCGGCACGGCGAGGATGACCAGCGCGATCACGGGCGGGAACAGGCCGAGGCCCATGAGCAGCACGAGCAGCGTCATGAGGCCAAGGCTGGGGAGCGCCCGGAGCACGTTGGCGGTGGCGACGATGAAGGTCGTGCCCTTGCCGGTGTGGCCGATGACGAGGCCGAGCGGGAACGCGATGACGGCCGCGAGTGCGACGGCGAGCAGCGAGTACCAGAGGTGCTCGCCGACGCGGGCCGGAATGCTCGCGGAGCCGACCCAGTTGGCCGGGTCGAGGAAGTAGGACAGCATCTCGTTGAACATCAGACGTTTGCCTTCTTTTCCGGAGAATCGAGTCCGATGACGGTGTCGAGCATGGCGGTCTCCGTGCGCTCGCTGGGTGCGCGCTTCGACGCGCGCTTGGCCTTCACGCGACCGCTGCGAAGCCACGGCGTGGTCGCGACGCCGATGAGGGCGATGATGCGGTCGAAGATGAACGCGAGGACGAGGATCGTGATGATGCCCGCGAAGATCTGGTCTGGGTAGTCGCGCTGGAAGCCGGCGGTGAAGAGCTGACCGAGGCCGCCGACGCCGATGACGGCGCCGACCGAGACGAGCGAGACGTTGGTGACGGCGACGACCCTGAGGCCGGCGACGAGCACGGGGATGGCGAGGGGCAGCTCGACCTCGATGACCCGTTTGATCGCCGAGAAGCCGATGGCGCTCGACGCGTCCTTGACGTCGGCGGGCACGGCGTCGAGCGACTCGAGCACGGTGCGGATGAGGAGCGCCGTCGAGTAGAGCGTCAGCGCGATGACCACGTTGAGGGGGCTGATGATGGGCGTGCCGACGATCGAGGGGATGACCACGAACAGCGCCAGGGACGGGATCGTGAACACGATGCTCGCGACGACGATGGCGGCCGCGCGACCCCGGGGGCGCCCGACGAGGAGCATCCCGAGCGGCAGCGCGATGACGAGGCCGAGGACCGTCGGCACGACGGAGAGCAGCGCGTGCTGGATGATGATGGGCCAGACGGTGTCCCAGTTCGCGATGAGCCAGTTCATGACCGGTCGCCGCTCGAGTCGGCGACGCGCGCGAACACCGTCTCGCCGCGCACGACGCCGGCGGCGACGCCGGCCTCGTCGACGACGACGGCCAGGCCCGCCGGGGAGGCGAGCACCGCATCCAGCGACCGGCGCAGGTTGTCGTCGAGGGTGACGACCGCGCCGACGGGGACGCGCAGCGAGCTCGCGCGGTGCAGCCAGGCGTCGGGGCGGCCGTTGTCGTCGACGGCGAGCGACCACTCGGAGTTGTGGGGGTCGAGGCTGATGATGCCGGCGACCGGCTCGGCGAGGGGCTCCGCGGTGAGCGCGGCATCCCGGAACGTGAGGGCGCGGTAGCCGCGGTCCTTCGAGATCATGCTGGACACGAACGTGTTCGCCGGCCGCGTCATGACCTCCTCGGCCGCCGCGTACTGGTGCAGCACGCCGCCAGGGCCGAAGACGGCGATCTTGTCGCCGAGGATGAGGGCCTCGTCGATGTCGTGCGTCACGAACACGATCGTCTTCTTCAGCTCGCGCTGCAGGCGGATCATCTCCTGCTGCAGCTCGTCACGCACGACCGGGTCGACGGCGCTGAACGGCTCGTCCATGAGCAGGATGGGCGGGTCGGCCGCGAGCGCGCGGGCCACGCCCACACGCTGCTGCTGGCCGCCCGACAGGTCGGCGGGGTAGCGGTGCACGAGCTCGGGGCGGAGGCGAACCCGCTCGATGGCGTCCATCGCCTTGGCGCGGGCCTCCTTCGCGGGCACGCCCTTGAGCCGGAGCACGGTCGCGACGTTGTCGAGCACGGTCCGATGCGGGAAGAGTCCCGCGTTCTGGATGACGTAGCCGATGCCGAGGCGCAGCTGCGTCGAGGGCACATCCGCGACGTCCTTGCCCGCGACCGTGATGCGGCCGCTCGATGCGTCGATCATCTTGTTGATCATGCGCATCGACGTCGTCTTGCCGCATCCGCTGGGGCCGACGAACGCCGTGAAGGAGCCTTCCTCGATGTCGAGGCTGAGGTCGTTGACCGCGGTGGTGCCGTCCGGATACGTCTTGGTGACGCTCTCGAAGGTGATCATGCTGCTCCTTGGCTGGGGACGGGGTGATCTTGGTGCGAGAGCCGACGGCTCACGCGTCCTGCACGTGCTCGCTCAGCTCGGCGATGTCGGCGCGCACGCGGTCGATTCGCTGAGAGGTCATGATGGCGGGGTCGTTGAGGGCGAGCGTCTCACGGATGCGCTTCGAGAGCTGCACCACGAGCGGTGCGCGGTCCTTCATGGAGGGCGCGGGGGCTGCGACGCCCACACCGACCGCGAGCAGCGCCTCGATGGCGAGGAGCCGCTCGGCGGCCTCCAGGCTGTCCTCGAGGAGGCGCACGGCGAGGTAGCCCTGCGCGTTGTGGTCTTCGACGCCGTCGCCGACGACCCCGCCGAGGTGCGAGACGGGCGCCGCGAGCTGCTGGAGTCGCGCCATGAGCGACGAGGCCGTGTTCGCGAGGATGACGGGCACGAAGGGATGCTCGGCGTCGTCGATCGACAGCACCTGCTCGACAAGCGAGCGCTCGGAGCGGAGGCGCCTGATCATGAGGGAGCAGCGCCGCTCGCTCATGATGCCGAAGTGCGCGAGGAGGAGGCGGACCGAGTCGGCGGTGATCGCCATCTGGATCGTCGAGAAGTTGCCGTTGGAGATGATGACGTCGTTGTCGACGTCGATGTACGGGTTCTCGCTGCGCGCGTTCAGCTCGACCGTGACCGACTCGCGCAGCACATCCGCCTGCTCGATGAGCGTGCCGTGCACCTGCGGGACGGTGCGCATGGAGAGGGGGTCCTGCAGTGAGCCTGCCGTGGCGGGGCCGTAGGCGCGACTCGAGCCGAGGAGCGAGCGGAAGCGGGCGGCGGCGCGGATCTGACCGGGGTGGGGTCGCGCCGCGACGACCTTCTCCTGGAAGCCCTTGACGCTGCCGTTGAGGGCATCGAAGGTGTGGGCGACGACGAGGTCCGCTGAGGCGGTGAAGCGGTCGAGTCGCACGGAGGTGAGGGCGGCGATGCCCACCGAGGCGGCGTTCGCGCCGACGAGGGCGAGGCCGTCCTTCGCGGCGAGCTCGAGCGGGACGAGCCCTGCCGTCGCGAGCGCCTCGCGAGCGGGGACGGTCTGCGTGCCCGTCTCGTCGAGCACCCGGCCGCGGCCGACGAGCACGTTGCCGATCGCCGCGAGCATGGAGAGGTCCGCCGCGCCGACAGAGCCCTCTGACGGGATGGCGGGGGTCACGCCGCACTCGAGGAGGCAGCGCAGCCCCTCGAAGAGCGACGTCGTCGCACCCGAATTGCCCTGCGCCATGACGGCGAGGCGCGCGAGCATGACGGAGCGAGCCTCGATCGGGGTGAGGTTCCTGCCGACCGCCGCGTCGTGGGACGCGAGGACGAACAGCTGGAACGCGTGCTGCAGCTCCTCGGGAATCTCCTGGTCGCGCAGCGGGCCGAGGCCGCGATTCACGCCGTACGCGGGCTCGCCGCGCGCCATGACGCTCTCGATGACGCCGCGGGCCTCCGCGAGCCGGACCCGGACGTGCGGGTCGATGTCGAGGTGGCCGACCGTGACCGCCAGCCGCTCCAGGATGCGCGGCGTCATGCGGTCGCGGCCGATGACGAAGCTCGAGAGCGGCAGCGACGCGTCCGCGCTGGTCCCCGCGAGCGCGTTGACGCCAGCGGACGACCCGTCCGTGACCGAGCGCTTCGCCTGCGCGGCACGCCTGTTGGGGCGCATCGTGGGGCGCACTTGCGGCCGCTGCTCGGCGTCTGCGTGCTGCTGCATCCGGAACTCGCTTCTGGTGGATCTTGGAACTGGAGGGGTGAAGAAAGCGGGGGAGGTGGGTTCGGCGGTCGTGCCTGGTGGTGCTGCCAGGAGGTGTGGATGCGGACGGCGCGTGGCCGGACGCATCCACCCTCCGGGCGGTCGAGCGGGTGCCCCGGTGCTTACGCGCCGAGGAGGCCCTTCTCGGTGAGCCAGTCGGTCGCGGCCTTGGTCGGCTCGACCTTCTCCTCGCCCGAGACGCGCGTGTTCAGCGCGATGAGCTCCTCAGTGGTCAGCTGCGCCGAGATGGCGTCGATGACCTCAGCGACCTCGGGGGTGAGCTTCTCGGTGTTGCCGACAGGGACGACCTGCTGCGCCGGGAAGTTGTTCTTCGGGTCCTCGAGCACGACCAGGTCGTTCTCGACGATCGCGGGCGACGTGGTGAAGATGTTCGCCACCTGCACCTGTCCGCTGACGAGCGCGTCGACCGTTGCCGGTCCGCCACCGTCGGCGATGGGGGTGAAGGCGCTGGGCTCGACGCCGTAGTTCGCCTTCAGGCCGGGCAGGCCCTGGGGGCGCTCCTGGAACTCCGCCGGGGCACCGTAGGTGATCTCGGCGTTGTGCGCGGCGAGGTCGGCGATGGTCGTCAGGTTCCACTTCTCAGCGGTCTCCTTCGTGACGACGACCGCGTCCTTGTCCTCGGCCTCGGCCGGGGTGAGGCCCGTGAGGCCCTCCGCCTCGAGTGCCGCGGTGAGACCCGTGTTGATGGTCTCCGCGTCCGCCGTGTCCGCCTCGGGGTCGAGGAAGATGAGCAGGTTGCCGGTGTAGTCGGGGATCAGGTCGATCGATCCGTCCGACAGCGCCGGGATGTACGCCTCGCGCGAGCCGATGTTGAACTGCGTCTCGACGGTGAAGCCGGCATCCTTGAGCGCTTCCGCGTACAGGTTGCCGATGATCTCCGACTCCGGGAAGTTCGCCGAGGAGACGACGATGGTGTCGCCGGACGCTGCTCCCTCGTCCGTTCCAGCGTCGGGGGCGGTCGGGTTCGAGCAGGCTGAGAGGAGACCGATCGCTGCGAGCGCGGCGATGCCTCCAGTGATCAGGCGTGTCTTCTGCATTGGGGTTTCCCTATCTTCGGCGGTAGCCAGAACATCAGTGATGTGCGGCCATCTTAGGAATGTGCCCCATGAATTCGGGACGCGCTTCCCGGAAGGCGCGAATTAACTCTGTGTTACGTGCCCAACGCACGGGAAAGCACCCGTGTTCCCTCGACTCGCGCCGCGCATCTCGATTGGATCTCGGCGACGTCGGCGAAGCCGTCCCCAGCGCACGCCCCAGCGAAACCGGGTAGACATGTGACCGTGACGACCACTGCGCCTCTTCCCCTCATCGCCGTCATCGCGACGGGCGGCACCATCGCCAGCACGACAACCGCCTCGGGGGCGACGACGCCCAGTCTCGGCGCGGATGCGCTGCTCGCAGGGGCAGACGCGCCCGGCGCCCGCCTGCGGCCCGTGAACCTCATGGCCGTCGACTCGTCGAGCCTCACCCTCGGCGACATGCAGTCCATCAGCGACGAGGTGCGCCGCCAGGTTGAGGATGACGAGGTCAGCGCCGTCATCGTGCTGCACGGCACCGACTCCATGGAGGAGTCGTCGCTGCTCACCGACCTGCAGCTCAAGAGCTCGAAGCCCGTCATCTTCACCGGTTCGCAGTTCACCGCCGAGTCTGAGGCGCCGGACGGTCCCGCGAACGTCGCCGCAGCCCTCGCCGCCGCGCTCGACCCCGCCAATCGCGGGCGAGGCGTGCTCGTCGCGTTCGGCGGCCGACTGCTCAAGGCGTGGGGCCTCACGAAGGCATCCGCAGACCGGGCGGATGCGTTCCGGAGCGTCACCGACAGGCCCGCCCGCCGGCTGCATCTGCCGGCGCCGGTCACCGGAATGCGCGTCGACACCGTCGCCGTCATGCCGGGCGGCGACGCCACGCACCTGCACGCGAGCCTCGAAGCCGGCGTGCAGGGCATCGTGCTCGTCGGCCTCGGCTCCGGCAACGCCAGCCAGAGCATCGTCTCCGCCGCATGGGAATGCCAGGCGTCCGACATCCCGCTCGTCGTGTCCAGCCGGGTGCCCTTCGGCGTCCTCAAGGCCAGCTACGGCGGAGGCGGGGGCGGGCACGACCTCGCGGTCGTCGGCGCCATTCACGCGGCGGTCCTGCGCGCCGGGCAGGCGCGCATCCTGCTCGCCGCCCTCCTCGCCAACGAGGCCACGAGCGAGGACATCGCGGCGGCGTTCGCCGCCGAGTAGTCGGGCGGCGGGCGCCGCGGCTGAGCGCAGCCATCACGGACGCCTGTCCGACTTCCGGGATCGATGAGCGCCGGAGACGCCGCAACGCGCGAACCCGGCCGTTTCATCACGGACCTTGGCCAGGTGGGCGCGGATCTTCCGGGCGCCGCTTCGACGTTGCGCGAACGCCTGTCCAACATCAGTGCAATATCGGGCCCGAGAGCGCCGAAACGCCCTCGAAGCACGTTTATCGCACTGATGTTGGTCAGGCCGCGCGAAGACCAGCGTGCCCGTGCCCGTGCCCGTGCCCGCGCCACCTCGCGCGTCCGAGAGAAGCGGCGACTCCCGTCCTGCTAGCCGGCGTAGCTGCCGACGAGACGCACGGCGCCGCCGTCGACGCCCTTGGCGCCCTGCTCGAAGCCGTCGAAGTCGCGGGCCTCGGTCGAGATGGTGCCGGCGACCCAGGAGGGGAGGCCAGCGGCCTCGAGCCACTCGACGACCGCGGATGCACGCTGCGCGTCGACGACCGCGAACATGCCGATGCCGAGGTTCCAGGTGCCTTCCGTCGACTCGAGGTCGGTGCCGGCGAAGCCCGAGAGGACGACGAAGATGTCGTTCGGGGACCAGGCGCCGCGGTCGAGCTCGATCCACGCTCCCTGCGGGAGGACGCGGGCGAGGTTCGCGGCGATGCCGCCGCCGGTGACGTGGCTGAAGGCGTGCACGGCGCCGTCGAGCGCTGGCTCGGCAAGAAGACGGACGAGCGGGCCGGTGTAGAGGCGCGTCGGCTCGAGGAGCACTTCGCCGACGACCCCGCCCAGCTCTGCTGAGGTGTCCGTGAAGGCGAGACCCTGGTCGGCGATGATGCGGCGAACCAGCGAGTAGCCGTTCGAGTGGAGGCCGCTCGACGCGATCGAGATGACGACGTCGCCGTGCTGCACGCGCTCTGGTCCGAGCATCCGGTCGGCCTCGACGACGCCGACTGCGGCACCTGCCACGTCGTAATCGTCTGGCCCGAGAAGGCCGGGGTGCTCTGCCGTCTCGCCGCCGGTCAGCGCGGTGCCGGTCTCGGCGCACGCCTTCGCGATGCCCTCGACGATCGAGGCGATGCGCTCAGGCACCACGCGGCCGCAGGCGATGTAGTCGGTCATGAAGAGGGGCTCCGCGCCCACGACGATGATGTCGTCGACGACCATCGCCACGAGGTCCTGGCCGATGGTGTCGTGCTTGTCGATGGCCTGCGCGATCGCGACCTTCGTACCGACGCCGTCCGTCGACGTGGCGAGGATGGGCTTCGTGAACGACGTCAGACGCGACGCGTCGAAGAGGCCCGCGAATCCGCCGACGCCGCCGAGCACTTCTGGTCCGTGGGTCGCCTGGACGGCGCGCTTCATGAGCTCGACGGCGGTGTCGCCCGCGCGGGTGTCGACGCCAGCGGCGGCGTAGAGGTCGTTGCCTGACACAGGGATGCCCTTTCCTCGGGGGGATGCGCCCAACAGCCTAGCCCGCCGCGAGGGTGACGCCGGAAGCGAACCCTTCCCACGCTGGTGCGCGCGGACCCGCCAGCTGTGACAAAATCGAAACATCGTTCAGGGCCCCTCGTGGGCCTCCTTGAAATCGGGCCCTCACGGGCGCGCTTACCTGTGCTTGGAGCTCCCCCAGCGTGTGCGGCATTGTTGGTCACGTCTCGACCAGTCCCGTCAACCAACAGATCTACGATTCCCTCCTGCTCCTGCAGCATCGCGGCCAGGATTCGTCCGGCATCGCGACGGCTGACGGGGACACGTTCCACATCGCGAAGGTCAAGGGGCAGGTCCGCGAGGGCTACCGCACCCGTGACATGCGCAACCTGCTCGGCAACGTCGGCCTCGGCCACGTCCGCTACGCGACGGCTGGCAGCGCGAAGAGCGACGACGAGGTGCAGCCGTTCTACGTGAACGCGCCGTACGGCATCGTCCTCGTGCACAACGGCAACCTCACCAACACGCGAGAGCTGCGCAAGGAGCTCTTCAACGTCGACCGCCGCCACCTGAACTCGTCGAGCGACACCGAGCTGCTGCTCAACGTCCTCGCGAACGAGCTGCAGCACGGCATCAACGGCGACGACCTCACCCCGGACGACCTGTTCGACTCGATCTCCCGCCTGCACGACCGGGTCGAGGGCTCGTACGCATCCGTCGCCCTCATCTCCGGATACGGGCTGCTCGCCTTCCGCGACCCGTTCGGCATCCGCCCCCTCGTCCTCGGTCGCCGCGACGACGAGCACGGCCGCGACGAGTGGGTCGTCGCGTCCGAGTCGCTCGTGCTCGAGTCGGGCGGCTACGACCTGGTCCGCGACGTCGAGCCCGGCGAGGCCATCTTCATCTCCATGGGCGGCGAGCTGTTCTCACGCCAGTGCGCCGTGAACCCGCGCCTCGTGCCCTGCTCGTTCGAGTACGTGTACCTCGCGCGCCCCGACTCCGTCATGAACGGCATCTCCATCTACGAATCGCGCCTGCGCATGGGGAAGACCCTCGCCGCGAACGTCGAGCGCAGCATCAGCGCCGGCGACATCGACGTGGTCATGCCCATCCCGGACTCGGGCCGCCCCACGGCGATGGAGATGGCGAAGACCCTCGGCATCGACTACCGCGAGGGCTTCTACAAGAACCGCTACGTGGGCCGCACGTTCATCATGCCTGGGCAGAAGGTGCGCAAGAAGTCGGTGCGCCAGAAGCTCAACGCGCTCCCAACCGAGTTCCGCGGCAAGAACGTGCTGCTCGTCGACGACTCCATCGTGCGCGGCACGACCTCGAAGGAGATCGTCGAGATGGCCCGGCAGGCCGGCGCCAACTCGGTGACGTTCGCCTCCGCCGCTCCCCCGGTCCGCTACCCGCACGTGTACGGCATCAACATGCCATCGCGCGGCGAGCTCGTCGCATCCGGCCGCTCGATCGAGGAGATCGCGTCGGTCATCAGCGCAGACCGCCTCGTCTACCAGGAGGTCAGCGACCTGTTCACGGCCATCACCGAGGGCTCGAACGTGAAGGAGCTCGACATGAGCTGCTTCGACGGCACCTACGTCACCGGAACCGTCACCCCCGAGTACCTCGCCTGGCTCGAGCTCAACACGAAGAGCTAGCCAGCACGGCGGCACGCTGCAGGCCGCGCCCGCGCCCGCGCCCGCGCCCGCGCATCCTTGCCGCCCGACGGGGCCAGACATCTGGGAAACGCATGCTCGTTGCGAAACGAGCATGCGTTTTCCACATGTGTCGCGGGACGCGAGACGCCGGGCGCGGGGCGGGCGCCAGGGCGGGGCGCCGGTAGAGTCCTCGCATGACCGACGCACCCCTCGCACCCCGCAACCGAACCCGGGACCTGACGCAGATCGCCGTGTTCGCGGGCATCGTGGCGGCCCTCGGCGTGGTGCCGGCGATCACGATCCCCGGCCCCGGGGTGCCGATCACGTTGCAGACGCTGGGCGTGATGCTCGCGGGCGCAGTACTCGGGTCGAAGCGCGGGTTCTCCGCGATGCTGCTCTTCAACGTGCTCGTGCTCGCGGGGCTCCCGCTGCTCGCCGGCGGCCGGGGCGGGCTGGCGGTGCTCGCGAGCCCCACTGTCGGCTACTTCATCGGCTTCCCCATCGCGGCCTTCGCCGTCGGATGGCTCGTCGAACGCTTCGGGACCCCGTTCCGCCTTCTGCCCGGCATCCTTGCGACCGTGGTCGGGGGTGTGTTCGTGCTCTACGTTCCCGGCATCATCGGCGTCGCCCTCATGGCCAAGATCGGCGTCGGCGCCGCGGCGCTCTCTGCGCTCGCCTTCCTGCCGGGCGACCTGGCGAAGGCGGTCATCGCGGCGCTCATCGCGCGCGGCGTCCACAAGGCGTACCCGGGGCTCATCTCCGGTCGTCGGCACCGGCGGAAGGCCGCGCCCAGTCCGGCGTCGGCACCGGCCGTGGATGCGTGACCGCTCGGCTCCCGCATCCCCTCACGCCCGCCCGATGAACGGGGGCTGCGCATGATCGAGCTGCACGGCGTGAGCGTCGCGTTCGGCGACGGCGCCCAACTGCGGTGGGTGCTCGACGACATCTCGGTCGTGCTCTGCGAGCAGCGCATCGGGATCATCGGCGCCAACGGCTCAGGCAAGTCGAGCCTCGCGAGACTCCTCAACGGGCTGCTGCTCCCCACGAGCGGAACGGTGTCCGTCGACGGCTTCGACACGAAGCGGGACGGGCGAGAGGTCCGACGGCGCGTGGGGTTCTGCTTCACCGACCCCGACTCGCAGATCATCATGCCGACCGTCGGCGAGGACGTCGCCTTCGGTCTCGGGCGGCGGGGCCTCAGCAAGGCAGAGATCGCCGCACGGACGGCCGACGCGCTCGAGCAGGTCGGGCTCGCCGACCGCGCCGACCACCCCGCGCATCTCCTCTCCGGCGGGCAGAAGCAGCTGCTCGCCCTCGCGGCGGTCCTCGTGACCGAGCCGAGCATCCTCGTCCTCGACGAGCCCACGACCCTCCTCGACCTGCGCAACTCGCGCGCCATCGCGGCCCGCATCGCGCGCCTGCCGCAGCAGGTGGTCCTCGTGACGCACGACCTCGACCTACTCCGCACGTTCGATCGCGCGCTCGTGGTGCACGACGGGCGCATCCATTTCGACGGGTCGCCGTCGGATGCCATCGCCGCGTACCGGGCCGCCATCGATGCGGATGGGGCACTGTGAGGCCCGCATCCCGGCAGACGGGGTTCTGGGACGCCCGCCTCGACGGCGAAGGGCGCGCTGTGGGGCACCCGCTCTCGCCGGGCACAGCCCGTGGCTGACCGCTCGTCGCCGCTCGCGGTCTACGTGCCGGGGGCATCCGTCGTCCACCGGCTGCCGGCAGGGGCGAAGCTGCTCGCGCTCGTCGCCGCCGGCGCAGCGGTGCTCGCGATCGCGTCGCCGCTCGCCGCCGGCATCGCGGTCGCGACTGCCCTGCTCGGGTTCGCGCTCGCGCGCCTGAGCCTGCGCTACGCCTGGCGTGGCGTGCGCCCGACCTGGATCTTCCTCATCGGCATCTTCGCCTTCCAGTGGTGGAGCGCCGACCTCTCCCGTGCCGTGGGGGTCGTCGGATCCATCGTCGCGCTGCTTCTCGCGGCCACCCTCGTCAGCCTCACAACCCGCACGAGCGACATGATCGACGCCATCGTGTGGCTGCTCCGGCCGCTCCGACGCGTCGGCGTGGACCCCGACCGAATCGCATTGCAGCTCGCACTCGGCGTGCGGGCGGTGCCGCTCATCGCCGAGCTCGCAGAGACCGCGAGGCAGGCGCAGTACGCACGCGGACGCCGTGCCAGCCCCCGCGCCTTCGCCGTGCCGCTCGTCGTGCGAGCGCTGCGCCGGGCCGACGCCATGTCAGACGCGCTCCGCGCACGCGGCCTCGACGACTGAGCGAACCGAGAGGTCCTCGCGCTCTTCCGCACCTGGCTCGGACCGGGACCTGACAGCATTTGCTGACAGTCAGGGTGACGTGGGGAGCGTCGCCGCCGCACCGCCCGCATTTTCAGTCCTACGTCACCTTGAGTGGCAACACCCCCCGCCTCGAATCGTCACGACGCGACGAACTGGGTCCGTGAACACCAGTCAGATCCGGAGGGAGGCGCGCGCACGGCCACGGTTGCCGCGGCCGTGCGGGGGTTAGCTGCGGTTCTCGAGCTCGTCGGCGCGAATGAGACGCGCGTCGACCGACTGCTTCGCGGAGACCCGACCCGCGATGTACCCGGCGAGCCCGCCGAGTGCAAGCGTGACGGGCACCGTGAATGCGAGGAGGAACGCGAACACCTGGATGCGAGTGAACGCCTCGTTGGGAGGGAACGCGAACGTGAGGATCGTCACGAGCACCACGCCGACGATGGCACCGAGCACCAGGAAGCTGCTCATGCGAGGGACCCGGTGCACCTTCGCGTCCATCTCCCGGACGCCGTCATCCTCGTCTTCGTCGATGAGCTCGGCGAACTCGGCCTCGTAGCCGTCCAGCTCGCCGCCGGCTTGGACCGTGCGGTCAGCCGTCGGTTCGGCACCACCTTCAGGTCGCGGCGGCGTGGGTTCGTTCTCGCGGAGCATGCATCCATTGTCGCGCAGTTCCCGGTGAGTGCGCGCAGGATGCGCGGTGGCCGAGCTGGCGGCCCAGTCGCGGCACGAGGCCCTCAGCGGCGCACGAGCGGCAGCCAGGCCGAGACGTCGGCGCGGGTCCCGGAGGCGCGCACGCGGTTCGCGTCGAAGGCCTCCCGCCATGAGGTCCGGCCCGTTGCCAGCTCGAGCCAGGTGTCGGCGTCGAGCTCGATGACGTTCGGCGGTGTGCCCCTCGTGTGGCCCGGGCCCTCGACGCATTGCACGGCCCCGAACGGCGGGACGCGCACCTCGACGCTCGCTCCAGGCGCGCGGTCCTCGAGGGCCTGCAGGGTGTAACGGACGGCAGTCGCGGCATCGGCGCGAGGGGTCGGGCGCCCTTGGGCGCGAGCTTCGGACCAGGCGGTGATGGCTCCGAGGCCAGCGGCGTCAGCGATTCGGGGTTTCGGCACGTCCTCATTGTGCTCCAGCCGCACCCACGGAGTCGGTGAGCGACGCACCTCGCCGGGGCGGGCTGCCAACTTCGGTGGCTCTTCGGCGTTTTCGCTCCGCCGACGCCGTGATCCGGGGACGCAGTCACCGAACCTGGCGACCGGTGCGCGACGAGACGCCGAGAGAAGCGCCGTGGGTGTCGCCGGCCGGTCATCTGCGTTCACGCGGGAGCGGGAGCCGTCGTCCCCGGTTAGGCTGGTGCGGTGAGAATTCTCGTCCTCGGATCCGGTGCCCGCGAGCACGCAATTGTTGCCGCTCTCCACAGCGAGCGCGCACACTCGATCGTCACGGCCCCGGGCAACCCGGGTATCGCCGCCGAGTCTGAGGTGATCAGGCTCGACGTGAACAACCCGTCCCTCGTGACGGAGTTCGCGAAGGACGAGGGCTTCGACCTCGTGGTCATCGGCCCGGAGGCGCCGCTCGTCGCGGGTGTCGCCGACGCGCTGCGCGACGCGGGCATCCCCGTCTTCGGTCCGTCGAAGGCCGCCGCCGAGATCGAGGGTTCGAAGACCTTCGCGAAGGACGTCATGTCCCGCGCCGGTGTGCCGACGGGCGGTGCGCGCCTCGCGACGACGCTCGACGAGGCTGCGGCGGCGATCGACGAGTTCGGCGCTCCGTACGTCGTGAAGGCCGACGGCCTCGCGTCCGGCAAGGGCGTCATGGTGACGGAGAGCCGCGAGGACGCGCTCATCCACGCCGAGCACTGGCTCGCGGCCGGCCCCGTGCTGGTCGAGGAGTTCCTCGACGGCCAGGAAGTGTCGCAGTTCGTCTTCTCGGATGGGGTCAACGTCCGCGCCCTCCCGCCCGCGCAGGACTTCAAGCGCCTCCTCGCCGGTGACGGTGGCCCGAACACGGGCGGCATGGGCGCGTATACGCCGGTCCCGTTCCTCGGCGACCGCTTCGGTGGCGAGCGTGCCTTCTCGAAGCTCATCGTCGACCAGGTCGCGAAGCCCGTCGTCGACGAGATGCGCGCGTCCGGAACGCCGTTCGCGGGGCTCCTCTACTGCGGACTCATCGTGACGAGCGCCGGCATCCGCGTCATCGAGTTCAACGCGCGCTTCGGTGACCCCGAGACGCAGGCCGTGCTCGAGCGCCTCGGCCAGCCGCTCTCCGAGCTGCTGTACGCGTCGGCGACCGGCACCCTCGGGCACCTGCCGGAGGAGCTCGCGATCGCCGCCAACGCGGCGGTCACGATCGTGCTCGCGAGCGAGGGCTACCCGGAGGACGTCCAGTCGGGCCGCACCATCACAGGTGTGCAGGATGCGCTGGCCGAGCCGAACGTGAAGGTGCTGCAGGCGGCCACGACCCAGCGGGACGATGACACGCTCGTGACGAGCGGAGGCCGCATCCTCAATGTCGTCGGCACGGGCGCGACCATCGCCGAGGCTCGGGCGTTCGCGTACCAGGGGCTCTCGCGCATCCACGTCGACGGCGCGCAGTACCGCGCAGACATCGCCGAGCTCGCGGCCCGCGAGCAGCAGTCGTGACCGGCGCCGCGCTGACTCCCACGCTCGAAGGGTGGTCGCACGTCTCGTCCGGCAAGGTGCGCGACGTGTACGAATCACCGGTCGATGACCGTGTGCTGCTCGTGGTCGCGAGCGACCGCGTGAGCGCATTCGACCACATCCTGTCGCCCGGCATTCCCGGGAAGGGCGCTCGTCTCACGGCTCTGAGCCGGTGGTGGTTCGACCGCATTGCAGTGCCGAACCACCTGCGCGAGCCGTCGGGGTGGGATGCCCGCCTCCCGGCCGACGTGGCGGCGCGGTCGATGCGCGTCGTGCGTCTCGAGATGTTCCCCGTCGAGTGCGTCGTGCGCGGCTATCTGACCGGTTCGGGGCTCATCGAGTACCGCGAGCACGGCACCGTGTGCGGAATCGCACTGCCGACGGGTCTTGAGGACGGCGACCGACTTCCGGCGCCGATCTTCACTCCGGCCTACAAGGCGCCCCAGGGCGAGCACGACGAGAACATCAGCTTCGAGAAGATGATCGAGCTCGTGGGTCTCGACGATGCAGTCGCCCTGCGTGACCGGTCGCTGCGCGTGTTCCGCGAAGCGTCGGCGATCGCCGAGCAGCGCGGCGTGATCCTGGCCGACACGAAGTTCGAGTTCGGACGCAATCCCGCCAACGGTGAGATCACGCTCGGCGACGAGGTGCTCACGAGCGACTCGTCACGCTACTGGGACGCGAAGCTGTACGCCGACACGGCGCTGCCCCTGAAGCAGCGGCTGTCGTCGTTCGACAAGCAGATCGTCCGCGACTGGCTGTCCTCGAACTGGGACAAGCAGGGTGAGCCGCCCGCGCTTCCGTCCGGGATCATCGAGCGCACCCAGGCCCGGTACGCGGAGCTCTTCGACCGCCTCGGAGTCGGCGCCTAGCCCGAGCCTCGACGGCCAGGCCGCTCCCGTGCGGACGAGCGCGCCCTTGCTCGGCGCGCGCAGCGGACCTATGGTCGTCATTCCGCGGTCTCAACGACCTCAACACCGCCCTGGAATTCCGCTGCCCCTCTTGGACGCGCGGGTCTTCCTGCTTCCTCACCCTCGAGACTGGACCCGCCGTGCCCTCCTCCCCCGCATCCGCACCGGCGTCGGCCGCACCGGTCGCCATCTCGCCCGAGGAGCGGCAGTCGGTGCTGCGCACGCTGCGCTCCCCTCGCCTGCTCAAGGTGGAGGTGCTCGGTGGCCTGGTCGTGGCGCTCGCGCTGATTCCGGAGGCGATCGCCTTCTCGGTCATCGCGGGCGTTGACCCGCGGGTGGGCCTCTTCGCCTCGTTCACGATGGCGGTCTCGATCGCCATCCTGGGCGGCCGACCCGCCATGATCTCGGCGGCGACCGGTGCTGTGGCTCTCGTCATCGCACCCCTCATGGCCTCGCACGGCCTCGACTACCTGATCGCGGCGGTGCTCCTCGCCGGTGTGCTGCAGGTGCTGCTCGCCGTGGTCGGGGTCGCGAAGCTCATGCGGTTCATCCCCCGCCAGGTGATGGTCGGGTTCGTGAACGCGCTCGCGATCCTCGTGTTCCTGGCGCAGGTGCCGGAGCTGCTCGGGGTCCCGTGGCTCGTGTATCCGCTGACTCTGCTCGCGCTTGTCATCGTGTTCGGTTTGCCTCGGCTGACGACGGTCGTGCCTGCCCCGCTCGTGGCGATCGTCGTGCTGACGCTCATCACGGTGCTCGCGTCGCTCAGCGTTCCGACGGTTGGCGACAAGGGCGAGCTGCCGAGCACCCTGCCCGGATTCTTCGTGCCGGATGTGCCGCTCACGTTCGAGACGCTGCAGGTCATCTTCCCGTTTGCGCTCGCCATGGCATTCGTCGGGCTGCTCGAGTCGCTCATGACGGCGAAGCTGGTCGACGACATCACGGACACCCGTTCGAGCAAGACCCGCGAAGCGTGGGGGCAGGGCGCCGCGAACGTCATCACCGCGTTGTTCGGCGGCATGGGCGGGTGCGCGATGATCGGGCAGACGATGATCAACGTGAAGGCGTCGGGTGCTCGGACTCGCATCTCGACGTTCCTCGCCGGGGTCTTCCTCCTGCTGCTCGTGGTGCTGCTGGGCGACGTGGTGGCGCTCATCCCGATGGCCGCGCTGGTCGCCGTCATGATCTTCGTGTGCTGGGCGACGTTCGACTGGCACTCGATCCGCCCGTCGACGCTGCGCGGGATGCCGCTCAGCGAGACGGCGGTCATGCTCGTGACGGTGGTCGCGACGGTCGCGACACACAACCTCGCGATCGGCGTCGGAGCCGGCGTGCTGTGCGCCGTGCTGCTCTTCGCGCGTCGTGTCGCGCACGTCGTCGACGTGCGGCGGACCCTGTCGGATGACGGCGCGCTCGCCTCGTACGCGGTGACGGGCCAGCTGTTCTTCGCCTCCTCGAACGACCTGTACGCGCAGTTCGACTACGCGTCCGACCCGGCGCGGGTGGTCATCGACCTGAGCGCGGCGCACGTCTGGGATGCGTCGACCGTCGCCGCGCTCGATGCCGTCATCGAGAAGTACGAGAGGCACGGCACGACCGTGGAGGTCATCGGCTTGAACGCCGAGAGCGAGACCCGCCTGCAGCGGATGCGCGACGTGCTGCCGGGCGGCGGGCACTAGCCCTTCGCGCCGGGGCCTCGCCGCGGCCGCTCTCGTGCGCGATCATGGTCGCATGGAGTTCTCGTTCTCGAATCCGCTGTGGAGATGGGACAAGCGGCGTGAGCTGTGGACGTTCGTGAGCCTCAGCGAGGACGCGTCCGACAGGATCGCGGCCGCCACGGAGCGCTTCACGCACGGCTTCGGCTCGGTGCGGGTGGAAGCGACGGTCGGGGGCTCCACCTGGCGCACGTCGATCTTCCCGAGCGACGACGCCTACATCCTGCCCATCAAGAAGGCCGTGCGCGAAGCCGAAGGGCTCGAACTGGATGCGCCGGTGGTCGGCAAGGTGCGTCTCGTCGACCTCGAGGAGCGGTGACCTGAGACACCTGAGCATGCGCCGGGTGCGCGCGGACCGTGCTCGCTCGAGGCGCGCACCCGGAGCCGGAGGGACTAGTGCGAAAGGGCCGGCTCTGCGGCGTCTTCCGCCTCGATCTCCCGGCTGAGTGAGAGCCCCTGGTTCCGGCGTCGGAACAGCAACGCGGAGACGATGGCCCCGAGGGCGAAGAAGCCTCCACCCCACCAGTAGGCGGCGGCGTAGCTGGCGATCATGGCGTCGCCGACAGCATCCCGGCCATGCTCGAGCAGATAGTCGGTGGCGGCCGTCGCGGCGAGCGTGTTGAGCAGCGCGGTACCCACCGAGCCCCCAACCTGCTGACTGGTGTTGACCATCGCCGACGCGACCCCCGCGAACTCGCGGTCGACGCCGAGCGTTGCCGTCTGCATGGATGCCGGCATGATCGTGCCCATCGCGAATCCGATCATCATCAGCGGCGGCATGACGTGCGCCGCGTACGAGCTCGTCGCGTCCAGGAATGTGAGCAGGACCATGCCGCTCGCGGCGATCGTCATGCCGATCGGCACGAGGATCTTCGGGCCGAAGCGGGGCACGAAGATGTTCGTGCCCAGCTGTGCGGCGAGCACGAGCATCGCGATCATGGGCAGGAACGCGAGCCCCGTCTGGATGGGCGAGTAGCCGAGCGTCAGCTGCAGGTAGTAGGTGACGAACAGGAAGATGCCGAACATGCCGGCACCCGCGATCATGACCGACAGGTAGGCGGCGCCACGGTTGCGGTCGCGGACGATGTGCAGCGGCAGCAGCGGATGCCCGGCGCGGGTCTGCCAGAGCACGAACGCCGCGAGGAACACCACTGAGCCGGCGAGCATGCCCCACGTGAGCGGCGCACCCCATCCGTCGGTCTCGGCGTGCGAGAAGCCGTAGACAAGCGCGAAGAGGCCGGCGGAGACGAGCAGCGTTCCGGGGATGTCGAGCTTGGGGCGTGGACCCGTGCGGGCGATCGACGGCACGAAGACGAAGGCGCCGACCAGCGCGACGGCAGCGATCGCGACGTTGATGTAGAGGTTCCAGCGCCAGTCGAACGCCTCGGTGAGCACGCCACCGAGGAGCAGCCCGACAGCTCCACCCGCGCCAGCGATCGCACCGAAGACGCCGAACGCCCTGGCGCGCTCCTTGGGGATCGTGAAGGTCGTCGTGAGGACGGCGAGGGCCGTCGGCGCGAGCAGTGCGCCGAAGACGCCCTGCAGGGCGCGCGCCGCGACGAGCAGCTCGAAGGACGGGGCAGCGCCACCGAGGGCGGAGGCGACCGCGAAGCCGATGAGCCCGATGACGAACGTGCGCTTGCGCCCCATGAGGTCGGACAGACGACCGCCGAGGAGCAGGAGGCTGCCGAAGGCGAGCGAGTAGGCCGTGACGATCCACTGCCGCTGGCCATCGGAGAAGCCGAGGTCTGCTTGCGCGGACGGCAAGGCGATGTTGACGACGGTCGCGTCGAGCACGACCATCAGCTGGGCGAGGCCGACGACGACCAGCGTCAACCAGCGGCGGCGGTCCGTCGCGAGTGCAGAGGATTCAGACATGCGCATCACCATATCCGAGACTGAGCGGTTTCGGATACACTCAGTTCCGTAATGTGCACGGCTAGTCTGTGCAACGACGAGAGGCGGTTTCGATGACGAAGACAGACCTCGCCGACAGCTCCCCCGAAGCGCCGGCGACACCAGACGAGGCAGCGACGGCAGCAGCATCGGGTCATTCCGACGGCGAAGCGAAGCCACGGCTCGGACGCAAGCGCGACCACACGCGCGACACCGACATCCTCGAGGCCGCACTGGACGTGCTCGCCGAGACGGGGTACGAGGGCATGACGATCGACATGGTGGCGACCCGGGCGAAGGCGGGCAAGGCCACGCTGTACCGTCGCTGGGCCTCGAAATCGAACCTCGTGCTCGATGCGGTGGCCTGCATGAAATCGAAGGACCTCGACCTCGACGCGCTCCCCGACACGGGCACCCTGCGGGGCGACCTCATCGCCCTGGTTCGCCCCCCGAACATCCGCGACGCCGAGCGCAAGCTCAACGTCATGACCGGCGTCGTGTCGATGATCGCGCGCGACCCGGAGATGGCCGCCGCCGCGCAAGCGGCGATCGTCGCTCCCCGTGCAGCCGCGAACCGCGTCATCTTCGAGCGAGCGATCACGCGCGGCGAGATCGCCGCAGACGTGAACCTCGACACCCTGAGCATGATCGCGCCAGCCATGGCCGCGTTCCGCACGCTCATCCTGCGCCAGTCTCCGGATCGCGACTTCCTGATCGGCATCATCGACGACGTCGTGCTTCCAGCCGCCCATCGCGGGACCCCAGCGCACTGACGTGCGCACGCACGCGAAAGGGGAGAGCCCGTCGGTTCTCCTCGCGAGAAAACTACGGACCCTCCCCTGCGCCGCCACGCTGATTGAGCAGCAGGCGAAATGAGCTCGGCGCGCTCCGGGTGTCGCGACGCGGCGCGGCCGAGCTCAGTTCAGGAAGCGGATGGTGGCGGAGAGCCGCCGTGGATGCCCTACGCGGCTGGCACCAGGATCTCGCGCACCAGCGCGTCGAGCTGCGCATCCGCGTCGAGGAACTGACGGAGCGTGTTGCGTGCCGCGCCGAAGTTCTCGAACTCCTCCGGCGCCATGCCTTCGACCTCGTAGGCGCGACGGAACTCGCTGAGCGTGCCCAGCTCCTCGAGGATCGCGGCGTCGACGGGCACGTGGATGCGCTCGGAGACGGCGATGTTGTTCTCGTTGATGCGGGCCTGCCAGTCGAAGGGCGGCGAGACGACGACGTCGCCGCCGACGAGCTCGGACCACTGCAGCTGGTTGCGGAAGGCCGCCGACAGCACGCGGCTGCGGTAGCCGCGCTCCTGGAACACGGCGTGCGCGCGCTTGAGCGCAGCAACTCCTGCCCACTCCAGGATGCCGGGGGTGACGAGGATGCGGTTCGCGGTCGTCCACTTCTTGAGCCAGTCGTCGAGACGCCCACCCATGATCGTCACGACGTGGCCGAACTCCTGCTCGGGGAGGCCATCGGCCGCACGGCGGTCGAGGGCACGCTCGAGCGCGGCGCCGACGGCAACAGCCTGCGGCACGGTGAAGCTGAGGGTCGCATTGATGCTGACACCGCGGTAGGCGGCCTCCTCCATCGCCTCGATGCCCGTCTTCGTTGCGGGGATCTTGACGATGATGTTCTTCGCGAGCTTGGAGAACTCCTCGGCCTGGTCGGCGAGGGCTGCGGCGTTGCGGTGCAGGCGCGGGTCGGTCTGGATGGAGAGGCGGCCGTTCCGCCCACCGCTTCGCTCGAACTCCGCCTCGAGGAGTCGAGCCGCGTCGATGGACAGGTCGCGAACAGCCTGCCAGCCGATCTCCGACTCGCCCCACGTCGGGTTCTGGGCGGCGATCTCGGTGATGCGCGGACCCCAGACGTCCGGGCGCTTCTTGATGGCCGCGAACGCGATGACCGGGTTGCAGGTCGCACCGACAGCCCCGAACTCGATGGACTTCGTGAGCTCATCGGGGTCCGCCGAGTCGTTCCACAACGCGGTCTTCGTGTTCTGCGCGGCCCAGGCGAGGGGCGCGAGCTTCGTCGCTGGCGTGCCGTTGTCGTTGGAAGGCACGGTGTCGAGCAGGGTCATGCTGGTCTCCTCATCGGTGGCTGTGGGCCGGGTTCGCCGGCGCCGCGGCAGACGCGAACCCGAGGTTTCGGGACATCGAGTCTCGTGCGCCAGCACCGACGCAGAAGCTCGCCCTCGAGTCCGCCTCGGCATCAGCACACCGCCGCCTATGTCCTGACATTAGCACAAGTGGATGCGCGACTGAAGGGTTGCGGAGCCGGGCCGGAGACCTCCGGGCACGTGCCGCTACTTGCCGCCTCGATACGTCGCACGCTCCACGCGTGACATGCCCTTCTTCGGACGCTGCAGGATGATGACCGCGACGACGGACGCCACGAGCAGCAGTGCACTCAGCATCCCGAGCACCCAGAGGACGTCGTAGAGGTAGCGGTCCCACCATGACGGCTCGAACTCGACCACTGCGCGCCACACGTTGACGAACGCTTCCGGAGCACTGTCGGCACGAGCGTTGTCTTCGCCGGCGACCCACAACGCTGGCGCGAGGAAGACCAGCATGAGCATGCCAGAGAAGGTGAGACGCACGATCCGCGCCTGTGCGAGCCTGCCCTTCGGCACCTCCTCGCCATTGATCTCGGCGGCTCTGGCCGGGTCCCTCCAGGAGAGGACCGGCAGCACGATGAAGACGAGACCGACAAGAGCCCCGAGCATCACGGCGGCGATGCCGATGAGCCACGTGAGGAAGACGTTGAGCAGCACTTCGGCGACCGGACTGCTCGCCTCGTTGAGGACCGGCACGATGCCGCCGGTGAGCGTGAGCACCACCAGGAGCACTGCGCCGACCAGCAGCGCCGCCGTGAAGAGGAGCGGACCCACGACGAGGGTTCGGACCATGAAGCGACCGAGGAACGGCTGCTTGGTCTGCGGGCCCAGCAGCTCGACGCTCAGCCAGATGCCGAGGAGCGCTGGTGCACCCATGCCGACATACGACCACGTGGACGCGTCGTACGGGAACTGCGAGATGTCCGCGACCGTGTACAGCGTCCAGACGCCGACGAGGACCGTCACAGCGATGCTCGCCGAGCTGAGTTCAGCCAGCACCCCCTTCTCCCGAGCGCCCCGGGTCAGCCGCTCGAACATCAGACGTCGATGCTCGAGCCCTTGGCACCTGAGGCGGCGCCGGCCGGGGCATCGTCTTCGTCGAGGTTCTTGCGCCAGGGCAGCCTCGTTCGCATGTCATCAGGCAGGGCGTCGTCTTCCTGCAGCTTCTCGAGGGGCTCGTACCAGGCGCGGATGAGCGCCCAGCTGACCGCTGCGACGGGCACGGCCAGCAGAGTGCCGACGATGCCTCCCAGGATCGTGCCGACCGTCAGCGCGATGAGCACGACGAGCTCGTGCAGCTTGAGCGACTTGCCGAGCACGACCGGCTGGAGGAAGTTGCCCTCGAGCTGATTGACGAGCACGACGATGCCGACGACCACGATGGCGGGGACGAGCCCGTTCGTGACGAGCGCGACGAGCGCCGCGAGGATGCCGGCCAGTGTCGCTCCCACGATCGGGATGAACGCGAGGATGAACACGAGCACCGCGAGTGGGAACGCGAGCGGCACGCCGACGATGGCGAGCCCGATGCCGATGAACACCGCATCCACGAGCGCCACGATGACCGTGCCTCGCACGTACCCGCCCATGACCTCCACCGCACGGGACCCCATGAGTCGCGCGCGGCGCTTGTTCGCGCCCTTGAGCGGCTTCGTGAGGAACCCCCAGATGAGCGGCCCGTCTTTCATGAAGAAGAACAGGATGACGACGAAGAGCACGCCGCTCGTGATGAACGTGGTGACGCCGGAGATGCCAGCAGTGAGCCCGGTCGCGGCCGCGTTGCCGAACTGGCTCGTGAAGATGAAGTCCTGAGCCTGCCCGATCCACTCGTTGATCTGGTCCTGGTCGATCGTGATCGGGAACGTCGCGTTCACCCACTCGATGGCCTGGTTGAAGCCCTGAACCGCCTGCTCCGACAGCTCCGACCACTGGTTGCGCACGAGCAGCACGACCATCGTGAGCGCCCCGCCGAGGAAGACGATGATGGCCAGCAGCACGGTGATGGTCGCGAGCGCCGGCGGCCATCTCTTCGACGTGAGGAATCGGATGATCGGCCACGCGGCGGCCGACACGATGAGCGCCAGCAGCACCGGGATGACGACGATCGTGACCTGCAGCCCGGCGAAGATGAGCAGGGTCGCAGCAGCGACGATGACGAGCCCCTGCAGCGCGCGAGTCGCGACGCGACCCAGCTGGTCCGTCCACATGACGCCGACGCTCGTGGGGCGACGTCCGCGACCCTCGCCGTCGTCTGGCGCGTACGCCTGGACCGCATTGCCGCCGACCATGACCTCATCTCGCGCCGGAGCATCGAGGTGCTCGATGGGCGGCGACGACTGCGCCGCAAGCTGGGCAGCGACGGAGGACGCGGAGGGCGCGGGCAGCACTGGCGTGGGACGCCCCACCCGCTTGTCGCCGCTGAAGAGGCGCTTGAGCTTGTCGCGCATGGATGCTCCCAAGATGTCAGCGATGCGGCCGGCGGGGATGCCAGCGGCCGCGAATGTTGGTCAAGGCTATGCGTGTGCACCGACATTCTGGACGAGCCTCGCGCATCCGCGCCTGACGGTAAGCTGGGGGCGTCTCTTTCCTCCACCGATCGGAGCCGCTCCCGATGCCCAAGATCGTCGTCATCGTCATGCCAAAGCAGGAACTCCTCGACCCGCAGGGCAAGGCCGTCGCCGGTGCCCTCTCGCGCCTCGGCAAGGACCACCTGCACGACGTGCGCGTGGGCAAGCGCTTCGAGATCACCACTGACCGCGAGGTCACGGCAGAGCTCATGGAGGAGATCTCGCAGGTCGCCGACGAGCTGCTCGCCAACGGGGTCATCGAGGACGTCATCTCGATCGACGTGCTGCCAGACGGCACCGAGACGGCGGAAGACGCCGACGAGATCGACGACGTCGCCGGAGCCGACACCGAGGCGTCCCTCGCATCGGTCATCGCGGCCGAGGTCCAGTCGAAGGGCTCCGCTTCATGAGCCCCCGCGTCGGCGTCATCACGTTCCCGGGCTCGCTCGACGACCGCGACGCGCAGCGCGCCGTGCGCCTCGCGGGCGGCGAAGCCGTCGCCCTGTGGCACGGCGAGCACGACCTGCACGGCGTCGACGCCATCATCCTCCCCGGCGGCTTCAGCTACGGCGACTACCTTCGCGCAGGCGCGATCGCGAGCCACTCCCCGATCATGGCCGAGGTCATCACGGCCGCCAACACCGGCCTCCCCGTGCTCGGCATCTGCAACGGCTTCCAGATGCTGACCGAGGCGCACCTGCTGCCCGGTGGGCTCATCCGCAACGACCACGGCAAGTTCGTCTGCCGCGACCAGGTGCTGCGCGTCGAGAACAACGACACCGTATGGACCAACGCGTACGAGAAGAACGCCGAGATCACCATCCCGCTGAAGAACGGCGAGGGCGGATTCATCGCCGACGACGAGACGCTCGCGCGCATCGAGGGCGAGGGCCAGGTCGCGTTCCGCTACGTGGACGTCAACCCGAACGGCTCACGCAACAACATCGCGGGCCTCACGAACGAGCGCGGCAACGTCGTCGGCCTCATGCCGCACCCCGAGCACGCGGTCGAGCTCGGCTTCGGGCCGGACACGGCGACCCACATGGCCTCCGGCCTCGACGGCCTCCCGATCTTCCGCAGCGCCGTCGAGGCGCTGCTCGCCCGCGTCTAGACGGTGTCAGAAGCGAGCACGACGGCCGGGCGCACGGCGCAGGCCACGGCGACCGGATCGACGACCCCCTCCGACGGCCGACGCCTCACGCCGCGAGTCCTGCTGCGGGCCGTGTCGATCGGCGAGGCCATCACGTGGGCCCTGCTGCTCACCGGCATGTTCCTCAAGTACGTCACGCAGACCACCGACCTGCTCGTGTCGGTCGGCGGATCCCTGCACGGCGCCATGTTCATGGTCTACCTCGTCGTGACGGCGTTCGTCGGCGTCAACCAGCGCTGGCCGTGGTGGATGTTCGGCCTCGGCTGGTTCGCGGCCATCCCGCCGTTCGCGACGCTCGTCTACGACTGGTGGGCTGAGCGCCGCGGCGCCCTCGAGGGCGGCTGGCGAGACGCACCGCCCAAGGGCTTCTCGCTGCAGCGCATCGTCCGCTGGTTCGTGGACCGGCCGATCACCATGGGCGCGGCCGTCATCGTGCTCGCCGTCGTCATCCTGACCGGCTCCCTCAGCGGCGCCCTCGTCGGACCCACCGGCGCCCACTGAGCACCCTGCGCGACCACGAAGAGGGCGGATGCGCCTGCATCCGCCCTCTTCATGCATCTCGGGTCAGCGACCCGACGGCCTAGCGGCCGAAGAAGATCTTCGCCTGGTCCCACCGGTCCTGGGGGACGGTCTTGAGACCGTCGAGGGCCTCCTCGAAGGCCACGGTCTGCATCTCGGTGCCGCGCAGCGCGACCATGTTGCCCCACTGCTTGCCGTTGACCATGTCGACGGCGTACTGGCCGAAGCGGGTCGCGAGCACGCGGTCGAACCCGGTCGGCGCGCCACCACGCTGGATGTGGCCGAGCGTCGTGTTGCGCGTCTCGATGCCCGTGAGCTTCTCGAGCTCGGCGGTCACGTAGTCGCCGACTCCGCCGAGCAGCGGCCGGCCGGAGACCTCGGTGCCCTGCGAGAGCACCTCGTCCATGCCCTCGGGGATGAAGCCCTCGGCGACCACGACGAGCGGCGAGCGCCCACGCTGGTGCACCTCGGAGACCCACTCGGCGACCTGCGTCATCGGCACCTTCTGCTCGGGGATGAGCACCGCGTGAGCGCCAGCCGCCATGCCGGAGTGCAGCGCGATCCAGCCGACATTGCGGCCCATGACCTCGGCCACCATGACGCGGTGGTGCGACTCACCGGTCGTGCGGAGGCGGTCCATGGCGTCGGTCGCGATCTGCACGGCCGTGTCGAAGCCGAACGTGTAGTCCGTGGCCTGCAGGTCGTTGTCGATGGTCTTCGGCACGCCGACGACAGGGATGCCGGCGTCGGCGAGACGCTTCGCGCCTGCCAGCGTGCCCTCTCCGCCGATCGCGATGAGCGCATCCACCGAGTGGCGCTCCATCATGACGGCGATGTTCTCGGGGCCACCGTTGGGGCCGTCGAACGGGTTCGTGCGCGAGGTGCCGAGGATCGTGCCGCCCTGCTTCGCGAGGCCACGCACCTTCGTGCGAGGAAGATCCATGACGTCGCCCTCGATGACGCCACGCCAGCCGTCGCGGAAGCCCACGAACTCGTTGTCATAGGTCTTGATGCCGTGGAGCACGCTGCCACGAATGACAGCGTTGAGTCCTGGGCAGTCGCCGCCGCTGGTCAGCAGTCCGATCTTCATGCGTTGGTTCTCCTCTGGGTGTGGCAATACACGCAAACAGCCATCACGGTCGAGTAGCCCACCCACTGCGGAACGTATTCAGTGCAGAAGCGGATTCCTGCGTTGGAAGACGGCTCGACAGCGACAGTACCGGGTCGCGGTGTCTCGCGCGATTTCTGACGAGCGACGATGTGGGTCGGTCTGCCACGCACGCGCTGCCGGTCAAGGTGACGTGGGGCTCCGAATCTGGAGCCCGACCCCCGGTTCGGGGCTCACGTCACCCTGACTGGCAGCACAGCCCTACGACCCACCGAGGGTCCGCGCGATGCGAGCGACAGCTGCCGGCGACGCCGACTACGCGGGCGTCTTGCTGACCATGCGGAGCGCGAGGAAGATCGCGCCGACCATCAGCACAGCGCCGACTGCCGAGGTGACCGTGCTGCCCGCGTCGAAGGCATGGAAGGCCGAGTCGAGGAGGGTCTGCGCCTGCGACGCCATGCCACCGGCTTCGAGCTCGTTCGAGACGTTCACGGCACCGGCGAGGGTCTCACGCGCCGCATCCGCCTGCTCCGCCGTCACGCCGTCCGGGACGACCATCCCGGAACGGTAGCTTGCCGTCAGGACGCCACCGAGAACGCTCGTGCCGAGCACCGCGCCCACCTCGTACGCCGTCTCCGAGACAGCAGACGCCGCGCCAGCCTTCGCGGGAGGGACGCTCGCGATGATGACGTCGTTCGAGAGCGTCTCAGCGATCGCGATTCCCGCCGCGAGCAGCGTGAACGCGGCCACGAGCATCCACAGCGGAGCCGAGCCGCCCGTGATCGCCAGCGACAGGTAGGCGAGAAACGCGAGGCCGAGGCCGAACGCCATAGCGATATGCACCTTCACGCGGCGCACGACTCGCACGATGAGAAGGCCGGCGACGATCATCATGACCGTTCCGGGGAGCAGCATGAGGCCAGCCTGCAGCGGCGTGAGTCCGAGGATGAGCTGGAGGTGCTGCGAGAGGAAGAAGAGCAGACCCACCAGCGCGACGACGCTCACGAGGTTCACGAGCACCGAGCCGGTGAAGGCGGGCACCGCGAACAGGCGCATGTCGAGGATCGGGTTCTCCTGCTTCAGGAGTCGACGCACGAACAGCCACCCCGACAGGAGTCCGACCAGGAGCGAGCCCACCGAGATGAGGTCGAGACCGTCGGTCGCCGTGTGCTTGATGGCGAAGACGACGGGCGCGAGCGCAGCCATGGAGAGCAGGATCGCTGGCACGTCGATGGGGCCAGGGTTCGGGTCGCGCGACTCGGTGACGAGCAGCGGCGCGAAGATGAGGAGCGGCAGCAGGAACGGCACCGCGATGAGGAAGACGGAGCCCCAGTGGAAGTGCTCGAGGAGCACGCCGCCGACGATCGGCCCGATGGCGGTGCCCGCGGAGAAGCCCGTCGCCCAGATGGCGATGGCGAGGCGGCGCTGGGCGCGGTCGTGGAACATGCCGCGGAGCAGCGAGAGCGTGCACGGCATGATCATGGCGCCGAAGACACCGAGCAGCAGGCGCGAGAGGAGCAGCATCTCGGCAGAGACGGAGAAGGCCGCGAGCACAGAGACGAGCGCGAAGCCCGTCGAGCCGATGAGCAGCAACTTGCGGCGGCCGATGCGGTCGCCGAAGGAGCCCATCGTGACGAGGAGGCCCGCGAGCACAAGCGGGTAGATGTCGATGATCCAGAGCTGCATCGCGGCGCTCGGCTGGAGGTCGAGCGCGATGTAGGGAAGGGCGAAGCTCAGGACCGTGTTGTCGATCGACACGAGGAGGACGGGGAGCATCAGCACCGCGAGGCCGAGCCACTCCTTCCGGCCTGCGCGCTGTTCGATCAGTGTGGTCATGAAAGAGGACTATACCGACCAGCCGGTACAGTTGGCAACTGTAGGATGTCGGCCATGACCTCCGCCAGAGAGAAGATCCTCGACGCCTACGAGGAGTCCCTGACCACCGTGGGCGTCGCCGCGACCACCCTCGACGCCGTCGCCCGCATCGCGGGCGTCTCCAAGGGCGGGCTCATCTACCACTTCCCCTCGAAGGAGGCGCTGGCGGATGCGCTCATCGAGCGCTTCACCGGCATGGCACGGACAAGCGCGGACCAGCTGCAAGGCGACGCGGCTACGACCGTCCGCCACTTCATCGAGATGAGCAGCTCCGTGGGCGACGAGCTCGACACCGCCTGGCTCGCCGTCATGAACCTCTCCCGCAACGGCAACCAGAGCGCCACCCGCGCCGTGCTCGAACTCGAGCGCTCGTGGCACGACGCGATCCTCGAGTCGACCGGCAGTCCACTCGTCGCCCACATGACCAAGCTCCTCGGCGACGGCCTCTACCATTCGACGTCGTTCGTGAGCGAGTCACGCGAGAGCCTCCCCGAGGCCGCGAAGCTCCTGCCGAGCGACGGGGAGCGCGAGGCGATCATCCGCACGCTCCTCGACCTCCTCGACGAGTAGCGACGTTCACCTGGCCAAGCTGCGGGACAAAACGCATTCGTACGGCACCACGAACGCCACGGGCGCGCATCCATCACGGAAGTTGGCCACAGAGGGCGGGGCCAGAGCACGGGCGCGAGCACCAGGCACGAAGCCCCGGAGCGCCGGTCGACCCAGCCGCCGAGCGGCGGACCTGGCCAACATCAGTGCAGAAGTCGCGCGAACGACGGCCTTACGGGCAGAATGTCGCCATATCGCACTGATGTTGGACAGGGGCGGGCGCAATCGGCAGCCGCGGCGGGGCAACGGCGCCGCGGTCAGCGCGACGGCGGACAGCTGGACGCGCGCGGGATGAGCGTCGGCATCGCGCGCCGGATGACGGGTCCGGCGCCGGGAGTCAGCAGCAGCTCGAGCGCGGTCGTGGCGATCTGGTCGAACGACGTGCGCACCGAGGTGAGCGGCACGGGCAGCGCCTCGGCGAGGGGGACGTCGTTGTAGCCCACAAGCGCGAGGTCGGTGCCGATGCGCAGGCCGTGGCGGTGCGAGGCGGCCATGACGCCGAGGGCGAGGTTGTCGTTCGCGGCGAAGATCGCGGTCGGCGGGGTGTCGGCCCCGTCGAGGATGCGCTCGGCCGCGGCGGCGCCGTGTTCGATGCGGAACCCGTCGCCGGCGATGCGGTGCGGCGGGATCTCTATGCCGGCCTCGCGAGCAGCACGCAGCGCCCCGGCGAGGCGGTCGCGCGCACTCGAGGTGAAGTCGGGGCCGGTGACGAGCGCGATGTCGCGGTGGCCGAGGTCGATGAGGTGGCGCACGGCGAGGTAGCCGCCGACTTCGTCGTCGCCGAGCGAGGACGGGCTCACGCCGTCGGTGCGCAGGACGAGCGCGAGCGGGATGCCGGATTCCTGCAGCGACTGCGGGAAGGAGTCGACGCGTCGAGACGAGGCGATGATGAGCGCATCCACGTTGCGGTCGAGCAGCACCTGTGCGGCGCGCTGCTCGCCTTCGGCGTCGTCGCCGGTGGTCGCCACGACGGCGACGTAGCCGCGTGCGGCCGCCGCGCGCTCGATCGCCTCGTACATGAGCGCCATGACCGTGTCGCTGAGGCGCGGGACGAGCACTCCGATCGTGCTCGTCGAGCCGCGGCGGAGCTGGGACGCGAAGACGTTGCGCCGGTAGCCGAGCTCGTTGGCGATCTCGCGGACGCGCACGGCGGTCGCCGACTGCGACTGCGCGGTGCGCTCGTCGAGGATGCGGCTGACCGTCGAGATGCTGACGCCGGCTTCGGCGGCGACTTCCTTGAGGGTCACGACTCGGCGCTCGCCCGCTGCGGGGGCAACAGCACTGTCGTTTCGCCTCATGCGGAGGAGTGTATCCCGGTCGCTGCCGCCCCTCCGGCAGGAATCCCAGGATTCGGGGGTTGACACCGGGAACGTTTGCATCAAGACTTGCAATCGTTCCCGCAAACGTTTGCAACCCGGCACAAGCAGAAGCAAAAGCTACGCCAGCTCGCAACGCCCGGGACCCACCACCTCAACGATGAGCAAAGGAAGACAAGATGTCGATCGATCTCCGCGGCCTCTCCCCCGCCCCCGTCACCCCCTTCACCGAGGACGGCGCCGTCGACTACGACGCCATCCAGCGCCTCGGGTCCTGGCTCGGCTCCGTCGACGGCGTCAAGAGCCTCGTCGTCCTCGGCCACGCCGGCGAGGGCACGTTCCTCACGCAGACCGAGCAGGCCAAGGTCATCACGGCCTTCCGCGAATCGGTCGACTCCCGCATCCCGATCGTCGCCGGCATCACCCAGGAGGGCAACGCCGTCGCCGCCGAGGAAGCCAAGCGGGCAGTGGATGCCGGCGCGTCCGCCGGCCTCGTGTACCCGTCCCACGGGTGGCTGCGCTTCGGCTACCAGGACGGCGCGCCCCAGACGCGGTACCGGGACATCTACGAGGAGAGCGGACTGCCACTGATCCTCTTCCAGTACCCCGACAACACGAAGGCCAGCTACAACCTCGACACGCAGCTCGAGATCGCCGGCCAGGAGGGTGTCTTCGCGACGAAGAACGGCGTGCGCAACATGCGCCGCTGGTACACCGAGATCCCCGCGCTCCGTGCCGCCTACCCTGAGCTGCAGATCCTCTCCTGCCACGACGAGTACCTGCTGCCCACGATGTTCGATGTCGACGGCCTGCTCGTCGGCTACGGCAACATCGCCCCCGAGGCGCTCGTCGAGCTCATCGAGGCCGGCAAGGCGCACGACTACGACCGGGCGCACGAGATCCACGAGCGCCTGCTTCCCGTCACGAAGAACGTGTACCACCGCGGCTCCCACATGGAGGGCACGGTCGCCCTCAAGTGGGGTCTCGTGCACCGCGGCATCCTCGACCACGCCACCGTCCGCACCCCGCTCCTGCCACTCGCGGACGGCGCGGACCGCGAGATCGCGGAAGCGTTCGCCCTCGCAGGGCTCGACCGCGTGACGGTCGCCTCCTAGCAGAGAGGGGCGGCGACAACAGCGTCGCTGCCCCATACGCTTGACGTCGACTGCTCGACGATCGACGACACACGCCGCCACGCACACCACGGAAGCGGCACCGGTCCCGCCGGTTCCCCCAACCTGCGCGACCCCCAAGTCAATGACGACTTCGCGGCCGGATGCCCCGCATCCGACCAGCCGCACTCCACGAAGGAGACCCCCATGGGCGACACCCGCCTCCACTCGACGCCGGGCACCGGCCACGCACGCATCTCGACCGAAGCAGTCCGCACGATCGTCGAATCCCGCCGCACTCGCCGCCGCTTCTGGCAGCAGCTGGCGCTCATCGGCCCCGCCTTCGTCGCGGGCGCCTGGCAGTTCGGGCCTGGCAACCTCACCACCGCCGTCCAGGCGGGAAGCTCGTACCAGTACACGCTCATCTGGGTCATCGCCGTCTCGACGGTGCTCATGATCTTCCTCACCGACATGAGCGTGCGCCTCGGCATCAAGTCGCCGGTATCGCTCATCGCCTCCATCAAGGACCACCTGGGCAAGCCGCTCGGGGTCGTCGCCGGCGTCGGCGTCTTCCTCATCACGCTCTGCTTCTCCGTCGGCAACGCGGTCGGCTCCGGCCTCGGACTGTCGATGCTCGTCGAGGGCTCGTCGCCCGTCATGTGGACCGCCATCTGCACCCTCGGCGTCGCGGCCGTGCTGTTCATCCGCAGCATCTACAACGTCATCGAGAAGGTGCTCATCGGCATCGTCGCCCTCATGGCGATCTGCTTCGTCGTGAGCGCGTTCGTCGTGAACCCCGACTGGGCGGAGGCGGGCCGCGGGCTCATCCCGACCGCACCAGAAGGCTCCTGGCTGCTCATCGTCGCGCTCGTCGGCACGAACTTCTCCATCAACGCCGCCTTCTACACCTCGTACGGCACGAAGGAGCGCGGCCGCACGGAGGAGGACTACCGCGACGTCACGCTCGTCGACACGATCCCCGGCATCATCGCCCCAGGCATCATGACGGGCCTCGTCATCGTCGTCGCGGCGGGCGCACTCGGCAAGACTGCAGAGACCGCGACCTCGATCACCGGTCTGGCGGCGATCTTCGAACCGCTCGCGGGCCCCGTCGGCGGCTTCATCTTCGCCCTCGGGTTCGCGGGAGCAGCGTTCTCCTCCATGATCCCCAACGCGATCGCCGGCGGCACGATGCTGTCCGACGCGTTCGGCAGGGGCGCATCCGCGAACACCATCACGGCCCGCGTCACCAGCGGCTTCATCCTCGCCTTCGGCCTGGCAGTGACGCTCATCTTCCAGACCTCGCCCGTCGAGCTCATCGTGCTCGCCCAGGCCCTCACCATCCTCGTCGCGCCCATCCTGGCCGCGCTCATCATCGTCATGGCGAACCGCCGCTCCCTCATGGGCGAGATGCGCAACAAGTGGTGGCAGAACGCGTTCGGCGTCCTCGGCCTGGCCGCGGTACTCGCGCTCTCCGTGCGGCTGCTCATGAGCTTCATCGCCGGGTAGGCGAGGCCTCGGCACCTCGGCGGCTTGGGCCGACGATCATGGCCCGTGCTCAGCTCTCTGCTGGGCGCGGGCCCTGACCGATTTGCGTGATGAAACGGGCCAGGATGCGTTCCCGGTGGTCGGTGGAGCGCATCCATCACGGAAGTTGGACAGCGCCAGCCGGACCGACGGCCTCCTAGGATGACGGCATGGTGAGCTTTGCCGACAAACCCATCCACGACTTCACGCTCGAGCAGTGGGAGGCGTTCCTCGCGGCAAGCCCAGACGACGGCGGCGTGCGGCTGAAGCTGCGCAAGAAGCTCTCGAAGGCGCCGGGCATCACCTGGCAGGAGGCGCTCGAGGAGGCGCTCTGCTACGGGTGGATCGACGGCCAGTCGGCGCGGTTCGACGACGACTACACGCTGCAGGCGTTCACTCCACGGCGGAAGAACAGCCCGTGGTCGCAGATCAACGTCGGGCACGTTGCCCGCCTCATCGAGGAGGGGCGCATGCAGCCGGGCGGCCTCGCGGAGATCGAGCGGGCGAAGGCCGACGGCCGTTGGGACGCCGCCTACCGAGTCAAGGACGCGGTTGTTCCGGCCGACCTGCAGGCGGCACTCGACGCGAACCCAGCCGCCCTCGCCTTCTTCGAGGCGATGAAGAAGCAGGAGCGCTTCCAGGTCATCTTCCGCATCACCGGCATCAAGACGCCAGCCATCCGGGCCGCGCGCATCCAGGACGTCGTCGAGAAGGCAGCCCGCGGGGAGCATCACTACAAGTAGGTGCCCGCGCCGAAGGCGAGTCCCGGCATAGTCCGGCTTAGACATGCGAGAGATGCAGGCTCCCGGCAACAGAAGCATGCATCTGCCCCACGTTTGCTGCCGCCGGCCTACGCCATCAGTCGACCCCGAGACAGACATGCGAGAGATGCAGGCTCCCGGCAACAGAAGCATGCATCTCTCGCATGTTTGCGGCCGGCTGCGCGCCGGCGGATGAAGCGGCTAGCGGAGCACGCGCTCCGCGATGAAGTCGCGCAGGAGCTGCTCGTCGTCGTCGAGCTCGACGACCCGCTGGGGGGCGTCGAGGAGAGCCTGCGTCTCTGCATCCACGTCGACGGGCGAGCCGAGCGCCTCGGAGATCGTGTCGGCGAACTTCTGCGGCTTCGCGGTCTCGAGCACGAGCATGGGGACGCCGTCCTCGAGGTGCTCACGCGCGACCTTCACGCCGTCGGCCGTGTGCGGGTCGATGGTGACACCGGATGCGTCGTGCACGCCGCGGATCGTCGCGAGACGGTCGGCGTGGGTGCTCGTTCCGCTGACGATGCCGAAGAGCGGCTCGAACGTGTGCTGCGCCACCGACAGGTCGATCTCGCCCGTCTCGGCCAGCTCGCTCCACGCGGCCGCCGTGCGTCCGCCGTCGCGACCGAGGAGCTCGAACACGAAGCGCTCAAGGTTCGACGCGCGCGACACATCCATCGACGGGCTCGACGTGGCAAGCGTGTTCTCGGCGTTGCGCGGGCGGTAGAAGCCCGTGCGGAAGAACTCGTCGAGCACGTTGTTCTCGTTGACGGCGAGCACGAGCTTGCGAACGGGCAGGCCCATGAGCTTCGCGTACAGGCCGGAGAGGATGTTGCCGAAGTTGCCGGACGGCACCGCGAACGACACCTCGAAGCCGTCTCGAGCATCCGCCGACAGCTCGTCGGTCGCCCGCAGCCACGCCCACACGTAGTAGGCGATCTGGGCCGAGATGCGACCGAAGTTGATGGAGTTGACGGCGCCGATGTTGTTGCCGCGCTTGAAGTCGATGTCCTCCGCGAGGCGCTTCACGAGGTTCTGGCAGTCGTCGAAGACGCCCTTGACGGCGATGTTGTGCACGTTCTCGTCCTGCAGCGAGTACATCTGCGCGCGCTGGAACGCGCTCATGCGGCCCTGCGGGGAGAGCATGAAGACGGAGACGCGCTCGCGTCCGCGCAGCGCGTGCTCCGCGGCCGAGCCGGTGTCGCCAGAGGTCGCGCCGAGCACGTTGAGCACGCGGTCGCGTTTGGCGAGCACGTAGTCGAGCGTCTGGCCCAGGTACTGCATGGCCATGTCCTTGAACGCGAGCGTCGGCCCCTCGGACAGGCCCACGAGCGTGAGCTGCGCGTCCAGCTTCTGCAGCGGCACGACGTCCTCGGAGGCGAAGCGTCCCCCGCCATACGCGTGCGCCGTCAGCTGCTCGAGGTCGTCGCGCGGGATGTCGGTCGCGAACAGCGCGAGCACCTCGGTCGCGAGGCCCGCGTAGTCGAGCGGCCGCCACCGCTCGAGGTCGTCGTTCGTGAACTGCGGCAGCAGCTCCGGAACGGCGAGCCCGCCGTTTGGGGCGAGGCCCTCGAGAAGAACGTCGGAGTATGCGCCGAGCGTGCCGCCGCGTGTTGAGATGAATTGCAAGATCTGGCGCCTCAGTCGTCTGTCGTGCCGGGAGTGTGCGCCCCCATCGTATCGGGGCGGGTCAGTTGCGCGGGGTGCCCTTGACTTGCGGCGTAGGCCCGCCGGCCTGCACCTCCACTGCTCGCGTCTCGTCGACGAGGTCGGCGCGGCGCTTGCCGGCCGTGCCGACGGCGAACTGGTAGGCGACGAGCAGCAGCGCCAACCAGACGGCTCCGACCACGAGGGCGACACGCGTGTTCTCGAACCAGCCGAGCACCCCGAGCACGAACACGAGGAACCCGAGGGTCGCCCACGAGGCGTAGGGCCACAGCGGCACGGGGAACTCGGATGCGCTGCGCCCGCCGCGCGCGATGTCCCGCTTCATCGCGATGTGCGAGCAGACGATCATGATCCACACCCACACCGTCGCGAACGTCGCGATGGACGCGATCACGAGGAACACGTCCTCGGGGATCACCGCGTTCATCCACGCGCCGACCGCGAGCGCCGCGACCATCAGCGCGACCGTCGCCCACGGCACTCCGTTCCTCGAGACGCGCAGGAACACGCGCGGCGCCTGCCCCTGTTCGGCGAGGCCGTAGATCATGCGGCCGGCCCCGAACACGTCCGAGTTGATGGCCGAGAGTGCCGCCGTGATGACCACGAAGTTCAGGATGTGCGGGGCCGCGGGGATCCCGAGGCCGTCGAAGATCGAGACGAACGGGCTCGCGTCTCCCGTGATCGTGTTCCACGGCGCGAGCATCATGATGACCGCGAGCGCGCCCACGTAGAAGAGGAGGATGCGCAGCGGCACGCTGTTGATGGCCTTCGGGATGACGCGCTTCGGGTCCTGCGCTTCACCCGCCGTGATGCCGATGATCTCGATGCCGCCGAACGCGAAGACCACGATCGCGAAGGAGGCGATGAGGCCCTCGACGCCCATCGGGAAGAATCCGCCGGTCGCGGGGTTGAAGAGCGCGCCGATGCCGGATGCGTCCGGTGACTGGTTGCTGAAGCCGAAGATGATGATCGCGATGCCGCCGGCGATCATCGCGATGATCGCCGTGACCTTCACGAGGGCGAGCCAGAACTCGAGCTCCCCGAACGCGCGCACGCCCAGCAGGTTAATGGCGGCGATGAAGAGGATGACAGCCACGATCCAGACCCAGCGGGCCACGTCCGGGTACCAGAAGCCCATGTAGACGCCGAAGGCGGTGACGTCGGCGATCGCGACGACGATCATCTCGAACGCGTACGTCCAACCCGTGATGAAGCCCCAGCGCGCGCCGAGGTAGCGGTTCGCGAACTGCCCGAACGACCCCGTCACCGGGTGACGCACGGTCATCTCGCCGAGCGCCCGCATCACCATGAAGACGGCGGCGCCCGCGATCATGTAGGCGAGCAGCACGGCGGGGCCTGCTGCCTGGATCGCGGCGGACGAGCCGTAGAAGAGGCCGGTTCCGATCGCCGAGCCGAGCGCCATGAAGCGGATGTGCCGGGCCGTGAGTGCCCGCGCGAGGGGCCGCTTCTGCGTCGCCCCGGTGTCGATGCCGGTGTTCTCGACGGTGTCCATGCGCAGCTCGTGTCTCTCGTGGTTCAGGTGGCGCATCCACCGACCGTCTCCTGCGCCGGCGCGCCACCTGCGCGATCGTAGCGCCTCGGCCGCGCACCGAGCGCGTCGAGCTTCGGTCCCTGTGGAGAAGTTCCCGCGAGTACGCCGAACCTGGCGTTCGCACACGGCTGCTTGCCCTAGGTTGGCGTCAAGCATCTGCCCCCGCCTGCGCGGGACGTCGAGGAGGACACCATGCCAGAGACACTTCCGCTTCCCGAATCGCCCCGTCAGGGCGTCGAGCGCTTCGAGCTGGCCGCCGTCCCCCTCGCGGTCGCGCGCTACGACAACGTCAGCATGGGCGACCTGCGCACGCTCTTCGACACGACGTTCCAGGCGATGGGGGCCGCGATCGGCGCCGACAAGGTGCATCCGGCGGGGCCCGCGCTGGCGGTCTACCACGGCGACCCATCGCAGACCTTCGATGTGGAGATCGGCTTCCCCGTCTCGGAGTCGGTGCGGGAGAAGATCATCGTCGGCGACATCGCCATCCAGAATTCGTGGTTGCCCGCCGGTCCGGCGGCCGGCGCCACGCACCTCGGCTCGTTCGACGGCCTCGGCGAATCGTGGGGTCGCCTCATGCAGGACGTGCAGGACTCGGGCGACGCCCCCGGATCGATGGTCGAGATCTACGTCACCGAGCCGAACCCCGACATGAACCCCGACGATCTGCGCACCGACCTCATCGTGTCGCTCGCCCCGCGCGAGTAGCAGCGGGCGCCCGAGCCGCAGACCTGGGCCGCGCGCATCCGCTTTCCGGCGAGCGGATGCGCGAGCCCGACGTCTGCTCCGAGAAGTCCCGGCACGCGCGCAGACCTGTGGCAAGCGCATCCGCCGGACTTGGAGCGGATGCGCGAGGCCGGGGTCTGGCACGGGGCGCGGGCCGAGCGGCTGGGCGGAGACCAAGCAGCTCAGCAGAGAGCAGGCCGCGCCGCGGCGCGAGTCACGTCCGGCCGGCGCCCTGGGACGGGAGCACCTCGAACGTCGCCGGCTCCGTGAACCCCGCGGCGGCAAAGGCCTCGTGGATGCTGCGCGAGATCGAGGCAAGCTCGCCGCATTCCACGAGCGCGATCGCCGCTCCCCCGAAGCCGCCGCCCGTCATGCGTGAGCCGATGGCCCCTGCAGCGACGGCCGTCGATACGGCCAGGTCGAGCTCCGGCACGGAGATCTCGAAATCGTCGCGCATCGATGTGTGCGACTCGGCGAGCAGCGGGCCGATGCTGCGCGGGCCGCTGCCGCGGAGCGCATCCACGACGGCGAGCACCCGGGCGTTCTCGGTGACGATGTGCCGAACGCGGCGGAAGGTCTCCTCGTCGAGCAACTGCTCGGCGCGCTCCAGGTCGCCGACGGACACATCGCGCAGCGACGATACGCCCAGGCCGGCAGCCCCGCGCTCGCAGGACGCGCGCCGTTCGGCGTAGCCGCCGTTGGCGTGGGCATGCTCGACGCGGGTGTCGATGACAAGCACCGCGAGCCCCTGTGCTTCGAACGCGAGCGGCACGATCGTCGACTCGAGCGAGCGGCAGTCGAGCAGCACACCCGAGTCGCGCTGGCCGAGCAGGACGGCCGACTGGTCCATGATCCCCGTGGGAGCTCCGACTGCCTCGTTCTCGGCAAGGCGCCCGACGCGGGCGAGCGTGCGCCGGTCCAGCCCAAGACCCCACAGTTCGTCGATCGCGACAGCCACGGCACCCTCCAGGGCGGCGGATGAGGACAGTCCCGCTCCGAGCGGCACGTCCGACTCGACGTGCAGGTCCAGTCCCAGTACCTCGCTGAGGTCGGCGCCCAGCTGGCCTGCCGCCCAGATGACCCCGAATGCGTACGCGGACCAGCCTGCGAGCACATCCGGCGCCAGATCGTCGATCCCGATCTCTTCGACACCGTCCCGCAGTCCGCTCGAGACCCGCACGAGCCGGTCATCACGTTGCCTCGCGGCGACCACCGTGTGCCGGTTGATCGCGAAGGGGAACACGAACCCCTCGTTGTAGTCGGTGTGCTCGCCGATGAGGTTCACTCGTCCCGGCGACGACCAGAGGCCGTCCGGCGAACCGCCGTGGATGCGCGCGAACGCATCCGTCGCCGCCGTCACCAGCTCTGGCCGGGTCACGCCGCGTCCACCTTCGCGAGGGCCGCGCGCAGGAGACCGGCCGTTGCTTCCGGCGGGACGTCGCCGATGAAGGCGCCCATCGCCGACTCGGAACCGGCGAGGAACTTGAGCTTGTCCTCCGCGCGGCGAGGCGAGGTGATCTGCAGCATGAGCCTGATGTCATTCCGATGCACGTTGACGGGCGCCTGGTGCCAGGCGGCGATGTAGGGGGTCGGGGTGTCGTAGATCGCGTCGAGGGCGCGCAGCACGCGGCGGTACTCGCGGGCGATCTCGTCGCGCTCCTCCGGCTTCGTCTCGGCGAGGTCGGCGACGTGGCGGTGCGGGAGCATGTGCACCTCGAGTGGCCACCGCGCGGCGAACGGCACGAAGAACGTGACGTGCTCGCCGCGGATGAGCACCCGTTCGGAGGCCTGCTCGAAGTCGAGGATGTCCTGGAAGAGCGTCGGCCCGTACTTCTCGACAGAGCGGATGAGCGCAGCGGTGCGCGGCGTGACGTAGGGGTACGAGTAGATCTGGCCGTGCGGGTGGTGCAGCGTGACGCCGATGTCCTTGCCGCGGTTCTCGAACGGGAAGACCTGCTGCACGCCGGGCAGCTGCGAGAGCGCGGCGGTGCGGTCCGCCCATGCCTCGACGACCGTGCGAGCGCGCGAGAGGGAGAGCGACGCGAACGACCCCTCCGATTCCGGGCTGAAGCAGACGACCTCGCACCGGCCGATCGACGGCTTCGTGCGGCCGAGGCCGAGGGATGCGAGCTCCTCGAGCTCGCCCTCGGGGCTGAAGCCGTCGCCGGCGAGCGTCGGGCCGAACGATGGCGACTTGTTCTCGAACACGGCCACGTCGTAGGTGCTCGGCACCTCGGTGAGGTTCGCCGGACTCGATGGCGCCAGGGGGTCGAGGTGCTTGGGCGGCAGCATGACGCGGTTCTGGCGCGCCGCGGCGATCGAGATCCACTCACCGGTGAGCGGGTCCTGGCGCATCTCGGCGACCGGTGGACGATCGGCGGGGATGCGACTGTCGAGCGCGCGCTCGGGGTCGAGGGTCGTGTCGGCGTCGTCGAAGTAGATGAGCTCGCGACCGTCGGAGAGCAGCGTCTCGCGCTTGACGATGTTGTTGGTGAGGGAGTGCACGCTCCGATTACGCCACTTTCGTTTTCGAAAGTCAAGTGTCAATCCGCTTGCGAAGGCGTAAGCTCTAGATCGTGGTGAACAACGACTCGACCCCAGACCGCCCCGCGGAGGCACGCAGAGCCGACGTGGTCGCGCTCGTCAAACGTACCGGCTTCGCCAGGGTCGCGGACCTGAGCCGCGAGCTCGGCGTCTCGGAGGTCACGGTTCGCTCGGACCTCACCGCGCTCGAGCGAGCGGGGATCCTCGGGCGGGTCCACGGCGGTGCGATCTTCGGCCACGGGCCCGCCGGCCTCGAGACCTCCTTCGAGACCGCCCAGCAGAGCGCCGCCGACGAGAAGCGCCGCATCGGCACCACCGCGGCGGCCCTCGTCACGAGCGGCTCCAGCGTGCTCCTCGACGTCGGGACGACCACCACGGCCGTCGCCGAGGCCCTGCTCGCGCGGGACGATCTCGACGACGTCGTCATCATCACCAACGGCCTGTCCATCGCGCTCGCCCTCGAGTCGGCCATCCCCCGCTTCACGGTCGTCGTGACCGGCGGCACCCTGCGCCCGCTGCAGCACTCGCTTGTCGCACCGTACGCATCCGCGATGCTCGAGCGCATCCACACCGACCTCGCCATCATCGGGTGCACGGGTGTGCAGGTCGGCGCGGGCGTCACCAACGTGAACCTGCCGGAGTCCGAGCTCAAGCGCGCGATGCTGCGCACCGCCGACCGCTCTGTCGTGGTCGCCGACGCCAGCAAGCTCGGCCGAGCACACGTCGGTGTCATCGGCGGCCTCGACGAGTTCGAGACGGTCATCACGGGCGCAGAGGCAGACCCTGTTGAGGTCGCGGCGCTTCGCGCGGCGGGCTGCGACGTGCGGCTGGTCTAGCAGCCCCGCGCCGGGCCGGTCGGCACCGCACCCCGTGCGCGTCAACTCTGGTGCCGCCCGTGGCTGTCCAACATCAGTGCGATATCGGCCGTTTCAGACCCCCAGACGCCAGATACGGCAGATATCGCACTGATCTTGGTCAGAGCGGTTCCGCCCGAACAGACCTCGCGAGCGCGCGTGGCCAGCGCCGGACAGAACCCGCCCCCGCGCCCATCCACAGCCCTTCGCGCGGGCGCCCGCGGACGCCGTAGACTCGTCCGGTGCGGACACGCCCCGACTTCTCCGCATCGCGCCGCCAGAAGGAGCCTCGCCAGTGAGCAGCCAGACCACCCACGTCCCGGACACCGTCGACAACGCGAAGGCGACTCCCGAGAAGGAGCAGCCGTACGGCGCCCTCGGGCTGAAGCCTGACGAGTACGACAAGATCCGCGAGATCCTCGGCCGCCGCCCCACGTCGGGCGAGCTGGCCATGTACTCGGTCATGTGGTCGGAGCACTGCTCCTACAAGTCCTCGAAGAACTACCTGCGCCAGTTCGGCCAGAAGGTCTCCGACGAGATGAAGAAGAACCTCATGGTCGGCATGGGCGAGAACGCTGGCGTCATCGACGCCGGCGAGGGCTGGGCGGTGACCTTCAAGGTCGAGTCGCACAACCACCCCTCCTACATCGAGCCGTTCCAGGGCGCCGCGACCGGCGTCGGCGGCATCGTCCGCGACATCATCTCGATGGGTGCCCGCCCGGTCGCGGTCATGGATGCGCTGCGCTTCGGCGCCATCGACGAGGCCGACACTGCGCGGGTCGTGCACGGCGTCACGAGCGGCATCTCCTTCTACGGCAACTGCCTCGGCCTGCCGAACATCGGCGGCGAGACCTGGTTCGACAGCGTCTACCAGGCGAACCCGCTCGTCAACGCCCTCGCGGTCGGCGTGCTCCGCCACGAGGACCTGCACCTCGCCAACGCGCGCGGCGCCGGCAACAAGGTCGTGCTGTTCGGTGCTCGCACGGGTGGCGACGGCATCGGCGGTGCCTCCATCCTCGCCTCCGACTCGTTCGACGAGAAGGGCCCCACGAAGCGCCCCGCAGTCCAGGTCGGCGACCCGTTCGCCGAGAAGGTGCTCATCGAGTGCTGCCTCGAGCTGTTCCGCGAGAAGGTCGTCGAAGGTATCCAGGACCTCGGCGCCGCCGGCATCTCCTGCGCAACCAGCGAGCTCGCAGCGGCCGGCGACGGCGGCATGTACATCGAGCTCGACAAGGTGCTGCTGCGCGACCCGAACCTCACGGCTGAGGAGATTCTCATGTCGGAGAGCCAGGAGCGCATGATGGCGGTCGTGGCGCCAGACAAGCTCGACGCGTTCATGGCGATCGTCGACAAGTGGGACGTCGAGACGAGCGTGCTCGGCGAGGTCACCGACACCGGTCGCCTCGTGATCAACTGGCGCGGCGTCGAGATCGTGAACGTCGACCCGCGCACCGTCGCGATCGACGGCCCCGTCTACGACCGCCCCGTCGCCTACCCGACGTGGATCGACGCGCTCCAGGCCGACTCCGCATCCGCGCTCCCCCGCCCCCAGTCGGGCGAGGAGCTCCGCGAGCAGCTGCTCGCCCTCATCTCGTCCGCGAACCTCGCGAACCCCGAGTGGATCACGCAGCAGTACGACCGCTACGTGCTCGGCAACACCGCCTTCGGTACGCCGGAGGACGCGGGCATGGTGCGCATCGACGAGGAGTCCGGGCTCGGGTTCGCGATCAGCCTCGACGCCAATGGCCGCTACGCGCAGCTCGACCCGTCCGCCGGCGCCAAGCTCGCGCTCGCCGAGGCCTACCGCAACGTCGCAGCCACGGGCGCACGCCCGGCCGCCGTCTCCGACTGCCTCAACTTCGGCAGCCCCGAGAACCCCGAGGTCATGTGGCAGTTCGCGCAGGCCGTCGAGGGCCTCGCCGACGCCTGCCTCGAGCTGGGCATCCCCGTCACGGGCGGCAACGTGTCGTTCTACAACCAGACCGGTGATGTGCCCATCCACCCGACGCCCGTCGTCGCGGTGCTCGGCCTCATCGACGACGTGGCCCGCCGCGTCCCGTCCGGCTGGCAGGAGGAGGGCGACAACCTCTACCTCCTCGGCACGACCCTCGAAGAGCTGTCCGGCTCCGTCTGGGCGGACGTCGTGCACGGCCACCTCGGCGGCCTGCCCCCGCAGGTGAACCTCGAGCGCGAGAAGGCGCTCGCCGACCTCGTCATCGGCGCCGGCCAGCAGGGCCTCCTCACCTCGGCGCACGACCTCTCCGAGGGTGGCCTCGCAGCGGCGATCGTCGAGTCGTCGACCCGCTTCGGCGTCGGCGCGCGCATCGTGCTCGACGGCCTCATGCAGAAGGAGGGGGTGGATGCGGCTACCGCGCTCTTCAGCGAATCGGCGGGACGCATCCTCGTCTCCGTCCCGCACGACGACGACGTGCGCTTCCAGGCGATGTGCGAGGCGCGTGACTTCCCCGTCACCCGTGTCGGCGTGAGCGACGGCATGGGTGCCGACGCGAAGCTCGAAGTGCAGGGCCTCTTCGAGTTCACGCTCGCCGAGCTCTCCGAGGCGCGCGGCGCGACGTTGCCGAAGCGCTTTGGCGACGTCGTCGGGCCGAACTCCGCGCCGATCTCCGCCGCCGTCGCGGCCGCGATCTCCTAAGGACCGCCGCGCTGTGAGTCTCGGGATGGGTTCCTCGCTTCGGGATGGGTTGTTTCCCGTCCCGAAGCGAGAAACCCATCCCGAAACTGTCGAGGCGGCCGAGGTCTTCGCGAGCATCCTTGCGTCAGCCACGTCCGCGGGCTTCGCGCTCGACGACGGGCAGCGGATGGTCGCCGTGCGGCTCGCAGGCCTCGGCGCGCAGATCGTCGGGCGCGAGACTGTCGCCGGCGCCGAAGCGGATGCCGACGCCAACGCCGATCACGCCACCGCAGTCGCAGAGGCGTCCGATGCTCCCCGTGGCCTCTATCTCTGGGGGCCAGCCGGCCGCGGCAAGTCGTGGCTCCTCGACGCGTTCTACGATGCCGTCCCGATGGAGCGGAAGCTGCGCGTGCACTTCCACTCGTTCTTCAACGAGCTGCACTCGCGCATCTTCGCGAACCGGGGCTCGGACGCCGTCTTCTCGAATGCGGTGGAAGAGCTCATCGGCGATGCTCGCCTGCTGCTGTTCGACGAGTTCCATGTGCACGACCCCGGGCATGCCACGCTGCTCACCGGTCTGCTGCGTTTCGCCCTCGAGCGCGACATCACGGTCGTCGCGACCTCGAACTACCCGCCGCAGGGTCTCCTCCCGAGCCCCGTCTACCACCACATCTTCGAACCCGGCATCGAGGTCATCGAGCGTGAGCTCGACGTCGTCGAGCTTCCGGGGGAGGTCGACTACCGCCGCTCGCGAGTCGAAACGGTCGAGCGCCGCGGATTCGCGACCGGCTCGTGGCGACACGTGCCCAGCGCATCCGCATCCGAGCGGCCGTCGCCGGCCGAGGCGACGTCGCTCGACCTCGGCGGGCGCACCTTTGAGGTGACGGCCGTGCGCGGCCGCGAGCTGTGGGCGACGTTCGCGGAGCTGTTCGTCGTGAAGACGTCGTCGCTCGAGTACCTGCAGTGGGCGCGCGACTTCGACACGTGGCACGTGCTCGACGTGCCCCTGCTCGCATCCGTCGGTCGCGACCCGCAGCAGCGCTTCGTGAACGCCGTCGACGTGCTCGTCGACTACGACATCGAAGCGCACTTCCACGCGGATGCGGCGTTCGACGAGTTCGTCGCCGCCGCGGCGGGCCGCGCAGATGCGTTCCGCATGGTCAGCCGCCTCCACCTCCTGGAGCGCTGACGCCCGACATTCGGCCGACGCGGCCCCGTCGCGAATCACGATTCGATGCCAGGCATGCGAGGTGCACCTCGCATTCACTAGGCTCGTCGGGCAAGCAGAGCGCTTGTCGTCGCAGGCGCACCCGCTCACGACGCTCTTGGGGGATTCTCAATGACGACATCCACAACAACCGAGGTCAAGCCTCGCGAGCAATGGACCGGCCAGACCGGGTTCATCCTCGCCGCCATCGGTTCCGCCGTCGGCCTCGGCAATATCTGGCGCTTCCCTGGGGTCGCGTATGAGAACGGCGGGGGCGCGTTCCTCATCCCGTACCTCGTCGCACTCATCACCGCGGGCATCCCGATCCTCTTCCTCGACTACGCGATCGGGCACCGGATGCGCGGGGCCGCACCGACCGCCTTCCGTCGCGTCGCGAAGTGGATGGAGAGCCTCGGCTGGTTCCAGGTGTTCATCTGCTTCGTGATCGGCCTGTACTACACGGCGATCATCGCCTGGGCGCTGAGCTTCTTCGTGCTCTCGTTCAACCTCGGCTGGGGCGACGACCCGGCCGCGTTCTTCACCGGTGACTTCCTGCAGCTCAGCGACCCCGGCGTCTCGATGCAGTTCGTGCCCTCGGTCCTGATCCCGCTCGTCGCCGTCTGGGGAGTGACGATCTTCGTGCTCGCGGCGGGTATCGCGAAGGGTGTCGAACGCACGAACTTCATCTTCCTGCCGCTGCTGCTCATCTCGTTCCTCATCCTCGTGGTCCGCGCGCTCTTCCTGGACGGTGCCGCGGATGGGCTCAACGCGCTGTTCACGCCCGACTGGGTCGCGCTCGGCGACCCGAGCGTGTGGATCGCCGCGTACAGCCAGATCTTCTTCTCGCTGTCCATCGCCTACGGCATCATGGTCACCTACTCGTCCTACCGGAACCGTCGCTCGAACATGACGTCACCCGGACTCGTCGTCGCCTTCTCGAACTCGTCGTTCGAGATCCTGGCGGGCATCGGCGTCTTCGCGACGCTCGGATTCATGGCGCACCAGCAGAACGTCGCGGTGGGCGAGCTGGAGGGGCTGACCGGCCCCATTCTGTCGTTCGTGACCTTCCCCGCCATCATCTCGGAGATGCCCGGGGGGCAGATCTTCGGGGCGCTGTTCTTCGGGTCGCTCGTCATGGCGGGATTCACGTCCCTGCTGTCGATCCTGCAGGTCGTCTCGTCAGCCTTCCAGGACAAGTTCGGCTGGTCGCCCCGCAAGGCGGCGGTCATCCTCGGCAGCGTGAGCGCCGTCATCTCGATCCTCCTCTTCTCGACGACGACGGGCCTCATCGCCCTGGACACGGTCGACATGTGGACGAACAACATCGGCATCATCGCGTCCGCCATCGCAACCTGCGTCGGCGTCATCTGGGTCGCCCGCCGCGGCGAGGAGATGCGCCTGCATCTCAACTCCGTGTCGACGTTCCAGGTCGGCAAGTGGTGGCTCGTGCTGACCGGAATCATCGCGCCGGTCGTGCTCACGTACATGCTCATCGAGCAGATCAGGACGCTCATCGTCGACGGCTACGAGGGGTACCCGCTCTGGTACATCGGCGTCTTCGGCTGGGGCGCGGTGCTCGTCATGCTGCTCGCGAGCGCGCTCATGACGTTGATCCGCTGGCGCAACAGCCCAGACAAGTTCACCGCCTGGCCGACGTCGGCTGAGCTGCGCGAGAAGGAGACGGTCCGATGACCCCAGAAGCCATCACGATGCTCATCGTCGCGATCGGGATCGTGTGGGGCGGATGCGCAGCCTCCGTCATCGCGCTCCGTCGGCACCCGGAACGCGCCGACTACCCGGCGGGTGGTCACGACGACGGCCGAGCGGAGCACGCCCCGGTCACACACGACACCTGATCGGCGAACCTCGGTTCGTCTCAGCACCGACGGAACCCCGCCCGCGAGTCTCTCGCGGGCGGGGTTCTCCTTGCACGATCGCGCCGCTCAGCCCTGCGCTCTGCGCTCCCAGACACCGAAGCGGTTGCCGAGCGGATCGCGCAGGTGCGCGAACTTGATGGTGCCGTTGTCCACTAGCGGGATGACGGTCTCCGCACCGTTGGCAGCCGCCTGCTCGAGCTTCGCCTCGATGTGGTCGACCTCGACGTAGAAGACCGCCCAGCTGCCCCCGCCGACGGCGTTCGAATCCCAGAGCCCGCCGCCGTTGCCGGCGCCGTCGACCATCCCGTAGCCACCCGGCTCGAGCGAGCCGAACGTCCAGCCGAAGGTGTCGCCGTAGAAGGCCTTCACGGCCTCCGGATCGGTGGTGCCGATCTCGAAGTAGTTCACGTTGTCCGACATGGTCGTTGTCCTCTCGTTCGGATCCACCGCCGCGCCCCTGCGCCGCGGAGCCGGCCTCGTGCGCCGGTGAACCGATCGTGAGGTCTCACACAGTGTGAGAGTCAAGCGATGCGCTCGGCGGGTGCGCGCACGCAGCGCCGCGAGTCGCCTCAAACGGGCGTCAAGGCGCCGTGATAGCAACCCTCTGACGCGACTCGCAAGAATGGCGCGCCAAGTCGCGACCTTGTGGGGCGATTGGCGAAAAGGCGACGCCACATCCCGAGCATTCTGGGCAGCTCACGAGAAAGCCGCGCCAAGCAGACCTCACACCGCGATCGGCACGTTCACCTCGGTGACCCAGTTCTCGGGGTTTGGGTCGCGGCCGGGGCCGTGCACGTAGACATTGAAGATCGGCCCGGTTCTCGTGCGCTGCTGATCGGCAATCCAGGCACCCGCGGTGGCAGTCGCCTCGCTGATCGTCTCGAAACCGCCCCGATGTGTGACCGTCGCGACGCGCTGCTCGGGAAGCTCGACGACCTCATACCCATCGGGTACGGAGGCGCCGCGGTACTCGCGCCAGATCGCCATCTCGACGTCGGCATCGCGGTACTCGTCGTCGAAGTAGGTGGCACCGCCCAGGTCACCGAAGGCCTCCGGGTCGTGGGAGGTGAGCTCGGCGACCGGGCCGCGGAAGTTGACCCAGAGTGCCCCCTCAGACGGGTAGTCGGCGACGGTCCGCCGCAGGTAGAGCACGCGCAACGCCGGGAACGTGCGCTCGACGACGTCCAGCCGCCGCGCTCGCGCCTCGAGCTCCCCAAGCAGGTTCACTGCGAGCGCCTGCTGCTCGGCCACCCGTCGCGCCTCTGCCTTCAGCTCGTCGAGGTGCGATTGCAGCCGAAGCCGAAGCATGTCAGGCGAGTCGAAGAGCGGCAGGAGCTCGGCGATCGCCGGGATACCGCAGCCCGAGTCACGGAGCATCCGCACCCGTCCTGCATCTTGAAGTTGCCCGGGTGCGTAGCGTCGGTATCCGCTGAACTCGTCGACTTCGGCCGGCGCAAGCACGCCCCGCTCCGCATAATGCCGAAGCATGCGCACGCTCAGCCCCGAGTAGCGCGAGAACTCGCCGATGCTCATCAGGGTTCCGGGAAGCTCACGGTTCATGCGCCAAGTCTGGCACCGGGTTCCGTGTGCCGCCGATCACTGTCCAACATGAGGGCGATATCTGGCCCTCGGCCCGGTTTCTGTCCCGGATGGGCCAAATCTGCACTCATGTTGGACACGGATCGCGGGTAACCGCACCACCGCTGCCGCCCAGGAGCAGATCGCCGCCGCCGCACCAGCGTCCGTAGCCCTCGTCCTTCGGCCGACATCCGTGACGAACGCCCCGCGGACGTGGCTTTCGGGGCTGGAAGCGCCCATCCATAACGCAAGCTGGCCACGCTCCTGCCGCCCTTCGCGGCGACGATCTCGCCGCGCGACTGCGACGCACTGCCGACGTGCGTCCTACTTCCGGGCGGTCTGCGCGGCCCGGGCCGCCTCGCGCCTGAGGTCGCGCGCGGCGTCGGCCGCTGCGGCCTCCTCCGGTGTTGGCGCAGTGCCGCCGAGCACGCGCGGCTGCCACCACTTGCCGGTGCCGTCTTCGGGGTAGCTCGCCTGCAGCTCCCCGAGCAGCTCCTCCATGGTCGTTTTCAACGCAGCTGTGGCGGCCGCGGGGTCGTCGTCAGGGGCCACGTGGATGGGGGCGCCGAAGGAGTAGTGGACGGGGATGCCGATGCGCTCCCTCATCCTGATCTTGCGGTTCTTGGTGAGCAGCCGGTGCCCGCCCCATACGGCCACCGGGATGACCGGCACTCCGGCCTGGGCCGCGAGTCGGACGGCGCCGGTCTTGAAGTCGCGGATCGTGAACGACGCGCTGACGCCCGCTTCCGGGAACACTCCGATCAGCTCTCCGTCGCGCAGGGCGTCGGCGGCCTCGGCGAAGGCGTCGCCACCCGCCTTCATGTTCACGGGGATGTGCCGCATGCTGCGCATGAGCCGGCCGACGATTGGCTTCTCGAAGACGCTCTGCTTCGCCATGAAGCGGATGCGGCGGCGGTTGTGCAGCCATGTCGCGCATTCGACGAGTGCGAACTCGAGGTAGCCGAAGTGGGTCATCGCGATGACCGCGCCGCCCGTGTCGGGGATGTGCTGCCCACCGCGAACGGTGTGGCGAACGCGCAGCGCTGCGAACACTGTTCGACCGACCCCGATGGCAAATGAGTAGACGGGTTCGCGAGTCATGGGGGCTCCCTGGTCCAGGTGTGGGATGCCACCTTATTCGCGGCACCTGGGACGATTTCTGCACGCGCGCGGGGCCGGATCCGCTCCCCGCATCCGGCCCTTGCCAGTTGCTCTGCGCGGGTGCGATACTTACCTCACTGCACGTTCGTACGATTCATAGTGCAACTTTGTGCATTCATCCGCTAGGAGCAACTGACAATGGCTGTCCCCATCCCTGTACGGAGCCCGTTTCTCATCGTCAACCCGAAGGCCTACCTGACGGGCAGCGAGCTCATGAGATTGGCCCACCTCACCGACGAGCTGGCCGGAGACTTCAACATCGACGTCGTCTTCACCGCGCAGCACATCGACCTCCGGTCAGTCGTGGCCGAGACGACGAACCTCTGCGTCACCGCGCAGCACGTCGACCCGATCGTGCCAGGCCGCGGCATGGGGCACATCCTCGCCGAGGGGCTCGCCGAAGCCGGAGTCAAGGCCGTCGTGCTCAACCACGCCGAGCATCCCCTCACCTTGGCCGACCTCGACCGGACGATGCGCCGTTGCGAAGAGGTCGGTCTTGCAACCATCGTCTGCGCCGACTCCGACCTCCAGTGCCGAGCCGTCGCCGACCTCGACCCGTCCGGCATGATCTGCGAGCCCACCGCCAACATCGGCACAGGGCAGATGGATGCGGGCGACTACATCGAGCGCACGACCCAGATCGTGAAGAACGTCGACCCGGCGATCCTCGTCGTGCAGGCAGCCGGCGTCAGCCGCGGCGCCGACATCACGCGAGTCCTGCAGCAGGGCGCGGACTGCTCAGGCGGAACGAGCGGCATCATCAAGCACCCCGACTGGCGCGAGATCCTCACCGAGATGTTCCAGGCGCTCGCCGACCACCGAGACGCTCAAGCGACGGGTACCGCCGCATCCACAGCCGCCCCGGCCAACTAACGCCCGCTCCCTCAGAGAAGAGACCCGCACATGCTCATCGGACTCGACGAAGCGCTCCGCTACGCACAGAAGAACAACATCGCCATCGCGGCAGTCAACACCCCCTACTTCGAGGGGCTGCTCGGCACGATCGCCGCCGCCGAGAAGGCCGGGGTTCCCGTCATCCTGCAGCACGCGCAGGTGCACGAGAGCACCCTCTCCATCGACGACATCGGCCCGGCCATGTTGGCCCTCGCAACCCGCAGCGAGGCGCCGTTCGTGCTGCACGTCGACCACGGCGAGGACATCGACTACATCGCGCGCGGCCTCGACATCGGGTTCAACTCGGTCATGATCGACGGATCCACCCTCCCCTACGAGGAGAACGTCACCCGCACGACCGAAGTCGTGAAGCTCGCGAAGGCGCGCGGCGTCGGCGTCGAGGGCGAGCTCGGCGTCATGACCGGCAACGAGAACGGCGACCCCAGCCAGGGCATCGCCGACGAGACCCTGTACACCGAGCCAGCGCAGGCGAAGGAGTTCGTCGAGCGCACCGGCGTGACCGCGCTCGCCGCCTCATTCGGCACGGTGCACGGCATGTACCACCAGGAGCCGAAGCTCAACTACGCGCTCATCGAGCAGCTGCGCGACGCGACAGGCGTACCCATCGTCATGCACGGCGGCTCCGGCCTCAGCCTCGACGAGTACCACCAGTCCATCACCCGCGGCGTCCGCAAGATCAACTACTACACGTACGCGGCGAAGGCGGCACTGGATGCGGCACTCCGGGCCGCGGAGCAGCCCAACACGATCCTGTTCCCCAAGGTCGCGAAAGCCGTCTCGGCGCAGGTCGAAGGCGACGTCGCCGAGTTCATCCAGGCGCTTCGACCCGGCGCCTGAGCGGCGGCAGCCGATTCCCCGGCCAACTCCCCACTGACACCCGTCCGTGCGCCGAAGCACGCGCATCCACGACCACGAAGGAACACCGATGACCGTCACCCAGACCACCCTCCAGCTGCAGTCGCACGGGGGCACCCCCAGCTACATCGATGTCACCGCGCAGGTGAAGGAGGCGATCACCGCGAGCGGCATCACGACCGGCACGGTCACCGTCATCTCGCCCCATACGACGTGCGCCGTGTTCTTCGAGGAGTTCGTGCACGACCGCCTCGAGGACGGCACGGAGTTCCTGCAGGCCGACCTCGATGATGTCCTCGAGCGCATCACCCCGAACCAGACCGCCGTGCCACCCGAGGGCGAGTACCGGTACCCGGGGCCGGAGCACTACGCCGACGTGGAGTCGTGGCCGGATGCCGAGGTGTACCTGCCCGGCGGCGACAAGACGGCGCTGCTCAACGCGGAAGCGCACATCAAGGCGACGATCCTCGGGTCGAGCGAGGTGTTCGCGGTCATCGACGGCAAGCTCGGCGTCGGCGTCACCGGCTACATCTACTTCGTCGATTTCGACCGCACACGCGCCCGCGCGCGCAAGTGCCAGGTCGTCGTCATGGGCGAGTAGGCCGCCGGCTTCCTCGCTCCTGAACGCCGCCAACGTCGCCGGCGGTGTTCTACGTCCTGGGCTCTTGGTTCTGCCGTTCTGCGCTCCGGGCTCTGCGGTCTGGGCTCTGGGCTCGGGGCTCTGGGCTCTGGGCTCTGGGCTGAGCGCTCCGCGCTCAGGGCTCTGGGCTCTGGGCTCAGCGCTCAGCGCTCTGGGCCCTGCGCTCTGCGCTCTGCGCCCTGGGCTCCGCCACGAGTCCCGACTCCGCACGACTGCGCAGCCTGCGCGTTGAGCGCTGCCAGCCAACTGGCCCAAAAGCCCGCGCGAGAAGGGCCACATCACTGGCAGTGATGGCAGCCACGCCGCAGCAAGGGGCCATTTGCCTGGCAGCGTTCGCACCGAGCCCGGGACCGCAGCCACCAGCACTGATCGCCCCCGCGGCAGCGGTGGTGCGCAGCGCGGCAGCGCGGCAGCGCGGCAGCGCGGCAGCGCGGCAGCGCGGCAGCGCGGCAGCGCAGCGCGGCAGCGGCAGCGGCAGCGGCAGCGCGGCAGCGGCAGCGCGGCAGCGGCAGCGCGGCAGCGGCAGCGGCAGCGCGGCAGCGGCAGCGCGGCAGCGGCAGCGCAGCAGCGGCAGCGCGGCAGCGGCAGCGGGTCGGCTAGACGAGGTCCACGAGGGCGCGGGCGAGGTCTTCGTCGAGGATGACGCTGTCGAGGGCGCCCGTGTGCAGCGAGCCTGCGACTCCTGGGGCCTTCTCGGCGCCGGCCGCGAAGCCGACGACTTCGGGAATGGCGGCGAGCTGTTCGAGGGTGATGCCGATGACGCGCTCGGAGACGGGCGATCCGAGGGCGCGGCCGGATGCGTCGAAGAAGCGACCGCAGATGTCGCCGACCGGCTGCTGCGCGTCGAGGTCGGCGCGCTCGTCGTCGCTGAGGCGCATAGCGGAGACGATGTGGCGCGACGCGTGGAGGCCGTACGAGCCGATGCCGACGAACGCGAGCTGCACATCCGTCGCGCGCTTGATGGCGGACGAGATCGACGACTCGCGGGTGAGCGCGGCCCAGGTCTGCGGCGACTCGACGACGGCGGGCGATTCGAAGCGGAACGCCTTCGCACCCGATTTCTGCGACAGGCGCTCGAGGGCGGTGTTTCCGGCGGGCCCGGAGTCGAAGGGCATGCCGCCGACCAGCGGGCAGAGTGTCAGCGCGCGCCCCGTGGACTCGACGTGGATCTGCTCGACGAACGCGTCGATCGACTTGCCCCAGCTGAGCCCCACGGAGCCGACGGATGGCACTCGTTCCGCGAAGTAGTCGGCCGCCGCACCCGCCACCACGTCGAGCGGATGCCGTCCCGGGAGGTTCGCGACGACGACGGCGGCGCCGACGCCGAACGCATCCACGATCTGCTGCTCGAGCTCGCTCACGCGGCCGACGACGTGCGGGTCGTGGATGCGGATCTCGACGATGCCCTGGTCGCGGGCTGCCGAGAGGATGCGGGAGACGCTCGCGCGGGAGACGCCGAGGGCGCTCGCGACGTCGCTCTGGGAGAGCCCGTCGAGGTAGTAGAGGCGCGCTGCTCGGACGAGGGTCTCGGCGTTGCGAGGTGCTGGCATCCCGTCTGCTCCTTCGTCGTGGTGCGGCGGCGGCGGTGGATGTTGCGTGCGGGCGAGGCCCTGGACGACCGCGGCTCCCGAACTGTGCGTCCGCACTGCTCGGGAGCCGTTCCGGCACCGCACGCGGGGCGCGGCACCGGTGGTCCGGTTCACATGATCCTACCGAGCGGCAACGGCGCGGCAGGATGAGGAGGCCCTCAGACGCCGATGACTCCGGCGGCGACGAGCGAGTCCTGCAGGCGGCGCATGGCGATGAGCGGGCGGGTCTCGTCGAGCTCGACGTCGTCGTAGGAGACGATCTCGCCCGCCTTGATGTCGCGCTTCAGGATGCCGCCGGAGATGAGGCCGATCGGGATGGAGTTGTTGGCGCGAGCCTCGTCGGCGTCGACGGCCCAGCCGTGCACGTGGTGCCCGCCCATGCCCTCGAGCTTCGTGCCGGCGGCGAGGTCGAACTTCGCCTTGGAGGCGACCTCGGTGCGCCAGGTGATCGTCTGGAAGTCGGCGCGGCGTTCGAGCACGGCCTCGCTGATCGAGAGGATCGCCTCGACGGATGCGAGGTGGTAGGGGCGGTAGAGGGCGTAGTAGGGCCCCTTGCCGAGCTTCAGGTAGTCGAGCTCGTGCGTGACCACGTCGTCTTCCGACTTCACGACGACGAAGACGCCTGGTGCGACGTCACCCTCGACGGTGTACTCGACGGCTGGGGTGGAGGTGAGCACGCCGCCGTCCTCGACGGGGATGAGGGTCGTCGCGAGGGTCGCGATGTCGGCGGCGGGGCCGTGCATGCCCGGCTTGTTGACGGGGAAGCCGGTGGCGTTCGACAGCGACGCCATCTCGATCTGCGTCTTGGTGCCGTCGGTGAACTCGCACAGGATGCGCGGGTTCATGTTCTTCGCCTTCGCCTCTTCCATGACGTCTTCCGGCACGTCGGTGGGGCGGTTGGGGTTGTTCTTGCCCTTGCCCGCTGCGACGACGGTGAGGCCGAGGTCGGTGGCGTGCTCGACGAGCTTGAGGGCTTCGACGGGCTCGTCGCCGCGGCAGATCGTGTAGACCTGCTCGCCGGCGTTGGCGATGCTCGCGAGGAACAGGCCGACGGTCACGTCGGCCTCGACGGTCATGAGGGCGACGTCCTTCTTGCCGAGGAGCGACGCGTAGGCGACCTGCGCGGCGATCTCGGTGACGCCGGACACCTCGAGGACCACGTCCACTGGCAGCTTCGGGATGAGGAGGCCGTCGTTGATGACGACGGGGCGGCGGGCCTCGATGTGCTCGGCGACGACGGCGAGGTCGTTCTCGACCTGCACATCCGTGCGGCCGGCCCGGGTGTACGCATCCACTCCGCGCTCGACGGCGATGTCGGCGACGACCGCGACTTCCATGCCCTTGGCGCGTTCGATCTGGGCGATGAGGCCTGAGCCCATCTGACCTGCCCCCACCACGCCGACGCGGATGGGTCGGCCGAGTTCGGCTTCGCGCTGGATGAGGCGCTGCGTGTAGTTCATGTGCGTTCCTTTTGTGCGTGGTTCGTGGGCCTGGTGGCTGGTACGGGCTAGTTGCTGACGCGGGAGAGGCCGGCGAATTGCTTCGGCGCCGCGCCCTTGATGGCGGTCGGCTGACCGCGCTTGGCCTTGCCCTTCGCGGGCGGCAGCGGGACCTGCGCGCGCACCTGGTGGGGCAGCATGCTGATCGCCTGGCGCACGGCGGTTCCGAGGTGCTTGTGGCGGGCGGCCGCGCGGTCGAAGACCGTCTTCAGTGGCCCCTCGAGGTCGGGGGCTGGCTTCAGGCGACCGAAGACGCTGAAGCCGACGAGCGCGCGAGCCTCGACGACCTCGAGGGTCGTTGGGTCGACGAGCAGGACGACGATCGCGCCGCGGAAGGCGCCCTTGCCGCGTCCGCTCACGAGGTTGAGGTTCTTGCCCGCGTTGGCCTTCGCGATCTCGTTGACCTGGCGCATGTAGGCGCGCATCTGCACGACCGACATGAGCATGCTCACGACGAGTGCGAGCACGAGGACGGCGGGGAATCTCCAGTCCATGATCTAGGCCTCGTTCCGGCGCACGCTGACGAATGCGCCCTCGGTGGGGGTGGAGAGGGAGCCGGACGCCTGGATGGCGCCGGGGAGGAGCGCGGTGTCTTCCGCGTTCAGATAGAGCACAACGTGGCCGAGCTCCTGCAGGTTCGGGTTGGCGAGGTCGCCGACCGCGGTGACGGTCACGGCCTCGTCGCCGATCACGAACTCGTCGCCCGCCTGAACGGGCACGAACTCTCCCGTGTGCCCCTTGTGCACGAGGCTGACCTCGGCGAGGGCGTCCGGCACGGGTTCTCCGAAGAGGATGTAGACGCCGCCCTCGAACATGTCGTTCGCGTCGGGTCCGATGCGGGCGATTTCTGACTGCCAGATGGTCGTGGACACGTTGTGGTCCCTTTCTTGGTTCAGGTTCAGTGGATGCGCGGGCGGGCCGGCGTGCGGCCCGCCCGGCAGCACCTAGACGAGGAGGAAGGAGGCGAAGTAGGCGAGCACGACCGCGAGGGGCGACGTGATCTGCCTGGAGAAGAGCACGGCGGGAACACCGACCGCGACCGTCTCCGGCTCCGCCTCGCCGAGGGAGAGACCGACGGGGATGAAGTCGCAGCCGACCTGGCCGTTGACCGCGAAGAGCGTCGGCAGCGCGTACTGCACCGGCAGCGCACCGGCGGCGATCTGCGTGCCCATGAGCACGCCGACGACCTGGGCGATCGCGGCACCTGGGCCGAGGATCGGCGACAGGAACGGGAGGCCTGTGATGACGCCGAGCAGGATCAGGCCGATCGGGTTCGACGCGAGCGGCGACACCGCGTTGGCGATGAAGTCCGAAGCACCCGTGTACGTGACGACTCCGATGAGGAGCGACACGTACGCCATGAACGGCAGGATCGTGTTGAGCGTCAGCTTGATCGCCTGGCGGCCCGAGGAGAGCAGCGTGTTGATGAAGTAGCCGATGGCGTTGCCGAACTTCACGACGAAGCCCGTGAATCCGCTTCCCTGAGCTGCGACCCTGGCGCGCGCATCCGCCTTGGCCTTTGCCGCGATCTCCTCGGGGCTCTGCGCCGGCTTCTCCTGCGCGGCGGCAGCGCCGGCCGCCGCGGTGGCGTCGGCGTCGAGCGAGATCACGTCGCGGGGCGCGACGTCGGAGACGAAGATGTCCTCGGTGATGAACTGGGCGAGCGGGCCGCCTGGTTCACCCGGGTACACGTCGACGGTCGGGATGCGCTTCTTCGGGTACACGCCGATGCGCGCCGTGCCGCCGCAGTTGATGACCGCGCAGAGCACGTTCGCGTCTGGCACGTTGTTCTTGAAGCCGTCGACCGCCTCGGCGCCCGTGAGCTCCGCGATCTTCTGCGCGACGGGGTGGATGCCGCCGCCCGTGACCGAGAGGACGATGTTCTTCTCGGCGTTCGGCACGAGGGTCAGGCCGTCGCCCCAGCCACCGCGACCGCGGTTGACCTTGACGCCCTTGTAGTCGGCCGTTCCTGCTCCGCCGTTGTCGGCCGTGCCTGCGTTCGTGTTGTCAGCGTCTGTGCTCACAGGACACCACCTTCGGTCTTGGAGCCCTGGAGGTGGCCCTCGGCGTACATCTCGTCGAAGCGAGCGAACGTCGCCTCGTGGCCGCCGCGCTTGATGAGCACCTTCGTGATCCACTGCGTGGTTATGCCGCGGATGAAGATGACGACGATGCCGACCATGAAGTAGAGGGCGGCGAGGGTCGCGTACTTGTCGGGCGCGATGGAGAGGACTCCTGCGGAGATGCCGGTCCAGACGAACAGCTCACCCGCGTTGGCGTGCGGGAGGAACGCTGTGACGGGGTGCACGAAGGACACCGCGGAGTCGTAGAAGGCCGGCTTGTAGCGCTCCGGGAGGAAGCGGCCGAACGTGTACGCCATGGGGTTGGTCAGCATGATCACGGCGATGATCGGCATGACCGTGTAGCGCGTGATCGCGTACTTGCCTGCCCAGCGAACGGCGCGCGTGACGCGCTCTTCACCGATCCACGTGGTGACGGCGTACATTGCCGTGAGCAGCACGAGGAGCAGAGGGAGGATGCCGGTGATGAGACCCATGAGGCTCTCGGCGGAGGCATTGAAGAGGCCGATGAAGTTCTCGGCGATCCAGGTGATTACTTCCATGCCGGCTTCCCTCCCGACGTGTTCGCCGAGCTGTGCTCGGCGGTGCTGGCCGCGAGGGCGGCGAGCGGCGACTTAGACCGCATGTTCTGACTCCTTTGTCGGGGTGTGCACGAAGTTGCAAATAGATCTGATCGTTTGTGCACCTGCCGAAAGTGTAGGCACGAGCGCCCCCTCGCGCAAGAGGAGATTTGCGGCTGTTCGAAACGACTTCGATTCAGCTGACGGGCACTGACAGAACCTGTCTCCCACCGGTCGCTCGGCGTAGCGTTTCGGCATGAGCACCACGAACCTGACCCTCAACAACGGCGTCGAACTGCCCACCATCGGATTCGGCGTGTACCAGTCAGCACCAGAGGAGACGGCGGCCGCAGTCGCCGAGGCGCTGCGCGTCGGCTACCGACACATCGACACGGCGGCCGCCTACGGGAACGAGCGGGAAGTCGGGCAGGCGATCGCCGCATCCGGGCTCCCCCGCGACGAGATCTTCATCGAGACCAAGATCTGGATCAGCGACTACGGCTACGACGAGACCCTTCACGGCTTCGAGAAGTCTGCCGCCAAGCTCGGCGTCGAGCAGATCGACCTCCTGATCCTCCACCAGCCGCTCCCGACCGCCTGGGAGAAGACGATCGGCGCCTACCGTGCCCTCGAGCGCCTCCTGGCCGACGGCAAGGTGCGCGCGATCGGCGTGAGCAACTTCATGCCGGACCACCTCGCGGCGCTGCTGGAGGCGACCGACGTCGCGCCAGCCCTCAACCAGATCGAGCTGCACCCCTACTTCCAGCAGCGAGACGTGCAGGACGCGGATGCGCGCCACGGCATCCTCGACCAGGCCTGGTCGCCCATCGGCGGCATCACGTTCTACCGCGACGGCAACGGCGGGAGCACCCTCGAGGACTCGACCATCGGCGCCATCGCCGAAGCCCACGGCAAGAGCCCGGCGCGGGTCATGCTTCGCTGGCACGTGCAGGAGGGGCGCTCGGTGATCCCCAAGTCGGTCAAGCCGCACCGCATCGCCGAGAACTTCGACATCTTCGACTTCGAGCTCACCGCCGACGAGGTCGCCCAGATCGATGCGCTCGACAAGGCGGTGCGCCGCGGGCCCGAGCCCGAGTCGCTGACGCTCGAGGCCTACGGCATGCCCATCCCCGAGGCCTGATCGGCGGCGGGGCGCGTCTGAACCCGGGTCGCGGCGCTGGCTCCTCCGCGGGGGTCCAGCTTCCGGGACGAGACCTCAAGCACATGCCCGAAACGTGCGCCTGCACCGGTCTGGTCCCGGAAGCTGGCCAGCCACCCCGCCGTTGAGGCGGAAGCCATCGACTCCGGCATCGTGCGCGCGACCTTCGAGGCCCTTGCCGGGCGACGCGTCAGTGTCGCGCTTATGACCTCGATCGGGGCGACCGTCCACGACAGCGGCTACAACCGGGCCTCGCAGTCGCACGACTGGAAGCGTCGCGCTGAGCGCCTCGTGCGCGCGAGCGGCAGCGACGACACGATCGTGCGTCCGGGGCGGTTCGACGAGAGCGCCGCCGCGCATCCCGAGCCGCTGTTCCTGCGGGGCGATACGCGGCGCACTGGCTCGCCCGAGGACGACTCGGTCGCCCGCTCGCAGATCGCGCGGGTGCTCATCGAGAGCGTGACGGCTGCGGCGGCGAGCCGGAAGACGCTCGAACTCGTCGCAGAGCGTGGCCCCCGTCAGCCCGACCTCGACCCCGTCTTCGCAGCCTTGCAGGCAGACGCCGAAGGCGCGCTGGACGCAGCCCTCGACCCCGACACGCTCCCCCTCGACCGGGAGCCTGCCGCCTTCCCGGCGGAAATCGCCGAGGTCGCACGCCGCGGGCAGTCGGCGTCCGCGAACTGACGTTCAGGGCGTGCCTTGTAGGCGAGAGCTCCACGAGGCTGCTCCGCGTCAGCCCCGCTCCTGACAGCTACGGGCCGACCGGTGCGCACAAGTGCGACACTTTTCGCAGTGCGGGCCGCAGTTCGATGTGGCCCGCACTGATTCGTTGTCGCTGCTGAGTTCCCGCACTGCTGAGTTCCCATACTGCCGAGTTCACGCACTGCCGAGTTCACGCACTGCCGAGTTGACGCACTGTTGCGTTCCCATACTGCTGACAGTCAAGGTGACGTGAGCGAAGGCATGCGCAGCTACCTGGCCGCACGCAGACCCACGTCACCCTGGCTGTCGGCTCGCGAAGGCTGTGACGTCTGGGCCTTCGGTTGGAGATGCCTCCAACCTCGGCAGCCCCACCCACAGCCTCTCGTTCTCCGGTCGTGACAGTGAAGGTGACGTGAGCGGGAGATCCCACCCTCCCGTACTCCCGATGCCCCTGACGTCACCCTGGCTGTCAACTCACGAGGAAGCCCTCACTCGCACGGGTGACAGGTACTCGCGGGACCTCCCCTGGCAGCGCCGCCAGGCGTAGCTTGGACGCATGAACGATGTGCGCGAGCAGGTGAAGGACTTCCTCAGCTCCCGCCGGGCGAAGATCACCCCCGAACAGGCTGGCCTGCCGGCGTACGGTGGGAATCGCCGAGTCGCGGGGCTGCGTCGCGAGGAGGTCGCGATGCTCGCGGGCGTCTCGGTCGACTACTACGTGCGGCTCGAGCGCGGCAACCTTTCCGGTGCGTCCGAGAGCGTGCTCGACGCGATCGCCTCGACCCTGCAGCTCGACGAGGCGGAGCGCGAGCATCTTTTCAACCTCGCCAGGGCGAGCGCACCGTCGCGCCGAGCGTCGAAGAAGCAGCCCGGTGGGGAGCTGCGTCCAGCGGTCCGGCAGATGCTCGACGCCTTCTCGGAGGCCCCGGCGTGGGTGCGCAACGACCGGCACGACGTGCTCGCGGCCAACCGTCTCGGTCGGGCACTGTACTCCCCCGTCTTCGACGACCCGCGCCGCCCGGTGAACACGACGAGGTACATCTACCTGAACCCCGCCGCCCGTGACTTCTGGGTCGACTTCGACCGCATCGCCGCGGACGCCGCATCCATGTTGCGTATGGAGGCGGGCCGCAACCCGCACGACCCCAAGCTGCACCAGCTCATCGGTGAGCTGTCGACGCAGAGCGAGCTCTTCCGCGAGATGTGGGCTGCGAAGGACGTGAAGTTCCATCGCAGCGGCGTGAAGCGCCTGAACCACCCGGTCGTCGGCCTGCTCGAGTTGAACTTCGAGTCGCTGCCGCTGCCGAGCGAGCCGGGCCTGACGATGAACGTCTACACGGCCGCGGAGGGCAGCCCGAGCGCGGACGGGCTGCGGATGCTCGCGTCCTGGGCTGCCACGGAGCTCCCCGCAGGCGTCTCGCTGACCCACCAGCAGCAGTAGCGCGAGCACGTGGCGGCGCGCCTCCTGCCCGGCGCCCCCTCTCAGGCAAGGAGAGTGAGCCAGAAGCATCCGGAGTCGCTGCTTCCGGATGCTTCTGGCTCACTCCTACGGGGACGGAACGCGACGCACAGCCCCGCCAATCCGGAAGAGTGCCAGCAGGAAGTGTGAGCCGGAAGCACCCACCACCGAAGGTCACGGATGCGTCTGGCTCACTCTTGCGGGGCCAAGTCCGGCCAACAGAGCATTAGCGCCAGCGGTATCGCTGCCCCTCGTCGCTGCTCCTGAGCCGCTAGGCCTGCGGGTACTCCTCGGGCGTCAGCAGCTCACCCCAGACCGTCTCGGGTTCGTCGGAGTCGGGCCCTGGCGCCTCCCAGAGCGCGAGGTGGCACATGAAGTTGTCGGCGGATGCGCCGTGCCAGTACCACTCGCCGGCTGGCGTGTACACGGTGTCGCCTGGCCGCAGCTCGATGAGCTCTTCGCCCCGCGACTGCACGTACCCGTAGCCCTCGGTGACGTGCAGCGTCTGGCCGACAGCGTGGCGGTGCCAGGCCGTGTGCGCACCAGGGGTGAAGCGGACCAGGTTGAGGCGGGTACGCGATGGCTCGGTGCCCGCGTAGTAGGCGTTGAAGAAGACGTCGCCGGTGAACCACTCTGCTGGGCCCTTGATGGTCGGGCTCTTTGGCTGGAGTTCTGTGGTCATGACTCTGTTCCTCTCGTCTGGTGGTGCGCGCACGGCCGCGGCCGACTACATCTGGACGAGCACCTTGAGGGCTTCGCGCGCGTCCATGGCGGCGTAGCCGGCCGGCACCTCGTCGATGCCGATAGTGCGGTCGAAGACGCGACCCGGGTTGATGTCGCCGTTCAGGACCTGCTGGATCGCGGGTTCCATGTAGGCGCGCACAGGGGCCGGCCCACCGGTGAGGGTGACGTTCTTCCCGAAGAGCGAGCCGAAGCCGATGGGTGCGTCCTCGTACTGGGGCACGCCGACGCGCGAGATGACGCCGCCGGGACGGACGATGCCGTAGGCCTGCTCGTAGGCGGGCATGTGGCCGACGGCCTCGAGGACGACGTGGCTGCCCTCGCCGTTCGTGAGGTCCATGACCTTCCCGATGCCGTCGTCACCGCGCTCGGCGACGACGTCGGTTGCGCCGAACTCGACGCCGAGGTCGGTGCGGGAGGTGTGACGGCCCATGAGGATGATGCGCTCGGCGCCGAGCTGCTTGGCGGCGAGCACCGCGGAGAGTCCGACGGCGCCGTCACCGATGACGGTGACGGTCTTGCCCGCCTCGACACGGCCCATGTGGGCTGCGTGGTAGCCGGTGAGGTACACGTCGGAGAGCGTGAGGAGGCTCGCGGCGAGCTGTGCGTTCTCCCCGCGGCCGAGGGCGGCGGCGTCGACGCCGGGCACGACGACCAGGCTTCCGTCGGCCTGCGGGATGCGTGCGAGCTCGGCTTGCAGGCCGCCGATCTCTGGGCTGCCGTAGAAGCCGCCGTGGATGCACGACGTCTGCACGCCCTCGCGGCAGAACACGCACGTGTTGTCCTGGAACGCGAACGGGGCGATGACGAAGTCGCCGACCTTGAGGGTTGTGACGGCGGCGCCGATCTCCTCGACGATGCCGATGAGCTCGTGGCCCATCGGGGAGCCCTGCTCGCTGGCCTGCATCGAGTGGTACGGATGCAGGTCCGAGCCGCAGATGCACGCCTGCGTGACGCGGACGATCGCGTCGGTCGGCTGCTGGATGGTCGGGTCGGCGACGGTCTCGACTCGGACGTCGCCTGCTGCGTACATGAACGTTGCCTTCATGGGTGCCTCTCGTTGCGGTTCCGGGGACGGCGGCGGGTCCCGCCGCCCTTCTCTGGAGCACCGGCCGCCGCCGTTCCTCCATTGGATCGCTTCCAGCCTGCGCCCGGGAGGGGCCGGCGTGCCAGGTACTGGCATTGCCTGCTTGGGACGGTGGGCCAACGACGCATGTCCAACATGCGTGCAGATTCGGGCTGCGGGCGACGTTTTCGCGACTCAGGGGCCGATAGTGCACTGATGTTGGACAGGCCGTGCGAGGCACGGCGCTGCGTCGGCGCGGGCGACTGTGGTCGGCTTCCATGTTGATGCGAGCTCGCCGGGCGCGAAGGGCGCATCCGGGGCCGTCGCATCCCGGAGGGTGGCCAGCAGAGGCGGGCGGACGCGGCGACTCGGGCCAGGACAGCGCCCTGCACGACACGCCTACGCCTCGCCGGTGAGCCCTTCGTGGATGCGGCGCAGGTCCTCGATGAGCGAGCCGATGAGCACCCAGCTGCCGCCCTTCGGTGCTGAGACGACGAGCGGCGCGGTGAGCGCAGGAGGTTCGAGGATGAACGACTGCGGCTCCCCCGGTTCGTTTGGGATCAGGATGCGCGTGTCGTGCGCGGCCCGCCGCAGCTGCTCGGCGATGGCGATGGCCTGCGGCTCTTCGGCGAGCGTCGGCTCCCAGTGCTCGGCGACGGCGCGGGTCATGCCGGTGAGCTGCGTGACGATGGGGCGGAAGCGGTCGAGCAGCTCTTGGCATTCGACGAGTTCTTCGTGATGCCTGGACTTGCGCGGGTTGAAGGTGAGCGATTCGAGCCCGTCGGCGATGGAGTTCTCGGCGGCACCCGCCATGGGTCTGAGAAGACGCGCCTTGATGAGCAGCTCGGTGAGGCTCGCGGGGGTCTGCGGCTGCTCGATGGCGTCGGCGAGCCGTTCGAGCGACGCGGCGATCTCGTTGCCGAGCATCGCCGTGTCGCGCTGGGCCGGGGCGACGAGCACGGGCGGCAGGATGACGGCGTTGATGAGGAGACCGAAGGCGGCGCCGATGAGGGTCTCGAGGATGCGGTCGAGCGCGTACTCCGGGGTGGATGCGCCGAGCGCCAGCACGAGCATCGCGCTGATGGCGACCTGGTTGCTGGTCGTGGAGGTCATGCGCAGCAGCCACGCGACGAGCATCGCGACGACGATCGCGAGGAGGATCACCCACGACTGCGGGCCGAGGACGAGCGAGATGGCGCTCGCGACGGCGACGCCGATGACCACTCCGGCGCTGCGCTCGAGGGCTTTCGCGAACGACTGGTTGACGCTCGGCTGCACGACGAGCAGCGCGGCGACGGCCGCGAACACGGGCAGGGGACCTGGGATGAGCCAGCCAGCCAGCAGCCATGCTCCGACGGCGGCGATGGCTGTCTTCGCGACTTGCAATGCGGGCACGCGCTTGCTCGCCTGAATCCGGTCGAGGCCGGTGAGACGGGTGAGGGAGCGCACGAGTTCAGCGTAGGACGCCGGGCGGCGGCCACGCCCAGGCGTCGCCCAGCGGCACGGCTGCCTCGGCGAGGCGGCGGCCCGGCCGGCCACCCGCGCCCAGTGACGGGTCAGCCCATGACCGCCGTGAAGACCACGAACGCCAGCACGGTGATGAGGATGATCGCGAGGACGAAGACGGCGCCGGCGATCAGCAGCGCGAAGGCGACGGGATGCGCCTGCCACCAGGGCACGAGGCGCGGGTCGCGGGCGCGCAGCTGCGGAGGGGTGATCGGCTCGGGGACGGAGATCCACGGCACCCCGCGGCTCGCGAGGTCGTGCATGATGGCCGACAGCTGCTGGGTGGTCCACATCTGCCCCACGAGGATCAGCAGACGACGGTCGCGACCAGTGACGATGAGGTGGTGCGTCGGAGCCCCCGAGAAGCCGCCGAACGACATGCGGTCGACCGTGACGACGCTCGTGGCCTCGGCCTCGGCCGCGGCGAACCGGCGGGTGCGGAACATCCACTTGTGCTCGATCCAGCCGTCGCCGAACCGGATGTAGGTCTCCCGCATCGCCCAGCGCGCGAGCCAGATCGACAACGGCAGCGACCCGCCCACGAGCACGACGACGAGCACCCCGTAGCCGAAACCGAGCCAGAAGTCCTGGAGCGAGAAGATCACGACGAGCGCCAGGAGGATCGGTGCGAGGAAGGCGAGGCTGATCCAGGCTTGCCGCGCGTTCAGCGCGACGGCGCGGCGCTGGGTTTCCTCGGAGAGGCGTAGCTCGTGCATCAGAAGAGCCTAGGGCGTGTGCCCGTATCGTGGGCGGATGCCGAGACGCTCGCTGACCGCACCGCACGGGGTGGATGCGACGAACTCCGCCGTTGCCGGACCGCACGGCCGGGTTCCGGTGCGGACCTATGCCCCCGCCGACGGCTGTGCTGCGCGCTCACCGCGTCGCCCTGTCGTCTGGCTGCACGGTGGCGGCTTCTACTCCGGCGGCCTCGACCAGCCGGAGACGCACGAGGTCGCTCTTGCCTTGGCTCGGGCGGGATTCGAGGTGACGACCGTCGACTATCGACTCGTGCCCCTGGGCGGCCGGGACCGGGCAGAACGCGCGGGCGCGCCGGTTCCGAGCAGCGCCGGCGCCGGCCGTCAGCTCCGGCGGGAGGTCCGCTTCCCGATCCCGCTCGACGACGCGATGGCGGTCGTCGACTGGGTCAGCGCCCGGAGCGACGATGGGGTCGTGCTCGGCGGAGCGAGCGCCGGGGCGTGCCTCGCGGCGGCCGCGGCGTACCGTTACGAGCGCGCTGGGGCGTCTCCCCTGCGCGGGCTCTTCCTCGCCTACGGCACGTTCCACGCTGAGCTGCCGGAGCGCTCGCCCGAGCTGATGAGTCGTCTGCGCGGCAGCCGCCGCTACGTCCACACGCCCTGGTTGATCGGCGCGATGAACCTCAACTATGCGGGCAGCGCGGACGTACTGTCGCTTCCCGACGCGTTTCCCGGTGGGCACGATCTCACCGGGTTGCCGCCGTCGCTGGTCGTGGACGCGGACCGCGACGCGATGCGCGCATCCGGTTCCCTGTTCGCGAGGGAGCTCGCTGCGGCGGGCGTCGACACCGAGTACCGCGTGCTGCCCGGCAGTACGCACGCTTTCCTGAACCGGCGCCGCGACCCCGCGTTCACGCGCGGCGTCGACCTGATCGCCGAGTGGATGCGCGGGCTGGGCTGAGCAGACGTCGCGCGGGTTGAACAGCCTCCCGGCTTTCCGCGGCCGCAGCCGCAGGTGCAGGTGCAGGTGCAGGTGCAGGTCAGCGTCGAGGCGCGCGCGGCGGGTTCGGGTCCCTGGGCACGCCGACCCGCGTGACGAAGAGCGGCACGTCGCGGCGCGAGAGCCCGAGTCGGTAGCGCAGCTCGCCCTGCGCGAGCGACGAGTCGATGATCTCGGAGGCTGGCGCGAACGCCGCCCCGCGCGCCGTGGCCAGCAGCCACAGCCGCATGAGCGCCTGGCCGGCCTCGAGCACCCGCTCTGGGGGCAGCCCGAGCGGGGAGTTGAGCACGCGGGTCACCTCCGCACCCGATCCGATGTCGAGCAGTTTCGTGTCGGCGACCAGAGCGAAGGCCGTCGCCGCGGCGGGCGCGTCCTCACCCGCCGCCGAGACCGGCACCTCGAGCAGCGCGCGGCGCCACAGCTCCCCGACGGGGGGTCACGACGCGCACCGCAGCTTCCCGCAGGCGGCGGTTCCGCGTGAACGCCGACGCGAACCGCGCGGCGACCGCGGGAACCCCGAGCACGCGGTCGTTGAGCCCGTCGACGTCGTACCGCGGATGCGAGGGGTGCAGTCGCAGCCAGTGCGCCAGCTCGCGCGCAACGCCGGGTTCGCGCACCGTGTCGGCGGTGCCGAGCGCCGAGAAGTGCCGCAGGTCGTCCGCGTCGACCGGCACGAGCCGCAACCAGGCAGGCAACGCGTTCGCGAGCTCGAGCACGAGTCCCTTCGCGGGCTCGAGTCCACTGCGCACGGTCTTCCGCGATGCCAGCAGGTGTCGGTCGGAATCCGGGCCGCCTGACGACGCAGGTGACGCGGCGCCAGCAGGCGCGAGTCGGCTGCCGGGCGCGTCTGTCGAGCCGTCGTGCCCGTCGGCGTCGGTGGTGCGCACGTTCGGGGTGCCACCCTCTGTGCCGTCGCCCGTGCCGTCCCCTGTGCCGTCGCCTGTGCTTTCTCGGCCTTGGCGCAGCTGGATGCGGAGCACGGGGTCGTCGCTCCTCGCGTGCACGATCGCCTCCGGGTCGGCGAGCGCGGGCAGGAGCTCGACTTCGAAGTCCACTCGGTGCGCGGCGGCACTGACGCTGAACGCCTCGAGCCAGGCGCCCAACCCGAGCAGGGTGTCACGCCCGGTCGGGTCCGAGGCCGGCAGGGTCCGCTTGCGCGCGACCCGGAGCTCGAGAGCCGCCCCGTCGCCGATCATCCGCGGCGACCAGGGCTGGGTGTTGTGGGCCGACGGCGCCGACGCCGCGTCGGCGATGATCCGGTTCAGCGTGTGGATGCTGGTCATCGCTGCTCCCCCTCGTTGCTTGGGCGCGGGATGGGCATGCCGCCCACTCGTTTCCGGTAGAACACCGTGTGGTGCAGCGCGTCGCCGCCCATCCGGCTGAGCTGCCGCGCTGACGCTGGGTTGTCGTGTCCGATGTAGGTGGAGCGCAGCGCCGTGTACCCGCCCTCGATGAGCGCCTCCCCGACCGTTCGACCGAGGAGCGTGCTGATGCCCCGGCCCCGCGCCTCGGGGACGGTGCCCTGGATGGTGAGCACGGCTTCCCTCGGCTCCCGCTTCTGCCGCCAGATCTCGAGCAGCTGTCGTGGCCCGATGCGACCGGAGGAGCGTTGCACGATGCGCGTGACGTCGGGGACGCAGAGCAGGAACCCGAGTGGCTTGCGGGTCTTCGCGTCGACGGCGAACGCCCAGATGCTGGGATCGATGATGGCGACGAGCCCGCTGGTCGCCTCGCGCATCTGGGCCGGCGAGATCTGCGTGTAGTAGGGCAGCTCGGCGAACGCGGCGTTGACCAGCTTCCGCTGGCGCGCGACGGCGCGCGGGAACCGCAGCCGCGATGCCCGCTCGATGACGACGCCGGCGGCTGCGAGCTCCCCATCGGTGGGCGCGGTGAAGGCGTCGCTCTCGATCTGCCCGAGGCGACCTTGTTCGAGGCGTGCGATCCAGGTCGCCGACTCGTTCCAGGTTGTGAAGCCGAGCCCTTCGTAGGCGGCGGGCACCCAGTCGGGGTTCCAGGCTCCCTCCACGAAGCCCCGCTCGCTGAAGCCGCTCGTGATCACGCCGCCCACCTGGTTCGGGAGCAGCGTGACGGGGCCGAGCAGTTCCCGCCGCCCGGCCTTCCCAGCGCGCTCCTCGACGGCGGCGATGATCGCGCCGAGCGACTCCGCGTCGGCGGCCGCGACGGCTCCGAACAGCTGCAGACTCGAGTCGAGCTTCGCGTCCAATGCGTCGCTCGTGTGCGCGACCGCGCGGGCCACCGGCTCCCCGCCTCGGTAGGCGATGAGCAGCTCGACCGTGGACTCGTGCGCCCCCTTGCCCTTCCACCAGGAACGGAGCGTGGACTCGAGGACGGGCACCTCGCGGCTCGGGTCGGACACGCGTCCCGGCAGCTCGACGAACTCCAGGAATTCGAGCTCCGACTCCACGCGCTTCACCTCGATGCCGCGATGGGGACCGGACCGGGCGGCCCCGCCCGTCACGACGCTGTTCCGGCGATCGGCCGCGTCCACCCGACCGTCACCGCCAGCGGCGCCGTCGCCATCGCCGACGCCATCGCCGCTGTTGGCGCGCGCGCCAGAACCCACCCCCTCAGCCGCCTGCGTCGTGCCACCTTCCACGCTCGCCAGTTCCTCCTCGCTCGCGAAGAGGCGAATGAAGCCGGCGTTGGCGTTCTTCGTGTCCTTCACGATCCACTGCATTAGGTGGCGGTGCTCGGGCATCCTCGCGAAGCGGATGAGGGCGTCGCGCGTCGAGAAGTTCGCGAGGGTCCCGAGCGTCCACGGTGCTTCCCAGTAGATGCCGTGCCAGCAGTAGTCGGGCATCCGTCGCATCTTGCCGGTCATCTGGCCCCAGAGGCGCCCCGTCACGGCCCAGGCAAGTGGTGTCGTGTATCGGGTCGCACCGACGAACATCGATGCAGTGTCGAAGATCGTGTGCGATGGCGGTGGGATGGGAGTGGTCAGCTTCCTCGGCTTCCGCGTGGGCTCCGCGACGAGCGGTGGCGTGCGCCCCTGCGCGCGCTCGGTGGAGACGGGCGCGAAGTGCGGGTTGTGCGCCATCTCGCCGGGCGGCGGCTCCGGATCGGCCCGCCAGATGCCGTTCGAGTAGCCGCGGGTCTCAGCGAGCAGCAGCTTCGTGCGTCCGCGATGCGCGCCAGCAACTTCTCGCGCTCGCCCGACGCTCTCGAAGAGCAGGAGCTCGCCGACGACTCGTCGGTCGCGGAAGCGGTGCCGCCAGATCGCGCCATCGCTGTCGGTGCTGCGCCCCTCGACGATGACCAGCGCCTCGGCCCGTCCTTGGATGGGCGCCTTCGAGAAGTCCGTGGTGAACACGGCCTACTCGGCGTTCTTGACGACGTAGACGTTCTTGATCTTCGCGTTGCCCCCGGTGAACGGCCCCGTGCCGAACGGGTGCACCTCGATGCGGAGGTCTCCCGTCGATGGGTCCTCGTCGAGCGACTGCGCGAAGTCGCGCGAGACGGTGGCCAGGTGCTCGACGATGCCGAGCCGGGTCGTCTCGCTGAGCCTCGCGATCTCGTCGTCCGTCAGCGTCGCTCCGTCGCGCAGCTGGAGGTGCACAACCGGCCGCTGCTCGTGTCCGTCGAGCTCGAGCAGACCGAGCTTGAACGACTCGATGTCGGCGGCGTGCGGGTTGTCGCGGTAGAGCCCGTTCTCGATGTCGATCGGGTACAGGTTGGCGCCCATGTAGGAGATGGTCGAGTCCTTCCGGCCGAAGAGCAGGAGGAAGGGCAGCTTCATCCGCTGCACCGCGAACGCCCGGTGGAACGCCCTCGACAGGGCCGGGTCGAGCGCGGCGATGGTCTCGCGCACCTCGGGGAACGAGAGGATCTTCGCCTCGTCGCCGATGTTGTAGCGCAGCTTCGGGCTCAGCACGGCAGACGAGTTCAGCGTCACGACGAGCTCGTCGTCGTCGTTCGTCTCGAGGTAGGTCTCGAGCGGGTTGTACTGGAAGACCATCGGGATGCGCGACTCATCTTCGCCGAGGAGGGCCCGCCGCAGCCGCTCGTCGGCGAACATCGCGCGGCGAAGCCAGACGCACGCGTCCGACTCCCCCGCCATGCCGATCGTGAGGTCGGACGCCCCGTAGCCCGAGTAGACGCGCCCGAAGCGCTCTTCCAGGTAGTCGCGCAGCCCCTCCGTCATCGCCTCGCCGCCGACGAAGCCGTTGAGTCGGTGCTTCGACCAGTCGAACCACTCCTCACCGTCGAGCCGGTCGCGAAGGTGCTTGAGGAACGGCGGGTACGCGCTGACGAGGTACTGGTACTTCGGCCCGAAGTGGCGGATGGTGTCGACGATCTTGTCGATGTCGGGGCCGGTGTTCTTGACCATGGAGATCTTCGAGAGCGCGTGTCCGGTGTTGGTGCCGGTCGCCCACGCCCCCATCGAGAAGGCGTTGATGCCGAAGAGCTTCTTCGTGCCGAACAGCAGTGTGATGTACCCGGCCACGTTGTTGTGGATGGTCTTGAGCTCGTGCCGCCCGCGGATCCAGTTGAAGGGCGAGCCGCTCGACCCGCTCGATTCGTCGACCACGGTGCCGATCGTGTCGATCTCACCGCCCCAGCAGCGCTCGTCTTCCGTGTACCGCTTGACGTAGTCGTCCTTGTTCGTCTCGGGGTAGCTCGAGAGCTGCCACCACCGGAACCTGAAGTCGTTCTCGTGCAGCCACCGTTGGTAGGCGGGCACGTCGAGGTTCGCGCGCTGGCAGATCATCCACGCGTTGAACTTCGCGAAGTCACCCATGGCAGGCGCATAGTGGCGGGCGGTCCAGCGCCAGACGGCCGGATGCAGGTGGTACAGGTCGTAGGTCTTCGTGAGCGCGCCAGACCCGAGCCGCAGGAGGGACTGCCGCAGCTTCGACGCACGCCGCAGACCAGCTGGCCCCGGCGCCGCCGTGCTGCCCGATCGCTGTTCCCGGACATCGAGCTGCTCGGTCACGTCGCTCCCCCGTTCACGTCTTCCCTGAAGTGTGCGCATAGCTAAGCACGAGCCACGGACATTCGGGCTGGGACCTGCGCCATAGGCCACACCTAGCTGCGCCATAGCCGCCTGCCTGGGGAGCAACCGAGGCTGTCCCGAGTTCCGTGAAACAGACCAGGAGAGCCACCATGAGCAAGATCCCCGAACCAGACCTCACGCCGGATGGCCCCGCCTACGAGGGCAGGCTCCTCGACCGCGCAGACGAGGAGGTCGTCGACCAGGGCGTCGCGTTCGACCTCGGCACGCTCATGTCGCGGCGGGGACTGCTCAGCATCTTCGGCGTCGGAGTCGGGACGGTCGCACTCGCCGCCTGCGCGCCGACGGGATCAGGTGCCTCGAGCGCCGGGGCGACTTCCGCAGCAACCGCGAGCGCCTCCCCGACCGCGAGCGCGACGGCCGGCATCCTGCCCGCCAGCGAGATCCCCGACGAGACGGCCGGCCCCTACCCGGGCGACGGATCGAACGGCGCGGATGTGCTCGAGCAGTCCGGCGTCGTGCGGAGCGACATTCGCACGAGCATCGGCAGCAGCACCGCGGCCGCCGGTGCGCCCATGACGCTCACCCTGACGGTGCTCGACATGGCGAACGGCGACCGGCCCTTCGAAGGCGTCGCCGTCTACGTCTGGCACTGCGACGCGACCGGTGGCTACTCCATGTACTCGGAGGGCATCGAGAACGAGACGTTCCTGCGCGGCGTGCAGATCGCCGACAGCTCGGGGAGCGTCACCTTCACCTCGATCTTCCCCGCCTGCTACACGGGCCGCTGGCCGCACATCCACTTCGAGGTGTACCCCACGATCGACGACATCACCGAGTCGACGAGCGCCATCTCGACCTCGCAGGTCGCCCTGCCCGAGTACGCATCGAAGACCGTGTACGCGCTCTCCGGGTACGAAGGATCGGCGTCGAATCTGGCGCAGGTCAGCCTCGACTCGGACAACGTCTTCGGCGACGACGGCGGCGCGCTGCAACTCGCGACGGTCACGGGCGACGCGACAAGCGGCTACGACGTCGCGCTCACCGTGCGCGTCGACACGACGACCACACCGGCCGCGGGAGCCGCGCCGTCAGGCGGTGGCGCGGGCGGGCCCGGAGGTTCCGGAGGTTCCGGAGGTTCGAGCGGCCCAGGCAGCTGAGCCCCGCGCATCCCATCAGGCGGAGCACTTCAGCCGCCCGCGGCCCCAAGCAGACCCCACGACGAAAGGCGACCATCATGCTCGCGAACCTCACGGGCTGGCACGGCATCGCCGTGCTCGCCATCATCGTGCTCATCTTCGGCGCCTCGAAGCTGCCGGCCCTCGCGAAGAGCGTCGGGCAATCGATGCGCATCCTCAAGACGGAGGTCCGCGAACTCGACGCGGAGCTGACGCCAGAGGCCGGCAGCGCCGCCCTCACACCCCGGTCGCAACGAGCCGCACCACCGCGGCCCTGAGGTACGCGGACGTTGCACTGCCCTCGACCGCGGCGACCTCCTTCGGGGTGCCCTGCGCGACGATCTCGCCACCCTCATCCCCTGCACCGGGGCCCATGTCCACGACCCAGTCGGCCCCCGCGACGACTCGCATGTCGTGCTCGACGAGGATGACGGTGTTGCCCAGGTCGACGAGGTCGTGCAGGTGCCCGAGCAGGCGATCGGAGTCGGCGGGGTGGAGCCCGGACGTCGGCTCGTCGAGCAGGTAGAGGGTGTCCCCCTGCTGCGCGCGACGCAGCTCCGCGGCGAGCTTCACCCGCTGCGCCTCCCCTCCCGACAGCTCGGGCGCAGGCTGGCCGAGCGACACGTAGCCGAGGCCCACATCCGCGAGCGCGTCCAGATGCTGGAGCACGTCGGCGCGACCGGCGAACTTCTCCCGCGCGGCGGTGACGCTCATGTCCAGCACGTCGGCTATCGAGGACCCCTCGAACTCGACCTCCAGCGTCTCGGCGTTGTAGCGCCTGCCGCCGCACGTCGAACATGGCGCCTGCACCGTGGGCAGGAAGAGCAGCTCGACCTCCATCGTGCCCTCGCCCTTGCACGTCGGGCACCTGCCGCTCGGCAGATTGAACGAGAAGCGGCTGGCGCTGTAGCGGCGTCGCCTCGCCTCGTCCGTCGACGCGAACAGCGAGCGGATGCGGTCGAACAGTCCCGTGTACGTCGCGACGTTCGAGCGCGAGGTGCGACCGATGGGGGCCTGGCTGACCTGCACGATCCGCTTGAGGCGGTCGGCTGGCCCGACGGCTCGGCCCTGTGTCGCCGCCGCTTCGACGGCGAGCATCGGGTCGCCCCGCTCCGGTTCGTCGGCGGCGGTCGTCTCCCCGACCTCGCTCGAGAGACTCGCGCGCAGCAGGTCGGGGAGCGCCTGGTTGACGAGCGTCGTCTTGCCCGAGCCCGAGACGCCGGTGACCGCGGTCAGGCAGCCGAGCGGGAACTCCACCGAGAGGCCCCGGATGTTGTTGCGCACGACCCCGTCGAGGGCGACCCGCTGGTCACGCGGCCGCGGCGCGCGGATCGTCGGCCGCGGTGAGTCGGGGCTGTCGAACAGGTAGCGACGGGTCACCGATTCCTCGGCGCCCTTCAGCCCGTCGAGGTCGCCGGAGTAGACGATGCGCCCACCCGAGGCGCCAGCCCCGGGGCCGATGTCGACGATCCAGTCGGCCTCGCGGATGACGTCGAGCGAATGCTCCACGTAGAAGACGGTGTTGCCGCGGTCCCTGAGACCGCGCAGGATCCCCAGGAGCGCCTCGGTGTCCGCGGGATGCAGGCCGGCCGAGGGCTCATCGAGCACGAACACGACGCCGAACAAGCCGGCGAGGAGCTGGTTCGCGAGGCGCAGCCGCTGGAGCTCGCCGCCGGACAGCGTGCCGGTCTGCCGGTCGAGTGAGAGGTAGCCGAGCCCCAGATCCGACAGGGGCGCGAGGCGCGCGCCGAGCTCACCGGCGAGACGGCGGGCCGCGAGCACCTGCTCGGGGGCCAGCACTGCTCCCCGCGAGCGCTCCCACTCGGGCCCCAGCACCGTGTTCATGAGCGTCGCGAGCTCGCGCAGCGGCATCGCCGCGATCTGGGTGATGTCGTGCCCCTCGAACGTCACCGCGAGCGCATCCGGCTTCAGCCTCGTCCCGCGACAGTCGGGGCAGACCACGCTCTCCATGAACGCGGCTGCCTTCTCGCGCATCCGCTCGCTCTTCGAGTTCGCGAATGTATCGAGCACGTACCGCTTCACGCCGACGAACGTGCTCATGTACGAGGGCTCGTCGCCCGCCGCGACAGCCGCGCGAACCTGCGCCGGTGTCCTGCCCGTGTACACCGGCACCTGCGGCTTCTCGGTCGTGTGCAGCAGCCAGGAGCGCTGTTCGGCGGGGACCTCGCGCCACGGGATGTCGATGTCGTAGCCGAGGGAGACCAGGCTGTCGCGCAGCTGCTTGCCGTGCCAGGCCGTCGGCCAGGCGGCGATCGCCCCATCCCGGATGCTCACGGAGGCATCCGGGACCATGAGCGACTCCGGCACCTCGTACACGCGGCCGAGACCATGGCAGTTCGGGCAGGCGCCCTGCACGGTGTTCGCCGAGAAGTCCTCCGCGAGCAGCATCGGCGCGCCAGCCGGGTACTCGCCCACCCTCGAGAACAGCATCCGCACGACGTTCGCGATCGTGGAGGTGCTCCCCACCGTCGAGCGCGCACTGCCACCACCGCGCTGCTGCGGGAGCGCCACCGCCGGGGGCAGCCCCTCGACCGAGTCGACGTCGGGCGGCGAGACCTGGTTCATGAGGCGGCGCGCGTACGGAGCGACCGACTCGAAGTAGCGGCGCTGCGCCTCCGCGTACAGCGTGCCGAAGGCAAGCGAGCTCTTCCCCGAACCGGAGACGCCCGTGAACGCGACCAGCGCGTTCCTCGGGATGTCCACGTCCACACCGCGGAGATTGTGCTCGCGGGCACCCCGCACGACCACTCGATCCGGTGCCCCAGCTGACGTCTGTCCCTCGGCGAAAACCATCGACCCAGCATGACGGCCGTGCGTGCGTCGAAACTGGGCGCCTTCAGGTAACGCAAGGTTACGCAGAGCTACGACGTGGGCGAACAGAGTAGAAATGTCTCGTTGTCCGAACATATGACAGCTCCAACCTGGACAAAGGAGTTCCCATGACCGACCAGACCGCCACCAGCCCCCGCACCATCGGGGTCGGCCTCATCAGCGTCGGCTGGATGGGCCGCCTCCACTCGCGCGCCTACCGCGCCGTGCCAGACCACTTCCCCGAGCTGGGCATCAAGACCCGGCTCGTGGTCGCCGCCGACCCCGTGCCGGAAGCGCGCGCGCAAGCAGAGGAACGCCTCGGGTTCGAGCGCACCGTCGCCGACTACCACGAAGTGCTCGCCGACCCCGAGGTCGACGTCGTCTCGATCTGCTCGCCCAACTTCCTCCACGCCGAGATGGCCATCGCGGCAGCCGAGGCCGGCAAGCCGTTCTGGATCGAGAAGCCCATGGGGCGCTACGCGTCCGACTCGCGGCGCATCGCATCCGCCGTGGATGCAGCCGGCATCGTCACCGCCGTCGGGTTCAACTACCGCAACGCCCCCGCGATCGCGCACATGAAGCAGCTCATCGAAGAGGGCGCGATCGGCCGGGTCACGAACGTGCGCGGCGCACTGCTCGCCGACTACTCATCCGACGCCCTCGCCCCGCTCACGTGGCGCTTCGAACGCGAACGCGCCGGATCCGGCGTGCTCGGCGACCTGCTCTCGCACGGCCTCGACCTCGCGCAGCACGTCGTCGGCCGCATCGGCAGCGTGTCGGCGACGGCGGAGACGTTCATCACCGAGCGCCCCGCGCCGGGCACGGGCATCGTCGACCGATCAGCGCCGGGCACCGGCGAGCTGAAGCCCGTCGAGAACGAGGACTACGCGGCCCTCCTCATGCGCTTCGACAACGGCGCCATCGGCATCATGGACTCGAGCCGCATCATGCGCGGGCCGCGCGCCGAATACGCCCTCGAGGTGTACGGCACGAGCGGCTCGCTGCGGTGGGACTTCCAGCGCCTCAACGAGCTCGAGGTCTGCCTCGACTCGTCGAACCCGTACGGCTACACGACCGTCTACATGTCCCCCGGCCACGGCGAGTTCCACCGCTTCCAGCCGGGCGGAGGAACCGGCATGGGCTTCGACGACCTCAAGACCATCGAGGCCGCCCGCTTCCTGGAGAGCGTCGTCACCGGCAAGCAGGTCGCGCCGTCGGTCGCCGACGGGCTCGTCGCCGCGCAGATCGTCGAGGCCGCAGAGGCCTCCATCGAAGACGGCCGCTGGCACGACGTCCCCGCCCGCGCGTAACTGCGGCGGCACTCCCCCCGACGAGTCTCGGGCTGGGGAACTCACTTCGTTGCCGAGAGTTATCCAGCACGAAGCGACTTTCCCATCCCGAGACGAGCAGCACACACCAGTGCGCGCAAGGCCGGACGGGTCGCGAATCGACTTCCAGCCCCGGGATGGGTTCCACGCTTCGACCCGATTGGCGTATCTCGGGATGGGTTGCGCGCTTCGGGATGGATTGCAACCCATCTGCATGCGTGCAACCCACCCCGAAATCCCGCCGCCGCTAGAAGGTCGTCGCGTCGATCACGAAGCGGTAGCGGACGTCCGACTTCAGGACTCGCTCGTAGGCCTCGTTGATCTGGGTGGCCTCGATGAGCTCGACCTCGGGTGCGATGTCGTGTTCGGCGCAGAAGTCGAGCATCTCCTGCGTCTCGCGGATGCTGCCGATCGTCGACCCCGCGAACGAGCGGCGGTTGTTGAACAGCGTGAACGCGGTCACGGGGATGGGCTGGGCCGGCGCGCCGACGTAGACCATGGTGCCGTCGAGCGTCAGCAGGTTCAGGTACTGGTCGATGTCGAGGTTCGCGCTGACCGTGTTGATGATGAGGTCGAACGTGTTGCGCAGCTCGGTGAACGTGGCCTCGTCGCTCGTCGCGTAGTAGTGCTTCGCGCCGAAGCGCAGCCCGTCTTCCTGCTTGCTGAGGGTCTGCGAGAGCACGGTCACCTCGGCGCCCATGGCGACGGCGATCTTCACGGCCATGTGGCCGAGGCCGCCCATGCCGACGACGGCGACCTTCTTGCCTGGGCCCGCCTGCCAGTGCGCGAGGGGCGAGTAGGTGGTGACGCCGGCGCAGAGCAGCGGGGCGGCCTTCTCGTAGGGGATGCTCTCGGGCACGCTGAGCACGAAGTCGGCGTCGACGACCACGTTGGTGGCGTAGCCGCCCTGCGTGATGCTGCCGTCGCGGTCCTTGCCGCCGTAGGTCATGACGTTTCCGTTGGTGCAGTACTGCTCGGAGCCGGCCTTGCAGTTGTCGCACTCGCGGCAGGAGTTGACCATGCAGCCGACGCCGACGCGGTCGCCGACCTTGTGCTTGGTGACGCCGCTTCCGACCTCGGCGACGGTTCCGACGATCTCGTGGCCGGGGGCGAGCGGGTACGGCACCTTGCCCCATTCGCCGCGCACCGTGTGGATGTCGGAGTGGCAGATGCCGGAGTAGGCGATGTCGATGAGCACGTCGTTCTCGCCGACGGCGCGGCGCTCGATGGTTGTGGGCTCGAGCGGCTCGGTTGCTGAGGGGGCGGCGTATGCCTTCGCGGTCGTCATTCGTGCTCCTTCGGGTTGTGCTTGGAGGTCGTTCGCTCGCCTGCTCCGGTTCTCAGAGCGCGGCGGGACCGAGGAGACTCTATGCCTCGCCTCCGACAGTCATTCTCCGCGGGCGTTCAGGTCGCCCCGCTTGAGGGCGACGTTGGGGTGCGGAGGCGCGGGAGGGGCGGCGGCCCCGACGTCCGCCTGCCCTGCATCCACGACTTCGTCGACCGAGACGATGCGCAGCATGCCCGTCTCGAGGCCGACGGCGACCTCGTCGGGGATCATGTAGAGCGCGCGCGTCTCCGGGCCTGCGCTCGCGGTGCCGCGGAACTGCCGCTTCGACATGACCATCGCCTCCGGCGTCGCGGTGCGGCGGCGACGGCGGGTCCTGAACTGGCGGGCGAGGAAGCGGCCGAGGGTGACGCCGCCGGCGATTCCGATGCCGATGGAGCCTGCCTGCACGAGTCGCAGCACGCCGTCGTCGGACGTGTCGCTCGAGGTGATGTCGAGCATGCCCTGGTAGATGGCGAGGCCTGGCAGGAGCGGCACGGTGCCGCAGACCGTCGTGATGGTGGCGGGGATGTGCAGCTTGCGGGAGAGGCCTTCGCCCAGGATGCCGATGATCAGCGCTGGCACGGCGGTCGCGACGAGCGGCTCGGTGCCTGCGGTGACGAGCACGTCGTAGCCGAGGTAGGCGATGCCGCCGAAGATCATGACGACGAGGGCGGTGCGCATGGTCGCGTAGGAGGCGAGCGCCCAGGCGGCGGCCGCGATGGCGGCGCCGATGACCTGCACGGCCGACGGCCACGGCTGCACGGATCGTTCGACGAGGCGCAGGTCGATGCCGAGTCCGCGGGCCACGTCGAGCACGATGGCGATGCCGACGATGAGGCCGAGCGTGAGCAGCACCACTTCGAGGAGCCTGCCCATGGCGGTGATGGGGAATCCGTTGATGGCATCGTCGGCGGCGCCGACGAACGACATCCCGGCGAGGAGCACGACCAGGCCGGATGCGACGACCAGCGCGGGCGGGAGGGCGGCGAACTCGACGGGGAGCACGGGGAGCGCCGCGAGGAGGCCGACGGCGACGCCGGTGGCGATCGCGGCGCCGGCGATCTGGAGGAAGAAGGCGGGCAGGCCCCAGCGGCCGAGGGCCTGCAGCACGAGGTCCACGACCACCGTCGTGGCGGCGGAGAGGAGGCAGACGAGGGGTCCGCCGCCGAGGAGGAAGCCGACGCCTCCCGCCATGAGGGCGAGCCAGAGCGTCACCATGGAGCGGCGGAAGCGCTGCGGGGCGACGAGGATCTCGTCGAGGCGCTGGTGGAACGACTCGAGCTGGTTGAGTGCCTCCTCGAGCTTGGCCGGGTCGTCGATCGTCTCGGCGACGTCGATGTCGTTCGGGTCGGCGGCGATCTCGCGCGACAGCTCCATGACGCGCGTGAGGCGGTCGTAGTCGGGGAGGCGGCTGTTGACGACGCGCAGCAGGCTGATGCCGGCCCCGTCGTTGACGCCGTCGTGGACCACGAGAATCGACGTGAACGTGAGGTCGATCTGGCAGTCGACGCCGAAGGCCTTCGTGGTTCGGCGGATGGCGTCGGTCACGTCGGTCGCCGACGCGCCGAGGGCGAGCATCGTCTCGCCGACGCGCACGGCCAGTTCGAGGACTTCGCGGATGCTGCGCTCGGCCAGGAGGGCACGCTGCGCGCGGCGCCCCACCGTCGTCGAGGGGGTCTTGCCGCCGACTTTTCTGGCCAGGTTGTCGAAGAAGTTCTTACCGCGCACGGCGGGAGTCTAGTTGCGCGGCGGGGGCTGCGTCAGCGTTCCGACGCGATGTGCACGAGGCCTCTCAGCGCCTCGCCCAGCGGCTCGACTTCCTCGGCGGTGTTGTGGACGTGGAAGGAGAGTCGCAAGTTACCGGCGCGGTTCGCGGCCATGACGTCGAGCCGCTCGAGCGTGTCTCTGATCTCGCCCACCGCCCCCTCGACGGGGGCGAGGGCGAGGATCGCGGAGCGTGCATCCGGGAGCCCAGCCGCAGACGCGAACGCGGCGCTCACTTCGAGCGCGTGCGCCTCCAGTTCGGGCGCCCCGATACCGAGCAGGAAGTCGAGCGAGGCCTCCGTGCCCACCCACGCTTGCCAGGCGGGCGAGACGTCGAAGCGGCGTGCGTCTGCGGCGAGCCGGAGCGGCAGCCCGTAGATGCTCGACCAGGGGTCTTCTCCCGCGTACCAGTTCGCGGCGAGGGGGCGGATGCGCTCGTGCAGTTCCGGGTCGAGCGTCAGAAACGCGGTGCCGCGCGGGCACAGCAGCCACTTGTAGGCGGCGCACACGGTCGCATCGAACCGGCTCGCGTCGACGTCCCTCCACCCGGCGGACTGCGTGAGGTCGATGAGGGTGCGTGCGCCGTGCCGCTTGGCGGCGGCTTCGATGGCGTCGAGGTCGGCGACGGCGCCGTTGCGGGACTGCACGGCCGACACGACAACCCACGCGGTCTCCGGTCCGATTTCCTCCGCGATGCGGTCAACGGGCACCTCGCGCAGGCGCAGCCCCCGGTCGGCGTGGGCCGCGAACGGGAAGCTGATGCTCGTGAAGTCGTTCTCCGCGAAGAGCACCTCGGCGCCATCGGGCACGGATGCGGCGATGAGCCCCACGAGGGGCGAGACCTGGTTGCCGATCGCCACCCACGGGGCAGGCACGTGCACGAGCTCCGCGTAGAGCTGCCGCGACCGACTCACGGTGCCGTCGTAGTCGCTCGCCTGCCTGCGCCCCGCACTCCAGCCGACCAGTTCACGCGTCAAGGCGTCCGTCGTCGCCCACGGCGGCAGGCCCATCGACGCGGTGTTGAGGTACAGGGGTTCCGCCGAGAAGGCGGCCGAATGGATCCAGGACATGCCGCCAGGCTAGCGACCTGAGCGTTGCAGCGGCAGTTGACAGTGCTTCCTTCGTCCGCGCACGACCAATACATTGATGCCATGACCATCCCCTTTCGGAAAGAACGGGAAACTGCGCTCGCGAGAGCGGCCGGCGCAACGCTCGCGTGCCTTGCGTTGCTCACCGGATGCGCCGCCAACGCGGCCGTGAAGCTGCCACTTCCGACCCCCCTCGACGGCCTCCCTCTAACGGCGACGTACGAGCTGGAGCCCGTCGCTCCACGCTTGGCGACTGAGACGGAGCGGGAGGACGCGCAGTCCCTGTGGGCGGAGGGTTATGAGACGGAGCGCGAGCAACTGGGGATCCCGCACAGGGCGGTTTTCCTCGACGAAGGCGGCACGATGTTCCGTATCATCCGGATCAGCTCCCCCGACCTCCAGTGCGGGACTGCCCCGCTCACCTTGGAGGTCGTCGGTGACGCAGCGATGCGCATCACCATTGGCACAGCGCCGGGCGGTGGCGGTAATTGCTTGGCCATTGGCCACACGGTCGTCGACGAGCTGGAGCTCCCCCGCGAAGTCACGGGCCGACCGATTTCTGTGGAGCTGGTCGAGAACGTTCCTTCGCCCGGGCTCTACCTGATGGCGGAGTGAGCTTCCCAGAGCGTGGCCGAACTCTCCACGTGAGATCGTGGACGCATGAAACTCGCCGAAGCGCTCCTGGAGCGCGCCGACCTGCAGAAGCGCATCGAGTCGCTGCAGGCTCGCATCGTCGCGAACGCCTCCTATCAGGAGGGTGAGCAGCCGACGGAAGACGCCGCCGAGCTCCTCGACGAGTGCGCCACCCGCCTGCTGCAGCTCGAGCGACTCGTCACATCGATCAACATCACGAACGCCACCGCGCCGACGGAGGACGGGCGCACGATAACGGCCCTCCTCGCTGCCCGCGAGACGCTGCGCAGTCAGCACAGCATCCTGGTTCGGGCGGCGGATGCGGCGGCAGGGTCGTGGGGACAGCGGCAGATGCGCAGCGAGCTGCGGCAGATGTCAGCCCTGCCTGTGCGCGACGTGCGAGCCAAAGCGGACGGTGTCGCTCAGGCGCTGCGCGAGCTCGATGTCGTCATCCAACGCACGAACTGGGAGGTCGAGCTCCTCGAGGCCTGAGGCCCGAGGACCAGCAAGCAGACGAAGACGCGGTGAGTCGGTAGGCGAACGGCGCGAGCACACACCGAGGGCTGGCGGTTTCCAGTCCACCTGTCGACGCGGTGGGCAGCGTCACGGCTTCGGCCGTCACACTTCAGCCCAGCACCCCTCACCGGGAACCGCGCACGCAGGACACCTCATCACCATGTGCTGGCCGGGCGTCGAGGGCGGGATCGGGGACCTCACCGCGGCGGGCCGGAGCGACGGTGCTTCAGACCTGCTTGCCTGACTGCACGGAGACAGCGAACCACTGCCCGTATCCGTCTTGGGCGAAGGTGAGCGTGGAGCCTCGCTCGACGACCGTCGTGTCGTGCGTCCCGCACATGGACACGTCCTGCGTGTTGTAGGACACCCCCGGACGCACCTTGCCGTCGATGACCGGCAGCAGGGCGATCGGGCCGTCGGTGGTGAGCCCGGGCAGGTGGCGGTCGCCGATGCGGAACCGGTTGCGGTCGATGCCGGAGTTCGCGGCGAGCGCGTCCACGTCGCTGTACGGGCAGCCGAGCACGAACGCGGATGCGTCGTCGGGGAGCAGCTCGTCGATCTCCATCGTGGCCGAGAGCTCGTTCACCGAGAGGTGGTCGAGCAGCCGCACTGGCTCGGGCGTCGCGCACGCCGAGAGCGAGGCCGCGGCGAGCATGCTGAGGGCTGCGAAGGCGACGGATCGACGGGGGTGCACGTCTTCGACCCTAGGTGTTGGACCGGGTCGAACGCGTCATCCGAAGTGGTGAACTTGGTCATCCCGGAGATGGATGCGGCGCCGACGGGCCGCGTGCGTGCGCGCTCATGCCCCGGCGGACTGCGCTGGGGCGCTCGCGATCGCGCGCGAGATGGGCTCGGGGAAGAGGGCGCGTGCTTCGAGCAGCTCGGCCCGGTACGCTCCGCAGGTCGCACATGCGCTGTAGACGACCGTGCCGAGCGAGGTCGAGTGGCGGGATGCCGTCGTCCAGCCGTGCTCGGCGCAACCCGTGGCGGATGCGCGGACGTGCTGGCGGGCGCGGGCTGTCGTGTTCGGGAGCCGGATGGGGCGCGTTGCGGAGTCGTCTGCGGGGGTCAGCTTCTTCATACCCTCGACCCTGGTGTAATAGCCTTATGCATCTCAACCCTTACGGCGAATACGCGGTCGAGCTCGCCGCATCCCTCGCCAACGACTGGCCAGCAGACCGCCCCGCCCTGCTCGCCCGAACGCGCGAACATGGCATGACGATGCCGTTCCCACCGGAGGCCGACGACCACACGCGCACACGCGCCGTGGTCGATGACTGGCTCAGGGTCGTGGATGCGCCCACCGACGAGCAGCGCGCTGACGTGCTGAACACCCTCATGGCGGCAGCCACGGCCTATCCGCGCCTCACGAACCACGACAGCGAGGGGTGGCACCTCCACTACCGGGACTGGGACATGTCGCTGCCGGACATCCTGCTCGCAGTGATCACGGTGGGCACGGCCCTGCACCTCACCACGCGAGGGATGCACCGCCTGAGCAGGTGCGCGGCCGGGCTCGACGCCGGCGACGAGTGCAGGAACGTGGTCGTCGACACGACCCGCAACGGGCGCCAGCGGTACTGCTCGGTGCGATGCGCGAACCGCGCGGCCGTTCGCCGGCACCGGTCTCGCGAGCGTGCGTGATGGGTTTCGGTGAACGGTGATGACGAAAAACCCATCAGCGTCACCAAAACCCATCACGCGCTTCGCCGAAACCCATCAAGGACGCAGAAACGCCGCAAACTCACGTGGATGGGGCAACCGGTGCGACCGGCAGGCGGGATGCGCGCGCCCGGTTACGCCTTGGTCGCCTCGAGTCCCCGCTCGAGGTCGGTGAGGATGTCGTCGATCCCCTCGATGCCGATCGACAGGCGGATGAGCCCTGGCGTCACCCCGGCCTCGTCGCGCTGCTCCTGCGAGGAGCGCTTGAAGATCGTCGACTGCATGTGGAGCGCCAGCGTCCGCACGTCGCCGATGTGCGTCATGTGGCTGACCAGCTCGAGGGCCTCCACGAACTTCCGCGCCGCTTCCGGCCCGCCGGGCAGGTCGAAGGAGACCACCGAGCCGGCCCCATCCGGGAGGTACTTCTGCGCGAGCTCGTAGTAGGCGTTCGACGGCAGGCCCGAGTAGTCGACCGAGCCGACCTCGGGACGTGCCTCGAGCCACTCCGCGACGCGTTGCGCGTTCTCGACGTGCCGTTCCATCCGCAGCGACAGCGTCTCGATGCCGTGCAGCAGCAGGAAGGTGCTCGTCGGCGGCACCGTGGGGCCGTAGTCGAGCACCGTCACCGACTTCACGTAGCTGATGAACGTGTCGGCGCCGTAGCGCTCGATGAACGACGGCGCCCCCTCGAAGGAGCCTTTCGTGAAGTGCGGGAACCGTTCCGAGTTCGCCGCCCAGTCGAACTTGCCGGCGTCGATGATGACGCCGCCGATGACCGAGCCGTGGCCCGACAACCACTTCGACGTCGAGTGGATCACGATGTCCGCGCCCCACTCGATGGGCCGACACAGGTAGGGCGTCGCGACCGTGTTGTCGACGATGAGCGGAACGCCAGCCTTCGCCGCGACCCGGCCGAGGAGCTCGAGGTCGACGACGTCGTTCTTCGGGTTGGGGATCGACTCCGTGTAGACGGCGCGCGTCTCCGGACGCACCCGGGCGAGCCAGTCCTCCTCGGTCGCCTCGGCCGTGAGGAACTCGAAGTTCAGACCCTGCCGAGTGAGGCTGCCATCGAAGAGCTGACGCGTGCCGCCATACAGGCTGGCCGTGGAGAGGATGTGGTCACCGGATGCGGCAAGCGAGAAGAGCGTCATCGCGATGGCCGCCTGCCCGCTCGAGACGACGAGCCCGTTGCGCCCACCCTCGAGGTTCGCGATGCGCTTTCCCGCGACGACGTTCGTCGGGTTGTCGCCGCGCGAGTACGCCCGTCCGACGCTCTCGCCGGAGAAGCGCGCCTCAGCCTCGTCGTAGGACGGGAAGACGTACCCCGCGCTCTGGTAGATCGGGGTCACGCGCGCGCCGACGTCACTGTCGACGACCGCGCCGGCGTGGATCTGCCTGGTCGCAAAGGTCTGTTCGTTTCGCTCTTCAATGGCCACACGGTCAACGTACGGAAGTCGGGTCCGCTTGTGGAGCCGCGGCGAAACCTTTGGAAATACGCGGAGGGCCCCAAGCGATCACGTGGCTACGCTTCCCCCATGCCCTCGCCCATCAGCAAGACCGAGTCCACATCACGCTTCGACGCGATCACCCGCGACGAGCTCGACCGCCCCGACAGCCGAAAGTGGAGCCTCAACGAGGGCACGATCGGCGCGTGGGTCGCGGAGATGGATTTCGGGACGGCCTCGAACGTGCGCGAGGCGATCCTCGGCGCCGTCGCCAAGGACGAGCTCGGCTACCTCGCCCCACCGACCTGGGCGCGGACCACGGCGGCAGCATCCGCCTTCTTCGAACGGCGCTACGGGTGGGCGGTCGACCCCGAGCGCATCCACCACATCGCCGACGTCATGGGCGCCTTCGACGTGTTCGTGCGCCACTTCACCGCGCCGGGCTCCCCCATCATCGTGCCGACACCCGCCTACATGCCGTTCCTCGTGACCGAGGCACTGCAGGGGCGCGAGACCATCGAAGTGCCCGGCGTGATCGAGGGCACCCGGTGGACGCTCGACTTCGACGGCATCGAGCGCGCCTTCGCGAACGGGCCGGCGAATGTCGTCCTCGTCAACCCGCACAACCCGACCGGTGCGATCTACACACGCGAGGAGCTGCTCCGTCTTGCCGACATCGTCGAACGCGGCGGCGGCCGCGTGTTCGCCGACGAGATCTGGGCGCCCCTCACCCTCGACGGGCCGCCGCACATCCCCTACGCATCCATCTCCGCCGAAGCCGCGCGTCACTCCGTCACGTCCACGGCGGCGTCGAAGGCCTGGAACGTCGCCGGCCTCAAATCCGCCCAGATCATCTTCACGAACGACGACGACCTCGAGCACTACCGAACGTTCGGATTCGGCGTCGTCTGGGGGTCCTCGATCCTCGGCGCCTTCGCGGCCGAAGCCGCGTACAGCAGCAGCGACGAGTGGCTCGACGACGTCAACGGGGCGCTCATCGAGAACCGGGAGCTGCTCTTCGCGCTCATCGCCGAGCACCTCCCCGGCGTCCGAGCGGTCGTGCCCGAGTCGACCTACGTGGCATGGCTCGACGTGTCAGCGCTCGAGATCGACGGCCCGCCGGCAAAGTTCTTCCTCGACAACGCCGGCGTCACCCTCACGGCCGGAGCCTCCTGTGGGGCCGGCTTCGAGCAGTACGTGCGCATCGTCTTCGCGACGCCCAAGCCGGTGCTGGAGGAGATCATCCAACGGATGGCGGACGCGCTCGCCGCTCGCTAGAAGCGGGCGCAAGCGACACCTCGGCCGCTAGCCCTGCTCCGCGATGCGCTCGTGGTGGCGGATCACCTCGGCGATGATGAAGTTGATGAAGGTCTCCGCGAACTCGGGGTCAAGGTGCGACTCCTCCGCGAGCTGACGCAATCGGAGGATCTGACGGCGCTCCCGGTCGGGGTCGGCGGGAGGGAGGCCGTATTCAGCCTTCAGCTCACCCACCAGCGTGGTGAACTTGAAGCGCTCCGCGAGCATGTGCACCAGCGCGGCGTCGATGTTGTCGATGCTTCCCCGGATCGAGGTCAGGCGACGCAGTGCCGCGTCATCCGCCGCGTGCTCTGCGTGGGTGGGGGCGTCGGTCGAAGAAGGCATGGGACGAGCCTAGCGGGGGTCGCCAGACGACGAGAAGTCGCCGACCGCCAACATTGTCAACAATCGACATTCGGACTACCCTGGGCACATGCCAAGCCCCCACGAGCCAGACGACGCCACCCCCCAGGGCGACCACCCGTCGGAGCACGACCACGCCGGCGGGGAGGCCTTCAGCCCCGCGCATCCGTGCGTCGACCGCGCACACGAGGGTGACGACGGGCACGGCCACAGCCACGGCCTCGGCGACCACACCACGGCGACGGGCAAGCACCGCAAGAAGCTCGTCATCGTGCTCGCAATCACTGCAAGCGTGTTCCTCGTGCAGGTGATCGGCGCCTTCGCCTCGAACTCGCTCTCCCTCCTCGCCGACGCCGGACACATGCTGACCGATGCCGCCGGCGTCACCGTCGCACTGCTCGCGAGCTACGTTGCCACGCTGCCCGCATCCTCGCGCCGGACCTTCGGCTTCCAGCGCGCCGAGGTGCTCGCCGCGCTCACCAATGGCCTCATCCTCGGCGTCATCGCCGTGACGATCTTCATCGAGGCCATCCGACGCTTCGGGCAGGAGGTCGAGATCGAGTCAGGCATCATGCTGGCCGCCGCTGTCATCGGCGCTCTCGCGAACCTCGTGTCGCTGCTGGTGCTTCGCTCTGGACAGAAGGAGAGCCTCAACGTGCGCGGCGCGTACCTCGAGGTGCTCGGCGACCTGCTGGGTTCAGTCGCCGTCATCATCGCCGCCATCGTCATCTGGGTGACGGGCTGGATGGTGGCCGATCAGATCGCATCCATCCTCATCGCCGTCCTCATCTTCCCCAGGGCGATCAGCCTCCTCCGCGAGGTCGTCGACGTGCTCATGGAGGCGACGCCCAAGAACGTCGACCTCGACGCCACCCGCGAGCACCTCCGCTCCGTTCCGGGGGTCGTGGATGTGCACGACGTCCACGCGTGGACCATCACCTCCGGAGTCCCCATGTTCTCGGCCCACGTCGTCGTAGCACCGGAGGCCCTCGACGAGCGGGGACTCGACGCCGTGCTCTGCGAACTCGACGCCTGCTTGAAAGGACACTTCGAGACGAGCCACAGCACGTTCCAGGTGGAACCGGCCGCCCACGTCGGACACGAGGCTCACTCGGGGCAGCTGCACTCATGACGTCCACCGGATTGCAGAGCCAGCCGACCTCGGCGATCATCGCCGAGCATCTCCGCGAACGCGTCGTCGATGGCACCTACGCGCCGGGCGCCCAGATGAACGAGGCGCGCCTCGCCGGCGACTTCCAGGTATCCAGAGGCCCGGTCCGCGAAGCCCTGCAGCGGCTCGTACAGGAGGGCCTCCTCGAGAGCAGACGCAACCGCGGGGTGTTCGTCCGCGAGCTGACCGATGATGACGCGGCGGAGATCTTCGCGGCCCGCGAGGTGCTCGAATGCGCCGCGGCAGCCGTGATCGCCGCCAAGCCCGCGGTCGAACGCGCACGCATCGCAACTGCGCTCTCCTCGATCGCAGCTGAGCTCAACACCGCCATCCGAGCGAACCAGGAGGCGCGCACGCTGCGCCTCGACCACGAGTTCCACAGCCGCTTCGTGGACAGCGCAGGCAACTCCCGGCTCTCCCGCGCGTACGCGACGATCGCCACCGAATCGCTGATCTGCTCATCGCACGGTGTCGGCGCGCATCCGCCACTCGGCGACTTCAGCACACACCACGAAGCCCTCGTCCAGCTCACGGAGCGGGGTGACATCGAGGGCATCCACGCGGCGGTGCACCGACACCTGACCCGCGCCTGAAGCGCCCGCACGAGAGCACGACGGCGCACGGGTTCCGGGACATGTCGGCACTCTCGTGCGTAGTCATGGACCGGGCCAAATGCTGCCCGAATCCCTGTAGGGTCGATCGCGCTACTCATAAGTAGCACTTTCGAACCGGGGGGAACATGAAACGAAAAGTTGCAGCCGCCGCGCTGGCCGGGCTCATGGGCATCGCCATCATGAGCGCCGCGCCCGCACAGGCAGACCAGGCAGGGGAGACACCGAGCGAATCGGAGTCGCAGGAGGCCATCGAGGAGGTCACGCCGGAGGTCTTCGACAACCTCCACGAGGACATCGTCGCCAGCGACTCCGAAGCGACCGCGGAGATCGACCCCGGAGGCGACCAGACGGAGCGAATGACCGTCTCCTTAGAAGCCAGCTCGAGCTCCATCGAAGTGGACCCGGCCGACGGCGGCGCCGTCACGATGTCCCTCGTGCAGGCGACGGGGGCAGAGACGCCAGCCGACATCACGAACGAAGGGACGCTCTTCGCGGATCACGCGAGTGGCATCAGCTCCACCGCAGTGGTCAAGGAAGACGGCTCGGTGCAGGTGGTCTCCACCATCGCGGAAGGGACGATGACCCAGGAGATCCCCTACCAATTCGACGCAGCCGGACTCTCGTACATCCAGGAGGCCGATGACGGCGCCCTGTTCTTGCGAGCCGCCGACGGCTCCCTGCTCGGCGGAGTGGCACCGGCCTGGGCCAAGGACGCGAACGGCGTCGAGGTTCCAACGCACTACGAAGTCACAGGCACCCAGGTTGTCCAGGTCGTGGAGCATCTGGCCGGCGACTTCCAGTACCCGGTTGTCGCCGACCCGTTCTGGGGCACCAACCTGTTCGACTACGTCAGGTGGATCAACGGCGTGCATGTCCTGAAGCCATCCGGCTGGAATCGCGCGATCCGCATGGGGGCGGTGAACACGCCCCAGGCCCCCAACATCGGCTTGTCGATCATCATGGCCGACGGATGGAATGAGTTCGCGAACAGGTCGCCCGGTCGATACAACATCAACCACTCGACCCGGCAGCAGTATTACTGCCACGCGGTCTACGGCATCGATGTGCTGACGAACCCGACCTGGGACCTGGAGCCGTATCGCCCATCGCTCCCTAGGGAGAACTGGCACGAGGTCTTCCGGCACAAGTGCAACTGGAACTACTCCAACGGAAATCCCTAGTGAAGCACCAGGCGTTGAAGTGGATGTCGTGTGCAGTTCTGCTGGTCGTGCCCGGAGTTCTCCTGACTGCTTGCGATTACCTGCGGGACGACGTGACGCTCGCGGGGGTTTGGGATACAGAAGCCCCGACGATCCTGACGTCACAGGAGGACGTGACAGCGCAGGCCTGTGAAGGTGCAGGCGCGTGTGTAGAGGCGTTCAGCTCAGACCAGGCGGATGCCTTCAAATTCTCTTCGAAAGAGGACGCGGACGCAGCCCGAATTGAGGGTGACGTGCAGATTCGCGACATCTTCCTCATTCGCTGGAAGCAGGATATTCCCGCACAGGACAAGGAGTACATCGAGTACATGCTTCGAAACTCCGGGACCTCCGAATAGGCGTCCACTCCAAGAAAGACGACAGGAGGACGCCGGTGAATCGCTGGCTCCGTATCTCAGTTCTGCTCATTCCGGTCCTTGTCCTGACCGCATGTGTCACGGTGCATGACATAGAGCTCCGCTACGTGTGGGACACGGAAGCCGCGGAAGAGCTGACGAATCAAAGGGACGTCACGGAGACCGTCTGCGGTGCGATGGTCGACTGCGTGGAAGCGCTGCAAGCCGACCAGGGGCTCTTCCTGAAGTTCCCGTCTGAAGACTCAGCCGCCGCGGCGAAGCAGCCGGACGACGAACTCGTGCGAGGGATCTTCCTCCTGCGGTGGTCTGAGGGCGTGCCCGTCGAGGACAAGGAATTCGTGACCTTCGTCCTCGAGAACGCGCTCCAGTCGGGGAAGGAGGATCCGGAGGCGATCGGCGCCACCGCCCCGTGACCTCGAGGCGTCGTCGCCTGCACGTCGCAGAATGAGCGCCACACATGCGGAACGCGCGTCACCCGGAGGGGCGACGCGCGTTTCGCGTGCAAGCGAGCGCCTAGGCGGGCAGCCCGTCGAGGACGGCTGCCGTGCCGGACAGTCCGAGCCGCGACGCACCGGCCTCGACCATGGCAAGCGCATCAGCCGTCGAGCGGATGCCGCCAGACGCCTTCACGCCGAGCCGCTCGCCGACCGTCTTCCTCATGAGCGCGACGGCGTGAGTGGATGCTCCCCCGGCCGCCGAGAACCCCGTCGACGTCTTCACGTAGTCGGCACCGGCCGCCTCGGAGGCTTCGCAGGCCGCGACGATCTCGTCGTCGGTGAGGGCCGCGGACTCGATGATGACCTTGAGCAGCGCATGCGGCGCCGCAACGCGCACTGCAGCCACGTCAGCCTGCACGAGGTCAGCACGGCCTGCCTTGAGCATGCCGATGTCGATCACCATGTCGAGCTCGTCGGCCCCGTCCGCGACAGCTCTCGCCGCTTCTGCAGCCTTGATCGCCGAGTGGTGCTTCCCGGACGGGAAGCCGATGACGGTCGCGATCTTCACGTCTCCGGCTTCACCCTGCACGGGCAGCATGTTGGGGGAGACGCAGATCGAGAACGCCTTGAGCGCCTTGGCCTCATCGAGGAGAGCGACAACCTGGTTCGGCGTCGCGTCCGTCTTCAGCAGCGTGTGGTCCACGATGCTGGCCAGTTCTGCCCTCGTGACCTGGTCGGCAGAGTCCGCCTGTCCGTTGAACTCGGTCATCAGCTGACGACGTTGATCTGCACGTCGACGTTGCCGCGAGTGGCGTGCGAGTACGGGCAGATGTCCTCGTGCGCGACGCGAGCGACCTCAGCGGTCTCCTCGGCGGAGAGGTTCGGCGCGTACACGTCGTGGACGACCGAGAGCTCGAAGCCCGTGGGCTCGCGCTTGCCGATCCCCACGGAGGTCGAGACCGCCGCATCCTTCGTGTCCTTCTCGAGCTGCTTTCCTGCCGCATGGAACGCGCCGAGGAAGCAGGCCGAGTAGCCGGCCGCGAAGAGCTGCTCTGGGTTGGTGCCCTCGCCGCTGCCACCCATCTCCTTGGGGGGACGCGTGTCGAGGTCGATGCGGTCGTCTTCAGATCGCACGTGGCCGTCGCGGCCACCACCGGAAGCGTGGGCAATTGCGGTGTACACAGGAGTCGTCATGAGTCCATGGAACCACGACTCGTGATGGAAACGCTCAGTGCCCGCACTCGACGCGCGCCAGAACGCTCTGGCGAACACTGAGCCACTCCGACTCGATGATCGGGAAGCGAACCGTGTCTCGCCAGCTCCCATCTGCACGGGGGCTGATGCCGACGCAGGACGAGGTCCATCCGCGCTCCGCCCACCCCGCACTGTCAGCAGGCTGGAGCACGACGTGTCGACCTCGGAGCAGCTTCTGGGGATCACGTTGCAGAGGTCAAGAGAACACGAATCCGCCGCCGTGATTCGCCGAATCACCCTCAGCGACAAGGCTCCACCGCCCAATACCTGAGGCCTCAGCTACGACGAGGGCGATCCGGGTGGAACTCCCCTGGTCACATGGGGATTTCGCGTGCCCGACCAACCAGGCGGCGCGCGGACGATATCCATGGACTAAATGCGCCTATTCGGACCCCCAGAGAGTGCATTCGCGGCCACTTGTCGTGTTAGTTTCCTTCCAGTGATGAGCGAGACAAGCTCAATCCGAGCCGCTTCACGAAAGCGAAGCTGGATTCGGAAGTACCGACATCACCTCCCCCGATCTCGAGTCTCGGCTCGAGAACCACAACGGAACAGAGAGCAACCAAATACTCCCCGCGCCGGCGCGTAACGCCGGGTTTGAGGAATTGCGGGCCCCAATCGACACCGGGGCGGGCGTCATCGGGGGACGACGCCCAACTGCATCACTCGCCACGGCGACCGCGGCAGGGGACGATGGGCACCAACTTCGGGGGAGGTTGGTGCCCATCACTACTTTCACGAGGCAATCGCGCGCATGCGTCTCTGCCTCGTGAGAGTCCAAGGGCGGCGAACCCATCGGGTTCGCCGCCCTTCTGCATCGCAGAGGCGCCGAGACCGTCCGCATCCGACGTCGAACCTCAGGCTCGCCAGGATCGACGCAGCAGTCCGAGAAAATGGCCACACCCGGACGACAACGCCCCGGGCCCAGCAGCTTCGCCCTCGCCCGCGGTCAGGACGCGCGGTACCGCCCCGGGCGGTGGTTGAGCATGATGATGCCGCTCAGAACACCGGCGCCCAGCGCAGAGACCAGCACGAGGACGGGCGCGAGGACCGTGAACGACGCGAGCACGACGCACAGGTCGAGGGCGAGCAGCACATACCCGGCCCGGAATCCGAATCGGTCTTGCACGACGAGCGCGACCACCGTGAAGCCCCCGAGGCTCGAGTTGTGGCGGAAGAGGATCAGCAGCCCGACCCCGCAGAGCACGTTGCCGAGGATCGCCGCGTACACGGGGTGCAGCTCCAGCGGCCCGACCGTGGATGCGTGCAGCGATGTGAGCAGTGAGACGAGCACGATCGAGACGAGGCTTCTCGCGACGAACCGCCACCCCTTCCCCCTCGCAGCGAGCGCGAAGAACGGCAGGTTGACGACGACGAAGATCGCGCCGAACGGGATGGGCAGCACGTAGCCGAGGAGCAGCGAGAGGCCTGCCGTGCCCCCCGTGACGAGACCACCGGACTTGAGCAGGAACAGCCCGAACGAGATGACGAGGGCACCGACCGCGAGACCGGCGATGTCGTCGATGGCTCGGTGCCGTGGGGGCTCGACGAGTTCAGGGACACGCACAGCTGCTTCGGTCATGCGCGAAGCTTCACCCCCCGAAGGTATTCTGCGCAAGACAGGGTGCTTCGGTTGAGCATTCTGCATAACAAGCTTCTCGTGAGGGAGAGATATGACCAGTCAGCGCGGCTTCGATGCCCTGGATGCGCGGATCATCCGGGCGCTCGACCACCAGCCGGGAGCCTCCGTGCTGGCCCTCGCCCGCGAGCTGGGCGTGGCTCGCAACACGGTGCATGCCAGGCTCGCCCGCCTCCAGCGGGAGGGGATGCTCGCCCCTGAGAGTCGCCGCCTCGACGCGACCTCGCTGGGATACCCCCTTACCGCGTTCGTCGCCCTCTCCCTCAGCCAGAACGCCGCCGACGAGGCCTACACGCGGCTCGGTGAGATGGCTCAGGTGGTGGAGGTGCACTCCACGACCGGTGACGCCGATCTGCTCGTGCGCGTCGTGGCGAAGGACACCAGCGACCTGCACCGGGTGACGCGGGCCATGCTCGAGCTGCCCGGCGTCACGCGGACCAGCACGACGGTGTCGCTCTCCGAGGTGGTGCCCTACCGGCTGACGCGCATCCTCGACGACATCGCCGACGGCGCATCCACGCCCGCGCCGGCCTGACTCACCCGCCCCGCCCACGCAGAAGAGTGCGGCAGATGCAGGCTCCCACCCTCGGGAGCGTGCATCTGCCGCACTCTTGTCGACGGGATGGGGCACGGGCTGGCCCTGCTTAGTCCTGCTTGGTCGAGAAGGCCGAGTCGAACGCCGCCTCCGAGGGTCGGTACGTGGAGAGCTTGCGCACGAACCCCAGCGCCTCCGGCGCACCGATCAGGCGGTCCATGCCCGCATCCTCCCACTCCACCGACAACGGACCCTCGTAGCCGATCGCGTTCAGCATGCGGAAGCAGTCCTCCCACGGCACGTCCCCGTGCCCGGTCGAGATGAAGTCCCAGCCCCGGCGTGGGTCAGCCCACGGCAGATGCGACGACAACCGCCCGTTGCGACCATTGCTGAGGCGCTTCTTCGTGTCCTTGCAATGCACATGGAAGATGCGGTCCTGGAAGTCCCACAAGAACCCCACCGGGTCGATGTCCTGCCACACCATGTGCGACGGATCCCAGTTCAACCCGAACGACTCCCGATGCCCGATCGCCTCCAACGCGCGCTTCGTGGTCCAGTAGTCGTACGCGATCTCCGACGGGTGCACCTCATGCGCGAACCGCACCCCGACCTCCTCGAACACATCCAGGATCGGGTTCCACCGGTCCGCGAAGTCCTGATAGCCCGCATCCACCATCGCCTCCGTGGCGGGAGGGAACATCGCCACATACTTCCAAATGCTCGACCCCGTGAACCCGGTCACCGTCTTCACGCCCAACGCTGCCGCGAGGCGGGCCGTGTTCTTCAGCTCCTCCGCCGCGCGCTGACGCACCCCCTCCGGCTCGCCGTCACCCCACACCCGGTCGGACACGATGTCCCGATGCCGCTGATCGATGGGGTCATCGCACACCACCTGCCCCTTCAAATGGTTCGAGATCGTCCACACCTTCAAACCATTGCGCTCCAGCACCTCCAGCTTGGAGGCCACGTACTCGGCGTCATCCCACCGCCACGGATCCAGGTGATCACCCCAGCAGGCAATCTCGAGACCGTCGTAGCCCCACTCCCCCGCCAGCCGAGCAACCTCCTCGAACGGCAGATCAGCCCACTGACCGGTGAACAACGTGACAGGACGAGACATGCGCTAGCTCCTCTGGAGTTCTGATTCGACGGGTGTCGGTGCTGAGGCGGCGGACACGGGGATCGTGACCCACGAGCTGCCGTTCGCCGAGCTCTCCTCGACGGCCGCGAGCACTCGCTGCACGGCGAGGCCGTCCGCGAATGAGGGTGCGGGTGCCCGCTCGGCCGCGATGTCCTCGACGAGCTCGACGGCCTGGTGCGTGAAGGCGTGCTCGTACCCGAGGCCGTGACCGGCGGGCCACCAGGCCTTGATGAACGGATGGTGGTCTGGTTCGGTGACGATGATGCGCGTGTAGCCGGCGGTCGCCTGGTCGCCGGTCGCGTCGAAGTACTCGAGCACGTTCATGTCCTCGAAGTCGAAGGCGAGCGAGCCCTTGGTGCCGTTGATCTCGAGGCGGATGGCGTTCTTCCGTCCGTACGCGAAGCGCGTCGCCTCGAACACGGCGATCGCTCCGCTCTCCAGGCGTCCGAAGAAGACCGCTGCGTCGTCGACGGTGACTGGTCCCCGCTCGCTGCCACCGGTTCCGGAGAGGCCAGCGAAGTCGTCGGCGATGGGCCGCTCGTTCACGAAGGTCTCCACGAGCCCGGAGACGCCGCTGAGCTGCTGCCCCGTGATGAAGTGGGTGAGGTCGACGATGTGCGCGCCGATGTCCCCGAGGGCCCCGGATCCGGCCTTCTCCTTGTCGAGGCGCCACGACAGCGGCGCGTTCTCGTCAGCGAGCCAGTCCTGCAGGTACTGCGCCCGCACCTGGCGGATGTCGCCGATGCGGCCGTCCGCGACGAGCTGCTGCGCGAGCCTGATCGCCGGCACGCGACGGTACGTGAAGCCGACCATGGCTCGCACGCCGCGCGCCTCGGCGGCGATGGCTGCGGCGTTCATCCGCTCAGCCTCCTCGACCGTGTTGGCGAGCGGCTTCTCGCACAGCACGTGCTTGCCTGCTTCGAGGGCTGCGATCGCGATCTCGGCGTGCGTGTCGCCGGGCGAGCAGATGTCGATGAGCTGCACATCGTCGCGTGTCAGCAGCTCACGCCAGTCGGTGGTGCTCGACGCCCAGCCGAGCTTGTCGGCTGCCTTGGCCGCTTTCTCGGCGTTGCGGCCCGCGACGACACGCATGCGGGGTGCGAGCGGCAGGTCGAAGAACCGGGGCGCGTTGCGCCACGCCTGCGAGTGTGCGGCACCCATGAAGGCGTAGCCGACCATCCCGATGCCCAGTTCCGGCTGTGCGTCTTGACTCATTGTTCACTCTTTCGTTCAGGAGGCCGACGCGGGGTGGAGTCAGAGAGGAGGAGAGCTCCACCCCGCGTGGACAGTGTGGGCGTCTGGTTACGACTCGAACGCCGCGTCGATGTACTGGTCGACGTTGTCGCTCGTCACGACGGGCGCGTAGAGCTGCACGAGACGCGGAACGCTCTGCGACGTGAGGTCGCCGAGCGAGCGGTCGTGTGCGATGAGGCGGGCCAGCTTGATGCCGTCGGCTGCCTGCGTCGACGGGTAGATGACGGTCGCCTTGACAACGCTGTCGCCCTCCTGGATCTCACGCATCACGTTCGCCGAACCCGCGCCGCCGACGAGGAAGAACTCGTCGCGGTTGGCGTTCTCGATGGCGGAGAGGACACCGACACCCTGGTCGTCGTCGTGGTTCCACATCGCGTCGATCTGCGGAGCGGCCTGGAGGAGGTTCGTGGCCGCCTGCTCGCCGCCCTGGACGGTGAAGTCAGCTGCGACACGGTTCGAGACTTCGAGCCCGCAGTCGCCGAGTGCATCCGCGAAGCCCTGGCTGCGCTCCTGGGTGAGCGGCAGGGAGTCGATGCCCGCGATCTCGGCGACCACGGCATCCGGCTTGTCTGCGAGCTGCTCGCACATGTACGTACCGGCGCTGACGCCCATGCCGTAGTTGTCGCCGAGCACCGTGGTGCGGGCGGCGAAGGGGCTCGTGAACTCGCGGTCCACGTTGATGACCGGGATGCCGGCCTCCATCGCCTTGGTCGCGACCTCGGTGAGGGCGGCGCCGTCGAAGGGCAGCAGCACGATGGCGTCGACACCGTCGTTGATGAAGCCCTCGATCTGGCTGATCTGCAGGTTCACGTCGTTCGTGCCCTCTGCGACGCGCAGCTCGACGTCTTCGTACTTCGCCGCCTCCGCCTCGGCGGCCGAGGTGATGGCGCCCATCCAGCCGTGGTCGGCCGCGGGGGCCGAGAAGCCGATGACCAGCGGCTCGCCCGCCGCGTCGTTGTCCGACGCCGTGGCGTTGCCGCCAGCTGGGGCCTCGCCCTCCGCCGCCGGCGGGGTGTTCGAGAGGCAGCCGGTGAGCAGCAGCAGGGCCGAAGCGGCCGTTGCACCTGCTGCGAGGATCCGGCGCTTTCGGGAAGCTGTCTTCCTGAAGGAACTCGTGGACATGGGGATCTCCTTTGATGCTGCCCTGGTGGTGGGATTTGAGTCTGGTGAGGTTCGGTGAGATTCGGGATGCAGGGCTCGCGCCCGCCGCGGGGGCTAGGACGTCTTGGCCCGCGACGAGAAGCGCTGCTGGAGCAGGACCGCGATCACGATGATCGCGCCCTTGGCGATGGCCTGGACGGAGCTGTCCAGGTTCGCCTGGATGAAGATGTTCGTGAGGGTGGCGAAGATGAGGACGCCGAGGACGGTGCCGACGATCGTGCCGCGGCCGCCGACGAGGAGGGTGCCGCCGACGACGACCGCCGCGATCGCGTCCAGCTCGTAGAGCATGCCGTTGGTGGAGGAGCCCGCCGTTGTGCGGGCGAGCATCATGATCGACGCGATACCGGCAGTCAGGCCGACCAGCGCGTAGAGGTACATCGTGTGGCGCTTCACCTTGATACCGGCGAGGCGCGCGGCCTCGGGGTTGCCGCCCACCGCGACCGTCCGGCGGCCGAAGGTGGTGCGGTTCAGGAGGAACCATCCGCCGATGGCGACGAGCACGAAGATCCACACGATGACGGGGATCCCGAGGAGGTCGCCGCGGAACGTCTCGAGGAACGAGTCGACGTTGACGATCTGCGTGCGGCGGCCGGCGATGAGCTCCGCGAACCCGCGGGCGGCGACCATCATGGCGAGCGTGGCGATGAACGCGACGACCTTGCCGTAGGCGATGAGGACGCCGTTGACGACGCCGGCACCGAGGCCGACGAGCAGCGAGGTGAGCACGATGACCCACCATCCCCAGGCTTCTGCGTAGGCCTGCGTGGAGAGCGTCGTCGCCCACACCGATGCGAGTCCGAGCACCGAGCCCACCGATAGGTCGATGCCGCCCGCCGTGATGACGAAGGTCATGCCGATGGAGAGGACGCCGATGATGGAGGCCTGGCTCAGCACGACCATGAGGTTGTCGACGCTCGCGAAGCGCTCCCCCGCCGAGACCGTGCCCGCGATGCAGAGCACGACGAGTGCCAGGATGAGTCCGAAGTTGCGGGCCGAGCTGCCTCCGAAGAAGCCGCCGCGCTTGGCGTTGTCGCTCGCGACCTCGTGCTCGACGCGGAGACTCTCGTCGGCGGCCGGGGCAGTGATCGCTGCGTCGTCGTACGGGGAGCCGCCGTTCGGGGCAGAGGACTGGGGAGTCTGAGTGCTCATGCTGCGCTGCTTTCCATAACCATGTCGAGTACTGCGTGCTCATCGAGAGCGGATGCTGGGCCCTGGTGGACGACCTGTCCTTCGGAGACGACGAGCACCCGGTCGGCGAGGCCGAGGACTTCCGGGATCTCGCTGGAGACGACGACAACGGCCGCCCCTTCGTCGGCGAGCTTGCGGATGAGGGCGTAGATCTCAGCCCTGGCCCCCACGTCGACGCCTCGCGTGGGCTCGTCGAGCAGCAGCACGCGGCAGCCGTGCACGAGCCAGCGGGCGAGCATCGCCTTCTGCTGGTTGCCGCCGGACAGCGTGCGGATGTCGCGTTCGACGCCCGCGGGTCGCAGGTCGAGGTATTCGGCCTGCTCCTTCGCGGCCCGGCGCTCGTCGCTCTCCTTCAGCCACGAGAACGAGGCGAAGCGCTGGAAGGTCGAGAGGGTGATGTTGCGGTAGACGGGCTCGTCGAGCAGGAGCCCCTGGCTCTTGCGCTCTTCGGGCGCGAGGCCGATGCCCGCGTTCACCGCGGCGGTGACGGAGCCCGGCTTGAGGGTCTCCCCCTCCACCGTGACCGTGCCGCCTGTCGCTTTGCGAGCCCCGTAGATGGTCTCCATGATCTCGCTGCGCCCGGCCCCGACGAGCCCCGCGAAGCCCACGATCTCGCCGGCCGAAACCGTGAAGGAGACGTCCGAGAACGTGTCTGCGAGTGCGAGGTCCCGCACGTCGAGCAGCACGGGGGCATCCGCCGGCAGCTCAGGCGACTCCGGGAACAGGTACTCGACCTTGCGGCCGGTCATGAGGGTGATGAGCTCGGAGGTCGGCGTCTCGCTGACCGGCAGGTTCTGCGCAACCGTGCGGCCGTCCTTGAGCACCGTGATGCGGTCGCCGATCGTGCGGATCTCCTCCAGACGGTGCGAGATGTAGATGATCGCGACGCCCGCCTTGGTGAGCTCCTCGACGACCCGGAAGAGGTTCGCGACCTCCTCGGAGTCGAGGACCGCGGAAGGCTCGTCCATGACGATGATGCGCGCGTCGTGCGAGAGCGCCCGGGCCATGGAGACGATCTGCTTCCCGGCGGCGGACAGCTCGCCGACCTCGGTCGACGGTGAGATCTCCGAGTGGCCGAGGCGCGCCAGGATCTCCTTCGTCCGCTGCTTGGCCTCGGCCCGCCTCGAGACGCCAGCCGTGTCGAGCTCGTGCCCGAGGTAGACGTTCTCCGCGACCGTCAGACCGTCGACGACGTCGAGTTCCTGGTACATCGTCGCGATGCCGAGGCCGAGGGCCGCGACGGGGTTCGGGATCGTGATGGGCTCGCCGTCGAGGAGCAGCTGCCCCTCGGTGGGCTGGTGGGCGCCGGCGAGCACCTTGATGAGCGTCGACTTGCCCGCGCCGTTCTGGCCGAGGAGGCAGTGCACTTCGCCGGGAAGCACGTCGAGGTCGACACCGTCGAGCGCCCGGGCACCGGGAAACTGCTTGACGATGCCGCGCATCTGCAGCAGGGGGGATGGACCCGAGTTGGGGTCTTCGTTGACCATGTGTCGAAAGCTACGCGCACTTTTGTCGACGGTCAAGCAAAAGTCTCATGTCTGTTGCACAATTGAGATACGCCGCCACACAGAAGCGTCGCAGTCGCCGTCGACTCGCCGCGGGGTAACGTGGCGAAGTCGGTTCGGTTCCCGCCGACCACCGACCGCCGACTCGAGAAGGGAGACGCCGATGGTCATCGAGCAGCTGCCGAAGCCGGTGTCGCGCCAGCCAGGACCCGGGGAGCTCTTCCAGATGCTGCGGGACGGGGCACCGCGCACACGCGCGGAGCTCGCATCCGTCACCGGACAAGCCCGTTCCACGGTTGCCACTCGCATCGACATGCTCATGACGGCGGGCCTCATCGTGACCGTCGGCGAGGCGCACTCGACAGGCGGCAGGCCGCCTGCGGTCTTCGCCTTCTCCCCCGAGAGCAGGGTCGTCCTCGCCATCGACCTCGGCGCCACCCACGCGCGCATGGCGCTCACCGACCTGGCCTCGAACATCATCGCCGACTCGGAGGACAAGCTGCCCATCGACCTCGGTCCGGACAAGGTGCTCGCGTGGGTCTGCGAGAAGGGTGACGAGATGCTCGCCGCCTCCGGGCGTGGGCGACGTGAGCTCGTGAGCGTCGGCGTCGGCCTCCCCGGCCCCGTGGAGTTCAGCTCCGGCCGCCCCATCAACCCGCCCATCATGCCCGGGTGGGACGACGCCGACGTCGCGGGACGCCTCGGCGCACACTTCGACGCGCCCGTGCTCGTCGACAACGACGTCAACATCATGGCCCTGGGCGAGCACCGCAGCGAGTGGCCAGACGTCTCCGACCTGCTCTTCGTGAAGGTCGCCACCGGCATCGGATCCGGCATCATCGCCGACGGGTCCCTGCGCCGCGGGGCGAGGGGAGCCGCGGGTGACATCGGCCACATCGCGGTGCCAGGGGCAGAGGACACCCCCTGCCGGTGCGGCAACCTCGGCTGCCTCGAAGCCGTCGCCGGGAGCGACGCCATCGCCCGCCGGTTGCGCCAGGAGGGCGTCGAGGTGTCCGGCAGCGCCCAGATCGTGGCGCTCGTGCGCTCGGGTGACCTCAGCGCCGCGCGGGCCCTGCGTCAGGCCGGCCGCGACGTCGGCACCGTCCTCGCGGCCTGCGTCAGCATGCTCAACCCCTCCATGATCGTCATCGGCGGCAGCATCGCCGAAGCTGGCGAGCAGCTCATGGCGGGCATCCGCGAGGTCGTCTACTCGCGCTCCCTCCCGCTCGCCACGCAGCACCTGCGAGTCGTCGCATCCCGCGCCAGAGGCGAGGCCGCCATCCTCGGAGCCAGCGCCCTCGCCATCGACCACGTGCTCTCGGCGGAGGCCATCGACGCCGCGCTCGCCTAGCGTCCCGGCTCGCCGCGCCTGCTAGGGAACAAGCCGTGCGCTGGCCCAGTGGCCCGAGCGCCGCGAGTGCAGGCAGCGTGCGTGCTCGACGCCGGACAGGTCGATGGCGTCGAGGGCATCAACCGCGACGCGGATCCACGCGAAACGCGCGAACGCGGCATCCTCGCCCGCACCCAGGCCGTCGGTGACGACATCGGAGACGCGCGTGGCCGGCACCCGCGACCGGTCGTACAGCCGCTTCGACCCCTCCCCGAGCCCATCCCAGGCGGCACGCCGCAGGTCCGCATCTCGGACGATCTCACCGGCCCCCTCGAGACGAAGCTGCACATCGCGATCGGGGTCGTAGAAGGTGATGGCGACCCGCGGATCCCTCGCCAGCTCCTGCACCTTCGCGGTGCGCGCGTCCGTCGCGAACGCCACCGTGCCCGACCGCCCATCGACCTCGCGCAGGATCACGGCACGGACACGGGGCTCCCCCGCCGCCCCGACCGTACCGAGGTAGCCGAGTGTGAACGGTGTCCGCGTCTCGGTCGCAGCCTTGAGAGCACCCCACAGGGCCTCGAGCTCCCCGATGTCGACGCTCACGGAAGGATCGAATCCACGTAGCCGCCATCGGCGCGCAACGCCCCGCCCGTCGTCGCCGACGCGAACGGCGACGCCAGGTAGGTGACCAGATGCGCGATCTCCTCAGGCTCGATGAGGCGCTCCAGCAGCGACTGCGGACGGTGACGACGCATGAACGCACGCTGCGCCTCATCCCAGGGGAGCTCATCCCCGACCATCTCGGCGACGAAGCCCTCGACTCCCCCCGTGTGCGTGGGTCCGGCGATGACGGCGTTGACCGTCACGCCGGTGCCCTTCACCGCCTTCGCGTACCCGCGCGACACCGCCAGCAGCGCCGTCTTGCTCATGCCGTAGTGGATCATCTCCTCGGGAATCACCACCGCCGAGTCGCTCGCGATCGAGATCACCCGACCCCAGCCACGAGCGGTCATGCCCGGCAGGTACTCGCGCATGAGGCGCGCCGCCGACAGCACGTTCACCTCGAAGTAGCGACGCCATTCGTCGTCGCTGATCTCCAGGGCCGGCGTGCTGCCGAACACGCCGAGATTGTTGACGAGGATGTCGATGTCGGGAAACGCCGCCATGACGGTGGACGCGCCTTCCGCCGTCGCGAGGTCCGCGGCCACCCCCTCGATGGTCGCGTCCGGCAGGCGCCCCCGAAGCTCGGCGGCCGCAGCCGCCACCCCGTCCGCGCCGCGCCCGTTCACGACGACGGTGGCGCCGGCCGCGGCGAGATCCGCGGCTATCGCCAGTCCGATGCCCTGCGTTGAACCGGTGACGAGGGCTGTGCGATTCGACAGATCGATGTTCATTGCAGCGATCCTGACACCACCGCCTGACCGTGTCGTGCAGCTCAGGTCACGTTGTCGAGCGCGTCGCGAGCGGTGTCGAGGTCCTCGCCCCGGCGACGCCGGACGCGCTCGCGCACCTCCTCGAGGACGGCGACCGATTCCGCGCCGGTGCCACCATGCTCGCGTTCGTGGTCGGCGTCGAGGTTCTGGATGATGACGGCGAGCTCCGCGTGGAGCATCGCGGCATCCTGGAGCTCGCCGAACGCCTGCGCGAGGCGCTTCCACTCCTTGCGCTGCTTCTTCGCCTTCGCATCCGGGAGCTCGTCGATGGCCTCGTACCCGTAGCGAACCGACTTCGCCGCCTTGCGGACGTCATGCCACCGCTCGAGCTTCCTCGGCTTCTTCCGCGCCCGCTCCGCACGCTGCTCGACCGTGACGATCGCCCTGCGGGTTAACCGCCGCATGGCGCCGAGGGCACGTCGATCGGCGTCGTCCGTGAACGGCGGAGCCGTGATGAACGAGACCAGACGATCGTGGAGGGAATCCCAGCGGTCCGAGTCGACCTCGGCCCTGAACGACGCGAGGGCGGCGGCGTGGCGCTCCTCGAGCACCTGCTCGACTCGAGTTCGAGCGCGCTGGACGGCCTCGGGCCCCGCGTCGAGCTCATCGTCCGTGTCGAGCTCCGCCAGGACCAGCTCGCGAAGCACCTCGGCGTCGCGGGGAGCTCCGAGAACTCCACCAGCCCATTTCAGCTCGGCGGCAAGGAGCTTGACCTCGTCAGCCTCGAAGAGCGACCCGAAGACCTTCAGCAGGCTGCGCAGCCGACGCAACGCGACCCGCGCCTGGTGGACCGCATCCGGGGCATCTCGCCGACTCCCGTCCTCGTGGGCCTGGAACTCCCCGAAGCGGGCCGCGATCGCGAAGACCACGGCCTCCCCCGCCGTCGCCTGCCCCGTCGGTGCCTGCGCGGCCTCGACTCCGTCGAGCGTGCGCACGAGCTTCGATCGGTGCCCGGACGGCGTCAGCCCGACATCGAAGAGCACCGCCTCGATCTCGTCGAAGACCCGGGTCGAGGCGCCATCGGCCAGCTCGACCTCGAACTCCCGCCACTCCAGCGTCCGCTCGTCGCCGATGCGAAGGACTCGGGCACGCACTACGTCATCGCAGATGAGGGCGGCAAGCGCGTCGTCGTCATCTCGGGCGCCTCCGGCGGACCACGCGCCGCCGCCGAGCACCTCGGTGGTCGTGCGAATCGTCGTCAGCTCGACGAGTGGCAGCACGGGTCGCTCGCCGATGAGCTCAGCGAACTCGGCGCGGAGCTCAGGTGGGATGCGTCGCGGGGCGCCGACGGGCGCGTGGACCTCGATGCGCTCGTCTCCGCTGCGTGGTCGCTTCAGATGCCAGCCCTCGTCGTCCCCGCCGGTCCGGCGCCGCAGCACGCAGCGCGCGTCGAGGATGGCGAGCTCGGGGGTTTCGACGTACTCGGCGACGAGCGTCTCGGTAGTGGCCCGACCGGCGCGGAGTCCAGCGCCGAGCTTCGAGAGCTCAGGTTCGCCAGCCCCCTCCGGGATGTCGTACTTCCGCTCGATCTCCCGCTGCTCGGAGGGCGTTCTGACCCGCTCGCTCTGCGCTTCGATGCTCATCTGGAAAGGCTAGCGCGCCCAACTTGCGAGGAGTCGGACTCGAGCGCGTCAGCGCAGCGCGGCCTTGATCAGCGGAATCTGCAGCGGCAGGCGCGCGATGGAGATCGCGAACGCGGCGAGCGAGGATGCGTTCCTCTTGCGGAGCGCGCGACGCCCGAGGTCGACGCTCATCTGCGCGTTCGCTGGCCAGACCGCGAGCAGGACGGCGGCGCTCGCGAGCCCGGCGAGGGGTCGCGTCGAAGGATGCAGGAGTCCGGCGGCGCAGGCGAGCTCGGCGGCCCCCGACGCGACGACGAGCTCGCGTCCGCGCGCTCGAAGCGGCTTGGGGATGATCGGCTCGAAGACCCGAGGCTTCGCGAGGTGGATGACGCCGGAGACGGCGAACGGCAGGACGACGATCCACGGGATCGACCCGTCGGGCTTGGCGGTGCGACGCTTGAGTGACGTGGACGACATGTCCGCATCCTGCCGGTCGCGGCCGAGAGGCGTCTCAGACGTCGTGCGACGCCGTCAGCTAACGTTCCGCGGAGGGCGGTCAGTCCGCTTCTGCGAGGAAGGCGAGGGCAGCCGCCCGGAAGTCACGCGAGCCGGGTGCGTTGAAGTGGTGACGCTCGGGGATCTCGAAGAAGCGAGCCTGCGGCGTCGCGGCGGAGAGCGCCTTCGAGCCTTCGATGATCCCATCGAGCGAGCCAGTCGCGAACAGGACGGGCTGCTGCGGGACGCGGCCGAGATCCGGGTCGGCCTTGCCGGAGGCGCGCATTCCCTCGGCGATCGCGAGCAGCGCACGGAGGTCGTTGCCACCGACCCGCTCCGTCAGGGCGAGGTAGTTCTGCGTCACCGGGTCCTGCACGGGGGTGCCGTTGTCGATCAGCGCGCGCACCTGGCCGATGTCGAGGCGCCCGAGCGGAACGCCGTCGGGGACCCCGCCGAGCACGACCCGCGGGATGCGGTCGGCGAAATCCTGCGCGACCTCCCAGCCGACGCGGGCACCGAGCGAGTAGCCGACGTACAGGGCGGTGTCGACGAGGTAGGCATCGAGCACGGCTTCGACGTCGGAGGCGAGCGTGCGGATGTCGTAGTCGCGACCCTCGTGGGGCTTGTCGCTCTGCCCGTGCCCGCGCTGGTCGAGGCCGAGCACCCGGTAGCCGGCGCGCAGCAGGTCTCGGACCCAGCCCGTCGCCACCCAGTTGTCCTTCGTGCTGGATGCGAAGCCGTGGACGACGATCACGGTCGGCGCATCCGTCTCGCCCCACGTGTAGGTGGCGATGCGGTGGCCGTCGCCGACCATCACGAACTGGGGGTCGGGAAGCACAGTCAGGGCGGCTGGAACGCTATTCACGCATCGATTGTCTCAGGCCGCGAGGGCCCGCTCGCGCGCCTGCGGAAGGCTGCGAGCCGCCGCCCACGCACCGAGCCCGGACGGACCCCCTTCAGTTGGGGGTCCGTCCGGGCTCAGAGCTGCCAGCTGAGGTCAGTCGATGAGGTCGTGGATCTGGATGATCTCGTCGCGCTTCGGGCCGACGCCGATGGCGGAGATGCGGGCGCCGGAGAGACGCTCGAGCGCGTGCACGTACAGCTGAGCGTTCTCGGGGAGCTCGTCGAAGGTGCGGCAGCTGGAGAGGTCTTCGGTCCAGCCGTCGAAGTACTCGTAGATGGGCTTCGCGTGGTGGATGTCCGACTGCGAGACGGGCATCTCGTCGAAGCGGACACCGTCGACGTCGTAGGCGACGCAGACGGGGATGCGCTCGATGCCGCTGAGCACGTCGAGCTTCGTCATCACGAGGTCGGTGACGCCGTTGATGCGTGCCGTGTACCGGGCGACGGGCACGTCGTACCAGCCGGTCCGGCGCGGACGGCCCGTGGTGGTGCCGAATTCGCCACCGCGCGTGCGAAGCAGCTCGCCCCACTCGTCGAAGAGCTCGGTCGGGAAGGGGCCAGCGCCGACGCGCGTGATGTACGCCTTGACGATGCCGATGATGCGGTTGATCTGGGTCGGGCCGACGCCTGCACCCGTGGACGCGCCTCCAGCGGTCGACGAGGACGACGTCACGTACGGGTACGTGCCGTGGTCGACGTCGAGCATCGTGGCCTGGCCACCCTCGAAGACCACGTTGCGGCCCGCGTTGAGGGCGTCGTACAGCTCGAGCGACGTGTCGCCGACCATGGGGCGGAGGCGCTCGGCGTGGACGAGCAGCGCGTCCACGATCTCGTTGACCGTGATCGCGCGGCGGTTGTAGACCTTGACGAGGAGGTGGTTCTTGCCGAAGAGCGCGGCTTCGACCTTCTGGCGGAGGATGTTCTCGTCGAAGAGGTCCTGCACGCGGATGCCGATGCGGTTGATCTTGTCGGCGTAGGCCGGGCCGATGCCGCGGCCGGTCGTGCCGATCTGGCGCTTGCCGAGGAACCGCTCGGTGACCTTGTCGAGGGTCGTGTGGTACCCCGTGATGAGGTGGGCGTTCGCGGAGACTCGCAGCTTCGAGGTGTCGACACCTCGTGCTTCGAGGTGGTCGATCTCGTGGAAGAGCACGTCGAGGTCGATGACGACGCCGTTGCCGATGACCGGGGTCACGCCTGGCGTGAGGATGCCAGAGGGCAGCAGGTGCAGCGCGTACTTCTCGTTGCCGATCACGACCGTGTGGCCGGCGTTGTTGCCGCCGTTGAACTTCACGACGTAGTCGATGCGGTCGCCGAGGAGGTCGGTCGCCTTGCCCTTGCCCTCGTCGCCCCACTGGCCGCCGATAATCGCTACGCCTGGCATGTGTGCCCCTGTTCTCTGTCGGATCGGCGCAGCTCGCGCCTGTCGTGTGCGTGGCGTGAGCCGCGCGGTCGGGATGACCGGCTCGACGGCCCCGCCCCGTTTCCTGCTGGTGTTGCCGTGACTCGAGCCGTCACACCGGCGGGTGCCTAGCTGGCGGCGTGCATCCGCTCGATCTCGGTGATCGCCTGAGGGTCGGCGTCATGCAGCAGGTCGGCGAGCCGCTCTGGCTCGCCCTCCTCGCCGATCTCCGCGGCGCTTCGCCTGAGGGCGTAGAACGCGCGGAGGACTCCCCGGTTGGGCTCATGCGACCACGGCACGGGGCCCTGACCGCGCCAACCAGCCTTGCGGAGGGCGTCGAGGCCGCGGTGGTAGCCGACCCGTGCATACGCGTACGAGCCGATGGTGTTGCCGTCGGCGTGCGCCGCATCGGCCAGCGTCGCCCATGCCAGCGATGAGGCCGGGTGCTTCTCGACGATGGCCGCGAGCGCGGCCTGGTCGTGAGGCAGGTTCGAGAGGTCGTCGACGACCTCTGGCTCAGCAGCGAGGCGCGTCTCGGGGATGCCGAGGAGATTCGTTCCGGTCACGGGCCCGATTCTATCCTGTGGATGTTTCGGAGCGCGGTCGGGGCGGATTGCTGTGGAGAGCACCCTCCATCTGCCCCGTGGATCCGCGCCTCAGCCCACCGGGAAGATCGCGCAGGTGCTTGTCGCGGTCGCGAGGAGCACGTCCGACGAGTCTCGGAGCTCCGCCTCGACGAACGCCGCGCGTGCTCCGGACTTCACGACCCGACCGCGGACGCGGACGGGGCCGGTCTCGGCTGTCATGGGCCGGAGGAAGCTGACCTTGATCTCGAGCGACGTGTAGGCCTGGCCTGGTCGGAGGGTCGTGTGGACAGCTGTGCCGCAGGCCGAGTCGAGCAGGGTGGCGGCGAAGCCTCCGTGCACGGTTCCGATCGGGTTGTAGTGCGTCCGGTCAGGTAGCCCCTCGAAGACGACCTCGCCCTTGGCGAAGCTCACGACGGTCATGCCGAAGTGCTGAGCTATAGGGGCGATCTCCGCACCGCTGGCGAGGTGCGCCTGCAGCTGCTCGAGTCCTGTCAACGTTCTCGGATCGGTCATGTCGCTCCTTTGCGCTACCGCACCCAGGCGGATGCACAGAGGGAGCCTCGCACCGATCCGTCAGTCGAACCAGCCAGTTGTGGCGAACATCCAAGCGGTCGGGTGCGCACTCGCGACGGTCCTGAGCGCGGCTACCAGGGCATGAAGGCGAAGAAGGACACGGCGACGCCGATCGAGATCGTGGCGCCGACGAAGCAGAGAGCGAGAAGCTCACCTGGCATCACGGTTCGCTGGTAGACATCCCAGTAGCGGTCCTCTGCGCGTCGTCGAGCGTCGGCTACTGCAGTGCGGTTGAGCCTTCGTCGTTGTCCGAGCATGTATGTAGCTTATTTAACTAAATAATCTGCACCGAAGTGTTGACTCCTGCCCGCGCGGCGAGTATCCCGCGAGGAGACTAGGAGCGATGCACCGCCATGACAGGCCCCGCATCCGTCACGCCGCCAGCCTTCTCCGCATCGTGAGGGGCGGGCGCTTCCACCGACCCGACCATGCCCGAGAGGAACTTGGCGACCCCATCGAGTTCCTCGGTGCTGAGGGAATCGACGACCGCGATCATCCGTTGATGCATGACCCCCAGCGTCTCGCGGACCTCGCGATCCGACTCGACCGTGGGAGCGATGATCGATGCGCGACGGTCCGTGGGGTGCGGGCGACGCTCGACGTGCCCGCTCTTCACGAGTCGGTCCACGAGACCGGTCACCGACGCCGAGGAGATGTTGAGGCGCTCCCCCAGGTCCTTCTGCACCACGACCTTGCCGTGGCGCTGCTGCTGGAGCAGGAAACGCAGAGCCAGGAGGTCGTTTTCGTTCATGCGCATCGACGACCGTGTCCGCGCGCGCATCTTCGCCTCAGCTTCACGGTATTCGCGGAGCAGGTTCAGCACGTCGACCGACGTCGCGTGCTGCCCTCCCGTCGGGTACCAGTACCCGGACGAGTCCTCGGCCGGCTTCTGCGCCATGATCCTCCTCGTGCTGGCGCACCGAACGCCAGGAAGCTAGTTCATCAAACTAGCAAAGACGGATGCGCGACCGGCAAGAAACACAGTTCGCGCCCGCACATCGGTGTTCTCGCGCGACGCCAGCGTCAGTCGATGCAGGGGCCCTCATGATCGAAGTTGGCCCCGCGCAACTGGCACGACGCCGCCTCCTGGTCGACGCGGTCGATGCCCGTCTTGCCGGTGAAGTCCATGACGATGAAGTGCGACTGCGCTCCGTCGAAGAGACCCTCGGCGAACTCGGTCGCCCTGTCACGGGTCGCGAAGCGGTAGTAGTCGGCCTGATCCGTGGACCAGGCTTCGACGCAGTCGACCTCGTCCCCGCAGGCCGACTCCGTGATCTCCACGGGATTGCTCGCGTAGTCCGGGCCCGAGTACTGCGCGTCGACGACCGCCTGCCTGATCGTGAGCCCGTGCTGGGGGATGAGGATCGAGCATCCGCTCATCGCGAGCAGCGCACCGACGCCGAGGCACACGGCCCCGACAGATCTCCCGCTGGCCGCCACCGCGTTCATGCGCCGTCCGGCCGCTGCGTGTCCGGATGCTCCGGCCCAGATGGCACGCTCGTCGCTCCGGGCTGGTAGCTGTCGCCCGAGGCGGGGACATCCGCGGTCCAGCCGGCGTCGGAATGGACCCCGAGCGGAACGTACGACGTCGAGTACCGTGCCGGCCCCGTGCCCTCGAACAGGGCCGTCCGCGCCTGCGCGGCCACGCCCGGCATCCCACGCTCGTCGTCACTGCCGTCGCCGATTTCGTCAGGCTCGCTGCCGTCGCCGAGGAGCCGACGCGTGAGGGCGGACTGCGCCGCCATGAGCTCATCGAGTTCGTGAAGCAGGATGTCGTCGTCGACCGGGAGGCCGTTCCTCGCCGCGGTGAGCACTGCTCGCCGGACGAGCTCCTTGGAGAACGAGCCGGTGGTCTGCTCGGCCCGCCGCGCCGCCTCAGCCAGCGCCGTCTCGCTGAACGGCAGCCCGGACGCGTACTTCTCGAGCAGGCGGAAGCGCTCCGGCTCACCGGGCAGCGCGATCTCGACGGCGAGGTCGACGCGACCGGGCCGGGAGACGAGGGCACGCTCGAGCACCTGCACGCGGTTCGTCGTCATGATGAACGCGACGTCGGCGTCGCCATCCAGGCCGTCGAGCGCGTCGAGCACTTCGAACAGCAGCGGCTGCGGCGAGGCGTGCCGTTCCATGGCGACGAGGTCGATATCCTCGAGCACGACGATCGACGGCTGCAGGGTGCGGGCCAGCTCCGCAGCCGCGCCGATGTGCTGGATGCTCGACCCCGTTAGCAGCACGGCGGTGACACCCTCCGTCCGACTGAGGAGGTGCCTCACGGTGAGCGTCTTGCCGGTTCCGGGCGGGCCGTACAGCAGGATGCCGCGCTTCAGGTGCTGGCCAGCGGCGAGCAGGACCTCGCGCTGGCGTCCGATCTCGATGACGTGCGCGACGACGGACTCGAGCACGCCGAACGGCAGGATGACGTCGCCCTCTGCGACGTTCGGCCGCTCCAGGAACGACGCGCCCGCATCCATCCGGTAGTCGCTGCTCTCGAACGCCAGCACCTTCCCGCGGAGCACACTGCGCTCCACCATGAGCGATCGCACCTCGCCGAGAAGCTCGGAGACGAGCGACGGCGCCGCGGACGTGAGCACCTCGAGCTGGCTCTGGGGACGCCCCATGTCGGGTCGGGCTGCGCGCTGCATGATCACGACTCGCTCCCCCTGGTAGGAGAGGAGCCGCGCGCCGAAGCTCACGACCTGCCTGGTGGTGTTCGGCCCGGTCGCCTTCTCGGCGAACTCGGCCGGCCCGGTCTTGAATGGCATGTGGGGACTCGAGATGAGTTCGGCGAGTCCGGCGTGCGCGTGGGCTGAGCCGCCCGCGACTCCGACGAGGCGCGATTCCGCGCGGCTGGCGAGCTCCTCGATGGCGATGTCGGCGTCGACGATGCGGTAGCTCGCGAACTCCTCGACGACCACGGGGAGCGCCTCGGCGTCCGCGCCGAGGAAGCCGCTCAGCTCCTCGCCGAACGGTGTGCGCTGCGCCCTCGCGTCTGGCGGCGTCTCGTTGACACGGTCGAGGAACCGCTTGAAGGAACGGTAGAACTGCTCGTCGGCGACCTGCGTCTCGCTCATGCCATCCCCTCGCCGGCGGGCGTGTCCCGCCGATCGAGAGCCTAGGACGCCGCCGCTGGAAAGGCGCTCTCGGCACCGCTTCTCGGCGCTGACCATCCCATGCCTCGTAAATGAACGAGATTCAGTTAATTCGGCGCGAACCCTGGGTTTCCAAGGCCGCATCTCCTAGGCTTCACCCAATCGCGCGATGCTGCGCGCACGCATCCAATGTCTGGAGTGAGTTTGAGCACCTACGTAGTTGTGAACCCAGCGACCGGCGAGCAGGGAGAGGAATTCCCGCTCGTCACCGAGGACGGCATCGAGACGGCGCTGCAGAGCCTCGATAACGCGTACCGCACGTGGTCGAAGCCCAGCACCGTCGCCGAGCGGGCCGCCCTCATGCGCCGCGCCGCCGAGCTGCACCGCGAGCGCCGCGAGGAGCTGGCACAGATCATCACCCGCGAGATGGGCAAGCCCATGGAGCAGTCGTACGGCGAGGTCGACTTCAGCGCCGACATCCTGCAGTACTACGCAGACAACGCGGAGAACTTCCTGAAGGACGCTCCGATCGAGCTGCTCGGCGGCGAAGGCACCGCCCTCATCCGCCGCTCGGCGATCGGCCCCCTCCTCGGCATCATGCCGTGGAACTTCCCGTACTACCAGGTCGCCCGCTTCGCCGGCCCGAACCTCGTGCTCGGCAACCCGATCCTGCTGAAGCACGCCGGGCAGTGCCCCGAGTCGGCGACCGCGCTCGAGCAGATCTTCGCGGATGCGGGCTTCCCGCAGGGCGCGTACGTCAACATCTTCGCCACCAACGAGCAGATCGCCGACATCATCGCCGACGACCGCATCCACGGCGTCTCGCTGACCGGCTCCGAGCGCGCCGGCGCCGCCGTCGCCGAGATCGCCGGCCGGAACCTCAAGAAGGTCGTGCTCGAGCTCGGAGGGTCCGACCCGTTCATCCTGCTCAGCACCGACAGTGTCGACGAGGCGGTCGAGGCCGCGGTCGCAGCGCGCCTCGACAACTCCGGGCAGGCCTGCAACGGAGCCAAGCGCATGATCGTCATCGACTCGCTCTACGACGAGTTCGCCGAGAAGTTCACGGCCGCGATGACGTCGGTGGCCCCCGTCGACCCCACCAAGGACGACGCCGAGCTTGGCCCGCTCTCCTCGGCGCCAGCCACGAAGAACCTCGCAGAGCAGGTCGAGCGTGCGGTCGCCCAGGGGGCGCAGCTGCTCGGCGGCGGCGGCCACGACGGCAACTTCTTCGAGTCGACGGTGCTCGCCGGCATCACTCCCGACAACGACGCCTACACCGAGGAGTTCTTCGGCCCCGTCGCGGCGCTCTACAAGGTCAGCAGCGAGGAGGAGGCGATCGAGCTCGCCAACGCGACCCCGTTCGGTCTCGGCTCGTACCTCTTCACGACTGACCAGGAGCAGGCGCAGCGCGTCGCCGACGCCATCGAAGCCGGCATGGTCTACATCAACGGCGTCGGCCTCGACAGCCCGGAGCTGCCGTTCGGCGGGGTGAAGCGCTCCGGCTTCGGCCGTGAGCTCGGCTCGCTCGGCATCGAGGAGTTCGTCAACAAGAAGCTCATCCGCCAGGTCAAGTAGTCCTGGTCGGATGGGAGCCCCTCGGGTCGGAGGTCACCTCCGCCCGAGGGGCTCTTCCGCGCCCTCAAGCGGCATTGTCGGTGGCACCTCCTAGCGTGTGAGCATGCTTGAACTCCTCGCCATCGAGAACTATCGGTCCATCAAGAGCGTCGCGGTGGGACTCGAACGCCTCAACGTCATCACCGGCGCGAACGGAACCGGCAAGTCGAATCTGTACCGGGCCCTGCGACTGCTCCACGACATCATCCGAGAGGGTGCCCTGTCGTCGCTCGCGATGGAAGGCGGCCTGCGGGCAGCGCTGCACGCGGGCAAGCGCTCCCGTGGCACGCCCGTCACCCTCAAGCTCGGCCTCCGCACCTCGACCGCCTCGTACGCGATCGACCTGGGCATCCCCGTCATCTCGGACTTCCCGTTCGACCCGGTCGTGAAGAGCGAGCTCGTCTGGTCGAGTGAGCTGCTGCGGCCCTCGACGACGCTCGTCGAGCGGCGCGGAAATCTGGTCAAGGTGCGTGACGCCAACTTCAGGCTGGTGCATGCCGAGTGGAGCGTGCGCGAGGCCGAGTCGATGCTCGCCACCCTCGCCGACCCGTCGACGGCACCCGAGCTCTACGCGCTCCGCGAGTCGGCGCGCGGCTGGCGCTTCCTCGACTACCTCCGCACCGACGCGGCGGCACCGGCAAGGCTGCCGAGCCCTGCGACCTTCACCCCTGTGCTGCCGGATGACGGCTCGCGATTGCCCGCGGCACTCGCGACCGTGCAGCGGGTCGGCAACGCGAGGGCGTTCCACGCCGCCATCGATGCCGCCTTCCCCGGCTCCCGGGTGGGCGTCGAGGAAGACGCGTCCGGCATGGCCCGGCTCGTCATGTCGCAGCCCGGCCTCGCGAGGCCGCTCGATGCCCGCGAGCTGTCGGACGGCACGCTGCGGATGATCCTCCTCGCCACCGCCCTGCTGTCACCCCGTATGCCCGAGCTGCTGGTGCTCAACGAGCCAGAGGCGAGCCTCCACCCCAGCCTCCTCCCGACGCTCGCGGGCCTCATCCGCAGCGCATCCGAGCAGACGCAGGTCATCGTCGTCACGCACTCGCAGCCGCTCGTCGAGGGCCTCCGCGACGACGCGAACATCATCGAGCTCGAGAAGGAGGCCGGCTCGACGAGCATCCGCGGCCAGCTGCAGTTCGAGGGGCCGCAGTGGGTGTGGCCGAAGCGCTGAGCGCGCGGCCACCTCAGCTACGTCGCCTCGCCGTAGCTGTCGACGACGTGCGCCACCACGGGGAAGGTGACCTGGCTGCCCGAGAACAGGAGTCGTCCGGCTTCCGCGGCCGCCGCGACGACCTCAGCCGCCGCACGGTCTGCCAGCTCGGCAGGCGCGTGCACCACCACCTCGTCGTGCAGGAAGTACGCCAGGTGCGGGCTGCGCTCGAGCGGCGCATCCACAACCGATCCAGCTCCGAGCCGAGCCAGCCGCTGCCGGATGCCCGCCATCCAGGTGAGCGCCCACTCGGCGGCCGTGCCCTGCACGATGAAGTTGCGGGTGAAGCGTCCGAAGTCGCGCGGCGAGAACTCGGCGGGCGGCCACGGCGACGTTCGTCCGAGCCAGGTGTGCACCTGCTGCCCCCGTTCCCCAGAACGGGCGGCCGAAGCGACGAGCGCCATCGCGTGCGGGTAGGCGCGCTCGAGGCCCGGCAACAGGATCGCGCTCTGCCCGCTCGTCGCGCCGTACATCGCGCCCAGCATCGCGACCTTCGCACTGTCGCGGTCCGGTACGACGCCACGGTCAACAAACGCGGTGTACATGTCGCGCTGCGCGCCGGCTCTCGCCATGGCCTCGTCGCCGGACATGGCGGCCAGGATGCGCGGCTCGAGCTGCGCCGCATCGGCGACGACGAGCTTCCAACCCGGGTCGGCCACGACCGCGCTGCGGATCTCCTTGGGGAGCTGCATCGCCCCGCCGCCGCTGGTCGCCCAGCGTCCCGTCACGACGCCACCCGGAACGTAGTCGGGTCGGAAGCGTCCGCCACGGATCCACTCGTCGCGCCAGGCCCATCCGTTCGCCGTGAACAGTCGATGCAAGCGCTTGTAGTGCAGGAGCGCCTCGACGACCGGATGGTCCTTCCCCCACAGCTCCCACTTGCTGGTGCTGGCCACGTCGAGCCCGGCCCGCCGCAGAGCCGCGAGCAGGTCCTTCGGCGAGTCGACGTTGAGGGTCGGCTCATCCAGCGCGGAACGCACCGCCGAAGCAGCAGCCTCGAGCTTCGCGGGCCTGCCGCCAGCGCCCCGCGGACCCAGCGCCTCCACGAGGACACGCTCGTGGCGTTCGACGCTGAACGGCATGCCAGCAGCCCGGAGTTCCGCCGCGACCAGAGCTCCCGCGCTCTCGACCCCGACAAGGAATGCGAGCGCTCCCTTCCGGGATCCCCCGTGATTCGCTGCCTCGAGGGCCGCGAGCTGCGCCTCGAAGAGCTCGCGGGTCGCTGCGGGCGTGCCCGGGTTCTCCGCGTCGAGGTCGAAGAGGCCCTCACCGGGGTGAGACCCGCCTCGCGCGTCCGCCACATCGAAGCTCGCATCGAGGTAGCCGGCCGTGATGAGGATGCGGCCCGCGAGCCGAAGGTCGTGGCACCGGCCCACCCGCACCCCGTGCGCGAGCAGCCGGGGCACGATGTCCTGGCTGTTCCACACCCAGCGAATCGGATCGGCTGCTGGGGCCGACCGCTCGCACTCGGACACCAGCTGCGCGAGCCCGATGGCGTCCGGGACGATCCGCACGCGAGAGGCGTTCGAGGAAGCGGCGTCGGCAGCGGGTGCGGCGTCGCGTCGATCCTCGAGCGCGAAGCCGCGCTCGAGCGACGTGACCAGGATGTGCATCCGTTCATTGTGCGGCAGACCACGGACAAGATCCGCCTCGAAGCAAGCCGTTGCGGACGCGGCGACCGTTCCAGGTTGCGTGAAGCTCGCCCGGGCGCAATTCCCCGGGTCTGCGCCATTCCACAACAACGCCAGGCACGCTGATCACATGGAAACGAAACCGGTGTCCCCCGCCGGAGCGTCGACTGAGAGCCTGGAGAACGTCACGCGCAGCGTCGCGCGAGACGGCACGAGCTACGTCGTCACGCTCGAGCGCACCTTCCCGAACGCACCCGAAGCCCTGTGGACGTCGTGCACAACACCAGACGGCCTCTCGCGCTGGTTCGAACCCGTCGACGGCGAGCTCGCCCAGGGCGGGAGGTACCGGCTGACCGCCAGCGGCACATCCGGCACCATCGAGCACTGCCAGCCGCACACGGACCTCCGCGTGACGTGGGAGTACGACGGCGACGTCAGCCGAGTCCGGCTGACACTCGACCCCGCCGGAGCGGGCACCCGCCTGACGCTGCACCACACAGTGGCGGACAACGAGCACTGGGCGCAGTACGGCCCGGCCGCCACCGGCATCGGCTGGGACGGCGCCCTCCTCGCCCTCGCACTCGCTCTCGGCGACGAAGGCACCGACGTGCAGGCGGCCATGTCTGCCTTCAACGACGCTGAAGAAGGCAAGCGCTTCGTCGAGTCCGCAGCCGACCGCTGGTGCATCGCCCACCTCAGCGCCGGCGCCGACCCCGACGACGCACACGAGTCCGCGGCCCGCACCGCCTCCTTCTACCTCGGCGACGAATAGCCACACGGGCTGCGCACGACACGCGACCGCACGCCGGTGGGAACACCTGACGGGGCTCGTCGGTTGCATCCAAGGTGACTGTTCCTCTCTCAATCCTTGACCTCGCCCCCATCGCCCCTGGCCAGACCGTCAGGGAGAGCTTCCAGGCGAGCGTCGAGCTCGCCCAGGCCGCCGAGCGATCCGGGTACCGCCGCGTCTGGTACGCCGAGCACCACAACATGCCCACGATCGCATCGAGCGCGACGAGCGTCCTCATCGGGCACATCGCATCGCAGACCTCCACGATCCGACTCGGGGCCGGCGGTGTCATGCTCCCCAACCACTCCCCGCTGGTCATCGCCGAGCAGTTCGGCACCCTCGCGACCCTGTACCCGGACCGCATCGACCTCGGCCTCGGACGCGCACCCGGCAGCGACCAGGCGACGTTCCGCGCCCTGCGCCGGTCACCGGCATCCGCGAACGAGTTCCCCCAGGATGTCCTCGAGCTGCAGGCCTTCCTGCGCGGCGAATCCACGATCCCAGGCGTGCAGGCAGTGCCAGGTGGAGGCACCAACGTGCCCCTCTACATCCTCGGATCCAGCCTCTTCGGCGCACAGCTCGCGGCCCAGCTCGGGCTCCCGTACGCGTTCGCGTCGCACTTCGCGCCAGACCAGCTCTTCCAGGCCGTGGCCCTGTACCGCGAGCGGTTCCAGCCGTCCGAGCAGCTCGAGGCGCCCCACCTGATCGTGGGCCTCAACGTCGTCGCGGCAGCCGACGCGGCTGAAGCGCAGGAGCAGTTCACGCGATCCCGGAGGTCCCGCCTCCGCAGCGTTCTGCTCCGAGGCCCCAACTCCGACTTCACGGACGAGCAGATGGACCAGATCCTGGCGAGCCCCCAGGGGCAGCAGATCGCGAACATGATGCGCTACACGGCCGTCGGCACCGGACCGGAGGTGCGGGACTACCTCACCGAGTTCGCCGAGACCACCGGCGCCGACGAGCTGATCATCGGACACGGCGCGCTGCAGAGCGCCGACCGCGTCCGGTCGCTCGAGATCACCGCCGAGGCGATGCGCGCGTCCCAACCGCTCGAGAACGCCGACAGGTAGCCCGACCAGTAGCGCGACCACTGGTGCGAGGCGACCGCGCAGGGCGGTAGCGTCGAGCCATGGATCTCCTCGGGCACGCCTTCACCACCACCGACTGGGCCTCGCTGGAGCCGACCATCCACACCGGCACCACGGGCGAGGCGCGGTGGCGGACCCAGCAGATCGGTGACACTCGCATCCGGATGGTCGACTACACGCCCGGCTACCTCGCCGACCACTGGTGCTCACGCGGGCACGTGCTGTTCGTGCTCGACGGCACGCTCGAGACCGAGCTCGACGACGGCCGCCTGGTCACGCTGAGCGCCGGACAGAGCTACCAGGTCGGAACCGGCATGGAGGCCCACCGCTCGCGCACGGAGGCCGGCGCCCGGTTGTTCATCGTCGACTGATCGGAGAGGGCCGGGCTCAGCCGGTGCGACCCGTCAAGCCCCGGCGCGGCGCGCGCCGCCAGTGCCACCGGTGCCGTCATCGTCGGGGTCAGACGGCAACGTCCCGTCGGCGGTCGCGGTCGCGGTCGAGGCGTCGGAGAGCTTCCCGAACGCGAAGACGTTCGCGAGCTTGCCAGCAGCCCCGAGCACGTCGCCCCTCTCCCCGGCCGGTTCCGCCCCGGACTTCTCCTCGCTCGCAGTCAGGTCCGCGGGGTCACCGATCGGGTCGCCCGGGATCGAGTCCCCGAGTCGCTCATCGCTGTGCTGGTTGTCCTTCATGGCTGCTCCCGCCGTTGGCTTCCGTCAGCCACCAGGCAAGCACGTCATCCTCCGCGAACCTGACAAGGCCGCGCAACCGCGAGCGCCTCCGCACGTTCCGGGATGGCCCCGTGTGACGATGGGGCATGCCCGTCGTCGAGTCCCGCTGCGTTGTCCCCGTCGACCCCGCGACAGCGTTCGCCGTGTCCCAGACCACCGGCGACGTGCGGCTTCGATGGGACCCGTTCATCCGCCGCCAGCGCTTCCTCGACGGAGCCGAACGGCCGGCGAAAGGGGTGCGCACCTTCACGGTGCACCGTCTCGGGTTCCGCATGGTCAGCGAGTACGTCTCCTACAAGCCGCCGTCGAACGTCGGCATGAAGATGACAGAAGGGTCCTGGTTCTTCGAACGTCTCGGCGGCGGCTGGCGCTTCAGCCCCGCAGAGGACGAGTCCGGCGACGGCAGATCCGCGACGCTCGCCGTCTGGCGGTACAACTTCGCCTGCAGGCCGAAATGGCTTGCCCCGCTCGCCGAGCGCATCGGCGGGGCGATCCTGCAACGCGACATCGACCGTCGCATCCGCGGATTCGCCCGAGGATGCGAGGACCAGGTGGTGCTCGCGGCGGTCGCAGCGGGCCGCTGACGTGCGCAGCCCGTGAGGTGTCAGGCGGATGCCCGTAGGGCCACGCGTGCGGCGTCGGACACGGTCGCGGCCGTCCGCGCGAGCGCTTGCGTGTGCAGCTGCCACTGCTGCCAGAACAGGGGCACGTCGACCCAGCCCCGCGGGTCGATCCGCACCAACGAAGGTTCGTCGTCGAGCTGCTGCTCCGGGACGAGCCCCCACCCGAATCCGAGGCGGATCGCCGCGACGAAGTCGGCGGACGACGGCACGTAGTGGCAGGGCGGGCTCCCGGGGTCGACCCCCACGGCCTGCAGGTAGCGGTCCTGCAGCGTGTCGGCTCGGTCGAAGACCACGACCGGTGCGTGTCGGAGGGCGTCCGTCAGCGTCTCCCCTGGAACTTCGAACCAGCGCGCGGCGAAGCCGGGAGATGCCATGGGCACGTAGCGCATGGCCCCGAGCAGCACCGAGGTGCAGCCTTGGACTGGGGCCGGGTCGGCGGTGATGGCGGCCGTCACCGTTCCTCTTCGCAGCAGTTCCGTGGTCTGCGTCTCGTCGGCCCGTCGCAGTTCGAATGCGATCTCGTCGGCGAGCGGTGCGATCGCGGGGAGCAGCCACGTGGCGAGGGAGTCGGCGTTGACGGCGATGGGGAGGCGCTCGAGGGCGGGTCTTGCGTGGTCCGCGACCGTGCCGTTTCCGTAACCTGCACCGACACGGCCGAGGATGCTGGATGCTTCCCGTCCGAGCGCATCCAGCTGGCGGGCGAGGCGCAGCAGCACTTCACCGGACTCGGTCGGCGCGACGGGTTTGCTGCGCTGCAGCAGCACCCGGCCCGTCTCGCTCTCGAGCGCCTTGATGCGCTGGCTGATCGCGGACGGGGTCACGCGCAGTTCGCGGGCGGCGGCTTCGAAGGTGCCCGTCTCGACGGCGGCGCGGAGCGCGGCGAGGCGTTGGGGGTCGAACCCGGACGACGTGGCTGACATGAAGCCATGCTAATGATCGCCAAGGAAAATGAGCTGGACCCGGCAATGCGGTGCGCCATATCGTCTCGGCATGACCTTGGACCTGCTCACCCCTCTCGCCGGCTTCGGCTTCGGCCTGTCGCTCATCGTCGCGATCGGCGCGCAGAACGCGTTCGTGCTTCGGCAGGGGCTCCTGCGGAAGCACGTGCTCGCCGTCGTCGCCGTCTGCGCGCTCTCCGACGCGCTCCTGATCCTGCTCGGCGTGGGCGGAGCCGGCATCGTCTTCACGGCGCTCCCCTGGCTGACCACCGTCGTGCGCATCGCTGGGGCAGCATTCCTGCTCGGCTACGCGGTGCTCGCGGCCCGCCGGGCGATGACACCGAAGGCGATGGATGCGGACAGCCCCGCGGCATCCTCTGCCCTGCTCCCGACCCTGCTCACGTGCCTCGCGCTCACGTGGCTGAACCCGCACGTGTACCTCGACACCGTGGTGCTGCTCGGGTCGGTCGCGAACACGCACGGCGAGGCGCGCTGGCTGTTCGGTGCGGGCGCGGCTGTCGGAAGCGTCGTCTGGTTCGCCGCCCTCGGCTACGGCGCGCGCCTGCTGCAGCCGGTGTTCGCGAAGCCCGTCGCCTGGCGCGTCCTCGACGCCATCATCGCCGTCGTCATGGTCGGTATCGCGGCGTCGCTGCTGCTTGGGCTGTGAGGTGGAGGATCGGGAAGGGCCGCCCCTCGCCATCGGTCTCGGAGCGACCGACCTCGACGAACCCCCGGCGCGCGTAGAACGCACGCCCCGCCGAGTTCTGTTCGTTCACGTCGACCCGGGTGAGAGCTCGCCCCGCGAGCACGGCGTCGAGCAGCGTGCTCCCGACACCGGTGCCCTGCGCATCCGCATCCACGAACAGCATCTCGATGACGTCACCCTCGAGTGCCACGAATCCGACGAGCCGCCCACCGCGTTCGGCGACGCGCAGGTCCGACATGCGAGGCAGGTAGCTCTCGACATCCAGCGCTATCGCGTCGACGTCTGCGGCGGAGAGGAACGCATGCGTCGCCTCGACCGAGCGCCGCCAGATGCCGAGCAGATCCTGCACATCCGCGGGTACAGCTCGCCGAATCGAGATCACACTTCATCGTAGGACGGTGACGCACGCGCGGATCCGGAAAACCCTTCAGCGTCGAGCGCTATCGTCGCCACAAGTCAGAGCAGACCCCGAACGGAAGGCCCACGATGAGCGACCAGAACATCTCCCACGACAGCGACGGCGACGAGAAGCCGAACGGCCTCGGCGAAGACGGCACGATCCCCGACTCCGATGACGGGGTCGCGGTCGGCTACGACCCGGACGCCTCCACGTTCGAGCCGGAAGAGGACTGACGAGAGCGAGGTCGACTCGCGACGAAGGGCCGGGCGCAGCAAACTGCGGCCCGGCCCTTTCGCCTGCGCGGGCGCCTGACGCGGGCACGCCTACCCCGGGACCCTCAGCGGTTCACGGCCTCCGCACACGCACAATTGCGCGCGCACCCAGGACGAGACCGCAAGCTCGCGCGATGAGCCACCAGATGCACGATAGCGAAGACAGCCTCCCCGAAAGCGACCAGCTCGAGAAGGACACCAGCTACTCCCCCGGCAGCGAGACCGAGACGCAGGAGAAGCAGGAGACGAGCACGGAACGCGTGGATGAGGTCGACGGCCACGTCGACCACGACATCGACGCCGACCAGGTGAATGTGCGCCCCGGCACGGGCGGCCCGGACGACGTGGGCGACATCGATGTCGACGTGGACGACATCAACTTCCCGAGCGCCGAGGAGGCGAGCAGGGCAGCCCCTGCGGACGACGCTGCGACGAACTAAGCGGCGGCGTTCGGCTGGAGCACGAGCCGGTATCCCATGCCGGCCTCCGTCAGCAGGTGGCGCGGCTCCGAGGGCACCGGCTCGAGCTTCCTGCGCAGCTGCGACAGGTACAGCCTCAGGTAGCCGGTGTCGTTGACGTGCTCCGACCCCCAGATGCTGGTGAGCAGCATCTGCCGGGTCACGAGCCGCCCGGCGTTGCGCACGAGCAGCTCGAGCACCTGCCACTCCGTGGGCGTGAGGCGCACGTGCGCCAACTCCCCGCCGACGGTGCGAACGACGCTCTTCGCCGCCAGATCGACGGACACGTCGCCGAACACGACGACCGGCTCACCGCCAGCCTGCGGGACTCGGCGCGACAACGCTCGGATGCGCGCGAGAAGCTCGTCGATGGAGAACGGCTTCGTGACGTAGTCGTCGGCTCCGGCGTCGAGCGCATCCACCTTGTCACCGGCCCCGCTGCGCCCCGAGACGACGAGGATCGGCGCCTCCGACCAACCCCGGATGGCCTCGATGACCTCGAGCCCGTCGAGCTCCGGCATGCCGAGGTCGAGGAGGTACAGGTCCGGGCGATGGTCGATCGCGACCGAGATGGCTTCCGCCCCGTTGCGGGCGATCAGCACCTTGTATCCCTTGGCGGTGAGGGTGATGCGCAGGGCGCGAAGCAGCTGCGGGTCGTCGTCGGCGATGAGGATCTTCATGCGCTCCCTCCATCCTTCGGCTGCGGCCCGGCGGGTGCCGCCGCCTCGATCGGCAGCGTCACGACCATCGTGACGCCGCCCCCGGGCGTGTCTTCTGGAACCAGTGTGCCGCGCATCCCCTCCACGAACCCCTTCGAGATGGCGAGACCCAGCCCGAGGCCGGTCGTGTTGTCGGTGTCGCCGAGGCGCTGGAACGGCTCGAAGACCTCACCGCGGCGCTCGACGGGGATCCCTGGCCCGTGATCGACGACCCGGATCTGCACGTCGCCCCCGAACTGACTGGTCGCGAGCCGGACCGGCCGACCCGGCGGCGAGTGGCGGACCGCGTTGGCGAGGAGATTGACCAGCACCCGCTGGAGCAGGGCCGGGTCGGCGGCGACGGATGCGACCTCCGGGTCGAGCGCGAGCTCCACGTCGGCGGGGCCGAGCCCCAGCTCGTCCAGGGACGGGAGGATCGCATCGGCCGGGTCGATGCTCATGACGGAGACGGCGAGCGCCCCCGACTGGAGGCGGCTCACGTCGAGGAGGTCGGTCACGAGCGCGGCGAGCGTGCCGAGGCTCTCGTCCGCGGTCTCCAGGAGCTCGTCGCGGTCGTGGCCGTCGAGTTCGTCGCCCGCGACGCGAAGGCCGGTGACCGCAGCTGTCGCGGATGCCAGGGGACGCCGGAGGTCGTGACTGAGCGCGGACAGCAGCGCCCGTCTGACCTTGTCAGAGGCGGCGAGCGGGGCGACCTCGTCGGCCGCCTCCCGCAGCTCGCGGTGCTCGACGGCCGCGCCGAGCTGCGCGACGATGACGGTCAGCAGTCGGCGCTCCGAGGCGTCGAGCTCGCGGCCGTGCAGCTCGAGGGCGACCCCCGAGCCACCGGATGACGCCGAGGTGACCGGGATCGAGGCATGCCGGTCCCCGCGCAGCGGCTCACCGCAGCTCGCGAGCACGCGCGGTTCGGTCTCGTCGCCCCGGGCATCGTCGCCCCGCGCATCCACGAGCCGCACGCCCGCGAGGCCGAACGCCTCGCGCGTCCGCTCGACGAGCGCCTGCATCGCGTTCTGCCCACGGAGCACGCTGCCGGCGACGGTCTGCAGCAGCTGGGACTCCGCGGCCGCCCGACGGGCTTCGCGCGCCCTTCTCGCCGCCCGGTCGACGACGAAGCTCACGAGGGCTGCGATGACGAGATAGAGCACGATCGCGGTGACATGGCTCGGGTCGGTGATGAGGACGGTGCCGAACGGGGCGACGAAGAAGAAGTCGAGGGTGACGCCAGACAGCACTGCCGCGAAGAGCGCCGGCCAGAGTCCGCCGACCAGGGCGACGGCCACGACCAGCACCTGGTAGCTGAGGGCGTGCGTCGTGAACGAGTCGACGCTGCCGAGGGATGCGAGCAGCCAGGTGAGCAGCGGACCCGCGCCGAGGGCCAGCACGAAGCCGGCGATCCGGCGACGCGGGGTCAGCGCGCCGCCGAGCCTCGGCAGCCTGAGCCGGCCGCCGGCATCCGCATGGTTCACGATGTGCACGTCGATGGTGCCCGCGTCCCGAGTGACGGCGCTGCCCACGCTCGCGCCGGTGAGCAGCGCGGCGAGCCGATTGCGACGACTCACCCCGATGACGAGCTGCGTCGCGTTCACCGACCTCGCGAACTCGATGAGCGCCACCGGGACGTCCTCGCCGACCACCTGGTGGTAGGTGCCGCCCAGCTGCTCGGCGAGCGCCCGCTGCCGCGCGAGATGCGCAGGATCCCCGACCCGCAAGCCGTCCTGGCTCGTCACGTGGAGCGCCAGCAGCTCGCCGCTGCCGGACCTCGCGGCGATACGGGCGCCGCGCCGCAGCAGCGTCTCTCCCTCCGCTCCCCCGGTCAGCGCGACGACGACCCGCTCGCGCGCCTCCCACGTCGCGTCGATGCCGTGCTCATCCCGGTAGCGTTTGAGGGACTGATCGACGTCGTCGGCGAGCCACAGCAGCGCCAGCTCTCGCAGTGCCGTGAGGTTGCCGAGGCGGAAGTAGTTGGAGAGCGCCGCGTCGATGCGTTCAGCCGGGTACACGAGCCCGCCGGCGAGGCGATCCCGGAGCGCCTGCGGGGACAGGTCGACGACCTCGACCTGGTCGGCTCGCCGCAGCACGTCGTCAGGGATCGTCTCGCGCTGCGGCACCCCCGTGATCTGCTCGACCACGTCGTTCAGCGATTCGATGTGCTGGATGTTCACGGTCGAGATCACGTCGATGCCGGCGGCGAGCAGCTCCTCGACGTCCTCCCAGCGCTTCCGGTTGCGGGCGCCGGGGGCGTTCGTGTGCGCGAGCTCGTCGACCAGCGCGACCTCAGCACGGCGCCCGATCACCGCATCGAGGTCCATGTCCGTGAGCTCGATGCCGCGGTGGAGGTGCGTCGCGCGTTCGAGGACCTCGAGCCCGGCGGCCGCCTCGGCCGTCGCGGCCCGGCCGTGGGTCTCGACGACGGCGACGACCACGTCTGTGCCCGCCTCGCGCATCCTCGTGCCCTCGTGGAGCATCGCGAACGTCTTCCCGACGCCCGGGGCGGCGCCGAGCAGCACCCGCAGCCGTCCGCGCTTCGCCATGGGTCAGAGCTCCTTGCTTTCCTGGGTGGAGGGAGGGGTGGACGTTGAGAGGGACGCCGAGGGGTTCGCCTGCACTTCCTCGAGCGCCAGGTTGAGCTCCAGCACGTTGACGGTGGGTTCCCCGAGGAACCCGAGCGGAGGGGCGACGGTGTGCGCTGCGACCAGCGTACGGACCTGGGCGGCGTCGAGGGCGCGCGTCGCCGCGACTCGTTCGACCTGCAGGTCCGCGTAGGCGGGGCTGATGTGCGGGTCGAGTCCCGACGCCGACGCCGTCACCGCATCCGCCGGCACCGCGTTAGGCGCAACCCCGTTGAACTCGGCGACCTGTGCTCGACGGTCCTCGATGGCGGTCACGAGATCGGGGTTCTCCGGCCCGAGGTTCGAGCCGGAGGAGGCGCCGGAGTCGTAGCCGTCCCCCGCTGCCGATGGGCGTGACTGGAAGTACTCGGGCAGCGGGTTGCCGTCGGCGTCGACGAACGACTGCCCGATGAGGCTCGAGCCGACGACCGCGCCCGTGCCGTCCCGCACCGCCGAGCCGTTGGCCTGCGCGCCGAAGGCCGCCTGGCCGAGGCCGGTGATGACCAGCGTGTACCCGACGCCGAGGACGATGGTGAAGAGGAGCATCGCGCGGACGGCGACCCAGGCGGTGCGCGCCGCGGCGCGGGTTGCGGAGTTCATGGTGGGTGTCCCTTTCTGGGGCAGGTGTCGGGTCGGGGTTCAGAAGCCTGGGATGAGGCGGACGACGAGGTCGATGAGCCAGATCCCCACGAACGGGGCGACGATGCCGCCGAGTCCATAGACGAGGAGGTTGCGGCCGAGCGTGCTCGAGGCGTTCGCGGGCCGGTACTTCACGCCGCGGAGCGCGAGCGGGACGAGCAGCACGATGACGACGGCGTTGAAGACGATCGCCGACAGCACCGCAGACGCCGGGGAGTGCAGCCCCATGATGTTGAGGACGCCGAGCCCCGGGAAGACGCCCATGAACATGGCCGGGATGATCGCGAAGTACTTGGCGATGTCGTTCGAGATGGAGAACGTGGTCAGCGCACCCCTCGTGATGAGGAGCTGCTTACCGATGCGCACCACGTCGATGAGCTTCGTCGGGTCGGAGTCGAGGTCGACCATGTTGCCCGCCTCCTTCGCCGCCGACGTGCCCGTGTTCATGGCGACACCCACGTCGGCCTGCGCGAGCGCCGGAGCGTCGTTGGTGCCATCCCCCGTCATCGCGACGAGGTTGCCACCCTCCTGCTCGCGGCGGATGTAGGCGAGCTTCTGTTCCGGCGTCGCCTCGGCGAGGAAGTCGTCGACCCCGGCCTCCCTCGCGATCGCGGCGGCCGTGAGCGGGTTGTCGCCCGTCACCATGACGGTGCGGATGCCCATGGCGCGCAGCTCGGCGAAGCGGTCGCTGAGGCCCTCCTTGACGACGTCCTTGAGGTGCACGACCCCGAGCACGCGGCCCGCCTGCCGTCCCTGCTCGCGGTCGGGCGCATCCATCACCGCCACGACGAGCGGGGTGCCGCCGCTCTGCGAGACGCGACTCGTCGCCTCCTCCAGCTCGGCGAGCTGGGCTGGGCTCACGGGTGCCCCCTGGTCGCCGAGCCAGGCGGTGACCGCCGAGCCTGCCCCCTTGCGGATGCGTGCACCGTCCGGCAGGTCGAGCCCGGACATGCGGGTCTGCGCCGTGAACGGCACGATCTCACCGCGCGTCGAGTCGGCCGCCTGGGCTTCGACGTCGACGCCCTCGAGACGCGCGAGCTCGACGATCGAGACCCCCTCTGGAGTCGGGTCGGCGAGCGACGACAGCGCGGCAGCACGGACCAGGTCCTGGTCGCGCACCCCGGCCATCCGCACGAACTCGGACGCCCGACGGTTGCCGTACGTGATGGTGCCGGTCTTGTCGAGCAGCAGCGTCGTCACGTCACCGGCGGCCTCGACCGCGCGGCCGGACATGGCGAGCACGTTGTGCTGCACGAGGCGGTCCATGCCCGCGATGCCGATGGCCGACAGCAGCGCCCCGATGGTGGTCGGGATGAGGCACACGAGCAGCGCGATGAGCACGGTGATGCTGACCGGCTTCGCCGCGTAGGAGGCGATCGGGTTGAGGGTGAGCGCGACCACGACGAACACGATCGAGAGCGACGCGAGGAGGATCGAGAGCGCGATCTCATTCGGCGTCTTCTGCCTCGACGCCCCCTCGACGAGCGCGATCATCCGGTCGACGAACGTCTCCCCCGGCTTCGAGGTGATGCGCACGACGATGCGATCGGAGAGCACGCGCGTGCCGCCCGTGACGGCGCTGCGGTCGCCGCCGGACTCGCGGATGACGGGGGCTGATTCGCCGGTGATGGCCGACTCGTCGACGGAGGCGATACCCGAGACGATGTCACCGTCGCCGGGGATGAGCTCGCCGGCCGCCACCGTGACGACGTCGCCGAGGGTCAGGTCGGCCGAGGAGACGTCGGTGGTGCCGACGCGCTCGGCCGCGGGGTCGGTCCCGGCGTCGTAGGCGTCGATGCGGTGCGCGACCGTGCTCGTGCGCGTCTGGCGGAGCGTCTCCGCCTGCGCCTTCCCGCGGCCCTCGGCGACCGCCTCTGCGAGGTTCGCGAACAGCACCGTCAGCCAGAGCCAGACCGCGATGGCCCACGTGAAGGAGGCGGGGATGACCGTGCCGCCCGAGTCGGCGGGCCCGCCGAGGAACGGCTCGGCGATGGCAAGCGCGGTCGTGAACGCCGCGCCGACCCACACGATGAACATGACGGGGTTCCGCCACTGCTGACGCGGGTCGAGCTTGCGGATCGCGCCGGTCATCGAGGCGGCGAATGGGATGCTCTGCATGGTCAGGAGAGTCCTTCTGCGAGGGGGCCCAGTGCGAGCACGGGGAAGTAGGTGAGCGCGGTGATGAGCACGCTGACGCCGGCGAGGAGCGCGACGAACTGCGGCCGGTGGGTGGGGAGCGTGCCGACCGTCGACGGCACCTTGTCCTGAGCTGCGAGCGATCCGGCGAGGGCCAGCACGAGCACGATGGGGACGAATCTGCCGAGCAGCATGGCGACCCCGAGCGAGGTGTTCAGCCACGGCGTGTTCGCGGTGAGTCCGGCGAACGCCGAGCCGTTGTTGTTCGCGGCGGAGGTGAAGGCGTAGAGCACCTCGGAGAGGCCGTGCACGCCCGGGTTCCAGATGGAGGTCGCCTCCAGCTCGTCGCGGACGCCGGGGATCGCGAAGCTGAGGGCGACGCCCGTGAGCACGAGCGCCGGGGTGACGAGGATGAAGAGGCTGGCGAGCTTGATCTCCCGCGGCCCGATCTTCTTGCCCAGGTACTCGGGAGTGCGCCCGATGAGGAGGCCCGCGATGAAGACGGCGATGATCGCGAGCACCAGCATGGCGTACAGGCCGGAGCCGACCCCGCCCGGGGTGATCTCGCCGAGCATCATGTTGAGCATCGGCAGGAGCCCGCCGAGCGCGGTGTACGAGTCGTGCATGGAGTTGACGGCGCCGGTGGACGTGCCGGTGCTCGTCGTCGCGAAGAGCGTCGACCCGATGATGCCGAAGCGCTGCTCCTTGCCTTCCATGGCGCCGCCCGCCGCATCCGGTGCCGAGCCCATGCCGGCGGACTCGACGGCGGTGAGGATGGCGAACGACACCGTGAAGAGCGTCGCCATGACGGCGAGCACCGCGTAGCCCTGGCGGCGGTCTCCCACCATGACCCCGAAGGCGCGGGGCAGGGAGAACGGGATCGCCAGCATGAGGATGACCTCGAGGAGGTTCGTGACGGCGCTGGGGTTCTCGAAGGGGTGCGCGGAGTTCGTGTTGAAGAAGCCGCCGCCGTTGGTGCCGACGAGTTTGATCGCCTCCTGCGAGGCGACGGGCCCGCCCGGTATCGACTGCGTCGCCCCGGCGAGGGTGCTCACCTCGGTGAAGCCGTTGAAGTTCTGGATGACGCCGCCCGCGAGGAGCGCGATGGCCGCGATCGTGGAGAGGGGCAGCAGCAGGCGGAGGGTGCCTCTCGTGAGGTCGACCCAGAAGTTGCCGAGCGTGCCCGAGCGGCGGGCTGCGAGGCCCCGCACGAGGGCGATCGCGACGGCGAGCCCCACCGCCGCGGAGACGAAGTTCTGGACGGTGAGCGCCGAGAGCTGGACGGCGTACCCGAGGGTCACCTCTGGCGAGTAGGACTGCCAGTTGGTGTTCGCGACGAACGAGGCGGCCGTGTTGAACGAGAGGTGCTCCGATGGGGCTGGGAGTCCGAGCGAGTACGGCAGCCACTGCTGCGTGCGCTGCAGGAGGTAGACGAGCAGCACCCCGACGGTGGAGAACACGAGCACTCCGCGCAGGTAGGCCTGCCAGGTCTGCGCCGACGACGGGTCGACGCCGATGAGCCGGTAGGCGCCCCGTTCGATCTTCCAGTCGTCGGTGGATGAGTAGACACGAGCGATCCAGTCGCCGAGCGGGCGGTGGAGGGCGGCGAGGATGAGCGCGACCGTGAGGAACGCGAGGCTGGCGTGGAGCATGGTGGGTGCGTCCATCAGAAGCGATCAGGGGCCACGAGGGCCACCACGAGGTAGGCGATCGCGGCGACGCCGAGGGCGACGGCGATGAACTCGAAGACGATCACAGCTTGTCGACCGCCTTGCCGAGAAGGCCGATGGCGGTGAAGAGGGCGATGGCGCCCGCGACGAAGACGAGGTCAAGCACGGAGACTCCGTTCGGAGGTGTGCAGCCAGCGGTGAGCGTGGCTGCGCGCCGTTCAGGCGCAGTCCCCGATACAACTCCTCACGGGGCGCCTCTGTGCTCGCCCTCACGGAACCCATACGGGCGGCGTGCGAGTCCTCACGGAACGCGAACGATCGAGGCCACGGGTCGGGCCGGAGCGATCGCCGCTGCCGACAGTGCGGCCGCGATCCCGAACACCAGTCCCGGTGTCCCAGCGTCGAGCCCCCACCCCGCCAGGGCGGCCCCGAGCCCCTGCCCGAGCACCAGGACGACGAAGAGCATCGCGGTGCCAGCGGATGCGCGCTGCTCGTCGATCTCGGAGGTCCAGGTGATGAGGGCCCCCGTGGCGGCCGTGTACCCCCAGCCGAACGCGACGCACACGAGGAGAGCGAGTGGACGCACGCCCGGGAAGAGGCCGATCAGTGCCGTGGACGCTGCGACGACGAGCGCGGTGAGCATCCACGCCCGCGTGGACCCAAGACGGCGAAGGGCGGCGGAGAGCGGAAGCACCAGGGCCCCGCCGAGCCCCAGGCACATCCATGCGAGCGCCGAGAAGTCACCGGAGGCTCCCCCTTCCACGAGCACCGTGCGCCCGAACGTCCACACGGCCGCCGAGCCAGCTCCGAGGAGCAGCGCGGCGCAGATCACCCGCACGTGCTGCCCGAACCAGGCCCGCGGAGGAACGGCTGCCGACGCGCCATGGCGCTGCACTCGACCGATCGAAGACCTCGCGGTCGAGATGAGCACGGCGACCGCGGAGAGGACTGTGACGATCGCCGCGGCCGCCCACCCCAGTCGCCAGTCGGGCAGCAGGAGCAGGGCGAGTGCTCCGGCGAGCACGAGGCCCGGCCCGGTGCCCGCGTTGACGACGACCTGGAAGCGCTGCCCGCGGTCACCGCTCACGGCCCGCCTGAGGAGCTCGACCAGGGCAGGGGAGGCAAGGCCGGCCCCCGCTGAGCTGACGATGGCGAAGGCCGCGAAGCCCTCGACCTGCGACGCGACTGCCATGCCGAGGGCGCCGCCACCGGCCGTTGATGCCGCGCCCGCCACGAGGGTGCGCGGAAGACGGCCCGCCAGGAAGAACCCCACGATCGCGGCGACGCAGTACATCGCAGACGCTCCGCCCGAGACCGCCCCAGCCATCGAGGGGTCGAGGCCGAGATCGGCCTCGATGTCCGGCAGGTAGAGCCCGTAGGCGAGGCGGACCAAGCCGTAGCAGGCGGCGATGAGACCGACGCCGCCCACCACGAGGAGCCGCTGGACTCCATCACCAAACGAAAACGTACGTTTCATATTTGGAGCTTAGGGTGTGTACATGAGCATCCGCACATCGAGCGCGACGAAGCTCCTCGATGCCGCCGAGGAGCTCTTCTTCACGCAGGGCATCCACGCGACCCCGGTGGATGCCGTCATCGAGCGCGCGGGGGTCTCAGCGGCGACGATGTACCGCGGGTATGCGAGCAAGGAGGCACTCCTCGCGGCAACGCTGGCTCGTCGGCACACGGAGTGGCTCGCGACCTGGGATGCGGCCATCGCCCGCCAGGACTCGCGGGACGGACGCGTCCTCGCCGTGTTCGACGCCCTCGACGCGTTCCGCGAGCATCCGGTGCGCGCTCAATGGTGCGCGTTCCTGGGCTCCGCCGCCGAGTACGCGGACGCGCCGGCCGAGGTTCGCGAGGCCATCGACACGGACACGGACACGCTCCGACGGCGGCTGACGGCATCCATCGCCGGCGACGCGATGAACGCGACCACCCGCGACCGAGAGCTCGCCGACGAGCTGCTGCTGGTCGTCTCCGGCGATCTCGCGATGCGACTCCGCGACCCGAGACACACAACCGCATCAGCCCGGCGCATCGCGGCCACACTCCTCCGCGAGCACACGGCCGCGAACCCAGACGCCTAGCGATCCACCAGCGCTCAGCGGTTGAGCAGCTTCCAGGCGGAGGGCAGCAGCGCGCTGACGGCAGCGATCTTGATGGCGTCACCGAGGAGGAACGGCAGGACACCGAGCGCGAGGGCGGTGCCGAGGTCGACGCCGAGCGAGACCGCGAGCCAGGGGACGCCGGCCGCGTAGACGAGGAGCGTGCCGAGCACCGAGGCGCCGACCGTGGAAGCGACGTGGCGGTCGGCTCGGCGACGCGCGAGCGCGCCGACCGCGATCGCGGCGAGCACGTATCCGACGATGTAGCCGAACGACGGGAACAGGACCCCGGATGCGCCGTCGGCGAAGATCGGCGCGCCCAGCGCCCCCACCGCGAGGTACAGGCCGGCGCTCGCGGCGGCGCGGACCGGGCCGAGGGAAGCGCCGGTCAGCAGCACCGCGAAGGTCGCCAGCGAGACGGGCACTGGCGTGAACGGCAGCGGGATGACGATGAAGCCCGCGGCGACGAGGAAGAGGGTGCCGCCGAGCACGAGCGCGACGTTCAGCAGGGCTTCCTTTCGAGCTCGGGCACGGAAACCGGCACCCACACCGGCACCAGCACCTGCCACGAGGTCGGCAAGAACGCGCGGCACGGCGCCGCTGGTGGGACGCCCGGCGGGGCTGATCGATTCGACACTCATAGGGGTGGGACCTTTCTCTCAGATCTCCTGAACGGTGTTCAGTGAACAGTGTTCAGTAGATTAGCCCCATGACACCCCGCGGTCCAGCCGGAGGCTCCGGCCTCGAGAAGCTCAGCCGTTCGGAGATCGTGACCACCGCTCTCGAGGTGCTCGACGAGCACGGCCTGCCGAACCTCTCGATGCGACGCATCAGCGACTACCTCGAGGTGCAGCCGAGCGCGCTCTACTGGCACTTCCCCAACAAGCAGTCGCTGCTCGCTGCCGTGAGCGACCGCATCCTGCATCCCCTCACCGCCGAGACGTGGATCTTCCCGGGGGCAGGGGGCGAGCCAGGCACGCAGCAGACGCGCACCCTCGCGATACAGCTCCGCACAGCGCTCCTCTCCCGCAGGGATGGCGCTGAACTCGTCTCGAGCTCATTCGCCCTCGACCTGCTGACGGTCGACCTCCTGCGGATGATCGCCGGTGCGGCCCGCAGCGACTTCGGGCTCGGCAGGGCAGGCAGCCGCACCTGTGCGGACGCGGTCGTGCACTACACGATCGGGCAGGTGTTCCACGAGCAGCAGCAAGCCCACGCCGCCGCGGTCGGCGCACTCCAGACCCGCACCCCTGACCCGCTCGGCCCGCAGGATCCGACGGATCGCTTCACGGCAGGCCTGGCACTGATCCTCGCAGGCGCCGCGGGGCTGGCGACGAGCGAGCCGAGCACCGCCCCCTAGGCGAAGTCGACGTGCTGCAGCACCCAGGTGTGCATCGCGACAGCCGCCGCAGCTGAGGCGTTGATCGAGCGGGTCGAGCCGAACTGCGAGATCTCGAGCACCGCATCCGAGACCTCGACCGCCTCATCCGAGACCCCGGGCCCCTCCTGCCCGAACAGCAGCACGCACCGCTCCGGCAGCTCGTACGTCTCGATGGGAACGCAGCCAGGCACGTTGTCGATGGCGAGGACCGGCATCTCCTCGCTCCTCGCCCAGTCGATGAACGCGGCGACACTCTCGTGGTGCACGACGTGCTGATACCGATCGGTGACCATCGCGCCGCGCTTGTTCCAGCGGCGCTTGCCGACGATGTGCACAGTGTCCGCCGCGAACGCGTTGGCGCTGCGCACGATCGAACCGATGTTCATGTCGTGCTGCCAGTTCTCGATGGCGACGTGGAACGCGTGGCGCTTCGTGTCGAGATCGGCGACGATCGCGGCCATTGACCAGTACCGGTAGCGGTCGATGACGTTGCGCCGGTCGCCGTGCTCGAGCAGCTCCGCGTCATACCAGGGCCCTTCCGGCCACTCCTCGCGGCCGCCGGGCCAGGGGCCGACCCCGTGCGGGGCGTCGTCTTCGCTGCCGAACTGCTGCTGATCGCTCACCGCCACAGCCTAGGCGGGCGTGGCGTACACTGCACTTAGAGTCGAACTGACTCTAAGTAGAGAGGAGGTGGAGGATGCCACCCACCAACGCGACCCTCGCCGTCTCCACGGTGATCTTCGCGCTGCGCCCGTCACCTCCCTCATCCCACCGCGCCTCCGCGCCCACGATCTGGGTGCCGCTCGTCCGGCGGCAGCGACAGCCGTTCATCGACCTCCTCGCCCTGCCAGGAGGGCCCCTCGGCGACGAGGACCTCGCCGCCGCCGCATCGCGCACCCTCTTCGAGACGATGCGCCTCGCCCCCAAGTACCTCGAGCAGCTCTACGCCTTCGGCGACGCCGACCGCGTCTTCGGTGCCGACCCACGGGTCGTGTCCGTCGTCTACTGGGCGCTCGTCGGCAACGACGAGGCGAGCTCGGCCCGCCTCGGAGACAACGTGCGCTGGCACCCCGTCGACGACCTCCCGCCCCTCGCCTTCGACCACAGACGCATCATCGACTACGCCCTCTGGCGACTCCGCAACAAGGTCGAGTACAGCTCCATCGCGCACAGCTTCCTCGGCGAATCCTTCACCATCGCCCAGCTGCGGGAGGTCTACGAAGCCGTCCTCGACCGCCCCATCGACGCCGCCAACTTCCGCCGCGACCTGCTCGCCTCGAACTCGCTCGCCGAGACCGGCGAGACCCTCGCCGGCACCAGGCACCGGCCCCCGAAGCTCTACAGGTATATCGAGGCACCCGCCCCGTCCGAGCAGAGCCCCCTCCTCAAGACCTCCCCCGCCGCGAAGGGCAGACCCCATGACCACAACCGCCTCAGTGCACACCACGATCACGCGCATCCAGAGCGGCAAGCAGACCGGCGAGAGCTGCTCACCGGAGCTCGTGAAGTCGCCGTGGGCGTTCGACCTGCAAGCGCCGTCCTACGGGCCTGGGGCGTCAATGGCCGACCGGCTCCCGCCGACGGCACCAAGGCAGGAGCTGCTGCCCGAGGAGTACCGGACCGCGAGTGACGCGGAGATCCACGCCCGCATCCTCACCGCCAAGGCGGCCCTCGGCGACCGCGTCGTGACCCTCGGCCACTTCTACCAGCGCGACGAGGTCGTGCAGTACGCCGACTTCATCGGCGACTCCTTCCAGCTCGCCAATGCCGCGAAAGCCAAGCCGGAGGCAGAGGCCATCGTGTTCTGCGGCGTGCACTTCATGGCCGAGACGGCAGACATCGTGTCGGCGCCGGAGCAGGTCGTGATCCTCCCGAACCTCGCGGCCGGATGCTCCATGGCAGACATGGCCGACAGCGACTCCGTCGAAGAGTGCTGGGAGCAGCTCGCCGACCTCTACGGGACGCAGCCGGGCGCCGATGGCCGCGTGCCCGTCATCCCCGTCACCTACATGAACTCCTCCGCCGAACTCAAGGCGTTCTGCGGGCGCAACGGGGGCATCGTCTGCACCTCATCGAACGCCGAGACCGTGCTGAAGTGGGCGTTCGAGCGCGGGCAGCGGGTGCTGTTCTTCCCCGACCAGCACCTCGGCCGCAACACCGCGAAGGCCATGGGCGTGCCGCTCGAGGAGATGCCGCTCTGGAACTCGCGCCGCCCGCTCGGCGGGCAGACCCCCGAGACGCTCGACGCCGCCAAGGTCATTCTCTGGAACGGCTTCTGCTCGGTGCACAAGCGCTTCACCGTCGCCCAGATCGAGAAGGCCCGCGCGGAGTACCCCGAGGTGCGCGTCATCGTGCACCCCGAGTGCCCCATGGCGATCGTCGACGCCGCCGACGAGTACGGCTCCACCGACTACATCACGAAGGCCATCGCGGCCGCCCCCGACGGCTCTGTCTTCGCGATCGGCACCGAGATCAACCTCGTGCAGCGCCTCGCCGCCGAGTACCCGCAGCACACGATCTTCTGCCTCGACCCGGTCGTGTGCCCCTGCTCGACGATGTACCGCATCCACCCCAGCTACATCGCCTGGGTGCTCGAGGGGCTCGTGGCCGGCGAGGTGCGCAACCAGATCAGCGTGCCGGCGAGCGTCGCCGAGCCGGCCAGGGTCGCGGTCGAGCGGATGCTCGCGGCCCGGCCGGACACGACGATGGCGTCCTGACGTGGTCGGGGATGCTGGGCTGCCGGGAGGCGCAGACGCGTCCGAGGCTGCCCCCTCGCCTCAGGCGGGCGGGCGCTTGCGGGTGCTTGTCGTGGGCACCGGCATCGCGGGTCTGACCGCGGCGCTGGCGGCGGCCGCCGACGGGCACGACGTGGTGGTCGCCACGAAGTCGACGATCGGCGACACCGCCACCTCCCATGCGCAGGGCGGGATCGCGGCAGTACTCGCGGCTGGTGCTGATGCTCGCGCTGGTGACAGCGTCGAGTCGCACGTGCGCGACACGCTCGCAGCTGGTGCCGGGCTCGGCGACCGGCGAGCGACCCAGGTGCTCTGCGAGTCGGCGGATGCGCGCATCCGCGGCCTGATCGCCCTCGGCACGCGCTTCGACCGGGTTCCCGTCGCTGAGGCCGCCGCCGCCGCGAGCGACAGCGCAGCACCTTCTTCCTCGCCCGCATCGACGAGTCGCCCTGAAGGGCCGCTTCCCGTCCCAGAAGGCGACCATCTGCGGCAGCTCGCGCGCGGGCTCGAGGCGGCGCACTCGCATCCGCGCATCCTGCACGCCTTCGGAGACGGCACCGGGCGCGAGATCCAGCGAGCGCTGAGCGACGCCGTCCGCGCGGCGGCCGTGCGCGGGAAACTCCGGCTGCTCGAGCACACGTTCCTTGTGGACCTGATGCTGGACGGGGTTCCGACGGCGACCACGCCGAAGCCCGACACCGCGGCTTCCGCGAGCGACGCGGCTTCCGCAGCACCGCGCGTGGTCGGCGCGTGGCTGCAGAGCGCGGGCGGTGCAGGCTGTGCGGACGGCGCAAGCGGCACAGGCCGCGCAGACGGCCGCCAGGATGACGCCCCACGCCCGTTCCCGGCGGATGCGATCGTGCTCGCGACAGGCGGCGCCGGCCAGCTCTTCGCGCACACGAGCAACCCCGGGGTCGCGACGGGCGACGGCATCGCAGTCGCCGCGCGGGCCGGAGCCGAGATCTCTGACCTCGAGTTCGTGCAGTTCCACCCGACCGTGCTCGCCGGATCCGGGGGCGCACTCATCTCGGAGGCCGTGCGCGGCGAAGGCGCCGTGCTGCTCAACGATGCGGGCGAACGGTTTCTGGTCGGCGTGCACCCCGATGCCGAGCTCGCCCCGCGCGACATCGTTGCGCGCGGCATTGCCGACGAGATGGCGAAGCAAGGCGGACGCCCCGTGCGTCTCGACGCGACGCATCTGGGCCGGGAGTTCCTCGAGCGCCGCTTCCCGAGCATCACGGCGCGCATCGACGGGTCCGGGTTGGACTGGTCGCTCGAGACGGTGCCGGTCACGCCCGCAGCGCACTACCTGATGGGCGGTGTCGTCACCGACCTGTTCGGGAGGACGAGCATCCCGGGCCTCTACGCGGCGGGCGAGACGGCCCGCACGGGCGTGCACGGCGCGAACCGTCTTGCATCGAATTCACTCCTTGAGGGTGCCGTCTTCGGGCACCGCGTCGCGGAGGCGCTGCGCGAGCAGGCCCGGCTCGGCCAGCGAACGCTCGGCCAGGCCCAGCTCGGCCAGGCGCAGCTCGGCCAGGCGCCGCGGGCCGACCCAGGTTCCGCTCACGGCCTTGCTCACGAACCCGCCCGCGGTCTCGGCCGCGTCTCGGACGTCGCGGACTCCCCGTCCCCTGACCAACTTCAGTGCTCGAACGCCTCGATTCGAGCGTTTCGGCCGAGTTCTGAGCAGAATCGCACTGATGTTGGACAGCGGACGGCCAGCGATGCGGCTCCTGCCTTCTCGCGGGCCGCGCTGCAGACGCTCATGTGGGCGAACTCGGGCCTGCACCGCAGCGGCGCCGCACTCGAAGATGCCAAGCGGGTCATCACCGCCTGGGCGGGCGACCGAGACGCCGCCGGACCGGACTCGTCGGTCGCCGACCGTGAGGACAGCAACCTGCTCCTGCTCGCTCGCCTCACGGTGGAGGCCGCGCTGACCCGTCGGGCGTCAGCCGGCGCGCACTTCCGGGCAGACCACCCCTCCGCTCGTGAGCCCCACACCCACACCCATCTTCCCCATCTAGAGAGAGCCATGGCGCGCTGATGCTCACCCCTGCCCACATCGTGACGACCGTGAGCGCCGCTCTGCTCGAGGACGCCCCCTGGGGTGACGTCACGGCCTCGGCGCTCATCCCGCACGACGCCACCGCGAGTGCCACCCTCGTCGCGCGCGAGGCCGGCGTGCTCTCGGGGATCGAGGTGTTCGCGGGGTCCTTCCGGCTCACGGATGCGCGCATCCAGGTCGATCTGCACGCCGACGACGGTGACGAGTTCGCCGCAGGGGACGTGCTGGCGACCGTCGCGGGCCCCGCGCGTTCGGTGCTCACGGCGGAGCGGGTGGCGTTGAACTTCGCGCAGCGCATGAGCGGCGTCGCGACGCTCACTCGCAGCTACGTCGACGCGGTCGCGCACACGTCAGCGCGCATCACGGACACGCGCAAGACGACCCCCGGGCTGCGGGCCTTCGAACGGCACGCCGTGGCGAGCGGTGGCGGCCGCAATCACCGCTTCTCGCTGTCGGACGCCGTCATGGCGAAGGACAATCACCTCGCCGTGCTCCTGCAGCAGTCGGGCCTCAGTCTGACGGAGGCGCTGCTCGCGGCGAAGGACAAGCTGGGCCACACGACGCACGTCGAGGTGGAGGTCGACCGGCTCGACCAGGTCGGCCCGGTCCTCGCGGCCGGCGTGGACACGATCATGCTCGACAACTTCTCGCTGGCCGAGCTGCGTGAGGGCGTCGCGCTCATCAACGGGCGGGCGGTCGTCGAGGCGAGTGGCGGAGTGAACCTCGACACGGTCGCGTCGATCGCGGAGACGGGTGTCGACGTCATCTCGGTCGGCGCCCTCACTCACAGCGCGCGAGCCATCGACCTGGGCCTCGACATGGCGCTCGAGGCCGCGGCCGAGCCCAGACCAGAGGCCGGGCGCTGACATGCTTCACCTCGATGCCGCCGCGACGTCTCCCGTCCGGGAGGAGGCACTCGCCGCGGCGTGGCCGTTCCTGACCGCGTCGTTCGGCAATCCGTCGAGCACGCACGGGCTCGGCGAGCAGGCCTCCGCCGCCCTCGCCGATGCCCGCACGGCAGTGGCGGCTGTCCTCGGCTGCCGGTCGTCCGAGGTGGTCTTCACGTCGGGAGGCACCGAGGCGAACAACCTCGCGATCAAGGGCATCGCCCTCGGGAAACCGCGCGGGCGGCACCTCGTGACGAGCCGCGTCGAGCACGAGTCGGTGCTCGCATCCGCCGACTACCTCGCGCGTCTCCACGGCTTCGAGGTGACGTTCGTCGACGTGGATGCGGCTGGCTTGGTCAGCGAGGAGTCCCTGGCCGCGGCCCTCCGTGAGGACACGACCCTGGTGTCGCTCGCGACGGCGAACAACGAGGTCGGCACGGTGCAGGACATCACGGCACTGGTCGCCGTCGCCCAGGCGCGCGGGGTGCCGTTCCACACCGACGCGATCCAAGCGGCTGGCTCGCTCGACGTCTCGATGACAGCGACGGGGGTGGATGCGGTGAGCCTGTCGGGTCACAAGCTGGGCGCTCCGAAGGGTGTCGGGGTGCTCGCGGTGCGCTCGCGGCGTCCGCTCGAGCCCCTCATCCATGGCGGCGGGCAGGAGCGTGGGCGCCGATCCGGCACGGAGAATGTGGCGTTCGCGGTGGCGTTCGCGGTCGCGCTGCGGCTCGCGGATGCTGACCGGCGCGCGGAAGCTGAGCATCGGCCGCCTGCGAGCATCGGCGACCTGCCCTCGAGCCCGCGCGACGTGTTCGTCGCCGACGTGCTCTCGCGCATCCCGGATGCGCGGCTCACGGGCCACGCGTCGGCTCGCCTCCCCCGCCACGCGTCGTTTGTGCTTCCGGGGGTGAACGGGGAGACGGTGCTGCTGGAGCTCGAGCGGCGAGGCGTGCTCGCGTCTGCGGGGGCGGCGTGCGCGGCCGGCCACGACGAGCCATCGCACGTGCTGCTCGCGTTGGGGATCCCCGAGGACGACGCCCGCACCGCCCTGCGGTTCACGTGGGGAGCATCCACGACCTCCCTCGACCTCGGCGGTGTCGCCGAAACCCTGGCCGACGTGTTCGAGACGGTCACCGCCCTGAGCCGCTCTTCCACCCTGCACTAGGGTGTGGCGTTGCAGCATTCGCGCGACCACGGAGGAACGACATGACCTACGGACACGCTCCGGCCGGCCGGCCGACCCTTGAGCAGCCCTACTACGGGGCTCCGTTCCCCGAGGCGATCGTTCGCTTCGTGAAGAAGACGTTCGTCTACCGCGGCCGAGCGAGTCGCAGCGAGTACTGGTGGGTGGCGCTTGCCCTCGCGGGGCTCACCATGGTCTTCAACGTGATCGCCATGGGCTTGGACTTCAGAAGCGGTTCGACCCCCACCTGGGTTGCGATCGGCGGTGGCCTGTTCGGCCTGTTCAGCCTCCTCGTCAACCTCGCACTGCTCCTGCCCACGATCTCCATGCAGGTGCGCCGACTCCACGACGCGAACTTCTCGGGCTTCTTCGCGTTCCTCGGCCTCGTCCCCTTCTTCGGCCCGATCGCGCTCGTCGTGTTCGCCTGCCTGCCGTCCGTGCCCGCCGGTGCGCGCTTCGACGGGACCGGCCAGTACCCCGCGCCCAACCAGGGGTACTACCAGGGCCAGCCGTACCAGGCTCCGGTGCAGGGGTACGGCCAGCCCCCGACACAGCCCCAGGCACCGGGCCAGTACTACGCACCGAACCAGTACCCGTCAGCGCCGCAGTCTGACCCGTACTCAGCTCCGGACGCCTGGAACGGCCCGTCCTCAACGGACCCCGGCCAGACACGCTAGCCCCGCAAACTGGGCCAACCTGCCAGCCTCAGCGGCTCAGCAGCCCAGCGACTCAGCGACTCAGCGACTCAGCGGCTCCGCTTGGCCCGCTTGGGTGCGGCCGACAGCAGGCGCGAGCCGTCTTTCGTGAGCTTGCGGTACTCGACGCGCTCTGGGCCGAGGCGTGTTCGCATCGTGCGGAGCGCATCCGCTGAGGCGTCGACGGTCACGACCCGGCGGCCGCACTCCCGGGCGACGGCTGCCGTCGTGCCGGATCCGCCGAAGAAGTCGGCCACCCAGTCGCCCTCGCGGCTGGATGCTCGGATCATGCGCCGCAGCAGTCCGGCCGGTTTCTGTGTGGCGTAGCCGGTGCGCTCCTTGCCGGTCGGCGACACGATGGTGTGCCACCACACGTCGGTGGGCAGCTTGCCGCGCTCACGCTTCGCCTCGGTCACGAGGCCTGGTGCCATGTAGGGTTCCCGGTCGACCTCGGCGGCGTCGAAGTGGTACCGCTTCGGGTTCTTCACGTACACGAGGATCGTGTCGTGCTTCGCGGGCCAGCGCTTCGAGGTGCGCGCCCCGTAGTCGTAGGCCCAGATGATCTCGTTGAGGAACTTGTCGCGCCCGACGAGCGCGTCGAGCACGACCTTCGCGTAGTGCGACTCGCGGAAGTCGAGGTGCAGGTAGAGGGTGCCGGTCTCGTCGAGGAGCCGCCATGCCTCCACGAGACGCGGTTCGAGGAAGCCCCAGTAGTCGGCGAACTCGTCGTTGAATGCCGACAGCTCGCCGAGGGTGTGCTCGTAGCTGCGCCCCTGGAATCCGGTGCGGGTCAGCGGGGTGGATGCTGGGGCCTCGTCGTGTGCGAGCGCCTCGCCGAGTTCGGCGGCCTCGACGGCTTCCTCAGCCGGGGACTGCCGCTTCACCTTGATCGACTGGCGCTTCTGCTGTTTGCCGGTGTTGAAGGGCGGGTCGAGGTAGATGACCTGGAAGGCGCCGTCGGGGAGGCGGCGCATGGCGTCGAGGTTGTCGCCGTGCACCACGAGGTCGGGGCCGGCGGCGTTCCACAGCGAGGTCACCTGTCGAGATTAACGTGATTCGTTGCGCTGAGCGCGCACGCTAGTGTTCTCGCCATGATGGTGAACCTCGACGACGGCCGCACGATGAAGCAGCGGATGCTCGCAGGCGAGCTGTACCACGCGGACGACCCGGAGCTGGCAGCGGGTGCGGAGCGCGCCACCCGGCTGCAGGCGGAGTACAACGCGACGTTCCCGGTGGACGGGGAGCGCGCGTCCGCGATCCTGGCGGAGCTGATCGGCAGCCTCGGCGAGGGGGTCGCCGTGAAGGCGCCCCTGTATGTCGACTACGGCTCGAACATCACGATCGGCGATGGCACGTTCGTGAACGTGGGTCTCGTCGCCCTGGATGTGACGCCGATCACGATCGGGGCGCACTGCCAGATCGGTCCGAACGTGCAGCTGCTCACGCCGACGCATCCGCTCGACCCTGAGCCTCGACGCGAGGGCTTTGAGGCCGGCGAGCCGATCACGCTGGGTGACAACGTGTGGCTCGGCGGGGGCGTCATCGTCTGCCCCGGCGTCACGATCGGCGAGAACACGGTCGTGGGTGCCGGAGCGGTCGTCACGAAGGATCTGCCGCCGAACGTCGTCGCCGTCGGGAACCCGGCGCGGGTCATCCGCACCCTCGACTAGCGGCCTGAGCTAGCGTCCTCACCGAGCACGGAGCATCCCCACATGGCTTCACGCAGCTACGCACGCGGCACCATCGAGTTCGACCGAGGGCTGACCTTCTTCGACGCCATCTACGCGGTCGCGATCACCCTGTTGATCGTCGACATCAAGCCGCCGACGGCGGAGCATTGGGCGAGCTGGGATGCGTTCGCCGGCTCCGGTGTGCTCGATCAGCTGCTGGCGTTCACGATCAGCTTCTTCGTGATCGCGAACTTCTGGAAGGTCAACCACCGCCTCATGGGGCAGGTGGATGCGCTCGACGGCGCGGTGCTGAACGCCAACATCGTTGCCATGTTCTTCATCGTGGTGCTGCCGTTCACGACGGCGTCGATGAGCGAGTCGACGTTGGACTCGCAGCCGTTGCCCGTCGTGGTCTACGCCCTGAGCATCATCTGCGCGTCCCTCGCGCAGCACGTGATCTGGGTCATCGCGGTGCGCCGCGGGTTGACGGAGGACACTGCGGCGGCGCGCCGCCGCTCGGCCTTCACGTTCGTGGTGCCGGCCGTGTTCGCCCTGTCCATCCCGGTCGCGTTCCTCTTCGGGCCAGACCCGGCCCGCTACACGTGGCTGCTGCTGCTCCTCACCGGCCCCGTCACGTCCGCCGTCCAGAAGCGGATGGCGGAACGCGACGGGGAGCCCGACGACGAAGCCCAGCACGGTGCGACGGCGGCGTCAGAGTGAGCGAGGTGCACCCCCTACCGGCAGGACGATGCATCCGGCTCACCCGCGTCACCGAACGGCACCAGGACCGGGAGCAGCGCCTCTCCTAGCCCTGCGGCACGTACGCGTTCGTGAACGCGTCGCCTTCGAGGGGCTTCTCGAGCAGATCCTGTTCGCTCATGAACGTCGCCATCGTGGCCCACACCTCGGCGTCGTTCGTGAAGAGCGGCTGCCCGTCCTGCGCGGACAGGAACGGGATGGTGGCCTCGAGCGTCGCAAGCGCGTCGCTCTTCGCCTCGTCCGTGTAGAGGGTCGGGATGTATTCGGCGGCGATGTCGATGGACTCGTCCGGGTTGTCGATCACATACTGCGTCGCCAGGGCCAGCGCCTCGAGCACGGGCGTGATCGTCGCGTCGTCGCCTTCGATGATCGAGTCGGCGACTCCGAGCGACGGCCCGACGAGGGTCGGCGCGTCGGCGGGCGCGATCTCGATCGTGCGCACCGGGAAGCCGGCCTTCTCGAACTGCACCGCGTCGTTGTTGACGTAGCCCATGACCCCGTCGACGGCGCCGGTCGTGAGCGCCGCCTGCTGCGTGTAGCCGATGTGCTCGATCTTCACGTCGTCCGCCGTCAGCCCGTTGCTCTGCAGCAGCGACAGCAGCGCGAAGTACGTCTGCCCGTAGGGGCCTGGCGTGCCGATCGTCTTCCCGCGCGCATCCGCGGCCGTCTTGATGTCGGAGTCCTCCGGCACGATGAGCGTCGCCGGGTACGTGTTGTAGAGCGTCGCGACCGAGGTGACCGGGATGTCGGCGGCCCGTGCCTGCGTGATCTCGTCGCCGCCCGCGTACACGAAGTCCTCGGTGCCGTTCGCGAGAGCCCCGAAGAGGTCCTCACCTTCACCGTGATGGCGCAGCTCGACATCGACGCCCTCATCCTCGAAGAAACCCTTCGCCTCGGCCACGTAGAACGGCACGAACTGGATGTTCGGGGTGTACGTGAGACCGATGGTGGCGGCCCCCGCGGGCTCGGCCGTCGCGTTCGCGGCGTTGCCATCGGACGATGGCGAGCATCCGGCGAGCACGGCCACAGCCGCCACAGCACCGGCAGCGACCAGGGAGCGCAGTACCCGAGGGCCGAGAGCAGCGCGGCCCGGGGTGGTGAGGTGAAGGTTCATGAGCGTCTCCTGGTCGAGATGGGCAGGGTCAGGCGGTTTTGGTCAGCGGGTCTGGGTCAGGCTGGGAGGGGTTCGTCGGCGAGCACGCGGGCGCGTCGCCTCGTCTTGGGCTCGTCGTCGTTCCAGGTGACCGCGTTCTGGAACAGGCGCATGAGGATGTACAGGGCGACGGCGAGGACCACGAGCATGAGGAGCGTGGAGAAGATGCCCGGAATGTCGTTGGCGTCGCGGTTGAGCGTGAGGAGCATCCCGAGGCCCCGGCCCCCCATCGTGAACTCGCCGACGACGGCGCCCGTGATCGAGAGCGTCACGCCGGCGCGGATGCCGGCGAGCACGCTTGGCAGCGCGAGCGGGCCCTCGACCCACCACAGCAGCTGGTACCAGTTGGCGCCGTCGATGCGGCCGGCCTCGATGACATCCTGCGGCAGCTGCCGCACCCCGAGCACCGTGGTGACGATCATGGGGAAGAACGACATGATGGCGCACAGCACGACCGTGGGCGCGAGGCCGTAGCCGATCCACAGCACGAGGAGCGGGGCCAGCGCGATGGCCGGCACGGCCTGCGACGCGGCGACGTACGGGGTGATCGCGACGTCGACCCAGGGCAGGCGAGCGATGAGGTAGCCGAGCGGGACAGCGACGAGGATCGCGAGGAGGCTGCCCAGCAGGGCCGCAGACAGCGTCACCCAGGCATGGGACAGCATGGGCCCCTGCGTCACGTCGAGCCAGAAGCGCTCGGCGAGCTGGCCCGGCGCGGGCAGGAACTGCGGCGAGATGAGACCGGCGGCCGTGACGGCCCACCACACAGCGAGCACCGCGACCGCCACCGAGATCGGTGCGGAGATGCGTGCTGACGTCGTGTTCATCTACCCGGCTTTCGTGGAAAGCTCCGGGGATGACGAGGCGCGTGGGTTCGCCGAACGGGTCAGCGGATTCCACGAGCTGACGGTACGCCGAGGCGTGCCGTCACGTGCGCCTCCCTTCCGGACTTTCACCGTCGGTTCCGGAATTTCACCAGATCAGCCACTCCCTTGCGGGAGCAGGTCGCGGACTATAACCGCCGGCTCGGAATTACACCGACCCCGGAGCACGTGGACTCTGCTGTCAGCGTACGACAGGTCTCCGGGAAGTGCGACATCATGACGCTCCGCGACGAGCGAACAGCAGGGTCAGGCTTCAGTGGAGTGGTCGCCCCGCGCCACCTTGATGGCGTAGTCGACGGGGCTGTCCGGCGCGTCGACGCCCTCAGCGGAGTCCGGCTTGTCGTCGATGACCGTGTCCGAGTTGACCGCGTCCGGCTCTGCGGGCTCGGGGTCGTTTCGGTCAGGCATGGTGCTCGGGTTCGAGAACTCGTTGGTGTCGCTCATGATTCCTCCGTCTCGGCTGCGGTCGCTCAGCGGTTGATGTCGTCGTCGAGGCCCGCGTCTTCGATGGCCTGCTCCTCCGGGTCGGGCGGCGGCGAGACGTCGGGCTGCTGGGCTGGAGACTCGGCTCCGGCGGCACCTGGCGCACCTGGGCCGGGCTCGAAGGCAGCGGGCACCTCGCGCTGTTCGTGGGGGCGGGGGATGAATGGTTCTGCCATGGACATGCGTCCATCGTGGGCAGATGACGCGCGGCCCTTCAAGGGTCTTCAGCGGAGGCTCACCGGGCTATCCGCTCCCGTCCAGCTTCCCGCACGCGCTACTGCGCGGCCTGCGCCTCCGCGCTCTTCTTCGCGTTGCGGAGCTCGCTGGCGATGGCGGCCGCGGCGATGGGCTTCGCGAGGCCGAGGCGTTCGGCGATACCACCGGCGTCGAACTCGGCGTCCACGGTCACGCGGGTGCTCGCTGGCGTGATCGCCTCGGTGCGCACCTCGGCGGCGAACGACGCGCGCCCCTCGACCGACTCCCAGCGCAGGCGCTCGCCCGGCTCGTTGACGACGACCTTCGCGTCGATGGACCGGCGCTGGCCGACGAGCTCAACATCCCAGCGGATGAGGTCGGGGCCAAGCACTTCGACGTGCTTCACGATGCTGAGCACGCTGGGGAGCGACTCCGGCTCCGCGTACAGGCTGAAGAGCACGTCGACAGGGACGTCGATGTCGATGGATTCACTCACGAAGGTCATGCGATCAGGGTAGTCGTCGCGCCCTGGGCTGCCGCCGGACTACTGGCTCGCGGCGAGAGAACCGGTGGTGGAGGCCCCGGGCGTGGCCGCGAAGCAGCGGTAGCTGCGCTGTCCAGCGTCCCAGTCGTCCTGGCTCAGCGGGTAGCTGGCCTCGATGACGAGTCCGGGGACTGCTGCCGCGGCGGTCGTGTCGAGGACATCCTTGGACTGGCAGGTGATCTGGGCGCGATCGCGCAGCGCGTCCTCACCCGGGTACTCGTCGCTCTCGGAGAGGGGCGTCGCCTCGACTTCGGCGAGCAGCTCACCGGAGTGCTCGACGGCGCAGTCGACGACCTCGAAGCGAGGCTCCCACGCCGACACGAAGTCCTGGATGCACTGGCCCGGCTCCAACAGGGAGCCATCGACGCCGGCGAGCGGAACCGTGGTCGTGGGCGGGCCGGCGGTCTCTTCCGGCGGCACGGTCCCGTCGCCGAACGGCTGGAGCCAGACGCCGAGCGCGACCCCGCCGAGGACGAGCACGCCGAGCAGCGCCGCCAGCACGCCCCGGTTGCGGCGCCCAGCAGCTCCGCGGATGTTGGTCACGCGTGAGCGCCTAGGCGAGGCCCAGGTCCTCGAGGCCGATGGCGGCGCGGTACGGGTAGCCCGCGGCCTCGATGATGCCCTGCGCTTCCGTGGCGCGGTCGACGATGACGGCGACGCCGACGACGTTCGCGCCGACCTTCTCGAGCGCCTCGATGGCTTTCAGCGGCGAGCCGCCGGTCGTGGAGGTGTCCTCGAGCACGACGACCCGCTTGCCCTGGAGGTCGGGGCCCTCGACCTGGCGGCCGCGGCCGTGGTCCTTCGGCTCCTTGCGCACGACGAACGCGTCGACGACCTTGCCCTGCGCGAGCCCCTGGTGCATGACGGCGCTCGCGAGCGGGTCGGCGCCCATCGTGAGGCCACCCACAGCGTCCACGGGCCCGAACTCCTCGATGAGGTCGAGCAGCACGCGGCCCATGAGCGGAGACGCGCGGTGGTCGAGGCTCAGCTTGCGGAGGTCGATGTAGTACGTCGCCTTCTTCCCGCTCGTGAGGGTGAAGTCACCGTGGAACACGGCTTCGTCGCGGATGAGTTCGATGAGGGCGTCGCGGTCTGTCGTCACGGGGCCAAGCCTAATCGCCCGCCGCGCCCGTCAGTGCGCGGCGATGGCGTCGGCGATCGTCGCCCCCGGATGCGCGCGGCGCCACTCCAGGAGGGCGGCCCCCGTGGGCAGGCCATGAGCGTCGCGGCTCGGGCTCCCGCCGCCGCTGGGTGCCGCGGCAGGGCGGGCGCCTTCCACTGCGGTTGACGCGGTCGCGTCGAGGTCGCTGGTCTCAATCACGCTGTTCGTCTTCATCACGCCTCCTCCGGCCGGCGCCTGGCTGGCCTTCGTTGTCTCGGGATGCTTCCGGTCCTGCGAGTCGATCTGAGGCCAGCCCAGCAAGCCGGTCGACCTGCTGTCAAACGGACCGGGGGCTCATCGGCGTCTGCGGGGCACGATCCGCGATTCCCAGCGAATCCTGCGAGCCCTGCGATGACGGCGATGTCGGTGCATTCGCTGTCACCGGGCGCACGCCCTCTGTGAGGTGCCCGTGAGACGCCGAAGACCCGCCTGCCAGGAGGTGGCGAGCGGGTCTCGGGGTCAGCACGGGGGCGAGGCTCAGCGGTTCAGGAACTCCAGCACGACCCGATTCCACTCTTCGGCGTGACTGACGTTGACGCCGTGGGGCGCATCCGCCACGACGTGCAGCTCTGAATCGGCGATGGCCTCGTGCGTGCGCAGGCCCGAACCCTCGAACGGGACGGTCGCGTCGCTATCGCCGTGGATGACGAGCGTCGGCACCTTCACTGCCTGCAGGTCGTCGCGGAAGTCGGTGTTCGCGAACGCCGCCATGGCCTGCAGCGCGGCTGGCTTGAACGCCTGCTCCGTGAGCTCGATAGCTGCCCGCCGCTCCGCCTCGGAGACGACGAGGGTGCCGTCGACCGAGTAGAACGTGGTGATGAAGTCGTCGTAGAACGACTCCTGGTTCGCGGTGAGCGCCGCCGTCATCTTCGCGGCTTCCCCGGCCTCGAGGGGACCGTCGGGGTTGGCGGGCGTCTTCAGCAGGTACGGCGGCACGGCGGATGCGAAGACCACGCTGTGCACGCGCTCGTCACCGAACTTGGCGAGGTAGCGTGCGACCTCGCCGCCTCCCATGGAGAACCCGACGAGCGTCACGTCGCGCAGGTCGAGGGCCTCGAGGACGGCCTGCAGGTCGTCCGCGAAGTCGTCGTAGCTGTATCCGGTCAGCGGCTTGTCGCTGCGGCCGAAGCCGCGACGGTCGTAGGTCACGACGCGGTGGCCTGCCGCTTCGAATGCCGGCACCTGGTGATTCCAGGCCTCTCCCGAGAGGGGCCAGCCGTGGATGAGGACAACAGGGCGGCCCGTTCCGCCCGTGTCGTCGACGTGGAGCTTCGTGTCGGTGAGCAGGCCGTGGTGAGCGAGGATCTCAGTCATTGGTTGCCTTCCCGCGCCGCACCCTGCGACGCTTCCACCATCATTCGGAACCGACCTCCGCGTCGGATCGGTGGCTCCTGGGCAACGTCCAGGAGCCGCGAGCGTCAACTGCAGTATCGGATCTCCACCTGCCCGGCGTGCCCGCGGAGGGCTTGCACGTTCGGGGTGAGCGCGGAGGTCGAGTACGCGTTGACGTTGACCCGCAGCGAGACGGCCCCCTGGTTGATGGCGGTCGACGCCACGAACGAGGACCCGGCTGCGCCCGTCGACACGGCCGCGGAGGTGTTCGTCTGCGCGCCGAAGCGGCCGCGCGCGATGCCGCCACCGCCGCCACCCGCGTATCCGCCGCCGCCACCACCGGCGGAGGCGCTCAGGTTGCGGCTGCCGCTGATGGCGCCGAGGACCGCCGCGCCGTTGCCGCCGTTGCCGCCACTGGTCGTGCTGAAGCTGCCGCCGGCCGTGCCGGCGATCGAGGAGACCTGCGACCATCCGCTGCTCGGGTTGCCGGCCGGGGCGGGAGGTGTGGAGTAGGTCTGCGCTCCCCCGGCGACGCCGCCGGTCGCGGCGGCGGCTCCGCTGGGTGCGAGTCCGGGTGAGACGGAGAAGGTGGTCACGTTCTCCGTGAACCCGGCAAGGCCGGATCCGCGACCGTTCGGGGCCGCGATGGCACTCGCCGTGCCGTACTGCAGCCCCTGGAAGGGGGCCGAGAGCACGGCCTGCTGCTTGGTGCTGTTGGTGATGAACTCGGAGATCCCGCCACCACCACCGCCGCCGGCGACGACGAGCGGCGCTCCGGATGAAAGGGTGATCGCGCTCCCGCCCCCGCCGCCACCGGTGTAGATGACGGCCTGGTTGGTCTGCGCTGGACGCGTGGGGGTCGAGCTGCCGCCCGCGCCGTAGCCGGTGCCGCCGAGGGCGACCGTGCCCGTGGTGTTGGAGCCCATCTGGCCGCCTTGACCGACGTAGACGCGCAGCGGGAGCGGAACCGTGAGCGCAGCGCCGAACACCACTCGTCCCGTGGCGATGCCGCCCTGGCTGCCTGGGATGGTCGAGCTCCCAGCGCTCGAGCCGCGCCCGCCGCCCGCGCCGCGGACCACGTAAGTGAAGGCCCGAGTTCCCGCTGGCACGGTGATCGTCGTGAAGTTCGTCGTATTCGTGTACGTGGCGATGGCACCCGTGCAGGCGGCGGATGCGGCGAACGAGGGGGCCGCCACTGCCATGGCGAGCACCGGCACGCTCCACGCGGCGCCCTGCAGGACCCTGCGGCGGCTGGTCGGGGAAGATGATGGGTCTGGGGAGGGGAGGTGCTCGGACACACGGATCCTTGGGGGTTCGGCCCTGCATGACGTCCCCGCTGGTGCGCCGGGGAGCCGCACGTCATCACCGAGGAAGAAGGGCACACGCGTGCACTCGCAGATGTTTCGGAGCCGACCCCTGCATGGATTGCCACGTTTCCGCAGGAAGTGAGTTGTGAGACTCCTGAGCTCGTCCTCAGCAGAGAGCCGAATGCCCCTCAGACGTCGATCGAGAACGCGAGCAGCTGGAACGGCGCGCGGCCGTCACCCGGATCGACGGTGCGCACGCGCGACTCGAGGATCGAGAACCCGAGGCGCTCGTACAGCCGGTGGGCGCGCACCATCTGCGGTCCGCTGTTCATGACGACTCGACGGAGTCCGCGCAGCCGTGCGAGCTCGATCACGAGCGTCGTGAGCGCGGCCCCGACACCGCGCCCGCGGGCACCCGGGTCGACCGCGAGCAGCCGGAAGTCGAGCTCGTCATCACTCTGCGGCAGCGAGGTGAGGTGTTCGCCCGGCTTCGGCGTCGCGACGGATCCGAGCAGCGCACCGCTCTGCGCATCCACCGCCACCCACACCTGGTGGGCCGCCGCCCGCTCGCCGACGGAGATGATGTCGTCGCGGTAGTTGCCGGAGATGGTGTACTCGAGCTCGTAGGCGCGCAACGACAGCTCGGCGACGGCGTCGACCTCGCTGGGTCGCACGAGCCGCACGACGACGCCCGGGGCGGGCTGCAGCTGCAGCCCGTAGTCGACGTGCGGGATGCGTCCCTCGCTCGCAACGCCGGGCCCGCCGGGCTGGCCGGGCTGGCCGGGCTGGCTGGGCTGGCTGGGCTCGTTGGTGCGCCGGTACCCGAGGCCCTCGTAGAGCGCCTGCGCCGCGACGTTGCGGTCTCCCGTGTCGAGCACAAGCGCGGATGCACCCCAGCCGAGGGCGGTCTCGCTCGCCGCGAGCATGAGGCGCCTCGCGATGCCGAGCCGCTGGGCGGTGGGTGAGACGGCGAGGAGCCGAACCTCGGCCTCGTCGGCGACCGCCAGCCGCGACGGGCCCGTGCCCGCCCGGGCGATGCTGAGCGTTCCGAGGACCTCGCCCGCGCGCTCCGCCACGAGCACGCTGCCCGCCGCGGCCCGGCCTTCGACGTCCCGCACGAAGCGCCTCCGCTCCTCGCCGACGGGCAGATGCCCGTATGGGCCGGCGGCGAAGGCAGCCTCGCTGACCCTGACCACCTCCGGCCAGTCCGTTGGCTGCGCTTCGCGAACCCGGAGCGGGGCGGGTGGCGTCGCGTGCGCGTCCTGGGTCGCGACGGGTGCGGTCTGCGTCATGCGGCGGATGCTCCAACGGGCTCTGCACTGCAGGCCCGACCGAGCTGCGCGTCACCGTCGCCCCAGAGCGTCGTGGGGAACTCCTCGCGGAGCGCGGGGATGACGGCCGTCGCGAAGTACTCGAGCTGCTCCAGCTGCTGCTCGTGCGGGAGCGTCGTCGGCAGGCTGATCGACTGCAGGTCGTGGCCGAAGGCTCCGTGGAAGCGTCCGATCTTGTCGATCACCTGCTGCGGGCTGCCGACGAGCGCGGGCCCTTCGGCGATGGCGTGGTCGATGTCGCGGAAGACGGAGTTGTTGCCGGGCACGTTCGTCGCGGCGACGAGGGCCTCGTAGACGGGGCCGTACTGCTCTTTCGCCGCCTGGCTGGTCTCCGCGATGAACAGAGATCCGGCCCCGGCGCCCACGTACGCCGTGCGCGGGTCGTGGCCGTGTCGCTCGAACTCGTCGCGGTAGTGCCGCACGAGTACCTCGTAGTTGCGCAGCGGCTGGATGGCGTTCGCCGAGAAGAGCGGGTCGCCCCACTTCGCGGCGAGGGCGGCGGATGCGAGCGTGGTCGCCGAGCCGTGCCACACGCGGGGCGGTCCTGCGTATGGCCGGGGCAGGGTCGTGACCTTCGTGAGCGGGCGCGTGAACTCGGTGCCAGGCCAGTCGAGCTCGGTCTCGCGCCACAGGTGCCGCAGGAGCGCGTACTTCTCAGCGAGCAGCTCCCACTGGTCGTCGATCTCGAGGCCGAACAGCGGGAACTGGGCGACCTCGTTGCCCTTGCCGATCGTGATCTCCAGGCGGCCGCGGGAGAGCTGGTCGATGGTGGCGAAATCCTCGGCCACCCGGACGGGGTCGAGGATCGACAGCACCGTCACCCCCGTCTGCAGGCGGATGGTCGACGTCTGCGCGGCGATGGCCCCCAGGAGCACACTCGGCGACGACGACAGGAAGCGGCCGGCGTGGCGCTCCCCCACCGAGAAGGCGTCGAAGCCGAGCTCCTCGGCCCTGAGCGCGAACTCGAGCGTCTCGTGGAGGCGCTCCGACGGTGTCAGCTGCTCCCCCGTGACCGGGTTCGGGACGTGCGGGACGATGTCGAGGACCTGGAACTTCACGCGGGCTCACTCCCCGCGTCGTCGCCGGCCTTGGACAGCGGGGTCTTCTCGCCAGCCTCGATGCCCACCGGCAGCCGGTTCTCGGCGGGCGGCAGCGGGCACGTCGCGAAGACCGTGTACGCGCACGGCAGGTTCACGGCGCGGTTGAAGTCGACCGTGACGCGGCCGTCCGCATCCGGGGCCGACAGGGACAGGGCGCGGTTCGCGGCGTACGTCGTGATCCCGCTCGTCGCATCCGTGAACAGCACGAGCAGTGAGCCAGACTCGTGGCCGTTGAAGGCCGTGAGCGAGAACCGCTCCCCGCGAAGCTCGAAGGTGACTTTGCCCGGAGAGGAGTACACGTGCTCGAGCCCCTCGACGGCCGCGCCGACCGTGACGTCGCGGGGCTCGTCGAACGCCTCGAAAGTGCCCTCGGCGCGCCAGCGCAGGTTGGGCAGGTAGGTGGGGGTGCCCGAGTAGGAGGCCAGATAGCCGTAGTCGGGGTCGCGGGGGCGCACGATGGTGAAGCCGCCGCGCTTGGCGATCTCGATGAGCACCTTCCCGGCTCGGGCGCTGACCCCGTCGCGCTCGGCGATGCACGGGAAGCGGTGAAGGCGCGGCCCCTGCAGGAGCAGCCCGTCGGCCTCCAGCGTCTCGCCGTCCGCGAGGTCGACAACGGCCTGACCGTCCTCGAGCGACCAGGCACCCGGGATGCCCACGATGGCCTGCGGCTCCTCCGAGAGGAACGTGAGGCTCGTCACCGCGAGGAAGCCGTGCCCGTCGGTGCGCCGCTTCTCGTGCTCGACGTGCCACGCCTCCCAGTCTCGATTGAACTGGGCGCGATCGACGGATGCGTCTTGGACGAGGGAGGCCGAGGTGCTCATGCGGGGATGGTAGGCAGACCCCGCCCGCAACCGTAAGACGGCGACTACGCCGGACTACTCAGGGCGTCACATTGCGCAAGGCGAGGCCGCGGTTCGTGCGACACCGCGGAAACACGCCGGACATGAACTTCATTCGTTCGCGTAACACCACGGTCGCACAGGCGAAACAGCCTGAGCGCAAGCTGAGTGCACCCCGACGCCCACGGCGTCCCTTGCAGAGAGGTCTACAACGATGGATCAAGGAAATACCGCATTCATCCTCTTCGCGGCGGCGCTCGTGCTGCTGATGACACCTGGACTCGCCTTCTTCTACGGCGGCCTCGTGAAGGCGAAGAGCGTGATCAGCATGATGATGATGAGCTTCGGCGCTATCGGCCTGATCGGCGTGCTGTGGGTGCTCTACGGCTACTCGATCGCCTTCCCGGCGGCTGACGGCCTGAGCCCGCTCTTCGCGATCGACCCGTCCGCGATGGGGCTCTCCAGCCTCCTCGAGGTTCCGGAAGACGCCGCCTACCCGCCGCTCGCATTCGCCGCCTTCCAGGCGACCTTCGCGATCATCACCGTCGCCCTCGTGTCCGGCGCCATCGCCGACCGCGCGAAGTTCGGCTCGTGGATGATCTTCGCCGGAATCTGGGCGACCGTCGTCTACTTCCCCGTCGCCAGCTGGGTCTTCAACTTCGGCCTCGCCGACGACGGAAGCTTCGCCTACGGCGGCTGGATCACCTACGGCCTGCAGGAGACCTTCGGCGTTGGCGTCATCGACTTCGCCGGTGGCACCGCAGTGCACATCTGCGCAGGTGCGGCGGCTCTCGCTCTCGCCCTCGTCCTCGGGCGTCGCGTCGGCTTCGGCAAGGGAGCGCACGTCCCCCACAACCCGCCCTTCGTGCTCCTGGGCGCAGGCCTCCTCTGGTTCGGCTGGTTCGGCTTCAACGCCGGCTCCGAGCTCGCCGCCGACGGCGTCGCCGCCCTCGCCGTCGTCAACACCATCGCAGCCCCCGCCGCGGCGCTCCTCGCCTGGCTCGTCGTCGAGAAGATCCGCGACGGCAAGCCGACCTCGGTCGGTGCCGCGTCCGGTGCCGTCGCAGGCCTCGTCGCCATCACCCCGGCCTGCGCATCCCTCGACCCGGTCTGGGCGATCCTCCTCGGCGTCATCGCCGGCGTGGTCTGCGCCCTCGCGATCGACTTCAAGTTCAAGCTGGGCCTCGACGACTCGCTCGACGTCGTCGGCATCCACCTCGTCGGCGGCCTCATCGGAACCCTCTACCTGGGCTTCTTCGCCAACGGCACCGGCCTCTTCCTCGGGGGCGACGGCACGCAGCTCCTCGTGCAGGCCATCGCAGCCTTCGCGGTCATGGCCTACTCCTTCGTCGGCGCATTCATCATCGGGTTCGTCATCCACAAGACGATCGGCTTCCGCGTCAAGGACGAGGACGAGATCGCTGGCCTCGACACCGTCTCGCACGGTGAGGCCGGCTACGTGCTCGAGGATGCCCGCGTCTAGCATCCGCCCCGCACGACGAGCATCCGCTCACTGACCATGAAGGTGGCGGCACAGTCTGCAGACTGGCCGCCACCTTCTGGCCTCTCCCCCGACAACCGGGTTCCCCAGCACCTGAGCTTCGTAGATTGGATGCCGTTCGATGAAGATCGTCACGCCGCAGTCGCTGCCACGGGAACGGCTCGGCACTGACCTTCGCTCCGGAAGCGTGCACGAGATCTGGCGCGACCCAGACGACGAGGTCGACCCGAGGTGGAGCCTGTCGCTCGTCGACGTGAAGCGCAACGTGAAGTCCCTGCACCGGCCAGAGGGAACCGTCGACCACTGGCTCGGCATCAGCGGCCCGCAGCTGCGGCTCGTGGACGGCACCCGGCAGGAGAAGGTGCGGGCCGACCACCAGATCGTCGTCGAGTCGACGTCGCCACTCCTCCTCCTGCGCAGCTCAATCGGGCGCGCGAAGAGCACCAGGCTGCTGCGGGTGACCCGCAAGTCGGAGATGCAGCCCATCATCCTCGGCCGGGTCTTCGTGAGCGACCCCATCGAGTTCGACCCCGACGTTCGCGCCATCTACCTCATCAGCGGCCGCCTGAGCCTCGGCGGCACCGAGCTCGCCGAGGGCGAGGCCGCGATCTTCGACGAGACAGCCCCTCCGGTCATGCACTCAGACGGCGCGTTCGTCGCGACCATGGCGATCCCCTGCGCTGAAGCGGAGACCGCCTAGGACAAACTCCATGACTTGTCAAGAGATTCAGCTCTAACTGCCAGGTTCAATAGCGTCGTCTGGCGCGCCAATGCTCATCGCATGCCGCGCCAGACAACACTATGGGCACCTTCATCTATGACAACACGCCAGCCGAGTTCGACGACCGGGTACTCGCGCACATCGAGGCCGTCGTCGCCGCGAAGCTCAGACGAGGAGAACCCTTCCTCCTGACCTGGCGCAACGACGCGCTCACCGGCGGCGGCCGCGACACGGTGTGGATGAGCGCGAACGTCCCCGTCCTATTCAACTACCGGGGCAAGCGCCCCAGCGACCTCGACCGCCGCGTCGTCGAGCGTCTCCTGCGCATGGCGAACAGCCCCGGCGGGGTCGTCGCGCCCACCCCCGAGGAGCTGTAGGCGCGTCGGCGCGAACAGGGCACCGAGGTCAAGGTCGACCTCCCCGGGTCCTAGCTCGCGTAGAGCTCCGCGTACCCCGCGACTTCGCGGGCGTACTCGGCAGGCAGGTTGTACGCCGAGATCGCGGTGTTCCAGCCGTCGTCCGTCGTCAGGTCGCCGCCCCGCTCGCACAGGTAGGCGGCCGCCGTCTGCACGGCGTCGTCGATGTGGTGGGGGTCGGCGGCTCCGTCGAAGTTCGCGTCCTGCCCGTGCTTCGCCCACGTCTCCGGGATGAACTGCATGGGGCCGACCGCCCGATCCCATTCCGTGTCATTGTCGAGGGCGCCGCCGTCGGTGTCAGGGATCGCGAGGAACCCCTCGCTGCCGTCCAGCGGCACCCCGATGATGGGCGGCTCGACCTGGCCGGAGTCCACCACCTGCGACCCACCGTAGGTGCCGTGCTTGGACTCGACCGCGCCAATGCCGGCGAGCGTGTTCCAGCCGATGCCGCACTCCGGGCGCGTCTCCGAGACGCGGATCGCGGCCCCCGCGTACGCAGAGAGGGCGCGGGCCGGGATACCGGTCGCCTCGGACGTCGCCTGCACCCAGGCGGGCGAAGCGAGCTCCGCGACCGGCACATCCCAGATGCCGAACCCGGCCGACTCGGGCAGCTGCTGCGGCGGCGCCACCGGGTAGCCCTCAGCGGCAGGGTCGAGGTAGGGCTCCGTCTGCACCTGCGGCTCCTGCACCCCGCTGCCGACCTCGTCCTCGCCGTACGCGGGCGAGAAGAACGACCCGGCGCATCCCGTCAGCAACGACGCCGACGCGACACCGGCGCCGAGAGCCACGAGGAGACGGGTGCGAGCGGAGGAGCTTGCAGGCGAGACGATGATGCTGGCCCTTCCTGGGGTCGGCGCTGGGGTCGGCGGGCGGGTTCGGCGGGTGGGAACGCCTGAGTCCGAAGACCACAGCGTACGTGCGACGGCGGACACTCCACTGGATGCGCGCCGAGGGCCGCCACGATCACAGTTCACGACTCCGGTCGACGGCGCAGCCATCAAACTTCGGTGACAACGGGGCCGTCGACGTCCGTTGAGCTTCCGTCAGACGCGAGTTGTCACCGAAGTTTGCTGCGTAGCCTGGCTCGGTTGAGCGGCCCAGGTCAGAGCATCGGAGGCCCCGCGGGCTCGGCGTCCGCTTCCTTCTTCTTGTCGGGCACGAGCTTCAGCCCGATGACGGCGAGGATGATGCCGGAGATGAAGACGGCCTTCCACGGCGAGAACGCTTCGTCACCCGTCGCCATCGCGTAGATGACGGTGAGGGCCGCCCCGATGCCGACCCAGACGGCGTACGCGGTGCCGATCGGGATGCGCGCCGCCGCCCAGCCGAGCCCGAGCATGCTGAGCACGACCCCGACGAAGAAGACGATCGTGGGGATGGGCTGCGTGAATCCCTCCGACTGGCCGAGGGCGGTGGCCCAGACGGCTTCGAGGATGCCGCTGATGACGAGTGCGATCCAAGCCATGGTCAGCTCACCACCTTGAGGCCGATAACCGAGCCGACGAGCAGCACCAGCAGCAGGACCCGTGCGACGGAGACCCGCTCCTGCTTGGTGAACATCGCCCAGACGACGGTGAGCGTCGCCCCGATGCCGACCCAGACGGCGTACGCGGTGCCGGTCGGCAGCTGCGTCATCGCCCACGCGAGGCCGGCCATGCTGATGGTGAGCGACACCAGGAACACGACGACGGGGACGGGCTTCTTGAAGCCCTTCGAGGCGGATAGGGCTGAGGCCCAGACGGCCTCCAGCATCCCGGACAGAATCAACACGAACCAAGCCACGACGGCTCCTTCTGAGTCAGTCTTGTCGTGGTGCGGGTACTGCTCCCTCGTCCGCAAGCCCGATTCCGGGGCTTCGAGGTCCAACGGTAGCAACAGGCCCGCCCATTGGCCAGGCCGGAGTCGCGTGCACTGCGGATGCACAGGGCTCGGATGCACAGGGCTGCGGGTGCACGCCCGGCACGGTTGCATACGGTGGCGCACCTGACAAGGGCGAGGACTGCCCTGCGGATGCGGGCAACAATCGGGGCATGTCCCCCACACCTTCCCCGTCGTCGACCCCGGCCCTCAAGCGCGACGTCACCGGGCTGCTCCTGTTCGTCTTCATCCTCGGCGACGTGCTCGGGGCTGGCATCTACGCGCTCGTCGGCACCATCTCTGGCGAAGTGGGCGGCGTCACCTGGCTGCCCCTGCTGGTCGCGCTCGGCATGGCGCTGCTGACGGCCGCGTCCTACGCCGAGCTCGTCACGAAGTACCCCAAGGCCGGCGGTTCGGCGGTGTTCGCGCAGCGCGCGTACCGTTCCGAGTTCTTGTCGTTCATGGTGGGATTCTGCATGCTCGCGGCGGGAGTCGTCAGCGCGGCGAGCCTGGCTCTCGCGTTCAGCGGCGACTACCTCGCCACGTTCATCGACCTGCCGCCGGTCGTCGGCGCATCCCTGCTGCTCGTGCTCATCGCGCTCGTCAACCTGCGCGGCATCAAGGAGTCCCTCCGCTCGAACATCATCATGACCTGCATCGAGCTGACTGGCCTCGTCCTCGTGGTTGTGCTCGTCGGGGTGCTCGTGGGCAACGGCGGCGGCGACATCAGCCGGGCAGTGTCGTTCGGCGACGACATCAACCCGTTCCCCGCGGTGCTCGGCGCGGCCCTCCTCGCCTACTACTCCTACGTCGGCTTCGAGACATCCGCGAACCTCATCGAGGAGGTGCGTGAGCCCTCCAAGGTCTACCCGAAGGCGCTGTTCTTCTCGCTCCTCACGGCCGGCGTCATGTACATGCTCGTGGGAACCGCCGCCTCGATCGCCGTCCCCTCCGACGAGCTCGCCGAGTCCACCGGTCCGCTGCTCAACGTCATCGAGGCGACCGGCGCGCCCGTGCCGGCCTGGCTGTTCAGCGCGATCGCCCTCATCGCGGTCGCCAACGGCGCCCTGCTCACGATGATCATGGCGAGCCGCCTCACCTACGGCATGGCGGAACAGGGCCTCCTCCCTCGAGCCCTCGGGCGTGTCCTCCCCGGACGCCGGACCCCGTGGGTCGCGATCATCGCCACGACGGTGTTCGCGATCGTCCTCACCGCGACGGGCGGCATCGCCGTGCTCGCCGAGACCGTCGTCATCCTGCTGCTCATCGTGTTCCTCAGCACGAACCTCGCCGTGCTCGTGCTGCGCCGCGACAAGGTCGAGCACGCGCACTTCAAAGCCTGGACCGTGCTGCCCGTGCTCGCGATCATCTCCTGCATCGTGCTCCTCACCCAGCAGAGCGGCGAGGTGTGGCTGCGCGGCGGCATCATCGTCGCCGTCGGCGTCGCCACGTACTTCGTGCTGCGCGTCACCCGCCGCTCGAAGTCCTCGCGCGAGGTGACGCCCGCGGAATAGGCGGTTTCGCGCGTTCTACACCTTCAGCCCCGGTTCGCGGTACCCCTCTTGAAAACACAGGCGCGGTTGATGGTCTCTCGATACCGGCGCATCCGCGTCGAACTGGAACGATGACGAGGAGACTCCCCCATGTACTTCCACGCACAGACCTGGATCAACGACATCGCCGACGGGGAGCCAGACCCCGCAGCCGCGAACGCCCTGCAGGAGGGGCTCGGCGGGCAGTTCGGTGAGATGCGCACCATGATGCAGTACCTCTTCCAGGCGATGAACTTCCGCGGCCCGACGGCGAAGCCGTACCGCGACCTCATCCAGGGCATCGGCACCGAGGAGATCAGCCACGTCGAGCTGATCGGCACGACCATCTCGCGGCTCCTCGACGGGTCACCCGAGTACACGGGCAAGCTCACCGACCCGCTCGACAAGCCTGGTGCCGGCGGCGCGACGCCCTTGAAGATCGCCCTCGACACGAGCAACATCCACCACTACCTGGTCGGCGCGCAGGGCGCTCTGCCCGTGGATGCGGCGGGCAACCCGTGGAGCGGCAGCTACGTCTACAACTCCGGCAACCTGCCCCTCGACCTGCTTTACAACCTCATGCTCGAATCGACGGGGCGCCTCCAGAAGTGCCGCATCTACGAGATGACCGACAACCCGACGGCGCGCGGCACGATCGCGTACCTCATCGTGCGCGACCAGGCACACGAGAACGCGTACGCGAAAGCCCTCGAGACGCTCGGCGTGAACTGGAAGTCGCTGCTGCCCATCCCGAAGACGAACGCCGAGTCGTTCCCCGAGGTGAAGGAGCTGCTCGACCTGGGCCTGCAGAGCAAGCAGTACTCGTTCGACCTCGACGGCAAGTCGGAAGCTGGGAAGATCTTCCAGGGCGACTCACCCTCGAAGGACGGCACGACGTTGGACGCTTCGGAGCAGGCCCCCGCCGGAGCCCCGTCGTTCATCGCCCACGAGCGCCTGGAGGAGTTCGCGCCCGGCCTCGACACCGACCTGCTCGCCCTCATCCAGGCGACCGCCGAGCTCGAGCTCTCCGAGATCAACGGGTTCTACGGGCCGACGACGACATAAGTCCAGGGCAGAGGCCGGGCAGAGCAGAGGCCGGGCAGAGCAGACCAGCTGCAGAGGCCGGGCAGAGCAGACCAGCCCCACTCCTCACCGCAGGCAGAGGCTGGGGCTGGGGCTGACCAGCGCACTCCTCACCGCAGCTCCTCCGCACCGCAACTCCTCCGCACCGCAACTCCTCCGCACCGCAACTCCTCCTCACCGCAACTCCTCCGCTCTGCGGCTTTTCCGCTCTGCAGCTTTTCCGCTCCGCAGGTTCTCCGCTGCAGGTTCTTCGCTCCGCAGCTCTTGTCGCCGCTCCGTGCGGCGGCGACAAGGAACTGCGGCGGGGAGCTGCGGGCGTTCACGGGAGCCGGGGAACGAATCGGAGCCGATCAGAAGGGCGGAGGGTCGAGGCCCGGCATGTCTCCCGGCTCCTCGCCGGCCCTCGATGCAAGCCCGGGCTCCGGCGGCTGCACCAGGTAGGCAGCTCCTCCGATCTCGAGGCCCGGTTCGCCGGGCGGGGAGGGCCCGAAGGTGACACCCCTCGGTTCGGGAACATCCTCCAGCAGGATGCCGGTGGGCGACGTCCATTCCATGACCCCGCCGGGCAGCTGGCAGACCTCCCAACCGGTGTTGCCTTTGACCGTGTGGTTCCAGCGACAGAGGTCAGCGAGGTTGACGAGGCTCGTCGGCCCGCCCTCAGACGCCGGGATCGTGTGGTCGAGGTCGCAGCGCTCTGCAGGGAGCCGGCATCCCGGGAACCTGCAGTGCACATCCCGAGCCCGCAGCCACGCGCGCATCGCCTCCGTCGGCCGGTAGCGGTCGACCTCGACGACCGTTCCAGTGATCGGGTGGGTCAGGATGCGCTCGAAGGCCGGCGCGTTGGCCGCGAGTGCCTTCGCGACGCTCATCGGGATGGGCGTGACGCCGTCGAGGAGCGCGGGCGACGTATCGAGCGCGCGGCCGTCGCCATCGCCGTCGCCGTCGCCGTCGCCGTCGCCGTGCTGAGCGCGGAGCATCGCGAGCACCGGCATGGTGATGGACACCTTCGCGGTGATGCCCGCCGCTTCCGGACAGGTCGTCAGCCTGCCCGTGAGCAGCAGCTCGGCGAACACGTCGGCCCGCACCTGGTGGAAGGTCCGCGGGTCGTCGGAATCAGAGCCCCGCGCCGCGATGATGGCCTTCGCGATCTCGGACAACCGCCCGTCGATCGCCGTGAGCACCGGCAGCGAGTGCCGCGCACCGAGTGCGCCCATGCCGTCCCCCTCACTCGAGACGAGCACGGCTCGGGACTGCATCGACTGCTCGTAGCGTTCCTCAAGCGACGACGCTGTGAGCCGTTCCGCCTGCTTGATCGCGAAGTCCTTCAACCTGCCCGGTGACGTCGAACGCGCCTTCTCCAGCGCAAGCTGCACGAACAGCTCGCGACGCGCGGCCTGTTCCGCGGGGTCCTCGTGCACGACGATCGTTCCCGCCTCGCACATGATGCGGGCATGCGCCATGGACACCTCGCCCGCCGCGAGCGCGGCATGAACGAGCGGGAAGTCCTCAGTGAGGATCGCCGAGCGGCCCATGATGCCAGACACCGCCTGCCTCGAAGTCCTCGTGACCGCGGCGATCTCCGCCTTCCACGAGCGAAGCGCCCACTCCTGCTCCAGTGTGCCCTCGCGCTCGTCCTCGGCGAGGGCCGTCCGAGCCGCGAGCGCGTAGACGCGCGCCTGCTCAGCCTGAGCACGGGCGAGATCAGCGTCGGCATCGGCGATCGACCGGACCACCAGGAAGCGCTCGAGCATTCGCACGCGCTCCACCAGCGAATCGGGTGGCCTCCACCCCGCCGGGATTCTCGTCGCGAGCGCTTCATCGATCATGCGATCAGCCTCCACCCGACCACCGACATTCTTGGCCCGGTCCGAGAGGCCCCCGAGGAATCCATACGAACAAGCGCGCGGGGCCTTCGCACGGACCTGCCACCCAGCTCCCCGCATCCGCTGATGCTCGCGCGATACAACAGGTCGATGCAGACGTTCCTCCCTTACGCAGACTTCGGCGAGTCCGCGCGGGTGCTCGACCGGCAGCGCCTCGGCAAGCAGCGCGTCGAGACCCTGCAGGTCATGAAGGCGCTGACCGTGCCCGGTTACGGGTGGCAGCAGCATCCCGTCGTGAAGATGTGGATCGGCTACGAACGGGCCCTCCTCGACTACCAGGGCGCGTTCTGCGCGGAATGGGTTGGACGCGGCTACGCCGACACCTGCGCCGAGAAGACGCTTGCCGTCTTCGAGGAGGCGGCGGCCAGCAGAGGGCCGGACTTCAGGGTGTCCGGCCCTCCACCTTGGCTGGGCGACGAGGCACTCCACGAGTCGCACCGCTCGAAGCTCATCGCCAAGGACGAGGAGTTCTACGGCGCTTTGTTCCCCGACGCGGAACGCGGCCTCGACTACGTGTGGCCCGGCGTCACCTCGAGTCCGAGCTCGAACCCACGCTCCGACCCGCTCTCGAGCCATCGCTCGCAGGACTGACCCCGACGGCCCGCTGACCGCGCGGCAGGTCGGACGGCCGCGCCCCGGAACGCGATCGCCGACGAGCGAGCAGCCCGACCGTGACGTCGACGGCCAGGAAGACGATCAGGCTCACCCCCATCAGCGGCAGGAACATGCCGAGTGCCACGGCCGCGGCGAGCGCGATCAGCGCACCCCACCACGGGGCGCGCCGCAGCGCTCCGCGAGGAGGAGCGGCGCCGACGAGCCGCGACGGGTCGCGCCTCGGCCGACGCTGCCACCACATCGCGTAGCCCCACACGACCATCGCCGCGATACCCACCGCCACCGCGAAGAGCGCCAGCTGGTTGACGAGGCCGAACAGCGAGCCCATGTGCAGGTCGATGCCCCAGCGGCTGAGCTTCGCGACCAGCCCGAACTCGGCGAAGTCGACCCGGTCGACCACCTGCATCGTCCTGCCGTCGACGGCGACCGCATCCACCTCCGTCGGGAAGCTGCGCTGTATCTCCTGCACGACCCAGGCCGCCCCGGGCTGCGCCGGGGGCCGGATCTCGACGAGCCCGGTGTCGACGTTCACCTCGCGGGCGACAGACAGCACCGAGTCGTAGGCGCCCGGGCTCAGCTCGCCGACTCTGGTGCTCGGCGCCCCACCCCCGTGGCCGTGGCCGGCATGCTCTGCGTGCTCATCTGCGGCCGCGTCGCTCGCTCCGTCGAGGCTCGTGCTCAGCGCGGGGGTCGTCCATCCCACGGCCGCGCGCAGCTCCGTGAAGTTCGCGCCCCCGTACTGGGACCAGGTGATGCCCGTCGCTGAGAGGAAGAGTGCCCCGGCCAGCACCCAGATGCCGGTGGATGCGTGCAGGCTTCGGGTGCGCGCGAACCCCGCTGCTTTGAGGTTGGGCCGCAGCAGGTCGCGTCGCTGCGAGGCGCGTCTCGCCCGTCGCGCGCGCCGATACCTGGTCGCCCAGAGTCCGGCCCCGGCGAGCGCGACGACCCAGAGCCAGGACGCCGCGAGCTCACTGTAGAGGCGGCCCGCGTCGCCGAGGTGGAGGCTGCGGTGCAGGTCCGAGATCCAGGTGCGCAGCGGCAGCGAACCCGAGGTGCCGTACGCGGGCAGGTCCCCGCGGATCTCCGCCGTCGCGGGATCGACGAAGACCGCCCGCGTCGTGCTCTCCCCGAGCGCTGCATCCGCATACATGACCCTCGTCGTGTCACCCGGATTCGGGGCCGGACGGACGGCGACGATCGTCTCGCCCTGCCCGACGTAGGCATCGGCCGCCTCGATCTGCTCCGCCAGCGGCAGAGAGCTCTCGGCCACGGGCGCATGCAGCTCGTGGTCGTAGACGAGCTGCTCGAGTTGCGGGGTCAGCGCGTAGAGCGCACCGCTCAGCGCCGCCACGAGGATGAACGGGCCGACGAAGACGCCCGCGAGGAAGTGGAGGCGCATCAGCAGCTGCCCGAGCCACCCCGTGCTCGAGACGCGGCGGGCGCGCGGTCGCGGTCCGCTCATCCGAGGATCCCCTCGCCGACGTAACCGCCTTCCGCGCATCCGGGCGGCACGACGAACACCGCAGACCCGATCGGGGTCGTCCACTCGTTGAGCAGGTCGAGCTCGTCGAGGCGCTGCTGGATGGGCACGAACTGCGCGTCCACGTCCGCCTGGAAGGCGATGAAGAGCAGCCCCGAGTTCGAGATCTGCTCCCTGCTCGGCGCGTCATCGTAGTTGTAGGCGCGGCGGAAGAACCGCTCCGACGTGTTCTCCGAGCGCGCCCGCCGCAGGTGCGAGAACTCCGCGATGACGGGAAACCCGGCCGCGTTCTTGGCCGCGAAGTCGGGCTCGTCGCGCTCCTCGGCGCCGGTCAGCGGGGCACCGTTCGCGAGGGTGCGGCCAACCGACTGCTCGCGTCCGCTGCGGTCGAGCCTGTCCCACTTGTCGAGGTCCATGCGGATGCGCCGCACGACCATGCCCGTCCCGCCGGCGAACGCGCCCTCGCGAATCCACACGAGCTGCTCGAAGTCGAGCGTCGGAGGCGCCGGGTTGACGGTGCCGTCGACCTGCCCGAACAGGTTCCGCATCGTGGTGCCCGGGGCCTCCGATCCGCGCGCACGCCGGAACCCGGGCTGCGTCCACCGCACCGTCGCGAAGCTGCGCGTGTCCTTCAGCAGCATCCGCACCGCGTGGGCGACCGTGAACGGGTCGTCGGCCGCGACCTGCAGCAGCAGGTCGCCGTCGCTCCACGCCGCCTCCAGCCGGTCGATGCCGAACGCCGGCAATGGGCGCAGCCACGCGGGCGCCTGCACTGCAGCGGTGGATGCACGCCGCACGAACTCGGGACCGAACGCGAACGTCACCGTCAGGCTGGCCGGAACGTGCGCGAGTTCGGGTTCTGAGTCGGCCAGCGCCGGCTCACCGCGGGTGAGGCGCGCCGCGTCGTCGGTCAGGAGCTGCATGAGTCGCCGCAGTCCGTCGCGGTTGATGCCGTCGCGCAGATCGAGGGCGACGAGCGTCGCGTGCGCCTGCGGCAGCGTCGCGATGCCCGCCTGGTGCGGCCCGTAGAACGGGACGACGCCTGAACCGGTCAGCTCACCGTCACCGGCCGGGCTCGCGTCGGCAGCCGCATCCGCCGCTCCCGCTGGCCCCGGGCGTCCCGCCAGGCGGATCGCCTGGTCGGCGCCGACGGCCGCGGCCGCGCCGAACCCGGCGACAGCACCCCCGAAGAGGAGCTGTCGCCGAGTCGGGCGGGGGCGACCAGGGCTCTGGTCGCCGGGCACTAGCTGTTGTCCGCGTCGTCGCCGTGCTCGGAGTGGTCCATCTCGGAGTGGTCCATCTCCATGTCGCCGTCTTCGTAGTTCTCGTTGGCGCCGGCGTAGTCCTTCGCCGGAGCCGTGAAGTCGAGCGTCGACTCGTCCGAGAACGTGAGCGTGAAGCTCAGCTCGTCCCCCGCGACAACGGGCTCGGGCAGGTCCATGAGCATGATGTGGTTGTCCCCTGGTTCGAGCGTCAGCGTCTCACCGGGGGCGATCGTGAACCCGCCGCCCTTCTCACGCATCGTCATCTCGCCCGTCTCGTTCTCGACGGTCTCGTGCAGCTCCAGGGCAGTGGATGCTGGGCTCGCGACCGACACGATCGTCACGTCCCCCGCACCCGTGTTCTCGATCTCGCCGAACGCCGCGGACATGCCGGAGTCGGCGGCCTTGACCCAGGCGTTCTCGACGGTGACGGAGTCGGCGGCGAGCCCCGCCGAGGCGGCGTCGGGGGTGGCCGTCGAGCTCGCGGCCGCGCATCCGGTGAGGGCGAGCGCCGCAGCGGCGAGGAAGGCTGCAGCCGCGAGGGGCCGATGGAGGGTCGTGGTGGTGCGGGTCATGAGCGTGGTTCCTTTGCGGAGAGAGAAGAGAGGAGGAGTGGCGGCGGTGTCAGCGCGCATCGGTATCGGCCTCAGCCGATTCGGGCTGCGGCCGACCGCCCTTGCGTGCCCGGACGATCAGCCAGGCGACGCCGAGCGCGACGATCGCGCCGAGCCCGCCGATGAGCAGCATCCGCGGCACGTCGAACGCGTCTTGGGAGGTGATCTCGGCCGTCGGCTGGGTCGTCGCCCCCGAGGGCGACCCGGACGCGGAGGGTGCCTCCACGGTGGCGGCCGGGTCCGAGGATGCCGGCTCCGCGGACGCATCCGCGTCCGTCGGGTCGCCGACCGTGAACTGGATCGTGCCCGTGATCGGGTGCCCATCCGAGGAGACGACCCGCCAGTTGACGGTGTACGCGCCGTCGGGCAGGGCATCGTCGATGGTGCTCGTGACCGTCGTCCCGTCGATGACGGGCTCGCCGGTCGCCCAGTCGCGGCCCGCGGCGTCCTGGAGCACGATCATCGGGCCGATCTCCATGATGTTCGCGGAGTAGCTGAGCGTGATGTCAGGCGGTGACGTGTCGAGCGACGCGTCCGGCGATGGCGAGCTCGATGAGCTGGTCGTGCGCCTGCGCGGGCGCGGCGCCCGCGAAGCCCAGGAGACAGGCCATCAGCAGTGCGATCACTGCGGAGGCTGCGGCCCCGGGACGGCGCCACGGGGCCGTGGTGCGGTGAAGTCGGATGGTCGACGTTGTAGTGGGTCGCGTGGGGTGTGCTGTCGTGAGAGGTGAGGTTGTAGATGTTGGTGCTGAGTCGAAAGACATCTCGAGTGTTCCTCGGGTCTGTCCGCCCGCGCACGAAGACGGCGCGCGGAAGGCGCGCGAGCGTCGCGGACGGAGAATGATCGACGCCGACCGGCACCAGACAGCGGCTCAGCAGGGAAGCTGAGAAGAGAGCTGCGGCGCTAGTTCGAGGTCGCGAATGCTGGGAGCATCGCGACCGCGGGCGGGCCTCGGCGCCGCAGGGTGCGCTCAGCGCGCACCGGCAGCGCGGGCACCCAGGGCAAGTCGAGCGGCGCCGAATCGGTCACCGCGGCGGGGCGCACAGCGCGAACGAGGAACAGGGAGATGCTGCGAACGAGCGGCCGCAGCAGCTCGACGGCGGCGCGGCTCACGCTCGCGAGGAGGGCCTCCCCGAAGTACAGGGCAAGCGCCGTGAGCACCGCGGCGAACGCGTGCATCGCCCACATGAGCGGGCCGTCATGTCCCAGGTGCGGCGCGGAGGTCGAGGAGCCGACGCCAGCGCCCGCCGCGAAGTCCGCCATCGCCGACGAGGCGGCGAGCTGGCCGTGGCCGGCGTGCCCGACGTGCGCATCCGCAGCGCTGGCCGAACCGCCGGCAGCTGGCGGCGTGCCGAGCACGAACAGCGTGTGGAAGAGGAACTGGCTCGCGCCGACTGAGAGCGCGAGGCGGAGCGAGTCGGTGCGGATGCGCGCCAGCAGCAGGCAGGCGAGCACGGCCAGCGCAAACGGCAGAGCGACACCGAGCGGGCCGGGCATGCCGCCGCCGGCGAAGACGTGCGAGGCCAACGCGATGAAGGTGGAGACCGAAGCCGCGACGAACGCGAGCCGAACGCGGCGCACCCGCGCGGCGTCTCGAGGCCGCGCATCGACCGGCGCTGCGAGGCCGGGGTCCCTGTCGAGGTCGAGGTCGAGGTCGAGGTCGAGGTCGAGGTCGAGCGGGTCCACTTCCCCCACGGCGGGGGTCAGCAGGCCGGCGGAGGTCACCCCAGAAGTCTACGCACGTCTTCTACTGCTCGTAGACGCGGCAGATGGGTCACGCCTCGTAGGCGCGGCCCTTCCACGCGACGCGGCGGCGCCCCGCCAACGCGTATACGGGCAGCACCAGCAGCGGGCTGAGCGGGCCGAGCAGCCCCTCGGCCAGGTCCAGAGGGCGTCGCCGTCCCACGATGAGGTTCGAAACCGTGCGATCGAGCAGGCCCACGATCCGCACGAGCCGCAGGATGCGCCCGGTCGTGCTGGACTCCCCCGCGCCGGGCCAGACCCGCAGCAGCCACGGCAGCGTGTAGACGCAGACCGTCAGGAGGCTCGTCGCCAACATCAGGGCCCGCGACCCGTGATGGAGGCCGAGGAGCGACTTCGCGAAACCACGCACCGAGCTCCGGTACCCGTCGTACATGCGCACCCCGATCGCGCTCCCACCCCGGGCCGTCACAACTCGGCCGCCAGCGGCGCGCATCCGTTCGGCGAGGCGCATGTCCTCGACGAGCTCACCGCTCACCGCCGCGTGCCCACCGATGCGGGCGTAGGCGGCGCGAGTGAACGCCATGACCTGGCCGTTCGCAACGACCGGCGCACGGCGCCCGTGCAGGGCCACGGGCACCGAGCCGAGCACGACCGCGTCATTCAAGGGCGTGATGAGTCGCTCGCCGAGGGTCCGCGTCTCCTGGCGCGGGAAGACCGTGAGGAGGTCAGCTCGGGTCGCGCGCAGTGTCGCCAGCAGCGCATCCAACGCACCGGGATTCCAGCGCACATCGGCGTCCGTGAAGACGAGCACATCGTCGGGGCTCGGCGACTCGGGCGGTTCGGCGATCCCGGACGGCTCTGCGAGCGCGGGCGTCTCTGGCGACTCTGGCACTTCTGGCGTCTCTGGCGCTCCTGGCGTCTCTGGCGCTCCTGGCGTCGGGTGGGGCTCGCGCGAGCCTGACCAACTTGAGTGCACTTCTGCCCGATTCTGGGCCGAAAGCGCCGGGAAGGGCTCGATGTGCACTGATGTTGGACACCGATCGGCGGACTCGGGGTGTCCAGCGGCGGCGGCGAGCTGCGCGCACGCCCAGTTCTTGCCCGTCCACCCCTCCGGACGCGGCGTACCCCGAAGCACGCGGGCCCCAGCGGCCTCGGCGACCGCACGGGTCGCGTCGGCCGAGTCGTCGTCGAGCACCACCACCTCGTCGGCTCCCTGACCCAGGAATCCGGGCAGCGTCTCCCGTAGCGTCGATTCCTCGTCGCGGGCGGGAATCAGCAGCAGGACCCGCGGAGTGGATGCACGGCCCGAGCGCTCAGCCGAAGCAGGCGAGACCGACGATCCACGCCCGGCCCCAGCACTGGCACGGGCACGGGCACGGGCACGGTCGGTTGCCGTCCCGGCCGCCGCCCGCAGGCTCGGCTGCGTCAGCGCGTTCGCGAGCAGCACGACAGCCCGCGCGCCGAGGTACGCGGCCGAGATTCCCGCGACGGCACTGCTCAGGCGCGACCGGTTCACTGGCCGCCCCGCTCGCCCGGATACGCCCGGCGACCCCGTCGACCCCGTCGACCCCGTCGAGCCCCGCCGCTCCGGGGCTTCATCCCCAGGCCCGCCGGTCTCGCTCGGAAGCCCTCCGGCCTGGTCAGGAACGCGAGCATCCGCCCGGCGAAGCCGACTCTGTCGCGACGGAATCGCTGCGCGTCGAACACGATGCGGTACCCCGGCAGGGGTCGTGCGGGGTCGGCGGCGTCGAGGGCTCTGTCGAGCTCCTCCAGCATCGACCCGAGCGCGACTGCGAGCTGCTCGGGGCGCACGGGAGCGCCGAAGCGGATGAACGCCTCGGGCTTGGCCGCCCCGCGCATGACGACCCGGATGGCGACGGGGACAAGCGGAACCTCGGCGCGCCTCGCGACCCACTCGGCTCCCGGATGCAGCGACGCGAGCCCGCGGCCCGCCCGCAGCTCGCCTTCCGGGAAGATCAGGGCCCAGTCGCCGGAGCGTGCACGGTCGGCGAGCGTGCGAACCGCCCGTGGGGGCACTGCCCCGACGAGCCGCAGGAACGGGAAGCGGCGCAGCTGCTCATCGCCCATCATGACGGCCACGTCGAACCCGGTGTTCCTGGCGTAGAGCCCGATGAGATAGGCGTCCCACCACGAGCCGTGGTTGGCGGCGAGCACCGCTCCGCCTCCTGGCGGCTGGCCGGTGACGGCGATCGACAGGAGCCCCGTCCGCACGTCGCGCACGGCGCTGCGCACGAGCAGCGCGCGAGCCAGGCGAAGCATCATGGTGTGCTCGACGCTATCGCAGCGCGCGATGCGACGAGCCGGGAAGCGGGTCGCTCACCAGCCGCGGAGGGCGGCCGCGACGACGCCACCCACGACGATCACGAAGACCAGCAGGTCGGTCCAGGTCGCGACGAGCTCGTTGCTGCTCTTGTCGCGCTTCGCGAGGTGCCTGATGCCCGCGAGGCCCAGGTAGATCGCGCCGGGCAGCGCGCCGATGAGTCCCCAGCCGGGGACCAGTGAGGAGACCAGCGCGACGGCGCCCAGGCTGAGGTTCGCGAGCCCGAGCTCCTGCACGACCTGCGCGGTCGCAGTGCCGGTCGCAGGGCCGGTCTCGGTGAGCGTCTGCGGGCCCGCCCCGACCGCGTGCTCCTCGGGCTCGTCGTGTTCCTCGCCTGCGGCCCCGAGGATGGTCTGCGTGGTGCGGAGCGGGTTCGTGAGCTGGCTGATGCCCGCGACGATGAGACGCGACCCGACACCCCAGAACGCGAACCAGATCCCGAAGACGAGCGCGGGGTTGCCGCCCGCGACGCCCAGGTGCACACCCCCGAAGAGCAACGGGAGCACCACCGTCTGGAGGATCACGAGGAGGGCGTACATGTCTGGGCCGTTCGGCGTCGGGATGCTCGCCGGAACGCCACCGATCTGGGCGGTCGGCGCGGCGTCAGTGCATCGGGGAGGGGGGTGATCTGCAACATATTGCATTCCCAGGCTCGCGGACAACACGGCGGTGTGCGTCTGCATGGAACGCGTACTGGAAGAATGGCCGCGTGAGCATCCCCCGCAGTGTCACGCCGAAGAAGCCCTGGTACCGCCGCAAGAGCAGGACGGTGCCCCTCGGCGTGCTGTCGGCCGGTCTCGTCGGCGCGATCATCTGGGTGTCGACGCCCTGGCCGGCCGCCATGGTGATCCGTGCGCTGTTCGAGCTGGACGCGAAGCGCACCGTGACCGAGATGGAGGCCTTCGCGCCAACCGCTGACAGCCTGCAGTCGCAGCTCGACGTGCCGTACGGCGATGGCGGTTCGGACACGACCTTCGACCTCTACTCGCCTGCGGGCACGACGGAGCCGCTGCCGACCGTGGTGTGGATTCACGGGGGCGCGTGGATCTCGGGTGGCAAGCAGAACGTCGACCCCTACGTGCAGATCCTCGCCGCGGAGGGCTTCACGACGGTCGCTGTCAACTACACCGTGGCGCCGGAGGCGACGTACCCGACGGCGCTCACGCAGCTCAACGATGCCCTCGCGCACCTCACGGAACACGCCGCGGAGTACAACATCGACCCGAACCGCATCATCCTCGCCGGCGATTCCGCGGGCGCGCAGCTCGCGAGCCAGCTCGCGACGATGTCCACCAACCCCGCATACGCGGAGCTCGTCGGCATCACGCCAGCGCTCGCCCAAGACCAGCTCGCCGGGATGGTGCTGAACTGCGGCATCTACGACGTGAGCGGCATCCCGAACGCGCCCGGCCTCGGCGGCTACGGCTTCCGGATCGCGCTGTGGGCCTACCAGGGCGACAAGGACTGGTCGGACACTCCCGCCGGGCAGGAGATGTCGACCCTCGACTCGGTGACCGCCGACTTCCCGCAGACGTGGATCTCGGGCGGCAACGATGACCCGCTGACCGCGAACCAGTCGCAGCCGTTCGCCGAGAAGCTGCAGGGCCTCGGCGTGCCGGTCACGACGGTCTTCTACCCGGAGGATCACGAGCCGGCGCTGCAGCACGAGTACCAGTTCAAGCTCGAGGGGACGGATGCGCAGAACGCGCTCGCGTCGACCATCGACTTCCTGAAGTCGGTCACGTCTTCCGACTGATCGCGGAAACCCGCCGCCCCTCGGGCTCCGAGGACACGGCGGGTTCCGTCACTGACGGGTGCGAGGTGGCTACTCCTCGCGCGGGAGACCCGCCGGGTTCACCTCGGAGGTGTCGATGCGCTCGTCCTGCAGGCCCCAGCGGTCGAGGATGGCGTCGTACTGGCCGTTCTCGATGGCATGGTCGAGGACGATCTCGACGGCTTCGATGAGACCGTTGCCCTTCGCGGTTCCTGCGGCGATCTGCGCGTTCGCGGGGAAGCCGCCGTTGATGGTGCCGACGAGCTTCGTCTCGCCGTCGCTCGCCGCCTTGAACGCAGCGGTCGCGTTGGGGCCGAAGGTCGCATCCACCCGACCCGACTGCAGCGCGAGGGTGCCCGCAGCGTCGTCCTCGTAGTACTGGAAGTCGACCGGCTCGAGCCCGGCGGCCTTGTTCTCCTCATCCCAGGCGACGAGGATCTTCTCCTGGTTCGTCCCTGCGCCGACGATGACCGAGAGACCCGCGACGTCCTTGGCCTCGGTGATCGACTCGATCTCGCTGTCGGCCTTCACGTAGAAGCCCAGCACGTCCTCGCGGTACGTGGCGAAGTCGAAGAGGTCCTTGCGCTCCTCCGTGACGGTGACGTTCGACGTGATCAGGTCGTACTTGCCCGACTGCACGCCGAGCGGCCAGTCGGCCCACGCCGCGACCTCGCCCTTGAGCTCGAGGCCGAGCCCGTCGGCGATGAGCTGCGCGAAGTCGGCCTCGCTGCCCAGGCGCGTCACGTTGTCGTCCTCGGCGAGGAAGCTGAGCGGCGGGATGTACGCGCTGCCGACGACCGTGAGCTTGCCGGCCTCCGCGGGCTGCCAGCCGGACGCCTCGAGCGCGGCGATGGCCTCGGGCACCGGGTCGATCTGCGGGCGGCCGTCGACGTTGGCGCTGGTCAGGTCGAACTCGATGAGTCCGCTTGCCGGCTGGGCCCCGTCGGGCTCGGCTGCCGTGACCGGGGCCGACTGGCCATTGACGATGAGGGTCGTGGCGACGACGCCGATGACGGCGAGTGCCGCCACACCGCCGGCGATGACGCCGACCTTCTTCTTGTTGAGCTTTGCCATGAGAGGCACCTTTCGGGGTGGATGCGTTGCTGAAGTTCTGAAGAGGAATGAGGGAAGAGGTGCGCCCGCTGCGAGCTAGAGCACCTTGCGGATGAAGTCCTGCGTCCGGGGGTGCCGCGGGTTCGTGAGCACCTGCTCCGGCGTGCCCTGCTCGATGATGCGACCCGCGTCGAGGAACACGATGCGGTCGGCGACCTCGCGTGCGAAGCCGATCTCGTGCGTCACGATGACGAGCGTCGTGCCGCCGTGGGCGAGCTCGCGGATCACGTCGAGCACCTCGCCGACCAGTTCCGGGTCGAGCGCGCTCGTCGGCTCGTCGAAGAGGAGCACGTCAGGCTTGAGGGCAAGCGCCCTCGCGATCGCGACGCGCTGCTGCTGCCCGCCGGAGAGCTGACGCGGGTAGTGTTGCTCCTTGCCCTCGAGTCCCACCCGCTTGAGCAGTGCCCGGGCCTGCGCATCCGCATCCGTCTTCGACGCCCGCTGCAGCGCGACCGGGGCCGCCGTGATGTTCTGCAGGGCCGTGAGGTGCGGGAACAGGTTGAAGTTCTGGAAGACCATGCCAACCCTCGTACGGCGGCGAAGCGTTTCTGCTTCGCGCAGCTCGAAGAGGCGGTCTCCCTTCCTGACGTAGCCGATGTACTCGCCATCGATGAGGATCGATCCGCCGTCGACGGATTCGAGGTGGTTGATGGTGCGCAACAGCGTCGACTTGCCCGAGCCCGAGGGGCCGAGGAGGGCGACGACTTCGCCAGGCTCGATCTCGAGGTCAATGTCGTGCAGCACCTCATGGGTGCCGTACGACTTGCTCACGCCGCACACGCTGACCTGCCCGGATGCTGCGCTGCTGCGCTCGAGTTCGGCTTCAACGTTCCGGTTGATGGTTGCCTGGCTCATGCTTCGCTCACGTCCTTCTTGATCTCCGCGGTCCGCACGTCCCCGTCCGGCTTCTCCGGGCCCTCGCGCTGGTTCTCTCTGCCTCCGCTTTGCTCACCGTCGTCGAGCAGCGCCCACTTCTCGGAGATCCAGGCCCTGGCCTTCTGGATGGGCGTCGGCGGCAGCTCGCGGTGCGCGCCCTTCGAGAAGTGCCGCTCGATGTAGTACTGGGCGATCGAGAGGAGCGTCGTGATGATGGCGTACCAGACGACCGCGACGAGCAGCAGCGGGATGATGCGCTGGTTGCGGTTGTAGATGACCTGCACCGTGTAGAACAGCTCGGGCAGCGCGACGACGAACACCACGGAGGTGCCCTTGACGAGGCCGATGATCTCGTTGAAGGCGTTCGGCGTGATGGCGCGTGCCGCCTGCGGCAGGATGATGCGGAAGAAGCGGTACCGGCGGGGGAGGCCGAGCGCAGCGGATGCTTCCAGCTGGCCCTGGTCGACCGAGAGGATCCCTGCGCGGATGATCTCCGCCGAGTAGGCCGCCTGGTGCAGGGAGAGGCCGAGCGTCGCGGCGGCGAACGAGGAGATGAGCTGCACCGTCGGGAACTCGACGAGCCAGAAGTCGGTCGTGAACGGCGTCCCGAGCCCGAGCGTCGGGTACAGGTAGCCGAGGTTGTACCAGACGACGAGCTGCACGACGAGCGGCACGGAGCGGAAGAACCAGATGAAGCTCCACGAGAGGGAGTTCAGCAGTGGCGACTTCGAGAGGCGGGCGACGGCGAGGAGGGCGCCGAGGATGAACCCGATCGCGCCGGAGAGCACCGTCAGCTGCAGGGTCAGGATGAGCGCGTTGACGACGATCGGGCTGAAGAAGTACTCGCCGAAGACGTTCCACTCGTAGCGCTGGTTCGTGACGAGCGACCACGCGAACTGGGCGACCGCGAACACGGCGACGGCGGAGAGGATCCACAGCACCCAGTGCTTCGGGTGCACGACCTTGAGGTGCTCACCGGGCCCGAGCGTCTGCATCCGGCGGCTCGCCAATGGTGTGGCGTCGTCCGGCGGTGTCGACGGCGGGTTGTCGGTGGTCGGTGCGGTGTCGATCTGTGACATCGCGTTCTCCTCTCGGCGGACCCTCCGGGCGGAGGGGCTGGCCCTCGGATTCGAGGGCATGTCGAGAAGGTATTGGCGAGCGGATGCCCGTCAGTAGCGGCCGGTACGCGGGAGTTCCGAGAGGGTCGCGCGGCGCAGTGCTGCGTCACACGCGGTCACGCCGTCGCCAGGTGGACGGTCAGCGAGCAGGCGGCTCGCGGGAGCTAGGGGCTCGCGACCTGGATGCTCCAGGGCAGGGGTGTGCCGTCGATCTTGTTCGCCTCGACGACCTCGATGACGAAGGGGCCTGCCGGCCAGGTCCTCGCCTGGACCTCCGGGATCTCCGCGGTGATGTAGTCGAACTCCGAGCTGTGCACCGTCATCGCGAAGTTGCCGTAGTCGCTTGATGTGATCGATGCCTCTCCGCCAGCACCCGTGTAGAGGTAGAGCCCCGGGCCGACCCCGTCGAGCGCCACGTCGAACGGAGGGAGCACCGAGACCGGCAGGATCTCGGCCGTCCACTCCCCCTCGCTCATGATCGTGATGCGGTCGACGACCAGCGACGTCAGGTCGTCGCCGAACGACTGCTCGAAGGCCGCCTGGGTGTTGATGAGCCATTGCGCCGTGCCGCCGGTCGCCCGCTCCAGGTACTGGAACTCGACCACCTGATCGCCGCTGTACATGGAGGCGCTGAGGCCACCGACCTTGTCGTCGACCTGCAGCACAGCCAGCTGTCCGGCGCCCTCCGGCAGCACGACATCGAGGTTGGCTTCGCCGAATCCTCCGACGGGGCTCCCGGCCTGCAAGGTGAACTCGGGGAGGGTGCCCGACTCGATGGGGTCGCCCTCCAACCCGACCGGTGTCGACTCGGTGACGGCCTCGGTCTCGTCGGTGCCTGAGGCGCCGGGAAGCACCTGCAGGATCTGGACAGCGGCGCCCGCCGCCAGCAGCAGGATGGCGAGGATCGACACGGCGATGCCCTTCGCCCCGGACGTGAAGCCGCGCTTGATGGGGCCGGCGGAGAACATGATCGCGATGACCACCGGGATCCAGTACCCGAGGAACGCCGAGACGACAGCCGCGAGCCCGGCGAACACTGCGAACCCGGGCCCGAGACCCGGCTGCCCCAGATGGGCGGCGTTCTTCGCGGCCGGCCCTTTAGCAGCGCGGCTCTTGGGAACGGCGGGCGTCGGGTGCACACCCGGTGTGGCCTGCTGCGGAGCGGGAGGGGGAACCGGCGCCTGGCCTGCGCTGGGGGCCTGGCCCGGATGCGGAGTCGGGGCCGACGACGGTGCCTGCGTCGGCGGCTGCGCGCGCCGACGGAGCAGCGCATCGTTCGCTGAGCCGTGCGAGTAGGCGAGGCCACGCTGCACGCCTTCCCCGCTGCGGTCGAGGTCGTAGGAGGCACGCGCGGCGGTGCTCGTCGCGGCCCGACCCTCGTCGCGCGCGAGCTGCTCGGCCGCGCGCTGCGCATCCCGAGCAACCTGACCGGCGGCCCGCTGCGCGTCCTGCGAGCTCTGCTCGAGCGCGCGCTGCCCGTCCTGGGCGCGCTGAGCGGCGTCGCGCTCGCCGTCTCTCGTGCGCTGCTCGCGCTCCTGCTCGATGCGATCGGCACCCCGGGTCGCGGAGTCCGACCACTGCCGCACGAAGTCGGGTGCCCGGTAGTCCGCGGGCGGCGTATACCCGTTCCTGCCTTCAACCACGGTCGCACCCCTTGTTTCCTGTCTGCGCTCATTCAACACCACACCTCCGACACTCGAGCCGTTGCCGCCCGACCACCCCTGACCTACCCTTGTCCTGTCATTAGAACCAGCCGTCGGTGCAACAGAGAGAGCCCCATGAGCGCATCCACCCCATCTCGCATCGGCGTCGTCGGATACGGAGCCGGAGGCCACCGCTTCCACGTGCCCTACATCCAGGCCGTCGAGGGCTGGGAGCTGGCCGGGGTCGTCACCCGCTCGCCCCAGCGGCGCGCGATCCTCGCGACCGAGGCTCCGGGAGTTGCGGCGTTCGACTCCCTGGATGCCCTCCTCGACTCCGGAGTGGACGCGGTTGTCATCACCACGCCTCCGGATACACGCCGCGAGCTCGTGCTCCAAGCCCTCGAGCGGGGCGTCCACGTCGTCGCCGACAAGCCCTTCGCTCCGACGGCCGAAGGCGCACGCGAGCTGCAGGCCGCCGCCGCGCGCAGCGGGCGCATCCTCACCGCCTACCAGAACCGCCGCTGGGACACCGACCTCGTCACGCTCAAGCAGACCATCGACGCGGGCAGCCTCGGCGAGATCTGGCGCGTCTCCTCGCGCATGGACCAGGACGACTCGGGCACCCTCGAGACCGGGCCGGCCCACGGCCTGCTGCGCGACCTCGGCAGCCACCTCGTCGACCAGATGGCGTTCCTCTTCGGCCGCGTCGAGCGCGTGAGCGCCCACCTCGACACCGCGACCGTCGACGGCGTCGACGTCGACTGCGGCTTCGACGTCGCCCTTCACCACGCGAACGGCGTCTTCTCCCGTGTCGCGTCCAGCAAGATCAACCACCTCGAAGGCCGCGAGCTCATCGCCTACGGCGACCTCGGCTCGTACGAGTCGCACATGGACGACGTGCAGACCGCGCAGATCGACGCCGGCCTGCGCCCCGCATCCGCCGCGGCCGCCACGGACTGGGGCATCGAAGCCGAGGGGCGCTGGGGCATCCTGCACACCGCGGCCGGCAGCACCGCCGTGCCCTCCGCGCGCGGCCACTACTCGGAGTTCTACCGCCAGTTCCTCGCCGCAGTCCGAGGAGAGGGACCTGCGCCGGTGCCACTCGAGCAGGCCGTGCACACGGTCGAGATCCTGGATGCGGCCCGCGAGAGCGCCCGCACGAGACGCACCGTCACCCTCTGAGCGGCACCCGAGCCCTCCCGCCCCGGCTACCATCGAGGCACGGGGTGCGACGGCGGGCCAATGAGGGCCCGCCTGTAAAGGGGTAGGGCATGATCCACGGAACTGAATTCACCGGACTGCGCGAAGCGCTCGACGACGTCGAGCCGAGCATCCGGGCAGGCCTCGAGCGGCTGATCGACGACGTCGATGCCGACGACATCGCGACTCGCGAGCCACGCGACATCGTCGGAGCCGCCGCCACCATGCGACGACTCGCCTCGCGCCGGCGCAGCGACGAGACCCTCATCGCCGTCTTCACGCCCACCCTCAAGGAGGACGGCTGGAGCTCGCGGCGCACGATCGTCGACATCTGCACGGCCGACGCACCCTTCCTCGTCGACTCCGTCACGGCCGCCGTCGCGCGGCAGGGGCTCGCCGTTCACCTCCTCGCGCATCCCGTCGTCTCCGTGCGCCGCGACGACGACGGCGAGCTGCTCGAGATGCACACGCACGGCGGCGAGCTCGAGTCGTGGATCCACCTCGAAGTCGACCGCGTCGCCACAGACGAAGGCCGCGAGGAGCTCGCCGACCGGCTTCGCAACGTGCTCGCCGACGTGCACGCCGCCGTCGCCGACTGGCGCCCCATGCGCCGCGCCTGCCTCGACCTCGTCACCGACCTGCGCACCGAACCGCCCACGAGCGTCACGCAGGAGGAGATCGCCTCCGCCGTCGAGTTCCTGACCTGGCTCGCCGAAGACAACTTCACGTTCCTCGGCTACCGCGAATACGCCCTCGAGACGGACGAGGAAGGCCAGGAGGTGCTGCGCCCGCTCCCCCACACCGGGCTCGGCATCCTGCGCAGGCCGTCCACCGCCAGCACCCGCCTCACCCCCGAAGCGCAGCGCACCGCGCGGGAACCGCGACTCCTCACGATCACGAAGGCCAACTCGCGAGCCACCGTGCACCGCGACGTGTACCTCGACTACATCGGCATCCGCAGCTTCGACGAGGCGGGCAACGTCACGGGCGAGCTGCGCTTCCTCGGGATGTTCACGTCGGTCGCCTACGCGGCGTCCGTCCTCACGCTGCCGATCGTCGGCGCGAAGGTGCGCGCCGTGCTGCAGGCATCCGGCCACGCCCCGAACTCCCACTCCGGCAAAGACCTGCTGCAGACCCTCGAGCAGTACCCGCGCGACGAGCTCTTCCAGGACAGCGTCGAGCACCTCCACGCCGTGGCCTCCGAAGTGAGCCGCCTGCGCGAGCGGCGCCGCTACCGCATCTTCCTGCGCCGCGACGAGTTCGGCCGCTTCGTCTCAGCCCTCATCTACCTGCCACGCGACCGCTACAACACGACGGTTCGCCTCCGCATCGAGGAGCTTCTGCGCACGACCTTCGACGCCAGCCAGGTCGACCACGCAACGAGGGTCGGCGAATCCCCGCTCGCCCAGCTGCACTTCGTGGTGCGCGCCCCGAAGGGCGTCCCGCTGCCCGAGGTCAGCGAGCAGGACCTGCAGCCGCGCATCGAGCGCGCCATCCGCGGCTGGGACGAGGAGCTCGTGGATGGCCTGCACCGCATCTACGACGAGGAGCGTGCGGCGGAGATCCTCGGCCGGTACGCGTCCGCGTTCCCCGAGGGGTACAAGGAGAACATCCCACCCGAGGATGCGGTGCACGACATCGCGCTGCTCGAGCAGCTCGACGAGGAGACGCCCTTCGCCGTGCACCTCTACGCCCCCGAGCACGACGAACCCGGGAAGCGCTACTTCACGTTCGCGTCCCACCACGTGTACCCCATCACGAGAGTCCTCCCCGCGCTCACCGACCTCGGGGTCGACGTCGTCGACGAGCATCCGTACGTCATCACCCTGCCGGACGGCACGAACCTGCACATCTCGGACTTCGGGCTCACCGCGCCAGCCGCGGAGGTCTGGAACGACGCCGACTGGGGCGCCGAGCTCGAGTCGGTCTTCAGCGCCGTCTGGTCGGGAGAATCCGAGACCGACCGGCTGAACTCGCTCGTGCTGCTGGGTGGGCTCCGCTGGCGCCAGATCGTGATCCTCCGCGCCATCAGCATGTACCTGCGCCAGATCGGCGCGACCTTCTCCGTCGAGTACATCGAGCAGGCGCTCACCGGGAACCCCGCCATCGCCGCCGACATCGTGCGGCTCTTCGAGACGAAGTTCGACCCTCAGCTGGGCGGCGACCGAGACGCCCAGCTCGGCGCGGTGGCGGCACGGCTCGAGGCCGCGCTCGACGACGTCGCGAGCCTGGACCAGGACCGCATCCTGCGCTCGATGATCGGCATCGTCGATGCCACCTGGCGCACGAACTTCTACCAGGTGGATGCGGAGGGCAAGCCGAAGCACTGGGTCTCCATGAAGCTTGACTGCACACGCGTCCCCGGGCTCCCGAAGCCGCATCCGATGGCGGAGATCTGGGTGTACTCGCCCGAGGTCGAGGGCGTGCACCTGCGCTTCGGCCGCGTCGCACGAGGCGGGTTGCGCTGGAGCGACCGACGCGAGGACTTCCGCACCGAGGTGCTCGGCCTCGTGAAGGCGCAGATGGTGAAGAACGCCGTCATCGTGCCGACCGGGTCGAAGGGCGGTTTCTTCGCGAAGCAGCTGCCCTCCCCGAGCGACCGAGGCGCGTGGCTCGAGGCCGGCAAGTCGGCCTACCGCACCTTCATCCGCGGCCTCCTCGACATCACCGACAACCGCGTCGGCACCGACATCGTGCCGCCGACCGACGTCGTCCGCCACGACGGCGACGACCCGTACCTCGTCGTCGCCGCCGACAAGGGCACCGCCTCGTTCTCTGACATCGCCAACGGCATCTCCGAGAGCTACGACTTCTGGCTGGCCGATGCGTTCGCGTCCGGCGGTTCGGCCGGGTACGACCACAAGGGCATGGGCATCACCGCGCGCGGCGCGTGGGAGTCGGTCAAGCGTCACTTCCGGGAGATGGGGCACGACACGCAGACCCAGGACTTCACGGTCGTCGGGGTCGGCGACATGTCGGGCGACGTCTTCGGCAACGGCATGCTGCGCTCGGAGCACATCCGCCTCGTCGCGGCGTTCGACCACCGGCACGTGTTCATCGACCCGAACCCGGATGCCGCGGCCACGTTCGCCGAGCGCCAGCGGCTCTTCGACCTCCCCGGCTCCTCCTGGGACGACTTCGACCGCAGCGTCATGTCGGAGGGCGGCGGGATCTTCCCGCTCACGCAGAAATCCATCCCCGTGACCCCGCAGATGCGGGAGGCGCTCGGCCTCGAGGCCGACGTGCAGCGCCTCACCCCGCTCGAGCTGAAGAAGGCCGTGCCCCTGGCACCCGTCGACCTGCTCTGGAACGGCGCCATCGGCACCTACATCAAGGCGAGCGACGAGACGAACGCGGAGATCGGCGACCGCGGCAACGACGCGATCCGCGTCGACGGCCGCGAGCTGCGACTCCGGGTCGTGGGCGAGGGCGGCAACCTCGGCGTGAGCCAGCGCGGCCGCATCGAGGCCGCCCTCGCCGGCGTGAGCCTGAACACCGACGCCATCGACAACTCCGCGGGTGTCGGCACCTCCGACCGCGAGGTGAACATCAAGATCCTCCTCGGTGCCGTCGAACGCGACGGTCGCCTCGACCGGGAGGCGCGCAACGAGGTGCTGCGGGCGATGACGGATGAGGTCGCAGCCCAGGTGCTGCGCGACAACTACGAGCAGAACGTGCTGCTCGGCAACTCGCGCTCGAACGCCGCCTCCATGCTGCCATCGCACAAGCGCCTCATCACGTGGCTCGAGGAACGCGACGAGCTCGACCGCGAGCTCGAGTTCCTGCCCAGCAACGCCGAGATCAAGCGCCGCATCGAGGATGGCCGCGGCCTGACGCGACCCGAGTTCTCCGTGCTCGTCGCCTACGCCAAGCTCGCCCTCAAGAGCGACCTCGCCACGACCGAGCTCGCCGACGACCCCTGGTTCTCGAACACCCTCGCCGAGTACTTCCCTGCCGAGGTGCGCGAGCAGTACGGACCCGACCTGCACGCGCATCCGCTGCGGCAGGAGATCGTCGTCAACTCCGTCGTGAACTCCATGGTCAACCGGGGCGGCATCACGTTCGCCTACCGCGCCGCCGACGAGACGGGCGCCACGAGCGAGGAGATCGCGCGCGCCTACGTCGCGGCACGCGAGATCTTCGACCTGCGAGGGTTCGTCGTCGAGATCGAGGCCACCGACAACGTCGTCTCGACGGCGACGCAGACCGAGCTGTACCTCGGCTTCCGTCGCCTGCTCGACCGGGCCACCCGCTGGTTCGTGCAGCACCGGCCAGACCGCATCGACATCGGCGAGGAGATCACGCGCTTCACCGAACCGGTCGCTCAGTTCGCGTCGCGGATCGGCGAACTGCAGCAGGGCGTGGAACGCGAGCGCTTCGCGGACCGCGTGAGCGAGTTCGAGGCGGCCGGGGTGCCGCGAGCGCTTGCGCTGCGCGGAGCTGGTCTCCTCGAGCTCATGCCGCTGCTCGACATCATCGAGCGCGCTGGGAACGAGGGCTGGGACCTCGAGGAGTTCGCGGGCGTCTACTACTCGCTGTCGGCCCGCGTCAGCTTCGACGACATGCTCACGCGCGTCACGGCGCTGCCGCAGGACGACCGCTGGGGGTCCATGGCCCGCGCCGCGATGCGCGACGACCTCTACGCCGTCATGGTCGAGCTCGCCGCATCCGTCATCTCGCAGACCGAGCGGGCCGAAGCCGACGCGCGCGTCGACGCGTGGATCGCCGGGCTCGGCCCGACCGCCACACGCGCGCTCGACGAGGCGTCGGATGCGGTGCACGCGGGCGACGACACGGGCCTCGCCACGCTGTCCGTCGCGCTGCGCCGCCTGCGCTCGCTCGTGCGCTGAGGCGCGGGCGCGCTCGCCCGGTCACGCTCCCGTCCGGGTCCGCCCGCCCGGCGATCCGTCTCGGGATGGGAAAATCGCTTCGTTGAGGAAAACTTCCCAACACGAAGCGATTTTTCCATCCCGAGTTTCAGAGGTGAGGGCCCGAGGCAGCAAGCGTCGGCGGCTCGGGAGCGGTCAGTCTCGCGTCGTGATGGCGAGCGTCGACAGGGTGAGGATCACCGAGAGCTGCGCCTCGCGGATCATCTTGCCGAGCTCGCCCGCGACAGCGGCCAAGTCGACGACTTCCTCAGCGCGCTTCGAGATGGATGCACGGTCGAGGTCGGGAAACACGCGCGGCAGCACCCGCACCGCGTGGAGCAGCGCGAGCGCAGCGGCGACCCGGTCTGCCTCTCGCGGTTCCGCGTCGCCCGTCAGCAGCGCTCTGGCCTCCGCCTGGACCGAATCCTCGAGCTGCGCGTTCCCGCCGCGCGGCCACCGCTCCGAGAAGGTTCCGCCGAGGAACTTCTTCTCCTCGTGGCCGAGCACGCCCGCGTCGACGAACTCTTCAGCGATGCCCTCCCTGAGCTTCACCGCCGCGTCTGGCTTGCGGCCCACTGCGATCTCGACGAGCGCCTCGAGGTCAGCGCCAGCGGCGACCGGGTCGAGGGGCTGGCCAACCGCGACGAACGTGCCGGGCTTCGCGTCAGCATCCACCCCCTCCTCGGTCCCTGCTGGTCCCGCGATGCGGAGCCTGCCGAGCATGATGAGCTCGATGAGGCCGGCCGCCGACAGCACCTGCGCAAACGCAGACCTGTCGACGAGCGGCCTCCCCGTCTCGTCGTCGAGAGCCAGCAGGAACACGGCCTGCGGCACGGTCACGGTCGCTTCCCCTGCGGTGTCCATGACCCGACGCTAGGGAACAAGACTGAAGGGCGCCTCCGACGAACGCGCCTAAGAGTTCTCCATCCAGCATGCCGCGAACGGATCGCCTTCCTCGGTGCTCTGCGGCGAGTACTGCTTGCCATCGTTCTGTTCGAGGTCGGCGACAAACTCCTCGTACGTGGTGTCTGCTGGCACGAGTTCACGGTCGATGAGGCACTGCAGGACCGCGCGTTGCATCTCCTCTGGGCTGACCGCTGATTGGCCCCCGTTGATGAGCGAATATGCCTCATTGATGAACGCGCTGGTCTTGTCGTAACACTCGTGACCATCCTCTTGCACCGCGCCATCTGGTGCGGCCCCCTGATCGTCACCCTGCCCGGCAGCTTCCTCGGTCTGGAGGAACGCATCCGCCCCTTCGTACACGATCTCGGCGTTGTAGCCCTTATCGTTCATGCATTCGGCGTATCGCGCGTTGGCCTCCTTCCAGTCCGATTCGCTGATGACGCCCGTCTCCTGAGCCTTCGCGAGCACTTCTCTCTGCGTTTCCGACTTCGCGTTCGTCAAGCCGTCGCTGATGATCTGGCCGAGCATTGAACCGGCAACTTCGCCTCCAGTGACTCCTCCCTGATCGGTGCCGCTGCAGCCGAGCAACCCCAGCGTCACCGCGACCCCTGCACACACGAGCATCGCCGCTCTTCTCGTTCTCTTCATGAATCCTCCTGGGATCACTCAGGGGCGGGGTGCCCTAGGAGAAGACACCCCGCCGGTCGGTCGTGACGCTGACGGTCAGGACCGGTAGGTGAGTTCGTAGTTCCGGTAGCCCGCGGTATACGAAACTGAAGCCCACCCGTAGTACCGATAGTCGTGCTGCGCCCTTGGGCTGCCGTTCACGATGCGCGAGACTTTCGCGTAGCCGTAACCGCAAGGGTTGTACGTGCGCGCGTAGCCGTTCCACTGCGCGGTCGAACCGCACACGCCCGCTTCCGCCTCCGGTGCCGCCGCGACCTGCGCGACCGCGACGCCTCCCGTCGCGAGTGCCCCCGCGAGCAGCAGCGTGCCGAGCTTGCGGCTGACCTTGTTCTTCAGTGTTGTGGTGGACATCTTCGTCCCCTTTCTGTGTTCCGACGCCTCCCCCTTGGCGGCGCCGACCCGCGCTGACCGGTGCCGTCAACGACCCTTGAAGTACGAGAACAGTCGTTGTTCTCGGACGAGCAGGGCCGCCGCCAGCGTTCCGAGGATCGCCCCGGATGCGGTCAGCGCGGGAGTCAATGCAGCGGTCGCGGCGACCGGAATGAGGTCGCTCACCGCCAGGGCCTGGGTGAGCAGGCCGATCGCCGGGAGTGCCACAAGCACACCGACGCACGACCAGGCGAGCGCCTCGAGCAGGAGCGTCACCGTCTGATCGGCACGGCGCACACCGACGTGCAGTGCCGACGCGATCTCGAGCCGCCGCAGCCAAACGGCCCCGAAGCCGACCATCGCTCCGATGCCGAAGCCAGCCAGCGGAAAGACAACCGTCGACCGCGTGCCGAACGCCACCTCAGGGCTCGCGGGTTTGCCCAGCTGCATGTTGTGCTGGCTCAGCTGCGGGCCCGTGTCCGGCAGGTTCGCGTCGGCCGCGATCGCTGTGTAGAGCAGATCGGTCGTCGCCTGCGAGACCGGGTAGGCGTCGATCCAGCACTCGTCGAATTTCGTGTCGGGCGCGCTCGGCGCGATCGCCGCGTACCCCATGCCGGTCGTACGTCCGTCGTCCGGGTAGTCGTACGTCCCGCCGAGCACGGTCGGCCCATCCGCGGTCTGGATCGGATCGCCCAGCGTGAGCCCGAGCGTCTCCACCACTGCGGTCGGCATGAGCAGCCCCGGTTCCGTACTGCCCGTCGACTTCGGGAGCATAGTCGCGAAGCCGGGCGACGACCGGAAGAAGGTCAGCGGGTTCTGTGGGATGCTCGCGACTCGCAGCGGCGTCTCGCTCTCGGCGAGGGCGCCAGCGGCCCGCACCCCTTCGACGTCACCGAGCGCGTCGCACGCGCGCCCGTCGACGCTGCCGTCGGCAGTCAGGATCGTGATGGACGCTCCCCGCGCCCGGAACTCCTCCGCGGCCCGGATGACGCCGGTCATCTCGGCAGCGTCGAGCGCCGCCAACGACGTGGAGGCCGCCGCGACCAGAAGCATGAGCAGCACCGCCCGGCTCGCGCCCGACGACAGGTTTCGGCGAGCTTCACGTCTGACCTCGCGGAACCGCATCGAGCTCATTGGAACGCCCCCAGGTCGATGACGTCCGTGCAGGCGTCTCTCGTGCGGGCGTCGTGCGTGGCGACGACAATGATTGTGCCGTCGGTGGCGATGCGCCCGAGGGCGTCGCTGACGGAAGCTGCCGTGCGCAGGTCGAGCTGCGCCGTCGGCTCGTCGACCAGGAGCAGGTCGGGGGCAGCGGCGATGCCGCGTGCGAGCATGAGCCGCTGCCCCTCCCCTCCGGAGAGAGCCCTGAACTGGCGATCGGCTACGCGTCCCAGGCCGAAGCGTTCGAGGAGTTCGCGGGAGCGAGCATCCGCAGCCGAACGGGTCTCCCCCCGTGCGACGAACGCAAGCGCCACGTGGTCGAGCGCCGTCCTCCGCGCAACGCCGTGCGGGTTCTGGAACACCCAGCCGATCCGCTCCACGCCGACACGCGTGATGTTGCCGAGCACGGGTGGGATCCAGCCGGCGAGCATCCCGAGCAGCGTCGACTTCCCTGATCCGGACGGGCCCGTGAGCGCGTAGACATGGCCAGGGTCAAGGCGCGCGGAGACGTTCTCGAAGAGCAGCGGATGGCCGGGGTAACGATGTCCGACGTCGGTGAGGGTCACGAACATGCCAGGTCCTTCGTCGCGACGGCCTTGACGGCCGCGGCTGTCGGCGGCTCCGGGAACGAGACGTAGGTGCGACCGAGCTTCGAGGACACGACGGCCACCGGGAGCGACCCGCCGTCCGGCGTCGCGACGCATCCACCTGTTTCGCTGGTCATCGCGACCGCGGCCGGGGGGACCGCGTAGACGGTGGTCGCACCGACCAGCACGAGCTCCGCTTGGATGCTCGCATCGTCAGGGCTCGCCGCGTACTTCGCCAACGCATTCGTGCCGGCCAGCACGGAGAGCCCTTCAGGCGTCACGGCTCCCGCCTCGTCGATCGCGACGTCGACGCCCTCAAGCGTCAGCTTTCGCGCACCGGGCACGAGGTCTGTCGGGTAGCTCTTCACGGAGGCCGATAGGAGTGGGTTCGCGAGGTCGACTAGAGCCTCGCCTTGCGCGGCTGTCTGTCCTAGCGGGACCGGGCAGGACTGCACCGAGATCGTCGCCGAGGGGAGCCAGAGCACCTGTGCGAGTGCCAGCTCGCCTTGCTTGGTGTCGCCGTACACCGACTCGACGAGGTCGTCCCAGGCAGACCACGTCTGCCAGTCGAAGGTGTCAGTCTCGGACACGTCGTAGCCGAGGCCCGCAAGCGCCACCTGCAGTGCGGTGACGTCGAGACCCTTGAGGCCATAGCTAAGGTCCCGCCAGAGCGGCGTGGACGTGTGGAGACTCACGAGCGGAGTCTCGCCGACCTTGAAGGAGCTCCCCCCTGAGACGAGGTCGCCGCCTGCAGTGCAGGACGAGTCGGTCAGTGTGCCGCTCGTCGGTGACGGCAAGGAGGCGTCGTCACCCAGCTGTGCAGTCAGCTCTACGGCTCGTGCGTCGGTCAGTTCCTCGGCCACGAGTTGCACTTCTGAAGGCACGGAGGCCGTTGCGAGTCCGGGCGGGGTGGGGCGGAAGACGGAGAAGGCGACGAGGGATGCGGCTACCGCCAGCGTGGCGACGATGACCAACGCGACGGTGGCGGAGAAGCCCCGGCGCCGGACGGGTCGGTCGCTGTCCGACTCAACGCTGACCACGGATTCGTTGCCAGGCTGCGCGTGTTTCACCCTGCCACCCCTCGATCCGAGTCGGGCCCCTTTGCGCCGACGCGATCACTGTAGCGGTGATTCTGGACCGCAACAAAGGGAGAAGATCCATTTACATGGATTCCGTCTAAGTGGCGTTCGTTCGGCCAGATTGATGGAGATTTTCAGCGTTCATGGCCAGGTTGTCCACGGCCCCTACGAGAACTTCCGACCCTCGTCCCGCTTGTAGAAGAACACCGCGAGGAATCCGAGCATGGCCGTCCAGGCGAGGAGGCCGAAGAGCGCCCACATGGGGAACTCTCCGCCGGAGACGACCGCGATGACCACCTCGCGCGCCTGCCGCACGGGCAGCACCTTCGAGGCGGCGTCCAGCCACCCCGGGAACATCATGGGCGGCAGGAACAGGCCACCACCGAAGGCGAGCAGGAACATGAGCACCTGCGTGATCGCGATCGCCGCCTTCGGGCCCGCCGTCGTGCCGACGATCGCGCCGATGAGGGCGGACGGAACCGCCGTGAGCACAACCGCGATGAGCCCCAGCACCACCTGCGTGAGGGTCGGCGCGGCGGCCGTGAAGAGCCCGCCGACGATGAGCAGCGGCACGATCGAGACGACCGCCATCACGAGCGTGCCGATGACGAGCCCCGCGATGCGCGCCGACGGCTTCCCGGGCAGGGTGCGCAGGTACGGCACCCACGGCTTCGACCGCTGCTCGGCGAGGTCGAGGCCGAGGCTGAAGAGCCCGTTGGTCATGAAGGCGAACACGATCATCGACGCGACGGCCTGCGTCGCGATCACCGGATCCTCGGCGATCGCGCGCTGCGGCAGCACGAAGAAGCAGAACGCGAGCGTCGGGAAGACGAGCGACCCGATGACGGCGATGGGCACACGCGCCGTCTCGATGAGCGAGTACTTCACGTGCGTGGCGATGAGTGCTGCAGTGGACATGGTCCTCAACTCCCGTTCTGGGCGTTCTTGACGGCGGGCGAGGCCTCGCCGTGCTGCGTCATGGCGAGGAAGGCTTCCTCGAGCGTCGCCCCGCGCACCGTCAGGTCGGTGAAGGGCGCACCGGATGCGACGAGCGAGCGGATGAACGCGTCCGAGTCGCGCACGAGCGCGGTCACGAGCCCCGCATCCGCCGTCTCGGTGAGGGCATCGGCGTCGATCGCCTGGATGCGGGCAGCATCGACGCCCCGCATCGTGACCCGGCGGCGGGAGACGCTGCCGACCACCGAAGCCAGAGTGCCGTCGGTGATGACCCTGCCGTGGTCGATGACGACGACCCGCTCGGCGAGCTGCTCGATCTCCTCGAGGTGGTGGCTCGTGACGATCACGGCGCATCCGGCTCGGTGCTTGGCGCGAAGCGCGTCCCAGAGGCTGCGGCGGGCGTCGACGTCGAGGCCCGTCGTCGGTTCGTCGAGCAGCACGAGGTCGGGGTCGCCGACGAACGCGAGCGCCACCGCGAGACGGCGCTGCTGTCCGCCGGAGAGCGAGCCGCATTGCTTGCCGAGCAGGGGGCCCAGGTCGAACGCATCCACCAGCTCGTTCCTGGCCGCGGGCTGCGGGTAGTGCGCCGCGACGTAGTCGAGCACCTCCCGCACCTTGAGGGCCTCCGGCAGCGCGCTCGCCTGCGGCGTCGACCCCACCCGGGTGCGCGTGCGGACGTCGAGCGGGTCACCGCCGAAGAGCCGCACCGTGCCGGACGTCGGCGAGCGCAGGCCGAGCAGGAGCGACAGCAGCGTCGTCTTGCCCGCGCCGTTCGGCCCGAGCAGGCCGACGCACTCGCCGGCGGCGACGGCCAGCGAGACTCCGTCGAGGGCCGCGTGCCGACCGAATCGCTTGACCGCATCGTCGACCTCGACGATGCTGGCGGGCTTGGCGTTCATGTCATCCCCCGAGGAGTTTCAGGAGCGCCGTCCGGTAGCTGCGAAACGCGGCTCGACCGGCGGGGCTGATGGTCAGATAGGTGACGGGCTTACGGCCCGCGAAGGCCTTGTTGATGACGACGTAGCCGGCATCCTCGAGCTTCGAGAGGTGCGTCGTGAGGTTGCCAGCCGTCATGTCGAGGAGGCTGCGCAGCTTCGAGAACGTCATCTCGTCGCCGTCGTCGAGGCTTTCGGCGAGGGTCGTCATGATGCGCAGTCGGGCGGGCGCGTGGATGATCGGGTCGAACTCGGCGCTCGGGTCGCTCATGCGTGCACCTCGCCCTGCCCGACCGGCTCCCGCTGGCCCGGATCGCTCGAGATGGCGCCAGTGCGGAGCAGCACGATGAACGTGAGGAAGATGAGCGGACCTGCCGTGCTGTAGATGAGGTAGTGGGCAGGTGCACCGAACGCCGTGGCGACGACGGCGAGCGCGACGACGGCGACGCCAAGGGCGAACTGCGACCCGGAGCGGGACATGGCGGCGCCCGCCATGTAGAGCACGCCGATCGTCATGGCGAAGATGCCCGGCATGAGCAGCGGCGCGAGGGCTGGGTCCTCCACCTGACGCAGCAGCGAGGCCGCAAAGAACCAGGCGCCCATCATCGAGATGGACCACGAGAACCCATAGAGCGTGCCCGCCGTGTTGCTGCGGCCGCGCATCCCCCGCCCCATCGAGACCCCGCAGATCACGGAGACGATGACGCCGACGACCATGAGGGCTCCGAATACGACGAAGGCCGTCACGGTGGGGATGCGGACGAGCGGGCTCCCACCCCCATCCTCTGCACTCCAGAGAGCCTGGAAGCCGACCAGCCAGGCCACGGCCCAGGTGCCGAGGAGGATGTACAGCGCCCGGTCGAGGCGAGTGCGGGTCGTGCGCTGCTGGTCGCGCATGAGGGCGAGCATCTCGCTCGGTGCGAGGGCACGGTCGTCGTCACCAGCCTGCTGGGTGCTGGCTTCGGCGGGAGTCCGGCGGTCGTTGGTGTCCATGCAAACCAGTTTGCGCCGCAAACTAGTTTGCGTCAAGTGAGGATGTCGGGCGATAGCCTTGACCCCATGCGCATCGCCACCTGGAACGTCAACTCCATCCGCGCCCGCTCGGGACGAGTCATCGACTGGATGGTGCGCGCCGACATCGACGTGCTCGCGATGCAGGAGATCAAGTGCAAGCCCGAGCAGTTCCCCCGCGAGGTGTTCGAGGACGCCGGGTACGAGCTGGAGATCCACGGCCTCAGCCAGTGGAACGGCGTCGCCTTCGCGAGCCGCCTGCCCATGAGCGACCCCGCGATCACGTTCGCGGACATGCCAGGGTTCGGGAAGGCAACACCCGAGGGCACGCTCCCACTCGAGGCCCGCGCTCTCGGCGTCACCGTCGAAGACGTGCGCCTGTGGTCGCTCTACGTGCCGAACGGCCGCGAGCTCACCAACGACCACTACCCGTACAAGCTGGCCTGGCTGAAGGCGCTGCTCGCCGACATGACCACGTGGCGGCAGGCGCATCCAGACACCCCGCTCGCGCTCATGGGCGACTTCAACATCGCGCCCCTCGACATCGACGTCTGGGACCTCGCCGCGTTCGTCGACTCCACCCACGTTTCTGCACCCGAGCGCGCGGCGTTCGAGGCGTTCCTCGAAGCCGGCTTCGTCGACACCGTCCGCTCGCGCGGCGTCGAGGGCTACACCTACTGGGACTACAAGTCGCTCCGATTCCCCCGCAACGAGGGCATGCGCATCGACTTCATCCTCGGCAACCAGGAGTTCGACGACCTCGTCGTGGATGCATCCATCGAACGCGACGAGCGCAAGGGCGACGGCCCGAGCGACCACGTGCCCGTCGTCGTGGAGCTCGACCTCGAGACGTCCCTCGACGACGACCGCCCGATGATCTTCTAGGGGTCTGCGCGGCGGGCGCGACAGCACCTCGCATCCACCACCCCCGGTTTCGGGATGAGTTCCACGCTTCGAGATGGCTTGCCACCCATCCGGAAGTGTGTATCCCATCCCGAGACGTTCAGGCCGACCGCACCCCGGCTTCGGGATGGCAACCTCGCTTCGTTGCGGGAAACTTTCCAGCACGAAGCGAGTTCTCCATCCCGAGCGTGCGGTTGGATGTGGCGACGACCCGATCCGTGCCCCGCTCTCCGACAAGCGTGCCGCGCGGGAAGGAGCATGTGAGGGCGCGAGCGAGCTCAGCCCTCCGGGAGCTCGAACTCCTGCGCCTCGCCCCACGGCTCGGTCCAGCCGAGGCGGTCGAAGATGCCGTCGAGCAGCATCGCCGTGAAACCCCAGACGAGGTGCTCGCCACTGTCATCGCGCACCAGGAAGCCGGGGCCGCGCCACTCCTCCCCGTCACGTCGAAGCACGGTGACGCCGCGGTTCGCGGGGTTCAGCAGGTCGGCGACGGGCGCGCGGAACACGGCGGCCGACTCCGCCTCGTCGACGACGCCGACGGCGGAGGTGCGGCGCCACCAGGCGAGCACCGGCGTCACCAGGTGCCGCGAGTAGGTGAGGGGAACCGGTTCGAGGGGGCCGAGCACGTCGATGCCGTCGGCGTCGAGCCCCGTCTCCTCCACCGCCTCGCGCAGCGCGGCGGCAACCGCGTCCTTGTCCTCCGGGTCGACGCGCCCGCCGGGAAACGCGACCTGCCCAGGATGCGAGCGCAGCGTCGACGCGCGCGCGAGCAGCAGCACGTCGAGGTCACGAGACACGGCACTCGACTGGGCGTCGCGGTCGCTGGGGAGCGAGTCGAGCATCCCGAACAGGATGAGCACGGCCGCCGATCGGGAGACGCGCACGAGCCGCTCATCCACGGGCGACAGTGGCACGGCGGGCTCGAGACCCGCAGCAGCGCACTCGGCCAGCTCGGTCAGCTGCGCACGCGCGGCCTTCGTTGTCGGTTCGAGATGCACCGCTCCAGCGTACGTGACGCGTCCAGTGCGGCACGGGAGGGAACACAAGCGCCAGAGTGCGCAGAGCACGCATCTTGTTGCGCGTAACGTGCAACCGTGAGACGCTGAACATCCGACTCGACGAGGAGAACCCAATGACTCGCGCACAACCGCTGCCACTCGACGGAACCTCAACACCCCTGACGCCCTTGGTACTTGGCACCATGTCGTTCGGCGACACCGTCGAACGGTCGACCGCCCTCGAGATCTTCGAGAGTGCCGTCGAAGCCGGGATCACCGGCATCGACACCGCCAACGGATACGCGAAGAGCACGACGGAATCTCTCATTGCGCCCGCGGTCGCGCGCTTCCGAGAGCGCATCGTGCTCGCGACCAAGGCCGGGATGCCGCACGCCGACGCAGGAGACCACTCTCCGCTCTCAGCCAAGGGCCTCCGCGACAGCGTTGAAGGCTCCCTCCGACGCCTCGGCGTCGACAGGATCGATCTCTTCTACCTCCACCAGCCCGACCGCAGCGCCAGCCTCGCTGAAACCATGAGCACCGTCGCTGAGCTGCACGCCGAAGGAAAGATCGGAGCCCTCGGAGTCTCCAACTTCGCCGCCTGGCAGGTCGTGGACCTCATCGCTGCGGCTGCGCACGCCGGTGCTCCCCGACCCGCCGTCGCGCAGAACGTCTACAGCATCTTCGCGCGGCGCATCGAGGACGAGTGGACAGAAGCGGCGCGCGCACACGACGTCGCGACCATGGTCTACAACCCACTCGCAGGCGGACTCCTCGCGCGGCGCCCATCATCGGCAGGAACACCGGACCGCTTCAAGGGCTCCGTGCTCGCGGACATGTACCGCCAGCGATACCTGTCCGAGACCGTCACCACGGCCGCGGAGAGAATCGCGGATATCGCAGACGCCGCGGGCATCTCTCAGGCAGAGCTCTCACTCCGGTGGGCAGCGCATTCACCCGTCACCGACGCGATCCTGCTCGGAACGAGCACCGTTGCGCAACTCCGCTCCAACATCGCGGCCGTCAGCAAGGGGCAGCTTGCCCCAGACATCCTCGAAGCGATCGACGTCGCCACCACGAGCATCCGCGGCACCATGCCGCTCTACAACCGCTGAGTCAACGACCGTCGTCGCCTCCGCGCAGCCGCGAAGGCGACGACCCAACGAGAGGAATCCCTTGTTCTCAGGCATCTTCGCCGCCGTCGCCACCGCCTTCAACGATGACGAGACATTCAACGAGGGCGCCATGCGCGCGCACCTCGACACGCAGCTGGCAGCCGGCATGCACGGCATCTTCGCGCTCGGCACGAACGGTGAGTTCTTCGTCCAGTCACCGGCCGAGCGGGCCCACGTCACACGTGTGGTCATCGACCAGGTCTCCGGTCGAGTGCCCGTCATCGTGGGCGCCGGGGCTGTCAGCACCAGCGAGACGATCAGCATCGCGAAGGATGCCGCGGCGGCGGGCGCCGATGGTCTCTCAATCATCGCTCCGTACTTCGCTGCTGCATCCCAGAAGGAGCTCGAGACACACTTTCGGGCCGTCGCCGACGCCGTTGACGCGCCCGTCATCGTCTACAACATTCCCGCCCGCACCGGCGTGAGCGTCGCCCCCGCGACAATCGAGCGTCTCGCGCACGTCGACAACATCGTCGCGGTGAAAGACTCGAGCGGCAACTTCGACACCATCCTCCAATACCTCGAACGCACCGACCGCGCCACGTTCTCCGTCATGTCGGGCAACGACTCACTGAACCTCTGGGCACTGCAGGCTGGCGGCACGGGCGGCATCAGCGGCATCGCGAACGTCTACCCGAGCGTCATGGCCAGCATCTACGACCTGTTCCGGGCTGGAAGCTTCGATGAAGCCCGCAAGGCACAGGACAGCATCCGCCCGATCCGGAACTGCCTCGCACTCGGCAACCCGAACTCGGTCGTGAAGCACGCCGCCAACCAGCGCGGTGCCGGCCTGGGCCCCTGCCGCGCTCCCTTCAACCAGCTGTCGGACGAAGCGATCGCGGCCGTCAAGAAGACCGTGGAGGCCGACCTGGCCCGCGGCCTCCGCTGACGGACACCAGGCGACCAACGAGGCGGGGCCGCATCCACTGGATGCGGCCCCGCCTTCGCTGCCTGAGAACGGCCAACGAGCATCAACCAACGACGCGGAAGCGCGGCTTCCCGCCGTCGAGCACTCTCGCCACCTCTGCAACGGCCATCGTCCCCATCGCCGTGTTCGCCGCATCCGTGAACGCGCCGATATGCGGTGTGAGAATGAGGTTCGGCGCCACCAGCAGCGGATCGTCAGCACGCGGCGGCTCATGCTCCAGAGCATCGAGCGCCGCGAAGGCCAGCCGCCCGGACTCCAGGGCTTCCGCCAGCGCTGACTCGTCCACCAGCCCGCCACGGGCCGCATTGACGAGCCCCGCACCGTGCGGCATGCGCAGGAGCCGTTCGCGAGTCAGCAGCGGACCACCGTCTCCGGGGAGGTGCAGCGTGAGGATATCGCTCGAGGCGACGATCTCGTCGAGGGAACCCGCCTCGACGCCCGCCTCTTCGAGCACCGATGCGGGAACGTACGGGTCGTAGGCCGCGACGCGCATCCCGAACGCGACCGCACGATGCGCGACGGCACGTCCGATCCGCCCGAACCCGAGAACACCGAGGCGCTTCCCACCGAGCTGAGCCCCCAGGAAGACGTCCCAATTCCCAGCCCGCAGACTCCGCTCAGCTTCGATAATGCGCCGCGACCCCGCGAGCATGAGGCCCAGCGTCAGGTCTGCGACAGCGTCCGCATTCGCACCAGGGGTGTTGACGACCACCACACCAGCTGCCGCAGCAGCCGCAAGATCGATGTTGTCGGTGCCGACGCCGTGCTTCGCGACGACCCTCAGCTGAGGACATGCCGCGAACACTTCCGCGGAGACCTCATCGAGGCCGACGAGCACCGCAGGTGCGTCACCGATCGCGGCGACGACGTCGCCAGCGGCCTTCGGATGACCGTCGGTCTGGTACTCGAGCTCGACCCCGAGTTCAGCGGCGAGCGCGGCCGGTTCGCTCGAGTACCGGCCGAATGATGGGGTGAGGACGCGCAGTCGCATCAGGCTCCGATCCCGAGGCCGAAGATCTCAAGCGCGGAGTAGATGCCGAGTGCGGCGACCGCGAACGAGGAGACCCCGAGCATGACGGTGAAGAAATGGTTGGACTTGAATTCTGGGGCAACCTCCTGCTTGCGCAGGTGCCAGACGGCAATGACCACTGCGACGAGGAAGATGCCGCTGGCGATGCCACCAATCTGCACCATCAGCACCGGTGACTGGATGACAAGGTAGCTGATGGCCCAGATGATCGGGAACATGATCGTCAGGACGCGGATGATGCGCTTGCGCGTCGCCAGGTCGGCCCAGTCGTAGAAGCCCAGGATGGCTGCGGTGTTCGCCCAGAGACGGGGAACACTGGCCGTCGAAGCGACGAAGGTGGAGAAGAGCACCATGAAAGCCCCGACGATGAAGATCCAGTATCCGGCTGGCCCCATGACCGATGTGTACATCGATGACAGCGTGACGATCATGTCGTTGCCGGACGGGACGAGGTTCTGGGGGTGCAGGATAGCCGCGCCGATGACATAGAAGCTCATCGTGCAGACCGTGGAGATGACCCATGAGACGAGCACATCGGTGCGCATCACGCGGATCCAGCCGTGGGCACGCCGGGCTCGCTCGGGGGTGCCGTCGTCCGGGCCGACATACCTCGCGTATCCCTTTTCCATGCACCAGTAGGTGTACGTGGTCATCTCGTCGGCACCGACTCCCGTGATGCCGAACATGGCGATAGCAAAGCCGATGGCCCCGACGGGGAGTGCGAAGGTGAGGCCACCTGCGATGTCCGCCGCACTGTAGGCGAAGCCGGTGAAGGGCAGCGCGAGCGCGAGCGCCACCGTGATGATCGTGAACAGCACGACCGCCACGACCGAGAGCCGCTCGACGACGCTGTACTTGTTGGTCAGCAGCAGGCTGAGCACGACGGCGAGACTCAAGACCGTCCAGAAGATGAGGGATGGCAGACCAAGTGGTTCGCCGATGACAGGGAATGCGAGACTCAGGCAGGCGACCGCGCCGCCGATGATGCCGCCGCGTTGCAGCACCTTCGCGAAGTCCATGAGGACCCAGAGCAGGTTGATCCACCCTGCACGCCCGACGATCCGCGGCCCGACCTTGCTGTAGCCCTCGAGCGCGGGCTTCCCAGCCAGGATCGTCCACTGTGCGAGTTCAAGCTGCACCCAGACCTTGATTCCGGTCGAGATGATGACGAGCCAGAGCAGGATGAAGCCCGCCTTGGCCCCCAGAGCGGTGGTCGTGATGAGCTCACCGGAGCCGACGACGGCCGCCGAGATGACGAGTCCCGGACCGAGGTACTTGAGTCGGCCGCGGAATGTCGTGGGCGGCTCGATCGCATCGGCCGGGTCGAGGTGGTACGGGTCTTCGCTTTTCACGGGATCACCGGCGATGGCGATTCTGGTGTTGGCCTGTTCGGTCATGTTCGGCTTCCTTGCGCGAAATGTGCAGATGGATGCGGCGCCGACGGCCCCGCCCGGTTGCTGGGTGTGGGGTGTGCCACGCTGCGACGGAGACAGTCTGACACCGCCAGCGTGTTTCGCGCAAGCAGATCGCACACTTCGCGCAATTGGAGCTTGATTACGGCCCCAAACTGCGTCAGACTGCTCACAACACGCAACACTGCGGCCTGCGTTGAAGCAACCGCTCTACTGACGGAGAGGACCTGCCATGCAGCTCACGGTCATCGCCGACGATCTGAGCGGTGCAGTCGAGGCCGCGGGTGCCCTCGGGCCCGCGAGCAAGCTCCTCCGCGACCCATCCGCCGCCAGCGCCTTTGCCTCGTCCACAGCTCCCCTCGTCGTCGACACCGACAGCCGCTCGCTGACACCCGCCGCTGCCGAAGCACGCGCACGCTCCGTTCTGGACGCATTGAGCACCCGCCCCGGCCTGCTCGTGAAGAAGATCGACTCCCAGTTGCGTGGGAACATCGCAACGGAGCTGCGCCCGCTCGCCGCACGAGGTCGCATCGTCATGACCTCGGCGGCCCCGAGCCTCGGCCGCACCGTCCGAGCGGGCCGCCCGCTCGTCGGTGGAGAACCGCTCGCGACCACCGCCGCCTGGCAGCGCGAGGGGACCGAGGCACCCGAGCACCTCCAACACGTCACCGGCGACCTCACCACCACCTCGATTCACCTCGACGAGCTGCGCGCGCTCTCGACGCCATGGGCCCTCGGCCGGCGACTCACCCAGCTCGCCGAGACCTACGAGTGCATCCTCGTGGATGCGGAGACCGCCACCGACCTCGCGAGGCTGGCCCTCGGCATCTTGAACGTCGCCACCCCTGTCACCGCTGCAGGAGCAGCAGACCTCGCCCGTGCGCTCGCAGCCGCGCAGCGCGAGACGTCGACAGCGGAGGCAGACCACCGCTCACCCACTCCCCCACTTCGTGCCCTCGACTCCCGACCGGTCGCCGTCGTGGTGGGCTCGCCCGAACCCAACGCTCTTGCACAGGTCGAGGCCCTGCGCGCCGCCGGCGCCACCATCACCCGGCTCGACCCCCGTGAGGCCACTGTCCCGGTCAAGCCCGCGTCCAGCATCTGGGTGCTCCAGGCTGACCCGGTCGCCACCGTCCACGACCGACCGGGCTACGCCCGAGCGTTCGCGAAAGCCTGCGCCAGCGCCCTCGCCGACCATGACCTCGTGCTCACGGGCGGGGAGACCGCCGGCGCGTTCCTCGACGAGTTGCGCATCACAACCCTTACCGACCCCCGCCCCGTCCACGACTCCGACGGCAGACCAGAACCGGGCATCGTCACGATGCGCGGCGCGGACGGGCGTCTCATCGCCACCAAGCCCGGAAGCTTCGGTGGCCCGAGCGCCCTCCTCAACGCAACCACCGCCATCCAGCGGCGGGCCTCCGCAATGCCGATGAACACGGCCAACCCAGCCGCAAACGACCATAACGAAAGGTGGCTTCCATGAGCCTTCCCACCATTGGAGTAACCATGGGCGACGCCGCAGGCGTCGGGCCCGAGATCACCGTCGCCGCTCTGCTCGACCCGGAGATCACCTCGACCTGCCGCGCCGTCGTCATCGGCGACACGGCCCGCCTCCGACGCGGAGCGCAGGCTCTCGGCCTCGAAGCCGAATTCAACGAGATCACTGACCCGAACGATGCCCGCACGGAGGCCGGCGTCATCAACGTCATCAACCTCGGCCTCATCCCGGAGGACCTCCCCTTCGGCGAACTTTCCGCCGTCGCCGGAGACGCCGCCTTCCAGTACATTCGCGTGGCCTGCGAGCTGGCGGAAGCTGGCAGCATCCAGGCGATCTGCACCGCACCGCTCAACAAGTCCGCGCTCCACTCCGCCGGCCACAAGTACCCGGGGCACACCGAGCTGCTCGCCGAGCTGACGAACACCGAAGAGGTGTCCATGATGCTCTCCACGCCGAAGCTGCGCGTGATCCACGTGACGACCCACATCGGACTCATCGACGCCATCGCCAAGATCGAGCCGGGACTCGTCGAGCGCACCATCCGACGCGGCCACGCAGCCCTGCGCGGAGCTGGCATCACCGAACCGCGCATCGGCGTCGCCGCCATCAACCCGCACGCCGGTGAGAACGGCCTCTTCGGCTACGACGAAGAGGCGCTCAAGATCGCGCCAGCCGTCGACGCAGCCCGGGCCGACGGCATCGATGCAGAAGGCCCCCTACCAGCCGACACGCTCTTCTTCCTCGCGGGACGAGGCGACTACGACCTGGTCGTGGCCCAGTACCACGACCAGGGTCACGGACCGATCAAGGTCCTCGGCATCGAAGCCGGGGTGAACATCACCGTCGGACTCCCCGTGCCACGCACCTCCGTCGACCACGGCACCGCCTTCGACATCGCAGGCAAGGGCGTCGTAGATACACGGAGCATGGTCGAGGCGATGCGCCAGGCGATCGTGCTGGCCCCCGTGCACGCGTAATCTCTCAACCATGAGCAATCCCCGACTGTCCGCGCAGCAACGACGCCAGGACATCCTGCAGCGCACAACGGCTGAGGGGCCATCGACCGTCGATGATCTCGCGACACGCTACGACGTGACGCCGTCAACCATCCGCCGCGATCTCACTCGCCTCGGCGAGGCAGGTCTCCTCGCTCGCACCTACGGTGGCGTGATCGCCGTGAACGGGCACGGTGAATCCTCGCTGCCCGAACGAGCAGGCGAGGCACAAGCAGAGAAGCGAGCCATCGCGAAGCTCGCCGCTGATCGCATCACCGCCGGAGCGACCCTGATCCTCGACGCGGGTTCGACGATCGCTGCCATGACCCCGCATCTTCGGCACCGGGAAGAACTCACGGTCGTGACCCCGAACCTCCAGGTCATCAACGACCTCTCGGACGAGAAGTCGCCCGTGCAGGTCATCGCCGTGGCGGGTCGCCTCCGCAAGCTCAGCCGCAGCTTCGTGGGCGCGCTCGCTGAAGCGACGCTCGAACGGGTGCGGGGCGACATCGCGTTCCTCGGCGCCGATTCCGTCTCCGCCGACGGGCAGCTGTGCGAGATGGAGACCGAGCAGACACGCCTCAAGGAGATCATCGGGCGTCGCGTCACCCAGGTCTATGTACTGGCACACGGATCGAAGCTCGGGCGGTCCGTCGGACAGGCGTCTCTCTCCATGCCGCCCTCCTGGGCGGTCGTCACGGACGAGTCCGCATTACCAGAGCACATCGAGCAGCTCCGGGCCCTCGGCCACGAGGTCATCGTCGCCTAGCACCCCAGGGAGAGGGCACACCGAACGCGTCACCCCTGCCCCGAAGCGATCCGGCTGACGACTGCGCGATCTGCCCCGCGGCGAGTCCTAGAGCGCCCCGCCAGCCGCGGCGGGAGCGTCCGCGTCCTGCCCGCTGTCGCCGACGGTCTCGCGGGCGATGAAGTTCTCGATATCGAAGAGGTTGTCGCCGGCGCGCTTCGCGATCGTGACGAGCGTCGACATGGAGGCGACCTCCTCGACCTGCTCCTTCAGGAACCAGAGCATCGCCTGCTCGCCGATCGCGTCGCCATCCGCACGAGCCGCGCGGAACAGCGCCTCGATCTGCGACGTCACCTCCCGTTCCTGCTCGAGCGCGAGCTCGATGGGCTCGACGACGTTCGCGAACTCGGTCCTGGGGGCAGTGACGCCGGGGATCGTGACGCCGAGGTCGCGGTCGAGGCGGTACTGCACGAGCATCATCGCGTGATTGCGCTCCTCGACCGACTGCTGATAGAAGTGCGCCGCGAGCTGCGGGAGATCGTGGTTGTCGAACCAGACGGCGATCGCGATGTACTGCTGCGATGCCGAGAACTCGTTGCCGATCTGGGCGGTCAGAAGGTCATTGAACGAAGAAGAAGTCACGTCGCAACGCTACTCCCGGCGGGTTTCGCGTGGCGGTCAAGTTTCGTCGCCGCGCGGATCGTCCACGTGACCAGCGCGACACCCGTCGCCAGCACGAACGGGATGCAGGCCGCGCCGAACGCGTCCCCGATGATCGCGCCGGTACTCCCCCAGTACTTGGTCTGATCCGCATCCACGCCGATACCGGCGACGATGCTGTCCACGATGACGGCGACGCTGAGCGTCGCACAGCCCACCGCGGCCAGCACCGCGAGCGCGGCGACCCACGGCAGCGACGCTCGCAACCGCATCCGCTCACCCCTCGATCCCGCGCGCCGGAAGCTGAGGCTGATCGCCCGAGCAACGTCGAGCGTCAGCCAGACCCCAAGCACCAGCGCGGCAGCGATGCTCGCCACGGCGATCGGGATGAGGGTGCCGGCGAGGCGGGCGCCCTCGGCCGAGTCGCGATCGACGTCGGAAGCGGCCGCCGCTCCCGGGAAGATCAGCAGCATGTAAGCCAGGAACCCGGCGATGACCGTCAGCAGCCCGGCCCTGACCGCCGCGCGCAGAACCCAGCCACGCTCTGCCCCTGCGCTCGCGCTCATCATGCCGCAACGCTAGGGGCAAGACGCACCCAACGCCAAACGATGCCAGGCGTCCGGCTCCCGAACGCTCGAAAGCTAGGCTTGAGCGAAACCCCGGAGGCTGCATGAGCGACGCACACGACCACGACGAGATCGGCGTGGGTTCGGTGGACCGCGAGATCGACCCGGCCACGGTCGGGCCGCAACCGGGCGACCTCGAGCGTGCCATCGCCGCCCAGGTGCGCGCGTACCGGCTCGCGACCGGCCTGTCCGTCGCCGAGATGGCCGACAAGGTCGGCATCTCGAAGGCCATGCTCTCGAAGATCGAGAACGCGCTCACCTCCTGCAGCCTCACCACCCTCGGCCGCCTCGCCCACGGCCTCGACGTGCCCGTCACGGCGCTCTTCCGCGGCGTCGACTCCGACCGCGAAGCCGTCTACGTGCCAGCAGGCCACGGCGCGCAGATCGTGCGCCGAGGCTCACGATCCGGCCACCTCTACGAGCTCCTCGGCGCCCTGCGCGGCCAGCACAAGCGCATGGAAGCCGTGCTCGTGACCCTCACCGAGGCGAGCGAGGTCTTCCCCCTGTTCCAGCATCCAGGCACCGAGCTGCTCTACATGCTCGAAGGCCGCATGGCCTACGGGCACGGGGATGCGCGCTACGAGATGGGCCCAGGCGACACCCTCCAGTTCGACGGCGAGGGCCCCCACGGGCCGGAAGAGCTCATCGAGCTTCCCGCCCGCTTCCTGTCGGTCACCGCGTACGGAGACCGCGCGGAGGGCTGAGAAGAACCGTCGAGCGTCCGTCCGAGGCCCGGATGCTAGCTTGGCGCGCACGACGACTCGCGCACCAGCCAGGGGGATCCATGGAACCGCACGACCGCATCCACGACGCCGACGACACCGGCGCCGGCCACGCCAGCGAGCGGCAGCGGCTGCTCGCGGAAGACCTGTTGCTGCTGCTCTTCAACCCGGACGACGGCACCATCGGCGGCGAGGGCACGCTCTTCTACGTACTCGGCGGGGCGGTGCTCACCGAACTGGCGTTGAACGACCAGATCGGGATCGAGCAGGCGGGGCTCCGCGGCACGCTTGTGCTCTCGGTCGGCGATGAGGCGCCCGAGGACGAGATTCTGCGGTCGGCCTGGGAGTACTCGCGGGACAAGCGCCGCGAGGTGCAAGGGATGCTCGCCGCCATCGGGCCGAACCTCCGCGGGCAGCTGCTCGAGAGCCTCATCCTCCGCGGCGACCTCACCCGCGAGCAGGGCAAGACGTTCGGGTTCATCCCGAAGACGACGCTCAGCCTGGGCGACACCGGACGCCGTGCCACGCTCATGAGCCGCGTGCAGGCCGTGCTCATCGACGGCGCGGAACCCGACGCGCGAACCGCTGCCCTCGCGGCGCTCATCTCCGCGAGCGGGTCGATGCCGACACTGCACCGGGAGCTCCCCTGGGAGAACGACGTCATCAACCGCGCCAAGGCCCTCGAAGCCGGCGACTGGGGAGCCACCGCGGCCAGTTCGGCCGTCGCCCGCACCATGAACGCCATCACGATCAACGCTGCAGTCGCGGCGAGCGTCGCCGCCAACGCGGCGAACAACTAGGCGCCGGACGCCGCGGCCCGCCTGACGGCAGCTTCGGGATGGCCCGCACGCTTCGGGATGGGTTGCAAGCCATCCCGAAGAAGCCACCCCGAATCGCCCCTGCGCCAGTCGCGGAACCCCTAGACCGCGGAGGCTTCCGGGATGCGCGCAGCAGCGGGCGCAACCGCCGGCTTCAGGCGCTCCCGGCGGCGCTTGATGACGATCGACAGCGTCGTGAGCGCGAGGGCCGCGACGAGCCAGACGGTGAGCATCCCGTACGCCTCGCCGATGCCGATCGGACCACCGGCGACGAGGGAGCGGAACGCGGTGACCGCGTAGTTCAGCGGCAGCCACGAGTGGATGAGCTGGAAGAACGCGGGCGCCGTCTCGACCGGGTAGGTGCCGCCCGCCGAGGACAGCTGCAGCACGATCATGATGAGCGCGAGGAAGCGCCCGGGAGGGCCGAGGAGCGCATTGAACGCCTGGTTGACGGCGACGAACGTGACACTCGTGAGCAGCGCGAGTGCGACGAGGCCGAGCATGTCGGCGGGCTCGAGCCCGAGTCCGAAGCGAACGATCGTGAGCATGAGCAGGCTCTGCGCGGCGCCGAGCAGAGCGCCGGGCGCGAAGCTGCGCAGCGCCACGACGATCGCGGGCTGGCGGCCGAGCACGAGACGCTCCCGCAGCGGCGGGAACATCAGGTAGAAGGCGAGCGCGCCGACCCAGAGGCCGAGCGTCATGAAGTAGGGCGCGAGACCGTAGCCGTACGCGGGCACCTCGTTGAGGCGGGTCTTGGTGATCTCCACTGGCGTCGACGTGACGCCGGCGAGATGATCGGCCTGCGCATCCGTGTAGCTCGGGATGTCGGAGACCCCGTCGTCGAGGCCATCCGCGAGCGTCTTGCTGCCGTCGGCGAGCTGCGTGATGCCGTCGTTCAGCTCGGCGCCGCCCGACTCGGCGTCGGCGGTTCCGTCAGCGAGGGTTGTCGCGCCCGACGAGAGCTCAGATGCACCCGACGCGAGCTTCGGCGTCGACTGCGCGAGCGTGGATGCGCCGTCCGCGAGTGTCTGCGTGCCCGTCGCGAGCGAGGACGCGCCGTCGGCGAGCGACTGGGTTCCAGTCGCCAGCGTCGACGTTCCGTCGGCGAGCGACTGGGTGCCCGTCGCGAGCGTGGAAGCGCCGGTGGAGAGCTGCTCCACCCCGGTCGCGAGTTCCGCCGACTTGCTCGAAACCGTTGAGACCGCTGCAACGAGCTCGTCGACGTTGCCGCTGAGCGGTGAGACGCCGTCGGAGAGCTGGGTGGCGCCAGCCGCGAGTTCGGTCGACTTCGCCTGGAGGTAGCTCAGCCCGGTCCCCGCGGCGGCGTCACCGACGAGCGCGGATGTCCCGGCGCTGAGTTCGCCAGACTTCGAGCCGAGGGTCTGGCCAGCGGTGGAGAGCTGCGTCAGCAGTTCCTTGCGTTGGGCGTCGGACAGGGAGTCGTAGTTGGCGAGCAGCGAATCGATTCCGCTTGAGAGGTCCCCAGCTCCGGCGGCGAGGGCAACGGCTCCATCGTTGAGCTCTCTGCTGGATGCCACGGCGGTCTCGAGGCCACCCGCGAGCGCTGTCGCGCCAGCGTCAAGAGTCGTCGCCCCTGTCGTGAGCGTCGTGATGTTCGCGGGCAGGCCGCTCGTCTTGGAGTTCAACTCCGCGAGCCCATCGCTGAGGAGCTGCGCACCGGAGCTTGCTTCTGCGAGCTTCGTGCTCAGCTCCTGTGCACCGGCGTTCGCGGTCGCAGCTCCCGTGTTGAGTTGCTGCGCGCCCGAATTCGCTGATGCCGCACCGGAGCTGAGCGTCTGCGCACCTGAGTTGGCGGTGACGAGACCGGCGTTGAGCTGCTGCACGCCAGCATCCACCTGGGACGCTCCGTCGGCGAGCGTCGCGCTGCCGTCGGCGAGGCTCAACCCTCCCTCGCGCAGCTGGCCGAGCCCGACGACGAGCTGGCCGGAGCCGGTGCGTGCCTGCTCGGCACCGTCGTTGAGCTCTGTCGCCCCGTCGGCCGCCTCGGAGACGCTCTCGTGGATGTCGTTGAAGCCCACGTAGACGTTTCGGAGGTACTCGTCGGAGACCTCTGTCGCCAGCTCGTCGGCGACCGTCGTGCCGACCGTCGACGCGATGTTGCCGACGATGATGTTTGCGCCGTCGTTCGTGGTGATGGAGAGGCGGGCGATGGCCGCGTCCAGCGGGTCGTCGCCGCCCGCCGAGACCGCTGCCGCGGAGAAGCCAGCTGGGATATCGAGCACGGCGAGCACCTTGCCCGACTCGAGCTCGCTCTGCGCCTGATCGGCCGACATCTCGTGCCAGCTGAAGTTGTTCGACTCGGTGCTGTCTACGAGCTTCTCGGTGAGCGTCGCGCCGAGATCGACGGGGTCGGCGGGCTCACCGTCGGTGGTGGTCGCGGGGGTCGCCGCCTGGTCGCTGTTCACGATGGCCGCGTTGATGTGGTCGAGGCGGTGTGTCGGGTCCTCGTTCGACCAGATCAGCGAACCCGCGTAGATCAGGGGAATCAGCGCGATGCCGACGATGACGATGAGCGTCCGCCGGTGCGAGCGCACGAAGGCGGGAAGAGAGAAGGAACGCATGTGGGTGTGAAGTCCTATGAGCGAACGTGCTCGGCGCGGAGGGCGTCAAGCTCGGCGGCAGTCGCGCCGGAGGATGCGAGAAGCAGGGAGGAGAGGCGCTCGACGAGCTCGTCGGTGGATGCGCGAGCAGCGGCCGGCGAGCCGGGGGCGTTGCCCATGGCCGCCGTGACCTCGGCTGCGGCATCGGCCTTGGCGGTGGTCTTGGCGTCGGCGAAGAGCCATCGGGTGACGTGCCACATGGCGCCGGCCGCGAGGAACTCGGCTCGGTCCCTGGGGGTGTCTGGTCCGGGGCGCCGGCGGATGACGGGGCCGAGCGGTGACGACTCGAGGAGCCTCGTGGCGAGGTAGGCGATCACGTCGCCCGTGAGGAGGCCGAAGCTGCTCTCGAGGGCCGCTCGGTAGAAGGGGGCGTCCGCGTCGAGCTCGCGGAGGAGCGCGCGAAGCGTGCCTCGCACGAAGGTGGGCCAGGAGGGGTCGTCGCCGACGCTCGGGATCCGATCGAAGGTCGACTGCAGACGCTGCAAGGCAGCCTCGCGGATGAGCGCGGCCGTGTCGTCGAAATGCTTGTAGAAGGTGGGGCGGCTCACCCCGGCCCGGCCGACGATGTCAGTGATGCTCAGCTGAGCTGCGTCGCGTCCCTCATCGAGCAGTTCGACGACGGCAGCGATGAGTGCCGCCCGCGAACGGACGAACCTCGCGTCTTCCTGGATCACGGCTCTCCTCGGTCAGAACTAATTTACAAATGTAAATTAGCACGACCGCGTGAGAACGCAACAGGGAAAACCGAGGCGCAGTGGGGCGCGGCAATGCCAAGCGAACTCCCCCGTGACCAACTTCAGTGCAGAAACGGGCCGTTGCGCGCGTTAGGGCTCGAAACGCGTCCGTATTGCACTGATGTTGGTCAGGCCTCCTCGGCAAGGGCGGTCACGCGCGGACGAGCGACAGCCCGAACACCCCAGCCCAGCCGCTGGCGCGCCCTACCGCAGCACGCGTCGCGTGAAGTCGTTGGCGAAGACGCCGTTCGGGTCGTAGCGCCCGACGAGCTTCCGGAAGTCGCCGATGCGCGGGTACCGCTCGGCGACGTCGATCCGGTCGTCGAAGACCTTGCCCCAGTGGGGGCGACCGCCGAGCGGCTCGAAGATCTCGTCGAGCAGCGGCAGCAGCTCGGCGACTTCCGGGTCCTGCTTCCAGGTGAAGTGCAGGCCGACGACGTCGTTGCCGTGCATGGGGCTCAGCCAGAGGGAGTCGCGCGCGACCGTGCGCACCTCGTTGACGAGCAGGTGGGGGCGGATGCGGTCGGCGATGCCCGCGAGCGCGAGCAGCGCGTCCTGCGCCCGGAGCCGCGGGATGAGGTACTCGCTCTGCAGCTCGGCCCCGTTGGATGGCTGGAACTCGAGCTTGAAGTGCGGGAGCCGCTCGTACCAGGGGCCGGCGACGCCGAACTGCTCGCTGCAGGCCACGGCGGAGATACCGCGGATGGGGTGCAGGGCCTCAGTCGCGGGCGTGGCCCCGTAGAAGTCGCCGGGCGCGAGCTCGCTCGCGAGCTGCTTGACCCACACCTGGTCGATGACCTCGGGCTCGGCCCACGTCGTGAAGGCGCTCACGCTGTACCCGGCGCCGGTGATCTCGTCGAAGTTCTCGAGCAGCGCCGCGAACGGCAGGTTCTCGAAGACCCGCTGCCGCACCTCGAAGTGGGGCACGACGTCGAGGCGGATGCGCGTCACGATTCCGAGTGCGCCCAGCGAGACGACGGCCCCGTCGAAGCCCTCGTCGCCCCGCTCGAGCACGACCACTTCCCCGTCTCCTGCGACGAACTCGATGGCGGCGACGGCGGCGGCGAGGCTCCGGTTGGTGTTGCCGGAACCGTGGGTGCCCGTCGCGACCGCCCCCGCGATGGAGATGTGCGGGAGGGAGGCGAGGTTCGCGAGCGCCAGGCCGTGCTCGGCGAGGTCGATCGCGAGCTCGCCGTAGCGGGTGCCAGCGCCGATCGACACCCAGCGCCGGTCCTCGTCGATGCGGAGCGGGCTGCGCAGCCCCCGCGTCGACACCTGCACTCCGCTCGTGTCGGCGATCCGGTTGAAGGAGTGCCCGCTGCCGAGCGCCCGCACCGACTGCCCGGCAGCCACCGCGGCGCGCACCACCTCGCTGACCTCGGCCGTGCTCGTCGGGGCGACGCGCTCCGCCTCGAAGGTGATGTTGCCAGCCCAGTTGGAGGTCACTGCTGTCCTGCTTTCTGCGACGTTGCGAAGTGGATGCACGCGGCGGGGGCTCGGCCAGGTTGTCAGGCTCGGAGCTCCCGCCGTCCACGATACGCGGCAGGGTGAGTTGGTCAGTCGCTGGCCAGCTTCCGTGATCAAACCCGAGCTTCCAGCTCGCTAGCCACTCGGGGCGCCCTCTGATCACGGAAATTGGCCAAGCGGGACTGTGGCAGAGGGTACGAGGCGGGGGCGGCGGCGGCGCAGGTGCGCGAATTGACAGTCAGAGTGACGACAGCTGCGGATCGGGCTACTGATCACCGCGGAGGCCGCCCACGTCACCGTGATTGGCGTCCGCGGCGGATGAAGATCTCGTCCGACGCGGACGGGCCCCACCTCCCCCCTGCCTTTAGTACTGCTTGCCGGGGATCCAGCTGGTGCCGGCGAGCGGCACGTTGGCCATGGCCGCCGATTCGACGGTCAGGGCGACGAGGTCCTCCGGCTCGAGGTTGCGGATGTGCGACTTGCCGCACGCGCGGGCGATGGTCTGCGCCTCCATGGTGAGGACGCGCAGGTAGTTCGCGAGGCGCCGCCCGCCCTCGACGGGGTTGAGGCGAGAGGCGAGCTCTGGGTCCTGCGTCGAGATGCCGGCGGGGTCGCGCCCGTCCTGGAAGTCGTCGTAGAAGCCCGCCGCTGAGCCGATGTCGGCGTACTCCTGCTGGTAGCGGGGGTCGTTGTCGCCGAGTGCGATGAGCGCGGCCGTTCCGATGGCGACCGCGTCGGCGCCGAGCGCCATGGCCTTCGCGACGTCGGCGCCCGTGCGGATGCCGCCGGAGACGATGAGCTGCACTTTGCGGTGCATCCCGAGCTCCTGCAGCGCCGCGACGGCCTGCGGGATGGCGGCGAGCGTCGGGATGCCGACGTTCTCGATGAACACCTGCTGCGTCGCAGCCGTGCCGCCCTGCATGCCGTCGAGCACGACCACGTCGGCACCGGCCTTCACCGCGAGCGCCGTGTCGTAGTACGGACGGGATGCGCCGATCTTCACGTAGATCGGCTTCTCCCAGCCGGTAATCTCGCGGAGTTCAGCGATCTTGATCGTGAGGTCGTCGGGGCCCGTCCAGTCGGGGTGGCGGCTCGCGGAGCGCTGGTCGATGCCGATGGGCAGGGTGCGCATCCCGGCGACGCGCTCGGTGATCTTCTGCCCGAGCAGCATGCCGCCACCGCCTGGCTTCGCCCCCTGGCCGAGCACGATCTCGATCGCGTCGGCTTTGCGCAGGTCGTCGGGGTTCATGCCGTACCGGGAGGGCAGGTACTGGTAGACGAGGTGCTTCGACTGGCCGCGCTCTTCGGGCGTCATGCCGCCGTCGCCGGTGGTCGTCGAGGTGCCGACCTCGGACGCGCCTCGCCCGAGGGCTTCCTTGGCGTTCGCGGAGAGGGCCCCGAAGCTCATGCCCGCGATGGTGACGGGGATGTCGAGGTGCAGCGGCTTCGACGCGAAGCGGTCTCCGAGCACGACGTCGGTGCCGCAGCGCTCGCGGTACCCCTCGAGCGGGTATCGCGACATGGATGCGCCGAGGAACAGCAGGTCGTCGAAGTGCGGCAGCTGCCGCTTCGCTCCCCACCCGCGGATGTCGTAGATGCCGGTGCGGGCGGCGCGCTGGATGTCGGAGATGGTCGCGCGGTCGAAGGTCGCGGACTCGCGGAGGCCGAGTTCGGCGAGCTGTGCGGGTGACTGCGTGGCCGTGGATGTGGGCTGTTCGATGAGCGTCATGGCTGGCTCTCTCTGCTCGGCCTAGTAGGCGTTGTCGACGTTGAAGTGGTAGAGCTTGCGGGCCGAGCCGTAGCGATTGAATGCTGCGGGGTCGTCGTCGCGGCCGGCGGCGAGCAGCAGCTCGGCGAGTTCAGCGAGGTGCTCGTCGCGCATGGGCTTCTCGATGCAGTCGGCGCCGAGCGATTCGACGGTGCCCTGCACGTAGATGCGTGTCTCGTAGATGGAGTCGCCGAGGGCCTCGCCCGCGTCGCCGCACACGACGAGGCGTCCGGCCTGCGCCATGAACGCCGACATGTGGCCGATGCTGCCGCCCACGACGATGTCCACGCCCTTCATGGAGATGCCGCAGCGGGCTCCCGCGTTGCCGTCGATGACGACGAGTCCGCCGTGGCCGGTGGCGGCCGCCGACTGGGAGGCGTCGCCCGTGACGTGCACGGTGCCGCTCATGATGTTCTCGGCGAGCCCGACGCCGGCGTTGCCGTTGATCGTGACGGAGCCCTGCTGGTGCATCCCGGCGGCGTAGTAGCCGACGTGTCCGTCGATCGTGACGTCGATGGCGGAGGTGATGCCGACTGCCACGTTGTGCTTGCCGGCGGGGTGCTGGATGCGCCACCTGGTTCCGTCTTCGGCCGTCTGCACTGCCGCGTTCACGACCCGCACATCCTGCCCGGCGAGGTCGATTGTGGTGATGCTGGCCGCCGCCGGAGGCGACGTGGGGGCGGGCGCAGCCGCTGGGGCTGCCGCGTACTGGGTGCTGTCTAGAGTGACCACGTGTAGACCTTTCCGGGGACTGGTTCGAAGATGTCGGCCGATTCGATGCCGGGGAGCTGCGCGAGGGCGCGGTACTCGGAGGCCATGGCCACGTAGTCGTCGGTGACGGCGACGATGGCGGGCTTGCAGGCGATGGGGTCGCGCACGATGGCCATGCTGTCGGCGGTGGTGACGACGAGCGTGTAGAAGCCGTCGAAGACGTCGCCGAGGTTGATGAGGGCTTCCTCGAGGGTGTCGCCCTGTTCGAGGCGGGAGGCGATGTAGCGGGCGCCGACCTCGGTGTCGTTCTCGGAGTCGAACTGCACGCCTGTGCGCTTGAGCTCGCGGCGGATGGACGCGTGGTTCGAGAAGGAGCCGTTGTGCACGAGGCACAGGTCGTCGGCGACGGCGAACGGATGCGTGCCGCCGGCGGTCACTGCCGACTCGGTGGCCATGCGGGTGTGGGAGACACCCTGGCTGCCGGACATCGATTCCAGGCCGTGGTTGGAGGCGACATCCATGGGGTTGCCGACGCTCTTCATGACGGCGAGGTGGCCGCCGCGGCCGATGATGGTGGCGGTCGGGAGGGCGGCGCTGACCGCATCCGCGAGGATGCTCGTCGACAGCTCCCCGCTGACGAGCGTCGTGTCGCCGACGACGGAGACCTTGGGGGTGGCGCCTGCTGGGAGGGTGCGCTCGAGCTCTGCCGTCAGCTCTTCTGCGGTGAGCAGCTGGGTGCCGCCGAGGAGGCTGAGGGTCGACGCCGCACTGCCGGTGAGGTCGGGGTTGTCGTAGACGGCGAGGCCGGCGGAGTCGGGTCCGCGGTCGACCATCTCGCACAGCATGGTCGAGAGCAGGTCGCCCATCTGCGGCCTGAGCTGGGGGTTGCGCAACTGCAGCGCGGCGATTCCACACACGGGCGTGGTCCTTTCGAAGGGGTGAGCTGGTCTGGCTTCTGGATGCGGGCGGTTAGAAGGCGGTGAGGTAGGTGTCGAGCTCCCAGTTGCTGACCTGGGCGTGCCAGGTGAGGAACTCGGTCTCCTTGGCGTCGGCGAAGTAGCGGCCGGTGGCTTCGTCGCCGCTGAGGCTGGCGAGGATCACGGGGTCGTGGCGGAGCGCTTCGACGGCGTGGAGGAGCGTTGCGGGGAGCACGGCGGCGCCCTCCGGTGCCTGCCCTGGCCCCGACGGGTTGCCCGGGTCGATGCTGTTGTCGATGCCGTCGATGCCCGCCATGATCGACGTGGCGACCGCGAGGTAGGGGTTGGCGGCGCCGTCACCTGAACGGAGCTCGACGCGCTTGTTGTCCGGCACCCGCACCATGTGCGTGCGGTCGTTGCCGCCGTATGACGCCTTGCGAGGCGACCAGGTCGCCCCGGAGCTCGACGTCGCCGTGCCGATGCGCTTGTACGAGTTCACCGAGGGTGCGAGGAACGCCTGCAATGCGGGCGCGTGCTCGAGGAGGCCCGCGACGAAGCCGTACGCGACGGGCGAGAGGCCGAGGCCGCGCGCATCCGCTTCGACGTCGGCGGCCGCCGTCGCCGGGAAGAGCGGCTCGTCCTGTTCGCTCCAGAGGGAGAGGTGCAGGTGCAGGCCTGTTCCCGTTCGGTCAGTGAAGGGCTTGGGCATGAACGTGGCCGTCATGCCGCGCTCTTCGGCGAGCACGTTGAGGATGTAGCGGAGCGTGATGACCCGGTCGGCGGTGGTGAGGGCGTCGGCGTAGTCGAAGTTCTGCTCGAACTGGCCGGCGCCGTCCTCGTGGTCGTTGGCGTAGTTGCCCCAGCCGAGCGAGTTGATGGCGGTCGAGACAGCTGCGAGGTGGTCGTACATCCGCGTCACGCCGCGGGCGTCGTAGCAGGGGCGCGGGCCGTTGTCGCGCTTGTCGGCCGGGGCGAGGGTGCCGTCGTCGGCACGGTCGACGAGGAAGTACTCGACCTCGGCGCCGACCTTGGCTGTCATGCCGCGCGTGGCGAGTTCGGCGATGGCGCGCTTCAGGATGTTGCGGGGCGCGTACGGCCACGGCTGGCCGTTGACGTGCGGGTCGCAGTGCACGAGCGCGAGGCCTTCGCGGACGAACGGCAGCGGCGTGAACGAGTCGAGGTCGGGGATCGCGATGAGGTCGGGGTCGTGCTGCTCCTGGCCGATGAGGCCGGCGGCGAAGCCCGCGAATCCGAGGGCGCCCGCTTCGAGCTCGTCGGCCGCTGAGGTCGGGACGAGCTTCGCGCACGGCTTCCCGTTGAGGTCGACGAAGGTGGCGAGGATGAAGTTCACGCCGTGCGCCCGCGCGAGGTCGCGGAGCGTGATGCGGTCGCCGGTCGCGAGGCTGTCCCCGCTTGGTGGGGTGGCCTCGACCAGCTTGGGGGCTAGTTGCGTCATGGTCGTCTCCCGCATGTTGTTGATGTTACCTGACATGAAACCTTGTTCGCCAATAGTAGACAGACGGATGTTTCCAGAGCGTTCGCCCCTGTAAACACTGGGTTACGGCGGGGGAGCCGGCGCGCGCGGCGGCGCGCAGACATTGCCCTTGCGCACCCGTGCCCGCCGAAAGGCAGGCACAACCCCCAGGTCTGGCGAAGCCACATCCGCAGACCTCGCAGTTGCACATCTCCGCGCGTGCCTTCACCTGCACAACCCCCAGGTCTGTCGTCGGGTGGGAAGAGCCAGCAAGCCGGGCATCGCGTAACGGGTACTCGCAGGAACTCCCTCGATGTCGGTGGTCCGCCATACGCTCCTGACATGGAGTACACGAACCTCGGCCGAACCGGCCTCCGCGTCAGCCGCCTCGCCCTCGGCTGCATGAGCTTCGGCGACCCGAATCGCGGCCTGCACAGCTGGACCCTCGACGACGAGACCGCCGCTCCACTGCTTCGCCAAGCAGTGGAGCTCGGCATCACCTTCTGGGACACCGCGAACGTCTACCAGCAGGGCACCAGCGAGGAGATCATCGGCCGCGCGATGCGCCGCTTCAGCCGACGCGAAGACATCGTGCTCGCGACGAAGCTCTCCGGCAAGATGCACGACGGCCCGGGCGGTTCCGGCCTGTCCCGGAAGGCGATCCTCGAGCAGGCGCATGCCTCCCTCGAACGGCTCGGAACCGACCACATCGACGTGCTCTACATCCACCGCTTCGACGACGCGACCCCGGTCGAGGAGACGATGCAGGCGCTCGACGACCTCGTGCGCGCCGGCAAGGTGCGCTACCTCGGCGCATCGTCCATGTACGCGTGGCAGTTCGCGAAGCTGCAGCAGGCCGCGGCGGTCGGCGGATGGACACCCTTCGTCGCCATGCAAGACCAGTACAACCTGCTGAAGCGCGAGGAGGAGCGGGAGATGATCCCCATGTGCGCCGACATGGGAGTCGGCCTCGTGCCCTACTCGCCGAACGGCAAGGGGCGCCTGACTCGCCCACGCGGCGAATCGTCGTCGCGCGCCGAGGTCGACACGGTCGCGAAGGCGTTCGACACCGACACCGATGGTCCGATCATCGATGTCGTCGAGCAGGTCGCCGCAGAACGGCAGGTGCCGATGGCGCGGGTCGCGCTCGCCTGGGTGCTGCGCAATCCCGCGGTGGCCGCGCCCATCGTGGGCGCGACGAAGGCCAAGCACCTCGACGACGCCGTCGCCGCGCTCGAGCTGACGCTCACCGACGACGAGGTGGCGCGGCTCGAAGCGCCGTACGTCACCCAGCCGCCCTTCTGGTGGTGACGGCGCGGCTCGGCGTAAACACTGGGTTACGAGCAATCGCGGGGAGGTTTCGCACCGGCCGCAGCAGCCACTCGTCGCGATGGAATGGGCGCACCCACCCATCCACGAAAGGCGCCCCATGCCAGCTGCACCGCTCTTCGACCTGTCCGACACCCGCGTCGTCGTCACCGGGGGCACCAAGGGCATTGGCTTCGGCATCGCGGCTGTGTTCGTGCAGGCGGGCGCGCGCGTCGCCGTCGCCGGCCGCTCCCGACTGGGAGTGGATGCGGCCGTCGCGGCGCTCGAAGAGCTTGCGGGGTCAGAGGCCCCAGGGCGCGTGGTCGGCCTCACGGTCGACGTGGCCGACCCGGAGTCCTGCCACGCCTTGGCCGCATCCGTCACCAGCGTGTTCGGCGGTATCGATGTGCTGTGCGCCAACGCGGGGATCTTCCCGCAGGCCGAACTCGCCACGATGACGCCCGCACAGCTCGACGAGGTGCTCGACACGAACGTGAAGGGAACGATCTACGCCGTCCAGGCGTGCCTGCCCGCGCTCAAGGAATCGGGACGCGGCCGGGTCGTCGTGACCTCATCCATCACGGGCCCCATCACCGGCTACCCCGGGTGGTCGCACTACGGCGCGTCCAAGGCAGCCCAGCTGGGCTTCATGCGCTCGGCGGCCATCGAGCTCGCGAAGCACGCGATCACCGTCAACGCGGTACTGCCGGGCAACGTCGAGTCGGCTGGACTCGAGGAGATGGGCGAGCACTACCTCGCGTCGATGACGTCGGCCGTGCCACTGCGGAGACTGGGCCGCGCGGAGGAGATCGGCTTCGCGGCGGCGTTCCTCGCGAGCAGGGAAGCCGCGTTCATCACCGGTCAGACGATCGTCGTCGACGGCGGACAGACGCTCCCCGAGTCCCCCGACGCCGTCGCCTGACCCGCAGCACCGCCCTCAGACACCCCTATGCCCGCTCTCAGGAATAGCTAGCTAACCTAACTATCCCACCCGCCACTTCGAACCGAGGAACCCCATGAGCCTGCTCGAGATCCCCCGACCGTCGACACCCCAGTCGGCAGTAGAGGCGAACCCTCGCCGACTGCGCTGGCTCTCCCCCGCGAACGGGCTCTGGGTGGCCATGCGCGAGACCCCGACGGGCGACGACTTCGCCGGGTTCGTCGAGCTCGTCCAGGGAGAGTTCCGCGCCCATGACGGCCAGGGCACCTTCCTCGGCGCGTTCGAGTCGCGAGAGTCGGGGCGCGACGCGATCGAGGGCGCCGCCCGCCTCTGACGGACCTCTTCGCGCCTTCTGCGCCGACGACGCGTCTCAGCGCAACTGCGCGAACGCCTCGACCTCGCGGGTCTGCCCGATGACGAGGATCGTCTCCTTCACACCGAGCACGGTGCTGTTGTCGGCGGTCTTCCAGGAGCCTTGCGGGCGCCGATGCGCCGCCACCGTCACCCCGTGACGCTGCCGCAGGTCCGTCTCGCCGAGGGGACGGCCGTGGAGCTCTGAGGGCACGCCCGTCTTGATGATCGCGAACCCCGGCTCCAACTCCAGATAGTCTGCGGCTGCTCCTCGCACCAGGTGCGCAACCCGCCTGCCCATGTCCTTCTCCGGGTAGACGACGTGCTGCACACCGAGCTGCTCGAGAATGCGGCCGTGCTGCTCGTCGAGCGCCTTCGCCCAGATGACCGGAACTTTCAGCTGAAGCAGCAGCGAAGCCACGAGGATCGATGCCTTGATGTCGTGGCCGATAGCCACCACCGCGCGATCGAACTCGTCTATCGCGAGTTGGCGGAGCACTTCCTCCTTCGTGGCATCCGCACGGACCACCTGAGTGAGCCGAGCGTTGTGGTCCTGGACGACCTCTTCATTGGCGTCGATACCGAGCACCTCGGTGCCGGAGGCCATGAGCTCTAGCGCGAGTGAACTGCCGAACCTTCCGAGGCCGATGACGGCGACTGAATCGGCTTCGGCGATGCGGTGCGAGTTGTCGCCGAATGAGAGGAACTTGACCATATCCGTGTCCGTTTCGTTGTCTGGCGTCAGCCGATGGCAGGGCGTTCTTTGGGAAGTTCGTAGGCGACTCGACGGTCGCGGAGCGCGAGCGCGGAACCCAACGTCAACGGGCCGATTCGACCGAGGAACATGAGGGCCACGAGGATGAGCTTCGCGCCCGCGTCCAATTGGGGCGTGATGCCCGTCGAGAGGCCGACCGTCGCGAACGCGGAAACAGCTTCGAACAGAACCGCGTCAAGGTCGAAGTCGGTGGAAGCGAGGATCGCAATGGTTCCGCCCATGACGGCCGCGATGGAGATGAGCGCAACCGAGATGGCTTCGCGGTGCACGGCGCGCGAGAGTCGCTTGCCGAATACGTTGACGGCGGTACCACCTCGAAGTTCCGTCCATACGATGAACAAGAGGACTGCGAATGTCGTGATCTTGATTCCGCCCGCCGTCCCTGCCGGGCCGCCGCCGATGAACATCAGCACATCCATACCCAGCAGCGTCTCGTCGTGCATCTGCCCGATGTCGATCGAATTGAAGCCAGCCGTTCGAACCTGCACGGCGTGAAAGAACCCGGCGAGGACGCGCGTCGCAGGATCAGCGGAGCCGAGCGTGCTCGGGTTGTTCCATTCGATGGCGGTGATGTATGCCGTCCCCATCAGGAGGAGCACCAGAGTTCCCGTCACGACGATCCGAGTGTTCATCGTCCAATGAAGCGGGGTCTTCAGCTCGCGGCGCAGCTGCACGAGCACCGGGAAGCCGAGACCACCCAGAATGATCGCCGCGCACATCGGCAGGCAGATCCAGGGATCTGCGACGAAGCCGATCATGTTGTCGCTGAAGAGCGCGAATCCGGCGTTGTTGAAGGATGAGATCGCGTGGAAGACCGCGTTCCAGGCAGCCTCGCCGGGAGAGTAGCCATATCCAAGGAGGAAGCGGAAGAACAGCGCCACCGCGGTGACTGCTTCTATGGTGAGCGACGTGAAGAGGATGCCGGTCGCGACTCGCTTCACGCTGTACCCGCCGGTCGACTTCGCCTCGGTCATGGTGTTCAGGCGAGACGCCAGTGAGAGCTTCCGCGCGAGCAGCAACCCGACGAGGGCGGCCAGAAGCATGATGCCGAGGCCCCCCATCTGAATGAGAGCCAAGATCACTGCCAACCCGAAGGGACTCCAGTGCACGGCCGTGTCGACGACCGTCAGCCCGGTCACGCAGAGCGCGGAAGTGGCGGTGAAGATCGCGTCCACGGGGTCCGTGAAGGTCCCATCGCTGCGGGAGATCGGGAGCCAGAGGAGCACCGCACCGACGCCATTGGCTCCACCGAACCCGCCGACGATCGCCTGCGCAGGAGAGAGACGCATCGAGCGCCGAAGCGATCGCCGTTGACCTGAGGCCTTCGAGTTCACAAGGCAGAAGACTACGCCGCTTCCCGGGTCGCATACGACGGCAGAGCGGCACCCTCCACGCCGATCAGAAACCGACCGACTGGTACAGTCGTGGGACCAGACACCAACGACCAGCGACTCCCCTGTCGCCGGCCGTCACGCGCCAGGGCTGAGCCCGCGCGAAGCGGTCCGCCTGGGATGCCGCTGGCCTACCGCGAGATTGGATCCCGTCCCGCATGCCTCTCCTCACCATCCTCATCGGTGCCGCACTCGTCGTGACGGGTGCCGTCGCGTACTTCGTCAGCGACACCGGCAGCCTCACGGCCCTCATCCCGGCAGCTGTCGGCGTGCTGCTCGTCATCGCCGGCCTCATCGCGCGGAACCCGAAGCTCCGCAAGCACGCGATCCACGGTGCGCTCGCCGTCGCGCTTCTCGGCGCGCTCGGCTCGCTCATGAACGTCGCGAAGCTCGGCGACCTCATCGCCGGCACGGCCGAGCGCCCTGGCGCGATCATCAGCAGCACGATCATGCTCGTCCTGCTCGTCGCCCTCATCACGGCCGGGGTGCGCTCGTTCATCGCCGCCCGCCGCGGCCGTCAGGCAGCTGCCGTCACGCAGAGCTGAGGAACCGCCCGCCACGCCCACTCGACCTGGGCGAGAGAGCCCTCGGAGTCGGGGTCCGTCACACGAAGTGACGGACCCCGACTTCATACCCGCGGCCCGCGATCACCCACGCGCGCGGCCGCTGACCGCTCACTCAGTCGAGCGTCGTAGCGTCGGGTGATGCTCGGATTCAACCCAATGCACACGACGTTCATGGTCCTGTACTTCGCCGTCATCCTGGCCATTCTCGTGCTCGTGGTCTGGGCCCTGATCCTCTCGATCAGGGCGTTGCGCAAGTACCTGCGGGCCGCGGATGCGCCGCGGCGAACGCACCTGGATCCACCACATACGCACGAGGTCGACTGAGCGCCACCACCACCGCGCAGTGCGCCACCCACGAGCTCATCGATGCGCTGCGCCCGCCGTAGCCGGGATCACCAGGACAGCGGCGGCATCCGCCCGTTCAGGAGCACCCGCAGCGAGGCGTGCACCTCGTGCGCGATCCGGCGGTGATCTCTCGGGTCGACCTCCTGCGCAGCGAGTCGGCACGCGTGCTCGAGCTCCCATTCGGTGACCCCCTGAGGGAGGCAGAGCATCCACTGCACCTGTCGAGGCGGCTCGGGCACTCCGGCGTCCGCCAGGTATCTGGCCATCTCGTCGTGGGCCGCTGTGCCGTCCGCATCGCCCGAGACGGTGCCCGCCGTGGCCGCATCGACGCGCTGGTCGGTGCCGCCGGTCGCAGCGACCGGATCGGAGCGGGCAGGCTCCTGGTACACCCAGCTCGGCCCCGCGAGGTAGGCGATGAGCGCGTGCCACCCGTTGGGTTCGAGCCGCATGAGCTGCACCGTCTGCGGCGGATCCTTCGCGAAGTCGCCCCACGACCAGCTCGGCAGCGCCTCGAGCGCCGCGAGCCTCACCTCGTTGTCATTGATCGGCATATTTCGGCCCCCCAGCCTGAGTTCCCCTTGCAGCCGCCGACCTGCGTCGGCAGCACTCGCGACTATTCTCACGCATCCCTCAGCCGCCGACTGCACGACGGCAGGCGGCGCAGGCGGATGCGAGTGCGCGTCAGCGCCTTCGACTCACCAGAGACGAGCGCGGGGACTGAAGAACGGCAGCGCGATGGGCTTGAAGACGACACCCTTCGACGCTTTCACGAGGCCGACGATCGAGAGCACGACGTGCGTCACCGAGAGGGCGAACCAGATGGTGATGGGGATTCCGATCGGGTAGAACGTCGACGAGTACTCGTCGTCGAAGGTGAAGAGGAACGCGATGTGCAGCGCGATGAGGATGACCGAGGAGATCAGGTAGGTGATCCCCCAGTTGGCGGCGTTCGTGCGGTTCCGCTCCCCAGCCTCAGTCGCGGGCCCGCGCGACCGTCCGACCGCCGTCATGACGATGCCGGCGACGATGGCGCTCACGAACGGGAACGGGATGAGCGCGAGCAGCCCGACGCCCCACTGCACGGCCCCGTTCGCCAGGGGCCGGACGAGGAGAACCTGCTGGGGCTGGCCCGTCGGTGGCGGGAGCTGCGGTGCCTGCTGCTGTGCCTGCGCAGCGTGCTGGGGGGCGGCCGGCGGCGCTGGCTGGGCCTCGGGCAGGGCATCCGGCACCGGCACCTGTTCCTGCTGCGGCGCCCCGGATGGCTCGAAGTAGAGGTTGTTCGCCCACGACCCGGAGCCGGTGAGCTGCTGGAGCTTCTCGGCGGGAAGCCCGAGCGCGTAGCGGATGAGCGAGTCCACGCTCGCGTCGTCGCCGTGGACCATGCCCTGCGCCTCGGTCAGCATCTCCGGGAAGGGGTTGTCGTCGTCCGTGACGCTGAGCACGTGGATCTCGGCGACCTCGAGCAGCAGGTAGCGACCGCGGTTCGCGGGGTCGTTCAACGCGTTGCGCGCCTCGGCGATCTGCCGTTGCGTCTCTTCGTCGTGCGGGAGCTGCGCGAAGAGGCGCTCGAGGTTGGCGACGCCCTGGTCGTAGTCGCCGAGGATCGCGGTGGCCGGCGCATCCCAGATCGTCGAGGGAACGAGGCGACCGGACCCGGAGACGAGCAGCTCGTGCACAAGCGGCACGTCCCACTTCCACTCTGAGAGACCCGTGACCCTCGTGAGCGGGGCCCCTTGCCCTGGGATCTCGTCGACAACGTAGAGATAGCTGCGGTTCGCCATCACCCGAGCCTAACGGGCGATGCCCGCGTCTCGGCGCCGCGGTCGGCGACCCGGGACGCGGGCATCGTGGCCTACTTCCGTGATGCTTCTGCCGATCGCGAGCACAGGAGCCGAGCGTGAACCACGCCGCCGAACGGGCGTGGACTACTTGCCGAAGAGGTCTCCGAGGCCGGGGATGTCGAAGCCGAAGTTGCCCGCCTGCTCCTCGACGCCGCCCAGGAACTGGTCGCCCGCTCCCGTGAGCTGCTCGCCGGCACCGGCGAACTGGTCGCCGAACCCGCCCACCTGCTCGCCGAGACCGGAGACGGTCTCGCCGAGGCCGCCGAACTCGCCGAGGTCGGCGGCGAGCCCCTCGAAGCCTTCGATACCGGACGCGGCGATAGCGTCGAAGTCGATGCCGGATGCCATCGCGTCGCCGAGCAGAGGCAGGGCGACGGAGCTCGCCACGGCCCCTCCGACGACGCCGAGCGCGATGCCGCCGAGCGCGCCAGCACCGGCCGCAGCGGCCCCAGCGCCCGCGACGCCCATGCCTCGGCCGAAGCGGGAGGAGCCCCCACGGCTGGAACCGGGAGCGAAGTTGCCACCGCCACGCGAGGAGGCGATGCGCTTTCCCGCGCCGAGCACCTTCGCCATGAACCCGGGCCGCTGCACTTCTCCGCGCGTCGCCGCCCGCGCCAGGTCATCCGGCGAGCTCGACTGGGGGCGGTCGTACGGGCCGGACTCGGCGCTCAGGCGCTCGCGCACCTGGTCGCGCTGCTCTGGGGTGAGACGCTGGAACGCCTCGCGGTGGGCTTGCTCGAGCTGATCGGGCGCAGCCGTCTTGAGGAGGTAGTCGTACTTCGCGATGGCCGCCTTGTCGGCAGCGGTTCCAGCCCCAGCGCTCGCGCCGGGTCGTGAGCCGTAGCTCGGTGCGCTCGGCGGCCGCTGGTCGTACTGGCGCTGCTGGCCGGACTGGCCGTACTGGGGCGCCTGCCCCGGGTGGCCCTGCTGGTTCTGGTAGCCCTGCTGGCTCGGGTAGCCCTGCTGGCCGCGCGACTGCTGACCGTCGCCGGTCACCTGGTCGGCGACCTTGCGGACCATGTCCTTCCAGTCCCCGGAGCCGCTCTTCCCGCCGCCCCGGTTGCCGGAGTTGCCGGAGCCACCGGAGTTGCCAAGGGCCTTGGAGGCCGCGCCGAGAATCTTGTTGAAGTCAACCATGCGCTCATCGTGACGTATCGGTCTATGGAAAACGTATGGAGCGCATCCGGTTCCGCTCAGAGCGTCGAACGATCCCGGCACCGTCGGCGCAGTCGGGCCCTGACGGACGTGTCGACCCGGCCTGCGGACCGCCAGGCGCCGCAAGAGGAGAGAATGCTCTCATGAGCGAATCGTCAGGCGCACCACCGAAGGCGGCGGGGAGAGTGACGTTGGTGGACGTGGCTCGCCACGCAGGGGTCTCGACCGCAGCAGCCTCGAAGGTGATTCGCAACGCTGCCGGCGTCAGTGAGGACATGCGCGCAAGAGTGAGTGCATCGATTGCCGAGCTCAGCTACAGGCCACGGAAATCTGCGCGCGCGCTGCGCGGGAGCACCTACAGCGTCGGCCTCGTGCTCGGCGACATCGAGAACCCTTTCAACGCGCTCCTCCTCGAGGGTGCAAGATCGGTGCTCGACCTCGAGGGATACGACGTGCTGATCTCCCCCGCTGGGGTGGACGCCGCCAAACAGCAGCACATGGCCGACCTGCTGATGGATCACGACGTGGATGGGCTCATCCTCGTCTCGCCGCGATTCTCTGAGGAGCAGTTGGAGGCCCTTGCCTCGACGATCCCGATCGTGGTGATCGGCCGGCATGGGCCCGGGCTCAACTACGACACCGTTGCTGGTGACGACGCCCGCGGGTCCGAGCTCGTCGTGGACCATCTCGTGCGTCTCGGCCACGAGACCATCGCGTTCGTCTCGAACCTCCGCTCGGACGACCCGCCGACCCTGCCAGACGTCCTCCGACGTCGCGGATTCGAAGCGTCGATGACTATTCGCGACCTGGAGCGCAGCATGAGGATCATCGAGGCAGCCTGGAGTGTGCAAGGCGGACATGACGCGGGCAGCCAGCTCCTGACAGATACAGGCGTCACCGCCGTCCACGCGGGGTCAGATGTGGTCGCCCTCGGACTGAACAGCACCTTACATAGCGCTGGCTTCGCCGTGCCAGAACATCTCTCTCTCGTCGGCCACGACAACAGTCCCGTCGCTTCCCTGGCACCGTTCTCGCTCACGAGCGTGGATCAGCAGGGCCATCTCATGGGGCAGCACGCGAGCAAGATGCTCCTCGAGCGAATAGCCGGACGTCGTGCACCTCAGGACATCCTGCTCGAACCCACCTTGCGCGTGCGTGGATCGACCGGCCAAGCAAGAGCGCGGTAAAAGTTCGGGGAGCGCCTTGACGGGCCGCGGGCCCCACTCTACGATCGCGTAGAACGTTCTACGTAGAACGTTCTACGCGCCCCAGTTGGCGAACAACGCCCACGACCCAACGTTCAAAGGAGAACCATGTCAGATCGCCAGAGTGCCCGCTCCCCCTGGTGGGTCACCATCGTCGCCGGTATGGCCTCATTCCTTGATGCCGCCGCGATCGTCGCCACCGGAACAGTGCTCGTTCTCTACCGTGACGAATTCGATCTGACGGCTGACAGCATCGGCCAGTTCTCTGCGCTGCTGACCGCGATGATCGCGGTTGGCGCGATTGTCGGAGGTCGCCTCGGTGACAGGTACGGGCGCAGGCGTGTCTTCACCGTCACCATCATCATGTACGTACTCGGGGCTATCCTGCTTGCTGCAGCGACGACTCCCGTCATGATCGCGATAGGCCTGGTCTTGCTCGGCTTCGCTGCTGGAGCCGACCTGCCGGTATCCATCGCGATGATCTCCGAAAGCGCACCTGCCGATCGCCGTGGGAAGCTTGTGTCCTTCACGCACGTGCTCTGGGTGGGAGGCATTCTCGCTGTCAACGCAATGGGCGCGATCGTAGGTGGAATGGGTGCCACCGGCGGGCGCATCATCTACGCAGTCCTCGCGGCCATCGCCATCATCGTCATCCTCCTCCGCACGACACTGCCCGAGTCCGAAACCTGGGCTGCGGCTCAGCAGACGCGCACCGAGTCGATAGCGACGGCGAGAGCCTCGGGCAGCGCCTTCCGCGACGCTGGCGCGCTATCCAGCCTCCTTCGTTCCCGCTACATCGTGCCGCTGGTGGCCGTCGGCCTCTTCTACGCGATCTCAAACCTCGCCGCGAACACGAATGGGCAGTTCTCGCAGTACCTCTACGTCGAGGTCGCTGGCTCGACGGTTCAGACCGCCTCCCTGATCAACATCGCGCAAGCGATCATCGGTATCGGCGCCCTGTACATCACGATGCGGCTCGTCGACACCCGCTACCGCATGCTGGGCTTCTCCATTGGAGCGGCGCTCACGCTGCTCGCATATGGCATTCCGGCCATCGTCGGCGTCAACCTCCCGTCTCTGATGCTCACAGCGCTGCTCTTCGCGTTCGGTGGCAACCTCGCCGGCGAGCCCATCTTCAAGGTCTGGTCGCAGGAGCTGTTCCCGACGCTTCACCGTGCAAGCGCGCAGGGGATCATGATCGCGTTCACACGTATCGTGGCAGCGGCCGTCGCGCTCGTCACCCCAGCTCTTGCGAGCGCCGGCCCCCAAGCGCTCTTCGCCGCTATCACGGCAGCGTCGGCCGTCGCCATGGCCATCGGCCTCTTCTGGATTCCCCGCATCGCGAAATCCGACGACTTCGACCCTGCCGCCGCCGCCGACAAGATCAAGAAAGAGACCATTGTCTGACCTCGCCAGTTCCTTCATCGCCCCTGCATTCGACGCCCACGCCCAAGATCGTGTCGTTCGCTTCAGCACGAAGATCTCACTCACCGCCGAGAACACGCCCATTCGGTCTGCTCTCCTGAGATACACAGCGCTCGGCGTCGTCGAGGCACGGATCGACGATGTCCCAACCAGTCCAGCTCTCCTCACTCCTGGCTGGACGAGCTACGAGTGGCGCCTCCGCGTGGCAGAGGAGGACGTCACGGGCCGCGTGAAGAACGGCAGCACCATCGACTTGCGGCTCGCTCCAGGCTGGTACGCGGGACGCCTCGGATGGGGCGGGAACCGAAGCCTCTACGGCGACCGCCCTGCCGTCGCTGCCCAGCTGATCATCACCTACGACGACGGAACCGTCCAGGTCATCGCCACTGACGGCGCATGGGAAAGCTCAATAGACCCGAGCACCTCCGCGGACCTCTACGACGGGGAGACCATCGATGCACGCATTTCTTCGAACCAGTCGGCAGGCCGCACCGAAGTCGTAGCAGTTCAGGAAATCCGCTTCGACGACTACCTGGGCCCGCCCATCGAACGACTCGAAGAGATAGCGCCCGGCAAGGTGTTCCGTTCGCGCGCCGGGCGTGTGCTCGTCGATTTCGGCGAGAACCTCGTCGGCTGGACGCGGCTTCGCGTTCAAGGAACGGCTGGACACGTCATCGAGATCCGGCACGCTGAGGTTCTCGAAGAGGGGGAGCTCGGAACTCGTCCCCTGCGCTCCGCTCAAGCAACGGACCGCTTCATCTTGTCGGGCCGCGCCGACGAGTTCGAACCGACCTTCACGCTGCACGGTTTCCAGTTCGCAGAGGTGCGCGGGTGGCCAGGGACGGACGAGGAGCTCGCATCCGCGATACGTGCGATCCGAGTCGGCTCGCGCCTCCGACGCACAGGTACGTTCACGAGTTCGAACGCCCTCCTCAACAGCTTCCACGGCAATGTGGTGCGTGGACTCCTCGGCAACTTCGTTGGTCTGCCCACGGACTGCCCACAACGAGACGAACGACTGGGGTGGACCGGTGACATCGCCGTCTTCGCGCCGACAGCCACCTTCCTGTTCGACGTTCAGGATTTCCTGAGTGACTGGCTCGTGGACGTCCACGAGGAGACGACGCACGCAGGTGGGATCGTCCCGTTCGTCGTTCCCGACTCGCTCAAGCTGGAGCCCGGGGCGTCAGGCAATCCGGTCCTCGGGTCGCCCGATCCGACGGCGATCTGGGGGGACGCAGCGGTCTGGGTGCCGTGGTCCCTGTTCCAGCGCGACGCTGACCTCGAGCGATTGGCCTCCCACTACGCGGTCATGACCGCGCACGGTGAAGCTGTCGCATCCGTACTGAGTGACGACGGGACCTGGGACCACGGGTTCCAGTTCGGCGACTGGCTCGACCCGGCCGCGCCACCAGAAGATCCCGCGGCGGCCCTCACCCCGACGGCTCTTGTTGCGACAGCGAGCGGTGCTCGCACCTTCGCCCTGCTTCGCGATACATCGACGCTGCTCGAGAAGCACTCTGAGGCCGCTCGGTTCGGGGACCTCGCTGCACGCATGAGAAATGGGTTCCGTCGGCGATATGTCCGCGACGGGATCCTTGAGACCGAGACCGTGACCGCCTACTCTCTTGCGATTGTGTTCGGGCTGTTCGATGCTGACGAACTGCCGCTCGCCGGGGTCCGTCTTTCCGCGCTCGTGCGCGCCAACAAACACACGATCTCGACCGGCTTCGCTGGGACACCCTTCGTGACCGAGGCGCTCTCGATGACTGGACACATCGATGACGCCTACGCGCTGCTGCTCCAGGAGGAGTGCCCTTCGTGGCTCTATGCCGTCCGCATGGGGGCAACAACCGTCTGGGAGCGTTGGGACTCGATGCTTCCCGACGGGAGTATCAATCCTGGCGAGATGACGAGCTTCAATCACTACGCGCTCGGCTCGGTCGCCGACTGGATCCACCGTCACATCGGAGGTATTGCACCAGCCGAGCCCGGGTACGCGGCTGTACTCGTAGCCCCCTCACCCGGGGGCGGAATCCAATCGGCCGACACGTCTCTCGAACTCACCGAGGGCAACGTTCGGGTGCGCTGGGACATCTCCGACGGCATTCTGACTGTCACGGCCGACTTACCAGTCAATGGGGTGCTCCGTATTCCCGGCATGGATGAGCGGCAGGTTGGGCCAGGCACACACGTGATCGAGACGATCTGGCCCAGCCCTCAAGGTGATCAGTGAGAGGACTGGGTGCAATCCGGGGCAATCGAGCAGTCGCAGCGTCTGGAAGGTGACCCACTTCGAGGACTCGCCCTCGGGCGCATCCACGTGCACCCCCACGTCTCCGGCGAGCCGGCGCGAGCACCCGCGCATCCAGCCCTCACTCGCGCAGGTTGGGCTCTTGATGCAGGCTCGGCTCGGATGTCGGCGGCACCGGCTACGTTGACGCTATGCAGTCGAACAGCCGAGTCCACGCTCCGGAGTTGAGCACCCTATGAGCAAGCGCGCGGTGCAGGCGGGCGCGGCCGCCGACGTGCTCGCCCCTTACCTCGAGCAGCTCCGCGCGGAGCTCGAGATTCCCGTCGACTACCCGGCCGACGCGCTGGCCGAAGCCGAAGCCGCGGCGGCGCAGACGTTCGACGTCGCACAGGGCGACGCCAGGCAGGACCTCCGCGACCTGCCCTTCGTGACCCTTGATCCCGTTGGCTCGCGAGACCTCGACCAGGCGTTCTTCCTCCGCCGAGTCGAAGCCGCCGAGGGTGGCGGAGCGCACGGCGCCGCGGCGTACGAGGTGCTGTACGCCATCGCGGACGTGGCGGCGTTCGTCGAGCCCGGAGGCGCGCTCGACGCCGAGACGCACCGCCGCGCCCTCACCGTGTACGGCCCCGACGGCCGCTTCGGCCTGCATCCCGCCGTGCTCAGCGAGGGCGCCGCAAGCCTGCTGCCCGACGTCGACCGGCCGGCTGTGGTGTGGCGGATGCGGCTCGACGCGTCGGGTGAGCTGCTCGACGACATCGACGTGCGTCGATCCATGGTGCGTTCTCGGGCGCAGCTCGACTACGGGTCCGTGCAGCGTCAGCTCGACGACGGATCAGCCGGTGAGCTCCTGCTGCTGCTCGCCGAGATCGGGCAGCTGCGCATCGACGCCCAGTTCGACCGCGGTGGTGCGACGCTCGAGGTGCCAGATCAGGAGATCGAGCGCAGCGAAGACGGGTCCCGCTACCGGCTGGTGTTGCGCGAGCCGCTGGCGAGCGAGGAGTTCAACGCGCAGCTGTCGCTGCTCACCGGCATCGCCGCGGCGAGGCTGCATCGCCGCGCCGGGGTCGGCATCTGGCGCACCCTCGACGAGGCTCGCGTCGAAGACGTCGAGCGCTTGCGCCGCGTGGCCACAGCCCTCGGGTTCGACTGGTCCCCGAGCACCTCATACGCCGAGTTCGTGCGAACCATCGACCCGTCGCGACCCGAGTACGCGGCGTTCGCGACCGAAGCGACCCGACTGTTCCGCGGGGCGGGATACGCGGCCTTCGGGACGCCGGAGAACCCCGACGTGCCGAGCGGCGCATCCCACAGCGCCATCGCCGCCGAGTACGCGCACGTCACAGCGCCCCTGCGACGCCTCGTCGACCGGTACGGCACCGAGATCGCGCTCGCATACTGCGCCGGCCGGGAGGTGCCGTCGTGGGTGGTGGATGCGCTCGATGCGCTCCCGGGCGAGATGGCTGACGGGTCGCAGCGCGCGAACGCCTACGAGCGAGGAACCGTCGACCTGCTCGAGGCGGTGCTGCTCGGACCGCTGGTCAGCGAGGAGCTCGACGGGATCGTCGTCGAGTCCTCACCGACCGGCGGGGCCGATGGGCGGAGGGCGAAGGCAACCGTGCTGCTGCGAGACCCAGCAGTGAGGGCGAGGGTCGTCGGCGACGCCTCAGCGCTCGAGCTGGGCGCGCCGGTCGTGGTCCGAGTCGAGTCGGCCGACCCGGACAAGCGGACGGTCACGCTCAGCGTCGTCTCACCGAGCCAGGCACCCCGCCGCGGCTAGATGCCTACAGCGAGGCCCAGGTGAACGAGTAGCCGTTGCCGTTGCGGTGGCAGGACTCGGTGATCTTCGTCCACGAGCTGATGTACGTGCGCTGCACTGCCTGGCAGTCGGCGAGAGATCCGCCGGTCCAGTACATCTGCTCGGTGCCAGCGTTCGCGATCGCCGGGGCGGAGACGGCGATGCCGACGGCGAAGAGGGCTGCGGTGATGCTTGAGGCGATTCGACGCATGAGAACTCCTTCGACAGGCCCGGCTGGTCCGGGATGTCGGCGAGCGTAGACCCGCAGATTGGGATGCACGGGCACTGCAGCGCCCGAGCGGGAGGCGGGGAGAACTCCCCTCCCCGCGGTGGCGGGCGACGCGGTGATGCCCTGGACGTTTCCTCCGCGATCCAGCCCGCATTCGCAGCGGACGGTGCTACCCGCCGCTCGTGAACGGGCGGAGCAGCCGACATCCGCTGCACCCCGAATAGGATCGACAGCGTGCATCCCACGCCCTTCCCCACGCTCGCCGCGCACCCGAGGACCCTCCGATGAGGCTCGCCGTGATCGGCGCCGGGCAGATCGTCGCCGACTTCCTCCCCCATGTGGCCGACATCCCCGGGCTTGAGCTCGCCGCGATCTACGGACGACCTCCCCGGCGTGAGCACCTCGAGAAGCTCCAGGCTCAGTTCGGCATCGAACGCGTGCACACGGACCTCGACGAGTGCCTCGCCGACACCTCCATCGACACCGTCTGGGTCGCCGTGCCCAACTCGCTGCACTTCGAGGTGTCCCGCAAAGCGCTCGAGGCGGGGAAGCACGTGATCTGCGAGAAGCCGTTCGTGCTCGAGGAATCGGAGCTGCGGGAGCTGCGCACCCTCGCGACGGAACGCGACCTCATCCTCATCGAGGCCATCACGACGCAGTACCTCGCGAACTACCGGTGGATCACGGAGCACCTCGACCTGGTCGGCAAGGTCAAGCTCATCCAGTCGGACTACTCGCAGTACTCGTCCCGCTACGACGCGTTCCGCGAGGGCACCGTGCTGCCGGCCTTCGACCCCGCGCAGGGCGGCGGCGCGCTCATGGACCTCGGCATCTACGCCATCCACTTCGTCGTCGGGCTGCTCGGCAGACCACAGAACGTGACCTACACCGCGAACGTGCAGCGCGGCGTCGACACGTCCGGCGTGCTGGTCCTCGACTACGGCGACACCACGGCCGTCTGCGTCTGCGCGAAGGACTCTGACGGCCCCATTCGCAGCAAGATCCAAGGGGAGGACGGGTGGATCGTCGTCGACGGCTCACCGAACGTCATGGCCTCGGTGAGCTACGAGACCCGCGGCGGCGCTGCCAAGCAGGTCGACCTCACGAACCACCCGCACCGCATGGTGGAGGAGTTCGTGGCGTTCGAGCGCATCATCCGCGAGCACGACACCGCCCAGCGGGACCGCCGCCTCGACCACAGCGCCGACGTGCTCTTCGTCGTCGCGGCCGCACGCGCGGCCACAGCACCACAGAAGGAGACTGCATGACCACCCCACTTCTACTCGTCGCGAACGCAGGCGAAGGCTCGATCTCGGTGTTCCGCTTCGACGGTGCCTCCCTCACCCGGCTTTCCGTGGCCCCGGGACTCACCGGATGCTCGAACTTCGTCGTCGACGCCGCTCGCGACCTCGTCTACGCCTCGGTGAAGGGCAGCCCGGCAGGCATCGTGACGCTGCGCCTCGACCGCGAGTCCGGCGAGCTCACGGAGGTCTCGCGACGCGATACGCCTCGCGGCGGCCTCAACTACGTCGCCCTCACGAGGGACGGGTCCGTGCTGCTCGGCGCCGCCTACTCGGCGAACTACGGCCTGATCGCGCCGGTCACCGACGGCGAGGTCGGCGAGCCGACGTCGATCGTCGAGCACCGTCACCTGCACTCGGTCGCGGCGAGCGCCGACGGCCGCTTCGCGTACTTCGTCTCGCTCGGCGACGACCTCGTGGGCCAGTACGCGATCACGGACGACCTCGAGCTCGAGCCACTCGACCCCGTTGGGGCGGCAGCCCCCGCAGGCAGCGGCCCGCGGCACATCGTGCTGAACGGCGCGGAGAGCTTTGCCTACGTCATCACCGAGTTCAGCGGCGAGGTGCTGCGCTTCGAGCGCGACCAGGCAACGGGCGTCCTGTCGTTCACCGACGCGGCGAGCTTCGCGGATGCGCTGCAGGGGCTCCAGCCGGGCGCCCTCGGCGGGAACCCCCTTGAGCCCCGCTCGATCTGGGGAGCCGACATCCACTGGGGTGCCGACGAGCAGTACCTGTGGACCTCTGAGCGCACGACGAGCACGCTCGCGCCCCTCAAGGTCTCCGAGGACGGCTCGCTCGAGGACGCGCGCGCGTTCACGGTCACGCAGCAGCAGCCGCGAGGCTTCGCGCTCAGCCCCGACGGACGCTTCCTCGTCGCTGCCGGCGAGGAAGCGACGGAGGTCGCGCTGTACGAAGTCCGCGGCGACCACCTCACCGAGCTGCAGCAGGTCGAGACGGGCAGCGGCGCGAACTGGGTGCGCTGGGCCTGACGCCCGCGCCTGCTGTTAGCGTCGTGCCGTGACCGAGCCGATCATCCGCCCCGCCTCCCCCGCCGACGTCCCGCAGATCCTGGACCTCATCCACGAGCTCGCGATCTACGAGCGCGAACCGGACGCGGTCAAGACCACCGAGGAGCAGCTCCATCGGAGCTTCTTCGGCGAGCACCCTGCCGTGTTCGCGACGGTCGCCGAAGCGCCAGGTGAGGCCGACGCCGATGCCCGGGCGGGTGCTCCGCGCCTGCAGGGCATGGCCCTCTGGTTCCTGAGCTATTCGACGTGGGAGGGCGAGCACGGCATCTGGCTGGAGGACCTCTACGTGCGGGAGGATGCGCGTGGCGGGGGCATCGGGAAGGCGCTGCTGAGCTCGCTTGCGCAGGAGTGCGTCGCGAAGGGGTACCGGCGCCTCGAGTGGTCGGTGCTGAAGTGGAACGAGCCGTCGATCGGGTTCTACACGAGCCTCGGGGCGTTCCCGATGGACGACTGGGACACGTTCCGACTCACGGGCGACCCGCTGCAGGCCCTCGGCCGCTGAGCAGGATCTCCGCGAGCCAGCCCGCGGCCGTCGGCACGGAACCGCGGCGGGTGACGAACGACACGTGCCGCTCCCCCAGGTCCTGCACGGCGGGCCGCAGCACGACGTCGAAGTCGGGGTCGATGGCGGCATCCGTCGAGAGGGCGAAGCCGAGCCCCTCTGCGACGAGGCCGTGGATCATGTACAGGTCGTCGGTGCGCATCAGCTCACGCACCGGGTAGCCGAGCGACTGACCGACTCGGCGCAGCACACGGTCCGAGGCCTCGTCGTTGCTGCGGCTGAACACCCAGGGCACATCCCGCAGGTCGGCGAAGTCGATGCTGTCGCGCGCCGCCCACTCGCTGTCCCGCGCAACCATCACGCGGTACGGCTCCGTGAGCAGCCGCTGCAGCACCAGATCGGGGACGGCAAACGCGGGTTCGACGGACACGTCGAAGATGAGCCCCGCGTGCACCTCGCCGCTGCGCAGCATCCGCACGATCTCGGTCGGCTCCCCCTCGACCACCTCGACGCGCACCGACGTTCGCTTCTGCAGGGCGGCGATCGCGGCGGGCAGCAGGCGCGACCCCATCGACGCGAACGTGCCGACCCGCAGGGTGACGACGCCGGCGTCGCGCTGGTCGGCGACCGTCTGCTCTGCCCGGTCGATGCGCGCGACCGCCTGCGCGATATCTGCGGCGAACGACTCCCCGAGCGGAGTCAGCGACGTGCCACGTCGCCCGCGGACGACGAGCCGGGCGCCGAGGTGCGACTCGAGACTGCGCAGGTGGTGCGTCACCGTCGGCACCCCGTATTGCAGAGCCTTCGCCGCTCCCGTCAGGCTCCCGTGCTCCTGGACGGCGAGGAGCACACGGAACTGCTGCAGGTTCATCACACATAGACCGTATGTCACTGGCGGCAGGATCCTGCTATATCGCCGTCCTGACTTCGTTCCTAACCTGAACCCATGTCCATCCTCTACGCACCCGTCCCGAGCAGCGCCGCTCAAGACGACGACACCACGGCGGCAGCCGACCGGCACATCCCGCGAGCGCAGTTCGAGACCCCGTACGCCGACGCCCTCCGCTCCCTCGCCTCCCACGACTGGCAGCGGATGCACGTGCCAGCGCACCATGCGAAGGCCCTGAACGCGCCCGGCGTGGCGAGCCTCGTGGGTGCCGACGCGCTGACCCTCGACTTCCCCATGCTCTTCAGCGGCGTCGACCAGAAGACGTGGCGCCTCACGACGCCGGGCCGCGTCACCCCGCTCATGCGCGCCCAGGATCTCGCCGCGGATGCGTGGGGTGCGAGTCGCGTCTGGTTCACGACCAACGGCGCATCGGGTGGCAACCATGTCGCGACGACCGTCGTCCGTGGCCTCGGTGCGGAGTTCGCGGTGCAGCGCAGCGTGCACTCGAGCGTCATCGACGGCATCACGCACGCGAACCTCACCCCGCACTTCGTGCACGGGGCCGTCGACTCCGGGCTGGGGGCGGCCCACGGCGTGACCGCGGCGCAGGTCTCCGCGACCCTCGCCGAGCATCCCGAGTCTGCGGCCGTCTACATCGTCACCCCGAGCTACTTCGGCGCCGTCGCCGACGTCGCCGCGATCGCCGACGTCGCGCACCGTCACGGGGTGCCGCTCATCGTCGACGAGGCGTGGGGCTCGCACTTCGGGATGCACCCGGCGCTGCCCACGAACGCGGCCCGGCTGGGCGCCGACCTCGTCATCTCGAGCACCCACAAGGGGGCGGGCTCGCTCACGCAGTCTGCGATGCTGCAGCTCGGGCACGGGCCGCAGGCCCAGCGGCTCGAGTCGCTCGTGGACCGGGTCGTGCGCTCGTACCAGTCGACGAGCTGCAGCGCCCTCCTCCTCGCCTCGCTCGACGAAGCGCGAAGGCACCTCGTGACACGGCCGGACGCGGTCGAAGCGGCCCTCACCTCCGCCCAGCGCATCCGCGGGCTCGTGCACGACGACCGTCGCTACCGGGACGCGACGCCCGACATCCTCGCGAGCCTGGACGCCATCGCGAACGACCCCTTCAAGATCGCCATCGACACGCGCGGCGCCGGCATCACGGGCACGGATGCGCACTACCAGCTGCTGCGCGACCACCGCGTGTACTGCGAGCTCTCGACCCCCTCAGCCCTGCTCGTGCTCGTCGGCGCGACGGCGCGGGTCGACGTCGACCGGCTCTGGGGCGCCCTGCAGGCACTGCCGGAGGCGGAGGTCGAGCCGGTTCGCCCGGTCTCGCTGCCCGCGAGCTGCGAGCGGGCCATGGGCCTCTCGGACGCGTTCTTCAGCGCCGTCGAGACGGTGCCGTACACGGAGGCGGTCGGCCGCATCTCCGCCGACTCCCTGGCCGCGTACCCGCCGGGTGTGCCGAACGTGCTGCCGGGCGAGGTGCTCAGCCAGGAGGTCGTCGACTACCTCAGGCACACGGGGTCAGCCCCCTCCGGATACGTCCGCGGCGCCAACGACCCGGCCCTGACCACGTTCCGCGTGGTCGCCTGACCCTGCGGCCGGCAGCGGCCGCCAGACCTCGATCCCCGTCAACCCAGCAGCCAGCTTCACCATCAAGGCATCAGCACAAAGGAGTGTCATGTCCACGACGACCACCGCGAGCACAACCGCGAAACCTCCGCAGGGCGAGATGCAGCGCGGCCTCAAGAATCGGCACCTGCAGCTCATCGCCATCGGCGGCGCCATCGGGACGGGGCTCTTCCTCGGCTCCGGGAAGCTCATCAGCGTGTCGGGGCCGTCGATCGTCTTCGTCTACATGGTGATCGGGTTCTTCGTCTTCTTCATCATGCGCGCCCTCGGCGAGCTGCTGCTCTCGAACCTGCACTACAAGACGTTCGGCGACATCGCGAAGGACATGCTCGGCCCATGGGCCGGGTTCTTCGTCTCCTGGAACTACTGGTTCTCCTGGGTCATCGCGTGCGTCGCCGACATCGTCGCCATCACCGCGTACGTGCAGTGGTTCAACGCCGACATCCCGAGCTGGCTGCCTGCGCTCGTCGCGGTGGTCGTTCTCACGGTCTTGAATCTGCAGCCCGTGAAGTGGTTCGGCGAGACCGAGTTCTGGTTCGCGATCATCAAGATCGTCGCCATCCTGGGGCTCATCGCCGTGGGGATCGTGCTCATCCTGACCCGGTTCCAGAGCCCCGACGGCGACACCGCGACCCTCTCGAATCTGTGGGAGCACGGCGGGATGTTCCCGATGGGCGCGAGCGGGTTCGTGCTCGGCTTCCAGATGGGCATCTTCTCGTTCATCGGCGTCGAGCTCGTCGGCACGGCCGCCGCGGAGACGGAGAACCCTCGCAAGACGCTGCCGAAGGCCATCAACTCGATCGTCGCACGCATCCTGATCTTCTACGTCGGCGCCCTCATCGTCATCATGAGCGTCACGCCGTGGGACAAGATCGAGCCGGGGAAGAGCCCGTTCGTGTCGACGCTCGCGATCGCCGGCTTCGGCCTCGCGGCGTTCGCGATCCAGCTCGTCGTGCTCAGCTCGGCCGCGTCGAGCGCCAACTCCGGCCTGTACTCGGGGACGCGGATGCTCTTCGGCCTCTCGAAGGATGGGCACGCACCGGAGGCGTTCGCGTCGACCAGCAGGCAGGGCGTGCCGACGAAGGCCGTCTTCTTCACCTGCGTCTTCCTGTTCTCCGCGATCCCGCTGCTCTTCGCGGGCGACGAGGTCATCGCGGCCTTCACGTTCGTCTCGTCGATGTGCGCGACGCTCATCCTCTTCACGTGGGGCTCCATCGTCGTGAGCTACATCGTGTACCTCCGACGCTTCCCTGAGAAGCACCTGGCCTCGAAGTTCAAGATGCCGATGGCACGCGTCGCGCCCTGGCTGGTGCTCGCGTTCTTCGCCTTCATCGCCGGCACGCTCATCTACGGCGACGACACGCGCCTGCCGTTCCTCGCGGCTCCCGTCTGGTTCCTCATCCTCACCGTGCTCTGGCAGCTGCGGAAGCGCAAGCTGCAGCGGGAGGGGCGCCCGCTCACGGCTTCGATCCCGACCATCGCGCATCCGCTCGACGAGACTCAGTAGCGCGGCTCAGCACGAACGCAGCACCCTTCGGGCCGCGCCGAGCGCCTGGTCCGCGCCGACCGCGAGCAGGGCGGGGTCGGGTTCGCTGGCGAACGCGTCGCCGCGGCGGAGACGCGCATCGGTGAGCACGACGTGCGGTCCGGGCGGCGGCCCCCACTCCTCGGGCGGGGCCGGCCCGAAGATCACGACGGACGGGGTTCCGTAGGCGGATGCGAGGTGCGCGGCCCCCGTGTCGGCCGTCACGACGACGGCGGCCGCCGCGATCGTGGCGGCGAAGCCGGTGAGGTCGAGGCTGCCGGCGAGCACGGCGGTGGCGTCGAGGCCAGCGGCCGCGGCGACGGCCCGAGCTCTGGGCAGATCGCGACCGCCGTCCCCCGTGACGACGACGCGCAACCCGTCCGCCGTGAGCGCCTTCGCGACCGCGGCGAAGCGTTCCACAGGCCACTGGCGTGACCCGTAGAAGGCCCCGACGTGCACGACCGCCGCCCCGAGGACCGGCGGGGGCGCGGCCGGCACGAGGATGCCGACGTCGTCCGGGTCGGCAGCTGCGCCGAACGCGTTCACGAGGCGCGCCCACCGGTGCCGCTCCAGCACTCCGTCCTGCCATCCGGGGCCCGCGTCGGCCTCGAGACCGGCGGTCGGATCGGCGGGCGCGCCGTGGACGATCCGACGGCGGGGCTGGAGTGCGGAGATGATGCGGCGGCTCTCGAGCCCGTTGCCGTGCAGGTTCGCGGCGACATCGACCGTGCCTGGCGGGAGAGGAAGCAGATCATCGAGCCCCGGGGTCGGCAGGTGCGCGTCGACCGCTGGGATCAGCTCGAGCACGGGGGCGAGCCAGGCCGGGCCCGCGTAGACGAGCTCGTGGCCTGGATGTGCGCGCTTGAGAGCCTTCAGGGCCGGCACGGCGACGAGCAGATCACCGAGCTTCAGCGCCCGCAGGGCCAGAAGGGTGGGCGGCCGGCCGCTGTCGCGCCGGGCTGCTGGCTCCGCGAATGTGCGCATCCGACGATTCTGCATACGCGAACGGACGACGGCTGTGAGGAATCTTCAGGCTTCGTGTGTCTACTACTCCGGAACCCGTTCCGTGCAGAGGAGGCCCCGTGCCAGATCCGGTTCCGCTTCGAGCGGTGCTCTTCGACCGCGACGCGACGCTGGTCGTCGACATTCCCTACAACGGTGATCCGTCGCTCGTGCAGCCGATGCCGACGGCCCTCGACGCTGTTGCTCGGGTTCGCGAGGCGGGTCTGCGCGTCGGGGTCGTCAGCAATCAGTCGGGCGTCGCCCGAGGACTGCTCACCGAGGCGCAGGTGCAGGCCGTCAACGCCAGGGTCGACGAGCTGTTCGGCGGATTCGACGTGTGGCGGTACTGCCCGCACGGTCCTGAGGATGGCTGCGAGTGCCGGAAGCCGAAGCCCGGGATGGTGCGCTCGGCCGCGGCTGCGCTCGGCCTCGAGGCGAGCGAGGTGGCCGTCGTCGGCGACATCGCCGCTGACCTGGCTGCCGCGCACGCGGCGGGAGCACGGTCGGTGCTCGTCCCGACCCCGGCGACTCGCCCGGAGGAGGTCGCCGCTGCACCGTCCGTCTCCGGCACCCTCGCCGACGCCGTCGAACTGCTGCTGGCGGGCGGCGCACCGTTGCCCGCCCGCGCGAGCGATGAGCGGAGTGAGGGCTGATGCGTCGGGTGCTCGTCGCGCGGCTCGACAGCATGGGGGATGTGCTGCTCGGCGGCCCCGCCGTGCGCGCCGTGGCGAGCCAGGCACCGGTCGTCATGCTGTGCGGCCCGAGGGGCGCCGACGCCGCCCGGATGCTGCCGGGCGTGGAGCGCGTGCTGGTCTGGGATGCGCCGTGGATCTCCAACCCCGCGCCGACCACGGACGAGGAGCATCTGGCTGAGCTGCTGCGCCTCGTGCGAGCGGCGGACGTCGACGAGGCCGTGATCCTCACGTCCTTCCACCAGTCCCCGCTGCCCCTTGCCCTCGCGCTCCGCCTCGCGGGCGTGGCTCGGATCGCCGGCGCCTCCGTGGACTACCCGGGGTCGCTCCTCGACGTTCGCCTCCGGCCGGGTGAGGACCTCCCCGAGGACATCCCGGAGCCCGAGCGGGCGCTCGCCATCGCCGCAGCCGCGGGCTTCCCGCTGCCGGAGCGCGACGACGCCCGGATGCGCGTCCGCGACGTCCCGGACATGACCGACGTCCTGGGTCGGGAACCCTTCGTCGTCCTGCATCCGGGCGCCGCGGTCCCAGCCAGGACCTGGCCGGTCGAGCGGTATGCGGAGACCGCCGCGGCCCTCGCCGCGCAGGGCACGCGAGTGGTGCTCACGGGGTCCTCGGCGGAACGCGGGCTGACCTCCCGAATCCGCGCCGCCGCCCCCGGGGCCCTCGACCTGGCGGGACGCTGCGATCTTCCTCAGCTCGCCGGCGTCCTCGCGGCGGCGCAGGTCGTCGTCGTCGGCAACACCGGCCCGGCGCACCTCGCGGTCGCCGTGGGGACACCCATCGTGAGTCTCTTCGCACCGGTGGTGCCGAGCATCCGCTGGGGCCCCTACCTGGTGCCCTCCGTCGTGCTCGGCGACCAGGATGCGCCGTGCCGAAACTCCCGCGCCAGGGAGTGCCCGATACCCGGCCACCCGTGCCTGACAGGGGTCAGTGCAGCGGAAGTTCTCCGATCTGTCAACCACCTTTCTGGAGAAGGAGGAGCAGCAAGACTTCGAAGATGAGGATTCTCGTCTGGTACATGCATGGCGGGTGGGCGAACGGCTTCCTGTCGGGCGCGCACGAGTACCTGGTGCCGGTCGCTCCCGGCCAGGAGCCGCCGCCGCTGCCCGCACACGCGCGCGCGGTCCCCCTCGCCCTGCTGCGTGAGGAACACGTCGACATCGTCGTGCTGCAGCGACTCGAGGAGTTCGGGCTGGTCATCGAGCATCTCGGGCGCACCCCCGGCCACGACATCCCGGCGGTCTTCGTGGAGCACAACACTCCGAAGATGTTCCCGGTCACCGAGCGGCATCCCCTCGCCGACGACGCGGTGACGATCGTGCACGTCACGCACTTCAACGACCTCGTCTGGGACTGCGGGCCGGCCGCGACGCGGGTCATCGAGCACGGGGTGCCCGACCCCGGTCACCGCTACACCGGTGAGCTGCCCGCGCTCGGCGTCGTCATCAACGAGCCAGTGCGCCGCTGGCGGGTGACGGGCACCGACCTGCTGCCCTCGTTCGCGGAGGTCGCGCCCGTCGACGCCTTCGGCATCGCCGCGGACCTGCTGCCCGCAGCGTTGCCCGGCAGCGCGATTCGAGCGGTCGGCGACCTGCCGACGGCGCGGATGCACGCGGAGCTCGCCCGCAGGCGCGCCTACCTGCATCCGTTCCGCTGGACCTCACTCGGCCTCTCCCTGCTCGAGGCGATGCACCTGGGGATGCCCGTGCTCGCCCTCGCCACCACGGAGGCGCACCGGGCCGTGCCGCCGGAGGCTGGCGCCATCTCGACGGACATCGGCGAGCTCCGCACGGCAGCCGTCCGGCTCATCGAGGACCCGGAGGAGGCGAGGCGCCGCGGTTCGAACGCCCGAGCATTCGTGCTCGAGCACTTCGGCCTGCAGCGCTTCCTCGACGCGTGGGATGCGCTGCTCCACGACGAGCTCGACGCGTTCGCGGCCAGACGCAACCGCACCGCGAACCACAGCAACCAGGCACACCACAGAAGCGAAGGAGCGAACCGATGAAGATTTCCATGATCTCCGAGCACGCGAGCCCGCTGGCCACCCCCGGCAGCGTCGACGCGGGCGGACAGAACGTGCACGTCGCGGCGCTCTCGCGAGCACTCGCGAGACGCGGCCACGCGGTGACGGTGTACACGCGACGCGACGACGAGGCCCTCCCCGAGCGGGTGCAGCTCGACGCCGGCGTCGAGGTCGTCCACGTGCCCGCCGGGCCCGCGGCGCGCATCCCGAAGGATGACCTGCTGCCGTACATGCCCGAGCTGGCGGCCGGTGTCGCCGCGGACTGGGCGGCGAACGGCCCGCCGGACGTCGTGCACGGCCACTTCTGGATGTCAGGTCTCGCCGCCGCCGACGCGGCCCGCGCATCCGCGTCCCCGCCCGCGGTGCTGCAGACGTTCCACGCGCTGGGCACGGTGAAGCGACGGCACCAGGGGGCGGCGGACACGAGCCCGCCGCAGCGCGCCTGGCTGGAACCACGCGTCGGTCGCGAAGTGGACATGGTCGTCGCCACCTGCGCTGACGAGGTCGACGAACTGACCGCGATGGGTGTGAGGCGCGACCGCGTCCGGATCGCGCCCTGCGGTGTGGACCTGGACGAGTTCACCCTGGACGGCCCCGTCGACCGGCGCGGTGCGGCGCTGCGCATCCTCAGCATCGGCAGGCTCGTGCCGCGCAAGGACGTGGAGCTCGTCATCCGGGCGATGACGCTGCTCCCGAAGCGCGGGGTGACGGACGTGGAGCTCGTCGTCGTCGGCGCCTCCGGCGCGGGCGTGACTCCCGACCCGGAGGTCGAGCGTCTTCGCAAGGTCGCCAGTCAGCTGGGCGTCGCCGACCGGGTCCGCTTCCGCGGGCAGGTGCCGCGGAAGGACGTGCCCTCGCTGCTGCGATCTGCGGACGTGGTGGCGTGCACGCCCTGGTACGAGCCGTTCGGGATCGTGCCGCTCGAGAGCATGGCGTGCGGTGCGCCCGTCGTTGCGGCGCGTGTCGGCGGGTTGGCGGATACGGTCGTCGACGGGTCCACTGGGCTCCTCGTGCGGCCACGCGACGAGCGCGCGCTCGCCGATGGACTCGTGAAGCTCCTCACCGACGCTGCGCTGCGCGCCTCCATGGGCAGAGCCGGGCGGGCGAGGGTCGAGACCCGGTACACGTGGGACCGGGTCGCGGCGACGACCGAGCAGATCTACGCGGAGACGATGGCGCTGGCCAGCCAGCGGTCGCAGCAGCTCGCAGGGGCCGCCTCGTGACCGCCGTCGGCGCGCGGGTCGCGAACGCGGAGACGGGAACCGAGGCGCAGACCGTCGCGGGGACCGTCGACCGTCAGCTGGCGCGACCCGGCGAGGTGGTCCGCGAGCACCTGCGCGGCCTGCGCGACGCCGCCCACGCCACCGAGCTGCACGCCGAGCACCTCGAGCAGTGGGGGCTCGAGCTCGCGCGGCGACTCCGGCGCGGCCACCGCCTGCTCGTGGCCGGGAACGGCGGCTCGGCTGCGGAGGCGCAGCATCTGACCGCTGAGCTGGTCGGCAGGTACCGCGGCGACCGGCAGGCGTTCTCGGCGATCGCGTTGAGCGCCGAGACGTCCAGCCTGACGGCGCTCGGCAACGACTACGGCTACGCGCAGGTGTTCGCCAGGCAGGTGCAGGCCCATGCCCGCTCGGGCGATCTCCTCCTGCTGCTGTCGACCAGCGGGTCGAGCGAGAACCTGCTGCGCGCGGCGTCGGCCGCCCGAGACATCGGCGCCACCTCCTGGGCGCTCACCGGGGCCGGGCCGAACCCCCTCACCGAGGTCGCCGACGACGCGATCTGCCTGGATGCGCCGTCTCCCCACGTGCAGGAGTGCCAGCTCGCCGCCATCCACGCCCTGTGCGAGGTCTTCGATGGCGTCGTGCGCGGCCAGGAGGAACGGAGGGGCACCCGATGAGGATCACCGTGGTCGGTGACACGCTCCTCGACGAGGACCTCGATGGTTCCGCGACGCGGCTCGCTCCGGACGCTCCGGTTCCCGTGGTGCAGCTCGACAGCCGCACGCACCGGGCCGGAGGTGCCGGCCTCGTGGCCACGCTGCTCGCCGCCGACGGGCACGAGGTCGAGCTCGTCACGGTGCTCGCCGATGACACGGCGGCCCGCACCCTGCGGGCAGCGCTCGCGGGGGTACGCGTCGTCGCAGGCCCATCGAACGCGCCGACGCCCGTCAAGACGCGCCTCCATGCCGCCGGGCATGCGCTCGCGCGCATCGACGACGGCTGCGCTCCCCCGCCACCGGTCGCGGCGAGCCCGGAGATGCTCGCCGCCATCGCCGCCGCCGATACCGTCCTCGTCGCCGATTACGGCCGCGGCGTGACACGCTGCCCGGAGATCCGGGCAGCCCTGGACTCCGTCGCAGGGCGGGCCCCGCTCGTCTGGGATCCGCATCCACGCGGCGAACGGCCCGTCGCCGCAGCGACCCTCGTCACCCCGAACCTCGCCGAGGCGAGCGGCCTCACCGGGCAGACCGACCCCGCCGTCGCCGCCGCGCAGCTGCTCGAGCGGTGGGGATGCGACGCCGTTGCCGTCACCCTCGGGGAGCGCGGGGCGCTCCTCGCACGTTCCGACGACGGCACCGGGGAGGCAAGGCAGCCGGTGGTCCTGCCTGCGGAACCGGTGCAGGCCGCGGACACGTGCGGTGCAGGTGACCGGTTCGCGGCCACTGCGGTGACGCGGATCGCAGCCGGCGACGACCTCGAGGATGCGGTTCGCGCGGCCATCGACACGGCCGGCGCGTTCCTGCGTGCTGGCGGCGTCGCATCCGTCGTCCGACCCGATCCGCACCCCTCCCAGCTTCCGGGCGGCGCTGCCGAGGAGCTGATCGCGTCGGTGCGCGCCCGAGGCGGCACGGTCGTCGCGACCGGTGGATGCTTCGATCTGCTCCACGCCGGGCACGTGCGCACCCTCGAGACGGCGCGCGGGCTCGGCGACTGCCTCATCGTGTGCCTGAACTCGGACGACTCGGTGCGCCGCCTGAAGGGCGAGCAGCGACCGATCATCGGCGAAGCCGACCGCGTCGAGCTGCTCAGCGCGCTGCGCATGGTCGACGCGGTCGTCGTCTTCGAGGAGGACAGCCCGGAGACGCTCCTGGCACGCCTGCGCCCGGATGTCTGGGTGAAGGGCGGCGACTACAGCGTGGACGCCCTCCCCGAGACGAAGCTCCTCGCCGAGTGGGGTGGGCGCACGGTCACGGTTCCCTTCCACCTCGGGCACTCGACGACGTCGCTCGCCGCGGCGCTCGCGGCCGTCGGCTGATCAGGCGCTCCCTTCCCGCTCGACCCATTCCATTAATGAAGTCCACGATCAAAGGAGGAATCTCCATGCCAGCAACTCCCCTTCGCCCCGTCGGGCGTGTGCTCATCACGGGTGGCGCGTCCGGCCTGGGTGCCGCCGTCGCCGACGCGGTCGCCGAGGCCGGCGGTACGCCCATCGTGCTCGATCTCGACACTGGCGGCGTCGCGTCCGGTGTGCTCGCCCGCGACGTCGACGTCACCGACCGGCCTGCCGTCGAGCGCGCGGTGATCGAGGTCGCGGAAGAGCTCGGCGGTCTGGATGCGGTGGTCACGGCCGCGGGCATCGACCGGCCGGCGAAGCTCGAGGAACTGAGCGGCGAGGAGTGGGAGAAGATCGTCGCCGTCAACCTGTTCGGCACGGTCTCGACGGTGCGCGCGGCCCTGCCGTACCTGGAGGCGTCGCACGGCCGCGTCGTCACGGTGGCCTCGTCGCTCGCGCTGCGTCCGCTGTCGGACGCGACGGCCTACTCGGCGTCGAAGTTCGCGGTGCTTGGCTTCTCGCGCGCCCTCGCCGCGGAGACGCGGGGCAGGCTCGGGGTCACGACCCTCATCCCGGCAGGCATGCGCACGAAGTTCTTCGACGGACGCACGGAGCAGTACAAGCCGGGCCCGGATGCGCAGCTGAACGACCCGGCCGACGTCGCCCGGTCGGTCGTGTTCGTGCTGCAGCAGCCGCAAGGCGTGGAGGTGCGGGAGCTCGCGATCTTCCCCGAGGAGGAGCCGAGCTGGCCGTAGCGGGATGCACTCAGGTGCGATCCCGGGCGACTCGCGCTGCCGTCCTCAGCCGCCGAGCACTCACCGGCTGACAGACCGAGCACAGTGGGTCGCATGACAACATTGTCCCGTTCGCAGTCCCGCAAGCTTCCCCGGTGGGAGAGGCAACCGGCTCGAATGGCAGCGAAGCTCCAAACGGGCGGCCTGCCGAAACGACTTCTCAGATCGGAAATCACGTCATGAGCGACATCCGCCACCCCAAGTCCGTGCCCCGAATGATCTGGGTGGGCCTCGCTGCCGTCGCCTTCTACGTTCTCCTCGCGGCAGTCGGAGGCAACCTGCTGAGCGTGTTCGCGGA